>NZ_CM001984.1:2401032-2552889 GCF_000406305.1 Dickeya sp. MK7
CGGGCTTTAACCCGGGCGATGGCAGCGGCAACGGCGGCTTTGCGCGGGTCGGTGATCTCGGTTGGGGCGGCATCAGCCGGTGTGGTCGGGAGCGCGCTTTCCAGCGCTTCCACTGTGGTTGATACCGATGCATGAGGTGACAATGTCACCTCTTCTGCGGTACCAGACTGCGCGGCCTTACGGGCTTTAACCCGGGCAATCGCCGCTTCAACCGCCGCTTTGCGTGGGTCTAACGCCGCGAGCTCTTCGGTTCCGGCAACCGAATCGACTTCGGTAACAGACGATGGCGCGTGCGCCTCGGCCTGTCTGGCTTTGACGCGGGCGATCGCCGCCGCGATGGCGGCTTTCGGCGCGTCGTCTTCCGCCGTGTTCAGCGCTTTTTCCGCCTGATGTTCGCGCGCCTGCGCCTTGCGGGCTTCGCGGGCGGCAATCACGGCGCTGTTATCCGGCTGCTGGCCCGGTTCAATGCGGATTTCGGCCTGAACGGCTGTCGCCTGTTTGGTACGCACTCTTTCCAGCGCCGCCATCACCGCATCTTTGTCGGCGGCGGCCACGCTGGCGGCGGCCTGTTTATGGCGTAGCTCGCGCGCCTGTTTTTCCCGCTCCAGACGGACATGACGCGCATCAAAGCGCGCTTTGGCTTCTACCGCCTTGCGGGATTCTTGATCCAGCGCCTGAATCTCGGCTTTTTCCTGACGGTAATACTGCACCAGCGGGATATTGCTCGGACAAACGTACGCGCAGGCGCCGCATTCGATACAGTCAAACAGATGGTGCTGGCGCGCCTTCTCGTGCTCTTGTCCCCGGCTAAACCAGTAAAGCTGCTGCGGTAGCAGCCCGGCCGGGCAGGCATCGGCGCATTTGCCGCAACGGATGCAGGCCTGTTCCTCTTCCTGCGCCTGAATCTCATCGCGGGCGGGGGCCAGAATGCAGTTACTGGTCTTGATGATCGGTACGTCCAGCGCAGGCAGGGTGAACCCCATCAGCGGCCCGCCCATGACCACCATCGGCTGAGTGGTGGTGACATGGTAGCCGGCGTGGCGCAGCAGATGACGCACTGGCGTGCCCAACCGCGCCCAGACGTTGCCCGGCTGGCGCAAGGCATCGCCGGTCAGGGTGACGACCCGCTCGGTCAGCGGCTCGCCGTTAATGACCGAACGTTTGATGGCGTACGCGGTGCCGACGTTTTGCATCAATACGCCGATAGACGCCGAATGCTTGCCGAAGGGCACTTCTTTGCCGGTCAGGATCTTGGTTAACTGCTTGGCGCCGCCGGATGGGTATTTCGTGGGGATGACCCGCATCTGGATACGAGGGTAATCCACCAACGCGTAACGCAGCGCCGCGATGGCTTCCGGCTTGTTGTCTTCAATGCCCAGCAGGATACGTTGCGGTTGCAGCAGATGGTCGAGGATGTCGATCCCTTGCGCGATCTCCTGCGCACACTCCTGCATCAGACGATCGTCGGCGGTAATATAGGGTTCGCATTCGGCGGCGTTGATAATCAGGGTGCCAATGCCGCGCAGACCGCCCTGCAGTTTAGCGGCGGTGGGAAAGCCGGCGCCGCCCAGCCCGGCGATACCGGCCTGATGGAGATGCTCAACCAGTTCGGACGGCGTTGCCTGACGGTAATCGGCGAAGGAGCGGCGTTCGCACCAGCGGTCCTGACCGTCGGGAATGATAATGATGCTGAGCTCGGTCAGCCCGGAAGGGTGATTGCTCATATGCTGGCGGATGGCGTGCACCGTCCCGGAGGTCGGCGCGTGCACCGGCAGCATCCGGCCGGTACCGCGTGTCAGCGGCTGTCCCCGCAGCACCGGATCGCCGGCTTTGACGCACAGGTCGCCTTCCGGCCCGAGGTGCTGCTTGAGCGGGATAATCAAATAGTCAGGCATAGGAACCTGCCGCAGCGGTACCTGACTGGATTGGGTTTTCATTTCCGGGGGATGAATTCCGCCTGAAAAATCCCAGATTCTGTCTTTTCTGAAGGCGGCGAACAGCTTAAACATGATTTTCGATCACACGGTTTTCCGCCTGGATAACGCGCACCGGAATGGCGTCGAGATTCCATTTCCAACTGGCGGTTGTCGGGGCTAAAGGTCTTAATTCGATACAATCCGTTGGGCAGGGCGGCACGCACAGGTTGCAGCCGGTACACAGATCGCGGATGACGGTATGGACGGCGCGGGTTGTGCCGACAATGGCGTCCACCGGGCAGGCCTGGATGCATTTGGTGCAGCCGATACAGTTGTTTTCGTCGACCCAGGCGACCAGCGGTTCCGGTTTTTGCGGCGCCTCGGCGTCAAGCGGCTGCGGATCGACATTCAGCCGCTCCGCCAGCTTCAGCATCAGCGGTTCGCCGCCCGGCACGCATTTGTTGATTTGTTCGTTGTTGAGGGCGATCGCCTCGGCGTAGGGGCGGCAGCCGGGATAACCGCACTGGCCGCACTGGCTTTGCGGCAGCATGGCGTCCAGTTGCTCAACCACCGGGTCTTCTTCCACCTGAAAGCGGCGCGAGGCAAAGCCCAGGACTAACCCGAACACCAGCGCCAGCGCGCTGAGCGCTGCTATGGCTATCCAGATTGTGATCATCAAAGTTTCACCAGCCCGGTAAAGCCCATAAAGGCCAGCGACATCAGGCCGGCCGTTACCAGGGCGATAGACGATCCGCGGAACGGCGCGGGCACATCGGCTACGGCAAGGCGTTCGCGCAGCGCGGCAAACAGCACTAATACCAGCGAAAAGCCGGCGGCGGCGCTGAAACCATAGATGGTTGATTGCAGAAAGTTGTGCGATTGATTCACGCTAAGCAACGCGACGCCGAGAACGGCGCAGTTGGTGGTGATCAGCGGCAGAAAGATGCCCAGTAAACGGTAGAGCGCCGGGCTGGTTTTCCGCACCGCCAGTTCGGTGAATTGCACCACAACGGCAAAAACCAGGATAAAGGCCAGCGTGCGCAGGTAGAGCAGGTTTAACGGCAGCAGCACATAGGTGTTGACCAGCCAGGAGAACACCGACCCTATCGTCATCACAAATGTCGTGGCAAACCCCATGCCGATGGCGGCTTCCAGCTTTTTGGACACGCCCATGAACGGGCATAAGCCCAGGAATTTCACCAGTACGAAATTGTTGACCAGAAGCGTGCCAACAAACAGCAAGACATATTCGCTCATTACAGTGCCTACAAAATAAAACCGGCGTATTATCGGGCATTGTCCGGCATTCGGCAACTTACCCTCTGTGGGGATATTAGGCAATCGCACTCATCGGGCGCGATAAAGGTAAGAAAAAAGGTAAGAAAATACGTGCGGGAAAATGCGGGTGGGAATAGCGTGCGGCGGCGGCACGCGCATCCATGCTAACCCCTCAGACCACCTATGCCATCAATCACCTGCCTCATCAAATCACCTGCCCCATCAAATCACAAAGTGCCAGACGGATTTCGGCACTTGCCCGATGTCAAACAGTTTTCCGCCAGCGGCTAATTCGGCCCGGCGATGATCGGCAGCCCGATACATATTGATAATGTCGTGATTGTCAGTCAGAGAATAATTCAAATGATCAAACAACTTCTCAAGACTTTCCAATGTACTCACTTTTCTGAATTTCAATAAATATTCGTAAACACTCATTTGCGTAAAATAATCAAATAGAGTTTAAAGGGAATTCAGTATATTCGCCTCGGGGATTCTGTCCAGTACTGAATTCAAAAACGCAGCTTATGATAGGCAGTCGTAATAAAAAAGCATAAATCTACTTCATTTCTTACCGATGCCGAACATCGTGGCTTTATCATTGATTTAATTAACGTATCCTACTAATTACAGGGCGCTGAAAAATACAGCAGCGGAAAAGGCTGGAATATGGCGGTTAACATTTTATTCATCTTATGATGTTTTTTGCGCAACCCACTCGATCTATGTCACATTTTTGGGCTTCGTTATTATTATTTTCCGTGTTTATGGAAACCTTTTGTTTCATTTAAATACGGTGATATTCACGCGTAATAATGACAATTTTTATTTTATTATTCGGAATATCACGTATTGTCAGGTTGGATGTACAGAGACGGATTGTACAGCGACAGATTGTACAGCGACGGATGCTGAACAGACATGAATGCAATAACCGAAATCGCCGCCTGCCGGCATCAGGGTGCCGGCAGGCGTTGTCACGATAGGCAAGTTAACGGATAGCCGGTATTACGCCCGGTGTCTGCACAGTTTGTAGTACAACTCGTTCCAGCGCAGCCCGTCCCTGAGGGCCGGCAGGGTGGTGTCCTGATCAATCACCGTCAACTCGATGTTGTGCAGGTCGGCGTACAGCCGCAGATAATCGAGATCGAGCGATTGGGTAAACACGGTATGGTGTGCGCCGCCCGCCAGAATCCAGGCTTCGGCCGCCGTTTCCAGCGATGGCTGCGCCTGCCAGAGTGCGCGAGCGACCGGCAGTTTCGGCAAGGGATGCGGCTGGGCGACGGTATCCACCTGATTAACCAGCAGGCGGAAACGATCGCCCAGATCGATCACGCTGACGTTCAGCGCCGATCCGGCCGGCGCGGAGAAGATCAACCGCACCGGATCCGCTTTGCCGCCGATCCCGAGGTATTGCGCATCCAGCAGCGGTTTTTCCTCGCTGGCGATGCTGGGGCACACTTCCAGCATATGGGCGCCGAGCACCAGATTGTTGCCGGGAGCGAAGTGGTAGGTGTAATCCTCCATGAAGGAGGTGCCGCCGGGTAATCCCTGCGCCATGACCTTCATCACGCGCAACAGCGCGGCGGTTTTCCAGTCGCCTTCGGCGCCGAAACCGTATCCCTGCTGCATCAGACGTTGTACCGCCACGCCGGGAAGCTGCTTGAGGCCGTAGAGGTTTTCGAAATTGGTGGTGAAAGCCTTAAAGCCGCCCTGATCGAGAAAGCGTTTCAGGCCGAGCTCGATACGGGCCGCATCCAGCAGATTTTGCCGTTTCGGACCATGCAGCCTGAGCGCTTCGCTGAGGGTGTAGCTGGCTTCATACTCTTCAATCAGCGTATTCACATCGCCCTGGCTGACATCGTCCACCACGCCGACCAGGTCTCCCAGCCCCCAGGCGCTGACCGCGTAGCCAAACTGGATTTGCGCCCCGACTTTATCGCCTTCGGTGACCGCCACTTCCCGCATGTTATCGCCAAAACGGGCTACCTTGAGCTGACGGCTTTCCTGCAGCGCCGCCGCGACCCGCATCCATTTGGCGATACGTTCATGGGCGTGACGATCCTGCCAGTGGCCGACCACCACCTGATGAGGCTGGCGCATGCGCGCGCCGATAAAACCGAATTCGCGCCCGCCGTGAGCGGTCTGGTTCAGGTTCATGAAATCCATGTCCATGGTGTCCCAGGGGATATCGGCGTTGAACTGGGTATGGAACTGCAGCAGCGGTTTGTTGAGGATGCTCAGACCGCCAATCCACATTTTGGCGGGCGAGAAGGTATGCAGCCAGGCCAGCAGCCCGATGCAGTTATCCTGATAATTGGCGTCGCGGCACAGCGCGGTGATTTCATCCGGGGTTTTGACCAGCGGTTTGAGTACCAGCCGCACCGGCAGGTTGGCGTCGCGGTTAAGGCCATTCACCACTTTTTCGGCGTTCTCTTTCACCTGACGCAGCGCTTCCGGGCCATACAGATGCTGACTGCCAATCACAAACCAGACTTCGAGCGGCTTAAATTGTTCCATGATGACTCCTGTTTGGGTTCCCAAAGGGATGTAAAAGTGATGTTCGGCAAACTCTCAATGGTCTGCCCCGGTCCGGGGGCTGTAGGCGGGCTCCGCCAGCCGGCACCACTGCTGATAGCGTTCATAAAGCTGTTGATAACGGGCGACCCGGTTCGGGTCAGGCGTCAGGGTGCGTTCGATGCCGCAGGCCATATGCTGCTGGGCGATGGGGATATCCGGGTGAACGCCGGCAGCCACGGCGGCGAAAATAGCGGCGCCCAGCGCGCAGCATTGATCCGAGGCGACGATCTGCATCGGGCGGTTCATGACGTCGGTACAGACTTGCATGATGGTGGTGGATTTCCGGGCGATGCCGCCCAGCGCCAGCAGGTTTTCCACCGGGATCTGCTGAGACTCGAAGCAGGCCATGATAGCGCGGGCGCCAAACGCGGTGGCGGCGATCAGCCCGCCGAACAGTGCCGGCGCGTCGGTGCCGAGATTCAGGTCGGTGATCACCCCTTTGAGCCGTTGGTTGGCGAACGGCGTGCGGCGGCCATTAAACCAGTCGAGCACGACCGGCAGGTGATCGAGCGATGGGGAATCGGCCCAGGCTTGCGTCAGCTGCGCCAGCAGGCTGGATTGCAGCTGTTCCAGTTGCGGTTGCCAGTCTGGATGTTCGCGGGCGGCCAGTTGCAGCGGCCAGCCCAGCACGCGGCCAAACCAGGCGTACATGTCGCCAAAGGCGGATTGACCGGCTTCCAGCCCGATGAAACCGGGCACCACGCTGCCGTCCACCTGACCGCAGATCCCGGCGATCGTATTGCTGCCCACCCGATCTGCATCGGCGATCAGGATGTCGCAGGTTGAAGTGCCGATCACCTTGACCAGCGTATAGGGTTGCGCCCCGGCGCCGACGGCGCCCATATGACAATCGAAAGCGCCGCCGGATATCACGACGTTTTCTGACAACCCCAACCGGCGAGCCCATTCCGGCGTCAATGCGCCGACCGGACGATCGGCAGTCCAGGTATCGGTGAACAACGGATACTGCAGTTTTTCCGTCAGGCAGGGATCCAGCGCCTGCAAAAAGTCTTTTGGCGGCAGGCCGCCCCAGTCGGGATGCCACAGCGATTTGTGTCCGGCGCTGCAACGACCGCGGCGGATGGCGTCAGGCGCCGTGGTGCCGGAGAGCAGGGCGGGCACCCAGTCGCACAATTCGATCCAGGACACCGCTGCCTGACGTACCGACGGATCTTCACGGGTGATATGGAGAATTTTGGCCCAGAACCATTCCGATGAGTACACCCCGCCGATGTAGCGGGTGTAATCCGGGAACTGGCCGCTGCGGCACAGCTGGTTGATGGCTTCCGCTTCGTCAATCGCGGTGTGGTCTTTCCACAGCACAAACATGGCGTTGGGGTTGTCCGCGAATTCCGCACGCAATGCCAGCACGTCGCCCTGTTCGTCAATCGGCGCCGGGGTGGAGCCGGTGGAGTCGACGCCAATGCCGATTATCTGCCGACGCTGTTCAGGAGTGAGCCGCGCCACTACCGCGCGGATCGCCAACTCCAGCGATTCGATGTAATCCAGCGGATGGTGGCGGAACTGATTGCTGGCGGGATGACAATATTGTCCCTGGCGCCAGCGCGGATAGTAGACCACTTCTGTTTCCAGCTCCTGCCCGCTGCGGCAATCCACCGCCAGCGCACGGACAGAATCGCTGCCAAAATCAAGACCAAGAGTAATGGCGCCCGCACTCATCGTTGCTGCTCCTGTTAATCGTAGGGATCACGCTGTTTACGATAGACAGGCCGTTCTGGCGCCGTGAGGAGCGGTTGGCTGGAAGTATGCATTTTTCTGTCACGGACAGGGGTTTTGTGATGGCGGTCATAAGTTAATGGCAGGTTAAATTTGCTGAATCTATGTACGAATCAGCTGTAGTTTCTGAATGTGATAATGCTCTCTCTTCGTGATGAAAATAACAGCTACAACTTACGCGTCTGAAGGAAACCGGAGGATGAAATCACAATAACTCTTTGTTTTTTCATCGCTCCAAAAAGGAACATCTTGCCGGGAGCGTTTACACCCGTGAGGGCATCCCCGGTTGCCAGCGTGTTAAAGATAACAACGAGCGGAGAAGACCATGCATAAATTCACTAAGGTTCTGGCAGCAATTGGCCTGGCCGCGGTTATGTCACAATCGGCTATCGCGGAAAACATGAAACTGGGCTTTCTGGTCAAACAGCCGGAAGAACCCTGGTTCCAGACCGAATGGCGGTTTGCTGACAAGGCCGGTAAAGACCTGGGATTTGACGTTATCAAGATCGCCGTACCGGATGGCGAAAAAACCCTCAATGCTATCGACAGCCTGGCGGCCAGCGGCGCCAAAGGGTTTGTCATCTGTACCCCTGACCCGAAACTGGGCGCGGCCATCGTCGCCAAAGCGCGCAGCTATAACCTGAAAGTGATCGCCGTCGACGACCAGTTCGTCAACGCCAAAGGGCAGCCGATGGACACGGTACCGCTGGTAATGATGGCCGCCACCAAGATTGGCGAACGCCAGGGGCAGGAGTTGTGGAAAGAGATGCAGAAACGCGGCTGGAAACTGCAGGAAACGGCCGTTATGGCGATCACCGCCAACGAGCTGGATACCGCCCGTCGCCGTACATCCGGGTCGATGGATGCGCTGAAGGCGGCCGGATTCCCGGAAAAACAGATTTATCAGGTCCCCACCAAATCCAACGATATCCCCGGCGCGTTTGACGCCGCCAACTCGCTGCTGGTGCAGCATCCGAACGTGAAAAACTGGCTGGTGGTCGGCATGAACGACAACACCGTGCTGGGCGGCGTGCGTGCGACTGAAGGACAGGGATTCAAGGCGGGCAACGTGATCGGTATCGGCATCAACGGGGTGGACGCGGTCAGCGAACTGTCCAAATCGCAGCCGACCGGTTTCTACGGTTCGTTGCTGCCAAGCCCGGACGTGCACGGCTACAAGAGCATCCAGATGCTGCATGACTGGGTGACCAAAGGCGTCGAGCCGCAGAAATTCACCGAAGTGACCGATGTGGTGCTGATCACCCGCGATAACTTCAAAACTGAACTGCAGAAGAAAGGCCTGATGTAATGACCCTTGTCCGCTCCCGCCTTAGCCGGCGTGAGCGGACACTGGCCGCGCCGTCATACCTCATAAATGACGGCGCAGACCATTGAGGATGCTGAAATGACCGTACAGTCACCTTATTTATCCTTTCGTGGGATTGGCAAAGTGTTTCCCGGCGTCAAGGCGCTGGATGACATCAGTTTCGACTGCCATGCCGGGCAAATCCATGCACTGATGGGGGAAAACGGCGCGGGAAAATCCACATTGCTGAAAATTTTGAGCGGCAATTACACGCCGTCACAGGGAGAAATTCATATTAAAGGGCAGCCGGTGCGCTTCGCCAATACGATGGACGCGCTGAACGCCGGCGTGGCGATCATCTATCAGGAACTGCATCTGGTGCCTGAAATGACGGTGGCGGAGAACATCTATCTGGGGCAACTGCCGCACAAGGGCGGGGTGGTGAACCGTACGTTGCTGCGTTATGAATCGCGTCTGCAACTGGAACATCTGGGGTTGGATATCGACCCGGATACGCCGCTGAAATACCTGTCCATCGGCCAGTGGCAGATGGTGGAAATCGCCAAAGCGCTGGCGCGCAACGCCAAGATTATCGCGTTTGACGAGCCAACCAGCTCGCTGTCGGCGCGGGAAATCGAACAACTGTTCCGGGTGATCCGCGAGTTGCGCAGCGAAGGACGGGTGATTCTGTATGTGTCGCATCGTATGGAGGAAATCTTTGCTCTCAGCGATGCCATCACCGTGTTCAAAGATGGGCGCTATGTCAAAACCTTCGCCGACATGCAGCAGGTTGACCATGAACAACTGGTGCAGGCGATGGTGGGCCGCAATCTGGGGGATATCTATGGTTATCAGCCGCGCCCGCATGGCGAGCCGCGGCTGGAACTGCATGAGGTGAAAGCGGTCGGGGTGAAGTCGCCGATTTCGTTGTCGGTGCGCAGCGGCGAAATTGTCGGCCTGTTCGGGCTGGTGGGCGCCGGACGCAGCGAACTGATGAAGGCATTGTTCGGCGCCACCGGCATTACCAGCGGCGAGGTGCGGCTGGATGGGCAGCCGATGCACGCCCGTTCGCCCGGCGATGCGATCCGCCGCGGGCTGATGCTGTGCCCGGAAGACCGTAAAGCCGACGGCATTATTCCGGTGCACTCGGTGCGGGATAACATCAATATCAGCGCCCGCCGTAAACATATCAAAAACGGTTTCATCATCAATGAAGCCTGGGAGGAGGAGAACGCCGACCACCATATTCAGGCGCTGAATATCAAAACGCCGTCGCCGACGCAGTTGATCATGAACCTGTCCGGCGGCAACCAGCAGAAGGCGATTCTCGGCCGCTGGCTGTCGGAGGAGATGAAAGTGATCATGCTGGATGAACCGACCCGCGGCATTGACGTCGGCGCCAAGCACGAGATTTACCACGTGATTTATGAACTGGCCCGTCAGGGGATTGCCGTGCTGTTTGCGTCCAGCGACCTGCCCGAAGTGCTGGGGCTGGCGGACCGCATCGTGGTGATGCGCGAGGGCGCCATCTCCGGCGAAGTGTCGCACGATGAGGCCAGCGAACAGAAGGTCCTGAGTCTGGCGATGTTAAAAACGACCGCCACTGAACCCGCGGTTGCCTGACCGCCAAGGAGTCGATAAATGTCTACGGTGAGTTCTCCTTCCCACGCCAGCAAATCTCAAGGCCTCAGTCTGTCCCGCATCTGGGATAACTACGGCATGTTGGTGGTGTTTGCTGCGCTGTTTCTGGCTTGTATGTTATTCGTGCCGAATTTCGCCACCTTCGTCAACATGAAGGGACTTGGGCTGGCGATTTCCATGTCGGGCATGGTGGCCTGCGGCATGCTGTTTTGTCTGGCTTCCGGCGATTTCGACCTGTCGGTCGCCTCGGTGATCGCCTGCGCCGGCGTGACCACCGCGGTGGTGATCAACGTCAGCGAAAGCCTGTGGCTGGGCGTTGGCGCCGGGCTGTTGCTGGGGGTAGCGTTCGGCCTGCTCAACGGGTTTGTTATCGCCCAGCTAAAAATCAACGCCCTGATCACCACGCTGGCCACCATGCAGATTGTGCGCGGGCTAGCGTACATCATCTCTGACGGTAAGGCGGTCGGTATTGAAGACGAGCGCTTTTTCACCCTGGGATACGCTAACTGGCTGGGATTGCCGGCGCCGATCTGGCTGACGGTTTTCTGCATGGTGCTGTTCGGTTTGCTGTTGAACAAGACCACCTTTGGCCGCAACACGCTGGCGATCGGCGGCAACGAGGAAGCCGCGCGGCTGGCCGGGGTGCCGGTGGTGCGGACCAAAATCATTATTTTCGGCCTGTCCGGGCTGGTTTCCGCCGCGGCGGGCATCATCCTGGCGTCGCGTATGACCAGCGGCCAGCCGATGACGTCGATTGGTTATGAGCTGATCGTGATTTCAGCCTGCGTACTGGGCGGCGTGTCACTGAAAGGCGGCATCGGCAAGATATCCTATGTGGTGGCCGGGGTGCTGATTTTGGGGACGGTGGAAAACGCCATGAACCTGCTGAATATCTCGCCTTTTGCTCAGTATGTGGTGCGCGGGTTGATTCTGCTGGCGGCGGTGATTTTTGACCGCTACAAACAGCTGGCGAAGAAAACGGTTTGATGGACGGATGCGCCGGCATGAGCCGGCGCTATCCATAACAGACAAGACTCTTTTTTCAGGAGGCCGCATGTATCACCGCATGGCGCATGAGTCACAGCCCAACCCGTTGCTGCCCGGTTATGCGTTTAACGCCTATCTGGTGGCCGGGCTGACGCCGATTCTGGCGGGCGGGCCGCTGGATTTCTTTATCGACAGGCCGGATGGTATGAAGGGTTACATCATTAACCTGACCATCAAAGGACAGGGCAAGGTACTGGATGGCGATGACACCTTTTTTTGCAATCCCGGCGACCTGCTGCTGTTTCCGCCCCGGTCGCGCCACTATTACGGCCGCGCGCCCGGCAGCGACAACTGGTATCACCGCTGGGTCTATTTCCGGCCGCGCGCTTACTGGGCCGATTGGCTGGAATGGCACAGCAAAGGGTGCGACGTCGGGCGGCTGACGCTGTCCAGCACCGGTTTGCTGCAGGAGTTCGATAAGCTGTTCGCCAATATTGAGCAGACCCACCGTTCCGGCCGGCGTTTTGCCGAAGAGCTGGCGATGAATCTGCTGGAGCGCCTGCTGCTGCGCGCGATGGAAGAAGATCCGCAGAGCCCGCAGCGCATTATGGATCCACGGGTGATCGAAGCGTGCCAGTTCATTACCGGCAATCTGGCCGGAGAACTGCGTATCGATGAGGTGGCGCGCCACGTTTGCCTGTCGCCGTCGCGGCTGGCGCACCTGTTCCGCGAGCAGGTGGGGGTGAATATTCTGCGCTGGCGGGAAGACCAACGGGTGATTCGTGCCAAGTTGCTGCTGCAAACCACGCAGGAATCAATCGCCGCCGTCGGGCGGGTGGTCGGCTATGACGACCAGCTCTATTTTTCCCGTGTCTTCCGCAAACGGGTGGGGGTCAGCCCCAGCGATTTTCGCCGCCGCAACAGCGAAATCCATCACCCGGCGTTGGAAAGACCCGCGGAAACGGCCATCTGGCGAGGGGAATCAACCGCCCCGCATCCGTGGGTGGTCACGCCGTAACTGTCTGACGCTATTGTGTAATCAGGCCTGGCCGCCGATGGCGGTCAGGCCGGTTTGGATAACGGAACCGTCCGATAACCATCTGTTTCCCCGGTGCTATACTAGGCTGTGCATTGCGATACAGCATAAAACGTGATTGCGATGCACGGCCGTATTTCATGAGGACAACGGGTCTGAACCTCAGATCCGCCAATGAGGGGAAATATATGACGGATACCATCCGTGTTGGTCTGCTGGGCTATGGTTATGCCAGTAAGACGTTTCATGCGCCGTTGATTGCCGCTACGTCAGGAATGAAACTGGCGGCGATATCCAGCAGTGATGCTGGGAAGGTTCAGGCTGACTGGCCCTCAATGCGAGTCGTGCGCGAGCCGCAGGAACTGTTCAACGATCCGGATATCGATCTGATCGTGATACCCACCCCGAATGACACCCATTTCCCGCTGGCCCGTCAGGCGCTGATCGCCGGCAAGCATGTGGTCGTCGACAAACCGTTCACCGTGACGTTGTCACAAGCACGGGAACTGCATCAGCAAGCGGAGCATGTGGGTAAGTTGCTTTCCGTCTTTCATAACCGGCGCTGGGACAGCGACTTTCTGACGCTGAAGCAATTGCTGAAAACCGGCGTGCTGGGCGATGTGGTGTACATGGAGTCGCATTTTGACCGCTATCGCCCGGAAGTGCGCCAGCGCTGGCGTGAAGACGGCGGCGAAGGCAGCGGCATCTGGTTCGATTTGGCCCCGCATCTGATTGATCAGGTGTTGCAGTTATTCGGTCTGCCGGTGGCGATTCAGGCCGATCTGGCGCAGCTACGGCCGGGCAGTAAGTCCACGGATTACTTCCACGCGACATTGATCTATCCCCAGCGTCGGGTGGTGGTGCAAGGTAGCCTGCTGGCGGCGGCGGAAAGCGCCCGTTATATCATCCACGGCACCCAGGGCAGTTATGTGAAATTTGGCCTCGACCCGCAGGAAGCTCGGCTGAAAGACGGCGAGAAGCCGCAAGCCCATAGCGATTGGGGGCAGGACAGCCGCGACGGCATTCTGACGCTGCATCGTGACGGTGTGCTGGCGGAGCAGACGGTGCCCACCATCCCCGGACATTATCAATCCTATTACGCCGAGATCCGCGATGCGCTGCTGGGACGTGGCGACAACCCGGTGCCGGTTGAGCAGGCCATCAAGGTGATGGAGCTGATTGAGCTGGGGCTGACTTCTCATGAACAGAAAAAGGCGATGACCCTGAAAAGCAGCTAACCGGGATTCGTCACGATTTGTGACGGAAAACCTTGACTGTGAGGCGGGCTTCAGCCTTGCATTATGGGTGTTTATTGCTGATAGTAGGGCATTGTTTAATGCAGGCGATCTTAGGATCGCCTGTATTTTTTATGTCTGAGGATGCAAACACGTTATGGCATGGTTACAACGCTTAAAAATTGACAAATTTTTGCTGGTTTTGATTGCGGTGGTGATTACCGCGTCTATTTTCCCGTGTGAAGGCGCGGCCAAGGTTTTCTTTGAGAACCTGACCAATGCGGCAATCGCACTGCTGTTTTTCATGCATGGCGCCAAGCTGTCCCGTGACGCCATCACCGCCGGTATGGGCCATTGGCGTTTGCATCTGGTGGTGTTTGCCAGCACCTTCATCCTCTTCCCGCTGTTGGGGATTGGCATGGCGTTTCTGTCGCCGCAGATATTAACGCCGGGGTTGTATCTCGGTTTCCTGTATTTGTGCGCGCTGCCGGCGACCGTGCAGTCCGCCATCGCGTTTACTTCTATGGCGCGCGGCAACGTGGCGGCTGCGATCTGCAGCGCCTCGGCGTCGAGTATTCTCGGGGTTTTTCTGTCGCCGGTACTGGTCGGCTTGCTGATGCATACGCAGGGCGGACAGACGGATACGCTGCACGCGATTGGCGCGATTATCATGCAACTGATGGTGCCGTTCGTCATCGGTCACCTGTCCCGTCCGCTGATTGCCAACTGGGTTGATCGTCATCGCAAACTGATCAATATCACTGACCGTTCATCCATTCTGCTGGTGGTGTATGTGGCGTTCAGCGAGGCGGTGGTCCAGGGGATTTGGCATCAGATTAATGGCTGGTCGCTGCTGGCGGTCGTCGTCTGTTCGCTGGTGCTGCTGGGCATTGTACTGGTATGCACCACGCTGGCGGCTCGCAAACTGGGATTCAGTACGGAAGATGAAATCACCATCGTGTTCTGTGGTTCGAAAAAGAGCCTGGCCAACGGTATTCCAATGGCGAATGTGCTGTTTCCCGCGGCGGCAGTGGGGGCGATGGTGCTGCCGTTGATGATTTTCCACCAGATCCAACTGATGGTGTGTGCGACGCTGGCGCAGCGTTATGCCAAGAGAGCGGCAGCGTCTGCCGGCGGCGAGGCGACAGAAAAATAATCGCTAAGACAAGTGGTTAGATGCGGTTTTTCATCGGCAGCGGCTATCACTAATATAGTTTCAATTGGTTACAGTTCATAACGTTAATCTTTTATTATAGTGACTATCTGTGTTGCCCCATATTGTGGGCTCACAGACACACGCAGTATCTGATTAGTCACTATAGTGAGGGACACAATGTATAAAAAAGTTCTGTTATCGTTGAGTTTGCTTAGCGCTGCCATCACTTCTCAGGCTTATGCCGCCAACACCGAAACCTGTGTTAAGACTGACGAAAAAACTATCGCCAGTTTGTTCGATCGCTGGAATCAGTCGCTGCAGACCGGCGATGCAAAGAAAGTGAACGCCAATTATGCGTCTGACGCCGTACTGTTGCCGACGCTGTCTTCAAAAATGCGGACGAACGACGCAGAACGTATTGATTATTTTGAACATTTCTTACCGAAAAAACCGTCTGGCAGCATCGATAAGCGAGTCATCAAAATCGGCTGTAATGAAGCGCTGGATACCGGAAACTACACCTTTACCTTCGGCGACAAGTCGCAGGCCAAGGCGCGCTATACCTACACTTATGCCTTCAAGAACGGGCAGTGGCTTATCACCAGTCACCACTCGTCTGTCCAGCCGCAAGACTGATCTGATATTGTCGCCATGACGACGATGCAGTAAGCAGGTCGAAATGCAAAAAGCGGATACCTCGGTATCCGCTTTTTGCGTATTGCGTCAGGACGGTTGCCGTTGCTGTGCTCGCTGGCGCAACAGCTGTTTTTCCTGTTCGGAGATAAACGCGACACGCAGCCCGTTTTCCTGAGCCTGGCGAATGTCATCCGGCGACAGACCGGCCTGCGGAGCCGCTATCTCATACTCATGACGGATTTCGATCCCCTGAACCGCCGGATCATCGGTGTTGATGGTGGCCGGAATACCGTGGTGCAGAAAATGCACCAGCGGGTGTTCATTCATCGCTTTTACCGTACTGGTTTGCAGATTGGAGGTCAGACAGGACTCGATGCCAATCTGGTGTTCAGCCATGTACTCCATTAATGCGCGATCGACGATGGCGGTCACGCCATGACCGATGCGCTCGGCACCCAGTTGCTTAATCGCCTGCCAGATGCTTTCCGGGCCGGCGGCCTCGCCAGCATGGGTGGTAAGATGCCAGCCCGCATCACGAGCGCGGGTAAAGTGGGTGGTGAACAGTTCGCCGGGGAAACCGAGTTCATCACCCGCCAGGTCGATAGCGACGATATTGTCCTTGTGCGCCAGCAACGCATCCAGTTCCTGTTCGCAGGCCTGAGTACCAAAGGTGCGGCTCATGATACCGATCAGACGTATCATGACGTCGTGGTTATGGTCGCGGCAACCTGCGGCAATGCCGTCAATCACCGCTTCCACTACGCCTTCCAGCGGCAGTTGATGGCTGCGGGCCATGTAGTAGGGGGAAAAGCGCAGTTCGGCATAATCCAGTCCGGCACGTATGGCGTCTTCAACGTTTTCGTAAGCCACCCGGCGACAGGCATCCAGCGACCCCAGCACGGCCACGCCCCAGTCCAGTTTTTGCAGAAAACGGAGCAGGTCAGGTTCGTTGTCGACGATCTGGACATGAGGGCGCAGTGAAGCCAGGTCGTTACCCGGCAGCTCAATAGTAAACTGGCGGCCCAATTCAAGGATGGTCTGAGGACGGATATTACCATCGAGATGGCGATGGATATCCGTCAGCGGAATGTGCGGATTAATCATGTTCTACTCTTTTTTTATTAAAAAAATCCATCAGTCAGGCGGCATTCCTCATGACGCTGGTTTTATCGCCACTGCGCCGTGAGGGACACGGTCTGATAACTCGCTGTGCAGTATAAGAATAAAGTCACGCACTTTGCTATTGATTGATAAAAAGAAATTTGTATATCACAACAGGCATAACACAGGTTTAGCATAAACGAGTTTTTCTCGCCTGTGCATGGCGGGCGAACGCGTGCCGTTATGGGCGTTCAATTTGTCTAAACGGCGATGTGCAAGAAAAGGCAGGCGGGGTGAGAAACAGGCGCCCTGTTGCGGGCGCCTGTGAAGGGTTACGGGCTGACTGACGCGTCCGGCTGCTGTTCTTCCGGCGCGGCCTGGGAATCATCGCCTTCTTCAGGCACGTTCTCCGACGGCAGCGTGATGAACGGGGCGATGAACTCCGCCAGCGGAATCTTGCGGCCGTTGAAGGTCACGGTACCGTCGCTGTATTGCAGCGAACTGGTAATGGCGTTGTCTTTGGTCACGGTGACCTGGCTCATCTGGCCGATGTTCGCCATCAGTTGCGTCTGCTGACGCGCCATCTGTTCCAGTTGCTTTCTCTCGTCGTCAGAAGAGGCTTTCGGCGCGGTTTGCACCATCAGCTCAGTGATCATATCCAGCGGCACGTTGAGACGAGCATCCAGATTTTTCACCGACTGGCGAATAATCGCTTCTTCATCGGACAGATTAGCGGTCGGCGCTGCGCTTTTCTGCAACGGATCGGTCAGGTCCAGCGCCAGCGTGAAGGTACTTTCGCCTTTGGCGCTCTTCCAACTGAACGGCGCGACCTTGACGCTTGGATTGCCTTTCAGCAACTGCGGCAGGTTGTGCAGAACCAGCGCGGCCAGTTGCTGGTCGTAGATTTCCGGCGTGACCTGGTCGATATTCTGCAACAGCGACTGCAGGTTTTTCTGGTATTCGGTCATGAACTGGCGAGTGCCTTTGCCATCCAGCCCGGAGAAGTTGACGTTCATGTTCAGCGATCCCAGATTTTGATCGCGGAACAGTGCCGAGCCCAGGGTCAGCGTCATCTGTCCCGCCAGGTTGGCGTCATCTTCCGTGGTATGGTTGACCAGCGCGAAATCGTTCAGCGCCAGGCTATCGCCGCCCTGAACGTCCAGCGCCAGTTTTTTCAGCGTTAGCTTGACGTCGCCGACTTCGAGATCGAATTTGCCTTTGCGGGTATCGCTGTTAAGCGCCAGATCCTGCAGCGTCAGTTTTTCGTTCTGTCCCTGCAGATTGGGTTTTTCCATCGTTAGATTAGCGACATTCCCCATCACTTTGCCCGCCCGCAGATCGCCGGCCAGATCCACCAGCAGCGTGGTGCCGCTGAAATTGGCCTTCATTTCCGGGCTCTGAACGTCCAGCGCTTCCAGCGTGACGGCGGAGTGCGTGTCGCCGCTGTAATCGATACGGCTATCGGCAGTGATGAACGGTTTGTTTTTGGTCAGTTCAAACAGCGCTTTTACCGAGTCGGTATTGGCCAGTTCGCCGTGCACGGACGCCATCGCCGGCTTCAGGCTAAACTGGCTGGCGGTGAGCGGGAAAGGGCCGTGGAAGACGGTGGTGTTAAACACCACTTCTTCGTTCGCGGCCAACAGATGCTGACGGGCGTCGGAACCGTCTGACTGTACCACCAGGGCAACCTGGCTTGTGAATATGCCGCGCTGATAGTCGCGGAATGTCACCTTGATGCCCGCCTGCGGGTAGGCGTTTTTCAGCCCGTTGTTCAGGTTGTCGGTAACTTCGCCGATGTGTTGCTCAATCTGTTTACCGGTAAACCAGGAGGCGCCCCCCCAGGCCGCTGCGAGTGCAATAACGATTCCCGCCGCTACCACTGTTTTTTTGGCCACGCTATATATTTCCTTGTTGATTCACGGTGTCGTATCCCTCATCGGGAGTACATAGCTTTATACCATTAAAGGCCGGTTATAGACGCGGGCAATCTGACCCTGGCCCTGAACCTGAACCGGTGATTCGCTGGCGGAGATAAAGCAGGATTCGCCTGGCAGCAGCTTGACCTGTTGAGCCCCTTTTTCCAGCACCGCCTGGCCTTCGACGCAAAAAATTATCGCCGCGCTCTGTTGGCTGAGCGTTTGCGGCGCATCCGTAAGATAATGCAGTGAAAAGGCAAAGTCATCGACCGGAATGGGGAAACTCAGTTCATTGGCCGTTTTTATCGGCGAGGTGAGCAGAGAAGCGGCAGGTTTCGATTCGAAACGGACGTTGGCGAGCAGCTCGGGAATATCAATATATTTGGGCGTCAGGCCGGCGCGCAGGACGTTGTCCGAATTGGCCATCACTTCCAGCGCCACGCCCTGCAGGTAGGCATGCGGGGTTTCGGCATACAGGAACATGGCTTCGCCGGGTTTCAGCGTGACGACATTCAGCAATAGCGGAGAGAACAGACCGCCGTCATCAGGGTAAAACTGCGCAATAAATCGGATGGTATCCCAGGGTTCGCCGTGTTGACTATCCAGTACGTGTTTCAGTTCTGCGATAGCCGACGCTTTCTGTTCGCCGTTCATGCTCAACAGGCTGGAGAACAGCGTTGTCAGCGTCTGGCTGTCCGGGCGCTGTAAAAACGCGGCGATCGCCGGATGGGCGCCGGCCAGCGGCTGCAAAAGACCGGCAATCTCGGTCAGTTCGCGAAAGCCGTTCATCGCCAGGTAGGAGGTAAGGGCGAAGACCAGTTCCGGTTTGTGGTTGGCGTCCTTGTAATTGCGTTGGGGAGAATCCAGCGCGATGCCGGCGGCATTTTCCCGGGCGAATCCCGCCTCGGCGGCGGATTTATTCGGGTGTACCTGAATCGACAGCGGCTGTTCGGCGCACAATACCTTGAACAGGAACGGCAATTCGCCAAAGCGCTGGGCTACCGCATCACCCAGAAAACCGGTCTGATCGCTATTGATCAACTCCCGCAGATTGTGCGTTTGCCCTTGCTCGTCAAGCAGCAGAGAACTGCTTTTCGGATGTGCGCCCATCCACAGTTCCGCCATTGGAAGGTTACCCGGGTTTTCAATCCCATACAGTTCAGTTAACGCGTGTTTACTGCCCCAAGCGTAATTCTGCACACTGTTGCGCATTTTTTGCATAATATTTTCCTGTCATTAAACAGATTGTTAATTTCCATAACGGCGACGGTGGAAACTCCGCTGGAAAGGACTGCACCGTCTTAATGCACGCCATGTTAATGCTTTATATGCCATGATTCCAGAAGGGTAAAAATTCGCACTCATCTGAAAGTGACTTGTTTTGCAAAGGAGAAAACCATGTCAGACACTCGAATCGAAAAAGACTCCATGGGGCCGATTGCCGTACCGGCAGCGCACCTTTGGGGAGCTCAGACCCAGCGCTCGCTGGAGCATTTCCGTATTTCGGAAGAGAAAATGCCGAGAGCGCTGATCGTGGCGCTGGCGCAAACCAAGCGGGCGGCCGCCCGCGTTAATATGGATCTGGGGCTGTTGCCTGCCGATAAGGGCGACGCCATTCTTCAGGCCGCGGACGAGGTACTGAACGGGCTGCACGCCGGCGAATTCCCGCTGGCTATCTGGCAGACCGGCTCCGGTACCCAGACCAATATGAATATGAACGAAGTGCTGGCGAATCGGGCCAGCGAAGTGTTGGGCGGTGTGCGGGGCAACGAACGACTGGTGCATCCGAATGACGATGTCAATAAAAGCCAGAGTTCTAACGATGTTTTCCCCACCGCGATGCATGTGGCGGCGGTCACCGTGGTGCGGGAACACCTGATCCCTGAGCTGAATGTGTTGCAGCAAACGCTGGCGGATAAAGCCGCGCAATTCGTCGATATCGTCAAAATCGGCCGAACCCATTTGCAGGACGCGACGCCGCTGACGCTGGGGCAGGAGATTTCCGGCTGGGTGGCGATGCTGGCGCATAATTTGCGTCACATCGAAAACAGTATTCCGCACCTGTGCGAACTGGCGTTGGGCGGCACCGCGGTCGGTACCGGATTAAATACGCACCCGGAATACGCGGTGCGGGTGGCGGCGGAACTGGCGTCGCTGACCGGTCACCCGTTTGTCACCGCGCCGAACAAGTTTGAAGCGTTAGCCACCTGCGACGCACTGGTTCACGGGCACGGCGCCTTGAAAGGGCTGGCGGCATCGTTGATGAAAATTGCCAACGATGTTCGCTGGCTGGCGTCCGGGCCGCGTTGCGGTATCGGCGAAATCGCTATTCCGGAAAATGAACCGGGCAGTTCCATCATGCCGGGCAAGGTCAATCCTACGCAGTGTGAAGCCATGACCATGCTGTGTTGCCAGGTGATGGGAAACGATGTGGCGGTAAACATGGGCGGCGCGTCCGGTAATTTCGAATTGAACGTGTTCCGTCCGATGGTGATCCACAACTTCCTGCAGTCGGTACGGCTGCTGGCTGACGGCATGAAAAGTTTCAACGAGCATTGCGCCGTCGGGATTGAGCCTAATCGCGAGCGCATCAACCAGCTGTTGAATGAGTCGCTGATGCTGGTGACGGCGCTCAATCCGCACATCGGTTATGACAAAGCGGCGGAAATCGCCAAAAAAGCCCATAAAGAAGGGCTGACGCTGAAAGCGTCGGCGTTGAAGCTGGGCTACCTGACCGAAGAGCAGTTCACCCAGTGGGTACGTCCGGAAGACATGGTTGGCAGTATGAAGTCTTAACGCTCACATGCCGTCATCGGTGTACAGATGCAGCCGGGGGATCAATAGCCGTAATGGCTTGGCTTTGGGACGGTGCCGGTGCTGAATGTTGTCTGCGTCGTAGTCGTTCAGTTCGCCCATCACGGGTACCGCGTCCTGGCGGCATAACACCAGCAACGGCGAAGGGCAGGGATACTGCACCTGCTTCTGCTGTTCCTGATACCAGACTCTGGCGATAGGCTGCACTTTCACCGGTCGTTTTATTTTCAGCGACGCCTGCTCCGGCAGGCGTTTTACATCACGGATTTCCTGCTCCAGCAGGGACGCCCACTGTTCCTTGCTGTACGGTGCCTGGCTGCGCCCGGCGCGCAGGCTTTTCTCCAGTTTTTCCAGCAACTCATCGCGGGTGATATTTTTGATGATGTTCTTATTGGCCCAGCCAAATCGCACCGACGTCGGGTCGACCAGCAGGGTAATAGTGCGGTAGGCGCTGAGCGTGATCAGTCCTTTTAAGTGGGTATGAACAAAATCGAAACGTTGCTCCGGTTCCAGCCCGGATTCCACCGTAATGATCTGTTCGAGTTCTTTTTTCCGCGCGTTGATATCGGTAATTAACTGATACGCCTGCAGGTATTCCTGCTGATCAACCCGAAAACACAGTACGCCGGGCAGGCGAATCGCCGCTTTGCTGCTGACGGTTTCCGCGTGGTGGTGAATAAATAGATGGCGAAAATGCTGTAAGCCGGCGTCGCATGCGTCATCGCCTGTTACTGGTGTGACGTGAATCTGCGTGACCGGGTCGTGCTCGGTGCCTTTCTCTACCGGCGGAAGGGTAAAAATGTGCCCGCCGGCAAAGCGAAAGGTCCGAAACAACTGATGCATTTCGGACAATTGCGCTTCAAGGGTAGTGAAGCAATGATTCATACGCTCGATCAGGTCGTAAGCGGCCATACAACATCCATTTAGTTACAACATACTTATGCATTCTAATCTAAACGCTCAGTTTAGCAACCAGCATTACTATCGTTTTAGCAGCGAAAAAAGCGGAGAGAGACGGTGGGGAGACTCACCGGCCGGCGCGTTCTGGCTCGGTGAGTCGCAAATGATACCATTACTGGTGAATTACACCGTGTTTTTCAGGGACTTCAGTTTCAACCCGATCCACAGCGCCAGTACCAGCAGGCATGACAGAAACAGTACCAGACCGGTCCAGCCGTAGTGGTACCAGAAGAAACCGCCGGAGGTACCAGCCAGGCTCGACCCCAGATAATAGCAGAACAGATACTGGGATGATGCCTGGCCTCTGGCGCGCAGCGCCCGCACGCCAATCCAACTGCTGGCGACCGAGTGGGCGGCAAAGAACCCCGCCGCGAACAGCATCATCCCGGCGAACATTATCAGCAGCGAGCTAAACAGGGTCAGCAGCAGGCCGGACAGCATCAGGGCCACACTGCCGACCAGCACCGGTCCCCGGCCAAAACGGGCGATCATCGCCCCGGCGCGCGGGGAAGCGTAGCTACCGGTCAGGTAGACCACCGACAACAATCCTACGACAGTCTGACTCAGGTTATAGGGGGCGCCCAGCAACCGATAGCCAATGTAGTTGAACAGGGTGACAAAGGTCCCCATCAGCAGGAAACCCTCGGCGAACAACAACGGCAAACCCGCGTCACGCCAGTGCAGGCGGACATTGATCCACAGTGTTTTGGGCCGCAGCGAACCCGCGCGAAAATGGCGGGAATCAGGCAAGATCCGCCAGAACGTCAGCGAGGCCAGCAGGGCGACCACGCCGATGCAGGCGATAGAGACACGCCAGTTGAAAAAATCGGTAATAACCCCGGTCAGCAGGCGCCCGCTCATGCCGCCAATAGAGTTGCCGCTGATGTATAACCCCATTGAGAACGCCACCACGCTGGGGTGAATTTCTTCGCTCAGGTACGTCATCGCCACCGCCGCCACACCGCTGAGCGATAAGCCAACCAGCGCCCGCATGGCCAGTAGTCCCGTCCAGTTCGTCATCATCGAACCAATCAGGGTACAGACCGAGGCCAGCAACAGGGACACCACCATCACATTTTTACGACCGATGGTGTCCGACAGCGGGCCGGTAAACAATAACCCGACCGCCATGGTAATGGTGGAGACAGAGAGCGACAGGCTGCTGGTTGCCGGCGACACGCCAAACGCCTGCGACAGCACCGGCAGTATCGGTTGCACGCAGTACAGTAAAGCGAACGTCGCCAGGCCGGCGGAAAACAGCGCCAACGTGACGCGAATGAACGTCGGCGTACCTCGGGTGATAAACGGATTTTTATAAACGGGCGCGTGAGTGTTGCGTTGAGGTTGAATGTCGTCGGTGACAGAAACGGACATTCCTTGTGCAGACAGCGGGGTACTCAAAATCAATCCTTATCCGGAAAAAATACGGCAGAAACATCAGTGAGCGCATCATAGAATTGGCTCGATTGTTTTGTATAATATATTAATCATTAATAATGATACTTTATAAATATGAATATCGAACTCAGACATTTACGCTACTTTATTGCCGTAGCGGAAGAACTTCATTTCGGGCGCGCCGCTGAAAAGCTGCATATCTCCCAGCCACCGCTCAGTCAGCAGATACAGGCGCTGGAAGAGCAAATCGGCGCCCAACTGCTGGAACGTAACAATCGCAACGTGCGCCTGACCCAGGCGGGCGAGCTGTTCCTGAAAGAAGCCTGGGCCATCATCAATCAGGTTAATCAGGCGGCGGAGCGCGCCGCCCGTATCCAGCGCGGGGAAATCGGGGAGCTCAATATCGGTTTCACCTCGTCGGCGCCTTTCGTCAAACAGGTTTCGCGCAGTTTGTTGCAGTTTCGCCAGAGTTACCCCGAAGTACATATCCAGATGCTGGAGATCAACACCAAACAGCAGATTGAGCCGCTGCTTGACGGCAAGCTGGATCTAGGCGTGATGCGTAATAATCCGCTGCCGGAAACACTGCGCCATCAGCTGTTGCTACACGAGCCGATGGTCGCGGTGGTGCATGAAGAACATCCGCTGGCCGCCGCCCCCGGTGGTCACATCAGTATTCAGCAGTTGGCCAACGAACCGTTTGTTTTTTTCGCCCGGGAAGTGGGAACCGCGCTGTACGACGAAGTGCTGACATTGCTCAAGAAATACGGCATTACCCCTTACATTACCCAGGAAGTTGGCGAGGCGATGACCATTATCGGGCTGGTATCTTCCGGTCTGGGGGTGTCCCTGCTGCCGGCGTCATTCCGTCGTATCCGGGTAGATGGCGTCAATTACCTGTCTTTGCAGGAAAAAGACGCTATTAGCGAAATGTGGTTGGTCACTCATCAACACCGGCCGCTGAACACCGCCGCTCAAACGCTGATCACACTTATGCTGGGCAGCACCGTCAAAAATATGTGCGGTTAATCACATATCGAATCAAATATTTGACGGCTATTTACAAAAGCTCCACCATAGCCTCAGTTTTTTATTTTACAGCGTAAAAAATACCAATTACGCCTAATCGCAGGAGCCGTTTCAGAGTGATTGTCAGTGGTCAGCCGGGACACATCGATCAGATTAAACAGATTAATGCAGGTGGCGTTTATCGGCTGATCGATGAAAATGGCCCCATCTCCCGCATCGAGTTGTCAAAACAGGCCCAGCTTGCTCCTGCCAGCATTACCAAGATTGTGCGCGAACTGATGGAAGCCCATCTGGTACGGGAAACGGAGTATCAGGAAATGGGCAACCGTGGGCGCCCGGCTATCGGTCTGGTTTTGGATACCGAAGCCTGGCACTACCTGTCGGTACGGATCAGCAACCAGATCATGACGCTGGCTCTGCGCGATCTCAGCGGGCACTTGGTCGTGGAGGAACTGGTTGATTTACCTACAGAACATCCGCAATCGTTGCTTGATCGCATCCTGATTGAAATCGATCAGTTTTTTATTCGCCATCAGCGCAAACTGGAGCGCCTGACGGCTATCGCCATCACGTCGCCGGGGATGGTGGATTCGTCCACCGGCATCATTCATCGTATGCCGTTTTACGATGTGGAAGAGATGGCGATCGGCCCGGCGCTGGAAAAGCGCACCGGCGTGCCGGTTTATTTACAGCACGATATCTGCGCCTGGACTATGGCGGAGGCGCTGTTTGGCGCGTCACGCGGTTGCCAAAACGTCATTCAGATTGTCATCGACCATAACGTGGGCGCCGGCGTCATTACCGGTGGCCGCATCCTGCATGCCGGTAGCCGGACGCTGGTGGAAATCGGCCATACCCAGGTCGATCCTTACGGTAAACGTTGCTATTGCGGCAATCACGGTTGTCTGGAAACCGTCGCCAGCATAGAAAGCATGCTGGAACTGGCCCAACAGCGTCTGAAAGGGTCAATGAGTTCGCTGCTGCACGGCTCGCCGTTAACGGTAGAGTCTTTATGCGACGCCGCGCTGAAGGGCGATCAACTGGCGAAAGATATCATTGTTGATGTCGGCAATAACGTGGGGCGTATTACCGCCATCATGGTTAATCTGTTCAATCCGGAAAAAATTCTGATCGGTTCGCCGCTGAATCAGGCCGCCGATATCCTGTATCCCGCCATCATCGACTGCATTCGCCGTCAGGCGCTGCCGGCCTATAGTCACCACCTACAGGTGACGTCCACCCATTTCTACAATCAGGGGACCGTACCCGGCGCGGCGCTAATCAAAGATGCGCTCTATAACGGCTCTTTGCTGATTAAACTGATGCAGGGCTAATCAACGACGCAATCAAGGCGCGGTTTCCCGTTGACCGACAAAACATTGCGCTAACGCAAGCCGCTCCGGCGGCCCATCCCCTAGACTTTGGACTTCATCAGTAAGTTTTTTTGAGGTTTATTTTTCAGGTGGGGCCTGCCGGAGTGGTGTTTTCATGTTAAAGCGTATGTTTGTTACAGGAACGGATACTGCCGTGGGGAAAACGGTGGTATCGAAGGCGTTATTACAGGCGCTGACGAAAACGGGCAAAACCGTAGTGGGTTATAAACCTGTCGCCAAGAGCTGTACGGAAACGGAAGAGGGATTGCGTAACAAAGATGCGCTGGTGTTGCAGGAAGCGTCGTCGATCCCATTGACTTACCAGCAGGTTAATCCGGTGTCGTTGCAGGAAGATGAAATCAGCGCCAGTGAGCTGGAGATCAATTACTGTGCGATGACCGAGGGCTTGAACCAGCTCAGCGAGTTGTCGGATATGGTTGTCGTCGAAGGCAGCGGCGGCTGGCGTACATTGATGAACGACATGCGAACCTATTCGGAGTGGGTGGTTCAGGAGCAACTGCCGGTCGTGCTGGTGGTTGGGATCAAGCTCGGTTGTATCAACCATGCGCTGCTGACGGCGCAAGCCGTTATTAATGATGGGCTACCGCTGGTGGGCTGGGTGGCGAACCGCATCAACCCAGGTCTGGCCAACTATGCCGAAATCATTCACGCTCTGCGCGAAAAAATCCCCGCGCCTCAACTAGGCGAATTACCGTATCTGCCTCGTGCCGAACAGCGGGACCTGTCCGCTTATATTGACCTTTCTGCTATTAACCAGTCGTTCTAATTTAACCAGTCGTTTTACTAATCTGGCAGACACATTCCCTGTTCGTTATCCCAAAGAGCAGGGCATTCTTTATAGCTGTGCCTGATTATCCGTATCCGCCCGCTTTTCACTTGTCTAAATGAAGGGCAAAAAAAGGGGGAACGTTGTCCCCCGGAGATCGGTTAGCCTGTTTAAGCATTAAGCATCAACGTGTTGTATCGGTTGACTATTTCTGCCAGTGCTGCCAGTAACGACGTGTTTTCCGAAACCGGTCAGCGAGATTTGCCGGTCGGTGCCGTAGGTTGGGTCAGAACATCGGTGTCATCCGACAGGCGAATATAGACGATTTTTTGCGTATCCTGTTCGCAATGGCCAACAACCTGTCCGCCGTGCTGACTGACCTGATCATTAGGCACAATATCCAGTTCGAAACCCGATTCAGGGACACCGTTCGCGATAATCTTGCGGGCGATATCGTCACGAACGCGTTCGCAGGACGCTTGTGCCATTAGCGGTGTAAGCAGCAGTAACAACGTACCGGCCAGCATTGCTTTCTTCATCACATCCTCCTGTCGAGTCAATGGATTGCTAAGCCCAGCGATGAGCCGATAAATCCGCTGGCAGTATAGGTGAAAAATCAGGGTGTTACCGGGCGGCCAGAGCGACGATCAAGGCAACGTAATGAATTGGGCTCCCAGTAAGCATTGAAGTTGGAACTGGCTTTGCATTTCTCTTCAAGCGCTTCGGCCATATCGGCCTTGTCGAAATCTCTGTCCGCCTTGTCGACCCGTTTTTCGAGATGCTTGTTGACTTTATTACGCAAGGTGCGTGTTTCGTTCCAATCCTCGCTGCTCTGACGCGCCGCTTCTTTGGATAACGCACTGTTGCCGTTATCAATAATGATATGTTGCGCTGCCTGTGCAGACTGCAAGAGACTCAGACTAAACAGCGATGAAGTAAGAAGAAGGAGTAGATTACGTGTTTTTTTCTGCATGTTTCACCCAGACAGGAATTTCTGTAAATACGATCGTTGTCATAACCAAGAATCATTACGGCGACTATAGCATCCGCCGCCATAGCCAAACTATAACCAACCCGAAATATTCAGGAAAACGCCTTAACGCCCTCAGGGTAGCAGCGAGGCCATAATCCTGAACATTGACACGTGCTCAACAGCAAAGATAGATCCCTGAATCGCCCCGCGCTGTTGGCGTACGCGTGGCAAGCGGTAACCGCTACCGCGCCGAAAAGCCAGAACGGGGGATTTACTCGTCGCGATTAACCTTAAGACCGCCGTAGGTTTGGCTCACCGGCATCATTTCCAGCGTGTTGATGTTGACGTGCGCCGGCAGTGTCGCTACCCAGAATACCGCTTCCGTCACATCTTCCGGCGTCAGCGGGTTGGATTTATCATAAGTCTGGCTGACCTTGGCCTCATCCCCTTTGAAACGCACGGCAGAGAACTCGGTTCCGCCCACCAGACCCGGCTCAATATTGGTTACCCGCACCCGGGTGCCGGACAGGTCGGCGCGCAACCCCAGGCTGAACTGGCGTACGAACGCCTTGCTGGCACCGTAGACGTTCCCGCCCAGATAAGGCCAGTTGCCTGCAGTAGAGCCGATATTAATGACATGGCCGGCATTGCGTTTCACCATTTCCGGCAACAACGCATGGGTCATGAACACCAGCCCCTTATTGTTGGTATCGATCATGGTTTCCCAGTCGCTGACGTTGGCTTTGTGAGCCGGCTCCAGCCCTAATGCCAAACCGGCATTGTTGACCAGCACATCAATATTGCGCCATTCAGCAGGCAGAGAGGCGATAGCCTGCTCGATAGCCTGTCGATCGCGAACATCGAGACGCAGCGTGAGAAGCGCCGCGCCAAACTCGGCTTTCAGCGCATCAAGACGATCCTGACGGCGGCCCGTGGCGATAACCTGATGACCTTCCTTGATAAACCGCCGGGTAATCGCTTCACCAAATCCCGCCGTTGCACCGGTAACAAAAATAATCATGCATTTTTCCTCTTTCATTCCTGACTGCAGTGATCCCGAACTAACCTGATGACTCTGTGCTGCGTTGTCGCAAAGAGCCAGCTTCATCGTCCGCTGTGACACCATCATAACAATGAGCATACCTTAACCCTGAAGCTATCTCTATGTCAGTATTGATCTTTTCGGGAAGCCTCGCAGGCAGGATTCACACTTGCAGTATGTTGCAAACATAACCTCGGGCAGGATTCCAGCTTAGCTAAAACAGGTTTGTCACACGCGGTTTTTTCACACTATATTGCTTTGTCGAGGCAATTATTGGTTTGGGTATTGATAACACGGGTAGGAACACACATGGAAAGCAGTAAAAGTCACCAGCAGTCCGTCGAACAACAATTTGGCGAGCAGGCCAGCGCCTATCTGAACAGTGCCGTTCATGCGCAGGGAGAAGATTTGGCCGAATTGGCTCGCCGTCTGCAGGGTAAAAACCATTCCAGCGTGCTGGACTTGGGCTGCGGCGCCGGTCATGTCAGTTTTACCGTTGCCAGCCTGGTCGGCAACGTGGTGGCATGCGATTTATCGCCGCGCATGCTGGATGTCGTAGCCAGCGCCGCACAGGAAAAAGGCCTGACCAATATCAGGACTCAACAGGCGGTGGCGGAATCATTGCCGTTTGCCGACGGCAGCTTTGACGTGGTGATCAGCCGTTATTCGGCCCATCACTGGCAGGATGTCGGTCAAGCCTTGCGGGAAGTAAGAAGGGTGCTGAAACCGGGAGGCGAAGCCATCCTCATGGATGTGGTTTCACCAGGACACCCGGTGCTAGATGTGTATTTACAAACCGTAGAAATGCTGCGCGACACCTCTCACGTGCGCGATTACACGCCGGGTGAATGGCTGACGATGCTGAGTGAAGCCGGGCTGACAGTACGTTCGCTGCAAACTTCACGCCTGCATCTGGAATTCCAGAGCTGGGTGACGCGCATGCGAACCCCTGAACATTTTGTCACCGCCATTCGTGCTCTGCAGCAACAGATGTCAGCCGAGGTCACACGCCATTACGACATTCGACAAGATGGCTCTTTCACCACCGATATTGCGTTTATCGTCGTCAGCCAGGGCTAAGGGTATCGCCCCGTTGGGGGCGATACGACGAGTCATGCGCCGTGCATTTCCTGATTATCTGCTTCAACGGCGTCGTACAGCCGCTCCAGAATATCAGGGAATGCCGACTGAACCCGGTTCCAGCTGGGTACAAACGGTTTATCCCCCGGACTTTCGCTGTATGCCTGGCCGGATAGGGTAATGACATCGGCAAACAGCTCCACTGCCGACTCCTCGGTATGCCGGTCAAAATGCAGGCCGTTCATGCGCGCATCGTGTTCAAACGAATCGATCATATCCAGCGCGGTGCGGTAGTAAGTGGCGCGCAGCACCCGGAATGAATCGGTCGTGATGTTGACGCCCTGAATCGCCAGTTTGCGGTACAGCGCTTTAGTGATGTCCATTGCCATACGCTGCAACCCGGAGCTGGGGTCGTTTTCCGATATCGGCTGATGTTTGTGGTCATAGTTGTCGGCAATATCCACCTGGCAGATACGGCTGGTCGCCGTTCCCCGATGGATTTCCGACAACATGCCGATCTCCAGCCCCCAGTCGCTTGGGATGCGTAGATTACGCAGTACATGGCTGCGCATGGCGAACTCACCGGATAACGGGTAGCGGAAACTGCGCATATATTCGAGGTAATCAGAATTACCGTAAACGCTTTGCAGTGATTTTAATAGCGGGAATACCAGTAGCCGCCCGACGCGCCCGTTTAATTTTCCTTCGGCTACCCGAGCGTAGTAGCCTTTACAAAAGTCGTAGTGAAAATAGGGATTGGCGATCGGATAGAGCAGGCGGGCCAGCATGGCGCGATCATAGGTGACAATGTCACAATCATGCAGCGCGATGCACGCAGTACGACGCGACGCCAGGGTATAACCGACGCAAAACCAGACATTACGGCCTTTTCCCTGTTCCATCGGCGCCAGTTCCTTATCGGCCAGCTCCTGGCTGAGCCGGGTCAGACGGGGGCCGTCATTCCACAAAATGCGGTGCCGCTGTGGGAGTCGGGAAAAGAATTGCCGGGCAAACAGAAACTGATCGCGGTCCGCCCGATCAAGCCCGATAACAATTTCAGACAGATAGGGTACCTGAGCCAGCATATCGACAATCTTGTCCAGCGCCGGACCTTCCAGTTCTGAAAACAGGGAAGGGAGGATCAGCCCCATGCTGCTTTGACCAGAAAACACCTGCAGCTCGTATTCCAGTTCCTCTACGCTGCGTCGGGTAAGGTTATGAAAATTGGTGATAATACCATCCTGATAAAACTCACTCATGTTGTGTTCCTCCCTAATCAATCAAGCAGTTCAGCCCCATAACGGCTGATAAAATAGGTTAATCCTTCACTCCAGCCAGCAGGTCCGACTGCCTGTGTGCGATAGGATTGACCACAAAAATTGGGTGACAACGTCACCTTTTCGCTAACGCGCCCTTTAATGATGACGGCATAATCGGTTGCCTCCAGCAGCGAAATATCATTCGGTCCGTCACCTAAACCGAGGGTGACCAACGACGAATGGGCTGTCGATTCAATATGTTGCCTCAGCCAGTTCACTGCTACGCCTTTACCGATGCCTTCATGCATCACGTGAAAAAAACGGCCGCCTTCGGTCAGCGACAAGTGTTTTTGAGCCAGACACGCCCTAAACATTTCCAGTGATACCTCATCCCCTTGCCACAGCACGGGTTCTGAGGCGGTGCGTTGGCGAGCCAGAGCAGCTTGCGACAGCGTTAGGCCGGTGACAGCCGCCACAGTGGCATCGTCCATGTCGCTAAAACCTCGGAACAGAAAACCATACTGCGCGCGTAAAGCCTGTAACTGTCGGCAAATATCGGGATAAGTACGTGAAGTGGGCGGTCGTGATGTCTGCAACCGTGTTTGCCAGGATGCCGGCAGCAGGATATGCGCGCCGTTTTCCGCGATGGCCGGCATGTCGTGCAATTCCAGTTCCTGCTGAATCGACATAATTTCTGCCGCGGTTTTACTGGTCGTGATAACCACCGGCACACGGTGGGACCGCAGTTGCCTCAGCCACGGGAGAGCCTCATCCCAACGATAGGTGTCATGGTCCAGTAGCGACCCATCAAGATCGGTAAAAATAACCCAGTTTTTAGTCAATTCAGGCATTTCGTCTCCTATAGGCGCTCGACAGGTATTGATTTATCCAGAGTACGGCACAAGACAAACTGACATGCGGATCGGGCGGGAAACGCTATTAGACTGATTATTTTGATGAAAATGATTTGAGTGCTCTATTAAGCCTATGCACAGATCACCGTTTTCGCAAATTCAGCGCCAAAATGACCGCTGAAGCAAACTGCTGGCGAAAAATCAGGGCTGAGCATAAGGTAAAAGCTATTGATGATCTCAATCGAAAGAGAATGTTCATGACGACCAGGATGCAAGATCTGCGGCTGTCCACAGCCAGTAAAGCCGATTACCGATGGATAGAAGAGTTAAGCAGAGCAAATATGATGGATTACTATCGGCGTTATGGCCTGATCTGGAATGGAGAACGTTACAGTACCTTACTGCATTCACTCGATGTATTGGTTATCTGTTCTCACCAACAGAGCGCCGGGTTTGTCAGCCAGCAGATTAATAGCCAGGATTCATTTTGCCTGATAAACGATTTGCAGCTTTACCCACAATGGCAAAAGAAAGGCATTGGGACATGGGTATTAGAACAAATCGAAGGGCAAGCACAGCAACAGGGGCTAAAAAGCCTTCGCATTTGTGTCTTTCGGGATAATCCGGCCAAAGTCCTTTATCAGCGTCATGGGTTCAGGCCAGTCAGTGAATCGACGGAGATCCTCAGACTGGAAAAAACATTATATTGAATGGATTTGACCAGCCGGAACGCCAGAACCCGCCGGATCTCACCATAGTTCGCATAATGTATATTATGTTAAATTGAATTTGGCGGGAAACTAGCTCATTCAAGTCACAATCAATCATACACTTACCCTTTCCACGCCGTTGCGTTGTAGCCGAAGTCAAGGCTCACACAGTTGACATTAACCCAGCCCGATCGGATAGATGCTTAAGAACCATTAGTTCACTACTTTGACTACTGTCATCCTCCCTTCCAACAGAATATCTCTTTCCGGATTGTGATGAGTCATCCCGTTCCAGTATTTCTGTGTGGCCACACGGATTCAGCGCTCAGGTGCCACCCATCAGTCCTGAGGAGATTACTATCCACTGTCACTTCTACAGTTGCATGTACCTTAGGGGCACAAAATGATGCATTTCGGCACGTGGTTGTCCTTTGCAGGTAACACTTTGCCTTATCGGCTCCTCGCCGCCGCCTGATTGCATCCCTGACACTGCTGCGATCCGGTTCGCGGTGAAGCGCCGAAAATCACACAATTCGTCTTAAGTAAGGGACTTTTTTTATAAAAAAAACCGAAACCACGCAACATGCGAAAACAATCATGGACATCAACGGTATGGAGACGATGGAATAATCGATCCATCGTCTTGCGGCCAGATAATAAAAAACCTCAATAAAAACAGGATGAATTAGATAAATACCCAGACTAACATCAGATAAAAACCTCAATTTATTGCTATGAGACTTACGCAGGCGGGTAAATTTCAAAATCCACATAACAGAAATAGACATAGCTATAACGTTAAAACTTAAATAGCTATAAAAATAAAGACCTATTTCTTTTCCTGAAAAAGACGATAGTAAATAGTAACCAATACAAGTTAAAGACAATGAAATTAAAAACAGAAAGATATAAAATGAAAGATGTTTGCTGGTATGTTTTTTTGCGATCAGATGACCACAGATGTAATATGGAACATAATAAATGAATTCACCAACAAACAAGAAGTCACTATTCCCGATTAAAAAGTTATACATGTCACTTAGAGAGCAAAAAACAAACATCAGGAAAACGAAAAACAACAGCCGTTCTTCACTCATATTAGCCACTAACACCCTAATCAGCGGAGTGAACATATAGAGCCCTATTATCATGTACAAAAACCACATATGATAATAAGGCCTTCCATTCATGACGCTTTTTAGTATGTCGCCCTCCCCCTCACCATTTAATTTGGCTTTAAATAAACTCCATGAAATAAAGAAAAAAGACCAAAATAATAATGGAACCAATATCTTACCTATCCTTTTTTTGTAAAAATCAGATAGGTTTTCGATCCTTCTAGGAGAAAGCAATAGCGCCCCGCTAATCATAATAAAAACAGGAACACACCAACGAACTGATGAATCATATAAATTACCCGCCCACCAGGAAAAAGTCCCAAGCTCGGCCTGGGTTACCGTATAAGCAGAGATATGCAAAACAATAACAGCAAAAGTTGACACAATCCTCGCTATATAAAGCCATTCCATTTTATTATGTTCTCTTTGTTATACTTATGATAAATAATCAATAATGCATTATATTTTATAGATAATAATTAGAACTTACCCTAACCAATAACTGTTGATTGGTGTGACCGGAACGTATCCCCGGATAGCGCATTTTTAACGGACAGGGGAATCGTCCGGATCAATAGCCAGGCGTAACGAACACCCCGAAATACGTAAAGATATCGAGGCTACCCAGATTAAAAAATGGCAATTAAAATGATCCTAATGGGATAATGGCTCAATCATATCACAGTAAAAATAGCATTCCACGCATAAAACACGCTTACTGGCATTATAAAAGGAATTTTTTCCTAATTGGTTTGTGAGCGTGGTGTCATCGTTCCACACCACCTTCCGGCTGACGACATGTCAGCACGGTCTTACTTTAAGCGAATGTGATTATTTTTCGCCCACTGCCTTAATCTGCCATTAGCATTGGCATAAGGCGACGACGTGTTAAATGAGATCATGCGTCCCATTGTCCATTTGCCATACCATGACTTTCCATACAGTTCTTCATTAGTGCGCTCATCAATAAGCTTCACTATTTCATCTTTTGCCGACTGGAGATCGTTTATTAATGACGGGTAATTTAATTCTTTGTAATCCATGTAAAATTTCTGTGCCAGTAGCCCAAGTTGATTCCACTTATAACCGGTTTCCGGGAAGTCGACAGGCTGACCTCTTGCATCATCGGTAATCCACTTTACCACCAGCGTGTTCCATCCCAGCAAATACGCAACAAGATCACACACGCTCATCTCCGTGCCTTTTGCATGGCCATCCATCGATTTATCCGAAGTGAGTTCAGGCGGAATCGCGTTAAGGTAACCGATTAATTTATTGAAATTTTTATCAATAGCGGAGAGCAGCTCAGACTTTGTTTGTGGGACACCCATCAAGAATTCCCTCTCAGGTTTAAAACAGATGATATGAAGGCAGTGTCTGGTGTTTGAAAAGCAATCAATTATGTACCACTCATCACAACAGGGGAAGACTCATGAGAAAACACGGGTTCAGAGCAGTGCCGGGTGCATGCGCAACGATGAGTACGGGCATTACTGGTGATGATGCCCTGATGCTAAGGCTCACCGGCCAGGCTGGCATGAACACTCCCGACCGCTGTCACTAATTTCCAATCAGTTCTTGATTGAAGATGATGAGTATCATTGCATTACATCATGTGATTTCCCTACTTATTCCTCCTGACGCTATATTTAATCAACGCCATGACAAATAATTTTTTCATGATGAATGGTTACTCTATTAATTAATTTTGAGACTTATCTCATTCACTGAAATATAAATATTTAACAATGTTAATATGAAGCAGGACGTGCTTCTATCTTACATCAAATAATATATGGACGTGAATATGATGAAATTCAAAACGGCTTTATTAATATCTTCAGTGTTATTACCTCTGTCCCACAGTTCTCAGGCTGCCTGGGAACTTGGCGATATCTGCTATGGCTATGCGACCGCCACGGGTTCGGGTTATTCCGGCGGCGCTTTATTGTTGGATCCGATCCCTGCCAATATGGAGATAACCGCGTTAAACCGGACGCAACTGGACTATAAAGGTGTTAAAGCCGCACTCGCCGGCGCTTATCTCAAAGTCACCGGACCAAAGGGAAGTACTATTGTATATGTTACTGATTTATATCCTGAAGGTGGCGATTGCGCACTGGACTTGTCATTCAATGCGTTCGAGAAAATTGGTAACTTGCAGGATGGGAAAATTAATATCCAGTGGGAGCTGGTAAAAGCGCCGGTAAGCGGCAATGTGGTGTACAGAGTTAAAGAAGGTTCTAATCCTTATTGGGCGGCAGTACAATTCAGAAACGTCAAATATCCAATTATTGGAATGAAGTATCTGCGAGGCAGTCAGTGGGTTAGTGCGCCAAAAACAGATTACAATCACTTTATTCTGGAATTCGTTGGCAAAAATGATATTCCGATCGAATTTACCGATATCAAAGGCAATATATTAAGCGATACGCTTCCGCCGATGTCAGACAGCACGTCATCCGCCTATTTGATCACCGGAAAAGTCCAACTGCCCTAATCTCCATGATGACAAGATGCCCTTGAGTAATGAGAGTTGCCGGTTATACCGGTAACTCTCTTTTTAGTCCCCTTCGCTTTTTTCATTAAATCGCAATCGCGACATTCGTGTTTTTGTCCGCAAGCCGGCTATCCACGCCGTGTGTTTCTAACCGCACAGCGTGCTGCCCACCGACACCCTCACCTGCCGATCTGACAACCAATACCATGCGGCATGCCCGCAACATTCCCTTGACAGTTCAAGAATGCCAATGCAAAACTATACCGTACAGTTCAGTTAAAAACTCGGCACGATCTTATCGCTAACCGGGGAGCTAACACCGTGTAGAGAAGGTTTCCGCCTTCATCAGGGAAGTGTTACGTCATCAACAACAAGTTCTTTATTACAGGATATGTCAAATGAAAGCATTCGCCCGGGCCGCCCAGCCAGCCATCGTGACTCTCGCCATCTTTTTGGCCGGTTGTTCTGGTAGCCAGCAACCCTTACGCTACACCGGTATTGGGTCATCAGCCCAGCTGACCCCTAACAGTGGTGATGCATCCGACCGAATCCCCTTCAGGTACGCCGCGCCGGTGGACTGGAAAAAGTACAACCGCATTATCATTGAGCCTGTCGTGGTTTATTCAGGCAGCGACAATCAGTTTGGCGACCTGTCCACCGCTGACAGGCAACAACTTGCTGCCTATATGCAAACAAAGTTCGAAGAGGCGCTGCGCCCGCGTTTCAGAGCAGCGACAGCATCTGCGCCAGATGTTTTACGTTTGAAATTGACGCTTACCGGCGCGGAAACCACCACGCAGGTTGTCGGGACATTCACCAAATTCGACTTGGCCGGCGGGCCTTACAACATCGTGCAATCTATCCGTGGGAAAGAAGGCATGTTCAGCGGATCGGTGAGTTACGCTGTCGAGATCTACGACTCTACTTCCAATCGCTTGCTCCATGCCTATGTCGCCAAACAATACCCGAACGCTATGAATGTCTCTGCCAGCATTGGCTCGTTGAGTGCGGCAGAAGTCGGGCTCGATAAAGGCGCGGAAGAGCTGGCCGGCATCCTGAAATAAGCGATTCCCGTTGACCGGCAGAATCGCCCGCGACGCGTTCCCGTGGGCTCCTCGCGGTTATACCGGTGAATGTTAAAGACCACAGATAACCGAAAGCCGGTTATCTGTTTCACCTCTTAAATCTTGCTGAGTCTGTCCGCCGCGATGAAAAGCTACCCGTATTTGATCGCCTGCCCACACTGCGGCTGCGTGTATCGCCTCCGCCCTCTGGTCGGCAAAGATGTGGCGCAATGTGGGCGTTGTCTGACCATTCTTTATCGCTCACCCCCGATGGATCCGGCACGTTTACTCCCTCTGGCCTTTGCTTGCGCCGTCACCTTTTTGATGGCCAATGCCTGGCCGGTCATGACGGTGAGTTTTCATGGGCTAACGCATGACGTGACGCTCTGGCAATCCATGTGGTCGCTTGCTCAGGGCGATACCTTCCTGCTGGCGTGGTGTGCGGTGTTGTTCCTTATTCTTGCCCCTTCATTACAAATCATGCTGTTAACCTGGATTTTGTTGTTCGCAAGCGCCGGTCGACGAGCGCCGGGCTTTATTGCTCTCATGAAAACGCTGCGGTGGCTACGCCCCTGGAACATGATGGAAGTGGGCCTGCCCGGTTTTCTGATCGCAGCGGTGAAACTGTCCGGCCTGCTGGATGTTGCTGTCGAGCCCGGAGGGTGGTTTCTGGTTGCCTCATTGATGCTGGTTCTGATGATTACCCGTCAGGATAATCATTGGCTTTGGTCGCTTGACTCAGCCGTTCATCGCGGAAGGACGCATCATGCATAAAGCGCCTTCAGCTCGTCAGATGAATGTCTGCGATTGCCCGGTTTGCGGTCTGGTTTGCGACGCGCCGGCGCCGAATGACAGCGCAGCCCGTTGCCCACGTTGTCACACCCGGCTTGATGCACATTCCCCGGGAAGTACCGCCTTGTCGTGGGCTTTGCTGCTTGCCGCCCTGATTCTTTATATTCCGGCCAATACCTTGCCGGTGATGTACACCAGTCTGCTCGCCAGCGCCGGCGAAAGTACGATTATGACTGGCGTTATCGACTTCTGGCAGCACGGCTCGTATGGCATCGCCCTGATAATATTCATTGCCAGCGTCGTGATTCCTTGCATGAAATTCCTGTCCCTGATGATCCTGCTGGTCACCGCGCGTCGAAAAAGCGTATGGGCAAGACGCGAGCGCACCCGGCTCTATCGCATAACGGAATGGATAGGCCGTTGGTCCATGCTGGATGTGATTGTCGTTGCGGTGGTGTGCAGCCTGGTTCGTTTTCATACGCTGGGGGAAGCGGAACCCCGCCCCGGCATTCTGTTTTTTGGACTGGTGGTTATCCTGACCATGCTCTCCGCCATGAGTTTCGACCCGCGTTCGATCTGGGAGGATGAGCAATGAATCAGATGTTACCAGGCGAGATCACCGCCATTCGTCGCAACTGGCGTCATGCCGCGATCTGGTTCGTCCCGGTTATCGCGCTGGCGATCAGCCTCGCCATGCTGGTTCAGTCTCGGCTGGCCGCCGGTCCTGACATCACCCTTTCCTTTCGCGGTGCGACAGGGCTTGAAGCTGGTAAAACCACGGTCAAATACAAAGACGTTACGGTCGGAATAGTAAAAGATATCGTTCTTAACGATGACGGTTCCCGTGTACTGGTCAGGGTTCAACTAAACAAAAACGCAGAGAATCTGGCGCGTACCGGCTCACGGTTTTGGGTAGTCAGGCCACGCGTGGGGATGAGCGGCGTCAGCGGTATTGATACCCTGTTGTCCGGCGCCTATATCGGTGTGGACAAAGGCTATTCCTCGGAGGCCCGGCGCGAATTTACCGGTCTGGAAACCCCTCCTGCCATTATTAATGACATGCCCGGCAGCCACTTTGCCATTGACGCCGACGATTTGGGATCGCTGGATATCGGCTCACCGGTTTATTACCGCCGGGTACAGGTTGGGCGCCTTGCCTCTTACCATCTGAAAGAAGACGGCCGTGGCGTCAGTTTGCAGGTTTTCATTGACGCGCCTTATGACCGACTGGTGCAGCCTGACACCCGTTTCTGGAATGTCAGCGGCGTCGACTTATCCGTCGGCACCAACGGCTTTCGCCTGAAAACACAGACCGTGGCGGCGGTGCTGGCCGGCGGCATCGCGTTTGCCACACCGGATGGCAATAAAACGCCGGCGATTACCCCCCCTGTTAGCTATCGACTGGCGCAGGATCAGGAATCCGCCCTGTCGGCGCCGGACGGACCGGCAATTCCATTCCGGCTTCGGTTTGAACGTGCTTTGCATGGTCTGGATGTCGGCGCGCCGGTAGAATTTTCCAGTGTTACCATCGGCCGGGTCGTGGCCGTCACGCTGGATTATAATCCCACCGGCTATCGTTTCCCGACGGTAGTGGATGTTGAGGTGTACCCCGCACGTCTGGGGAGTTTGCTGAATAAACTGTCTGGTTCATCGTCATCGGCACCCTCTTCGCCGGCAGAAACCGTCAACAGAGCCGCCCAATTCACCCGCGACCTGGTCGCCCACGGGCTGCGGGCCCAAGCGGTTCCCGGTAACCTGTTAACCGGGCAGCTGTATATTTCATTCGATTTTGTGCCTGATGCCCCCAACGTTCCCTTTAATTCAAACGCTCGCCCTATCGAATTACCGACCGTCAGCGGCGGGCTGGATAAATTGCAGGCGCAATTGGGCAGCATCGTCGCCAAAGTTAACAAAATGCCGCTGGAGTCCATCGGCAACAACCTGAACAACACCCTGGTTGAACTGAACAAAACGCTGCGGCTGGTCAATAGCCAGACATTACCGACGGCGAACAGCCTGATGAAACAAACGCAGCTGACGACGGAAAACGCCCAGGAGCTGATAGCGGAAGACTCGCCATTGCTGATTCATTTTACCCAGACGTTGCAGGAAGCGAGCCGGACGCTACGCACCCTGAGGGAATTTACCGAACAGCTGGAGCGCAACCCGGAGTCGCTGCTGCGTGGGCGTACACCGGCTCCGACCCCTGACGCAGCGGATGACCGCGCTACTTCGCCCAAAGGAAAACATCCATGAGATTGATGCTGCCGCTGCTCGCTGTCATCACGGTTCTGACGCTACCAGCCTGCCGTTCCCCACAGGTTCGCTACCATACGTTGGTTCCCCCTGCCGCCGGTGTGGTATACCCGCACCCGGCGTTATTCGAGATTGATTTATTACCGATCGAGGTACCGGCGCAGGTGGACAGGCAGCAGGTGGTAATTCGCGATGGTCAGGATGGCGCCATGATTCTTGACGACGATCGCTGGTTGAGCCCGCTGAGCGATGAGATTCACACGGCACTGTCATCACTGCTGGTCCAGCGGTCGGGCGCCCAAAATGCATCGGAGCAGCCCCTGCCGCGCGATATCCCGGTGCTGCGGATCCGAATGCAGATTCGACGCTTTGACAGCTGGCCCGGTCAGTTCGTCTCGCTAGACGCCGACTGGAGTCTTAGCGTCAAAAACGGAGATAAACGCCTGAAACTGTCTTGCCGCAGCCAGTTAACGGAAAGCGCCGTCGGCGATAACGCGCACCTGTTTTCTGCCTGGCAAAAGATTATTGCACAGGTTGCGACGCAGATGACGGAAACCGCCCGGCGGTGGCAACAACATGAGGGCAACATAGCCTGCCAATCGTGAAACAGAAAAGCGGTATGTAAATAAACAGAAGGAACCAACCGAGTGAGGCGTCAGTGCAGTGATGGCAGGCGTTTCCTGAAACAGGAGCCAGTTCGGTTACCCGGTCTGGTTCCTGTTTCATACACAGAGGCGTCGCGTTAAATATGACTGCCGATGGACAGGCAACCGTTCAGGATCATAGCAGCCATGATGATGCAAACCAGACCAACAATTCTCATGTTCTTCCCTCACTCATAACCGAATAAGATGGCATCTCCCTAGAACAGGGAGACACAGCCGGTCAGCATACAGACAGCCGCAGTAAATCCTGCCAAAGCCAGAATTCTCATGCTCTATTCCTCAATAATTAAACTGTACGGTTTAGTTTATATAAAGAAAAAACACTGTCAAACCGCTGATTGTCTGAAAAGAAGCGGATAAAAGCGCGCTCAGCGCGTCATGGTGTGGCACCGGAGGTGTCGGAGAACCGACGATGGTCGATGGGAACATCAGTAGCCGGCGGGGATTCATTTTCTAAATAAGTCGCCGGCCTGCGAGTGGCTTATTAGTCTTTCCGGAAAGAAGCGCCATGCAGGAAAAGCTCGACGCCGTTTCTCACCATTTCCCCGATCCGCGCCGGCGAACAGTCGGGCGGTTCACGCTGCAGTAGCATCGCATCCGCTTCCGCTTTGACCAACGCCGTAAACTGTTTGGCCCTTAACGCGGGATCTGCCTGAGTCAGCTCACCTTTTTGCATGGCATCGGCCATGAGATCAGCCAGCCTGGCCATACTCTCTTTCGTCCCCGAGCCCTGAAATAACTCGCCAATGTCAGAATGGCCGGCCTCGCCAACCACAATACGATAGATTTGCAGCGCCGGATTCCCGCCGGTCAGCACATGCATCATTTTCTCACCAAACCGCGTCAGCTTATTCTCCAGGGAAAGCAGCTCCGCTTCCGGCGTACTGAGCTCTGCCGCCGCCTCCGTCAAAAAGCGCGTACTGTAGGTGCGTACGATCGTCTCAAATAACTCTTCCTTTGAGGTGAAGTAGTTATAGAGCGTTGCTTTCGATCCCCCCACACGCTTAGCCACTTCATTCATGGATGCCCGCTCGTATCCGGTTTCCTGAAAAAGCTGAGTGGCGGCATCAATAATCGCCTGCCGTTTTTCCTCGGTCAGTGTTCGCATTACTCCTCCTCTGGCACCTGTCCGGATGGTTCAGTCAGCGTTATTTTTAGGTAACCGGACAGTACAGTTTAATTATGTCGCAGTATGCCATATTTCAGCAGTTCAAGAAACCGCACGGCGTCGGCCATCCCCCCTTATTCGCAAGACGAATGTCGATAGCAGCGCATTCAGCACTTAAAATTGTACATTTGTATTAAAATAGATATTTAAGTTCGTAAAGTTAAATTTTATAAAAATAAATCAGAATTAAATTCTTTATAGAAGATAACAAATGGTTTTTTGATCCAAAAGTTCATTCTGTTTTTTTGAGCAAGACTGTCAAATCCACGCTATTCTCTTCTTACTGCCGGCAAGGATACGATGCAGGCCAGATTACGGAACGCCGATATTGCCCGCTTTCATCGTGGGCTGGCGTTCCCGCTGACGCCCGGAGAGGAACCATGAGATCGAAAAGCGAAATCACAGCAGAACAGCTGATACGCAGCGCAGCGACCATCATTCGGCGTGATGGCCTGCACGCCTGTACACACCGGGCAGTCGCTGAAGAAGCACAGATGTCGCTAGGCGCCACCACCTACCACTTTAAAACGCTGGATGACCTGCTGGCCGCGGTGATGCATCAGGCGATTGAAGACTTTGCGGTCAGCACCCGGCATTGGCTTTCTCTGCACGGAGCCGACGATCCCGCCGGGATCCTGACCGATTTCGTCTTCTGGACTATCGGCGAGCGCTCAAGGCTGACTCGTGAATATGAACTGTTCGTCGCTGCGGTTTCCCGCCCTCTTCTGCGTCCACACGCTGCCGAGTGGCTACAAGCTCACGAAACGATATTGGGCGAGCATTTCGGTTTCAGCCGCCCGGTGTCACAGGCGGCGGTATCGTTCACCGATGCCTGGTTGATGCGCGGTATTCTGAGCGGCATCGATGATTTGCCGGATGCGGCGGTGATTCGGGCGGCTTTTCACGCCATCGTCACCAACAGGTCCGCCATCGGCCCTTAAGGTACACCTGTGCGGGTCACGGTCACCCGCCACTATTGAAACGAAACATGTTCCTCCGGGGCGGCCAACTGCCCCGGCAGGCATGGCTTTGCCGGTAATAACCAACCGGCGAAACTGGAGCAGTACCTACACGGGCAAAGTACCTGCATGGGAAAAGTACCTACACGTAACCAAGGACTATCGTATGAAGAATGTGAATAACGCGATGAAGGCAGCCGGGCTGATGCTGGCTCTCGCGGGAGGCACGGCCGCCTTTTCAGGGTATGCCGCCACCACGCCGGAGCAGCGCTCGCTGGACCAGATTTACCAGAGCGCGCTGAGAGAAGGCGGCGTGGTTACGGTCTATGCCGGCGGTGATACCGCGGGTCAGCAGGATGGCATCAAGCAGGCGTTCGAGAAACGCTTTCCAGGCATGACGCTGAATGTCATCGTGGATTACAGCAAGTTTCATGACGCCCGCATCGACAACCAACTGGCTACCGACAGCCTGATTCCGGACGTTGTACAGTTACAGACGCTGCAGGATTATCCGCGCTGGAAAAAAGAAGGCGCGTTGCTGAACTATAAACCCGCGGGTTGGGACAAGATCTGGCCGGCATTCCGGGATCAGGACGGTGCCTGGACCGGCGTTTTCGTCGATGCGTTCAGTAATGTGGTCAACACCAAACTGGTCGATCAGAAAGCCTGGCCGCGTGAAGCCAATGATTACCTGCGCCCGGACCTGAGAGGGAAAATCGTCGTCACCTACCCGAACGACGACGATGCCGTGCTGTTCTGGTTCAAACAGGTGGTGGATAAATACGGCTGGGATTATGTGGCGAAGTTCAGCGAGCAAGAGCCGGTTTACGTGCGTGGCACCCAGGCACCGGCGGACGATGTGGAAAGCGGCAAGTCCGCGGTAACCTTCTCCACTGACGGCGCGCTGGTTCCTGACGCCAAAGCCAATTCCCGCTTTGTGCTGCCGGCGCAAGATCCGTTTGTCGCCTGGGCACAGCGCGCGGCGATCTTCAAACAGGCCAAACACCCGGAATCCGCCAGGCTGTATTTGAGCTGGCTGCTGGACCCGAAAACGCAGACCGACGTCTGGTATATGTGGTCGGTTCGCACCGATATAGCGCCGCCGGCCGGTTATAAGCACATTTGGGAATACAAGAATGCCAGTCCGGAAGCGTTTGAGCGTTTCATGAGCGACCGGGCGGCAGTCGAACGCTTCAGAGCGCAGATCGGTCTGTATCTGGGCGAAGTCAAAGGCGAACCGTCGCCGGGCTGGCTCGGCCTTCACCCGGAACAGGCGTTGCCGCATTAAGTTATCCGCCACGTAACACGTGAGCGTATGACATACCGCTCATTTGCCAGGGATTCCGATGTGTCTCGGAATCCCTTTTTTATCGTTGCTGAAAACCCATTCCCGCCCCTAAGCCAGGCTTCATCACGCCTCGCGTCACTCATGTCACTTTATGTTTTCTGATGTTATCCAGAATTTCGGCGCCGTCACGTCCGGATGAACATAACAGTCTACACTATGATTACACGGCATTTTTCCTGATTCTAACCATTCACCGGGATGTGCATATGACACATACGCAGCAAGAAAAAGCACCAGGTTTGCTGGCTATTTCCGCACTGGGCATTGTATTTGGCGATATCGGTACCAGCCCGCTTTATACCTTCAATACCGTGATACAACTGGCCGGCGACGCCGCCCGACCGGAAACCATACTGGGCCTGCTTTCCACATTGTTCTGGACGTTGATCATTGTTACTTCCATCAAGTACGCATTGTTCGCCATGCGGATCGACAACAAAGGCGAAGGCGGCGTGCTGGCGTTGATGTCGCTGTTGCAGAATAACCAGGCCAAACGTCAGAAATGGATTATTGCCGCCGGGCTACTGGGCGCGGCCTTTATCTATGGCGACGGCGCGATCACGCCGGCAATCTCGGTGTTGTCGGCGTTGGAAGGGCTGGAACTGGTGTTTCCGGAAACCGCCAATTACATCCTGCCGCTGACGATGGTCCTGCTGGTTCTCATCTTCGCCATTCAGCCGCTGGGCACGGACAAAATCAGTCGGTTTTTCGCACCGGTGATGTTGCTGTGGTTTGCTACGCTGGCTCTATTGGGCATCAAGAGCATCATTGATTATCCGGCCGTACTCTGGGCGCTGAACCCCGTCCACGCGCTGACATTTTTCGCCACCCACGGGCATATCGGCCTGCTGATTTTGGGCGGCGTGTTTCTGTGCGTCACCGGGGCGGAAGCGCTGTATGCCGATATGGGGCATTTTGGCCGTAAGCCCATCTGGATTGCCTGGTATGCGATAGCGCTCCCCTGCCTGCTGCTCAATTATGCCGGTCAGGCGGCATTTATCTTATCCGGCACCGATGTTAACAATAATATTCTTTACCGCCTGTGTCCCCCCGCGCTGCAAATACCAATGGTTATTCTCGCCACGCTGGCCACCATTATTGCCAGTCAGGCGATTATCTCCGGCGCGTTCTCCATGACGCGACAGGCGATTCAGCTTGGCTGGCTGCCCAGAATGAAAATCACCCAGACGGCGGAGCAAAGCTATGGGCAAATCTATCTGGGCACCGTCAACTGGCTATTAATGGTGGTCACGCTCAGTCTGGTAATTTTCTTCCAGTCTTCGGAGCGGCTGGCCGCCGCTTATGGCATTGCCGTTTCCATTACGATGCTGATGACGACGTTGTTGCTGTATATGGCAATGCGTAAGATTTGGCACTGGAACAAGATGCTGAGTCTCGGCATCACCGCCATTTTTATCCTGATCGACGTGGGATTCTGCGTCGCCAACATGCTGAAAGTGTTCGACGGCGGCTATGTTCCGCTGCTGCTGGCGATGCTGATTTTCTGCGTGATGTTTATCTGGCGTCAGGGTGTGACGCGCGTATCGCAAACCGTGGCGGAAAAAACGCTGCCGGTAGACGAGTTTCTTTCATCGCTGCAGGCTGATGGCATTTCACGCGTACCGGGCGTCGCCGTATTTTTAACCCGAGTGCAGAATGTCGCGCCGCCGGTGATGCGCTGGCATGTCAAACGTAACCAGGCTTTGCATGACAAGATCATCGCCCTGACCATTCAGGTGCTGGATGTGCCGCGCGTCAGGGAGGAAGACAAACTGGTACTGACCGAAAAACTTCCCGGTTTCTGGCAAGGCGTGGCCTACTACGGATTTATGGAGAAGCCCAATATTCCCGAGCTGCTCAAGCAAACGCCGCCGCTGAAAGCGTGTGCCGATCACGAATCCGTGACCTATTATATCGGCCATGAATCGATCGTCGCCAAAGACAGTGCGGACGCCCTGCCGCGCTGGCAATCCTACCTGTTCGCCTGGATGATGCGAAACTGCCTGCATGTCACGGAATACTACCAACTGCCGGGTAATCAGGTGATCGAGATCGGTCGACGCATCGCCATCTAGTCATTTACAATGCGGGGCAGGCATATTCCCAGCCTGTCCCCCGCGTTTCGCCCGACGTCTTCCTGTTTGATAAAGAGAAGACTGTAAGACGTTCGCATCATGGGTAGAATCCGCCTTTCCTCTCCTGCTTGGCGATAAGCACACCACTATTTCAGGTTGAGTGGGGAGTATTGAAGATATAAGTATGTTGTAACTAAATTGGTATAAAAAAGGTAAAACAACATGGGGAAAGGCTCAGCGAGAAATAAAGGGCGGAGAACCCGCCCTTTGGTTATCAGTCGGTTACACAACGAAATCGGCTGTCTGTGATACCTGACCTACAATTTTCACCAGGAATTCCGGCGAGGTATTGTTATCAAGGTTCAGATAAAGGTTGCTGACATTGGCTGATGAATCCCAGTTGAGCAGGATCTCACCACCGCCGCCGCTGAACTGATTAACAAAATGCAGGTTATTACCGGTGTTCAGTGCAGAAAGGTCGATTTTATCGACACCGGTCTGGAAATCGAGAATCCAGTCCGGCGCCGCCACTTTGGAGTCGGATACCGCGGTATACACAAAGGTATCACGACCGCTGCCGCCATACAGACGGTCTGCCCCACCCCCGCCGTACAGGATATCGTCGCCGGCGCCGCCCTTCAGAATGTTGTCAGCGCTGTTGCCGATCAGCACATCGTTGCCGGAGCCGCCGATGGCATTCTCAATGGTCACGCCGTGCGCGATCGACACGTTGCCTTTCAGCCCGCCGACATCAGACAGTGACCCTTCGTTCAGGTTGATACGCTGGTTGTTGCTGTAACCAGAGAAATCAAAGGTATCGTTGCCGCCCGCATCCCATACCGAGAAAATCAGCGCTTTGCTGCTGCTGGTCGCGGTGTAGAAATCACGATCGGTGTTGGAGTTGAAGCCATAGACGGTATCGCCGGTGCGGGTGGTCATGTTGGCGCCGTACAGGCGCTGAATGGCTGCGATATCATCCAGCATCGGGCCGGCGGCATAATGGCCTTTGAAATCCCCACCGGTATTCTTCTCACTCCAGTAGCTCATGATGCTGAACTGACGGGTATCTTCGGCATAGGTCACATCGCTGTAGCTGGGGTTCCCTTCGCCGGCGTTATAGTCGCCCGGATGATTCAGCCCCAGCGCGTGGCCGATTTCATGCGTCAGCGTCTGACGGCCGTACTCCATTTTGTCCGGGCTGCGAATGTTGTCCACATTGTAGTTGTACCAGGTGGTGCCGGATGCGCTGCCGCTGCCCGGCAGATAGGCATACGCCTGCGTGCCGTAATCCAGACGGCCGCTGGAGTCACGGGTATAGTTGCCAAAAGTGACGTTGGCCGACTGATTCCCTGTCACTTCCGTGAAGGTGATGTTGGCCAGATCAGACCAGGACTGTAATGCCAGTTTGGCCTGAGCAACCTGTGCGGCATTGAATTTGACAAACCCGGTATCGCCATCCGGTGTGGAGCGCGCGGACTGAAGAAACTTGAAGGTCAGGTTGGCGGATTTACCAAATACATTCGAACCATTCCAACTGACGTTGTCACGGGTAATTTGTTCGCCCGCATCCTCAATCGAATAGGATGGTTTGCCGTTAATCGTCAATCCATTTCCTCGCCCGTGATAATGCAACAGATCATAAACAGAGTCATAGCTGCTGCTGGCAGATAATGAATGCAACGCGTCATCATCACGTGAAGACAGATTTTTTTCCATAAAACCCTCATTGGTATAAATAATCAGAAAATTCCATAGCCATTAAATTTTAGATAAAGAACATCTCTGCCAATTTAATGGCATATTTTCGGCATATAATCTTGATGATATTTAACGAAAACAAACAGCGCCATCACTGGCGCTAATATTTATATAAGCCACTGTAATGTTTTTGTAAAGGTTCATTGGTTAATTTTCTATTTATTGGCGATTTAGCCCACAGCTTCAATATGGTGCTAATTGATTAAAATGAAATAAGTTATTTGAATGGCGGGAAATAGAAAGAAAAGGAAACGATTGCTTTTTTAAAGCTGAAATTAAACGCAAGGCGAAATCATTTCACAAATAAACCTTTGGCAATTCGCAATATATTATTAATGAAACAGGGCAGATAAACTGCCCTGAGCAATATTTTCAGAATATCATTACACAATAATATCGGACTGTGTCGCCTGACCGACGATTCGTACCAGGAAGTCTACCGAGCTGTGCCCAGCTTCATGCAGCCACAGGTTGGTGATGCTGTTGGCCGCATCCCACTGCAGCATCACTTCCTGTCCTTTGCCGGTGAACTGATCCTGTACAAAGCTCAGTTGGCCTTCGCTGCGGAACGCCGACAGGTCGATTTTATCAATACCTTTCTGGAAATCGGCAATCCAGTCATACGCCGCTACGGTAGAGTCCTGACCGCTGCCGTAAACGAACGTATCACGCCCGGCGCCGCCGTACAGCGTATCCGCACCGGCACCGCCGTACAGCACGTCGTTGCCCGCGCCGCCCTGCAGCACGTTGTCGGCGCTGTTGCCCACCAGAATATCGTTGCCGGAGCCGCCAATCGCGTTCTCAATGGTCACGCCGTGCGCGATCGACACGTTGCCTTTCAGGCCGCCGACATCCGAGAACGAACCTTCATTCAGGTTGATACGCTGGTTGTTGCTGTAGCCGGAGAAGTCGAAAGTATCGTTGCCGCCCGCATCCCATACCGAGAAAATCAGCGCCTTACTGCTGCTGGTCGCGGTGTAGAAATCACGATCGGTATTAGAGTTGAAGCCATACACGCTGTCACCGGTGCGGGTGGTCATGTTGGCGCCATACAGCCGCTGAATCGCCGCGATATCATCAATCATCGGCGCGCCGCCATAGTGACCGTTATAGTCAGCGCCGGTTTCATTCTCGCCCCAGTAACTCATAATACTGAACTGGTAGCTATCCTCGGCATACACGGCATCGTGATAAGACGGATCCCCTTCGCCGGCGTTGTATTCACCCGGATGCGCCAGGCCGAGCGCGTGGCCAATCTCGTGGGTAAATGTCTGACGGCCGTACTCTTCCGACCCCGGATTACGGATATTAGACTGGTTATAGTTGTACCAGCTGCTGCCTGCGCCCTGATAATTTCCCGGATAATAGGCATAAGCCTGAGTGCCATAATCCAGGTTGCCATTCGCATCACGCGTATAGTTACCAAAGGTGATATTGGCAGACTTATTTCCCGTCACTTCGGTGAACGTCAGATTTGCCACGTCCGACCAGGATTGCAGCGACAATTTCGCCTGCTCAATCTGTTCGGCATTAAATTTCACAAACCCGGTATCGCCGGATGGAATGGAACTGACTGATTGCAGAAACTTAAACGTCAGATTGGCTGATTTGCCAAATACATTGGTTCCATTCCAGCTGACATTCTCCCGGGTAATTTGCGCCGCAGCCTGGTCAACGGAATAGGATGTTTTGCCATTGACGGTCAGGCCATTACCCCTGTCGTGGTAATGCAGGAAATCATAAACAGAATTATACGCACTGCTGGTATTGGCCGATAATGCGTGTTGAGCGTCATCTTGACGTAAAGACAGATTTTTTCCCATAAAATCCTCTGGAAATAGCATAAAGAAATACTGTCACTCTTTATTCAGGGCGAACAACGCCCTGCCGGAATGACATGATAATAAGATTCCCTTGGAAATCTTATTAAACAGGGTAGTTAAACCACCCTGTTTAATATTTTCAGTGGTTGATTACACAATAATATCGGATTGTGCAGTCTGGCCGACGATACGCACCAGAAAATCCACCGAGCTGTGACCCGCTTCATGCAGCCACAGGTTGGTGATGCTGTTGGCCGCATCCCACTGCAGCATCACTTCCTGCCCTTTGCCGGTGAACTGATCCTGCACAAAGTTCAACTGACCCTGATTGCGGAACGCCGACAGATCGATCTTGTCCACACCGGTCTGGAAATCGGTAATCCAGTCGTATGCCGACACGGTGGAATCCTGACCGCTGCCGTATACGAAGATGTCGCGCCCGGCGCCGCCGGTCAGCGTATCCGCGCCGAGGCTGCCGTACAGCACGTCGTCGCCGGCGCCGCCCTGCAGCACGTTGTCGGCGCTGTTGCCCACCAGAATATCGTTGCCGGAACCGCTAATCGCGTTCTCAATGGTCACGCCGTGCGCGATCGACACGTTGCCTTTCAGCCCGCCGACATCCGAGAACGACCCTTCATTCAGGTTGATGCGTTGGTTGTTGCTGTAGCCGGAGAAGTCGAAAGTATCGTTGCCGCCCGCATCCCATACCGAGAAAACCAGCGCCTTGCTGCTGCTGGTCGCGGTATAGAAATCACGATCGGTGTTGGAGTTAAAGCCATAAACGGTATCGCCGGTACGGGTGGTCATGTTGGCGCCGTACAGTTTCTGGATCGCGGCGATATCATCCATCAGCGGACCCGCCGAGTAGTGCCCTTTGAAGTCGCCGCCGGTGTTTTCCACCTCCCAGTAGCTCATGATGCTGAACTGACGGGAATCTTCCGCATAGGCAGCGCTGTTTTTGTAACTGATATCCCCTTCGCCGGCGTTGTATTCCGCCGGGTGGCTCAGCCCCAGCGCATGGCCGATTTCATGCGTGAACGAATGCCGTCCATACTCATCGGTATCCGGGTTGCGAATACTCGATTGGTTGTAGTTGAACCAGGCGCTGCCGGACACCGGATGCGTGCCCGGATAAGCGGCATAAGCCTGCGTATCCGTATTCAGGCTGCCGTCGGCATTGCGCGTATAGTTAGCGAATGTGATGTTGGCCTTTTGATTGGGGCTGACTTCGGTAAACGTCAGGTTTGCCGCATCCGCCCAGGACTGCAATGACAGTTTCGCCTGCTGCATCTGCACCGGCGTAAATTTTACCGGGCCGGTATGACCGTTAGGCGTCGAGCTAAACGAGTTAAGGAATGAATAAGTCAGATTTGCCGCTTTGCCGAATACGTTATCACCGTTCCAGGTGGTATGCGGCCGCGTTAATCCCTCACTCACCGCCTTGTCGGTGGTATAAGACGGTTTGCCATTGACAGTCAGACCGTCGCCACGCTGATGGTAAAACCAAAAATCATACACATCGGCATAGCCGGTATAACTGCCTGCCTTGGCAGCGGCGGCAGAGGTATTTAACGAAGCTTTTTCGTTTTGTTGCATATAACTTCTTCCATAAAGTCTGACGTATTACTGTCAGAATGCCTTTTTTCGCCATTACGTCGCCGACCATTATCACGACGGCTAATTTAATGACATACCAATCCCTCGCAGCAGGCTGCGAAAGAAATTTCGTGGAAACGACGATCAATTTTTTGTGGAAACAACCATCAATTTTCGTAGAAACATTAATCAATTAACGCAAAAGGTTACCGTTAATTCGCTTTATTGCCGGTAGCCGTATTCATTCCGTTTTTATTTATTGGATGCGCAGCCTGAAACCAGGCCGCCAGTTGCATCATATCCTGCTCATTTAGCGTACCGGCGGTATAGCGCAAATTCAGCCATGCCTGTAACCAGCGATATTTGACTTCCGTCAGCTCGCGGCGGGCGTTGTACCACTCCTGTTCCGCCATCAGCACGTCCAGATTGATACGTTCGCCGCCGGCGACGCTTTGCCGCGTAGCGCGGATCGCTTCCGCGGCGGCAGCCACGCTCATCTGCCAGGCCCGGATTTTGGCGGCTCCGTTGGTGCACAGGTTGAACTGACGACGCAATTCCGCAAAGGTCTGCCGGGTCTGGTTATCCAGTTCCGCCTGACTTTGCTGGTATTCCGCCGCGGCCTGACGCATCGATGCCGAAACGGCGCCGCCGGAATACAGCGGCACACGCACCTGCAGACCAACGGTCTGGGTGTCGTATTTCTGGTTGTAGTTGTATTCGGACTCCGACAGGCTGTTGCGGGTGGATGCCACCAGATCCAATGTCGGCAGATGACCGGCGCGGTTACGCTCAATTTCATAGCGGCTGTAATCAACGTTTTCACGCTGCACCGCCAGCTTGGCGTTGTGTCGCACCGCCAGCTCACGCCATTGCGACAGCGAACGATTTTCGGTGACGTTATCCGGCAACGCGTCCAGCGCCAGCGGCGACAGGTCCTGAATTTGCAGCGGCGAACCAATCATGTTTTCCAGGTCGGTCATGGCGGCATCCAGCGTATCTTCCTGCTCGATACGCTGCGCTTCAGTGACGGTGTAACGTGCCTCCGTTTCCCGCAGGTCGGTTTGCGTTCCTTCCCCCGCCGCCAATAAGCGACGGTTCAGCGCCAGTTGTTCCTGATAGGCACGGCGCTGCGCATCCAGCAGCATCAGCTTTTCCTGTGCCAGCAATGCTTCGCTCCAGGACTGATACAGACGCACCATCAGGTCCTGACTGCGATCGCGAAATCGCTGATCGGCCATCAGTTTGCGGGTGACGCCCTGCTGGTAACGCGCCCAGGCGGCATAGTCCAGCAGCGGCTGGCGCAGCGTCAACGTCGAGACGTAGTTATCGTAATCACGTTTCGTCGTGTTATTCACCGTCCGGTCCCGTTGCGTCACTTTGGAATGACTGTAATTGGCGCCATAGCTATATTGCAGCGAGGGCAGCAATCCGGCGCGGCCGATCGCCACTTCCTCCTGCCCGGCGTCCCGTTCGAAGCCGGCCGCCCGCAGTTGCGCGTCATTGCGCAGCGCCAGTTCCCACGCATCCAGCAGCCCCATCGCCTGGGCGCTGCCGCCCGACAGGGATAACACCACCGTCAGTAATACCGCTTTCCTTCGCATTGCTTCCTTCCGTTACTCTTCCGTCAACGCCAGATGCATGCGATCCATCAGGGGTTTAAACAGATAATTGATAAACGAACGCTCCCCGGTGCGGACAAACCCCTGCACCGGCATACCGGGTTTAATTTCCAGCCCATGCAACGAACGCTTGCCTTCTTCGCTCACCTGAATGCGCAGGCTGTAGTACGGCGTGCCGTCTTTTTCGTCCACCAGCCGGTCAGCGGACAGCAAGGTCACCGTTCCCGGCACTCGCGGTGTGGTGCTTTGGCTAAATGCAGTGAACTGCAACTCCACCGGTAGCCCGGACCACACCTTGTCCACCATTTCTACCGGAATACGGCCATCCACCAGCAGCGGCTGATCTTCGGGAACGATTTCCATCATGACCTGCCCGGGAGCGATCACCCCGCCTTCGGTGAAGATCTTCATGTCCACTACGGTGCCGGCAACCGGCGCGCGCACCTGCACATTGGCCAGATTGAAATCCGCCTTCTCGCGCTGGCTGATCACTTCATTCAGTTTGGCCTGCACGTCGGACAATTCGCTGTTGACCTCTTTGTCGTATTCCTGCTGGCGTTGGGCGATGCGCAATTTCTGTTGCTGAATATCACGCCGGGTTCGCCCCACTTCGCCGCTGGTCTGGGCAATTTCACCGCTGACCTGCGCAAACAACCGTTCCGTTTCCAGCATTTTATTGCGCGGGACATAGTTATCCGCCGCCAACGGCCGCAGCCCCTGCAACTGCTGGTTCAACGCCGCCTGCTCGGACTGCTTGCTGCTCATCACCTTTTGCAACGCGCCGAGCGACGTTTCCAGTCCATCAATACTGGCGCGCACGCCGTCGGTTTCCAGCTTTAGCGCCTGCTGACGGCTATGCAGCAGGTCTTCCTGCAACGCGATGATGACGGCCATTTCCGGCCGCTGGCGCGCCTGCGTCAGCCGGGGCGTCGCCACCAGCGACGACTGATTACGCTGTTCCGCCAGCAGGCGGGCTTCGCGGGCGATCAGTTGATCATATTGGGAGCCAAGCCCTTCGCTGGTGGTACGGGCGTCTACCGCATTCAGCGTCAGCAGCACCTGACCGGCGGCAACGCGGTCCCCCTCTTTCACCTGGATCCGGTCGACAATGCCGCCCTGCATGTGCTGGATCACCTTGCGATTGCCGGACACCACGACATTGCCTTGCACCGCCACCCCTTTATCCAGCGGCGCCAGCAACGCCCACAGCAGAAAACCGCCAAAACCGGCCAGCACCAGCCACCAGCCCAGCCGTAACGCCCGCTCTTCATCCCGGCTGGCGCGATCGCGCATTGCCGCTTCGTTCAATTCATCCTGAGTGGTTATATCCATGCCTGTCATCACGAGATCCCTGTCATTGCGGCATTGCGGCCGTGGGGTTCATCCGGGCCTGATTGGCGGCGCTGCGCTGTTGCAGTTCCGTCAACACATCCCGCGCCAGTCCCATACGCTGCTGCTGGCCCTCATGGAGGATCAGAATTTTTTGCGCCAGCGTCGTCAACGCCGGGCGATGGGTAATCAACACCACGGTCGCGCCCCGTTTCTGCAACGCGACAATCGCCTGCATCAAGGCCTGATCGCCTTCACTGTCGAGGCTGGCGTTCGGTTCATCCAGAATCAGCAGACAAGGGTCGCCGTACATGGCGCGCGCCAGGCCGATACGCTGCCGCTGACCGCCGGACAAACCGCTGCCGCCATCGCCCAATTCGGTGTCATAGCCATTGGGCAACGACAAAATCAGTTCATGCACCCCGGCCAGCTTTGCGGCCGCCACGACTTTTTCCGGATCGGCCTCGCCAAAACGGGCGATGTTCTCCGCCAGCGTGCCCTTGAACAGCTGTACATCCTGCGGCAAATAACCGATGGTCGGCCCAAACGTGTTTTTGTCCACCTGATTCAGATCAGCGCCATCCAAACGCACTTTGCCTTGCGTCGGCGCCTGCGCGCCGACCAGCAAACGCGCCAGCGAGGATTTGCCGGATCCGGATGCGCCCAGAATTACCAGCGTTTCGCCAGCCTGCAACGAGAAATGAATGTTCTGTAGCCGGGCGTTGCCCTGTGCCGGACGCAGCGAAACCTGTTCCACGCTGAGATGCCCTTCCGGCGCAGGCAGCGCCATTGCCGCCGGGCGCGGCGGATAGGCGACAATCAGCCGGGTCAGGCGCTGCCAGGCAATGCGCGCGCTGCTCCATTGTTTCCATACCGCGATTAACTGATCGATCGGGCTCAGCACCCGACCAACCAGAATCGAACCGGCGATCATCATCCCCGGCGTGATCTTGCCGTCGATCGCCAGCAACGCCCCCAGCCCCAGCATCAGCGACTGCAATGCAATGCGGCTGTACTTGGACGCGCCGCCTACCGCGGCGGCACGCTCGCTGGCCAGATTCTGCAGGGAAATAAACCGGTAGTGGCGCGTCAGCCAGCGCCGACGCAGGTTGCCCAGCATTCCCATCGCTTCAATAACGTCGGCATTGCGCAACTGGGCGTCAGCCAGATGGGTCGCCTGTTGCGATTGCTGATTGGCTTCCGCCAGCGGTTGATTGGTCAGACGCTGGTTCAGCCAGGCCAGCGCCACCAGCACCACGGTGCCGCCCAGCGCCAGCATCCCCAACCAGGGATGCAGCAAAAACAACACCAGCAAAAACAGCGGAAACCAGGGCACGTCGAAGAAGGCAAACAGCGCATTGCCGGTGATGAACTGGCGCAGCAGCGTCAAATCGGTCAGCGCCAGCCCGGCGCGGCCGTCGCCAGCCTCCAGATTACGGGCAAACGCCGCATTGAAGACATCCTGATTGAGCGCCAGATCGATACGGGTGCCCAGCCTCACCACCAACAGACTACGAACCCACTCCAGCGCGCCCATAAAGGCACACAGTCCCGCCATCAGCAACGTCAGCATCAGCAGGGTTATACCGTTGCCGGACGCCAGCACCCGGTCATATACCTGCAGCATATATACCGAAGGCGCCAGCATCAGTATATTGATGACGGCGCTGAAAATCCCGACGCTCCAGAAACTGCGGCGGAACTGGCGCAGCACGCCGAACAACGAACGATCTCGCTCAGAGGAAGCATTCACGGCTGGGCACTCTCCCTCAGGCTTTCTTTTTCAGGGTGCGAACGCTGCCGTCAGCCAGCTTATGTTCGTAGTGATCGCGGTTGCGGCTGAAAAACGCCACTGCCGAGCCGTCTTGCTGCGTCAGCGTCAGACCGTCTGGCGTAGGCCGCCAGCCGACCGGCGCTTCCGGCAGCAATTTTTGCAGGCACGCGCTGTCGCCAGCCAGCCGCCAGGTCGTGCCGTCAAGCACATCCGTGTTCAAGCGGATATCACAGTGTTGCTCCGCTCCGCTCAATACCCACTGTCCGCTTAGTTCCGCCGCGGACGGCAATCTCAGACTGCTCGCCATACATCCTCCACTCAGTGCACTCAATAATGTCGCAATAATCAGCTGTTTCATGATATTCCCATCATTCGGTCATCAGTGAACGCGTTTAATAATTGAAACCATCGTGTTAAATACGTGGATAACGGCAGGCATGTCTCCAACGCGAGAAAATACCTGCCGTTATTCAATCAATCAAAAAATAACGGGAACGCGCCCATTATCGTTAAACAATAAAATCCGACGGCTGTAATGCCGCACCGACAATGTTGACCAGAAAATCAGCCGTGTCGTGCCCGCTTAACTGCAACCACATATTGGTTTGATGAGACTGACTATCCCAATTCAACAACACTTCGTTTCCTTTTCCCGAGAAATTATCAACAAAGCGGAGATCATGATTTTTATTAAACGCGGATAAATCGATCCTGTCTTCTCCACGCTGGAAATCGGTAATGGTATCCGGCGACGACAATAGCGAATCCTTTTCCCAGGCATAAACAAAAATGTCTTTCCCGGCGCCGCCGGTTAAAATATCAGCGCCGCCGTCGCCATAAAGCACATCATTACCCGCGCCGCCGTCAATACGATTATCAGACAGATTCCCCACAATCACATCATGGCCTGAACCGCCAATCGCATTTTCAATCACCGCGTCCGCGGCAATGGAAACGTTGCCTTTCAATCCGCCGACATCCGAGAAAGTGCCGCTAATCAGGCTGATGCGCTGATTCGCGCTATAACCGGAAAAATCAAACGTATCGTTGCCGCCGGCATCCCAAACGGAGAATATCAGCGGTGTTTTGCTGTCTGTCGCCGTATAAAAATCACGACCGCTATTGGAGTGAAACCCGTATACGGTATCGCCCGTGCGGGTCGACATATTGGCGCCATACAATTTTTGAATGGCCGCAATATCATCCATTAGCGGCGCGGCGGCATGATAGCCATGAAAATCGCCGCCGGTGTACCCTTCATTCCAGTAGCTCATAATGCTGAACTGGCGGGTATCCTCCGCGTAGGTCACGTCTTTATAACCCGGGTTGCCGTCGGAAGCGTCATAATCGCCCGGATGATATAACCCCAGCGTATGGCCGATTTCATGCGCTAATGTATTACGGCCAAATTCATTGATATCCGGCCGTTGATTGTCAGCCTGATTATAATTAAACCAGGCTGAACCGGCCCACTTCCAGCTGCCGGGATAGAAACCGAACGCCTGACTGTTGTTATCGGTATTACCATCCGGGCTCAATGTATAGTTGCCAAACCGGATGGTGGCGTGTTGATCGTCTTTAATTTCGCTAAAAGTGACGTTCGCCACATCAGCCCAGGATTGCAATGCCAGTTTGGCCTGCTGAATCTGCGCGGCATTAAATTTGACAAAGCCTTTGAAATTATCAGGCATGTCGGCATCAGAAACCGACTGAAGAAAAGAGTAAGTCAGCGCAACGGATTTACCGAAAACCTTTTCACCATTCCAGGTAATATTGCCACGGGTTATTTGATCGCGGGCCTGCTCCAGCGAATAGGATGGTTTATCGCCGATGTTGCCATTTCCACGGGCGTGGTAATTCCATAATTGATAGACATCCGCCACGCCGGTATAGCCGCCGGACGATGCGGAAGAAAGATCGGTTTTCTTTCCATATAAAGCCATAACATTTCCTCCATGAAATTCGCCTTTATACCCGACATACTGCAAGTTGCACTGGGTATACCATCCCTTGCGAGTATGACATCTGTTTATAGAACCGCTTGTTTATAGAACCGCTTGTTTATAAAGCCGCAGTTAAACACCAACTTCTTCACTTTTTGTCCTATTGAAAGTGAATGCTCCCTGTGGCGCGTCAATCAGATTGAAATGCAGCATAGGCTGACAACACAGACAGGTTAGTAAAACAGAAATAAAATGACAAGATTCTGTCAGGAAAATCGACGTTTCATTACCATGCGTTCAGGCTACGAAAAAAAACCACATAGAACATTGCGGAAGGGAAAATTGGCAGAATAAAAAGTGGCGCATCTGTCGCCAGACGCGCCATCGCGTTTAATAACGTGAAAACAAATTACAGCGACGCCAGCGTACCGCGGATGACCTCGGCATAAGGCGTCGTCGGGCGACCCAGCAATGCCGCCAGCGCGTTCTTGTCATCAAACAGCCCGCCTTTTTCCGCGCCGGCGTCGGAATCCGCCAACATATCAGCCAGGAAATCCGGCAATCCCGCGCCTTTCAGCGCGTTGGCGAAATCCGCCTGGGACAGGTTGACATATTGCACCGGTTTGCTGCTCTGCTTCGCAATTTCCGCGGTAAATTCCGCCAGCGTGTAACTGTTATCGCCGGCCAGCTCATAAACTTTCCCTTCCTGACCATTCAATTGCAGCACGATTGCAGCCGCTTGCGCATAGTCGCTGCGCGCCGCCGAAGCAATGCGGCCTTCGCCGGCGGCGCCGATAAACGCGCCGTGCGCCAAAGCCGGCGCGATGCTGGCGGCATAGTTTTCGGTATACCAGCCGTTACGCAAAATAACATGAGGAATGCCTGAATCGCGCAGCGCGCCTTCGGTCGCCAGATGCTCGACCGCCAAGCCCAGCGACGAGGTATCCGCGTGCAGCAGACTGGTGTAGACAATCAGCCCGACACCGGCTTTTTTTGCCGCGTCGATCACCGCTTTGTGCTGGGTTTCGCGCTTGCCGACTTCACTTGATGAAATCAACAGCAACTTGTCTACTCCGCTCAGCGCGCTGACCAGCGTATCCGGCCGGTCATAATCGCCATGTCGTACATGAATCCCCTGTGCGGCCAGAGCGCTGGCCTTGGCCGGGTCGCGTACTACCGCAACGATCTGTTCTGCCGGTACCGATTTCACCAGCGAATCAATCACCAGACGGCCCAGTTGGCCGGTTGCTCCTGTAATCGCAAACATAACGAACTCCTGTTAATGAGAAAACCCTGTGCCATGCTTCAACCCGAATACGCTCAACGCCAGACAGGTTGAAGCTCGTGCCAGCAGCATATGACTCAAACTCACTTTTAGTAAGTACTTACAGAAATGTTAGTGTGAAATAAAAATGCCGACATCATCACAGAATGCTCGCCATCGGCTTCCCGCTGGTATGCTGCCGGGTAACCTGTAAGATAATCGACCTGCCGGTTTTTTAGTTTCAGTCACATCGCACTTATGCGATATTGCTTTTTCAGAGAGCTGATGACGCAAATATTTGTCATATTTGTCACTTCTTTACGTATTTGATTCGTGATCATCAGAATTATAATCGCAGATATTGAACACGATTTTCTGCCTTGACGGTTTATCACAAAGGGTCTCTTTGGCGTGGCAAAATTATTTTTACGCAGTGGAAATTTAGACGATTTTCTTGCGTTGGGAGAGAACGGCCAGCCCGTTTATGCTTCAGCGCTGCAATTACGGGAGACACTGCGTCTTCGCAAACAACAGCACATCGCTGACTGTCTGGCCATCCCCCAACCTAACGAGGATGGCGATCGCATCGACTGGTATGCGCCCTTCGCCGGTAAAATCACCTCCTGGATGGCAGCCAGCGACGAGCAGCGCGAGCAGGCGTTGCTCTTGCTCGAACAGTATCTCGGCACCGTTGACGCCATTAGCGAGCGGGCGCGTCAATCCAACAAACCGGCCCAGAAACTCTTCGGCGTATTGTTGGCGAAAGCTTTTCAGTTTCCGGGTTCCAATCATGTCTATCTGGTGGACGATAAACCGGTCATCACCTTCTGGGGATTTGTCAGCCTGGGCAAAAAATCCCGCGTTGACGTGCTGGAGTGCCTGCGCCCGGTTGAACCGGTCGAGATTCCCGAGCCGGTTCCTGAACCGCTGCCGGAAGTGACCACGCAGGTCGACGACCCCGAACCGGAACAACCGGCGCTGCCGGTCGAACCGGAACCCGTGGTGATTGCCGAACCGGCCGCGCCGCCGCAAACCGCCCCGTCGCCGCGCCGGGTCTGGACCAGTATCTGGTTGCTGGCGCCGGGCGCCGCGCTGTTGGCGACGCTGGCGTTCCAGATCCGCGGCTGCGTTTCTCACCCCGAAAGCAACACCCCGCCGGCGGTGACCACCATCAAACCGGAAAAACGCGCGCTGAGCGCCACGCCGGCGGATACGCTTCCACAGCCGAATCTGCCGCTGGAGGTGGCTACGCTGTTGCCGCCGCCGGCAGTGGTTGAGCAGAAAAAAACCGAAGAAAAAGCGCCGGAAGCTCCCGCGCATGTCGAGGTAAGCGCCGCCCCGAAAGGCGCGCTGGTGATGCCTGCCGACGCCGTAAAAATCGGCTCCATCCGTTTTCTGGACGGCAACTGGCAGGCGACGCTCATGGCGAAAAATCCGCTGACCGGCAAACCGCCGGTTCTCCGCTACCAGATCAAAGACGGCAAAGGCCGGGTACGCTTTACCTACGGCGAAAAAGTCACCTGTCAGGCCGAGGTGGAAGCCGGGTTGCACCAGTCCGGCAATCTGGTGATCAACAGCCGCTATCGGGCGCGCTGCAGCGATGGTTCCCGTTATCCGATGCCGGAAATCGTCTGTACCCGACAGGAATCGAGCGAGGCCGCAGAATGTAAAGGCCGCTACGATGCCGACACTGTGCTACCGATGACGATTAAGCGTGAGAGCAAATAACCATGCTGGCAACACTGACAGATTACAAACAACACATTACGCTGATTCAGAATAGCGGTATTCAGTTTCTCGATTTTGCGTTAAAGCTCCCGCCAGCCCGGTCAAGCTTCGCCAATCGCTTTGTTCGCAAGAGCGCCAACGGGCCGCTGTTGCGGCTGACGTACAACGAGCACAGCGGCAAATACGCATTGCCGAGCGATATGCAGGTGCTGCCGGAGGCGGTCAACCCGGAATCCAGTTATACGCTGGAACAGTCGTTGCGTCTGCTGAGCAACGTATGGCTGCCGCTGCCGTTCTTCCGCTTTAACCCGCCGCGTACCTTCATGGGCGGCCCGAACAACTGGGCGCGGGTGCAGGTGCTGGAACTGGGCGAACCGGACGATGACGGCAACACCCACCGCCTCTGTCTGGCCTTCGATACCCGCGTTTATCCGGAAAGCCACGATCTGGAAGCGCTGGCGCCCAGCGAAAACGACATCAACGCCGGGCGGTTATTCACGCTGGCCTATCGCAGTGAAGAACTGGACGATTTTCTCGACCAGACCTGGGTGGACGGCTGGCTGCGCGAAGCGTTTTCCCAGCAGGCGCTGCAGGTGGAAAGCCGCAAACCCCGCGATATCCGCCAGAATCTGCGTGAATTCGAATATCAGGCGCATTACCTGAATCTGCTGGATATTATGGCGACGCTGCTGGATGTGCCGGAAATCCGCATCACCAGCAGTACGCTGAAAGAGCCGGCCATCAATGTGGATCTGATTCTGGATGTCGGCAATTCCCACACCGCCGGGATTCTGGTGGAGGATCACGCCGACGAGAGCAACGGCCTCAAGCAGACCTACGAGCTACAGATCCGCGATTTGGGCCAGCCCCATTATTTGTACAACGAGCTGTTCGACAGCCGGGTGGAATTCGCCCAGGCGCGTTTCGGCAAGCAGAATTTTTCCTTCGAAAGCGGCCGCGACGATGCGTTTGTCTGGCCGTCCATTACCCGTGTCGGCCGCGAAGCCAGCCGTCTGGCACTGCAGCGTCAGGGAACCGAAGGCTCCAGCGGTATTTCCAGCCCGCGCCGCTATCTGTGGGACGAAGAGCCGTATGTGCCGGGCTGGCGTTTCAGCCAGACCAACAGCCCGCGTCAGCAGGAGCCGCTGGCGACCGCCATGCCGCTGACCATGCTGGTCAACGATGAAGGCCAGCCGCTGTTCAGCCTGCCGCTGGACGAGCGCCTGCCGGTGTTCGACCCGCACTACAGCCGCAGTTCGGTAATGACGTTCATGCTTTCCGAGCTGCTGGCGCAGGCGCTGATGCAAATGAACAGCGCCGCCCAACGCCTGAAGATGATTCACGCCAACGCGCCGCGCCAGCTGCGCAACATTATTCTGACCCTGCCCTCGGCCATGCCTAAGCCGGAACGCGAGATCTTCCGCCGCCGCATGATCGAAGCGATCGGGCTGGTGTGGAAAGCGATGGGCTGGCACCCGGCCGATGAGGATTTCCTGACGGCGGATGACAAGCGCCGCAGCAACGTGCCGGTGCCGGACGTTCAGATGGAGTGGGATGAAGCCACCTGCGGACAGATGGTGTACCTCTACAACGAAGCGCAGGTGAATTTCGGCGGCCGGGCGGAAGCGTTCTTCGCCAGCATGGCGCGCCCGGACAAAGAACTGGCGGACGACGAGCAGCCGGGGAAAACCCTGCGTATCGCGTCTATCGATATCGGCGGCGGTACTACCGATCTGGCGATTACCCAATACTGGCTGGACGACGGCGTCGGCAGCAACGTCAAAATCATCCCCCGCCTGCTGTTTCGTGAAGGGTTTAAAGTCGCCGGCGACGACATCCTGCTGGACGTGATCCAACTGTATGTCCTGCCCGCGTTGCAGGTCGCGCTGAAAAAAGCCGGCGTCACCAGCCCGGACAGCCTGATGACCCGCCTGTTCGGCAGCGAAGGCCGCATGGACGGCCAGCTGACGCTGCGCCAGCAGGTCACGTTGCAGATGTTCATTCCTATCGGCCAGGCGATTCTGGAAGCCTATGAACAGTTCGATCCGCTCGATCTGAACGCGGAAATCGACACCACGTTTGGTGAAATGCTGCCGCAGACGCCGACGCGCAAAGTGCTGGAATACGTCAACAACGAGATCCAGCGTGAACTGCCGGACGAGGAAACCCCGTTCGACATCCTGCAGGTGCCGTTGATCCTGCGTCTTGCCAAGCTGCACAGCGAATTTCTGGCCAACCGCATGAGCATTACCCAGCATCTGCGGCTGATGTCGGAAGTGGTGTCGCTGTATGCCTGCGACGTGCTATTGCTGACCGGTCGGCCATCCCGTTTTCCGGGCATTCAGGCGCTATTCCGCCACCTGCAGCCGCTGCCGATTAACCGCATGATGTCGCTGGATGGCTATCACACCAGCGACTGGTATCCGTTTAACAAGCGCGGACGTATCGAAAACCCGAAATCCACCGCCGCGGTGGGGGCGATGCTGTGCCTGCTGGCGTTGGATCTGCGCCTGCCCGGTTTCTACTTCAAGGCCGGCGATTTCGAACCCTATTCTACCGTGCGCTATCTCGGGATGCTGGACAGCAGCCACACCCTCACCGCCGATAACGTCTACTATAACGATATCGATCTGGATGACGCCGATTTCACGCTGGACGATCAGTCCGGTTTCGAAGTGCGCGGCTCGCTGTGCCTCGGCTTCCGCCAGTTGGACAACGAACGCTGGCCAGCGTCGCCGCTCTATTCGCTGTCGATCGTCGATCCGGAACTGGCCCGCAAGGTGGCCGGCGACAGCGTACTGCACGTTCGCCTGAAAGTGGTGCCGGGCGACGATAATCTCACGCCGGAACGCGTCGAGATCGCCGACGCGGTGCTGGGCTCCGGGCTCGCTATTTCGCCGCATCAGCTAAGGCTGAAACTCAATACCTTGTCCAGCACGGTTTCCGGCATGGCACATTACTGGATCGATAGCGGGAGCGTCTTCAAGAAATGAAACCATTAACGCCCAAACAGCTGTCGAGCCGTCTCAGCCGTCAGTTACAGTCCGTTTCGCAAGGCGTAGATCAGGCGATCGCCTGGGTGGATGAAACCCGGCGCAACGTTCCGCGCCTGGATATGGAAGCCGACCGGCTCATCGTTAAGCTGCGGCGTTGCCGCAACAAGGCCCGCGGGCTGTCCGATTCGTCGCTAAAAGAGATCGCCATGGGCATGTTCGGGTTGGCTCAGGGCGGCAAAACCTATCTGCTGACCTCGCTGGCCGGCGGCGAAAACGGACGCATTGAAACCTCCGTCGGCGGCGTCACGCTGGATTACCAGAAGAACATCAATCCGGACAACCAGCAGCCGGCCTTTGTCACTCGCTTTACCCGGCAGGCTGAAGGCAAGAACACCCCGAACCCGGTGCAGGTCCAGTTGCTCAACGAGGCCGATATCGCCCGCATTATGGCCTATGCCTTCGTACTGGAAGAGAGCCAAAACCCGGCGCCGGAGCTCGACGAGCAACATATCGCCGAGCACCTGAAAACCCTGACGTTGCACCGTCAGCAGGAAGCGGTGCCCGGGCTGGACGGCGATGACGTGGTCGCGCTGTGGGATTATCTGGTGCGCCACGACGCCCGGCGTCAAAAGCCGCTGGAACGCAAATTCTGGCCGCTGGCGGTGGAACTGGCGCCGCATCTCAGCATCGACGACCGCGCCAGTCTGTTCTCGATTCTGTGGGGCGAACAGTCGGAATACACCTCGCTTTACCGTCATTTCGCCCACACGCTGGAGCAATTGTCCGGCGCCCGGAAGGTACTGGCGCCGATCAGCCTGCTGGTGGATGAATCGCTGCAACCCGACAGCGGTATTTTCAACGCCAGCCTGTTCGACCGGCTCAATAGCCCTTCCGATCTCAGCGCACAGGTGCGCCCCATCGTCAACGGCCGCGCGGCCAGAAATGTGGAGCTGTCGCTGGCGGAACTGCTTATGCTGGCGGCCGAAGTGCAAATTCCGCTGCTGTCGCCGCCAAAGGAAACGTTGTTCGAACAGGTGGACCTGCTCGATTTTCCGGGATTCAGCCTGCAGGACGAGCCGGAATTCGAGCCGGACGAGGACAACCCGGAGCGACTGTTGCGCCTTAAGCCTCACCCGTTGTCCCGCGCGTTGCTGCGCGCCAAACGCGCCTATCTGCTGGAGCGTTATACCGACGATCAGGAAATGAATCTGCTGATGGTCTGTACCGCCGCCGCCTGCAAAGCGGACGTGCGCCACGTCGGCCGGACGCTGGATTTTTGGGTGCGTCATACCCAGGGCGAAAACCCGCAGGTCCGCAGCCGCCGTAAACCCGGCCTGATCTGGGCGGTGACCCGTCATGACCGGCGTTTCACCCACGGTTACAACAACGATGAAGCGGTGCAGCGTTACGTGGGTAACCCCGGCGATGCCTGGGGCACCATGCTGGCGATGGACAAACGCGGTATCAACCGGATGGCGGCCTGGCTGGACGCGGAAGTCCGCCGTGAAGTCAAGCTGGGGCGAATCAACGAACAGCTGAGCGAATTGCAGCGCGAGCTGTCCGATAACCTGCTCGGCAGTTGGTATCAGCCGGCCGGCGCTGATGATCCGGCGCACAAACAGCATATCGCCGAGTCGATGCTCAAGGCGTTGCAAACCCGAACCGGCGTGCACGGCGAGCTGCTGGAGCGGTTATTGCCCTCCCGCGATGAACTGCGTCGACTGTATCTGCAACAGCAGGAACAGACGCAACGCAACTTCGCGTCCTATCAGGAAACGCAGGATACGGCGGTGCCACTGGCCAGCTACGAACCGTTTGGCGTCGGGATGGATATCGACCTGTTCAGCGACGACGCCGACCCGAGCGAAGAAGACGAAACGGTCATCGCCCCGGCGCCGACCGAGGAAGAACAAACCGAAAACCACAGCTATGAAGCGGAGTTCGCCCGTAATCTGTACCGGTATTGGATCAACCACCTGCGTAACCTGCCGGAAAACATCGCCATCATTGAATTGCTGGGGATTAACCGCCCTACCATCGAAATGCTGGTGGAGGAACTGATTACGGCCAGCGTGCGGCTGAAGATTGAAGATGAGTTGCAAACCATGCTGGTGGATTCCGGGCAACTGGGCATTAACCGGGAAAGCAAGGCGGATCGCCAGGTATCGCGCGCGCTCAACGTCCTCGGCGATTTCGTCGCCTGGTTGGGTTTCCAGCAGGTGCCCGAAGCCAGTCGACCGGACAGCCGCGTCAACAAAGGCAACAAGATCTTTGCCAAACCGGAAAAGCAGACCGCCAACTTCGGCACCTCCCGCCGGTTGACCAGACTGTCGGCGACGCCGGTCAACAATACCGCCTATTACATTTATGACTGGCTGATCGGCCTGAACGAGATGATTATCCAGAACGCCGGCTATGCGGCCGGGCGTGATATCAAACCCAAACAGCGCGAACGTCTGGGAGCGATTCTGGGTCTAATCAAACCGGCCGAAAGCTAACCCCTGCGGCGGAGCGTTATGCTCCGCCCTTTCAGCATAAAAGTTTACACAATCAAATAATTATGCTGCTTTCCTTATCTCCTATTTCGATAAAATCACGTTAGAAATCAGGCTGGTCTTGCAAAAACGCGGCTCTCACGTCATAGTTTTACACGGGGTATGCACTGTGGTACCGAATGTGTAACGAATACTTTTATTGCCATGTTTTTTTCTTTGATTCGCCCGGTTTAAAACAACACTGTGACGCTAAAAAAAGGAACGCAGGCTACCCCGCTCTTTTTTCCACCATCATGACGACCACTCGGTTATTCCTGTAAAGGAAAACGGATTGGCCCTTCCTTCCAGGGATATCGGGTTACAGCTATCCATTGGGTGTGTTCTAAAACGCACTAACACCCGTATTGACATACCAGACTGCGGTGATGTCGCCTGATCGGCAACGTCGCCGGAAAACGATTGATATCCCCGCTCCACGACGCCTGACGCCCGACTCAGACGCGCGGTTTTCTCTCAGCTGTTCACGACATGGCACAGGTAACGCATCATGAGTAACAGTAGTGAACCCGACACCGCCTTTGACGATTTCATGACCTTATCCGCCCTGCTTACCGGTTTCAGTCAGTTTGAACTGACCGGAACCGGGCTGGCCCACGACTATTTCACCTGGCTGCAGCACAACGCCGCCGGTCCGTTCAAACAACTGCTGCACGACTTTGCGGCGCAACCGAATGATGACGCATTACGGCTCAACTGGCTGGAAGCCACGGTGCTGACATCGCTGACGCTCGGCCCAATCGCCCGCAGTCTGCTGCGTCTGTGGTACACCGGTCAGTGGGTCCCCATCAGTCCAGAGCCGGACGCCGCCGCCTATTTTCTCAGCGACGCCGCCTGGCGCGAAGCGCTGATCTGGCAGGCCATCCACGCCCACCCACAGGCGATCCGCCAGCAGGAGTTCGGCGCCTGGGCCGAGCCGCCCATTGCTGAGTGGAGAACGCGCGGATGAATGTCATTACCCCTCATCAGGCTGAGCATACCGATTACGACGTGGTGATCGTCGGCGGCGGCATTGCCGGTGCGCTGATGGCCAAAACCCTGACACGCGGGGGAAAACGCTGCCTGATACTGGAGGCGGGCGACGGCGAGAACCTGCATTACGCCGGATACCGGCAGACGCTGCAGCGTTATCGGCAACACCCGGGTAAAAGCCATCAGGTATCCGGGCCGCGTAACGTCAACGCGCCGGCGCCGCACGATACCGCCCTCCAGCCCCTGATGCCCGACGGTTATGACGACCGCGGCTATCTGGTACAACGCGGCCCGTTGCCATTCAGTTCCACCTATTGCCGCCAGCTCGGCGGCACCTCGCTACAATGGCTCGGCAGCGCCATGCGCATGCTGCCGGAAGATTTTGAGCTGCAAAGCCGCTACGGCATCGGGCTGGACTGGCCGTTGCGCTATAACGACCTTGAACCCTGGTATCGGGCGGCGGAGTACGAACTGGGCGTCTCGGCCAATGTGGAGGAGCAGGCTTATCTGGGGATCCGGTTTCCGCCGGATTATGTTTATCCGATGCAAGGTCTTCCCCCGCCTGGGGCGATCGACAACTGGCGCGCCGCCTCAACGGCATGACGGTCATGGAAGACGGACAGGCTACGCCGCTGACCCTGCGCGGCACGCCGTCCGCGCGCAACGGCGTGCCGCACCCCGGTTATGACCACGGCCGCGGCTATCATCCTCGCGGTGCGGCAGGCAGCCCGCACCTTGGCCTGCGCTGCTCCGGCAATAGCTACTGCACGCCGCTCTGCCCGACGCAGGCTCGCTACAACGCACTGAAAACGCTGGAAGACGCCGATCCGGCCTTGCTGGACGTCGTCACCTGTAGCGTGGCGCACAAGTTGCTAATCGACCCGTCGACCGATGCCGTCACCGGCGTTCAGTTTCGCCATTATGTGCATCAGGAAACGGCGTTGCATCACCTGCATACCGTCAGCGCCAGACGTTATGTGCTGGCCGGCAACGCCATTGCCAATGCGGTGCTGTTGCTGGCGTCCGACGCCTGCAAAGGTAATGATCTGGTGGGACGACATCTGATGGATCACCCGGTGCTGCCGGTCTGGGGTCGGGCCGATGCGCCGTTGTGGCCGATGCGCGGTCCGCTTACCACCTCGGGGATCGAAGCCATGCGGGGCGGCGCGGCCCGCGCCCATCGGGCGGCCTATCGCATCGAGCTGAGCAACGACGGCTGGCGCTGGCCGGTCAACGCCTTATATCACGATGTCGAACAGTTGCTGGCGGAGCCGTTGTGCGGTCCCCGCTTACGCAGTCAAATGCGCGAACGGCTGTCACGGCAATTCAGCGCGCGCTGCCTGGTGGAACAGTTGCCGGAATACAACAACCGGGTGACCATTCATCCTGACTACCGCGATGCGCTGGGCAATTACCGTCCGGTAATCCACTATGACCTGTCGCTGTACACCCGCACCGGCGTCGCGCGCGCCGGCACCGTCATGCGGCAGATTTTCCGCCACGCCGGCATTCGCGATCACAGCCATTATTCGCCCGCCGACCCCGGCTACTTTACCTGTCAGGGACAGCCGCTGGCGTTCGTCGGCGCCGGGCATATCGCCGGTACTCACTGTATGGGCAGCTCGCCCCATCATTCGGTGGTTGATCGTCAACAGCGCAGTTGGATTCATAAGAATCTCTATCTGGTGGGGGCTGGAAACATGGTCAGCATGGGAACGGCGCCGCCCACCCTGACGCTGGCGGCGCTGACGCTATGGGCTGCGCACACAATTCTTTCCGAACTGGACAGAATGTGTGCCAGCACACGTTAAACGCGAAAAAAGCGCTACAAAAGATGATGATATTCGGGTTTCATGCTACGAATAAATAGATAAGACTAACTACACACTTCGTCACTGCCGCAACTGACTAAGACGGAATAACATCATGAACTTAAACGAACACGCCGCACCCCAAGATTTGGACACTATGTTCAGGGAAAAAGGTTATGTCAAACTAACCAGCCATAAGGATCTGGCTCACGAATTAGACGATATTCGGGACTTGTTGCAAAAAGCGATGGTGCTGGAACACGCGGTGATCCCCCCCTATCTGACCATGCTCTATACGATGGATGACGACATCGATCCGCGTGTCCCTGAGGTGATCCATTCCGTCGTGATTGAAGAAATGCTGCATTTCGTCATGGTTGGCAACCTGCTGAATGCCGTGGGCGGCACGCCGAATATCAGCGGCCCCGACTTTTTACCCGATTACCCGGCCACGCTGCCGTTCGGCATCGAAGACCTGGAAATTCAGCTGCACCCGTTTTCTCAGCACGCCATACATCAGGCGATGCAAATCGAACACCCGAAATATGTGCGCCCGGAAGTGGTAGCCAGCCATGTCTGCAGCGACATGTCGATCGGTGAATACTACGTCTATATCGAGTCGCGCCTGCGAGCGGCGGTAGAGTCTTTCGGCGAAAAAGCCGTGTTCTGCGGCGACCCTACGCGCCAGATTGAGCCGGAGCAGTTCTGCCACGGCTCCTACGGCACTGTCGTTCCGGTGACCGATCTGGACAGTGCGATCACCAGCCTGCGTCAGATTTGCGATCAGGGCGAGGGTTCGCCGCACAATATCTGGCAGGGCGAAGACAATGACGTCCCGCACTACTATCGCTTCAACGAAATCTACTGCGAGCGTCTGTATGCGCGCGGCGACACCATCGCCAGCGGCCCGACCGGTGACCCGTTGACGATCGAATGGGACAAAGCGGTCAGAACCCACAGCGCAGCCAAAGTCAGCGACTATCCGGAAGGCGAGTTGCACAAGGCGATTATGCGTTTCAACCGTCGCTACTGCGAACTGCTGGAAAACCTGCAACTGGCGCTGTCCGGCCGCCCGTTAAAACTCACCCCGGCGGTGATGGCGATGGGCGCGCTGCGTGAGGATTTCCGGGCGATCGTCTCCCATCCATTCCCCGGCGACAACGCCTACCGCGCGGCGCCGACGTTCGAATATACCCCGCCGCCGCCGCCGCGTTTCCAGGCCAAGAGTCAGGCGGTGACGTTCTCCAACAATCAGGCGACGCTGGAGAAACTCGGTCAGGCCTATGCCGCTGGCGATCTGCCGATGGCGCTGACCTGCCTGAGCGAACAGTTGGTATGGGACATGACCGGCCCGGTGGATGTGCCTTATACCGGCGTGTTCTACGGTCACGAAGGCTTCTCCCGTTTCTGGTCGCTGATGAGCCAGACGGTAGAATTCAGTAGCGAAGTAGTGGAAAAAGTCTTCTTCAGCGACAATCAGGCGATGGCTTACGGCAGCCAGCAGGGGATCACCAAATCGACCCGCGTGCCTTACAGCTACGACTGGGCGATACGGTATGAATTCACCGACGACCACCGTATCCGCCTGATGCGCAACTACTTCAACCCAATGCGTATTCAGGCTGCGCTGGCCGCTACGCCGCCGAAACCGCGCTCGTTCATCAACAAGTAATGCGTCCGGAATGAGTCGTACGCCCGGAATGAGTAACGCGCTTTAATTCTTCCCTTTCCCGCACCGCCTGTCTGGCGGTGCTTTTTTTTGGGCGCGTCACAGGCTGAAAAACGGCTCCACAATCTGTTGCACATCGGGGGTGGCCGTCGCCACATGCATACCGCCCACCTCATAGTTTCCCCGATATTTCACCACCAGCCCGGCTTCCGTACAGATCACCACCCCGGCGGCGATATCCCAGATACTGGTGTTTTTCTCCACATAACCGTCAGTAAACCCCAATGCGGCGAACCCCAGCCCGACGGTAGCGCAGCGATAGCGTGCCACCGCCCAGCCTTCGTCGCGCAGGTAGCCGTCCAGCATCGCCACTTCCGCCGCCGCCCATTTATTGCTTTCCCCCAGCGCCACCAGACGGACTTCGCTGAACGGCACCTGACGGCGATACGGCATCCCGTTACGCCATACGCCGCAGCCGATCGCCGCCGACAGCGTCAGGTTCAGCATCGGCAACGCAATGGTGCCGACCATCGCCAGCCCGTTTTCGACGTATCCGATGGAAATGCCCCACAACGGCAAACCGCGCAAAAAGTTGGTGGTGCCGTCTATCGGGTCGACGGCCCAAAAGCTATCGCCGGCCTCGCCGCCCATTTCCTCGCCCAAAATAGCGTCCTGTGGGAACGCCTCCCGCAGGCGGTCGCGGATTAACTGCTCGACCTGCCGGTCCGCATCCGACACAAAATCATTGGCGGATTTCTGTTCCACCACCACGCTGTCACGCCGGGCAAACAACTGCCTCGCCAGCAACGCGGCTTCCTCCATGACCGTGTTGGCGGTCTCAAAGCGTAACTGCAGATCAGACATGGCATCCTCCGGTTATCAACCCACTCCAGTTATCAACCCAGCAAATCAGGAATATCAGACAGGATCGTCTGCGCGCCATTAGCGAGGAAGCGCCGGGCCTGTGCGGCGTCATTGACGATCGCCACCGCGTATTCGATGCCGCTGTCCGCCAGAATGTGCTGGGCTTCGTCATCCAGCAGTGCCGACAGGCAGTGCAAAATCTGGCAGTGGGTTTCCTGCAACAACGCCACCGGCCGTTTGGGCGGCACCACCACGGCAAACGCTCGCGGCACATCCGGCATCAGTCGCGCCGCCGCCTGGATGGAACGAACGGAAAAACTCGACAGAAACAGGCGGTCACGGTTGGCGGGCCACATCGATTTCAGCACGCCCAGCGCCACCTCCGCCGTTTCAACGTCGTCACCCGCCGTCGGTTTCAGCTCCAGCTGTAATCCCATATCCAGCTCCAGCACGCACGCGATCAGCTCCTGCAGCGTCGGGATGGTCACCCCGGCGAACGCTTCGCCGAATTGCGCTCGCGCATCCAGCCGGCGGATTTCCTCCAGCGTCAGGCCAGCGACCCAACCGCGCCCGTTGGTGGTACGATCCACCCGATCATCATGGATGATCACCGGCTGGTTATCCCGCGTCAGTTTGACATCCACCTCCAGCCACGTCGCTCCCAGCTGCGCCGCCTTACGCATGGCTGCCAGCGTATTCTCCGGCGCCAGCGCCGAGGCGCCGCGGTGGGCGATTAGCGCGTCATTCACCACGCGGTGACGACGGAGGTGATCAGTTATCGCATCAGACATAATGGTTTCCCTGGTGTTTCAATGCATCGGTGTTGAGTAAGCAAATATGTTGAATTAAAAATACGTTCGGCCTTGCCCGCGTCGGATACAGAAAACGGTTTTCAAACGTCAGTTGTCCAAACATCGTTGTTCAAGCCTCAGTTGGTTAAACATCAGTTGGTTAAACATCAGTTGGCTAAACGTCAACGGTTCAAACGTCATAACAAGGCCGCGCGATGTCATTTCAGCATCACGTTTTGGATAAACTGCTTTTTGATTTCGTCGCCCAACGGCTTGGCCGCCCAGGCAAAACTGCGCGACCGATCCAGCGCATCCGCCGCCTGCGCGCCGTCGCCTGTCGGCGTCAACAACGCAGTGCCGAACTGCGTATGAAAGCGCTGTTGCGTGTCCGGCTGCGTCAGCCAGTGGATAAACAGTAACGCCGCCGCCTTGTGTTTGGCGTTGGCCGGAATCCCCACCACATTGCCGCCGCCCGGCATGCCAAAATCAGGCAGGTAGAACTTGATGTCCGGCGACACTTCGCCTTTGCGCTGTAGCGAAAGCACCAAATCCTCCCATGACGCGGCGAGTTTAAATTCGCCGGCATTCAGTCGGGTAATGCTGTCGGCATTGGACGCGCTGATCACCATGCTGCTCTTGTAACGGTTGAACCAGCGCCAGGACGGCGCAAGCCGTTGCAACACCTCCGGCGCGGCATTGCCGTCGCGGTAGTTCACGTCGGTGACCAACGCCCGGGTGACGGATTCGATAAACGCCGGACCGGAGCCGCCATTTTCCACGTTAAAGGCGAACTCACCGGGGTTTTTCACCAGAAACTGTTCGAACTGAGGCAGTGAGTGCGGCAGCGCGGCCGCGTCGATGCGGGCCGAATTGTAGGCGATCGCGGTCTGATTGCCCCAGAACGCCACCGCGTAGCCCTGGGTATCGACCCCTTCGATCTGGTAGGTCAGCTTGTCGCCGGCCGGCAACCGGGATCTGAGCGGCCCCCAGAACAGTTTGGGTCCGTTTAACAACCCGAACTGGCTGCCGCCCACCGAGATTACGTCGATATCGCCTTGCTCACGGTGCTGTTCCGCCAGCAGTTTATTGATGCTGGCCATCGCCTCGCCATCCGGAATGGTGACCCGAATGCCATACTGTTTCTCGAACGCTTTCACCTCTTCGCGCAACCGGTCCTGATAGTACCAGTTGAACCAGGTAAGCTGACCTTCCTGACGCGCCTGCGCCTCCACATCCTGCCAGGACATCGCGTTCAGCTCCGCCGCCTGCGCCGGATACAACGGCAACAGCAGTGCCGGCAGCGCCATCAGCTTTCGTAGGTTTGACAGCTTGAGTCGAGTAAGCATGCAAGATTCCCCTGAATGGTTAAGCGGCATCGTCGCTATCCTTTGTTGACGAACGCAGACGCCGGAACATTTTTGAGACAGCGCTCCATCAGCAGCATCAACACCACGTTGGGTACCACCAGAATCAGCGACACCACCGCCGCGTTGGGCCGAATGAAGTTATAACCCAGGTACGAATACAGAATGGTCGGCACGGTGATAAAGTCGGGCGCGCCCACAATGTAGGAAACGGAAAACTCTTCGATGGACAGAATGAACACCATGATCATCGCCGCCATCGTCCCGGACTGAAGCGCCGGCCAGTAAGCCACCCGGAAGATTTCCCGTCGGGAGGCCCCCAGGTTGCGCGCCGCATCCACCAGATCCTGCCGGACCTGACTGAAAGAGACGCTCAGAATGCGGATGGCGTACGGCAGAAACAGCACCGTGTGACCGAGAAAGATCCCCATGAAGCGCGAGTACACGCCCAGCCGCGTCAGCAATGAGGAGAAGAAGATCGCCACCACGAACCCCGGCAACACAATCGGCAGCAGCGTCAGCGCCTGCGCCAGCCCTTTGCCGGGGAACGACAGCCGACCAAACGCGTAGGCGGTCGGCATCGCCAGCAGCAGGCAGGTCAGCGTCACCATCGGCGCCAGCAGATAGCTGTGCAACAGCGCGTCGGGCAGCGATGTGTTGTGCCATAATTCACGCCAGCGCAGCAGCGACAATACCGGCGGGAAGACATCCGGGTACGCCCACGGGTGCGACGGATCCACCAATGACCACAGCACCGCCATAGCAAACGGCAGAATCAGCCAGACGGTCCCCAGCAGCAGGATCACCGCTACCAGCAGGCGGTTGAGTCGGTCAATCACAGCCTGTTGCATCGGCTATCTCCTCATCCCGTTCACAACCACGCGCGCCGCCACCGCCAACAACCCGGCGCCCGCCAGCGACAACAGCATCAGCATCACCGCCACCACCGCCGCCTGATTCCAACCCTCAGCGCCCGACTGCTGCACGCGCAGCATCAGTTGCGATATGGAATTGAGATTGACCGGCCCCGCCACCGACTGAAAGGAAAAATCGCCGGCGGCGCCGATAAAGATCAGCATCATCGCCGTCTGCAACGCCCGCAGCGTCAGCGGCAGCACAATGCGGCGAAAACGGACCCAGGCGCCGGCGCCGAGATTACGGGCGGCGTCCAGCACCGCGTCGCCGATGGCCTGTACCGAACCGCTCAGCAGCAGCAACGCAAACGGCATCTGTTTCCAGACCTGCAACAGAACCACACCGATGCCGCTGGCGTCGTTTTGCATCCGAATCGGCCGCTCCGTCAGCCCCAGCCGTAGCATGGCGACATTGAGAAACCCCTGATAAGAGATGAAATTGACGAACAGAAACGCCGCGGTCAGCCCCGGCACCAGCAGCGGCGCTTTCAGCAACGCACGCAGGGTGACGGCCCCCGGAAACGGCTTGCGCAGCCAAATCGCCAGCGGGTAGGCCAGCGCCACCGACAGCAGCGCGCTGAGCAGCGCAATGCGCGCCGAGTAGAAAAAAGAGCGCCACAGTTGTTCGTCGATCAGCATGGTTTGCCAGAAACGCAGCGATAACCCGCTGTCACCGGCAAAATTGAAGAACCCCAGCGACTGGGAAAACGCCATCCCCAGCACCGCGCCCATCGCCAGCATGATGATCCCCAGCCCCGGCAGCAGCATCAGGTAAGCCATCAACGACGATCTCATGCCGCCACCGCCTCGCGTAAAAACCGCAACGCGCCGGGCGCCAGCGAAAAATAGTAGGTTTCGCCCTCCAGCAGCGGCTGATAACCCAACAGTTGGATACGGTAATGAACGTTGTCGGTATCCTGATGATAGCCTTCAACATCCGTCAGATTGCCGAGAAAGGTCTGGCGTTTAACCCGCAGCGAAAAGATATTCTGCCCCAGCGCGGGCAACGACAGCAGGCAGGCGTTTTCCGGCCGCCAGCAGAGATAGACCCGCTGCTGAGCCGGCGGCTCGTCCGACGCCACCGTGAATTCGCCCAGCGCGGTGGCGACCCGATACTGCCCGGCGTCCCCGTCCCGCGCGGTGACCGTCCCCACCATAATGTTGGCGGTGCCGATAAAATCGGCCACAAAGCGGTTGACCGGCCGGTGATAAATCTCCTGCGGGGTTCCAGACTGAATCACGCTGCCGCCGTGCATCACGATTACCCTATCGGACATCGCCAGCGCCTCCGCCTGGTCGTGAGTCACATAAACCGCGGTAAAACCGTGCTTACGCTGCAAGGCGCGGATCTGCAACCGCAGTTGCTCGCGCAGCCGGGCATCCAGATTGGACAAAGGCTCGTCGAACAGCATCACATCCGGGCGCACCGCCATTGAACGCGCCAGCGCCACTCGCTGCTGCTGACCGCCTGATAGCTGGGTGGGCAATTTATCCAGATGCCCGGCCATCGCCACGGTCAGCGCAGTTTCAACGACCCGGTGGCTCAACGCTTCCCGCGGTATTTTGCGCTGCTGTAATCCAAAGGCGATGTTTTCCGATACCGTCAGGTGGGGAAACAGCGCATAAGACTGAAAGCACATCGCCGTATTGCGTTTTTCCGGCTCCAGGCCGTTCATTTCCCGGCCGCCAATGCGGATATGCCCGCCGTCCAGCGGGACAAAACCGGCAATGGCGCGCAGCAGCGTGGTTTTGCCGCATCCGGACGGCCCCAGCAGCGTGACGAACTCTCCTTCGTTAACGTCAAACGACACCCCTTTGAGGACAGCAACATCACCGTAGGCCACACTGGCGCGCTCCACTTCCAGTCTACTCATTACATAGTCTCCCGTGAGTCGCAAGGCATCATGTTCAGCAAGGTGAAAACGTCGTTAATTCAACTTATAATGCAGTATGCATAATAATAATGACAGATATGTTGCAAAGATGTAGTCAAAAGAAGAAGACTTAATTTATTGATATCAAGATAAATATATAAAAACATCCTGCAGATTCGTTTTCGATACGCTTATTTTGGGGTTGTATATCATGCATGGTGAAATTATCATTCGTTATGTTTAATAATTCACACGATATGCATTAGCGGCGACGCCTCGTTGGCGCTGATTTAACCGCACGATTTAGCGATATAAAAAGGATCGGCACACCATGAATACTCGCCCTGGAACCAGCATCTGATGCGGTCAATACTTCACGCTGACGAAAGCATTACCGTGAACGAACGTATGGTGCTGGACATTGTCCGCCGCCATCGGCACATCATGCGTTCGGCGGTGTCCCCACAGACCAACCTCACCCAACCGTCGGTACACCGCATCATCGACAGCCTGCTGGAACGCGGACTGCTGAGGCTGGGCGAAAGCGTCGTGCACGGACGCGGCAAACCCAGCCCGTCGCTGGAGCTGACGCCCGCCGCGCGCTACAGCATCGGCATTTCGGTAAATACCGATATGCTGGCGTTCTGCCTGTGCGATTTCAGTTGCCAGGTCGTGCATGAAGAAACGCTGGATATCGCGCTGGATGACCGCACGCGGGCGATGTTTGCGCTGAAAGACCGGGTGCGCAAGGCGCTGCAACGCTATGCCATTCCGGCGTCGGCCGTCGTCGGCATCGGGTTCGCCATCGCCGGTTATCTGATGGAAGAGAAACGGCTGTTCAATGCACCGGAACCGCTACGCGACTGGTCACTGGTGGATCTTAAAAGCGAGCTGGAAACCCTTTTCGATCTGGATGTCTGGACGGAGAACAACGCCACCACCGGCGCCATCGGCGAATCCGTGCTAGGCGCGGGGCTGCAATACCCCACCTTTGGCTACCTGTCGTTCAATTACGGGTTTGGCGCCGGCCTCATCCTCAATGGGCAGCCTTTTTCCGGCGCGTTCGGCAATGCCGGGGAGATCAGCCGTATTTATACCGAACAGGAATTTACCTCCCGCCCGGCGCTGGGCGAACTGCTCAAGCGGCTCAATGCGCGCGGGATCGATATCCAGCGGGTCAGCGCCCTGCGCCAGCAGTTCGACCCGCAATGGCCGGGCGTGGACGAGTGGGTGGCGGAAGTCAGGCCGTACCTGAACCGGGCGATTGACGCGTTGCGGGCGGTGATTGACCCGGCCGCTATCGTGTTTGGCGGCGAATTGCCGACGGCGCTGGGCGAGATGCTGCTCGACGTACCGCCGATCCAACAGCCGCCGCGTTACGGCCTCGCCGCCCACTATCCCCAGCTGTTGCTAAGCCGGATCCAGCACGACCCGTCGGTGATTGGCGCGGCGTTGATGCCGTTCAAAGCACGTTATTTCGCCTGACGGCCACTTGGTGTAAACCGCCGGTAAGTCAGAGTGACAACGTCACTTTTCAGACTGGCGCTGCCGCGGCCGTCAGCAACGTTACCAGAGTGGCGACCTCTGCGTCGCAGGGCTGTTTTTCTTCCTCCACCACCAGATACAACGGTGTGAAACGCCGCCCGCCCTGCGGCAGCGACAACGGTTTCAGTTCGCCGGAAGCCAGCCAGGGCGCGATGCGCGCCTCCGGCATCCAGCCATAACCGACGCCATGCATGACGGCTTCTATCGCGGCTTCGACCGTGGTGAACGTCCAGTTTTCGGCGCTGGCCGGCTTACGCAAACTGTCTTTTTGCTGTTGCCGGTCGATGATTTCAATCAGCGGATACGCTGCGAGATCCTGAAACGATAACGGCGCGGCTAGCCGGTGCAACGGATGTTCAGCCCGGGCGACGGCCACAAACGCCATTTCCATCAGTAGCCGCCCCCGGTTGATGCCCTCCCACGGTCGGGAAATCAGCCAGATATCCGCCTGATAATCCGCCAGTTGCGCCCGGCTTTCACTACGCAGCACCTCCATCAGATGCACCTGCGTATGCGGGTGGCGAGACTGAAAGGTGCGCAGCGCGCTAAACAGCATGGATTTAGGAAAAATACTGTCCACCACCAGATCGATTCTTGCGCGTCCGCCACGCCGTAGCACTTCCGCCCGCGACTCCAGCGCCTGAAAGGCGTTTAGCAACGGAATCACCTGCGCCAGCAATTGTTGCCCCTGCGCCGTCAGCACCGTTCTGCGCCCGGATGGCGCCAGCAGCGACACCCCCAGCCGCTCCTGCATCAACGACAATTGGTAACTGACCGAAGATTGACTGCGGTTGAACGCCTGCGCCGCCGGGGCAAAACCGCCCAGCTCCACCACCGCCTGCAACAGCGTCCATTGTTCCAGTGTGGTTTTCGTCAACATCATGCTTCAGCCCGCCTTTGTGTACCGAGTGTATCGTTCAGCCATCGCCTCAATTCATCTAATTATCGAATTAATTTGCGCTAAAAACAGCGTTATTCATCAATTTAATCTGCTTTTATACTTCCGTTAACAGCCTATCCCAATAGGCGCAATTGGCGTAGCCAGTTTGGACACGGGAAGCCGCGGAGAACCCGGAGCGTACACGGAGTACGTGAGGAGTTCGAGCACTGCCCAGGGCCAAAATGGCAAGTAAAATAGCCTATTGGGACAGGCTCTAAGTCAACAGAAGGAAAACAGTATGAGTAGCTTCGACAAACAGGATCTCAGCGGTTTTGTGGGAAAACATCTGGTCTACACCTACGACAACGGCTGGAATTACGAGATCTACGTGAAAAACGATCACACGCTGGATTACCGCATTCACAGCGGCATCGTGGGCAATCGCTGGGTGAAGGACCAACTGGTGTTTATCGCCCGCGTCGCCCGCGACGTTTACAAAGTGTCCTGGACGGAACCGACCGGCACCGACGTGAGCCTGATCATCAATCTGGGCGATCGGATTTTCCACGGCACCATTTTCTTCCCCCGTTGGGTCATCAATAACCCGGAAAAAACCGTCTGCTTCCAGAACGATCACATTCCGCTGATGGAGTCTTATCGTGCGGCAGGACCGGCCTACCCGACTGAAGTGATTGACGAATTCGCCACCATTACCTTTGTGCGCGACTGCGGCGAAGACGATAACAACGTTATCAATTGCCCGGCCAGCGACCTGCCGGACAATTTCCCGCAGAATCTGCGTTAAGTCACCCTGCGGCGGGCCGCCCGGTTCGCCGTCTCTTTTCCCCAGCCGTACCGCATTCATACCACCGCTATACGCCTGCGCCGGGCAAAATCAGACATCATCAAATTGAAGTGGAACGCCGTTTTGAAAAATGCAAAAATCACCCGTTCCGCGTGAATACGGCCCGTTTTCACGCTTTACAGAATAACCGTTAACTTTATGGATGAAGAAATATGGATATTTTGCTTAGTCTGGTCAAAACCCCGGCGGTGATTATCGCCATCGTGGCGTTTCTCGGGTTGCTGTTTCAGCGCGCCCCGCTTTCCCGCCTGATTACCGGCACCTTTCTGTCTTTTATCGGTTTTACCATGATAAAAATTGGCGGCAGCATTCTGATGAAAGTGCTGACCGCCTTCAGTTCGCTGTTTTCTCACGCCTTCGATATTGTCGGCGTGGTGCCCAGCAATGAGGCCATCATGGCGGCGACCATTGACAAAATTGGCGCGACCGCCGCGCTGATCCTGTTGTTCGCCATGGTGCTGAATATTCTGTTGGCCCGATTTACCCGGTTGAAATACATCTACCTGTCGCTACATCTGGTGCTGTTCATGGCCTTTGCCTTTACCGCGGTACTGATTCAGCTCAATTACAGCAATACCACCATCATTGTGGTGTCCTCGCTGTTGATCGGCGTTTACATGGCCGCGTCGCCCTATATTCTCAGCCGATTCAGCCGCACCATCATCGGCTCCAACGAATACGCCATTTCCCATGCCGCCATCTCGTCCTATGTGTTGGGGTCGTATATGGGAAAATGGTTCGGCAACAAAAACAGCGACACCGAACATCTGACGCTCAGTCAACGCTTCGACTTTCTCCGCGAACCGAATGTGGCCACGCTGTTGACCATGCTGGTGCTGTTGCTGCTTTCCTGCCTGTTCGCCACCCGGCCGCAAATCAGGGACGCGATGGTGATGGTGTACGGCGCGGGCGCTGCGGATAAAAACGTGGTGATTTTCATTCTGGAACAGTCCGCCACCTTCGCCTGCGGTCTTTATCTGGCCAAGGCCGGCGTGAACCTGTTCACGGCTGAAATCGTGCCGGCGTTCAAGGGCTTCGCCAATGTGTTCGCTCCCGGCGCCATTCCGGCGGTCGATGTGATGGTGCTGTTTACCAAAGCGCCCAACGCCACACTGATCGGCTTTCTGATCAGTTTCTCGGTGGAGCTGGTGTGCATTCTGCTGTTCCCGCTGATTGGGCTGCCGATTATCGTGCCCGGCATCATGGCCAGTTTTATCACCGGCGGCGCCGCCGCCATTTTCGGCAACGCCACCGGCGGCGTGCGCGGCGCGGTGATCGCCAGCAGCCTGAATGGTCTGCTGCTGTGCGTGCTGCCGGCGCTGACATTGCCGTTGTTTTCGCATCTTGGCGCGCAGGGCGTCACGTTCGCCGACCCGGATTTCACGCTGCCGGCGCTGATTCTGGATCGTCTGCTGCGCTGGTTTAACTGACGTATTGTTCAGCCCATCCCAAAACACAACGGCAGGCCACCAGGGCCTGCCGTTTTTCTCTGTCATACCGAATACGTCGGCTCAGAAAGTCGTCCAGTTATCCGCTGACGAACTGTCTGAACGACCGGCGGGCAACGCGGCGGGACGAGCGCTGCGATCCGCTATCTGCGCTCTGCTGTCCGCCATGCGCGGGCGAGCGGCGAGCGCCGGCTCATCCTGTGGCGACAGGCGGAATACCGACACCAGCCGCGACAACTTCGCCGCCTCATCTTCCAACGAATTCGACGCCGCAGACGATTCATGCACCATTGAGGCGTTCTGCTGAATGGTGGTATCCATTTCCGATACCGCCGCGCCTATTTGCGCGATGCCGCGGCTCTGTTCATCCGACGCCGAAGCGATTTCGCCCATGATGTCATGTACCCGTTTGACGGATGCCATAATGTCATCCATCGCGCTCCCTGCGTCCGACACCAGCACCGTCCCGGTATTCACCCGGGTCACCGATTCTGAAATCAGCCCTTCAATCTCTTTGGCCGCCTGGGAACTGCGCTGCGCCAGATTACGTACCTCGCCGGCCACCACCGCAAAACCGCGCCCCTGTTCCCCTGCGCGCGCCGCTTCCACCGCGGCGTTCAGCGCCAGGATATTGGTCTGGAACGCAATGCTGTTGATGACGGTGGTAATATCGGAAATCTTTTTCGAACTACCGGAAATATCATCCATGGTCTGGATCACCTTGTGGATGATCTCGCCGCCCCGATTGGCGTTACCGGAAGCCTGCTCGGAAATCTGGCTGGCATGCCGGGCATTGTCGGCGTTGTTTTTCACCGTGGCGGTCAACTGCTCCATGCTGGCGGCGGTTTCAACGATCGCCGACGACTGCTGTTCAGTACGCGACGACAGGTCATTGTTGCCGGCGGCGATATCCGAAGAGGCTTTCGCCACGCTGTAGACGCTGTGCCGGATATCGGCGATCAGCTGACGCAATTTTTCAGTCATCGACATCATCGCCAGCGTCAGTTGCCCCAGCTCATCATGACGTTCCACCACCACACTGGCCGACAGATCGCCGCCGGCGATCTTCTCCGCCAGTTTCAGGTTGGCGATCACCGGTCGGGTAATCTGGCGGGTAACCGACCAGGCAATGAATAGCCCCAGCACTACAGCGGCGATGCCGGAAATGACCGTCTGGAACACCGAGTTATTGATAATATCGTTGTTACGAACGCCGATTTTTTTGAGAATGCCATCGATATCGCTAATCAGTTTATCGCCGGTCGCCCTGAGCGCGGAATCAGTCGTTCTCAACTGATTAACCTTGTCGTTGTATTTCACTCCACTCTGGTTATAGCGTTCAATTCGGTTACCGAGTTCGCCGACGCTATTTTTAGCCTCCGCAGGGAGCAATCCATTCAGGGTGTCGAAGGATTTTTTCGCCTGATCATACCCCCCCTGCATCGATTTAAACGCCGCTTCGCTGCCTTCCTTTTGCAACAGATGCACTTTATCCACCAGCTGTGCGTAGAGCACGGTGGTTTGATGGTACTGACGCAACAGAGTGGTATCGCTTAAACTGGTGTAAAGCGCATCGCTCAGGGCTTCTTTCTGGTCAAGCGCGGCGATCTCTTTGGTGACATCGTTCATGCCGTCAACACTGTTTTTGACACGATCGATATTTTTGGCGTATTCCGTAAAGTCCTGCGCCACATTGCTAAAATCGCTCTGATAAGTCGCATCCCAACGCAGCGCGTTGGCTTTTTCATTTAGCTGACGAGCCTGTTCAAGGTATTTATTCAGGTTGTTGAGGTTGTCATTATTGAGCGTATACGTGAATTTAATACGAGCAATTCGGGTAAGATCAATAAAGTTTCCCATTTCATTCATGATCGAACTTTTGACATACAAATCCTGAATCATGAAAAAACGGACCGAGCTGAAGGCCGACGCCAAAATAACCAGCAGCAGCACAAGGCCAAATCCGCCATACATCTTGTGAGAGATCTTTAGATTTCGCACATAATTCCCAAACACACTCATCCTTGCTTCTCCGACTGGGTGGAAGGCGCCGTGATAAAGGCGACAGATATTTTTACTTATCGGAATAAAATGGTGTTTTTTTAGCAAAATTGGGTGACAGAAATCACATTTCGTGCAAAACAATGCTTTATTTCAATCAAAAATGATTGGTTGTCATCATCAGCACCGTGATTCTCAACAAAACAAGCCCCTGCCGGAAGGCAAGGGCTGAGCAGTCGGGCAAAAATGTGGTTATTTTGCCGCCAGTAGATTTTTCCCAATCGCCAGCGCCACGCTGGCCTGACGCTGCTGCGCCGGCTCAAACAATTTGTTGTCCACCAGCGTCACCGGCTGGATTTCAACGATACGGCCTTTAACCACGGCAGAGCACAGCGAATGCACCACCTGGTCATTCAGAATGGTCAACAGGCAACGGAATTTGGGTGAGCCATCAGCAACCAGATCCTTTTTTTCCGGCCGGATGCGTTGGCGCAGCATCTCTTTTTCGGAACTGGCGACCACGGCATCCAGTTCACTGTCGCCAGCCACCGCCTGCCCGTTTGCCAACGGCGGCGTATAAATGGTGACCAGCGCCTTACGCTTGGTTGCGGTATCCACATATTCCGCCTGTACCGAATGCTCTTTCGCATCCACCTCCACCCTCTGCCGTTTCAAACCATCGACAACCGTCGGTAGTGCATCGGCCAGTTGTTGCGAGGTATAGCCGGCGATCAGATCCGGATTGCTGTTGTCGGCAAAACCATAGAGCGGCATAGCCAGTAACAAACCGCACAGTCCTTTCGTTATCACGCCCTTACTCATTTTCTTCTCTCCTTATACGCCTGATTTTTTGATATGAACCATCCCCTGATAACACTATATATCGAATTGTTTTTTTATCAGTGTGATAGCGTCAATTTTTACCGCAATTCGGTTGTTCCGAAACGCTATCGCCGATTCGGCGCGACGATCGGTAATCCGCCGTTCGGCTTTTTCCCGACGCTTCCCCTTTCTTACCCTGTTCAACCCGACATGCACGTCAGCGACGAAACCGAAACCCAGAGCCGTCTATACACGCCTTTTGCCGCGCCGCTGCGGGCAAATCGCGAAGCAAAAAGTGACAACGTCACCATAAAGACTGGCGCGCCGTACCACGGCAACTATAGTTTTGTTGGGTGACCCGACACCACTCAGTCCTCTGCATGGCCGCCGGTTGCGCGGCGCAGTGAACCAACACGCTGAAAACCCATGACAATGGCAAAGAAGGGAACATCATGAAACTGAAAGCATTGATTCTGTCCAGCCTGTTCGTCAGCGCGATAGCCGGCGCCGCCAGCACCACGGTAACGCTAAAAGAAGCGTTGCCAACCGGAGACGGCAACACGCTTGGCGATATCACCATCACCGAAACAGAATACGGTCTGCTGTTCAGCCCCAATCTGAAAGGATTGCCGCCTGGCATCCACGGCTTCCACGTGCATGCCAACGCCAGCTGTGCGCCGGGCGAGCAGAACGGCAACAAGGTGCCGGCATTGGCGGCCGGCGGCCATCTGGATCCACAAAAAACCGGTCGACACCTTGGCCCTTACAACGACAAAGGACATATTGGCGACCTGCCAGGGCTGGTGGTTAATGCCGACGGCACCGCCAGTTATGAATTACTGGCGCCGCGGTTGAAGTCGCTGTCGGAGGTGAAAGAACACGCGCTGATGATTCACACCGGCGGCGATAACTACGCGGATACGCCGAAAGAGCTGGGCGGCGGCGGTATGCGTATCGCCTGCGGCGTTATCCACTAACATTTTGTCAGTTGATGCGGCCGAAGACAGACGGCTGCATCGCTGACTTCCACACCATTTCCTGACGCCTGATGTTTGCACTGAAGCGTGGAGAACACGAAAATCATTAGAATATATAAACTGTTCCGATAAGTTATGAATGTTCTGCCGCCGATATATCGGCCGATAACAAGCCACTACTGGTCGATGTGATCCCGTACACGGAAATGAGTTTCTTGCTTGTTCTGGTGGTAGTGGGTGATCGGGATCACCCACTGACCTGACGGCATTTCGTAGGATGATTTGGGTTTCCCATTAAATTAATTTAAATATAGGGAGTGGGAATATCATGTCATCTTTCCTGAGCCATATCACAATTCCGGGTTTAAAAAGGAACCGCCCTGCACGCGGGGCCTATCGCTGTGATGCTTTGCCCACTTCGCTGTCGACCCTCGGGTTACCGTCAAAACCGGGGTTACTGCTGGTATTTGTGCCGCCTGAAGCCAATTTCTCGGAGGTTAATCGCGCCTGGCAACGTTTTTCCGCCCCTCATCGCACCGTCATCACCCTCTCGTCCACCGGCGCATTATGCAGTCAGCGACATCACTCCACTTACTGTGACATGGATGGTCCGTATGGCAGTTGGCTGTGGATGCCCCAGTCGCTGATCGCCAAACATGAGGTGCATCTGGTGGATCTGCACATGCATGACAAACCCAATGCCCGCGTCAGGAACGATGCCATCAGGCGGGAACTGGAGCGCCTGGACGTCAGTATGCCGCTCTCCTCGGATAACACGTTTGCGCTGATTTATTGCGATGGCCTGGCCGCGTCGGAAGGGTTTCTGATGCAAGCCTGGTATGCCTGTCGCCGTTTCCCCTGCCTGACTATTGGCGGCGCGGCGGGCGGGCGGCTGGATTTCAGCGGAACCTACATCGGTGCGGATAACGCGGTGTTGCAGGGAAAAGCGGTGATCGTGTTCTGCCAGATGGCGCCCGGTAAGTCCTTTGCGCCGTTCAAGAGCCAGAACTTTACCCCGACGAAACAAAGCTGGCTGGTGGCGGAGGCCGACCCCGTCGCCCGCACGGTTAAATCCGTCTTTGACGCCAACGGTCATGAGCAGCCAATCATTGAGGCGATCGCCTCATGTTTACGTTGTCCGCCCGACCAGGTCGGCCAGCATCTGACAGGAAAAACCTTTGCGGTTAAAGTTAATGACGAATACTTCGTCCGCTCTGTCGCATCGATTAAAGAAGACCGCATTGCGTTTTTCTGCGATCTGGAGTTTGGCGACCGTCTGTATCTTATGCAGTCAACGGATTTTATCGCCACGACAGAGCGGGACTGGCAACAGTTCATGTCGCAATACGGCAAGCCGGATCTTGTCCTGCTCAACGACTGCGTATTACGCCGGGCCGGCAACACCAATCTGGAACAGGCCCATTTTTTTGATCAGATCCCCGCGGCGGGTTTTTCCAGTTTTGGTGAAATTCTGGGCGTGCCGATTAACCAGACGCTATCGGCGCTGGCATTTTTCAGTCGTGACGTTAAAGCGATGACGCATTTCCCGGTCGAATACGCCGCGTACGCCGGCCACTACGCCCAGCGCGCGTTGCGACGCTGGGAAGCCCTGCACGACATTCAGTCTACCGTGGTCAAGCAAGTAGTCGATTACGAGCAGGCGCTGGCGCCATTGTTAACGGCCATGCCGCAACTGGAGCAGGCGACGTTACGGCAAAGCGAGACGCTGGATGTGGCCCAAACCAGTATTCGCGCGATTAGCGACTCCGCTTCGAAGACACAGGAAGCACAGTCCCGGCTTGAAACCGGCCTCAACGATCTGGAGCGTATTTCAAAAGGCATCAGTCATATCACCAGCGGCATTAACGCCATTGCGGATAAAACCAATCTGCTGGCGCTGAATGCGGCGGTGGAAGCCGCGCGCGCCGGCGAGGCGGGCCGGGGATTCGCCGTGGTCGCCGACGAAGTGCGCAAACTGGCCAGCTCATCCAAAGAGCAGGTGGACGCCACCACTCACAGCATCAACGAAGCCGTCGAAACCATCGCGCATATCCGCGCCATTGCACAACAGACGGTAACGACGACAGCACAGATGGCGGATAAAAGCATCTCGGCGGCGAATCAAATCGCCGACATGAGCGCTGAAACAGACAGGGACCGGGCCAATATGACCGCCAACCTGAGCAATCTGAAGGATCTCGCCAGGGGCATGGATGCCATGCAGGATGCCGTCAACCAGTTGACTACTCTGCAAAAACTCGCCTCTTCCTAAACCAGCCGACAGCCGGAGGCGGCAGCCTTTTCCCCCCCGCCGCCGCCGCGTTTTCCTGAAAAAATCATGCAGTTTTTATGTGACAGACGGCGCTATTAAAGCGACAATGCTGACCACGCTTAAATCAGGTTATAGCGTCATCTTAATTGACCGACGTTTCACAACACGATATCCATGCAGACATTTTTATTTGACACGCTATCTACGCCCATCGGGGAATTATTATTGATTGCCGATGAAAATTATCACCTTAGGGCAGTGGAATGGCGTGAATATGAAGAAAAATTATATCAATCTCTGAATAAGCGTTATCGCCACGATCCGTTCGTGTTAAAAGCCTGTAATAATCCTGGTGGATTAACCGATACTCTGCGCGCCTATTTCGCCGGCGACCTGCATAGCATAGAAACGCTGCCGGTAGCCGCCGCCGGGACGGATTTTCAGCGCCAGGTATGGCAGGCGCTTCGCACTATATCCTGCGGTAGTACAACCACTTACGGCGAGCTGGCCGCCAGACTCGGCCAACCGGGCGCCGCCCGCGCCGTCGGTCTGGCTAATGGCGCCAACCCGATCAGCATCGTGGTTCCCTGCCATCGGGTTATCGGTGCGCAAGGCGCGCTCACCGGTTATGCCGGCGGCATTCATCGCAAACAATGGTTATTAACTCACGAAGGGTATTTGCCGCAGCAAAATTTATTCAATACCGACCATTAACTTACCGTGGATGGCGTGTCGCCAGGGTAAAAAATCCGAATGTGATGGTAAAAATATTAATAAGCTCACTATTTATTGGTCAGTTCCAGAGATAGCGGATCTTATCAGACCCAATAAAAGCTGTTAAAATTGACCGATATCAATTATCGCCTGAGTAAAGTCTATGATTCCTGAAAAGCGAATAATCCGACGCATTCAGTCTGGCGGTTGTGCAATCCATTGTCAGGACTGCAGCATCAGCCAACTGTGTATTCCTTTCACGCTGAACGAGCATGAACTTGACCAGCTCGACAACATCATCGAAAGGAAGAAACCCATCCAGAAAGGGCAAGCGTTGTTCAAGGCCGGTGATGAACTGAAATCGCTGTACGCCATCCGCTCAGGCACCATCAAAAGCTACACCATCACCGAGCAGGGTGATGAACAGATCACCGGTTTCCATCTGGCGGGCGATCTGGTCGGGTTTGACGCCATCGGCAACGCCCAGCATCCCAGCTTCGCTCAGGCGCTGGAAACCTCCATGGTGTGCGAGATCCCGTTTGAAACGCTGGACGATCTGTCCGGTAAGATGCCCAATCTGCGTCAGCAGATGATGCGGCTGATGAGCGGCGAAATCCGTGGCGATCAGGACATGATCCTGCTGTTGTCAAAGAAAAACGCCGAAGAGCGTCTGGCGGCGTTCATCTACAACCTGTCCCGCCGTTTCGCTCAGCGCGGCTTCTCGCCCCGCGAATTTCGCCTGACCATGACCCGTGGCGATATCGGCAACTATCTTGGCCTGACGGTGGAAACCATCAGTCGCCTGCTCGGCCGTTTCCAGAAAAGCGGCATGCTGGCGGTAAAAGGCAAATACATCACTATCGAAAATATCGAGACGCTGGCCGAGCTGGCCGGTACTTCACGTAGCAAAGCGTAACACCGCCTTCCCCTGACCGGATCAATGATTGCTCTGAATTGTCGATCCGGTCTTCATCACCAGTTGTTCAAAGCGATTTCCTTGCGTTACTCTTAACGGGCAGGCTGCAGAGTGACAGCCAACAGGAGGAGCTATGGCGAAGTATCAGAACTTACTGGTAGCTATTGACCCCAATCAGGATGACCAGCCCGCGTTGCGACGGGCCGTTTATCTGGTCCAGCGACTTGGTGGCCGTATCAAGGCGTTTTTGCCTATCTACGACTTTTCCTACGAAATGACCACCCTGCTCTCTCCGGATGAAAGAACCGAGATGAGACAAGGGGTTATCGCCCAACGAACCGAATGGATTGCGGAACAGTGTAAATACTATCTTGATGCGGGAATCGCTATTGATATCAAGGTGGTCTGGCATAACAAACCTTATGAAGCCATTATTCAGGAGGTGATTGCCGGGAAACACGACTTATTGCTCAAAATGGCTCATCAGCACGACCGGCTGGAAGCGGTGATTTTCACCCCAACCGACTGGCAGCTGTTGCGTAAATGCCCCTGCCCGGTGTGGATGGTGAAAGATCAGCCGTGGCCGGAAGACGGCCGTGCGCTGGTGGCGGTCAATCTGGCCAGCGAAGACCCGTATCACGATCCGCTCAATATCAAACTGGTGTCGGAAGCGTTGGATCTGGCTCGTCAGGTCAATCAGACCGAAGTTCATCTGGTGGGCGCCTACCCGGTCACGCCCATCAATATCGCCATCGAATTGCCGGATTTCGACCCCGGTGTTTACAACGGCGCCATTCGTGGTCAGCACCTGCTGGCGATGAAATCGCTGCGACAGAAATTCAACCTGGACGAACGTGTAACCCATGTGGAGAAGGGACTGCCGGAAGAGGTCATTCCCGATCTGGCAGAGCATTTGCAGGCTGGCGTGGTGGTACTGGGCTCGCTGGGGCGCACCGGTTTGTCCGCTGCGTTTATCGGCAACACGGTGGAACATGTCATTGACCACCTGAAGTGCGACCTGCTGGCTATCAAACCGGACGATTTCGTCTCGCCGGTAACCCAGCAGGGAGAAGCCGACAATCCAGATGAAAACGCCTGACGTCCGTCGCGTATACCACCAAATGACAACGGGGGCCAGACGGCCCCCGTTGTGTTCCTGCAACCGACCGCCTTCTGGCGGGATCGGGCTTACAGCGCTTTCAGAATCGCCTCGACGCTTTCCTTGGCATCGCCAAACAGCATCTGGGTATTTTCTTTAAAGAACAGCGGGTTCTGCACACCGGCATAGCCGGTATTCATCGAACGCTTGAACACAATCACGTTTTGCGCCTTCCACACTTCCAGCACCGGCATACCGGCAATCGGGCTATGCGGATCTTCCTGCGCCGCCGGATTGACGGTGTCGTTGGCGCCAATCACCAGCACGGTGTCGGTCTCGGCGAAATCATCATTGATTTCATCCATTTCCAGCACGATGTCGTAAGGCACCTTGGCTTCCGCCAGCAGAACGTTCATATGTCCCGGCAAACGCCCGGCGACCGGGTGAATACCGAAGCGCACATTAACGCCGCGTGCCCGCAGTTTGGCGGTAATGTCATGCACCGGATACTGCGCCTGCGCCACCGCCATGCCGTATCCCGGCGTAATGATCACCGAAGTGGAGTTTTTCAGCAGTTCCGCCACCTCTTCCGCCGTGGTTTCACGATGCTCGCCAACCGCTTCATCACTGCCAGTAGAAGAACCGTCGGTACCGAAACCGCCGGCAATCACGCTAATGAACGATCGGTTCATCGCCTTGCACATGATGTAGGACAGGATGGCGCCGGAAGAACCCACCAGCGCGCCGGTAACGATCAGCAGATCGTTGCTCAGCATGAAGCCCGCCGCCGCCGCGGCCCAACCGGAATAGGAGTTCAGCATGGAAACCACCACCGGCATGTCCGCGCCGCCGATAGACGCCACCAGATGCCAGCCAAACGCCAGCGCAATCAGCGTCATCAGCAACAGCGCAAACACCTGCATGGCTACGCTTCCGGTTTTAACAAACACCAGCAACAGTAGGAATGACAATACCAGCGCCAGCAGATTCAGCTTATGACGATTAGGCAGCATCAGCGGTTTGGATGAGATCAGACCGCGCAGTTTGCCAAACGCGACGATCGAGCCGGTAAAGGTCACCGCACCGATGAAAATCCCCAGAAACACTTCGGTCAGGTGGATATTTTCCATGATCGGGTCAGCAATATCGCCTTCGCCGATAAAGCTGTTAAAACCGACCAGCACCGCCGCAAAACCGACAAAACTGTGCAGAATCGCCACCAGTTCCGGCATTTCGGTCATTTCCACCTTGCGGGCCAGATGCACGCCGATAGCGCCACCAATCACCATCGCCGCGATAATCCATCCCACGTTGCCGGCGTTCGGCCCCAGAATGGTCGCCAGCAGCGCAATGGTCATCCCGCTGATGCCGAAAATGTTCCCCTGACGGGACGTCTCGTGTTTGGATAAGCCAGCCAGGCTGAAAATAAACAAAATTGCAGCAACGATATACGCTGCCGTCACTAGTCCTCCAGACATCCGTTACCCCTTAATTCTTGCGGAACATTTTCAGCATGCGCTGAGTGACGGTAAACCCGCCGAAAATATTGATGCTGGCGATCAGCACGGCGATGAAGGAGAAAAAGGACACCCATCCACCATGCCCGATCTGCAACAACGCGCCCACCACAATGATGCCGGAAATGGCATTGGTGACCGACATCAACGGCGTATGCAGCGCGTGGCTGACGTTCCAGACCACGTAGTACCCCACCACGCAGGACAGCGCAAATACGGTGAAGTGCGACAGGAACTCTTTCGGCGCCACATTCGCCAGCCAGCCAAACAGCACAATAGCGATTGCGATGAAAATGAATTTTTTCCAGGGCGACGCGGGCTTAGCGTCCTGCTGCGCGACGGCGGCGGCGGCCGGTTTGGCCTGCTGCGGCTGAGCGGAAACCTGAATCGGCGGTGCCGGCCAGGTGATTTCGCCAGACTTGATGACCGTCACGCCACGGATGACGTTGTCGTCGAAATCGATATCGATCTCGCCGTTTTTCTCTTTGCACAGAAGCTTCAGCAGATTCACCAGATTGGTGCCGTACAGCTGTGAAGATTGCGTCGACAAACGGCTCGGCAAATCGGTATAACCGATGATTTTCACACCATTTTCCGTTACCGTGACCCGATCCGCGACGGTCAGTTCGCAGTTGCCGCCGGTCTGGGCCGCCAGGTCGACAATCACGCTGCCGGGCTTCATACCCTGCACCATTTCTTTGGTGATCAGGCGTGGGGCCGGTTTGCCTGGGATCAGCGCGGTGGTGACAATAATATCCACCTCTTGCGCCTGCGCCGCGAACAACGCCATTTCAGCTTTGATAAAGGCTTCGGACATCACCTTGGCGTAGCCGTCGCCGCTGCCGGCTTCTTCTTCGAATTCCAGTTCCAGGAACTCGGCGCCCATACTTTTAACCTGCTCTTTCACTTCGGGGCGGGTATCGAACGCACGCACAATGGCGCCCAGGCTGCCTGCCGCGCCAATTGCAGCCAGGCCAGCCACACCGGCGCCGATAATCAGCACCTTAGCCGGCGGCACTTTACCTGCGGCCGTGATCTGACCGGTGAAGAAACGGCCGAACTCATGCGCGGCTTCAACAATAGCGCGATAGCCGGCAATATTCGCCATCGAACTCAGCGCATCCATGGACTGGGCGCGCGAAATACGGGGCACGGAATCCATCGCCAGCACCGTCACCTGGCGCGCCGCCAGCGTTTCCAGCAATGCCGGGTTCTGTGCCGGCCAGATGAAGCTGATAATCGTGCTGCCGGCACGGGTCAATTCCACTTCCTCATCCAGCGGGGCATTAACCTTGAGCAGGATATCGCTCTGCCAGACAGCCGCTGTATCCAGAATCGTCGCGCCGGCTTGCTCGTAAGCCTCATCCTCAAAACTGGCGAGTTTTCCAGCCCCACGCTCAATGGCGACCTCAAAGCCCAGTTTCAGCAGTTGCTCCACCGTTTTTGGCGTGGCTGCGACACGGGCTTCATTGGCCAACCTCTCTTTTGGTACACCAATACGCATTGTGAATCCCTTTTCGTTGTCACGAAGGTTTTATATGGTTGTGTCAATCACCTAAAAACTAACTTGTCGCCGTTGCCAGCACCCTCGGCGATAGCGATAAGTCCCTTTATAACCTACTTAAAATGGAATTAATGATCCACCGCTAAAACCATTTGGTTCTAAAAGCAGAATTTTGGCAGGTTACGATGCTTATTTGTGGTCAAAAATCACAGCTAAAACAGATTTTTCTACCATTATTACCACGTCAATGTTTCGAGCCATCTCACAAAAAGACCCTGTTAACGCTTTGTTAAGCGCATTAATTCCGATAAATATCGTTTATAAAAGGAATTCGGTTATTAATAGTGATTATTTCCATTTTTCTCTTCTTCCATTATCACTCGGTGGTTTTGCGGGATTTGGCTTAAAATGCAGAGGCATAACGTCAGGTTCCGTGCCATAATCAGCGGCTACCACAGAAGATGGCTTGGTACGTATTTACCGTATGCGTCAGGCGAAAGGATTTTTTATGAAGCTGAAAACTAGCGTTGTTGCATCCACTCTTTTATCAATAGTAGCGTTTTCGGCGCAGGCTGCGCAGGAACTTACGCCAGAGAAAGCAGAATCACTAAAACCCTTTGAGCGTATTACCTTTCTAGGTCGTTACGATGCCATTTACGAAGCGGCGGCCGATGCCTCTAAAAAGGCGGATGAGCGCGGCGCGGCGGCTTTTTATATTCAAAGCACCTCGGAAGTGAACGGCGGACGTTGGGCTGTCACTGTGGATCTGTACCACAAGGACGCGCCGGAAGCGACCAAAGACACGAGTTACCGTGAATTCAGCGGCGTGAAAGAACTGCCGAAAGATGAAGCGGTACGTCTGGAACCCTATGACACCGTCACGGTCACCGGCTATTTCGGCAACCAGCCGGAAGTCAATGAATCCATCGGCAAAGCAGCCAAACAGAAAAACGCTTATTCCTTCTATATCGTGCGTCAGGTCGATATCAACTCCAGCGGCGCAACCCAGTCCATCACCGCTTTCGTCTACAAGAAAGATGCGCCGAAACGTCAGGTGCAAAGCCCGGATGCCATTCCGGCAGACTCTGAAGCCGGTAAAGCCGCGATTGCCGCTGGCGGCGTAGCGGCTTCCAAAGTGGAAATCCCCGGCGTGGCGACGTCTTCCAGCCTGAGTAACAAGGTCGGCAATTTCTTCCAGACCCAGTCGTCATCAGGTGGCTCACGTTATACCGTCACCATGCCCGATGGCACAAAAATTCAGGAACTGAACAACGCGACTGCAGCACAGATGGCGCCGTTTGATTCCATTACTCTGCGCGGTAGTTTCAATAGCCCGACCGATATCTCCGAAGAGGTTGCCAAACAGGCAGCGAAAAAAGGCGCCAAGTTCTACCACATCACCAAAGAGTGGCAGGAAAAAGGCGACCACTACACCATCGGCGCCGATTTGTACAAATAACCATTTGTGCACATAGCTATTACGCGATGCATAAAAAAACCGCCAGTTGGCGGTTTTTTTGTATCTTGCAGACGGCTCAGTTGCTGGTATCCAGTTCCGGGAAGCTTTTGACCAGATCATCGATCGCTTTCATCTGCTGCAGGAACGGTTCCAATTTATCCAGCGGCAAAGCGGAAGGACCGTCACACATGGCGCTATTCGGCTCCGGATGGGCTTCAATAAACAGCCCCGCAATCCCGACCGCCATACCGGCACGCGCCAGTTCAGCCACCTGGGCACGGCGTCCGCCAGACGCGGCGCCGAACGGATCGCGACATTGCAGCGCGTGGGTCACATCGAAAATCACCGGCGCGCCGTGGGAAACCTGCTTCATAACATTAAAGCCCAGCATATCCACCACCAGGTTATCGTAACCAAAGTTGCTGCCGCGATCGCACAGAATTACCTGCTCGTTGCCGCCCTCGCGGAATTTATCCACGATATTGCCTACCTGCCCCGGGCTGATGAACTGCGGTTTTTTGATGTTGATGACCGCGCCGGTTTTCGCCATCGCTTCCACCAGATCGGTCTGGCGAGCGAGGAACGCCGGCAACTGAATCACATCCACCACCTCGGATACCGGTTGTGCCTGCTGCGGTTCATGCACGTCGGTAATGATTTTCACGCCAAAAGTTTGCTTCAGTTCCTGGAAAATCTTCATCCCTTCTTCCAGACCCGGACCACGGTAAGAGTGGATGGAGGAGCGGTTCGCCTTATCAAAAGACGCCTTGAAGACATAGGGGATGCCCAGTTTCTGCGTTACCGCGACATAGTGTTCGCAAATCCGCATCGCCAGATCGCGGGATTCGAGCACATTCATGCCACCAAACAGTACAAACGGCAGAGAGTTGGCAACCGGGATATCTCCGATGTTAACCACTTTATTGTTCATAAACTTACCTTATTGTCGGATAAATCAGATGATCGGGGTTCAGGCGCTTTCCCGAACTAGTGCAGCACAATCTGCTTCTGCTCGATGGAGTGGATCTGCACCTTGATCATTTCGCTAACCGGATCTTCCGGGCATTGTTCCACGAAATAGCTCAGGTCTGACAAGGCGATATGGTCGCACTCCAGCTGTGCGTAAATCAGGCCGCGGTCACGGATTTCATACGGATCTTCCGGATCGAACTGCAACACGGCTTCACTGGCGCGCAACGCCAGCTCCATCTGTTTCTCTTCCATCAACGCGACCTTGAGCGTATCCAGCAGCTTGCGGACAATCATCACGTTTTCCGCCTCATCCAGATCGCTATCCATCAGCCTGGCGGAAAGACCAATGTTGCCTTTTAGCCACACTTCCAGCACGTGTTCGCTCAGCGTGTCGCCGTTCAGCGGATTAATCAGCCACATTTCATCGTCGAGCCAGTCGGCGCGTAGAATCAGTTGGGTAGGGAAAATTACCGGCATCAGCGGCAGCCCCAGCTGATTGGCAATATGCAGGAAGATGATTCCCAACGACACCGGCATCCCCTGTCGGGTCGCCAGCACGTTGTCCAGCCACAGGACGTCGGACAAATGGTAAACGCCGCTGGCGCCGCCAAAGCCCCAGGTATGGAAGAAGAGCTCAATGAGCTGCTCCAGCTGTTGATCCTGATCCAGATCGGCGGAGATGGCCGCCCGCGCTTCTTCAACGAGTTGCTGCAGATTTTGTCTCACTTCCTGCGCGGAAAAATCACGGCGTATTGACTGGGAAACCAGAATCACGCCTTCACTTAAGGGTGACTGGTTAAATTCAAAATCAGCAATAGAACTCATAGTTATTCCATCAAGCAAAGATAACGTCAGCTGCACGTCTGAAAAAGCAAACTTCTCTATCGGCCCATGCATGCCTTGCGGGTGCGGAAGCCAGCGGATCAGATAATAATGCCAAACCTGGCGCTCGTCAGCAGGTCTGTCCGGAACGACAAGCGATAATCATGGCTAATCATTACCAATGTGATCCTGCTCAAGCCCCGATGACACAGGCTGAGGTCGCACTCAACACACGCAGGTCGCCCCAGCGGGCCATTGCCCCAGCGTCACCCGCTCATTATCGCCATAATCGCGGCAGGTTTTCACCTGCACAAAACCGTACTGCGTCAGTAATGCCCGTACCGCATCGCCCTGCTGCCAGCCATGTTCCAGCAGCAACCAGCCGTTATCCAGCAAAAATGCCCCCGCCTGCCGGATAATCTGCCGTAAATCGGCCAGCCCCGCCTCTCCCGCCACCAGCGCGCTGGCAGGCTCGAAGCGCACATCGCCGCGCGACAAGTGCGGGTCATGCTCGTCGATGTACGGTGGATTGCTGACAATCAGAGCGAAACGTTGTCCATCCAGCGGCGAAAACCAGTCTCCCGGCAAAAACCGGGCGTTGGCGATCCCCAACTGGCTGGCATTATGACTGGCCAACGCTACCGCGTCGGGCTGGCGATCAATCCCCACCACCTGACAATCCGGTCGCTCATGCGCAATCGCCAGCGCAATCGCCCCGGTGCCGGTGCCCAAATCCAGCACCGATGAGGCGCCGGTGGGTAAATGCGCCAGCGCCTGCTCGACCAGACACTCGGTATCCGGCCGCGGGATCAGCGTCGCGGGCGATACGGCCAGCGGCAGCGACCAAAACTCCCGCTGCCCGACCAGATAGGCAATCGGCTCGCCGGTGGCGCGACGCGCCAGCAAGGCTTCAAGCACCGGGATCTCTTCGTCGGTTAAAGCGGTTTCACCAAAAGCCAGCAGAAACGTACGGCGTTTACCGGTCACATGTTCCAGTAGGATCTCGGCGTCTCGTTTCGGGCTGTCACTGCCCTGCAGCCGGGCCGCCGCCTGTTTCAGCCAGTGCTGATAATTCATTGATCCTGCTCGGCCAGCGCCGCCAGTTGATCCGCCTGATATTCCTGCACGATAGGCTGAATCAACATATCCAGTTTGCCTTCCATCGCTTCGTCCAGCCGGTAGAGCGTCAGGTTGATGCGGTGATCGGTCACCCTTCCCTGCGGAAAGTTATAGGTGCGGATACGATCGGAACGGTCGCCGCTGCCCAACAAGTTACGCCGGGTTGAGGCTTCTTCCTGCTGACGTTTTTTCATTTCCGCGGCGCGAATGCGGGCCGCCAGCACCGACAACGCTTTGGCTTTGTTCTTGTGCTGTGAACGCTCATCCTGACACTCCACCACAATGCCGGTCGGCAAATGGGTGATACGGATAGCGGAATCGGTAGTGTTGACGTGCTGCCCACCCGCGCCGGAGGAGCGGAAGGTATCGATTTTTAGATCGGAAGGGTTGATATCCGGCAGTTCCGCTTCCGGCACTTCCGGCATGACCGCGACGGTACAGGCGGAGGTATGGATACGCCCCTGCGACTCGGTGGCCGGCACGCGTTGCACCCGGTGACCGCCGGACTCGAATTTCAACTGGCCGTAGGCGCCGTCGCCCACCACCTTGGCAATCATCTCTTTATAGCCGCCGTGTTCGCCGTCGTTTGCGCTCATGATTTCAATCTTCCAGCGACGGGATTCGGCATAACGGCTGTACATACGGAACAGATCGCCGGCAAACAGCGCGGCTTCATCGCCACCGGTGCCGGCGCGGATTTCGAGGAAACAACCGCGTTCATCATCCGGATCCTTCGGCAGCAGCAACACCTGCAGTTGCTGTTCCAGTTCTTCGCTGGCCGCTTTGGCCGCTTTCAGTTCGTCTTGCGCCAAATCGCGCATTTCGGGGTCATCCAGCATCAGTTCGGCCGTGGCAAGATCGTCCTGCGTCTGCTGCCAGCGCTGAAAGCAACGGGTAATGTCGGTAAGTTGCGCGTACTCGCGGGACAACGCCCGGAAACGGTCCATATCGGCAATCACGCTGGGTTCTCCCAGCAACGCCTGCACTTCTTCATGGCGCTCTTGTAACGCTTCCAGTTTGGCAACAATAGAAGACTTCATGCGGGCGGTTCAATCCTGTGTTGAATCATTATGGGGGAAGAAGAATGCTAGTTCAGACCGAGGCTGTCACGCAAAATCTGCAAACGCTCCAGATCGCCGTCGCGGGCGGCCTGTTGCAATGACCGGGTGGGAGCATGAATCAGGCGGTTGGTCAGCCGGTGCGCCAGTTCCTGTACGATGGCATCTACATCGCCGCCATTCTGTATCGCCGCCAGCGCTTTGGCGGTCATGTCCTCGCGCAGGCGATCCGCCTGAGAGCGATAATCGCGGATGGTGTCCACCGCCGCCTGCGCGCGCAGCCAGGCCATGAACTCCGAGCACTCCTGCTGCACGATGGACTCAGCCTGAATGGCCGCCGCTTTGCGCTGCGCCAGATTGTGCTGAATGATGGCCTGCAGGTCGTCGACGCTATACAGATAAATGTTCGGCAGCCGCCCTACTTCAGGTTCGATGTCGCGCGGAACGGCGATATCCACCATCAGCATCGGCTGATTACGGCGGGTTTTCATCGTACGCTCCATCATCCCTTTGCCGATGATGGGCAGCGTACTGGCGGTGGAACTGATGACAATGTCCGCCTGCGGCAAATACGCATCCAGTTCCGCCAGCGTAATCACGTCGGCGCCCACTTCTTCCGCCAGCGCCTGAGCGCGCTCGCGCGTCCGGTTGGCAATCACCATCCGCTTCACGCGGTGTTCGCGCAGATGGCGGGACACCAGCTCGATGGTTTCGCCTGCGCCCACCAGCAGCACATTGACGTCGGCCAAAGATTCGAAGATCTGCCGCGCCAGCGTACAGGCGGCAAACGCTACCGACACCGCGCTGGCGCCGATATCGGTTTCGGTACGCACCCGTTTGGCGACGGTAAACGATTTCTGGAACATGCGCTCCAGATCGCCGGACAGCGAACGTTCGCGCTGAGAATCGGCAAACGCTTTCTTGACCTGCCCCAGAATCTGGGGTTCACCCAGCACCAGCGAATCCAGCCCGCTGGCGACGCGCATCAGATGACTGACAGCAGCGTTGCCTTCATGCCAGTAGAGATTTTTGCGGATTTCCTCAGGATTGAGCCGGTGATAATCACACAGCCAGGCAATCAGTTGCTCGTGCCGGTTTTCCTGCTCGTCCACGCTGAGATAGAGTTCGGTACGGTTGCAGGTGGAAAGCAACACGCCGCCCTGAACTAACGGTTGCTGTAACAGACTGTGCAGCGCCTGCCCCTGTCTGTCCGGAGAGAACGCTACGCGCTCCCGCAGAGAGACTGGTGCTGTTTTATGATTGATGCCAAGCGCAAGCAGGGTCATGGTTTACAGAGTAATCCCGGTGTTAGTATGGGTTTCATCTGAGGGGCATTCTACTTGAAGCCTGCGGGCAAGAAAAGTGACCCAGGGCAACCGCGTTCACGTTGTCGCCAGCGCGCCGGGCAGCATCACAGGCATTGACGCTGCCAGCCAACCCCGCTAGCGTGACGCCTTGTTGTGAACCCATGATGCTTGTAACAGGACCTTTTCGACATGCCCAATAATCCCGTTCGCGCCTTACGGTTACTGCCTTTGGCGAGTGTGTTACTGACTGCCTGTACCCTGACGCAGCCCACCTTGCCGGGTAAAAAACCGACCTCTCCCGAGTGGCGCGAGCATGAGCAAAAAGTGCAAAATCTGACCAACTATCAGACCCGCGGCTCATTCGCCTATATTTCCGATAGGAAAAAGCTGTATGCCCGTTTCTTCTGGCAGCAATTTTCGCCGCAGCGTTACCGTCTGCTGCTGACCAGCCCGCTGGGCAGTACCGAACTGGAACTGCAGGCCGGCGCGAACAGCGTTCAAATTACCGACGGTCAGGGCAAGCGCTATGTGGGTAAAGACGCGCAATACATGGTTCAGCAGCTAACCGGCATGGCTATTCCGCTCGATAATTTGCGCCAGTGGATGCTCGGCCTGCCGGGCGACGCGCAGGATTTCGCACTGGATGAGCGCGCCCTGCTGCGCAGCGTAAACTATCAGCAGGGCGACCAGCACTGGAGCGTGTCCTATCAGTCCTATACCGATAGTCCGCTGCCGTTGCCGCAAAGCCTGGAACTGACGCAGGGCGAGCAGCGCATCAAACTGAAAATGGACAACTGGACGACGCAATAAATCATGGCGACCGCATGCAATCGCTGGCCTTCCCCGGCCAAGCTGAATCTGTTTTTGTACATCACCGGCCGCCGCCCGGACGGATACCATAATCTGCAGACGCTGTTTCAGTTTCTGGATTACGGCGACACCCTGACCATCACCCCGCGTCAGGATCAGCACATTGTGTTGTCGACGCCGTTGCCCGGCGTCCCCGATGAACAAAATCTGGTGGTTCGCGCCGCTCGCCAGTTGCAGACCTATTGTCAACAGGCGGGGTTACCGTTTGCCGGCGCCGACATCGCCGTCGACAAACGTCTGCCGATGGGCGGCGGTCTGGGCGGCGGTTCGTCAAACGCCGCTACCGTATTAGTGGCGCTGAACCAGTTGTGGCGCTGCCAGATACCGGTCGACACGCTGGCCGCACTGGGCCTGAAGCTGGGAGCGGATGTGCCGGTGTTCGTGCATGGGCACGCCGCGTTCGCCGAAGGCGTGGGAGAACAGCTGACCCCCGTGTCGCCGCCGGAAAAATGGTATCTGGTGGTTCATCCCGGCGTCAGCATTCCGACCCCGCTCATCTTTGCCGATCCGGATTTGACGCGAGATACGCCGGTACGCCCGCTGTCACAATTACTGACACAAACTTTCAGCAACGATTGTGAAGCCGTCGCAAGAAAACGTTTTCGTGAGGTTGAAGAGCGACTTTTATGGCTGTTAGAATACGCACCGTCGCGCCTGACCGGCACCGGCGCTTGCGTGTTTGCCGAATTCGACACCGAGTCCGCCGCTCGTCAGGTGCTAAACCGGGCCCCGGAAGGATTATTGCATGGCTTTGTTGCGCGTGGTGTTAACGTTTCCCCGCTGCAACGGCGGCTTTCCGGGCAATCTAAGGATTGCTAAAACACCACCGCCGACCGTGATGTTCTAGCGATCTTTTCCATACACCCGTATGTATATCCTGCTTGCGGTACGACACACGGCCTTCCGCAGGCGGATATTTCTCTGGACGCAAGCTTGAGGTTCTTCTCGTGCCTGATATGAAGCTTTTTGCTGGTAACGCCACACCGGAACTAGCACAACGTATTGCCAACCGTTTGTACACCAGTCTGGGCGACGCTGCTGTTGGTCGTTTTAGCGACGGCGAAGTCAGCGTACAAATCAACGAAAATGTACGCGGTGGTGATATTTTCATCATCCAGTCGACCTGTGCTCCCACCAATGACAATCTGATGGAGCTGGTCGTTATGGTTGATGCCCTGCGCCGCGCTTCCGCAGGACGTATTACCGCTGTTATCCCCTACTTCGGCTATGCCCGTCAGGATCGCCGTGTGCGTTCCGCCCGTGTGCCGATTACCGCCAAAGTTGTGGCTGACTTCCTCTCCAGCGTCGGCGTTGACCGTGTCCTGACGGTGGATCTCCACGCCGAGCAGATTCAGGGGTTCTTCGACGTGCCGGTGGACAACGTGTTCGGCAGCCCGATCCTGTTGGAAGACATGTTGCAACAGAATCTGGACAACCCGATCGTCGTTTCTCCGGATATCGGCGGCGTGGTTCGCGCCCGCGCTATCGCCAAACTGCTGAACGACACCGATATGGCGATCATCGACAAGCGCCGCCCGCGCGCCAACGTCTCTCAGGTGATGCACATCATCGGTGACGTAGCCGGCCGCGACTGCGTGCTGGTCGACGACATGATCGACACCGGCGGCACCTTGTGCAAAGCGGCGGAAGCCCTGAAAGAGCGTGGCGCCAAACGCGTCTTCGCTTACGCCACCCATCCGATTTTCTCTGGCAACGCTTACGAGAACATCAAGAACTCTGTTATTGATGAAGTGATTGTCTGCGATACCATTCCGCTGTCAGAAAATATCAAATCGCTGCCTAACGTACGCACGCTGACCTTGTCAGGCATGCTGGCGGAAGCCATCCGCCGTATCAGCAACGAAGAATCCATTTCTGCGATGTTTGAGCACTAATCGATATTTTCGCTGCAAATAACTACGCCATCGGATAATCATTATCCGATGGCGTTTTTACTGGCAGCGAAAAATATTTCCGGGTTTTGACCGAGACACCGAACCAGCAGCCGATTCTTAGCCGCGTGGAACTATCGGCTATGCGGTCGTTTTTTACCGTGTCCTGGCTTGTAACGCTTTGACCACTACTTCTCCCAGCGCCGTTGCCGAAGCTGGATTTTGTCCGGTGATCAGGCGGCCATCCACCACGACTTTGTTCTCAAATATGGGGGCCTGTTCAAACCTGGCGCCGCCCTTTTCCAAAGCGCTTTCCAGTTCAAATGGAACGATCTTGTCGTACTGACGCGAAACCTCTTCCTCAGCGGTGAACCCCGTGAGACGACGGCCTTTAATTAAGTTTTCACCGTTGCTGAGTTTCACGTTTATGAGCCCTGCGGGGCCATGACAAACGGCACTAATAATGTCGTTATTTTCATACATAGCCCGCACAATGCGACTAAGTTCGGCGTTATTTACAAAATCCCACATCGGGCCATGACCGCCGACAAGCAGAATCGCAGAATATTTTGATGGGTCGATATCCGATAGTTTAATCGTTTGACCCAGCTTGTTTCGGTGACGAGGATTGGTCCAGAAATCCAGACTGGCCTGATCTTTCAAATCAAAACCATCGAAAGGCGCCAAACCGCCTCTGGGACTGGCGATATCAAAATCAAGGCCCGCTTTATCAAACACCTTAACCGGATGAGTCAGTTCTGGAAACCAAAACCCGCCGACGAGATTCTCGGTTTTCTTATCCAGACTGGAAACGACGATGAGTATTTTTTCTTGCTTTTGAGTGTCCTGAGCTGCCTCCGCAACGGTAGAAGCCGTGAATGCGGTAATTGCGACGATGAGACGAACGAAATACTTTGCAAGTGACATATGATTTCCTTCAGGTTGTTGGAGTTGTCCTCACTGTATCCAAGTTCAATAACCAGAAGTAGACAGCTAAAACGGGACAGATTGTTTAAAAAAACAGGCTAATAATCTTGTGTTGATGAGGATTATTACCGCAGAATGTCAATATGCGGACGAGCTAAAACAGATGAGAATGCAAGATGAGCCAGGACAATAACTTTGATGGATTGCAGGAATTTCTAGCCATCTCGAAAAGGCTCAGTATCCGGAAGGCGGCTCTTGATCTTGGCAAAACACCGGGGGCCATCAGTCTGGCGCTACAGAAACTGGAACACCGTCTCGGCGTACTGCTCTTTCATAGAACAACCCGCAAAATGGCATTGACAGAAGCAGGAAAAAACCTGCTTTTGAAGATTGAACCTGCCGCGCGTGCAATTGCAACCAGCCTTGAAGATACCATTCAGTCGTCCAGAGCGCCTGCCGGCACATTGCGGTTGATTGTGGAACGCCTGGCCTTACCGCATGTCATCGAGCCTCTACTGCCCGCATTTCGTCAGGCGTGGCCAAATGTAAACCTGGACATTACCGTCAGTAATCGTCACAACAATTTTATTTCTGAAGGTTATGATGCCGGTATTTTGATCGGTTCATACATTGAGCAGGATATGATTGCGATTAGGCTTTCCAAACCTTTCCAATGGGCCGTTTTTGGATCACCCGCCTATTTCAAAGCAAAGGGAAAGCCCAACGTTACCAGCGATCTTGTTCATCATGAATGCATCCGGTTTCGTCGCCCGGAAAAAGGCGATATTTACCGTTGGGAGTTTATTGAGAACAATGAAACAGTACGAATTGATCCGGCTGGCCCTATTACTGTCAACGATGGCGAGCTTATGCGTAGCCTTGCCGTTAAAGGGGTTGGACTCATTTATTCTTCTACGTTTCATACTTCGCGCGAACTGGCAATGGGAACGCTGGAGCCTGCGCTGCTTGACAGTTCTCCAGGCAATGATGGTCTTTTTCTCTACTTTTCCAAAGCGGGCAGAAATCAACCCAAGCTGCGTGCCTTTATCGATATATGCTCACGTACAATGAATATTTGAGTAAATATAATTCGTCCCATTAACATCATGGGGTTATATGCTGATTTTTAAGCATTAACGTTGCGGATGTCCGCCACCGCATTCAGCCACTATCAGGTTAAAATCAACTTTTTGCTAAATAAGGAAGTTGTCTATCGCGCCTAAATAGCCATGTGAGCACATAATATTATCCTTGCTCTTATCTGCCGTTCCGCTTTATCCGGTCAACGTTATGCGTCAGAATGGAAAAGGATAACCCATTAATATGCAGAACTATTTATAGATGCCGTTCGCGGCGGCAGCGCTTATCAAAGTGCTTCAGCCACCAATAACGATCCGTCACGTTTTCCCGCCCGCCAATACGCGCGCCGGCCAGCCACAGAATAGCACCGGCAAAAATAGCCAGCAGTTCTATATAATAGAGCGAACCCGGCAAATTCAATTCAGGCAGCTGATTGGCAATCGAATAGGCTATTCCGGCAATCATAAGCAACATACCTAATCCCATAAATGCGTTGCCTACCATCACAGCATTTCTACGTTTCATATTTCACCTCCAGAAATATCCAGTGGAAATAATCAGAATATTGCTGCGTGTCTTTCTGATCTGTTCACAGTATAAACAGCACTTCACAATGGGGTTGCGTGAAGGATCACATGTTGGTGATCAACTTCCCCTGAGTTAAACTAACGACTTTGCCAATTATCCCGGTGAGTTGCGTTGCCTCCGGCGGCACCCAATCCGGAAACGTATCGCGTGAGTCGTATCGAATTATGAGTGGTATTAAACTGTGAGTGGCATCAAATTGATTGTAGGTCTGGCCAACCCCGGCGCCGAATACGCCGCCACCCGCCATAACGCCGGTGCCTGGTACGTTGACCGTCTGGCGGAAGCCTACCGGCAGTCGCTGAAAGAAGAGAGCAAGTTTTTCGGCTATACCGCGCGCCTGACGCTGGCAGGCAAGGATGTGCGCCTGCTGGTGCCCACCACGTTCATGAACCTGAGCGGCAAAGCGGTGGCGGCGATGGCGACCTTTTACCGTATCGCGCCGGATGAAATTCTGGTGGCGCATGATGAACTGGATCTGCCGCCCGGCGTCGCCAAACTGAAGCTCGGCGGCGGTCACGGCGGCCACAATGGGCTGAAGGATATCGTCAGCAAACTCGGCAACAACCCCAATTTTCATCGGTTGCGCATCGGCATCGGCCATCCGGGCGATAAAAATAAGGTGGTGGGATTTGTGCTGGGTAAGCCGCCCACCAGCGAACAGGCGCTGATCGATCAGGCGATTGACGAATCATTGCGCTGCACCGATATCCTGATGAAGGAAGACATGATCAAAGCCATGAACCGTCTGCACGCGTTCAAAGCGTCGTAATGGGCGATCGGGCGGATCGAGTTCATGCCGCATTATGTGTATAATTGGCGTCAAGACTGACTTTTTCCATTCTGACAGGCTTTTTGCAACGAAAGTCTGATGATTAGTGATTTTTAAGGTGACATAAACATGGGATTCAAATGCGGTATCGTTGGGCTGCCTAACGTGGGTAAATCCACTCTGTTCAACGCGCTGACCAAAGCCGGCATCGAAGCGGCCAACTTTCCGTTTTGTACTATCGAGCCTAACACCGGCGTAGTGCCGATGCCGGACCTGCGCCTCGACCAGTTGGCCGAGATTGTCAAACCACAGCGTACCGTCCCCACCACCATGGAATTTGTGGATATCGCCGGTCTGGTAAAAGGCGCGTCCAAAGGCGAAGGTTTGGGCAACCAGTTCCTGACCAACATCCGCGAAACCGAAGCCATCGGCCACGTGGTGCGCTGTTTTGAAAACGACAACATCATCCACGTTTCGGGCAAGGTCAATCCGGCTGACGATATCGATACCATCAACACCGAGCTGGCGCTGTCGGATCTGGACACCTGTGAGCGTGCGCTGCACCGTGTACAAAAGAAAGCTAAAGGCGGCGATAAAGACGCCAAAATTGAACAAGCGGCGCTGGAAAAATGCCTGCCGCAGCTGGAAAAAGCCGGCATGCTGCGCGCATTGGACCTGAGTACGGAAGAGAAAGCAGCCATTCGTTACCTGAGCTTCCTGACGTTGAAGCCAACCATGTACATCGCCAACGTCAACGAAGACGGCTTCGAGAACAACCCGTATCTGGATCAGGTGCGTGAAATCGCCGCCAAAGAAGGTTCTGTGGTTGTTCCCGTCTGTGCTGCCGTGGAATCGGACATCGCCGAGCTGGACGACGCCGAGCGCGACGAATTCATGGCCGAGTTAGGTCTGGAAGAGCCGGGGCTGAACCGCGTGATCCGCGCCGGTTATGAGTTGCTTAACCTGCAAACTTACTTCACCGCCGGGGTGAAAGAAGTCCGCGCCTGGACCATCCCGGTCGGCGCCACTGCCCCGCAGGCGGCCGGTAAAATCCACACCGACTTCGAGAAAGGTTTTATCCGCGCCCAGACCATCGCCTTTGACGATTTCATCACGTACAAAGGTGAACAAGGCGCCAAAGAGGCCGGCAAAATGCGTTCAGAAGGGAAAGAATATATCGTTAAGGATGGCGATATTATGAACTTCTTGTTCAACGTCTAAAATAATTTCTGTTGTCTAATGAGATTTCGCCGAATCTCATAAGAAACAACATACCTGATAAAACCCACGTAATTGCGTGGGTTTTTCTTTTCAGAATGCTCAGATGATCTTATGGAAGCCCAGCCCAAACTGAACACATAGGTGAGTACCATAACGGTATAAGGACATTATGCTCACTGGTATTACACAGCACCGGCCATGATAAAATCGTTTTTATATTATTGAACGTTGTATTCTTATCTACCGCCCTTCTTACCCTGCTTTCGTTACGCGGGCGCGCAAAACCTCGCCTACAACCGGGGCTGCTGAAAAAGCATTTGGCCAGCCGGCATAGAACGCGGCATGAGTCACAAGCTCACCAGCCTCTTCAGCGGTCAGCCCATTGTCCATCGCCCGGTTAAGGTGGTAACTAATTTGCGCACTCTGTCCCGATGCAATCAGCGCGCTGACCGTCACGAGGCTTCGATCGCGGGGCTTCAGCGCGGGCCTCTGCCACAAGTCAAGAAAGAGAGGGTCGGCCGTAAATTTCACCAGCCCGGGAGAAATAGGCCCGACGTTTTTTTCTACCGTTTCTGAACGCTGTTTCTCCGCCTCCTGATTAAGCGGCAAAAGCACCGGAGAGGCTTCGGCTAACTGTTCTGCCCCAATTCCGCGATCGTGAAAAACGCCTTTGATGACCGCAATGGCGGACATCGCATTTGGCCAGCCGGAATAAAAAGCCAGGTGGGTAACTATTTCTGATATTTCAACCGTCGTAACCCCGCTATCGAGGGCGACCCCGACATAATGTTTGAGCTCTGCGGGCTGGTTTCTGGCAATAAGAATAGCCACCGTTACAATGCTACGGTCGCGCTGGGATAGCTCGCCTCGTTTCCAGAGGTCATTCGTTATCACTTCACTCCCGAAGCGGGCCAGTGCGGGGGAAACCGACTGAATATCGGCAACTGACAGGATTGATGGATTAACTTTCAACATAGCTTCACCTTGTTTTTCTTCAGCAGATGCAAACTCTGCCAGAACGAGTGACATCGCGGCGGCGGCAATAGCCTTTTTCATAGCAAAACCTCATTTATCAATTAAGTAGATGATGTTTCAGAGATGATATTTAATGTTGTTCATCACTCGCCTTCATATCACCCTTATTCCTGAGAAAGTCCGGCACAACCGGAATAGACGCTTTCCTGGTCGTCATTTCTGTCGTTTGCGTTATATAAGCCCTGAAGTGCGGCGTTTCTCGGTGCCGTTGATATTCAGTTTCACTGGCGTAAATTTCATAGAAGTACCAGCGGCTTTCCTTATTAGCATCGGTCGCGGCGTACATAGCCAGTACGCCCTCCTCAACCCTCAAAGATTCGGCCATTTCAGGTAGCACAATATTTCTGAACGCTTGCTGATACTCAGGTTTCACATCGACAATAACCAGGTTATTTATCGTCTTTTCGTTCTGTACGATTTTCTTATCGCTTAGAAACTGTGGCGTGACTTCCGTTTTGCGCTTCTGATCAATCAGTTCGGGCGCTCGTTTAATAAAATCCTTATACTGATTTGAATCTAAATGTTTGTTGTAAGCATCATGGCCCGAATAAATTTCAATCATATACGCATGATGAGGATTATCTTTACGCCGTAAAGCGTACATCGCTAATGTGCCGCGTTCATTTTCTATGGAAGCGGTAATATTGCTTCTGGCAATTTCGTTATATAGATGGTTTTTCCCCGTTTTGATGTCGAGTTCGAAGATATTCATAATGGGTTTATCCACAGATGCTGCACTCTGAGCAAAAACAGGGCTACTGCTCAGCAGGAATAGTGCAATGGCTATGATATTTTTCACAGTTTGCCTTTGTTTAATAACGGGTTATCGGATGAGAATCTATCAATCTACATTTTAAGACGTTCAATAAGTTGTCGCTGATATTCTGCAAGCCGGCTGCTGCTGGCGTGCAGAAAGACAAGCGGTGCAAGATAAGTCATACCGGCGTGTAAAGCGCTTGCTTTCATTGGCAAAAATACATCAGCAAGCGTGACGCCGATTCTGCCGGCTTCGCCATAAGTAGAGTCTCCGCCAGCCGCCGTGCTGACGATGAGCATCTCTTTACCTTGCCATAATCCCGGCCCAACATTGCCCCATGTGTCATTCATCCAGGCTTTCATCATGGGGGTAATATTGAACCAGTGGGTCGGAAATATAAAAACAATGCGTGCATGTTCCCGCATTATCCGCCGCTCTTCTTCAGCATTAATTTTGCGCGTGTCAAAACCATAGATCGTTTCGAGATTACGAACCGTCACGCCTTCAACGCGCTCCGCTGCCGCCTGCAAACCCTTGGTCATAACAGAGCGTTCCGGATAAGGATGGGAAACGATAACGAGTGTTTTAATATTAGTCTTATCGTTGCTGGTGGCTTTACTGACCGGAAACAGAAACATAAAAATAATGGCAATTTTTGCTGCTCTACAGAATTGAATCCATTTCATCCGTTGCTCCTTCATCTATTCGGGTGATAACGCTTTCAAGATAGCAATCAGACGTGAGGCGTGTTCTTTTGCCATCGTTTGCTGTTGCGCTATTTTGGCTTCGTCGCGATCCGCATAACTAATGCCGCAGGTATAAACCGGTTCCTGCATATCCAGATTACACAGCACCGCGGTAGTCTCAAACTGAGTCAGATAATCTTCAATGGTATGACCAAAGAATCCTTCAGAGGAATAAAGCGCTTGAGGTGCCCCGGTAGTGAAAGAGAGAATGAGTTTTTTACCACCGAGTTTTGCCGTTGACCCATGAGCAAATCCGTGAACAAAAACCCGATCGAGCCATAATTTCATAATTCCTGGCAGCGAATACCAGGAAAAAGGAAACTGCCAGACAATTACGTCGGCTTTCAGCAGCGCTTCCTGCTCCGCTGCAACGTCGATGTTGTAATCCGGATACAGCGTATCCAGACAACGGATTTCAACGTCAGGCAGAGCCTGAGCCACCTCGTCCAGAATTACCACATTACCTACGGACTCCTTAAGATTAGGATGTCCTGAAATAATCAATATGTTTTGCATTTTTAGCTCGTTAACAGTGCGTTGTATCACAGATGTACAGTATAGGCAGGTCAGATTCTGTTTTTTAGGGTACTAATAGCTTAAGGACTTTTAGCTAAAAACTAATAATAAGCAAAAGCCAGATTGACCTTCCCTTGTGATGCCGGAGTTAGTCTCTCGTTAAGATATTAAGCCGAGTAACTGCTCCGCATTGCGGAAGGCTATCGCTTCTTTTTCTTCTTCAGCGATGGGCAAGCGTTGGATAAACTCCATCACGCCATCCAGAGTCTGGTAGGGATAATCGACAGAGAAAAGAATTCGCTTAGCCCCCATAAATTCATAAATAAACCGGAAATGGGGCAAAGTCAGCATACCGCTGGGCGTAACGTAAACCTGCTCCTGAAAGGTCTGCGTCATGGAGCGATGCAAACCTGAAGCAGCCTGCGGAATACTATCGTCAAGACGTTGTAACCAGAACGGCAACATCTCTCCCCAGTGACCGCTGATCACCTGCAAATCAGGGTATCGGTCGAATGCGCCGGACAGGATTAATCGCAGCAAATGAATCCCCGCTTCGTGATGCCATCCCCAGCCAAACATTGACAGCCTGGCGGAAACCTCATCGCTGAAGCCACTGTAATAAGCCTGCTGCACGGTGTGAACCGGCAGCCCCGGATGCAGATAGAGCGGCACTTTGAGCTCGTTAAAACGGGACAAAAGGCTTTCGAAGTCCGGATGGTCGAGAAAATTTTCTGATGGCCTGCCGTTTAACAGCGCGCCTTTGAACCCCAACTGATTGACCGCCCTCCCAAGCTCCTCTTCGGCCGCATCGGGCTGCGCCCAGGGAAGCGTCGCGAAAGCTGCGAACCGGCCGGGATTACGGCTCACCGCCTCGGCGAGGCGGTCGTTAGCCGCGCGGCTCAGATTGATGACGTCAGCGGCCGGGGCAAGATGAGGAAATCCTCCGATCGACAAAACCTGCATGGTAATACCGGCATTGTCCATATCGTTTAAACGCCCGTCGCCAATGTCTGCGCCCTTAACATTAATCAGGCCGTTTTTTTCGATTTGCGGACGGCGTCGATCCGGATTATTGCCATCAGACACGGTCCGTCCCCAGTCAGAAAGAAACGGTGCCTGAGCAAGCGCTACGGGCAAGGATGCCATGCCCAGCGGTTTATCCAGAGTATGTTCTTCAAGGCAAATGACTTTCATCGTTTTCGCTCTCCGCTCGTGGAGGTGGATGACCGCAGCCGTAGTAAAACGAGAGAACAGGCTGGACATGGCTATACCCGCCAGAACGTTGAATCCAGCCCGTAGCACGTTGCGACGCCCGACGGAAAATCCTGATGTCATAACGGTTCTTCCCTTTAACTGTCCGTGTTGTCAGCGCTAAGCCACGAATCAATGGCTTAATCTCAGCCGCTTATTCCATGATAAACGTGCTAAATCATCGGTTTTTCCCATGCGCCGCGGGTATCAACGCCCGTTTCTTCAGCCAGGCGTTCCAGCATTTCAGTTTCGTCGGCGCTGAGTTGGATTTCCGCTGCGCCGGCAGCGTCCAGCACATGATGTACTTTTGTGGCTCCGATAATAGGCAGCGTGCCTTTCGCCACTGCCCATGCGATGGCGACCTGCGCGACGCTGGCGTTTCTGGCTGCACCAATAGCCTTCATCGCCTCGGTTAGATTTTCCAACTGCGGTAAAACGTTGTTATAGGTTTCAGCTCGCCCGCTGCCGGGAGGCATAGGGTTTTCCGGGCTGTAACGACCGCTCAGCGCCCCTTGTTCCAGCACCATGTAGGCAAAAAATATGATGTTATTCTTATGGCAATAGTCGAGGATCCCGGCATCTTCTGATGACCGATACAACAGACTGTAGTGATTCTGAACCGCGCTTACTGAAAAACCTGCCGGCTTAAGGATTTCATTTGCCCGCTTGATCTGCTCCAGACTGTGATTGGACACCCCAACGTGCTTAACCCTGCCACTTTGTAAAAGTGGAATAAGACCCGGCACCCATTTCTCTACATCAGAAGGATTATGGATCCAGTAGATATCAATCGCCTGAACGCCAAGACGCTCAAGGCTTTCCTCAAGCATGGCGGTCACGGGCTGGGCGGCTTTCTCATCAGCAATTTGCGGCGTAAATTTAGTGGATAAAATGATGTCGTTACGCGGATACCGGCGAACCAGCGTCCCCAGAGCCGTTTCGGAGCTGCCCATCCCATAAACGGCGGCGGTGTCCCAAAGGTTAAGCCCCTTATCCATAGCGGTACTGAACACGTCTTCCATCTGTTTATCAGAGAGACTGTTACCGAATACGGTGTCTCCACCTGCGAATCCCGCCCCCCAGGACCAGGTTCCCAGCGCTATTTTCGGTAAATGTTTCATTTCTTTCTCCGGAAAAAACGGCCGGCGGCATGCTGCTGCATCCGGCCACAAAGATTGAGGGTTGTTGAACGTAAGGCAAAATTGAAGCAGTGAGAACCGCGGCAATCCGGTATCAGTGTCCTGATAAGTGGAGAAATCAGCCAATCGCTATAGCAGCGCGTCCACCAGAGCCACGCCAACGCCGTGCGCTGAGGCCGGGTTTTGACCGGTAATTAAGCGCCCATCAGTAATAATATTTACTGACCAATTAGGCGCCTCATGGTGAAGTGCGCCATGCTCCCTGAGGGCGGTTTCTAACAGAAAAGGCACGATTGCCGTTCCCTGTACTTCGTGCTCTTCTTTATTGGTGAAGGCCGCAACATTCTTACCTTTCACAAGGGATTCACCGTTACTGAGTTTTGCATCGACAAGCGCAGCCGGGCCGTGACATACGGCAGAGACGATCCCACCGCTTTCGTAAACTTCCCGGATAATCCGCTGCGCATCTTGACTATCGCGGTAGTCCCACATGGTTCCGTGCCCACCGGCAAAGAAGACGGCGGAATAGTCTGCGCCATTCAGTTCAGATAAGGGCGGTGTGTTGGCCAATCGATGCTGAAAATCGGTTTCGTTCCAGAACCAGGCGTTCGCGGGATCGCTAAGCTCGAAGCCGTCCACCGGCGGCTGGCCTCCGCGTATGCTGGCAATAATCGTTTTGATCCCTGCGTCTTCCAGAACTTTCATGGGGTGCGTGAGTTCGGCCATGTAGAATCCGGTAGCAACACCGGACGCACCTTTTATCGGATGGCTGGTGACGACGCACAATACGGGCTTCAGGTCTGATTTCATTTCATCGCTTCCTCTGACTGATTTTTGTACTCGCTGGAAAAAAGCGTTTCCCAGTTAGTAAATGAGCCAAGAGGGATGCACTCAAAGGCAAGCAGACCGGCTTTTGCAAGCGGGAAATCCGCCATGACCGTTCTGGCTTCGTCTACCGAATCGCACTCCAGAAAAATTGCTACGCCAGGGCGATCCTGACGGAAATAGATATCCCTGATAACGCCGGATTTATACAAACCCCAGGCATGTAAAGCCTCCGAAGTCAGATGAGGGGCATAATTTTCCAGAGTGGCTCCGGTGGCAGGTATATCCAGACACAACATTCTCATTTCAGGCTCCTGAACTTAACAAACAGGGGAGTAACCGAGGAGAAGTATAAGCTCGCGATTTTGATAAGATTAGGCCATCATTGATTCAAGGATATTTAGCCTGTGGTTAATAATCAGTAGCCCATTGCATCAGGATGACGTGATGAATAACGTGATATACAACCAAATACGCATCTTCCAGAGCATTGCGCGCGAGGGCAGTATCTCGGCTGCCGCAAGAAAACTGGAGATCACCCCTCCCTCGGTCAGTAAGGCGCTCAAACTCCTTGAACAGCACATTGGTCATCCCCTGTTTGTCCGCACAACGCGGCGTATTGAACTGACGGATGCCGGACAGCAGTTGTTAGAGCAGACCGCTGTCGCCGTGGACTCGTTGGAAAAAGCACTGGAAAGCATAAAAGATCAAAATCAGGAACCATCAGGTCTGATCAGGATTACCCTCTCCCGCTTCGCTTACCTGCTTATACTCAAACCCGCGATGGCGGAGTTTTGCCAGCGTTATCCGGGGATCCAACTTGAGATTTCCGTTTACGACGGGACCATCAATATCATTGATGAAAGATTCGATCTGGGGATTCGGTTTGGCGACATTCTTGAGGGCGGCGTTGTTGCGCGCCAGCTGATGAAGCCTTTTCGGGAAGGGCTGTACGCTTCAGCGGCATATCTTAAAGCGTTCGGTACGCCGGCGTCACCAGCCGATCTTCACCAGCACAGACTTATCGGTTACCGATTCATTACTAATAATCGCATCCTTCCACTGATTCTGGATTATAAAGGAGAGCAATTGACCGTTGATATGCCGGGCCAGTTAATCAGCAACGATATTGACGTTATGGCTGACGGAATACGTAACAGCTTGGGTATTGGCAGGCTATTTGAACCCATTTATCGGTTACAGCCGGATAAAGAGAAGTTTATTCCCGTGATGGAGTCTTACTGGAAAACCTATCCGCCAGTTTATCTCTACTACCCTAAAAGCGCGGGTAAAACCAAAAGAGTCAAGACGCTGATTGATTTTTTAATCCAAAACACAGCCAGATAAAATTATGGAAAACGCTCGTGCAGGTCGAATACAACGCCAAACGTTGATCTCTTCCCTGATTATTCTCTTCCCCAATCAATCAGATTACCGATTTCTTCAGCCTGATTCAGTAAGCATGCGTTGTGTTTAATGAAGATTATTAGTAAGCAACATGAGAGTTACTTTTTTGCATCAGGGCGCTATCCCCTATCGCAATCGGTAACTCTCATGCTTTCAGTCTGATTTATCAGAACCAATCGGGCTAACAGGACTGGTTATTTACTGACAAAGGTCGTCACACTTAACGGATTCAGCCATACCGTCGCTTTGCCGCTATTATCGACCTGATATGTTCCGCCATATTCAACATTCATCACCGCGGATGTGCTGTATTTTTCAAATTTACCGACGTTGGCATTACTGATATTCAACGACAGCATTTGATCTGAATCATTCGTGTTTACCGCAACAATGACCATTTTTCCATCTGCGTTCTTGTAGGCTGTCAGATGAACATTTGACTGGGGGTTTTCCGTAGCCTGAATACGCTGGAACCCTGGGCGAACGAACCGGGCATATTGAGACATCACATAACCACGCTTACTGACTTTGCCGTCTTCAGTAAGCAATCCATAGGAGCGGCGGATATACCACCATACATAAGCATTATAGTTTGCCACCATGCTGGCATTCAGCTCAGCTCCCACTTCAAGGGCTGACGTCCAGTTATTAGCCGATTGCTTTGAGTCAACATAGTGCTCGGTCATCCAAATCTGTTTACCCGCGTTTTGAGCTAAGGGATACGCTTTAGGCGTTGTGCCATATAAGTGTCCCCCTACGATTGCAACGTATTTTGATGCGTCACTATCATTCAATACCGGGTCAGTTAATTTAGGATTAAATCCTAATGACTCTCCGACAATTACTTTAAGAGAACCAAATTTAGAGCCTTGCGATTTAAGATAGTTTTTAAATTCATCACCACTCCACTCACAAGATTCATAGTCGGGTTTCCAGTCAGGTTCATTTTGTATAGAAATGGCATAAAGAGAAGCACCATTAGTCTGCATGTATTTGGAAAAATCCAGCAGGTGCGAGGTATAGGCGGAATAATATGCCGGCAGCAAACGCCCGCCGTTTATCAGGCTGTTGTTGCTTTTCATATACGCGGGAGGTGTCCAGGGGGTTGCCATTAATTTAGCCCCTAGCGAGACGGCCTGACGTGCACTCGGAAGCTGTATATTCCATTTACTGGAGTCTGGATCAATTCTGATTCGCATAATTGATAGCCCTATCTGGTCGACATCACTACCGAATGCAGTATTAATTTGTTCTGTTGTCAGATCATTGATCCACCCAACCCCACTCATTCCACCAAACCCTTGAATTGTCTGGTAATTGATTTTTGCGTCAATTTTTACTGTATCAGCAGCGGCAGAGAACGAACCTGCCGTGGCTGATACAAAAACAGCCGCACTGAAACAATGACGAACCCAGCAAACTATATTTCCATTCATAGCATTCATCCTTAATAATATGAATATTGGGAAACAATTAGAAAAAGCGAACTATTTATTCCTAAAAAGCATAGAGATAACGTATAAACCGTCTGAATTAACGTGGTGACGGTGACTTATTTATAGGTCATTCTTATACGGAGCGCTAGTGTAAAGTGCGTGGCTCCTGTTTTTCATCTTGAGTGGATAGTTTACTCTGATCTAATAATTAGCTTACCGTCTATTTCCCCTCTTTTCTCTGAAATCTAAAATAGGAAAGACAAAGCAGGTTCTGACCGCCGAGCGGCCAGAAAACCTTATGCGTTATCAGTTAATCGAGGACCACAGCGCATACGTGATTTTTTTCTCACATCACTTCAGCAACCGGACTTTCACCGCCTTGCCTTTAATTTTCCCCTGCTGCAACTGCTTCCACGCATGGCGGGCTACCGACTGCTTCACCGCCACGTAGGCATGCGTCGGGTGAATCATAATCTTACCGATATCGGCGCCATCCAACCCCATGTCACCGGTTAACGCTCCCAGAATATCGCCGGGACGCATTTTGGCTTTCTTGCCGCCGTCGATGCACAGCGTCGCCATAGTGGCTTCCAGCGGGATGATGCGCAGCCCGGTCGGCAGCGGGTGCCAGTTGAGTTTCATATTCAGCATTTCTTCGAGCGCATTCGCACGCTGGGCCTCTTCCGGCGCGCAGAGGCTGATGGCCAGCCCGCTTTCACCGGCGCGGGCGGTACGGCCGATGCGGTGGATATGCACTTCGGGATCCCACGACAGCTCGTAGTTAACCACCATCTCCAGCGCTTTGATATCCAGCCCACGCGCGGCAACGTCGGTTGCCACCAGCACACGGCTGCTACCGTTAGCGAAGCGCACCAGCGTCTGATCGCGGTCACGCTGTTCCATATCTCCATGCAGCGCCAGTACGCTCTGGTTACTGGCGGTCAGGGCGTCGTATACCGCCTGACAGTCTTTTTTGGTGTTACAGAACACCACGCAGGAAGCAGGCTGTTCGCGGCTCAGCAGTTTCTGCAGCAGATCGAGTTTGCCGTTGCGGGAGACTTCATAGAACTGCTGCTCAACCGCCGGGAGTTCATCCACCGTACCGATTTCAATGATCAGCGGATCGCGCTGAATACGATGACTGATGGCGGCAATGGCATCCGGCCAGGTGGCGGAAAACAGCAGCGTCTGACGCTGGGCGGGTACGTGGGCGATAACCTCGTTGATGGCGTCGGCAAAGCCCATATCGAGCATCCGGTCAGCTTCATCCAGCACCAGCGTCTGCAGGGCATCAAGGCTTACCGTCTCCTTTTTCAGGTGATCCAGCAGTCGGCCCGGCGTGGCAACAATGATGTGGGGGGCATGGGTCAGCGAGTCGCGCTGGATGCTGAACGGTACGCCGCCGCAGAGGGTCAGCACCTTGATGTTCGGCATGTAGCGAGCCAGACGACGCAGCTCGTTTGCTACCTGATCGGCGAGTTCACGGGTCGGGCACAGCACCAGCGACTGGGTATTGAACTGCCCGGCATCAAGATGCTGTAACAGGCCCAGGCCGAAAGCAGCGGTTTTGCCGCTGCCGGTTTTCGCCTGCGCGCGGACGTCTTTTCCTGCCAGAATCGCCGGTAACGCCGCCGCCTGAATCGGCGTCATGGTCTGGTAGCCCAGCTCGTTAAGGGTGGTGAGTTGCTCCGCAGGAAGCGCGTTCAGTTCAGCAAATGAGGTCAATAAGGTCACAGTGAAAATTCCAGATGAAAGAGGCCGATATGATACCACCCCTTTCCTGCCGCGCCGTGAGGAGTTTTCACCTCACGTCATCGGGTTGAGTCCGGTTCGATTTTTTTCCGAATAAAAATAATCGGTGAAATAAAAATAATCGGTGAATAGAAATGACCGCTGATGCGTTTACCCATCACTTACACCACGCATTCACCCAGGAGTAAATAAAATGAACCCTGTTTCTTCTTTCCAACTTTCTATCGCTCGCTGTCTAACCATCCCGGTACTGCTATTTTCTTTGCATATCCCGCAGGTCTTGGCTGCGGGCGACGACGATACCAACAGTAAAACGCCGGATTGCCCGGCCGGACAGGTTTATAACAGCGCGACGAAACAGTGTATCCCTGAAAAAACCAGCCGTCTGAGCGACCAGGATAAGACTAACTACGCTTATCACCTGGCTAAAAAAGGCGAGTATCAGGCGGCGCTGAACCTGCTCGATACCCTGAAAAATGGCAATACCGCCGAAGCCTGGAACTACCGGGGTTACGCCACGCGAAAACTCGGGCGTACCGACGAAGGCATCGGCTATTATCAACGCTCGCTGGCGCTCAACCCGAATTATGCCAAAGTACGCGAATATCTTGGTGAAGCGTGGCTGGTGAAAGGCCGCCCCGATCTGGCGCGGGAGCAACTGAAAACGATCGCCAGCCTGTGCGGCCAAAGCTGCGAAGAGTATCGTGACTTACAGGCTGCTATTAACGGGCATCCTGAATCCTGAGTATCACCGCGAGGACAAAAAAATCACTACCAGTGACGTTCGCCAGCAGCTTGCCGCGCATCTGACACGCCTGTGGCGTTATGGTCTGGTGCTCTCGCGCAGTCACGATGTTGCTGAAGAATTAGTGCAATCCACCTGCGTTCGCGCGCTTGAGAAGAGCGCGCAATTTACGCCGGGAACCCGCATCGATAGATGGTTGTTCTCCATTCTTCACTCCATCTGGATTTCCGATCTGCGCGCCAGCCGTGTGCGTATGGGGCAAGGATTTGTCGAAAGCGATGAGTTGCCGGCGCCGGACACCCACGCGCTGAATGACGATCGCCGGCATTACCAGAAAATCATGCAACGGGTAAACGCGCTTCCTGAAGCGCAGCGCAACGCCATATTTTTAGTTTATGTCGAAGGGTTTACCTATCAGGAGGCGGCAGACACGTTATCGGTACCGATCGGCACGATTATGAGCCGGCTGGCGGCGGCACGAACAATTCTGGCCAAATCGGTTGACGCCCAGACGCCCGCGAAGGAAAAACGTTCATGAGAACAATAAATTTTACGCCCCCCTACAGTGACGAGGCTATCGTCGCCTGGCTTGACGGCGAGATGAATGACACCGACGCGCAGCAGTTCGAGCAGTGGCTCAGGAATGACGATCAGCTTGCCGAACGCATCGCCAGGCTGCAAAAAAGCGATCTGGCGTTTAAAGAAGCCTTCGCACCTTTACTTGATGACGCGCCCCAGGCCCGGATGCAGAATCGACTTGAGCAACTGCTGGCGGCGACTCCCGTCGTGGGAGAAACGCCGCCTCGCATCGGGGTTAGCCGCCGTTCGCTGATTGCCGCCTCGCTCAGTTTTCTGGTGATTGGCTCAGGGTTGGGCTATCTGGCGCGCCCCGCCTCGGCTGTTCGTAACGATAGCGAGAAAATTCGCGATCTTGAGGCCCAATACATGTCACTGTACAGCGCGGAAACACTGCTCGACATGGACAGTTCATCGTCCGCTCTGGCTCGGGGGCTGGCGCGTACCGCGCAGGACATCGGCATTCATCTGAACGAACAGCAGCTCGCTATTCAAGGCGCCGAGCTGAAAATGGTACGTATGCTGCGCTACGACAGCACCTCAATCGCCCAGATTGCCTGGATGCATGCCGATTACGGGCCGATGGCATTGTGCATCTCCCCGGAGCAGCAGCGAAGCGCAACGGCGATCAACAATGAACAACGGCATGGAATGCATCTTGCCTGGTGGCATACCGGAGGCTATCAGTTCGTATTGATCGGCCGCAATCCGGTCTCACAACTGGCCGATAGCGCGCTCAGATTGCAGACGTCACTGACATAACGCGGCCCTTCCCTCCACGCTGCAACAGCCAAAGCGCGAAGGGAGGGCTGTTATAAGGACGGACTGTTATAAGGGAGGACGGTTATAATGCGCGTCGGACTTGCGCCTGAAGGTCAATATTAATCGCGACCTTGTCATCCACCAGCGCCGTAAACCGATCCATATTAAAGGCCGAACGTGAAATAGCGGTTGTCGCATGGAGAAACAACGTCCCCCCCGCCGGCGATGCGCCGCCATATTCCTCCAGCGTCGCCTCCAGAATGACCGGACGCTGAACGTTTTTGACGGACAGCGAACCAAACACGCGAAAGTGACCATGCCCTTGCGCCACCACTCTGCTGCTGGTGAAAACAATCCAGGGGTAGTGTGTTGCATCAAAAAACAGGCCGCTTTTCAGCTGATAGGTCAGCAGGCTGTTGGACGCTTCGAGCGTCGCGACGGGGATTTTCACTTCAATACGGTCATCGATTTCTTTGGCGGAATCCAGCATAACGTCCCCGGTTACGCCATCCAGATACGCCTGTGACGTACCGCCAAATGCGCGCCATGAAAGCTTAATGACGGTTTTATTGGTTGAAATAGTATAGTTGAGCGGCGTTGCGTGAAGCGTTGGACTTATCAGCAGCCCGGCGGCCACGACGGAAATGATGCGCATCATAACGGGAATCTCCTCAAAGCAGACAACGCGTAAACGCTTCAAGAAGCTGATCTATTCATTCCCCAGCCAAACAAACAAAACCGACCGCATCAAAGCCAGGCATTCGCCGTAACGTTAAACCATGCGCTAATCGTCTTCACCACGGCAAACGTAACGATCCCGGTTGGCGGGACCGGCATTTTGCGTTAATTAAATATCTCGATTCGATTGCGGCCGTTAGCTTTGGCCTGATACAACGCACTGTCAGCCTTTTTGATAAGCTGCTGATAATCGGGGTGGTTATCGAACTCGGCAATCCCAACGCTGATGGTCACCGATACCCCCTGTTCCGCCATTGCCGGAATAGACAACCCGGCGACCATTTGACGAATCGAATCAAAGATCATGGAAGCTTGCTGCGCCTGGGTTTCGACCAGCAACACCATAAACTCTTCGCCGCCATAACGAAAAACATAATCGCTGCTTCGCACGCTTTCGTATATTTTCGTCGCGATCGTTTTAAGTGTCAGATTGCCGGTTTCATGCCCGTAACTATCATTGATCTTTTTAAAATGATCGATATCAATCATAGCCAGAATAAAGGGTTTTCCCGAACTGATAGCCAGTGCGATTTCCCGCCGCATAATAGTCGGGATGAAGCGGCGATTGAGCAGATTCGTCAGTGGGTCCTTGCCATTTTCGAATCGGATCAATTCATCAAACATTGAGCACAGAATTGCGTTAACCTGCCCAATTAACTGACGGATGTCGCGTAATAATTGCGTGCGTATTGCTGTATTTTCAACGTGATGGGGAAATGTCTCTCTCACCCGGCTATCCACCTGCCGGATCAATCCCTCCAGCTTTTGCAATAAATCAGGACCATTGAACAAATGCCGGCCTTTATGAAAAAACCACAGACCAAATTCCGATTTTTCCAGCAGGATAATCTCTTCAGACGGCAGCCCGGTCGCCACGTTATAAATGAACTGATTCTCCCAATTCATTAATGCGCCAAGCTGCCGCTCCCTTTCAACATTCACATCATCATAAATCGACAAAATGCGATAGCGTTCCTGATCGCGCATCGCACTTTTGTAACCGGGAGAATACGCGGTTGTCATGGCCTCAATTGCAGTATCCATAACCAGACTGCTAAAACAGACCGCCTGATTAATCAGTGCGGCATCCAGGTTTCGTTTTCTGGCCAGCAGCTTGAACAGTTCATTTTTCAGTTTACGCGCCCCTCGGGCCACCAGATCGGTCGGAATGCCGATGCGCGCATGAATAACGCCAACCTGCTGCTGCCGTTCCAGCAATACAGATAATGACCCTTTGGCGCTGCCCAATACTGAACGTAGCCAGTGATACATACTTTCACTGAGTTTATCGGCTACTTTTTGGGTATTGAGATAAAGACTGGCCTGTTTATCCTGAAGCATATAGTCGTAAAACACGCTGACCAGCTGACGCAATTCTTCTTCGCATAAATCGCTCAATAATTGGTGAGCGCCAGAAGGAGTCAAATTAACAAGCTCTTGCCACTCAGTGAGCAGCAATTCACTATTATCTCTTTGTTCAGTATGCATTATTAAATTAACAGTAAGTTGTTTTCATTATGTCCTACGACGTCGACTGACAAACTCGTGGCCCCTGTTGACGCCACGGAGTGTACCCAACTTACCTCAAATTCCCAAATGTATTTCAGTGTCAATGTATTATCAAAACTACTTATTTAGATAATAATTCGTTAAAGAATCGCTATATTACGGCACCAATTGTTCCAGACAGGCGGCATCATCGCATAATCCATCATGCCGCCTTAAGAATAACCGCCGTTTATTCCACCAGTCCGCTCACCCGTAATACCCGCCGACCGACCGCTTCCGCCAGCACCGTACTGTGCTCCCCCACGCAGCCGAGGCTGAACGCGTATTTGGCGCGGGTAATGCCGGTGTACACCAGTTCGCGGGTCAGGATCGGACTTAAGGAATCCGGCAGCAGCAAGGCGGTGTGGGCGAATTCCGACCCTTGCGATTTGTGCACCGTCATGGCGAACACCGTTTCCACCGCCGATAATCGCCCCGGCAGCACCCAGCGGATGCCCGATGAACCATCGCCGGCGGGAAACGCCACCCGGGTAGCCCATCCCCGTGAGCCGTCCGGCTGGAGCAGCGGCACCTGTAGGGTGATGCCGATATCGCCGTTCATCAGCCGCTGACTATAATCGTTGCGGGTCACCATCACCGGCCGCCCCGGATACCAGCCTTGCCAGGCCGCCAGCAAGCCGTCCCGATACAGCAGATGGGCGATGCGCTCATTCATACTGTCGACGCCCCACGGTCCGTTACGCAACGCGCACAGCAGTTGGAACTGACCGAAAGCGTCCAGAATCTGCGCCGCCCAGAGGTCGAACTCGCTTTGCGGCGCCGTCAGTTCCGGACGCGTCGAGGCCATCCGTCGCAGGTAGTCGCCGTAGCCCAGCGGCGCAGCCGCAGAGGGCTGCGCGCCGAATCGATCGGCGGCGCCGTCGATAACCCATTCACGCAGCGTGCGGTTATCATTCGCCGTCAACGTCAGGTGCGCCAGGTCGGCATACCCCTGCCGCCAGATCGACGCCAGCGCCGCCACGTCGCCGGCATTCACCGCCTCCGCCAGTTGGCCGATGCCGCTGTGGGTGCCAAAGCGATAGCTGTGGCGCAGCATGGCGATGGATTGATCCAACGCGCTGCCTTGCGGGTCGAGCAGCGAATCGTCCGGCGCCTCTCCCGCGACCTGCCGTAGCCAGTCGCGGGTCTGTGGCAGGTAATGCCCCTGTGCGGCGCGCTGACACAGTTCGCCCATCAACGCGCCGGCTTCTACCGACGCCAATTGATCCTTGTCGCCCAGCAGAATCAGGCGGGAACGGGCCGGCATCGCCGCCAGCAGCGCCGCCATCATCTCCAGATCCACCATCGACGCTTCGTCCACCACCAGCACATCCAGCATCAGCGGGTTATCGGCATGGTGCCGGAAATGCCGGGTATCCGGCCGACTGCCCAGCAAACGGTGCAAGGTCACCACTTCGCTGTTGATCTGTTCCCGGATAGCCTCGCCCTGCGCCAGCCCCTCCAGCGTCAGGCCGGCAATGGCCCCGGCAATCGACTCGTTCAGGCGGGCCGCCGCCTTGCCGGTGGGCGCCGCCAGCCGGATACGCAACGGTTTGCCGTGCTGTTCCAGAGCCAGCGATTGCAACAGCGTCAGCAGTTTCACCACGGTGGTGGTTTTTCCGGTGCCCGGCCCGCCGGTGATAATGCTAAAGGCGCTGCCCGCCGCCAACGCACAGGCCAGTTTCTGCCAGTTGGCAGCGCCGGCCGCGTCGCCAGGAAACAGCGCATCCAGCCGCTGACGCAGCGCCGCTGGCGCTATCGCCGCCCGCAGCGCGTCGTTTTGTTTCAGTTGCTGCGTGATGGCGTGCCGCACATCCTGCTCGTACCGCCAGTAGCGACGCAGATAAAGACGCGCGCCGACCAGCACCAGCGGCGTGCTGCCTTCCCCCGACGATACCAACTGCGGCTGTTGCAACGCCGCCTGCCAGGCCGACAGGGTAACGCCCGCCAGCACCTCCGCCGGACGCGCGATCTTACGGTTTTCGCTACGATCGCCTTCCGGCGGCAACGCCAGCGAAAACCCGCTGTCGGCAAGCGTGGCGTCCAGATCGAGGCACACATGCCCGCGCCCAAGCTGATAGCTGACCAGCGCCGCCCCCAACAGCAGCAAAGGCGACGCATCAGGGCATTCCTGATGCAGGAAGCGCACCAGCGCCCGGTCCAACTCCCGCAACCAGCCGCAGCCCACCCACTGGTCCAGCAACAGGGTTAATTCGTCATGACTGGTCATGTTCATGCCGTCGCCTCCGTTTCGCCGCTAAACAGGCTCTCCAGCGCGTCAATCAGCGCCTTGTCCGGCCGTTGGGCGCAGACGCCGCCGCCCGGCGCCTGACTGCCGCGCAAAAACAGGTATAACGCGCCGCCGACGTGGCGGTCGTAGTCGTAATCCGGCAGGCGGGACTTCAGCAAGCGGTGCAACGCAAACAGATACAACGTCAGTTGCAGATCGTAACGGTGATCCAGCATGGCGCGCGCCATACGCGGTGGGTCATAGTCGGCGGCATCCGCCCCCAGCCAGTTGGATTTGTAGTCCAGCACGTAGTAGCGCCCCTGATGTTCAAACACCAAATCGATAAACCCTTTCAGCATGCCGTTGAGCTGTTCGCGCATCAGCATCGCTCGCGGTTCGCCCGCCAGCGTGGCGGCCCTGACCTGTTGATCCAAGACTTGCGTGTCGACCTGACTGAGCGCAAACCAGAACTCCATTTCCACCTGATACTGCCTCAACCCGGCCAGTGAGACTGCGCTGCCGGGCTGCGTCGGCAGCGCCAGCGGCTGATTGAGCAACGCCATCAGCCAATCGGTAAGCATCGGTATCCACTGTGTCCAGCCTTGCCGGTTACAGCGCCGCGCCACCTGATCCTCCACCCGAGATCGATCCGCCGCCAGAGCGGCAAAGCCCTCTTTTCCGGCCCACTCCAGCAAGCCGTGCAGAAAGCTGCCCGGCGCCGCCCCGCGAGGAAAACTGTACATATCGTGGCCGGTCGGCAACGGCGGCAGACGCTCCGCTGTTGCCTGCGGTTCGCTAAAGGTTTCCTGCTTCGCGCTCTGCACTTCGGGCACGTCGCCCGCAGCAGGCTCACGATATTCGCGGTAATGCCCTTCCGGCGCCAGTTGCAACCCGGAATAGCTGGTAATGCGCCAGCGGTGGCTGCGCATATTCGGCAACGGCGGCTCCTGCCCCAGCGCCGACGTATCCTGTTCAGGGCGGTAAATGTCCTCGTCCGTTTCCGGCAACGGCGTAATCTGGCTGTCCGCGCCGCACCAGGCCGACAACTGTTGCGCCAGCCGCGCCGGGTCTAACGGTTCACCGGCGCCGAGCAGGTAACCGGGCGCGCTTTTTTCCAGCTCTTTCAACGGCGCCATGCCAAGCCACATGGCGTAGCGGGCGCGGGTCAGCGCCACATAAAATTTACGCAGGTCCTCGCCCAGCCGCTCATGGTCGGCGCGTCGCACCGCCTCGTCGCTGGCTGTCAGTTCAAGGCGCGGCTGCCCGTCATCATCATGAAATTTCAGCGGCACATCCCGCTGGCTGACGGCGCGAAACGCGCAGGCAAACGGCAGAAACACCAGCGGATACTCCAGCCCTTTGGACTTGTGGACGGTAACCACCTTCACCAGATCGGCATCGCTTTCCAGCCGCAGTTTCAGGGTGTCGCCGCCGGGGTTATCCGCCTGGCACTGCTCCGCCAGATAGCGGATCAGCGCGTGCTCGCCGTCCAGATGCACGCTGGCCTGTTGCAGCAACTCCGACAGGTGCAGCACATCGGTCAGCGCGCGGGCGTTATCGGCGGCCAGCAACCGGCGCGGCACATCAAATTCCCACATTAGCCGCCGCAGCATCGGCAATACGCCCTGCTGTCGCCAGCAGCTCTGGTAGCGGACAAACTGCATTACCCGGCGTTCCCACTCCTGCTCGTCGTGGTTAAGGCGGTCAAGCGCCTGCCAGCTTAGCCCCAGCGAGGGAGTCGCCAGCGCGGCGCGTAGCAGCCGATCGTTCTCCGGATCGGCGCAGGCCGCCAGCCAGCATTGCAGTTCGCCGGCCTGCGGGCTGTCGAAGACCGACTCCCGGTCCGACAGATACACGCTGCGCACGCCGCGAGCGGACAGTTGCGCGCGCACCGCCATCGCTTCGCGCCCGGTATTGACCAGCACCGCCATGTCCCCTGGTCTGACCGGGCGCAGCGGCTGCCCCGGTACGGCAAAACCGGCCCGACCTTGCCCGCCGAGCTGCAGCAGCCGCACCATTTCGCGGGCGCAACCGGCGGCCATGCGCTGGCGGTATTCCGCCGACGACAGCGGCTGGTCCGTCGCCGGCGTCCAGCAGGTCAGCGCCGCGGCGTCAGCGCCCTCCAGTACCCACGCCTCGTCGCGCCCGTTGGCCTGCACCGGCAAAAACGGCACCGGATTGCCGCCGTCGCTTTGCCGAAACAGAAACGCGCCCGCGCCGTCGGCACGGTTTTCCGCCTGCATAAACACCTGATTGACGGCGCCGACCATCGCCTGAGTAGAGCGGAAATTCGTGCCCAGCGTGTAATGCCGCCCGTCGGTATCGCGGCGAGCGCGCAAATAGGTGTAGATATCGGCGCCGCGAAACGCGTAAATCGCCTGTTTTGGGTCGCCGATCAGGATCAGTCCCTGCTGCGGGTCGTTGTCCGCCACCCGGTACAAGGTATCGAAAATACGGTATTGCAGCGGGTCGGTGTCCTGAAATTCGTCGATCATCGCCACCGGGAACTGACGGCGAATACGCTGCGCCAGCCGCTCGCCGTTGTCGCCGCGCAACGCGGCATCCAGCCGGGTCAGCAGGTCCTGAAACCCCATTTGCGCCCGGCTCTCCTGCTCGTGCTGGAATCGCTGACTTATCCAGCGACAGGCGTGTCTCAGTAACTGACTACGCGGTTCCGGCAGCGCGTCTAACTGCTGTTGCAGCGTCTCCATCGCGGTCAATGCCGGATGTTGCGGCGCCTCTTCGGGGATTTTCCAAACTTCCCGCAGTCCTTGCGGGGTGAGCCGCGTCCAGCCGGTGCCGATATCCAGCGTCGTCTCGTCGCTGGCGGCCCAGTGTTGCAGTTTGTCCAGCCACGGGTCGAAATAGCGGGCCTGCAGCTTGCGACCGTCCGCCTTTTTCTGTGCCACCGCTTCGTTCAGCAGGTCGCGCAACTCGCCGCACCACTGCGGCCAGGGCGCTTTTAGCGCCGCCAGCCGGCGCGTTTTCTCTTCGCGGACTGCGCTGAAAATCTGCGTGGGCAGGTCATCAATGCCGATGTCGTCGGCGTACTCCAGCAGCGGCGTCACGCTGCGATAAAAGCTTTCCGGCGACGGCCAACTATCGCGCAGTTCCAGCACATCGCGGGCATCGAGCGGGAAAAAGAACGTCCGCCAGTAATCGCGCACCACCTCCAGCAGCAAGTCGCTCTGATCGGTTTCCAGCGTCTGGTTAAACAGGCTGCCGCTGTCAAAGGCGTGTTCGCCCAGCATCCGGTTACACCAACTGTGGATGGTGGACACCGCCGCCTCATCCATCCATTCGGCGGCCAGTTGCAATTTGCGCGCGCAGTCCGGCCATTGTTCCGGCGGGTAGTCGGCGCGCAGTTCCTGCAGCAGCGGATCGACCGACTCATCCTTGCCATCCGGCTGAAAGTAAGCGGCCGCCTGCGCCAGCCGGGCGCGAATACGATCGCGCAGCTCGCGGGTGGCGGCATCGGTAAAGGTCACCACCAGTATGTCCGGCGGGTTGAGCGGGCGCGAGAACGCCTGCTCGCCGCCGTGCCCCAGCACCAGCCGCACATACAGCATGGCGATGGTGAAGGTTTTGCCGGTACCGGCGCTGGCTTCGATCAGGCGGCTGCCGGAAAGCGGAAAGCGCAGCACATCCAGCACAGAAGGTAACGCACGCGCCGTCATGACTGGCCTCCTGGTTTTTTATTTTTCGCCGACGCCGCTTTCAGCGTCTGGTACAGCGGCGCCAGCAATAGCTGTGTCCAGCGGGCGAACTCGCCATTGGCCCACAGTTGGTCGAAATTCGGGAAAGCCCGCGCCAGATAGGCGTTAGACGCCGACTCGGCAAACTTGCGGTTGGCGGGATCATGCTCGTCGTAGCACTGGCGCGCCGCCTTGCCCGCCTCGCCGTCCGGCGGTTGATCCGGCTCTCCGCCCGCCTCCAGCCAGCGAAATCCGGTCTTCACCGCCAGCGGCAGCGGGTAACGCATCCCCTCCCGCCAGGCCTCCACCAGCGTCTGCCAGTAGGCTTTCGCCTGCTCAGGCTCCAGCGCCGGCAGGTGAACGGTGCCGTTCTTGCTGACCAGCGTGCTGTGCAACGGTTGTCCGCCAAGGTGCCCGGCCAGATGCGCCACCCAGAACGGCACCAGCTTGTCGAGCCGATAGCTGCGACGCGTGGCATGCAGCAACCCGCCGCTTTCCAGCACCAGCCGGCACCGGTTGCCCTGCTCGTCGACGCGCAGCTCGTTCAGCCAGTCTTCCAGCGGGATATCGGGTAGCGATAGCGGTTCGTCAGGCGACGACTCCGGCCATTTTTCCCGTTCCTGCTCATAACGGGTGAACAGATCCGCCATCGGCTCCGCCAAATCCTGCTCCAGCACCGCGGTAAAGCCGCCCGGCGCCAGTTCGCCGCGCCGGGCGATGCGCGCCAGTTGTTCCGTCAGCGCCTGTTCACGGGGAATATGCTGGCGCAACGCCGCTTGCTGCACCTGAATCAGCTCATGTTGCAGGCGCCAGTTTTCCAGCGCATCAATGGCAAACGGCTCCTGATCCTGACTGGTGGCGTCTTCCTGCTCGAACCAGACGTTAAGGCGCAGACGGAAGAAACTGCGCACCGGGTCGCGGACAAAATCCGCCAGCTGACGCAGCGTCAGCACGCCATCCTGCCGATACTCGTCCAGCGCAGCATCCGCCATCGACACTTCCTGCGGCAACAGACCGGCGCGCCATTCGCGGGCATAGCTGAACAACGGGCTACCGGCGGTAAAATAATCCGGGCTGAATGGCTGTAACCGGTGTTCCACCGTCAGCTCCGACAACACCGCCTGCCCGTCGGCAGTCTGCCAGCCGTTGCTCAGATGGTCGCGCAACTGCGCCACCAGCACCGAGGGCGGCCGCTCGCTGTTATCGTGGATACTGCGCCCGACCCAACTGATATACAGTTGCTCGCGCGCCGACAACAGCGCCTCCAGAAACAGATAGCGGTCGTCTTCGCGTCGGGAACGGTCGCCGGGGCGGTAATCCTGCCCCATCAGGTCGAAATCCAGCGGCACCCGGTTGCGGGGATAATCGCCATCGTTCATGCCCAGCAGGCAGACGTGGCGAAACGGGATGGCGCGCATCGGCATCAGCGTGGCGAAGGTGACGGCGCCGGCAAAAAACGGCTGGGTCAGGCTCGACTGCTCAAACAGCCCCAGCCAGTGCTCCCGCACCACCGACAGCGGCAATGCCTGTTCCAGCGCTACCGACTCGCAGGCCTCCAGCCAATTCTGCAACCCTTCATCCAGTTGCAGCAGCATGAAGCCGTCTTCGCCCTCATCCGCCGCAAAAAACGTGTTCAGCAGCGCGCGTAACCGCTCGCCCCATTGCACCGGCGTCGCGGGCTGACAGAGCTGCTGCCAGCTGTAATCCAGCCGGTCGAGCAGCAACGCCAGTTGACCGGCCAGCACCGCATCCAGCCCGCCGATTTCATCCAGCGGTTCAATATCCCGCCAGGCGTCGCCGGCGCCCACCGCGTACCCCAGCAGCATGCGACGCAGGCCGAAAAACCAGCTGTTCTGTTCCGGCGCGTCCGGCAGGTCGAGGCTCTGACGCTGGCGGGCATGCAGCCCCCAGCGCACGTTGGCGGCTCGAATCCAGCGTTGCAGCAGCGGCAACTGCTCTTCGGTGATGGCAAACCGCTGGCGCACCGCCGGCACCTCCAGCAAATCCAGCACGTCGCTCACCGCCACGCGCGACTGCGGCAAATTCAACAACCGCTCCAGCGCCGCCAGCAACAGGTTGTTCTGACGCGGTCCGCGGTCCGCTACGCTGAACGGGATATAACGCGGGTCCTGCCGGTCGATCAGCCCAAACACCGCCTGAATATGCGGCGCGTAGCCGTTGATGTCCGGCACCATCACAATCACATCGCGCGGGCGCAGCGTCGGGTCGGCGGCAAACGCCGCCAGCAGTTGATCGTGCAGCACTTCCACTTCACGCTGCGCGCTATGCGCGACATGAAAACGGATCGAACAGTCCTGATGCGGATCGATGGCCGGCCAGCGCGCCCGGCTTTCCGCCAACGGACGCAAATCCCGAATGTCTTCCTGCAGTTGATTGAGCAGGCAGCCTTCGCCGTTGCTGTCGAACAGATCAATGCGTGAAATCAACGGCTGCAACAGCGGTTCGTACTGCTCGCGCTGGTCGTATTCATCCAGCAGGCCGATGTAATCGCGCCCTTGTTTACCCCAGGCCGCCAGCAGCGGGTGGGCATGCTGATGCAGTTCTTCCAGCGCGATGACCTCCGGCATACCGGGTTTGCGTTGCTGGCGGGCGCGTTCGGCGCGCAGCAGATCCTTGTCGGCAATGATGTTGCCCCAATAGTGCTCGCACGGGTTATGCACGCACATGAATATCTGGGTCCAGCGGCCGATGGCCGCCAGCAGTTCCAGCGCCTGCTGCGGCAGTGATGAAATACCGAATACCATCACCCGGGACGGCAATCCCGCCGGTCGGTCGGCGTCTCCCCGCCGCTGTACTTCATCCAGAAAACGCCGGTGCAACGCCGCACGGCTGGTGCCGGACAGCGCCTCGCCGGTATCCTGCAACAGCGCCCGCCACAGCAGGGGCTGCCAGCGCTGATCGTCCGGCAATGGCTCCACGCCGCGCCGGCTGGTCGCCAGCACATCATGCCCGGCGGCCCACTCCGCCAGCCAGTCGGCGCGATACACCTGATACTGGTCAAACAGATCGGCCAGCCGCTCAGCCAGTTGGTAGCGCTTGCGCAAGTCGGCGTCCTGCTGCAGAAAGCGCGCCAGCGCGGCAAATTCAGGCTGGGCGAGCAGACCCGGCAGCAGCCGCAGCAGCCGCCACACCAGCAGGGATTTATCGAACGGCGAAGTTTCCGGCACCTGTTCCTGACCCAGCACCGCACGGTAAACCTGCCAGAAAAAGCGCGACGGCAACTGCACATCCAGCGCCGCCGCGACGCCGCATCCGCCGTCGCGGGCATCGCGCGCCAGCGCCAGTTTCAGCCACTGTCCGATGCCGTTGCTCTGAACCAGAATCAGCTCGTTTTCCAGCCCGGCCAGCGGATTGGCCGCCATCCACGACACCAACACGTCGCGCAGGGCTTCAGGATGGTTGCTGTGGATCGCCATCAAACCGGGTTGTAGCCTGTTTTTGCTCATCGCTCTCTCTGCTCGTTGCCACACCGGTGTACCGAATAACGGTACAATCAGTAAATATCTTAGCATTCATGAGATTGGCTGGGGTACTGTGAAGCGAGTCAGGGAGAAACCGGTCAGGCTCAGGACGCCTGACCGGCGTGATGTTCCTGATACGGCGGTATCAGGGGCGTGCGTTGTCGGCAGTGAGGTCAGGCGGCGTTAGCCTGCGCCAGCGTCTGTTCGATAAAGGTACGGGTTTCTTCAACCTGCCGGATATAGCCGTTCAGCAGCGCGCTGAAACCGGCGTCATCCAGCTTGTCGAGCGGATACTGACTGCACAGGCGTAAATTGTCGTACTCATCCAGCGCCAGCCAGCAACCGCGCATCGCCGCCATCTCGAAATTGAGCAGCAGCATCAGGCGGTAGATAGCCGGTCGGTCTTCGCCTTTCAGGCTAATCAACTGGCAGTGCAGCAACAGGCTGTCGCTTTGCCCCGGCACCTCAATCACCGCCGCTTCCCGACCGTCCGCGCCGTTCAGTACACAGATGCCGTTATTCAGCGTCAGACGGGTTTTATTGAACTGGCTGAAATGTTGCAGCAGCCGCGCCGCCAGTTGTTGTGCTGAGGTTTGTCGTGCTGATGTCATCGCTTTGCTCCTGTGGTTTTTCGTTCCGTTGCCGTATTACTGTTTCGCCAGCGTGATGCCCTGCTGGTGCATATGATTGACCGCCTGAGAGACTTCCGGGTTGGCTTTGGCGATCGCCCCTTCCAGACTGAAGCTGCTCGGGCTGTTCTGGTTTTGACCGTAGCTGAAATTGATCTTGCCCAGCAGCTTGGTCATGCTGACGTCAGCGCTACTGCCGGCACTGACAATCGGCAGCGGGAACGCCAGCCCTTCCTTGTTTTTCACCGTCTGGGTGAAATCGATGGATTTGATGCGCAGGTTGTTGCTGTCGCGGAAAATCGCCGCGATGTCATCCTTGCCCAGCGTATTGTTCTGAATGCCTTTTTCGACTTTGGTTTTCACCTCGTCTTTCAGCTCCAGGCTGACGCCGGCGGTGGCGTTGGTCAGCGACTGCATCTTCTGCACCACGGCTTTCAGCGCCGGGTTTTCCTCCATGAAGCCATGAATACGCTCGGCGTTGGTCGGCGGCAGGTTATCGCTGACCAGCTTACGCAGCGCATGGAAAATACCGTTGCTGTCAAGTTTCGACAGGTTGGCGTAAGTCGTGCTGTAGCTGGCGCTATCCAGCGTCGCCCCCTGTTTTTCCGCCGCCTCATGTTGCCGGGTTTTGGACTGCAATCCCTGAATGGCGCCGTACTGCGCATCGCCCGCCGGGGTTTTAGCCTCAAAATGTTTATTGAGGATCGCCAGTTTTTCTCCGGTGTCCGTCAGGTCTTTCACCCCTTTCAGCACCTGTTGCGTTTCCGGATCGGCGAAGTTTTTCTCCAGCGATGAAATCAGGCTGTCCATGTCCTTGCCCTGCAGCGGCTGGGCCGGTTTCATCTGCATACTGATGCTGTGGTTGGTTTTGGTATCCACCGTCATCGTGATGGAGGCGTTGTTCGTTATCGGCGCGGTCCACGAGCCGCTCGGCGTAGGATTGGTGATGCCGGCGAACGCCGTGGCATTGGCGCTCACGTTGACCTGGTTCATAAAGCGGGCCCGGTTATTGGTGGTGGCGTTCTGCTCGGTGAACTCGCCGCGTACCGTACTGTGCTCATGACTTGCCGACATCAGGTTCGCCCCGGCGCCCACCCCGACGGAAAGTCGGCCTGCCGACGTCGGCACTTTGCCTTTTTGCGCCGCGCTGGGTTTATCCGCCAGATTGACCTCGGCGCGCGCATCGGCTGTCAGCGCGGCATCCAGATCGAATTTAATCGAGAACCCCTCTTTCACCCGGTGGTCATTGCCCTTGGCGACCAAATCCAGCGGGTTCACCTTGCCCTCTATCAGATTGTCGATAAAACCGGGCAGTTCTTTTTCGCTCAGCGTAAACTTCAGGCCGTTTTGCTGTACGGTCCCCACCCCGGCGTTGACGCTGCCGCCAAAGCGGACATCCAGCGCCAGCGTGTGTTTTTTATCATCAAAATCAAAGCCTTTCTTGGCGTCATTCGGCGACTGACCGGTCGCCACTCCCACTTTGGCGTTCAGCCCGCCGTTGCGCCCGAAGTTGACGTCAATGCCGTTTTCGCCGCGGCTAAAACTGAGGCTGTAGGCGCGGTCGCCGGTGACGCCGCCGCTGGGGATAATCGGGAACGCGGTGGCGTTGAGCATCACTTTGGCTTTGGCCGGCACATAGGCCGTGCTGGCCCCGGCGTTATAGTTACGGTTCACCGCCAGACTTTCACCGTTATCCAGCGACAGAATGGTGTCCTTCAGCTTGCTCGCCAGCCCCGCTTTATCGCTCGCTTCCAGCGTGGTACGGGCAGTCAGGTTCACCGCGCTCTTGTCATTGCCAAACGCCTGGGTAAAGGTTTTCACCGCATCGTAATCGGCTTCCAGCGCGCCAAAACGGGTAAAGCCCATATCGGTGATCTTTTTCACCTCGTTGCCGCCGTACTGCTGGTCGCGCAGCTCGCCGAGCGCCGCCTGAATCGGTTTCAGGTCAGCCGCGGTCGGCTGTTTGCCGGACAACGTTTCCAGCTTGTCGACGACGCGGTGCAGATCGCTCGCGGTCATCACATCCAGCGCCAGACGGGACTTGGTCAGCGCCATCGCATCCCCCAGATCGCGGCGCGGCCCGGTCGCCACCTTGTCGCTCTGGTAACTCATGTCGACTTTCTTATCCACAAAGGCGTTCAGCAATTCCCCCGCCTTGCTGTCTTTGGACAAAGGCGCCGCGTTCATCACCGTCGACAATGCCACGCTCAGGTCCTTGCCGGAACGCTTGTCGTTCATGGATTGCACGACCGCTTTGAAGGCCGACGGCTTGAATTTTTCGTTCACCTCGCCGCTGTTTTTTAGCACGCCCTGATGTTTACCCAGCAGGGTCGCGGACTTGGCGGCGCTCATTTCCAGATCGTTCTGGAACGATTTCAGTTCCGCCATCAGCGGCTTGCCCGCCTCGCCCAGATCGAGTTTCTCCATTCGGCTTTGCAGGTCATCGCGTTTGGGGCTCCAGGTATGGGATGACACCGCCTGTTCCAGCTTTTTGAACATATTCGCCTGCGCGTCATAGACCGATGACAACCCGTCGCGCCCCTTTATCTGATGCTGGGCGGCGTCAATCGGCTTTCTCGCCATCTCTTTGGCGGTTTCTTTGACATAAGCGCCCAGGAAGTCGCCAAAATTGCTGTTGAGCTTATGGTTTTCCATACCGGATCGCCCCAGAACCTGCGCCTCCACTTTCCCGGTGAGATTCGTCAACGGAATGCGGGCCGCGTGGGTGCCGCCAGCCAGACGGTCATAGGTGGTTTCAGCCGCACGCGGCTGACTGCCGGCGGTGTGCGCCTCTGGCACCGTGGTTTTCCAGCCGCCCTGAGTCAGTTGGTGCTGCTGATGACCATCTTCGGAGATCGCCGGTTCATGATTTTTGGTGGTGGACAGGTGTTCGGCTTTGACATTGTCAGGCAACGTCACCGGTTGCCACTGGGCATTGGCGCGCGCTTCGGCGTTACCCTGTAACGCCTGTTTATCCAGTTTGAATAACTGGCCGTCCTTATTCAGGGCAAACAGATTCTGATCCTTATCCAGCGCCAGATCCTTCACCTCGCCGCTCAAACCGGCGGTCGGCAGTGGCTGCGGCGGTACCGCCGCGCGCTGCAGGCCGGGTTTGTTGAGGTGCAACTGCAACTCGCCCTGATCGTTAGCGGTGACGAACTTGTTGCCATCCACCACCGCCAGCGCGGTGGCGCCGCTGTTTTTATCCAGCCCCGGCAGCGGGTCGCCCGCCGACGGCGAATTGCGCCCCTGCGTCACGGCAAACACGTTATTGTCGCCGTGGGTGACGCTGTCCGCCTTCTGGTTGATGGACAGCTTCTTCACCTGCCCGTCATCCAGCACATACGCCTGATTATCCAGACCGCGTTTCAACTGGCTGGCGCCGACGTCGGTTTTGGTCCAGTTCTGGGTGGTGCCGTCAAGGTAGTGGACTTTGCCTTCATGCAACGCCATGGTGCCGAGCCGCCCCATGTCCATCACATCGTGGGGCTGCGGCCGCGCCGGATTCAACCCGGCCTTGTTATCCACCACCAGCGCGTCGCTCAAGTTCCAGCCGGGTTTGAATCCTTCGGTTTCCCCCGGTTTACTACCGTCAGCCAGAGGCGCCAGATGCTTCTGACCGGCGGCGTCGTTGACCAGCGCATGCATCGTGCCGTGCTCGCCGGCCACAAACCCCTGCACCTTATGGTTATCGCCAAACGCCGCCTCCAGCGCCGGGCTATGGTACGGTTCCAGTTTGACGATGTTGCCGCCATCCTGCGGCAGTTTGCCGGCGAAAACCTTACCTTCGTCATCGGCGACAAACAGCCGATTGCCTTCCAGCCCAACCGCTTTGGCGTTCACCTGCTCGCTGCCGCGCGCCAGCGCCACCTGACCGTCCAGTTTCAGGTCGAGCGTTTTGTGGTCCGCGGCGGGCGCATCCGCTTTCGGCAGCAGATGAATCTGCGTGGTGCTGTTGTCTTTCTCCGTCAGCACCGCCACATTGCCCTGCGCATTGGCTGAGAACGACTTGATTTTGTCGGCAAACGGCGCCGAATCGAGCCCCGCCGACAGGTTAGCCAGCGTCTTGTCATCTTTGACGGCATACAACTTGCCATCCGCCTGCCCGGCAAGCTGGCCGTGCGGCGTATCGCTTTTCTTCTCCCACACCTGATCGGCGTTCAGGCTGTAAAGCGCCTTGTCATGTATTTGCAGTTTTTCATTGCCGTGCGCCGGATCGGTATGCACCCCGGTCAACTGCGCCTGCGCGGCCTGACCGGGCTGCGGCAGGTTGATGGTGTTGACGCCGCTGTGATTGACGACAGACGCGCGCACGTGGGTGTCATCCATCCCCAGCGTGTAGCTGGCCTTATTCTTACCCGACAGCGCCTCGCCGGCTTTGCCGGCCTGCGTCGGCGTGCTGGTGTGCAGCGCCACAAAGCTGTCGCCGGATTGTTGCAGGCTGAACAGACGGCCGCTTTTGTCCATCAGCAGATGCTGGCTGCCGTCCTCCGCGGCCTGATGCGCCACAAACGGCTGGCTGTTTTTGCCTATTGTCTGCGACAGCAGCGTTTTCAGGTGATCGGACACCCCATCGCCCAACGTAAGCTGGCCCTTTTTATCCAGCGACACCAGGTCTTTCGCCGAGGCGGGCGACAGCGCGCGGTCGATAGCCGGCTGCATGTCCTTCAGATTGGGAGAGCGGCCAATCTGCGCGCCTTCGTTTTTTGGCAACGACGGTTGCTGACTGACCTGCGCCATACCGGCATGCATGCCTTCCCGCTGCAATGATGCCGAGGCGGACTGCCCGGGTACCGACGCGCTGCCTTGCGTCAAAGCATGGCTTGCGTTAGCGGCGGCGGGCTGTGTGTCCGTCACCGACTGCTGACGCTGAATATGATTGATATTGCCCAACATTGGCCTTCTCCCGTGTGCTGGATAAATAGGGGTGATGACTGCTGAGTGGTATGCCGCCGCCGTCGGTTCCCGTCCGCCGCGGAATTTCTTTCCGGCGTCGTCGCTAACGGCGCGGAACCGCCGCCGCACTTTTCTTACTCAGCAAACAGCAGGCATTTGCCGTGCTGACACACGCACGTTTTCCATAACGGGCGTCCACATCCTGATGAAAAGAGGCGAACTATGGCTGATATCAACATCACGCTCAGTATTCCCAGTGCCGGCCTGAACGGCGGACTGGGGGGCGTTGGCGGCGCAGACAATCTGAATAGCGGTCTGGGCAATAACGGGCTTTCCGGCAAGAAATCGACCGCGCAGGAAAACCAACTGCTGGAGGCGCTGGCGGTGGTCCTGACCGCCCTGCTGCCCAGTTTGTTGAACAATAACGGCGGTCAGGGCGGCGGTGACAATCCGCTCGGCCGCACCAGCGATGCGCTTGGCGGCGGCGGTGGCGCGGGCAACGCGCTCGGCGGTGGTCAGGGCAATGGGTTGGGCGGCGGGCTGGACAATGGTCTGGGAAGCGGTTCGGGCGGGCTGGCCGATGGGCTCGGCGCGAGCGGCGGTCAGGGTCAGAACGGCCTGACCGACATTTTGACCAAATTGCTGGATCTGCTGATGCCGAAAGACGGGGCGCAAGGCGGTCAGGGATTGCAGGGCGGCGGGCTGGGCGGCGCAGGCGGCAGCGACGGAGCTTCCGGCGCGCAAGGCGCTGGGGGTGCCGGGGGTGCATCCGGCACTGGCGGGCTGGAGGATCTGAGTAAATCGCTGTTGCAGGATACCGGCGAAAGCAGCCTCGGCAATGGCATTTCCCCGACGCAGGACGGCGGCGGCCAGATCAGCGACAACCCGCTGTTGAAGATCCTGCTGGCGCTGGTGGCGCTGCTGATGGAAAGCCAGAAAAACCAGTTCGGCCAGCCGCAAGGCGGTTCGGGCGGCGGCAATGGTTCCGGCGCCGCCGCGCCGGTTTCCGGTGGCAGTTCCGCCCCCGGCGTTGGCAACGCGACCGGCGCTGCGCCCGCCGTTGGCGGCGGTGCTGCTCCCATCCTCAGTGGCGCCGCCCCTGAAACCGGTGGTATCGCCGCCGCTGACGCTGGCAATAACGCCAGCGAACTGGCTGACGGCAAAGGGCAACCCGGCCTGACGCCCGCACCGGATGCCATCGGCGTCGATAGCGGGAAAACCACGGTTTAATCGTCTTATGCGCCTGATCGTTACCCACACCGTGGAACTCATCGGGCGCTTTTTTCACTTATCTGGTGGCAGGCAGAGGTCTGCCTGTTTCGGGAACGGCATCTCATCTTTGGGTAAAGAGGCACATTATGGCTGACATCAGTATCACACTCAGTATCCCCAACTCAGGTCTGCAAGGCGGGCTGGGCGGTTTGGGCGGCGCGGACCGCACCAGCAACAGCGGGCTGGGCAATAACGGGCTTTCCGGCAATAAATCCTCTTCGCAGGAAACCAAGTTACTGGAAGCGCTGGCGATCGTTCTGACCGCTCTGCTGAGCAACAACGGCGGTGCGCAGGGAACCGGCAATAATCCGCTGGAACGCAGCAACGACGCGCTCGGCGGCAACAATACACTCGGTAGTAACAATACACTTGGTAGTAACAATACACTTGGTAGTAACAATGGCGCAGGCGGCGCGCAGAACGGCGGTCTGGGCAACAGCCAGGGGCTGGGCGGCGGGCAACAGGGTCAGAACGGCCTGGGTGACCTGCTGACCAAGTTGCTGGATATATTAATGCCGAAAAACGGCGCGCAGGGCGGTCAGGGGCAGCAAGGCAACGGTCTGACCGGCGGCGCGGGCGGCAACGGCGGGCTTTCCGGTGCACAGGGTGCGGGCGGCGCACAGGGAACCGGTGGAGCACAGGGTACGGGCGGTTCATCCGGCCTTGAGGGTCTTGGCAAATCGCTGCTGCAGGACACCGGCGAAAGCGCGCTCAGCAATGGCATCTCCCCTACCCAGGATGGCGGCGGCCAGATCAGCGACAATCCGCTGCTGAAAATTCTGCTGGCGCTGATCGCCATGCTGATGGAAAACCAGAAAAATCAGTTTGGTCAGCCGCAGGACGGCTCAGGCGGCAATAGCGGCGGCGCAGCCCCGACATCAGGTGGTGGTACTGGCGGTGGCGCAGCCCCGACATCAGGTGGTGGTACTGGTGGCGGCGCCGGCGGTGGCGCAACTCCGTCAGTCGGTGGCGGCGCCAGCGGTGGCGCAGCTCCGTCGGTCGGTGGCGGCGCCGGTGGTGGCGCAGCTCCGTCAGTTGGTGGTGGCACTGGCGGTGGCGCAACTCCGTCAGTCGGTGGCGGCACTGGCGGTGGCGCAACTCCGTCAGTCGGTGGCGGCACTGGCGGTGGCGCAACTCCGTCAGTCGGTGGCGGCACTGGCGGTGGCGCAACGCCAACCGTAGGCGGGGGTAACGCTACCGGCGCCACCGGCGATGCTAACAGTACGGCATCCACTGGCAGCGCAGGCAAGGCTGGCCCCGTGTCGTTCCCCACCGCCGATAACGCCAACGCCATCGTAGTCAATGAGCCGATCAAGGTTGGCCCGGGCGAAGTGTTTGACGGTAAGGGTAAAACCTACGTAGCCGGCCCGGCATTAGGCGATGGCGGCCAGAAAGAGGGGCAGAAACCGCTGTTTGAAGTGGCTGACGGCGGCTCCGTCAAGAACGTGATTTTCGGCAACAACGCGGCTGACGGTATCCACCTGCACGGCGACGCCAAAATCGACAACGTGCACTGGACCAACGTCGGTGAAGACGCGCTGACGGTGAAGAGCAACACCGGTAAACCGGCTAACGTCAACATCACCAACAGCAGCGCACAGGGCGCCTCTGATAAGGTGTTCCAGCTGAATGCCGACGCCAACTTCAACGTCGATAACTTCAAGGTGAAAGATTTCGGTACCTTCGTTCGCACCAACGGCGGCCAGCAGGGTAACTGGAACCTCAACCTGAGCAACATCGATGCGCAGAACGGCAAGTTCTCGTTTGTGAAAAGCGACAGTGAAGGGCTGAACGTGAAGGTCAACAACGCCAACCTGGACAACGTCAACAATCACTACAAAGTCCCCAAATCCACTAATCTGCAGGTAAGCTGACAGGGAGCCAAACATGACCGAGCATGATACCGACACCCCTGCCCGCTGGACCGAACTGGTCGACCGGGGCGGGTATATCACGCCAGCGCAGCGTCAGGCGTTCGAGCAGGCCATCCAGATGGTGACCCGGCGTCTCAATCTGGTGTTGAGCCAGAAAGAGCTGCCGCGCAGCGGTCAGTTCGACTTCGACGCCTTTGTCGATTCACTGGAAGCGGATTTCCTGAAAAGCGTGGATACCTCGCTGGATCCGGAAATGAACAGCGACGTGGGGCAGACGGCGTTCTGGGTGATTCGCCAGATAGCGGACCACCTGATCGCCCTGCAACAGCAGCGGCAGGCGTTGTAGTGCCGAACGGTTAAGGATCGGTTGAACGATCCAGTGGCTGGTGTAAAAAGGGTTCATGTTCATCATGGACCCTTTTTTTAATTACCGCTTTCCAGGTGCCGGAATGGATGAAGGCTAATCCCCTGCAATCACACTGATTTAACCCACCTGATCGTCGGCGGTGTTGGGTGCGTTATCCTGGAAAATCGGCGAGCCTGCGACAGCAGGCTCGCTTTGCGTTTGGGGCTCGCACGTTGGTCAATCAGGGCGCGAGGGTCAGTTCGCCGAGGTGGGTGGCCGCCGTATCGCCATTGTTGGCGTCGATCCGCAGGCGGTAGTAAGCGTAGCTGCCGGGCGAGGTAATGGTGAAACGACGCGCCATTGCGCGACTGGCAAAGGTCTGGCCGCTGCGTGTATCCAGCGTGGTCCAGCTTTTGCCGTCTTTGGAGCCCAACAACGCCCAGTCGAGCGGGTCACGAGCGGCGGCGGAGCTGGCACTGGTCAGCGTATAGCTGGTGATGGCGGTGGCGGCGCGAGCAGCATAGCGGTATTGCAGCCAGCCGTTCTGGCCGCTGCCCTGCCATTTGGTGTCGGCGGAACCGTCGAAGGCGTATTCTGCGGTCCGGGTGACCACCGGCTGGGTGCTGGCCGCATAGGCAATACCGGAATAGGCGAAACTGCTGACGGTGGGATGAACGGCGCTCCAGCCGTTGCCGGCGGCCGTACCGATGATGTGCACGTTGTCGTAGTACGAGGTGCGTGTCTCTCCGGCGGTGTAGTTCCCGGTGTCATAATCGTACTGACCAAATTTGAAATAAAGCTGGCTGCCACTGGCGAGCTCGTCGCCGTTCCAGTCGCCAAAGCCCAAATTGATGCCGGTGGCGCTGTAAGTGGGCGAACTCTGCGCGGCGTTACCCACCCATATCTGAATTTGCCCGTCCGACTGGTGCGATGCCACCAGATGAACCACGACCGGAATCCAGGCGTCGCGCGCCAGATCGGAAACAATGGTTTTTTGCGTGGCGCCGCCGCAGGAACCCCGATGCGCAATGCGCAAGCTATTGTTTACGATACTCAGCATTCCAGCCCAGGAGCTGCAACCGCCCGCCTCAAAGATCTGGAACATGCCGGCTTCCTTATCCGTAGGGTAGCCGTTGGCGGGCAGATAGAACATGAAACCGATCCAGGCTTCCTTGTAGACATTGATCGGCGAGCACATTTCAGCCCCTTTGGTCATGCGGGTTCCGTTGTAGGAGGACTGAAACCATTTCACCTTGATGGCCGTTTCGCCACCGGCGCCGGCAGTATTCAGCCCCTCATCGGCCACCTGGGCCGGCACGACGAAATTGGGCCCCTGGGTCGTGCAGACGGACATCGGCGACATGACCCCCTCCTCGAAGCCGGTACGGACCTCGCCGACCGATACTGCGGCGCTTTGCGTTGCGCTGTTGCCGGTGCTGTCGGTGGCGGTCAGCGTGATGGTGTACTTGCCGGATGATGCGTAAGTGTGGCTGACGCGAGCGCCGCTACCGGTATCGCCATCGCCGAAACTCCAGCTATAGCTGATGATGCCTTCACCGCCGCTCGACGCACCAGCGTCAAAGTTCAACGTCAGTTGGTTGGCGACATAGGACAGGTCCGTTTTAAGAGCTGCTCCAACGGTATGGGGGATGAACAGCGCCAGGAAAAAACAAAAGAGGGTGAAAAAACTCCTAAATACAATCATTTGAATATCCTTAATACAGATGATGTAAATGTCATGGCTGCGACCTGGTCGGTAGGCTGCATGTGCATGTTCCATTCAGAACCGGCCTGAGCAGGATATGGACTTATGTTGAAAATGGGAATATATGGGCTAAACGGGATACCTATGACAATTCCACCCCGGCGGGTAATGAGTCATCGAATGCAGCGTCGATGGAGAGTCCACCGTACTGAAAGCAAAAAAACCTATCTTTTGGAGAAGGACGTTTTTTGGCAAAATCGCCCGATATGACCACTCAGGAGATGACAGGTTATGAGTTCAGGACAACGCGCACTGATTATCGGCGCTTCCCGCGGGCTGGGATTAGGCATCGCCACCGCCCTGCATCAGCAGGGTTGGACCGTCACCGCTACCCGACGCTCGCCTTCCGCCGCCACCGACAACCTGCCGGTGCGCTGGCTGGCGCTGGATATCAATGACGCCTCGCAGCGCGCCGCATGTTGCCAGACGCTGGCGCAGGACAGTTTTGATCTGGTGCTGATTAATGCAGGCGTCTATGGCCCGGAGCGACAGGATCTGACCGCTCTCGATCCCGAGCAGTTGATTCCCTTATTTCTGACCAACACGCTGGCGCCGATCGCGCTGGCGTCGGCGCTGTTGCCGCATCTGGCGGAGCACGCCACGCTGGCGTTCATGACGTCACGGCTGGGCAGCCTGACGGAAAACGCCAGCGCGGAACTGCCCTTCTATGCCGCCAGCAAGGCGGCGCTGAACATGCTGACGCGCGGGCTGAGCGACGCCGTGTCCGACCGTCAGGTTACGCTGCTGTCATTACACCCCGGCTGGGTACAAACCGACCTTGGCGGCAGCGGCGCGCCGCTAACGGTGGAGAGCAGCGTCAGCGGCCTGTTGCAACAGATAGCGCGTTATCAGGGCAAAGGCGGCCACCATTTTGTCGACTATGCCGGCAACCGACTGGCATGGTGATACCGCGCGCCAGCGTCCGATAACCGGGGCCGGCGCGCCGTAAAATCAACGGAGGGGATAAAACCGCTCAGCGCGGTTTGGGAATGTTGAACTGCGTCAGGGTTGGGTTGACGGTGTTGGCAAAATCCGCCCGGCGATGTTTAAGCTTGCTTTTCGCCTTGAAGAAGTTGACCAGTTCGGCAATCCCCATCCCGATACTCAGCGCGCCGCTGACCGCCCAGCCCACCGGCCCGGCGGCGGCGCCCACCGCCGATGCCGCCGCCGCCCCCGCGGCTTCGCCCGCCACCGCGCCAACCACCTTGCCGGCTACCGCCGCGCCGACTCGTCCCGCCAGGCCGATCGCGGTTTTGCTGCCGGCCGTCTTGCTCAGATCGGTGATATGCAACGACGATTTGGCGGCATCCATCAGGTGGCGCCCCATCTGCCCGGTCAGTTGCGCATCGCCGGGCGCGCGACGATCGGCCGCGTTTTGAGCGACGGAATTTGCCCCAAGCCCGGTGGTGGTCGGCGTCAACAGGCCGCTATCCCCAGGGCGCGCTAGCCGCGCCAGTTGAGGATCGGACATCTGTAGCCGTAACGCATCGGCGGGCACCGCCTGTTCGAAATGCCGCACCACATCGGCGTCCTGCTGCAATTGGCCGATTCGTTCATTCAACGCCCGCTCGGTTTCGTCGGTCTTGCGATACTGTCGGCCAGCCGCCACCTGTTCCAGCGTCTGTTGCAGTTTGACCAGCGTGGCCGCTTTCTGCGCACCGCTATAGCGGTCGGGATGCGCAAACACGTCATCATTCAGACGGCTGATATCGGTTCTGCCCGCCAGCCCCAGCGCGGCGGCGTCGTGAAACAGCGCCGTCGCCTGCCCATCATCCGCTGGCGCCTGATCCGCTATCCAGCTTCTGATATCGCCTGCCGACAACTTACCGTCATGGGGCACCCGCGCCAGCTTTTCCCCTTTCACATCCGCATGCTCCAGCAGGCTAAATAACCCCGGATGCGACCAGAGCCGGGCCGCATTTTGCAATTCCGGCGACAGCAGCGGATTGCCGTTGGCCAGCGCGGCCAAATCGGTCTGACGGGAGAGTGACGAGACGCTCTGCGGTGCGGCATTTGCCGCCGAGCGGCTTGGGTCGGCCGCGCGCAGCAAAGGCTCATTAGCCAGCAACAGCGCCGAAGTTTCCACCAGCCGTAACGAGCGCGCGTCCGCCTGCGGATGCGCCTGCCGATAGTCATCAAGGCTGCGCTGCGCGCTCTGGGCGCTGCGTGTCATGTTTTTTATGAACGCGCCACTATCCCGCCGGGAAATGTAGCCATCGGCTTTACCACCGTCTTTGCCCGTATCCAGCGCCGTCATCAACGCCGGATTTGCCTTCAGGTAGATCATCGCTACCTCCGCTTCCGCCCCGCCCGCTTTTAGCATATTGGCGGCGGCAATCGGTCGGTTCAGCGCTTTCGCCGCCGACGCCCGCTCCTGCTCCGGCAACGAACCCAACAACGGCATCCATTTCTCCAGCGCCTTTGCATCGCTGTAACTCGATCGATCCAGCATGGCTGTTGCCTGTTCCGCAGCCAGCGTTGTTGCCGGCGGCGCGACGCGGGTTCGGCCCGCCGCCGTAACCGGTGCGGCAGACACGGTTGCGAAAGACGGCGCCGGGCCGCCGAACTCCACCGCTTGCCCGCTGGTAGCAGGCAACAACGGCGGGCGATGGTCAGGTGTGGTCAATGGCTGTGCAGCCGGTCCGGCGCCGGGCCAAAGGCCGACGCGGTTATCAATACGACTCATGGTGTCGATCCCCCTCAGAATTTGGTCAATAACGTCCCCTCTCTGAGTGGATCACAAACCCGTCCGGTTCCCTGAACGGTCTGGAGCAATAACAGTGATGACAAAAGTTTGCAAAGCGAGACAGCGGCGAATCACTTCAGTAACCTGACTCCCCTTTTTTGACACAATCCGACACATAAATATGAAAAAGAGAAAACGCCTGCGCACCGTTCTGATCATTCTGCTTCTGCTGCTGATCTACGCTAATCGCGAGTCGCTCAATCCGTTTAAACCGGACTGCTCCGCTCAGGTAGCCAAATCTGAATTACCGGAAGCCTGCCGAAAACCGGTGAAAGAAGTGGCGCCCGGCTTTGAACTCTAAACGCCCTGCCGGACGCGTCTTCTTTTCGGTGCTGCTCGGTACCGCGCCCCGCCGTCTGGCGTCCCCATGCTAAAACCAATGAAGATGTGCGCCAGCGCTGGCCTGCGGTACGGGCCTTTCCTCCCCGCACATCATTTCATGCGTATTTGCCGCAGGTTCTGTGATTCATTTTTTCATTTATTATGATTGGCTGATAATAAATTTACGCTTTCCTTACTCTTCGCGTCATTTATTTCAATCTATGAACAGCCCGCTATTTTTCTTTCTTGTTCCTTACGCAAATTACGTTCAATTTTTGTTTATCCTCCTAAATGACAAATAATTCATCGTCTTTTCATTCGATTGATTTTTTGGGTTTTATTGGCTAACTCCAGCGCAAAATCACCCCTGATAGAAAAACAATTTCAATTATTCTATACACAGATAATTCGAGTTGCAGGAAGGCGGCAACCGAGTAAATCCCCAGGAGCTTACATAAGTAAGTGACTGGGGTGAGCGAGGGCAGCCAACGCATCTGCAACTTGAAGTATGACGGGTATATATACCTATGCAGCGTCGTGTTTTTTATATCTTCGACGTTAACACGTAAGACAGCAGTTAATTTTCTGGCGAATATTACAAGGAGAAATACCATGGTGATGTCCATTTCCTCCAACTATTCGGGATTATACAATTCCGTCTGGCAGGTGTCTGGCGTCGGTTCCGCGTCATCCTCCACATCCTCTGCCGTTACGGCGATCCCTTACCGTAAATCGGACGATGACCAGGAGGGGGGATTATTTGCAGCGCTGACCAGCGCCTTGTCCTCCATCGGTATCACGTTGGGCACCAGCAGCACCTCGGAAACCAGCGCGACCAGTTCCACAACATCCTCGACGGACAGCACGTCGGACACCTCGTCTTCCAGCGCGAAAGAAGCCGTGGCGACCTTCCTGCATACGCTGATGGATACGCTGCACAGCATCGGCGCGTCGTCCAACTCGTCGTCCTTGTCCGACAACCCGATGAAGAACGACCTGTCTTCGCTGATCAGCGCGCTCTCTTCCGACTCGTCCTCCAGCAGCAGTTCGGTTTCCAGCAGCCAATTGAGCGAATTGCAGAGCGCGTTCAGCTCAATGGTCAGCGCACTGGGCGGCGACAGCAGCAACGCTTCGCTGTCGTCTTTCCTGCAAAGCTTCTCGTCTTCGCTGGCCTCGTTCTCGTCACAGGGCAATCTGGTTAATACCGCCGCCTGATAGCGCTACTCCGCCCTGCCTGGCAGGGCGTTTTCATATCACAGCCGGTTGTCTGTGATCCGCCTCTGCTTTTGCCATAATCAGACCATTACATTACCCAACAGCAAATTATTAGAAAAAATAAACCATTCTATTATTCCAGCCCCGCCGATACGTCATTTAACACCAGTAAATCCGCCTTACTCAGAACAAGCTATCCTTATTAATCATTCAAGGTTTTTAACTATATTATTCACTTTTTCTTCCTGTTCGTTTTTATGCAATCCGATACACTCGATTTCAATTCCCTGACGGAAAAAGGGGAAATTAGCCTCAGACGGGAGAGTTCACCATGAAGGTCCATGCGCGTTCTATATCAGTAACCGGCAAGTCGGCGCGGCTTGCTTTATGGCACCGCCATGCGCCAGCCCATGCTGTTGCTTTCCCCGTTATCTCCCGCTTCGCCAGACAGATCTTTTCATTCGTTATCAGCTCTCCGCCGTAATTTTCCCCTGATTCTGGCTCTGGCGATCCCGCATCGCCGGACCAGCCCGGCGCGTCATTCGTTGGTGATTCGCCGGTCGCGCCGCGACCGTCGTTCGGCACCTGCTTACTACATCGTGTACGTCGGCCCGGATTTTTATCCTAAGTAAAGGAAACCACTATGCAATACACTGGGAAGTACCTGAAGAAAACCGCATTGATGCTGACCATGATGGCCGGTCTCAGCGCCTGGCAAAGTCAGGCCGCGGTCGCGCCGGACACCCGTTCGCTGGATGAAATCTATCAGAGCGCATTGAAGGAAGGCGGCACAGTCACCGTTTATGCCGGCGGCGATGTACAGTCACAGCAAACAGGCTTCAAGCAGGCTTTTGAGAACCGGTTTCCCGGCATCAAACTGAACGTGATCGTCGATTACAGCAAATACCATGACGCGCGTATCGATAACCAGCTGGCGACCGACACCCTGATTCCGGATGTGGTGCAGTTGCAAACGGTGCAGGATTTCCCGCGCTGGAAAAAACAGGGTGTACTGCTGAACTACAAACCGGTGGGTTGGGACAAAATCTACCCGGAGTTTCGTGATGCGGACGGCGCCTGGATCGGTGCGTATGTCATCGCTTTCAGCAACCTGGTCAACACCCAACTGCTGGATGAAAAATCCTGGCCGCGGGAAGCCAATGACTATCTGCGCCCCGATCTGAAAGGCAACCTGATTCTGGCCTACCCTAACGACGACGACGCGGTATTGTTCTGGTACAAGCAGGTAGTGGATAAATACGGCTGGGAGTTTGTCGAAAAACTGCAGGAACAGGATCCGGTCTACGTGCGCGGCACCAACGTACCGGGCGCTCAGATTACCACCGGCAAATACAGCGCCACCTTCACCAGCTCCGGCGCGCTGGTCCCGGCGGCAGGTTCAGTAACCCGCTTTGTGTTGCCGAAGACCGACCCGTTTGTTTCCTGGGCGCAACGCGCCGCCATCTTCAAACAGGCCAAGCATCCGGAAAGCGCCAAACTGTACCTGAGCTGGCTGCTGGACCCGCAAACGCAAACCCAGGTCGCGCGCATGTGGTCGGTACGCACCGATGTCGCCCCGCCGGCCGGTTACAAGCACATCTGGGAATACCGCAACACTCGCCCGCAGGCTTTCGCCGATTTCATGTCTGACCGCGGCGCGGTCGAGCGTTTCCGCGCGCAGCTGAGTCTGTACGTGGGCGAAGCCAAAGGCGACCCGACCCCAGGCTGGCTCGGCCTGCATCCGGAAGCACCGCTGGCGAACTAAGATTTACTGTATTGTGGGGATCCGGTGGGGTCCCTTTTTTGTAATGGACGGCGAACCATAACAGCGGTTCATAATTAAGGGGGACTGACTGTTGGGTTTTAACGCTGGGCAACCGGTGAATCGTTGATAAGGGGTTGATGATTGGACGGAACTGAGTGGACTGCCCCGCGTCAATAGCCGAATTCTGTCCTCACGACAAGGCCTGTTCGAAGACCTCCGGATTGACGCCGCCGTCAGCGCTGTACCCGCCTACCAGTAGAGACTTCCCGGTGCGTATGTCTGACTTCCTCGCTACGCTTTATCCTGTCTTCCATCTAGCCAGCCGGGACGCCCTCTCGGCTCAACCGCTCCCGCACGGCCGTTTCAGCTTCACGCTGTTTATATACCCCGTACGCCTGCACGCCCAGCGAGGTCATCTATTTCTGTATCGTCAGTTGGTCTTCCACATCACTGCGCTTAAAACCATCCGCCACAGCCCCGAGCGTGCCTGCCCGACGTATCCTGGTGTACTGCTACTGTGACGCATCACGAATTAGCTTACCGGCGGGATGCCGTTAAAAATACGCATCATGCCCGGCTAAATGGCGATCATCGCCCAGAATACCCGCGAACTGTGGCATTGTCTGGAAGGACTCAGGACCCGGACGCCACAGCCAGTTGGATCAGGCATTATCCCGGTGGCCTGAAGTTCGCCGAGTAACCGACGTCACCCCCGGCCAGCGCCGGGGGTGGTTGTTTTAGCGGTGGGATGTCGGGCATGCCCTAGCCAGGTGTTTTGTCATTACCGTCGGCATGACGGTAATGACAAAACATTTCCTGTCCGGGCTGATGTTCAGGTAAGCCACCGTCGCCACTCACGCTCAAGGGCTGCGGGTGATTAAGACGGAACTCAGGCTCTGACCAGTAAAAATGACAATCCCGGCGCAGAGGCCGGGAGATTATCGTTACTTACTAACAATGCTCATACACAAAATCGTAAACAAACTCACTCATTAACTTTATTGCTGATAGCGCTCATCTTGCTGAATGAGAGGTTCTATTTCTTCCTCCCACATACGTTTCTGGTAGGATTGGTATTCGCTAGATTCTCTTCGGCTATGAATACAAGTTTGAATCTCTTTTATAGCTAAATTAAATTCTTCTTTACTCAGCTCGCTAAAACTTATCTGATCTAAGGGTAGATACATCATTATCTTTTCATGTATTTCAGGGTGACGCGCCTGCAATGCCTCATCGAATAACGTCTCTAAGGCATTGGAAGCTGTTCTGTTAAGCCCCACGGCAAGCCCTCTTTCACCAGAGTTGTTATTATATGGCTTGCATCCTATGTCAAAAAAAGAACCCATAATCACCTCATAATAATAACTTTATCTTGCTGATTTTTAGGAAAAGTTTTTATGTAATCCATAAAAACTTTCTGGTTGGATGACGTCAAGACACTAAAATCAACAGGAACAATGTCTGCTTTCCCCAAATGATCAAGGATTTGTTTTTGGCCAATTGGAATTTCTCCAGCGGTTCTCGGTACTGTCATGTTTTTCTCAAAAAATTTATTGATTCCATCAACTTCTTTCTGGGATAAATTCTTAGTTGTATACATAAAGTCAACCGTTTTACCCGCATTGGAACCACTGCTGATAATAAAGTCTGCTGTTTTACCACCTGTATCAGGAGCCCTTTCAAATGGCCCTAGTACGTTTTCCAGCCTTGCCGCTGCTGCTGCCTCTGCTGGGTTATATTTCCCGTTACCATTTATATCTGGTGTATTTAGGCGCCGTTGGCCTTCCAAAGGCGTCAAATTCATTGTTACTTCATAAATTCCATCTGCATTTTTAACAAGAGAATTTGCTGCCCCCGCGATTGAGCTTTTGTTGCCCACCGCTATATCTTCCCCGAACTGCTTCACCAGTTCCTTGGATGCCACTATCGCGCTGATGCCACCTGCAAGATACATTGAACCGACATACACCCCGGCTCGTGCTCTGGCCTCATCCTCCGTATATCCTAACCTCATGAACGCCTGAGTATACCCATCAAGTACGTTAAACGCGTCCTTCGCTTGGGGATCTGTCGAGTTCAGCAAGCTCTGTATCTGTTGATACCCCACCTGTGCTTCTTTCGGATTCTGATAACTCAGGTTGATGTAGGTATTCAGCGCTTCACGGGCTTTGTCTCTTTCCGCCTGACAAGCATTTCCGTCTACCTGACAGGCTTTTATAACCGCAAGGTCGCTTTCCAGATCCTTACGGTTCAACGCATCACGATCCTGTTTTTCCTGCTCTGTCAGGTTCTCTTTGTGGTTGAGATACGTCTGGCGGCTCTTATCCGTGCTGCTCAGATAGTTATTCTCCACC
>NZ_CM001984.1:2552989-2553992 GCF_000406305.1 Dickeya sp. MK7
GTGCGCGATGGTGTTCGCCATCACATCCGTGTTGCCCTGCGCATCCGTCGTTGCCTTGTGGATCTGCTCCGCCAGATACGGCGCCGCCGCACCCGTCACCGCCTGCGCCACATTTCCCGCCAGCACGCCCTGCAACGCCGCCGTCACCGCCTGTATCCCCTGTCGTACCGGCCCGCCCGTGCGGTACGGCGACGCATTCAATGACGCATGGTAGTAATCCTGATACAGCGCCTGCGTCACGTCATCCTGCGTTATCACCTTATCCGGCGACGCCTGCGCCAGCGACGCCGCCTTCTCCCTTCGTTTCTCCGCCGACGTCGCCGCCAGCCCGGCGTTGGCGTCTTTCGTCGCGTTTATCGTCCCTTCCGCCGAGGCGATATCCAGCACCTGCGCACCGATTTCCGACAGCAGCTGCGCCTGCCGCAGCTTGCTTTCCACCTTCTCCTTGTCGAATATCGGATTCAGCGCACCGCTGTTGGCCCCCGCCGTATCCCGGCTCAGACCGCTCACGTCCTGCTGTTGCCCGGTCGGGTTGCGGATGACCAGCGTGCCGTCGCTCACCGCCGCATACGTCGTCCCCGCCGACGAGCCGCTCTGGTTCGCCCCCGCCAGCATCAGGCCACCCACGTTGCTCAGCACTTGCAGCCCCACCGGCGCACTGGTGCTGAACCCGCCGCCGGTGTGTGATGCGCTGTACTCGGCCCGGTTGTCGATATTGCTGAAGCCCAGCGTCCCGGTTTCCAGCCGGTTCCGCTCCGCACTCGCCGTGGACGCTATCGCCCCGCCATCCAGTTGCGTGTGGTTCCCCACCGTGACATCAAACCCGTTACTGCCGGCAAACAGTCCTGACTGCTCCTGCACGCTGTCAAAGTTGCTGTGCACCTTGTCACGGCTGAAGCTGAAGCTGGCTCCGCCACCGCCGCCGTAAATCGGTATCGTCACCCCGGCGCTGACACTCTGCTGTTTGCTGTCGTAACGGTCGCTGTCCTGCTCGCTGCGCACC
>NZ_CM001984.1:2554092-2556959 GCF_000406305.1 Dickeya sp. MK7
AGCAGATCACGTCCCACCCGCGCGGTTATCGCCCCGGCATCGACCTGCGCCCCCTGCAGGGTGGTGTCTCGTCCGCTGCTCAATATCGCAGTCCGGCCCGCTTCCAGCAGCGATTCCGTGTGTGTCAGCCCATCGCCGCGCAGGTTGCCCTTCGCCGCGTTGACGCTGGCGCTCACGCTCAGCCCGAAACTCCCCGAGGCGCTGACGCCGATACTGACCCCGATACTGCCGCCCTTGCTCTGGTTGCTGCCTTCGGTGTGTTGCGTATTCGCGCCTGACAACAGCAGGATATCCCGCGTGGCGGCCAGCGTCAGATCCTGACCCGCTTTTAACTGGCTGCCCACCACCGTGATATCGCCATCGGTCGCATGAACTCGCAGGTTGCCGCCGGCGGTCACGCTGCTGCCGGATACCGTGTCCTGCGTCCGGGTCTGCTGCGAGGAGGAGGACTGGCTGCCGTACGAAATGCTCACCCCGACCGCCTGCGGCTGGGCGCTGTCCTCACCACCACCCGCCGCCGCCTTCGCGCTGGCTCCTTCCCGTTGCGCCAGCGCTAACCTTGTGGCCTGCGCGCCCTGTCCGGCACTCAACGCCGCTTTCACCCCGGCCAGCGTTTTCAGCCGACTGTCGCTCTCCCGGCTCACCGCCTGCACGGTTTCCACCATACTGTTCAGCGCGCCGCCCACGCTACCGCTCAGCGCAATCGTCAGACCGCTCTGTTTCTGCTCCATCGTCTGTGTGGTGCGGCGGATATCATGCCCCGGCGTCACGGACACATTACGCCCGCTCAAATCAATGTCCCGCGCCGCAATGACATCCGTCCCCGTCAGCGCCACATCCTGCCCGGCATTCAGCCGCACCGACCCGCCGGTGCTGCCCAGCGTGCTGACGCTCTGGCTCTGCGTCGTCCCGGCGGTATCCAGCGTCTGGCGCAGCGAGGTGCTGCCTATAGTAAACCCGATGCCGCCCCCGCTGAACACCCCGCTCTTCTTGCGACTGACGTCCTCATACTGCCGGTAGCGCTCCACACTGGCCGCGGTCGTGATGTCATGCCCCGCCGTCAGCGTCACGTCACCGTCCGCCGCCACCGCCGAGCCCTGCACCCCGATGTCATGCCCCGCCGTCAGCGCCACGCTGCCCCCCGACAGCAGCGTCCCCTTCTCCGTCGTCTGCGCCGTCTCGCGCTGCGTGTGCGTGGTGGTCTTCGACAGGAACCCCTTCTTCACCGTCGTCTCTTCAAAAAAATCATGCCGGCTTTCCGTCGCCGACAGCAGGCTCAGGTCCCGTCCCGCCTGCGCCGTCAGCGCGCCACGCGTTTCCGCCTGCGCCCCCTCGAGCGTCAGGTCCTGACCCGCCCGCAGGCTCAGCCCCCCGCCCGCGTTCAGCACCGTGCCCTGCTGCGTCACCGTCTGCTGCCAGTCCAGATGCCGCGTCCACGCGTTCGAACTGAACTGCTCCTCGCTGGCCGACAGCAGGCTCAGATCCCGTCCCGCCGACAGCGCCAGCGTCCCCGCCGCGCTCAGCTGCGCCGCCGTGCTGCTCAGGTCACGCCCCGCGCTCAGGCTCAGCTCGCCCCCGCTGGCCAGCGTACTTTGCACCCGTCCCTGACTGCGTCGCTCGGTGCTGGCCCCGCCCGTCTGATTCACCGTGTCCGTCACCGTGGTCAGCGCCGTCAGCCGGATGTCGTTGCCCGCCGCCAGTTGCAGCGGCCCGCCCGCGCTCAGCTGCGCCCCGTTCAGCGCGATATCGTGCCCCGCCTGCAGCGTCAGCCCGTTTTGCGCCGTTATCAGCCCGGCCTGGCCGATATCGGTGCGCGTCAGCGACCCGCTTCCCCGGCCGTCCTTCGCCGCCGTCTGCCACTGATTGCTGGTGGTGGTGTTGGTGATGTCGCCGTTGACGCTCGCCAGCGTCACCCGGTTGCCCTGTATCGTCGCGCTGCTGTTGGTCAGGTTCCCCAGCGCCACCAGGTTCAGCGCGCCGCCGGCGCTCAGCAGCCCGCCTTCACGGTTGCTCAGGGTGCCGCCGCCGGCGATGTTGAGCGCCTCCACCGCCGTCACCGTGCTGCCCCGGTTATCGATATCCCCGCCCGCATTCAGGCTGACGCTGTTGGCCACGATGCGACTGCCCTGCAGGTTGGTTTTATCCGCCTGCGCCAGATACAGCTTCGGCGCCAGCACCGTCTGTCCGCCCACCGTGATGTTCTCCCACCACACCAGGCTGTGGCTCAGCCCCGCCACCTGCTCCGGCGTCAGGCTCACCCCCAGCTGCAGGTTCAGCCGGCTTTTCTCCGCCGCCGCGTTGTCCATCAGCTGCTGCATCTGCGCCAGCTCCGAGCCCACCCCGTTCAGGTAGCGCTGCCCGGTCTGGCTCAGCACCGCGTTGCTGATATAGCGGGTGTCGAACGCCGCGTCGCCCAGAAAACGGTAGTCGTGCTCCGCGTCCAGATTCAGTTTGCCCAGCAGGTAGGACGACCCCAGCACCTGCGTCGGGTCGGTCAGCGTCGGGCTGCGCTCCACCGGCACCGTGGTGCCCGGCGTCTGGCCCAGCAGGCCGCGCAGGTCGCCGAACAGGCCGTTGTCCACCTGGCCGAGCCGGCTCAGGGTCGGGTTGGTGCGTATCAGGTAGCGGCTGTCGCTGGCGGTATCCGCCACGAACAGCCCGTTCTGGCTGGTGGGCAGCGGGTAGTCGGTCAGCGACGGGCTGCCCAGCTGCTGCAGCCCCTGAGCCAGCGCCGCCTGCAGGTCGCCCGGCGACAGCGGGCTTAATGGGGACGGCGCCAGCGGCGTCAGGCTGGCCCCGGCCACCGGCACGCCGGCGGCGGCGCTCAGCCCGGAGCCGATACCCACCGGGGTCAGCGGACTGCCGGC
>NZ_CM001984.1:2557059-2559014 GCF_000406305.1 Dickeya sp. MK7
GGCCGCTGTTGGTCAGCCCGTCCAGCATCGCCGTCAGCGTGCCGTCCAGGCTCACCACCCCGCTGTTGCGCCACTGCCCGGCGCTCAGCGACAGCCCCTGTGCCGTCAGCTGGCCGGCCGTGTCCATGTCGCCCGTTGAGAGCGTCATCCCGCCGCCGCTTACCAGCGACCCCGTCGCCGTCTGGCTCAGCCACCCGACGGTATTGAGGCTCACCGCCTCCCGCCCCTGCAGCACGCCGCTGTTGGTCAGCCCGTCCCCCGTCACCGTCACCGTGCCGCCCGACACCGTACCCCGGTTGGCCGTCTCGCCCGCCTGTATCGTCAGCCCGCGTCCGGCCAGCAGCGACCCGCCGTTGTCCAGCCGCGCCGCCGCCTGCACCGCCAGCGTCTCGTCCGCCGACAGCGTCCCGCGGTTGCTCAGCTGCGGCGTCTGCACCGTCACCTGCCGCCCGCTCACCGTGCCCCGGTTGTCCAGCACCGGCGTCGTCAGCCTCACCGTCCCGCCCGCCAGCGTGCCCCGGTTGCTCAGCGACCCCGCGCTCACCGTCAGGCCGCTCCCCGCCAGCAGCGCCCCGTCCCACTGCATCTCCCCCGCGCCGTCCAGCGTCAGCTCGCCCGTCGCCTGCCAGCGGCCCGCGCCGCGGATGCTGCCGCCGCTCACCGTCACCGTCGGCGCCCCGGCGTCCCCGTCCAGCGTCAGCGCCCCGCCGCTCACCGTCAGCGCGCGGCCCGCCTGCCACGCCCCGCCCGCCGCCTGGCTCACCGCCCCCGACGCCGTCAGGCTTACCCGGTCGCCCGCCAGCTGCCCCTGCCCCAGCGCCAGCGCCGACCCGCCCAGCGTCAGCCCGTACCCCGGCTGCACCGCCCCGTCGTCGCCCACCCCGGCGCTCAGCCGCCCGCCGTCCGCCACAATGCGCCCGTCGCTCGCCAGCGTCAGGTCCCGGCCCGCCCGCGTCTGACTGCCCGTCAGCGTGATGCCCTGCGTCCCGCTCAGCGCAATCGCCCCCTGCGCCTGCTGTTGGTCCTGCAGCGCCAGCGTCGCCCCCTGCGCCGTCAGGTCGCCCTGCGCTATCGCGCTGCCCACCTGCAGCCGCCCGTTCGCCGCCAGCCGGATGTCCCCCTGCCGCGCGCTCAGCCCGGCGGTGTTCACCCCCACCCCCTGCTCCGTCGACACCAGACTGATGCGGTGGGCGTACATGCCCCCCAGCGCCCCGGTGTCCAGCGCCAGCGCCGGCGACGGCCCGTCTCCCGCCTGCGCCGTCACCCCGCCGTCCATGCCCACCCGGTTCGCCCCCAGCACCACCCGGGCATCGCGCGCGTTCAGCCCTGCCTGCAGGCTCGCCGTGCGCGCTATCAGCGCAAAGTAGTCGCTCCCGCTCGCGTCCAGCCCCGCCCCGTCTATCAGGATGTCCCCGCCGCGCACGTCCAGTCCGCTCAGCCGACCCGCCGCGTCGAACTGCGGGGTGCCGGTGGTCAGGGTAATGCGCGGGGTGTTGAGAAAGCCGCAGCCGCTGCAGGTGATGCCGTACGGGTTCGCCACCACCACGTTCGCCGCCTGACCGGCCACCTCCAGGTAGCCCGCCAGCCGGCTGCGGTTCGGCGACACCACCTCGTTGAGGATGGCCGCGGCCGCCCGGCCCTGCAGGTTGGGGTTGGTCTGTATCAGCCCGCCCAGCTGGCTCGGATTGAGCTGGGCGGTGCCGTTGTTGAGGATGAGCCCGCGGCTGTCAACGCTGAAGTCGTGGTAGCGGTTGTGCGACAGCCCCGCGGCGTCCGGCGCGGCGATGTTCACCACCGGCACCCCGTTGCCCGCCGCCTCCAGCGCCGTGCTCCCCGACGCCACCGTCACCCCCGCCGCCAGCGCCGGCAGCACCGGCTGCAGCCCCGTCAGCCACACCAGCACCCATACCAGCACCCGCTGCGACGTCTTCACCGCTTTCATCCCTGAACTCCTG
>NZ_CM001984.1:2559114-2640311 GCF_000406305.1 Dickeya sp. MK7
AATAATAATGCACAAGGCAAACCAGTAACCTAACGGCACACCTGCATAACCCATTCAGATCCTGCGGAATGAATGCGGCTGAACAGGCCCGTACCATTTTTTATTTTTGCGCCCAAACGCTACCGCGATATCGGCTGCTGTGTATTTCCGTCGGGGCCGACGGCGAGGAAAAAGCTGGAAGGGAGAGGCAAAGAAGAATGACAGCGGGAACCGCCAACGTCCTGTTACGCAGACCACATCCATGCAGTAATAATCGGCGACATATTAATTCGTCATCTTTTCAAAAACAATACAAAAATTTACAAAAAAATTTCAATTAATATGCCGAAAAGGAATAACCCAACAAACTGATATTAATCATATTTTTTCAATCCCGCTTCTTTTTTCCATCTCCGGGAATAAACTGACGGATTATTTATTCATGAAAAAGTAAGCGAGTGAGAACCAGACGGAAGTTTGAATGACAACCGGATAACGGAGACGTGTTGTTTCCACCCATGATGCTTCACGGTTTTTTAACAGGGTTTACTGATAAGCCTAACCGCCCCAATGGGGCGGTTAGCTAACGATCGGAATTACAGACTAGGCATAACGGGAGAAGGAGAGATCGTCATATTCAATTGCCGGCGTGTTGCCGGAAATGATATCGGCCAGCAATTGACCGGAACCGCATCCCATGGTCCAGCCCAATGTACCGTGCCCGGTGTTCAGATAAAGATTGTGTAACGGCGAGCGCCCGACCAGCGGCGTGCCATCCGGCGTCATTGGCCGTAATCCGGTCCAGAACGTCGCCTGCTCCACCGGTCCGCAGTCCGGGTACAGGTCGCGCACCACCATCTCCAGCGTTTCACGGCGTTTCTGATTCAGCGAAAGATCAAATCCGGCGATTTCCGCCATGCCGCCGACACGGATGCGCTGGTCAAAGCGGGTAATAGCGATCTTATAGGTTTCATCCAGTACGGTGGAAACCGGCGCCCCCGCCTCGCTGGACAGCGGAATGGTCAGCGAATAGCCCTTCAACGGATAGACCGGGATGTCGAACCATTTTTCCAGCAGACCGCGGGAATAAGAGCCGCACGCCATGACATACGCGTCAGCCGTGATCTTTTCGCCGTTGCAATACACCGCGCTGACCCGCTGACCGTCTACGTCGAGATGCTGCACCACGCTGTCGAAACGGAACGTGACGCCCGCCGCCGCCGCCATCGTCGCCAGTTGCCGGGTAAACAGCTGGCAATCGCCGGTTTCATCGTGCGGCAGGCGCAACCCGCCCGACAGTTTATGACGCACGCCAGCCAGCGCCGGTTCGACCGTGGCCAGTTGATCGGCCTCCAGCAGTTCATAAGGTACGCCGGCTTCTTTCAGCACCGCGATATCACGGTAAGCGTTTTCATACTGCTGCGGGGTACGAAACAGTTGTAACGTGCCGCCCTGACGCCCTTCATAGGCAATACCGGTTTTGGCGCGCAGCGCCTGCAGGCAATCGCGGCTGTATTCAGCCAGTCTGACCATGCGGGCTTTATTGACGCGATAATGCGCGCTGTCGCAATTCAGCAGCATCTGCCACATCCAGCGCAGTTGCGTGGCGGTAAAGTCCGGGCGAATCGCCAGTGGCGCATGCCGCTGAAACAACCACTTAACCGCCTTGAGCGGAATACCCGGCGCGGCCCAGGGCGCAGAATAGCCCGGGGAAATCTGACCGGCGTTGGCGGCGCTGGTTTCCAGCGCGGGTTCAGCCTGCCGGTCAATAACGGTGACGTCATGTCCTGATTGCGCCAGATACCAGGCTGTGCTGACGCCAATAACACCACTCCCTAAAACAACCACCTTCATTATTACCGTTCTCCCCACTTCCTCCGCTAATCCCGCGGAATATGCTGCTTAACGCCGTAAACACCAAAATAAAAGTCTACTTTAGCATTTGGCCGTTAATTGTCATCTGTTGCAGATATAGCTTTTATTTATTATGAGAGAGTGAACACGGCAACGTAGGATAAACATTGGCGACGTGCAGCCAATCAGGCGTAGCGCTGGCAGCATGCCATCCGTTTTTTCACCCGAAGGCTTCATCCAAGCTACCGATTTCACATCACTTTTCCCAAAGTAAGCTACGATTAAGTATGCCGGCGCAATGAGGTGGCGGCAGTTATAGTGAGGGGTGCGCTGATGGTTATATCGACTGATGAGCGGGTAACGAGCCCACAACGTCTGAGTGACGGACCTGACTGGACATTCGATTTGCTGCAGGTCTATCTGGATGAAATTGACCGGGTAGCCAAACTGTACCGTCTGGATACCTATCCCCACCAAATCGAGGTGATCACCTCCGAGCAGATGATGGACGCCTATTCCAGCATCGGGATGCCCATCAACTATGCCCACTGGTCGTTCGGCAAGAAATTCATCGAAACCGAGCAACGTTACAAGCACGGTCAGCAGGGGCTGGCCTACGAAATCGTCATCAACTCCAATCCCTGCATCGCCTACCTGATGGAAGAGAACACCATGCCGATGCAGGCGCTGGTGATGGCTCATGCCTGTTACGGCCACAACTCGTTTTTCAAGGGCAACTACCTGTTTCGCAGTTGGACCGACGCCAGCTCAATCGTCGATTATCTGCTGTTTGCCCGTCAGTACATCGCCCAATGCGAAGAGCGCCACGGCGTTGACGAGGTGGAAAAGTTGCTCGACTCCTGCCACGCCTTGATGAATTACGGCGTGGATCGCTACAAACGACCGCAGAAAATCTCGCTGGAAGAGGAAAAACTGCGTCAAAAAAGCCGCGAAGCCTATCTGCAAAGCCAGGTAAACGAACTCTGGCGTACGCTTCCCCGCCGCGAACAGGAAACATCGCCGGAAAAAGCCCGTCGTTTCCCGAATGAGCCGCAGGAAAACCTGCTCTATTTCATGGAGAAAAATGCCCCGTTGCTGGAACCCTGGCAGCGCGAAATCCTGCGTATCGTGCGTAAGATCAGCCAGTATTTTTACCCGCAAAAACAGACGCAGGTGATGAATGAAGGCTGGGCCACGTTCTGGCACTACAGCATCCTCAATCATCTGTATGACGAGGGCAAACTGTCCGACCGCTTTATGCTGGAGTTTCTCCACAGCCACACCAACGTGGTCTACCAGCCGCCGTACAACAGCCCTTACTATAGTGGCATCAACCCGTATGCGCTCGGCTTCGCCATGTTTCAGGACATCAAGCGTATCTGTCAGGAGCCGACGGAAGAAGACCGTTACTGGTTCCCGGACATCGCGGGCAAAGACTGGCTGGATACCCTGCACTTCGCGATGCAGAACTTTAAGGATGAGAGTTTCATCAGCCAGTTCCTCTCGCCCAAAGTGATGCGCGATTTCCGTCTGTTTACCGTACTGGATGACGACCGCAATAATTATCTGGAGATCGCCGCCATCCACGATGAAAAAGGCTACCGGAAGATCCGTCAGGAACTGTCTTCCCAGTACAACCTGAGCAACATCGAACCCAATATTCAGGTCTGGAACGTGGATTTACGCGGCAATCGCTCGCTGACCTTGCGTTATGTGCCGCAGAATCGCGCACCGCTGGACAAAAGCAGCCATGAGGTGATGAAACATGTGTACCGTTTATGGGGATTTGAGGTAACGCTGGAGCAAATGAATGAGGACGGCAGCGTCGAACTGATTGATCGCTGCCCGCCACGCAACGCCGCCCTGTGACGCCCTGGCGGATCGCCAGCAACAAAAACGGGTAGCTGAGATGGCTACCCGTTTTTTACAACCCGGTTTTTCATAAACCGGGCTTTTTATCAGCTAACCGCGGCCTTCGGCCAGATCACGCGGAATGGTGTTCTGCATGCTGTGCCACAGCGCTCCGCTCTCTTTGCCGTATTGGCGGATCACATCGGGAACCTGCTCATACAGCCCGTCACGGCTCAGCGACTCCAGACGGCGATAGAACGCCAGTGCGGTTTTGCGAGCTTCCGTATTGGAGAAATAGTAGCGTCCAACGCGGATATACAGCCCTTTCAACCCGTTGATAATCAGGCCGTAAATCGGGTTGCCGGAGGCGAACGCCAATCCGCGGAACACGTTGTAATCCAGTTCGGCGTAGGCATCCGATGTGTCCTTAACTGATTCAGTCAGCTTAAGTATTTCGACCGATTTAGCCGGGTGCAGACGAATCGCGGTGCGAATGAAAATCCCGGCGATATTGGTGCGCACCGCCAGTAGGTTGTCAATCAATTGAGGAACGCTGTCGTGATCCAGCCGGGCCAGCGTTTCAAGAATATTCAGCCCTGAAGTTTCCCAAAAGTTGTTGATTTTGGTCGGTTTACCGTGCTGAATCGTTAGCCACCCATCACGGGACAGGCGCTGCAGCACCTCGCGCAACGTAGTGCGCGTGACCCCGATCAATTCGGACAACTCCCGTTCCGCAGGCAGAATGGATCCCGGGGGAAAACGATTATTCCATATACTTTCAATAATGTACTCTTCCGCGAATCCCGCCGGACTTTGCGCCTTTATAACCATAAGTTTATATTCCGTAGCGATGTTTACTAGTGAAAGTCAACATCATCATACCAAACGAACCCTACATCACATAGCATAGCAGGACCTGAAAATCTTAATTCGATATAAAAACTGTGACTAAAGACAATTCCTGCCAGACAAACGCGAATATGCCCCGCTTTACGGTAATTTTCTTTAAACACACATCGATTGTTAAATTAAATTAACGTTAAAGAAGAAAGCCAACGGTGCGGGATCCGCCACTTCAACCGCATTCTTCTGAAAAACGTTCCTGGCAACATTCCGAACGGGTACAAGCCAGCCATTCTATTATTTCTAATTATCAATCACCTGCTGTTCTTTCGGTTAACGCATTTGCCGTCGGCCGGTCGTCGGGTTTATTTTCATTCTGGGCATGCCCTGAAATACGGCCTGTCGTAACCCGGCGGATCTGCTGGCGCCGGAGGCTATTTTCACTGGCTTGATCAGTTCAGATCAAGTATGGCATGACGTTGCCAATAATATAAAAGTTTTGTCATTGCCGGTTTCCAATGATAACGGGAATTGCGTTTATCAAACAGCTATTGCTGCTTGTACTTACCGCAGGCTGCTGGATATCCGCACCACCTCAAGCGGGTGCCGATTTTTGGGCGCGCGGGGTTTTATTTTCACTTTTTCCGATGCCCTGCCGCCGTACCGATCATTTCTCCGTACCCTATTTAGCTTTTCCGCTATTTATCATCGTGTTGTGCTCTCATAAGATGATGCGGACACTTCATTGATCAATACCGTCATGCACCAGCATAAATCGTGTATAGTAAGGGGCGGATTTCGCCATGAAACTGGCGATCCCTCATAGAAAGCGTTAAAAACAGCAGAGTATTTGTTGGCACAGCAGAATCTCCTCAGGCACTGATGCAGATTCCGAGCGGTACAGGCGTCACTGGCGCCGCCGCAAGAAACGTCAGTTCATCCGGATCAGAGATTCAATGAGGGCAGCGAGCACGGTTATCACTGCCCATACTATCGTTTTTAGCATGGAATATTTTTATGTTGCGATTTTTGAACCGTTGCTCCCGCGGTCGGGGCGCCTGGCTTTTGATGGCGTTCACGGCACTGGCTTTTGAACTGATTGCCCTCTACTTCCAGTACGTGATGATGCTTAAGCCCTGCGTACTGTGCATCTATCAGCGCGCCGCGCTCTACGGCGTGATGGCCGCCGGTCTGGTGGGCGCCGTTGCCCCCGGTACGCTGCTGCGCTATCCGGCAATCGGGTTATGGATTTACAGTGCCTGGGAAGGACTGTCGCTGGCCATCAAACACACTAATATTCAGTTGCACCCGTCGCCTTTCGTCACCTGCGACTTTTTTGTCAGTTTCCCGTCCTGGCTGCCGCTGGACAAATGGCTGCCGGCGATTTTCACCGCCACCGGCGACTGCGCCGAGCGCCAGTGGAGTTTCCTGAATCTGGAAATGCCGCAGTGGATGATCGTGATTTTCGGCGCCTATCTGCTGGTCGCCGTGCTGGTGCTGATCGCCCAACCTTTCCGCCCCAAACGCCGCGACCTGTTCGGTCGGTAAAAGCGTCCTGAACCGGGTCAGGCTATCGCCGGCCCGGTTTTAGCTGTTATCCTCCCCCGTCAAAAGCAGCAGAGTCGAGCAAATCAGCCGTCGCCAGAGCGGCGATAAACAACGAATTATCTGGCCCACTCCGGCTTGTTCAGGATGTGGTCCTGCCAATCCATCACATCACTTTCACGCACGGCGATGTTGCGCACCGAGATCCTTTGCTGATGCATCGCCGCTTTCGAGCCAGACAGCAACGGATGCCACGGTTGCAGCCCTTTCCCTTCGTGTATCAACCGGTAAGCGCAGGTTTCGGGCAACCAGTCGAACGACAACAGGTTTTCCCGCGTCAGCTTGATGCAATCCGGCTCGTATTCAAACCGGCGCGCATAGTTACGGCACTGACAGCTTTTAATATTCAGCTGATTACAGGCCACATTGGTGAAATAGAGCTCGTCCGTGTCTTCATCGATCAGCTTATGCAAACAGCAACGCCCGCAGCCGTCACAAAGCGCTTCCCACTCGTCGTCCGACATTTGCTCCAGGGTTTGGGTTTCCCAAAAGGGTTTTTGAGTCATAACTGCAATTCCGATGATGATAAACAGGGCGTCTGACTGTGTATTGTATCTGACTGTGTATTGTAAAGGGGGATGCGGCGGGATACCACCCGCGGCAACGCCGCGAGCGGTGACAGAATACTCAGATAACGTGGGTTGTCAGCGTGCGCTCGTTGAGCGTGATGGTTAATGCATCGCCCGGCTGCAGCGGCCCCACCCCTTGCGGCGTACCGGTCAGGATGATGTCGCCGGCGCGCAGGGTGAAAAAGCGGCTCATGTAAGCGATCAGCGGCAGAATCGGCGTGATCATGTCACGCGTATTCCCCTGCTGACGCACTTCGCCATTGATGCTGATGCCCAGTTCCGCCTGCTGCGGATCGCCAAATTCCGCCACCGGGATAAACCCGGATACCGGACAGGAACCATCGAACCCTTTGGCTTTTTCCCACGGTTGCCCGGCTTTCTTGAACCCGGCCTGCAAATCACGCAGCGTCAGATCCAGCGCTACGCCGTAACCGGCAATCGCTCTGGCAACCCGTTCTTCATTAGCCTGTTTGAGCGGCGTGCCGATCAACACCGCCAGTTCAACCTCGTGGTGTACCGAACCCAGCTCTTTAGGAATCGCCACCGGCTGACGCAAATCGCACAACGCGGTTTCTGGCTTGATGAACAGAACCGGTTCCGCCGATTTGGCGCTGCCCATTTCACGAATGTGCTCGGAATAGTTGCTGCCGACGCATACCACTTTGTTAACCGGAAAATCCAGTAATGCGCCCTGCCAGTCTCTGTGTTGATACATGTACCCTCTCCTGACCTTCTGTTAGCGGATGGCGCCAGCCTGTCATGACAGACTCGGCTTGCCCATCATACCGGCATCGCCATCAAAAAAGTAAGCGCGATTGATGAACAACGGTATCCGAAATTTATCATAACCCCCGTACTATCTTTTGCGACCGCTATCAATACGCCGGCCGAAGAAAGGAATTACGCGGGGTGGATGAAAATTCGTTTATTTAATCGCTGCGACGAATATACCTGTATATAAATCAGTATTGGGAAATAGCATGAACAGGATTAAACCATTGCCCGGTTTATTTCTGACACCCCTGTATTAAAAAACAGCGGCCAATTCCCGTCGCGGCAGCGAACATTATCTGAAAAATAATTCGGGTATTATTTTTTTACACTTGCCTGCAGTTCATCCAATAGATTTTCCGGCGGCGGCGGCAGTTGCAGATAAAAACCCTGTTCAATAAGCATCTGTTTTACTTTATCAATATCCGCTGACGCCAGTTTTTTCCTGCCATCAAGCGGTAATAACATCACCAGATGCGGCAGGCCGAAACTTTTCATCAGTTCGTCAGGCACGCGGGAAAAATCGTCTTTTTTTTCGACATAGAGATATGTTTGATCGCGTTTGGAACTTCTGTAGATCACACAATACATGTTTTTTACTCTGAACTAGGGGAATGGTGTCTTGCCTGTATTTTCATGTGACTATAACATGCTTGAAGCGCTCTGGAATATCATGCCTTAAATGCTACTCTGGGGATTTAAAGATGCTGAAACTGAGTCAGGACAGATGTCACAAACGCCAATTGAGTTGAAAGGCAGCAACTTTACCTTATCCGTTGTTCATCTGCATGATGCGCAGCCCGATATTATTCACCAGGCCCTGCAGGAAAAAATCGAACAGGCGCCGGCGTTTCTTAAAAACGCGCCGGTAGTCGTCAATGTCTCGGCGCTGCCCGTTGACGCTGACTGGATTAAGCTCCAGCAGGCGATTACCGCCGCCGGTCTGCGGGTAGTGGGGGTAAGCGGGTGCGATGATGAGCAACTCAGGCTATCTATCGCCAAAGCGGGGCTCCCGCTGTTGCGCGAAGGCAAGGAACGCCGGGCGACTCAACCGCCGGCGCCGGTCGCCGCGCCGGTTAAAACCCGGGTGGTCAATACACCCGTCCGTTCCGGACAGCAAATTTACGCCCGCGACTGTGACCTTATCGTTACCAGCCATGTTAGCGCCGGTGCCGAGGTCATTGCCGATGGCAATATCCATATTTACGGCATGATGCGCGGCCGTGCGCTGGCGGGGGTTTCTGGCGATGTCAGCAGCCAGATCTTCTGCACCCATCTGGCCGCCGAGTTGGTGTCGATCGCCGGGCGTTACTGGCTCAGCGATCAGATACCGGAAAACTATTTCGGGAAGGCGGCGCGCCTGAAACTCAGTCCGCCCGACCATGTTCTGACCATACAACCTCTAGACTAGGCCCTTGAAAGGAATTATTTATGGCACGCATCATTGTTGTTACTTCAGGTAAAGGGGGCGTTGGCAAGACCACTTCAAGCGCGGCCATTGCTACCGGTTTAGCCCAAAAAGGTAAGAAGACGGTTGTCATCGATTTTGACATCGGTCTGCGTAACCTCGACCTGATCATGGGATGTGAGCGCCGGGTCGTGTATGACTTTGTGAATGTCATCCAGAACGACGCCACCCTGAATCAGGCGCTGATAAAAGATAAGCGTACCGAAAATCTGTATATCCTGCCGGCGTCGCAGACCCGCGATAAAGAAGCCCTGACCCGTGAAGGCGTGGACAAGGTACTCAAGGATCTGGCCGACATGGAGTTCGACTTCATTATCTGCGATTCCCCCGCCGGTATTGAAACCGGTGCGTTGATGGCGCTTTACTTCGCGGATGAAGCCATCATCACCACCAACCCGGAAGTGTCGTCAGTACGCGACTCCGACCGAATCCTGGGGATTTTGTCCTCCAAGTCGCGCCGTGCCGAACAGGGCCAGGAGCCGATCAAAGAGCATTTGCTGCTCACCCGTTACAACCCGGGCCGCGTCAGCCGCGGCGACATGCTGAGCATGGAGGACGTGCTGGAAATTCTGCGCATTCCTCTGGTCGGCGTGATCCCGGAAGATCAGTCGGTGCTGCGTGCGTCCAACCAGGGCGAGCCGGTCATTCTGGACAAAGACGCCGATGCGGGCAAAGCCTATGAGGACACCGTGGATCGTCTGTTGGGAGAAGAACGGCCTTACCGTTTTATCGAGGAAGAGAAGAAAAGCTTCCTGAAACGACTCTTTGGGGGGTAAATCATGGCGTTACTCGATTTCTTTTTGTCCCGCAAAAAAACGACAGCCAATATCGCCAAGGAACGGCTACAGATTATTGTCGCGGAGCGACGCCGTGGGGACAGTGAACCGCATTACCTGCCGCAGTTGAAGCGCGACATTCTGGAAGTCATCTGCAAATACGTGCAGATTGACCCGGAGATGGTGACGGTGCAGTTGGAACAGAAAGGCGACGACATTTCCGTGCTGGAACTGAACGTCACCTTGCCGGAAGCCGACGAGCCCACGACGCCCGCCGATAAGTAATCACCGTTTCCCCTGCTCCAGCAGGAAACGGTTGCGGCCGCCGCCCTTGTCTGCAAGGGCGGCATGTCGATATCAGTAATGCGCCAGAATATCTTTCAGACCTGGTCCAAACAGGCGGCCACGCCAGCCGGTTACCATTTCAGGTTCATTCTCCGGCAATGTCAGTTTCCAGTGCCAGTTCAGCAATCGGTTAATCTGCCGCCGGGATGCCAGCAATTCGGCCGACAATCCGCTTTGCTCCGCACACTGCTGCACCAGCGCCTTGATGTCGCGAAACGCTTTCTTATAACCGGGATAGTCGATCAGATTGACCACCGGCGGCGGATAATCCGCCTCGCTCAGCGCTGCGGTTTCCGCCACCAGCGCCAGCAGCGTCTTGCCGTGATAGCGAATTTCCGGCCCGCTCAACCCCAGCGAATCCAGCTCGCCAAGCGAACCGGGCAGACAACGGGCCACTTGCCACAGGTTCTCTTCCCGAACAATGAAATTGACCGCGCTGTCGCGCTCCCGCGCCTTACGAAGACGCCACGCCGCCAGTTTCTGCAAACAGGCCAGATGACGGCCGCGCAGTTGCCAGGCATTGCCGATCTCCCGATACGCCAATTCCGGCGCCAGCACCTCCTGACGGCGCTGGCACAGTAACAGGCACTCGTCCAGCGCCGCTTCCAACCGGCCTGCGGTACGGGTTTCCTCCACCAGCGTTCTGGCTACCGGCAGCAGATAGAACACGTCCGCCGCGGCGTACTGGCACTGCTTTTCGCTGAGCGGACGCGCCAGCCAGTCGGTGCGGGATTCGCTTTTATCCAGCGTGACCTGACGGTAATCCGCCACCAGCGCGGCAAAACCATAGGACAACGGCTTACCCAGAAACGCCGCCAGAATCTGGGTATCGATGAACGGCGACGGCAGGCAGCCGAACGCATTCAGAAACACCTCCAGGTCTTCGCTGCCGGCATGCAGAAACTTGGTCACCTGCGGGTTCTGCAACAGCGCGCGAAACGGCGCCCAGTCACCGATCGCCAACGGGTCGATCAGCGACAGATTGTCACCGTCATACAACTGAATCAGCCCCAGTTGCGGATAATAGGTACGGGTACGGACAAACTCGGTGTCCAGCGCCACCTCGGACACTGCGCACGCCTGCGCGCACACCGCTGATAATCCTTCATCGGTAGTAATCAACTGATAATTCAAAACGGTATTCTCTTGGTTGCGCCCCGGTGCGGCAACCGCGACCGGGGCATGGAACATATTCATGGCGGACAATCGACATCACGCGGGTCAGACCGCTCCATCAGGGCAGGTAATGGCTTGACGCGAAAGGCGATGTTGTCCTGTGGTGCTCAGCAGGCAGGCCCCCACCATACCCGTCATGGCTACCACAGGCAACCTTCAGGCGGCTGACTGCTCATTACGCAGCTCACGCCGGAGAATTTTTCCCACGTTGGACTTCGGTAACTCGGCGCGGAATTCGAATAGCCGCGGCACCTTATACCCGGTGAGGTTACGACGGCAGTGACTGATCAGCTCCTCCACCGTCAGCGAGGGATCGCGGCACACCACGAAAACTTTGACCGCTTCGCCCGACGTTTCGCTGGGCACGCCAATCGCCGCCGCTTCGGATACCTTCGGATGGCGCGCCACCACTTCCTCGATTTCATTGGGATAAACATTGAAGCCGGACACCAGAATCATGTCTTTTTTACGGTCGACGATTTTCAGGAACCCCTGCTCGTCCGCCGTGACAATGTCACCGGTCGCCAGCCAGCCCTCTTTCAGCACGTCGTGAGTCGCGGCAGGCTGCTGCCAGTAGCCGGACATCACCTGCGGGCCGCGCACCCACAATTCGCCGGGTTCGCCGGGCGCCACATCCTGACCGTCATCATTGACGATACGCACATCGGTGGACGGCACCGGCAAGCCGATGCTGCCGCTGTAATGTTGCAGATCATACGGATTTCCCGCCACCAGCGGCGCGCTTTCCGTCAATCCATAGCCTTCCAGCAGATGGATGCCAGTCAGTTTTTCCCAGCGCTCGGCCACCACCTGTTGCACCGATGCGCCGCCGCCTACCGACAGCCGCAGCGTGGAGAAATCCAGCCGGCTAAACGCAGCGTTATTCAGCAAGGCGTTGAACAGCGTATTCACCCCGGTAATGGCGGTAAACGGGTAGTGCGTAAGCTCTTTGATCATGCCGGGAATATCGCGCGGGTTGGTGATCAGCAGGTTTTTTCCACCGATTTCGACAAACAACAGACAATTCACCGTCAGCGCAAAAATGTGATAGAGCGGCAGCGCCGTCACCACCAACTCCTGTCCCTCCTGCAATACCGGGCCATAAGCCGCTCTGGCCTGCATCAGATTGGCCTGCATATTCCGGTGAGTCAGCATCGCTCCCTTGGCGACGCCGGTGGTGCCGCCGGTATATTGCAGGAACGCCAGATCCTGATTGTTCACCTCCGGCTTCACATACGGCATCCGTTTGCCCTGTTGCAACACCTGACGGAACGAAATGGCGTCCGGCAGGTGATATTTCGGCACCAGACGCTTGATGTACTTGACCACGAAGTTGACCAGCGTGCCTTTAGCCGGCGCCAGTTGATCGCCCATGCGGGTCAGGATCACATGTTTCACCGGGGTGTTGTACACCACCTTTTCCAGCGTATGGGCAAAATTGGAGACGATAACGATGGCCGAGGCGCCGCAGTCTTTCAACTGGTGCTCCAGCTCACGCGGCGTATACAGCGGATTGACGTTGACCACCACCAGACCGGCCCGCAGGACGCCGAATAGCGCGATCGGATACTGCAACAGGTTCGGCATCATCAACGCGACGCGATCGCCCTTTTTCAGTTTCAACTGATGCTGCAGGTAAGCGGCAAAAGCACGGCTGCGCTCCTCCAGCCGACGGAAGGTCATCACCTCGCCCATATTGATAAAGGCGGGCTGGTCGGCATAACGCGCCACCGCGTGTTCAAACAACTCGATTAGCGAAGCGTAGCGATCCGGGTCAATTTCCGCGGGGACATCCGCCGGATAACGCGCTAACCAGATTTTTTCCAAAACGTCACTCCCGAGATATTTTTTAAGTGGCATAATCAATCCCAACCCGAGTGATCTGTAACAACATTTTAACTCATATTAACAACTGTGAAATTCACAATGTTCAGGTTGAGAAGATGATCACTTATTTCAACTTGTTATCAGTGCCGAAAAAAAAACGAGGCGACCCAGGCCGCCTCTATTCACTGTCATTCACTGTCAGGCTATCGCCTGATTGCTGACGATCGTTACTCCGTGACGACAGACTCCACCTGAGCCGGCGCATACCCGTCGTTCCAGTCCGGGCCCCAACCGGGTCCCCAGACATGACGGTAGCGGCGATCCCACCACGGATCGTAGGCTCGCGGCGGCAACACCACCTGCTGTACCACGCGCCAGCGTTTATAGCCCTGCACGTTAATCACTACGTACTGATATGGCCGTTCACCGATTTTACCCTGCTCGGTGCCGCTAATTGGCCCTACCACGGTGATCAGCTGGTTTTTGAAATCCACCGGCTCCAGAAACCCATTGACGTAGGCGACCAGACGACCGCCAGACGGCTCGCCCAGTCGCGGCCGGCCGGCATCATCCAACGGCAAGCTGACAATCTCCAGCCGGGTGCGATTGGCCTCGTTGCGAATATCGGCAATCCGGCCGCCAAAGCGCGATTCCTGCCCAACGTACAGATTCGGCGCATTCATCACCCGAATCAGGTCCATCTGCGGCGTGGCCGAGGTCCCACGGATTTCATCCGGTAACGTAACGCAGCCAGACAACACGCTCAGACTTAGCAACAGCAGTCCGCACAGCCCGGTCCGGCGCAGCCGCATCGACGTTCTATTTCCGAAAGATTGGATAGTCATCACATACACCCTGCTTGCCATCGTCAATTTATGACAGATACCTGACTTAGACTGTAGCCGATGCGATAAGTTGCTGTTATTCGCGGCCGGGTAATTTTTTCCACGCTACTTCGTTGCGCAGATAACGGGGTTCGGCCTGTTCCACGCTCACCGCACCATCCGACGTCCACAACCGCCACGCCAGCGGCAGCATGTCCTGCGCCTGCGGCAACAGCATATCGGTGTGATTCAGGACGATATCGGGATGGCCGATCAAATCCGGATAGGTTTGCCAGCCAGTTCCCGCGGTGGCCCAGTCGCCGTTCAGCGATGCCGCCAGTGACTGCACCTGAACCGGCGCCAGCACGGCTTCACTCGCCTCGCCGCGCCAGTCGCCCTGTTCGTCGCGCTGGTAGCTTGCCCAGTAGACTTCGCCCATGCGGGCATCAATGGCGGTCAGCACCCGGCTGGCGCCGGTCAGGCGGTGCGCCCCTTGCGCCAGCGTCGCCAGCGTCGACACGCCGAGCATCGGTAAATCCGCGCCCAGCGCCAGCCCTTGCGCGATGCCGATGCCGATACGCACGCCGGTGAAGCTGCCCGGCCCGCGCCCGAATGCCAGCGCATCCAACTGGCCGAGCGTCATGCCGTGATCGGCCAGCAATTGCCGGACCATCGGCAATACCCGCTGGGTATGCTCGCGGGGGCAAACTTCAAACAGGGAATGGATTTCACCGTCATTCCAGAGTGCAACGGAACAGGCTTCCGTTGCGGTATCAAGCGCTAAAATTCGCGTAGACATGCCAACCTCAGGCAGGGAGAGAATATTTCAACGGCGCGCATCATAGCAGCCAGCGCCGGTGACCGTCACGGTTTGCGCGTCAGAAAATCGATGGCATGCCGCAAATCCCGTGTTCTTGGCGCCGGCGGCAGGCTGGTGAGAAACACTTCGCCATACGGCCGCGTCACCAGCCGGTTGTCGCAAATCACCAGCACGCCGCGGTCTTCCACGTCGCGGATCAATCGGCCGACGCCCTGCTTTAGCGTAATCACCGCATCGGGCAATTGCACCTCGTCGAACGGGTCGCCGCCGCGCACCCGGCAATCCTCCATGCGCGCCTTGAGCAACGGATCGTCCGGGGAGGTAAAAGGCAGCTTGTCGATAATCACGCACGACAGCGCATCGCCCCGCACATCCACGCCTTCCCAGAAACTGCCGGTCGCCACCAGCAACGCGTTGCCTGCCGCCAGAAACTGCGCCAGCAGCTGCGGCTTGCTGGTTTCGCCCTGCACCAGCACCGGCAACGTCAGCGACGCCCGAAACTCGGCGGCCAGGTCGCGCATCATCTGGTGCGAGGTACACAGCATGAAGCAACGCCCCTGATTGGCCTCAATCAGCGGGCGCAACATGCGCGCCAGTTGTCTGGCCGCGCCGGGTCGGTTGGTTTCCGGCAGGTAACGCGGCACGCACAACAACGCCTGACGCGCGTAATCAAACGGGCTCGGCAGCAGCAACGTCCGGGCCTGCTCCAGCCCCAGTCGGTCAATGAAATGCGTGAGCTGATCGTTTACCGACAGCGTAGCTGAGGTAAATACCCAGCAGGCCGGTTTTTCTTTCATTACGTCCCGGAAACGGTCTGCGACTGACAGTGGCGTCAGCGCCAGCACGAAATGACGCGAGGTGCATTCGTACCAGTAGCTGTAACCGGGTTGCTGCACGTCCCGCAGTCGCTTCAGCCGGGCACGGTATATGGTCGCGCGTTCAAACGCCGCGTCCAGCAACGCGGAGCGGCCCAGCGACAGCTTGGCGACATCGCAACACAGTTCCAGCGCGTCATCCAGCAACGTCAGCGACCGCTGCAACATGTTATCCGTGACAATGTCACGTAAATTGCCGCGAAATCCCGGGTCGCCCAGCGCCAGACGAAAATCCTGGGTACTCTGGCTCAGACGATCGGCGCTCTTCTGTAACTGGCTGGCGTCCCGCACTTCGGTGCGGTAGGCAATCACGATATCTTTGGCGAGGTCCAGCAACTGGCGACTGGAGAGCTGCTGGCCGAAGTACTGGCTGGCGATATCCGGGATCTGGTGGGCTTCATCAAATATCACCACGTCGCTGTCGGGGATCAGTTCGGCAAATCCGCTCTCCTTAACCACCATATCAGCCAGATAAAGATGATGATTCACCACCACCACATCGGCATCCATCGCCCGTCGGCGCGCCTTCACCACAAAGCACTCCTTGTAGTGCGGGCAGTCGCTGCCGAGACAGTTATCGTTGGTGCTGGTCACCAGAGGCCATACCGCGCTGTCTTCAGCCACATCGCCGCACTGGCTGATGTCGCCGTCTTCGGTTTCGGAACTCCAGCCGCGCAGCCTCACCAGTTCGCGCAGCACGTCGCGGCCAAGATCGCCGCCCGCCAGCGATTGCTGTTCCAGTCGTTCGATGCACAGATAATTGGCGCGCCCTTTCAACAGCGCCAGCTTGCCTTGAAAATTCAGCGCGTTGGCGACAGTCGGTAAATCGCGGCTGTACAGCTGATCCTGTAGCGCGCGCGAGCCGGTGGAGACAATCACCTTTTTGCCGGAACGCAGCGCGGGCGCCAGGTAGGCGTAGGTCTTGCCGGTGCCGGTGCCCGCTTCCACCACTAGCGGTTTTTTGGCGTCGATCGCCTCCAGCACGGCGGCCGCCATCTGACGCTGCGGTTCGCGCGGCTGGAAACCCCGAATCGCCTGCGCCAGTACGCCATCGGTTGCAAAATCGTCGATTGAGCTGTCTGCTGCCACGCTGCCTCTCTTGTCTGACACTACCGTCGCCCTGATTCGGCTGGATAAAGGTGGCTGATTATGCCAAGCCTGCGCGCACGACACCACTTCGGGTCGTGTCTGCCGTCCCGATCAGGGGTCACCTGTTGGGAAGAACTGTGTTAGTCTCTGCGGTTTTAGCGCCTGTCCCGGCAGGCGCGCAGACTGAAACGAGGAGCCTGACTTCATGTCGATTACCCGCATCAATCCCGACGCACGCTGGTCCGACGCCGTGATCCACAACAACACGCTGTACTACACCAGCGTGCCGGAAAATCTGGACGACGACGCCCTCGCCCAGACCGAAAACGCGCTGGCGTCGCTGGACGCCATCCTGCAACAGGCCGGCAGCGATAAAAGCCGCCTGCTGGACGTGACCATTTTTCTGGCCGATAAAGCTGATTTCGCCGCCATGAACGCCGCCTGGGACGCCTGGGTAGTGGCCGGCAGCGCGCCGGTGCGTTGCACCGTGGAAGCCAAACTGATGAACCCGAAATTCAAAGTGGAAATCAAAGCGATCGCCGCAGTCGGCTGATCCTGCGCGGGCGGCGGTTCACGCGCCGCCCGAAAGCCATTATTCCTGCTACTCCTGCGAAGAAGCTTCGTCGTCCTCAAAACGCGCCACCACCCGCGCCCCCTGATGATTCTGGCGCAGTTCTTCCGCCACCTGCGCGATGGCTTCGCCGCTGCTCATGCCTTCCGCCATCAGCTGTTGTATTCTTTCCACCGCCTGTTGCTGCTGCTCATGAGTCAGCGCCGGGATACCTGCAAACATCATTCTTCTCCTGAAAACCTTTTTATGCCGGCCACGCCAGCGATCCGCCACGGTTTGTGGTACGCTTGCACCGCTGTGATGCATGCTGCCGGTTCAGCGTACGGCTGCCGGCATGACCAACGCCGAGAAACCATACCAATACCGCTATGCCGACACCGATAGTCTATCACGCGCTCCCGTATCAGCCGGATGCGCTGTTGCGCCTTTTTAGTTCCCTGTCGCGCCAGCCCTGGGCGATGTTGCTTCATTCCGGGTTTGCCGACCATCCTCATAACCGTTTTGACATTCTGGTGGCGGAGCCGCGCCTGACCCTGCAGACCGTCGGCGAACTGACCACGATCCAACACGGCGATGCCCGGCAGACCTCCGCGGAAGACCCGTTTCACCTGCTGCAACAGCAGCTCGATGCGCTGGCGCTGGATGTGCCGCCGCACCCGGATTATCCGTTTCAGGGCGGCGCTCTCGGTCTGTTCGGTTACGATCTGGGGCGACGGGTGGAGCAGTTGCCGTCCATCGCCGACCGGGATATCGACCTGCCCGACATGGCGGTGGGCATGTACGACTGGGCGTTGATTGCCGACCATCATCAACAACGCCTGACCCTGGTCGCCCACGGCGATATCGACGCCAGACTGGCCTGGCTCAACGCTCTGTCGCCTGCCGAACCGGGCGCATTTCGCCTGACCAGCGACTGGCAAGCCAACATGAGCCGGGAGCAGTACGGCGAAAAATTTCGCCGTATTCAGGATTATCTGCGTGCCGGAGACTGCTATCAGGTCAATCTGGCCCAGCGTTTTCAAGCCGGTTATCAGGGCGACGAATGGCAGGCGTTCCTGACGCTTTCCGCCAGCAACCGGGCGCCGTTTTCCGCGTTCCTGCGGTTGCCGCACAGCGCGGTGCTCAGCATTTCGCCGGAGCGTTTCCTGTGGCTGCACGATAACCACATTCAGACCCGACCGATCAAAGGTACGCTGCCGCGGCTGCCGGATGCCGACGCCGATGCCCGTCAGGCGCAGCGACTGGCTGCCTCCGAGAAAGATCGCGCCGAGAACCTGATGATTGTCGATCTACTGCGTAACGATATCGGCCGGGTGGCGGTGCCGGGCAGCGTGCGGGTGCCGGAATTGTTTGTGGTGGAGCCGTTTCCGGCGGTGCACCATCTGGTCAGCACCATTGAAGCGCGATTACCCGCGCAGCAGCACGCCACGGATGTGCTGCGCGCCTGCTTTCCCGGCGGTTCCATTACCGGCGCGCCCAAAGTGCGGGCCATGGAGATCATCGAAGAGCTGGAACCGCATCGCCGCAACGCCTATTGCGGCAGCATCGGCTATCTCAGCGTCTGCGGCACGATGGACACCAACATCACCATTCGTACGCTGATCGCCGCCAATGGCACGCTTTCCTGCTGGGCTGGCGGCGGAATTGTGGCCGACAGCGAAGAACAGGCAGAATATCAGGAAACATTCGACAAGATTGGCCGCATTCTGCCGTTATTAACCGTATCGACCACGGATTAAACAGGGCTGACCGACATGACCGACGCCACGCTGTTGCCTCTCTCAGACCGCACTGACGAATACCATCCTTATGATCTGGACGCGTTTATTACCCGCTTTCAGTTGCAGAGCGCCCCCGATCTGCCGGTCACCCAGCACCACCGGCAGGCAGCGGTGCTGGTGCCGATCATCCGTCGCCCCGATCCGTGCCTGCTGCTGACCCGCCGCTCGCTTCGTTTGCGCAAACACGCCGGACAGGTAGCTTTTCCCGGCGGCGCGGCGGACCCGGACGATCATTCGCTGATCGCCACCGCGCTGCGCGAAGCGCAGGAGGAAGTGGCGATTCCCCCGGCATCGGTCCAGATACTGGGAACGCTGCCGGCGTTCGACAGCACCAGCGGTTATCAGGTCACCCCGGTGGTCGGTCTGTTGCCGGAGAACACGCCTTTTCATCCCAACGCCGACGAAGTGGCGGAACTGTTTGAAATGCCGCTGCGGGATGCCTTTGCCCTCCAGCGCTACTATTCGCTGGATATCGAGCGCCGCCAGCAGCATCACCGCGTCTACCTTTCCTGGTATCGGCAGCAGTTCGTCTGGGGGCTGACCGCCGCCATTATCCGCCAGTTGGCATTGCAGGTGGCGACGCCGGAACCGGCGTAATCTCCCGGCCAAATGTCGAATCTGCCATAAGTTATTTTTCGGCATAACATAACTTTATTTCATGTGAAAAGCCGAATATGGCAGCATACTCTCCACTACAATAGCGCGATCTATCGAGTTTTATTCTGGAGCGAGTCGTGTCGTCGGCCATAACGCCAGATAAATGGTGGTATGGCGAGCGATGCCCCCCTCGTTCCCCTATAGTAACAGCAGTGCCCTAAAGGAGTTTCAGCGTGATAAGCGTATTCGACATGTTCAAAATCGGTATTGGCCCCTCCAGCTCTCACACAGTCGGACCGATGAAAGCCGGTAAACAATTTGTCGATGAACTGCAACAACGGGATTTGTTGTCTCGCACCGATCGGGTGACGGTGGAGGTTTACGGCTCCCTCGCCCTGACCGGCAAAGGCCACCACACCGATATTGCGATTATCCTGGGGCTGGCGGGCAATCAGCCGGATACCGTGGATATCGACGCCATCCCGGCGTTTATCCGGGATGTGGAGCAAACTGAGCGGTTATCGCTGGCAGGCACGCATGACGTCGCTTTCCCTCGTGAAGGCGGTATGATTTTCCGTGGCGAAAACCTGCCGCTGCATGAAAACGGCATGACGCTGACCGCCTTTGCCGCCGACCTTCCGCTGTTTCGCCAAACCTATTACTCGATCGGCGGCGGTTTTATCGTCGATGAAGCGCACTTTGGCCAGTCTCAGGAATCCACTTTCACCGTGCCGCATCCTTACCGCTCCGCGCGGGAAATTCTGGAGCAGTGTAAACAGAGCGGTCTGTCTATCTCCGGCATGATGATGCGCAACGAGCTGGCGCTGCATAGCCGTCAGGAGATCGAAGACTATTTCGCCGCCGTCTGGCAGACCATGCGCGCCTGTATGGATCGCGGCATGAACACCGAGGGCGTGCTGCCCGGCCCGCTACGGGTACCGCGCCGCGCCGCCGCGCTGCGCCGCATGCTGGTGTCCTCGGACAAGCTGTCCAACGACCCGATGAACGTGGTGGATTGGGTCAACATGTTCGCACTGGCGGTCAATGAGGAAAACGCCGCCGGCGGGCGCGTGGTCACCGCGCCCACTAACGGCGCCTGCGGCATCGTGCCGGCGGTGCTGGCCTACTACGATCATTTTATCGAGCCGGTCGGTCCCGGCATTTATCTGCGTTATTTCATGGCGGCTGGCGCGATCGGGTCGCTGTATAAAATGAACGCTTCGATTTCCGGGGCGGAAGTCGGTTGTCAGGGCGAAGTGGGCGTGGCCTGTTCGATGGCGGCTGCTGGCCTGGCCGAGCTGCTGGGCGCCAGTCCGGAACAGGTGTGCGTGGCCGCGGAAATCGGCATGGAACACAATCTGGGGCTGACCTGCGATCCGGTGGCCGGTCAGGTGCAGGTGCCTTGTATCGAGCGTAACGCCATCGCCGCGGTCAAAGCCATCAACGCCACCCGCATGGCGGTGCGTCGCACCACCGAAGCTCGCGTATCGCTCGACAAGGTGATTGAAACCATGTACGAAACCGGTAAAGACATGAACGCCAAATACCGCGAAACCTCCCGCGGCGGTCTGGCCATCAAGGTGCAGTGCGACTAACCAAATACAACGCCGGCGAGTTCCCCCGCCGGCGTGACGCTACCCGTTAAAAAGTGCTGGCGACCGCCATTACCGCCCCAAAAACAATCGGGGTTGGGCCGCAGTTGAGGCCACCTGGAACACCGCTACCGCCTGTACCAGTTGCTGGGCCTGTTCTTTCAGATTCTCTGCCGCCGCCGCGCTCTCTTCCACCAGTGCCGCGTTCTGCTGTGTGACGGTATCGATCTGCGTGATGGCCTGTCCCACCTGTTTCACTCCCGAACTCTGTTCCAGGCTGGACGCGCTGATTTCTGACACAATATCGGTAACCTGATTGATCGCCGCCACAATCTGCGTCATGGTCGCGCCGGTTTCATCCACCAGCTGACTGCCCTGTTCAACCTGTCCGACGCTGTTGGTAATCAACGTGCTGATCTCTTTGGCGGCGTTCGCGCTTCGCTGCGCAAGACTGCGCACTTCGGAAGCGACGACCGCAAAACCACGCCCTTGCTCGCCCGCCCGCGCCGCTTCCACCGCCGCATTCAGCGCCAGAATATTAGTCTGGAAAGCGATGCTGTCGATCACATTAATGATGTCCGAAATCTTTTTCGAACTGTCGTTGATGCCTTTCATAGTTTCGATCACGCGTTCAACCATGTTCCCGCCTTCCGCCGCCAGCGTTGATGCGCCCAGCGCCAGTTGGTTGGCCTGACGCGCGTTTTCAGCGTTGTTGCTGACGGTAGACCCTAACTGTTCCATGGTGGCGGAGGTCTGTTGCAGCGCGCTGGCCTGCTCTTCCGTACGCTGACTCAGGTCCTGATTACCCTGGGATATCTGAATACTTGCGGTCGCCAGACTTTCCGCATTGCTGCGTACGCTGGTGACAATCCCCGCCAGGGACGACTGCATCTCGTTCAGTTGGGCGAGCAGGCTTACCTGATCATGGTCTTTTACCGGGATCGGGCTGGAAAGATCGCCCTGCGCCATCAGGTTCACCACCTGTGTCGCTACCACCGGCTCGCCGCCCAGTTGCCGCAGCAGACTGCGTAGAATCACCGCGCCCAGCACCACTGACCCCAGCGCAACGATGCCTGCGGCAAACAGTGAAATGATGCGTGTCGTGACATTGCTGCTTTGCTGTTCAACTACTTTCTTGTTTGCCAGTTCATCCTGATATTTTTTTAACGCGGACAATTCGCCAAATGTCTTGTCTGCCGGCCCCTTGACTTCATTTTTATTAATTTCGCTGGCGTTTTTCATATCGCCAGACTCAACGGCCTGTACCTGATGCTCCATGCCTTTGCGCATTAGCGTGTACGATGACACCAGTCCGTCAAAAGATTGCGCCATCGTAGGGTCAATAATGGCTTTCAGTTTACTCAACAGCCCCTCCACCTTCGTGAAGTTCTCGGTATTCTGACTTTTCCAGCCGGCAATCGACGTGGGGTCGCCAATGGCAATCATACGCAAGATGTTGATATCCACACGCGTGAGCAGGCCGTCAATCTGGCCGATAATCGACGCAGCCTGGTAGTCCTTTTCATACAAACGTTGTAATTCTGAGGTGGTGGCGGTCTGGCGGGAAAGCAGAAATGCGGCCAATACCATAAAGGATATGATGATAACGGCGATCATCATTGCCAGCTTTTTTTTAACAGTCCATACGTTCATAGGTTGTTCTCAAATTATAACGGTCTGATGAAGTAGACACAGATGACCTTGCGGTATGATCTGTAATGTGACGAAATTGTTTCGTACTTAAATGGTATCGACAGCCGGCAGTGGCACTTGAACGCAAAAGATACTTAATGGCTGAAAAGAGCGGCCATGAATTGTAATAAATGGTGAACCGATGGATTGGGCTTGCCGTAGCGAGGAACAAACGATGATGAAATCACCTCAGCCCTCCTTCAGCGGTAGGCCGAAAAGATAAAGAAAAAGCGAGCCTTAGGCTCGCTTCGGCATGGTTCGACTAACCACGCAATGCAATATCATTTAACCGCGGAGGCCGCCGGTCAGGACAGGCCTCCGCGCCTGGCATTACGCCTCGTCTTCCGTAGCCGTCTCAGGAATACGGACAATACGAACCAGTTCGATACGATAGTCCGTCGCTTCCACGATCAGGAACCGTAACCGGTTCAGTTCCAGCCAGTCTCCCACTTTGGGGAACTCATCGCTGTGCGCCAGCAACAGACCGGCCAGCGAGGTATAGTCTTCTTTCGGATCGACCAAATCCTGCACGTTGAGCACCTGCTGCAACGAATGCAGATCGGTGCCGCCTCGCACCAGCCAACCGTCGCCGTCTGCGATGATATCCAGCGTTTCATCTTCATCCGGGAATTCGCCGGCGATCGCTTCCAGGATATCCAGCGGCGTCACCAGCCCCTGCACCACGCCAAATTCGTTGGTGATCATCACCAGGCTGCCTTTCGCGCGACGCAGCACCGGCAACAGGTTGATGACATCCAGCGTTTCCGGCACCACGATCGGCGGGTTGGCGGCGGCGAACTGTTCCACATCGGTGTGTTCATCCAGCGCCACCAGCAGGTCTTTGGCGCGCACTACGCCGACCAGTTCATCCAGCGAGCCGCGGCATACCGGGAACAGGCTGTGCGGCGTGTCCAGCAGTTGCAGGCGAATGTCTTCCACCGAACGTTCGCAGTCCACCCAGGAGATATCGGTACGCGGCGTCATCACGCTGCGCAGGGAACGGGAGGCCAGCGTCAGCACGCCGCTGATCATATAGCGCTCTTCTTCAGCGAACGTTTCTTCCGGTTGCTGCTGCGGCTGTTCTTCCTGATCGTCATGGCTGGCTTTGCGCGCCCCCATCAGGCGCAGAATCGCTTCGGCGGTGCGCTCGCGCATCGGCCGGTGCGACTGATGTTTGATGAAGTTGTGCCGGGCAATCTGGTTAAACATCTCAATGACGATCGAAAAACCGATCGCGGCATACAGGTAGCCTTTCGGAATATGGAAACCAAACCCTTCCGCCACCAGACTCAAACCGATCATCAGCAGGAAACTGAGACAGAGCACCACCACCGTCGGATGGGCGTTGACAAAGCGGGTCAGCGGTTTGGATGCCAGCAGCATCACGGCCATGGCGATCACCACGGCGGTCATCATCACGCCCAGGTGGTTTACCATCCCCACGGCGGTAATGACCGCATCGAGGGAGAACACCGCGTCCAGAATAACAATCTGCACCACCACCGCCCAGAAACTAGCATGCGTACGGTTGGCATTCGGGTCGTGCGGACGGTTTTCCAGCCGCTCATGCAGCTCCATCGTAGCTTTGAACAGCAAAAACAGCCCCCCGGCCAGCAAAATCAGGTCACGGCCGGAAAAACTGAACTCCCCGACAGAAAACAGCGGTCGCGTCAGCGTCACCATCCAGGAGATCAGCGATAGCAGGCCAAGCCGCATCAGCAGCGCCAGCGACAGGCCGATGATACGCGCCTTGTCACGCTGTTTGGCCGGCAGTTTATCCGCCAGAATGGCGATGAACACCAGGTTGTCGATACCCAATACAATTTCGAGTACCACCAACGTCAGTAAGCCTGCCCAGATTGAGGGATCCAGCAAAAATTCCATGTCAGACTCCGGAAAATGAACGAGCGAACGACATCAATGCAGCAGCATTGTGCGACGAAAACGAAAGGGAAGTGTCAGTATAAGGCTGAATTCGGCCTGAATGGCCCACTGGGTGAAGAACACCACCGGTCAGCGCCGGGGCAAAAGAAATGAATCGTCGGTGACAGTCCATAGGAAGGGTGTTTACCCGTTACTCCTCTGTAATTAAAGGGAGGACAACTTTAACAGAGTTAATGCGATTTTCCACAACGATTTTCCTCCACTCCGCGAAGCGGGTCGCATTCATTGGCATCACCGTTCTCCCTGAATATATTCCGCCACCGATTATCGACCGGTATCACATAATTTATTTCTTCGACCCCTAAAATAAATCCTGCCGATATCAGACTGGCCTGAATCGATTCATAACCCGGCGTGATGAGTGTCGTAAACGCTTTTTGTGCCATCTATCGGGCAAGAAACAGTATTACAGCCATACTGAATATCGCTCACGGATAAACGTGACTAATTTATCCAGATTATCAGACAGATTTCACTCTCAACAAAACAGTGACTCATGAAAGGAGGGAGCAAGTGAGTATTGCCATCATGCTATGCACTCACGGCGCCACTGCCGGTCCGCTGCTAAATACAGCTGAAATGATTCTTGGTGAACAGAGTAACGTTGGCTGGATTGATTTTGTTCCCGGCGAAAACGCCGAGATCCTGATGGAAAAATATCAGGCGAAGCTGGCCGAACTGGACACCTCGGAAGGTGTGCTTTTTTTGGTGGACACCTGGGGAGGCAGCCCGTTCAACGCCGCCAGCCGTCTGGTGAACGACAAGAAAAATCATGAAGTGATCGCCGGGGTCAATATTCCAATGCTGGCCGAAACGTTTATGGCCCGCGATGACAACCCTGAATTTGGCGAACTGGTCGCGATCGCGGTGGAGGCCGGTCGCGCAGGCGTCAAAGCGCTGAAGGCGCCCGACCCGGAAAAAGCGCCCCGCCCCGCGCCCGTCATCGCCAAACCGGCAGCAGCGCCGGGAGCCGGCGGGCACATGAAGATCGGACTGGCACGTATCGACGACCGTCTGATCCACGGGCAGGTCGCCACCCGCTGGACCAAGGAAACCAACGTCAGCCGGATTATCGTGGTTAGCGATGAAGTGGCGGCGGACAACGTGCGAAAAACCCTGCTGACGCAGGTGGCCCCGCCCGGCGTCACGGCCCACGTGGTCGATGTCGCCAAAGCGGTCAGGGTCTACGACAACCCGAAATACGCCGCTGACCGCGTCATGCTGCTGTTCACCAATCCAACCGATGTGCTGCGGCTGGTGGAGGATGGCGTCAAGATTACCTCGGTCAACATCGGCGGCATGGCCTATCGTCAGGGCAAAACCCAGGTCAATAACGCCGTCTCGATTGACGACAAGGATATCGAGGCGTTCAACAAGCTCCATGAGCGCGGTATTGAACTGGAAGTCCGCAAAGTGTCGACAGATACCAAAATCAATATGATGGATTTGATCACCAAGATGGCGCGTTAGCACTTCCGAAGCAACGGATTGGGTAACGACGTTATTTTTCGGACCACTATTCTCACAGGAGAAGTACCATGGAGATCACCACGTTTCAAATCGTGCTGATATTTATCGTAGCCTGTATTTCAGGTATGGGTTCCATTCTCGATGAATTCCAGTTTCACCGGCCGCTGGTGGCTTGTACCCTGATCGGGCTGGTGCTGGGCGACATCAAAACCGGGATCATTATCGGCGGTACGCTCGAAATGATCGCGTTGGGCTGGATGAACATCGGGGCTGCCGTTGCGCCTGATGCGGCGCTGGCTTCCATTATTTCCACCATTCTGGTCATCGCCGGCGGGCAAAGCGTCGGCGCCGGGATTGCGCTGGCGATTCCGCTGGCGGCCGCAGGCCAGGTCCTGACTATTATTGTGCGCACCATCACCGTCGCCTTCCAGCATGCCGCCGACAGCGCGGCCGAGCGCGGCAATCTTTCCGCCATCAGTTGGATTCACGTTTCCGCCCTGCTGTTGCAGGCGATGCGCATCGCCATTCCGGCGGTGATTGTCGCCGTCTCGGTCGGGACTGAAGCGGTACACGGCCTGCTCTCTTCCATCCCCGAGGTGGTCACCACCGGTCTGAACATCGCCGGCGGCATGATTGTGGTCGTCGGTTATGCCATGGTCATCAATATGATGCGGGCCGGTTATCTGATGCCGTTCTTCTATCTGGGGTTCGTTACCGCAGCCTTCACCAACTTCAATCTGGTGGCGCTGGGCGTCATCGGTGTCGTCATGGCGGTGCTGTATATTCAGCTTAGCCCCAAATACAACAAGGCTCAGGGTGTGGCGGCCGCATCGTCAAACAACGATCTTGATAACGAACTGGATTAACAGGAGAGCAAGAAATGGTGGATACGACAAAGAAACTGACTCCCGGCGATATTCGCGCCGTATTTCTGCGTTCCAACCTGTTCCAGGGGTCGTGGAATTTCGAACGCATGCAGGCACTGGGATTCTGCTTTTCCATGGTACCGGTGATCCGTCGCCTTTACCCGGAAAATTCGGAAGAGCGTAAACAAGCGATCAAACGTCATCTGGAGTTTTTCAATACCCAGCCTTTCGTCGCCGCGCCGGTCTTGGGCGTGACCATGGCAATGGAAGAGCAGCGTGCCAACGGCGCGCCGATTGACGACGGGGCCATCAACGGCCTGAAGGTCGGACTGATGGGGCCGCTGGCCGGCGTTGGCGACCCGATATTCTGGGGAACCGCGCGCCCGGTCTTCGCCGCGCTCGGCGCCGGTATCGCCATGAGCGGTAGCCTGCTCGGGCCGATCCTGTTTTTCGTGCTGTTTAATCTGGTGCGTTTGCTGGTGCGTTATTACGGCGTCGCCTACGGCTATCGCAAAGGTGCGGATATCGTAAGCGACATGGGCGGCGGCCTCCTGCAGAAAATGACCGAAGGGGCATCGATTCTGGGGTTGTTCGTCATGGGCGCGCTGGTCAACAAGTGGACCCACGTCAACATCCCGCTGGTGGTATCGCGCGTAACCGGGCAGGATGGGAAAACGGCCGTCACCACGGTGCAATCGATCCTTGATCAACTGATGCCCGGCCTGGTGCCGTTACTGCTGACGTTTGGCTGTATGTGGCTACTGCGGCGCAAGGTTAATGCGCTCTGGCTGATCGTCGGCTTTTTCGTTATCGGCATCATAGGCTACTGGATCGGCCTGTTGGGGCTCTGAATCTACCGGCCGGGGCAACCCGGCCATTTCTCATCCCGCATGATGCATTCTGTTTTCATCACTCTAACCCGTTGTCTCACATCCTGTATTCACGCCACCACCGGAGTTGCTCATGACTTTCACCGACATCGTTCTGATGGTATCCATTGCCCTGGCCCTGCTGTATGCAATTTACGATGAATTCATCATGGACCGGCGGCAAGGCCAGACCCGACTCAAGGTGCGGCTGCGGCGCGCACATCGTCTGGATGCGCTGATCTTCAGCCTGCTGGTGGCAATACTCATCTATAAAAATGTCACGACTCACGGCTCGCCTTTCACCACGCTGCTGCTTTTCTCGCTGATACTGATGGCGATATATCTGACCCTAATTCGTTACCCGAAATTACTCTTCAAAGATCAGGGTTTCTTTTATGCCAATACCTATATTGCTTATCACCGCATTAAACATATGAATTTATCGGAAGACGGCATTTTGGTGATAGAACTTGAAAAAAGTCGACTACTTATCGCGGTTAATGAATTGGATGATCTGGAAAAAATATATCATTTTATGATTGAAAATCAGTAGGTTAAAATATTTTTCTTTTTCGGATAAATAATGACTCATCTCTCCACAAAAAACGTGCTGTTATTTTGACCACATGGTTACTGATGTAATTAACACCAATTGTTTCCAATTCATTAAAGATGAAAATAATTATCAATTGCATTAATAATCCATATATTATTTATTGTTGTTTAATGTAGGAATAATATGATATCGTTGCGCCGTCATTGGGGAGTAGCCGGTTCCTGAAGCCTTAAATTCAGGAATGCTCGTATCAACATACTCGTTCTTCACTGAACGTGGTACGGGCGGCCAGGTTGGCAGGCGAGACCATAGACACGTGATCCGTCGTCTGGTTGGGGGTGGGTTACGTGGATATGGAGAACCGCCCAGCCGAGGCTATTACACATGAACTTATCAGCTACACTCATTCTTGCTTTTGGCATGTCAATGGACGCTTTTGCTGCGTCCATTGGTAAAGGTGCCGCACTGCACAAACCCCGCTTTCGTGAAGCAATTCGAACCGGCTTGATCTTCGGTCTGATTGAGGCGTTGACGCCGTTAATCGGCTGGGCGCTGGGTTTTTATGCCAGCCGTTTCATTATCGCCTGGGACCACTGGGTGGCTTTCAGTCTGCTGCTGATTTTAGGCGGCCGCATGATTATGGAAGGCCTGAAAGGCGAAGACAGCCACAACTGTGAAAAAATCTCCAAACACAGCCTGTTTGTTTTGATCTGTACGGCTGTCGCCACCAGTCTGGATGCGATGGCGATTGGCGTCGGTTTGGCTTTCCTGCAGGTAAATATCTTCCACACCGCGATGGTTATCGGCTGCGCCACCATGATTATGGTGACTCTCGGCATGATGATTGGCCGTTATGTCGGCCCGATCCTCGGCAAACGCGCTGAAATCCTCGGTGGTATCGTACTGATCGGCATTGGCTGTAACATTCTTTACGAACATCTGCTCGACCTCGCCTGATACGCACAGCGGGCAGCCCGGCTGCCCGCCTTTTGTTCACCCCTCGCGGCGATGAAAACGAATCAAAAAATCGGTTTCACACTCAAACTGCGCTTCCGCCTTCAACCCTTCGCTCACGTCCGGCGTGGCTCGCCAGGCGAACGGCGTCATCTGTAGCAGACTGGCGGCATCGGCTCCCGTCATGGTCATGCGGTACTGCAACCGTTCGACCGTTTCCAATACAAACCCCGGAAATACCTCTTCTACGTCGGGGTGCGGCCTGACTTCCTGATACACCCGCGCCTTCAGAGACAGCAAATGATTTGGCCCCGGAGAAACCGTCATCAGCCCGCCGCCAGGCCGGATGACTCGTGCCAGTTCGTCACCGTTACAGGGCGCGTAGATTTTCAATACCGCAGCCAGAGAATGGTCCTGAAAAGGCAGCCGCTGACTGGACGCCACGCAGAACATCACCTGGGCATAACGTTTCGCCGCGCGCTGTATCGCCGCTTTGGAGACATCCAGCCCATAAACCGCCATCCCCTGCGGCGTCAGTTTATCTGCCAACGCAGCCGTGTAATACCCTTCCCCACATCCAATATCCAGCAGCGCGCCCGGTTGCATCTGCAGGCGGGCCGCCAACTGCTCCGATACCCGATCCCGTAATGGCTGATAGTGTCCATTATCAAGAAACGCCCGCCTGGCCTGCATCATTTCGGCGCTGTCTCCCGGCTGTCTGGAACGTTTAAACTGCACCGGCAGTAAATTGACGTACCCTTCCCGCGCACGATCGAAATGATGACGTCCGCAGGACCATCGACCCGCTTCAACATTCAGGGGTTGATGACACAGAGGGCATTGATAAGGCACTGAAGATTTTTGCATAACACTCTTGATGATTTCGCGGATAACACCAGAAAAGCAAAAAACCCGCACAAGGCGGGTTTTATGGCATGAGCTGAAAATTACAGCGCAGTAACGTTCACTGCAGAAGGACCTTTCTGGCCATCCTGAATTTCAAACTCAACATTCTGGCCTTCGGCTAAGGTTTTAAAACCGTTGCCCTGAATTGCAGAGAAGTGTACGAACACGTCTTTGCTGCCATCAGCCGGAGTGATGAAACCGAAGCCTTTAGACTCGTTGAACCACTTAACCTGACCTTTAATCTTTGCCATTTCAAAGTTTCCTTTAATAGTTTAAACCGCACAGAGGCGTTATACAGAAAAACCAGAGTCGTTACTGCTTGAGGCACTAAAATAAGGATCGGCAGAGAAGTGGTATTCAACGCTAACGTTTGTACTCAAGACTTCTTTACTGAAAATGCCATTCATATACAGAACTGTACCTCGTTTTACCCAGATGCGTTATTACATACTCTGTAATCGTTGGCAAGCCATTTTTTGCCACCGATGGATGCGTCGCACAAATTAGAGTCTTTAATGTATCATTAATATCCACTCTACAATATCCCGGGATATTGACACGCTAAAGCATTCTCTGCGGCACATCCAATCGTTTGATTATGTGCATGGTATTCCAATTACGCAAGTCGGCATGATTGACTTATTGCCAGTCGCGTCATGCCATAACAAAATGATATTACCCCACTGGTTACAGGATGTATCGATTGTCCAGCCACTGTTTATCAAAAATGTGATTAAGGCATTCTTTTTTCAGCTATCAATGATAAGAAAATCCTTTTATGACAAACAGATGCAATCGATCGAATCCTGATAGTGACTATCTGGTCATATAATAATAATGAAACATAGCAAGTATACTCTTCCGCAACTTAGAACAGAGATAACATTATTTTTGCAAAAAAATGATTTACCGATGACTTTCCTTTGCCCTATTCCGGTTTTATTTCTGTTTTTTAGCCGCTAAAAAAATGTTTATGCCGTGCTTTATGCCGCGCCCCTCCCGCTTATTTCTCAACCCTTCAATTATGTTACTGAGTTATATTCTTTCTCCCCGAATACACGCCGTTGATTCATCTATCGCGATCACATTTTATGCCTAACAAAAAATTAATCTGAATCAACCGTCAGGATCGTTGTGCCAGATCCCAAATACCGGTCTGGGTCAAATCAGCCATCACGTCGGTCATTCGCACAGATATCGCCTCCGTTTTTTGACATCCACCGTGACAACCCCGGCAGAGCGCGTTATTGTGTCCCTGCCGCCATCTTCCAATCACATCATACCCGGCGGGCTCACACTTTTTTGAGGGAAGCCGCCAGACATTACGGTTGTTGTAACGACCACCTGCTTTCCCCCGTTTCGGCAGCCCCGATAGCGCTGTCAGCTGTGCGCCAGATTCCGTTTTTACACTGCACAAATCGCTAATGTAATGATAATCGGCAACATCAACGGGAGGTGACCTATGTGGCAGACGATTGATCAACTGCTGGAAGAACATCTCGGCCCCGGTGATATTCTGGATCGACGGGAATTACCTGGCGGCGAAGTGCACCCTGCCTGGCATCTGCGTTATGGTCAGCATGATGTCTTCGTCAAATGCGATGCTCGTGAACTGCTGACCAAATTTCGCGCGGAAGCCGAGCAGTTGGAACTGCTGGCCCGCAGTAAAACGGTGCAGGTCCCAACGGTGTACGGCGTAGGCAGTAACCGCGATTACAGTTTCCTGCTGCTGGAATACCTCTCACCCAAACCCGCTTCTGCCCACGATGCCTGGCGTCTGGGGCAACAATTGGCACAACTGCACCAGTGGAGCGATCAGCCCCAGTTTGGCCTTGATTTCGATAATGATCTGTCCACTACGCCGCAACCCAACACCTGGCAGCGCCGCTGGTCCAGTTTTTTTGCAGAGCAGCGTATCGGCTGGCAACTGCAACTGGCGGCAGAAAAAGGGCTTCATTTCGGTGATATCGACACCCTGATAGCACAGGTGGAAAAACGGCTCTCAGGCCATCAGCCTCAGCCGTCACTACTGCACGGCGATCTGTGGTCCAGCAATTGCCTCAATACCGACCACGGTTATTACCTGTTCGATCCGGCCTGTCACTGGGGCGATCGGGAATGTGACTTGGCGATGCTGCCGCTGCACGCCGAACTCCCGCCGCAAATTTATGACGGCTATCAGAGCGTCTGGTCGCTGGAAAAGGATTTTGTCGAGCGTCAGCCGATTTATCAGATCTACTACCTGCTTAACCGGGCCAATCTGTTCGGCGGCAAACATGTGGTTACCGCCCAACAGGCGATAGAAAGTCAGTTGCTATAACGAAGGACGAAACCGATGCCGGGGCTACATAGCCCCGGCAGTGCCGTCAGGCCAGGATACCCACGGTTTTCAGCGTGAGATAACCGATCACGGCAACGATGACCGGCAGGATATACAACGGAAAAAACTGCAGCAGAATAGTATGGCGGGGTAATTCCACCCGGGATTCCAGTTCATCACGGGTTTTGCCTTCATCGCCTTTGACCTTCTCCAGAATCAGCTGATCTTCCAGCCCTTCACGGATATGTTTGACCTGGCGGGACAACCGGGAACCCGACACCTGCAGCGCCAGACCGACAAACATCAACAGATAGATCAGCCAGAACATGATGGTGGCTGACGCCGACAGACGGCCGAAATCAGGCACCGGCGAGTTGTACCAAAAAATGTTCAGGAACGGCGTATTGAAGCGCAGCACTTCCACCACCAGATGCAAAAAATCCTGCATCACGCCATTAATCCCCTGCTTCTTCTCGGTAAAGGCATGAATAAGATTGGCCAGCGAGATAATGGTCGAGAGCAAAGCCGGGAGAAAGATGACCCATCCCGCAATACGTTTGATCACGGCAAAAAGGCCAGCCTGTCGATACGTCATGTGTTCCCCTTGTGCGTGACGTCACACCCAGTGCCACGATGAGCAAGAAAAGTGTAGACCCATAAAACCCGTTAGCAGGGTACTTCAGGTTTTAGCAGAGTCAACGTTTTCTTTCCCGATGGCACAGTCCTACCGCACGTTGCAGGCTACACCCACCGTCAGACTGATGAAAAGCAGACTATAAAGGAAGGAATTTCGGCAAGGCGCCGGCAACATCGCCGGCACCTTATTAATAGAAAGGATCAGAGGAAGTCGGCACGTTTCGGCGAGAAGGTGTCGATCAACACGCTGCCTTCTTCCAGCGATACCACGCCGTGCATTTCGTTCTTCACCGCCATATAGGCATCGCCGGTTTTCAGGATGCGTTTTTCGCCTTCGATTACCACTTCGAAGCTGCCGGCCGCCACATAGGCGATCTGATCGTGGATATCGTGTTTGTGCGGCGTACCGATGGCACCCTTGGCGAAATGCACGCACACCATCATTAGATCATCGCTCCAGGTGATGATTTTACGTTTAATGCCACCGCCCAGCTCTTCCCACGGCGTTTCATCGTCAATAAAGTACCTTCTCATGGTTTCTCCTTAAAGATCATTCAGCGTGCCTCCCTTGTGTGAACAAGGTAACACAAAGGGTAAATACCGATATTCTAGTAACATCGGCATCAGATGAAACATAAAATAAGCAAAACCATGACGCCTCTCAAGAAATAAATAAAACATTATTTCATTTTTATTGAATTCACATCTCAACCACACTATCATCGCGCCATAACACGAAAGAACCGGGCAAAAAAGGTTCAGGTGACGTTGTCACTGCCACGCAAGGTGACCTGTTCCGCCCGGCGCTTTCCTGTCAGGCCCTCAGCCTGATTTCCATCTGAAAGCGAGGAGCAACCATGCAAGTCCGTCAGAGCATCCACAGCGACCACGCCCGTCAGCTTGATACCGCTGGCCTGCGGCGCGAGTTTCTGATCGAACACGTTTTTGATGCAGATGCCTGCACCATGACCTACAGCCACATCGATCGAATCATCGTGGGCGGGGTAATGCCCGTTCATCAGGCGGTCACTATCGGCGAGGATGTGGGAAAACAGCTGGGCGTCAGCTACTTTCTTGAACGCCGTGAACTGGGCGCGATTAATATCGGCGGCGCCGGCGTAGTCAGCGTAGACGGCGAGTGCTATGAAATCGGCCATGAAGAAGCCATTTATATCGGCAAAGGCGCGCGGGATATCCGTTTTACCAGCGTGGACCCGGCCAAGCCCGCCCGCTTCTACTATAACAGTGCGCCGGCGCACACTTCCTATCCGACACGCAAAATTACCGCTGCAGAAGCATCCCCGCAGACCATCGGTGATGATGCGACCAGCAATCGTCGGACCATCAACAAGTATATCGTTCCGGATGTGTTGCCCACCTGCCAGCTCACTATGGGGTTAACCAAACTGGCGGAAGGTAGTCTCTGGAATACCATGCCGTGCCATACCCATGAGCGTCGCATGGAAGTCTATTTTTATTTCGATATGGATGAAGAAACGGCGGTGTTCCACATGATGGGACAACCACAGGAAACCCGCCACATTCTGGTGCACAACGAACAGGCGGTGATTTCACCGAGCTGGTCGATTCATTCGGGTGTAGGCACCAAACGCTACACCTTTATCTGGGGTATGGTTGGCGAGAATCAGGTTTTCTCAGACATGGATCACGTCAAAGTTAGCGAACTACGCTAACGGCTTACCCAATAATTTCGCGTTGCGGGAAAGTGGCAAGTGAGCGCATCCCCAGTCAATGACCGGGATGAGTGAAAGCAGCCAGCAAGCCGGCAACCTGAAATATGACGGGTATAAACCGGTATTTCCCTACAGTAACAAGCTCACGACAAAACATGTCGTTTACAGAGAGATCAAGGCTATGATTCTAAATACATTCAATTTACAGGGCAAAGTGGCGCTGATCACCGGTTGCGATACCGGCCTGGGTCAGGGTATGGCTGTCGGTCTGGCTGAAGCGGGCTGTGACATCGTCGGCGTCAACATCGTTGAGCCGAAAGAAACCATCGAAAAAGTCACTGCCACAGGCCGTCGTTTCCTCAGCCTGACCGCTGACATGAGCGATATCTCCGGTCATGCCGCGCTGGTGGAAAAAGCCGTTGCCGAGTTCGGTAAAGTGGACATTCTGGTCAACAACGCCGGCATCATCCGTCGTGAAGACGCCATCGAGTTCAGCGAAAAGAACTGGGACGATGTGATGAATCTGAACATCAAGAGCGTATTCTTCATGTCGCAGACGGTTGCCCGTCAGTTCATCAAACAGGGTCATGGCGGTAAAATCATCAATATCGCATCCATGCTGTCCTTCCAGGGCGGTATCCGCGTACCGTCTTACACCGCTTCCAAGAGCGCGGTTATGGGGATCACCCGTCTGCTGGCCAACGAATGGGCAAAACATAACATCAACGTCAACGCGATTGCCCCCGGTTACATGGCGACCAACAACACCCAGCAACTGCGCGCCGACCAGGACCGCAGCAAAGAAATCCTGGACCGTATCCCGGCGGGTCGCTGGGGTCTGCCGCAGGACCTGCAGGGTCCGGCCGTGTTCCTGGCTTCCAGCGCGTCCGACTATGTGAACGGTTACACCATTGCCGTTGACGGCGGCTGGCTGGCTCGCTAAGTTTTTCCGCAAAATTTTTTTGTGATCAAAGGCACAATACTGAATTGTGCCTTTCTTTTATCTATCAGTAAGTTATCTTCCAACACTCTTTCCCTCCCGTTTCCAAATCTTCCATAAAAAATTTTCAAAACAACGTTCCGACTTTGATCACACTTTCGATATTGAGCGCATGACGAAAATAGAAGTTGGGCAATATAATCAATCAAAACAATGTTTCTATTTATAAGGAACTGTTTCGCACAGTTCTGAAAGAAGGTACTCCATGAGTATTTTTACTGATTTGAACACCAGCAGAAAATGGCAAATCGACCAATGGCTATCGGCGATTAACAGCCACATTGAAAAGATTCAGCAATACGGCCACAGCGCTGTCAACCCAACGCCGTTATTAGCTGACGGATTTGAGATAAAAACACAGTCTCCAGTTGTCTGGCAGTTTCCCGACGGCCATGATGCACCGATCTCTAACTTCGCCAGCCAGCAAAACTGGTTGCGGTTATTAATTTCCATGAGTGCCGTCACAGAAACAGAAAAATATCGTCAGATGGCGTTATCTCAGAGCGAATATTTTCTGGATCGCTTTGTCGATGAAAATAGCGGACTTTTTTATTGGGGCGGCCACCGTTTTATTAATCTTGATACGCTGGCCGGCGAAGGTCCGGAATCCAAGTCGATGGTGCATGAATTAAAACACCATCTGCCCTATTATGAATTTCTGCATCAGGTTAATCCGGAAAAAACCCGCCATTTCATTCAGGGATTCTGGAATGCTCACGTAGAAGACTGGAGTTGCCTGGATCTGGGCCGCCACGGTGATTACGCCAAGCAACGCGATCCGGACGTGTTTCTGCATTCCCGACATGATGTGGTCACCCCAGCCAAATGGCCGGAATTGCCGCTGACCAAAGGACTGACCTTCGTCAATGCCGGCACCGACCTGATCTATGCCGCCTTCGTCTATGCGCGCCACACTGGCGACGCGCACGCGGCAGCCTGGGGTAAACACCTCTACCGCCAATATGTGCTGGCGCGTAACCCGGAAACCGGTATGCCGGTTTACCAGTTTAGCTCGCCCTTACAGCGCCAGCCGGTGCCGGCAGACGATAACCAGACCCAATCCTGGTTCGGTGACCGCGCCCAGCGGCAGTTTGGGCCTGAGTTTGGCGCCATTGCCCGTGAAGCCAACGTGCTGTTCCGCGACATGCGCCCGCTGCTGATTGATAACCCGCTGGCCATGCTCGATATTCTGCGCCATCAACCCGACGCCGAAATTCTGACATGGGTGATCGCCGGCCTGAAAAACTACTATCAGTACGCTTATGACGTTGACAGCAACAGCCTGCGTCCGATGTGGAACAACGGTCAGGACATGACCGGCTACTGCTTCAAACGCGACGGTTACTACGGCAAAGCCGGTACCGTGTTGAAGCCCTTCCCGCTGGAAGGCGACTACCTGCTGCCGCTGGTACGCGCCTGGCGCCTGAGCGACGATAACGACCTGTACACGCTGATCGTCACCATGCTGTCCCGGCTGGAAAAACAGGGTATCCATCAATCCGCTTCGCCTTTCCTGCTGCTGGCGATTACCGAGCTGGCGCAAGCCAAACAATCGGCGCAATGGGCGGAATATGCCTGGCAAATGGCGGAGATTTTATTTAAGCGTTATTTCCATCACGGTTTGTTCGTGCGTTCTGAACATCATCGCTATGTACGACTTGATGATCCTTTCCCAGCCATTCTGTTAACGCTGATCGCTGCCTGCAGAAATAAATGGCCGGAAGTTCCTGCTGTCCTGACACAAGGGGGATACATCCATGGAGATTATCGAATTAATGGGGAAAGCCGGGTTATTTACGACACGGAGTTTATTTACCCAGAAAAATTAATCCACTGATTTTATTTTTTACAGATTCACCATTACTAAAAGTAGGTAGGCATTATGAATGAAAACAGAATGCTGGGGTTAGCTTATATCTCCCCCTATATAATAGGGTTGATAGTTTTTACCGCTTTCCCCTTTCTTTCATCGTTTGTACTCAGTTTTACTGAGTATGATTTAATGAGTCCGCCCACATTCACCGGTCTGGAAAATTACCACCGGATGTTTATGGAGGACGATCTTTTCTGGAAATCCATGGGAGTCACCTTTGCTTATGTGTTCCTGACCATCCCGTTAAAACTGATTTTCGCACTGCTGATCGCGTTCGTGCTGAATTTCAAGTTACGTGGAATCGGTTTTTTCCGTACCGCCTACTACGTGCCGTCGATTCTTGGCAGTAGCGTAGCTATCGCCGTACTGTGGCGCGCCCTGTTCGCTATCGACGGGTTGCTGAACAGTTTTATCGGCGTTTTCGGGCTCGACCCGGTCAACTGGCTGGGCGAACCGTCACTGGCGTTGATGTCGGTAACCCTGCTGCGCGTCTGGCAGTTTGGTTCCGCGATGGTGATCTTCCTGGCTGCGCTGCAAAACGTACCGCAATCCCAGTATGAAGCCGCGATGATCGACGGTGCCTCGAAATGGCAGATGTTCATGAAAGTGACCGTGCCGCTGATTACACCGGTTATCTTCTTCAACTTCATCATGCAGACGACGCAGGCGTTCCAGGAGTTTACCGCGCCCTACGTCATTACCGGTGGTGGACCAACCCACTACACCTATCTGTTCTCGCTCTATATCTATGATACGGCCTTCAAGTATTTCGATATGGGGTACGGCGCAGCTCTGGCATGGGTGCTGTTCCTGGTGGTAGCCGTCTTCGCCGCTATCTCCTTCAAATCGTCTAAATACTGGGTGTTCTATTCCGCCGATAAAGGAGGAAAAAATGGCTGATATTCATTCCCCACTGTCTGCGCAGGCTATTGCAGCGGCAGAAGTTCGCCGTACGCTGCGCCGTGAAAAAATCAGCGCGGGCATCCGTTACACCATTCTGTTGGCTGTCGGCATTCTGATGCTCTACCCGCTGGCGTGGATGTTCTCGGCGTCGTTCAAACCGAACCATGAGATCTTCACCACCCTCAGTCTGTGGCCTGCACATGCGACCTGGGATGGCTTTATCAACGGCTGGAAAACCGGCACCGAATACAACTTCGGTCACTACATGATCAATACCTTCAAGTATGTGATTCCGAAGGTGGCGTTGACGGTGATCTCCTCCACCATCGTGGCTTACGGCTTCGCCCGGTTTGAGATTCCGTGGAAGAACTTCTGGTTCGCCACCCTGATCGCCACCATGCTGCTGCCGAGCACCGTGCTGTTGATTCCTCAGTACATCATGTTCCGCGAAATGGGCATGCTGAACAGCTACCTGCCGCTGTATGTGCCGGTTGCGTTCGCGACGCAAGGGTTCTTCGTGTTCATGCTGATCCAGTTCCTGCGCGGCGTACCGCGCGATATGGAAGAAGCGGCGCAAATCGATGGCTGCAACTCCTGGCAGGTGTTGTGGTACGTAGTCGTGCCGATTCTGAAACCGGCCATTATTTCGGTCGCCCTGTTCCAGTTCATGTGGTCAATGAACGACTTTATCGGCCCGCTGATTTACGTTTACAGCGTGGACAAATACCCGATTGCGTTGGCTCTGAAAATGTCTATCGACGTTACGGAAGGCGCACCGTGGAACGAAATTCTGGCAATGGCGAGCATCTCCATTCTGCCGTCTATCATCATCTTCTTCATGGCTCAGCGCTACTTCGTTCAGGGCGTTACCAGCAGCGGAATTAAAGGTTAATTGAGGATTTATCATGGCTGAAGTCATTTTCAACAAACTGGAAAAAGTCTACTCCAACGGTTTCAAAGCAGTTCACGGTATCAACCTGACGATCAAAGACGGTGAATTCATGGTGATCGTAGGGCCGTCCGGCTGTGCGAAATCCACTACCCTGCGCATGCTGGCCGGTCTGGAAACCATCAGCGGCGGCGAAGTTCGCATCGGCGACAAGATCGTCAACAACCTGGCGCCGAAGGATCGCGGCATTGCGATGGTGTTCCAGAACTATGCGCTCTATCCGCACATGACGGTTCGCGAAAACCTGGCCTTCGGCCTGAAACTGAGCAAGATGCCGAAAGACAAGATCGAAGCGCAGGTTAACGAAGCGGCCAAGATTCTGGAACTGGAAGAGCTGATGGATCGCCTGCCGCGCCAGCTGTCCGGCGGTCAGGCCCAGCGTGTGGCGGTAGGTCGCGCCATCGTGAAAAAACCGGATGTGTTCCTGTTCGACGAACCGCTTTCCAACCTGGACGCCAAACTGCGCGCCTCAATGCGTATCCGTATTTCGGATCTGCATAAGCAGCTGAAAAAGAGCGGTCACCCGGCCACCAGCGTCTACGTTACCCACGACCAGACCGAAGCCATGACCATGGGCGATCGTATCTGCGTCATGAAGCTCGGCCACATCATGCAGGTGGATACGCCGGATAATCTCTATCACTTCCCGAAAAACATGTTCGTCGCCGGTTTTATCGGCGCACCGGAAATGAACATCAAACCGGGCAAGCTGCTGGAAGAAAACGGCCAGATCACGCTGCAGGTAGGCCAGTACACCATGGGCCTTAACCAAACCAAGCAGGATAAAGTTCGTGATTACATCGGCAAGGACATCTGCTTCGGTGTTCGCCCGGAATACGTCACGGTATCGGAAGCGCCTTTCGACGGCGGTCACTTCCAGGGCGAACTGGTGCGCGCCGAAAACATGGGCCACGAATTCTTTATGTACATCAAGGTCGATGGTTTTGAACTGACCAGCCGCATGCCTTCAGACGAAGCCCGGCTGATTATCAATAACAGAATGAATAGTAAGGTGTATTTCAAGTTTGATATGGATAAATGCCATATCTTTGATGCAAAAACAGAACAAAATATCTCTCTTTAAAGGAGTATAACCGATGAAAAAAGTAATCCTACGCACATTGATTGCCTCTTCTCTGGCGCTGATGGCACATCAGTCTTTCGCCGCTGACCAGGTTGACCTGCGCATGTCATGGTGGGGCGGCAACGGACGCCACCAGGTCACGCTGAAAGCCATCGAGGAATTCCAGAAACAGTACCCGAACATCAAAGTGAAGGCGGAATACACGGGTTGGGACGGGCACCTGTCCCGTTTGACCACCCAGATCGCCGGCAACACCGAACCGGACGTGATGCAGACCAACTGGAACTGGCTGCCCATTTTCTCCCGCACCGGTGACGGCTTCTACGACCTGAACAAGGTGAAAGACGTGCTGGATCTGTCGCAGTTTGAAGCCAAAGAACTGCAGGCCACCACGGTAGACGGCAAACTGAACGGGATTCCGATCTCCGTGACGGCGCGCGTGTTCTATTACAACACCGAAACCTGGAAGAAATCCGGTTTGACCGCCCCGAAAAACTGGGATGAGCTGCTGAACGCCGGTAAAGTGTTCAAGGAAAAACTGGGCGACCAGTCCTACCCGCTGGTTCTGGAACATCAGGACTCGCTGGCGCTGCTGAATTCCTACATGGTGCAGAAATACAACATTCCGGCGGTAGACGAGAAGAACAAGAAATTCTCTTATACCGACGCGCAATGGGTGGAATTCTTCCAGATGTACAAAAAAATGGTCGATGCCCACGTCATGCCGTCTGCGAAATATTACGCATCGTTCGGCAAGAGCAACATGTATGAAATGAAACCGTGGATTACCGGTGACTGGGGCGGCATATACATGTGGAACTCCACCATCAACAAGTACTCCGACAACCTGCAGCCGCCGGCCAAACTGGAACTGGGCGCCTACCCGATGTTGGCGGGCGCCAAGGAAGCGGGTCTGTTCTTCAAACCGGCCCAGATGTTGTCCATCGGCAAATCCACCAAGCACCCGAAAGAAGCGGCCATGCTGATCAACTACCTGTTGAACAACAAGGAAGGCATTCAGGCGCTGGGGCTGGAGCGTGGCGTGCCGTTGAGCAAAGCGGCTGTCGCCCAGTTGCGTGCCGATGGCGTCATCAAGGACAGCGACCCGTCGGTAGCCGGCCTGAATCTGGCCTTGTCTTTGCCGCATGAAACCAAGACATCGCCTTATTTCGATGATCCGCAGATTGTCGCCCTGTTTGGCGATGCTATTCAATATATCGATTACGATCAGAAATCCGTGGAAGAAACGGCCAAATACTTCCAGCGTCAGGCCGATCGTATTCTGAAACGCGCCATGAAAGAATAATCTTTAATTGGCTGTCTGTTTTAAGCCCCGTGCTCTCCGCCGGGGCTTTTTTATTAAAAATGAAACAAAATGAATCATCCTGTCGATCATCGTCACAATTTGAAATCATTTTGAATTTATTGTGGTTCTAAAAGATCGAGATCACAAAACGATATTAAATAATCCATAAAATAGAACTTGTTCCATAAGAACACATCGACTTTATTTTTTTATTCTTTTCTTTATCTGTATATCTATAGGGAAAATACAATGAAGATTAAATTATTAACTTTGGCTGTTGCATCTCTGGTTAGCGTCAACGCTCTGGCTGTATCTATCGACTATCGTCATGAAATGCAGGATACCGCTAAAGCCGATCATAAAGATCGCCTGTTAATTTCTCACCGCTTTGCTAACGGTTTCGGATTATCTTCCGAAGTAAAATGGACACAATCCTCCAAGGATAATACGCCTAATAAGCCGTATAATGAGCAGGTGAGCAATGGTACAGAGGTCGTTGCCAGTTATGTATACAAATTCAACAACACTTTCTCTATCGAACCAGGTTTCTCTTTAGAATCAGGATCATCTAGCAACAACTACCGTCCATACCTCCGGGGTCGCGCTAATGTAACCGACGATCTGTCTGTTGCTCTGCGCTACCGTCCTTATTTCAAACGTAATAGCGGTAGTATTGGTAGCGCTTCAAGTACTACCGATAAAGGTTATACGCTGACCGGTAATATCGATTATACCTTCCTGAAGGATTACACCATCGGTTACGAGCTTGAGTACAAAAAAGGTACCTCTGGCGAGACTATTCTGGCCGACAATGATAATTACGATATTACCCATAACGTGAAATTGTCCTATAAATGGGACAAAAACTGGAAGCCGTATGTTGAAGTCGGCAACGTATCGGAAAGTAAAACAACCGATAACCGCCAGACTCGTTATCGCGTAGGCGTGCAGTACAGCTTCTGATAGCTGCCCGTGGCGCCGGAATATCGGCGCCAAAAATGGATAATAAATAACATCTCAATAGGTTGTTATTTATCATCCCGGCTAATCACCTGACGGGAATTAGCCAAACCATCAATTCGTCTTTTAAATTTCTGCGTCTATTTCCCTCCGAGGGAAATAATACCATTCGCCAATTTGGGTAAACATTTTGCTCTCTTCGATGAAATGTTTACCTGTTTTTTTATCCCCACCAGCGTCATACTAATTTCTATTAATCAAATAGGTAAACTGTCATGTCACTACGAAGGGTAATTGCAGGAACGCTTATGATGTCTGTCAGTGGACTCAGTCTCGCCGACACCATCTTCCCGGTATGGCCGCAGGGTGAAGCGCCTGGTGCGGCAACATCGTCAGTACAACAGCAGGTCGTTGAACGCAGTAAAGACCCTACCTTGCCAGACCGGGCCGTGACCGGTATCCGCAGCCCGGAAATCACGGTTTATGCACCGGAAAAGCCGAATGGCACAGCGTTGTTGATTACCCCCGGCGGCTCCTATCAGCGCGTGGTGCTGGACAAAGAAGGCAGCGATTTGGCGCCCTTTTTCACCCGGCAGGGTTACACCCTGTTCGTCATGACATACCGTATGCCGGGCGATGGTCATCAGGAAGGCGCGGATGCGCCACTGGCCGATGCCCAGCGCGCTATCCGCACGTTGCGGGCCCATGCCGCGCAATGGCACATTGACCCGCAACGCATTGGCATCATGGGCTTCTCTGCCGGCGGGCATGTCGCCGCCAGCCTGGGCACCCGCTTTGCGCAAACCGTTTACCCGGCGCAGGATGAGATCGACCATCTGAGCGCCCGCCCGGACTTTATGGTGCTGATGTACCCGGTCATCTCCATGCAGGAGGACATTGCGCACGCTGGCTCCCGTAAAGCGCTGATCGGCTCTCACCCCAGCGACGCGCAAGTCCAGCGCTACTCCGCGGAGAAACAGGTCAGCGCGAAAACTCCGCCGACATTTTTGGTCCACGCCATTGACGATCCTTCCGTATCGGTAGACAACAGTCTGGTGATGCTGGCGGCGCTACGCGCGCACCAGATTCCGGCAGAAATCCATCTGTTTGAACAGGGAAAACATGGGTTTGGTATCCGCGGCACGGTCGGATTGCCGGCCGCTATCTGGCCGCAACTGCTGGATAATTGGCTAACATCGCTGCCGTCAAAGAAAAATACGGCGAATCAACCGGATAAAACATAACTAGTTACACCGTCACACCTTCCGCCGTCTATCACAATCTCCTATACTGTATAAAATGACAGTTTTTGAGATGTTTCATGACCGCGGAAGGCCACCTCCTGTTTGCCGTAGCCAGCGCAATCTTCGCCAAAAAAGCAGAATTATCGCCCGTTCTGGCAGCCGGCGACTGGTGGCACATTATTCCCGCCGCCATGCTGACGGCGCTGCTGCCCGACATCGATCACCCGAAATCCATTCTGGGCCAGCGCCTGAAATGGATTTCGGTGCCGATCGCCAGGCTATGCGGTCACCGCGGTTTTACGCACAGCCTGCTGGCGATTCTGGCCGGCGTTTATGTTATCCGCACCCGGCTACCCGCAGACTGGCCGTTGCCGGGTGATGTTTACCACGCCATGATCGTAGGGTATTTGAGCCATATCGTCGCCGATATGCTGACTACTGCGGGCGTACCGTTGTTATGGCCTTGTCGCTGGCGCTTTCGTTTTCCCATCCTCAACAGCGACAAAGGAAATCAGCTGGAGCGATTACTGTGCGTAGGACTGATTCTGTTTATGCTATGGCAACCGCAACAACCGCTGGAATCCTGGCATTACGGCGAACCGGCGCGATGGCTGCAACAGTTCAGCCAGCAACTCCGTCAGTTGCTGACGCTCTAATCTGGCGCGTTATTCCATTCTTATCACCCCATGTTAGTTATCTCTATAACCGCGATATAAAAGACCTGCTATGCTACTGCGCTGGCTACGTTTCTCTGACCGTAGCCATTTTGAACATTAAAAAAGGAGTAGTGGGATGAATTTTCCGCTGATAATAAATGTGGTGGTTTTTGCTGTGTTGCTCTTCGCACTAGGGTATGGCGGTAATAAAAACTGGAGTCTGTCCAAAAAGGTGCTGCTGGGTCTGATCACCGGCGTCTTGTTTGGGTTGGTGTTGCATCTGATCTATGGCGACGACAATCCGGTCGTAAAGCAATCCATCGCCTGGTTTAACATCGTCGGCAACGGCTACGTACAATTACTGCAGATGATTGTGATGCCGCTGGTATTCGTTTCAATTCTCAACTCGGTTGCCCGGTTGCATAACGCCTCATCGCTGGGGAAAATCAGCCTGTTGGCGCTGGGCACGTTACTGTTGACCACCTTGATTGCCGCACTGATCGGTATCTTCGTCACCAACCTGTTTGGCCTTACCGCCACAGGACTGGTACAAGGCGCGCAGGAAAGCGCTCGTCTGTCTACGATCCAGAATAGCTATGCCGGCAAAGTCGCGGACCTGAGCGTCCCGCAGTTGCTGCTGTCGTTTATCCCCAAAAACCCGTTTGCCGACCTGACCGGCGCCAACCCGACCTCGATTATCAGCGTGGTGATTTTCGCTGCGTTTCTCGGCGTCGCCGCGCTGCACCTGCTGAAAGACGATGCGGTAAAAGGCGAACGCGTGCTGACGGCCATTGATACGCTGCAATCCTGGGTGATGAAGCTGGTCCGCCTGGTGATGCGTCTCACGCCTTATGGCGTTATGGCGCTGATGACCAAAATGGTCGCCAGTTCTAACCTGCAGGACATCCTCAAGCTGGGCGGCTTTGTCGTGGCGTCCTATCTCGGACTGGGACTGATGTTTGGCGTACATGCCGTGCTGCTGGCGCTGACAGGCGTGAACCCGGCTCGTTTCTACCGTAAGGTTTGGCCGGTACTGAGCTTCGCCTTCACCAGCCGCTCCAGCGCAGCCACCATTCCGCTGAATATTGAGGCTCAGACGCGCCGTATCGGCGTACCGGAATCTATCGCCAGCTTTGCCGCTTCCTTTGGTACTACCATCGGCCAGAACGGCTGTGCCGGGCTTTATCCGGCCATGCTGGCGGTCATGGTCGCGCCGACGGTAGGCATCAACCCGTGGGATCCGATGTGGATTGCCACTCTGGCAGGCATCGTGACGCTCAGCTCGGCAGGCGTGGCCGGTGTCGGCGGCGGCGCGACTTTCGCCGCGCTGATTGTCCTGCCCGCTATGGGCCTGCCGGTGACGCTGGTTGCCCTGCTGATTTCCATTGAACCGTTGATCGACATGGGGCGTACCGCGCTGAACGTCAGCGGCTCGATGACAGCAGGCACCATTACCAGCCAGTTGCTGAAGCAAACCGATAAAACCGTGTTCAATCAGGACGACGACGCCGCATTGACGCAGCGTTAGTTCTTTCTGTCATGGCATAAAAAATGCCGGAGCGGTTTCCCCCTCCGGCATTTTTTTACGCTCCGATCAGAGTTTCGGATTGGTGTCATATTCCTGACAACTCTGGAATCCTTTGTTCAACACATGGCCGGTTTCATCAAAGCTGACGAAGTAGTACTGAATCTTGCCGTCACGTGTGCCAAGTACATAGGTATTACAGGTGCCGCGGGCGTGAATCATCGTGGCCTCCGTCGATGCGGGACCGGCAATCCGGTTCACTTCCTGGCGGCTCATGCCTTTTTTCACATCCTTCACTACCGGTTTGGTGAGGAAATTTTCCGCACGATCATAAGCGACACAGCCAGAAAGCATCAGCGCACTTGCCGCGATACACATGAGTAAACGATTTTTCTTCATGGCATGACCTCATTGGCTATCGGTGTTGCTAAGACTAGATAGCAACCGCGGCTTTTTCAAATCGGCCGCGTTTTTTCAACAGGCTGATAGTTGGCGAAAAAGCCCCCGGTTCGATGTAAAACCTCCGGCTTTCTCTTGTTCTTTTGTTCCGCCGGAATTAACGTTACCCTTTGGTGATGTGAATAATTATTCTGGCACATCAATAGGTTCAGGAGGGGGCGACATGTCATTACAGCAGGAAATCATTCAGGCGCTCGGGGTGAAAAGCACCATCGATCCGGCGCAGGAAGTTCGGGTGAGCGTTGATTTTTTAAAGAATTATCTGAAGGCGCATCCGTTCGCCAAAAGCCTGGTACTGGGGCTCAGCGGCGGACAGGACTCGACGCTCACCGGTAAATTATGTCAGACGGCTATCACCGAGTTGCGCGAAGAAACCGGCAAAACCGATTATCAGTTCATCGCGGTACGCTTACCGTATGGCGTGCAGGCCGATGAGCAGGACTGTCAGGACGCCATCCAATTTATCCAGCCGGACCGGGTGCTGACCGTTAATATCAAACCGGCGGTGGACGCCAGCGAAGCGACGTTGCGCGCCATCGGCATCGAGCTGTCTGATTTCGTCAAAGGTAACGAAAAGGCGCGCGAACGCATGAAAGCCCAGTACAGTATTGCGGGCATGAACGCCGGTCTGGTCGTCGGAACCGATCACGCGGCGGAAGCGGTCACCGGCTTTTTCACCAAATACGGCGATGGCGGCACCGACATCAACCCGATTTTCCGCCTCAACAAGCGCCAGGGCAAAGCGCTGCTCAAACTGCTGGGCTGCCCGTCACACCTTTATACCAAGGCGCCGACGGCCGATCTGGAGGACGACCGCCCATCCCTGCCGGATGAAGTAGCGCTGGGCGTAACCTACGAGAAAATCGACGACTATCTGGAAGGCAAGCAACTTGACCCAATAGATACCGCGATTATCGAAACCTGGTATCGCAGAACCGAGCACAAGCGCCGTCCTCCTGTTACCGTGTTTGATGATTTCTGGCGTTGATGACTGCACGGCGTTAGACCCGGAACATTCATCCCAGAGCCAAAACATTCATGCGGATACCGCCTGGTATCCGCCTTTTATGCCATGCCATAACGATAACCCTTTGATGATAGCCATAACCCCTTATCGCGCCACGCTGGCCGGCCTGTTGGCGATTATGCTCTGGAGCACCTCTGTTGGCCTGATTCGCAGCCTGACCGAGGCGCTGGGCGCGTTAGGCGGCGCTGCCATGATCTATACCACCAGCGCCCTCTTCCTGCTGTTATTCGGGCATCGTCCCACATTTCGTTCCCACTCCAAAATCTACCTGCTGCTCGGCGGCGCGCTGTTTGTCAGCTACGAAATCTGTTTCTCGCTGTCGATTGGGCTGGCGCAAAATCGGATGCAGGCGATGGAATTGGGAATGATCAATTACCTATGGCCCTGCCTGACGATTCTGTTTTCGCTGTTTATCAATCAACAGAAAAGCCGGTTTTGGCTGTGGCCGGGTCTGGCCTTGTCGGTAACGGGGATCCTGTGGATTCTGAAGGGCGATGGCGACTGGTCGCCCGCGCTGATGTGGCGGAATATCAGCGCCAATCCGCTGGCCTATGGCATGGCGCTGATCGCGGCGCTGGTCTGGGCGTTGTACTGTAACGTTTCACGCCGCTTCGGCAACGGAAAAAGCGGCATCCTGCTGTTTTTCATCACCGTTTCCGTCGTCCTGTGGGGGAAGTATTTGCTCAGCGACGCGCCCGGTTTTTCCTTCCCGGCGCAAACCCTGCTGGAACTGTTGTTCATCGGCGGCTCCACCGCGCTGGCCTATGCCGCCTGGGATGTCGGTATTCAACGTGGCAACATGGCGCTACTGGCAACCGCGTCTTACTTTACGCCGATACTCACGACGCTGATGGCGGCATTGTGGCTGCAAACCGTACCTACCTTCACTTTCTGGCAAGGCGTCATCATGGTGACGCTGGGATCGCTGCTTTCGTGGCTGGCCACGCGCTCAACCGGTTAATCTGCCTCAGAACACGGTTCCCGTGTTAAATTGCATGTATTATACAATTTAACACAACCACGAGAGCGCCACGATGTCCTCTTCTTCCGGCAAACGTATCCAGCGTGAAATCCAAACGATTCAGGCGATGCTCACGCTGTATGAACGCGCGTTCCCTGCTCCGGCGGATGACGCGGACTACTATGCCAAACTGCGCGATTACGCGCTGAACCGGCTGCAAAAATGCTATTACGGTGAAAACAAACCCGCCTGTAAACAGTGCCCAATCCACTGCTACCAGCCGGCAAAACGGGAAGCCATCAAAGTGGTTATGCGCTGGGCGGGACCGAGAATGCTGTTGTATCACCCGATACTGGCTATCCGTCACCTGTTGGATGACCGTAAACCTGCGCCTGCTGCGCCGCAACGTCCGCGCACAGGGGAAAGACCTGAATCGCCCGCCTCACTTTCAGACGATTCTGCAAAAGAAAAAGGCCGCTAATGCGGCCTTTTTGTCAAATCAAGACACTTTTTGCCAAATCAAGACACTTTGGGTGAAGCATTTTCCACCCTGCTCTTCAATTTCTGCCCTGGACGGAACGTGACGACCCGACGCGCCGTAATCGGAATATCTTCGCCGGTTTTTGGGTTACGTCCCGGGCGCTGGTTCTTGTCCCGCAAATCAAAGTTGCCAAACCCCGACAACTTAACCTGCTCACCATTCTCCAGAGCGCGCCGAACTTCTTCGAAAAACAACTCGACGAGCTCTTTGGCATCCCGTTTGCTGAGCCCAAGCTTTTCAAACAGGTATTCAGACATTTCAGCTTTAGTAAGCGCCATAGGTTAATCCCTCAAGGATGCTTGGAATCGCTGTTTTAGTGCTGCTACGCATTGCGCAACGGTAGCGGCAATTTCCTCTTCTGCCAGTGTACGAGCGGTATCCTGCAATACCAGACTAATAGCCAGACTCTTATACCCTTCCGCTACGCCCTTGCCCCGGTACACGTCAAATAAGTTTACGCCAACTAACTGATTTGCGCCAACTTTCTTGCACTCGGCCAAAACGTCGCCCGCCGGCACGCTTTCAGCCACCACCACAGCAATATCACGGCGATTCGCCGGGAAACGGGAAATGTCCGCCGCCTCAGGCACCACACGCTCGGCAAGCTTGTCCCACAGGACTTCAAACACCACGGTGCGCCCGTTCAGATCCAGCTTGCGTTCCAGCTCCGGGTGAATCACACCGATATAACCGATGCGCTCGCCAGCCAGATAAATGGCCGCAGTCTGTCCCGGATGCAACGCCGGATGGCTTTCGGACCGGAACTCAAGCGCAGACAGTTTCCCGGTCAATGCCAATACGGCTTCCAAATCACCTTTTAAATCATAGAAGTCAACCGCCTGACGCGCCAGATCCCAGTGTTCTTCGTAACGGGTGCCGGTAATCACGCCCGCCAGCATGGTTTCCTGACGCACACCCAAATCGGCGCTCTGATCCGGAACAAAGCGCAGGCCGCTCTCAAACAGGCGCAACCGGCTTTGCTGGCGGTTCTGGTTATACACCACCGCTCCCAGCAGACCGCTCCACAGCGACAGGCGCATCGCGGACATTTCCACCGAAATCGGGCTCGGCAGAATCAGCGCCTCTTCACCGGGGTGAATCAGCGACTGAATTTTGGGATCGACAAAACTGTACGTGATCGCTTCCTGGAAGCCGTGATCGACCAGCAGGGTTTTCACGCGCTTAAGCGCCAGATCCGCCTCGCGATGTTGCGTCATCTTCAACGGCGCCTGAGTAGGAATATTCGGAATGTTGTTGTAGCCGTAAACACGCGCTACTTCTTCCACCAAATCTTCCTCAATCTCCATGTCGAAACGCCAGCTCGGCGCCGCCGCCTGCCAGCCATCGGCAGTTTTGGTTACCTGGCAACCCAGACGATTCAGAATATCGCTGACTTTCTCATCGGAAATCACATGACCGATCAGACGATCCAGCTTGTCGCGACGCAATGTGATAGTGGCGCGTGCCGGCAGGTCTTTCTCGCTGACGACTTCCACCACCGGACCGACCTCACCGCCGCAGATATCCAGCAGCAGACGGGTTGCTCGCTCCATCGCCTGATGTTGCAATGCCGGGTCCACGCCGCGCTCATAGCGGTGCGACGCATCAGTATGCAGGCCGTAACGGCGCGCACGCCCCGTGATCGACAGCGGATTAAAATAAGCGCACTCCAGCAGCACATCCTGCGTGTCGCCATTCACACCGGAATGCTCGCCGCCGAAGATGCCGCCCATAGCCAGCGCTTTCTGATGATCGGCAATCACCAGGGTGTCGGCGCTCAGCGTAGCGTCAGTGCCGTCCAGCAGACGCAGGATTTCCCCTTCTTTCGCCATGCGCACCACGATGCCGCCTTCCAGACGGTTAAGATCGAACGCATGCATCGGCTGCCCCAGTTCCAGCAGCACATAGTTGGTGACATCCACGACCGGATCGATAGAGCGGATACCGCAACGACGCAATTTTTCGCGCATCCACAGCGGCGTGGCGGCCTTAACGTTGATTCCCTTAACCACTCGTCCCAGATAGCGCGGACATGCTTCAGTCGCATCCACCTGAATCGGGAAACGGTCGGCGATGGTCGCACTCACCGGCTCGATAGCCGGCGCAGCCAGCGCCTGCTCATTCAGCACCGCGACATCACGCGCCACGCCCAGAATCCCCAGGCAATCGGCACGGTTCGGGGTCACGCTGATTTCGATGGTATTGTCATCCAGCTTCAGATACTCACGGATGTCGGTGCCCAGCGGCGCGTCAGCCGGCAATTCGATAATGCCGCTGTGATCGTCGGAGATCCCCAGTTCGGAGAAGGAGCACAACATCCCTTCAGACGGTTCGCCGCGCAGCTTGGCCGCCTTGATTTTGAAATCGCCCGGCAGAACGGCGCCCACGGTAGCCACCGCGACTTTGAGGCCCTGACGGCAATTAGGCGCGCCGCAAACGATATCCAGCAAACGATCGCCGCCGACGTTGACTTTCGTCACCCGCAATTTGTCCGCGTTCGGATGCTGTGCGCACTCCACCACTTCCCCAACAACCACGCCGTGGAATGCGCCTGCAACCGGCTCAACGCCGTCCACTTCCAGACCGGCCATGGTGATTTGTTCAGATAAGGCATCGCTGCTGATGGCTGGGTTAACCCATTCCCGTAACCAGAGTTCACTGAATTTCATGTTGATTCCTGCCTTATTTAAACTGTTTGAGGAAGCGTAAATCGTTTTCGAAGAAGGCGCGCAGGTCCGTCACGCCATAACGCAGCATGGTCAGGCGCTCCATCCCCATACCGAAGGCAAAACCGGAGTACACTTCCGGGTCGATGCCGACGTTACGCAACACGTTCGGGTGCACCATGCCGCATCCCAGCACTTCAAGCCATTTGCCGTTCTTGCCCATCACATCCACTTCGGCGGACGGTTCGGTGAACGGGAAATAGGACGGACGAAAACGCACCTGCAAATCTTCCTCAAAGAAATTGCGCAGGAAATCATGCAGCGTTCCCTTCAGGTTGGTGAAGCTGATGTCTTTATCCACGATCAACCCTTCCATCTGATGGAACATCGGAGTGTGGGTCTGATCGTAGTCGTTACGGTAAACACGGCCTGGCGCGATGATGCGAATCGGCGGCTGTTGTTTCTGCATGGTGCGGATCTGCACCCCGGAGGTCTGGGTACGCAGCAGGCGCTTGGCGTCGAACCAGAAGGTATCGTGATCGGCGCGTGCCGGGTGGTGACCCGGAATATTCAGCGCGTCGAAGTTGTGGTAATCGTCTTCAATTTCCGGACCGGACGCCACCGCAAACCCCAGTTCGCCAAAGAAGGTTTCGATGCGATCGATGGTACGGGTGATCGGATGCAGGCCACCGTTTTCAATCGTGCGACCCGGCAGAGAGACGTCAATGGTTTCCGCCGCCAGACGCGCATTCAATTCAGCGCCTTCCAGCGCCTGCTTGCGCGCATTCAGCGCATCCTGCACTTCCTGCTTCGCCTGATTGATAACCGCGCCCGCGGCAGGACGTTCTTCAGCAGGCAGCTCGCGCAGCGAGGTCATCTGAAGGGTTAAGTGACCTTTTTTGCCCAGAAACTCGACGCGCACATTTTCCAGTGCGGCGACGTCTCCAGCCTGTTCTATGGCTGTTCTGGCTTTGGCAACCAGTTCTGCGAGATGTTGCATTGCATTCCTCTTCTTCTGCCTGTATGGCCGACAATCATGATTGGAAAGATACAGTTTTCAGTGCGCCGGACGCTAACACTACCCACGGATTCAGGAATCGGGTCCAATAAAAAAGCCTCCACAGAGGAGGCTTAGGCGCTACTTTTCGTTTCTATTCTTACGCGCAAAGCCCCCGACGTTCAGGCGCTAAAGTAAAAAAAGAAACGGAAAATAGCAGCGTTCATACTTGCGTTACCTTATCGTTGTTTAGCTAATTATTGTCTAACCCGTTGACAATATACCAATTTCACTCTTTCTGAAAGTTTTTCGTCGGCAATTGCGGGGGTTGTCAGCTTCCAACCGGCGTCAAAGACGAAAAGAGGGAGACAAGCTCCCTCTTTCACTGACTTACGCCAGAGCTGATTTCGCTTTTTCAACCAGTGCGCTGAACGCCACTTTGTCGAATACGGCGATGTCAGCCAGAATCTTACGGTCAATTTCAACAGAGGCTTTTTTCAGGCCATTGATGAATTTGCTGTAAGACAAGCCATTCTGGCGGGCTGCTGCATTGATACGTGCAATCCACAGCTGACGGAACTGACGCTTACGCTGACGACGGTCACGGTAAGCGTACTGACCAGCTTTGATTACTGCCTGGAAGGCAACACGATAAACGCGCGAACGGGCACCGTAGTAACCTTTCGCTTGTTTCAGGATCTTCTTGTGACGTGCGCGAGCAACCACACCACGTTTTACGCGAGCCATATGCTCTCTCCTAAAGTCTTATTCTGAATTAAAAAAAGGTTACTTATGCGTAAGGCAGACATGCTGCAACCAGGCCCAGATCTCCTTTGGAGACCATAGCTTTCGGACGCAGATGACGTTTACGTTTAGTCGCTTTTTTGGTCAGAATATGACGCAGGTTAGCATGCTTACGCTTGAAACCACCGCTGGCGGTTTTTTTGAAGCGTTTAGCGGCGCCACGTACAGTTTTAATCTTTGGCATTGTTATTTCCACTTCGCATTGTTAAACAATGAATCAGATAAGGCGAACAAAAACCGCGCCACACGAAGGCAGCGCGGAACGTGTTACTTGAGTGCCTTACTGTTTCTTCTTCGGTGCCAGCACCATAATCATCTGACGCCCTTCGATCTTACTCGGGAACGACTCGACGACAGACAATTCACTCAGGTCGTCACGAATGCGGTTAAGCATTTCGATGCCGATCTGCTGGTGCGCCATTTCACGGCCGCGGAAACGCAGCGTGATTTTAGCTTTGTCACCATCTTCCAGAAAGCGAACCAGGTTGCGTAGTTTGACCTGATAGTCGCCATCATCGGTACCAGGTCGGAATTTGATTTCCTTAACCTGAATAACTTTTTGCTTCTTCTTCTGTTCTTTAGTGGCCTTACTCTTCTCATAGAGGAACTTGCCGTAATCCATGATTCGGCAAACCGGCGGCTCGGCGTTCGGGCTGATTTCAACTAAATCAACTCCTGCTTCCTCAGCTTTCTCTAACGCTTCATTCAGGCTGACAATACCGAGCTGTTCGCCATCAACGCCTGTCAGACGTACCTCTTGTGCGCGAATTTCTCTGTTGATGCGATTAGGACGCGCCGGTTGAACTCGTTTTCCGCCTTTAATACCTTATTCCTCCAACTGATGAAGACTACGGCTGCGAATCTCTTCCTGCAGCTTCGTGATTACTTCACTGACGTCCATGCTTCCCAGGTCCTTGCCGCGGCGGGTACGGACAGCCACTTTGCCTGCCTCCACCTCTTTGTCGCCACAAACAAGCATATAGGGAACACGCCGTAAAGTGTGCTCGCGGATTTTAAAGCCTATCTTCTCATTTCTCAAGTCTGCTTTAACGCGAATTCCCGCATCTTGCAATTTTCTTGTCAATTCGCTGACATAATCAGACTGTGTATCAGTGATATTCATCACCACGACCTGTACCGGCGCCAGCCAGGTTGGGAAGAAGCCCGCGAATTCTTCGGTCAGAATCCCGATAAAGCGCTCCATCGACCCCAGTATCGCACGGTGAATCATCACCGGTACCTGACGTTCGTTGTTTTCGCCGACATAAGATGCGCTCAGACGCCCCGGCAGCGAGAAGTCAAGCTGCACCGTACCGCACTGCCAGGCGCGATCCAGGCAGTCATGCAGGGTGAACTCGATTTTCGGACCGTAAAACGCGCCCTCGCCCGGCTGATAGTCAAACGGAATGCCGTTTTCAGTCAGTGCAGCCGCCAGATCTTCTTCCGCGCGATCCCACATGTCATCGCTGCCGATACGTTTTTCAGGACGCGTTGACAGTTTCACCACGATTTTTTCAAAACCGAAGGTGCTGTACATGTCGTACACCATCTTGATGCAGCTATTTACTTCATCGCGCACCTGTTCTTCGGTACAGAAGATGTGGGCATCATCCTGCGTAAAGCCGCGCACGCGCATCAAGCCATGCAGGGAGCCTGACGGCTCGTTACGATGGCAACTGCCGAATTCCGCCATACGCAGCGGCAGGTCGCGGTAGGATTTCAGACCCTGATTGAAGATCTGCACGTGGCCCGGGCAGTTCATCGGTTTGATGCAGTATTCACGGTTTTCAGACGACGTCGTGAACATGGCCTCTTTGTAGTTTTCCCAATGGCCGGTTTTTTCCCACAGCACACGGTCCATCATGAACGGACCTTTTACTTCCTGATATTGGTACTCTTTGAGCTTCATGCGCACAAAGGCTTCCAGCTCGCGGAAAATCGTCCAGCCATCGTTATGCCAGAACACCATGCCCGGCGCTTCTTCCTGCATGTGATACAGGTCCAGCTGTTTACCGATTTTACGGTGGTCGCGCTTGGCGGCTTCTTCAAGGCGTTGCAGATAAGCGCTCAGCTGTTTCTTGTCTGCCCAGGCGGTGCCATAAATGCGCTGCAGCATTTTATTCTTGCTGTCGCCGCGCCAGTAAGCGCCGGACGTTTTCTGCAGTTTGAAATGATGGCAGAAACGCATGTTCGGTACGTGCGGCCCACGGCACATATCGATATATTCTTCGTGGTGGTATAACCCCGGACGGTCATCATGACTGATGTTTTCATCCAGAATCGCCACTTTGTAGCTTTCGCCACGCGCTACAAATGTATCACGCGCTTCCTGCCAACTGACTTTTTTCTTGATAACGTCGTAATCTTTGCCCGCCAGTTCATGCATCCGCTTTTCAAGCAGGTCCAGATCTTCCTGAGTCAGGGTGCGGTCCAGATCAACGTCATAATAGAAACCGTTGTCGATCACCGGGCCAATCGCCATTTTGGTGTCCGGCCACAGCTGCTTGATGGCATGACCCAGCAAGTGCGCGCAGGAATGGCGAATAATTTCCATCCCCTCTTCATCTTTGGCCGTGATGATGGACAGCTGTACGTCGGACTCAATCAAATCGACGGCGTCAACCAGCTCACCATTGACCCGGCCGGCAACGCAGGCTTTCGCCAGACCCGGGCCGATATCCAGTGCGACATCAAGAGGAGAAACGGCATGGTCATAATGACGCTGACTGCCGTCAGGAAGCGTAATAACAGGCATGTAAATTCCCTTATTTGCAGTGGTGAGCCACACGAAAGCTCACGTGCAAAAGATATTTGCGTTTGATTTAGGTGGTCGGTGGAAAAGGATTTAACCCACAATTGTTAAATCAGTTCCGCCCTGTCGTCAGGTGGCATGGCAATGGTCACGGCGTGACACTTCAACGGGATAACGCGCCAATGCCTTAACCCGACGGCGTAGAGTAGCACCATGCTCCTGGGGATGCCACCCATCCGGTCAAAACAGGCGGCAGAAATACGGATTGACGTCATTGAGATACGGGCAAAGACCCGTCATTACAGCGGGGCCTTGTTGATACCCCCGGCAATATGCCGGAGGGCGGAGAATCAACGCTCCGGAATCATGTCCTTAAACAGCGGATCAATCTCGCTTTCCTTAATTTCCGGTAAGGAAACCGGCTGCTCGGGAGCAGGCTCTACCGCTACCTCCTGTGCCGGCACTGGCGACAGCGATTGCAACAGCGCGATTTGCTGTTTCTGCTGCTCGACAATTTCATGCAACAGCCTGATCTGTTCATTGGCCCGCACACTGGCCCGGTTGATAAAGAACCAGACCAAAATCACCAGTAGCACAATCAGCGCGACAAAAACCACTTCCAGCATGTCTGAAGCAAAACTACTCATGTCTAAAACCTGTTACGTAACCTGACTCAGCCGCGCATTCTAGCACTGTGCCGACAGACAATTCGACAGTCATGCCGAGATTCATTATCTGGAATACCGACTTTCGCCCATAAAAAAGCCTGTCACCGGGACAGGCTGATGGTCAAATTGGCCTCACACCTTTCGGTGTCAGAACGGATAATCGTGATATCCCATTTGATCTGAGATGTTGCGTGCTGCTGTATGCAACATGGCGACATACTCATGTTTATTCTCTTCCGAGAAACGAATAGTCGGGAAAGAGATACTCAGGCCGGCAATTACCACGCCAAAGCGATCAAATACCGGAACCGCGATACAACGCAACCCTTCTTCCTGCTCTTCGTTGTCTTCGCCGTATCCCTGTTGACGCACCAGATCAAGCTGAGGCAACAATTCTTCCGTACTACCGATGGTGCGCACAGTGCTACGCTTGAATTCCACCTGAGACAGAATTTCTTTAACCTCTTCACGGTCGCGCCAGGCCAGCAACACCTTGCCAATCGCCGTGCTGTGCAGCGGATTCCGACGGCCGATGCGGGAATACATGCGCAGGTTGTACATGGAATCGATTTTATGGATGTAGACAATGCTGTCTTCATCCAACGCGCCGAGGTGGATGGTTTCACGCGTTAATGCCGACAATTCACGCATCTGAATATCCGCACTGCGGATCAGATCAACGTTCTGCAGCGCTTTAGCGCCCAGCTCGAACAATTTCAGCGTCAGCGAGTATTTCTCTGATTCACCTTCCTGGGCAACATATCCCAGAGATTTCATCGTCTGCAGGAAACGATAAACAGTACTTTTAGACATCATCACGCGCTGTGAAAGTTCAGTAATGCCAATCTCACGCTCTTCGCCCAACGCCTGCAAAATACCAAAAACCTTTAAGACAGATGACACGGAATCGGGTTGTTTATCTAAATCTGCAATAGCCATTTTTGTGGTTACCCTACTCAGTATTTTTTGTTTTAAAAAAAATAGAACACTTGTTTTAGTATAAAGGGAACGCTTTGAATATGGCAATCAGGCATTACTATAACTGACAGTATGATTAAATATTGTCCATTATAATGGCGCTGCCGGATTAATAATCTTATTGTAAAAGCGAAAAAAACCGCGCCCTTGGCGGGCACGGTTGCAGGTGCTGTTATTGCCAGACCGAATCAGGCACTTTTGCCAGGTATAATGCCGGCTTGCCATCGACATCAGACGTAAACAGAATATGTTTGTCATCCGGTGTGAAGGACGGGTGCGGATGCGTTACCTGACGGTCGCCCTCCAGCACTTCCCACGAGGTGTTGTGTTGCGCGACCTGGAAATGTTTCCCGGTCTTCATATTGAACACATACAAGAACGGATCGTTTTCAATTTTGTAGCCACCGTCATCTTTCACATCCACCGGCGCATTACACCCATCTCCCACCATCAGCGTGCCATCGTAGTTGCTCATCAGGTGAGAACACGGCGGCATTTCAGTCAACTGACGGTTTTCCAGCGTTACCGGATCGACACTGCAAATGAAGCGGTTGGTGCTGCCTTTCAGATAGGAAACATAAGCCAGCGCAGAACCATTCGGCACCCAGAACTCGTGGGTGCAACTTTCACCCGCCGCATGTTCTTTCACCTTACGCATATTGGTGCCGTCTTCATTGATGAACCACATACGCGCATCAACCAGGTCATGCGGGCCTTCATGGCAGAACGCCACCGTATTATCGTCGCCCGGACGATAAATGGGATGACCCAGCCATTGGTTTTCCTGCAGGATGGTGGTGGCTTCGCCGGTTTTCAGATCGATACGAATCAAACGGCAGCATGGGTTGGTAAAGTAGAATTCCTGGAATTTTTTCCAGTCGGTCAGCGGTTTCCAATCCTCTTTCTTAATCTCGATGCCGACCATTTTGGTGCAATCGGAATTGGCAACCCAGGTACCGTAGCCGACCCAATCGTCCGGCACCTGATAAATATTGGTTTCTTCCAGTGTCTTCAGGTCAACGCGCATCAGATTACGAACGTTCTTTACATAATACAGCGCATCATCATCTGGAGACAGGAAACCGCCGAACGTATTGTCGCCGGTGCCTTCGGTCAACTGCGTTGCCTGCTGGGTTTTCAGATCCAGCAAATAGTAGTTCCACGGCCCGTCAAAGGCGCCACCAAACAGCAGCTTGCTGCCATCATTGGAAAAACACTTCTGATAGAAGTAGTTGCGGTGGCAGATAACATCGGGAGGAGTGAGACGCACCACTTCGGTGCCGGTGACTGAATCCTGGTAGGTATGGAACGAAAAAGAAAGCTTTTTACCTTTGGCCATCCGTAAATCCTTAGCACTTATCGTGAAAAATCGACGCAGCCAGGTGAAAGATTACCCGTCATCCCGGCCAATCGCCTTGTTATACCGATATTGTAGAAACAATGTTTCATTTTTCCGTGATCGTGGTTTTATTTTATAAAACATTCTTTCACTTTTCACTGACTGTTTGCGCTGACGCAAGATTATTTTGCCCGATATTGATCCAGATGCGGCAATGAAGAACCTGACCGAACGCCAGAAAAAACAAAGGCCCCGAGGGGCCTTTGCGAATAGAACCAGCGATTATTTGAGGTACTCGCCTGCACGCAGCGCTTCGATACGTTTGTCCAACGGCGGGTGCGACATGAACAGCTCGCTAAGGGACCTGGATTTGCCATTGATGCAGAATGCCATCATGCTACCCGCTTCCTGCGGCTCATAACTGGTTTTCAGTCGCTGCAATGCAGCAATCATCTTCTCACGCCCGACCAGTTTCGCTGAACCGGCATCGGCATGAAACTCACGGTAACGAGAGAACCACATGGTAATGATGCTGGCCAGAATACCGAACACCAGTTCCAACACCATGGAAACCGCCATGTAAACCAACGGGTTGCCGTTGCTGCTCTCTTCGCCGTCGTCACGATTGCCGGAAAGAAAACTGGTAACGATTTGCGCAATGATGCGGGAAATAAAGATCACAAAGGTATTCACCACACCCTGCACCAGCGTCATCGTGACCATGTCGCCGTTAGCGATGTGGCTGATTTCGTGAGCGATAACCGCTTCGGCTTCATCACGGCTCATGTTCTGCAACAGCCCCGTGCTGACCGCAACCAGCGAACTGTCGCGGCGAGCGCCCGTCGCGAACGCATTAATATCAGGCGCATGGTAGATAGCGACCTGCGGCATGGCGATCCCCACCTGCTGAGACTGGGCGCGCACCGTGTCCAGCAGCCAGCGCTCGGTTTCATCACGCGGTTGTTCAATCACCTCACCGCCAACGGAGCGCAACGCCATCCACTTAGACATCAGCAGTGAAATAATCGACCCGCCGAAGCCGAACACGCCGGCCATGATAATCAAGCCCGCCATGCTGTTGTGCTGAACGCCCGTCAGACTAAGCACCAGTCCGAATACCACCATCACCGCCAGGTTGGTGAGCAGGAAAAGCGCAATACGCATCATATGATTCAGATTTCCTCTTTCAGCAAAAGCAACAAAAGTGTTTGCAACAACCACATCGTATGGGTTGCGCCGTCATTTTCAAGCATCCATAACCTTTATGTTACCAAATTAACATAACTTTACATTTTTATTGATGGAAGATTCGGGAAAAATAAAGAATGTCATCCATGCATAGCGGACTGTTTGCAACGACAGTCAACAGCAGGAAATCTGATGTGATTATGTTGGATACCATGAAAGGGCCTGACATATCCGCAGGTTGAGATGTAATAAAATATAATTTGCGTAATATTTATCCCGAGCCGGCGAAAAACATTAAGCAGCCTGACCGATGGCACAGGCCGTATGCTCAAAAGCGATGCAACCGGACCTGCTTTACCGCGTTTCACACGAATTATTCAAAAATATCGTGGCATCCATGCGCATCTTCGCTACTTAACAGATGCCAGTTACATCACTGCAATATCAATGGGCCAACGGCGCATCCTCTAAACCCAACAGTTTTTCGAACTCATCTGCCGGCATCGGCCGGCCAAACAGGTAGCCCTGCGCCTGCTCACACCCTTTGTTGAGCAATCTTTCACATTGCTCCTGTGTTTCCACACCTTCAGCGATTACATCCAGACCGAAGCTTTTTCCCAGATAGAGAATCGCGCGGACAATCGCCGCATCCGGCGCCGACTCACACATAGCGCGCACAAAGGTTTGATCGATCTTAAGCCGCGTGACCGGGTAATGCTTCAACATGCTGAGTGACGCATAACCTGTACCATAGTCGTCAAAAGCGATGCCGACGCCGCTATTACGCAGTTCATTGAGAGGTTTCATCATATTCTCATCGTGCCGCAATATGATGTTCTCCGTGATTTCCAGCTCCAGCGCGCCAGGTTTAAGACCCGTTTGCGTCAGGACTTCCTTGATTTTCTGCGCCAGCATGCCGGAACGGAACTGGGCCGCGAACAGGTTGATGCTGATACGGAAATTCCCCGCGCCAGACCGGCACCAGTCAGATGCCTGCTGGCAGGCGGACCGCACGACCCAGTCGCCAATACGCTCAGCCCAAGGGCCTCGCTCCAGCGCGGACATAAACGCCGCCGGCCCCAGCAGCCCTTTATAAGGATGACGCCAGCGCAGCAACGCCTCAGCGCCCACAACCTTACTGTTAACCAGGCTGACCTGCGGCTGATAAAACACCTCGAACTCTTCCTGTTCATACGCCCGGATAAATTCCAGCTGGAAAGCATGCCGAGCCTGAAATACTTCTCTCAGCTCACGGGTAAAGAAGCGGTAGCAGTTACGCCCGTCCGCCTTCGCCTGGTATAACGCCAGATCGGCGCTGGTGAGCAGATCCTGCACGGTTGTGCCATGCGCCGGATACATGACCAGCCCGATGCTGGCGCTGGTGTTGATTTGTTTGTCATCAACCGGCACAGCTTGCGAAATATCATAAATGATTTTTTCCGCCAGCGTTGCCACCTGCGCCTCGTCATTCTGCTTCGGCAACAGAATCGCGAACTCATCGCCCCCCATACGGGCCACCAGGTCGCCGGAACGCACGTTATCCTGTAATCGTTTGGCGACACTGGACAGAATCTCATCGCCGCTGGCATGACCAAGACTGTCGTTGATATCCTTAAAGCCATCCAGATCAATGATCATGATGGCGGTTGGCTCACCGTTTTTCAGCACCTGCTCCAGCGTGGACGTCAGTAACGTGCGGTTGGCCAGCCCGGTCAGCGGATCGCGGTGCGCCTGCAGGAACAACCGCTCTTCGTAACGTTGCCTTTCAGTGATATCGCGCAGAATGATGCCGTAACGCGTCTGATGGTTGTCATGCCACATCGACACCGTTAGCTCGGTTGGAATCAGGGTGCCGGGCAATGCGCGCGTTTCCAGCTCGATCGAGCTACCTTTGAATATCGCGGTTTTGTCCGTCGCCAGATGATGCAACTGCACCACGAACATATCCGGCACGATGATGCTGATGTGTTCGCCGACAATCTGCTCACGGCTGTACTCCAGCATTTTTTCTGCCGACTCGTTCCAGAAGGTGATCGTGCCTCTGTCGTTGACGCAGAGAATGGCATCCGGCGAGGACTCGGCGATGCTCTCAAAACGAGCCTGACTAGCGCGACGCGCCAGATCCAGCCGCCGCATCTCCAATTTGTCCATCACCAGCGCGGCAAAATCCTGCAAATTATGCGCATCGCGGGCGCTGAGAGAAGATCGGGGCTTGTTATCAATAATGCATAACACGCCGATGGGAAAGCCGCTCGGCGTCCGCAATGGGATACCAGCGTAAAAACGGATGTGCGGCTCACCGGTTACCAATGGATTATCCTGGAAGCGGGGATCCTTGCGCGTATCGGGGATCACCATGATCCGTTTTTTGAGAATCGCATGCGCACAGAATGATTCGTCTCTTGACGTTTCGCACACCGACATGCCGACGCTGGCGGCAAACAATTGTCGTTCTTCCTCTATCAGCGAAATCAATACGATAGGGACATTGAAAACGTTAGCCGCCAAATTGATCAAATTGTCAAAACCAGGATCAGACAGTGGTTTACTGATGCCGTACTCTCTCAATGCCTCAAGTCGGCTTTTTTCATCTTTATTTGCTGGGGCTCGACTCATGGGGGTTCCCCTCACATTATCCATTGTTTTTTCTTTCAGAAAAAATTGTAGCCTGTTGTCGCGACGGTGCTTACCGTAACTTTTCACGCAAAAAAATCATCGATGAATAAAATCCATCGATCTCTTTCGATTAAATTTAAAACGATAACTGGCTACTATCCCTCTTTGCTCGGTTTCTTCCCCACACCAGGGTTCGCCTCTTTCATGCAAATTAGCGGGCAGCGTCAACAGAATAGCAAAATGCAGACAAGGAGGAAGACCTGCCGTCAAGATTTTCTAAGATTCCTCGGTTCCTATAAAAAATAGAGGACAACGCAAGTGGTTAATTATCTTAATAGATCGTTATTCCCAATCGTCAACGTAAAGTTGATAACTTATCACTATAAAAATGTTCTTATTTACGGCTTATCATAACTGGCAGATCAGCGGATACGTTTTCTCTGATCGGTTAAATGCCGATAAAAGACTTTCTCTTTAAGAAAATTGGCGCGTAAAACCGAAATAACAATTATACCTACCGGCGTTATATCCGATGCCAATCTCATTCTGACCCGATGCGGAAATGAACAGGAAAAACAGGCTGCTGTGGGTTCACTCGCTTTATTCCGGACGAGATCGACGGTTCGCACGAAGAAAATGCGCTAAAAAAGAGAAGAGAAAGTAAAGTAATAGTACAAAAATGCGGAACGGCAAGCCCAAAGACTCACAATTAGTGCGGAATAGTACGTCAGAAAAACGGCAAACATCGCCGGAAAGCAACCTCACCCAGAAAAAAACCTCACGGAGGCCAGCGCCGCCGTGAGGTTCGATGTAATCGTCGATTACATATTGCTGATGATGTCCTGGGCAAACTCGCTACATTTACGCAGCGTAGCGCCTTCCATCAGTCGCTCAAAGTCATAGGTGACGGTCTTGTTCTTGATCGCGCCTTCCATACCTTTCACGATCAGGTCAGCCGCTTCAAACCACTGCAGGTGACGCAGCATCATTTCAGCAGACAGGATCACGGAACCCGGGTTCACTTTATCCTGGCCGGCGTACTTCGGCGCCGTGCCGTGAGTGGCTTCGAACAGTGCGCATTCATCACCGATGTTGGCGCCCGGCGCGATGCCGATCCCGCCTACCTGCGCCGCCAGCGCATCGGAAATATAGTCGCCGTTCAGGTTCATACAGGCGATGACATCGTACTCTGCCGGACGCAGCAGAATCTGCTGCAGGAAGGCGTCGGCGATCACATCTTTAACGATGATGTCCTTGCCGGTTTTCGGGTTCTTGATTTTTACCCACGGCCCGCCATCAATCAGCTCACCGCCGAACTCTTCGCGAGCCAACTGGTAACCCCAGTCTTTGAACGCGCCTTCGGTGAACTTCATGATGTTGCCTTTGTGCACCAGCGTCACGGAATCGCGATCATTGGTGATGGCGTATTCGATCGCGGCACGAACCAGACGTTTAGTCCCTTCTTCAGAGCAAGGCTTCACACCGATACCGCACTGTTGCGGGAAACGGATTTTCTTCACGCCCATTTCGTCTTGCAGGAACTTGATGACTTTGTCCGCTTCCGGCGTACCGGCTTTCCACTCGATACCGGCATAAATGTCTTCGGCGTTTTCGCGGAAAATGACCATGTCGGTCAGTTCGGGCTGTTTAACCGGGCTTGGCGTGCCTTCGTAATAACGAACCGGACGCAGACAAACGTACAGATCCAGTTGCTGGCGCAGCGCCACGTTCAAAGAACGGATACCGCCGCCTACCGGCGTGGTCAGCGGCCCTTTAATGGCTACACGGTATTCGCGGATCAGATCCAGCGTTTCATCCGGCAACCAAACATCTTGACCATACACCTGAGTGGATTTCTCACCGGTGTAAATTTCCATCCAGGAAATTTTGCGCTTGCCCTGGTAAGCTTTGTTCACCGCGGCATCGACTACGTTAATCATGGCTGGCGTAACATCGACACCGATACCGTCGCCTTCGATAAACGGAATGATCGGATTAGCCGGCACGACCAGTTTACCCTGGGCGTCAACCGTGATTTTCTGCCCTTCTGCCGGTACAACTACTTTACTTTCCATTAACCTCTCCTTCGAGCGCCATTTTGTTAATGACTTGTAAGATGCGTGTCAATACTACTTGAATATTTAGCCTGAGCCAATCACAAACCATTTCGAGTATAATGGTTTTGCCATCCACAGCCAGTAATAAGATGAATAAATTCCCTGTTAAAAATCACCGACTTAAACGATTCAGCTCTCGACCGGCAAAAAATGAATCCACCGCCGTAACGAAAACGCGCATCGTGTTGTTCAATAAGCCTTTCGATGTGCTTTCCCAGTTTACCGACGAGGGCGGCCGCGCCACGCTGAAGGACTATGTCCCCTTTCGCGACGTTTATTCCGCCGGGCGACTGGATCGGGATAGCGAAGGCCTGATGATACTGACCAACGACGGCAAACTGCAGGCGCGCCTTACCCAGCCCGGCAAGAAAACGCCCAAAATCTATTACGCCCAGGTAGAAGGCGTTCCCGACGAAGAGGCTTTGCACGCGTTTCGCTCCGGCCTGATACTGAGTGACGGCCCGACCCTACCCGCCGGTGCTGAACAGGTGGAAGAGCCGTCCTGGTTGTGGCCGCGCCAGCCGCCGATCCGCGAACGTAAAAATATTCCGGTTAGCTGGCTGAAAATCACGTTGTACGAAGGGCGTAACCGCCAGGTAAGGCGTATGACGGCGCATATCGGCTACCCAACGCTGCGTTTGATTCGCTACAGTATGGCGAATCAAACGCTTGATGGATTACACCCCGGCGAATGGAGGGAGATCGACCATGTTTAAACCGCATGTGACCGTGGCCTGTGTCGTACAGGCGGAAGGCTATTTTCTGGTTGTTGAGGAAGAAATTAACCACCGGCGTCTGTGGAACCAGCCTGCCGGCCATCTGGAGGCGGACGAAACCCTGATTCAGGCGGCGCAGCGAGAACTGTTTGAGGAAACCGGCATTCACGCCACGCCGCAAAGCTTCCTGCAACTACACCAGTGGATCGCGCCGGACAAAACGCCCTTTCTGCGTTTTAGTTTCACCATCGACCTGCCCGAACGGCTGCCCACCACTCCGCACGATAGCGATATCGCCTGCTGCCACTGGCTGAAGCCGGAAGACATTCTCAAGGCCGACTGCCTGCGCTCCCCCCTCGTGGCCGCCAGCCTGACATGCTATCAGCGCGGCCAGCGCTACCCGCTAAGTATACTGGAAGCCTTCAACTGGCCGTTTCCTGACCCGGCATAACGTTGGGAAAACCACGTCCGGTACGGCATGCGGCGTACCGGAACAGCCTATCCCTGCGCAGGCATCGGCCGTGCTTCCGCAGGGCGAGTGTGTTATAGTATTACGCCTGTTTTTCGCCTTAACGCTTTACATCATTAAGAATTAAGACGCTTTATTAAGAGTTCGCGAGACTGCCATGTCAGATAACAGCCAGAAAAAAGTCATTGTCGGTATGTCCGGCGGTGTTGACTCATCGGTATCCGCCTACCTGCTGCAACAGCAGGGGTATCGGGTAGAAGGCCTGTTCATGAAGAACTGGGAAGAAGATGACGATACGGAGTATTGCTCCGCCGCCACTGATTTGGCCGATGCGCAGGCTGTCTGCGACAAACTGGGCATTGAACTGCACACCGTCAATTTCGCCGCCGAATATTGGGACAACGTTTTTGAGCACTTTCTGGCGGAATACCGCGCCGGGCGCACTCCCAATCCCGATATTTTGTGCAACAAGGAAATCAAGTTCAAAGCCTTCCTGGAGTTTGCCGCCGAGGATTTGGGGGCGGATTACATCGCCACCGGCCATTACGTGCGCCGTAAGGATGTGGATGGTAAAAGCCGCCTGCTGCGCGGTCTGGACGGCAATAAAGACCAGAGTTATTTCCTTTACACCCTGAGCCACCAGCAACTGGCGCAGAGCCTGTTCCCGGTCGGCGAGCTGGAAAAACCGCAGGTACGCAAAATCGCGGAGCAGCTGGATCTGGCCACCGCCCGGAAAAAAGACTCCACCGGCATCTGTTTCATCGGCGAGCGCAAATTCCGCGACTTTCTGGCGCGCTACCTGCCCGCACAGCCCGGTCCGATTCTGTCCGTCGACGACGGTAAGGTGATGGGCGAACACCAGGGGCTGATGTACCACACGCTGGGTCAGCGCAAAGGTCTTGGCATTGGCGGCGTTAAAGAAGGCGGCGACGATCCGTGGTATGTGGTCGACAAAGATGTCGCCAGCAACGTGCTGTATGTCGCTCAGGGTCATGAACACCCGCGCCTGATGTCCGTCGGCCTGATAGCTCAGCAACTGCACTGGGTCGATCGTGAACCGCTGACTCAACCGCTGCGTTGCATGGTAAAAACCCGCTATCGTCAGGCCGATATTCCCTGCCTTTTAACGCCGATCGACGCGGACCGCATCGACGTCCGTTTTGACGAGCCGGTGGCCGCGGTCACGCCGGGTCAGTCCGCCGTATTTTATCTGGGCGAAGTCTGCCTTGGCGGCGGCATCATTGAAGAACGTCTGCGCGCGGCACAATAATCGGTCGTCGCATCAGTCAGAGGAACCGCATCGGTTCCTCTGGCATTTCTGACATCCCCACAAGAAACCAATCACACCAGTGCGCTGCGTCAAATAAAACGCGGCTCGGGCACCTTTTCCGTTTTCATGACACTAAACTTGAATTGCCGGACGATCGAGTCTGACGATTTTCAGCCTGAACAAGGTTTTACCGGGTTCAGGCTGGGTTCATGCTGATTTTTATGGCATGATCACCGCCCTTTTAGGCTGTGTGAGTGAAAAAGCCAGGGCATGTTCGCCGGCGTTTACTTTTCCTCTGGATCGAACCGGAAACACAGCCGAGTCGGAAACACAGATAGTACAGGTATTCCGGACTCGCACGCCGGCCAGATGATGTTGACAGGAGCAATTGTGGCTAAAAACTATCATGACATTACGCTGGCAATGGCAGGAATCTGCCAGTCTGCTCATTTGGTGCAGCAATTGGCACACCAGGGCAGTTGTAATATGGACGCGCTAAAAGCGTCGCTGAAAAGCATCATGAACATTAACCCGCCCAACACGCTGGATGTTTTTGGCAACACGGAACGTAATCTAAAAACCGGGCTGGAAACCCTGCTGGGCATTCTCAATTCATCACGCGAAGGGCTGGGCGCGGAACTGTCGCGCTATACCTTCAGTTTGATGGTGCTGGAACGCCGCCTGCACAATAACCGCGAAGCGATGGACGAACTGGGCAGCCGCATCAGCCAGTTGGACCGACAACTGGAGCACTACGATCTGCTGTCGGACACCTTCATTAATGTGCTGGCAGGCGTTTACGTGGACGTGATCAGCAAACTCGGCCCGCGCATCCAGGTGACCGGCGCGCAGGAAGTGCTGCGGAACCCACAGATTCAGGCGAAGGTTCGGGCGGCGCTGCTGGCCGGGATCCGCGCCGCCGTGCTCTGGCAACAGGTGGGCGGCAGCCGGCTGCAATTGATGTTCTCCCGCAGCAAGCTGGTGCGCCATGCGCAGGAGATCCTGGCCCGCTGCCAGGACTGACCCGAACCAATGCATCTGCTCATTGACGGCGGCCGCTTATTCCGGTTCAGCCGCCGCCATGAGATACTGTCTACTATGAAATACTATTCGCCATGAAATACCATTCGTCATGAAATGCTATTCGTCATGCGATAGGATGACGACAAACGATGTTCTTTATTTGAAAACAATCCCAGGAGTTGCTTGCGATGGAATTATCCTCACTGACCGCCGTTTCCCCCATTGATGGACGCTATGGCGATAAAGTCAGCATGTTGCGCACTATTTTCAGCGAATACGGTCTGCTGAAATTCCGTGTGCAGGTTGAAGTACGTTGGCTGCAAAAACTGGCGGCCTGTGCAGAAATCAGGGAAGTTCCTGCATTTGACGCTGACGCAAACGCTTTCCTTGACAAAATTGTCGCCGAATTCAGCGAAGAAGACGCCGCGCGCATCAAAACCATCGAGCGTACCACTAACCACGACGTCAAAGCGGTGGAGTATTTCCTGAAGGAAAAAGTGGCGGCGGTTCCGGCGCTGCACGCCGTGAGCGAATTTATCCATTTCGCCTGCACCTCCGAGGATATCAACAACCTGTCCCACGCCCTGATGCTGGACACCGCCCGTCGCGATGTGCTGTTGCCGTTCTGGCGCAACATCATTGACGCCATCAAACAGCTGGCGCTGCAGTATCGCGACATTCCGTTGCTGTCCCGTACCCACGGCCAGCCGGCCACGCCGTCCACCATCGGTAAAGAATTCGCCAACGTCGCCTACCGTATGGAACGCCAGTTCCGTCAACTGCAGCAGGTGGAAATCCTGGGCAAAATCAACGGCGCCGTGGGGAACTATAACGCCCATATGGTGGCCTACCCGGCAGTCGACTGGCACCAGTTCAGCGAAAGTTTCGTCACCTCGCTGGGCATCCAGTGGAACCCCTACACCACGCAGATTGAGCCTCACGACTACATTGCCGAACTGTTCGACTGCGTCGCCCGTTTCAACACCATTCTGATCGACTTCGACCGCGATGTGTGGGGCTACATTGCCCTCAACCATTTCAAACAGAAAACCATCGCGGGTGAAATCGGTTCGTCAACCATGCCGCACAAAGTCAACCCGATCGATTTCGAAAACTCCGAAGGCAACCTGGGTCTGGCTAATGCGGTAATGAGCCACCTTGCCAGCAAACTGCCGGTATCGCGCTGGCAGCGCGACCTGACCGACTCCACGGTGCTGCGTAACCTCGGCGTCGGCGTAGGTTATGCGGTCATCGCCTATCAGGCGTCCCTGAAAGGCATCAGCAAGCTGGAAGTCAACCGCGATCGCCTGCTGGACGAGCTGGATCATAACTGGGAAGTGCTGGCCGAGCCGATCCAGACGGTGATGCGCCGTTACGGCATTGAGAAACCATACGAGAAACTCAAAGAACTGACTCGCGGCAAGCGCGTGGACGCCGAAGGCATGAAAGCCTTTATCGACGGTCTGGCGCTGCCGGACGACGAAAAAACGCGGCTCAAAGCGCTGACCCCGGCCAATTACATCGGCCGCGCCGTGAAACTGGTCGACGAACTCTGACCCTGCTCCGGGCGGCATTATCCCGCCGCCCGGCTTAGCGTCTATCCCAACCCTATTGGGAGAGACGCTTATTTCCTGCCTCACTGTTTAGCCTCAGTTGATAACGACTGTGGATAATGCTGACGTACCGCCGACAATGGCGTATTTCTACCTATGACTATCCCGGATTGCGGTAAACGTGCGGGCGCAGGCTGCAAGGTCTGTACAACACGTTGATAGTTCACTAAGTTTGGATAGATCCCATCAGGAAAATGACCGAGGAAAACGTCATGCGCATTCTTGTCGTTGAAGATAATGTTCTGTTACGCCATCACCTCAATGTCCAGTTGAATGAAATGGGGCATCAGGTTGACGCGGCCGCGGACGCGAAAGAAGCGGATTATTTCCTTCAGGAACATGCGCCGGACATCGCCATTATCGACCTGGGCCTGCCGGTAGAAGACGGCACCAGTTTGATCCGCCGCTGGCGCGCGCATCAGATCAAATTGCCGATTCTGGTGCTTACCGCACGGGAAAGCTGGCAGGAAAAAGTAGCGGTGCTGGAAGCCGGCGCCGACGATTACGTCACGAAGCCGTTTCACATCGAGGAAGTGGTGGCGCGCATGCAGGCGCTGATGCGTCGCAACAGCGGCCTGGCTTCTCAAATCATCAGCCTGCCGCCTTTTGAGGTGGACCTGTCGCGGCGGGAATTACTGGTGAATGGCGACTCGGTGAAGCTGACGGCGTTTGAATACACCATCATCGAAACCCTGATCCGCAATAATGGCAAGGTGGTCAGCAAGGAGTCGCTGATGCTGCAGTTGTACCCGGACGCCGAATTGCGGGAAAGCCATACCATTGACGTGCTGATGGGCCGATTGCGCAAAAAATTGCAGTCCGCCAATTCCCACGATGTCATCACTACCGTTCGCGGGCAGGGTTACCGCTTCGATATCTAATCATTCTGGACGGTATGTTTTATTTTGGATGGCATATTATTTTGGATGGCATATTGAAAAAATCTCCTTTTTCGCTGCGTTTTCGCTTTCTGATCGCCACCGCCGCGGTGGTGCTGGCGCTGACGCTCTCCTACGGCATCGTCGCCGTGGTGGGATACAGCGTCAGTTTCGACAAAACCTCATTCCGCCTGCTGCGCGGCGAAAGCAACCTGTTCTACAGCCTGGCGCAATGGCACGACAATCAACTGACTATCGCCACGCCGCCTGAAATCGACATCAATTACCCGACGCTGGTGTTTATCTACGATAAGCACGGCAAACTGCTGTGGCGGGAGCGCGCCGTCCCGGAGCTGGAATCCCAGATCAAATCGGAATGGCTGGAAAAAACCGACTATCACGAGCTGGACGCCGACACCAACACCAGTAATGCGGTATTGCAGGGCAGCAACCCGCAGATGCTGGACAAACTGCACGCCTACAGTTCAGAAGACAAAACGCCGTTTACCCATTCTATCGCCGTTAATGTTTACCCGGCGTCCGAACGCCTGCCCAAAATGGTGATTGTGGTGGTGGACCGGGTGCCGCAGGAACTGCAACAGGCGGACGTAGTCTGGGAGTGGTTCCGCTACGTGTTTATCGCCCATCTGGTGCTGGTATTGCCGCTGCTGTGGCTGGCGGCGCACTGGAGCCTGCGGCCGATCAAACATCTGGTGCATCAGATCAGCGAGCTGGAGCACGGCTCCCGCGAGCATCTGGACGAAAATCCGCCGCGGGAACTGAACAGTCTGGTACGCAACCTGAATACGTTGCTGAGTAATGAGCGCCAGCGCTATCACAAATACCGCACTACCCTCACCGACCTGACCCACAGCCTGAAAACGCCGCTGGCCGTGCTGCAAACCACGCTGCGTTCGTTGCGTACCGGTAAAGAATTGACCATCGAGCAGGCCGAACCGATCATGCTGACGCAAATCAGCCGTATCTCGCAGCAAATCGGCTATTACCTGCACCGCGCCAGCGTGCGAACGGAACATCTGGCCATCACGCGGGAAGTGCACTCCGTTCCGGCGCAGTTGGACGCGCTCTGCTCTGCGCTGAACAAAGTGTACCAGCGTAAAGGCGTGGTGCTGACGATGGACATCGCTCCGGAACTGACCTTCATTGGCGAGAAAAACGATTTTATGGAGGTGATGGGCAACATCCTCGACAACGCCTGTAAATACTGTCTGGAGTTCGTGGAAATCAGCGCTCGCTATTCCGGTCAAAAACTGCATCTGGTGATTGAGGACGACGGCCCCGGCATTCCCGACAGCAAACGGGAAGTGATTTTCCAGCGCGGACAACGGGCGGACACATTGCGCCCCGGTCAGGGCATCGGGCTGGCGGTCGCGGCGGAAATCATCGATCAGTATCAAGGGGAAATTCTGATCGGCGCCAGCGCGCTCGGCGGCGCCAAGGTGGAAGCCATTTTCGGCCGTCAGCATCTTGGTCAGAATGAGAACTGACACCGTCTGGCATTAACCGTCTACAATACAGGGAAAACCACCGTCTGCCGGTCGACACGGTTCAGGATTTTTTAACCCTCCGTCTCGCCCGTGAATTAAGGACGGGACACCATCGCGGCGACTTCGTTATAATCGCCGACAGCTCCCTGTTACTGGAAATGCGTTATGGACTACCAACTTAATCTCGACTGGCAGGATTTTCTGGCCCACCACTGGCAAAAAAAACCGGTAATCATCAAAGGTGGTTTCCGCCATTTCATCGATCCAATTACCCCCGACGAATTAGCCGGGCTTGCTATGGAAAACGAGGTGGACAGCCGGCTGGTCAGCCATCAGGACGGCCGCTGGGATGTTAGCCACGGTCCGTTCGAAAGCTACGACCACCTGGGAGAAAGCAACTGGTCTCTGCTGGTGCAGGCGGTCGATCACTGGCATGAACCTTCCGCCGCGCTGATGCGCCCTTTCCGTCAGTTGCCTGACTGGCGCATTGACGACCTGATGATTTCCTTCTCGGTGCCGGGCGGCGGCGTTGGTCCGCATCTTGACCAGTACGACGTGTTTATCATTCAGGGTACCGGCCGCCGCCGCTGGCGCGTGGGCGACAAAGTGCCGATGAAGCAGCACTGCCCGCATCCTGACCTGCTGCAAGTCGACCCGTTCGACGCCATTATTGATGAGGAACTGGAACCCGGCGATATTCTCTATATTCCGCCCAGTTTCCCGCATGAAGGCTATTCGCTGGAAAACTCGCTCAACTACTCGGTAGGCTTCCGCGCGCCCAGCTCCCGTGAACTGGTCAGCGGTTTCGCCGACTATGTGCTGTCTCGTGAACTGGGCGGCCAGCGCTACAGCGACCCGGATATCCCTTCGCGCGCGCATCCGGCGGACATACTGCCGCAGGAGCTGGATAAACTGCAGCACATGATGCTGGATCTGGTGCAGCATAAAGACGCTTTCCGCCAGTGGTTCGGCGAATTTGTCTCTCAGTCGCGTCATGAATTGGACCTGGCGCCGCCAGAGCCGCCTTATCAGCCGGGCGAGATGTACGATCTGCTACAACAGGGCGAGGCATTGCGCCGTCTTGGCGGGCTGCGGGTTGTGCGTATCGGCGAGGACTGCTTCGTAAACGGCGAGCATCTGGACAGCCGCCAGTCGCAGGCAATTGCCGCGCTGGCGCACTATGACGTGCTGAATGCCGAACGCCTTGGCGACGCGCTGGACGATCCCTCGTTCCTTGCTCAGTTGACCGCGCTGGTCAACAGCGGCTACTGGTATTTTGTCGACTGATTATCGGTTTCCCGGTCATCAGAAACGCAAGAGACGCCATTCGGCGTCTCTTTTTTTGCCCAAAGCCCAAACCATTATCAGGCTTTAACCGACATGCTCTCACTGCTGCTCTGCCGGGTTTTGGCACGCAGCGCGGTCAGTTCGGCGATACGCATAATCACCGCCACCGCGCTTTCCATCCCTTCCAGCGTGACAAACTCGTGCTTACCGTGGGCATTGTAGCCACCGGTGAACAGATTAGGGCACGGCAGCCCCCGGAAGGAAAGCTGCGCGCCATCGGTGCCGCCGCGAATCGGCTGCATCAGCGGCGTAATGTCGCAATCGCGCATCGCCTGCTGCGCCAGCGCGATAATATGCGGGTACTGCTCTACCTGCTCGCGCATGTTGTAGTAGCTGTCGGTAATCGTGACCTCGATATAACAATCCGGGTGCAACCCTTTACCCACCGTTTCAGCAATATCCAGCAGGGTTTTCTTGCGCCGCTCAAAACCGTCGCGCTCAAAATCCCGGATGCTGTAATGCAGCTCGGCCCGCTCCACGGTCCCTTTCGCGCTGTGCAGGTGGTAGAACCCCTGATAGCCTTCGGTCTGTTCCGGGGTCTCATCAGCCGGCACCAGTTGGTGGAAACGCGTCGCCAGCGACAGCGCATTAACCATCACCCCTTTAGCCCAGCCAGGATGCACATTGTTGCCGACAATCTTCACCACTGCCGACGCGGCATTGAAGTTTTCATACTCCAGCTCGCCCACGCCGCCGCCGTCCACCGTATAAGCCCACTCGGCCCGGAACGCCTCGACATCAAAATGCTGCGCGCCCTTGCCCACTTCCTCATCCGGCGTAAAGGCGACGCGAATATCGCCATGTGGGATCTGCCGCTTTTTCAGCCGCACCAGCGCGGTAATGATCTCCGCGATCCCCGCCTTGTCATCGGCGCCCAACAGCGTTTTGCCGTCGGTCGTAATCAGCGTCTGCCCCAGCAGATGGTGCAACACCGGGAACATCACCGGCGACAGCACCTCGTCACCCACGCCCAACGCGATATCACCGCCGCGGTAATTCTCCACAATCTGCGGATTAACGTGCTTGCCGCTGAAATCCGGCGAGGTATCCATATGAGCGATAAACCCCACCGCCGGCACCGACCAGGCCACATTGGACGGCAACGTCGCCATCACGCAGCCGTGCTTGCTGACGGATACCTGCTCAAATCCCAGTTCGGTCAATTCCTGTTGCAGCGCCTGCGCCAGTTTTAATTGCCCTTCGGTACTCGGCACCTGCCGTACACCCGGTTTGGACTGGGTGTCAAACGCAACATAATTCAAAAAACGATCAAGTAATTTTTCCATCACCACCCCCTCCGATGGATTACGTGTTTCATTATGTAGAGGGTGTCAGCGTCAGATATTGCGTCAGGTCAGTTTTTATTGGTTTTCCCCCCGGCGCCACCGCTCAGGCCGCCAGCGCCGCGGGGCAGCGAACACACCGGCATACCGGCCGCGCCATGAGGCTCAGCAATTAAACAACAAACCATTAACACATAGAGACTGGCGACCACGTGTCGCCACAAGGCAGGAGTATGGGCCGGCGGTTTGACGCCCGCCGGCATGCGTAGGTTACAACCACTCGTAATACTGGCCCAGACTTTTATCGCAGCCGCAGCAACTGCCGCATTTTGGCGCGGCTTCGCCGCTGTGAAAGCGAATTTTGCCTTTCTGCACCCACACCGCCAGCATCCCTTCCACTACGCCGGGATCCGCCTTAAAAGCGGTGCTGATGTCCTGCAGCGACACCTTTTTTCTTTCGCGGACAAAATCCCGCAATTCCAGTAGCGTCATTATGTTCTCCCCGGCGGGCGGCAGGCCCACCCGACTGGTTACTTCGCTTCACCCACCGCTATTCGCTGGCGTTGCAAGCCATTACGGCGCAGCATCATCACCGTGACGCACAGCATCGCCGCCACACCTACCAGCGCGCATGACGAATACAGCGGATGCTGGGCAAAACGTCCGATCTGATACACCACCACCGCGGTACTATACCCGACCTGAATGGTCCACCCGGCGCAGAATAGCGTCCAGGCGGTTCCCACTTCACGCCAAATAGCCGACACCGCCGCCACGCACGGGATGTACAGCAGCACCATCAGCAAGTAGCTGAATGCGCCCAACCGGCCGTCAAACAGCTGACTAATCACGGTCAGCGAGGTGACGGAAAACTTGTTGTCTTTGGCGATGGTATCGGTATCGGTCAAATCCCCGACGTTGATCCCCATCGGGTTAAGCAGCGCGTCGCCCAGCTTGCCCAGGTTTTCCGGAATGGTCGCCAGCGCGCCGTGAATACCATCGATCAGGCTGAAGGTTTTTTCCTCCTTCGCGCCGCCGCTCTGCGAGGCCGCCATGGCGCCATACAGCGAATCCAGCGTACCGACGACCGCCTCTTTGGCGAAGATCCCGGTGAAGACACCCACCGCCGCCGGCCAGTTCTCTTCCCGGATCCCCATCGGTTTGAACACCGGCACGATGGCTTGTCCCACTGCCGACAGCACCGACTTCTGGGTATTCTGGTTGCCGAACGAACCGTCCGTCCCCATCGAGTTAAGGAAACCCAACACCGTCACCACTACCACAATTAGCCGGCCGGCGCGCAACAGGAACCCTTTCAGGCGCTCCCAGGTACGGATCAACACGCTGCGCAGACTGGGCAGATGGTAAGGAGGAATCTCCATGACGAAGGCGGAAGCATCGCCTTTCAGCGCAGTGTTTTTCAGCAGAAAACCGGTGGCAATGGCGGCGGCAATCCCTACCAGATACAACCCGAACACCAGATTCTGCCCGCCTTCGACAAATAGCGCCGAGGCAAACAACACGTATACCGGCAGCCGCGCGCCGCAAGACATAAACGGCGCCATCATCACCGTGACCACGCGATCGCTGTGACGTTCCATAGTACGGGTCGCCATCACCGCGGGCACGTTACAGCCAAAACCGACGATCAACGGCACAAACGCCTTACCCGGCAAACCGATGCTGCGCATGAACCGGTCCATCACGAACGCCGCCCGCGCCATGTAACCGGAGTCTTCCAGCCAGGACAGGAACAGATACAGACAACCGATCACCGGAATAAAGGTGGACACGGTCTGAATACCGCCGCCCACGCCATCCGCCAGCAAGGTTTTCAGCCATTCAGGGGTGTGCAGCGCCAGCAGCAGTTCGCCGAACCCCTCCACCAGCAATGTGCCGAACAGCTTATCGAAGAAGTCGATAAACGCGCTGCCGACATTGATGGTGAACACAAACATCAGGTACATCACCAGCAGGAAGATCGGAATACCGAAAAAACGATGCAGCACAATGCGGTCGATCTTGTCGGTCAGGGTGGCGGAGACTTCGCCGCGCCGGGTGATCACCTCACGAGCCACCGCTCCCACAAACTGATAACGCGCGTCCGCCAGAAAGATATCCAGCTCATCTTCATATTCCGCCACCAGCCGGGTCACCTGCGCATCGGCAAACGCCAGCGCGTCAGCAGGCACCCGGTGACGCACGGTAACATCGCCTTCCAGCAACTGAATCGCCAGCCAATGCGGATTGCGAATGGCACTCTGCCCCTGCAGCTGTACCGCAATCGCCTGCGCAGCCTGGCTCAGCGGCGCGTCGTAAGGAATCGACACCGGTGGAATGACCGGTTGCGCCAGCGCCGCCTGACACACCTCGCGCAGCATCTCGATGCCTTTCTTCTGGCTGGCGGTAATTGGGATGACCGGACATCCCAATCGCTGCTGCAAACCGGCGATATCAATGTCCAGTTTGCGGGCGATGGCGATATCCATCATGTTGACGGCCACCACCATCGGCACCTGCATATCCAGCAACTGCGCGGTGAGATACAGGTTACGCTCCAGATTGGAAGCATCGACGATATTCAGCACCAGGTTGGCTTCACCGGACAGGATGTAATCGCGTGCCACCCGCTCATCTTCCGAACTCTCGGAAGACGGGTTCAGCGAGTAAACCCCAGGCAGATCCACCAGCGTCACCTGCTGTTGCTGATAACGGTAGCTCCCGACCTTCTTTTCCACCGTCACGCCCGGCCAGTTGCCGACAGTTTGCTTACCGCCGGTCAGGACGTTGAATAACGTCGTTTTGCCACAGTTCGGGTTACCCACCACGCAAATTACGGATTGCGTACTCATAAAAAATCCTTACCTGCCCGGATTAACATTTTTCCAGAATCAAAATCTGCGCTTCGCCTTTGCGCACGCTGATCGCCGCGCCGCGCAGACGCAGCTCAATCGGGTCGCCCAACGGCGCCACACGCGACACCGAAAACTCCACCCCCGGCGTAACGCCCAGCGCCAGCAGACGCTTGCGGTAATCCGCCGAGCCCTTCTGAAACCCCAGCACACGCCACTGTGTGCCCACCGCCAATGCTTCCAGTGTCATCGCTGTGTTGACCTCATACCCATTGTTGCGTCAGAAGAACGACCGTTGTCGTAAACCTGTTGTTGTAAAAACGGTTGTTATAAACACCGTTATTCTAAAACCTGCGGTTATAGACCGATTGTCAGGCTGATTATTGCTGTGGCGACACCCACACCTGCTTGCCCATCTCCCAGTTGATCGCCACCCGGCTATCGCCGGCGGCCAACATCAGAGGCTGATTGGCGTCGCGCTGAATCACGCGCACCTGCCCGCCGACGCGGATGCCAAGCTCGGTCAGCCGTTGCTGGTATTCGCCCGTTGAACGGATACGCGCCACCACGGCATTCACGTTAAGAGGGAGATCAAGCAGCGTTTGAAGACTCAGGGCCATACGACATTCCTTCACTGACAGTACGCGGCATTCCGCCAACCCACTGGCGGCAATGCATCAAAGCAAGTAATAACGATTATCAATCATATTCCTGTCTGCGGGTCGTCCCTTGACGTGCGTCAAGGGACGTGAAGATTGGGGGAATGGCGGGAAGGTACGGAGTTTATGCGTTAAGCAGCAGCGAGGAAAACTATGCCATCGGTTCCCCTGATGGAATGGAGAACACACCGACGACATAACTCGCGCTCAAGGCAAGGGGCGTGGCTTACCGAGGCCGGATTTACCGACGGGATGCCGTTAGAAATACGTGTCATGCCCGGCTGCATGGTGATCACCGTGCAGAACACCCGCGAGCTGTGGCACTGTCTCGAAGGGCTGAGCATCGAACCCTTTGACCCGGACGCGGCGGCCAACTGGATCAAGCATTACCCCGGCGGGCTGACGTTTGCCGAGTAACCAACACCACCCCCCGGTCATACCGGGGTTTTTTGTTTTATGGCTGGGGTGTCGGGGCATGGCCCTGACCGGGTGGTTTTGGGGGCACGGCCCACTGGCGGTGGCCACAAAACATTTCCTGTCCGGGTGGTTAGGCTTTTTCGGGCAACCCCGCCGCTCAAGTTCAAGAGCGACTGATAGTTAAGGTGGAACTCAGGGTCTGATAAGCAGATAAAAAAATCCCGGCCTGTTTTAGGGGCTGGGATTTTTGTTGCTAATGAGACACAGACAACTCATATAAACGAGTTCTTAATTCATCAAAGATATCATTCTCAGCCTGTAGCATTTGTCCATCTTTACACAACACAAGATCATTCAAAGATCCCATGCCACCGTACAAATTAAGAATTCTATAAATCGCATCTTGCGGATCATCATCAATGTAGTTACACAGTCGCAGTAATATATGTGACCAGTCACTCATATTACAGTCGGCCAATAAAAACGCCATTTCATTCAATACTTCTTTAATTTCAACAGATTTTATCATTTCAAAGGCTCTTTAGAGATCACCTCAACTCCGGGTAACTTCCACGGTGTTGGTATCACAACCTGCTGAGTTCCCCCAACATAAAATCCACTTTGGGAACCAACTTCACCGACATAGTATTTAGTTCCGGCAGGGATTTTAATTCCGAATGTGGTATCTATAGGCGACTTATCCCCAGTAGGCCATACAGGAAGTACCGCTTTATCAATTCGCGTTTGAATCACACTTGTCGGCTTCTCGAAACTAAAATATTGCCCAAAGGGAGTATCACTTACCCCAGCACGATACAAGATCGTATCTTCAGTGAAGATTTTTTCCTGATAGCGTCCACCTGAGAATGTTTCCGCCATTGATGGTTTAAGTGGACCGGGTTTGATTGCTGAATATTCTCCAGACTCTAAAGCAGGTGTTATTCCCTTACTATCTGGAACAGTCGGTTTCATCCCATACACACCAGCCAGTGCCACCGTAATAGCATGAGCCGTCATGACAGAATCATACTGCGACGCCACGTCATCCCAGCCTTTTCCGGTCGCTTTGGCGATGGCAGTGATGGCCGCGTCGCGGGTGATGCTCCCTTCATCCAGCCCTTTCAGTATCGCGCTCGCATTGGCCGCATCCTGCGGGTACAGGTCTTTAAAGATCAATCGGTAACTCGCTGCACTTTCACCGTAACTGTTCAGCGCCTGCTGCGCCTGAGCCACCAGTGCCGAGCACGCCCCGCCTGACTTGTTGCCCTGCGTACAGATATCACGGATGGCCTGGTCACGATCTTTATCCAGTTGACGGGTATCGGCCAGTTCCTTGGCTTCGTCCGCTGTCAGTGTCCCGTCTTTTTCCTTACGCTCCAGTGCAGTTTTCTTTTCCGCTTCTTTCGCACTCAGATAGTTATTCTCCACC
>NZ_CM001984.1:2640411-2790730 GCF_000406305.1 Dickeya sp. MK7
CTGCATGTAAAATTCAATGCCATGAAAGCATTGAAAAATATGTTGATTTATTGAATGTGTTAAAACGACTTTATTAAATGAGTTAAAACGACAAACCTACCCGGTAACCCACCACCATAGTGTCGGGTTGTAACCATGCCGGGTAGGAGATCGGCCACCCCACCGTTACCTGCTGGCTCAGCCAGCGGCTGGCGACGGTCACGCCGACTGCGCCGCCCCATAATGAGGCCGCCGTCGAATCATCCTGTTTATGGTTGTAGAGATGACCGCCGTCGACCGCCGCCATGAAGGTGACGTTGCCCAGCACCGGCAGTTGCCATGCCTGCCAGTTCAGCTCGTTACGCCAGTAGGCGCCCCGGTTGCCGGAGGTGTACTGCTCGCGAAATCCGCGCACGGAGGATTCCCCGCCCAGCGTCAGTTGTTCGCTGCCGTAAAGCGCGCGGGCCGCGTACTGGCCGTACAGGCTGCCGAGGTAGGTGATGCTGTCGGTAACGGGGTAGTAATAGCTGGCCGACAGCGTCCACTTATTGAACTCGGCTCGCGGTTCGTCCGCGCTTTTATCGGTGTCGGTTTCCGCGCCAAGCCAGCGCACGCCGCGGTTGTAAGTCGGGTTGAAGGTCGCCAGCCCGCCCCACAGTTTCTGACTGTGATTGACGCCCAGCGACACGCTGCTCAGCTTACGGCTGCTGGACGGCAATAGCGTTCCGTTAAGATAGTTATTGCCGGTGCGCTGGCTGAGCGTGCCGGCAATGGCGGTTTTCATGGTGCCGTTGCGGAACACTACGCGGGAGAGCGATAGCCGATGGGTATCGCTGTCGCCGGTGGAATGCCAGGGAAAATCGCGGCTGATAAACGTATTGCGATAACGGCTTTGGGAGTAGCTATAACCCAGGTTCCAGTAGCCATACGGCATGGAAAAACCGGCCTGCAGGCTTTCGGCATCATGGCTGGTGGCAAAGCGGCTGCTGTGACCGGCGCTGATAAACCACTGATCGGCCACGCCGAACAGATTATCCAGCGCCAGGCTGCCGTTGAGCTGCTGTTCGCCGGTGCTTTTTTGGCCGCTGTTATCGAAGGTGAGCCCGCCGGTGAACGGCAGGTGAGCCTCACGGGTCAGGTTTACCACCGAATACCCCGGCTGGCTGCCCGGCAGAATCTCGATCGTGACCTGCTGGGACGGCATGCGGTTCATCTGCTCCATGCCCTGTTCGATATCGCGCAGGTTCAGGATCTCCCCTTCCCGCGCAGGAAACGCGGTGTGGGTCATCCGTTCCGTCTGGTTATTGATGGTGATCTTTTCCAGCCGCCCTTCCAGGATCTCCAGTTGCAGCACGCCGCCCGACAGATCCTGTTCGCTCAGAAACGCCCGGCTGGTGATGTAGCCGCGCTGGATATACCAGTTGCTGACGTCGTGCACCAGTTGGTTGATCTGCTCAAGGTTGTTACAGCGATTAAGGTAGCCGGCGGTCAGCGCCGCCTGGTCGCGCGGGCCCAGCAAGGTACTGTGATTGAAGCGGATCTCGCGCAGGGTAAAACAGGGGCCTTGCGACGCGTTGTCCGCTTTCAGCGGCGCCTGCACGATATTGTTCAATTGTTGCAACGCTTCCCGCTGCTGGCGGGATTGCTCAATCACTTCCGACTGGCGTTGCTGGGTTTCGTTTCGCTCCGCTGGATCCAACAGAGCGGAAAACGCAGAGGCGGTGTAACCAATGAGGGAAAAACAGACGATCAGGCCAGTTTTCCTGCTACTGACAAACATCATGCACGTCCATGTAATAGAAACAGATGGTAAAAATTGCCGAAATAATAATGCGCATTTCTTTCAAAAACAATACAAATATTTACAATTCAGCTGACAGTAAAGTCGACGACATTTAAAAACAATTTATTGATTTTAAATGAATAATTTAATTTTCTATAAAAAGAAAACCTAAAAAGAATTGCTGGCGTCACGAGGTATGGCGAAAGGAAATGTAAACATACGGAAACTGAATTTTCATCGGATGTAACAGTTGCTCGCTTTTTAAGCAATACATTGTGTGAGATCTCTCCGCCACGCCTCATTTGCAGAACTGATTATTTCGGGTCGCAGCACCAGACGGAGAAAAAATGATGACGAACCAACTCAAGATTGTCAGACCGGTTAATCCCACGGAAACACAGCAGAATTTACCCTATTTTGTCGGTATTTCCCGCGATACCGTCGGCGCTAAGCACATCTCCATGAATATCGTGGTGATTCCCGCCGGTGCGGAAGCGGAACCGCACTACCACGTTGATTACGAAACCGCGATCTATCTGCTGAAGGGGCGGGTCGAAACACGTTACGGCACTGATTTATCGCAGACCTGCCTCCATCTGGCCGGCGAGTTTCTCTATATTCCGCCCGGCGTGCCCCACCAGCCTCGCAACCTGAGCGATGAGGAAGACGCTATCGCGATTGTGGCGCGCAACGACGCCAATGAACGGGAAAACGTGCGTTTGTACCGGGTGGTGGATGACAACGCATAAGGCCGGGTCAAGGCACGCTACATGACAATAGCCGCCGGGCGGCTATCTGCGTTTCGGCCTGCGTTTCGGCGCGCGGTCCGTTTGTCAGCAAGCCCCGGTTTCCACAAAGAAAAAGAGACAGGCTTCCCCGTCTCTGTTTTCTTTTCCGCTTTATCGGACAACCGAGGCGTATCAGGCGTGGGCCAGCTTACCCAGCGCCAGATTGGCGATCTTGTCGCCGACTACCGCGGCGTCGATACCCAGCGACGCACCGCCCGCACCGCGCAGGTTCAGGTTGGTATTGCCGGTATCGCCCGCCACGGCGCTTTTGATCATGCCCAGCGCCTGACGGAATTTGTCCATGCTGGCGCCGGTCATGCCGTCATCATCCGGTTTGCTCAGCGCTTTGGCCCAGGACTTGTCGTCAGTTTTCGCTGAACTCCAGCCATCTTTCTGATACTGCGGCTTACCAAAAATTTCCGGATACTGATCCATAAACTGACCGATCTCTTTAGCCAGGCCACGATCTTCTTTATCCACGAAATGACGGTTGTTGCCGTCGACATGGGTGCTGACATTGCTCAGCGAGTTCAGCGCCGCGTTCTGACCCACACCCATACCAATGGCGTTGCCCAGCTGATTGAACGATCCGGCGCCGCTCAGCCCCTGCAAACCGCCGGCGCCCAGCGTCAGCGGCGAAGAACCGCCCATCGCCTGACCCAGGCCGTTGCCCAGAATCGACGACAGTGCGTTGCCAACGCCGCTGCCGAACGCATCCATATTGCCCTGGGTCATCTGGCTGCCATTCAGCAGCGAGTTAGCTAGTTGGTTGCTCTGGTTAGTCAGCTTGGTCACGGTGTCGTGGCCCAGCAAGTCGTCCAGCGCTTTATCAAACATTTTTGACAAGGCATCGCTGTCGGATTTCGGCGGCGACAGCAGGTTGCTCGCACCCTGTGCGCCACTGCCGAACGACTGGCCCAGTTGATTACCCGCACCAAGCCCCTTCGAACCAGCACCCAGCCCCTGTGTCAGCGCGCCGGCAAACATCATCGACGTCAGCGCGGAAGTCAGCTTATCGATGGTGCTACTGAGTTTGTCTACGCTGGAACCCAGGGATGATGTCGCGGCGTTAAGCCCCTTCAGCCCCTGAGCGCCCAGGCCCAGGCCGGAGACGCCCAAATCACCGCCGATGTGCGCTTTGATCGTAATTTGCATAATTTCGTTTCCTCATTCATGTCAGGTGTTCGCAAAAGTATCTGCAACGGATGCCCGCTCCGATCCCGATGCGGGCATCATGATGGATACTTGTTACTGAGTGACGCCAGCGGCGAAACGGTTCCCCGCTGGCGCCGGTTTACCGTAAAAAACCGCGTGTCACCCCAACGGCCGGGCAATGCCGACGCCGGTTTGCGGGCGTACCGCTCGCTCCGCCGAAACCGGCGGCAGCGTCAGCCCCGCCAGCTCAAACAGGCGTTCAATGAGTTGCGGATAGGTATCAGGCGTCGGCGGCAGCGGCCACCAAAGAATCAGCACGTCGCTGCCGTTCAGGCACAGGTGGCAACCATCGCACTCCGCCGCCTGCTGATGACGACGGCCGAGCATGTTGCACAACATGCCGGGATACTGTTGCCCCGGCTGAATCTGCAGCATCAGTTCGCGGCCGGTATCACCGTACTGAAACACCAGATCGACGCCGGATTGCGGCGACCAGCGCGCCGCCTGATGCCGGTTCATCGCCGTCATAAACGTCGTAACGCTTTCAAAAACCGTGATGTTGTCGGTCATGGCACACTCACCCGGGTAAAATCGACGGCGCCGGGGCGCATGTCCGTCTGCCACCAGATCACCATCTGCCGGTTATCCGGTTCGGGACGGCAACTGACCGAATCGCAGGCGCCAAGCGGCGCCCGGGCGGCACAAGCGCTGAGCAGCAGCGAACCGCACAGCACCAGCAAGAGTTGATAACGCATGGCTTTTCTCCCTAAAGGCTATGGTGGTAAATCGTCAGGGTTTAATCAGTGACGCGCGCGATGGCTGCGCGTTTTTGGCCGGCAACAGCGCCAGATACACCTCGGTGGATTCGCCGGGCGCCAGCGTGGTTTTCGGCCAGGCGGCTACCGCCAGCGTGCGGCTGCCGGCACAGTTGGCTTCATCAAAACGCTGGGGGCGAGTGCCGGTGTTTTTCACCACGCCCACCGCCAGACTGAGGGTCAAATTGCTGTACCACTGATGGCGATTGCTCTGATAACTCAGCGACGGCGACGTGCGGCAGAACTCCGACAGGCGCGCCCCGCTGCTGTCGATGGTGAATCCGGCGGGCGTCTGGCCGCTGGCCAGATCGCGCATGGCGTTCTCAACCATGCCGAACAGATCGGTTTTGCTGTTGCGCTGCGCCACGCGCCCCATAGCGTCGTTGAGCTGGCGGCGGTTATCCGTCGACACAAATCGGGTGGGATCGTTCTGATCGCCAATCAGGTGCGGGGTAAGAATGAACAGCCGTTCGCGGCGGGATACTTCGTGCTGACGCGAGGTGAACAGTTTACCGATCCAGGGAATATCGCCCAGCAGCGGTACGCGCTTATCACGATCGCCGCTCTCCTCCACGTGGAACCCGCCCAGCACCAGCGCCCGGTTTTCGCCAATCAGCGCCTGTGTGCTGACGGTGCCGCGCTTCACGCCGGAGGCGGTGCCTTCGGTATTGGTTTCCACCTGACCGTCTTCAATATCGATCACCAGCTGAATGCTGCTCAAGCTGCCGTGGCCGACCACGCGCGGCGTTACCTGCAGGCTGGTGCCGGCCGTCACCGGTTGTACGTTAGCCACCCGCTCGCCGGTGGCGGTGATAAAGGCGGTGCGGCTAAAATCGATCACCGCCGGCTGGTTTTCCAGCGTCAGCACCGACGGATTGGCGACAATCGACGCGGTGCCTTCGCCTTCCAGCGCCTGAATATCGGCGAAGAAACGCTTGAAATCGCTGACAAACAGCGTGCTGGAGCCGGACATCATGCTGGCGCCGCCGGTGACCGCGCCCAGTTTGCCCTGCCAGTTGGCCTCCAGCCTTGAAAGCGCGGTGCGATCGACATCCAGGATGATCGCGTCGATGTTGACCAGATTTTGCGGCACGTCGATCTTGTCGATCAGTTGCTGGTATTCGTCCCGGCGCTTTTCGTCGTCGCGGATCAACAGCGCGTTGTTACGCACATCCGCCGATACCTTGCCGTTAAGTTGATCCTTGCGCCGGGCCGTTGCGCCGGCGCCACCGCTGCTGCGGCTAGCCAGCCGAGCCAGCATGGCGCGGGCATTGACCTCAATCGCCTGACTGGCATCCTGCCCGCCGCCGCTGGCGGCCGCCATCGCACCGTCGTTGCCCATACCACTGGCGGCGGCCGACGCGCCGGCAGGCGTGTTGCGGCTGCCATCCATCAGTTCATTGAGAATGGTCGCCACGCCGGGGATCACCAGACGCTGGTCGCGATACTGAATGGTACGATCCGACACCGAGGCATAACGCAGCGGGAAGATCATCACCTTGCGACGATCTTCTTTGGTTTCACGCTGCTGGCTGAAGTTGCGGATCAGGTTGACGTACTCCGCCGGGCCGGTGACCAGCACCACGCCCTCTTCCGGCAGTTCCCCCCAGCCGAAACGCGCATCCAGCAAACCAATGCCGGTCAGCGCCTGCTTCATGTCCGGCGCGGCATCCTGCGACACCTCAATGCGCACCGACGTCTGTTCATCCTGCGGGCTGACGTACAACACGTTGTTGTAGACGAACCACTGAAAACGGTGCTCCAGCGCCAGCCGATCCAGAAACGCCACCGCGTTGTCGGCGCGGATTTTAGCCTCTACGTTGATATCCTGAATGTTGCCCAACACCAGATCGACGCCGTGGCTGTTGGCGAAATCCTGCAATACCGCCGACAGCGGCGTCTGTTCGGCGGAATAGGCATACGCGCCTTTGCTCCAGTCAGACGGCGTCGCCGCATGGGCGATGGGCAACATCCCCATCAGCACCAGCGACCAGCAGAACAGGCGGTAGAGGTTGAACAATAGTGCATACAGCGCGTTACGCATGCTGATCTCCTTGCAAAAAAGCCAGTGTTTTCAGATTCAGCGACGGCGGCGATGCCGGTCTGGCAAGCGGCGCCAACAGGCTCTGCCAGACATCCCGCTGATTAACCAGCGCTTCCAGTGAGCGACACAGCCGAATCGGGTCATCCGGCTCGCGTCGCATCAGTAACCATAATTGCTCGTCGGCGGCGGACCAGCAGAGCGCGGCGGCATCCATGCCCAGTCGCAACACGGCGGCTGACGAGTAGCGCAGCGCCTTGTGCAACAGCCGGTCATCCACCTTGACCGACAGCGTGACGACGGCGGAACAGCCCACCCCATCGTGATAACGGGTCAACACCACCGGGCTGCCGTCAATGTGCAGCATCAACTGGCCCGCGGCGCTGTTGAGCCAGCGTTCGATGACCCCGATCAACTCAGTTGAAGTCATTGATGATGGCCTTCGCCAGACCGTGCTTGACGCTCAGCATCTGCCCGGCGGCCCAGTTGGCGTTCGAATAGTCCATGCTGGCTTCATAAAAGGCATAGGTATCCGCCGCGCTGACCTCCCCCTCCGAGACGGTCATCGCCATCTCGTCGAGCCGGGACTGCGCATCGACAAACGCGCCGTCCAGCCGGCGCTGAATAGGTGAAGATGAAGACATGGTTGCTACTCCCGTTGATTAAGCTGGTATGGTTGGCCTGCAGTTGTGTGGCCGGGGAGTAACGGCGGTTCCATCGGGTGAGGGAAAGATGAATGGAAATCGGTTTGTGGAGGACGATTGCGGTTAGATCAAGGTAACGGGAGAGAGTGAAAAAACCACACCTGCCCCCGTCAATTAACGCTTAATTCGGCAACACGGGCAATTGATCAAGGTGGTTACGTCTGAATATATCACCCCCTTTTTCACGAAGCGTGTTGATCCATAAATCCGCCATCCAGGTGCCAATGCCAAAAAATTGCACCGCAGTTTCCCGCATCAGGCGATGCTCGTTGGCAATAGTGGTCGGCATCAGCGCGCTGTCATCCGTATTAATGCACACTGCCAGCGGGCCGGAGCGCAATCCATAGCGGTTAAACTTCTCTCCCGGTTTTAACCAGTCCGGCTGTGGCGGGTTCCAACGAAACAGCGGGTGTTCATGATAGTACTCAAAGCGCCCGATATAGATATTTGAGGTCGGACAGGCTTCAATAACGAGACCAAGCCGACTGTATTTCTCCATCAGAAAATCCTGTATCGCTTCATACAGTCGAAGCTCTCCCGCAGAAACCCAATCTTCTTTGTAGCTAAGGGTAATCGCAAAATGTTCGCTTTCTTGCGGTAAACAGTTCACCGAAATGGTGTGATTTATCCTGTCACGCTCGCGTTCAGGCAAACCACTATCCAGATAGCGACGTTGCCAAAGCGACACCACGTTTGCATTGTCCTCACTGGTTGAGGATGGCGCCATCAGCCGCTGGGCATCCGGCACCCACTCGTGGAGATTCGCGCCTTCGCTTTGCATCGCCTGATAGTCCGGCCAATTGCGACGCAGCAACCAGGCATCATACAGTTGGTTCGGTGTGTAGGTGTCGCCAAACATCCACTGTGACCAGTGGTGGATTTTATCGCGCAATTCATGCATGACCGGAATATGTTCTACCGTATGCCGGGAGAGTTGCACCGCCTGATGGTAGGCCCACACCAGATTGTCCAGATGCTGACCGGCGGTGAGCCAGGCGCGTCGTTGACGCTGTGCCCAGTGCTGCACATTCACCCCCAGCGCCAACCCGTGACCGATACGATCGCCTTCCCGCAACTGGCAGAATTCCACCGCTTCATCCATCGCCCGCAATCCACTGAGCAGGTGGCTGTAATCTTCACCCGCATGCACAGTAATGAACGGGCGCGTCAAACGTTGGGAAAACGGTATCCCTGCTGATTGTCTGGCGGCGCGCAGCACCCGCAGTGCCGGTGCAAACACCTCTATGGGCAGCGCATTTTCGTTGCCCGCTACATCATAGCCACGTACCAGTTGCCGCACATCAATCGTGCGTGGAGGTCTGGTGATCTCCGGTTGATACTGTGTTGCCTGTAATGTGTTCGAGACGGAGAAATCCTCCAGCGCCCGTACCTGCTTAAGCAACTGCGCCCGAAACGTGGTTAGCCGTTTGTCATATCGGCTGGCAGCGGTTTTCTTTGGGAAACCACGAGTGAAATGCACCACCAGATGCGCTTGCCCCGGCACATGCCAGCGCGCATGCTGGTCAAAAAAGTCGGTTAACTTGTGGTGATAGATATTGGGTTTGCGCTCATTACCAATCACTTCCCCCGGCGACACGCGGTATTCCCGCGAAACCGACGGGCCTAAATCATAACGAGGTACTTGCTGCCTGAAGAAATGTTTGTCCACCCGCCGCACATCAGCGCCGAAATACTCCACAAACTGCCCTAATCCTACAGCCGACACCACCATGTAGTTACGCAAGATCATACTGACCCGAATCAGGTTCGATAGCGCACTGTCGTAATCCGTCTTAGGCGCGCCCAGCAGCAGCCCTGTGCAAAACAGCAGCCAGCGCTGAGGACCGGCGTGATCCTGTTGCGTCGCGGCATATAACAGCTGCTGTTGGGCGCTGTCGGGTGGGTAAATACGGGCGGCATCGCGCAATGACCAGCGTTCGATTTCAGTGAGGGGCAATGTTTGCGCTCTGTTCAATATACCAAGGTCAATAGAGGTATCCATCTCTGTGCTTGTGGGATAAATGGCAGCCAATAAGCAAGCCACATAGGCCGACAACCAGCGAGGCAATTGCTGTTTATCCAGCTTTTCACTCTCCAGCAGGTGATACTCTTCCCGCTGTGGCCATGCGATATCAGGTTTTAGGCGTACCTCCCCCTCGACAAAGCTCAACATCGACAGCGAAGCATAACCGTGGCCGTTAAAGTGCACATGGTTATCAGCATAGTGGTTATCACTTTGTTCAGCAGGAAAGGCAAACGGGTTCTGCACGGTCAGTAACGCCACCAGTTCCCCTTCACCCAGCACCCGCTGGCGTACCAGTTGCACATAGGCCTGAGCAATAATCCAGGCCGGATCCAACACCGAGCACAACATGAGCCAGGCTTCCAGTCGCTCCCGCCGCACGTCGAAACCGTTGCCTTGCCAGAGCAAAAACTCGTCCGCCAGTTGCCCCAGTAGGGTAAAACTGCTCACTGTTGATGATGGCAATGCCCAGCTACGCAAATTGTGTTCGATGTCCTCATTACGTAGCCGCTCGCCAAAATAGAACTGGTAATCTTTTGCCGCTCGCGTCAATAAACGCTGCTCTTCCTGTTGATCAAAATCCGGCGCATTACGCTGCCCGATATGCTGCTGCAAATGGAAATAAAATAACCGGTCCGAAGCCAGACAGGCACAAGGGATTAACCAGCGCGGGTCCTGGGTGTACATGGGTTAATCCTCAGTTTTGCTATCTAATGCCTGACGCAATCCATTATAAAGTCGGGCTGTATATCCTTTTCCATCAATCCATTCTCGTGTCTTAGAATCGTCATTACGTAATTCATTGAGCCTATCAAACATTAATTTAGCGATATCGAATTGACTAATCGCCCATTCCTTGACTTCTCTCGTTTTAATTACTTTACTTCCCGTCTGATCAAAATAATCCTTCTTCAATTCATTTGCACTCATAGAGGAAAACCTCGATTCAGAAGTCATCTTGAACCATATATTTCCACTTACTCCACTACTATGTTGCAGACCGATACGGTAAAGTTGGGTGTCATATAATGTAAAAATAGGATGAACACTCATCGCATTGACCAATCTTAAAAAATCTTCATGCTTAAATTTATCTTCATCAATGGCATCCCATCCTTCAACAGGACATAATCCCTTCAAATTTCTAACCAATGTTCTGTCCCTACTAAGAAAGGTAGCATTATCCCTGACTGTTGCTGAACTAGCACTGACTGCCACATTGGTGTTGACGACTTCACCATCCCGCACAAATGATGCCAGTGCATTAATAAAGATATAACTGAAGCGCTTTGCCATATCTGACAGATATTCATCCCTGAAATCGTCTTTTCTTACATCAAAATTACCGCGTAAAATATGTAACTGAGTAAATACTTTATTAAATACGGCGGTGATGAGTGATATCAGGTTTCGCCCTGACAAATCGGACAATGTGTTTTGATATTGATTTACCCAGGAGTATATCTGTTTAACAAACTCATCTATTTCTTGCTGATTTTTTTCTTCTTTATCATCAACCAGATCATCACTCGACTCATTCTCATCAATCGATTTGGTTGGACTCATGGCAAAAACAGAATAGAAAGGAATGTTTTTAAAAACATTACCAATGATGGATTTAATATCACAAGATGATGAAGAAAGAGAAGGAGGCATATTATTAGTCACCGCCAACATTGACCATGCCAAAATTTCAAACGACCGACTAAAGAAAATATGATAGCGACGACCTTTCTGCTGGCTGTAATAATCACGGTGAGTATAGAGCGCGATAAAAATGCGGCCTTCCGACGTGTTATTGACTACATCGCTGGATACAAATAGCGGCTCTTTAATATATTCCAACGCAGGCATACTGCGAAGTACCGGCATGTTATCAGAAAACACGGCATCCAGAATTTTCTTGTTAAAATCATCACCACGATCACTTGTTTTTTTTAGTTCATTTATCCGTTCAACCTGCTGCGAGTAAAAATGCTTTTTCGCCCAATAATAGCGTTCTTTTTGTAGTAAAGGATTAAAGGCAATCAGTCCGGCTAACGAAAACGCCTCTGGCTGTTGTGCGGCACGGATATACAGATAAGACTCAGCGTTAGTCAACGCCGCCCCATCCTGTTTGGCTTCCGCCCAACCACTAAAATTACGCCATAGTGTTTCCTGGTTATCCTGCGATGATTTGAGCACACGCGGCGGCAGCAACCGCACCAATTGCGTCACTTCGCGGGCGTTGGCGGGTCGAGGCCAGTCCGCACTGCGTTCCAGCCCGTTACACAACGGATAAAAAATATCTTTAATAGCAGTGTCGTACTTGCTATAGGCTATTGGCTCAGCAGATTCTTTATCCTGAATGACCAACTGCGGCAATAACTGATCGATGGGTTGTAATGGCAAACGGGCGTGATGCGGAAACACTTTGGTGAGATACGCATCCGATAATCGTCCCGCGTCTTGTCGCCCTTCTTCCGCATTGCTGGCTTCTTTATTTTTGACTAACTCACCTTCAAATTGCATGGTCACCAGATGGCGATAGAGTTTGTCATCACCGCTTACCAGCGGCAGCACTAACGGGCAGGAAAGCAGGCAGCGGATATCGTCCAGCACCTCAAAGGCATTTTTGATTTTCATATCCACATCATCAATGGGCAGCACCAGCGCGTCGCAGCCCAGTAACTCGACACTGGCTATCAGGAACTGGTGAAAATACTGTTCAAGATGAATGCCGGAACGGTATTTTTGGATACGATCAATCCCACGTAATTCCTCCAGTTCCACTGGCTTGACCAGCGCGCCGGACAAGGCTTTCAACTGGTGATAAAAATCATCTTTCAGCGTTTGTGCAATATCCTGACTGTTTAATTTCTTTTCCACCGCTGCATATACCGATGCGATGATCACCTCAGAAAAACGCTCGTTTATATTGAGTAATGTCGGGTCAACCACTGGCATAAAATGCAAGCTAGGTTTCTTGTCCTGCTTGTCGGTTTCATGTTGCCAAATCGCTTTGGCATTTTTCAGAAACACCGTTTTCCCAGCGCCGCGTGCTCCACTGATAAAAACAGCGTGATGATAACTGCTCAGCTTCTGATGGGGTATTTTCTTGCCGTGTTGACATTGTTCTTTATAGCGATGGGCATCATTCCCCATCTTTTGGAGAAGAGCGACCAGCTTTCTGTTCGCCTGCTGTTGCCAAAGCTGGTTGCTGTCTGTTGTTTCTGACAGAAAGTCGTCCTGATATTCCGGTAAATCCAGATTAAGAATAATTTCGCCCACAACTAATCCCTTTAAAAATAATTAGTCACAAAAGCATGACGCTCTATTTGTAGCTGTTACAGGAAGGAGACAAACAGATAAGCAGGATTAATGAAAATATCAAGCAGGAAAGTAAAACAGGCCGCTATCCCCGATAGCGGCCTGTGGTCTGTGGATTAAACCGAAGGAAGATTAAAACGTGGTCTTGCCATACTGATAGCGGTAAAAACGGCGGTACTCCGGTTTCTGCGGGTTATCCGTCGACAGCGTTTTCTGCAGCGATTTACCGCCGATCAGGCCGGTGATGCCGTAGGACAGCAGGCTGGTCTGCTTGTCCAGCAGGCTGATCAGATCGGTTTTCGCGCCGGCGGCGAGCTGGTCGAGATAGCCGTTTTCAATCTGGCTCAGCAGGCGGGCCGATTGCTCCCAGTTGGGGTCGAACGACACCAGCTGTTGCAGAAACGCAATCGGCGCCACGCCTTTGCCCTGATACAGCGCGGAGATTTCATCCTCTTTGCTGACCGGCGCAGAATGGCGGAAACCGGCCATCACCAGTTTGGCGCGTTTAGCCGGGCCGGCCTGTTTGCCCATCTGCTCGGTGATGAAGCGATACCAGCGGGAATCGAAGGCAAAGCTGGAGCGGGCATCGTAACGCGCGCTGTACACCAGCGTGTCGAACACTTCCCGCCCGCCAAACCATTTGGTTTCCAGTTCGGCCAGAATCTGAGCAAGAGTTTTATCTTTGAGAATCGCATTAAACGCGTTGGTGTCCTTGTCGGAATCCTGCTGCCCCTGCACCGGGTCCACCACCACCAGCCGGATGGTTTTCGCATTGGCCCACACGCCGGCCGCCTGATTCTGCACCGCCAGATGGTACAGCTCGGCCAGAAACTCGGTTAAACCGACCGCCGCGCCGCGGCTATGCCCGCCGACCACCAGTTGGTACTCTTTCAGCGTTTTCAGGTAATCCACCAGCGGGAACAGGCTGTCCAGCGTCACCACGCCGGCACGGTCGTCATAACCGTTGACCTGATCGTAGAGCACGCCCACCTTTTCACTCATATCCACAAAACTGCCGCCCCAGCCGGCGCGTTTTGCCAGCGCCTGGGTTTTTGTCAGCATCGCGGCGGTGCCTATGCCGTCAATGGCGACCACGGCGCTAAAGCCGCTGATTTCAACGTTGGCGAGAAAATCCTGTTTGGTGGTGCCGGTGCCGCAGAACCAGATTAGTACCTTTTCCATATGTAACCTCTTGGTTTTAAATCGATTAAGATCAGTGGTGTCTTCGTCAGGCAATGTAGCGGAGGCGCAGGCCGGCATGCTGCGTCAGAACAACGCGAATTCAGGCCGTAACAACGGCGAACCTGCCCGGACAAACACGCCAGAGAACCAGAGAGAGGCCGGGAACGCTCGCGCCCGGATAAGCGGAATGAAGTCTATTGTCGACGGCATTAGAGCCTGCGACGCCGCGTCCATTGCGATAACGATTCATTACAGCGCCGGCCTTCCATCACAGCCTTTCAGCTGACCGGCGGCGCTGAACACGTGCAGACTACAGGATGATGCCCGTCGGTTAACGGCGCGGAGGTTGTGTGGTCGACCGGCGGGAAAATACGGCCGAAAAAGGAGGAGTGGTGAGTCACGCGAGAGGGAAAAAACGCAGCACAGGCCGGGTCATGCCGGCGATAGAAAAACCGGGCGGACCTGCGCCAGCGCAATGCGGCGGCGCATCAACCGTCTTACATTGCCGGACGGCGTGCCGGACAATCAGGAGCAATCCCCGTGAAAACCTATCTTGAAAATGACGAACTGAATGAAAAATACCCGGTGTACCCGTTTGCGTTGCGATCGCAGGATGGGAACGCGACCCTGACCGGTCAGATCAACTATCCGGAGACACCGGCGGGCGTGTATCCGCTGGTGATGCTGGCGCCCGGCAGCGGCATGCACGACCGTCACTATCTGATTGGCGACAGCGGCACCCAGGCGGATTTTGTCTTTAGCTGTCTGACGCAGGATTTTCTGGCCGCCGGGCTGGCGGTGCTACGGTTTGACTGCCGCGGCGTCAAAGGCAACCTGCGCGACAACACGCTGGATAGCCCGGAATACCTGTTCAACCGCGAACTGGCTTACCGGCAGATGTTTATCGACGCCACCGTCCGCCAGACGGTGACCCCGCAAAGCCAGTATGAAGACCTGTATACGTTGTACCGGTATGCCAGCGAACTGCCGCATATTGACCGTCACAATCTTATCCTGCTCGGTCACTCCGAAGGCGCCATCAACATCGGGCGCATGGTGGCGCGTTATCCGGTCGCCGCCAAAGCCCTGATGCTGGTGTCACCGGGTTTTTCGTCCATGAAACACGTGCTGGAATGGCAGCTTATCCACCGCACCATCGCCTGGCTCAAGGCGATCCCACACACCGGCGACCGGCTCACGCTGGAGGATCTGAAAAACGGATTCGGCCGCAGTCCGCTGGCTTTTTTACAACCCATCAGCAGCCTGTTGCCCTACAAGGGATACTGGGATGAAGCAGACTTCGACAGCATGACCGCCAGGCTGCAGGCCAGTTTCAATACGCAGCGCGACATGGTTTTAAGCCACGACGATCGGGAGCCCTGGCCGGCCGACGCGCCGTTCACCCAGTCATCCTACGCCTGGTGGAAACAGTGGTATCAGAATGAGCAGCCGGAAATTGAGCAGTTGGTACGGTGTCAAAGCCGGGTGGTCTGCTATTTCGGCATGATGGATACCCAGTTGAACGCCGCCGCCGAAGCGGCATGGTTCGAGGGTGTAAAACACCGCTTTCCGCATATCGATATCACCCTGCTGCCGGATGTCGGGCATACCCTCGGCCTGCATGGTCTGCTGGGGCCGATGACGGAATCGTGCGCCGAACTGCTGGTGCGGACGGCGCACGATATCGTGACGGCGCGCTAAACGCCGGCGTTTAACGACAGCGCAGTCTCTCAAGCAGCGCATGGTCAGGATACCCATCCGCCGGCAACCCTTCCTGCTGCTGATAGGCGCGGATCGCCCGCGTCGTGGCACGGCCAATGTTGCCGTCGATAGCACCCTGATAAAGCTGCTTTTCCTGCAGCAGAATTTGCAGCGCCTCGCGCTCTTTACGGGTTAACGGCGTCTCCTGACGCGGCCAGGGCTTGAGCACCGGCGTCTCGCGCTGGTAGTTATCCGCCAGCAAGCCGACGGTCAGCGCATAGGAAATGTCATTGTTATAACGAAGAATGGCGCGGAAATTCGCCGTCACCAGAAACGCCGGGCCATTCTTCCCGACCGGCAGCAATATCGAGGCTTGCTCCGAAGACAGCGCGGCCAGATCTCCGGGCACCGCGGTTTTCACCCCGAGCGCCTGCCAGTCGGCAACGCTTTTCTGGTTATCCAGACCGGAAAGGGAATAGTCAAAACCGGCGGGCAGCGTCACTTCAAATCCCCAGGGGACGCCCGCTTTCCATTTGGCCTGCTGCATATAGTTCGCCACCGACGCCAGCGTGTCCGGGAATGAGGTCCAGATATCGGGGTGATGATCGCCATCAAAATCCACGGCGTATTGCAGGTAAGAAGTCGGTATAAACTGCGGCATCCCCATCGCCCCGGCCCAGGACCCTTTTATCTGCTGCGGCCGCGCATCGCCGTTTTGAATCATGCGTAATGCAGCGATTAAATTCTGCCGGTTAAACGCCCGACGATAATTGTAGTAATCCAGCGTAGCCAGCGAGCGAATGACCGCTTTATCACCGGTATTGGCGCCATAATGGCTTTCAATGGAGAGAAACGCGAACAACAGCGGCGGTTCAACCTGATAACGCTGCTCGATACGAGCCGCCGCCCCAGCGTATTGCTTAAGCAGTGTTTTCCCCTGCGCAATGTTCTCCGGCGTCACCCGTTGTTCAATATAGGTCCACACCGGCGTGACCAGCTCAGGCTGTTTTTGCGTGGCCGCCACCACGTCGCTGTCCGGCGTCAAACCAGCAAACGCGTTATCAAAGGTGCCGGCTGTAATGCCCTGAGAAAGGACCTCCTGACGCAGCACGGCTTTCCACTGTTCAAAACTTTCGTCTGGCGTCGGCAACCCCGCTGGCGTGTCAGTGACGCCGTGCGATTTCAGCAAGCCCTCAATATCCCGGCATTCACGTGAGGGGTAATGGGTGTGGGCGCATGAACTCAGCACCCCGGTACCGATCAGCAACACCATCACCTTTGCCATCGACATCATTGCTGATGCCTGTGTTCTGTTATTGACCATTTGACTATTCCATAAGAGATATACCCGTCATACCGTAACTTGGATTATTTAGGGTATGGAAACAGGCCAAAAGCAGGTCCGTAACATCATCGGCCCGATCAGGGTTGCCGGAACATCGTCGTCGGACGCCGCCGGAATCGTGCAACATCTCTGACAGTAATAGTGCAGCAACCGGCGGGAATATACAGACCACCGCTGACATAAGTGTCACTGACAGAGTTTATCCGTAGTATTCCCTCTGTTTTCGTAACGGCGTATTGCGGCCTTGTCTCCTGCTCTCCAGCTCTCGCCGTCGCACTCAGTTTAACGATAGCACCTCCGCCTGCGGCAACAGCTGTTCGACCGCCCGTTGCCAGCTCAGGGTCATGACGCCCTGCGCGGTGATCAATTTCAGGGTATCCTGCGCCAGCGCGTCGTCATGGCTCAGTTTCCAGCCCAGATGGCTGTGTTCGCTCAGCCAGGCGGCGACATCGGCCTGACGGTCGGGGTGACAGTACAGCGTGCCGCGCCCTTCTCCGCCCTGCGTGCGCAGCAGTTGACGCAACAGCGCCGGGTAGCGTTCAGCGTCGGGCACCGCTTTGAGAATTTGGGTCATCGCGTCGCTCAGCAACTGACCGCACCGCGCCAGCAGCCAGTTTTCCATCTGCTCGCGTTCCTGCTGCCAGCCGCGCAGTATCTCATCCGCCTGCTGCCAGAATTGCTGTTCCGCCTGACCGGTAGCGATGGCGATCGCCTCGTGCGCCTGCTGGCGCGCCTCGTCCAGCAGCGCATCCGCCTGTTGCCGCGCTTCGGCCATCACCGCCAGCCCGCGCTGATGCTGCTGCAATTGTTCAACCCGGATCAGTTCTGCTTCCTGCACATCCGTGCCGGCCACCAGTTTTAAACACCGCCTGGTCAACATACTCTCCCTCCCTGATGTCGATGATGCTTACGATTGATAATTTACCTTCAATATAGTTTAGTTGGTAAATTATTTTATACTAAACCGCCCTCATGCGCCGCCGGGTTGCCATCCGCCGCTTTCCAGATGATGGCATCGCACAGGCTGGCGATACGGCTGGCGGGCAACGCCTCGCCCAGCGGCCGACCGGCGCCGTCGCGCCAGTCGCGCGGGTACAACAGCTGCAGCCGCGACCAACAGGCCGGCGGGAAACGACAGCGCAGAACAATCAGCGCATCACGCTCCCGGTGCTGGTCAAACGCCAGCGACGGCGGCAGCCACAGGCCGGGGCGTAGCGCTTTCGCCAGTCGCCGGCACCAGACGGCCAGCGTCTCCGGCAGGTCGCCCGGCGTTTCGCGGCATACCGCCGCCATCAGTTGCAACACCTGACGCCGCCGCCCCACCTCCAGTTGCCCGAGTTGCAGCAACGTGCTCTCCGGCGCAGGGGGAAACGCCTCGACCACACCGAGACAACGGCGCATCGTGGCATGGTGCACTGGCGCCAGCGCCATCTCGCTCTCGCTGAAAACCGTCGCGTCCCGCCAGCTGGGGTCCGCCTGCCGCAGGCAGTCATAGCACCACCATCGGCTCCAGCGCAGGGCGTCGTTGTCATCGGCTACGCTTATCATGCTTAAGCCCCTGCGTCCGGTTGCGCCGATTTCCTGCGCGCCTGCTGTTGTTCCCACCAGGGCTTGCCGAAACGCCAGCCCAGCACGCCGGCCAGCCCCAGCGCCAACAACCCGGCCAGCCATTGCAGCTGCGTCATGGTCTGCGGCGTCAACTGAAACGGCCCCAGCGACACGGTTGGAATATGATCTTTGTACGGTTCCGCCGGAACAAACACGATGGCCAGATCTTTATCGCTCTTGCCGGCCAGTCCCGGAATACTGCTGGCCACCATGCGGCGGATACGCGGTTCGATACTGTCCGGCTCCAGCTCCGGCCGGTATTTGATGAATACCGCGGCGGACGCCGGTTGAATGGGTTCCCCCGGTGCAATACGCTCAGGCAGCACGACATGAACCCGAGCCACCAGCACGCCGTCAATTTGCGTGAGTGTGGATTCCACTTCCTGAGACAAGGCATAAATGTAACGGGCGCGTTCTTCCAACGGCGTCGAGATCACACCGGTTTTCTGAAACACCTGGCCCAGATTGGTACGGGCCTGACGGGGCAATCCCGCGGCGTTGAGAATATTGACCGCCCGTTCCATGTCTTTGACATCAATCAGAATACTGACGCCGGCTTTCTCCGTGCGCTTTTCCGCCCCGATGTGATATCCCCCCAGCGCGGCGATCACTTCGTTGGCATCGTTTTCGGAAAGACCGCGATGGAGTTCCACGCGATCGCCGCAGCCAGCGATCAGCAACGCCAGCAGCAGGGTCAGGAATCGGTGCAGGACGGATTTACTCATCATGGTGCCATTATTGTGAGTTGTTCATGATTCGATCATGATTGGATTAGTCACGATGGCGTTGACTAATCACGACAGTGTTAACTCATCACGATCGTGTTGATTACAGGTTTGATCCTGGCTATTGCAGGTTGGTCAGTTTTTCCAGGCTCTGGACGCTTTTAGCCACCACTTTGGCATTGAGCAAACTTTCCAGATAAAACGAGGACAGCGTCCGGGTGGCATCCATCACATCCTTTGGGTTATTGCTGTTGATGCTTTTGCCTACCTGACGTTCTGCTTTCTGCAACAGGTTTTCCAGGTTATCGGATTTCTCCGCCAGCGCGCCCAGCCAGGCCTTGTTGTCCGCTGTCGGCGTTGCCGGCGCGGCGGGTTCCATCGCGGCGCTAAACCAGGTCACATCCGATTGCGCAGGAATATCAACGCTGCGCGGCTCACCGTCACCGATCAGTCCCTGAAGCTCATTGACGCGGGTGATTTTCATCATGAATCCGTTCCTCTTTGATGGATGTTAATGTGACAAAAAACCGGGGGAACTTCCCCCCGGTAGTCGACTACCTACACAACATCAGAACTGGATGGCTTTTGCCGCTTTCTGCCCGGAGTTCATGGCTTTGGTGGCGGAGTCCATCTGACCGTCGGTGATTGAGCTGATAGCATCGGTTTTCATTTTTTGCGCCTGGGCGGCCGTGGTCATCGCCGTGGTAGAAGCCATGGTTTTGTCCAGAGTCTGCATGCCTGCCAATGCTGCTGCGTTAGAAAGTCCCATCATGATAGATATCTCCAGTTAACAGTTGATTGATAAAGTGATTTCGCTAATGAACTTTGCGACTTACACAGTCATCGTGTTCATAAGTTAAGTAGGAGATAGCGAGAGGTGGTTCCGAAAGATATTCACTTTTTTTCCCCTGGTGGTGATAACAGGATACAGCCGATAAATTACAGTCCGCGCGCCGCCACATTCAGCAGCTTGATGCGGTGATAGAGCGTGCGTTTAGGAATGCCCAGCTCATTAACCACCGTATCGATACAGTGGTCGTTGCGCTGCAACGCCTCCTGAATCAGGAACCGTTCAATACGGCGCAGGCGCACTTTCAGCGAGGTCAGCGGCGTATCCGCCCCCATTCCCTGCCCGTCGCCGTCAGCGGCTATCGGCACCGGCGACAGCCCCAGCACCCAGCGTTCGGCCGCTGCTTTCAGTTCACGAATGTTGCCGGGCCAGCCGTGCATCAGCAGTTGTTCCTGAATGATGGCCGACAGACCCGGCACCGGCCGTTTCAGCCGCGCCGACGCTTCGCGCAAAAAGCGCTGGAATAACGGCAAAATGACTTCCGTGCGCGAACGCAGCGTCGGCAGCTGGATTTTTACCGTATCCAGCCGGAAGTAGAGGTCGCGCCGAAAACGCCCTTCGTCCACCAGCTTCTGTAGCGGCGTCTGCGTGGCGACGATCACCCGCATATCCACCGGTTTGAACTGCGTGCTGCCCAACCGTTCGATGCCGCGGCTTTCCAGCACCCGTAACATTTTGGCCTGCAGCGTCAGCGGCATACTGTCGATCTCATCCAGAAACAGAATGCCTTTGTCCGCGGTTTCAAGGTACCCGGCGCGGGACCGGCTGGCGCCGGTGTAAGCCCCGGACACCACCCCGAACAACTCGCTTTCCGCCAGCGTTTCCGGCACGGCGGCGCAGTTCACCGCCACCAACGGGCCGGCGCAACCGGAAAGCTGATGAATACGGCGCGCCAGCGTGTCTTTGCCGGTGCCGGTTTCACCTTCCAGTACGATATCAACGTTAAGGGGCGCAATAGTGTGGATGAGAGAAGATAGCGATCCATGTATATCTTCCGACGGATGCGTTAACGAGGACTCATGGGAGACACAATGAAGTGACTGCACGGATTCATTGCTATTCCTTATCGTCATGACAACTCCTGTACCTTTTTCTGTATTCCATTATCAAACTGTCGAATCTATCCCGTTCCAGACTGTCTCCCGCCGCAACATCGCCATCAGTAGCTGTCATTGCATCATTACGGGATACACCCTAATCCTGAACGCTGGCACGGTTTTAAGTTCCAATAGCCCCATTGTCGTCCTGACAATTCCTTAACACTTAACAATCGATAACCTGCGAGTATTAACAAATTATTCATGGTGTGTGTAAGCATTACCGCCAACGGCAAAACAAACCATCAGCCAACCGCTGAAGTTGTGGTAGGAATTTCAGAGCGAAAAGTAGGAATAATCTGACCCCGGAGACAATGACGCTGGCGGCGTTCCGGGCACTGAAGGCGTGGTTCCCCCCTTCGTCATGGCATTGTCTTACAGCAAGGTCATCAGCGAAGGGAGGACAATAGGTTACTGTCAGGCGATTAAACGCTGGCTCAATGCATATTTCACAATGTCCGCGTTGGTGGTGAACTGCATTTTTTCCATTAACCGCGATTTATGGGTGCTGACGGTTTTGTTGCTGATGGCCAGCGTTTCGGCGATGGCGTTAACCCCCTGTCCCTGAGCCAGCATCACCATGATCTGATGCTCCCGCGAGGTCAGCAGTTCATGGCGCCCGTCGCCGCGGGTCTGGCAATCCGCAAACACAATCTGCTCGGCGATACTGTGGTCGATATAGCGCGCGCCCTGCGCCACCCGACGAATAGCCGACAGCAGCGCTTCCGGGTCTTTGTCTTTGGTGATATAGCCGAGCGCCCCGCTTTTCAGTACCCGCCGGGCGATCTGCGGTTCGCTGTACATGCTCAACACCAGAATCGGCAGACGCGGATACTGCGCCACAATGCGGATAATCAGTTCTTCGCCGCAAATGCCCGGCATGCTCATGTCCAGCAGCAGTAAATCGATCTGGCTCTCCCGCAGTTGCGCCAGCACCTGCGACCCGGTCCCCGCTTCCGCCACCACTTCCAGATTCTCGTCTAATGCAAAGATCTGCTTTAATCCTTCACGCATAATTACGTGATCGTCAGCGATCATCAGCTTTATGAGTCTATCCATTCGCGTTTCGTCCTCTCCAGAGAAAATCTATTCTACGCGGTATCCTGCGGAAACGTCAGCCGAACCAGCGTACCTACGCCAGGCTGACTTTCTATTACCACTTCTCCCCCCAGCATCCGGCCGCGCTCTTTCATGCTCATCAGACCGAAGGCGTGAGGTTTACGGGCCTGAGCGTCAAACCCTTTGCCGTTGTCGCGCACGCTCAGCACGATCAATCCTTCGCGGTTTTCCAGCGCAATCACTACCTGCGTCGCCTCGGCGTAACGGGCGATATTGGTCAGCGACTCCTGCACCACCCGGAACGCCGCGGTGGCGCATTCGTCATTCAGCACCACTTCCGGCTCCGGCGCCCGCAACAGACAAGGGCAGCGATACTGGCGGATAAAATCATCACGCAGCCACTCCAGCGCGGGGGTCAGCCCCATATCCAGCACGTTGGGACGTAACCGGGTCGCAACATGTCGCACCACCTGAATGGTTTTATCAGACAGCGCCATCAAATTCTGTAGCTGCGTCAGCATATGCGGGTTATCGCGGGCGAACTGCATACGCATCAGCGACAGGCTCATGCGCATTGATGTCAGATGCTGCCCCAGCTCATCGTGGATCTCCCTGGCGATGTGCTTGCGTTCTTCTTCGCGGGAGATTTCCCGCTGGCGCGCCAGCAGCCGCAGCTGCATATGGGAATCCTCCAGCTTTTTTTCGGCATAGCGGATGGCGGTGATATCGCGCCCGACGGTCAGGATCGACGTCAGCTTACCGCTTTGATCGAACTCCGGCACACAGCGGATATGGTGAATCACCCGGTGGCGCGTTTCCGTCGCGCCGATGTCTTCCTCCAGCTCGCCTTCGACGCTGCTTTCCGAATCCACCACCATCTGCACCAGTTGCAGAATGCGCTGGGCGCAGCGGGCGTTCGGCAGCAGATCGGTCAGCCGCCGCCCGCGCAGCTGCTCGGCGGTAAAACGCAGGTGGGCCAGTGTGGCGGGATTGGCGTACTGGCAGTTGAGCTGCGGATCAAAGCGCGTGATCAGATCCGGCGTATTCTCCACCAGCGCCCGGAACTCCTGCTCACGGGCGTAAGCCAACTGTTCGATATGCTTGCGTTCACGAATATCCCTTACTACGCACATACTGTACTTTCGTCCTTTATGTAGAAAATGATTCACGCTGACCTCGACCGGCAGCACCATGCCAAAGCGGGTTTTATGCCGGGTTTCAAACGTCAGCCCGCGCTTCCAGCAGCGGGGATCGCTCCAGTGGCGGTTGGTCTCTTCCTTTGTCCAGCCAAGGTCGATGTCCTGTATCCGCATGCGACGAAACTCGCGGCGACTGTAGCCCAGCATGCGGCAGGCTTCATCATTGGCGTAACAAAACTGCTCCATGTCGTTGACAATATAAATAGCATCTTTGATACGACTAAAGGCGAAATCCACCAGTTCAAGCGGCGGTACGTCATCCGGATGGTGGGGTTGTGGGGAAGTCGGGGTATATAACATTGCCATCTCCTTGCTATCGCTAAGCCTGCCGGCCCCCGTAAACCGGGCGCCGACAGCAGAAAGGAAAGCCGCAGAAATCGCCCCCGGGGAAGGTGGCCTGCGGCCCTGTTAGGCTGTTCACCGCACGACGTGCGGGTACACAGCCTGATACTGACAGGTTCCTTCTCCTCCCCTGACTCAAGGGAGATGCCCTCCCGGGGCATGGCAATATAAGCGAGCCCCCGCGCCAGGCTGCCGCACGGGGGATTCAACTTATGCATCAACGGCCTGGCGGAGATATCCCCTGGCGCGGGAAAGACGCGAACGTACAGTGCCAATAGGAATGTTGAGCTGTTCGGCGATATCCTGATAGCTGACATCGGCATCCAGCAGCATCATCAACATCTTACGCGTTTCCTCCGGCAGGTGCGCACTGGCCGTCAGCGCGCGGTTCAGCGAATGATCGCACTCCGTAATGCGGCTGGGATCGATATCCGTCGACAGAATTTCCATCGCTTCCAACGCATCGTCGCTGATATCGACGGCACGATAACGCGCCTGTTTGAAGTGGTTTCGCACCAGATTCAGGGCAATGCCGAATACCCAGGTTTCCGGGCGCGAGGCGCCGGCGAACTTTTCGCGGTTTTTCAGCACTTCCAGATAGGTCATCTGCTGTAAATCTTCCACATCTTCACGGTTCGATACGCGCTTGCGAATGAAGTTTTGCAGTCGCTTGCCATGCAGGCGAAAAACCTGCTCCCAGTCCACGGTATTGGCAGGGGTATGAAGCTGACACGCGTCCATTTGTTTCAGTGCAATCGTTTCCATTTCATTAACTCTCCATCGTTATGCCCTAATTGGCGCATCTGGGAGAGCAAGGCGCGTGCCAGCCAATAAAAACGAATTAACTTATTGTTATATAGTGTTTTATTTTTTATCACACTGGCTTTTCATGCCATTTTTTGCCGGTAAAATCCGGCCTGAATTGCAAGCTTTTGCAGAACCAACCAACCAAATAGTAATCAAGATTATAATAACACCAAGTTACTTATTTTCGTTGACTTACATCATTCAATGGGAACCCGCTTCCCGGTCCGGCCACATAACAGCACACCGTTAAAGCAGAGGCTGCTTCAGGCAGGACAGGACCATGATTTCACTCAACAACGTTTCTTCCGTGCTCAATACCAGCAGCGCGGCCATCGCCAATGATATTGACGATCAGGAGCCGGTCGGCACGCCGGTCAAAACCAGCGAAGCCAGACCGTCGCACGACAAAACCCTTCATGACTCGATGGAAGAAGTCGCGGCCAGCTTCGGCGAGCAGGTCGAACGCAAAAGCAAGGCGCTGAACCGGCGACAAATCAGCCAGCCGCAAAGCCGCATGCTGGCCAACATCGAACGCATCGAAAAACTGACCGAACTGTTCCAGCTACTGGAAAATCCGAAGCACCCGACGCTGGACCAGCAGATCCGGCAGATGCAGGCGCTGCTGCGCCAGTCATCGCCGCCATCGGTCGAGGCCATCATGCAGGCGGCAGGCGGCGACGCCGCACGCAGCGATATCGTGCTGCGCCATGTGCTGAGCCAGGCGCAACAGCAGCAGGACGCCTCACTCGCGCAGTCGACCAGCCAGAGTCTGGACCAGTTGCATCAGGAAAAAGGGCCGGAAGTCCGGGCGGGGTTGAACACCGCCGCCGCCATTTCCCTGTTCAGCACCGACCCGAACCAGAAACAGGCGCTGCGCGACCTCTACTACCAGCGCATCGTCCATCAACAGTCGCCCAGCTCCCTGCTCGACGCGCTGCTGGAGCGTTTTGACGCCCAGCACTTCGCCGCCGGGCTGCGTACGCTGCAACGGGCGCTGGCGGCGGATATCGCCTCGCTGGCGCCGTCCATCTCGAAGAATGCGCTCAGCAAAATGCTCAGCAGCCTGAACGACTCGAGTCAGCTCAGCCATACGCTGTCGGCCAGCCAATCGTTGCTCGCCCGACTGGCGTCGCGCATGCCGGAATGCACGCTGGGCGCGGTGGAACTGACCCGGCGGTTGATCGGCCTGAGCGCCAACGGCGCCTACGCCCGCGACCTGCACAACCTGGGCCGTGAAGTCGCCGGGCAGGACGCCCAGCGCCAGCTGCTGTTTTTCAACGGCCTGCTGCCGCTGGTTAACGACCTGCCGCACCCGCTGTGGCGCGACGCCAAAAACCGCCTCACCGCCCTGCAGCTAATTCGTAGCCTGATCGGCGATTTCGCCCAATACGAAAAGCAGCAGCAGGATGAAACCAAACCGATGAATGACCGATCTCGGAACAAGGGGTAACCGATGGCTGTGCTGATCGCCTGGCTTAACCGTTTTGCCATGAGCGCCATGCAGCGCTCCGAGGTGGTGGGCGCCGTGATCGTCATGGCGATTGTGTTCATGATGATCATCCCGCTGCCGACCGGCCTGATCGACGTGCTGATTGCGTTCAACATCTGTATTTCATCACTGCTGATTGTGCTGGCGATGTACCTGCCCAAACCGCTGGCGTTCTCCACCTTCCCGGCGGTGCTGCTGCTGACCACCATGTTTCGGCTGGCGCTGTCCATCTCCACCACCCGGCAGATCCTGCTGCAACAGGATGCGGGTCACGTGGTGGAGGCGTTCGGCAACTTCGTGGTAGGCGGCAATCTGGCGGTCGGCCTGGTGATCTTCATGATTCTGACGGTGGTGAACTTTCTGGTGATCACCAAAGGGTCGGAGCGCGTGGCGGAAGTGGCAGCGCGTTTCACCCTCGACGCCATGCCCGGCAAACAGATGTCCATCGACAGCGACCTGCGCGCCGGGTTGATCGATTCCCAGCAGGCTCGCCAGCGACGGGAAAACCTGGCCAAGGAGAGTCAGTTGTTCGGCGCTATGGACGGGGCGATGAAGTTCGTCAAAGGGGACGCCATCGCCAGTCTGGTGATCGTGTTCATCAACATGATCGGCGGCTTCGCCATCGGCGTGCTGCAAAACGGCATGGCCGCCGGCGACGCCATGCACATTTACTCGGTGCTGACCATCGGCGACGGCCTGATTGCCCAGATTCCAGCGCTGCTGATTTCGCTGACCGCCGGGATGATCATCACCCGCGTCTCCGCCGACGGCCAGAAAATGGACAACAACATCGGCCGCGAGATCGCCGAGCAGCTGACCAGCCAGCCCAAGGCGTGGATCATCTCGTCGGTGGGCATGCTGGGGTTTGCGCTGCTGCCCGGGATGCCGACGCTGGTGTTTCTCATCATCAGCCTGCTGTCGCTCGGCAGCGGGTTATTTCAGCTGTGGCGCGTCAAACAGAGCGGCCTGCAGGATGCGCTGCTGGCGGACGACAGCATGCCCGCCGAGCAGAACGGCTATCAGGATTTGCGGCGTTTCAACCCGACCCGCGCCTACCTGTTGCAGTTCCATACCGTGTGGCAAGGCGCCGCCGCCGCCGCGGTGCTGGTACAGGACATCCGTCGCCTGCGCAACCGGCTGGTGTATCACTTCGGCTTTACGCTGCCGTCGTTCGACATCGAGTTTAACCCCAACGTGCCGGAGGATGAGTTCCGCTTCTGCGTGTATGAAATCCCGCAGTTGCGGGCCAGCTTCGGCGTGCCGCTGCTGGCGGTGCCGCGCGGACAACTGCCGGAAGAGACGCTGGACGACGGCATGATGCCCGGCCTGTCCGCCCGCGACGAACACCACCTGCTGTGGCTGACGCCGGAACATCCGCTATTGCAGCAGCCGGAACTGAGCCCCTGGAGCCCGGATGCGCTGATCCTCAGCCGCATGGAGAACGCGATTCATCGCAGCGGCGCGCAGTTTATCGGCCTGCAGGAAACCAAATCGATCCTCGCCTGGCTGGAAGCCGAACAGCCGGAGCTGGCGCAGGAACTGCAGCGCATCATGCCGTTATCGCGCTTCGCCAGCGTACTGCAACGGCTGGCGTCGGAGCGAGTGCCGCTGCGCTCGGTGCGGCCGATTGCCGAAGCGCTGATCGAAGTCGGTCAGCACGAGCGCGACATCAACGCCCTCACCGACTACGTGCGGCTGGAGCTGAAGGCCCAGATTTGCCACCAGTACAGCCAGGACGACAGCCTCACCGTCTGGCTGCTGACGCCGGAAACCGAAGAGTTGCTGCGCGACGCGTTGCGCCAGACGCAAAACGAAACCTTCTTCGCGCTGACCCAGGAATACGCCGCCGTCCTGCTCGGTCAGCTGCGGCGGGCGTTCCCGCCGATGACGCCGCCGTCGGCGCTGATTCTGGTGGCGCAGGACCTGCGCAGTCCGCTGCGCATTCTGTTGCAGGACGAATTCCATCATGTCCCGGTGCTGTCGTTCACCGAATTGGAATCGCACCTGTCGATCAACGTAGCGGGCCGTATCGACCTGCAGGACCGGGTTGACCCCTTTAACGCATAGGATAACGCAAAATGTTTGAACTCCGTGTTCTGACCGGATTGCACCGTGGGGCCGCGCTGCCGCTGAGCGGAACCTCATGGCGTATCGGTTCCGCCGATGAGGCGGATATGGTGCTCTACGATCCCGGCATCCGTGAGCAGCATTGCCTGCTGGAAAAACAACCCGACGGCTGGCTGGTCTCCGTACTGGACGGCCCGGTCAGCAACAGCGAAGGCCACGCGGCGGCGCAATCGCTCTGGCTGCCGCCCGGCACGCCGTTCGCCGCCGGCGGCATCTGGCTGTGCGTGGTGAGCGCCGACACCCCCTGGCAGGATGAGGCGGAAGAAACGCCGCCGGACGACGACCAGGCCGCCGACGACGCCGTCACCGGCACGCAAGACGCCCCGCCTGACGCCGCCGCCTCGCACACGCCCCCCGCGCCGACGCCGGAACCGACGGTGACGCGCCGGGAAAAGCCGCGCCTGCCGCTGTGGGCCAAATTCAGCTACCTGCTGCTGGCGGTGCTGCTGTTCATGATCGTCGGTAGCTGGATGTTGCAGGAAACGGCGGCGATGCCGTCCGCGCCGCCGCCGCAGGATAACCGTTTACCGATCGGCACCTTGCCGCAGTTGAACAGCACCCTGCAAACCATGCTTACCGACCGCGAACTGGAGCGATTGGTTTCGACCAGTCAGGATAACAACCGCATCGTGCTGAGTGGCGCGCTGCCGCCCGCGCAGCACACCCGGCTGGCGCGCATGCTGGCGCAATTCCACCAGCGTTATGTCACCGCCTTGCAGATTGAAAACCACACCACCGTGAAGAACGACCAGTTGCCGTTTCAGATCGTGCAGGTCACCAGCGGCCCGAAAGCCAACGTGGTGACCTCGGACGGGCGACGCATCTTCGTCGGCGACGAAGTGGACAACCTGCGGCTGGTCAGCATCAACGACAGCCAGATCGAGTTTCGCGGCAAACAACAGATCAAGGTGAACTGGTGATGAACGCGCAGAACGCAATCGATACCCGCTATCCCCGACTGAGCCAGTGGCTGCAACAGCAACAACGCCAGCTGGCGGCGTATTCGCCGGTGACGCGACAGGGGCAGATCATCGGCATCAGCGGCATTCTGCTGGAGTCCAGCCTGCCGAACGCCCGCATCGGCGACCTGTGTCTGGTGGCGCGTGACGACAGCTCGCAGGTGCTGGCGGAAATTGTCGGCTTCAGCCCGGAGAACACCTTTTTATCGGCGCTGGGCGCGCTGGACGGCATCGCGCAGGGCGCGGTGGTCACGCCGCTGTACCAGCCGCATTGCGTGCAGGTGTCCGACGCGCTGTTCGGCAGCGTGCTGGACGGCTTCGGCCGTCCGCTGGAAGACGGCGGCCACAGCGCGTTTGTCGAGCCGGGCTCGCTCAACGCCAACCCCATCCCGGTGATCGGCGACGCGCCGCCGCCAACCGAGCGCCCACGCATCGCCGACCCGCTGCCCACCGGTATGCGCGCCATCGACGGCCTGCTGACTATCGGCTGCGGCCAGCGCGTCGGGATATTCGCCGGCGCCGGCTGCGGCAAAACCACCCTGCTGGCGGAACTGGCGCGCAACACGCCGTGCGACGCCATCGTGTTTGGGCTGATCGGCGAACGCGGCCGCGAACTGCGCGAATTCCTCGATCACGAGCTGGACGAGCAGCTGCGCAGCCGCACCGTGCTGGTCTGCTCCACCTCCGATCGCAGCAGTATGGAACGCGCCCGCGCCGCCTTTACCGCCACCGCCATCGCCGAAGCCTTTCGCGCAGCGGGCAAACAGGTGCTGTTGATTATCGACTCGCTGACCCGCTTTGCCCGCGCCCAGCGTGAAATCGGCCTGGCGCTGGGCGAGCCGCAGGGGCGCGGCGGGTTGCCGCCCTCGGTCTACACCCTGTTGCCCCGGCTAGTGGAACGCGCCGGGCAAACCCGTCAGGGCGCGATTACCGCGCTCTATTCGGTGCTGATCGAACAGGACTCGATGAACGACCCGGTGGCCGACGAAGTACGGTCGCTGATCGACGGCCACATTGTGCTGTCGCGCCGGCTGGCCGAACGCAACCACTACCCGGCGATCGACGTATTGATGAGCCTGAGCCGCACCATGAGCAACGTGGTCGAGCGGGAACACACCCGCCACGCCAACGCGGTGCGGCGGCTGATGGCCGCCTACAAGCAGGTGGAAATGTTGATCCGCCTCGGTGAATACCAGCCGGGACACGACGCCTTTACCGATGCCGCCGTCAGCGCCAACGACGACATCAACCGTTTTCTGCAACAGGCGATGCGCGAGCCGCAGGGCTTCGACCACATTCAGTCGCAACTCGAAGAGCTGAGCCAATATGCCAATCTCTAACGCCATGAAACCCGTCAGCGCGATGGAAGAAGAGCAGCCGGACAGCAGCGCGCAGGAGCTGGGCGCCGTGCTTAACCAGTTGCTGCCGATCCGCCGGCAGCGCCTCAGCCGCGCCGAGCGCCAGTTACGCCAGACCGAACAGACGCTCAGGCAAACCGAAGCGGCGCTACGCACGCAACAGGCGCAACTGAAACAGTTACAGGCCGACTGGCAGCAACAGCGCGATATCTTCCTGCGCGAGGCGCTGGGTAAAACCCAGACGCTGGAGTCGCTGAAAAACCAGCTGGAGCAGGAGCAAAAGCATATTCGTCAGATTCAGGCGCAGGTGCTGCTGTGTACCGACTGGCAGCAACAGTATCTGAACCGGCAGCAGCAGGTCGGCCAGGCCCGGGAGGCGGCCCGGCTCTGCCAGAAAGCCGTTGAAAAACTGGAGTTTCTGTTAACCACCTATCAGGAGGCGATATGACCCCTCATCTGCCCGCAACACAAGATGTCTCTCTGCCTGCCCTGCGCCCGTTGCCGCACGGTCAGGAGCAGGATTTCCCCGGCTACGGTTACGACGACGATGCCCTCTGGGAACCGTTCGGCGAACTGTACGAGCCGGAAATGCGCTTTCCCGACGCCAGTTGGCTGCCGTTCGGTCCACCGCTGGCGCTGAATCCGTCGCTGAATCTGGATGCCTTCGCCGATGCCCCGTCGCAGTCGGAACCGGTCACACCGGCGTACTGGCCGGCGCTGGAGTCGTCGCTGACCGACATGCCGCTATTGCGCCGCGGGGAACCGCTGTCGTTCAGTCTGCAACTGCCGCAGTTGGGCAGCGTGGATGTTCGGATGGTGACGCTGCCCGCCAGCGGCTGGGACGTTTCGCTGCGCTTCGGCAAATCCGCCTACGAGCAGTTGAAAAGCCAGCGCGACGCCTGCCGCCGTTCGCTGGCGGATACGCTGTGCGCGCCGGTGCGCCTGCAGTTTGAAAGCCGGGAGGACGAGGAATGATCCTGCTCGCCCGGACGCTGCGCCCGGTCAGCCAGGCGCGAGCCGCGCTCTCCCGCCAGCTGGCGTCGGCGCACCGCTTTGCCTTCATGCTGGACGGTCAGCCCGGCGAATTACGCCTGCAACTGGCGGACGACGCGCCGCCCGGCGGGCAGGAAAGCCGCTGGCGCTGCCATGCCGGCACGCTGTGGCTGGACGACAACGCCGCGCCGTTGTTGTCGCTGCTTTCCGCCTGCCCGGCGCTCACGCCCGGCCCCGACGCCGCCGCGGAAACCGCCGACTGGTACTGGACGCAGTATAACCACCATCTCAGCCCGGCGCTGCGCGAGCTGTTCGGCGAGATTCAGCCGGCGTCATCGCCGCAGCCGGACAGCGAAGCGCAGGGCGACCTGACGCTGTGGCTGGAGGTTATCCGCGGGGATTTCCGGGTTCGCAGCCGGTTGCGGACATCGACCCGGACCTTGCAGCAGTGGCAAAGCCAGCCGGGGTGGTACGCGCCCCGCTACCCGCTGCCCGGTCATCTGGCGATGCGCGTGCCGTTGACGCTGGCAGACATGACATTGTCACACGAACAATTGGCGACGCTGGAACCGGGCGACCTGATCTGTCCACTCAAACAGTACTTTTCACCGCAGGGCAACGGCTGCATCACGCTGGCCGACCGGCGGCTGACCGGGCAGCTCAGGATGGATGCGCTCGCCCCTTACTGGTTTACCGTGACAGAACTGGAGGAATGTCCCGTGACAACACCCTTTGACGACGCAACCCCTTTTGAGACCTACGCCGTTCCCGAGACGTCGCAGCACGCCCCGGATAGCGACAATCACACCGGCGCGCCGTCGGGCTATGCGCTGCCGCCGCTGACGCTGGCGCTGACCGTGCGCTGCGGCTACCTGACGCTGACGTTGCAGGATTTGCAGCAGCTCGCCCCCGGCACGGTGTTGACCCTGCAGCAGGCGACGCCCGGCGAAGCGACCCTGTACCACGGCGAGCAACCGCTGGCGCTGGGCGAATTGGTGGACGTGGAAGGCCGGCTGGGGCTGCAAATCACCCGCCGTCTTGGCGTGGATGGAGACATCGCCCCGGAGCCATCGTTATGACCTCGGGCAGCTTCGACCCGGTGATGTTTGCCCTGTTTCTGGGCACGTTGTCGTTGATTCCGCTGATGATGATCGTCTGCACCTGCTTTCTCAAGGTTTCCATGGTGCTGATGATTACCCGCAACGCCATCGGGGTGCAGCAGGTGCCGCCCAACATGGCGTTGTACGGCATCGCCCTCGCCGCCACGCTGTTCGTGATGGCGCCGGTATTCAGCGACATCAAACAGCGTTTTCAGGACGCGCCGGTGGATTTCAGCAGTCTCGACGCGCTGGAAAGCAGCGTGACCCGAGGTATCGAACCGTTGCAGAAATTCATGTCGCGCAACACCGACCCGGACATTCTTACCCACCTGCATGAAAACAGCCTGCGCATGTGGCCGGCGGCGATGGCCGAAAAAATCACCACCCAAAGCATCCTGCTGGTGCTGCCGGCCTATGTGCTGTCGGAACTGCAGGCCGGGTTTAAGATCGGTTTTCTGATTTATATCCCGTTCATCGTTATCGACCTGATTGTCTCCAACGTGCTGCTGGCGCTGGGGATGCAAATGGTGGCGCCCACCACCCTTTCGCTGCCGCTCAAGCTGCTGCTGTTCGTGCTGGTCAACGGCTGGACGCGCCTGCTCGACGGCCTGTTCTACAGCTATCTGTGAGGCGACCATGGAAACGCTCAATCTGTTTAGACAGGCGATGGTGCTGGTGGTGATGCTGTCGGCGCCGCCGCTGCTGGTGGCGGTGGTGGTCGGCGTGCTGATTTCGCTGTTGCAGGCGGTAATGCAGTTGCAGGATCAAACCCTGCCCTTTGCCGTCAAGCTGGTGGCGGTAGGACTGGTGTTGGCCATGACCGGCCGTTGGATCGGCGTAGAGCTGATCCAACTGGCGATGATGGCTTTCAACATGATCGAACAAACCCGGGCGTGAGGCGGCCATGTTCTCCATCGCCACAATCCAGAATATCTACGATTTTATTTACGCGCTGACGCTCGGCGTGGCCCGGCTGTATCCGTGCCTGTTCCTGGTGCCGCTGTTCTCGTTCACCATCATCAAAGGCATGCTGCGCAATGCGGTGGCGATCGCGCTGGCGCTGGTGCCGGCCGGCGCCATCCAGCAACAGATGCTGACCACCACGCTCACCTGGCCGATGTTGCCCGGCCTGCTGCTCAAAGAGCTGGTGATCGGGCTGCTGCTCGGAGTGGTGCTGGCGATGCCGTTCTGGCTGTTCGAGTCGGTCGGCGCGCTGTTTGACAACCAGCGCGGCGCGCTCACCGGCGGCCAGCTCAACCCGGCGCTGGGCAGCGACGCTACCCCGCTCGGTCACATGATGAAAGAGCTGTTCATCATGCTGCTGATCATCACCATCGGTTTTCCCGGTTTTACCCAGTTACTGTGGGACAGCTACCGGCTGTGGCCGGCGTTAGACTTCCTGCCGCCGTTGTCGGAACAGGGGTTTCACACCTATCTCGACCTGCTTAAAGACACCTTTCAGCACATGGTGGTGTACGCCGGGCCGCTGGTGGCGCTGTTGCTGTTGCTGGAATTCAGTATCGCCATTCTCAGTCTCTACAGCCCGCAGTTGCAGGTCTACGTGCTGTCCACCCCGGCCAAGTGTCTGGCCGGCATGGCGTTTTTCGTGCTCTACATGCCGGTGCTGCAGTTTCTCGGCGAAGGCCGGCTCAAGGCGCTCACCGACCTGAAACACCTGTTCCCGCTGTTTTTTCAGGCATCGCCCTGAAATGGCAAAACGCGAGATACGGTTAGTAACCACGAGGTACTGCGATGAGTGAAAAAACCGAAAAACCCACCCCCAAAAAATTGCAGGACGCCCGCAAAAAAGGGGAAGTGGGACAGAGTCAGGACGTACCCAAGCTGCTGATCAGCTTCGCATTGCTGGAGATGATTCTGGCGCTGACCGACAGCGGCATGAGCAAGTTACAGGCGCTGATGCAGTTACCAGTGAGCCGCATCACTGACCCGTTCGGCCACGCGGCGGATGAAATTTTCAGTGAAGCGCTGTCGCTGCTGGCGACCTTCTGCCTGCTGACCATCAGCGTGGCGTTGCTGATGCGCGTCGTGGGCGGCTGGATCCAGTACGGTCCGCTGTTTGCCGTCGAAGCGCTGAAAATTGACTTCAACCGCCTCAACCCGATCAACCAGATCAAACAAATGTTCACCATGCGCAAACTCACCGACATGCTGACCAACATCCTGAAGGCGGTGACCATCGGGCTGGTGTTCTGGCTGGTGGTGATGCCGCAGCTGGAGTGGCTGGTGGAGCTGGCTTACGGCGATCTGACCGCGTTCTGGAAAGGGGTGGAGAGCGTGCTGAAAAGCGTGGCGCGCACCACCCTTTCCGCACTGCTGGCGCTGGGGTTACTCGACTTCGGCCTGCAAAAATACTACTTCCTCAAACAGCAGCGCATGAGTCATGAAGATATCCGCAACGAGTTTAAAAACTCGGAAGGCGACCCGCACATGAAAGGCCATCGTAAATCGGTGGCGCAGGAAATCCTCAACGAGCCCGCCAGCCCGCGCGCCAAACCCAAAGTGGAGGACGCCGATCTGCTGCTGGTCAACCCAACCCACTACGCGGTGGCGCTGTTCTACCGCCCCGGCAAAACACCGCTGCCGCGCATCCTGCTCAAAGGTGAAGACGATCAGGCCAAGGCGTTGATCGCCCGCGCCCATCAGGCCGGGGTGCCGGTAATCCGTTTTATCTGGCTGGCGCGCACCCTGTACCGGATACCGGAAGGTCACTACATTCCGCGTGATACCCTGCAACCGGTGGCGCAGGTTTACCGGGTGTTACGACAGCTGGAGAAAGACCTGCCGCCTCAGGATGTGATCGAGATGGGCTAAGGGGCGCGTCGCGTCGCCGTTTGCTGCCGTCATGGCATCGACGCCATTGCCTGTTAAACTACAGCCGAATATTTTTTAATCGGAATACGAGGGCGACATGGCAGACAAAATTCATCGCTATCAGGTCCAGGTTAGCTGGACCGGCAACCAGGGCACCGGCACCAAGAGTTATCGCGGCTACAGCCGCGACCATGATATCTGCGCGCCGGGCAAACCGACGCTGCCCGGCTCATCCGACCCGAGTTTCCGCGGCGACCCAACGCGCTGGAATCCGGAAGAGCTGCTGGTCGCGTCGCTGTCCGCCTGCCACAAGCTGTGGTATCTCGGGCTGTGCGCGGGAGCCGGCGTCACGGTGCTGGCCTACGACGATCGGGCGGAAGGGGAAATGGTGGAAGAGGCTGGCGGCGCCGGGCAGTTTCTGTCGGTCACGCTGCGTCCGCGCGTGGTGATCAGCGCCGACAGCGACGCGCAAACCGCTCTCGCGTTACATCATCAGGCTCACGAGATGTGCTTTATCGCCCGCTCGGTCAATTTTACCGTCACCCACCAGCCGGACATCGTGGTCGACGCGCCCTCGCCTTGCCAGTAACACCACGGCGGCGATATCTGTACCTGTCGCCGCCGCTCTGTATTTTTTGCGTCCTGCTTATTTCTGCGTCGCCTTGCTTATTGCTGCGTAAAGAAAATCGTTATCCAGTCAAAAATCGTTTCAATATAATCCTGCGTCTGCGTTAAATATTTGCTATCACGGCAGTTATTCTCCTTTTACGGATAGAAGTGCGTTTATGTTCAAATCGTTTTTTCCCAACCCCAAACTGTTTTTCTCCTCCGCGCTGCTCTGGTCGCTGGTAGCCGTCATCATCTGGTATAGCTGGGGGCGACCGCTGGGCGATAGCCTGCTGCACATCACCCAACCGCTGCCGCAAGGCGCGATACGGTTTCTGTCGCCCGCCTTTCTGTGGTTCTACGGTTACTACCTGCTGTGCGTAGCCATATTCGCCGGCGCCTGGGCGCTGTTAAACCCGCATCCCTGGCAACGCTGGTCGATTCTCGGTTCCTCGCTGATCATTTTCGTGACCTACTTTTCGGTCGAAGTCGGCGTGGCGGTCAACGACTGGTACGTCCCGTTTTACGATCTGATCCAGAAAGCGCTGAGCGCGCCGAACGCGGTGACTATTCAGGCGTTTTACCAGCAGTTGCTGATTTTCCTCGGTATCGCGCTGACCGCGGTGACCGTCGGCGTGCTGAACCTGTTTTTCGTCAGTCATTACGTCTTCCGCTGGCGTACCGCCATGAACGACTACTACACCTCGCACTGGCAAGCGTTGCGCCACATTGAAGGGGCGGCGCAGCGTATTCAGGAAGACACCATGCGTTTCGCTTCCACGGTGGAAAGCCTGGGGGTGGATCTGGTGAAATCGCTGATGACGTTGATCGCCTTTTTGCCGGTGCTGGTCAGCCTCTCGTCTCACGTCAAATCGCTGCCGCTGATCGGCGAAATTCCTTACGGCCTGGTGATCGCCGCCATCATCTGGTCGCTGGCGGGCACCGGCGTGCTGGCATTAATCGGTATCAAACTGCCGGGGCTGGAATTCAACAACCAGCGGGTGGAAGCCGCCTACCGTAAAGAACTGGTGTATGGCGAGGATGACGCCAGCCGCGCCACGCCGCCCACGGTAAAACAGCTGTTCGGCAATGTGCGGAAAAACTATTTCCGTCTCTACTTCCATTACACCTATTTCAATATCGCGCGGGTGCTCTATCTGCAAAGCGACAACGTGTTCGGCATCATCATGCTGCTGCCGTCGATCGTGGCGGGCAGCCTGACGCTCGGCCTGATGACCCAGATCACCAACGTGTTCGATCAGGTACGCGGTTCGTTCCAGTACCTGATCAACTCCTGGACCACCATCGTGGAACTGATGTCGATTTATAAACGTCTGCGCAGTTTCGAGTCGGTAATTCAGGACGTGCCGATGACCAGCGACGCCGCGGATATGACTTCCGGCGCCTGATAGGTGAGCCCCTTTCCGCGCTGCCGAGCGGCAGCGCGGAACCCTGCAACATCACGCCATCATCCCGGCGCCGGCGGATTCAGACAGACGCCGGCGCCCCGCCCGGGCAATGCGAGACGCCGCCTGCGCCAGCATCAAAAATCGGTTGGGATTGCCGTTGGAAAAATCGGATACCTGAACGCCATCGCAACAAAAAGTGCGCTTTTTTCACACCGCCATTTATCAGCTAAGGGAAAAAAATGCGATAAAACGTTATCTCCCCGCCAGCGAATAAAATAAAAAAATAGGATTTAATGCTTTATTTCAGGCTGAATTTTGGAATGAACAGCAAAATAGACAACCCTGAACATATCTCCAGACTAGTACGCGAAATCATTTAACAAATAAAAAACAAAAAAAGAGTAAACCATATAATTTAACTCGTAACAAAAACCGGTAAATAGCGGGCCAGGTGATTAGCCAGCAGGCTATTTATATCTCTAAGAAATGTGATACTATTCACGCGTTTTTTCTCACCTCTGGAAATTAGATATTTTTTATTCTGAAAAAACAAGGACGTAGACAGATGAGCATCCTCTGTTGATCTTGCGTTATCAAAGCGTTAGCCCCAATAGGAATCCCTTGATGAGCACAATTCTACATACCTATAACAATCTAAAGGTTGGTATTAAGCTGGCGATTGGGTTTGGCCTGATTTTGATCATGTCTGCCTTCATCATGCTGTCAGGCATAAATGGTTTTCGTCACATTGACGGCTACGTCAATAAATCCATTATCAGTAACGACATTAATAACAATCTGGACGAGGCCCGCCGGGCACGTCTCAACTTTCAATATACTCACGATTATGCCGCCATTAATAAAACCGGCACACTGATGGAAAAAGTCGGTCAGTCGCTCAATCAGGCCAATCAATTAACCTGGTTGCCCGCGTCGCAGCAATTGCTGGATCAGTTGAACGAGGCCTACAAAAAATACCAGCCTGCGCGCGAAGCGCTGATCACCGCCAGCCGCCAACGTGACGCCATCGCGCAGAAACTGAATCAGGACAGCAGCGCCAAAACGCTCGATACGCTGCGCGCCCAGTTCAACGGCAGCACCCTGACGCCGGAATTACGACTGGAATTCATCACGCTGTTCGAACAACTGATGGGCATTCGCGACCTTGCTCACGAACTGCTGCTGCAACCGTCCACCCAGTCTGAATCCAGCCTGCGCAAGGCGCTCGCCGCTACAACGACCGCCGTCAGCCAGGCGTTGCCCCACTTCAGCCCCGAACAACAGGGTTGGCTGAACCAATCATGGGGGCTGTTCTCCGCCTACAACGGCTACATCAACGATTACATGCGTGCCTTCCAGGACGAAAATACCGCCACCAGCGCCATGCTGGAAGCCGCGGTGATTCTGGATAACGCCTCCAGCGCACTGTATGAACGCCAGCTGTCGCTGGTCAGCGCCACCACCACCAGTTCGCAATGGCAGTTATTGTTTACCGGTCTGGTGATTATCGCTATCGGGGTACTGATGGCCTGGCGCATCACCCTGCAGATTACCCGTCCGCTGCATCAGAGCCTGTCGCTGGCTGAACGGATCGCTCAGGGCGACCTGACCGCCTCCATCAACGTCGTTCGCCGCGACGAACTGGGGATGCTGATGTCCGCCATGGCGGCTATGAACCACAAACTGCGCGAGATGATCGGCGAAATTCGTGAAGGGGTGAGCAATGTGGCGTCCGCCGCGTCGGAAATCGCCGCCGGCAACACCGATCTCTCCTCCCGCACCGAGCAGCAGTCGGCCGCCGTCGTGGAAACCGCCGCCAGCATGGAGCAGTTGACCTCAACGGTGAAACAGAACGCCGACAACGCGCACCACGCCTCGCAGCTGGCGGCCGATGCGTCAGGCAACGCCACCAAAGGCGGCGAGATCGTCACCAACGTGGTGAGCACCATGAACGAAATCGCCGTCAGTTCCCGGCGCATTTCCGAAATCACCTCGGTCATCAACGGCATCGCCTTCCAGACCAACATTCTGGCGCTCAACGCCGCGGTGGAAGCCGCGCGCGCCGGTGAACAGGGCCGCGGCTTCGCGGTGGTGGCGGGCGAGGTGCGCAATCTGGCCCAGCGCAGCGCTCAGGCCGCCAAAGAGATCGAAACCCTGATCGGCGAGTCGGTCACCCGGGTGAATACCGGCTCCACGCTGGTGGAAAGCGCCGGCAAAACCATGGACGAGATTATCCGCTCCATCTCCCATGTGCATGACATCATGGACGAGATCGCCTCGGCCTCTGACGAGCAAAGCCGCGGCATCAACCAGATCTCCACCGCGGTAGCCGAAATGGACGCCACCACCCAGCAGAACGCCGCGCTGGTGGAAGAGTCTTCCGCCGCCGCCAATTCGCTGGAAGAGCAGGCACAAACGCTGGAACATGCGGTATCGGTGTTCCGCCTCGGTAATGACGACGTTTCGACGCGCCCGGCGCAACGCGCCAGCCTTAGCGTCAGTAAGCCGCTGAAGCTGACGACATCCGCCGCTAAAGCAACCACCGTCGCCAAAACCACTGTCGTGAGCCGCCCTTCGGTCAGCGGCAAAGATGACTGGGAATCGTTCTAACCGGTTTTAACCACCGGCAACACAGCATGGCGATAAACGGCCATGCTGTGTATATTTTATTCACTTCAACGCAGTCTCCGATCGCTCCCTTCCCTTTCCCGCAGCGTTATCCTGCCATTCATCACTTGTCTTTCCAGCCAAACCCGCGCCCGAAATTACTCCTGAACTCAGCCTTTATTACGTTTTTATGTCCGTCACTTAAAAAATTAAAAAAACAAATGAGGCGTTAACCGTGGCTATACTTTCTTTCAATAAGCTGATTGATAATATCACTGTAGAATTTTACAAAAATGAAACATAATTTTTACATTATCTTTCCCTGTTCCTGGGATGAGGTTATGATGTCCGCGACAGTAACAGCCTGTTTATAAAACGGCAGCATCGCCGTCGACTATCCTATAACCATAACAGTAAGAAATAGCTTCAGCGTTCACGCCTCTGAAGCGATAACACGTTGATATGTTCAATTCGGTTTTTTCCCCGTCACTACCCTGGTAAATCAAGAAAAAGGAAGGCCCAATGAATACTGTTTTTGGCGCTTATAACAATTTCAGAGTCGGTGTGAAGCTGGCGATGGGATTCGGACTGATATTATTAATGGCGGCGATAATCATGCTGTCAGGGATCAATGGCTTTCGTAATATTGATGCGTATTCCCAGAAATCCATTATCAGCAATAATATTAACAGTTATCTGGAAGAGGCCCGGCGGGAGCGTCTGCGCTTCCAATATACCCATGATTATGCGGCGATTAATAAAAACGGCGAATTGCTAAATAAAATGACGCAATCGCTGAATGTCGCCCAGACAATGAAATGGGATGCGGACACCCGTATTGTACTGGACAGGATTATCCAGTCCGGCAAGGAATATAATGTCGCGCGGGAAAACCTGATCAGCGCCAGTCAGAAGCGGGACGCTATCGGTCAGAAACTATCTCAGGATACCATCGGTAAAATCATTGATACCCTGCGCGGGAAATTTGATGCCGCCACGCTGCCGGCGGAATTACGGCTGGAATTTATGTATATCAACGAGGGGCTGTCTGATATTAAAGACACCGCCCATGAACTGACGTTGATGCCGTCCGCCGAAACTGAAACGGCGCTTCGCAAGACGCTGGACACCGCACAACGCGCCATCACGCAGGCGCTGCCGAAATTCAGCACGGAGCAGCAGGCCTGGCTGAATCAGACCTGGCTGCCTTTCGCCACCTACAGCGGGGATATCACCCTTTACATGGCGGCCTATCAGGAAGAGAACGCGGCGTCTCAGCGCATGGCGGATATCGCGCTGGTTCTTAACCAGTCTGCGACCCAGCTTTATCAAACCCAGTTGGATAAGGTGGATAACATTACCCGCCAGTCGCAATACCAGCAGTGGATCATCGGGCTGGCGATTATCGCCATCGGCGTGCTGATGGCCTGGCGCATCACCCTGCAACTTACCCGCCCGTTGCGTCAGAGTCTGTCGCTGGCTGAGCGGATCGCCCAGGGCGACCTGACCGCCTCCATCACCGTCACCCGTAAGGATGAATTGGGTCAGTTGATGACGGCGATGAATGCGATGAACCACAAACTGCGCGAGATGATCGGCACCATTCGCGAGGGGGTGAGCAATGTGGCGTCCGCCGCGTCGGAAATCGCCGCCGGCAACACCGACCTCTCCTCCCGCACCGAGCAACAGTCGGCCGCGGTAGTGGAAACCGCCGCCAGCATGGAGCAGTTGACCTCAACGGTGAAACAGAACGCCGACAACGCGCATCACGCCTCGCAACTGGCGGCCGATGCGTCAGGCAACGCCACCAAAGGCGGCGAGATCGTCACCAACGTAGTGAGCACCATGAACGAAATCGCCGTCAGTTCCCGGCGCATTTCCGAAATCACCACCGTCATCAACGGTATCGCCTTCCAGACCAACATTCTGGCGCTCAATGCTGCGGTGGAAGCGGCGCGCGCCGGCGAACAGGGCCGCGGCTTCGCGGTGGTGGCCGGTGAGGTACGCAGCCTGGCCCAGCGTAGCGCCCAGGCCGCCAAAGAGATTGAAACCCTGATCGGCGAGTCGGTCATCCGGGTGAATACCGGCTCCTCGCTGGTGGAAAGCGCCGGCAAAACCATGGACGAGATTATCCGTTCCATCGCCCATGTGCATGACATCATGGGGGAAATCGCCTCAGCTTCCGACGAGCAGAGCCGCGGCATCAATCAGATCTCCAACGCGGTAGCCGAAATGGACGCCACCACCCAGCAGAACGCCGCGCTGGTGGAAGAGTCTTCCGCCGCGGCCAATTCACTGGAAGAGCAGGCGCAAGCGCTGGAACAGGCCGTCTCGATATTCCGCCTCGATAATGACGACAGCCATCGCTTTGCCCGCACCGCGCACAAACCCGGCGCCGTCAGCGCTAAAAAACCGCTGATGCTGGCCAGCGCCGGAGCAGGCACCCGCTCCGGCAACGACGAGTGGGAGTCGTTCTAACCCGTTAATCCAGCCTCATCATGGCGGGCGTCGCCCGCCATGTTTTATCACTTTCCTCGTTTTACCACCCAGCGCATAAGCTCAGTCACTCTTCGCATTTAATGTCGCGGTGATTTCCTGCAATACTGCCTGAGCGCGCCGTCATCATGTTAATGATATTTAAGCATTATTTATGCAATAAGCCGATGCCGCGCGTGGTGCTCGCCTTTTATTTATTGATTAATTCAACGCCTATTTTTATCGGGGGATGACCGGCGTAACCAGGCTCACACTGGCATGTAACATCCCCACGGAGACAGGCGCTTAACCATTCACACACGGGGACATTATGCATTTATCTTTTCGTACCATGATTGCCGCGCTGGCGCTGGTCGCCGCGCCCTGGCTGGCTCGGGCCGAAGCGCCTGCCTCCACCTGGCAACACATCAAACAGACCGGCGAACTGCGCATCGGCGTGGCGCAGGGCGAACCCTGGTATTTCAAGAACGCGGCGACCGGCGAATGGGACGGTATCGGCTATCAGGTCGGTAAGGTGCTGGCGACAGACCTTGGGGTTAAGCTGGTGACGGTGGAAACCACCTGGGGCAACGCGGTCGCCGCGCTGCAAACCGGCCAGATCGACACCATGCTGGTGCTTGACCCCACCGACGAGCGCAAGAAAGCGGTCGATTTTCCTGAACAACCGTTCTTCTGGTATGCCCAGGGCGTGCTGGTGCGCGACGGCATCAGCGTCACCAACTGGGAAGACCTCAACCGGCCGGATGTCAAAATCGGCGTCACGCTCGGGTCCAGCCCGGACCTGCTGCTGACCAAAAATCTGCCGAAAGCGCAGTTGGTGCGTTTCCCCAACATGGATGAAGGCGTGGCGGCGTTTTATGCCGTGCGGGTGGATGCGTTGTCCTACTTCCATCCGGCGCTGGCGCTGCAACAGGCTAAAGTCGGCAAAGGCAACCTGATCCTGCCGAAACCCATTGTGGCGGTCAGCACCAGCGGCGCTATCCGCAAGGAAAGCGACCAGACCTTCCATCAGTTCCTCAACGACGAATTCGGCAAGCTCTATCAGTCCGGTCAGATTCAGCAGTTCTACGAGCAGGCGCTGAAAGCCCGCGGCGTGGACATCAGCAAGGTGCCGCCGGTGATCCGCGAAGCGTGGAAATAACCGGCGAGCGAGGAACGTCAGCCCGCGAACAGCGGCGCCAGCGCCAGCGCCGCATCCGGCTGGCGTTCCAGTTCAAGCAGCGTATCAATAAGGCGATCGACCTCGTTATCGCCCAGCCGCCGCGACAGATTGTCGCGGCACTTGCGCACAATCTCCGCTTCCGCCATCGGGTTCTCTTCGCACCCTGGCGGATAATCCACTGCCGGCGCGTTCAGCCACTGCCCGTCAACGACCACCCTCACCCGATTAACCGGCCGCCGCTGCACCGCCATCAACCGATCCAACTCGTCATCCACCACTAACTCGACCCGGCGGGCAAACGCCAGCAGCGTCGCATCCTGCCGCGCCGCCGCGTTGCTCCAGCTCTGTCGGGGAAGGCCGTAGGCCAGGCAGGCCAACGCCAGCGGCACGCTGAACTGGGCATCGGTTTCGCTCAACAGCTGGGTATCGGCGAATTGCTGCACCAGCGTCTGGCTACCGATGACCTGAATCCGCACGATCCGATCCGGCGTCAGCGCCTGCTGCGTCAGCAATTGCTCAAACGCCGCCAGCGCGGTGTGCATCCAGCGGCAAACCGGGTAACGTTTGAAACTGGCATGGCGCAGCCGCCACGCATCCCCCAGCCCGTCGACCAGCAGCGACGCATCACAGCGGTCGGAGCCGATCATGCGCCAGAACCCGTGCTCTCCGTCCAGTACGTCGCGCGGCCCGATAATGCCTTCCCTGTGCAGCAACACCCCGCGCACCCCGGCCTCCGTCGCCGGCGCGTTATAATCCTTGAACGCCACCAGCGGCCGCTGCCGCCAGTTGTACTTGTGCAGCCCCGGCAGCGGGGTCAGCGACGCCGCCAACCCGATGGCGTTTTCCAGCCCGGCGGCATCGCAGCCGCTCAGCAGACCGAACGCGACCGCCGCGCCCAGCGACTGGTGCTGGCACACGCCGTACACCTGCCGAAAACGCTCCGGACTGGGTTGCTGAGCGAGAATCACGCGCCCGTTGATTTCCCAGGCCGCCGCCAGCGCGCACAGCAATTGCGCGCCGGATACCTGCCGCTCGCCCAGCGCCGCCAGCGCCGCCGCCACCAGCGTGGCGCCGGGGTGACCCATGCCGCGACCATCCCGCTCAAAGCCGTCGTCATAATCCAGCGCGTTCATCGCCGCCGAATTGACGAACGCCGCCCCCAGCGCCGACAGCCCGTCCCGGCGTCCCAGCACCGGCGATGTCCCGGCGGCATACTGCTGGCGCGCCATGCGCTGCGCCTGCTGAAACACCTCGCTATCCAGCCCGGCGATGCCGCACCCCAGCGTATCCAACAAATGCAGCAGAATTTTTCGCCGCCAGACCGCCGGGATCGCCGCCGGGGTTAGCCGGCAGGCAAAGCGGGCCAGCGTCAGGGTTATCGGAGCGGCGTGGTTCAAGGAGGTCATCGGTTTAGATTCCTGTCGGCGTCAGGGACGGCATATCAAATATATCGATGATAACACTCCGTTTTCCGGCTGCTTTATGCCATTTTCGCTACCGGTTGCAACCAAACGACATAACCCGTCGTTCCGGTAGCGGATGGATATACTGCTGCATGGCTATCACCCCATATGTCTATCAACCTGCATGTCTATCTACCCGCACGGCTATCAGGCTGTATGGCTTTACCGCCAAATAGCATTTTATTTCTAAAAATCGCATATAGATGGTTAGTTATATTATTTTTATGGCGTTATGCCTGAGTTTTACCATGTCCACCTCGTTATTAACCGAGGTGATGACTATGCCTATTCCTACATCCGTACCTACGTCGGTACTCGGCCTGATCGGCAACACCCCGTTGCTGGAGCTGACGCAGTTCGATACCGGCCCCTGCCGGTTATTCGCCAAGCTGGAAAACCAGAATCCCGGCGGCTCGATCAAAGATCGCGTCGCGCTATCGATGATCGAGGCGGCAGAGCAGCAGGGAAAACTGCAGCCCGGCGGCACGCTGATCGAAGCCACCGCCGGCAATACCGGGCTTGGGCTGGCATTAGTGGCGGCGCTCAAAGGCTACCGCCTGATTCTGGTGGTGCCGGACAAGATGAGCCGGGAGAAAATCTTCCACCTGCGCGCGCTGGGCGTCGACGTGCGCCTGACCCGTTCCGATGTGGCTAAAGGCCACCCGGACTACTATCAGGACTACGCGCAACGACTGGCAGACGAGATCCCCGGCGCGTTCTACATCGACCAGTTCAATAACCCGGCCAACCCGCTGGCCCACTACCGTACCACCGCGCCGGAACTGTGGCGGCAGATGGAGAACGACATCGATGCTATCGTGGTCGGCGTCGGCTCCGGCGGAACACTGGGCGGACTGAGCCGCTACTTCGCCGAGGTGTCGCCGAAAACCGAGCTGGTGCTGGCGGACCCGGCCGGGTCGATCCTGACCGATTACGTGCGGCAAGGCACCACGGGCGAAGCGGGAAGCTGGCTGGTAGAGGGCATCGGCGAGGATTTCCTGCCGGCGCTGGCGAATTTCAGCCAGGTGAAACACGCCTACGCCATCAGCGATCGGGAATCGTTTCAGGCCGCCCGCGCGCTGTTGCTCAAAGAAGGCGTGCTGGCCGGCTCCTCCAGCGGCACATTGCTGGCGGCGGCGCTGCGCTACTGCCGCGCCCAGACCGAACCGCGCCGGGTGGTAACGCTGGTGTGCGACAGCGGCAACAAGTACCTGTCGAAGATGTTCAACGACTACTGGATGATTGAGCAAGGGTTAATCCAACGCCCGCCGCTGGGCGACCTGCGCGATCTGATCACCTATCGCCATAACGAAGGCGCCACCGTGTCGGTCTCCCCGGCTGACTCGCTGGCGATTGTTCATGCCCGGATGCGGCTGTACGACATTTCCCAGTTGCCGGTGCTGGAACACGACCGGGTGGTCGGGGTGATCGACGAGTGGGACCTGCTCAACAATCTCAAGACTAACCCGCGCCATTTCTCGCTGACCGCCCGCGACGCGATGACCGATCAGGTCAACACCTTGCAGAAAGATGCGTCGTTCGATCAACTGCTGACCACCTTTGATCGCGGGCATGTGGCGGTGATTCTGGACGGCCAGCGTTTCCTCGGCCTGATCACCCGCACCGATGTGCTCAATCACTGGCGGCATCTGGTGCGCTGACCTTTCTACCGATTACCACAAGGATTAACCATGAGCCATTTCGATACCCTGACCGTTCACGCCGGCTACACGCCGGACAGCACCGGCGCGGTGATGCCCGCCATTTACGCCACCTCCACCTTCGCCCAGCCGGCGCCCGGTCAGCACACCGGCTACGAGTACTCACGCAGCGGCAACCCGACCCGCCACGCGCTGGAAGCCAATATCGCCGCGCTGGAAGGCGGCATTCAGGGCTTTGCCTTCGCCTCCGGGCTGGCGGCCAGCGCCACGGTGCTGGAACTGCTCGATCAGGGCAGCCACATCGTCGCGGTGGATGATATTTACGGCGGCACCTGGCGATTGCTGGACCGGGTGCGCAAGCGTACCGCCGGACTGAGCGTCACCTACGTCGACCCGGCCGACCTGACCACGCTGGAGCAGGCTATCACCCCGCAAACCCGCATGATCTGGGTAGAAACGCCCACCAATCCGCTGCTGAAACTGGCCGACCTGCGCGCCATCGCCGAACTGGCCCAGCGCCGCGGCGTGATCAGCGTGGCGGACAACACCTTCGCCTCCCCGGCCTTGCAGCGGCCGCTGGATCTGGGCTTCGATATCGTGGTGCACTCGGCCACCAAGTATCTGAACGGCCACTCGGATGTGGTCGCCGGGCTGGCGGTAGTCGGGCGGGACCAGGAGCTGGCGGCGCAACTGGCGTTTTTGCAGAATGCGGTGGGCGGGGTACTCGATCCGTTCAGCAGTTTCCTGACGCTGCGCGGTATTCGCACGCTGGCGCTGCGCCTTGCCCGCCATAGCGACAACGCGCTGACGCTGGCGCGCTGGCTGGAGCAGCAACCGCAGGTGGAGCAGGTGTACTATCCCGGCCTGCCGTCTCACCCGCAGCATGCGCTGGCGCGTCGGCAAATGAGCGCGTTCGGCGGCATGATAAGCGTCAGGCTGCGCGGCGACGCCGACTACGCCGGCGCGGTGATTAAGCGCACCCGGCTGTTTACGCTGGCGGAAAGTCTGGGCGGAGTCGAAAGCCTGATCAGCCAGCCCTTCAACATGACCCACGCCTCCTTGCCGCTGGAACAGCGCCTGCGCCTCGGCATCACGCCGCAGTTGCTGCGTCTGTCGGTCGGCATCGAAAACGTGGAAGACCTGATCGCCGATATCCGGCAGGCGTTAACCGGCCAGACGGCGTAATCCCGCTTATCAGGGCTGTCGTCGACAGCCCCAGATGACTGACAAACCCCTTAAGTACAAGGGTGAGGGGTTTTTCCGGCGTCAAAAACTGTGCTGAGGCAGGCGACTTCGCCGGGTGAGCCGCACGGACGCGGCGAAAGCCCAATTTTCTATCTGCGACTCAGCGAATTTCCCGCTTTCCTTAGCCAAAAATCGGCTATCAATCCGCTTTTTTAGCATTTACTTATCACATTTTTCGGCTGCTAAGATGCGGTGGATATAAAAAACATTATCGATATAACAATTCGTACGCCATTGGCGTTATCAGGGAAAAACACATGCGTTATCAATGGGATTTTTCCGCCCTGCCGCACTGGTGGCCGTTGCTGCTGGACGGGTTATGGGGAACGGTCCGCATCGGGTTTACCAGCATTCTGATCGGGATGCTGGTCGGCGCGCTGCTGGCCGCCATGAAACTGTCGTCCACCCGGCTGTTGCGCCTGCCCGCTCACCTGTTCATCGGCTTTTACCGCAACACGCCCGCCATCGTGCATTTTTTCTGGATTTACTACGCGCTGCCGGTCGTCAGCCCGCTGACCCTGTCGCCGTTCGCGGCCGCAGTAACGGCCCTGTCGGCGCAGTCGGCCGCGTTTTACGCCGAAGTCTACCGCGGCGGCATCCTGTCGATTGCCGAGGGTCAGTGGGAAGGCGCCAAAGCGCTCGGCATGTCGCGCCCGCTGGCGTTGCGCCGCGTGATCCTGCCGCAGGCGCTGCGACGCATGATCCCGCCGTTGATTGAACGCTCGTTCGAGCTGATTAAATCCACTTCGCTGGCGTCGTCGCTGGCCTACGGCGAGCTGTTGTATCAGGCGATGCAGATCAACAGCCAGAGCTTCCGTCCGCTGGAAGTCTACAGCCTGGCGGCGCTGCTCTATTTCACGCTGCTGTTTGTCCTTAGCCTGCTGAGCCAGTACGTCGAGCGGCGGCTGTCTTACGCCCGTGTACAGTGAGGTCGCCGATGCACTATCAATGGAACTTTGGCTTTATCTGGCAACAGTTGCCCGTCCTGCTGCGCGGGCTGGGCGTCACGCTGGAGCTATGGCTGCTGGCGGGTATCGGCGGCACTCTGCTTGGGCTGGCGCTGGGCATCGCCCGCACCGCGCGTCGCCGCGCCGTCCGTCTGCCGGTGATGGCGTTCGTCGAGCTGTTTCGCAATACGCCGGTACTGATTCAGCTGATCTGGTTTTACTACGCTCTGCCGGTGCTGGCGGGCATCCAGTTCAGCACCTTTGGCGCGGCGACGCTGGCGCTGACGCTCTACACCGCCGCCTACAGCACCGAAATCTTCCGTGCCGGTCTGCAATCGATGGAGCAAGGCCAGTGGGAAGGCGCCAAAGCGCTCGGCATGTCTTACCCGCTGGCGTTGCGCCGCGTGATCCTGCCGCAGGTGTTGCAACGCATGTTGCCCGCGCTGACCAACCGCCTGATCGAACTGGCCAAAGTCACCTCGCTGGCGTCGATGCTGGCGGTCAATGAACTGATGTATCAGGGCCGGCTGCTAAGCAGCGATACCTATCGGCCGCTGGAAATCCTCACCGTGGTGGCGTTGTTCTATTTCGTGCTGATCTGGCCCGGCAGCTATCTGGCCGCGCGGCTGGAGCGGCGCTGGCGCTCGCCTTTATCAACCCGATAAACTTTTATCAACCCGGAAACCCTTTATGACTGATTCGCAGGATATCGTTTTACGGCTGCGCGGACTGACCAAAGCATTTCACGGTCAGCCGGTGCTGAAAGGCATCGACCTTGATGTGCGGCGCGGGGAGAAAATCGCCATTATCGGCGGCAGCGGTTCCGGCAAGAGCACCCTGCTGCGCTGCCTGAATTTCATGGAGGTGCCGAGCGGCGGCACCATCGAGCTGGACGGCGAGGTGCTGGGTCAACCGTTGCCGGACGGCGCGCGGCGCTATGCGGAAAAGCAATTGTGCGCGGTACGTCAGCGCGTCGGCATGGTGTTCCAGCAGTTCAACCTGTTTCCGCACCTGACGGTGCTGCAAAACGTGCAGGAGGCGCTGCTGTCGGTGAAAAAGCTGCCGCGCGCCGACGCCGCGGTCATTGCCCGCCGGCAACTGGAGAAAGTCGGGCTGGCGGACAAACTCCACGCCCGCCCCGGCAACCTGTCCGGCGGCCAGCAACAGCGGGTGGCGATTGCCCGCGCGCTGGCGATGGAGCCGGAAATCATGCTTTTCGACGAGCCCACTTCGTCGCTTGACCCGGAACTGGTGGGCGAAGTGCTGCACACCATTCGCGCGCTGGCGGACGACGGGCGCACGCTGTTGCTGGTGACCCATGAACTGGGCTTCGCCTGGCACTTCGCCGACCGGGTGATCTTCATCGCCGACGGCGTTATTCACGAAATGGGCAGCGCCGAACAGGTGCTGCGTCATCCCCAACAACCCCGCACGCAGGCGTTTCTGGCCCGCTTCGCCGAACGCGCGTTTTAAGGAGTCGTCATGAACGCTTCATCCCCTTCCGCCGTCAGCAGCCAGGCTTACCGGCAGGATCCCCGCAACGACGACGTGCAGGTGTACGTCAACGGTGAATTCGTGCATCGCTCACAGGCGGTGGTATCGGTGTTTGATTCGGGTTACGTCTGCGGCGACGGCGTCTGGGAAGGCCTGCGGCTGGTCAACGGCCGTCTGATTTCCCTCGACGCCCATCTGGACAGGCTGTTGGCCGGCGCAGCCGCCATCAGGCTGGAGATCGGCCACAGCCGTGCTGAACTGATCGACATTTTGCTGCGCACGCTGGCTATCAATGGTATGACCGACGGCGCGCACCTGCGGCTGATGATCACCCGCGGGCGCAAAAGCACGCCTAATCAGGATCCGCGCTTTATCCTTGGCGGCGCGACGGTGGTGTGCGTGGCGGAATACAAAGTGGTGGATGAAGCGGCCAAACAACGCGGACTGGCGCTGTTCACCTCCAGCTACCGCACCAGCACGCCGGACGTGTTCGACCTGCGGCTCAATTCCCACAGCCGCCTGAATCTGATTCAGGCGCTGCTGCAGGCGATCGAGGCCGGCGCTGACGAAGCGCTGATGCTGGACCCGCACGGTTTCGTCGCCAGTTGCAACTCCACCAACTTTTTTATCGTGCGGCGCGGCGAACTCTGGACCTCCAGCGGCCGCTACTGCTTCAACGGCATCACCCGCCAGACGGTGATCGATCTGGCGCGCGCCCACGGCCTGACGGTGCGGGTGGATGATTTCACGCTGGCGGAGGCGCTGACCGCCGACGAAGCCTTCGTCACCGGCACGCTGGCGGGCATCACCCCGGTGCGTAAGCTGGATGGACGGGAATTTGATCCGACGCAGCGCCACATCACCCAGCAACTCAAAGCGTGTTATCAGACCTTTATCGAAACCTGATACGCCGCCCGGCAGGCAACGTCAAAAAACCGGGGCCGCGCCCCGGTTGCCGTCAGTCAGCAAAACCCATACTTCTCGCGTAGCCCCAGCTCCGCCACGATCCGCACCCCGCGCTCCAGCGCGTCGCCGTCCAGATCGCGCAGCGGGCGGCGCAGGCTGCCCGCAGGCAGGCCGACCGCCTTCATCAGCGATTTCACCGCCACCGGATTAATGGCGGAATAGGTGTAGTGCAGCAGCGGCAGCAGATGCTGATACGCATTGCGAAAACGCTCGGCATCGCCCGCCTCTCGCCACGGCCGGGAGATCGCCGCCAGCTCCGCCGGCGCGATATTGCCGGTCATATTGGCGGTGCCGTGACCGCCCAGCGACATCGTGGGTACGACCAGCCCGAGATTAGGCGAATCGCAGCACATCACCGACACGTCCGGGTTGCCCGCCAACACTTGCGCCACCTGGCCGACACGGGTGGTGGATTCCTTATGGATCACGTAGTTCGGGTGCCTGAAGATGCGCAGCAGCGACGTCCAGTGCAGGTCGGTTTTCACCCGCGGCGGGTTGTTATAGATGCCGAGCGGCAGGTCGGTGGCGTCGGCGATCTCCAGAAAATAGTGCTCGATATCGCTTTCGCTGGCGCAGATATAGGCAGGCGCGGCGATGATGGCGCCATCAGCGCCGTTGTCTTTGGCAAAACGCACATAGTCGATGGTGGTATCGGTATTGTTGCCGGTACAACCGAAAAAGATCTTCATCTTGCCGCTGTTGAAACGGGCGGTGCGACGAATGATTTCCCGGCGTTCTTCCGGCGACAGCATCGACACTTCGCCGGTGGACCCCATGATCAGCACCGCGGCGGTGCCGTTTTGCTCCTGAAACTGCAGCAGGGTTTCGAACGCGCCGAAATCCACGCTGCCGTTGTCGTTAAACGGGGTGATCAGAGCCACAAACGACCCTTCGATTTTTTCTCTGCTCATAGCCATTCCTGTCTGATGAAACGTGGTTGTCATGAAAAACGGTTATTCGCCCGGCGCGGAATCCGTCGACGGCGCGGCGAAGCCCGCGCTGACGAACCGTAACAGTTGCCGCAGCACCTGCTCGTCGTCGTTGTTGTCGCATAATCCCTGCGATAACAGCGACAAACGGCCGGAACGCGGATCGACGTCCGCCAGCACGTGCATGGCCGCGCCGCGGGCAAACTCATAGCGCCAGATAGCCTCGGCGCGTGAAATATGCGGCACCGCCCGGACGAACGCCTGAATAAAGCGGTGGGCGGTGCCATCAAAACGGTCCGACAGCAACAGCGATACCTCGCCCTGCGGCGTGGCGCGCAGGTGCTGCAACAGCCGTACCGCGATACGGCCGCCGTCCGGCGTGCGGGCGCTCTGCACCAGCGGGCGCAACAGGGCATCCAGCAACGCCGACAGCGGCGGCGAATCGCCCCACCGCCGCTCCGCCTCGTCCAGCAACCGGCCGCGTTCGGTGTTCAACGGCTGCAACACCGCATCCAGCACCGCCTGCAACAACCCGTCTTTGGAACCGAAGTGGTAGTTGATGGCGGCAACGTTGACCTGCGTCGCTTCGGTAATCTCCCGCACCGTAGTCAGGTCGCTGCCTTTATGGGCGAAACGCGTCATCGCTTCCTGCAGGATGCGCTGGCGAACATCCACCTCTTTTTCTTTGGCTGCTGTATTCATTGATTGTCCTTTTTGCCGCCCCTTTATAGTGAATCCACCTGCCCCGACGCATCTGGGCCTCTCTCCCCCGGTCCGTCGGTTAACGATGCGCCAACGTCAACCCGTCCAGATCGATATCCGGCGTTCTGCCGGCTACCACATCCGCGACGATACGCCCGACGCCTGCCGCCTGCGTCCAGCCATTGGAACCCTGTCCGCAAGCCAGAAACAGGCCGGCTACCGGCGTAGCGCCCACATAGCCGGGACCGTCCGGCGTCATCGGCCGCAGACCGCACCAGCGCTGCGCCGCCTGATAGTCGCCCGCGCCCGGAAACAGCCGTTGCGCCACGCTCGCCACAAAGGCGCTCTTCTTCGCGTCCGGATGGGTGCTGAAATCGGAAATTTCGGCGATACCCGCCGCCCGCAACTGGTTCCCCAGACGGGCGATCATCACCTTATGGTGTTCGTACATCACGCACACCCGCGGCGCGGCGGTGTCGTCGACGATCGGCAGCGTCACCGAATACCCTTTCACCGGATAAATCGGCAGCCGGATGCCCACCTGATGCAGCAAAGGCACCGAGGCGCACCCCAGCGCCACCACCACCGCATCCGCCGCCAGCGTACCGGCGCCGGTTTCCACGCCGGTCACCCGCCGCCGGTCGTCGTTCGTCCGCAGGCGTTCAATCGGGGTATTGAAATGGAAGCGCACGCCGCGCTGCTGCAACACCTCAGCTAACTGCCGGGTAAACAGCGCGCAGTCGCCCGCTTCGTCGTCCGGCAGATAAAGACCGCCGGTCAGCGGCGCGTTTGCCTGCAAGAGCGCCGGTTCGATACGGGTCACCTCCTGACGGTCCACCAACCGGTGATTGACGCCGAACTGCGTCAACACCTGCGAAGCATGGTGCGCCATCGCCAGTTCCTGTTCGTTGCCGAACAGTTGCAGCACCCCCAGCGACGATCGGGCGTAATCCAGCCCCAGCTCGTTTTGCAACTGGTGCAGGCACTGCTGGCTGTAGTGGGCGATACGCTGCATCCGGCCTTTGTTGGCGCGGTAGGCGTCAAGCCGGCAGTTGCGGGCAAAGCGCCACAGCCACCGCCACTGCGCCGGGCTGAGGGCCGGGCGCCATTTGAGCGGCGCCTGCGGCACAAACAGCCAGCGGAATGCCTTGAGCAGCATACCGGGCGATGCCCAGGGGCCGGCGAAGCCGGGACACACGCCGCCCGCGTTGGCGAAACTGGCCTCCAGCGCCGGACCGGGCTGGCGGTCGATCACCTCGACCTCAAACCCTTGCTGATGCAAATACCAGGCGCTGGCGACGCCCACCACGCCCGCGCCAAGCACCATCACCTTCATGCGATACCTCCTGCGATCGGCAGTTCCTGACGCACCAGCTCCGCCCAGTAACGCACTCCGACCGGAATCAATGCATCGTTGAAATCGTAATGCGGGGTATGCAGCGGCCTGCCGTGCGCGTCGTCGTCATTGCCGTTACCCACCATGATGAACGCGCCGGGGCGCTGTTCCAGCAGATAGGCGAAATCCTCCGCCCCCAGCAACGGCGTCATGTCGCCATCGACCGCGCTCGCGCCGGATACCCGACCGGCGGCCTGCCGCGCACGCCCTGCCATCTCCCGGTCGTTAACCAGCACCGGATACTGAAATTCGTAATCGACTTCCGCCGTCGCGCCGAACGCCTGCGCGCTGTGCTGCGCCAGAGCGGTCAGTCGTTTTACCAGCAGTTCGCGGACGACGGCCGAGTAGCTGCGCCCGGTGCCGGTCACGGCGACGCGGTCGGGGATCACGTTGGGCGCTTGCGGATCGCCGCCGCCGATATGCCCGACGCTCAATACCGCCGCCTCCATCGCCGGCACATTGCGGCTGACCACGGTCTGCAACGCCAATACAAACTGCGCCGCGGGCAGCGTCGGGTCAATCGACAGGTGCGCGCCGGAGCCGCCGTGGCCGCCGGTGCCGCGGAACACCACCCGCCAGGTGTCGCTGGCGCACAGCATCGGCCCGCTGCACAACGAAAAGCGCCCTAGCGCTATGCCGGGCTTGTTATGCAGCCCGAACAGGCGCTGGCACGGGAAGCGGTTCAGCAGGCCATCGTCGAGCATCGCCCGCGCGCCGCCCAGCCCCTCTTCGGCGGGCTGGAAGATGAAATGCACCGTCCCGGCGAAATCCGGATGGCGGGAAAGCAGCCACGCCGCGCCCAGCAACATGGCGGTATGGCCGTCATGGCCGCAGGCGTGCATCTTGCCGTCGTACGCCGAGGCATACGGCAGGCCGGTTTTCTCTTGCAAACGCAGCGCGTCCATATCGGCACGCAGGCCTATCACGCCCTCGCCCGATTGTTTCCCGCGCAGCGACCCCACCACGCCGGTGCCGCCGATGCCGGTGGTCACCTCCAGCCCCCATTGGCGCAATTTCTCCGCTACCAACGCGGCGGTGCCGAACTCCTCAAAACCGATTTCCGGATGCTGATGAATATGACGGCGAATCCCGGTCAGTGCCGGAACCATCTGCCGCAGCGTCTGTTCATAGTCCGCCATGTCGTGTTCCCTCTGGTCTGCGCCTGCCGACGGCGGGCGCAACGGTTAAGCGGTTAAACGGTTAAAAAGTGCCTGGATAGCTGCCGCCGTCGATCAGCCAATTCTGCCCGGTGATGAACGCGGCCTGCCGCGAGCACAGGAACGCGCAGGCGGCGCCGAATTCTTCCGGCTGCCCATAGCGCCCGGCCGGGTTGGCCGCGGCTCGCTCCCGGTGCAACTGCTCATAGGATTTGCCGGTCTGCGTCGTCAGTGACTGAATGTGTTGCCACTGGCCGTCAGTATCGAAGATTCCCGGCAGAATATTGTTAATGGTGACATTGTCCCGCACCACCGTGCGGGACAGCCCGGCAACAAAGCCGGTCAGCCCCGAGCGGGCGCTGTTCGACAACCCCAGTTCCAGTTGCGGAATCTTCACGCTGCGGGAGGTGATGTTAACGATGCGCCCGAAGCCGCGCTGACGCATCCCATCCACCGTCAAACGCATCATCTCGATCGGGCCGAGCATCATGCTGTCGAGCGCGTCCAGCCAATGCTGGCGCGTCCAGTCACGAAAATCGCCCGGCGCGGGGCCGCTGGCGTTGTTGATCAGAATGTCCGGCTGCGGACAGGCCGCCAACGCGGCCAGTCGTCCTTCATGACGGGTGATGTCCGCCACCGTCGCCTGCGGACGCACGCCGACCGCCTGTTCGATCTCATCCTGCGCCTGACGCAGTGCGGCCGCCGTGCGCGCCAACAGCGTGACCTGCACGCCTTCCTGCGTCAGTTGACGGGCGACGGCTTTGCCCAGCCCGCGGCTACCGCCCCATACCAACGCCTGTCTGCCGACAATACCCAAATCCATATCGGTTGTTCCTTATGCGTTAACCACGGAAAAACGGCCGGCGTCCGCCGGCGCCTGCTGCCGCCCCGGCACGGAGTCCAGCAGCAGGCGAGTATAGGGGTGCTGCGGCTGCCGCCAGATTTGCTGGCAATCGCCGCTTTCCACACACTCGCCGAGCCGCATCACCATCACCCGGTCGGCGATGTAGCGCACCACGGATAAATCGTGCGAAATGAACAGCAGCGACAGCCCCATTTCACTCTTCAGTTCCACCAGCAAATTGAGGATCTGCGCCTGAATCGACACATCCAGCGCCGATACCGGCTCGTCGCAGATCACCAGCGACGGGTTAACCACCAGCGCACGCGCAATACCGATACGCTGACGCTGACCGCCGGAAAACGCGTGCGGATAACGATGGAGGCTGCTCAGCGGCAGACCAACCCGCTCCAGCGTCTGACCGATCAGCCGCTGACGCTCGGCGCGCCGTGTCACGCCATGCACAATCAGCGGCCGTTCCAGAATGCGCTGGACGTCGTGACGCGGATTGAGCGATGCGTAGGGATCCTGAAAAATCATCTGCACCCGGCGGCGCAGCGGCTGCAACTGCGACTCGTTCAGATGGGTAATATCCTGACCGTCAAACAGCATCCGGCCCTCGGCAACGGGCAGCAGACGCAGAATGGTCTTCGACAGCGTCGATTTGCCGCAGCCGGATTCCCCCACCAGCCCCAGCGTCTCGCCGGGATAAATGTCCAGCGACATATCCTTCACCGCATTGACCACGCCCTGCGACGTGGCGTAGCGGGTATGCACCCGATGCAGCGACAGCAGGGGCGTCCGGGTGGTATCCGGAACCGGTACGCTGCGCGCGGGCGGCGTGACGACCGACACCTGCCCGGCGTCGCCGCTGTCGGGATGACGGATCTCCGGCAGGCGTTGCCGCCGGTAGTGCAGGTCATCGGCCAGATGCAGCGACGTCGCCAGCAGCCCGCGGGTATAGGGGTGCTGCGGCGCCCGGAACAGCGCGTCGGTCGCCGCCTCCTCCACCTTGCGCCCGCCGACCATCACCGCCACGCGGTCCGCCCACTGCTCCACCACCCCCAGATCGTGGGTGATCAACAGCAGGCTCATGGCAAGCTCGCGCCGCAGTCGATCCAGCAGCGCCAGAATCTGCGCCTGAATGGTGACGTCCAGCGCGGTGGTCGGCTCATCGGCAATCAGCAGCTTCGGCTGACAGGCCACCGCCATAGCGATCATCACCCGCTGACGCTGCCCGCCGGACAGCTGGTGCGGATAGTCGTCGATACGCCGCCTCGGCTCCGGGATCTTCACCAGATCCAGCAGCTCGATGGCGCGCGCCCGCGCCCGGACAGGCGCCAGCGGCTGGTGCGTCCGCAGGGTTTCGACGATCTGCTGGCCGATGGTCAACACCGGATTGAGCGAGGTCATCGGCTCCTGAAAAATCATTGAAATTGCGTTGCCGCGCAGTTGGCGCATCGCCGTATCCGGCAGCGCCAGCAGATCCTGTCCGTCGAACAGAATGCGTCCGGCGACCTGCCCCGGCGCGCCCACCAGCCGCATGATGGAAAGCGCGGTGGCGGATTTGCCGCAGCCGGACTCGCCTACCAGCGCCAGCGTTTCGCCCGGGTTGAGCGCCAGATCAAGACCGCGCACCGCCTGATGGCCGGGGAAAGTCACCCGTAAATCCTGAATCTCCAGCAGCGGGGTCATACACGTTCCCTCCGTGAGCGCGGGTTCAGCGCATCGTTGAGCGCATCCCCCACCAGATTGAGCGCCAGCACGGTCAGCACCAGCGCCCCGCCGGGGATCGCGGTTAAAAACCACGCCGAACGCAGCGACTCGCGCCCGGCGCCGATCATGCTGCCCCAGCTCACCCGGTTCGGATCGCCAAACCCGAGGAACGACAGCGCGGACTCGATCAGAATGGACGACGCCACCATCACCGAGGTGGTGACGATAATCGACGGCAGCGCGTTGGGCAGGATCTCCTGCGCCATGATGCGCAGGCTGGAAAACCCCTGGCTGCGCGCCGCCAGCACGAAATCGCTTTCGCGCCAGGTGCGAAATTCCGCCCGCACCAGCCGGGCGATGGTGGGCCAGGAAGCGACGCCGATGGCGCAGGCGATCAGCATCACCGACGGCTGACCGATGGCCACCAGCACCACCACCAGCAAAAAGGTAGGAAAGGTCTGGAACAGTTCGGTGGCATGCACCAGCAGGTGGTCAACCTTGCCGCCGAAGAAGCCGGCGCTTGCGCCGACGGTCACGCCGATCAGCAGGCTGACCGCCACGGCGGAAAAACCGATCTGCAACGAAACCTGCGCGCCATGCACCACCCCGGCGGCGACATCACGCCCCAGCGAGTCGGTGCCCAGCGGGAAAGCAGGGTCCTGCCCCGGCCACAGAAACGGCGGCGCCACCATATCCAGCGGGTCGCCGGGGTACACCCACGACGCCGTCAGCGCCATCACCGCCACCAGCACCAGTAGCACGACGCCCGCCATGCCGGATGGATTGCGCAAAAACAGCTTCACCTCCGGCGACAGCCGCACGCGGCGGCGCGGCGGCGCCAGCTCGCCAACGGCCGCGCGGGAAGAAACGGTATTTTTCATATCAGTTCGCCTTGATTCGGGGGTCCAGCCAGCTTTGCAGCACATCGACCAGAATATTGGCGACGATCACCAGAAAAGCCGACAGCAACAACACGCCCAGCAGCACGTTGAAATCGCGCGCCATCACCGCCTCCAGCGCCAGCCGCCCCAGGCCCGGCCAGCTGAATACGGTTTCCACCACCGCCGCGCCGCCCAGCAGGTTGCCGATATGCATCCCGGCGACCGTGGTCACCGGCAGCAGCGCGCAGCGCAGAATATGGCGCAGCGTCACCCGCCACGGGCTTAGCCCCTTGGCATGGGCGGTGCGCACGAAATCCTGACGGTCGATCTCCAGCATCGCCGCGCGCGTCAGGCGGGCGTAAATAGCGATAAAGAAACTGCTCAGGGCGCCGACCGGTAGCACCGCATGCTGCAACCGATCGCTAAGATAGGCCCAGCCGTGCAGCTCCGCGCCGATGGTGGCGCTGCCGCCGCCCGGCAACCACTCAAGCCGGACCGAGAACAGAATCAACGCCATCAGGCCAACCCAGAATCCCGGCGTGGAATAGAGCAACAGCGCCAGAAACGACAGCAGCCGATCCGGCCATTTACCCGCCCACACCGCCATCACGGCGCCCAGAGCGATCCCCACCACAATCGCCACCAGTTGCGAGGCCAGCATCAGAAACAGCGTCTGCGGTAGGCGGGACAAAATCAGATCCGTCACCGGGGCGTTGTAGCGCGGCGAAAACCCCAGACTGAAGTGCGCCAGGTTGGACAGATAGTTGTACAGTTGGTGCAGCACCGGCAGATCAAGCCCGAACTGCCGGCGTATCTGCGCCGTGGTTTCAGCGGTGGCGCTGCCCGCCTCGGCGGCCAGAACATCGGCGGCGTCGCCCGGCACCAACTGCAGCAAAAAGAACACGACGATCACGATGCCGATCGCCACCGGCACCGCATGCAGCACCGTACGCCACAGCACCTGTCGGATTCGTTCAATGTTTCTCATCACTCACCTTTTATGCACCGGCGTCATTTACGGAGCGACCCGGAGCACGCCATCGCAAATCGGCGTGCTCTGGGTTCACGGGTTATTGATCCAACCAGATTTCCGCCAGGCTGCCGTTGGCGCCCTGGATATCCGTCAGTGGGTTATGAACACGCGTGTTATAGATGGTCAGGCGTTTAAGCTGCAGCAGGTTGATGTCCGGCAGTTCCTGCGCCACGATGCGCTGGAAGGCGCGAAACGCCTCCACGCGTTTGGCCGGGTCGGTTTCCACCGCCGCCTGTTCCAGCAGTCGATCCACTTCCGGGTTGGCGTAATGCGAACCGTTGCCGAACGCAACGCCCGGTTTAAAGGCTTTCGACCAGTACAGACGCTGCACGCCCACCGTCGGATCAAACAGGTTGGAGATGGAGTGGTTGGTGAATTCGAAATCCCGATCGGTGTACACCCGTTTGACGTAGGTGGCGAAATCCTGCGAACGGATGGTGACCTCGATCCCCACCTTGGCCAGCGCGGATTTCAGGTATTCCGCCACCCGCTTGAAGCCATCGCCGTACGGCATGTAGTCATGCACCAGACGAAAACGGATGCCGTCGGCCTGACGCGGAAAACCGGCCTCATCCAGCAGCTGTTCGGCTTTTTTCAGGTCGAACGGATACGGCGACGGCGCGTTGTCGTGGAACTGCGCCAGCTCCGGGGTAATCGGCGTCGGCGAATTGACGGCGTAGCCGTACCACACCACGTTGCGCAGCACGTCGCGGTTGATGCTGTGGGCGATAGCCTGTCGCACTTTCAGGTTTTTCAGGTACTGATTGTCCAGATTGAACTCAATGCGGGTCTGCGTCGGGCCGTAGCCGTAACCACCGGTTTCAATCGCCAGCCTGGGGTTTTTCTTGACGCGATCCAGTTCATTGAGCGGCACCGGCGACTCGCTGCCCAGATCCAGCGCGCCGGTTTCGAAGGCAATCAGGCGAGTGGCGGCGTCAGGGATGAATTTCACCACCAGGCGATCGACGTATGGTTTCGGCTGATCCCAGTAGTTGGGGTTGCGCTCGTACACGATATGGCTGCCGCGTACCCACTCTTTGAAGATAAACGGTCCGGTGCCTACCGGCGCCGTGTTGTAAGGGTTGGTGCGAATATCGGTGCCGTCATACAGGTGTTTGGGGACGATCGGCGCTTCGTTGGCGGAAAACGCGCTGATCAGGTAAGGCGCGGGCTGCGACAGCTCCACAATGGCGGTATAGGGATCCGGCGTTTTCACCTCGGTGACATTGGCAAAAGTGCCCTGCCCGCGGGAATTGTATTTCTTGACCGTCAGAATGGAGAACGCCACGTCGGCGGAGGTGAAATCCTTGCCGTCGTGCCATTTCACGCCCTGACGCAAGTGGAAAGTGTACTGTTTGCCGTCCGGGCTCACCGACCAGCTGGTCGCCAGTTGTGGAATCGGCTTCATGTTGAAGTCGTAGTTCAGCAACCCTTCGATCACCTTGGCGTTGACCTTGATCACCGATCCGCCGCTGTTCACCAGCGACGTTAGCACCGGTGGTTCCGGCTCGACCAGAAAATTCAGCGTACCGCCGCGTTTGGGCGTCGTCTCCGCTGCCTGGCTCATCGCGCCAAACAGCGATGCAGCCACCAGCAATGCTGCAAAAAGCGATTTATGTTTCATTGCGTTATCCCTGAGTGAAATGAGTGATGCCCAGTCATTATTCGTGTCGCGGGAGCATGATGACCGGACATGCTCCCGTGTACGGCCGGTATCCGAAACGCGCCGGGCCCACGGCGGTCAATCACGCTCGTTACAGATCAACATCGCTGCGACCAGCGGCCGGCGGCGTGGCTATGCGGGGAAAGGCGAGTGTGCATGTACCGAATCCTGTTGGTTATTTCGTTGGGATTGGGATTGCGATTGCATCGCGGGAATCCGAACTGCGGAAAAACTAACCCAACGCTTGTTTGAAACGAACGTTTAATTTTGGATAAGTAATGTGGAAAAACGGATAATGGCGGGTGAAAGTACAGGATATAGCGCAGGTCAGCGCCATAAAATGGGACGACGGCGCCGACGCATTGCTGAATCAGCGGAATGACGCCGATACCGCCCAAGGCGGCGTGCTGCTGACGGCAAACGCCGGTTAATCCACAAACTCCAACAGCGTATTGAATGCGGGTAAAGCGACCAGCAGCCGCTGCGGCTCAACGTGACAGGGCAACGAAAGCTGTTCGGCCTGCCGGGCTATCGCCGGACGATCGCCGCCATGCAGCCGCAGTACCGCAAACTGGCTGGTTCGCCCGCCGCCGGGCGGCAGCAACCGGGCATAGCGTTCGCCGAACGCCGTCGCCGTCACAAATTCCAGCGCGAATGCCGCATCCAGTTCGCCCAGCGCCTGAAAGCGCTGCGTCGCGCCGTCCGGCGCCGCCGCCACCCCCACCAGTAGGCTCAGATGCGTTACGCCGTTGGCGTGGCGCCGCCACTCGTCGCGCCACACCAACTCCGGCGTATGGTGTTGACAGAAATAGACCCGGCCTTCCGTAAACCGCTCGGCCGCCAGATGCACGGTGCTAAAGCGCGCCGGATAGGATTCGCCGTTAAGCGTCACCGGGCGCGAGAAATGGCGTACCGGCTGCGTCGCCAACCCCGCCGCCTGCAGCGCGGCGGCGCTGGCGTCGATATCCCGGCTTCGGAACACCACCCCATCCAACCCGCGCGGCCCCGCCAGCAATTCCTGACGCGGCGACGTTTGCTCGGCCGGCAGGCCGAGCAGTTCCAGATAACTGTCGCCCAACAGCACCAGATGGTTCACCGACCCCAGCGAATGATGGCCTTTGGGCGTCAGCGTAAAGCCCAGTTGCCGGAACAGCGCGGCGGCGCCGTCGGTATCGTAGTGAGCGTTCAAGACAAGGTGATCGAGAAAGAGTCGCATATCAGCTCCCGGTAGTGACTGAACCCCGTGGAGACGCGGTTTTCTCCGCATGCCCCAACGTATGCATCAACCGATTGGCCCAGCCAAAAATCGCCGCGGCGTGGATCAAATCCAGTATTTCCTCGCGGCTGAAGCCCGCGTCTCGCAACGCCTGTACCTGCACGGCGGTGACCGTCGCCGGCGACTGCGACAGGGCGCGGCAAAAATCCACCACCGCCTGGGTCCTGGGGTCAAACCGGGCGTCCAGCCCACGGGTGTAGATCAAGCGGACCACATCATGGCGGCCGGATAGTTCAAGATAGCGGCGCGCGTGAACCGACCCGCAGTAGGCGCAACCGTTGGCCACGGAAGCGATCAGCGCCCCCAGTTCGCGCAGTTCCCGCGTCAGCCCGCCTGCGCCGTACATAATGGCGTTGAACAGCCGGGTACGCGCCACATAGGATTGCGGGTCGTGCGCCAGCGTGCGCACATACGGCGATATCCGGGTGTTGGACGGCGTCACCTGCATCGCCGCCCGCTGCTCTTCCGACGCCGTTTCCAGCGCGACCGGTTCAATATAGGGATGCCAGGTCAGCGGATGAATCCGCATTTTTACCGTTGCCGTCATGCCAGCGTCTCCAGCAGCGCCAGCCCGGCAATCACCCGAACCTCAAAATTCACAAACGCAATCAGTTCCGATAGCGCCACCACCTGCGGCGGCGTCAGGCCGGCCCGTTCGAGCCGGCGCAGGTCATCCTGCCGGCACCGCTCAGGTGACAACGTCACTTTATCGCAGTGCGCGATCACCGCCGCCAGCCACGACGGCGCGGCGACATCTTCTCCTTGCGCGACGCGCTGCCAGCGGGCTTCAGTATCCAGACGCGTCAGCCGGCACTGATACTCCGCCGTCAACGCCGGATGTTCCAGCCGCATCGCCATACGCATCGCCAGTGCGACCCGCAGCGCGGCGGGCAGTTGCCGTTCGTCGGCGGGCGTCAGCACGCTTTGGCGGCAGTCGGCAATGCCGACGACCCACTCCGGGCGCCGCCGGCGCAGAGCAGACAGCTCGCCCTGCGGGTCCAGACCGGCGAGACGGTCCACCGCATCCTGATTGTGGTTATTCATGCTTCCTTCCTGTTGTCAGCCAATCGGGCGGCCTTTCTCGCTACGGCACGGCAATCGCGTGCCGCATGGATACCGGCCGGGTCGGCACGATGTTCTCGATGTCTTTTTTCGATGTTTTATTGCGCCGGCGTCAGGTCAAAAGCGCGCACCCAGTCATCGCCGCGTTTAGCCCAGTGGACGTTTTTCGCCACGCCGTAGGTGGCTGGCTGGGCATACAGGAAGATCACCGGCGCTTCATCGCACATGATTTCCGTCGCCTGGCGGTAGGCCGCCAGCCGCTTCGCCGGGTCGATGCCCGCGCGCCCGTCCGCCAGCGCCTGACCGAATCCGGCGTGGTTCCAGTACGCATAGTTGTTGCCCGGCGCAAATAGCGTCAGCAGGCCGTCGGCGTCCAGCGTCGGCCAGGCCTGCGCCAGCAGCGACGTCGGGGCCAGTTCGCGGGTTTTCAGGTATTTGTTCATGTAGCTGCTGAACTCCAGCTGATTGATGTTCACCTTCAGCCCGACCTCGCCCAACTGCGCCGCCACCACCTGCGCGACTTCATTGCCCTGCAGGTAGGTGCCGGAAGGCACGTCCAGCGTAATACTCCGGGACAGGTCGGCACCGGACTGCTTAAGCAGTTGGCGCGCCTTGTCCGGGTTGTAGTCATACGCCTTGAGAGCCGGGTTGTAACCGAAATAGGACGGCGTCAGCACCTGACACTGGGATACCGGCGCCTGACCGTCGAACAGCACCTGGGAAATCGCGTTTTTGTCCACCGCGTAGTTGAGCGCCTGCCGCACCGTCTTGTTATCCAGCGGCGCCTGCTCGGTATTGAACTTGATCATCACGCTGCGCATCGACGGCACCGAGCCGGCCTCCGCTTTGCCGCTCTGGTTGATGCGCGCCAGCTCCGCCGTCGGGATGCCGGTAATCAGCGACACCTCCCCGGCCAGCAACGCGGCGATGCGGCTGGCCGACTCCGGAATAATGCGAAACTCGACGGTATCGAACGCCGGTTTGGCGCCGAAAAAGTCCGGGTTGGCCTTCAGCGTCAGGTGATCTCCCGGCACATTTTCCGTCAGCACATAGCGGCCGCCGGACAGGGTTTCCGTCGCCGGGTTATGGCTGTCGGCCCACTTCGGCGGCAACAGCAGGAACATGGAGATCTGATCGACAAAACCGGGATAAGGCGACGCGGTGACCACCTCCAGCTCGGTGGGGGAAATCACTTTGACGTCAGAAACCTGCGTAAACCAGGCTTTGATGCGGGCGTTGACCTTCGGGTCGCGCACCCGATCCAGATTCCACTTTACCGCTTGTGCATCCAACGGTTCACCGTCGGCGAATTTCGCCCCCGAACGCAACGTGAAGCGCCAGGTAGTATCGTTCACCGCCTGCCACGACGTCGCCAGCTCCGGTTGCAGTTTCAGATCCGGCCCGCGCAGCACCAGCGCCGGATAAATATGGCTGAGTACGCTCAGGTCAGTACCCACAGACGCGGTCATGTGCGGGTCCAGCGTATTGACGGTGGTGCCGAGCGCGATACGGGCGGTCTGCGCCCCGGCGACGGCGGAAAACATCAGCGCCGCGGCGATGGCGACGGCCGCCCCGGACGGTATTATGGTTCTCTTCATGCAACTCCCCTGGTTGAAAAATGATTTATTGTGGTTGTAGGTCATGGTGGCTGTAGGTCATTGTGGTTGTAGAACAAAGTGCTGCGGCGCCACTTCCCGCCATTGCATCGGCGTAGCCGGCAGGCAGGCGGCGATATCCACGCTCAGCGGCTGCCGTTGCCGCTCAATACGCGGATCGGGCACCGGAATGGCGGACAGCAGCGCCTGGGTATAAGGGTGGCGCGGGTGCGAAAACAGGGCTTCCGTCGGCCCCATCTCCACGATTCGCCCGCGCAGCATGACCGCCACCCGGTGACACAGGTAGCGCACCATCGCCAGATCATGCGCGATGAACAGGTAGGTCAGGCCCAACTGCTCCTGCAAATCCTGAAACAGGTTGACGATCTGTGCCTGAATCGACACATCCAGCGCGGTAATGGGCTCGTCGGCAACGATAAAGCGCGGGTGCAGCGCAATCGCCCGGGCAATGCAGACCCGCTGACGCTGACCGCCTGAAAACTCGTGCGGATACCGCCGCATGAAATCCGGCGATAGCCCCACCTGCCGGAACAGCTCCGCCACCCGTTCACGCCGCGCCTGCGCGCCGGTTTCCAGCCGGTGCACCACCAGCGGCTCCGCCACGACGTCACCGACGGTCATACGCGGGTTGAGCGCGGAATAGGGATCCTGAAAAATGACCTGCATATCGCGCCGATAGGGCTTGAGCTGCCGCGGCGATAGCCCGTTCAGGCGCTGGCCGTCAAAGAGAATCTCGCCGCTGTCGGGCCGTTCCAGTTGCAGCACCAGACGCCCGGTGGTGCTTTTACCCGAACCGGATTCCCCCACCAGCCCCAGCGTTTCCCCCGGCCAAATATCGAAGCTGAGGTCGTCCACCGCCTTGTGCGGCGTCTCGCCGGCATGGAGCCAGCCCGCCGCCGGGCGGTAGGTTTTCTGTAACCGCTCGACGCGCAGCAGCGGCGACGGGTTGAGGTTCCCATGAGTCATGCCGCACCTCCCTGCGCCGCCAGCAGCGCGGGCAAATCGTACCAGGCCGCCACCTGATGGCCGGGCGCACCGTCGGCGACCTGCCGCAGCGGCGGCACCTCGCGCAAGCAGCGCTCGGTGGCGAACGGATTGCGGGGCGCGAACGGATCGCCCGGCGGCAGCCGGGCCGGGTCCGGCGGATTGCCGGGGATCTGATACAACCGTCCGCCGCCGCGCCGGGCGGTGGTCGGCAGCGATTTCAGCAGCCCCCAGGTATAGGCGCTGCGCGGCGCGTCGAAAATGGCCTCCACCGGGCCGCGTTCCATGATGCGGCCGCCGTACATCACCTGTACGGTATCCGCCAACCCGGCCACCACGCCCATGTCGTGGGTAATCCAGATGACGGTGGTGCCGATCTGACGTTTCAGGTCGCGCACCAGCGCCAGAATCTGCGCCTGGACGGTGACATCCAGCGCGGTGGTGGCTTCGTCGGCGATCAATAGCTTCGGACGGCAGGCGATGCCGATGGCGATCATTACCCGCTGGCGCATACCGCCGGAAAACTCGTGCGGGTACTGGCTCAACCGCTGACGCGGATTGACGATCCCCACCCGATCCAGCAGCTCGACCACCTGCTCCCGCGCCGCGCGCGCCGACAATCCCAGATGGCGCCGCAACGGCTCCGCCACCTGACGCTCAATGGTCAGTACCGGATTGAGCGAGGTCATCGGGTCCTGAAACACAAAACCGATCTCCCGGCCCCATACCGCGCGCCGCTCTCGCCGCGAAAGCCGCAGCAGGTCGCGTCCGTCGAACCAGACTTCGCCGCCGGTCACCCGCCCCGCCGACGCCAGCAGCCCGACCATCGCCAGCGCGTGTACGCTTTTACCGGAGCCGGACTCGCCGACGATCCCCAGCGTTTCGCCGGCCGTCAGCGTATAGGAAAGATCGTTTACCGCCCGCACCGGCCCGGCGGCGCCGTCAAACACCACGCTCAGATTTTTGACTTCCAGCAAGGCCACGGCGTTACACCTCAAGGTAACCGCCGGCGGTGCGCGTCAGGTATTCGCGCCCCCCGTCGGTAATCAGGACGGTATCGGAAATCTGGGTGCCCCCGACGCCCGGCACCCGCAGGTTCGGTTCAAAGGTGATCAGCATGCCCGGCTCCAGTACCAGCGACGATCGCGGATCCAGCGAGGCGTGCTCATGCGCGCCCAACCCGATGCCGTGGCCGATGCGGCCGGGAATGTAATCGCCGTACCCCTGCGCCGTCAGCCGGGATTTCACCGCCAGAAACAGCTCCCGATAGGGCGTGCCGGGGCGGATCAGCGCATCCACCTCGCTGCGAATCGTCAAAATGGTGTCCAGCAGCCGCCGTTGCGGGTCCGCCAGCGGGCCGAGCGCCACCATGCGCTCGTTTTCCGCATGGATGCCGTTGGCGATGCTCCAGATAAATATGCCGACGGTTTCGCCACGCTGCGGCCGACGCGTAGTCGGGTTGTCGCAGTTGAAAAACAGCCGTTCCCCCGCCAGCGCCCAGGTCGCCAGTCCGCTCTGGACGCCGCCTTCCAGCGAGCCGAAGTCGCACACTTCCACCTGCGGATAATCCTGCGCCCACAGCTGTTGCATGGCGACGGTGGATGCCAGGCTGATTTCCCGTTCGTTGCCGCCGGCGGCGACCGCCGCAATCGCCGCGTCCATCCCCCGGTCGGCCAGACGCGCCGCGATGCGGGCATGGGCGATTTCATCCTCGTCCTTGATCAGGCGGGCATGTTCCAGCAGCGCCGAAATGTCGGTAAAACTCGCCTGCGGCAGCGCCTGCCGCAGTTCATGAACCCGCCGCAACGACAGAAAATCCTCTTCGATGCCGACGGTTTTATCCACCAGGCCGAGATCGCCCAGAATCGCCGCCAACGCCGTCTGCCAGTCGGCGCCCAGCGTCACCTTGTTCGACCAGGCGCCATACAGTCGCACATCGCCCACCCAGGCGCTACCGCGCCCGTGATCGTCACGCAGCGCGTGTACCAGCATGATCGGGTCGTGCCCGGCGGCGACAATAGCGATCACCGGGTGGGAATAGATAATCGGGTTAAACCCGCTGAGGTAGAAACTGTGCTCCTGCTTGAAGCACACCATGACATCGACCCCTTGCGCCGTCATCGCCCGGCGAACGCGCTCGATACGGGCCGGAAGCCGCGACGCGGCAGAAGTATGAAGCGGTGAATTCATCGTTGGTTCCTCAATGTCGGGTCAAAATAGTCGCGCAACCCATCGCCCAGCAGGTTGACGCTCAAAACCGTGAGCAGAATGCTCAGGCCGGGAAAGGTGACGATCCACCAGGCGCTGGACAGATAAACCCGCCCGTCCGCCAGCATCCGCCCCCAGCTTGGGGCGGGCGGTTGAACCCCCAGCCCGAGAAACGACAGCGCCGCATCCATGATGATGATGCGCGCCAGTTCCAGCGTCGCCACCACCAGCGCGGGCGTCAGCACATTGGGCAGAATATGGCGCAGCAGAATGCGCCAGCCGCTCGCGCCGATGGCCTGCGCCGACAGGATGAACTCCCGTTCGCGCAGCGATAGCGTCTGCCCGCGGATAATGCGGGCAAAGCGGATCCAACTGGTCAACGCCAGCACCAACACCAGGTTCTGCAGCGACGGCCCCAGCGCCGCCACCACCAGCAGCGCCATCAGCATCAGCGGCAACGCCAGTTGAATATCCACCAGTCGCATCAGCACGCGGTCGATTAGCCCGCCGTGATACCCGGCCAGCATGCCCAGCAGCACGCCGACGACGCCGCCCAGCAGAACCGCGCTCAGCGCCACCATCAGCGTGACGCGGCTGCCGAACAGCAGCCGCGACAGCACGTCGCGCCCCAGCTCATCGGTGCCAAACGGATGCGCTCCCGGCGCCAGCAGCCCGCTCCAGCTCGGCGGCTGCATACGCAGCAGCAGGCTCGACTGGGTGGGCGACGGCAATCCGAGCCAGGGCGCCGCCAGCGCCGCCGCCAACAGCGACAGGATCATCGCCAGACCAAACAGACCGCCGCGGTGGCGGCCCAGCGCTACAACCAAGCTTTTCATCGCTTCGCCTCCTTAACGACGTCGGGAAATGCGCGGATCAAGCACGCCGTACAGCATGTCCACCATCACATTGATGACGATGAACAGCACGGCGACCACCACCACGCCGGCCTGGATCACCGGGAAATCGTGTACCTGAATCGCCTGCACGATCAGCCGTCCGACGCCGGGCCAGGCAAACACCGTTTCCGTCACCACCGAACCACCCAGCAGCTCGCCGGCGATAATGCCCACCATGGTGACCACCGGGATCAGCGCGTTGCGCGCCACGTGCCAGAAAAACACCGTATGCGGCAACAGCCCTTTGGCGCGGGCGGTGCGCACATAGTCCTCCCGCAGGGCATCAAGCATGGAAGAGCGCAGCAGACGAGCGATGGAGGCGGTGACGAAGACCGCCAGCGTGGCGGCAGGCAGCACCACATGGCGCCCGCCGCCCGCGCCGCCGGTGGGAAGCCAGCCCAATTGCACCGCAAACAGCAGGATCAGCATCACGCCCAGCCAGAATACCGGCGTCGCCTGCCCCAGCAGCGCCGCCACCATCACCAACAGCTCCAGCAACGTGCCGCGCATCAGGGCGGCGACCGCGCCCGCCGCCGCGCCCAGCAGCACCCCGAACAGCAGCGCCGTCAGCGCCAGCGTCACGGTGGCGGGCATATGCCGTAGCACCACGTCAAACGCCGGCTGCATGTACTGAAAAGAGATGCCGAAATCCCCGTGCAGCATGGCCCACAGCGTATGGGCGTACTGCTGGTATAAGGGGCGGTCCAGCCCCAACGCATGCCGCATGGCGTCCAGTTCCGCCTGCCCGGCCCCTACCGGCAACAGCAGTACGGTGGGGTCCCCCAGTACGCGGGTGACGAAAAACACCAGCGTCACCACGCCCCAGACGGCGATCAGCGCTTCCAATAGGCGAACCAGAATAAAGCGCGCCATCACACCTCCTGCGGCGACAGGAAGGCGCGGATCGCCGCCAGAACGCGGGCGTTCTGCTCGATATGCACCGGATGGTTGGCGCCGGCGATCTCCAGATAGCGCGCCCCCGGAATGCCTTCGGCGATCAGCCGGGATTGCTCCGGCGGGCAGATCCAGTCTTCGCCGCCCACTACCACCAGCGTCGGCGTCTGGATATCCGCCAGGCGGTGTCGCAGGTCATAGGCTTTATCGGCGAACAACGCATTGTGGGTTGCGGCGTGCAGCGACAGCGTGCGGGTGCGCTCCAGCGCGGCGTCGGCGTCAAACTGCTCGTAATACAGCGGCTGCAACGCCAGCCAGATCAGGCGCAGTTCGACGTCATCCGTCACGCGGTCGGAAAACAGTTTGTCGATCATAGCCAGCGACGCGCTGGGCGCCTTGTGCAACCGCGCTTTGAAGTTGGCGACGGCTTGCGCCTCGTGGTGATGGCTGGGGGCGGTGCCGCGCAGAATCAGATGCGACAGCCCCTGCGGATATTTCAGCGCGTAGCTCAGGGCGATCATCCCGCCGAAGGAACCGCCGAGCACGATAACCGGCTTGTCGCCGGCCAGCTGTCGGCGCACCGCGTCCAGATCGTCCACCAACTGGTCGAAGGTAAACGGCGGCGTCAGGCTCGACCGCCCGCAGCCGCGCTGATCGTAGGCGATGAGATGGTAGCGATCCGCCAGCGGCAGAAACGCCTGAAAGTCACCGCGGTGATCGCCGATACCGCGGCCGCCATGCAGGATAATGACGGCTTGCGGATGTGATTCTCCCGCCTGCGCGTACACCAGCGTGGCGCCGTTGACGACAATCTCAGCCATGCCGCACCTCGTCGGCGTCGCGCCATTCGTCGCCCAGCAACTCCGGCGTCTCAAACGCCAGCAGGTCGGCGTAGTGTTGTTCACGATCCTCCACGAACAGGCTGCGGATGATGCCCTGCGTCAGCCGGCGAGCGCCGTCGCTCACCGCCGGAATATCGCCGGACAGCTTGCCGTGGGTAAGGGTCGAGGGGTAATTGAAACAGTGGATCCGCGCCAGCAGCGGGCTTTGTTCCGGCGTTTTGGCCTGAAATTCGAACGCCGGCCCCAGATAGGGCGCCGCCGCCAGCTCCGCGTTTTCCAGACCCGCCGCGGGCGTAAACACATCGCGCCACTGTTTGATGGCCGGAACGAAGTACGCCAGTTCGCTACGCTGCGGCAAATCCACCTGAAAACCGGTGGCGAAAATCACGAAATCAACCGACCAGTCGCCTTTGGGCGTGGTCAGGCGCACCGCGCCATCCGTCGCGGTCAACGCCTCGACCGGGCTGCCGGCATGGAAAAAGGCGTTGGCATGGCGCGACACCCGCAGGGTGGAATCCCGCGGCGGCGGCGTCTGGGCCGCCAACGTGGTGTGCAGAAATTTCCACTTCCAGTCGTCGCTGAGCCCCAGAAACCCCTGCACCACCCCCTGACTGGAAATGCCGGTAAATTTGTTGATGCGCGGAATATCCTGCCGTCGGAAAAACAGATGCGCTTCGCCTGCCCCACGCTCCAACGCTTCGGCGGCATTGTCCATCGCCGATGCGCCCGCACCGATCACCGCCACACGTTTACCGCGCAGGGCGTCAAAGTCGATGTCGTCGGAGGTGTGCGCCCAGTAGCGCCGATCCAGCGTATCGGCGATGGCCGGCACATACGGCCCGCCCAGCCCGTCACGCCCGCTCGCCACCACCACCCGGCGTGCGTAGCGGCGCCGCACCTCGCCGGTGGTCAGATGGCGGGTTTCCAGCGCCAGCAACCCGTCCACGCCCGGCAAAATACGGGTGATCTCGGTGTCGTTCTGCACCGGCAAATCCAACGCCCGCCGGTACCAGACCAGATAATCCATCCACTGGGTGCGGGGGATCTTATCCAGCTCCGCCCAGGCGTCGGCGCCGAACTGCGCCTGATACCAGGCGCGAAACGTCAGCGACGCCAACCCCAGCGCCGGGCCGGTCAACTGCTTCGGCGATCGCAGCGTTTCCATGCGCGCGTAGGTTTTCCACGGTCCTTCACGCCCGGCGGGCGCCCGGTCAAAGCAGCGCACATTATCCACCCCCGCCAGCCGCAACGCCGCAGCGGCGGCCAATCCGCACATGCCAGCCCCCAGAATCGCCACATCCAGCACCGGTTGCCCATCTTCCGTCTGTCGCGGCGGCACCCAGGACCGGGCGGGCAATTCCAGCCATTGCAGCTCCTCTTTCAATCGGGCTTCCAGCGCGGGCAGCCCGCCCTCTTGTTGTGACGCCATGAATCCTGCTCCTGTGTTCGGTCATGCCAGCGGACGGACATCCGCTTAATATGTTTTTTTCACATTATTAACGCGCTTTGATTTGTTTTATTAATGATAAAAAACACTGAGGTTATGAGGAAAATTGCATATACATCACGGGGAAAATGCCGCATCCTGTCGCCAAAATTGACCAGGCTCACGACGGACAGACCGCGCGTTGGTGATAATCCCGCCGCGTTTTCCCGTCGGGAAGACACGGAGTGCGTCAACGAGCTATGCGGGAGATCCTGTGAAAAAACCACAACGGACGGAAGACGGCGCCATGACCCATACCACCTTGCTGGACGATCTGGATTTACGCCAGTTGGAAGCCTTCGCCACGGTGATTTCCGCAGGCAGCATTACCGCGGCGGCCAGGCTGCTGCATCGTTCCCAGCCTGCCGTGACCCGTCTGATTCAGGAGTTCGAAAGCAAAATCGGTTACCCGCTGTTCCAGCGCAACGGGCCGCGCATTACCCCGACCGAGCAGGCGTATCAGTTGCACGAATCGGTAGAGCATGCGCTGATCTCGCTGCGGCAGGTGCAGGTGCGGGTACGGGAGATCGCCGACGACGAAGAGAAACCGCTGGTGGTGGCCGCCACGCCGGCGATGTCGGTCGGCCTGTTGCCGCAGGCGCTGTCGCGGCTGACGCTGACCGCGCCGTTACAGCTGCTCAGCCAGTCCGCCGAGCAGACGCTGCAGGCGGTGATTGCAGGACATGCCGATCTGGCCATCAGCAGCCTGCCGCTGGAGCATCAGAATGTGAATCGCCACTGGATCGGCCAGTCCCGCTGCGTGGTGGTGCTAAACGATAGCGATCCGCTGGCGCAGGCGCCGGTGGTGACGTTGCAGGCGCTGGCCAGCCGTCGGCTGATTACGCTGTACAACCCGTACCGGCTGCGCAACCGCTTTGAGCAGGTGCTAAAAAAAGCGGGCATCAAACCCCGGTACGTGATCGAAACCAATTCTTCCGCCACCATTCTGTCCTGCGTGCGCGCCGGATTGGGCGCGGCGATTACCGAACCGGTGACGGCCTACGGCCTGCCGCTGGACGGGCTGGCGATTCGGGAACTGGATACGGACATTCCCTACCACTTCGGCGTGGTGACGCCGCAGTCCCGGACGCCAAGAACGCCGGTGCTGCAACTGATCGACGCGCTGGAGGCCAGCGCCCGGGAACGCTTACCGGCGTTTACCCTGTTTCATTCAGACGATCATCACCGCATCATGACCACGCTGAATAACTAGGCAGCCAGGAATCGAGGCACGCGGGGCGACCGTCTGGATGAAGCGCTGCTGCGTAGATTCTGGGATATAGCGATAATCATCACCGGAATTAAAAATCGCTTATCCGGATTTATTGCGCAAAAAAATATATTTCCGCCATGTTCATTCATCAGCAATTAATGAATGAATCATGCGCGTAAAGCATAAAAACACCGTCGGCTACCGGCGAAGATAAATTACCGCCTCTGGCGGGACGGGCTTCGTGCGCGCTTGTTTCAGGCATCGCGCTATCTGACCGCGCCTGCCGGGCGGTGCTGGAGCAGCATTCCGTTATTTTCATCCACCGAGGGGAATAATTCATGCCCGCCGGGCGGAATACGCTATCGCAAATATAACCAGAGCAAAGATAACCCGGACGAAATCCGATTCGTTGTAAGGACTCAATTATGAAAGTCGCTATTCTGGGAGCCGGCAATATCGGCCTGGCCAGCGCGGGCTGGCTGGCGCACGCCGGGCATACGCCGGTGCTGTGGTCGGCAGTGGCGGACGAACTGCTGGCGTTGCAGCAAGCGGGAGGTCTGCTGACCTGTTCCGGGGTCCTCGCCGGGCAGTACCGGCTGACGATCACGCCGGATATCGCAAAAGCGGTGGCGGACGCGCAGGCCGTCCTGCTGTGCGTACCCGGCTATGGTCACCGGGCGGTGATGGACGCGCTGGCGCCCCATCTGCAACCGGGCCAGTCGGTTATCATCAACAGCGCCTGCTCGCTCAGCGCGCTATATCTGGCGGATCGGCTGGCAGCGCGCGGCCTTACGCTGCCGATCATCACCTGGGGCACCACGCTGCTGACCGCCCGACGCCAGCCGGACGGTCACTCCGTCGCCCTCATGGCGGCCCGTCAGTTCGTGGATGTCGCCACTGTGCCAGTCACGCATAACGCGCAGAGCATCGCGCTGTGCGCCGGGCTTTTCGGCGCGCGCTTCCGGGCGCAATCCGACGTCCTGGCGACATCGCTCATCAATATCAACCCGATTGCCCACCTCGGGCTGGCGCTATGTAATGTGACCCGCATTGAGCGCCATGAAAGCTGGCCGCAGTATCACTACCTGACCGACGGCGTGGCGCGCTTGATTGGCGCGCTGGAGAGGGAACGGCAGCAGTTGGCGGCGGCGTTCGATCTGTCGCTGCACAGCATTGAGGAACACTTCCGGCAGTCATTCGACCTGCCGCAGCAAGAACTGGCGGATATCGCCGCCGAACTGCACCGCCGACGCGGCGGCCCGGCGGGACCGCAAACGCTGGACACCCGGTTTATTCTGGAGGATACCCCGTACGGACTGGTGTTTGCCGAGACTATCGCTCGTTACGCGGGGCTGCCGCTGCCGTTGCACACCGCCGCCATCCATGTCGCCAGCGCCATCTGGGGACAGGACCTGCGCCGACAGAATAACATCCTGCCCGCGCTGGCGCTGGATACCCTGTCGCCGGACGCCTTCCGTCGACGCATCCATCAGGGCTACGCCTGACCCCGGCTACGCCGCGTCCGGCTGCAGGTTCAACAGCCGGATAATGGTGTGCATCACCGCGTCGTCGTCGTTGGAACCGGTAATAAAGCGGGCGGCGGCCTTGGTTTCCTCAAACGCATTGCGCATGGCGAAACTGTAGTCGCCGCAACGCATCAGCTCAATGTCGTTTAACCCGTCGCCGAAGACCGCGGTTTCTTCCGGCGTTACCTGCAACATGTCCTGCAATCGGGCCACCGTGCTGCCTTTGTGTACCCCGACATCGGCGATATCAATCCAGGCCGCTTCGGACACCACGATATAAGCGCGATCGTCATAGGGCGCCAGATGGGTGCGGGTCTGATGGCAACGCCCTTTTTCATCGAACAGGGAGATTTTGACAAAATCATCCCGCACAGCGTTGAAATCCGCCACCAGCCGGACGGTAGCGTAGGATTTTTTCACTTTCTCGATCATCGCCGGCGCCAGCGAATCTTTCAGCACCGCGCCATCGGGGGTACAGGCGATGATCACATGTTCCTGATTCACCGCGTCCAGCGTGGCGATCATCTGCCGGCCGAGCGCATTGTCGATCAGCGACTGATAGACGTACTCGCCCCGGTGCCGGATACGGGTGGCGCTGTCGCCCAGAATCCAGAAATCCGCCGCCGGCGCGCCGAACAGTTCTTCAACCCGGTCGCACTGCTTGCCGGTACAGGGCGCAAACTGTACCTGCTTGCGTTGCATTAGCGCCCTGACCTCGGCAAACAACGCCTGATTGAACTCGCCGTGGCGGTTGAGAAACGTGCCGTCCAGATCGGTAATAATCAGCTTAATCATCACTTTTCTCCGTCATGTGTCCGAACGATTAGACCTTCACTGCTTTGGCGCTCAGCCCAACCAGCGCCAGCAACGCCGCCACCACCAGAAACGCGGCCGACAGGCTGCTGTGATGGGCGATAAACCCGATACTCGCCGGTCCGGCCAATACCCCGAGATAGCCCAGCGTCGTCACCGCCGGCACCGCGGCCGCCTGCGGCATACTGGTCTGACGGCCAATGGCGGAGAACATGATCGGCACGATATTGGAGCACCCCAGCCCGATCAGCGCATACCCCAGCAGCGCCAGCGGCCAGAACGGCACCCACACCGCCAGCATCAGACCGGCGACCGCCATCGACGCCCCCAGCATCACCACGGGTTGCGGCCCCAGTTTCGTCACCACCCGGTCCCCGGTCAGGCGACCGAGCGTCATGGCGGCGGCAAAACACGCAAAACCGAGCGCCCCTTGCGCGTCCGGCATCCCGCGATGCTCGGTCAGAAAGACCGCGCTCCAGTCCAACACCGTGCCTTCGGCCAGGAACACGGCAAAACAGATGAGGCCCAGCACCAGCACCGCGCCGCGGGGAATGGCGAACGCCGGGCCTTCCGGCGGATTGGCGTACGTCAGCAGGCCGGACAGATGCGTCAGCAATAACAAGAGCGCCGCCAGTACGCTAAGCAGGCTGGCCGCCAGCGGCGACAGCCCCAGCGACATCATGCCGCTCATCGCCCCGGCGCCAACGATGCCGCCAATGCTGTAAAACCCGTGAAACCCCGACATCATGGCTTTGCCCGACGCCTTTTCCACCAGAATCGCCTGCACGTTCATGGCGCAGTCGGTGGTGCCGACCCCGACGCCGAATACCAGCAGCGCGATCGCCAGCCACAGAGTATCCGGAATCACCGCCAGCCACGGCAGCGTCAGGCTAAACAGCAACACCGCCAGCGCGATAACCTTACGGCAGCCAAAGCGGGTGGTCAGCATCCCCGTGACCGGCATCGCCACCAGCGCGCCGCCGCCCAGACACAGCAACAGCAGGCCGAGCGTACCGTCATCGACAGCGGTATTCAGCTTGGCAAAGGGCACCAGCGCCGCCCAGACGGCGGTGGCGAACCCGGCCAGAAAAAACATGGCGCGCGTCGCCCGTTGTTCGCGCCGTCCAGGTTCGTCGATGACGCGACCCGACAAAGGGGAATTTTTCAGGGAATCCGTTAACTGTGGCATAAACGATACTGTCTCGTGTGAAAGGTATTGACCAATAGAAAGGTATTGACCAATAACCGCCGCGGCGCGCGCCGCATATCAACTATCCATTAGGCTATTCAGTAAACTATCCATTAAGGACTTGCAGCACGTCTTCATGCAGCCGCGGGCACCCCGTCGCCAGAATTTGCCCGCCGGCTTCCGGCCGTTCGCCCTGTAGCGTGGTCACCACGCCGCCCGCCTGCTCCACAATCGGGATAAAAGCCGCAATGTCATAAGGTTGCAGCGCATACTCCAGGCAGATATCGATGTGCCCGGCGGCCAGCATCGCCATCGCGTAGCATTCGCCGCCGTAACGGGTCATCAGCGTGCGCCCGGTCAGTTCGGCGAAGCGAATCTGTGGATGACGTTCAATCGGTTCCGGCGAGGTGGTATGCAGAATGGCCTGATCGAGCGGGACATTCTTGCGTGTCGCAAGCCGGCGTTCGTCCCCCTGTGGACCGCGATACCAGGCATGTCGCCCATCGGCCCAAAACGCCTCGCCGGTGAACGGCTGGCTCATCATGCCCATCACGGCGCGCCCCTGATATAACAGCCCGATCAGCGTGCCCCATACCGGCAATCCGCACAAAAACGGCCGGGTACCGTCGACCGGGTCCAGAATCCACTGAATGTCGCCGCTGCCGGTCGCGCCGAATTCCTCGCCCAAAATCGCGTGTTCCGGATAGTGTTCGGTAATCAATGCCCGAATCGCCCGTTCCGCTTCCCGATCGGCATCCGTCACCGGATCGAAGCGAAATCCCTCTTTGGGTTTGCTGCCGACATGCAGATTCTGGTGTGAGCGAAAACGTGGCAGGGTTTGCTGGCTGGCCGCCTCGGCCAACGTATGAAAAAACGCCATATCCGGCAGTGGCTGACTCATGGTATTCACCTCTTGCGATAGCATGCACATCAACAATATTGGATTGACAAAGCGCGTCACGATGATTGATTCTGCTCGTTACGCTCGATTTATTTATCTATAAGGATTGGTTATGCTCGATTATGCATCTTTTCCTGAGCAGCGACAATCCCTGATCCGGGATCGGCTGCACCAGGAAGGCCGGGTGGTATGTACATTGCTGTCGCAGGAATTGCAGGTATCGGAACACACCATACGGCGCGACTTGCAGGAACTGGCGCGCGAAGGCGTGTGTAAGCGGGTCTATGGCGGCGCCGTCAGCCTGGCTCCCGCTGACGGTCATTTCATCACCCGCGCCGCTGCCGACAGCGAGGCCAAAGATCGGCTGGGTCAGTCCTGCGCGGCGCTGGTTCAGGCGGGTCAATGCGTGTTTATTGATTCCGGCTCCACCAATCTGGCTATCGCCCGGGCGATTCCGGCCTCGTTATCCGTGACCGTGGTCACCAACTCCCCCGCTATCGCGCTGGAAATGATGAAATCACCCCATGCGGAGGTGATCATGCTCGGTGGACGGGTGCAACCGCGCACCGGCGGCGCGCTTGGCATCACACCGCAAAAACAGCTGGAGAACATCTATTTCGACCTCTGCTTTCTGGGCGGCTGCGCGCTGGACGCCGCCGAAGGGCTGACCGTGTTTGACTACGAAGACGCGGAGTTCAAGCAGGCGGCGGCGCGCAAGAGCAACGAGATTGTGGTGGCGATGACGTCGGACAAGCTCCCGGCGATCGCCCGCTACCATGTCATCCCCTGCGAAGACATCACCACCCTGGTGGTGGAACCGGCGATCCCGGCGGATAAACTCGCGCCGTTTATCGACAAACAGCTGCCTATCCGCTTTGCCGATGTGCGATAAATCAGCCCTTATGCCGCACGTATTACCCGCCCCGGCGCGCGGGCGGGTAACGCGGGGTTAGCCACCTCGCCGTCCCGGCCTGTGACAACGTCTGTTTCAGGTAAGCCTCTTAGCTTTACCTTATCTATACATTCGTACACATCAGGTTACGAATTCTTTCTCTGACAGCATTATCGTTATTGATTATGATAATCATTGTCATTTTCTTTTGTTTTTAATTAAAAATAGTCAGGGAAATCGTAATGATAACAATACAAGGCGCAGGCTTCGGCCAGGTCTCCCCTTCGCATGCCCACAAACGCGCGCTGGCGCTGCTGATTTCCGCCGCTCTGGCGGGTACGGCATCGGTAACGGCCTATGCGGACGACACCATCAACGTCGATGCTTCAACGGCGGCCGCGCCGGAAAATGCGTGGGGCGCCGCACCGACGATTGCCGCCAAACGCAGCGCCACCGGCACCAAAACCGACACCTCGATTGAAAAAAATCCGCAGTCGGTGTCCGTCGTGACCAGTGAGGAGATGCAAACGCGTCAGGTGGTCAGCGTCAAAGACGCGCTGAACTATACGCCGGGAGTTTTTGCCGGCAACCGCGGCAGCTCAAACACCTATGACGTGGTTAACCTGCGTGGTTTCACCGCGGTCAACACCAATCAGTACCTCGACGGCCTGAAATTGCAGGGCGACAACTATTCGGAAGCGTCGCTGGATCCTTACATGCTGGAACGGGTGGAAGTACTGCGCGGACCGGTGTCGGTGTTGTACGGCAAAAGCAGCCCGGGCGGCCTGGTGGCGCTGGTCAGCAAGCGGCCGACGGCTGAAACCATCCGCGAAGTCCAGTTCAAGATGGGAACCGATAACCTGTTCCAGACCGGTTTCGATTTCGGCGGCGCGATCGATGATCAAGGCGTGTATACCTACCGCCTGACCGGCGTGGCGAAAGGCAGCGATACCCAGCAGGATTTCGCTAAAGAGAAACGTTATGCCATCGCTCCATCATTTAGCTGGCAGCCGGATGAAAATACCCGCTTTACGCTGCTGACCCATTTCCAGAACGACCCGTATGCCGGTTTCTACGGCTGGCTGCCGCGTCAGGGCACGGTTAACCCGTTCCTCGACAGCAACGGCAATCCGCATAAGCTGTCCACGTCGTTTAACGATGGCGAAGCCAGCAACAAGATGGCGCGTAACCAAAAGATGGTGGGATACAGCGCCGAACATGCGTTTAACGACACCTGGACCGTGCGGCAGAACCTGCGTTATATGCAGTTGGAAACGCAGTACCGCGGCATCTATGGTTCGGGCATTTCCGCCTCGCTGCCGTATGTCATGGATCGCGCATCCGTTATCTCTCACGAGCGTCTGAACAGCCTTACTGTCGATAATCAGGCGCAGGCGACGTTTTCAACCGCCGATGTCAGTCATACGATGCTGTTTGGCGTGGATTACATGCGGATGCGTAACGATATCGACGAGTACTTTGGCTCGGCATCATCGCTGAACCTGCTGAATCCGGCTTACGGCGACGATAGCATTCCAGCGGATTCGCTGTCGCCCTGGAACTACCTGAATCGTCAGGAGCAGACCGGGGTTTATGTGCAGGATCAGGCGCAGTGGAATCAGTGGCTGGTGACGCTGGGCGGGCGTTACGACCGGGCGAAAACCTCGGCGCAGAATCGCACCGCCGGGACCACCGACTCGAACAGTCAGGGGCAATTTACCTGGCGAGGCGGGGTGAACTACCTGTTTGACAACGGCATCACGCCATATTTCAGTTACAGCGAATCCTTTGAACCGACATCGGGCGCCAGCGCCAGCGGCCAGACCTTCAAACCGTCGCTCGGCAAGCAGTATGAAGCCGGGGTGAAATACGTACCGAAGGATCGCCCGCTGGTGCTGACGGCGGCGGTCTATTCGCTGACCAAGAGCAACAACCTGACTACCGATCCCGACAACACCAACTTCAGTGTCCAGAGCGGTGAAATCACGGTGCGCGGGCTGGAGCTGGAAGCCAAGAGCGCGCTGACGCAGAACATCAACGTGACGGCGGCGTATTCGCATGTTAATGCCAAATATACCCACGACACCGATCTGCAAGGTAAACGCCCGTATCAGATTCCCAACAATCAGGCCTCGCTGTGGGCGGATTACACCTTTAACCATTCCACGCTCAGCGGGCTGACCATCGGTTCCGGCGTGCGCTACGTCGGCAGTTCCTACGGCGATGCGAACAATACCTTTAAGGTGGCGCCTTACGGATTGCTGGATGCGATGGTGAAATACGATCTGGCGGCGTTCGGTATGCCCGGCTCCAGCCTGGCCGTCAATGTCGATAACCTGCTGAATCGCCAGTACGTGGCCAGCTGTTATACCGATTACGCCTGCTACTGGGGCAGCGAACGTCGCGTTACCGCGACCGCCACGTTCCGGTTCTGATTAGGCGGCATTTCATGATGGTCGCGGCCCAGGCCGCGACTATCCAATGCCAATACCTTTCAACCGTGCGTTATATCCGGCAGCAACCCGGCAGGTAATGGCATTACTTTTTCGCCACTGCGTCTTTAACGTTTTTCATTTCATTCAGCAACGCGGTTAAGACGGCGGTATCCGTTGACTGGCTATTCTTTTCGGTAACAACCGACACGCCACACTGAGAATGGGTGGTCACTTTCCCTTTCACCGGTAAAGCCACCGCCTGCAAATATCTTGGGTCATTCACTCTGACATAAACAGTCTCTTCAACTGCCCCTGCCTTTTTTACCTTAATGACGGCGTCTCTACAGGAGGCGTAGATAAAATGGTGCTTAATCTTATCCAGGTTCTCCGGCAATGATGGCACAACCCAGTCGGCAGAAATGGCATCGACGGGCACACTCCCCAATGCTATTTCTGCACTATAACCATCCGATAAATCAATGGATTTTCCATTCTCATTTAATATCTTGTCGTCAATGTCTACTGTTTTGGTTTCGACTATTTTAGTTTCGACTATTTTAGTCTGAACGGTTTTATTATTATTCGTAGAAGAGAGAGGTATTGGTATAAATTTAGTCACTGCAATCGCCAATGCACCAAACTCTTTAACAGCCTTTTCTCTGTTATCCTCTGTATCAACTCCAATGTCTTTCACTCTGTCTGTATTTTCAATTTTGGACATACTAATGTTTGTTTTGGTGAACAGACTTTCTTTAGGAGAAATACCCACTTTAAATTTCTTGTAATCATGATTTAAAACAGTGACCTTATATTTTAAAGCGCCATTTTCGCCATTGGATTTTTTTTCATATTCAGGCTCAAAAATCACAGAAGATGATGCCAGATAAAAGCTATCGGATATCTTTTTATCCAGCAGTTTTTCGCCTGCAGGCTTGTCCCCCTGAATGATTTGATACGACACTTCCGGTTTTACTGCACAGCCCGACAGCACCATCATTGATACGATAATGTACTTTTTCATATTAACCCTCGCCCAGACATGATTGGTTTTATAAAAACAACAAATCCGTTTTTCAAGGAATGAAAAATAAAGCACAAAAAATATCGCCATCATGGCGCATTATAAAATTATGGAAAACACAGAGAGTTCTTTAAGAATGACGTAATAAACCAACAATGCAAGCTGCCTGCATTCACAATTGCGTTAAAAGGATTAATTACATGATTTCTATTGTTATTATTTTTAATAACAGCAGGACTAGTATCCAAAAGGATAAATATTCAACAGAGGGAAAATTACCGGATGGATTATTTTACGCCGCATGAATCAGAAACAACGCCGGCAGATTAATTCAATAGCGTCACCTCTTATGGCAAACAACAACGCCCCTGCCAATTCCGGCAAGGGCGCTTCATAGATATTGCTACTGACATCAACCCACCGTCGGAATCAACGCCCGCCGCGTAGTTTCTCCGCACGACGGCGTAGCACCTCCATCACCACCAGCAACACCAGCGCGGCGGCCACCATCATGGTCGCGGCGGCGGCGATGGTCGGATCGAGGTTTTCGCGGATCCCGGCGAACATCTGCAACGGCAGCGTGCGCTGGCGCGGGCTGGCAAGAAACAGCGTGACGATCACTTCATCAAACGAGGTGGCGAACGCGAACAATGCGCCGGAGAATACGCCGGGGGCGATCAACGGCAGCGTCACCTTACGAAACGCCAGCAACGGCGGCGCGCCCAGACTGGCGGCGGCGCGGGTCAGGTTCTGATCGTAATTTTTCAGCACCGCGGTCACGGTGATCACCACAAACGGCACGCCCAGTACCGCATGGGCCAGCACCAGACCAATATAGCTGTTCAGCAATGACAGCTTGGCGAAAAAGAAGAACATCCCTACCGCCACGATCACCACCGGCGCAATCATCGGCGAAATCAACACCGCCATCACCAGCGACTTGCCGCGAAACTCGCCGCGCACCAGCCCCACCGACGCCAGCACGCCCAGTACGGTTGCCAGCACCGTCGCCAGCGGCGCAATCAACAGGCTGTTACCGAGCGCACTGAGCCATTCGCTGGAATGGAAGAACTCCCGGTACCAGCGCAGGGAAAAGCCCGCCAGCGGGTAGCTGAGGAACGACCCGGCGTTGAACGACAGCGGCACAATCACCAACACCGGCACGATCAGAAACAGCAGCATCGCCGCGCCGTAAAAATTGAAGAAGCCATTCCACACCCGCAGCAGCTGCGAACCCTGTTGTCTCATTTCCTTCATCGGTTTCATCGCTTGCTCCTTCGGTTAACGCGCCGCCGCGTCGGCGTCGGTGCGGGTGACACGGATATACACCACATACAGCAGCACCACGATCACCAGCAGTTGTGTCCCCAGCGCCGCCGCCATCCCCCAGTTCATGGTGGTGTTGGTGAAAAACGCCACAAAATAGCTGAGCATCTGGTCGCCCGGCCCGCCCAGCAGCGCCGGCGTAATGTAGTAGCCAATCGCCATCATGAACACCAGCAACGCGCCAGCGGTCACCCCGGCGTAGGTCTGCGGCACATACACCCGCCAGAACGCCAGAAACGGATGCGCGCCCAGCGAAATCGCTGCCCGCACATAGTTGGGCGAAATGCCTTTCATCACCGCATACAGCGGCAACACGAAGAACGGCAACAGAATGTGGGTCATGGAGATGTAGACGCCGATACGATTAAACACCAGCACCAGCGGCTCATCAATGATGCCCAGCCCCATCAGCGAGCGGTTGATCAACCCGCCGGATTGCAACAACACGATCCAACTGGCGGTACGCACAATCAGTGAGGTCCAGAACGGCAGCAACACCAGAATCATCAGCAGGTTGGCGCGATTATCCGGCTGTTTCGCCAGCCAGTAAGCCAGCGGGTAGCCCAGCGCCACGCACAGCAACGTGACCACGCCCGCCATCAGCAGCGTGCGCAGCAGCACATCGACGTACAGCGCCTGATCCGCCGGTTGCGCCACCACGTTGTCGGTCTGCGGGTCCACCTTGTGGTCGAATACCGCCAACAGATAGTAGCTGGTGAAAGGCCGTGACGCGCGGTCGATGGTTTTCCAGGTGGTCAGTTCGCCCCACATCGGTTGGTCGGCAATCAACTGTTCGCGCAGCCCCTGCTGCTCATCTGACGGCAGCTTGCGCAGCGTGCGGGTGATAAGCTGGCGGTACTGACCATCTTCATAACCCAACCGTTTGGTGATGGTGGCGACCTGCCCGGTGCTGCGGGCATTGCGCAGATCGCTCACCAGCGCCCGGAACACGCTCTCATCCGGCACATTCTTGCCGGACCATTGCCGCATCGCCTCGATAGTGGTCGGCATGCTGACGCGCAGGTCCGGGTTGGACACGCTTTTGCCCAGAATCGACAGTATCGGGAACAGAAAACTGACCAGAATGAACAGGAACAATGGCGCAATCAGCAGCAGCGACCGTTTCTGATAGCGGGCCTGCGCCTGATGCAACTGCTGTTTCAGACTGGTACGGTTTCCCTCGCCGCCGGCAGGCGGCTCTGCCTTCAACATCTCGTTCTGGGACATAAGCGTTCTCTCCTTGTGATCAATACCGGTTCGGGATTACTTCTGGGCGGCCCAGGCGTTGAAACGCTGCTCCAGCTCTTCGCCGTGATCGATCCAGAACTCGGTATCCACCTGCACCGACTGAGCCAGGTTATCCGGCGCGGTCGGCAGGTTTTTACTGACGGCCGGGTCCAGCAAGGCGGTGGTTTTCGCGTTGGTCGGGCCGTAGGCGATGTTTTCCGCGAACACTTTCTGGTTTTCCGGCTGGTTGGCGAACGCGATGAACTGCTCGGCCAGCGCTTTGTGTTTGGTGCCTTTCACGATGGCCCAGCTATCCAGATCGTACAGGCCGTCGTTCCAGACGATATTGATGCCCGGTTTCTCTTTCTGCGCCACCGCCACGCGGCCGTTGTAGGCGGACGTCATCACCACGTCGCCCGCTACCAGCCACTGCAACGGCTGCGCGCCGGATTCCCACCACTGGATATTGGATTTGATCTGATCGAGTTTCTTAAACGCGCGATCGACGCCGGCCGGGGTCGCCAGCACTTTGTAGACCTCTTCACGTTTCACGCCGTCCGCCAGCAAGGCGATTTCCAGCGTGAACTTGGCGCTTTTACGCAGCGCGCGCTTGCCGGGGAAATTTTTCACATCCCAGAAATCGGCCCAGCTTTTCGGCGCCTGTTGCAGTTTGTTGGCGTTATAGGTCAGCACGGTGGACCAGACAAAGATCCCGGCGCCGCACTCGGACACCGAACCTTTTACGAAATCAGCCTGATCGCCCAGCTTTTTCCAGTCCAGCGTTTCAAACAACCCTTCGTTGCAACCGCGCAGCAGTTCCGGACCTTCCACTTCCACCACGTCCCAGCCGACCTGGCCGGTCTGCACCATAGCGCGGATGCGAGCCATTTCACCGTTGTATTCGCCGGCTTCAATCGCGCCCTTGCCTGCCGCCTGGAACGGTTTGTAAAACGCTTTATCCTGCGCGTCCTTGTTGGTGCCGCCAAAGGAAATCACGGTCAGGTTCTCGGCCCAGCTCTGGGAAGCCATGGCAACGAGCAGAGCGGATAATGCAAATTTTTTCAACATGGTCTGGCTCCTGAAGAGAGTAGTCAACGTATGCCCACGAGGGCGAAACCCTTAAATTTTTTTGATGCATAGGCATCATTTTATAAAGCAGTTTTCGTGCCAGTTTCTGTTGTCTGTGTTGAAAAACCGCTGAACGGCGCCGTGGAGAAACCGCACTGTGCAATGTGCACAGTGCCTATGCTGTTTTTCGCGTGATGACTTGTTTTTTTACCTGGTGACTTGTTTTCTGCCTGATACATTGCGTGGCGCGTGATGAGCAAGCCCTGCCGAATTCGCCTTATTGTGGTGCAATAGAACAAGACAATTGCACCACTCTGGCTCGCCAGTACGCGGGATGAACATCCCTGTTCATCCGCCGTCAGGCTGAGGGGGTGAGGTCAACGCAGAGATATTTCATCTCCAGGTATTCCTCGATGCCAAAGCGTGAGCCTTCGCGTCCCAATCCGGATTGTTTCACCCCGCCAAAGGGGGCCACTTCGTTGGAAATGAGGCCGGTGTTGATCCCCACCATGCCGTATTCGAGTGCTTCCGGCACCCGCCACTGACGGACGGCGTCGCGGGTGTAGACGTAGGCGGCCAGACCGAACTCGGTATCGTTGGCCATCGCCACCGCCTGCGCTTCATCGTCAAACGGAAACAGCGGCGCCACCGGGCCGAACGTTTCTTCGCGGGCAAAACGCATCTCGCGCGTCACGCCGCCAATCACCGTCGGGGTGAAGAAGGTGCCGCCGAGCGCGTGGCGTGAGCCGCCGGTCAGCAGTTCCGCCCCTTTCGACAGCGCATCGTCAATATGTTGCTCGACTTTGCCGACCGCATCCTGGTCGATCAGCGGGCCTTGCATCACGCCGGGTTGGGTGCCGTCACCCACTTTCAGCTTTTCCACCTCTGCCACCAGCCGGGCCGCCAGCGCCGGATAGATGCCGCGCTGGACATAAATGCGGTTGGCGCAGACGCAGGTCTGGCCGCTGTTGCGGAATTTGGATGCCAGAATGCCTTTTATCGCCTGCTCCAGATCAGCATCGTCAAACACGATAAACGGCGCATTGCCGCCCAGTTCCAGCGACAGCTTTTTCACCGTCGGCGCACATTGCGCCATCAAAATACGGCCAACTTCGGTAGAACCGGTAAAACTCAACTTGCGTACCACCGGGCTGTCGCACAGGATTTTACCCACCGACGGCGCTTCGCCGGTCACCACCTGCAATACGCCGGCGGGAATACCGGCCTGTTGCGCCAGCTCCGCCAGCGCCAATGCGGTAAACGGCGTCTGCTCCGCCGGTTTGACGATCATGGCGCAGCCAGCCGCCAGCGCCGGTGCGGCTTTGCGGGTGATCATCGCCGCCGGGAAGTTCCACGGCGTGATCGCGGCGCACACGCCGATACCCTGTTTGATCACCAGCAAGCGCTGGCTGGCCTGCGGCGACTGCAGCACGCTGCCTTCCACCCGCTTGGCTTCTTCGGCAAACCAGTCGATAAACGAGGTGGCGTAGGCGATTTCACCGCTGGCTTCCGCCAGCGATTTGCCCTGCTCGGCGGTCAGAATGGCCGCCAGATCGTCCTGATTCGCGCGAATCAACTGCGCCCAGGCCTGCATCAACGCAGCACGCTCTTTGCCGGTGCGCTGGCGCCAGGCGCTCAGCGCCTGTTCGGCGGCGCTAATCGCCTGCTGGGTCTGTTCCGCCGTCACCAGCGGAATGCTGCCCAGCTCGGTGCCGGTTGCAGGATTGGTCACGCTCAGACGCGCCCCGTTGCTGCTATCCTGCCATTCGCCGCCGATCAGACATTGTTGACGGAATAACGTTTTATTTTTCAGTTGCATAACTACCCTTTCACTCACGTCTCACTTCGCCAGAACGCTGCTCAGAATCGACAGCGCCTTGCTAAACTGGGTATCCGGAATGGTCAGTGGATACAGGAAACGAATCACGTTGCCGTGCGTGCCGCAGGTCAACAGCAGCAGTCCCTGTTCCAGCGCCGCCTGCTGGTATTTTTTGGTGATCTCCGCGCTCGGTTTGCCGGTCTGCGGATCGTTAAACTCCACCGCCACCATTGAGCCGCGGGCGCGAATATCGGCGATCGCCGCATTGCCGGCTTTCGCCCGCTCCAGCGCTTCTACCAGTGTAGCGCCCAGGCGCTGGGCGCGCTGACACAACTGTTCTTCTTCAATCACATCCAGCACCGCCAGCGCCGACGCCACCGCCAGCGGGTTACCGGCATAGGTACCGCCCAGCCCGCCGGGGCCCGGCGCGTCCATCACCTCGGCGCGACCCACCACGCCGGAAATCGGGAAACCGCCGCCCAGGCTTTTCGCCATGGTGATCAGGTCCGCTTTATCGTCGTAATATTCCATAGCGAACACTTTGCCGGTACGGGCAAAACCGGTCTGCACTTCATCGGCGATCAGCAGCATGCCGTACTTGTCGCACAGCTGGCGCACGCCGCTGATGAATTCCGGCGGCGCGACGTTGAAGCCGCCCTCGCCCTGTATCGGCTCCAGCAGAATGGCCGCGACCTGATCGGCGGCGATATCGGTGTGCAGCAGGCGGTCAATGCTCTCCAGCGCCTGTTCCACGGTGATGCCATGCTGGGCATTCGGGTACAGCGCGTGGAAAATGGACCCAGGGAACGGGCCGAAGCCGGTGGAATACGGCGCCACTTTACCGGTCAGCGTCAGAGTTAGCAGCGTACGGCCGTGGAACGCCGCGCCAAACGCGATCACGCCCGGACGTTTGGTATAAGCGCGGGCGATTTTCACCGCATTTTCAACCGCTTCGGCGCCCGTGGTGAAGAAAGCGGTCTTGGCCGGGCCGGCGATCGGCGCCAGCGCGTTCAGGCGTTCCGCCAGCGTCACATAGCTGCCGTAGGGGACGATTTGATACGCGGTATGGGTGAATTTCTCCAGTTGTTCGCGCACCGCCGCCACCAGTTTCGGGTGACGGTGGCCGGTGTTCAGCACCGCAATCCCGGCAGCAAAATCAATATACTCGCGCCCTTCAACATCCCACAGGGTGGCGTTTTCGGCCTTGTCGGCAAAGAAATCGCACATGACGCCCACGCCACGCGGCGTGGCGGCCAAACGACGTTGATTCAATTCGCTGTTACTCATTATTCTGCTCCGATTCGATGAACACACCGCCCGACGGGGGCTGACGATTAACGTTCTGATGTTGCTATTTATCCCCTGCATGGCCCTATAATCCAGAGCCAGTTTTTAATATTTAAAGGATCCACTTTGCGCTCGCTACTGACCGATTTGCTACTACAGGGGCTGGAACAACAGCAGGAAGGCACGCTTAACAAGCGGCTGTACGACACTATCCGGCTGGCGATTCTGACCGGCGACATCACGCCGGGACGGCGGCTGCCCTCGTCCCGCGACCTGGCGCAGCAGCTGTCGCTGTCGCGCAATACGGTAATCGCCGCCTTCGAACAGCTGCTGGCGGAAGGCTATATCGAAACCCGCACCGGCAGCGGCAGTTACGTCACCGAGCAGTTGCCGGACACCCGCCCGCCGGATGTCCGCGACGATACCCAGTCGCCGTTGCGCCCGGTGGTGCAGGAAATTTCCCGGCGCGGCATGCATCTGCTGGGCTACGCCGGCGCGTCGGCGCGCCAGTGGGGCGCGTTTATGCCGGGCATCCCGGATATCGCCAGCTTTCCGCATGACCTGTGGCGGCGGCTGCAAACCCGGCTGTCTCGCCGCCTGAAACCGGAACAACTCTCCTACTCGCCGATCGGCGGCTGCCCGGAACTGCAACAGGCGCTGGTGGACTACCTGCGGGTGGCGCGCTCGGTCACCTGTACCCCGGAGCAAATCCTGATTACCGAAGGCACCCATCAGGCGATGGACCTGCTGGCCAAAATGCTGTGCAACCCCGGCGATCTGGCGTGGATTGAAGACCCCTGCTACTGGGGAATGCGCAATGTGTTGACCATCAACGGGTTGCGCGTCGCGCCCATCGAGGTGGATGAGCAAGGGATGGTGCCGCCGGACGACGTCTCGCCCCAATCGGTGCCGCGGCTGATTTGCGTCACCCCGTCGCACCAGTACCCGCTGGGCGCGGTGATGAGCCTGGCGCGCCGCCAGCGTCTGCTGGCGCTGGCGCAGGAACACAGCAGTTGGGTCATCGAAGACGATTACGACAGCGAGTTCCGTTTTTCCGGCAGCCCCATCCCGGCATTACAGGGGCTGCAAACCCAGCCGCCGGTGATTTACATCGGCACCTGCAGTAAAACCCTCTATCCGGGATTGCGCGTCAGTTACATGGTGCTGCCGCCGCATCTGGCGCGTGAGCTGAAAACGGCGCACGCCGAGCTATACCGGGGCGGCCACCTGTTGACGCAACTGACGCTGAGTCAGTTCATCAGCGAAGGCCACTACGCCGCCCACATCCGCCGCATGCGCCTGCTGTATGCACGCCGCCGCGCCCTGCTGAGCGAGTTGATCGTGCAGCATCTGGGCGAAGCGTACCTTGGCTACAACAGTAATGCCGGTCTGCACCTGATTTTGCGGTTACCCGACCGCATCGACGATGTGGTGCTGAGCGCCCGTATCCTGCAACACGGCGTGATGGTCAAACCGCTGTCCAGTTACTATCTGCGGCCGACGCACCAGCGCGGGCTGCTGCTCGGTTACGCCAGCGTGGACGACGCCGAGATGGTGCGGGCGTTTGACGTCATTCTTTCCTGTTTACGCGCGCTGGAAAACGCGCGCGCCTGAATCCCCCACACGCGGTTTGAGCGCCCCGCTCGCCGCAGAAAAACCGGCCCGGCAGACACCCTATCCGCCCCGGTTTTCGCCTTGCCGTCACGCACAATATCAGTGCCTTTATTTAACACGCGCTCACCATTTTGAGGCAAAGGCGGATTGTCGTGCACCTTATTGTTCACTGCTGCTGCTAACTCTTGCGATTTTACTATTGTGCAACATGCACAATACTCTGATCTTAACGGCCGAGCTTCAGCCTGATTTTTTGCTGTGATTTTCCGCCGAAGCAAACCCCTGAATTGATCTTTTTTCATGCTCAAATTTATAAGAATAATTTCTTAATTAACTATCAGGCATGACTTATGCATACATCAGTCATCAGCACCGCGCTACGACACGTGAGAGAAGGGAAGAATGAAAACCTACGTTAGCTTCAAAAATATTCAAAAAACCTACGATGGCGATCGTCTGGTGGTCAAAAATCTGAATCTGGATATTCAGGAAGGCGAGTTTCTGACCATGCTGGGCCCGTCCGGCTCCGGCAAAACCACCAGCCTGATGATGCTGGCCGGGTTTGAAACGCCGACACAGGGCGAAATTCTGCTGCGTGACACGCCGCTGCACAACCTGCCGCCGCACCAGCGCGGTATCGGCATGGTGTTTCAGAACTATGCGCTGTTCCCGCACATGACGGTGGCGGAAAACCTGGCGTTTCCGCTCTCCATTCGTCGCATGAACCGCAGCGATATCAAAGACAAAGTGGATCGGGTGCTGGACCGCGTCAAACTGACCAATCTGGCCGATCGTTACCCGGCGCAGATGTCCGGCGGTCAGCAACAGCGCGTGGCGCTGGCCAGAGCGCTGGTGTTCGAGCCGCGTCTGGTACTGATGGATGAACCGCTGGGCGCGCTGGACAAGCAGTTGCGCGAGCACATGCAGTTGGAAATCAAGGAGCTACACCGGGCGCTGGAACTCACCGTGGTGTACGTCACCCACGATCAGAGCGAAGCCATGACCATGTCGGACCGGGTCGCGGTCTTCAACGACGGGATTATTCAGCAGATGGACAGCCCCAGCGACATTTACGAACGCCCGCAGAATGCCTTCGTGGCGCAGTTTATCGGCGAAAACAACACGCTGATTGGCACCCAGTCCGGCGGCGACGGCGACTACTATCAGGCTCAGTTGGATGACGGCACCGAATTACGCGCGCTGAAAGTCCGCCCCAGCTCGCCGGGTAGGAAAATCCATTTGTGTATTCGCCCGGAGCGGGTACGGGTCAACGCCAGCGTGCTGCCGGACGGCGCACAACAGGTCAGAGCCCGTATCCAGCAATTTATCTATCTCGGCGATCATGTGCGCATGATGACCGAGGTTGCCGGTCAACCGCAGTTTATGGTGAAACTGCCGGCCAGCGACGTTAACCCGGACTGGCAAATCGGCAGCGAAATCAATCTGTCCTGGCAGCCGGAACACCTGCGCGCGCTGGATGCAGTCACGACGCACTGATGATGGCGACAAACGTTGCCACCGGTTAAGCCGACGTCAATAATAAAGCACTAACGCTTGCCGCCCGAGGCCATGCCGGCGCAGACACTGCGCGGATGGCCGTCGGCGTTAGGTTTAACCGCTGTCCGCCATATACCGGACGCAATACACGGAGCCTTATCTATGCCACATGTTGCCATCAAGTATTTCCCCCGCAATCTGCCGGAAACCGTCAAACAGGATTTGGCAAACGAAATCAGCGAATTGCTCAAGAAGTACCTGAACGCGGAAGACAAGTCGATCTCGGTTGCCCTGACGGAAATCGCGCCGGAGCGCTGGAAAGACGCGGTTTACGATATCGAAATCGGGCCGGAACTGGCTAATCTCACCAAAAAGCCGGGATATACGATGTAACGTCAACGCCCGCATGCACGCCGGTGACAACAGGCTGATATTGCCTTACCGATAGCGGTGCTGAACGGCTTTCATTACCCTGTGTATACCCAAAATAATTCGAGTTGCAGGCCAACACGTTAAGTTGAGTTGGCCCTTTAGGACAAGGCTCATGATCAGTCTTGTCACGGCGATTACTCGTGCATCTAACACGCGTTCTTTGGTTATTCGGCTGCCCATCAACCAAACAATGCGGCGAGAAAACAACGCCATCACCGTGCCAAGATAAGACGTTGAGCGACGTCTGCAACCATCCCTGACCTGACCGTATACCCGACCATGAATATGGCTCATGTTGTAATGAAATTAAGTCGCTTTCCCTCGCCCATCAACTCTGGCATAAAATATGCTAAATTAACTTGTCAGCAACATGAAGACCACCAAATGACAAAATAAAGTCATTTAACATCAACACTTTAACCGGGTTTTCATATCAAGCATCAGGAAAAAAGAACGCGATGACTAAAAATTTTACATTTACGATTAAAAGCAGTTGCTTCGATGAGAACTATAACCCCTCCGAAAATACGCGTATCACGACTAACTTTGCGAATTTGGCCAGAGGAACGAGCCGCCAGGAGAACTTACGCAATACATTAGTGATGATTGACAATCGCTTCAATACATTGGCGTATTGGGATAACCCCAAAGGTGACCGTTATTCCGTCGAACTTGAAATCATTTCTGTTGATATGCACATTGCCGACAATAACGCCACCTTCCCGGCAATTGAAATTTTGAAAACAAACATCATTGATAAAAAAACAAACCAACGGATTGAAGGTATTGTAGGTAATAACTTCTCGTCTTACGTGCGTGATTATGATTTTAGTGTGTTGTTGTTAGAGCATAATAATCGTCAATCCGAATTTAGCATTCCCGATAACTTTGGCGATTTGCATGGGAATATATTTAAATATTTCGTCAATTCGCAGGAATACAAAGACAAATTTAGCAAGCGGCCGGTAATATGCTTAAGTGTTTCCAGCAAAGAAACCTATCATAGAACGGGAAACCAGCATCCTGTATTGGGCATCGAGTACCAGCCAAATGGTTCTTCTTTAACCGAACAGTATTTCGAAAAAATGGGGCTACAGGTTCGCTACTTTATGCCACAAAATAGTGTGGCGCCTTTGGCTTTTTATTTCTTTGGTGATTTACTGAGTGATTACACGGATCTTGAGCTTATCAGTACCATCAGCACGATGGAGACGTTCCAAAAAATCTACCGCCCTGAGATTTACAATGCGAACTCCGCTGCCGGGCAATACTATTGCCCCAACCTGAATCATCATGATCATTCATTAACAAAAATTGTTTATGATCGGGAAGAGCGCAGCCAGTTGGCCATTAAGCAAGGGAAGTTTACTGAAGAGCACTTCATCAAACCGTACAAAAATATTCTTGAGCAATGGTCGGCTCATTACGCGCGCTAATTCACCAAAAATATAAGGTCACCTGCTATGAAAACATTGCTACCTACCTCGACTGCCGGCAGTTTACCCAAGCCTTCCTGGCTCGCCGAGCCGGAGAAACTGTGGTCCCCCTGGAAATTACAAAACGACGAGTTGATTGAGGGGAAAAAAGATGCATTAAGCTTGTCGCTGTTTGATCAACTGCGTGCAGGTATTGATATTGTCAGCGATGGCGAACAAACACGCCAACACTTTGTCACCACGTTTATTGAACACCTTAGCGGCGTGGATTTTGAGAAACGTGAAGTGGTTAAAATTCGTAATCGCTATGACGCGAGCGTACCGACAGTGGTCGGTGCGGTGGCGCGTCAAAAACCCGTGTTTGTTGAAGATGCTAAATTCTTACGTCAACTCACCAAGCAACCCATTAAATGGGCCTTGCCAGGGCCGATGACGATGATTGATACGCTCTATGATAACCACTACAAAAGCCGCGAAAAGCTCGCCTGGGAATTCGCAAAAATACTCAATCAGGAAGCGAAAGAATTAGAGGCTGCAGGTGTCGATATCATCCAGTTTGATGAGCCCGCATTTAATGTTTTCTTTGATGAAGTGAATGACTGGGGGATCGCCGCGTTAGAAAAAGCCATTGAAGGGCTGAAATGTGAAACGGCTGTACATATTTGCTATGGCTATGGCATCAAGGCCAATACCGATTGGAAAAAGACGCTGGGGTCAGAGTGGCGGCAATATGAAGAAGCGTTTCCCAAACTGCAAACATCGACTATCGATATCATCTCGCTGGAATGCCATAACTCGCGTGTTCCAATGGATCTGCTTGAGCTGATTCGCGGTAAAAAAGTCATGGTAGGGGCCATTGATGTGGCAACCAATACGATAGAGACACCAGAGGAAGTCGCCGATACGTTACGAAAAGCACTCCAATTTGTCGATGCCGACAAGCTCTATCCTTCGACCAACTGCGGAATGGCCCCCTTATCTCGTCGGGTAGCCACAGGCAAACTCAATGCGTTAAGTGCAGGCGCAGACATCATCCGCAGAGAGCTCTCTGCTCAATAACACCACGGCATTGTCGATCATTAAAAAACTCAGTCCGTGTCAGGCGATCTGATCAATCGCCAAATAACCTGAACCACCAACCGGACTGAGCAATACCGAACATTGCGCAATTACTGATGAAGAACGGCTAACTTATATGATGCCGTAAACCAGTAGCGAAACAAAACCACCGGCGGCCGGCGGAGTAAACCGGGCCGCCCTTTGACTGTCGTAAAGCGTGATATAGCGTGCTGACACATCGCCGCCAATCCGGCTTTTAGACCATACCATTATTCCCATGACGCAAGAATGCCGGTCGCTGATTCAAGCGCGTAAACCACGCGTCAATGGCAGGGACTTCAGGGTGGGGAAACGGTGTCATTTTCCAGCGATTCACCGACAGCCCGAGCACCACATCGGCCAGCGTAAACGTCTCACCTGCCGCCCATGCGCCGGTGCGCTGGAGTTGTTGTTCAAGAATACCAATACAGTGATTCCACTCTTTAATGCCTGCGGCAATCGCGTTTTGATCGTTATAGGCCGGGTTCTTACGCGCCAGGGCCGGGAAGACATAACGCCAGGCGTTGTTAAACTCGGTCGCCTGCCAGTCCATCCAGTGCTCGACGTTAGCGCACGCCTGCGCTTCGTTGGGGAGCAAGTCATCGCGCCCGGCTTTGCGCGCCAGATAGCGGCAAATCGAATTCGATTCCCACAGCACGAATTCATCGTCAATCAACACGGGCACCATGGCGTTTGGGTTCATAGCGCGAAATGCATCGGTTTCCGTCGAGGCAAACCCGCTACCGTAATCTTCCTGAACATAATCCAGCCCCACTTCCTCGCAGGTCCAGAGCACTTTGCGCACATTTATTGACGTCGTTTTGCCAAGTATTTTAAGCATACTTCGAATGTCCTTCCGCGTGATTAATCTTTTAAAAACAATACACCAACCTAATATCTTCTTGCTACTGGCAACAGAGCACTGACATGGTTGCGTCGCATTCGTGAGCTTATGCTTTTATGGCACAGGGCTGCCTTCGGGAGGTGCATAACCCGGGCTGTCATGAGCGTGAAGCAGACATATGGCAACAATAACCGTAATCCAGACCTATTAAATGACATGGCCCAGGCTGAATTTATTCGGAGTTTCCGGACTGGGTCTATGAATTTCATTCATTGCGCCTAGTTAATGGGCGTAATTATCTTTCCCCCCAACTTCGTTAATCTGGGCACATCACGTTACCAGGCGCAACGAATATTAAGCCGGTAAGTGGATAGTCGCGGCGGGACCATATAACGGCCAGCCTGCAAGGCTGGCCAGGGTATCAGTAGAACGGATTAAATATTTTGATCGAAGAATGTATCTAATTTTTTCATCGCCTGATCAACGTAACGAGGTACCCAGTAGGTTTCGATATGCGTTGCGCCATCAATCAGGAACAGTTGTTTATTCTTCGTACCGGTGGCCTTTTTGAATGCGCTTTCGGTCATGTAAAGCGAGTCAGCTTTAGTACCGGCCATCATTAGCAGCGGCTGATTGATGAGATCAATATTGCTTTGCGCATCAAAGCTCATCAAATCAAGCAGGCTGCTTGTGGTGTAGCGGAACGTTGAGTTCGGGTGAGCATGCGTTTTCCAGTAATACTCGTAACCCTGACGGTACAAATCGTACGGAAGTTTCGCGATTTGTTCATCTGTCAGGTTGGCGTCTCCGGAATAGCTGACCTCACCGGTGGTGACTTCTTTGGCGCGCGCATCACTTGCCTGTTTCAAACGCTCCTGAATAGTGGAAATCTGCGAGTCCTGATAACCATTGCGGCGCACGAGCCCGGAATCAAACATGCTCAGCGTCGCCAGCGCTTTAAAGCGCTTATCCGTCTGGGCGGCTTTTAATGAATAGCCACCGCCGCCGCAGATGCCCAGCAAGCCGATGCGGGCGGTATCAACCCCTGGGTACTGGCTGATGTAGTCAGCCATACCGTGAATATCCTCAATGCGATTGGCAGGCTTATCAACGCTACGAGGCATGCCGCCACTGGCCCCCTGATAAGCCGCATCGGCGGTAATAGTGATATATCCGTGCTCGGCCAGACGCTGAGCATATAACCCGGCGACCTGCTCTTTTACGCCGCCATTCGGATGCGCAACCACAACCGCAGGGTATTTTTTCGCGGGGTCGTAGTTGGCTGGCGTGTAGACATTCGCGGCAATCTGGATGCCATGCAGATCGTATTTCACCGGATGAATGTTGACCTTGCCTTTGACGTTCTCGGTGATGGCACCGTCGTAGACGAGGGTAAATGGATTCTTTTTATAGTCAGCAGCATTAACCGAGGTAACTCCGGCCATTGCCGTAAGCAACATTGCACTTAACAGCGTGAATTTCATGGTCTCTCCCGATGAGTGACGGCCTGTCCATGCAGGCTCGTGATATCGAATATGCAGGCTCAGATTAGGGAGTGAGGGCTGTCAGCCTCGTGACAGGCGAATAACATTTTTGTCAGGAAGCCACTGTGCGGCAGGCAATGGTTTCTGACAACGCTGTCAGGTAACCGTCAGCTTTATGTTGGTAATCAAGGGGCAGAATGCGCTCAGATTAAATGAGGTTCATGTTCAATTTACTGAGAAAAGGAATGATCCATGAAAAGTCAACACAACCCGGCGATGCCCGAGCGACGTAAGTTATTAGTTGCCGGGGCGGGTATCGCCGCAGCATCACTGATTCCTCATGCTTCAGCAACGGGGAAATCCTCTCAGGGTGATGCCTCCAGACAAGGCAGCCAACGCTCAGCCTCACCGGGTAAACGTAAACTAGGCAGCCTTGACGTTTCTGCCGTGGGTCTGGGTGTCCAGAACATGAGCCGTAAATACGACACGTCTGTCCCGTGGCGTCCCGAAATGGTGAGCATTATCCGTCGGGCATTTGATGAGGGCGTGACGCTTTTTGATGCTGCTGAAGCTTATGGTCCCTTTGAGGTGGAGAAGATCCTGGGTGAAGGCGTCGCCCCTTTTCGGGACAAAATAGTTATCGCCACTAAATTTGGCTGGAACATCGATCAGCAGACGGGTAAGCGCCTGCCGGGCCTCAATAGCCGACCGGAGCATATCAGACTGGTCGTCGAAAATATGCTCAAACGCCTGCGTACCGATCGCATCGATTTGCTGTATCAGCACCGGGTGGATCCTCAGGTTCCGATCGAAGATGTCGCCGGTGTGATTAAGGATTTAATGGATCAGGGAAAAGTCCTGCACTGGGGTCTGTCAGAAATGGGGATTAATACGTTAAGACGAGCTCATGCGGTATTACCCGTCACAGCCGTACAAAGTGAATATTCCATGCTCTGGCGAGGCCCTGAAAAGCATGTGCTTTCGACATGCGAAGAGCTGGGGATAGGGTTTGTGCCATGGAGCCCATTGGGCGTGCAGTTTTTAACGGGCTGGATTGATGAGAATACCCGATTCGCTGTCGGTGATTTCCGCGCGACAGAAACTCGCTTCTCGCCTGACAACCGCCAGCACAACTTACAGTTAGTGGCATTACTGAAAACCTGGGCGGTAAGAAAAAATGCCGCACCGGGCCAGATTGCGCTGGCATGGTTACTGGCTCGCAAACCCTGGATTGTCCCGATCCCGGGCACCACAAACAAAGATCATATGCTGCAAAACACGGCCGCCGCACGGATCTCACTGACGTCTAGCGAAATGACCGAACTCACCCGTTCACTGGATGCCATCACTATTCAGGGTCAACGGTTGCCGGATGCGGTACAGGTTTATTCAGATGTAGACGCTCCGTTGAAAAGTTAATGAGGATGTCACGTTATGCGGCTGTTGTTAGTCGAGGATGAGGAAAAAACATCAACCTATCTCAGCCGTGCGCTGGGTGAATCCGGGTTTACAGTAGATGTTTCAGCGGATGGGGCCGAAGGTCTTCATTACGCACTGGAATTCGACTACGACGCGATAATCCTCGATGTAATGTTACCGGGAATGGATGGTTATCGGGTACTGGAAGGCGTACGAGCCAGTAAACAGACCCCTGTATTGATGTTATCTGCACGGGGATCGGTCGACGAGCGCGTCAAAGGGCTTCGGCTTGGCGCTGATGATTATCTCCCTAAACCTTTCTCGCTCATTGAGCTGGTGGCGCGCATTCAGGCGCTGGTGCGTCGCCGCTCAACCGATGGAGCGGATATCACACAACTGCAAATTAACGATCTCCATCTTGATCTGCTGGCTCGTCGGGTATTTCGTGCCGGAACGCGACTGGAACTGACGGCGAAAGAGTTTTCTCTACTGAGCCTTCTGGCCCGTCATCAGGGGGAAATTCTGTCAAAGATGATGATCGCCGAGCAGGTATGGGACATGAATTTCGACAGCGACGCCAATGTGGTTGAAGTCGCCATTAAACGCCTGCGGGCCAAAGTTGATACTCCGTTCGATGTTAAATTGCTGCATACCGTACGCGGTATGGGGTACGTCCTCGAAGTCAGGTGCGAATAAATAAAAGGGATCAGCATGCTTAAGCGCGCCATTTCGGTCCATCTGGCACTGATGTTTGCGTTATCCGCGCTTCTGATTGTTTCCGTCATCGGTATTCTGCTCAGAAGCTCATTGCATGACTCGCTGCAAAAACAGATGCACAACGAGCTGTTATTTCGGGAATCATTAATGAGCTCGTGGATTGCAGCGCGAACCTCGGCTGAGGGCTGGTCTACGCTGGCGAATAAATTTACCGTATTAGCCAATTCTGAAGGTGAGCGCGTTCGCTACTGGATAGTGAGCGATAACCCACGTTTCAGTGTGGGCGGAACGCCGCCTGTGGGTGTTCAGTGGTCTTCTTTGCAGGAAGGTTTTAACAAAATGCCCGGCGCATCGGACGGCGCATGCTCACTTTTTCTGCTGGTGAAAACGATCCCCGCAAACGGCGAAAGGCCTGAGGTGCGCTATGTGGTTGCCATCGACTCCACGCCGTACATGGGGACACTGGATGCGTTCACGCGTACCCTGCTGGTTATTGCCGCGCTGGGTGTGTTTATCGTAGCGCTGCTGGGATATCTAGTCTCAAGAATCGGTCTGCGTCCGGTGGTGGCGCTCAGTAAACAGGCGCAACATCTCGCCCCGGGAGATCATGGACAACGCCTTGATGCCACGGCATTACCCGAAGAATTACAGCAGCTCGCTTCATCATTTAACGGTGTACTGGCGCGTCAGGAGATCGCCTGGCGGCAGCTCGAAAGCTTTAATGCTGATGTAGCCCACGAACTGCGCACTCCTCTCACCAACCTGATTGGTCAAACGCAGTTGGGGCTATCACGCCGACGTTCGTACGATGAGCTGGAAGAGTTACTGGGTTCAAACCTCGAAGAGCTTGAGCGGATGACATCAATCGTTAACGATATGCTTTTCCTGTCCCATGCTCACGCCGGTGAATATGCCTCCCAGCTTATGCTGGTCTCCCTGCGTGAAGAAACGCTTAAAACGGCAGAATATGTTGAGCCCTCCTTTGCTGAAAAACAGCTTACCCTGGACGTTGAAGGCGATGTAACAGCCCATATTGATCGACGGTTATTCCACCGCTCCCTCGCCAATTTACTGGAAAACAGTGCAAGGCATTCGCCCCCCCAAAGTACGATTACCGTTCGATTGAGCGAAAAAAATAATCACGCCTGCGTTGAGGTTTCGAACCCAGGCAATCCCATTGCTCTGGAGCATGTAAACCGGCTTTTTGAACGTTTTTATCGGGTTGACTCCTCCCGGGCCAGGAGCGACACCCATCATGGTCTGGGGTTATCGATCGTACGCGCCGTCGCCATTATGCACCGGGGAGACGTCTTTGCGCGTAGTGAGGACGGTATCAATACGTTTGGGCTGACCTTTGCGATATCACGGAGCTAATTCATTAACCACGTCAGCGACGCTTTTTACGCCCCGGATAGCGCCGATGCCGGTGCCCAGTGAGATATAGCCTTCGTCGGTATTTCCTTCGAGCATACCGATCCGCAAACCGCGTAGACCGCCCATCGTTTTGCCAAGCTCTTCGTTACTGGCGCCCGCTTTGTCCATCTGCACCAGTTTCTCGGCCAGCTTGCCGGGCAGCGAGCGATAGTAGTCGGGCTGCGTGCGGAAAAGCAGCATATCCAGTCCGTCGGAATCGACGATCTTGTCTTTTACCGACTGGGGTACGCGGCTTTCTTCCGTGCTGATGAATACGGAACCTGCGAAGACCCCGCTTGCCCCTAAGGCATGAGCCGCTCTGGCGGTACGGCTATCGGTGATCCCCCCCGCCGCCAGCACAGGAGCATGTTGAACAGCATCGGCGATCAGCGGGACGATGGAAAACGTGCCCAGGGCCTTTCCTGGTAACGTTCCGCCTTCGTCAAAACCGGTGGCGACAATAATATCCGCCCCTGCGGCTTCGGCGAGGCGGGTGTTTTCGGGGGAGGGATTGATGTCGCGATAGATGATGCTGATGCCCGCGTCTTTCAGTTCGTCAAACAGCCCGGGGATTATCGAGCCTTCGCTATAGCCGGTATAAACAACCACCCTCACCCCTTCTTCCTTAATCACCTGCAATATTGGCAGGGTCCATACGTCATTCTCCGGCATTGGGATCAGGTTAACGCCAAAAGGTTTTTCGGTAAGTGCTTTGGTTTTACGAATTTCTTCGCGCATTTTTTCAGCGGTTTCTTCCGGTGTGAATACGGCGGTTTCAGCCGTTAGACCTGCGTTTGGTCCCAGAACGCCCAAGCCCCCGGCATTGCTGACAGCGGCGACCAAACGGGCGTCGGTAAGCCAGGATAATGGCCCCTGGATGACGGGTTTTTCAATGCCCAAAATCTGGCAGATACGGTTCTTTTGATTTTGCATCGCGGAATTTCCTTAAAAGAGACTCAGACCATCGGATGAGGCCGTCTTAATATTGCTTTTACGTTTCATAGTGCTTTTACGTTTCGAAATGATGCTGCGGGGCAGCTCAGCTTCGGAATGCGGAGAGTGTAGGACGCAAGATTATTTGGAAAAATAGCAGATATAGTTCATCACTATTATAAAATGAGTAACAATAACGCTATCCGATTTCTTCTGAGCCGCTTTTCTTCCCCTGTAAAAGAAGCCCGCTATGCAAATTAATCTTTTTGAATCAATTAAGATTTTTATCGAAATTATCGAATCCGGCAGCCTTACCCAGGCGGCAGAAAACTTGCAACTCCACCGTCCTGCCGTGACCAAAGCGTTGCAGCAGCTGGAGCAACACAGCGGCGTTCGTTTAATGCAGCGAACCACTCGCCGAATTTACCTGACGCCTGATGGCGAAGAATTTTATCGCCGCAGCAAACCCTTACTGGTGCAGGCGGATGACCTACTGGAGTCATTCGCCCCAGAACGCGCACTGCACGGGCAACTGCGTGTAGATATGCCAATCGCTTTCGCAACGTTACTGATCGTACCCAACCTGCCTGATTTTTACCGCGAAAACCCCGGTATCGAGATCATTCTGAGCTGTTCTGACCTCCGCCGGGATATGCTGCATGATGGCCTGGATTGTGTGCTGCGCGTGGGGGAACTGGAAGATGGAGAGTATATCGCCCGGCCGATGGGCAATATAAAAATGACGACCTGCGCAAGCCCGGCTTATCTTGCCGCTTATGGTAAGCCCGACACGCTGGAATCGCTGAAACAGCATCAGGCTGTAAACTGGATTAACAGCAGCAATCGCCGGATTATGCCGTGGATATTTCAGACCGCATCGGGAACAGAGGAAATACAACTGCCCGGCAAGCTGGTACTGGACAACACAGAAGCCTATACCGCCGCGGGTCTTGCCGGGCTGGGGCTTCTGCAGGGGATGACCTTCTTTTTACAGCCTTATCTCGACAGTGGCAGTCTGGTGGAAGTTTTACCAGACTATCCCGCTCCGGATCGCAAATTGTCGCTGCTTTATCCGCACCGTCACCTCTCACGCAAAGTACGCGTGTTTGCTGAGTGGTTAGAACAACTGCTTTAAAAACCAGAGTTATAGCAATGGTATTTGCCACCGAGGGGCCTCCCTGGCCCTGCCAATTTCCGGCCCAACTGACAAAATTGTCAGGGGGTCGTCAGCCTGACGACATGTCACCCTGATTAGAATCATTGCAGGCTATTCCCTTCATCGACGAAAAGGATGCTTTGCATGACCGGAAAAATACGTTACTTCGGGCTGTTACTACCCCTCTTCACTTTTTCATCCTGGGCGGTGGCGCAAAATGTCCCCGTTCATATTACCCCCGCCGGAAGTCAGAACGCGGTATATGGGCCAGCGGAGAATTTTACCGGACGCATCCGGGTAGATCCGCTGTTCAAGCCTGATAAGGACATGCGTGTTTCGGGGGCTTACGTCACTTTTGAGCCAGGTGCTCGCTCCGCCTGGCATACGCACCCAGCAGGTCAGCGGCTTATTGTGACCTCCGGCGTAGGGCTGACCCAGCAGGAAGGCCAGCCGGTACAGATAATTCGTTCTGGTGATGTCGTGTCATGCCCCCCTGGTGTCAAACACTGGCATGGTGCAGCCTCTGGCAGCGCCATGACGCACCTGGCGATAACCGGGATCGTGGATGGGAAAAGCGTTAACTGGATGGAGAAAGTGACTGATGAACAATACCACGCCCATTAAGGCATTCACGGTAGCAGCATTGCTGATCGTTGGTTACAGCCTCACGGCAAATGCGGCGACAGTAACGCAAGGAGTCACCGCAATGAATCAGGAACAAACCGTTGCAGATACATTGTCCGCACGCCAGCAGGCTATCCCTTTGATTGCGGCGTATATGGCAAGCAGCCAGATGGAAAAGCTTAATGCCGCGCTTAATCAGGGCCTGGACGCCGGACTCACCATAAACGAAGCCAAAGAAATTCTCGTTCAGCTCTATGCCTATACCGGCTTCCCTCGCAGCCTGAATGCGTTAAATGAACTCATGAAGGTCGTTGAAGCACGTAAACAACGCGGCATCAGCGATGTTGAGGGTAAAGAACCTGTCAACCCTGTTCCCGTCGGCGATGAACTCCGCCGTATTGGCACCGCAAACCAGACCAGAATCTCAGGCGCCCCGGTTCAGGGCCCATTGTTTGATTTCGCTCCGGTCATTAATCAGTTCCTGCAAACACATCTGTTCGGTGACATTTTTGCCCGCGATAACCTCGACTGGCAAAGCCGCGAACTGGCAACGGTCGGCGCATTAGCGGCCACTCCGGGCGTTGAAGCTCAGTTGCTATCGCATACGCGTGCAGGCATGCGGGTCGGCCTGACGGCAGGACAACTGCGCCAGCTGGTACAGGCACTGCGTGAACATGGCGAAAATGATGCCGCAATACGGGCTGAACATGCGCTGCAACAGGCACTGGCTGGCGCAAAATAAAGGGGCCCTATTACTCACGGCGGTTACGGCAAAGGTGACAGCGACGTATTCTTGCCGGCCCTGCTCCGGCAGCACAAGACAGCTGTCGGGTACGCCTGGCAATGGCCCGGCAATGGCGAGACGTGGTTAACAAATCCGGAGGTGATGTGACCGTTACGCATCTGCCGGAGGGGGGGATAAAAGACATTCCACTTCCCGTTCTCCGATCTGAATAATGTTCAGATCGCTGATCTGGTTAGCCGGTTCCTGCAAGAAAAAACCTGCCGTAGTAAAAGAGCCGCAAGCAAGGCTCAAAGAGTATTAATGAACTCTACTAATTAACCCTAGCGAATTTCACCCTCTAATCGAATAAATCACCTTGCGGTATGCTTTTCATACATAACAAGCTGAAGGATAACGTCATGCAAACAGTAACACTGAACAACGGTATTAAAATGCCCCTGCTGGGCTTTGGTGTATTTCAGATGACGGATGCCGCGGAGTGTGAGAGCGCCGTTCTTGATGCCATCGAAACAGGATATCGTCTGATTGATACCGCAGCGTCCTATCAAAATGAGACTCAGGTCGGGAACGCGCTGAAACAAAGCGGCATCGCACGTAACGAACTTTTTATTACCACTAAACTTTGGCTGCAGGATACCAATTACGCAGGTGCTAAAGCACAGTTCGAACGCTCACTGAATCGGCTGCAGCTGGATTATGTCGACCTGTACCTGATTCACCAACCCTATGGCGATGTTCATGGGGCCTGGCGCGCGATGGAAGAACTGCATCAGGCAGGAAAAATTCGCGCGATTGGCGTAAGCAACTTTCATCCCGACAGACTTGCCGATCTTATCGCCTTCAACAAAGTCGTCCCTGCCGTAAATCAGATTGAAGTAAACCCCTTTAACCAGCAACTGCATGCCGTGCCGTGGATGAAAAGCCGCGCAATTCAGCCTGAAGCCTGGGCGCCTTTTGCAGAAGGGAAAAACGGTCTGTTCCAGCATCCGGTATTAACGGCGATTGGTGAGAAGTATGGCAAAAGCGTGGGTCAGGTTGTCCTGCGTTGGATCTTCCAGCGTGGCATCGTTTCGCTGGCAAAATCTGTACGAAAAGCGCGAATGGAAGAGAATATCAACATCCTCGACTTCGAGTTAAGCGCTGACGATATGCTGCAGCTTGCCGCTCTCGATACCGCAACCAGCGCATTCTTCTCGCATCGAGACCCGGCGATGGTGGAATGGCTGACCGGCCGTAAGCTCGACGTTTAAGCCACGGCAGAAGAGGTACCTCTTGATGCAAAAACGTTATCTCGGAACATCCGGGCTTGAAGTGTCGGCTCTGGGGCTGGGTTGCATGGGGCTCAGCCACGGCTACGGCCCGGTTATTCCGAGTACCGCAGCGCATCTATCATTAACGCAAAGGCTGGAGGGTGCTGTTTACGGCTGGGGTAGTAAAGATAGTATCCAGGGAAAGAGGGACACCAATCCTGCAAAATATGGATAAGTTCGCCTGATGTTATAAAAGCCTGAACCGTATCCTCTGGCACACAGGCGATGCCAAACCCGGATAACGCCGCATCGATTCTTTCCGACAACAGATTAAACGTCAGTTGCCCTTCGACTCTGACGCGCAGGGGTTTCCCCTCCCGTTCAAACTCCCAATGATACAGGCCACCGGCGGTAGGCAGGCGCATATTGATACATCGATGATTTTGTAGCTCATGCGGCGAATCAGGAACAGGGTTTGCGGCAAAATATGCCGGCGCGCCGACCAGGGCCATTCGCATGTCCGGCCCAATTCTTACGGCGATCATATCCTTATCAACACTTTCGCCAAGGCGAATCCCGGCATCAAAACGTCCTTCGACAATATCGACAAAACCATTATCAACCACCAGTTCGACATTGATTTCTGGATATTCCCTGAGGAAGGGTTTCAGCTTCGGCCACACCAAGCTACGTGCGGCATGCTCCCCGGCTGATAAGCGGATGTTACCTGAAGCAGTACCATCCCGTTGAATCAGCGCCTCCAGTTCCTGCTCAAGATCGGCAATTCGTGGCTCAAGGCAGGCAATAATTCTCTCGCCAGCCTCTGTGGGGGCTACGCTTCTGGTGGTTCGGGTCAAAAGACGGATGTTTAAGCGCTCTTCCAGCGCTTTCATTGCATGGCTCAGCGCCGACTGCGAAACGCCAAGCTTACCGGCGGCTTTGGTAAAACTTCGCTCTCTTGCCACAACAAGAAAGATCTGCAACTCATTGAAGTTTTCTTTAAGCATCGGCCATTTCCTTATTCCTATACCCCTCAAAGAGAACTTATGAAGGGTGTCCATAGACGCCATCATTTTAGTCTCGCCACTGGCAATAATGATAATTGATATTCTGTCTGTATTGAAAATATGTCTGAATTAACAGACGGTTTCTCATGAAAATACTCGTTGTCGGGGCGACGGGAAGTATTGGTCTGCATGTCGTGAAGACCGCAATGGAAATGGGCCGCCGACCCAAAGCATTGGTCAGAAATCGGCGCAAAGTAAAACAGTTTCCCCATGAGGTCGACGTTTTCTACGGTGACGTTTCAATGCTTAAGACATTGGCTGGCGTGGCGAAAGATATTGATACGGTCATTTCTACACCATCGTCAGACCGGGCTGGTTCGATTACCACCATGATGATCGGCACAAGCTCGTCATGCTTCGTATTGTCCGTTTCTGGCACGAAGCCGTCTGCGGAAACTTCACTGGGCAGCTATAAGCGAGAAGCAGACTTAAGACCCCAATAGCGAATTGCTTATACAAGAGCGGCTACTCGAAAAGGTGTGAATGCTCAGCGGCGGTTCAACTATACGGCAGGTTCGTCTTTCCGGGGTGGTACAGTCAACTCGGCTATTGATTTGTCATGCAAATAAGAGGTAGCGCTCATTTTATTACCTTAGCGAGTCATATTCTGTGAATAGCTCTCAGGAGGAAATACCATGAAAAAGCTTCTGATATGTTGTTTGTTCGGGAATACAGCAAACTCTCTCGCCAAAAAGATGCAGTTAGTGGCAGAAAGGAAAGGCTACCATCTGATCATTAGTGCTGTGGGTCTGGATAATTTCGCCAGCGTAGCTTCCGTTTTCGACGGTTTTCTCATTGCGCCGCACATTCAGTACAAACTCACAGAAATTAGAGAGATTGTCGGAGACTCTCGTTCAATTGCGATTATTGAAAGTCTACTCTATGCATCACTCGACGCGGAGAAAGTTTTAAAGTTCGTGATGGAGCAGATGCCTGAACTAGCAGCCTGACACTGACGGCCGCACCTTTTGTGCGGCCTCCTCTCTTATGCATGGAGTTTGTGCATAGCACTATGGTCTGCTCCCATTAATTAATAAACCGTGATGTGCGTAATGTCCGCTACCGGCATTTAACTGACCAGCAGAAATAATTACACCAACAATAATGTCAAATTGAAATTAATTACAAGCCAGTAAAATACACCCGATTAATAAAACAGCCCATCATCCTGACTATAGACAGGAGACAGTTATAAAAAAGCCCCCGGCCATGAAAGGCCGGGGGCTCGTCGATAATATTCAGATGACAGTTAGAACGCGGCGGCAAAAATCTCGACGATTTCCGCGTGGGTCGCCTGTTTCGGGTTGGTCAACCCGCAGGCGTCTTTCAGCGCGTTGTCCGCCAGAATGTTGAAGTCTTCTTCTTTCACGCCCAGATCTTTCAATCCGGCCGGGATACCGACATCGCGCGCCATCTGGCTGATCGCCGCGATCGCCGCGTCAGCAGCCTGTTGATCGCTCAGCCCGGCAACGTCGACGCCCAGCGCGACCGCGACGTCTTTCAGACGCCCTGCGGCGACGGTTGCGTTGTAACGCTCTACGTGCGGCAGCAGCACCGCATTGCACACCCCGTGCGGCAGGTTATAGAAGCCGCCCAACTGGTGCGCCATCGCATGCACATACCCCAGCGATGCATTGTTGAACGCCATGCCGGCCATAAACTGGGCGTAAGCCATCTGTTCACGCGCCACCATGTTTTTACCGTCTTTGACCGCATCACGCAGATGGTCGCGGATCAGTTCAATCGCTTTGATCGCCACCGCATCGGTAATCGGGTTAGCGGCGGTCGACACATAAGCTTCGATGGCGTGAGTCAAGGCGTCCATCCCGGTAGCAGCGGTCAGCGATGCCGGCATTCCGACCATCAGGACCGGGTCGTTGACGGACATCACCGGGGTCACGTTTTTATCCACGATCGCCATTTTCACATGACGCACTTCATCGGTAATGATGCAGAAGCGGGTCATTTCAGACGCGGTGCCCGCCGTGGTGTTGATGCCGATCAGCGGCAACTGCGGTTTGGCGGAAACATCCACGCCTTCGTAGTCGGCGATTTCGCCGCCGTTGGTTGCCAGCAGAGCGATACCTTTAGCGCAGTCGTGGGAAGAACCGCCGCCCAACGACACCACGCAATCGCTGTGGTTTGCTTTAAGAATTTTCAGGCCCGCATCCACGTTGGCAACGGTCGGGTTCGGCTGCACGCCATCATAAATGGCGCTATCGATCTGGTATTTTTTCAGCAATTGCTGCACGGAGGCTGCGACGCCGATTTTGTTCAGCACGCCGTCAGTCACGATCAAGGCATGTTTGAAACCCTGCAACTGAATCTGCCTGGCCGCTTCCTCTAACGCACCCTCACCCATCAGGTTTAAAGCCGGAATATAAAATGCGCTGCTCATAGATCACCATCCATTTATTACAGAGTCTTAACTTACAGCCATCCTAGCATTGACATTTATCGGTGAAATTGACCAAAAACAAATTTCATCCACTCTTCGCTAAAATGCTGAACCGTTTTTTCTGAGGAATATCATGTATGAATGAAAAAACTGCGCCGCACAAATAAACAATTATTTTACTTCCAGGTTGCGCATAGAACCGGCGTAACGGGGCGGGTGGTATTTTCATCGTAAACAAGCGGGTCAATCTGCCGTTATTACATAGATTACGGCCTGAAAAGGTGTTACATCGGCGTATCGCGCCAGACCAAACCGTATCAGTATTAGTGAACAGAGACAGGCGGTCGTGTCATGACTACTCGGGGCTTTTAATGTCGACAATACCCATGACGAATGAGATCACATTTAAGGTGATCGGCGATATCAGCACGGCCAGCGCCTGTAGCGCGGCGCTGGTTGTACTCGTCGATCCGTACGGAAAAATCCTGCTGCAATTGCGGGATTCGGATAAAGACATACCCTACCCCGGTTACTGGTCGCTGTTCGGCGGCGGACTTGAAGGTGAAGAGACGCCCGCCCAGGCGGCGGTGCGTGAATTAAATGAAGAGATCGGCATCACCCTTGACGACCGGGAGTTGACGCCGCTGATCGTCACGCTGTCGGATGACAGTAAAAACGCCCGGATTTATATCTTCTCGCTGACAACGGCGCTGACGCCGGGCGATATCGTGCTGCAGGAAGGTTCCGGGTTTGCGTTCTTCACCCGCGAGCAAATCGCGCATCTGCCGGTTGTGCCCTATGTCATGCGCGCCCTGAACCTGCTCTGGCGCGATACGCACTGATTCTCTCTTCCCCAAATGACAACGCGATACGCCGGAGCATATCGCGTTAACCATGCCGAATGACAGACGGCGTTAGCGCCGGTTTCTGACCAGTTGGTAACGACGGGTCAGATACTCAACCGGCGCGCTCCAGATATGCACCAGCCGGCAGAACGGGAACAGCAGGAACAGCGTCATTCCCAGCACCAGATGCAGGCGGAAAATCAGCGCTACGCCATCCAGATGCGCCGAGGCGCCGCCGCGAAACGTCACCACCGCCTGCGCCCAGTTCACCAGTTTCATCATCTCGCTGCCGTCCATGTGTTGCGCGGAAAACGGAATGGTCAGCAGCCCCAACGCCGCCTGAATCACCAGCAGCGACAGGATCAAAATATCGCCGGTGGTTGAGGTAGCGCGCACCCGCGGATTCGTCAGCCGACGCTTCAGCAACAGCACGCCGCCCACCAGCGTCAGCACGCCGCAGGTTCCGCCGCCGATCATCGCCATCTTCTGTTTTATCTCCAGCGGCAAAAACGACTCGTACATCCAGTGCGGCGTCATCATGCCCAGAAAATGACCGCCCAACACGCCCAGAATGCCGAGATGGAACAGGTTCGACGCCAGCCGCATGCCTTTCTTATCCAGCATCTGGCTGGAGCCGGCGCGCCAGCTGTACTGACCGTAGTCGTAGCGCAACCAACTGCCGATCAGAAAAACCGCGCCGGCGATGTAGGGGTAGATATCAAACAAAAACAGATTGAGATAATGCATCAGCAGTCTCCTTTGGCGCGTGATGCGTCAAGGTTCAGGTAGTGCGGCGCCACCGCGTCGACGAAACGACGCTGGTGACCAGTCTGTTGCGCCGGGGCGCAGCCCGCGTCGGCCAGAAAGCGGACCTGCTCCTCTTCCCACACGGCATCCAGCGCCTGCGGCGTGTCGTCGCGCGCCTCTTCCGCCACTTTCGCCGCCACGGATTCACGCGAGGGCTCGATCGCCGCCAGCGCCAACAGCAGATCCGGCAGCAGGGCATACTCGCTGTCGCGCTGGCGTAACCGCTCCGCCAACAGCGTCAGGATCGGCGCAATATCGCGCAGCCCATCGCGCACGGTCTGCGGATCGCGCAACGTCAGGTACTCCAGATAGAGCGGCAGGAAATCCGGCAGTTCGCGGCAATCCAGTTCCAGCCCGACCTCACGGTACTGCGCCAGCAAATCCACCATCGCCTGACCGCGGTCGCGCGACTCGCCATGCACATGTTCGAACAGCAGCAGCGACAACGCGCGGCCGCGGTCAAACAGTTCGCTGTAGCGCGCCTGCCGGTCGAGCAGGTCGCCCTGATAAAAGTCGGCGATGAACTGCAGCAGTTGCGCGCTTTGGCGCAGCGGCAGTTCGTCGGCCTGTTCCAGCGCCTCCAGCATGGCCTGACGCTGCTGCCACAGTTCCGCATCCGGATACTCCAGCAGTCGGGCGATAACGCGAAGACTGATCATGACTTGTTCTCCTGCATCCGCCGGTTGCTCATGGTCTGGGTTTTGCTGGTAACGTCGATAGCGTCGATACGTCGGCTGTTGAACAGGTTGAACGACGAGTCGCTGCCGTGGCAGCCATCGCCAAAGCTGAAGCCGCAGCCGCGGGTTTCCGGAAACGCGTCCCGCGCCAGTTCCCGATGGCTGGACGGCACCACAAAGCGATCCTCATAGTTGGCGATCGCCAGATAGCGGTACATTTCCTCGGCCTGCGCCTGCGTCAGCCCCACCTGCTCCAGCGCGCTGACATCGGTGACCTGTTCCACCGTCTGCGCCCGCTTGTAATGGCGCATCGCCAGCATACGCCGCAGCGCGCGCAGTACCGGGCGGGTATCGCCCGCGGTCAGCAGATTCGCCAGATACTGCACCGGGATACGCAGGCTTTCCACGTCCGGCAGTACGCCGCTGTGCGCCAGATTGCCCGCATCGGCGGCGGACTGGATCGGCGACAACGGCGGCACGTACCACACCATCGGCAGCGTGCGGTATTCCGGGTGCAGCGGTAGCGCCAGTTGCCATTCCACCGCCAGCTTGTACACCGGCGACTGCTGCGCCGCGTCAATCACGCTGAGCGGAATGCCGTCGCGCTGCGCCTGCGCGATCACTTCGGGGTCGTGCGGGTCGAGGAAAATATCCAGTTGGCGACCGTACAGATCGGTTTCGCTTTCTACCGATGCCGCCTGCTCGATACGATCGGCATCGTACAGCAGCACCCCCAGATAGCGGATACGCCCGACGCAGGTTTCCGAGCACAGCGTCGGCATGCCGGATTCGATGCGCGGATAGCAGAAAATGCATTTTTCCGACTTGCCGCTCTTCCAGTTGAAATAGATTTTCTTGTACGGGCAGCCGGTCAGGCACATGCGCCAGCCGCGGCATTTATCCTGGTCGATCAGCACAATGCCGTCTTCCGCCCGTTTGTAGATGGCGCCGCTCGGACAGGTAGCGACACAGGCCGGGTTCAGGCAGTGCTCGCACAGTCTCGGCAGGTACATCATGAAAGTGTTCTCGAACTGCCCGTACATGGCTTTCTGCATGTCGTCGAAGTTCTTGTCCTGCGAACGTTTGCTGAACTCGCCGCCCAGATCGTCTTCCCAGTTCGGGCCGTTTTCGATCTTCTCCATGCGCTGGCCGGTTACCAGCGAACGCGGGCGCGCCACCGGCTGGTGCCGGCTTTCACCGGCGCGTTGCAGATGGGCGTAGTCGTAGTCGAACGGCTCGTAATAATCGTCCAGCGTCGGGACGTCCGGGTTGGCGAAAATCTTCGACAGCACCCCGACGCGATTGCCCATGCGCGGCTCAAGCCGCCCGTTGATTTTACGAATCCAGCCGCCTTTCCATTTTTCCTGATCTTCCCAGGCGTGCGGATAACCGGTGCCGGGTTTGGTTTCCACGTTATTGAACCAGGCGTACTCCATCCCTTCGCGGCTGGTCCAGACGTTCTTGCAGGTCACCGAACAGGTATGGCAGCCAATGCATTTATCCAGATTCAGCACCATGCCGACTTGTGAACGAATTTTCATCAGGCTTTCTCCTGCAGATGAGGTTGCACATGGGAAGACAGGTCGTCATGGCTGTCCTCATCCAGCCAGTCGATACGGTTCATCTTGCGGACCACCACGAATTCATCGCGGTTGGAACCGACAGTGCCATAGTAGTTAAAGCCATACGCCAGTTGGGCGTAGCCGCCGATCATGTGGGTCGGTTTCGGGCAAACGCGCGTGACCGAGTTATGAATGCCGCCGCGCTGGCCGGTGACTTCCGAGCCGGGCAGGTTCACCAGCCGCTCCTGAGCGTGGTACATCATGGTCATGCCGGACGGAATACGCTGGCTCACCACCGCACGGGCGGTCAGCGCGCCGTTGGCGTTAAACACTTCCACCCAGTCGTTGTCGGCGATGGTCAGCTCGCGGGCATCATCCTCGCTCAGCCAGACAATCGGCCCGCCGCGCCCCAGCGTCAGCATCAACAGGTTTTCGCTGTAGGTGGAGTGAATCCCCCACTTCTGATGCGGCGTCAGGAAGTTGAGCGCCTTTTCCGGGTTACCGTTGGGCTTTTTATTCAGCAACGGCTGCGCCGCGCGGGTATCTACCGGCGGGCGATACACCAGCAGGCTTTCGCCGAAGGCGCGCATCCACTCATGATCCTGATACAGTTGCTGGCGACCGGAAATCGTGCGCCACGGAATCAGTTCATGCACGTTGGTGTAACAGGCGTTGTAAGACACATGCTCGTCTTCCAGACCGGACCAGGTCGGGCTGGAAATGATTTTGCGCGGCTGCGCCTGAATATCCCGGAAGCGGATTTTTTCTTCCTCTTTCGGGTGCGCCAGATGGGTGTGATCGCGCCCGGTGACCTTGCTCAGCGCCGCCCAGGCTTTTACCGCCACCTGGCCGTTGGTTTCCGGCGCCAGCGACAGAATCACCTCGGCGGCGTCTATCGCGGTGTCGATTCTCGGGCGGCCGGCGGCCGGGCCGTCTTCCTGCACCCGGTTCAGACGCTTGAGGAAATCGACTTCATTCTGGGTATTCCAGCTAATGCCTTTACCGCCGTTGCCCAGCTTATCCAGCAACGGACCGAGCGAGGTAAAGCGGGTATACAGGTTCGGGTAGTCGCGCTCTACCGTCATGATGTGCGGCGCGGTTTTGCCCGGAATCAGGTCGCACTCGCCTTTTTTCCAGTCTTGCACCCCCAGCGGCTGCGCCATTTCGGCCGCCGAATCATGCTGGATCGGCAGCGTCACTACATCGGTTTCCACCCCCAGATGCCCCTGACAGACGCGAGAGAAGGTTTTCGCCAGCCCTTTATAGATTTCCCAGTCGGTTTTCGACTCCCAGGCCGGGTCAACCGCCGCCGACAGCGGGTGGATGAACGGATGCATGTCCGAGGTGTTCATGTCGTCCTTTTCATACCAGGTGGCGGTCGGCAACACGATGTCGGAATAGAGACAGGTGCTGGACATGCGGAAATCGAGCGTTACCACCAGATCCAGCTTGCCTTCGCCGCCCTGCTCGCGCCATTCCACCTCTTCCGGCGTCACGCCGCCCTGCTGGCCCAAATCCTGCCCCTGAATACCGTGTTCGGTGCCCAGCAGGTACTTGAGCATGTACTCATGCCCCTTACCGGATGAACCCAGCAAGTTGGAACGCCAGATAAACAGGTTGCGCGGGAAGTTTTGCGGGTTATCCGGCTGCTCGGCGGCAAAACGCAGGCGGCCGGCTTTCAGTTCCGCTACGGTGTAATCCTGCGGCGACATGCCGGCGGCCGCGGCCTGCCCGGCGATACGCAGCGGGTTTGCGCCCAGCTGCGGCGCCGACGGCAACCAGCCCATGCGTTCGGCGCGCACGTTGAAATCGATCAGGCTGCCGCTGAAACGGGAGTGGTCCGCCAGCGGCGACAGCAGCTCCTGCGGCGCGATGGTTTCGTAACGCCACTGGCTGGAGTGGTTATAGAAGAACGAGGTGCTGTTCATATGACGCGGCGGGCGCTGCCAGTCCAGACCGAATGCCAGCGGCAGCCAGCCGGTTTGCGGACGCAGTTTCTCCTGACCGACATAATGCGCCCAGCCGCCGCCGCTCTGCCCGACGCAGCCGCAGAAGATCAGCATATTGATCAGCCCGCGGTAGTTCATGTCGAGGTGATACCAGTGGTTCATACCCGCGCCGACGATAATCATCGAACGGCCGTGGGTTTTGTCGGCGTTATCGGCGAACTCACGGGCGATGCGGATAATGTTCTGGCGCGACACGCCGGTGATCTGCTCCGCCCATGCCGGGGTGTAGGCTTTTACCTGATCATAATCCGTTACCTGATCATCGCCGGTCGCGCACTGCGCGTCGTCCAGACCGCGATCCACGCCGTAGTTGGCGAGCGTCAGGTCATAAACGCTGGTGACCAGCCCTTCCTGACCATCGGCCAGCGTCAGGCGTTTGACCGGCAGTTGATGTAGCAGTACCTCGTCCAGCGCGACGCTGGCGAAGTTTTCACTGGATGCGCCGCCAAAATAGGGGAAACCGACGGACACCACGTCGTCGTGCTTGCCCAACAGGCTCAGTTGCAGATTGACATCACGCTGGGCGCTGCCTTCGCGCTGTTCCAGATTCCATTTGCCCTGCTCACCCCAGCGATAACCGATGGAGCCCTGCGGCGCGACCAGTTCGCCGGTGGGTTCGTCAATCGCGACGGTTTTCCACTCCGGGTTGTTCTCCTGCCCCAGGTTGCCCACCAGATCGGCGGCGCGCAGCAAACGCCCGGCGGCGTAGCTACCATCCGCACGCGCCTCCAGCAGCACCAGCATCGGCATGTCGGTATAGCGGCGCACGTAATCGGTGAAGTACTGGCGCGGCTGTTTGAGGTGAAACTCGTTGAGGATCACGTGACCCATCGCCAGCGCCAGCGCGCTGTCGGTGCCCTGTTTCGGATTCAGCCACTGATCGCACAGCTTGGCGATTTCCGCATAATCCGGGGTGATGGCAACGGTTTTGGTGCCTTTATAGCGTACTTCCGCAAAGAAGTGAGCGTCCGGGGTGCGGGTCTGCGGTACGTTGGAACCCCAGGCGATGATGTACGATGCGTTATACCAGTCGGCCGATTCCGGCACGTCGGTCTGTTCGCCCCAGGTTTGCGGCGAGGCCGGCGGCAGGTCGCAATACCAGTCGTAAAAACTCAGGCATACCCCGCCCAGCAGCGACAGGTAACGGGCGCCGGCAGCGTAGGACACCATCGACATCGCCGGGATCGGCGAAAAGCCAATCACCCGGTCCGGGCCAAAGGTTTTGGCGGTATACACGTTGGCGGCGGCGATCAGTTCATTCACCTCCTGCCAGTCGGCGCGCACAAAACCGCCGCGCCCGCGCACCTGCTTATATTCCCGCGTTTTGCCCGCGTCGCCGACGATTGACGCCCAGGCGTCCACCGGGTCGGCATGATGCTGACGCGCCTCACGCCACAGCTTCATCAGGCGTTTGCGCACCATCGGGTATTTCAGCCGGTTAGCGCTGTAGAGATACCAGGAATAGCTGGCGCCGCGCGGGCAGCCGCGCGGCTCATGATTCGGCAGGTCCGGCCGGGTGCGGGGGTAATCGGTTTGCTGTGTCTCCCAGGTGACCAGCCCGTTTTTAACGTAAATCTTCCAGCTGCATGAACCGGTACAGTTGACGCCATGCGTCGAACGCACCACCTTGTCATGTTGCCAGCGGCTGCGATAGCCGTCCTCCCAGTCACGATTGGTATTCAGCGTCTGGCCGTGATCGCCGGAAAACGGCTCGGCCACCTGTTTGAAATAACGTAACCGGTCAAGAAATTTGCTCATCCGGACTCTCCTGCTGCGGAACCTGACGGTTCCTGTCGTTATGAAGTACACGTGGGTTTTGCTCACTGAGGCGTAGGGTAGCCAGCCGGATAAGTGCCAGAATTGACAGCGATCAAGCCAGCCCGGGCCGGTTTACGCGGGGAACAGCGGAGATACCACCAAAGGATTACGCGAAAAAAACAACCCAATAGACTGATAATTAATGGAATTTATTGATTTGCAATGATCAGGGGAGAGGATACTCACCCCCGGTGACTATTTGGAGGTAGTAGGTCGTATCAGGCGACCAAAACCGGTTTTTCACCCCGACGCTTTAGCCTGAATGAGCGCAGCCATAAGTGGGTGGTAAATGTAAGCCGGTCAATTCTGCGGCAGAGTAAGGCCGTAGCAGGTGTAAACGCCGCTACAGATGGCAGGAAGATTTAAGATCGGTAATCGGGCACAAAAGCAGCCCAAGAACGAGCATGTAGGATTATGGCGTGGATGGGTGGATGGGTGGATGGGATGAAAGCGTGCGGGAACGCTACCGCGTTGAGGTTTCACGGCCTCAACGCGGTAGGATTGTTCAGCGATCAATTATTCAGCGATCAATTATTCAACGATCAAAAGCATTGTTTGCCGATAAATAGCATTGCTCGGCGATAAATAGCATTGTTCGGCGATCAGGCGCGGGCTTTACGTCCGTAACACAGCCAGGTGATAACCACGCAGGCCACGTAAAACACCACGAAGATCTTCATGGCGCCGGCGGGCGAGCCGGTCAACGCCAGCGAGGTGCCGAACGCTTTCGGGATAAAAAAGCCGCCGATAGCGCCGATGGCGGAAATAAATCCCAGCGCCGCGGCGGTATCGGTCACCGCGCTGCGCTGCGCTTCATCTTCGCCGCCGCCTGCTGCGGTCACCCTCGCCACCGTCAGCCCGCGGAAAATCACCGCGATCATCTGGAAGGTCGACCCGCTTCCCAGCCCGGCCGTTAAAAACAGCAGCATGAAGATACCGAAGAACAGCAGGAAGGAACCGGGCTGATTGTCACCCGGCAACGCGGTGAACAACAACACGGACAGAATCGCCATCAGCACGAAATTGATCAGCGTCACCCGCACGCCGCCGAAGCGGTCCGACAGCATGCCGCCCACCGGACGCGCCAGCGCCCCCAGCAGCGGGCCGCAAAAGGCGTAATGCAGGATAATCACATCCGGGAACTGGGTTTTCGACAGCATGGCGAAACCGGCGGAAAAACCGATAAAAGAGCCGAACGCCGACAGATACAGTACGCTGAGGATCCACAAGTGCGCCCGTTTGAGCACCGGCAACTGCTGGCGGAGCGACGCTTTGGCGGTGGACAGATCGTTCATACCAAACCAGGCCGCCGCCGACGCGATAAGCAGCAGCGGCACCCACACCCAGGGCGCATTCTGCAACCAGACCTGACCGCCGTCCGGCTGCGCCACGCCATTGCCGGTAAAACTCAGCACCGGCAGAAAAATCACCACCGGCACCAGTAACTGCATCACGCTAACGCCCAGATTACCGAAGCCGCCATTCAGGCCCAGCGCGCTACCCTGCTGCGCCTTGGGAAAAAAGAAGCTGATGTTAGCCATGCTGGAGGCAAAATTGGCGCCGGCGAACCCGCACAGCAACGAGATAATGATGAATACGCCGTAGGGCGTCTGCGGATCCTGCACCACGAACCCCAGCCACACGCACGGGATGATAAGAATCAGCGTACTGAAGGTGGTCCAGCGGCGCCCGCCCGCCAGTGGAATAATGAACGAATACGGCACCCGCAGCAGCGCGCCGGATACCGACGGCAAGGCGGTCAGCATAAACAGCTGGTCGGTGGTGAAATGGAACCCAACCTTGTTCAGGTTGACGGCCACGGTGCTGAACAACATCCAGACACAGAAAGCCAGCAACAGACAAGGAATTGAAATCCACAGGTTGCGCTGAGCGATACCGCGCCCCTGTGTTTGCCAGAACTGAACGTCTTCCGGGCGCCATTCCCGGATAACAGTCTGCCGTGAAGCGCCTGGCGTAATGGTTGACTGCGTCATAAAAAGCCTCGGTCAGTAAAAATGCCTATAACACTACGCGCCACATTAGAAGGTATGACCGGGGCAAAGTTGATATACATCAACAGGTTGTTGGGTAAAAAAATGCGTCTCTTTTGCGCCCCCTCCCAAATAGGTAAGCGATAATGACAAGTTAATGTCATAGTTTCATACTGTTATAGTCATTTATTTTGTCACTGTACTCACCGCCTCCCCCTTGTGGAAATTGGGAGGTACCTCTTTAGGGGTATAGGGTTACCCCTGAAAATAAGAAAAAATGACCTTGTGATGCGTGAGGCTGTTCTCACGGCAGGCAGCAGGGTTCGGTTTTTTGTCGATCTCCATCAACGCGTAACACCATACCCGCAGTACAGTTTTATCACACAAACGCGTTTCCACTTTCGTCACAGGCGGTTTCCCGATGTTCAGACGCTTTCGGCTTCCACTCTCGCTGGTCAATCAGGTGGCGTTGCTGATGTTGCTGCAGGGTCTGTTGGGGATTGCGGGCATGGCGGTTTCCAGTTGGATGTCGCAAAGCATTCAGGGCAATGCGCACGCCATCAATACCGCCGGCTCTCTGCGCATGCAGAGCTACCGGCTGCTGTCGATGGTGCCGCTCGACGCCGGCGGCGAGCGCTATTTGCAGGAGCTGGAGCAGGATGAAAACGACGACGACCTGCGTCAGGCGGTGGTGCGCGAGGGGCTGAGCGACCAATTCAGCACCCTGCGGCATTACTGGGCGGAGCAGCTTAAACCGCGCCTGCGCCAGGCCGAACGCCCGACCGACGCCGCCACCGCGGTGGCCGATTTTGTCCACCATCTGGATACGCTGGTGCTGGCCATCGACCAGAAAACCGAGGCGCACCTGCGGCTGGTGACGCTGGTGCAGCGCGTTTTTATCGGCATCATGCTGTCGCTATTGCTGATCACCTTTTTCTATTTGCGCCACCGCTTGCTGGCCCCCTGGCGTAAGCTGGTGTCGATGGCGCAGGCCATCGGTCAGGGCGAATTCCATCAGCGGGTGACGCTGCGCGGTCAGGATGAAATGAGCACGCTGGCGCAGGCGCTGAACAATATGTCGGATGAGCTGTCGGCGATGTACCGCGATCTGGAACGGCGGGTGGCGGAAAAGACCGCTGACCTGCAACAGAAGAACGACACGCTGGCGTTTCTCTATCGCGCCAGCCGCCGGCTGCATACCAGCGCGCCGCTCTGCAGCCGACTGCTGCCGGTGCTGGACGAGCTGAGCGCGCTGATGCCGCTGTCCGATATCCGCTTACAGCTCTATGAAGACAATCATCAGGCGCATGTGACGCCCTCCAGCCTGACGCACATTCCCGACCCCGACGCCTGCCCGGACAGTCACTGCAAACGCTGCGATCGCCTTGCCCCGCCCCGCATGGCGACCGAAGGCAAACCGGTAAGCTGGGATCTGCACGACAAACTCGGCCATTACGGCGTGGTGCTGGCGCGGCTGCCCGACCACCAGCAACTGACGCCCGACCAACACCAGTTGTTCAATACCCTGCTGGAGCAACTGACCAGCACGCTGGCGCTGGAGCGGCAGTCCAGCCATCAGCAGCAGCTGATGCTGATGGAAGAACGCGCCACCATCGCCCGCGAATTACATGACTCCATCGCCCAGTCGCTCTCCTGTCTGAAGATTCAGATCAGCTGCCTGCAGATGCAGCACACCGCGCTGACGCCGGAGATACAACAGCAACTGGACGCGATGCGCGATGAAACCAATACCGCCTACCGTCAGTTACGCGAGTTGCTGACTACCTTCCGGCTCAAACTGTCGGAGTCCGGTCTGCTGGCGGCGTTGCGGGCCACGGCGGACGAATTCAGCCAGCGCCTCGGCTACGATATCGCGCTGGACTACCAGCTGCCGCTACAGGCGGTTTCCGCTCATCAGGGCATCCATCTGCTGCAGATCGTGCGTGAGGCATTGAGCAATATTTACAAACATGCGCAGGCTACAGCCGTCGGCATCACCCTGCGTCAGCAGCAGCGGTATATTGAGCTGCGCGTGCGCGATAACGGCATCGGCATCAGCGATGACATCGGCCGCGCGAATCATTACGGTTTGATCATCATGCGCGACCGCGCCCGAAGCCTGCACGGCGACTGTACTATTCAACGTCTTGCGTCCGGCGGCACAGAAGTCTGCGTCAGCTTTCTGGCAGACTACCGCCAGCCCCCCGTATTATCAGGAGAACACCATGACTAACGACGCCGCCACCGTGCTGCTGATTGACGACCATCCGATGCTGCGCAACGGCGTCAAGCAGTTGCTTAGCATGGCGCCCGACCTGCGCGTAGTCGGCGAAGCCAGCCACGGCGAGCAGGGCGTTACGCTGGCGGAACAGCTGGATCCGGATCTGATTCTGCTGGACCTGAACATGCCCGGCATGAATGGGCTGGAAACACTGGCCCGGTTGCGGGAAACGCCACTGTCCGGGCGTATCGTGGTGTTCACCGTTTCCAACCACGAAGAAGATGTCATCAGCGCATTTAAAAACGGCGCCGACGGTTATCTGCTCAAAGACATGGAGCCGGAAGACCTGCTGGTGGCGCTGCATCAGGCCGCCGCCGGCAAAATGGTGCTCAGCGATGCCCTGACGCCGGTTCTGGCGGCCAGCCTGCGGGAAACGCGCAGCAGCGACACGCGGGATATCCAGCAACTGACCCCGCGGGAAAAGGATATCCTGAAGCTGATCGCCCAGGGCCTGCCCAACAAGGTCATCGCCCGCAAGCTAACGATCACCGAAAGCACGGTGAAAGTGCACGTCAAACATCTGTTGAAAAAAATGAAATTGCGCTCCCGGGTGGAAGCCGCTGTCTGGGTGGTGCAGGAGAAGATTTTTTAACCGGCGGCGGCCGGACGCCGCCAGCCGGAATAGACCCAGCGATGTCGCCCTTACCTTTTAATGTCAGAAATTACAGTAAAATACCCTCACCTACACTTCTATACATTTGTTTGCACTGGGGGTGATAAAGTAACACCTGATCATGGTTTTTAGTACTTTATCGCCATTTTCCTAGATATTTCCCCATATTCCTTTCCTAGACTCACCTTGTTCGGCGTTTCATTGCGCTTTCGCCAGGCTTAACCGGAGGAAAAAGAGAATGAAAGTCAGAGAACGATTTATTGGACTGGAATGGCTCCGGTTTCTACTTGGATGTTATGTCATGGTCTATCACACCGTACATATCTATCCACAGCGCGAAAAGATCCTCTTTATGAACGAACTGACCAGCATGGGGTTCTTCGCCACCAGTACTTTTTTTGTGTTATCCGGCTTTCTGCTGACGCACGTTTATCTGCGTGACGGCCAGTTGCGGGAACCTGCCCGGCACTTTTTGGCCAAACGGTTCTTTAACCTTTACCCGATCCATATCATCGGGCTGGTGTCATCCATCGTGGTGGTCAGCCTGATGCACTGGCTGGCGATTCCGCCGGAAGGCCAGGTCGCCAGCGCCCGCTTCGTCATTTACGACAGCAACGACCCCAGCGTCGCGCCGGAGACATTGCGTCATTACATGGACAATGCTCAACTGGCTTTTAACGGCTTGCTGCAATTACTGATGCTGCAGGCGTGGAACCCTTATTTTCTGACGTTCAACGCGCCGTTGTGGTCGGTTTCGACGCTGTTCTTCTTTTATCTACTGTTCCCGCTGCTGGCGCCGCGGCTTTTAGGCAGCCGTTACCCGCGCCTGTGGCTGATCGCGATGTTTGTGCTGTACCTGCTGCCGCCGATATGGGTTGTCTGGCATCAATTATATGGCGCGCCTTACACCGGTCTGCTGCAACGCAGCCCCCTGCTGCGTCTGCCGGAATTTCTGGCCGGGGTGCTGGGCTACGCCATTTTCCGTCAATACCGCGACGGCACACTGCCGGCGCTGAGCCGTATACAGCGTAAAGCGCTGGGCGTCTTTATCAGCCTGAGTTTTATCGTCGCCACCTGGCTGTTTACCCATGGCGACCGCTACTGGTATTTCCTGTTGCACAACGGTCTGTTGTTACCGGCGCAGGTGGCGCTGGTGTGCCTGTGCGCTCACTTCCGCGAGCCGGACAGCGACACGCTGAAAATCTGGGCCACCCGCCTCGGTGCGGCATCGCTGTCGATCTTCGCCCTGCATGTACCGCTGTTCAATCTGTTCCGCACGCTGGAACAGCTGTTGCGCGGCGACCCGTTGCAGTGCTTCACCGACTGGACGGCCTGTATCGACGCAGCCGGACGAGTCGAACTGTCCATGACCGGTTATGGCGTGTTCCTGCTGACCACTGTCGCACTGTGCGTGGTGTTTCAGGAACAGGTGGTCATCCGCATGAAACAGGCCTTGACCGAACGTTTCCTGGGCCGCCGTTTCCAACCCTCCCGCAGCGCAGCCTGATGATAACGGCTATCGCGGTGATGTGATCGTCATCACCGTTATAGCCGTAAATCATTAATCGCACGGTTTATAACAATTTCCATTCTAATTATGGGACACTTATACCTAGAGGCGCAGCGCGATTCCTGTTAATGTTTGCCTCGCCGGAAAAAACCGGTACATCGATGCATCGGCAGACCGTCTGAACGGCGTCTTTCACTTTTAGTCACCCACTGTTTTATCTGACATCATGACACATTCCAAACACGCACTTTCGTCGCTGAGTCTGTTTATCGCCCTCAGCGCCGCAGGCATTTCCACCAGCCATGCGGACACCGTCTGGTTAACCAACGGTGACAAGATCAGCGGCCAGATTACGCTGCTGGACAGCGGTAAATTATTCATCAAAACCGACTATGCCGACACCGTGTCGGTCACCTGGGACAAAGTCAAAACCTTCCAGACCGACCACGGGATGGTAATTCAGGGACAACGCTACGAAAAAGGCGTGCTCTACCCGTCCATCAAGGCATCCGACAGTTCACGCGCCATCGTTGCCCAGCCGGCAAGCGTAGATGGCCAGCAGGTCAGCGCCGGTCAGGAAACCCTGCCGCTGTCTGACATCAACTCAATGGTGGTGCCGCGCCGCTGGGTGGAAGATTTCTCCTGGAAAGGCAACGTTGATGTCAGCCTGGCCCACAAGAAAAGCTCCACCGAAACCGACAACCGCGATGTCACATTGAACACCCGCCTGCGTCACGGCACCTGGCGTCACAATCTGGATGCCAGCTACCACATGACCAAAGAAGACAATGTGGAGAGCACCAAAAACGCCGCCGGCGAATACGCGCTGGATAAATTCATCGACGAGCACTGGTTCTGGCAGGGCCGTTATGAATACAAACGCGACTGGGTGGAAAACATCAAGATCAACCGCTCCGTCGGTACCGGTCCGGGTTACCAGTTCTGGGATAACGATCTGGGTTCCTTCTCCGTCACCACGCTGGTGAACTCCCAGACCTTTACTTATCAGAACAACAGCGAAGACAATTTCTACTCCGGCGGCCTGAAGTGGAACTATGATCGTTTCCTGTTCAGCAAGCGCACCGAATTGTTCACCGATGGCGAAGTGGGCCGCTCGTTTGACAGCACCACCCCGCTCTACTTCAAAGCTGGCGCCGGTCTGCGCCTCAAGGTTACCGACTGGTCATCCGTCAGCATGAAGGTATCCCGCAACCGTACCGAAAGCGTTCAGGGCAACGTCAACGATACCCTGTACTCGCTGGGTCTGGGCGTCGGCTGGTAATTTCCGGCCCGGTTCCTGCGATTGCCGCAGGAACCGTTTCCCTGTACCACCGTGTGTTCGGTCCATAAAAAGTTTCATGACTAGTCCTGATATAGGTTGACAGTTGTTTGCCCGTAAAACGCCTGATGAACTTCATCAGGCGTTTTGTATTTCAGGGCCAGATGTGGCCGTTCATGGTTATAAATTGCTACAGACTCTTTCACCATTTTCCTTGCCTGTGCCGGATCGGCCGGGCGTGAGAGTAAAAATTCACTCTTCAGGATCCCGTTTATTCGTTCCGCCAGTGCATTCTGGTAGCAGTCGTAACCATCTGTCATTGAACAGGTTATTCCGTATTCTTTATGCACTGACTGATAAAGTGCTGAACAGTATTGTATCCCCCTGTCTGAGTGATGTATCAGAGGGCCTTCTGTTTGCCTTTGCCGCAGTGCCTGTTTGAACGCTTTTACTACATTTTCAGTGTGCAGGTTTTCATCCACATGATAACCCATGATTTTTCTTGAGCAGGCATCAGTGACCAGACTCAGATAAACCGTGCCTTCAGTGTCTTGTCCGGGTGACTGTTCAATAGATGGTGCAGTTTACGTGTGCCGATCCTCGGCTGGCGGCACCGGATCCGGGCAATAACATCCAGAACCTTACTATGGTGTGCATGTCGTTGATTGCAGCGGGCATTGTACTGATACCATGCCTGTCTGCTGTGACCCAGAAATTGGCAGGCGCGCGTAACGGTTATTTTTGAGGTCTGACCTTGAGCAAGGACTTGCCGGGCCGCTTTTTTACGACACTCACCCCGTAATCATTTTTCAGGACATTGATAACCGACTCAAAAAACTCAGCCTTCTGGTTCGCCAGCTCAAGCTGTTCTTCAAGCTCTTTGATTCTTTGCTCGGGGGTGAGTGGGGTATTTGTCTGAGCCACAAGCAATTTCCTCTTCACCAAATTCGGAAGTCCGGGGCTCCAGTCAAGCCGGCCATATTTACGCAGCCAGACAAGGACAGTGGAGCGCCCCTGAATACCGTATCGTTGCTGAGCCTGTTTGTAGGTCATTTCACCTTTTTCGACTTGCTCAACGACGGCTATTTAAAGGATAGAGGATAATCACGTTGGGTACGTTTGAACTCAGTCATCATCACGTTCTCCAGATTTAAGTCAGGAACGTGTCAACGCTATTCAGGACGGATCATCACCCATAAAAAAGCCCGGTTTTCTCACCGGGCTTTTCTTTAGTGCTACCGCTCGCCTTTACTGCGGCTTCGGTTCCTGTTTAGACAGGTCTTCCGCAATCTGGACGGTTTCATTCAGGTAAGCGTCCGGATCCTGATAATCCTTCGGCAAATCATCCAGCGTTTTCAACGGCGGTTTACCCTGACGCTTCAGTCTATCGTTGATGCGCTGCAGACGCGTAGCCTCGTCTTCGTTGTTTTCTTTCTGGCGTTGAGCCAGATTCAACGACACGTGGTTGCGCTTCTCTTTCAGCTCCTGATACCGGGCCACATCCTGCTGGATGTACTGGAACTCCGGATCCTTGGCGATACGCGCGTTATGCTGATCGAGCAGCCCCGGCAACAGCGGTTTCATGTCGCCCATCACCGTATAGCTGGCCGGTTTGATGCTGTCCCACGGCAAGGCGTTGTCTTCAAACTTCTCGCCGGTATCCACCATCTCGTTGCCGGTCGGCATCACGATATCAGGCGTGACCCCTTTACGCTGGGTGCTGCCGCCATTGATACGATAGAACTTCTGGATGGTGTATTGCACCGAACCCAGCGCTGGCCATTCCGGGCGCAGCATCTGATCGTAAATGCGGTTGAGCGAACGGTATTGTTGCACCGTACCCTTACCGAAGGTCGGCTCGCCGACAATCAGCGCGCGGCCGTAGTCCTGCATCGCCGCCGCGAAAATTTCCGACGCCGAGGCGCTAAAGCGATCGACCAGCACCACCAACGGACCTTTGTAATAGATAGTGTCGTCGGTATCGCTGTCTTCACGCACTTTGCCGTTGTTGTCGCGCACCTGCACTACCGGCCCGGTGGGAATGAACAGCCCAGACAGGCTGACCGCTTCCGTCAGCGCGCCGCCGCCGTTGCCGCGCAGGTCAATGATGATGCTGCTGACATGCTCTTTCTCAAGCTTCTGCAACTGCACTTTCACATCATCCGTCAACCCGACGTAGAAACCGGGAATATCCAGTACGCCAACCTTGTCTTTACCCGCATCCTTGATCGACATTTTCACCGCGCGATCTTCCAGCCGGATACGTTCACGAGTCAGGGTAATGGTTTGCGTTTTGGTGCCTTTGCCGGCAGGCAGCACTTCCAGACGCACCTTGCTGCCTTTCGGCCCTTTGATCAACGCCACCACGTCATCCAGACGCCAGCCGATCACATCCACCATCGGCTTGCCGGCCTGACCGACGCCCACGATGCGATCGCCAACGCTGATGCGTTTGCTTTTCGCCGCCGGGCCGCCCGGCACCATGGAGTTGATCACGGTGTAATCTTCATCCATCTGCAGCACCGCGCCGATGCCTTCCAGCGACAGGCTCATCTCGGTATTGAACTGCTCGGTATTGCGCGGCGACAGATAACTGGTGTGCGGATCGATTTCCCGCGCGAAGGCGTTCATGATCAGCTGAAACACGTCTTCGCTGTTGGTCTGCACCAGACGGCGAATCGCAAACTGATAACGTTTGGTCAGCGTTTCCTTGATTTCCGCATCGGCCTTGCCGGTCAACTTCAGGCTCAGCCAGTCATATTTGACCTTGGCGTCCCACAACGCGTTAAGCTCATCCACGCTTTGCGGCCAGGGCGCCTTGGCGCGATCGAGATCGATAGCATCGTTGCCGTTCAGGCTGATCGGTTTTTCCAGCAGCGTCAGCGCGTACTGGTAACGTTCGAAACGGCGCTTCTGGGCCAGATTGTACATGGCGTACGGCAGGCTGAGTTTGCCGCTTTTCAGATCGTCGCCCAACTCGCCTTTCTGACCGGAAAATTGCGCCACGTCGGAAGCCAGCAGCACGTTATGGCTGTAATCCAGCATGTTGAGGTAACGATCAAAAATCTTGCCGGAAAACTGCGCATCCAACATGAACTGGCGATAGTGGGAACGCAGGAAACGCGACGCGACGCGTTCGCTAACGGTGGAATGCTGCGCTTCCGGCTGCAATTGGGGGATTTGATCCGCGCGGGTGATATTCTCACTGGCAAAACTGCATCCAGACAGCAAAAGCCAGATTAAAGCCGCTGCTTTGACAAATTTGTTCATGCCCAGGTTGGCCTCCGTATCAGAACTGCAAATGTTCTGCGCGTACGATCATCGCCAGTCCGGAAGCCAGCTGTACCCTGACTCCATCTTTGGCGATCTCAAGCACAGTGGCATCCATGGCGTTTTTGCCAGCCCTGACTTTGATTTCCTGGCCGATTTGCAGGCTGGAAATATCCGTCACCGCCTGCCGTTCCGGTTGCACCGCTCGGGCCGCTTTAGGCTGACGGGGTTGGGATTTTTCGGATGACGGAGAAGCAGTCTGTGCGGAACGGGAAGAGGAAGAACGCGGCTTGCGCGGCGCGGCGCCGGCGGCATCACGCTCACGACGCGGGGCATTTCTGCCGCCAGCCGGACGCGGACGGGACGGTTCGGCTTCGCCGGACTCGCGTTTCTTCGCCTGCTGCTCCGCCCGCTGGGCCTGAACGCGGGCTTTGGCCTCTTCCAGCTGCTTGCGCGCATGTTCTACATGCTGCTGCTCAAGCTCGCCGCACGAATTGCCATCAAGATCGACGCGCTGGGCGCCCAGTTTGACGCCATACAGATAGCGCCAGCTTGACGTGTAAAGACGGAGTGCGGAACGCAGCTGCGTCTTGCTGACGTGTTCAGATTCGGACACGCGTTCGACCAGATCCTGAAAAATACCAATCTTTAACGGACGCGCTTCGCCTTCAAGTGTGAAACAGAGCGGAAAACGCTCTGCCAGATAGGCGATCACTTCTTTACTACTGTTCAACTTAGGTTGATTTTCCATGAAATTTCCTGATTACAACGGGTTTGCCAACCAGCGCAGGCATGAACAGGCGTCATTATAATGACGCCATCGGCAATTGCTACGTTATCCTTGTCGCAACGTAAGAGAATTGATGAAAGCCAGCACGTCGCTCTGTGACAACTGGCGGCATAGCGCGGCCGTCACAGCATTCAGCCCGTCTTCGTCCACGGCATCAAAACGGTGATGAATGGTGCTGTCGATATCCAGTACGCCAATCAACTGCCCGTCGACCGTCAGCGGTAACACAATTTCGGCATTGCTGGCGGCATCGCAGGCGATATGGCCGGGAAATTCATGCACATCGCCGACCCGCTGCACGCGGTTTTCCGCAACCGCCCGACCACAGACCCCTTTTCCCGCCGGAATACGCACGCAGGCCGGGCGCCCCTGAAACGGCCCCAGAAACAACGTATCGCCGTCCAGCAGGTAAAAGCCGGCCCAATTCACACCATCCAGTCGTTCAAACAGTAACGCGCTGCTGTTTGATAATATCGTGATGAAGCGATCTTCACCGGCAATCAGCGCCGTCAGATCACGCACCAGCTCATCGTAGAATTGTTCTTTTTTCATAGCTTGTAATAGGCAGAAATTGTCTTTACGGACCGCCTGACGGCTGACGCCCGCAGCACATTAATAAAGTTTCGGATCAGGATGCTACAGGATTTCTCTTGTTAGCCCAACCTTCACCGCACGGCGCCGTCACAGGACAGCGGGTTATACCTTTCCGCCTGGCATCCTGTCCTTGCCGTACGGGCTACCGCCTGGTGACGCCATCAATGTCAACTGACAAGGGTAGCAGTGATTTTGTGTCGTCCATCATTCAGTTACACTATGATAATACCTGTCCTGTTAACCTGCCCGCAGGAAATATGAAAATTTATAACGCCGCCCCGTCCGCCGGGCCGGCTGATTCCCCGCCTGCCGCGCCGCGGCGGCTTCAACGTTGCCCGCAATGCGACCTGCTGTTCACGCTGCCCCGGCTCAAACGCCATCAGCACGGCCACTGCCCGCGCTGCGCGGCGCATATCGCCAGCGGCCGCGACTGGCCGATTGTTCGACTGGTGGCGATGGCGCTCGCCATGCTGGTGTTAATGCCCTTCGCCTATACCGAGCCGTTGATCAATATCCGGCTGCTGGGGGTGTCGATTAACGCCAGCCTGCTGGAAGGCATCTGGCAAATGACCCGTCAGGGCCACCCGGTCACCGCCAGCATGGTGGCGTTTTGTATCATCGGCGCGCCGGTGACGCTGGTATTCGCCCTGCTGTATCTGTTCTTCGCCCCGCGGGTCGGCATGAACCTGCGCCCGGTGCTGTTGCTGTTTGAGCGCCTGAAAGAGTGGGTCATGCTGGATGTGTATCTGGTCGGTCTGGCGGTCGCCTCGATTAAGGTGCGCGAGTTTTCCGAGGTGCTGCCCGGCAACGGCCTGCTGGCGTTTCTGGCGCTGATGGCGCTCAGTCTGCTGACCCTGATTCATCTTAATCCCGAACAACTCTGGCAACGCTTCTATCCGCAGCGCGCCGCTCCGGCCTCGCCGCAGGCGCTGGTCTGCCTGTCCTGCCGCTTCACCGGCGCGCCGGACCACCGGGGCCGCTGCCGCCGCTGTCATATTCCGCTGACGCTGCGCCGCCCCTATAGCCTGCAGAAATCCTGGGCCGCGCTGATTACCTCCGTGATCCTGCTGTTTCCCGCCAATCTGCTGCCGATATCGGTGATTTACGTCAACGGCGTTCGCCGGGAAGACACGATTTTTTCAGGAATTATGTCGCTGGCCGCCGGGAATGTCCCCGTGGCGCTGGTGGTTTTTATCGCCAGTATTCTGGTGCCGTTCAGCAAGGTGCTCATTACCTCAACTTTGCTGCTGAGTATTCATTTTCGGGTCAAACACAGCCTAATGACGCGCATGCGGCTGCTGCGCCTGATGACCTGGATCGGGCGCTGGTCGATGCTCGATCTGTTCGTGATCGCCCTGACCATGTCGCTGGTTAACCGCGACCAATTGCTTGCTTTTACCATGGGACCGGCGGCGTTCTATTTTGGCGCCGCCGTTATTCTGACAATATTGTCTGTCGAGTGGCTGGATAGCCGACTGATGTGGGATAACGATTAATAATCGTAGGATAACAATGCAGAACCAAACGCCGATGACACCAACTGAAGCCAACGTCAAAACCCGGCGCCGCCTGTCGCCATTCTGGCTGCTTCCTTTTATCGCCCTGCTGATCGCCGGCTGGCTGCTGTACACCAACCAGCAGGAACGCGGCGCGACGGTGACCATCGATTTCGTGTCGGCGGACGGCATCGTCCCCGGCCGCACGCCGGTACGCTATCAGGGCGTCGAGATCGGCACCGTGCGCAACATTAAGCTCAGCGACGATTTGCGCACCATCCAGGTCATCGCCAGCATTCGCAACGACATGAAAGACGCGTTGCGCAGCGGCACCCAGTTCTGGCTGGTTACCCCCAAAGCGTCGCTGGCCGGCGTGTCCGGTCTGGATGCGCTGGTCGGCGGCAACTACATCGGCATGCTGCCCGGCGGCGGCGAGCCCGTCAGTCACTTCACCGCCCAGGACACTCAGCCCAAATACCGCGTTAACAGCGGCGAATTGCTGATACATCTGCGCGCCGACGATCTGGGTTCGCTGAACGCCGGCTCGCTGGTCTATTTTCGTAAAATGCCGGTAGGGAAAGTCTACGATTACAGCATCAACCCCGATCACAACGGCGTGATGATCGATGTGTTGATCGACCGCCGTTTTACCGGGCTGGTGAAAAAGGACAGCCGTTTCTGGAACGTGTCCGGTTTGAAAGCCGACGTCAGTCTCAGCGGCGCGACCGTCGAAATGCAGAATCTGTCCGCGCTGGTCAACGGCGCCATCGCGTTCGACTCCCCCGAGCAAGGGGAAGCGGCGGCCGCAGACCAGAATTACACCCTGTACCCGGATCTGGCGCGCAGCCAGCGCGGCGTGCTGATCACGCTGGATCTGCCCTCCGGCGATAAACTGCGGGCCGGACATACGCCGCTGTTGTATCAGGGGCTGGAAGTAGGCACGCTGCAACGCATCGCACTGGAAGCGGCTCAGCGCGTCACCGGGGAGCTGATTGTCGACCCGTCCGTGGTGCCGCTAATGCGGGAAAACACCCGTATCGAACTGGCCGCGCCGCGTCTGTCGCTGAACGACCTCAATCTGCCCAGCCTGCTGGGCGGCACGACCCTGACGTTGATCCCCGGCGATGGCGAGCCGAAGCAGCGCTTCACCGTGCCCGACGCCACCCAACAGCAGCTACAGCAGCCCGGCGCGCTCACCGTTGAATTGACCGCCAGCCAGAGTTACGGCATCGACAGCGGTCAGCCGGTTGTCCTGCACGGCGTACAAATCGGCCGGATTGTTCAGCGCGCCTTAACCGATAACGGCGTCAGCTTTACCGCCGTTATCGACCGTCAGTACCGTCATTTGTTGCATAAAGACAGCCAGTTCATCGCCAGTAGCCGGGTCAACGTCAAAATGGGGCTGGATGGCGTTCAGGTGCTGGGCGCCAGCGCCCAGGAATGGTTGAGCGGCGGCGTGACGGTGCTGCCGGGACGCACTGGCGACGCCCAGCCGCGTTATCCGCTCTACAGCGATCGGGAAAAAGCCGGCGCCGGGATTCAGGGCGCTACCCCGCCCACCACGTTGACGCTACTGACCGACAGCCTGCCGGATATTCAGGAAGGTTCGGTCGTACTGTACCGCAAGTTTCAGGTGGGTGAAATCACCCGCATTCGCCCGAAAGCCGACACCTTCGAAATCGATGTTTATGTCCGGCCGGAATACCGCAACCTATTGACCGACAACAGTGTCTTCTGGGCGGAAGGCGGCGCGCGCGTGCAACTTAGCGGCGCCGGACTGACCGTGCAGGCGTCTCCGCTCAGCCGGGCGCTGAAAGGCGCCATTAGCTTCGACAACGTGGACGGCGCCGCCGACGTACAGGGCGGCAAACGGCCGTTATACAGTAACGAAACCGCCGCCCGGGCGATTGGCAGCCGCATTACGTTACGTACCTACGACGCCAGCAAACTCTCCGCCGGGATGCCGATTCGTTATCTCGGCATCGATATCGGCCAGTTGGAGTCGCTGAAACTGGCGGAGCAGCGGGATGAAGTATTGGTGCAGGCGGTGCTCTATCCGGAATATGTCCGCAACTTCGCCCGCGCCGGCACCCGCTTCTCGGTGGTGACGCCGGAGATTTCCGCCGCCGGCGTCAACCACCTGGAAACCCTGATCCAGCCCTATATCAACGTCGAGCCGGGCAGCGGCGCGTTTACCCGCAGCTTTGAACTACAAAAAGCCACCATTTCCGACTCCCGCTATCAGGACGGGCTGAACATCAGTGTTGATACCGCCGAAGCCGGGTCGCTGCAAATCGGTACTCCGGTGTTGTTCCGCGGGATTGAGGTCGGCACGGTGACCGGCCTGTCGCTGGGTTCGCTATCCGACCGGGTATCGGTGGCGCTTCGCATCAGCAAACGCCATGCACATCTGGTGCGCGACAATTCGGTGTTCTGGCTGGCCTCCGGCTACAACCTGCAGTTTGGCCTGACCGGCGGTGTGATCAAAAGCGGCACCTTCCAGCAATTTATTCGCGGCGGCATCGCCTTCGCCACCCCGCCGGCCACCCCGCTGGCGCCTGCGGCACAGGCGGGCAAACACTTCCTGCTGCACGGCGAAGAGCCCGGCGGCTGGCGCGACTGGGGAACCGCGCTGCCGGAACGATAGGCGTCATGTCTGCGACTCACCGGCTTATAGCGGTGAGTCGTCATCCCTTCCGGCGGAAGAGATATGGTAAGATTCGCGTCCTGATTGTAGCTGTAACGGAACCATTTCTGTGGCCAAACCTATTCCCGCGTCTCTCACTCCCGACTTTCTGACCGCCATGCAGGCGATCATGCCTGCGCACCTGAGCATGGACACGTTCATCGACGCCTGCCAGCGACCGCTGCGACGCAGCCTCCGCGTTAACACCCTGAAAATCAGCGTGCCCGATTTTCTCGCGCTGGTCGCGCCCTACGGTTGGGAGTTAGAGGCGGTGCCCTGGTGCGATGAAGGATTCTGGCTGCTGAACGCCGATGAGGAAGCCATGCGGCTGGGCAACGCGCTGGAGCACCTGGCCGGCCTGTTCTACATTCAGGAAGCCAGTTCGATGTTGCCGGTCAGCGCGCTGTTCATGGGGGATGACGCCCCGGAGCGGGTGCTCGACATGGCGGCCGCCCCCGGCTCCAAAACCACCCAGATCGCCGCCCGGCTCAACAATCAGGGATTGATTGTCGCCAACGAATATTCCGCCAGCCGGGTCAAGGTATTGCACGCCAACCTGCACCGCTGCGGCGTCAGCAATACCGCCCTGACGCATTTTGACGGCCGGGTATTCGGCAACGCCTTACCGGAGACGTTTGACGCCATCCTGCTGGACGCGCCCTGCTCCGGGGAAGGCGTAGTCAGAAAAGATCCCGCCGCCATGAGTCACTGGTCGCTGGAGAGCATCGCCGATATCGCCGCGACCCAGCGCGAACTGATCCTAAGCGCCTTCCATGCCCTGAAGCCGGGCGGCGTGCTGATTTATTCCACCTGTACCCTGAACCATCAAGAAAACCAGCATGTTTGCCGCTGGCTGATGCAGCAGTTCCCCGACGCCTGCGAGATCGAATCGCTGGAGGCATTGTTCCCGCAAGCGCACCGTGCTATCACCGAAGACGGCTTTTTGCACGTCTTCCCGCAGATTTACGACAGCGAAGGTTTTTTTGTGGCGCGCTTGCGTAAAACCGCCAGCGTAACGCCGCTGGCGGCGCCGGATTACAAACTCGGCAAGCTGCCGTTTACCCCCATCAACCCCAAGGATGCGCAGTTGATTCGCCAAAGCGCGCAGCGGTTGGGCCTGCAGTGGTCAGAACAGCAATTACAGCTGTGGCAACGGGACGATGAGATCTGGTTATTTCCGGCGGCATTGCAGCCGATGCTGGGCAAAATGCGTTTCTCCCGCATGGGCGTCAAGCTGGCGGAGCGCTTTGCCAAAGGGTATCGCTGGCAGCATGAAGCCGTTGTGGCGCTGGGCAACCCCGACAGCCCAAACACCTACGCGCTCAGCGCGGAGCAGGTCGTCGACTGGTTCCGCGGCAAAGACATTTATCCGCCCTCGCCCGTCAGCCACGACGAGGTGTTGTTGACCTGGCAGCAGACCACGCTGGGATTGACCAAACGTGTCGGCCAACGCCTGAAAAACAACCTGCCTCGTGATCTGGTTCGCGATGGCGCCAACCTTGTCTCCGCTATCGGATAATCTTTGACCGGGCCGCCGTACGCGGCGTCCCCAGTGCGTTTTTTTCATCTACACTCACAAGCAGGGCGTGGCAACCTGTTGAGGAATCTATGTTCGCACTGGTGATCTTTGTCTGTTACCTGGGAGGTAACTGCGAGAGTCTGGTCGCGGGAACCTATATCAATGAACCACAATGTCTGGGTGCCATGGAGGAACAGCAAATCCGTAACGGCGGCTGTTTTCCGGTTGATGATTTTCGCAGCGGGTACTGGAAACCGGCTCACGAGTATCGTGACCGCTGACGCTGATGGCACCGCAAAAAAAGCAACGCCGCAGCTGTGACGGCGTTGCCCAAACAGGTGTGATGGTTATTGCCTGTTATTATTGGAATTTCATAACGGTCAGAATTTCACCCACTCATCTTCGGCGGGATGATGTTTCGCCGATTCAGTCGCCTTGCGGTGAGTATCTTTCTTCTGCGCCGGTTTTCGGCCGGTCTGGCCTGGTTTATTCAGCAGTAATGTCTGATGACTTGCTGGTGAACTGACATGGTGAGGATGCCCATCGTCGCCCAAATGAAACGCCGATACCGCCTGCGCCAGCATCCGCGACTGTTCCTCAAGCGAATTGGCCGCCGATGACGACTCCTCCACCAGCGCCGCGTTTTGCTGGGTCGTGGTGTCAAGTTCCGATACCGCCTGCGCGATCTGGGATATTCCCCGGCTTTGCTCATCCGAAGCCGACGCGATTTCCCCCATGATGTCAAATACATGAGCTACCGAGCTGACAATATCCTGCATGGTTTTTCCCGCTTCCCCCACCAGCGCTGAACCGGTATTGACCCGCGATACCGATTCATGAATCAACCCCTCGATTTCCTTTGCAGCCTGGGCGCTGCGCTGCGCCAGATTGCGCACCTCGCTGGCGACTACCGCGAACCCTCGTCCTTGCTCGCCGGCTCTCGCCGCCTCAACCGCCGCATTCAGCGCCAAGATATTGGTCTGAAAGGCGATGCTGTTGATCACCGTCGTAATATCAGAAATACGTTTGGAGCTGCTGGAAATGTCGTCCATGGTCTTCACCACGTTATTGACGATTTCACCGCCCTTGACCGCGTTCCGCGACGCTTCAGACGCCAGTTGCGACGCATGGTGGGCGTTTTCAGAGTTCTGTTTCACCGTCGAGGTCAACTGCTCCATGCTGGCGGCCGTTTCCACCACCGCCGCCGATTGCTGCTCGGTGCGGGACGAGAGATCGGTATTGCCCGCCGCGATTTCCGCCGATGCGGATTCGACATGACCCACCCCTTCGCGGATATCCCGGATCATGGTGCGCAGCTTGTCATTCATGTTGCCCATTGCGGTGAGCAACTGCCCCAGCTCGTCGCGACGCGTTGTGCTGACGACGGACGACAGGTCGCCGCTGGCAATCCGTTCCGCGACCGACAGGCTCAGTTTAAGCGGGGTAATCAGCTGTACCGAGATACGCCACGCCATGACGATACCCAGCAGGATCACCAGCAGGCCGGTCACCACCATATTGAATTCCGACGACTGGGTGGTTTGGTTGGAATTCGCCAGTTGTTGATTGAACAGGCCGCCGACATCCGCATTCAGTTTTTCCGCCGCTTCACTCATCGCCTGACTGGCGCGGGTTTCATCCTGAAAGGCGGCCAGATAAGCCGGCGCAGAACGGCGGTAGCCCGCGAAATACTCCCAGGCGGTGTTCAGCCATGCCTGTTGTTCCGCAGACAACCGCCCGGCTTTTTCCCTGATGGCGGTTTCGGCGACATCAATGCTTTTCATGGTCGCGCCCAGCGTATTATCCGAGGGCGTCAGCAGCAGGTCATGCGCCAGGTCGCGAATGTCCGCCATGTACTCGCCCAATTGGTACAACAGCACCTGAATGTCTGACGGCCCGCTCGCAACCTGCTGCCATTTATTATGGAATGCTTCCAGCACACTGCCGCTTTCATCCTGACCGATAGCCAAGCCGGCCGTATCCCGCTTTTTGCTGGCGGCGATGAACGCGTCCCGCACGACCCGATACGCTTTCAGGTCCTGCTCAATTCGGTTTACATCGTCAATCGTATCCTTATCCCAACTCAGCGCCCTCGCCTGCCGGAGAATATCGTCCATTTTATTAATCAGCTCGCCATTTTTATCGATAAAGCTGTAATCATGCGTGAATTGAAATTGTGTGCGCAGAATGCGGGCCTGCGCCAATGTGGCGTTAAGTTGATTAGTCGCCAGCGCCTTATCGTTATTATCCGCCACACTGCGAAATCCAATAACGCCGGCGATCAACACCACCAGCGACAATAACAAAACCGAACCAAAGCCTAATGACAGTTTGGTTCCCAGCTTAAGGTTTTCGTATTTCCCACCCAAAATAGTCATAGAATCACCATTTATGGCTCTCATGATGTGATTGTCATTCCATGTATATCAATGACATGCCATGAAAAATTAAATATCGTCATTTAATAATTACGAAGATAATCAACGTCCATTTTTTACTGCCATCCTGCCGTCAAAAATCGATTGATACGTATATACCCGTCATACTTCACGTTGCAGGTGCGTTGGCTTTATTACTCGGCCCATCCCTGGGCCTCGCCCCTTTGGGGCCGCGGTAAACCGCGTTCAACGCTGCTCCCGGCAGCGTTGTCGCTCACCCCAGTCACTTACTTGAGTAAGCTCCTGGGGATTCGCTGCGTCGCCGCGTTACAAGGCTCATTCTGAGCCTTGCCCTAAAGGGCCAACGCGTTGCGTTGTTCAACACGCCAGCGTGTTGTCCTGCAACTCGAATTATTTTGGGTATAAAGCCAAATTCAGTAAAAAATAATGGACACCGGAATGTGTCATACCGTCTTGCATGATTAAAATAGCCAATAAATCATGCGATTGTGAATTAACCGGGGCGCCGTTAAGAATGGTGAAAGAAAAACGATTTACGTTGATTATCAGAATTTCCGTTAACCGTTTAATCCCTCATAATCTATATATCATCCTTCCCATAATAGAAAGACATATAATACAAGGGTATAAGAACCCCCGCAGATCTATCATGACTGGATATTTCAGTGAAAATAAATAGCTCGTTAACAACAGCGGGAAAACAGCATATACCTCGGGATGATACTCAGGCGTGGCCTTCTCTTTATGACAAATCCGTCCTTTAGACGAACTAAACCTTTATGACGCGCTCAACCTGTGATGGCGCAATGGGGCGCTCAACTCTTGACGCGGTCGACCTTTCGCAACGGCGACGGTTTCTCTGCAGATGGAAATACCCGGCGCAGCCTGCGCGCGCCGGGTATTCGGATCTCAGAAGCTGGGGGTTAGCGTCAGCACCACCACACCGCGCGGGGTAACTTCATCCACCCCGCACTGGAATTGTGAGCCGCCGCCTTCAACCTGCATTTTACGCCCCGGCAACAGCGCCACATCGTAGATATCGCTCTTGCCGTCGATATCCAGCAACCAGCGACCATTGCTGATACTGGTAATTCCAGTATCCACCAGCCAGGAAGATGAACTCCCCTCCACCAGCAAAGGCGCATGCAACCCTGCCGGAATAAACTGCGGATCCGCCTTCCACTCCCCCGCGTCCTGCAGTTTTCCGGTTTTCAGCAGATTGCGCGGGATCAGGCAGATACCGCTGTCATCCTGACGGCTGACGGGCGCGTCATCCTGCTGCGGCGAGCCTTTACCGGTTGCCAGCCACGCCAACGACACGCCGGTATCCAGCGCGCAGGTGACCACCACATCCCCGGGAAAGAAATCACGGCGAATCCAGGTACTGATCGTACCGGGCGCGATGCCCAGCAAGTCGCCCAACTCTTTTTGCGTACTGAAGCCATAGGCATCAAGCATTCGACGCAGTACCGCCTTGCCGCCCGATGACAGGATCTGCTCATAAAGCGCTTTGCCTTTCAGCGGCGATTTATGCGTAAAAACATTCGCATTTGCGAACTCTCCGGTGACCAGCCATCCGGCATCGGCTCCGGTATCAAGCGCACACTTCAAAATAATATTACCCGGCACATTCCCTCGCTGAACCCAGTTACTGATTGTATTGGTAGGTATCTCAGTGACCTCGCTCAGTTCCTTCTGAGTCTTTACTCCGTAACTTGACATGATGCGTTCAAGCACGAAGGCCGCAGACACGGCATTACTATTTGTATTCAAAAACACCTCACGAGTATTTACATATACACGTTACGTGTTTTATAGTGTCTACACAGCACATGTAACACCATAGAACACCCTGGCCTGGGGGAGATATTGCTTTATGTCGGACGAGATTTCAATTCTAACGCACATTTCTGAGGAAAATCCTACCACAGCGAGTCCATCCGCGGTGACAGAAACCGGCTTTTCGGACGTCAGCCGACAGCCCCATGCTATCCCTGTTCGGGCGCTGTTTTCTTTCACCGGCTTGCGTAACGCAGCCTACGCCGCAGCGCCGATATCCGTGGCGTGGCGCGCAACGCGCCATACAAGGAAGCAGCGGTTCCGGTTTACCCGCACCGCGCTTCAGCATGATTTTGCAAATGCAAAAACAGCATTCATCACCGCCACGACGGCAGCCCTATTTTCCAGCCTCATTGCTGCCTGTGCGCTATCAGTACGGTATGGCGGTTCAACCGTTGTGAATGGCGGCAATGATTTTAACATCGAATTCGGAAATTCGAATTTCGGTTATATTCTGCGCCTGCTGCCGAAAACAGGCGGCAGCGATGGCAACCGAGCGTAATCATGAAGCCCCATTATGCCTTTACCGCCGACCATCTGCAGACCCTGCCGCCCAATTTGCGGGCGCTGATCGGAAAACACTTCGCGGATTCGCGCTGGGCGCAGACGTGCGTTTTTTACCGGCGTCTCTCCGAACGCTATCGCCGTACGCTGTGTTTTCATGCCGCACTGCATCACCGCTGGTGCGTCTATCAACTGGAAGAGATGGATGAAATGGCGCGCGAAAGAATTGTCAGCGCGCTGAATGAACTGCGTAGCGCATTCGGCTTGCCGGAAAAACAGGAGCACGATCAGTTGCTGCACGCGGTTCGGGTCCTCACCCTCAGCGAGCGCCGCACGCTGTTTTTCCATGCCGGGCTCACGACCCGGGAATTCGATCAACCCTTGCGACGCATTGACGAGTCGGATTGCCAGTGGTCGACAGCGCTTAGCCGCGCCCTCGGCGAGCTGCACAGTATGTTTACCGGAGCACCCGACATTCTGACCAGCATCAGACCCGAACACTATTTCAGACCCGAACACCATTCTCGTTGACGACAGTTTCGCTGACGACAGATCTCGCCAGAAAAAACGACCCTCGTTAACTCAACCGCCAGCACATAGGCCGCCGCTCAGGCAGGTCCGCATTGTTGCTGCTTAACATCAGGAAATTGTATGAAAAACACACCAACCAATCACAAGACTCAGTCTGTCGCAAGGCGGCAAATCCCGAATGACGTCTGGCGTACAGACCTTGCTCATCGCTATAGCGAACATCTGGACCAGTTGGCGCAACACGCCCGGCAGGAGCAGTTATCCGCTCAGGAACTGGTGGCCTTGCTGCAACAGGAAGCCGAAAACATCCGTCACCAGATTTGGGAGGCGCACTAATGGCAGACAGTATGGACATTTCCCAGGAGCAGCAGGCCATGCTGCTGGATGCGCAAATCGCCCATGCCCGCAAAGCCCCAGCCGCTCACACCGCCCACGTTTGTGAGGACTGCGATGCGCCGATTCCCGAGGCCCGTCGTCAGGCGATCCCCGGCGTGACGTGCTGCGTAGCGTGTCAGGAAATTCGCGAACAGAAGCAACGTCACTACCGCTCACCGTCCTAAACGTGCGGTCACTGACAGACAAGCCAGGGTCGATCTGCGGCTATTTATTCCCGCCGACAACCCGGCAAACACTCATCGAGCAGGTAAACGCTGGCTGGTTATGACGTCTGACGAAGCTAAAAAAAACGCCGACAACCGGGGCAACCGCTGGGCATACCCGTGGAATGCGCCCCGTTCCGCCATTCTGCCCGAATCCAGCGCATTGTCCGCGGATACCCTGCAGCAGGGACAGGCGGTACTGTATCGGCTGGCGTTGCTGCCGCGTTTTCTGGCCGGCCATTTCCGCCGCCGTTTCGATTATTTGAAGCAGCATCAGGGACTGGGTGCCGCGTTCAACTACCTGTTATCGGTGGTTCAGCGTCGGCTCTGGCCCCGAATCGACGCCGTCAACGCCCGCTATCGGATGAATACCGCCTGCTCTTCACGCTTCATCAGCGAAGCGGAGCAGTATCATCAGTTGCCGGATATGCCGGACAAGGTTCTGCGGGCGTTTGCCAGCCGTATCGCCGCCCACATGAACGATGCCTACCATGCCTACTGCGAACGCTACCTGCAGGAATGCCCCGGCGATAATCAGGCGAATTTATTCAGCGATGAAACACAAGCGCGCATCTATGGCCAGTTAGCGACGCTGGCGCAAGCCCTAAACGTGGCGCCCGCCCACTGGCAACGCCATCAAAACGGGACGCTCACGCTGGAACAGGCATGCGCCGGCATTATGCGGCTGGTCACCCCCCGCTGGTGGGAACGCCAGTTGAAAATTCAGCGAACCCGCTGGCGTGAAGCATTGTGGATTGCCAGCGGCGAGGTGAGCCGGGCCGCATCCCCCTTTCTCAGCCGCCAGGCGCTGCAGGATATCCGCTACCGCCGTCTGGCGACGCTGGATTTTCTGAAAAGTCGCGAGCTGGAAAATACCCGCAACGGCGAGCGGGTCGATTTGATCGATAAAGTCATGGGCAGTATCGCCAATCCGGATATTCGCCGTATGGAACTGATGACCATGCTGGCGGGTATTGAGCGTTACGCTACCGCACACCATCACATCGGCATGCTGGTGACGCTCACCGCTCCCGGCCACTACCATCCCACCCGTACTCGCGGTCACGACCGGGTATTGGTCAACACAGGGTGGATGCCGGACTGTCCTTCGCCCAAAATGACCCAGCATTATCTGGTCCGGCTATGGGGAAAAATCCGCACTGCGCTCAAAGACCGTAAACTGCAAATCTACGGATTGCGGGTCGTTGAACCCCATCACGACGGCACGCCGCACTGGCACATGATGCTGTATTGCGAACGCGCGCAGCGTCAGGCGATCGTCGATATCCTGCGCCGTTACGCCCAGTCAAATGAAAGCGACCGCGCCGTGGCGCACCGCCGCCGGTTTGACTGCAAGCATATCAACAAGGGCGGCGCGGCGGCGTACGTCGCCAAGTACATCGCCAAAAATATCGATGGCTATGCGCTGGACGGCGAATCCGACCACGAAACCGGCAAGCCGCTGAAAGACATGGCCGCCTCGGCCTCGGCCTGGGCCTCGCTCTGGCGCATTCCTCAATTCCATTTCATCGGGCTGCCCACGATTGGCGCCTACCGCGAATGCCGACGCATTCGCAGCCGGTCATTACAGGATGCGCTGGGCGAACAGGCAGAAACGGTGAGGAACGCGGCGGATCGCGGCGACTTCGCCGCCTATATCGAGGCGCAGGGCGGCGCGAATGTCGCCCGGCAACATCAGTCGGTTCGTGTCGCCAGAGCCGCCAGCGAACGGCTGAACGCCTACGATGAAACGATCGTGCGTACCGTCGGTATTTTTTCCGCCCAGCGCGGCCGTGAACGTGTATTCACCACCCGCCCGGATGAATGGCAGATCGTGGCCAAAAACCACGCCGCTGTCGATATCGCCGATCGCCGCCGGCCGGCTCTGCCTTGGAGTTCTGTCAATAACTGTGGGGGCGCGTTTTCACCCGGCGCGCTCCCTTACCCATTTCGCGATATTCCCCGCGTTCCTTCAGCGCGGCTAACCTATTTTCAGCGCGATCGGCTGGCGTCGTTGCGCCCCCGTCTTAGCCGGCAGGGTATCGAAATCTCACGCTGGGAGCGGGAGGCGCTGGTACGCGGCGCCAGCGTGAAAATTGACGGCCAACTGATTGATGAATTTAGGAATAACGCGATATCCGCCGTTGATGAAAAGTGCATCATGAGCGCACAGCGCCTGCACTTATGAGTTGACGAATACTACTGAATAAAGTACTGTATATAAATACAGTCTCACAATGGAAGAGGTACCGTGGAACAGACTGAAAACAGAGAGCTGACCTTGTCAAGGATTCGATTAATTGCCGATATGTCATTGATATCACAATGCGATCCTGAAGAAATGAAAATCGCCATGTCGTTGATCGCCGACTTATCTCACGGCGAGCTCCCGGAGAGTGATTATCAACAGTTTCTGAAGAACAGCAGTGATGGACAGCAGCTTAAAGCATGGTTCGAACAACAAATGTTGTAAGGGATTTCGATGGATAATAATGACCGACGTGAAATTCCCTGGCCGATCGCCAGAGGCACGTGCAAATTAATGGATTTTCTCTGTGGCTAACACGCCAGACTAATACGCAGCAAAAATTTTTTCGTATCCAGACCATTCCATAAAACGGTCTGACCGGCCAAAGCTGGTATATACATTTTGGCATTAATTTTAATTTCGACTCAGTGCGAACCTGTTCGTTGGTGACGTTTTTTCTTTAACACCGTAGTACGGAATTAGGGTAATCCCATGTAAGAAAATTTGTTAGCGACATTACCCCGGCTTTTCCAGTACCTTTAATGCGCAATACCCCCTGCCAGCAAAGATTGGCAGGGGTCAAAATAGGTAGAGTGACAATAAGCAGCAGACACAATCAATAAACCCCCAACATTATTTCCCGTATTTCCCGCCTGTTGTTGTGCCATCCGTCCGACACCTTTCCGGCATTGCGACCAGTACCGATCCTCTGGAGGATAAAGGACCAGAAATAACCTGTTTTATTCGACCTTATTTTATCCGAACTTAAAGGTATCACATGAAAGTTTACGCCCATCAGGACGACACCCTGGATGCGCTCTGCTACCGCTATTATGGCCGCACGCAAGATGTGGTGGAGACGGTTATGCAATCCAATCCGGGGCTTGCGGATCTTGGTCCGATTCTGCCGCACGGCACCGCCGTCACGCTGCCCGACATGAATGCTTCCGGCTCGCAGGAAAGCGTCAATATCTGGGAATAATTCCGGACTATCCGGCTCCATGCTCGCCTTCGGCAAATAACACATGGAGATCGCCGCCACACCAGGAACCTTATCATGCAAAAACCACAAAGCCTCAGACTTGCACTGACCACCGCATTGCCCGCGCTGGGTAATGCGTTACAGTTTCGGATCCAGGAGGGGGAAATCGCCGCGTTGCAGGAGCCGTCCCTGTCGTTTGAATACCGCTATCAGTTGCTGCTGACGCTGAATAATTTCTCTGACAATCCCGACACCCTTTTTGTCACCCTGCTGCTCTGGGTGCGCCAGAACCAGCCGGATTTGTTAACGCGCGAAGGCATTCGCAATAAAGGCATCAGTTTTACGATCGACAACAATGCGGACAACACCAGCACACTATCCGTTCGGCTCAATCTGACGGAGCGCAACCGTGTCAATGAACAGAATCAAAGCCTGCAGGTGCATTATGAACCGGAACCAACACCGCCCGAGCCGGTGAGTCGACCCACTGCGCTGTATATCGCCGGCGAGCTGGTCAGCCAGTGGAAAGGGAACTGATCCCTTCAGATATCATTTCTTCCGTGAGGGCCGTTGCGAATACGGCCTGTTTTCTTCACAGGAAACGATAAATCATGATTATTTTATGATTTAAAATACTTATCCTATACCCTAAATAATTCGAGTTGCAGGACAACACGCTGGCGTGTTGAACAACGCTACGCGTTGGCCCTTTAGGGCAAGGCTCATAAGAGCCTTGTAACGCGGCAACCGAGTGAATCCCCAGGAGCTTACATAAGTAAGTGACTGGGATGAGCGACAACGCTGCCGGGAGCAGCGTTGAACGCGGTTTACCGCGGCCCGCAGGGGCGAGGCCCAGGGATGGGCCGAGTAATAAAGCCAACGCACCTGCAACGTGAAGTATGACGGGTATATTTATTTCCAGCTCGTAATTTTCATAATAAAAGATTATCACCGCAGTCTATCTGACACGCGCCCTCATCTTCTTCATCGCAAATTATTTCAGAAATCGTTTTCTACTGTTATCGCCCGGGATTAATCAGTAATACCCTATTACCTTCCATGTTTCGTCAGCGAAAACCGGCTGATGTTATTACCTCGCCTGCTCTCTTTTGGATTGAATAACTGAAGGGAAACACAATTGGATAAAAGCCGAAGTTTGCCACGTAATATACGAAAGGAATTATTCCACTTTAAACATTTCGGTAACAATGAAGGATTTCTTTATTACCCGAAAATCATGGAAGATATCCGTCCTTCCCTTCCTGAAAACACGCCCCCCTATTGCAACGGCAATCGTGAAAAATCCAGAAAGTTGCTCAATCTGTTCGGCTGTCATTTAGGCGACCCGTATTGCAGCCAAACTGCCGTTCCCGGTGCCTCACCGCAGCTCGCCAGCATTTTTTCTTCCTACGGATTGCTGAAGTCCGCCGCGGACTCGCCAACGCCGGTGTTTACCCAGCCCGACTTTCTGCTGCTGTATTGCCTGTGTGAAACGTCCGTCTTCAAAATACTGGTCGGCATCGCCAGTCTTCGCCATGTCATTGCGCATGTGGATCAGCACACCCGCACCGAATTATGTCTGCCGCAGTATGCGCTGCGCCCCGGCGCCGTCAGCCAGGAAAAAACGCCGTTCAGTCTCCTCAGCGCCGACCACGATCCATTTCTAACCTGTACGCCTGACCTGGCGTATCCCCTGACTTCGCCCGCCAGACATGCGCTGTTGAAGCTCGACCCGCTGCTGAAAAACAGCATGCAATGGCTCAATCTGAAGCGGGGCGATCTGCTCATTATCGACAACCGTCGCAGTGCCCACACCTGCGTGCCATTCACCCCGTTCTTCCGACAGGACTCGCCTTATCTGACGCACATGTTCGTCAATAAACCGGACCCGGCGCGACACTGATCCCTTACGCCTGTCTGGCCGCGCCACGGTGGTTTACCGTGAGGCAAAAGTCGTAACGTAAAAGTCGTGGCGCAAAGATCGGTGGGGCCATCCGCCACACAACCACGACAAATTGTCTCATTCCGCGGGAAGACGCATGCTTCCCACCATGAATACATACGAATATCTCTCCGAAATCCAGCGCGCGCTGCGTAACCTGATTCGTATCGGCGTCATTACCGAAGTCGATACCCAACAGGCACGCTGCCGCGTGCAGACCGGTGGCATGGTCACCGGATGGCTCCACTGGATGTCCCGTCGTGCGGGGAGTTCCCGCGAATGGTGGGCGCCGTCGGTGGGTGAACAGGTGTTATTGCTTGCAATAGGAGGCGAACTCAATACGGCATTTGTTTTACCGGGTATTTACAGCGAACACCATCCGGCCCCATCGGCCTCTGCGGATGCCTGCCACATCCGTTTCCCTGATGGCGCGGTGATGGAATACGAACCGGCCAACGGCGCGCTGACCGTCACCGGCATCAAGAGTGCGACGGTCGTCGCATCGGAATCGGTGACCGTCACCACGAAAAACGTCACCGTCAACGCAAGCCAGCGCATCACGCTGGACACCCCGGAAGTCGTCTGTACGCACAAATTAATCACCCAGACCATCGACGTTCAGCAAGGCGGCAGCATCACCGGCAGCGTCACCCACTCGGGGGGAAGTTTCTCCTCCAATGGCGTGGTGGTGCATACCCATCAGCACAGCGGCGTACAGAATGGCGGCGGCACAACAGGAGGACCTTTATGACCAGCACGTCATACACCGGCATGAATCGCAGCACCGGCGGCAGCCTCAGCGATCTGGAACATCTGCGCCAGAGCGTGCGCGATATTCTGACCACTCCGCAAGGCAGCCGGGTCATGCGGCGCGATTACGGTTCGCTGCTTTCCACCCTGATCGACCAACCGCAAACGCCCGCGCTGAAACTACAGGTGCAGGCGGCCTGCTATGTCGCGTTGCTGAAGTGGGAGCCGCGGCTGACGCTGACCTCCATCTCAATGGAAAGCCACTACGACGGCCAGTTGATTGTGGATATTTCCGGCACCCTGGCCGGCAACGGCACATCCCTTTCGTTAACCATTCCCGTGAGCTGAGATCATGCCTCTTATCGATTTAAGTCAGTTACCCGCCCCCAGCGTGGTCGAAACGCTGGATTATGAAACCCTGTACGCCACACGCAAAGAAACCCTGCTGTCGCTCTACAGCGCCGACGAGCGTGAAGCCATCGCGCGCGCCCTGACGCTGGAATCGGAGCCGATGGTGAAACTGCTGCAGGAAAACGCCTACCGTGAGCTACTGCTGCGCCAGCGCATCAATGAGGCCGCTCAGGCCGGGATGCTGGCGTTTGCTCAGGGCAACGATCTGGACCAGTTGGGCGCCAACGTCAACGTCTCCCGACTGCTAATCACCCCGGCCGACACCTCCACCGTTCCCCCGACCGCCGCCGTGATGGAGTCCGATACCGATTTTCGTCTGCGCATTCAGCAGGCTTATGAGGGCCTGAGCGTGGCAGGTTCCATCGGCGCCTACCAGTTCCACGGGCGCAGCGCCAGCGGCCAGGTGGCGGATATTTCGGTCATCAGCCCCGGCCCCGCTCAGGTGCTGGTGTCGGTCCTGTCGCGGGAAAACGACGGCACCGCCAGCGATACGCTGCTCGCCACCGTCAATGCGGCGCTGAACGCCGAAGACGTCCGGCCGGTGGCTGACCGGGTTACCGTCAAATCGGCGGTGATCGTTCCTTACGATATCAATGCCACGCTTTACCTGTATCCCGGCCCGGAAGTCGAGCCGATTCGCGCCGCCGCCGAGAAGAAACTGCAGAGTTACGTCAGCAGCCAGCACCGGCTGGGCCGCGATATCCGCCGCTCCGCCATCTACGCCGCATTGCATGTGGAAGGGGTACAGCGGGTGGAATTGACCAGCCCAGCGGCGGATATCGTGCTGGACGATACTCAGGCGTCGCACTGTACCGGCTATACCCTAACGCTGGGGGGAACGGATGAATAAAAGCCCCCTACTGCCACCCGGTTCATCGCCGCTGGAACATGCCGTTGCCCTCACCGGCGCCGGGCTGGAGCAGGTGCCGATTCCGCTGCGTCAGATCTGGAATCCGGATACCTGTCCGGTCGAACTGCTGCCCTATCTGGCCTGGACGCTATCGGTCGATCGTTGGGATGAAAGCTGGTCGGAAGCCGTCAAACGCAAAGTCATCAAAGATGCGTTTTTTATCCACCGCCACAAGGGCACGATCGGCGCGCTGCGCCGGGTCGTTGAACCGCTGGGATATCTGATTCGCATCAAGGAATGGTGGCAAACCGGCGACGCCCCCGGCACCTTCCGGCTGGATATCGGTGTCCAGGAGTCAGGGATCACGGAAGAGTCCTTTCAGGAACTGGAGCGACTGATTGCCGACGCCAAACCGGTGAGCCGCCAGATGCTGGGGTTAAACATCAATCTGGACAGTTCGGGTCCGCTGTCAATGGGCGCCAGTTCCTATAGCGGCGACGAACTCACCATCTACCCTTACTTCCCGGAAACCATCAGCGTTTCTGGCGACGAGATCAATGGCGCGGCTATCCACCTGATTGATGACATACGTGTCGGCGGTTGATTTCCCCACTCGTTCCAAGCCAGCCTGAGCTGGCTTTTTTTATGGCTGCATCGCCGCCGAATGTGGTCTTCACATGTTGTCTCCCTCTGCGAACAACGCCCGCTGGATGCGCTGGCGGCGCTGACTTCGCATACTACCTCTACCCAGGCAGTGTCCCCGGGTAAAGCTCTTCACGACCAAAGCGGGCGCACGTACCCCAGCTCATCGTTCTATAACCCGATAACGCCTTTGGGGTCTGCGTCCGCAACGCGCGCCGGGACACCGCCTACCCACAGCCGGGCATACCGGTGGTCATCACCTGTCGGCCAGCCCGGCTTCTCCGATGTCGCCCTGCGGCATCCTATTCTGTTAACCGTATGAGTAATCTGCATGAGTACAAAATACTTTGCTTTACTGACGAACACCGGCGCGGCGAAGCTGGCTAGCGCCACCGCGCTGGGTAGCCACCTGGCTATCACGCAAATGGCGGTGGGCGATGGCGGCGGCAGCCTGCCGACGCCGACGCCCGCTCAAACCAAACTGGTCAATGAGAAACGCCGCGCCGCTCTCAACGCGCTAAGCATCGACGCGCAAAACACCAACCAGATCATTGCCGAGCAGGTTATTCCTGAGAATGAAGGCGGCTGGTGGATCCGGGAAATCGGCTTGTACGACAGCGACGGCGATCTGATCGCGGTCGCAAACTGCGCCGAAACCTATAAACCACAGTTGCAGGAAGGATCAGGCCGGGTGCAAACCGTGCGCATGATCCTGATTGTCAGCACGACCGAAGCCATTACCCTGAAGATTGACCCGGCGGTGGTGCTGGCTACTCGTCAATACGTCGATGATAGCGCCATTAAGGCCAAGGCTTACGCCGACACCCAACTCGGCGCCCATATTGCCGCCGCCAACCCTCACCCGCAGTACGCTCCGCTCAATAGTCCGGCGCTGACCGGCGCGCCCACCGCGCCAACGGCGCAGAAAAGCGCAAACTCCACACAGTTGGCCACCACTGCGTTTGTCAAAAACGTCGCCCTGCAAAAAGAGCAGAACGGCGCCGACATCGCAGACAAATCAGC
>NZ_CM001984.1:2790830-2795296 GCF_000406305.1 Dickeya sp. MK7
AAGGGGGGTGGATGCGGGGCGTACTCTGCTTTCATTTCAGAATCACGAAATGCTTTCACATACTCATGGCGTTCCAATCAATGGAACTGCCGGTGAGAACTGGACCAATTTCCCACGCGGAGATAGCACCAGTACAGATGGCTATGTACAAACAACGCCGACTGGCGGTACAGAAACCCGCCCGCGCAACATCGCGTTTAGCTACATCGTGAGGGCCGCCTGAAGACTGGAGAACTTAGTTGGTGAAACTGAGCTGGGTAGGTGTCGCGGCGTCGTAGCCGGATAAACCCGGAGCATAACACCGGTAAACCACTGCGCGGTGAGGGGACTCACCGCGTTTTTATGCGTTGCGTTTTATACTATGCGTTGTCATAAAAACGTCGTATTACAGTTTTAGTGTGATGTCGCCGATTTCTTTTACGGGGTTCGACCATGCGCCTTCATTTATCCTTTTTCCCCTTGCTTCTGCTGGCCCAGATAGTTCAGGCTGCGGATATTCAAACCGAACAGTACCAGATTACCTTTCCTGATAACGATCGGGTCAGTTACCACGGTAAATGGCAGACGCGTTTCCCCAACGGTTTTCCAATGGGGGTCGGTTCCGGGTTGTCATTTATCGGGCGGGATGGCGACAAACTGACGTTCGTTACCGTTACCGATCGCGGCCCGAATGCCGATGCGCCGGAATACCAGGGTAAAGATGCGAAGATCTTCGCCGCGCCTGATTTTACCCCCTCCATCATGACCATTACCGTGGATGCCAAAAGCGCGCAGGCCACGGCGCTGCGCAAATTGCATGATGAAGCCGGCCCTATCAGCGGCTTGCCACTATCCGGCTCGCTGGTCGGCACCACCAATGAAGTGGCGCTCAGCGATGCACTGCAAAAATTAACGGATGACCGCCGTGGGCTGGACACCGAAGGCATTACCCCGGATGGTCAGGGGGGATTTTGGCTATCGGATGAGTACGGTCCGTTCCTGATTCAGGTGGATGCGCAGGGAAAAATCCTGAAGAAAGTCGGCCCGACGCCGCTCAACGGCGAACAAGGCGTAGCCAGCGGCTTACCCAATATTCTTAAATGGCGCCAGCCTAACCGTGGTTTTGAAGGCATCACCCGCATGCCGGACGGCCGCATTCTGGCCGCGGTGCAAAGTACGCTGGATATAGAAGGGAAAACCCAAAACAAGGCGTTATTTACTCGCCTGGTCAGCTTTGATCCGGCTACGGGCAAAACCGCCATGTACGGCTATCCGCTGGATGCGGATCAGTGGAAAAAAACCGGCGACGCCAAAATCGGCGATATGGTTGCGCTCAACGACCATGAAGTGCTGGTGATTGAGCAAGGCGCGGATAAAAACAAGGTGATGCATAACCTGATTTACCGTGTTGACCTGAGCCAGGCCAGCGATCTGAGCGCGTTGGATGCGCAACAGCCGGCTGAGTGGAATGATGCCGAAACGCTGGCGAAACGCGGCGTCGTGCTGGCGAAAAAGCAGCAACTGGTCGACTTGCGCCAGTTGGGCTGGAAACCCGAGAAGGCAGAAGGGCTAGCGTTAATCGATGCCCGCACGCTGGCGGTCACCAACGACAACGATTTTGGTTTACAGTCCGTGCTGGTCAATCCCGCCAAAGATGTAAAGAAGATCGGTAAATATCAGGCAGGCCCTGATGGCACGCTGCTGCTGGATGGCAAACCCGTCGATACCCGACTGGAGCTGGAACCGCTGCCGAAGGATGAGGCAACCAGCCAGTTATGGGTTATCCATCTGCCCCAGCCGCTTTACTAGTCCGCTTCGCATTTATTACCCGGCGGCGCTCCGTTTACGGTGCGCCGCTTTTATTTACCCGGTCCCTGAAATTTTTTCCCGCCATTATATTTCCCTATCGGAAATAATTGTTTACAGTGTAAGCCATTGTGAACATTTGTGCGGTATTGTTGGAGAAAAAGCGTGACAGGTTCCACCGCGATTGACGTACGCCAGCTGATTAATCAGCGTCCTCTTGGCGCTTACCAGAAACTGATTGTTTTTCTTTGCTTTTGTATTATTGCGCTTGATGGTATGGACATCGCCATCATGGGCTTTATTGCGCCATCGTTGAAAGCAGCCTGGGGAATCGGCAACGCGGAACTGGCCGTGGTTATCAGCGCGGCGCTGATCGGCCTGGCGGTGGGAGCGATGGTTTCTGGGCCGCTGGCGGACTGGCGCGGCCGTAAAACGATCATCATCGCCAGCGTATTTTTGTTCGGCCTGTGGACCTTGTTAACCGCATTTTCTCAGACGCTGCAGCATATGGTGATTTTCCGCTTTCTGACCGGTTTAGGTCTGGGGGCGGCGATGCCGAATGTCGGTACGCTGGTTTCGGAGTTTGCGCCGGAGAAAAAACGCTCCTTCATCATTACCGTGGTCTTCTGCGGTTTCAGTTTCGGCGCCGCCAGCGGCGGGTTTGCCGCCTCCTGGATGATCCCGCAGTGGGGCTGGCATTCCGTGCTGCTGATGGGCGGCATTTTGCCGCTGCTGCTGGTGCCGTTCCTACTGATGAAGCTGCCGGAGTCGGTACGGTTTCTGGTCAGCAAGCGGGCGGACTCGCGTCAGATTCATCAAATCGTGGACAAAATCGCTCCCGGCATCTGCCAGGCCGACAGCCACTTCGCCATGCCTGTGGCGGAAAAAACGCCGGCGTTTGCCGTTCAGCTGGTGCTGTCCCGCTCTTACCGTTTTGGCAGCGTCATGCTGTGGGGCGGCTATTTCTTCGGCCTGTTCATGGTATATCTGTTGGGCAGTTGGCTGCCGACCGTCATCAAGGAAGCCGGCATGAGCGTGACCGAAGCCACCATGATTACCGCCTTGTATCAGGCCGGCGGCACATTCGGTTCGCTGTTTGCCGGCTGGCTGATGGACCGCGTTAACCCGCATCTGGCGCTTGGCATGATTTACGCCGCCGGCGGCGTAGCTACCGCGATGATTGGCGTCACCCACGCTTATTTTGTGATTCTGGCGGTGGTGGCGTTCAGCAGCGGATTTTGCCTTAACGGCGCCAACACCGGCATGAATGCGCTTTCCGCCCGTTACTACCCGACGGAAGCCCGCGCCACCGGCTCAGGCTGGATGCATGGCGTTGGCCGAATGGGCGCCATCATGAGTGCGTTTGCCGGCGCACAGGTGGTCAGCATGGGATGGGGGCTGACGACCATGTTTACTATTCTGGCGATTCCTGCTCTGTTGACGTCGTTGATGATTCTCGCCAAAGGACAGTTCGGCTATAGCCGGCCCGTCGTTGCAGAACTCAGTTACTAATACGCTAACGCCCGGTTAACCGGGCGTTTTCTTTTGCTTCGAAGGAAAGATCAACGGCTACGTTTGGCGTGTCTCTCACGGTTATCCTGACGGGCCTGATCGGATTTTCTAAGCGACACATAACAGGCGCCGGCACCGCCGTGAAACGGCTGTGCGGTACAGAAGGCTTGCACGGAATCAAACTGCTGCAGCCAGCGGAACAGGTAATTGCGCACGACATTGGCGTGTGATTTTTCATGACGGCCTTTACCATGAATAATCAGCAAATTACGCAAATTGTCCCGTTGCGCCTGCAACATGAACGCAAACAGGTTCTGCCGACAGGTTTCGACCGGCTGACGCAGCAGGTTGAGGCTGGCATCCAGCGGATACTTTCCCTGACGCAGTTTATCCACAACCCCCTGCTGGATACCTTCTCTTGTAAATTCCAGCGGCACCTCGCATGGAAACAGGTCGAGAAAACCGGTGATCAGAAAATTATCCAGATCCGGCTCTTCCAGGCGAGAAGGCACAGCTTTCGATGGGGCGGGTTTAAGATGAACGACAGTGGCGGACGGCTTTAGCGGTTTGACATCGTCCATGGCATTCAGAAACAGCGTTTTTTCATCAGTATCCATCATGTCACTCGCGTTGATCCAAACCACCTGCCTACTATAACGAGAGTACGGTGAAATATCACCTTGCCGGTCACAGAGTAAAAACGCGGTGAGTCCCCTCACCGCGCAGTGGTTTACCGGTGTTATGCTCCGGGTTTATCCGGCTACGCCGCCGCGACACCTACCCAGCTCAGTTTCACCAACTAAGTTCTCCAGTCTTCAGGCGGCCCTCACGATGTAGCTAAACGCGATGTTGCGCGGGCGGGTACCGCCAGCGATAAAATAGGGATTGTTGTTTAGTGGACGATGAGTATTCGTATCGACAGTTCTCTGATTGCTATTTCCTGTATAAGCGTATCCATTTATGGCGTAAGAATAACCTTTCAATGCTGGCCCATAATCAGCATCTACGATCGTATCGGTTTGCATTGATTGATTAAATTCAGCAATTGTCGCTGTGTTAGCCGTGGAGCCTTCAACAACTAATAATTGTGCTGCATCAGGACCGATGTTAGCAGTAATGAGGGATGGTGCCTGTCGTGATAACAATCCTCGCCCCGCATCCACCCCGCG
>NZ_CM001984.1:2795396-2829041 GCF_000406305.1 Dickeya sp. MK7
GTGAGAAGATAAATACAATCAGCCTTTTCAGGAAGTTACGTTATGCTTATTGGCTATGCCCGGGTATCCACCAGCGATCAAAATACCGAATTACAGAAAAACGCGCTGGTCGGCGCAAATTGTGAACTGATTTTTGAAGATCAGGCCAGCGGCAAAAACGCCAGGCGACCGGGGTTGAAACGGGCATTGCGCAAACTCAAACGCGGCGACACCCTGATCGTCTGGAAACTGGACCGGCTGGGCCGCAGCGTACGGGACCTGATTACCATGGTGTCGGACCTGCAGGGTCGTGGCATTCACTTTCGCAGCCTGACCGATGCGATTGATACCTCAACGCCGGCCGGCCGTTTCTTTTTCCACGTGATGAGTGCGCTGGCCGAGATGGAGCGAGAACTGATCGTCGAACGAACCCGCGCCGGACTGGCGGCCGCCCGGGCGGCGGGTCGCATTGGCGGCCGTCGGCGCATTATGACGCCTGATGCGATTGAGCATGCCAGAACACTGTTGGGTAATGGGGCAACCCGCTGGCAAATAGCCAATATTATCGGCGTGTCGGAAAAAACCATTTATAAATACTTCCCGGCAACACCGACGAAAATAAAAACAAGATAACAACCGAAAAAAAATACATCACATTGCATTATTTTATTTCTAATTTTAAAAACTCACTGCTTACCCATTAATGATACAACAGCCTTACAATGAATAGCCTGTCATTCCCGACGATAATATCAGCGCGTAGAAATCATGACGCATTATTCATTCACTCACGCTGAGATAAAACAGATGGAAAAACATTGTCACCCTCATGCCTTTGATTTTGGTTTTGGTAAAGAAAACCTGTACAAAAATAATCATGTCTATATTGAAAATATTTCTCTTCAATGCTGCCAGAAAGCCTGTGGCGAACAGCAAGATACATCTACTGCTGCCTTGAAAGAGCTGGTGGGTATTCCGCAACCCTGGCCGCTGGCGGATGCGCCGGAAGGCTGGCTGAAATGTAACGGCCAGACGTTTGATACCGCCAAATACCCGCAGCTGGCAAAATTATATCCCGATGGCACCTTGCCGGATCTGCGTGGCGAATTTATCCGTGGCTGGGATGACGGCCGGGGAGTGGATACAGACAGGAAACTGATGTCAGCTCAAGCAGGTACCCATATTCTTGGAGACGATGGAACCTATCCAACACTTAACGGCATTGGTAACTTATCCGAATGTAATGCAGATAAACCAGATGGCACTGCTCGTACTCTGTACTGGTTAGATACAAGCAAGTCGGAAAAACAAGCCAGTGAAAAATTCTGGGGTGCCACTCGCCCGCGTAATATCGCCTTCAGCTACATCGTTAAGGCAGGTTAATCATGGCTACACAAAATGAAAATATGATTCAGCTGAATGAACAGGGGCTGAGCACCGGCAGTGGATATATTCAGGTTTACCATATTGATCCGCAAACTCGGGAATATATCGGCAATACCCGTGAATATCTGATGGAAGGCGTCGGCATTCCGGCGCACAGTTTTATTGATACGCCTCCGGCCGCTCAATCCGGTCAGGCTATCGTGCGCAGTCAGGATGGAGCGACCTGGGGAAGCGTTGCCGATTATCGCGGGCAGACGGCCTACGATAAGCAGACGCGACAATCCAGCCTGATAATCCAGCTTGGCGACCTTTCCGACACCCTGACGCTGTTGCCGCCGGCCACCGCTTACGATGTCTGGCAAAACGACGGCTGGGTGACGGATGCCAAAGCGCAGCAGACCGCACAGGTCAGCGCGGCGCAACAGCAGATGGCCAGCTATCTCGCTCAGGCGGAAAAACGGCTGACCGTGCTGCAGTATGCGGTGGAACTGGAGATGGCGACCGAACAGGAAACCCAGGCGCTGAAAAGCTGGAAAACCTATATGGTGCAATTAAGCCGGGTGGACGTTTCGTCTGCGCCCGCTATCGACTGGCCGGCCATGCCCGCCTGATTCACCTTTCCCGGTGGCGTAAACTGATGCGCCAAAACCCCACAGATGCCGTTGTCACCCCAACGGCATCTGTTTTTTATTTCAATTAACCCATTGTTTTTAATCATTATAAAAACATTATCGGCTTCACCCTGTTGTGCCATTCCATACCAAACCCTATTCGGATGCCTTCTGTTTTCCGGCAAGGCACTATTACTCGCACCCCACAACAGGAGACATTCTTGATGAGTGATTTTCATCACGGTACGCAGGTCGTCGAAATCAACGACGGTACCCGCGTCATTTCAACTGTATCAACCGCGATCGTCGGTATGGTCTGTACCGGACCGGATGCTGACGCCGCCACTTTCCCACTGAATACACCGGTGCTGATTACCGATGTGCTGACCGCCGCGGGCAAGGCCGGTAAAACCGGTACCCTGGCTGCCGCGCTACAGGCCATCGGCGATCAGACCAAACCGGTGACGGTAGTCGTTCGCGTGGCTGAAGGCGCCAACGAGGCTGAAACGGTGTCCAACATCATCGGCGGCGCCGATGCCAACGGCAAATACACCGGTATGAAAGCCCTGCTGGACGCCCAGGCAGTCACTGGCGTGAAGCCGCGTATCCTCGGCGTTCCGGGGCTGGATTCCCAGCCTGTCGCCACCGCGCTGGCCGCCATCTGTCAGTCGCTGCGCGCCTTCGGTTACGTGAGCGCCTATGGCTGTAAAACCCTGTCCGACGCCATCAAATACCGCGGCAACTTCAGCCAGCGCGAACTGATGGTGATCTGGCCGGACTTTATCGCCTGGAACACCGCTACCAACGCCAGCGCCACCGCCTACGCTACCGCGCGTGCACTGGGCCTGCGCGCCAAGATCGACCAGGAAACCGGCTGGCACAAAACCCTGTCCAACGTCGGCGTCAACGGCGTGACCGGTATCTCCGCCAGCGTGTACTGGGACCTGCAGACCATCGGCAGCGACGCCGACCTGCTGAACGAAGCCGGCGTGACCACGCTGGTGCGTAAGGACGGTTTCCGCTTCTGGGGTAACCGCACCTGTTCCGACGATCCGCTGTTCCTGTTTGAAAACTACACCCGCACCGCGCAAGTGCTGGCCGACACCATGGCTGAAGCGCACATGTGGGCCGTCGACAAACCGGTTACCGCCACCCTGATCCGCGACATCATCGAGGGCATCAAGGCCAAATTCCGCGAGCTGAAATCCAACGGCTACATCATCGACGCCGACTGCTGGTTCGATGAAAGCGCCAACGATAAGGAAACGCTGAAGGCAGGCAAGCTGTACATCGACTACGAGTACACCCCGGTGCCGCCACTGGAAAACCTCACGCTGCGTCAGCGTATCACCGACAAGTATCTGGTGAACCTGGCCGCATCCGTTAACAGCTAAGGAGCGACAGACTCATGGCACTGCCACGTAAACTTAAATATCTCAACCTGTTCAACGACGGTATGAGCTACATGGGCCAGGTGCACTCCGTCACCCTGCCGAAACTGACCCGCAAACTGGAAAACTACCGCGGCGGCGGTATGCAAGGCGCGGCGCCGGTGGATTTTGGGCTGGACAACGACGCGCTGGTGATGGAATGGAACATGGGCGGCCTGCCGGACAGCGCCTTCTGGAGCCAGTACGCGTTGCCGGGCGCCGATGCGGTTCCGCTGCGTTTCGCCGGTTCTTACCAGCGTGACGATACCGGCGACATTACCGCCGTCGAAATCGTGCTGCGCGGTCGCCACAAGTCGATTGACAGTGGCGAATCCAAGCAGGGTGAAGAGACTGACGTACGCGTCTCTACCCAGTGCACTTACTACAAGCTGATCATTGACGGCGTCGACATGATCGAAATCGACACCATCAACATGATCGAGAAAGTGAACGGCGTTGACCGTCTGGAACAACACCGCCGCAATATCGGTCTGTAACGACCGCTTCATGGCCAGCTACGGCTGGCCATTCTTATTGATAGCACTGGAGTTTTTATCATGACGGTTGAAACAACCACACAAAACAGCGTCATCATCCTGAATGCCCCCATCAAACGCGGCGAAACCCTGATTGACGCCATCACGCTGCTCACACCGACCGCGGGCACGCTGCGCGGCATCGGTCTGGCGGCGCTGGCGAGCGCCGATGTGGAAGCGCTGATCAAATTGCTGCCGCGCATCACTTACCCTGCCCTGACCGAAGCCGACGTCATGGGGCTGGAACTGCCTGACCTGCTTGAATTCGCCGGCAAGGTGATCGGTTTTTTATCGCCGGGCTCGGTACGCTGACGCTGCCGCCGAGCCTCACGGTTGACGACCTGATGGCGGATATCGCCGTGGTGTTCCACTGGCCGCCATCCGCACTTTTCCCCATGAGCCTGGCCGAGCTGATTAACTGGCGTGCCAAGGCGCTACAACGAAGTGGACAGGACTATGCCTAAGCAAAAGACTATGCCTAAGCAAACGACTATGCCTAAGCAATCAACCACCCCGAATGGCGGTTCGACGACAACCGGCGCCAACGGACGAAGCGGCAGCGCCGGGGATAACAGCATCTTCTCGCCGCTTGGGGATAATGTTTATCTGAATAAAATCAGCAGCGTACTGCAGGATTTTTTGGCTAAGGCCGGCCAAATCACCCACGGTACGACGGCGTTCAACGCCGCCGGGTCGCCGAAAAAAACGCGACGGGCGGAAAAAAGGCGGCAGACTCGCTGCCGCGGCGCAGCTGGGAACCCTGGGAAACCTCGCCAGACGGTTCGACGCGCTGACCGCCATCCTGGCGCCGGCCTATTCCGCCCTGAAAACCGCGCATGACCGCTCATCTGCGGATAATGCGGCGCTCTCCCGCAACGGACAGTATCCCGACGCCGGCGCAACCCAATCGCTCATCGCTCAGGCCAGCGACGGCGTCAACAGCATCTATTTATCCGCGACGGCGGCCATGCAGGCGCAACAGCGCATCGCCGGTCTGGTGCCTTCGGCGCAATGGTCTTCCGGAATCACCGCGCCGTCGCTGCCGGGCAACGTAGCGTCGTTGCTGAAGGCGCAGCAAAACCTCAACCTGCCGACGAACCTGCTGCCGACCGTCGGCCCTGACGTCGCTTCGCAGATGGGTGCGGAGGGGCTGAACACGCTCGCCGGAACTGCGCAGGAATCGTTTGTCGGCGTGGAAGAAACCAGCCTGATGATGTCTGCATTAAGCAATGCGGATCTGGATGACGGCGACGGCGGCAACGCCACGGCCGGTGGGATTGACGCGCTGCAAGCTATTTCCAATCCGGCCATGCAACTGCTCAGTCAGTCAGCGTTGACCGGTCAGAACAGCGCGGAAAACCCGTCAAACCCGCTGTCTGACATGATTAACGGCAATTACAGCGCCCTCTCCCCGGCAGCAAAGCAAAGTTATTTTGACCAGCGCGTGGTGAATAACATCACGATCAATGTGCCGGAGAACAGTAACCTCGACGTGATTAAACAATACATCGACGAGGCCCTGAGAAAATACACCCCGAATAGCAGCGCGTATTCCTACAACTCCATGACCTCTAATCTCATTTCATGAGGATAAATACCATGATGCTTGCGCTTGGTTTATTTGTATTTCAATTGCAAACGCTGCCTTACAGCACCCTCAGCCGCCATGTCAATTACCGCTGGGCCAACAACGGCCGTATAGGCCTGCGCCCTGCACAGCAGTTTTTGGGACAGGGAAATGAATCCATCAGCCTTAATGGCGTGCTATGTCCGGAAGTTAACGGCAAGTTCAGCAAGCTCTCGCTGTCGGCGCTCGAACTCATGGCGGGAATGGGGCGCGCCTGGCCGCTGATCGAAGGCAGCGGCACCATTTACGGCATGTACGTGATTGAAAGCCTGCAGCACACCAACACCGAGTTCTTTTCCGACGGCAGCGCCAAACGCATTGAATTCTCCGTGAACCTGACGCGCGTTGACGAATCGCTGATTGCGATGTTCGGCGACCTCAGCCAGCAGGCTTCCGATCTGTACAGCCAGCAGATCGCGCCGGCCATTTCATCCGCCAGAACCGCCATCGGGGGAATCCTGTCGTGATAGTGAATAATCGCATCGGCATTGCCGATCAACTCGCCCCGGATTATCAGATAACGCTATCGGAAGCGTCAGGCGACGCTAAAACGACCCGCAATCTCAGCCAGCGGCTCATTTCACTGTCGCTGCACGATGTGATGGGCTTCGAATCCGACCAGCTATCGCTGGATATCGACGACAGCGACGGCAAGGTGCAAATGCCCAAACGCGGTGAGAAAATTAGCCTCAGGATCGGCTGGAAAGGCAAGGCGCTGGCCGACAAGGGCACCTTTATCGTCGATCAGGTCAGTCATACCGGCGCACCGGACAGGATCACCCTCAGCGCACGCAGCGTGAACTTTCGTGGCGATTTAAACACGCCGCGTGATGGCTCATACGATGCTACCACCCTGGGCGACATCGCCCGGACGATTGCGGAACGCTACAGTCTGATGGCGTCGATCGAAAACTCGCTGGCCGGTACCGCGATTGCTCATGAAAACCAGTCCAAAGAATCCGACTTGTCGTTTCTTTGCCGCCTGGCCAGACGATACAGCGGTACCGTGGCGATCAAAAGCGACACGCTGCGACTTTTCGTCGCCGGTACCGGCACCGCTGCAGACGGCAAAAACGTATCGACCTACCTGATCGAACGCAGCGACGGCGACTCGCACAGTTTTACGATCGCCGACCGCATCGCCAATACGTCCGTCACCGCCAACTGGCACGACAGCAACGACGCAAAAACACATACTGTGAAGATCAGCCGCAAGCGTCAGAGCCAACCGGATACGGTAGCAACCCACCCTAACGCCAAATCGTCCGCCCAGTCATCAACACCGTCGACGGACAACTACCTGGCTGGGGAAGAAGAAAGCCAGCAAACGTTACAGACCACCTATTCCACCCAGGACGACGCGACCCAGGCGGCGTTGAGCAAATGGCGTGAAACCCAGCGCGGCACGGTGACATTCTCGCTCACGCTGGCAAAAGGCATGGAAAACCTGAAGCCCGGCGCGCTGGTTCGGCTTAAAGGCTTCAAACAGGTGATGGATGAGCGCCAGTGGACCATCAAGCGGCTGACCCACACGATTGCGGGCAGTGGTTTTATCACCGCTATCGAACTGGAAGTGTCGATGCTGGATGTCGAATACGACACCAGCTACAGCGTTATCGGCAACGCAACCTCAGCATCATGATTCACTTTTCGAATTATAAATTTGCAAATTCGAATTCATTGCAGTACCATGTGTGTAAGATGTTTCACTAACCCGTACACATAAGGTGATTTCAAAATGATGCATTGTCCTCTTTGTCGTCATTCCGCTCATGCCCGTTCCAGCCGCTACCTGTCTGAAAATACCAAGGAGCGTTACCACCAGTGCACCAACGTGAACTGCGGTCACACCTTCGTCACCATGGAAGCCATCACCCGCTCCATCATGGTGCCGGGCAAAACCGAGCCGGTTGACGGCGAACGTAAGTAATTCGCCACGTTTCTCTCCCTCCGTGTTTCCTTACTTTTCTTGACCGTCTTTCCCCGCCGCCCGGCGGGGTTTTTTATCCCTGCCATAAATACACAAAACGTGTTTTAACCACTCCCGTACGCCTCGTATCGGAAAAACGTATTATTGACGCTGACCGCCGTCGGCTTTTAGTATCAAACTGCTTTTGCTGATTTTCAGTCAATTGCCGCGTCGATGCCCGTCTTACGGTTGTTAACGCCGCAAGGGATGAATCCTGCCGTGACGATGGTGCCCTTCCCCCCTTCACCATCAAAAATCAGACGCAGACACCGCTTTGATTAACACGGGTTCAGGAAAAGAATGATGGGTATAACCCCTGTTTTCCTGTCCTCAGCAGGGAGAACACCGATGACGGAATCCATCCGCGCTTACCGCGCCAGTTTGTTGCACTTTGTCGCCGACCCGTTGCATGACCCGCAGGCCACTCGCTTTATCGAAGACGGCCTGCTGCGGGTGCGCGATGGGCGTATTCAGGATGCCGTGCCGTATGACAGCCTCACCGAGGCCGAACGCCGGTCCATGACGGTGATCGACTATCGCGGCCGGCTGCTGATGCCGGGATTTATCGATACCCACATCCATTTTCCGCAGACGGAAATGATCGCCTGTTACGGCGAGCAGCTGCTGTCCTGGCTCAATACCTACACCTTTCCCACCGAGCGCAAGTTCGCCGACGAGAATTACGCCCGGGAACGGGCCGCGTTTTTCATTCAGGAACTGCTGCGGCACGGCACCACCAGCGCGCTGGTCTTCGCCACCGTGCACCCGCAGTCGGTTGACGCGCTGTTCAGCGCCGCCGAAGCCAAAAACATGTGCCTCATCGCCGGCAAAGTCATGATGGACCGTCATGCGCCGGACTATCTGTGCGATACCGCGCAGCGAAGCTATGACGAGAGCAAGGCGCTGATTGAAAAATGGCACCACCGCGGACGGTTGCGCTATGCGGTCACGCCGCGTTTTGCGCCCACTTCCACCCCGGAGCAGCTGGCGCTGGCGGGTCGCTTGTTGCGGGAATACCCGGATGTGTATCTGCATACCCACCTCTGCGAAAACCCGGATGAAATCGCCTGGGTCAAATCGCTGTTTCCCGAGCATCGGCATTATTTGGATGTCTACCATCACCACGGTCTGACCGGACGCCGTTCGGTGTTTGCCCATGCCATCCATCTGCAGCCTGACGAAGTCCGCACGCTGGCGCAAAGCCAGTCCGCCGTGGCGTTTTGCCCCTGTTCCAATCTGTTTCTGGGCAGCGGCCTGTTCCGGTTGCACCCGCTAAAAGCAGCGGGGATCCGCATCGGGATGGGCACCGACGTCGGCGCCGGCACCAGCCTGTCGCTGCTGCAAACCCTCAGCGACGGCTATAAAGTGCAGCAGTTGCAGGGAGAAAAACTCTCGGCGCGCGAAGGGCTGTACCAGGCCACGCTGGGCAGCGCCGCCGCCTTGTCGCTGGACGATCGGTTGGGTAACTTTCTGCCGGGCAAAGACGCCGATTTCGTGGTACTGGACTGGGCCGCCACCCCGCTGCAACAGTTGCGCCAACAGCAGTCTACCTCGCTGGACGATCGGCTGTTCGCCCTGATGATGCAGGGCGACGACCGAAACATCAGCGCCACTTATGTACATGGCGAATGCGTCTATACCCGTCAAACGCCAGATGACAAGTGAGTCGGCTTTCCCGCCCTCCGACTGATTTAAGGGTACCGCTACGGGCCGCACGCCGCGGCGGTATCGCATTCAGTCCGGCATGGCGGAGATAAAACACACCAGCGTTTTCACCAGAAAGTGATCTATTGCACATTTCGCCCAAAAAAATCGCGCTGCGATATGTCGCTTACCGATAACTGTCCTTGAATAATATCGGACAAGCGCTCAGGCCAACGGCGGGATGGCGACATCAGCTGGGCTCTGCCCCTTGCAGAGCTTAGCAATCATCACCAGGTACCATAAGGTTTCGTCATGACTTCCCCAGGCCATCGTTGTAGCGAAGAACAGCAAGATATCCTCGCGCGTATGCTGAATATCTTTGACACGCAGCCCGCCGAAGAGCTCCCTCGTCTGACGCGTATCACCCGCACCTTTTTTCAGGTAAAGAGCGTGGTGATCTCACTGGTGAACAACGAGCGGCAATGGTTTCTGTCGAAGGCCAATTTTCCCCGTCAGGAACCGGACATCGAGTTTTCCTTCTGCGTGCATACGGTGAGCGCCAATGCGCCGCTGGTCATCCCCGATACCCTGCTGGACGAGCGCTTCGCGGCTAATCCGATGGTCACTGGCAATGACCCGATTCGTTTTCACGCCGGCTACCCGCTGCGTTCCTCGCTCGGCACCCCGCTCGGCGCGCTGTGCCTGTATCACCATCAGCCGCGCACCTTCAGCGATGAAGAAATGCAGCAACTCAGCGATTTGGCGTTTATCGTAGAAACCGTGTTGCATAAGGTGGAGATGCAGGCGCGCGAAGCGATCGCCCGGGAAAGGCTGTATCAGTCGGATTACGTCAGTCAGCAGATTTTCTCCCGCGCCGCCATCGGCCTGGCGCTGATAGCCCCGGACAAACGGCCGCTAAAATTCAATCACGCGTTCTGCGATATGCTTGGCTACGACGAGGAAACGCTGCTGACGCTGCCGGTGGACAAAGTGGTGCACCCGGATGACATGCCCCAACTCATCAGCGATCATGATCTGCTGATGGGCAGTAATCTGCTGGAGAGCACCCAGCAACGCCGCTATATCCGCGCCGACGGCAGCGAATTGTGGGCGCAAGTCTCCATTTCGGTGCTCTACAATCCGGATGGCGGAAAATTCGGCCTGTTGCTGGCGCTGACCGACCTTAGCGATCAGAAAGCATCCGAACAGGCGTTGCGCAGCCTGAGTCTGGAACTGGAGCACCGGGTGGAACAACGCACCGCCGAACTGCGCCAGAGCCACCAGTTTATTCAGGACATCACCGATCATATTCCGGCGATGATCTCCTGCATTAACCCGAACAACGTACTGGTTTTCGCCAATCGCCACCTACGCAAACTGATGGGTCATGAGCATGACACCCTGTACCAACGTGATATCGGCGAGATCTTCCGCCCCCAGGAACTGGCACTGTTTCTGCCTAAACTGGAAGAGTCGCGGCAAAAACAGCTTTCTCTATCATTTGAACATGTGCTGGATATGCCTGATGGGCAACTCACTACTTTTCACACCGAACTGGTGCCCGCCGAATCGCCGGAGCTCGGCACCTACATTCTCTCCACCGACATCACCCACCTTACGGTATTGCGCGACCAGCTGGCGTTCGAAGCCAATCACGATCACCTGACCGGCCTGCCCAACCGGCGGGCGGTCATCAGCTACCTGAACCGGCAGGCGGGGAAAAAGCGGCGCGGCGCGCTGGCGCTGCTGTTTTTTGATATCAACAACTTCAAATACTATAACGACTGCTTCGGCCACGATTTTGGCGATCGGGTCATCAAAACCTTCGCCCGCCTACTGCGTCAGAATACCCGTTCCTACGACTTTATCGGTCGTCTGGCGGGCGACGAATTCCTGATGGTGATTCATGAGCAGCGCAATCTGGCCACCGAAATCCGCGCCATCACCCAAAAACTGAAAGCGAAGATTGAAAAACCGATCACCATTCGCCAGCAGACCATCACGCTATCGGCCAGCGTGGGGCGCGCGATTTTGCCTCAGGGGGCGCCGCTTAACGCCAACGAGCTGATTCGTCAGGCGGACACCGCCATGTACCAGGCCAAACGTCGCCACGTTTCCCCATCCTGATTCGACCGGATAATGACTTTTAATTTGCCATAAACAGTAAGCCGATTTGCCGGAATGAGAATAATGAAAAACCATAAAAAGAATTAATTCCGGTGAATCATTCCGTTTATTCCGCCCCAATGCGTTAATCCGCCTGACCATTATCCTATACCCTTCATACTTCAAGTTGCAGGTGTGTTGGCTGCGTTCGCTCACCCCAGTCACTTACTTGTGTAAGCTCCTGGGGATTCACTCACTTGCCGCCTTCCTGCAACTCGAATTATTTTGGGTATATAAGTATTTCCTGTGATGAAAATCACGTTTTTTTTAAAGTTCTCACTTTTTATTGCCGATGGTTTTTTTACCGACGTCATTATTCATTTATCGAGAGCGAGCCATGTTCAGGAATATAAAAATTGTCACCGGGCTATTTTCATTACTGCTGGCCTTAAGTCTGCTGCAGCTGGTCAGTTACGGTTTTTTCTTCGGCGCCATGAAAAGTGACAGGAATAACTTTGTCGTCGCGCAAACGCTACGCAAGCAAAGCGGGGAACTGAACGCCTCCTGGATTGCGCTGATCCAGACGCGCAATACCATGAACCGCGCCATCGCTCGGATGATCATGGAAACCAACAATATTCCCAGCGCCGGGAAGTCCGCCGATCTGATCGATGTCGCCAACCAGTCGCTGGCAGAAGCGGATAAACATTTCGCCGCTTACAGCCAGATTCTGCCCCTGCCGGTGCAGGACGCCGCGCTGGCAAAAAATATTAACGAGAATTACCAGGCATTACGCAGCGTGCTGCAACGCATTGTCGATCTGATCAAAACACAGGATGTCAAAACTATTCAGGCCCTGCCGACCCAGAAAATGCAGGACGCATTTCAGCAATCCTTTGATGCGTATTTCCGCCAGAACGACGCGCTGAATGACAGCGCGGTCAGCGACAGCGGTCAGAATTACCATTACAGTATTATCGTCATTGCCGTGTGCGTGTTGATCCTGTTTTTCGCTACCACCAGCGCCTGGGTATATATTCGTCGGGTTCTGTTGCAACCGTTAAATCGGGTCATTACCCATTTGCACCATATTTCCACGGGCGACCTGACGCAGTCGCTGCAGATTCAGGCGAAAAACGAAATCGGCCAGTTGGCGGACAGCGTTCGTCACATGCAGCACTCGCTGACCGATACCGTGGATAAAGTGCGGGTGAGCGCGCATGAAATTTATCGCAGCGCCAGCGAAATCGCCGGCGGCAACAGCGATCTTTCCTCCCGTACCGAGCAACAGTCCGCCTCGCTGGTGCAAACCGCCGCCAGCATGGAACAGCTGACCGCCACCGTAAAACAGAACGCCGACAACGCCCGTCACGCATCCCAGCTGGCGCGCGACGCGTCGGATACCGCCCACAAAGGGCTGCAGGTGGTCGATGACGTAGTCAGCACGATGGGACAAATCAGCGGCAGTTCGCAGAAAATCAGCGACATCACCGGGCTTATCGACAGCATCGCCTTTCAGACCAATATTCTGGCGCTGAACGCCGCGGTGGAAGCGGCGCGCGCCGGCGAACAGGGCCGCGGCTTTGCGGTGGTGGCCGGCGAGGTACGGAGTCTGGCCCAGCGCAGCGCCGACGCCGCGCGCGAAATCAAGGGACTGATCGAGGATTCGGTCAGCCGGGTGCGCGAAGGGTCGGTCCTGGTCGGCTCCGCCGGGGAAACCATGGGCGATTTGGTGAAAGCCGTTACGCGCGTCACCGACATCATGGGCGAAATCTCCTCCGCGTCGGAAGAACAAAGCCGCGGCATCGATCAGGTCAGTCAGGCCGTCAGCGAGATGGATCGCGTGACACAGCAGAACGCGGTGCTGGTGGAACAGTCCGCCAATGCGGCGATGTCGCTGGAAGAGCAAAGCGACCATCTCAACCGCGCGGTGTCGCTGTTTCGGCTCCATACCGCCGCATCGCCCGCCGCCGCCAGAACCGCATCGGCCGCCATCACGCCGTTAGCACCGCCGCAGTTGCCCGCCAGCCGCAGCGTGGCGGCCGCCGGCGCCTACAATACCGCCAGCCACTGGGAAACGTTCTAACCCGCGGCCGCCGACAAACGCGACATAGCAAAACGGCCCGCGTACCGGCTATCTTGCCGGTACGCGGGCCGTATCCTCACGCCATACACGCTGACGGTTATTGCACCAGCGTATACATCAGGGTGCCGTAGCCAAGGTGATCAAATCCGCCGCTATTCGGGCCGTAATCACCGCCGCCGCCTTCCACCCGTACTTTTTCAGCGAACGCCTTGATATTCGGCGCATTCAGTTTTTTCAGCACCACATAGTGGTTGTAAAGCATTTCCCAGGTCGGGCGCAGAGTACCGCGCCCGGTGGGGGAAATTACCGTCTGCACGATGCCGTCGCTATTGCTGTAAGTCGTATAGGGCACGTCTTTGCCGAGGTTGTAAGCCGCCACGTATTCCGCGCCTTTCAAAATACGATTGTCGGCGTAACCGAACAGGTCATCCCCCTGACTCCAGGCCATTTGCGCCAGCGAACCGACCAACCCCACCGCCAGCGTGGCGTGCCCCTGATCGCGACCGCTCTCCTGCATCTGCCCCACATTGGTCTCCGGATACAGCTTCCAGACCAGATTGTTGATGGCGCCGTTGCCGCTGCCGGTTTTGAAATAACCGATGGCTTCGTTGTAGATATCGCGGTTGTCGGTCAGTACCCCGATAGCCAGAATGGTGTTCAGCTGCGCCAGATCCCAGTTCGACCAGTAGTGATCGATGCGGGCGTTGTTATGGCGGACCAGAAAATCATGGCAGAGCGGATAGAACACTTTCAGCATCATGGTACTGAACCGGTTGAAATCAGCCTGTTTCCAGCCGCGGTAATCACGCACCAGTTCAGCCGCATTGGCCAGTTCATAGCCGTAAATTCCGGCGGCCAGATAGCGGTCGCTGGTGCCGCGAATATCTTTCAACGTGGACGACCAGGCATTAAGGATTTCCACCGCCTTGTCGGCATAGGCGACATCGCCGCTCAGCTTCCAGCGCAGCGCCAGCGCGTAGGCCGCAGCGGCGTCGTTATACAACCGCCCATAATTCTCCGCGCCTTCGCTATTGGCCCCACGGTAGACAATCTCAACCGGATTGGCTTTCCAGTTCAGCGATGCATGGTTATTGCTGATAAGCTTGTTCCAGCCGCTTTTCCAGGGTTCGGCGTCATTCGCCAGTTGGTTTTTTATACGCTCGAAGTCCGCCTGGGTATGCAGCAGACCGGGGTGAACGAAGCCGGTCGCCGCCTGTGCCGGCGCAACGGCCGAGACCAGCAGCGACAACGTCAGCAGACAACGGAGAGACCGGTTTATCCGATCCCCCCGGCGATACAGTGAACGCCATAAAACACGTATGGAGATAAACAGCATGGTGAGATCCTTCTGATTTGCTGAGTAATAGAGTCTGCGCCGGGTAAGCCGCCCGACTAGCCCGCTCTGCGGCGCAACAGCCGCCCATAGACCAGCGGCGCACGGCGCGCGTCGACGATTGGCTTGACGGCACGCTCGCATCACCTTGCAGTCAGGCGCGGCCAGCCATCATAGAGCATATTCTGGTGCGATATCCTTTAATAATTCATGACGACGCAGTGGGGGCATACCATTGCGCCACAGCTGCCAGCGCTTATTGGCCGCCTTAAATAAGCCATAGGCCAGAGCAACATGATTCCGTTTTGCCTTTCTTTGCTATCAAAAACTCGACCGATAGCCGTTACCTCGTTTTATTTTCATCGCCACATGCGATAGCGCATGATTATTTTCTGCGGAAAATGAAATTCTCCGGACAAATGCTAAATTTAAAATGATATCGGATCAGATAGCCCGTATATCTCCGTTATCATTAAGTTGCAAAAGCGTTAACTGACGCGACCGCCGACTTTTCACCGCGGGATAGTAGGTATATATCGCCGGCCTTTTGGCGGGGACCTACCGGTGCGTGAAGGGAAAAAACACAATTCATTGTTCTGCATGATCATTTTTACAAACAGGGAGTTGACCGCCATGTAAATAAAAACGGTTTTCATTAAAAACACGCTTTACCTTTCATTCACGTCTTTGTCGAGAAAATAGTTATCAGCCAATAAATTGTTATGCCCCAAATAATGCGAGTTGCAGGAAGGCTGAACGTGGTTTGCCGCGGCGAGTCCCGTGGAGAAGTTGAGTAATAAAGCCAACGCGCCTGCAACATGAAGTATGACGGATATATGCCTTTTCAATGCGACACACCTTGAAGTCCAGATTAAAAATAATCCTCAAGAGGACCTGAAATGCGCAACAATCAGCCAGTCACACAGCGGGAATACGTTTTCGATAAGGATGCCACACTCATGTCGGTCACCGACGTGAACAGCCATATTGTTTATGCTAACGATGCCTTTATTCAGGTGAGTGGCTTCGAACCCGACGAGATCGATGGTCAGCCGCATAATTTTGTACGCCATCCGGATATGCCGGTCGAGGCTTTCCGGGACATGTGGCAAACACTGAAACATCAGGAGCCCTGGACCGCGTTAGTCAAGAACCGGCGCAAAAATGGCGATCACTACTGGGTGCGGGCCAATGCAGTGCCGATTGTGCGTCAGGGTCGTACGACCGGTTATATGTCCGTACGCACCCAACCTTCTCGTCAGGAGGTGGACGCGGCGGAAAAGCTGTATCAGACGATGCGCACCGAAGGTAACAACCTGAAGCTGCACCGAGGGGTACTGTTTCGCACCGGCCTGACAGGGCTGTTTTCGCGCCTGAAGCTGATCTCCATGCGCTGGCGGCTACGCGGGTTGATCATGCTGACGGCGCTGATCAGTTACGTCGCTTTCTGGATGATTCATGGCGAGTTTGACTCTGACTTTTATATTTCCAGCTCGTTTATGACGGGCATGATGCTGCTGCTGGATGCCTTACTTGAATGGCAGTTGATCAAACCGATCGAAATGGTTAAGCAGCAGGCGCTGAATATCGCTACCGGCAACGCCAACACCATTGATTATGAAAACCGCGCCGATGAGATCGGTACGATTCAACGCGCCATCGGGCAACTGGGGCTGATGTTCCGCTGGCTGGTGGACGACATCAGCACGCAGGTGTTGAATATTCGCTCCGCCAGCGACGAACTGGCCAGCGGCAGCGAAGAGATGAACAGCCATGCCGAACGCACCGCCGCTAACGTGCAACAGACCGCCGCCGCCATGAACGAGATCAACACCACCGTGCAGACCAATACCACCACCACCAGCGAAGCCAGTCAGCAGGCCGCAACCGCCTGCGATGCGGCTATCAGCGGCGGTCGGGTGATCGGCGAAATGGAAAAGACCATGGACAGCATTGTCGCCAGTTCGGAGAAAATCGCCGGTATCACCTCCATCATTGATAACATCGCGTTTCAGACCAACATCCTGGCCCTGAACGCGGCGGTGGAAGCGGCCCGCGCCGGCGAGCAAGGCAAAGGGTTTGCCGTCGTGGCCGGTGAAGTGCGTAATCTGGCGCAACGCAGCGCCAGCGCCGCCAATGAGATTAAACAGCTGATCGAATCCAGCGTCGCGCAGGTTCGTTACGGTTCCACCCATGTCAGGGACGCCGGCGACAGCACACAGAACATCGTGGCAAGAGTAAACAGCGTCAGCCAGTTGATTTCGCACATTGCCGATTCAACCAAAGAGCAAACGGTCGGGCTGTCTGAAATCGGCCGGGCGGTGGAGGAACTGGAACAGATTACCCAACAAAACGCCTCGCGGGTGAATGCCTGCGCGCAGGCATCAGACCAACTCAATCTACAGGCACACCGGCTGGAACAGGCATTGCACGTATTCCGATAAACCGTTCCCGGCAACGCGCCCTGATGATGACCTCAGGGCGCGTACCATTGGCGTTGTCATGCGTTACTGCGCGCGTTCGCCGTTTTCTGCGCGCCAGCGCGCCACCCTCTCTTTCGTGACCTCTTCTTTATAACAGAGTGGCGCCGCGCCCCCTTTGCGGCTCCAGGCGCTGCGTCCGCCGCAACGGCTGCCGTTTCTGGCCGAGCTGTACGGGCAGGCGCAACTCCCCGAATAATCGGCAATCGACTCTTCAATAATAATTTGTCTGATCTGATTATCGCTCAAACGGGTATTTTTCGCGTCCGCCGTGGCGGCGAATAAAAAATATGACATGCAGAATAATTGGAAAAGATATTTTTTCACGACCCTATCCTCGCCTGGGAAAATGCAGATACCCCCAATAATTCGGGTTGCAGGACAACACGCCGCGTTGGCCCTTCAGCGCAAAGTCTGTCTGGAGCGGGCGCGTCAGGGCGCCTGCAATCTGACGTATGGCGGGTATACAACGGTTCTTATTTATTGCTCACGCATCGATTCGAATTGAAAATCCGAAGTATTAATAATAGACCGCTTTATTTAATCAGCCGGGGATAAATAGCCCTGTTGGTTTATTTTCCCTGACGCCTGTTTTTCATTCTTCGTCCGTCTTTACGCTGCGCGCTTATTCGCTAGCGCCGCTCTGAATACAGCGTAACGTCAGTTCACCGCCGAACACGGCGCCGGTATCGATATACTGCAGATTCCAGCATGTCAGCACCTGTCGTAACGGCGTATGCCCGAACAGGAAAAGGTCCGCGCCGCTAATCGGCCCGCCGACGCCGGCCAGCGCCTGGCTGATCCGCTGCCGGTTCCATAACACCTGTATCCAGGGCAGCGGCTGGTCAAATTGATAGCATTCCGCCGGGTAATCCGCATGCGCCACCACCGTGCGCCGGCCGGCGGTCTCAACCTCGATGACATACGGTAACTGCGCCGCCAGCGCCAGCAGCCGGCGGGCCAGCGTCTGACGCTCGTCATCCAGCCGGAAAAACCAGTCGCCGCCGTTGGCTCGCCACAGCGGAATCCGTGCGGTATCGTCCAGCGCGTCCAGCGCCATCTGCTCGTGATTGCCGCGCACCGCGCGAAACCAGCGCTGCTGCAACAGATCAAGACAGGCGAGACTCTGCGACCCGCGGTCGATCAGGTCCCCCACCGACACCAGCAGGTCGCGCCCGGTATCAAACCCGGCCTGCTCCAGCGTCGTCATCAGTTGCCGGTAACAACCGTGTACATCGCCCACCACAAAGATATGACGCCAGTCGGCGCCGGTAATGCGTTGATAGGCCGACGGTTGTCGTTCGCTCGTCATGATGCCGCCCTCCGTCGCCGCAGTGCTGCACTGTGACCCGCTGTTGAGGTACAGTCAGTATAATGCGGCAATGCTGTTTTCCAGACCTGATGTGAGCCTGTATGTCCGAGACTATTTCCCTGCGTATTCGTTTTGTCATCGCGCTAACGTTAACCGGCGTGCTGGCCGGCCTCGGCGGCATGCTGCTGGCGCTGCTGCTTCATGCCATTCAGCATCTGGCCTATGGTTACAGTCTGGACCATATCATCAGCGAAGAAAGTTTTTTACAGGGCGTTTCGGCGGCGGAGCCCGCCCGGCGCTTTATGGCTTTGCTGATCGGCGGCGTGGTGGCCGGTCTGGGCTGGTATGCGCTATACCGCTACGGCCGTCGGCTGGTGAGCATCGCCTCGGCATTGCAGGCGGAAAAACCGGATATGCCGGTAAACGATATGCCGGTAAAAGAAACCCTCATTCACGCGTTGCTGCAGATTGTTACCGTGGCGCTGGGTTCGCCGCTGGGGCGGGAAGTGGCGCCGCGGGAACTGGGAGCGCTGGCCGCCAATCATCTCAGCCGTGCGCTGCGCATGACCCCGGATGATACCCGTTTGCTGATCGCCTGCGGCGCCGGCGGCGGCCTGGCGGCGGTGTATAACGTGCCGCTGGGCGGCGCGCTGTTTGTGGTCGAAGTATTGCTGGCGCGCGTTCAGGTAAAAACCAGCCTGGCGGCGCTGCTGACCTGCTCGCTGGCGGCGCTGGTGGCGCGCGTCGGTCTGGGCGACGAGTATCAGTACCACCTCAATCTGCCGCTCAACGTGTCCGGCGATTTAACCGTCTGGGCGTTGCTCACCGGGCCGGTATTCGGGGTGGCCGCCTGGCTGTTTGTTCGCCTCACCCGTCACGCCCGGCAACATTCGCCGCGGAACGCCCGCCTTATCATCACCAACCTGCTCAACTTCACCCTGCTGGGATTGCTGGTGATCATCCTGCCGCAACTGGCGGGCAACGGCAAAGGCCCGGCGGAACTGAGCTTCACCAGCCAGTTGCCGATACTGCTGGCATTGCTGCTGTTGGGCTGTAAGGTACTGGTGCAATGGAGCAGTTTGCGCGCCGGCGCGCAGGGCGGCCTGCTGACGCCCGGTCTGGCCAACGGCGCGCTGCTGGCGGTGGCGTTGGGCGGCGTCTGGTCGTGGTTCTTCCCGCACAACCAGCCGGGCGCCTACGCGGTGATTGGCGCGGCGGCGTTTCTGGCGACCTCGATGAGAATGCCGGTCACCAGTCTGGTGTTGATCATGGAATTTACCCGTATCAACAACGACTTCTTCGTACCGATGGCGCTGTGTATCGCCGGTGCGGTCAGCACCAACATGCTGATTGAAAAAGTGACGTCGCCGTCCTGACGGCCCTCATTCGCTGCTCGTTTCCCATCAAGCCGGCGGCAGGTTGGCGCGCCTCACGGCGATGCGGGCATCTCAGCCTTCACCTTGATAATCTCATCAAAATAGAGCATCGAATTGGCGATGCTCTGCCGGACATTCAATATCGTATTGCGCACCGCCACCAGCCGGTTGCCCTGCAGCATCACCACGAACGGCGAGTTTTCCCTGACCGCCTGCTGCAATTGCAGGTAGATGTCGCGTCGCGTTTGTGGATCGCGCTGGGCGGCGGCAGCGTTGGTCAACCGGCTCAACTCCGGAATTACCCAGCCCAAACGGGCCGCCAGCGTACCTGGGGTATCCGGCTGGTTGAGGGCGAACGCGCTGGCATTGCTGCTGGAGTCAATATAGTCCGGCCCCCAGTAGGTGAATACCGCCTGAAAACGCCCGCGGCGCATGCGCGTCCAGAGTTCGCTCTCCACCACCGTCTGCACGTCGATATAGATATCGGCGCGGGCGAAACTGTCCTGCAACGCCTGCGCCACCTCGACATAGGGCGGCTGGTTGGCTACCAGCAGCGTAAACCGGCTGCCCGGCGCGATCCCGCCGTCGTGCAATATGCTCCGGGCTTTATCCACATCAAGCCGGAACGGTTTCTCCATTGCCGCGCCGTCAAATCCCAGCGGCAGGAAATTCTGATGCACCCGGAATTGCCTTTTCAGCAAGCGATTGGCGATGCCCTGATAGTCGACCAGCCAGCGCGCCGCCTGCCAGAAAGCGGGCTGCCCCAGAAACGGCGCCGTGCTACTGCGGGTGTTGAAACCCAGATAGTAAATTTTCGCCCCCGACGCCAGATTCACGTTGATGCCCGGCTGATTTTCCAGCGCGCTGAATTGGTCCGCGCCCAGATCGAAGGCGACGTCGACGTCGCCCTGCAGCAGCAACAAACGGCGCACGCTCGGGTCCGCCACGTCTTTCAAAATCACCTGCGCCAGCGCGGGCTGGCGGCGCGCATACGGGTTACTCTCCAGCAGCAATGCCTGCTGCGGCAGATAATGGCGAATCTGATAGCTGCCGCTGCCCGCCGAGCGGCTTCTCAGCCACTGATTGCCAAAATCACCGCTATCGCTGTGTTTCTCTACCAGCTTGCTGTCGACAATCAACGCCACGCTGGCCGATAACAGGCGTAATACCAGTTCGCTGCCGATATCGCTGGTCCAGCGGATCTCCAGCTGATGATCGTCGATTTTCCGGAACTGCCCGTCAATATTCGCCGACATCCACCCCAGTTCATTCAGAATGAACACCGGGGTTTTATTGAGTTTTACCGCCCGGGTCAGCGAATAGATGACGTCATCGGCCAGTACCGGATTACCGGAGGCGAATACGGCGTTGGGGTCAAGGGTAAAAATCAGGCTGCGCCCGTCGTGGCCTTCGCGCCAGGCAAGCGCCAGATCGGGGTTCAGTTGGGTGGGTTGATTACGATCGCTCGCCACCAGCCCCTGGTAAAGCGAGGCAAGGCAGCTGTTGCTGACGGTTTCGAAACTTTCCGCCGGATCAAAACTGATGATGCCATTCAGAGAGATAGCCACCACCAGCGTATTATCCGGCGTCAATGCCTTCACCGGCGGGCTGGCCATCAGGGTCAGCGTCAGCAGAATGGCAAACCATGCCTTCATCGTTTTTATTCCTCGGTATCACTGCATCAGCGCGAGGATCTGTTTACTAGAAATTCGTCTGCGCCGCCAGACGGCAACGCGTAAAAATTCCATTCAGCGGGGATGCAGTCGCCCTTCCTGTATCCACACCATGCGGTCACACATATGCTCCATCACATTGCAGTCATGGCTGACCATAATAATGGTCATCTCCTCCGTCTCCCGCCAGCGATTGAGCAGATTGAGAATACGCGCCTGCCCGACCGTGTCCAAGGCCGACGTCGCTTCGTCCAGCAACAGCAGTTGCGGACGCAGCAACAGCGCACGCAACAACGCCATTTGCTGACGTTGCCCGCCGGACAGTTGATGGGGATAGTTATCCAGTAAACGGCACGATAGGCCGACCTGTTCGGCGCCCTGCGCGAGCCGCGCATCGATATCCGTCACGCCCATCAACCGCAAAGGGTCGCTCAGGGTTTTACGCAGACTGTGTCGCGGGTGCAACGACGCGTAAGGGTCCTGAAACACCATCTGTACCTGACGCCGCAGAACCGCATCGAACGATCGGCCGGGGTGTACCGACTGATCGAGCAGCGTCATGCTGCCAGACCAGTGAGGGTTAAGCCCCGCCAGCGTCCATAATAACGAGGATTTCCCGCTGCCGGACGGCCCTGCCAGCCCAAAACACGCCCCTTGCGCCACGTTGAAACTGGCGTCATGCACCACCTCATGGCGCTGGTAACCCTGCCAGTGGGCCACGCTGACCTGCTGCAGCATCACCGCCATAGGCTCATGCATCACGCGGCTCCTCCGGCTCGTCCGCTGCTGTCGGCAGCGCCTGCCCGTGGGTATGCTTGCCCGGTCGGGCTTGCCACAACGTTCGGGTGTAAGGATGCGTCGCATCCGGCAAGCGCGAGGCGGCCAGTTCATCCACCAGTTTCCCCTGACGCATCACCAGTATCCGGGCGCAATGATGCACTACCAGCGGCAAATCATGGCTAATCAATAAAAGGCCCATGTGATGTTCGGCCAGCAGGTGATCGAGCAACGACAGCACCTGCACGCGGGTTTCCCGGTCCAGCGCAAAAGTACGTTCATCGATAATCAATAGATCCGGCTGGGTGATCATCGCCATCGCCAGCATGACCCGCTGCGCCATGCCGCCGGAAATCTGGTGGGGATAGCACGTCAGTACCCCGCTGGGTTCCGCCAGACCGACCGCATTAAGGCTTTCCAGCACCCGGTCGCGCCGTTCAGAACGCGACAGGCTTGTGTGCAGCCGCAGCGGCTCCGCCATTTGCCAGCCGATGGTGCGCATCGGGTTGAGCGCGTGTTTCGGCCCCTGCATCACCATCGCCATGCGCCGACCGCGCCACTGCCGCCATTGCCGCGGGCTGAGCTTCAGCAAGTCCTGCCCGGCCAGTTCAAGCCGCTCTGCCTGCATTCGACATTCGGGCGGCAGCAACCCCATCAGCGCCCAGGCCAGCAGCGATTTGCCCGCGCCGGACTCCCCCACCAGCGCCACCCGTTCGCGCCGCATGCTGAATGACAGCGGTTGCACCAGCGTTTGCGAGTCGCCGTTATGGCGCCGAATCGACAGATTTTCGACCTCAAGCAGCCAGGATTCAGCGTTTGTCATAACGGGGGTCCAGTTTGTCGCGCAATGCGTTGCCGAGCATATTAAAAGTCAGGCTGGTGAGGAAAATAGCCAGCCCCGGCATGGTGGCGACCCACCACTGCTCAAGCATCACGCTGCTGCCTTCCGCCACCATTGCGCCCCACTCCGCCATCGGCGGCGGCGCGCCCACGCCGAGAAACCCGAGCCCGGCCGCCGCCAGAATCATGTTGCCCGGCGTCATGGCCGCCCGCGTCAGCGCGCCGGGCAGGCACAACGGCAGCACATGGCCGTACATCAGCCGCCATCCGTCGATACCCTGCATACGGGCGGCAGCCAGAAACTCGCTGTTGCGTAGCGACATGGTTTCAGCCCGCGCCTGACGGGCAAACTGCGGCCAGGCGGTCAACGCCAACGCCAGTGCGCCGTGCAGCAGCCCTGTGCCCAACACCGCCACCAGCGCCAGCGCAATCACCAGCCCGGGTAATGCCAGCATGATGTCGGTCAGCCGCATCAGCAGCCGATCGACCCAGCCGCCGAGATAACCGGCGCCTACCCCGATCAGCAGCCCGATGGGAATGGTGATCACCAGAATCAGCGCCACCATTATCAGCGCCGGGCGAGTGCCATAAATCACCCTTGATAGCAGGTCGCGGCCGAAGCCGTCGGTCCCCAGCCAGTGGTCCGGGCCGGGCGGTTGCAGGCGATGCATCACATTTTGACTATAGGGGTCGAACGGCGCCAGCCAGGGAGCGAACAACGCGAGCAGCGTCAGCAGGCTCAACATCACAATGCAGACATTGAGGCTGTTCAGCATCGACGTGCGGCGCGTTGGCCGGCGCGGCTGGCGGTCGGTATAGAATGCATGTCGCCGCCTCATCGTGTTCGGGGGTCCAGCAAAAAGATCAATGCATCCGCCAGCGCGTTGAGCAGAATGAAACAGACGCCAATCAGCAGCGTCGCCCCCAGCACCGCCGGGATATCGGCGGCAAACAGCGCGGTGGTCAGATAGCGCCCCACGCCCGGCCAGGAGAATACGGTTTCCACCAGGATCGCGCCTTCCAGCAGGCTGGCGTAAGACAGCATCAGCACCGTTACCATCACCGTCTGAATATTCGGCAGGATATGAAAAAACAGGATGCGCAGCGGACTGGCGCCCATCGCGCGGGCCAGCGTCACGTACTCTTTGCCGCACTCTTCCAAAATAGCGGTGCGCAACATGCGGGCGATGCTGGCCATCGACACAAAGCCCAGCACGCAGGCAGGCAGCCACAAATGCGCCAGCGCGTTGCGAAACATCGCCAGATCGCTGTTCCAGCCGCCCAGCAGTACAAACCCGGTCGGCAATTCCGCCGAGTACTGATAAATATCATCGAAGCGCCCCGGCCCCGCGGACCAGTGCAGCACGGCATAAAACAGCAACAGACTCAGCAGACCGATCCAGAACACCGGTACCGAATAGCCCAGCAGCGTAACGCCGCGCACCAGATAATCCAGCACCCCGCCGGGTTTCAACGCCGACAGCAGCGCCAGCGTGACGCCGCCGCCGAACCCAATCACAATCGCGCAGGTCGCCAGTTCAAAGGTCGCCGGAAAGGTACGCAGCAAATCCTGCAGCACCGGCTGCGCGGTGGTGCGTGATACGCCGAAATCGCCTTGTAATAGCGCGGAAAGATAGTGCCAGAATTGCAGCCACATCGGCTGGTCCAGCCCCAGTTGCTGACGCACCTGGCTGTAAGTGGCGTCGCTGGCATGTTCGCCCGTCACGGGCAAAGCCTGATCGATCGGCGCCAGATGGGTTAACAGGAAGGTAAAAAACAACAGACCCAACAGCGTCAGGCACAATGAAAGGAAACTACCCAGCACTTTACCGGGACGCGCCGCAGTTCCCCATATCTGTTGATAAAATGGACTCATTGACGGAGGCCTTGTTGCTGGGAAGGCAACCCCAGGTCGTGACACGTTGCCAGCATGGTATCATCACTGCCGCCGGACTGGTATAGACAACCTCCGTCTCAGTTCACGCCCTCGTCAGGCCCGCGCCGCGCAGGGTTAACGCTACGCCTGACCGGCGGATGGGCCCTGCTGCAGTTCCCGCACCCGCTGCGCCAGCGCGCTCAGGCTTTCGTCCGCCATGCCGTAATGCTTCAGTTCCTGTTCCAACGCGAACAGATACTGGGCGTTGGTGCCGAGCGGCCCGCTGGCGCAGGCAATCAGCGGCGCAATACTCTGTATGCAGGTATCGGCTTCCAGCAGCGGATGTTCGGGGTCGGTGACAAACACCAGCGCGGTGATCGGCTCGCCGCTTTGGCAGCGCAGTTCGCACCATAGCGGCCGGTAACAACCGGTCAGCATTTCACGCTTCCACAGCAGTTCCAGCTCTTCGCGCAGGGTAGTTTCAGGCAACCGGTAGGCCAGTCCGGTGGTTTCGCCGCCGGGTTTCAGCCCCAGCATACGGCCAGGCTGGCTATGGGTGCCGCGGCCGGCGGTGAGGCGCAGACAAAAGGTGCGGTGCCAGCCGTTGAGCGTAGCCACGCAAACCTCTTCGGCATCGAATACCGGATTCCACATCAGGGAGCCGTAACCGAACACCCAGACCGGGCTTTGGTCAGGGCGGGATGCCAGCGTACACGCCAGAGACGCCGCACGCTGCTGAGGGGTCAGCAACAAGGATTCATCAATATTGCCAAACGAGGTTTTACAATCTGCTTTCTGCAAAAAATCACGCGTCAACACTACCCACTGCCCTCACTAAAACGTTTCTTACTGCGCGGCGGCATCGCCTCGTCTATTCTGGCCGATCATCAACCCTGTAATCAACGCAGGTATTGCTTATTTCTACGGCAAAATATCGTTAACCTTTACCAGAATTTTGCTAAACGCCCGATGCAATAGCGCGGCAGACGTTCATGAACGGTTTCGCAATGATGTCAGACCGCGCCCATCCTTCGCATTCATGAGAAAATGACAATCCCATCTTATTTATGCGTCGTTTAGCTTAAAAATGACAACCTATAAAAAGATAAAATACGTTATCATTTGATAAAAACAGTAAACAAAAAGTACAAAATCTTTTACTATTAATCAGATAAAACATAAAGAATGAAAACACCCCGTAAAAACCCGCTAAATCAGGTTACACCGGGTTTTAAGTAACAATACTTTTGGCTCCGATGGTGTCGGAGAGGCAGGGAAAAATCATCCGGGCAAAAACGCAGCATCGCCCAATGCGTCAATCAACGCCCGGATGCAATAAAAAAACGCTTATCTTTAGACGGTATAAGGAGACCCGACCATGCCAACATCCTCCGACGCGGTGAAAACCCGTCACCACGAATACACCCTGATTTTTCCGTTGCTGGCGCTGCTGGCGCTGACATTATGGGGCGATGCCCGCAGCCTGCCGGCTATGGTCGGCATCAACCTGCTGGCGCTGGTGGGGATCCTCGCCAGCGCGTTCAGCGTGGTGCGCCACGCCGATGTGCTGGCGCATCGTCTGGGGGAACCTTATGGCTCGTTGATCCTCAGTCTGTCGGTCGTGATTCTGGAAGTCAGCCTGATTTCGGCGCTGATGGCGACCGGCGATGCCGGCCCGACGCTGATGCGCGACACCCTTTATTCTATCATCATGATCGTCAGCGGCGGTCTGGTCGGCTTCGCCCTGTTGCTGGGCGGCCGCAAATTCGCCACCCAGTACGTCAATCTGGCCGGCATCAAGCAATATCTGATGGCAATTTTCCCGCTGGCGATACTGGTGCTGGTGTTTCCCGCCGCGTTGCCGGAAGGCAATTTCTCCGTGGCGCAATCCATCATCATCGCGCTGATTTCCGCCATGATGTATGGCGTATTCCTGCTAATTCAGACCCGCACGCATCAGAGCCTGTTTGTCTACGAGCACGAAGATGAAAGCGATGATGACAACCCGCACCACGGCAAACCGTCGGTACACAGCTCCGCCTGGCACGCAATCTGGCTGCTGGTGCATCTGGTGGCGGTGATTGGCGTCACCAAGATGGACTCGCCGCAGTTGGAAGGGTTGCTGGAGGCGATGAACGCGCCGGCTCAATTTACCGGTTTCCTGGTGGCGCTGCTGATCCTGTCGCCGGAAGGGCTGGGCGCCATCACCGCCGTATTGCGCAATCAGGTACAGCGCGCCATGAACCTGTTCTTCGGGTCGGTGCTGGCCACCATTTCGCTGACGGTACCCGCCGTAACGCTGATCGCCACGCTCACCGGCCGCACCCTGCAGTTTTCGCTCGACCTGCCGCATATTGTGGTGATGCTGTCGGTGCTGGTGCTGTGCCATATTTCCTTTTCCACCGGCCGCACCAACGTCCTCAACGGCAGCGCGCACCTGGCGCTGTTCGCCGCTTATCTGATGACCATCATGCTGTAAGCGCCCCGCCGGTATCGCCGCCCAGCGATACCGGCATCGTACTATTCATTACCGGTTATCTCATCCCGGTTATCTTGCCGTCTTCTCTACGCTTCCCGGTCTACGCTTTTCTGCCCGCAACTTCCTGCCGCGTATCGGCAACGCAGCGATTTATACGACAATATTCTCTTCTTGCCCGAAAAAATCCTTTCCATTGATTTACCGCTGGATCTGCGTCAAAAAACAGGCGTATGGTATCGGCTTTGGACTGTGTCCTACCGCGGCGGCTGCGCTTTTTGTTTCCACTTCTCCAGCAACCACCGCAGGCGGCACACGCCCTGGCCGTGACGGGCCGCTGTCGACCCGCCTGTTTTTCATTGTTTGGTTCTTGTTTTCCATGAAATCACACCGAATTAACGGTATCAGACCGTTCAGCGCGCTGATTGAAGCCTGCTGGCGAGAAACCTACACGCTGTCGCGTTTTACTCATGATGTTATTGCCGGGATCACCGTCGGGATCATCGCTATCCCGCTGGCGATGGCGCTGGCTATCGCCAGCGGCGTGCCCCCGCAGTATGGACTTTATACGTCGGCGATCGCCGGGCTGGTGATCGCGCTGTGCGGCGGCTCCCGCTACAGCGTCTCCGGCCCCACCGCCGCATTTGTGGTTATTCTTCATCCCGTATCCCAGCAGTTCGGCATCTCCGGCCTGCTGGTCGCCACCCTACTCTCCGGCGTGTTTTTGCTGTTGATGGGCCTGTGCCGGCTGGGGCGATTGATTGAATACATTCCTTTGCCGGTGACGCTCGGGTTTACCTCCGGTATCGCCATCACCATCGCCACCATGCAGGTAAAAGACTTTTTCGGCCTGACCATGACCACGGTGCCGGAGCACTATGCCGAAAAAGTGGCGGCGCTGGTACAGGCGCTGCCGACGCTGAACATCGGCGATACGCTGGTTGGCGCGACGACGCTGCTGGTGCTGATCGTCTGGCCGAAACTGGGCGTTCGCCTGCCGGGTCACCTCCCCGCGCTGTTGGCAGGCACCGCCGTGATGGGCGTGTTATCGCTGTTTCACCTTGACGTGGCGACCATCGGCTCGCGTTTCAGCTACCTGCTGGCCGACGGCAGTCACGGTCAGGGGATCCCGGCGATTCTGCCGCAGTTTTTACTGCCGTGGAACATTCCCGCGCCGGACGGCCACACCATGACGCTGAGCTGGAAAAGTCTGTCCGAGCTGCTGCCGGCGGCGTTTTCCATGGCGATGCTCGGCGCCATTGAGTCACTGCTGTGCGCGGTGGTGCTGGACGGCATGACCGGACGAAAACACCATCCCAGTAACGAATTGATCGGCCAGGGCATCGGCAACATGGTGGCGCCGTTCTTCGGCGGCATTACCGCCACCGCCGCCATCGCCCGCTCCGCCGCCAACGTGCGTGCAGGCGCGACTTCGCCCATCGCGGCGGTGATCCACGCAGGTCTGGTGCTGTTGTCCCTGCTGGTGCTGGCGCCCTGGCTCTCTTATCTGCCGCTGTCGGCGATGGCCTCACTGCTGTTGTTGGTGGCGTGGAACATGAGCGAGGCGCACAAAGTTGTCTACCTGCTGCGCCGGGCGCCGCGGGACGACATTCTGGTATTGGTGCTGTGCATGGCGTTAACCGTACTGTTCGATATGGTAATTGCCATTACGGTGGGGATTGTGTTGGCGTCGTTGCTGTTCATGGGCAATGTGGCGCGCATGACGCGGCTGAGCGAACTGCCGGGCACCATCGCGGGCCAGCGGCTGGTGCTGCGCATTAACGGACCGCTGTTTTTCGCCGCAGCGGAGCGCCTGTTTAATGAACTGATGGAACGCGCCCAGCCTTACCCGACGATTGTTCTGCAGTGGGATGCCGTGTCGGTGCTGGATGCCGGCGGCCTTAACGCTTTCCGCCACTTTGTGGAATTGCTGCCGCCGGAAAAACAGCTGATCATTACCGATATCCCGTTCCAGCCGCTCAAAACACTGGCCCGGGCTAACGTTACGCCGATCGCCAACCGGCTGGGTTTCTACGCCACGCTGGAACAGGCGCTGGCGGAAACCACCCCCGTTCCCGACGAGCCGGCTTCCTGATCGTTCACCGGATCCCGCTTTATGCGGGGTCCGATTCAGTACGCCTCAAATATTCAGCAGAGCAGCCCTGACGGCGCCGTCGATGTGGCGGAACGCACCGTCAGGCACTCCGCATGCTGGCTCAGCGCCAGTTCATGATCGCGGCAGGCCTGCCCTATCGCCTGCAACTGCTCGCCGGACAGCGCATAAGGCAGCCGGATGTCCAGCTCCGTTACCCCTTGCTGGCGCGCCAGTGTAATCAGACGGGAAAGATTGGTTTCATCGCTGGCCTGAGTGGACAGTACCTGCATCGCCAGTTCCAGCAGTTTATCCTTGCCGGCGCTCCCGGCTACCACGGGTGACTTGGTCACCATGCCGAAAATCGGCATCACGCCGTACAACGCGTCGATAAAGCGCCAGCGCTTGCGGCACAGCGCGCCAAGGTACGCGGTATAATCAATGCACATCCGTTCACTTTCAGAGGAGCCCGCAGGCCCGGAATGAGCCTCTTCCATCCTTTTTCTCCTTTCCGTCAACCGACCGTTGGCATCACGCCATTTCACGTTAACCATTACAACGTAAAAAGGATTAATAAGGTATAGTATCTCTAATAATTGTAGAGCTATTAGACAAAAGCAGGGACTTTTCTGCTGGCAATGCGATCCAGCGCACCCTACGCTTGCGTCGTAGCCGCTCATGCCGTCAGACGGCGCCGGCATGAGCCATAACACGCGTTCTGTTGTGAGTGGGATGTCATGTATAAAGTTGTTTTTGTTGAAGATGATCCGGAAGTCGGCAAACTGATCGCAGCCTATCTGGGTAAACATGATATTGATGTACGCATTGAGCCGCGCGGCGATAACGCGCTGGCCTTCATCGAAGAACAACAGCCCGACCTGGTGTTGCTGGACATCATGCTGCCCGGCAAAGACGGTATGACGATTTGCCGGGAACTGCGCCCTCTCTTTACCGGCCCCATCGTATTGCTCACCTCGCTCGACAGCGACATGAACCACATTCTGTCGCTGGAAATGGGGGCCGATGACTATATTCTTAAAACCACGCCGCCGGCGGTGCTGCTGGCGCGTTTGCGGTTGCATTTCCGTCAATACGCCGCCGCGCCGCAGCCGGCGGTGGAAAAAAGCGCGCCGGTGAAAACGCAGGTTCAGGTGCATAAATCGCTGCACTTCGGCCTGTTGTGCATCGATCCGGTTAACCGCGACGTCACGCTGGCGGACGAGAATATCGCCCTCTCCACGTCGGATTTCGACCTGCTGTGGCTGCTGGCCACCCACGCCGGACAGATCATGGACCGCGAAGCGCTGCTTAAGGCGCTGCGCGGCGTCAGTTACGACGGGATGGATCGCAGTATCGACGTCGCCATTTCCCGCCTGCGCAAAAAACTGTACGACAACGCGCTGGAACCGGTGCGCATCAAAACCATCCGCAACAAAGGCTATCTGTTCGCCCCCAATGCCTGGGAGACCCTCACGCCATGAAAAACTGTTTATTCAGTTCTTTCTGCTGCTGTTCGCCAGCTTTTTGGTGATGACCCTGCTGGTGGGGCTGGTGTACAAAGTCACGGCGGAACGGGCCGGACGCCAGTCGATGGATGACCTGATGAAAAGCTCGCTGTATCTGATCCGCAACGAGCTGCGCTCCATTCCGCCACGAGAATGGCACAAGACCATCAACCAGATGGACCTTAACCTGTCGTTCAAGTTGCACATTGAGCCAATCAGCAAATACCGGCTTAGCACGCAGGCGCAGCAGCGGCTGATTCAGGGGGAAATCGTCGCGCTGGACGACGAATACACGTTTATCCAGCGTATTCCGCGCAGTCACTACGTGCTGGCGGTCGGCCCGATTCCCTATCTGTTCTTCCTGCACGAAATCCGGCTGGTCAACCTGCTGTTTCTGGCGTTGATCGGCCTGTCGCTGGCGCTGCCGGTGTTCCTGTGGATACGCCCGCACTGGAAGGCGATGCTGCAACTGGAAAGCGCCGCGCAGCGGCTGGGTGACGGCCATCTGGAAGAGCGGACACACTTTGATAATACCTCCAGTCTGTTCCGCCTCGGAGTGGCGTTCAACCGCATGGCCGACAACCTCAACCAGTTGATTACCAGTAAAAAACAGCTGATCGACAATATCGCTCATGAGCTGCGCACGCCGCTGGTCCGGTTGCGCTACCGACTGGCGATGAGCGACAACCTGACCGACGAAGAACAAGAAGCCATCAACCGCGATGTCGGCCAGTTGGAGGCGTTAATCGATGAACTGCTGACCTACGCCCGCCTCGATCGGCCGCAGGTGACGCTGCATCTCGAAGAGATCGACCTGTCGCAATGGCTGCACAAGCGAATCGACGATTTCCGGCTGGTGCATGACGATAAACAGATTGAGCTGGACTTAACCGGCGATAACAACTTCGGCTATGTAGACCTGCGCCTGATGGAACGGGTGTTGAACAATCTGGTCAATAACGGCTTGCGTTTCTGTCAGCATCGCCTGCGGGTCGGGCTAACGCTGGACCAGCATACCGCCTACCTGCAGGTGGAGGATGACGGGCCGGGCATCGCGCCGGAAGACCGCGCACATATCTTCGAACCCTTCATCCGGTTGGAAGCCGGTATCGAAAACAGCAGCGGCGGCTGTGGTCTGGGGCTGGCGATTGTTCACGCCATCGTGCGCGCTTACAACGGCACGATCGAGGTAGACAGCAGCCCGCTGGGCGGCGCGCGCTTCCTGTTCCGCTGGCCGATTATCGAGCACAAATCCTCGTCAAATTCTTCGTCTGCAAACCTTGTACAATCCGTTACACGCGGAAACCAAACACTCACAGATCGCTAGCTTATGTTCCCCTATTCTTCAGTCATCGGCCCACCCTGGGGTTCGAAACGTGAACTGGATAATGAGGAATTTACGATGAATAAATTTTTAGTGATGATCGCAGGTGCGGCTCTGGGTCTGTCCTCTGTAGCTTTCGCAGCAGGTACCACTGCTCCGGCGGCTGCTCCGGCCACTACTACTGCTACTACTGCTACTACTGCTACTAAAGCTGACACCACCAAAAAACCGGTGAAAAAAGCTGAGAAGAAAAAAACCGATCAGAAAGCACAGGCTGCTAAAAAGCACAAAAAAGTAGCGAAGAAAAAAGCCCCGGCTGCTCAGAAGGCTCAGGCCGCTAAAAAACACAAAAAAGCCAAAAAACCGGCTGCCCAGAAAGCTCAGGCTGCCAAAAAAGTAGCAAGAAAAAACCGGCTGCCCAGAAAGCTCAGGCTGCCAAAAAAGTAGCAAGAAAAAACCGGCTGCCCAGAAAGCTCAGGCTGCTAAAAAAGTAGCCAAGAAAAAACCGGCTGCCCAGAAGGCTCAGGCTGCTAAAAAAGTAGCCAAGAAAAAACCGGCTGCCCAGAAAGCTCAGGCTGCTAAAAAACACAAAAAAGTGAAAAAAGCAAAAACCGCTCCGGCTGCTTAATTCACCAAAGTGACTGTTGATGGTCATGAGCACCGGTAGTCAGGAGTACGCTCCCCCACTACCGACATGACAATAGCGTTATCAAACACCCGGTTCGCCGGGTGTTTGTTTCATGGGGACCGGATAATGCTGCGACGCTACTCATTTGAAATCGTGCTGTCCTTCCTGCTTATCTGCGCGCTGGTTATCGTGGTGTTCTTCTTATAACCCGATTTCATCCTCGCCTGAGCGCCCAAACCGGGTCATCCGATTCGCCTGACCAACCAATCTGTCGTTTCCTGCCTGATTCCGGCATGCTACGTTTATAGTGGATTGATGACGGTTAATACGCTGAATTTCATCTTTAAAGGCCATTCATTACATGCGCATATCAGCCTGGTTGTTATGTTCATTGAGCGTGCTCGCCGCTTCTGCGTGGGCCGATAACGAACCGTCAGCCACGACGGAACAACAAAAACAGACTCTGTTCTTTAATCATGATGACCGCGACCAAGTGCCGGATACCGCCCAATGGCCGTGGCAGGCAATTGGTCAACTGGAAACCGCCAGCGGCAACCTCTGCACCGCGACCCTGATCTC
>NZ_CM001984.1:2829141-3192935 GCF_000406305.1 Dickeya sp. MK7
CCGCCCGCGCGTGCCGGACAAACCGGTGGCGTTGCGTTTTCTGGCAACAGAAAACGGCTGGCGTTATGAAACCGATAAAATTGAAGCGCTGACCAATAAAAAACTGGCCAGAATGCTGAAAGCAGACGGCGACGGCTGGATCGTCCCGCCTTCCGCCGCACCGTGGGATTTCGCGCTGATTAGGCTCAAGCAGACGCCGCCGGGCATCCGCCCGTTGCCGATCTGGCAGGGAACGCAGGAAGAATTGAAAGCGGCGCTGGAAGCCGCACAACAGAAGGTCACCCAGGCCGGTTACCCGGAAGACCATCAGGATACGCTGTACCGCCATCAGGACTGTCTGATTACCGGTTGGGTCCATAAAGCGGTGATGGCGCACCGTTGCGATACGCTACCGGGCGACAGCGGCTCGCCGCTGATGCTGAAAACCGCCGGCAGTTGGGTGCTGATGGGTATTCAAAGCTCCGCGCCGGACGCCAGCAACCGCCAACTTGCCGATAACCGCGCCGTGGCGGTCACCGCCATCCGCCAGCAGTTGGAAGCGTTGTCCAAAAAAGATCGTTAATCCGCCTTCGCCGGTATTTCTGCCTGAAATACCGGCTATTCAGCGCCTGATCCTTCCCGCCATTAACATCAGCGACAGATAAGCATGGCGCTACCGGTTTCAAACCGGTTCCTTTGCCCTTTGATTGGACGCCGATAACTATCCACCAATAACTATCCACCGATAACTATCCACCGATAACGATCCGCCGGTAACGATCTCTTTTCAGCATAAACCACCGCAGCACAGGCGGTGCCGCCACGTTCGCAAGCACCGCCTACCGTTGGCGGCTTACCCCTCGATCTGCCCCATCGCCTGCAAAATACGTTTATCGGAAACAGGATAAGGCGTGCCCAGTTGCTGAGCGAAGTAGCTGACGCGCAGTTCTTCGATCATCCAGCGAATGGCTTTCACGTCGTCATCTTCACGCCGTTCCGGCGGCAGCTTGTTCAGCCACTGCTGCCAGGCCTGCTGCACCTGCTCCACTTTTAGCATTTGCGCGCGGTCGCGGTGTACGTCCTGCGCCAGTTTATCCAACCGACGCTCGATGGCCTGCAGATAGCGCAGCACATCCGGCAGCCGCTTCCAGCCGTTGTCAGTGACGAAGCCGCGGAACACCAGCCCGCTCATCTGCGCCTTGATGTCGCTCAAGGCCAGCGCCAGCGCCATATCCACCCGGCCTTTGAGCCGTTTGTTGATCGAGAAGACCGTGGTCAGAATCTGCTCCACCTGCTGGGCGATGTCCACCACCGTGTCATTCAGTTCCGCACGCACCCGCTCATGCAACTGGTGGAACGCGTCTTCCTGCCACACCGGGCCGCCCGCTACCGCCATCAACTTGTCCACGCCGCAGGCGATGCAATCGTCGATCAGCTCCAGTACCTTGCCGTACGGGTTGAAATACAGCCCCAGCTTGGCCTTGTTAGGCAGCTTTTCATGCAGATACTTGATGGGAGAAGGAATGTTGAGCAACAGCAGGCGGCGCTGACCGCGCCACATCATCTGTTGCTGCTGGTGCGGCGAATCAAACAGACGAATCGCCACGCTGTCTTTCTCGTCCACCAGCGCCGGATAGGCTTTTACCGCGTAGCCGCCGCGTTTCTGCTCGTAACGCTCCGGCAAATCGCCAAAACTCCAGATATGCAGATCGCGCTGTTCGATGCCGTCATCCGCCACCGCCGACAGCGTTTGCTGCACCTTCTCCTGCAACTGATCTTTCAGCGCCCGCAGATTCTTGCCTTCCCGCAGCGTTCGGCTTTTCTCGTCTATCACCCGGAAGGTCATTTTCAGGTGTTCGTCCACCTGATCCCACTGCCAGGCCTCACGATCGACCGTCACGCCGGTCATCAGCCGCAGCTCGCGCTCCAGCGCCTCCAGCAGCCCTTTCTCCAGCGGCGTCACCCGCGCCAGAAACGCTTCGGCATAGTTGGGCGCCGGCACGAAGTTACGCCGTATCGGTTTTGGCAGCGATTTGATCAGCGCCACCACCACGTCACGGCGCAGCCCCGGGATCTGCCATTCGAATCCGTCCTCTTTGACCTGATTCAGTACCGGCAGCGGGATATGCACGGTGACGCCGTCGGCGTCCGCTCCCGGCTCGAACTGATAGGTGAGCCGCAAACGCAGCTCGCCCTGCTGCCAGTGGTTAGGGTAGTCCAGCGCGCTGACGCGCTCCGCCCCGTCTTTGATCAGCATGGCCTTCTCGAAATTCAGCTGATCCGGGTCGGTTTTCGACGCCTGCTTCCACCAGTTGTCGAAATGACGGCTCGACACCACGTCATGAGGAAGGCGCTGGTCGTAGAACGCAAACAGCGTCTCGTCATCCACCAGAATGTCGCGGCGGCGGGACTTGTTCTCCAGTTCTTCCACTTCCAAACGCAGTTTCTGATTGGCGCGGAAAAACGCATGCTGGGTCTGCCAGTCGCCTTCCACCAGCGCATGGCGAATGAACAGCTCGCGCGACACCACCGGGTCGATGGCGCCGTAATTGACCTTGCGGGCCGCCACCAGCGGCAGACCGTACAGAGTGACCTTTTCCTGCGCCATCACCGCGCCCTGCGCTTTCTCCCAGTGCGGCTCGCTGTAGCTGCGTTTGATCAGGTGCTGCGCCAGCGGTTCAACCCATTCCGGTTCGATCCGCGCGGCGATGCGCCCCCACAGGCGGCTGGTTTCCACCAGTTCCGCCACGATGGTCCACTTCGGCGGCTTTTTGAACAGACCGGAACCGGGGAAAATGGCGAAACGGGTGTTGCGCGCACCGCTGAATTCCTGCTTTTCAACGTCTTTTTGTCCGATGTGGGACAGCAGCCCGGTCAGCAACGCGCCGTGCAGGCTACGGTAATCCGCCGGTTCGCTGTTGACCGGGAAGCCCAGTTCTTTTACCACCTGACGCAATTGGGTGTAGATATCCTGCCATTCCCGCACCCGCAGGTAGTTGAGGTAATCGCTGCGGCACAGTTTGCGAAACTGGCTGGACGACAGCGCTTTCTGCTGCTCTTGCAGGTAATCCCACAGTTTGACGAAGGCCAGAAAATCGGACTCTTTGTCGGCGAAACGACGGTGTTTCTCCTCCGCCGCCTGCTTTTTCTCTATCGGACGCTCGCGCGGGTCCTGAATCGACAACGCGGCGGTGATGATCATCACCTCGCGCACGCAGCTGGTCTGGCGCGCTTCCAGCACCATGCGCGCCAGCCGCGGGTCGATGGGCAACTGCGCCAGCTGGCGCCCCTGCGGCGTCAAGCGGTAATGGCCGTCGTCGCTGCTCTGAAGCGCGCTCAGTTCTTCCAGCAACCGCACCCCATCCTGAATGTTGCGCTTATCCGGCGCTTCGACAAATGGAAACGCCGCGATATCGCCCAGCCCCAACGCCGTCATCTGCAAAATGACCGACGCCAGGTTGGTGCGCAAAATCTCCGGGTCGGTAAACGCCGGCCGGGAGAGAAAATCCTGCTCGGAATAGAGTCGGATACAGATGCCCGCCGCCACACGGCCGCAACGCCCTTTACGCTGGTTGGCGGAAGCCTGCGACACCGGCTCGATCGGCAGCCGTTGCACCTTGGTACGATAGCTGTAGCGGCTGATGCGTGCGGTGCCGGGGTCGATCACGTAACGAATGCCCGGCACCGTCAGCGAGGTTTCCGCCACGTTGGTCGCCAGCACGATGCGCCGTCCGTGGTGAGACTGGAACACCCGGTTCTGTTCCTGATTGGAAAGCCGCGCGTACAGCGGCAAAATCTCGGTATGCGGCAGGTCCTGCTTGCTCAGCGCGTCGGCGGTATCGCGGATTTCCCGCTCGCCGCTCATGAACACCAGAATATCGCCCGGTCCTTCACGACACAGTTCATCCACCGCATCCAGAATCGCCTGCAACTGGTCGCGATCGCTGTCCTGCGCCTCTTCCACCACCGGCCGGTAGCGGACATCCACCGGATACGTCCTTCCGGACACCTCAATAATCGGCGCATTGCCGAAGTGACGTGAAAAACGCTGCGGATCGATGGTGGCGGAGGTGATGATCACCTTGAGGTCCGGCCGTCTGGGCAGCAGTTGCTTGAGGTAACCGAGAATAAAGTCAATGTTGAGGCTGCGTTCGTGCGCTTCATCGATGATCAGCGTGTCGTACTGCATCAGCAGCCGATCCTGCTGAATCTCCGCCAGCAGGATACCGTCCGTCATCAGTTTGACCAGCGTGTTGTCGCCGACCTGATCGTTGAATCGCACCTTGTAGCCCACCGTGCTGCCAAGCGGCGTCTCCAGCTCCGCCGCGATGCGGTCCGCCACGCTGCGGGCCGCCAGCCGGCGCGGCTGAGTATGACCGATCAGCCCGGTAACGCCGCGTCCCAACTCCAGACACATCTTCGGCAACTGGGTGGTTTTGCCGGAACCGGTTTCCCCGGCGACGATCACCACCTGATGGTCGCGGATAGCGCTGAGGATCGCCTCGCGCTTCTGGCTAACCGGCAAGGCTTCCGGGTAACGTATCGCCGGCAACGACGCCCTGCGCTGCTCCACCCGCAGCCGCGCGGCGTCGATTTCCTGGCTGATGTCCTGCGCAATCGAAACCTGAGCCTGCGGATTTCCCACTTTCATCGCGCCTTGCAAACGGCGGCGCAGGCGTTGCCGGTCGCGCAGCATTAGCGCATTAAGCTGAGGTTCTAACGCATGGAGAGGTGATGTCACGGTGCAATTCCTTACTGTCTGATTCCGGGTACGGTTGAACAAGGTCGCTCAACGCTCCGGCGCCCTGCTGGTACTGCGGGCATAACCTGATTGTATTGCAGGCATAAATAGTGCGGCGGGCATGGTATCACATTGACCGCGCAGGCTATACGCCATCAGGCGGGATTCCGCCGCACCGCATCGCGGTTTCGGGGGCATCGTTCAATAAAATCGAACAAAGGTCTCGAAATATTACGCTATCCCACTGCCGGCAACGCGCCTATGATGCATTCATTCGGCGACGGTTGTCGCCCTGGCACACATAACAAGGAATTGGCAATGAGCAAAGTACTCGTTCTGAAATCAAGTATTCTGGCTGACTTCTCCCAGTCTAACCAGCTGGCCGATCACTTTACCGCCTCCTGGCAGGCAGCCCACCCCGCCGACACCATCACCGTGCGCGACCTGGCTGCTAAACCGGTACCGGTGTTGGATGGCGAACTGGTTGGCGCGCTGCGTCCTTCCGACAAACCGCTGACGCCGCGTCAGCAGGACGCGCTGGCCCTGTCCGACGAGCTGATTGCCGAACTGCAGGCGCACGATGTCATCGTGCTGGCCGCACCGATGTACAACTTCAACATCCCGACCCAGTTGAAGAACTATTTCGACTTTATCGCCCGCGCCGGCGTGACATTCCGCTACACCGAGCAGGGTCCGGAAGGTCTGGTGAAAGGTAAACGCGCACTGGTGCTGACCAGCCGCGGCGGCATCCACAAAGACGCGCCGAGCGATCTGCTGACCCCGTACCTGCGTCTGTTCCTGGGCTTCATCGGCATCAGCGACGTGGAATTCGTGTTTGCGGAAGGTTTCGGTTACGGCCCGGATATGGCGCAGAAAGCGCTGCAGGGTGCTAAAGAAGAGCTGTCCCAGCTGGCGTCCGCGTAACAGTTACGCGTTAACTCCCCTCATACTCGCCGCCGTGTTGCCTTGACAGCAGCTCCCCGTGTCGCGGTACACGGCGGATTTCAATCTTCCTGTTTTTTATCTTGCATTCTGGCTTTGTCTTGCGCGTCTGTCGGCGCGCTTTTCTTTATTTGATCGCCAAGTCGGTTATCCGACTTCTCCAGCAGTTGCACCGTCTCTTTATCCGTGCGGATGCGAATGTCGTGCTCAATGTGTACATTCATGTTGATGGTGATCGGTTCTTTCGGCGCCGCCACCTCAATGCGCGGGGTGCAGCCGACCAGCAACACGGCGGCCATCGCGGCACAGGCTGTTTTCATCTCATCCCCCTTCCTCATCGTTAATTACTTTGCGGCATAGTGAGTTATTCCACCGCATCGTTAGTTACTCGGCGGCCTGCTGTTCCAGCGATGCCTTCAGGTTATCGCCAAAGCGCAGGCTGTGCCACAGCTGGAAAATGTTCTCCTGCTGGCGGTAATTCAGCACAATGTCGCGCCGCGACTGGTCATCCATCACGCTGTGGCCGCTAATACGCGACACCAGCGTCAATTCGCCGCGCTGGCTAAGATCCAGCGTTACCCAGGAACGCCCGATCTCCATATAGCGCAGCCAGGCCACCGCCGCAGCGTTGGCTACGCTGTTTTGCGCCAGCTTGTCCGCCAGTTGCGGGTCCAGTTTTACGGTCAGCGGGGTGTCATTAGTGAGTTTACCGTCCTGCACCAGCATCGAAGGATGATTAAAATTCAATGGCAACACCCCGCTTACCCGGCCGGACATCGACAATTTTTTCGCCCGCAGCCCGGTAACCAGTTCGCCGAGATCGATACCCTGCAGCCGCAACACCGCGGCGTCACGCACGGGCAGACGCAGCGGCGACAACGACAGATGACCGTCCAGCACGTCCATATCCAACTGCGCCAGCGTCAGCGGGTGGCGTTCGCTGTAGGGATAGGCGCCGTACACCTGCACGTCGATATTCCGTATCGGGAACACGCTATCCAGCCGGTTGATGCGCAATGTCACCGGCCGGGAAATTCCCAGTTGCCAGCGGTGGTTTTCAAACCGGTACGGCAGCACAAAATTGACGCCGCTGACCTCGCCATCCTGTAGCCAGGCGCCGCCATTTTTCACCACCCAATGGCCGCCGGCGCGGAATCCCTGGCCGCGAGCAGCGGAAAACGCGGTCTGCGCGTAAAACTGACCGGTACGCATCGCCAGTTCCCAGGCCGTCGGCAGTAACGTCTGGAACACCCGTAACGGCTGAGGTGCCCACCAACCGTTGCCGCGCAGGCGTTTTCCGTCCCAGCGGCCGTTGAGTTGGATCGGGCCGACCGGGTCCGCCTGCAACTGACCGCGCCACTGGAAGTCTTGCGGATTGCGCCCGCGGATATCAACGGTCAGTTCGGTGGCGGGCAGCATGCCGGCGCCCTGAAAAGTCACCTGTTCCGCCGCCAGTCGTAATGCCCCTTGCAGCGAGGCCGCCGCCGGGTCGCGTCGCCAGCGCAACGGTTCGGTCAGCGTCAGCCGCGGCTGGTCAACCGTCACCACGCCGTAACGTAGCTGGTTAAGACCGCTGGATAAGGACGCTATCTCTATCAGTTCATCCTGCCAGCGGCCATGCCCGGCGATGTCCCAGCGCCCCTGCAACGGCGGCAAATCTCCTTCGCCCCAGTAACGCCAGCGCCAGTCGCCGCTATCGGGCCAGAACTGTTGCGCCTTGCCATCCAGATGCAGCCGGAAACGCCCCCAATAGCTATCGCGCACTTTCACAATCGCCTGCAACCGGCCGCTGACGCCCTGCCGGGTGAGCTGGATGCCGGCCAGCGGCCAGCGCGCTTCTTCCAGCGTTACCGTCGGGCGCGGCGAACCCCAGGCCCGTAATAACGACCCGGGCAACAGCGCTACGGTTGGATCCAGCACGGCGCCTTTCACCGTTCCCGGCAACGACGCGAAAATCGATAGATCGGGCAGATTAGCCTGCCCGGTCAGCTGAAAGCGGATATCGCTGTCGGTCAGGCCCAGATTGCCGGGCCCCAGCGACAACACCGCGTTGGCGCGACCGTTGTGCCCTTGCGTCAGAACATTAAGCCGCGCCTCCAGCCGTAACGGATCGTGCAAATTCAGCACGTCATACAACGTCAACGCGATGCCGCCTGTCAGCGGCTGGCTGGCGTACGGCCAGCGCCAACGACCGTCGTGAATGCGAAGGTTGCCGTCGGTCACCTGCCACGGCAGCGTCAGCAAGGGTTCCGTCATCGACGCCACGCTGACCGTCAGCTCGCCCTGATTGCCATGCCAGCGCAGTGTGGCGCTGGCCGGTTCCGGTAACCACAGCGGCAGTTGCTGCCCCCGCACTTCGCCCTGTTCCGGCAGGCGGTTGAGCGCCGGCGCCAGTTGCATCGCGCCGTTGATCTGCAACGGCGGGCGCTCCGTCGTGGCGCGCATCTGACCTTGTTGCAGCGTCAGCTCGGTGCCGTGCAGTTCAGCCTGCACCTGGAGCTGGTCGCTTTGAATGCGGAGTTGCTGACGCAATGCGTCAGTAGAGAGTTGCAGGCTGCCGGCCTGCGCCAGCCAGGGGGTAATGGCGAAACGATGTAGTATAAGCTCGGCTTCCGGCAGCCGCTGTTGCCACTGGGCCAACAGTGGGGTAGTCATGCCGGAAGAAACCGGCCATTGTTGCAGACAGGAGGCATCCAACGTCAGCGACTCCGCCTCCAGCCGCCAGCGTCCTTCCCGATAGCGAACCAGCAGGCCCGACAGCGTGGCCGGCTGGCACTGCGCCAGACGCAGTTGCACCTCAGGCAGCCAGAATCCGCCTTGCCGCCAACCCGGCGACGCGTGCAGCGCGAGGCTGACCCCGACGGGCAAATAGGGCCGCAGCAATACCGGCAGCCAGCGCGGCATGGTCCAGCAGGCGGTCGCTACGCCCAGCGCCAGCACGAACGCCAGCGCAACCAGCCAGCCTGCATAGCGCATTAACTTCAGCATGGGTTATGTTTCAGGTTTATTCCGGTCGTCATCACTTTGTCATTCAGTGCGAATAGTTACGGTTTATGAACTAAAAGTCACCATTCAGTTCACATTCCCCCGCAAAATCCGTACATGTCAATTACCTGATTGTGATAAAATTTTTACATAAGCGCAGTATCTGACTACACCACGCGCCGGTTACAGGCTCTGTGACGCCGTGGCGCGAGCGTCAATCCTGCCCGGATTATACATTCATCAATATTGTTGCTTATTAAAACAATACGGACCTGCTTTACCCTTCAATATCGCAAAAAGGGATGCTCCATGCGTAAAAATTATCCAGTCAGTCAACGTCAGTATCCGCTGGATGCCAAGATCAAACTGATGTCGGTGACCACCCCTGATAGCCACATTACCTACGCCAACGCCGATTTCATCAAAGTCAGCGGCTACGAGCCGGAAGAACTGATGAATCAGCCGCATAATATTATCCGCCATCCTGATATGCCACCTTCCGCCTTCGCGGACATGTGGAATACCCTAAAAGCCGGAAAAATCTGGACCGGCGTGGTCAAGAACCGTCGCAAGAACGGTGACCACTACTGGGTACGCTCCAGCACAACGCCCCTGAAACGAGACGGCAAGCTGATGGGCTACATGTCGGTACGCACCGCGGCGACGGCGGAGGAAATCAGCCAGGCCGAAGCGCTCTACGCCCAGGTAAATCAGGGCATGTTGAAAAACCGTGCCTTCCATCACGGCCTGCTGGTTTACACCGGCCCGCTGAAATGGCTGAGCCTGTTCAAAACCATGCCGCTGCGCTGGCGCATCCGCAGCTACTTTGGCTTGCTGGGGCTGCTGCCGCTGGCCGTCGCGTTCGCGCTGCTGCCCAAAACGGCGCTGGTCTGGGGGCTGTTTCCGGCATTAATTGCGTTCGCCTGCCTGTTCTGCGAACTGCTGGTACAACACGTCGCCAGGCCGGTGGAACAGATTCTGGAACAGGCGATGCGCTCCGCGGCCGGCCAGGCCAATAGCCTGGCCCAACTCAATCGCGCCGATGAAATCGGTATGCTGATGCGCGCCGTCAACCAATCCGGCATGAACTTCCGCACCTTTGTCGATGACGTCAACGCCAACCTGCAGGAGCTAAAAATCGCCTGCAGCGAAATCGCGCAGGGCAATCACATTCTGGCGGAGTGTTGCGAAAAAACCGAAGAAAGCCTGCAGCAAACCGCCGCGTCGGTGGAGCAGTTAACCGCCACGATCAAGAGCAATGCCGACGCCTCGCTGCGTGCATCGCAGTACGCGGAAGACGTCAATCAGGTGGTGAATGTGGGCGAACAGGCGGTATCGGAGGTCGCCAATACCATGGAGGCAATCACCAGCGCCAGCGAACGTATCACCGATATCATCAGCGTGCTGGACAATCTGGCGTTCCAGACCAACATTCTGGCGGTCAACGCCGCGGTGGAAGCCGCTCATGCCGGAGAACAGGGCAAGAGCTTCGCGGTGGTAGCCAGCGAAGTACGCTCGCTGGCGCAGCGCAGCGCCGCTTCCGCCAAAGACATCGCCGCGCTTATCGACAACACCTTGTCCAGCATCCGCGCCGGCGACCAGCAGGTTGCGCATACCAACCGCTCGATGAACAACATTCTGGTCAAAGTGCAGGACGTCACCCATCTGATGAACGATATCAGCCAGGCCACCAAGGAACAGTCGCAGGGATTGCAGCAGATCAACGACGCGGTCAACCGTATCGATGAACTGACCCATCAGAATACGGCGCTGGCCAGCCAGTCCAACTCCGCCACCGGGCACCTACAGCAGCAAATCGCCAGCATGGCGCAGGCGGTTTCGGTATTCGGCGCGTCAAAATAAGCGACGTCATCCATTCAGGAGGGGGACTCCTCCTCCTTTATTTCTCCCGCATTGCTCCCGCAGGCTCACCCGTCACAACCTTTTCAAGTTGTTATCATGACAAGGGTAACAGTTTGTCTGTTCATGGTTTTCTGCTAGCTTACTCTGGCTGCCTCCGTCACCACGTATGACGGCGCGGCTGACAATACCCTGTGGAGAAACAATCATGAAGCTGGCGATTTACAGTACCAAACAGTATGACCGCAAATACCTTGAGCAGGTGAATCAGCAGTTCGGGTATGAGCTGGAGTTTTTCGATTTCATGCTTAGCCCGCGCACCGTCAAAATGGCCGCCGGCTGCGATGCCGTCTGCATCTTCGTCAACGACGAAGCCGGACGTGAGGTGCTGACGGAACTGGCGAACACCGGCATCAAAATACTGGCACTGCGCTGCGCCGGTTTTAACAACGTCGATCTGGACGCCGCCCGCGAGCTGGGGATCCAGGTAGTGCGCGTGCCGGCCTACTCGCCGGAGGCGGTGGCGGAACACGCGGTAGGCATGATGATGAGCCTGAACCGCCGCATTCACCGCGCCTATCAGCGCACCCGCGACGCCAATTTCTCGCTGGAAGGGCTGATTGGCTTCAACATGTATCAGCGTACCGCCGGGGTGATAGGCACCGGCAAAATCGGCATCGCCACCCTGCGCATCCTCAAAGGGTTCGGCATGACGCTGCTGGCGCACGACCCTTACCCGAATCCACAGGCGCTGGAACTGGGCGCGGAGTATGTCGATCTCGATACCCTGTACGCCCGGTCGGACGTCATTTCGCTGCACTGCCCGCTGACGCCGGAGAATCACCACCTGCTCGACCGCGATGCGTTTGCGCGCATGAAAAACGGGGTGATGATCATCAACACCAGCCGCGGCGGGCTGATTGACTCTCAGGCGGCGATCGACGCGCTGAAACAGCAGAAAATCGGTTCGCTGGGCATGGACGTTTATGAAAACGAACGCGATCTGTTCTTTGCCGACAAATCCAACGACGTGATTCAGGACGATGTGTTCCGCCGGCTCTCCGCCTGCCATAACGTGTTGTTCACCGGCCATCAGGCCTTTTTGACGGAAGAGGCGCTGACCAGCATCTCCGAAACCACGTTGCACAACATCAAGCAGCTTAACGAAGGCACAACCTGCCCGAATCTGGTCAATCCCTGATCGTTCAACCGGTGGCGCCATGCCGCCGGTTATCAGCTAACGCGGTTTACCCCGCCGGACAGCTACCGTTCATCAACGCCGCTTCGTCGCAGCGCTTGCCATTAGCCAGCAGACAGGTGCCGATGCTCGCTCCGCTCAGTTGACGCGAAACCCCCATGCGCCCGCCCGCCAGCGTACAGTTCACCTCCGCCGGCGTGCCCTGCCCCTGCCACATCGCGCGCTGCGGCGCTACCGATTCCGGCACCTGCGCCGATTCCGTTTGTCCGCCACTGCAAGCCACCAGCATCAGGGTGGCGCCCGCCACCAGCCATTGCGGCATAGTCATGTTTTGTCGATTCCTGTGTCGTGAATATGAAATGTCGTAAATATGAAAGGTAATCAGCCAATTTTGCCGCCACGCAGCAGAACTCGGCCTAATCCTATTTACCCTACTTCTTTGCCCCACTTCTTTACCACATTTTTGCGGTGTGAGCAGCAACGGTTCGACACCGGTTTTCACCTCTCATGTTTTTACTCACGGTAAGTAACAAATACAATTATTTTCAGGGGGATAAATTATATGATCTTATTTTTCAGCCACTAAAGGCAGCAGATCGTTGGTCGATTAATGGTTAGGCTGATAAGCAATCAGCGCCATCGCCAACGGGAGTAGATAATGGCACCTGCAAGAAAACGCTTTTTTGACATGCATGTCGCAACCAAGCTGTACCTGGGTTTTGCAATGATTTTGTTTTTAGTGGTTCTTTCCTCAGCACTGAGCATCCACCGTTTTTCCACCATCAAGGCGTACTACGGCAAGACCGACCTGATGCACACCGTCATCATGGATATTTTTCAGGTCAAAATCGCCAGAACAAAATATTTCGCCAGCAATGACAATGAGCCTTACGACACCATGCTCAGCTACAGCAATGACCTGGCTAAAAATCTGGCGCAAGGCAGCCAGTTATATACCGAAAGCGAATTCAGGGATCCGCTGGCCCGCATGCAGAAACACCAGGCCGCACTACAGCAATCCATCAGCGAAATGGCCCGCGCCAAACAGGCGCTGACCGACGCCGGCACCCGGTTCAGCCGCATTCCGGTCGACGGCGCTATCTCCCGCTTTCGCAGCAGCCTGGCGACCCCCGCTTTTGCATCCGACAGCGACCGGGAAAAAGCGACCGCACTGGCTCTGGCGCTGGCGTCTTATAAAGCGACAGCCGATGCCGTGGTGATTGAGCGCACTCCCGCCGCGTTTAGCACCCTGCAAAGCCGTTTCAGCGATATCGAGAAAAGTTACCGCGACCTGTCCGCGCAGCTCCCGGCCGATCAAAAAACGGCGCTGGATGAATTCTGGGGCAACATCGTCAACCTGAAAACAGGCGCAGAAGGCTACCTGAGCGCTTACCAGGCGTTGTCGGGCGCAGAAGCGGCGGTGAAGACCGACGGCGATAATGTCAGCAATATCGCCAAAGAGGTCATCAGCCGCCTGAGCGAGATCAACACCACGCTCACCAGCGACGCCATCACCGGCGCCTCCGCATTCGCCTTGCTGGCGCTGCTGTTCGGCCTGCTGATATCGCGCTATATCATCCGCCAGATTACAGCGCCGGTGTCCCACAATCTGGCGTTGGCGGAACGCATCGCCAGCGGCGACCTGACCGCCAACATCGAAACCGACCGTCACGATGAACTGGGCCAGTTAACCGCAGCGATGGCGGGTATGAACGAACGGTTGCGTCAGATGATCGGCAATATCCGCGACAGCGTGGGCAGCGTGGCGGCATCCGCGGCGCAAATCGCCCACGGTAACCACGAGCTGTCGTCCCGCACCGAACAGCAATCCGCCGCCGTCGTGCAGACCGCCGCCAGTATGGAACAGCTGACCTCAACGGTGAAAAACAACGCCGACAACGCCCGCCATGCCAGCCAAATCGCGGCGGAGGCATCCAGAGACGCGCACACGGGCGGCGGCGTGGTGCAAAATGTGGTCAATACCATGAATGACATCGCCGTCAGTTCGAAAAAAATCTCCGATATCACCGACGTCATCAACAGCATCGCCTTTCAGACCAACATTCTGGCGCTTAATGCCGCGGTGGAAGCGGCGCGCGCCGGCGAACAAGGGCGTGGTTTCGCGGTGGTCGCCGGCGAGGTGCGCAATCTGGCGCAGCGCAGCGCCCAGGCCGCCCGTGAAATCGCCAGCCTGATCGCCGAATCCGTTACCCGCATTGATACCGGCTCGGTGCTGGCGGCGGAAGCCGGCGACGCCATGCAAAAAATCCTGCTCTCGGTCTCCCGCGTCAATGACATCATCGGTGAAATCGCCTCGGCGTCCGATGAACAGCGCCGCGGCATCGAGCAGATCGCCAGCGCAGTCGGCGAACTGGACTCCACCACCCAGCAAAACGCGTCGCTGGTGACGGCGTCCGCGTCGTCCGCCAGTTCGCTGGAAGAGCAGTCGATACAACTGGAGGCGCTGGTGAGTCATTTCCGGTTGACGCAGGATAATCAACCGTTATTACCCCGGCACACGGCGCTGCCCGCCAGCCGTCCCCCTGCTCCCGCTTTGAGCCAGGCCAGGCTAACCCTCAACGGTAAAAACCGCCAGAGCCAGCAGGACTGGGAAAGCTTCTGAACAACCTTCCGCTGTCATCAGCAGTAAAAAAACCGGCAGGGATGCCGGTTTTCTGACAAGAAGCCAGGTAAATCGCCACGGACTTTATGCCATTGCCGCGGTTGCCCGGTTAGCGATCCTCGATCGAATGCGTCTCGACTTTCTCCGTCAGCGACACGTCAACCTTAATGTCATCCGTCAGGGTCAGCATCGCCTTCTTATCCCGGCTTACCACCGCAGTACGCTGCGGAATGATGAACTGGCGTACACTCTCACCCTCAATCATATCCTTGCCGTTTTCAACGCCATGCCGCGCCGACAGCAGATAATTCACCATGCCGTTATAGGTAATCCGATAATCGCCGCCGGACGACTCAACCCGATAGTTGAGGGTAATTTTCGGCAACGCCGCCTTATAGGTGCCGCGGATCTCATCCCAACGCGCCGGGTTACCCGTCAGGTAAACGGAATCGACCCAGTTGGTATTGTCCTGCAGCACATGGGCGGTGGTGTAGGAAAAGTAATACGGCGAGATAAACGTACTGTTCAGGCTCGTTGTTTTCGTACTGAATATAGAACATCCTGACAGCATCACCGTGGCCGCCACGGCCAGGAACAGTCTCTTCATGGGTATTTTTCTCTTTTTGCCAACAGTTTCACCCCGAACAGGGGCCGGGCCAGTTTTTCTGTCATGACCTGCCAGACAACACACACGCAGGCAACGGGTCGCGTCCACAGAATAGCAGCGATTCTGCGGGTTGATGGAGTGAAAAAGGGGCAAGTCGGGGGATATTTATCCGTATCGACACCCACCAGCCTGCGCCTGAAATCCATCAACCTGTTTGCTGAGCCGCCAGCCAACACGCCTGAATAGTTTAATCGCTCACAAACGATAATATAACGCCATCGTTCTTCTGCATGACGCTGAAATATACCCGACTTCAGATCGTAATAACGCTGAAGCGGCCTCCCATTTATCCAATTGGCGTTAATTTTCATGATTGACGTCAAATAATATTGTTATTAAACGCCTATGAAAAAAATAACACCACCCGGAAACAACTCTTCGTCGTGATAAAAAAAACGCGCTCTTTTGCGAAGAAAACAGAAATAACGACCCATTCCCGGCAAAATACCGCTACGGCCAACGGCACGGCATCGAGCTATCCCAACGCCCCGTCAGCCGGATTGGACAATATTCGCTTGCCCGCACCGCAAGCCAGCCAGCCTACGCCTCCAGCCGCACCGCCGGCGGCAACCGTTCCGCCGCTGCCCAAATTTAACAAGCCGCACGCTGAAGCGGCCGCAGCGCCGTCCGCACCACCGGCACAGCCATCAACCGCCAGCGCGCCGCAACCCAGCCTGCCGTCTCCTGCGCCAGCGCCTGTTGCCGCGGCTTCTACCGCGGAACCTGAGGCTGCACAGGAACCGACTACCCCACCGTTTGCTCCTGACTATGCAGCAGTTGGAAATCAGCTGAGCAAGTTGATGTCCGGGATGGCAGCACCGTTGTCGCGGCTGGCGGGCACAGTTCCAGGATTGCTCTCTTCCGCGTCTAAATCCATAGCGCAGGCAGCCAAAGACAAGCCAAGCGTAGCCACATCCAAGCCGACTCCGGTTGAATCCAAAGCCACAGTGCCAACAGTTAACACCGCGGAAGCCAAGCCCATTGAGGTTAAGCCGATCGAGGTTGATGTTAAAGTCAACGCGGTTACACCGGCTTCTTCGTCTGCTGCATCAACGCCTGCTGCCATGCCATTAGCCGGTAATTCAACAGCATCGTCACCCAAACCTATCGCAACGGTAACCTGGAATCCTGCGACTACAATAAGTTCACTACGGCGCAATGCAGGTAATGCATCCACAAAATATTGTGCAAGAGCCGTTGTAGATGCAATTAGAGCAGGCGGAACACGAATCGAAGGTGCTAACGCAAAGGATCTCGGTCCAAAACTAATTGCCGCAGGTTTTACCGACATATTTTCCATGCCAAGACCATCCAGCGAATACGACCGCAGCAACCTCTTGCCTGGAGATGTAGTTGTATTAGAAGGTTTTAATCAAGACGAGCGTAAAGGGATCAAAAAAGACCATCCTTATGGTCATGCCGCCATGTACGACGGCAGCAAATGGATTTCCGACTTCCATCAACCCGGATTCTATCCCGGCGATGATTACCGAAAGGCACTGCCCGGCTACACCATTTACCGAATGGTTGCCACGCAGGCTCAGATTAATGCCATCAACGCTTCTCAGAGCGGCGAGTCGGCACCCCAAACACCGGTAGCAATGCCTTCTGTACCGGCAACGCGCCCGGCCCAGCCATCTGTACCGGTATCTCGCCCTGCGCCGCAAGCAGTGCGACCATCTGCGCTAGCATCGCGCCCTGCGCCGCAGGCAGTACAACCATCTGTGCCAGCATCGCGCCCTGCACCGCAAGTAGTACAACCATCGGTACCGGCATCGCGCCCCGCGCCGCAGGCAGTACGGCCATCTGTACCGGCATCGCGCCCTGCGATCGCCGAATCGCTGCCCACGGCATCGGGTGGGAGCAATTCTCAGTCCGAACCGACAGAAAGTGTCTCAGCACAGGGAAATAGTCGCCAGATACCGACTGTACTCAAAGGGAAGGTGACATATGATGCTGAAGGACGTGAAGAGAGAGGGCAGTATTTTAGTCGACAGATTCACTATCCTGAATCAAAGGACCCCAGTGTTGCAGCAAAGACCGGTGTTACAATCGGTCGAGGATATGATATGGGGGAAAGAACGCAGGCACAAGTTTATAATGACTTAATAGCGGCAGGAATCCCAGCCTCTCAGGCATCAAGGATATCTGCTGCCGCGGGTAAAAAAGGAATAAACGCAAAAATATTTGTTAATAATAATAAAGATATCGGAGAGATTACTACAGAACAACAAATTAAGCTATTCAATAATATCTATCCCGCTTATGAAAGTAGAGCTCAGTTGCGTTATAAAGAAAAAACCAAAGGCATGAGGAATGTAACAAAGTGGGAAGACCTTAACCCCGCCATTCGAGATATTTTAGTAGATATTGTTTATCAAGGATTTCAAGGTAAGCAAGCAATGCCAGCTGCATCACAGAATAACATTGACCAGTTCATAACCTTCCTAAATAATAACGAAGAATATCAGCGGTATGAAAAAGGCCGACATAGGGTCGCCTATCTTCAGAAGGAAAAAAATCGAATCAACAGAAATTAAAATCGTTAACAACTTAGCTGCCCACCATCGAATTGGTGGGCATAGTCACGTTAATCAGAGAAAGTCATCAAACCAATTGTCACTTTAAACAATTTACACCACATAATAAAAAAGTTATCATCCTCTTCAAACCAAGGAGGACCTTTAATGAAGAAAAAACTCTCACTATTACTACTTTTATTTCCACTGACGGGAATGACAGCCGCCATTGATAAAAATCACTCCGATATCTATCAGCAGTATTATGCCAAAATGGTAGGCAATGTTTGCAACAATCTCACCAACAAAGACAGCGAGATGGGAATCTATCAGTGTGCGACATTAATGAAAAAAGATGCCGACGCAAAACTCACCGCACGTATCAACGAGATTAACCAGGAACTCAGTCAGTTAAGCGATGATGATGATAAAGAGTTTATAAAATCCTTCAAGGAAGATCAGTTGCAATGGGAGCGTTACCGCAATAAGCGTTGCAAATTGCGGGTGGCAAATTTAGAACAAGACTCTCCACAATATATATCTGAAACATTCTTGTGTCAGGCCGTAGAAAGTTACCGCAGGATAGAAGTGCTGATTGATGAACCTGACCGGCCCTGACCTCGTGATGAATTAATATTGCCGCCTTATTCACTTTGCGACAAAAGGACAAATACAATGAAACGAAACAGCGCTCTTCTTTTACTTCTCCTGCTCCCGCTGACAGTCATAGCGAATGACGCTCAGGAAATGAATCCCTACAATGCGTTAAGAGATCAAGCTGAACAAGGATTATGCAAAGACCTTTATGAACACGGCATTTATCTTGAAATGACACAATGCTCATACCGGTTACAAGAAGACTCGGAGCAAAAACTTAAACAACAACTGGACCTATTAAATAACGCCCTGAAAACCGCAGGAGATACCAAACGTCTCGCATTGCTGGCAGAAGAACAGGCAGAATGGGAAAAATACCGGGCGACACGATGCCGTTTTCGTGGCCTACACGTCATTCCAGAAAGCAGAGTATACTATGATTGGCTGGCTACCTGTCAGGCGGCAGAAAACTATCGTCGGATAGAAACGCTAGACAGCGAACCTGGAATGCCGTAAGCCATTTTTGTCACCCTCGTGTTTATGTGCCGCCAGACTCCCCTACCACGCACTTAATGGTACACTTAGCCCCCAGCAATGCTGGAGCACCGGCCCCATGAACACGAGTTACCGTTAAATGTCAGAAAATCAATCAGTTACACCCAAGCAGCAGTACAACCTCAACAAATTGCAAAAGCGCCTGCGTCGCAACGTAGGTGAAGCGATCGCCGATTTCAATATGATCGAAGACGGCGATCGGATCATGGTGTGCCTGTCCGGCGGCAAAGACAGCTATACCATGCTGGAGATCCTGCGCAATCTGCAGCAAAGCGCGCCGGTGAATTTCTCGCTGGTGGCGGTGAACCTGGACCAGAAGCAGCCGGGGTTCCCGGAGCATGTGCTGCCGCAGTATCTGGACAGCATCGGCGTTGAGTACAAGATTGTGGAAGAGAATACCTACGGCATCGTCAAAGAGAAGATTCCGGAAGGCAAGACCACCTGTTCGCTTTGCTCGCGCCTGCGCCGCGGCATTCTGTACCGCACCGCCACCGAACTGGGCGCCACCAAGATTGCGCTCGGCCACCACCGTGACGATATCCTGCAAACGCTGTTTCTGAATATGTTCTACGGCGGCAAACTGAAAGGCATGCCGCCGAAACTGGTGAGCGACGACGGTAAACATGTGGTGATCCGCCCGCTGGCGTACTGCCGTGAAAAAGACATTGAACGTTTTGCCGACGCACGCCAGTTCCCGATCATCCCGTGTAATCTGTGCGGCTCGCAGCCCAACCTGCAACGCCAGGTGATCAAGGACATGCTGCGTGACTGGGACAAACGTTACCCCGGCCGAATCGAAACCATGTTCAGCGCCATGCAGAATGCGGTGCCGTCGCATCTGTGCGACACCAACCTGTTCGATTTCAAATCGATTCGTCAGGGCAGCGAGGTGGTGGACGGCGGCGATCTGGCGTTCGACCGTGAAGACATGCCATCACAGCCGGTAGGCTGGCAGCCGGATGAGGATGAAGAAGACAACGCCCGCCCGCTGGAGCGACTGAACGTACTGGAGATTCGTTAATTCACCGGCGGCTTCACGGCCGCCAACGTCCCCTCTCTCCGTCATGCTGTCTTTCCAGATAAAAACGGCTGTTCAGACGAGACTCCCGCATTCACAGACTCGCTATAGGCACTCGTTCAAGCATGGCGCGCCGGAATCGCGGGCAAAAAAAAAGCCGACAAAACGTCGGCATGGTGTGAATTAATTGTGCTATGCAGTAATTCAAAAAAGGAAGTAAGACAATATGGAGCGCAACGCCCATCGCTTGACGTTGCATTCACCTGCGAGAGGGATAGTGCCGCAGACATAGACCAAAAATGTTGATATTGCTCAATATTAACAATGGTTTTTATCGCCGCCGGCGGTTGTGTGATATCCCACGCAATAATTTCGCCATGCCACTCACAACCATTTACTGCGTTTTAACCACCAGGCAACGCCGCTGACCAACAACACCAACATCAGGCAGAATACGCCAAATCCGATGCCGCTGTTGGCTCCCGGAATCCCGCCCAGATTGACGCCAAACAACCCGGTCAAAAAAGTAGTAGGCAGGAAAACCATCGCCAGCAACGACATGGTATACGTGCGCCGGTTCATGGCGTCGGTCATCAGCGTGGTGATTTCATCGGCAATCACTGTCGTACGGGCGATACTGGCGTCCAGATCTTCCAGACCGCGGCCGAGACGTTCGGCAATCTCCTGCATGCGGCGGCGGTCGTCATCCTGCATCCAGCCAAACTTCTCGCCGGACAAGCGCGAGAAAATATCACGCTGCGGCGTCATGTAGCGACGTAACACAATCAGTTGTTTGCGAATCAGCGCCAGTTCGCCGCGCGGCGGAATACGCTGTTCCAGCAACGCATCTTCCAGATCGATGATTTTTTCGTGCAGCTCATCAATGAACTCACTGGTGTGATCCGTTAACGCCTCGGCGATAGACACTATCCAGTCGCCGCTGTTGGCAGGGCCGTTGCCCTCTTTCAGATCGCTCATCACCTCATCAATCGCCGCCACTTTACGGCGCCGGGTGGAAACAATCAGGCGGTCGGAGATAAACACCCGAATCGCCACCAGCTCATCCGGCCGGGCATTAGGGTTGTAATTGATGCTGCGCAGGGTCACCAGCGTGCCTTCGCCAAGCCGTACTACGCGAGGACGCGCACTCTCCCCCGCCAGCGCGTTACGTACGCTATCCGGCAACAGGGTGGTTTCATGCAGCCAGCGCACGCTAGCCGGTTGCGTCGAGTCAAGATGCAGCCAGGCAGGCAGCTCCGCTTCCTCGCCCAGAGCGCTCTCCACCAGCGGCAGAATGCCTCCCTTGCCGTCCAACTGACAGGTAAAGACGGCGCCGGTGTGTCGGATAGCTTTATTTTCAGTCACTTCCACACGTTATCTCCCTCTATGCACACGGCGTCCATCTTACTGCCTGCATCAATGACTGCAATCGGAAAGGGATGCATCCTCCGCTGCACCGTGCCTGGGCGGAGTGGCGGGCGCAACACCGTGTGCAACAAACGGTATGAAAGCCCGCCAGTCAGTGTTTCAAAATATAGAGCGTCTGGCTGTAGGCAACATCCTCAGGGTTAGTGATGGGATACCCTTTCACCCAGGGTTTAATCAACCGCCCGTTGGTGTACTGGTAAATCGGCGCAATTGGCGCCTGCTCCGCCAAAATCTGCTCAGCGCGGTTGTAATCCTCGTTCAGTATCTTTCGGTCAGTCTGCCCGGTGGTATCCGCCATCAGTCGATCATAATCGGCGTTGTTGAAACGGGCGATATTGCCGCTATGACTGGCGGTCAGCAGCGACAGGAAGGTAGACGGCTCGTTGTAATCGCCGACCCAGGAGGCGCGTATGACATCAAAATTCCCCGTATTGCGGCTGTCGATGTAGGTTTTCCATTCCTGATTCACCAGTTTCACGTCTACGCCGAGCTTGGTTTTCCACATCGACGCGACGGCGATGGCGATTTTTTGATGCACTTCCTGCGTATTGTACAGCAGCGTCAGTTTCAGCGGTTTTGACGGACCATACCCGGCCGCCGCCATCAACGCTTTGGCCTGCATATCCAGTTCGGCCTGCGAATACTGCTGCAGTTGCCCCGGCTGCGGTTTGAACCCGGCGGTGACATCCGGCGTAAAGCGATAGGCCGGTTTCTCGCCGGTTCCCAACACTTTCCCGGCGATAATCTTACGGTCGATGGCATAAGACAGCGCCTTGCGTACCCGCACGTCGTTGGTCGGCGCGCGCTGCGTGTTGAACGCATAGTAGTAAGTACCGAGCTGGTCCGGGGTAAAGATCTGCCCCGGCAGATCCTTCAGCAGTTTCTGGTACTGATTCTTGGGAAACGACTCGGTGATGTCGATATCACCGGCCTGATAGCGCTTGGTGGCGTTGGATTCCTGATTGATCGGCACAAAGGTGACCTGCGTCAGCCGGGTATTGGCGTGATCCCAGTAATGGCTATTCGGCACCAGCACCAGTTTTTCATTGACCACCCGATCTTTGAGCACGAAGGCGCCGTTACCCACCAGATTGCCCGGTTTGATCCACTCATTGCCGTATTTTTCCACCGTGGCCTGATGCACCGGATAAAGGCTGAAATTAGCCATCAGGCTGATGAAATAAGGCACCGGCTTACTCAGTTGCACCTTTAACGTGTGATCGTCAACCGCAATGACGCCCAGCTTGTCGGCGGGCAGCTTGCCGGACAGGATATCATCAGCATTGACGATCCCCGCCAGCCGGATGAACCAGCTAAACGGCGAGGTATTTTGCGGCGTCGCCAGTCGCCGCCAGCTATAGACAAAATCTTTAGCGGTGACCGGATCGCCGTTCGACCAGCGCGCATCAGGGCGCAGAGTAAAAATGAAGGTGCGGTTATCGTTAGTCTGCCAGCGCTGGGCGACGCCGGGAATCGGGTTACCCTGCGCGTCCTGATTCACCAGCCCTTCGAACAGGTCGCGAATCACCTGAATCTCCGGCAAACCAACCGCTTTAATCGGGTCCAGCGAAGCCGGTTCATCCTTGATATGACGGACGATCTCCTGTCGGTCCGCCAGAACGGCGCCGGGAGGAACCTGCGCCGCGCCCGCCGGGGTTATCAAGGCTGTCATCAGCACGGCGGAAACCACGCCCACGGAAACTGCGGAATAACGAAATTGCATGTTGTGTCCTTAAACCAAAGAGGCCCTGCCTTCGCCAGCCCGCCGCATCAAATCGACGCCGCGGGAGGGATTCAGGACGACCGGGAGTCATCTCTGCGCCCGGAAGGCGGTACGCGATCATCACCGGTCCAAAAAAGAATCCATCTATACCCGGCATACTTCAGGTTGCAGGCGCGTGAGCTGCCCGGCGCACCAGAGCATTTAAGGCATATCTACTGAAAAAATCGTTATCAGGCTGGAAGTTATCATAGTCTCAAACCCGGCCTTCCAGCCAGCGGCGCGACACCGGTTTGCGGAGCGTCCCGCGATTTCAGGCGTGCTGCCGCGACCAACATGGATTTTTTGTTATCATCAGGCAAAACACCGCCGACTATTGTTCAGGATGCCGCCATGACAGACGCCGAGTTTCTTCACCGACCCCGTACCGAACGCGGGTTCTTTGCTGCGCCGGGCCGGGAATATGGCCGTTCACGACTGGGGGCGCCGCTGCTGTGGTTCCCGGCGGAAGTGGAAGGGAAACACAGCGGATTGATCCTCGCCGGCACGCACGGCGATGAAACCGCATCGGTGGTGGCGCTCTCCTGCGCGTTGCGTACGCTACCGCCGGGCAGCCGGGCTCATCATGTGGTGCTGGCGGTCAACCCGGATGGCTGTCAGTTGGGCCTGCGCGCCAATGCCGGCGGCGTTGATCTCAACCGTAATTTCCCGGCGACCAACTGGCAGCCGAACGGTACCCTCTATCGCTGGAGCGAAGACACCCCGGTGCGCGACGTACAGCTCTCCACCGGCGATAGCCCCGGCTCCGAACCGGAAACCCAGGCGTTGTGCCGCCTGATCGACCAGATGGCGCCGCCGTGGGTGGTGTCCTTTCATGAACCGCTGGCCTGCATCGACGATCCCCAACGTTCCGAGCTGGGCGGCTGGCTGGCGCGTGAATTCGCGCTGCCGCTGGTCGACAGCGTGGGATACCCAACGCCGGGTTCATTTGGCAGTTGGTGTGCCGAGCGCCACTTGCACTGCATCACCGCCGAGTTGCCGGTGATTGCCGCCGACAGCGCCAATCACCGCTATCTGACCGCCTTGACCCGGCTGCTGACCCATAATTTTTTATACCAATGTTGATCATGTTGCCCTACACTGATCGACATGTTAATCACCTGTAATGAAGGACGTAAGCATGTCAACAAATGTACATTTCCAGGGTAACCCGGTGCCGGTAGCAGGATCTTTCCCGGCGGCCGGCGGTAAAGCACCGGCGTTTTCACTGGTTGCCAAAGACCTCTCTGACGTGGCGCTGAGCCACTACGCAGGCAAGCGCAAAGTCCTGAACATTTTCCCGAGCATCGATACCGGCGTGTGCGCCGCGTCCGTGCGTAAATTCAATCAGCTGGCATCCAGCCTGGATAATACCGTTGTACTTTGCATCTCCGCCGACCTGCCGTTCGCCCAGTCCCGCTTCTGCGGCGCTGAAGGCCTGAACAATGTGGTGGTGCTGTCCACCCTGCGCGGCGCCGAATTCAAGGAAAACTACGGTGTGGCGATTGCCGAAGGCGCGCTGAAAGGTCTGACTGCACGCGCCGTCGTGGTGCTGGACGAAAACGACAACGTGCTGCACAGCGAACTGGTGAACGAAATCACCACCGAACCGGACTACGACGCAGCTATCGCCGTACTGAAATAAGTTCGGTCCTCAATATCCGCGTTAACCATGCCAGTCGACCGACTGGCATTTTTTTATCCAAACCGCCTTGCCGCCGTTATCGCCCTCATGCCACTGATCGTGGGTGCGCCAGCGTCAGCCGGTTGCGTAACGCGCACAACACCAATACCAGCATCAGCCCCCATTCCGCCATCAGCGTGGCAATCAGCGCGCTGGCAAAATTCCCGCCGCTGGTATGCAGCACCTGCACCAGCACCGTACCCAGCACAATGGGCCCCAGCCCCAGCGACGCCTGTTGCATGGTGGAAAGCAGCGCGCTGCCCGCGCCGGCCTGATGCGTCTGCACATCAGACAGCCCAATGCGATAAAAGCTGCTGACGATAAACGCCTGACCAAAGCCAATCATCATGGTCGCGGGCAGCAATTGCAGCACCGAGACCGGCCAGCGCCACGCCAGCGACGCCATCAGCAGCGCCAGTCCGCTCATCTGGATGGCGCATCCGGTCAGCAACGCCCCTATATTGCCAATACGGGTGGTGAGACGGCCGCTGAACAGCGACGCAACAAAATAGGACAGCCCCAGTCCGATAAAGCTGTTGCCCGACTGCAGCGGGGTAAAACCGGCGCCGGATTGCAGGGTGTAGGCAACGGCAAACATAAAGCCGCTCCAACTGGAGAAAAACAGCAGCGCCAGCAACAAACCGAAGCGGATCCCCGGCAGCCGAAACAGCGCAGGCGGCAGCAACGGCGCCGGCTGACGACGCTCCACCCGCCACAGCAGCGCAAACCACACCAGACTGCTCAGCAGTACCGCAACGCAGGACCACGGCCAGTGCCAGATTGGACCCAAGGCCAGCGGGAACAGCAGGCTAGCCAGCATTAGCGACAGCAGCACCGTACCGGGCATATCCAGCGCCACCGGTTTTTCGCCGCGGGTGTCCGGCAGACGCGACGGCGCCAACAGCAGCACCAGCAGGCAGACCGGCAGATTGACCAGAAACACACTGCGCCAGCCATAACCAGCGATGTCCAACTGAATCAGAAAGCCGCCCAGTACCTGCCCGACCACGAAGGCCAGTCCGCCGATGGCGCTATAAAAACCCAGCGCCCGGGCATGCTCGCGCCCGCGCAGGCAGACATGAATGGTCGCCAGAATCTGCGGCACCACCAGCGCGGCGCCAATCCCCTGCAACGCTCGAGCCGCCAGCAACACCCATACCGCCTGAGCGATGCCGCACAACAGCGAAGCCACGCCGAACAGCGCCACGCCGGCAATGAACACCTGGCGGCGACCCAGGTTATCGCCCAGCCGGCCGCCCATCGCCAGCGATACGGCAAATGCCACGCCATAAACCGACACCACCAGTTCCAGTTCAGCCGGGCTGGCGGAAAGTGAATGGGCGATCGCTTCCAGCGCCACGTTAACGATCGAAAAATCGATCATCGGCAGCAGTTGGCCGGTCAGCAACACCATCAGGCCGATGCCGGTGAGCCCCTGTGAAAGTGAAACCTGTTTCATCGATGTACCCATTGTGCTAATTCTGTGAGGCAGTTAGCATTATCGATAATTTAAACGGGTACCAGTTCCTGTTTATCCTGGTATAAAAACTACCTGTCTGTAACGATTCACCGCGTTATCCGGAGGCTCGCGCTATGGTCATGACGATACCCACCCCACAGGCCGACACCCGTGTTACACCGTTGCAACCGGATAACCGCAAACGGCTGGGCGCGTTTTTGCGCGCACGACGTGAAAGCCTCGATCCACTGCGTCTGGGCCTGTCGCTACCTCGTAAACGGCGTACGCCGGGGCTACGCCGCGAAGATGTGGCGCTGCTGGCGGACGTGGGCATTACCTGGTACACCTGGCTGGAACAAGGGCGGGAAATCCGCGCCTCCGCCAAAACGCTGACCGCCATTGCCAAAGCCCTGCAGTTCAACGAAGCGGAAACCCGGCATCTGTTTATGCTGGCGGGGCTGCCGTTCTCCCCGGCCGCACAGGCCAGTTGCGAGAAAATCAGCGCCGATAGCCAGCGTATCCTCGATCAGCTCAACCCGTTCCCGGCGGTGATCGTCAACGCCCGCTTTACCGTTCTGGGGTTTAACCTCGCCTGGTGTCGGTTGCTGGATATCGACCTGCATCAGATGGCGCCGGAAGATCGCAACTGTATCTGGCTGGCGCTCACCCACCCGAACTGGCGGGAACGGCTGGTGGATCAGCACGAGCTGTTACCCAATCTGGTGGCGATGTTTCGGGCGCAGATGACGGAACACGCGGACGAACCGCTGTGGGAGGCACAATTGCAGCGCTACCTGAGCGCGTCTGAAGAGTTTCGCCAGTTGTGGTACCAGCGCTACGAGATTCAAGGCGTGGATGACAAGATCAAACGCTTTCGTCATCCGACGCTGGGCATTTTCACCCTGCGTCAGATCAACTGGTGGAGCGCATCCCGCAACGGTGACCGGATGCTGGTTTACATGCCTGCCAGCGAGCAGGACAATGCGCGGCTGGCGCAACTCGCGCAGTTGCCGCCGCCCGGCGAACAGCCTCAGACAAGCCAGATTGCGCCCCGCGATTTAGAGCCTATCCCAGTAGGCGTTATTGGCGCAGCCAGTTTAGACACGGGCAGCGCGCAGAACCCGGAGCGTACACGTAGTACGTGAGGATTTCGAGCACTGCCCAGAGCCAAAATGGCAAGTGAAATAGCCGTATGGGATAGGCTCTTATGATGCCGCCTTAAGGCTGGGCGGAGGCCGGTTTTAGTTCCAGCCGGCTGGAGCCGACGCCCGGCAGCAGCGGCGTCAGCGCCTCGCTCATCCAGCGGCGATACCCATCCAGCCACCAGCGACTGAGCGGATTACCGCTCTGCCCGCCCGGCAGGCTTAGGGTCGCGTTGGCTTCATCGCCCGGCGAAATCACCAGCCGTTCCGAAGCGCCGAACGTTGGGCGATTAACATGCGGTACATGATTGTCTCCGGAGAGCGGTTCCGCCGGCACCCGCAGCAGATGGCCCAGCAGCGGCAGCGACGAGGCCAGCGGGTGAGCGATGCGGCTCTGGTTAACGTCCCCCCATTTACGGCTGCCCTCCCCGTTCTCCCGCCATACCGTCGCCAGCTGTTGCAACGAGAACTGGCACCAGTCTTTAGCGGGCGCGGGCACCCACTGGCGTGCTTCATCATGCATCAGTTGTTGCACCGTCACATCCCAGCGTGGATTAGCGGCACGGTAGCTGGCCTCCGGCCACGCCTGCGCCAGTTGCTGATCCAGCGTGCCGAACAACCGCTGGTACAGCGTCTCGCGCCAGCGGCTCAGCAGCAGATAAGCCGTTGAGTCGGCCGCCGCCTGCCCGTTCCATTGTTGCAATAACAGGTTGATTGTCGACTGACCCGCGATAACGTCCGGGCCGGAGGCATTCAGGCAATCGAGCAGCCGGTCGCGCCAGCTCGCCGCCAGCAGCGCACGGTTGTCCAACTGGATGCGATGCATCGCGGCGATATCCGGCTGCCTGACGTCGCCCAGCGCCTGATGAATCGCCGACGCGCGTACGCCAGGGTCGGCGCCGCCATCCCCGACGATGTCCCCTTGCTCATCAAACAGCAAGCGGTTGTTGGCGGTCACAATCACCCCTTGCGGCGGGTCGACCAGTTGAGGATGGGATGCGGGCGGCAGCGCCGTGTCACGCCAGCGCGCCTGCAGCACGCTCGTCAGCGGAAAACTGTTCTGTACGCCGGGCATCAGCCGGTCCGGCAGCACTCCGGCCAGCGTCCAGCCGATGTGCCCGTGACTGTCGGCCACCAGCAGATTTTGCACCGGCAGGCCGGTTCGTTGCCCGGTAGTCAGCGCCTCCGGCACCGTGCGGGTTTCCGCCAGCGCCATCAACGACAGATCCAGCGAGCCCGGCAACTGCAACACCCAGTGCATCGCCATGCGCCCTTGCCCGGTATCGACAATCGGTCCCCAGTCGCTGGTTTGCACCGTCATTGACTGCGACTCGCCATGACTGACCGCCAGCGTTTCCTGCACCAGATGCGGATTGCCCTCGGCGCTATTCAGTTTCACCCAGTCGAAGGTATCGGCGTAACTATTGGTAAAACCCCAGGCGATATGCTCATTGCTGCCGCTGACGATGGCGGGCGCGCCGGGCAGAGAGAGCCCGGTCAGGCGCAGCGTTCCGTCTTCCGTCGGATAGATAAGCTGTGCGCGATACCACACCGTTGGCAAACGCAACCCAAGATGCATGTCGTTCGCCAGTATCGCTCGCTCCGGCGTACGCACCAGCCAACCGTTGCTGCCTTTGGCTTGTTCGTCGGCGCCGCCGGGAGCAAACGCCGCACTGTTCTGCTGCCCCCACCACTCAGGCGGCGCGGCAGGCAACGCCGGCGCCGGCGGCAATTGCCCCACCAACGGCGCATCCCACACGCTGGCGTCCGGCAACAGAAAGTCGGCCTGCTCCGGCGTGCTCTGGCTGGCAATCCAGCCGCGGGCGTATTCGCGGCCGAACTGATTATCCTGCAGATCAAAATACATCGCGGCAATCGTCAGCAGGGTGTCTTCCGGCAGCCAGACTTGCGGTTCAACACGCAGCAGCCAGTATTCGAACGGCCGTGTTTTCAGGCTATGCAACCCGGCATTCACGCCGTCGGCATAGCTACGCAGGATCTGCTGCTGATCGACGGGCAGTTGCTGCCAGCGTCCGGAAACCTGCCGACGCAGCAAAAACAGCCGGTGCTGGCGGTCCAGCGGCAACGCCGCCGCGCCGACTAACGCCGCCAGTTCCCCTGACGCGCTGCGCCGGAGCAAATCCATCTGGAAAAAGCGATCCTGCGCATGGACAAACCCTAGCGCGAACGCGGCGGACAGACGGTCGCCAGCCCGGATGATCGGCACGCCGGCGTCGTCTCGCTCCACCGTCACCGGCGTATGTAGCCCCGGCACGCCCAGCTCGCCATCCAACTGGGGCAAACTCTGACGCAACAGCATCCACACGGCGATGGCGATCGCCGCCGCCAGTACGGCGCACAGCGCCAGCCCGCCAACCGTTATCCGTAGCCAGTTGTTCAAACGCACCACCCTGTCCTCCCTCGTTATTCAGGCGAGCCATCATGACAATAGCGTGAGGCGGAAAACTGTTGCATTATCATTTGTATCATCCTGTATCTGCCATTGTCGCTTTTGGAGGAGATATGTTTCCGTTACTGACCGCCCGCCTGTGCCTGCGCCCGTTTGTCCCCTCCGATGCCGCCGCGCTGCTTGACGCCATACATGAATCGCAGGAAACCGTAGGGCGCTGGCTGCCCTGGTGCATGTCCGATTACGATCTGCCGATGGCGCAGGACTGGATAGCCTGTTGTGAACAGCAACGCCACGAGGGCGAGGCGTTTGATCTGGTTATCATAGACCGCACCGCCGGGCGCCTGCTCGGCACCATCGCCATCAACAGCATCAACAAAGCCTATCGCCTCGGTAATGTCGGCTACTGGGTACGCCAGTCGGCGCAGGGACAAGGATTGATCCCCGAAGCAGTGCGGGAAATCGTGCCGTTCGGTTTCGGCACGCTGGGGCTGACCCGGCTGGAAATCGTCGCGGCGGAAGAAAACCACGCCAGCCGCCGGGTGGCGGAAAAAGTGGGCGCGCATTTCGAAGGATTGCTGCGCAACCGGATTATTATTCGCGACCAGCCGGTAACGGCGGCCTTGTATTCGCTGATTCCGGGGGATGTGCTGGTTCATTGACTTTATCGGTATTGACGCATACCTGACCTGACATTTTTACTGCTCTGAGCTATGCCTAATTAGAGGTCCGCTGTGTGCCACGAACGGACATTACTGACACCAGTTTGTGTTAACTCATGGGATGCAGATCACTGATGAAGACACTATAGATTTTTTATAAAATGGAACAAGATATGACAGCCAAGATAGTGAATGTAAAGGAAACCAGCTAAGTGGCAAAAATGATCCCTTCCTTCGGGCCTCAGGTAACTGAAAGTTATGGAGAGGTGATACTTTACAGGTTAATTGAGACTCAACTTTCTGATGACTTTACAGTGATTCACAGCTTGCCTTGGCTGTGCTCAGCAGTAAAAGAAATCGACCCTCAATTCGCACCTACTGGTGAAATTGACTTCTTAATAATTCATAAAGAATTAGGGGTTCTTGCTCTTGAAGTCAAGAGCGGCAGATACAGGGTGGATGGAGTAACATTTTTACATTTATCAACGGGTAAGAAAACCTCTCCAATTCAACAGACTCGTCATAATGTCCACGGGCTAGCAAGGTGGTTAGGGGGAAATCAAGAACTACGGTTACGAATCGGGTATGGTTTGATCTTCCCAGATAGTGATTTTGCTGATCAGATTATTAATGCAGCATTGGTTGATATCAGTACGACCCCACACAAATCGATAGCAATTGATATGGGGCAACTTCCTTCTCTTGGTAAGAGAATTGTTGAAATTATGAATTATTGGAAGGAAGCTCTTAGTATACCAGCAATGTCAGATGCAAAAAAACAAAAGTTAATAAGTACACTTTGCCCAAAGTATGATGGCACTCCAAAATGGGGGACTAGAGTATTTTTTGACAATAAGATTTGGTTGCCCTTAACAAATGAGCAGAATGAAGTGGTCATAACAGCATGCAATAATCCACGAATGGTTATTACCGGTTGGCCAGGTACGGGAAAAACGTTAATTGGCATTACGATTGCGCGAGAAATGGTAAAGCGCGGGATGAGAGTTCTTGTTTTGACCTTTAATAATTTGTTGGCTGAGTACTTAACAAGACAATTGGATTTTGACCAAACTGCATGTACTGTTTCAACATGGCATCGTTTATGTGCAATAGCTCGTCGACAATTAGATACAAACAATGAACAAGCGAGTGAAGATTGGTATAAAACAGGATGTTTAGACGATATCAAAATGGCTATCAAGCAAGGTATGAGTGAAAATTATGATGTCCTTGTTATAGATGAGTGTCAGGCCCTGCATCCAGAATGGTGTAAATGTCTTGTGGAGTGGTTTTCAGAGAAAAAGATTATTGCCTTTTGTGATGAAACTCAAAAATTTCCATTTGAGTCTGGTATTAATTTGCAGCAACTTTGTAGGTTATTAGAAGTAGAGTTTCCGTTTTTGCTAACTATAGCTCTTCGTATGCCTAAGGCAGTAACCGAAAGGTTGTTATCAGTAAGGAAAATTTCTTATCAGCTACACTCTATTAGGGATAAAGAGCCAGGAACCTTAAGAGAGATTATTCCGGGCCCAGAGTGGTCCTTAAAAGATCTGATTGAAAACCTCATCACTGAAGGTGTAAGGAAAGAAGACATTGTCGCTTTATATAAATTTTCTTTGCCACTAACCTATGAAATAATTCTTTTAGAATTCGACATCAGAACGGAATCAATATCACGCTATCGCGGCTTGGAGTCGCCCATTGTTATTATATTGGATGCCGAAAGCATGGTAGATGCTGAGCTTTTTTGCGCATATTCACGTTCTACAACATTAGCTATTGCACTTTATAATCCAAGTTTAATGGGTGGTAAATCAGCAGGAAAATTTCAAGAGCAATTACTGACCATAGAGGGGAACAATGAAAAGATTGAAGCGTATCATATTGCCTCACTGGTGAGCAATATTATGCGTGTTCATCTTGGTTTCAAACCCTTCGATATAAAATGCATCAACCTGGGATGGCATAAAGCTTGGGGCGTATGGCTTGTTGAGTTGAATGACTTGAATAGTTACGAATCCTTATGGCTTGATTATCTCGTTTCTAATTTCAAACATCCGATTTTTTACTGGGATAAAAAATCTCGGTTTAATTTTTACTGTTATAATTTTAACGACAATGTGCAGGATAACTCTGAATATATAACCCTCATCGAATTAAAAAAATGCAATAAATGTAATGTAGTTTCTCCATTTATGCTTGGCTTAAAGTCAGAATGTATGCTTTGTAATAAAAACACGTCTGATTTCTACAAAGATATTACTCTGGGTACAATTGAGGGTATAATGAAGTATGATAAGACAATTTTAATGGAGAAAAGCTCGGTTCCGATTGGTCGCCTCCCATATTCCTTAGCCGCATTTGGAGCCAGACGATATGCTGAAATAAAAAATCCTGAAACTCAAAGGGATTTCGAATTACCCCATGGAAGGTTTTTATATCGTGCGGCATTGGCATTTGTACAATCAAGAATTATTTATCTACCCAAAGGTGCTGATATCGTTGCTCCCGAATTAGCCACGGATTTATATGACAGATATGATGATATTCAACAGTCGATTTCTTTGCCTCAATGGAAATCTATCGTAGCCAATGCTTTTAGCACCTGCTATCAGAAAGGACTTATTACAAAAAAAAGCAAAGGTGTCTATATGATCAGAATCAATTAATAAGACACCTATTCATAAGAGAGCGCACGCCTATTTTTGAACGAACCCCATTATCGATAAGGTATTCGCAAATTAAAGAAGTCTTTTTTTCCGCTCCTCGTGTAAGTGTAAGTATCCCGGCAAAGTGGACCATTCTCTTTTAGAACTCTTCTGACAACTGGTTTTGTTTACCTTTAGGGCGAACTTCCGCTTTTCGCCGCGAGTTCAACGGGTCGATGCAACGCTATCCTTAAAGAAGGGGGACGTTGCCATGAAACGAAGAACTCGGATTAACTACACGCCAGAGCAGAAGGCGGTTATCTGGGACAGATATAAGCAAGGTGATTCCCTGCATGATATCGCCAGAATGTTCGACAGATTTCATTCTTCTATCATGCCCACTATCCACCAGACTGGTGGATACCGTCCCCCTGTCCGAAAGCGACACCGGTTAGCGCTTTCGCTTGATGAAAGAGAGGAGATATCCAGAGGGCTGGTAGCAAAACGCAGCATCAGGGACATCGCTGCCAAATTATCAAGAGCTCCCTCAACGATTAGCCGCGAGATCAAGAGGCACGGAGGTGCAAAACAATATCGTGCAGCAAAAGCGGATGCTACTGCATGGGAAAGTGCCCTGAGACCAAAACCTTGCAAGCTAATTGAAAGCCCCACATTGTGTAAAATCATTGCAGAGAAGATGCATCAGGACTGGTCGCCGGAACAAATCGCCGGTTGGCTAAAACGCTGTTATCCCGATAATCAGGAAATGCATGTGTCACACGAAACAATTTATAAAACGCTTTTTATACAAACCCGGGGAGCATTAAAAAAAGAGCTGCAGCAATGCCTCAGAAGTGGAAGAGCAGTGCGTAGATCCAGAACCTCATCGCTTAAAGGGAAAGGATTAGGGTCAATCCCGGATGCGATACCTATCAGTGAAAGACCACCTGAAGCCGCAGACAGAGCCATACCGGGTCACTGGGAAGGTGACCTGCTCCAGGGCTCGAAAAACTCCTATATCGTCACCCTGGTAGAGCGCCATTCCCGCTTTGTTATGCTGGCCAAAATCAGGGACAACAAGACCATAACGGTTATATCAGCGCTCATCAAACAAGCACGGGAATTGCCTGTTGAGCTTTATAAAACATTAACATGGGATCGTGGCGCTGAAATGACCAGCCACACTCGATTTACTGTAGCGACAGACATTCAGATTTATTTCTGTGATCCTCAATCCCCCTGGCAACGTGGCTCAAATGAAAATACGAATAGATTGCTCAGACAATATTTTCCAAAAGGAACTGACTTATCGGTTCACAGTCAGCAAAGACTTAACAGTGTTGCCAGACAGCTCAACGAAAGGCCGAGAAAAACGCTAGACTATGAATCACCCGCAGAGCGGTTCAATAAGTGTGTTGCGTCCATCGGTTGAACTCACAGCTCAAACCAAACGGCCAATTTTTACCATTATTCACCTCATAACACTGCCAGCCCAAGTATGAACTAATACAGTAGTAAAAAACGGATGGCACACCATCCGCTTTTTCACTTTCATCAGAATTACTCGTCCTCATCCCCACCCTTGCGGCTGCTCAGGCCATATTCCCGCAATTTATTGGCGATGGCGGTATGAGACACGCCGAGCCGTTTGGCCAGCTTGCGGGTGCTGGGGTAGGTCTGATAAAGGCGGGTTAATACTGAACGTTCAAACCGTTTGCTGATGTCATCCAGCGACCCTTCCAGCAAATCGTCGTTGTGGACGATTTCCGGCTGGAAGGCAGGCAGGTCGATATCGCGCAGGCGTAGTTCGTCCCCTTCCAGTTGCGCCAGCGCCCGATAGATGGTGTTTTTCAGCTGACGCACGTTGCCCGGCCAACCGTATTGGGGCAACAGATTACGCACTTCCTGCGCGATGTGGGGACGCGCGATCCCCTGCTCATCGGCAAAACGGGCCACAAACAGCTCCACCAGCGGCATTACATCCGCCGGGCACTCGCGCAGCGGCGGCAGTTGCAACGTCAGCACGTTCAGGCGGTAATAGAGATCTTCCCGAAACAGACCGCGCTGCACCAGATCCTGCATGTTTTTCTGCGTGGCGCAGATCACGCGCACATCCACGTGCACCTCGTGTTCTTCACCCACCCGGCGGAACGTGCCGTCATTGAGAAAACGCAGCAGTTTGGTTTGCATCTGCGGCGACATTTCGCCGACTTCGTCCAACAGCACCGAACCGCCGTTAGCCTGCTCGAAAAAGCCTTTCTTGCCTTCCAGCGCGTTGGGATAGGCGCCCGGCGCGTGGCCGTAAAGCTCGCTTTCCATCACGTCATCCGGCAGTGCGGCGCAGTTGAGCGCCAGAAACGGCTGCTTGCCGCGGCGGCTGCGCAAATGACAGGCGCGGGCCAGCATGTCCTTGCCGGTGCCGGTTTCCCCCACCAGCAGCAACGGCGCGTCCAGCATCGCCAGCTTGCGCGCCTGCTCCACCACCTGACGCATACGCGGACTGACCGCCACAATATGGTCGAATTCCCGTTCGTCGTTGACTGGCGTGTCCTGTAACTGACGGCCCATGCGCGCTGCCGACTTCAATGTCACCAGCGCGCCGGCGACGGTAGATTTGCCTTTATCGTCTTCCAGATGAACCGGCGTCACTTCCTGCAGAAAATCCTGCCCGCGGATCACCACGCGGGTGGTTTCCGGCTGGCCGCCCTGCTCCTGCCAACGGGAAAAGTGGTAATCGTTCAGCAACTGGCTGACGTTAAGGGCGCGGGCTTTTTCCTGCGTCAGCTCAAACAGGCTGAGCGCGGCGGCGTTGACCAATTCCACTTTGCCTTTGAGATCGAACGACAACACCGGCTCCGGCATCGATTCCAGCAGCGCGTTCAGCGCCCGATGCTCCCGCTCGGACGGCATAAACGCCACGGTGCGTACATCGCTGACGCCCGGAATGCGGCGAATCTCCGTCATCAGCTCACGGAACGCATCAAAACCGAGGGTGGTAAAATTGAGGTAGATCCGACCCGTCGGATCAATTTCGATACCGCGCAGGTCGATATGTCGCAGCACCAGCAGATCGAGCAGCTCACGAGTCAGACCAATCCGGTCTTCACAAAATACTTCCAGACGCATCAATAAAACCTTCTTCATCAGGTGCGGCAGGGACGAGAGCTGCATCATACCCTTTCACCGCCACCGGATGAAGTGGGGTGTCAGCAAAAGTTGACACCCCGGCAACCGAAAAGCGAATTTACTTGGTTTTTTCCTCTTCCGGGAACGGCGTGGTCATCATCGACACCATAATGCGGATACCGTCGATGTAGTTGCCGATGCGCATATTTTCGTCGCTGCTGTAGGCGTTATTGTCCGCATTTACCAGCGACACCACGGTAAAGGCGCTTTTCAGCGCGGCCAGCGCACCGTTGATCGGCGGCGACACCCCCAGCATACGATTCTTCTCCGGATCGCCTTTAAGCGGCGCTTTCACGCCGGCCTGCGCCCATTTCGCCAACGGCGACGCCAGTTGCGTACGCACGGCAAACGAACTACCGGACGACGTCATCATGCTCATCGAAATCAGTTTGGGGTTGTGATTACGCTCCTGCAGCGAGGGCGAGTCGGAACGCACGATATAGAAACCGTTGGCGGTTACATACCTTTTCAGCAGGTCATACAGGTAATCGGGCGAGGTTTCCGGCACCGTACGAATGTTGATGCTGGCGGTCGCGGTCGACGGAATGGCGTAGATGGCTTTGCGGCCGGTATCGCCCGCCTTCAGACCGATGACGTCCAGCGACGGATACTGCACCGCTTCCACCGGGTTGGGCGCCATTTTTTCCAGTTGGGTCACCCCATAACGGCTTTCGATGGTGCCCGGCTGCGGCGCCTGCGCGGCCAGCTGTTTGCGTTCGTCATCGGAGATTTTGACTCGGTCATAAAACCCCGGCAACGTCACCCGACCATTGGCGTCTTTGATTCCAGCCAGCAGGCTCGCCAGCTGTTGCACCGGATTGACGATCACATTGCCGAACGCGCCGCTGTGGGCCGCCGGGTCGGGACCGAACACCGTCATGTCCACCTGTATCGACCCGCGATAGCCAAACGTGAGCACCGGCACATTATTGGTGTTCACTGCGCCGTTAAAAATCACCACGCCGTCATTTTTCAGCCGGGCGGCGTTCTGATTGACCACCGCGGCCAGGTGCGGCGAACCGCGCTCCTCTTCCGAATCGAGCAGCACCTTGATATTCACCGTGGTGGCGGTATTGGCGCTTTTCAGCGCATCCACCGCGGTCAGGAACAGGGAGATGACCCCTTTGCCGTCCGAGGCCGAGCGCCCGAACACGCGCCATTCCGGATCCAGCCCCGGCTGCATCAGCCGTTCGTTGGGTTGCGGCACCCAGATACCGCGTGAATCCTTGATTTTCAGCGTCGGTTTCCAGGGGTCGGTACTCCATTCGGACGCGCTGGCCGACTGACCATCAAAGTGCATCAGGAACAGCACGGTCGGGCGGTTGGGTTGCATCGGCCCCAGCTCGGCATACAGCATCGGGTGCGCGCCATTGGCCAGTTGCTGGGTGGTAAATCCCCGCTTCTGAAAAGCCTTGTCCAGCCAGTTGAGGTTGCGCTGAATATCCGCCGCCACGTCGGTATCGTTGCTGAGCGTCAAGCCGTCGAGGTATTCAGGAAAGCTGGCCTGAGCGAAGCGCTGGGCGTCAGTCGGCGTCATGATCCACTGCGCCTGAGCGGAACCTGCCGTCACCAGCGCACCGAGCGCGCCAGCCAACAGGAGTTTGTTGCCACGAAGCATCATAAGTATCCTTCCAGCCAGAGGAAAAAAAGAACATCCATCTTCTGGTTATCGGCAGTATCGGTCATCGCCTGAGCGATCTGGCCGCGATTCACCCACCGGGTTATCCCTGCTTAGGTTTATCCCTGCTTAGGGTTTATCCCTACTTAGGTTTTATACCTACTTATAGATAAGCATGCTTCGTGGCAGCGGAATGCGGGCTATATCAAAACCCCCGCTGTTTTTAAGCCGCAACCCATTCATTTTATGGCTGCAGGAACAGCATTTTCCCCCGATATCAGATATTTTCCAGCCGGACGCCGCGGGTCCGCGGACCGAACACGCCGACCGTCACCACCACGGTCAACATGCTGATGATGATGAACGCCAGCACGCCACTGGTGTCGTAATGTTGCAGAATCAAACCGATGACGATACTGCTGAGCGCCGTGGACAGGCGGCTGAAGGAGTAACAGAAACCCACGCCGCGGGCGCGGATCGCCGTGGGGAAAACCTCGGTCTGATAGGCGTGATAGCTGATGGTCAGCCAGGCGTTGGAATAGGTGATCAGAAAACCACAGACAATCAACCACAGCGGTTGCGTCTGAAAGGCAAACAGCGTGCCGCACACCACCGTCATCAGCGACGACAACACGATTTGCCACTTGTTTTCGAGTTTGCCGGCGTACCAACTGCACAGCAGCGACCCCAGCGGGTAGGCCAGCGTAATGAAAAACGCGTACAGCAGGCTGTGAGTCACGGTCGCGCCCCGTCCCGCCAGCAGCGCCGGCAGCCAGTTGCCAAAACCGAAGAACCCGATAGCCTGAAAGATATTCATGACCACCAGCATCAGGGTGCGGCGGCGATAGCGCACTGACCAGATATCAAGAAATCGACCGCGCGACGGCAGCGTAATCTTCGTCTGCGGCTCCAGCGCCTTACCCGGCGGTACGCCGCAGCGGTGCTCCATCGCGGTCATCACCTTTTCCGCTTCCCGGTAGCGTCCACGCGATGCCAGCCAACGCGCCGACTCCACCAGATTACGGCGCAGCAGCCACACCACCAGCGAGCATACCGCGCCGATGATCACCACATAACGCCAGCCGGATAGCCCCCAGAACGTCTGCGGCACCAGCCACCAGGACATCAGCGCCACCGTCGGCACCGACAGGAACTGCATGAAGAATGCCAGCGCAAACGCCTGGCTACGCAGGTGGGTCGGCGCCCATTCGGATAGATAGGTATCGATGGTCACCAGCTCTACCCCCAAACCAATCCCCACCAGAAAGCGGCAGAGGATCACCCATTCCGCCTGCGTCTGGAACGCCATCAACAGCGAGAACGCGCCATACCACGCCAGCGCAAACATGAAAGCGGCGCGACGCCCGAGTCGATCCGCCTGCGGCGCTAGCAGGCTGGCGCCGATAAACAGGCCGAAAAAGGTGGCGGACGCAAACGTAGCCTGATCCGACACGCCGAACAATCCCTCCTTTCCGGTGTGGAAAATCTTCTCCCCAATCAGCCCGGTGCTGATGTAAGCCGTCTGAAACAGGTCGTAAAGTTCAAAGAAGCCGCCCAGCGACAGCAGGATGATGAAACGCCACAATCCCCACGATGAGGGTAAGGCATCAATACGCGTCGCCAGCGAGTGAAGAGGAAGAGGATGATTGACGTCGTAAACCGTCGGCGCGTTGCGCGCACTGAAAGTCGAGTCCATGGTATTGCCCCTGATTGATGGTCGGTTGTCGTTGGTAAACGTTCTGGCAAACCATAGCGGCAATAATTATCATTTGTTATTGTTTGTCGATAACATTATTTGCAGGATATTAAAGTGCAACCGGGCGGCAATATCCTGCATCGGGGCTTTACGAATGTTATCCAGATGTTATCGCCATCCGCAGTGTGATGGCGATCGACGGGCGATATGACTGGTTACATAACGCACAACCTGTGGAGGTGCTTTTATGCCAAGCGCCGGGCATTACTCCCCAGACGACGATGACGGCGTTTTCACCCGAATCCGGCCAATCAGCTCACGCCGGAAATCCCCCAGCCGGGGCTTGTCATCCAGCCACGGCAGCGGGCGACACAGCTCCATAGCGCGAATACCCAGCCGCGCGGTCAGTAGACCGGCGCCCAGCCCTTGCGCCGCGCGCGCCGACAGCCGCGCCGCCAAATCCTGAGACATCCAGTCCATACCGATTTCCCGCACCAGCTCGCTGGCGCCGGCAAACGCCACATTCAGCAGCACCAGCCGGAACAGGCGAATACGGCTGAAATAGCCCAGTTCGATGCCGTACAACCGCGCAATGCGATTGACCAGCCGCAGATTGCGCCAGGCGATGAACGCCATGTCTACCAGCGCCAGCGGGCTGACGGCAATCATCAGCGCCGACTCGGCGGCGGAGCGGCTGATCTCGCGGCGCGCCCGGGCGTCCAGCACCGGTTGCACCATATGAGCGTACAACTCGGTGACTTCACGATCGTTGTGAGTATCGTGCAGCGACGCCTGCCAGCGTTGCAGCGCCGGATGTCCGACATCCAACCCGGCCTGACGGGCCAGATTCTCACAAAAGACGCGGGCGCTGCCCGTACCGTGGCTGTTGAGCAATTCCCGCGCCCGATCGCGCGTTTCCGCCCGCTGGCGCAACCGATACAACCGGCGCCACTCGACCGCCAGCGCTCCGACGCCGGCGCCGACAATCAGGGTGCCCGCCGCCACGCCGCCGAGCGCAATCCAGTCCTGACTCATCCAGGCCTGATACAGCGAACGCCCGCCCTGCGCCAGCGCGCTAAGGCCAAACAGCGCCACGCCCAGACCCAGCATCCTCCGCCACAGGCTTCGGCGCGGGCGCAACGCGTCGCTGACCACCTGCTCGGCGCTCTCGCCGTCATCCGGTTCGTCGTCGTCGGCCGTTGCCGCCGGAATAAAACGTTGCGCCTCGCCGTCAGCAAAGGCGACCGACGGCCGCAGCGGCGCATCGGCCGGCGCCACCGGCGTATTGTCGAAGGTGATGTGGGGTTTCAACGGTTCATTCATCGCAATTTGTCTCCCAGTAAAAATTCCATCACCGTATCCAGGCGGATATGCGGCAACGGCGCGTCCGTCTGCATTTCCAGCGGCCGAAACGGTTCAAAGTGGAATCCCTGCTCGCGCCAGAAGGACGGTTCCGGCAGCCGTGACGGTACATCGCCGGGATACACGGTGACCGGCTCGCCGTCCGCCAGCCGGTTGCCGCGCAGAGCCGGCAACGACTGCCCCTGATGCGACACCACGCCGCTTTGCGTCGCCTGCACCGAAGCAATCCCCGCACAGTCGATCTCAATCCCCTCGAACGCCGCATTACGCCAGGCTTCCTGCACCAGTTGCTGTAGCAACGACACCAAATTGGCGTGCTGATCGGCGGTGATATGGTCGGACTGGCTGGCGGCGAACATCAGCCGGTCGATGCAGGGCGAAAACAGCCGACGCAATAACGTGCGCTTACCGTAGTGAAAGCTCTGCATCAGTTGGGTCAGCGCCAGCCGCATATCGTTAAACGACTGTACGCCGTGGTTGAGCGGTTGCAGGCAGTCCACCAGCACGATTTGCCGGTCGAAGCGCACAAAGTGCTGGCGGTAGAATTCGCGCACCACATGCTGGCAGTAGTAATCAAACCGCTGACGCAGCATGCCGATCAGGGTGTGATCGCCCGCCTGCGTCAGCGTGGCGTCCAGCCGGTCGTCAGGCCACGGCCAGGGAAAGAACTGCAATACCGGCGCGCCGGCCAGATCGCCCGGCAGCACAAAGCGCCCCGGCTGAATGAAATGCAGCCCTTCCTGTTTGCAGCGCAGCAGGTAGTCGGTGTATGCCCGGGCGATCGCAGCCAGTCGGTTCTCATCCGCCGGCGCCAGCAGGTCAAGCCCTTCGCACATCGCCAGCCAGGGTTGCGCCCAATTGAGCCGATCGCCCTGCAACATAGTGGACATCTGGCGCGACCAGTCGGCGTAACTCTGCTCCAGCAGCGGCAGATCCAGCAGCCATTCGCCGGGATAATCGACGATTTCCAGATAGAGCGTGGCGGTATCGCGGAAGTGGCGCAGCAGGCTGTCGCGGGAACGGTAACGCAGCGCCAGCCTGATTTCGCTGACGCCGCGGGTCGGCGTCGGCCAGGCGGGCGGCACGCCGTACAGCGACGCCATGCCTTCGTCATACGCAAATCGGGGAATGCCCAGATCCCGTTGTGGAATGCGCCTGGCGCCCAGCAGCCGGTTTTCGCGCGCTACCGAAAACAACGGCAACCGCGCGCCATGCTGGGCGTTGAGCAATTGATTGACCAGCGACGTAATAAACGCCGTTTTGCCGCTGCGGCTCAGGCCGGTGACCGCCAGCCGCAGATGGCGATCGGCGCTGCGATTGACCAGCGCGTTGAATTCGTTCTGTAACCGGTTGAAAGGAAGGGAATAAGCCATGACGCTCCTGTTCATTGTCCTGCCAGACGATAACCGCATTATGGTGCGACCGCCGCAAAAAAACGAAAAACGACAACATGAAAAACGACAACATCATGTACGGGATTCGATGGGCGCCGAATCCCGCAGAAGAGATAGGCCAGCCGTCGGCCGGCGTGGCGATTATAGCTGACGGAACTTGCTGCGCAGGCCGTACGTGTCCGACGTGATATAGCGTTCAATGTTACGCAACCGCTGCTCGCTGGCGCTCAGTATCGCATCCGCCTGATCCAGCAGCGCGTTCGGCGAAACGCCGGCGTCGGCGGGCTGATATTCCTCCGGCGGCGCCGGGTCCAGCACGAAGCTGAGAATAATGTAGGCCACCACGGTAATCAGAAACAGACCGAAGAAAATCGACAGCACGGCGATGAGGCGCACCAGCTTTACCGGCACATCAAAATAACGAGCCAGCCCGGCGCATACGCCTTTGATCATGCCCTCTTCCGGCAAACGATAGAGTTTTCGCTCAAAACGGGTGTTCATCAGGATTGCCTCCAGTTGGGATGCTCCGCATCCAGAATCTGTTCCAGCGCGTCAATCCGCTCGCGCATACGCTGTGCATCTTCCGTTAACCGGGTCAGCCGCTGCTGTTCAGCCGGATCCCATTGCGGCGCACGGTTGCGGCGCTGGCTGTAGTGCAGCCACAGCCACAGCGGCGCCACAAACAGCAGAAACACCGTCAGCGGAATCATTGTCATTACCAGAGCACCCATTTTTTCTCCTTAATTATTATGGTAATGCGGCAAGGCTGCCGCCGCAGCGGCAGCCGGTGGCGATTACTCCGCCGGTTTTACTTTGGCTTTCAGCGCCGCCAGTTGCGCATCGATCTCATCGCTGACCTTCAAATCGGCAAACTGCTGATCCAGCGATTTTTGTTTGCCCAGACCCACGCTTTCCGCTTCGGCTTCCAGCGTATCGATACGGCGTTCGAACTGTTCAAAGCGAGCCATCGCTTCATCCAGTTTACCGCTGTCGAGCTGGCGACGGATATCGCGGGATGAACTGGCGGCCTGATGACGCAGCGTTAGCGCCTGCTGGCGAGCGCGGGTTTCGGTCAGCTTATTCTCCAGCTCGCCGATTTCCCGTTTCAGGCGTTCCAGCGTTTCGTCCACCGCCGCCGCTTCCTGTTCCAGTACCGCTACCAGTTCCGTCAATTTCTGTTTTTCCACCAGCGCGGCGCGCGCCAGTTCCTCACGCTCGCGGCGCAGCGCCAGTTCCGCTTTTTCCTGCCACTCGTCCTGCTGACCACGAGCCTGCTCAATGCGGCGGGCCAGCTGTTTCTTTTCCGCCAGCGCCCGGGCGGAGGTGGAACGCACTTCAACCAGTGTATCTTCCATTTCCTGAATCATCAGCCGCACCAGCTTCTGCGGGTCCTCGGCTTTATCCAGCAAGGCATTGATATTGGCGTTCACGATGTCGGCAAAACGGGAAAAAATACCCATACTCTACTCCTCAGTGATTTCCGGCGTCTGCGACGCCCGGTTCGTTATCTCCATCAGCCGTTGCCTGATGACACACTGACATAATCAAATGCCGTGCCAACTTTTCTTTATCAAATAATTCATTGATAAATAACGTATTAACGACCGGCGTATACAGCGTGCGCTATCTTTGCTATGGTCAAATTAACTAACAAGTGGTGAAAAATACAAGGCAATGTCATGGCGCATGAGCAAGAGTCGTTACTGGGCGAAGCCAACAGTTTTCTGGAAGTGCTGGAGCAGGTGTCGCAACTGGCGCAGCTCAGCAAACCGGTGCTGGTGATTGGCGAACGGGGGACCGGTAAGGAACTGATCGCCAGCCGCCTGCATTACCTATCGCCCCGCTGGCAGGGGCCGTTCATTTCGCTCAACTGCGCGGCGCTGAACGAAAACCTGCTGGACTCCGAACTGTTCGGCCATGAAGCCGGCGCCTTTACCGGCGCGCAAAAGCGACATCTGGGCCGTTTTGAGCGCGCCGACGGCGGCACGCTGTTTCTGGATGAACTGGCCACCGCGCCGATGCTGGTGCAGGAAAAGCTGTTGCGGGTGATCGAATACGGCGTGCTGGAGCGCGTGGGCGGCGGACAGTCGCTGCAGGTGGACGTGCGGCTAGTGTGCGCCACCAACGAAGACCTGCCCGCGCTGGCCGCACAGGGGAAATTCCGCGCCGACCTGCTGGACCGGCTGGCGTTCGACGTGGTTCATCTGCCGCCGCTGCGCCAGCGCCAGCAGGACATCATGCTGCTGGCGCAGCATTTCGCGGTACAGATGTGCCGGGAATTGGGGCTGCCGCTGTTTCCGGGTTTCAGCCCGCAGGCGGAGCGCTCGCTGCTGGATTACGCCTGGCCGGGCAACATCCGCGAGCTGAAAAATGTGGTGGAGCGCTCGCTGTACCGGCACGGCGACAGCCGCGATCCGGTGGATCGCATCATCCTCAACCCGTTCAAGCCGCTGGCGGCATTCATACCCGAAAAGGAAACCGCCGCATCGGCGTCTCTCCCGGCGCTGCCGCTGGACCTGCGCGGCTGGCAGCATGATCAGGAACGGCAACTGGTGCAGCAGGCGCTGGCGCAGGCTCGCTTTAACCAGCGCAAGGCGGCCGAACTATTGGGGGTGACCTACCACCAGTTTCGCGGCTTGTTAAAGAAACATGCCATCAATGACAGTGAATGACATGGAAAGGCTATTTTCTACACACCACCTGCAAGAGAAGGATCGCTTTGCCTATTGGCGGGAAGTGACGTCTTCGGTGTTTGGCCCCACCTGCAACCAGCAGTTGACCAACGCGAGTTTTGACGGCCGGCTCGGCGTCAAACCGCTGGGCGGCGCAGCGGTCACCCGAATCTGCTCCCAGCCGATTGCGTACGAGGGAAAGCGTGGAAAGGAAAACACCGACGATTTTTTTATCGCCTTTTCATTGTGTGCTGAAGCCTACGTGACCCAACATGCGAGGCAATCACGGCAGCGCCCCGGAGATATCGTGCTGTTCGACGGCGCCAGACCGTATGTCTGCCAGTATCCTCAGGGTGATGACCAGATCGTCTTTTCCCTTCCCCGCGGATTGGTGCTATCGCATATTCAGAACCCGGATCGGCTGCTGAACATGACGCTGGACGGCCACTCGCCGCTGGGAAAGCTCGCCGGTTCGCTGGTCAAAGAAGCCTGGCAGGCGGCGCCGTTGTCCGGCGTGATCGGCGATAGGCTAATCGGTTCCATACTGGATGTGCTGGACACCGCGTTCGAAGCCGCGCACGGCCGCGGCAGGGAACCGCACGACTCGCATCAAACCGAGCTGTTGAGGCGGGCGCAGACGTTTTTGCTGGCCAATCTCGATAATCGCGCACTCACGCCCGAGGTTATCGCGCAGGCGGTGCACGTCTCGCCGCGTACGCTGAACCGCCTTTTCGCCAAAGAAGGCACCACGGTGATGCGCTGGCTGTGGCAACAACGGCTCGCCGCCTGCCATGACGCCCTCCGGCACCGTCAATTCCGTACCGTCAGCGATGCCGCCCTGAGTTTTGGCTTTAGCAATCTGTCCCACTTCAGCCGCGCCTTCCGGCGCGCTTTCGGCGTGTCCGCGCAGGACGTGCTTAAACGGACATAAACCGCGCCGGATGCGGACAATCTGACGCCCCCGGCACAGCGTTTGGCCGGCACAGCAAAGCGCCGGACGTGATCGATGGCGATAATCAGCGCCATCAACCGCGGCGGGCATGCGTCAATGCCACCGCTCCCTTCTCCCGCGCCGTTCAATACTGGCGTGCTAATCGGAGTCACCACACCATGTCTGTCAACTACACCCTGTCTGTCAACCACGCCATGCCTATCAACCATGCAAATACGCTTCGCTTACTCTTCCCCCAATGGCAGGGCGGCAACAATCCGCCCTATTACTTCGGCGCACAGTTGCTGTCATGGCTGGCGCCTGATCCTACGGGACCGGTTGAAACAGTAGACGTCGCGCCACCGCATGATACCCCGCTGGCGCTGGAAGACGGCATCCGCGGGCGCGGCATATTGCTTGAGCAACTGCGCCGGGCGAGGAAAACCATCGACCAACACCGTCCCGATCGCATCGTGGTGTTGGGCGGCGATTGTCTGGTGGATCTGGCGCCATTCGCCTATCTCAACGAACGCTATGACGGCGATCTGGCGGTGCTGTGGCTTGACGCGCACCCTGATGTCATGACCCCGAAAGCGTTCGAACACGCCCACGCCATGGTGCTCGGCAACCTGCTCGGTGAAGGCGACAAGGATTTTGTCCACGCGGTTAAGCGGCCGCTTAAACCTGAAAACGTCATGTTCGCCGGTCTTCAGCCAACGCTGGATGTGGAAACGGCGTTTATCACGCGTTTGGGGCTAAAACATGCCGGTCCGGCACAGCTGGCGGAGAGCAGCCAGCCCGTTATGGACTGGTTCGCCGCCACCGGCGCAAAACATCTTGCCGTCCACCTGGACCTTGACGTGCTGGACCCCGCGGTGTTTCGCGCCCTGCTGTTTGCCAATCCCGACACACCCGCCGGGACGTTTGACGGCGTCTCGCAGGGCGCAATGACCATCGAACAGGTTGTTCGCCTGCTTGGCGAGGTGGCGCAAATAGCCGACATCGTCGGGCTAGGCATTACGGAGCATTTGCCGTGGGATGCGCTGGCGATGAAAAACATGCTGGCGGCGCTTCCGCTTATCGGCGCCCCGGGCAACCGACCGCAGAAATAGCCCGTAAGCCAAACCTATCTGATCGCAGGCGCGCACGGTCAGACGCCTGCGATAATCGCGCTCGGCAGGACAACGCCGCGCGGTCACCACGCCTCAAACGGATCGTCTAATTCCAGCCAGCTGTCTACGCCGTCCAGCAATTCATCATCCGTTAGCAGGCAGCCATCCAACTGCGCGGCGATCCACGCCTGATCCAGATGCTGACCGATAAACACAATCTCCTGACGCATATCGCCAAACGGTTCCTGCCACTTATTCCTGATAGCCGCTCGCGTTTCTTCATCCTGCGGCCAGCGTTCCGGCGCAATCGCCTTCCAGAACATGCCCGCCAGCCCGTAGCGCAAAATGCCCCCGGCCTGATGCCAGGAACCGGCCTGAAACGGGCGGGTCGCCAGCCAGAAGAACCCTTTGGAACGCAGCAGACGGCCCGGTCCCCATTCATCCTTGCTCAGGAAGTCATGGAAACGCTGCGGATGAAACGGCCGCCGCGCCTGATACACAAAGTTGCCGATGCCGTAATGTTCGGTTTCCGGCGTATGGGTGCCGCGCAACTCCTGCAGCCAGCCCGGCGCCGTGGCCGCGGTTTGCATATCGAAACGCCCGGTATTGAGCACCTCGTCCAGCGGCACCTGGCCGTGCGCGATCGGCAGAATACGCGCCGACGGATTCAGGGTATGCAGAATCGCCACCACTTCATCACGCTGGCTATCGGTCATTTCATCGGTTTTGCTCACCAGCAGCACATCGCAAAACTCAATCTGTTCAATCAGCAGGTCGGTCACGCTGCGGATATCATCCTCGCCGAGGCTCTGCCCCACCGATTGCAGACTTTCCGCCGCCTGATACTGCGACAGGAAACCGGCGCCATCCACCACCGTCACCATCGTATCCAGCCGGGCGAAATCCGACAGGCACTGCCCCTGCTCGTCTTCAAAGGTAAATGTCTCCGCCACCGGCAACGGTTCGGAAATACCGCTGGACTCGATCAGCAGATAATCGTAACGGCCGGTGCGGGCCAGTTCGCGCACCGCCACCAGCAAATCTTCCCGCAGGGTGCAGCAAATGCAGCCGTTGCTCATCGACACCAGTTTTTCCTGGCGGTGATCGAGCGTCACCTCCTGGCTGACCAAATCGGCATCGATATTCACTTCGCTCATGTCATTGACGATCACCGCCACCCGACGCCCCTGGCGATTATTCAGAATATGATTCAGCACCGTGGTCTTGCCGGCGCCAAGAAAACCGGACAATACCGTGACGGGTAAAGGTTGCATACGCGTGCTCCTGCTCAGAAATGATTGATCTACGGCCCGAAACGGGATGACCGCTACTCGGGCACGCACATTATCATAATTGATATGTTATAACATAACAATTACAGCATTCACGAAGCCGACCGCGCCGTGAGCGAATACGTACCGTGAGTGAATCGTTGTCAATCCTGCTGACAACCCCATCAGTTTGCTGAAAAAACCGGCAGATAAACGTAAGAAATTGGGCGGAATGGCAGAGTGCGGTACACTCTGTATATTGCCGATTGCCTGAAAAAACACCGTATGTCCGGAAAACACACTCTCGCACTGGCGCTGGCCTGGCTGGCGCTGCCGGTTCTGGCACAAACGCCGCCCGCCGCTCCGACGCCGGCGCAAGCCATCCGCCACAGCGGTTTTGTTTATTGCGTCAATGACGTGCTCAGCACGTTCAACCCCCAGATGGCCCGCAGCGGGCTGATGGTGGATACGCTGGCCGCCCAGCTCTATGACCGCCTGCTGGGCGTCGATCCGTACACCTACCGGCTGATGCCGGAACTGGCGCAGCACTGGGACGTCACCGACAATGGCTCCACTTACCGGTTCACCCTGCGCCGCGATGTCCCGTTCCAGCGCACCAGTTGGTTTACCCCCAGCCGCACGATGAACGCCGATGACGTGCTGTTTAGCTTCCAGCGCATGCTGGACAAAAAACACCCGTTCCACGACGTCAACGGCGGCGACTACCCCTATTTCGACAGTCTGCAACTGGCGGACAACGTACAGAGCATCCGCAAGCTGGGCGATTACAGCATCGAGATCCGTCTGCACAGCCCCGATGCCTCGTTCCTGTGGCATCTGGCTACCCACTATGCGCCCATCCTGTCGGCGGAGTACGCCCAACAGTTAACCCAGCAGGACCGGCGCGAACTGCTTGACCGTCAGCCGGTGGGCACCGGCCCTTACCGGCTGGATGAGTACCGTTACGGGCAGTACGTGCGGCTAAAACGCAACGACGATTACTGGCGCGGCCTGCCGCGTATGGAACAAGTGCTGGTCGACCTCGGCTCCGGCGGCACCGGCCGCCTGTCCAAACTGTTGACCGGCGAGTGCGACGTGCTGGCCTACCCGGCCGCCAGCCAGCTGACTATTCTGCGCAACGACCCGCGCCTGCGGCTGTCGCTGCGACCGGGGATGAACGTCGCTTATCTGGCGTTCAACGTGCGTAAACCACCGCTGAACGACTCCCGCGTACGCCACGCCATCGCGCTGGCGATCAACAACGACCGTTTGATGCAGTCGATCTACTACGGCACCGCGGAAACCGCCGCCTCGATCCTGCCGCGCGCCTCCTGGGCTTACGATAACGAAGCGCAGGTCACCGAATACAATCCGGAGAAAGCGCGCCAGCAGTTGAAAGAGCTGGGGATCGCCAACCTGCAACTGCAACTGTGGGTGCCGAGCGCCTCGCAGTCCTACAACCCCAGTCCGGTGAAAACCGCCGAACTGATTCAGGCCGATCTGGCGCAGGTGGGAATCCGGGTGACCATCATTCCGGTGGAAGGGCGTTTTCAGGAAGCGCGCCTGATGGAGATGAACCATGACCTGACGCTGGCGGGCTGGGCCACCGACAGCAACGACCCGGACAGCGTATTCCGGCCGCTGCTGAGCTGCGCCGCCATCCGCTCCCAGACCAATTACGCCCACTGGTGCGACCCCGGCTTTGATCAGGTGCTGCAGGACGCGCTCTCTTCCCAGCAACTATCCCGGCGCATGGAGTACTATCGGGTGGCGCACCACATTCTGGCCGAGCAGTTGCCGGTGCTGCCGCTGGCGTCGTCGTTGCGGATGCAGGCCTATCGCTACGACATGAAAGGACTGGTGCTCAGCCCGTTCGGCAACGCCTCCTTCGCCGGCGTCTATCGCGATGACGGCAGTGAAGAAAAAAATGAGGAAAAACCGGATGGCTCCGCCGTGGATCCCTCCTCCAGCGCGCCGATCCAGGGAGAACAACCGTGATTATCTTTACGCTTCGTCGCCTGTTGTTGTTGCTGGTCACGCTATTTCTGCTGTCGCTGATCGGCTTCAGTCTGATGTATTACACCCCGCATGCGCCGCTCAGCGGCGCGGCGCTGCTCGACGCCTACCGCTTTTATTTCGCCAGCCTGCTGCAGTGGGATTTCGGCGTTTCCAGCACCAACGGACAGCCGATTAGCGAACAGCTGCGCGATGTGCTGCCCGCGACTATCGAGCTCTGTCTGCTGGCGTTTTCGCTGTCGCTGCTGGTGGGTATTCCGCTTGGCATCACCACCGGCGTACTCCAGCACAAGGCCGCCGATCGGATTATCAGCGCGCTGGCGTTGCTGGGCTTTTCGCTGCCGGTGTTCTGGCTGGCGCTGCTGATGACGTTGTTCTTTTCGCTGCATCTGGGCTGGCTGCCGGTGTCCGGCCGTTTCGACCTGCTCTACCCGGTGCCGCAGGTGACCGGCTTCGCGCTGATCGACGCCTGGCTGTCCAATTCGCCCTACCGGGAAGAGATGATCGCCAGCGCCATACAGCACCTGATTTTGCCGGTGCTGGTGCTGTCGGTCGGCCCCACCACCGAAGTTATCCGACTGATGCGCATCAGCACCACCGAGGTCGGCACCCAGAACTACATCAAAGCGGCGGTTATCCGCGGGCTACCGCGTTCCACCGTGATTCGCCGCCACCTGCTGCACAACGCGCTGCCGCCGATCATTCCGCAACTGGGTTTGCAATTCTCCACCATGCTGACGCTGGAGATGATCACCGAAGTGGTTTTTAACTGGCCGGGCATCGGCCGCTGGCTGGTCAACGCCATCCGCCAGCAGGACTTTGCGGCGATCGCCGCCGGGGTGATGGTGGTCGGCGCGCTGGTGATCACCATCAACGTGCTGTCCGATATCTGGGGCGCCATGACAAACCCGCTGAAACATAAGGAATGGTATGCACTCCGATAACATCTACGGCGAGAAAGAGCTTCCCAGCCGCTGGCGCGACACCTGGACTGTGTTCCGCCAGGACCGGATGGCGATGGTCGGTTTCTACGGGTTTCTGTTGCTGCTGGGGCTGTGCCTGTTCGGCGATACGCTGGCGCCCTACGCGCTGGATCAGCAGTTTCTCGGTTACCAGTTGCTGCCGCCCTCCTGGTCGCGCTATGGCGAAGTGTCGTTTTTTCTCGGCACCGACGATCTGGGGCGCGACCTGCTGAGCCGACTGTTGAGCGGCACGGCGCCGACGTTTGGTTCGGCATTGCTGGTCACGCTGGCCGTTATGCTGGCCGGCATTCTGATCGGCCTGCTGGCCGGGGTGACCCACGGCCTGCGTTCCGCGGTGCTGAACCACATTCTCGACCCGCTGTTGTCGATTCCTTCGCTGCTGCTGGCGATGATAGTGATCGCCTTTATCGGCCCGCAGTTAACGCACGCCATGTTGGCGGTGTGGATGGCGCTGCTGCCGCGTATGGTGCGCACGATTTATACCGCGGTGCATGACGAACTGGAAAAAGAGTATGTGACCGCCGCCCGGCTGGACGGCGCCTCCACGCGCTACATTATCTGGTACGCGGTGCTGCCCAATATCCTGCCGCTGCTGGTCAGCGAAGTGACCCGCGCGCTTTCCATCGCCATTCTGGATATCGCCGCGCTCGGATTTCTCAATCTGGGCGCGCAGTTACCCACCACCGAATGGGGCGTCTTGCTGGGTAATTCGCTGGAACTGGTCTACGCCGCGCCCTGGACGGTGATGCTGCCCGGCGCGGCCATCACGCTCAGCGTGCTGATCGTCAACCTGCTGGGGGATGGCATTCGCCGCGCCCTGCTTGCTCAAACCGAATAGTGACGGAACAACACCATGGCATTACTGGAAATTCGTAATCTGACCATTGAATTCCTCACGCCGGACGGCCCGGTGAAAGCGGTGGATCGCGTCAGCATCAGCCTCAACGAGGGAGAAATTCGCGGACTGGTGGGCGAATCCGGCTCCGGCAAGAGCCTGATCGCCAAGGCTATCTGCGGCATCAACAAGGAAAACTGGCGTATCACCGCCGACCGTTTTCGTTTCGATGACGTGGACATGCTGCAACTCACGCCCCATCAGCGACGCAAACTGGTGCGGCACAACATGTCGATGATCTTTCAGGAGCCGCAGTCCTGTCTGGATCCTTCCGCCCGCGTCGGCCGTCAGTTGATTCAATCGATCCCCGGCTGGACTTACAAAGGCCGCTGGTGGCAGCGTTTCAACTGGCGCAAGCGCCGCGCCATCGAGCTGCTGCACCGCGTCGGCATCAAGGATCACAAAGACATCATGCGCAGCTTCCCCTACGAACTGACCGAAGGGGAATGCCAGAAGGTGATGATCGCCATCGCGCTCGCCAATCAGCCCAGATTGCTGATCGCCGACGAACCGACCAACGCGATGGAAGCCACCACGCAGGCGCAGATTTTCCGCCTGCTCGCCCGGCTCAATCAGAACAACAACACCACCATTTTGCTGATCAGTCACGATTTGCAGACCATGAGCAAATGGGCGGACCGCATCAACGTGTTGTACTGCGGCCAGACGGTGGAAAGCGCGGTCAGCGATGAGCTGATCAGCGCGCCGCATCATCCCTACACCCAGGCGCTGATTCGCGCCATGCCGGACTTCGGCTGCTCGCTGCCGCACAAAAGCCGCCTTAACGCGCTGCCGGGGGCGATCCCATCGCTGGCGCACCTGCCGGTGGGTTGCCGTCTGGGGCCGCGCTGCCCTTATTCACAAAAAGAGTGCATGACGGCGCCGCCGCTCATCCCGGTGAAAACTCACTGGTACGCCTGCCACTTCCCGCTCAACATGGAGGAATCCTGATGGTGGAAACCCTGCTGGAAGCCCGTAACCTCACCAAGACCTTCCGCTACCGCACCGGCTGGTTCCGGCGTCAGCACGTCGAAGCGGTGAAATCGGTGAGTTTTACGCTGCGGGAGCGGCAAACGCTGGCGATCATCGGCGAAAACGGCTCGGGTAAATCTACGCTGGCCAAGATGCTGACCGGCGTGATCCCGCCGACCTCCGGCGAATTGGTGATCGACGATCATCCGCTGCAATATGGCGACTATAACTACCGTAGCCAGCGTATTCGCATGATCTTTCAGGATTCGGCCAACTCGCTCAACCCGCGTCAGCGCATCGGCCAGTTACTGGAATTGCCGCTGCGGCTCAATACCGACCTGACGCCGCAGGAGCGTGAAAAAGCCATTAACCTGGCGCTGCGACAGGTCGGCCTGCGCGCCGATCACGCCACCTATTACCCGCACGCGCTGGCGCCCGGTCAGAAACAACGTATCGGGCTGGCGCGGGCATTGATCCTGCAGCCCAAGGTCATCGTGGCGGATGAAGTGCTGGCGTCGCTGGATATGTCGGTGCGTTCCCAGATCATCAACCTGATGCTGGAGCTGCAGGAAAAACACGGCATTTCCTATATTTATGTCACCCAGCATCTGGGCATGATGAAACACATCAGCGACCAGATTCTGGTGATGCAGGCCGGCGAAGTGGTAGAGCGCGGCAGCACCGCCGATGTGCTGGCCTCGCCGCTGCACGACCTGACCAAGCGTTTGATCACCAGTCACTTTGGCGAAGCACTAAGCGCCGACGCCTGGCGCCGCGACAGCAGCCACGTCTGACTAGCCGGGCGGAGACAGCAGGATAAGTGGTTGGAGTACTTCTTTAGCCGACACACATGCTAGAATCGCCCGGTTTATTCACACCGATCATGGTAAATAATTATTTTTATTGACGATGATCGCAGCAACAATGATCACAAAGGATACTGCCATGGGTTTTCTTAACGGTAAGCGCATTCTGGTAACAGGCGTTGCCAGCAACCGCTCCATTGCATACGGTATCGCCCAGGCGATGCACCGCGAAGGCGCCGAACTGGCGTTCACCTACCAGAACGACAAGCTGAAACCGCGTGTGGAAGAGTTTGCCAAAGAGTTTGGTTCGAGCATCGTTTTACCGTGTGATGTTGCGGAAGATGCCAGCATTGACGCCCTGTTTGCCGAACTGGCGAAAGTCTGGCCGAAATTTGACGGCTTCGTGCACTCCATCGCCTATGCACCGGGCGACCAGTTGGACGGCGACTACGTGAACGCCGTCACCCGCGAAGGTTTCGCCGTCGCTCACGACATCAGCGCTTACAGCTTTGTGGCGATGGCGAAAGCCTGCCGCAGCATGCTGAACCCGAATTCCGCGCTGATGACCCTGTCCTACCTGGGTGCCGAGCGCGCCATTCCGAACTACAACGTGATGGGCCTGGCGAAAGCGTCGCTGGAAGCCAACGTGCGCTACATGGCCAACGCCATGGGCCGCGACGGCGTGCGCGTCAATGCGGTTTCCGCCGGTCCGATCCGCACGCTGGCGGCGTCCGGCATCAAGAACTTCAAGAAAATGCTGTCTCACTGCGAAGCGGTCACCCCGATCCGTCGCGTGGTCACCATTGAAGACGTAGGCAACGCCGCGGCTTTCATGTGCTCCGACCTGGCCGCCGGTATCTCCGGCGAAGTTCTGCACGTTGACGGCGGCTTCAGCATCGCCGCGATGAACGAGCTGGAACTGAACGATTAATCTCGTCGCCCTATGCCGGACAGCGGTCCGGCATAGGATTGCCGCGTGGTGAGTTCCGCGGCTCTCTGTCGGTTTGCTGTACTCTCCGCTGTTTCTCGTCTTTTCTTTCTCAGTAAAATCGCCAATCGCCGCCGTTACGTTAGCGGTCCAGCAGCCATTGCTGCGCCGCCTCAAAGAAATGCTGCGCCAGCATAGTGGCGCGCCCGGCTTCGGCGATCACCACCGCGCCATGACGCGGCATCGGCGCCAGCGTCAACGCTCGCCAGGCCAGCGCCGGCGTCATCGCCGGCAACAGGCTGCCATTGGGCACAATGCCGCACCCCAGCCCGACAAACACGCTTTGAATCAATTGCAGCACCGAGGCGCTTTCCACCCGCACTCGCGGCGTGATTGCCGCTTCACGGAACTGACTGTCCAGATAGCGGCGGAAATAACGACTGGGTTCAGCCAGACACAGCGGAACATTGGCGAGATCCGACAGCGTCAGCGGACTGTCGCTGTGCAGCTCAGGAAAATGGCGCGGATGATACAGCAGCGACGCGCCCTGCTCCGCCAGCGACGACGCCTGAAAATGCAGCTCGCGCAGCGTGGTCAATTCGAAAAAACCGATCCCGACATCCACCGTGTGGGCGGTCAGCGCCTCCAGCAACCGATCGGCGCTGAACAGCGATACCTGATAGTCCATCTCCGGGTAGGCACGGCTGACCGCCGCCAGCAATTCGGGCAGCGCCATGCTGCATTGCGGCACCACGCCAATACGCAGCAACCCGCTGGTGCCGCGCGTGAGCGACGCCACCTCCAGCCGCAGTCCCTGATACACCGACACCATTTCCCGCGCCCAGGCCAATACCCGCTCGCCTTCGGCGGTAAACCCCTCGAAATTGTTGCCCCGATTGATGAGCGACAGCCCCAGTTCCCGTTCCAGATTCTTCAACCGCATCGACAGCGTCGGCTGGCTGACGAAGCTGGCTTCGGCCGCTCGACCAAAATGGCGCTCTTTTTCCAGATTGCACAAGTAGATAAGTTGCTTGATGTCCATCAGGTTCTCCAACATTGCGGGCCGGGTCAGTATACCACCGCGCCATCTGCGTCAGGGGTCGACGCCGCGATAAACCGCCTCTATCCCACTATCACTCCCTTTGATTAGACGCCATACCGACCGCCGCCTACACTCTTGGTTAGCAAGCAAAGATTTAAAGATTTTTTTACATACTTAAAACATCATCACCTGCGTAGCGAATCATGAAATTCAAATCCTCCATCAAGCCATACCGCGCCGCTGCGGGCGGCTGGGGCTCTCTCGAAGCCACCACCCGTTTTGTCCTGGACAGCAAACAGGCCCTGAAAAATATCCGCAATTTGATGCGGGTCAATAAAAGCAAAGGATTCGACTGTCCCGGCTGTGCCTGGGGCGACGACAACAGCAGCACCTTTAGCTTCTGTGAAAACGGCGCTAAAGCGGTCAGTTGGGAAGCCACCCGCAAAGCCGCCGGGCCAGAGTTCTTCGCCGAACACAGCGTCAGCACGTTGCGCCGCCAGAGCGACTATTTTCTTGAGTATCAGGGCCGGTTGACCCATCCGCTGCGCTATGACCGTGAACACGACCACTACGTGCCGATCGACTGGGATGACGCGTTCGCGCTGATCGCCCGCCATATCCGTGAACTGGACCACCCGGACCAGATGGAACTCTATACCTCCGGCCGCGCCAGTAATGAAGCCTCTTATCTGTATCAGTTGTTCGGCCGTATGGTCGGCACCAACAATTTCCCCGACTGCTCCAACATGTGCCATGAAGCCAGCGGCACCGGGCTGAAACAGAGCATCGGCGTCGGTAAGGGCACGGTGCGACTACAGGATTTCGAACACGCCGACGCCATTTTCGTCTTCGGCCAGAACCCCGGCACCAACCACCCGCGTATGCTGCACAGCCTGCGTCATGCCGCCGATCGCGGCGCACATATCGTGGCGTTTAACACCTTGCGCGAGCGCGGTCTGGAACGTTTCGCCAACCCGCAGAACCCGCTGGAACTGCTGACGCCGTTGTCCGGCACCATCAGCGAAACCTATCTGCAACCCCATCTGGGCGGCGACATGGCGGCGGTACGCGGCATGGTGAAAGCGCTGCTGGAAACCCACCGCCAGCGGCTGGCCGCGGGCGAAGCGGGACTGTTCGATCAGGCCTTTATCGACCAGCACACCGACGGCGTGGCGGCGTATCTGCAACAGGTGGACGCCACCTCGTGGGACAAAATCGTACAGCAGTCCGGGTTGAGCGAAGCGCAGATCCGCTACGTCGCCGGCATTTATCAGCAGTCTGAACGGGTGATCTGCACCTGGGCGATGGGCATCACCCAGCACCGGCATTCGGTAGCGACGGTGCGGGAAATCGTCAATCTGCAACTGTTGTTCAGCCAGCTCGGCAAGCCGGGCGCCGGCTTGTGCCCGGTGCGTGGTCACAGCAACGTACAGGGCAACCGCACGATGGGGATCGATGAAAAACCCGCTGATGCGCTGCTCGACAGTCTGGCGCGTCATTTCAACTTTACCCCGCCGCGCGGCCACGGCCACAACACCGTACAGGCGCTGGAAGCGATGCTGCGTGATGAGATTCGGGTCCTGATCGCGCTGGGCGGCAACCTGGCCGCCGCCGCGCCGGATACCGACCGCACCGCACAGGCGCTAAGCCGTTGCGGCCTGACAGTGCACATCAGCACCAAGCTCAACCGCAGCCACCTGATTACCGCGCGGCAGGATACGCTGATTCTGCCGACGCTGGGCCGCACCGAACGGGACATGCAGGCCAGCGGCCCGCAGTTTGTTACCGTCGAAGACTCGTTCAGCATGGTGCATGCCTCGGAAGGCATCAGCCCGCCGCTGTCGGATCAGCAGCGCTCGGAAACCGCCATCGTCGCCGGCATCGCCCACGCGGTTTTGGGGCGTGACCGGCTCGACTGGCCGGCGCTGGCCGCCGACTATAACCTGATCCGCGATCACATCGCCGCCACCCTGCCGGGTTTCGCCGACTTCAATCAACGCTGCGCCGAACCGGGCGGCTTCTGGCTCGGCAACGCGGCGGCGGCATACCGTTTCAACACCGCCACCGGCAACGCCCGTTTCGGCGCGGCGCCGCTGCCGGACAGCGTGGTGCCCGTTTCCGGCGACGCGCCCGCGCCGTTCACGCTGCAAACCTTGCGCTCCCACGACCAGTACAACACCACCATTTATGGACTGGACGACCGTTACCGCGGCGTGTACGGCCAGCGCGACGTGCTGTTCATGCACCCGGAGGATATTGCCGCTCTTGGGTTGCAGGACGGCGACCGGGTGGATATCGAAACCCTGTGGCATGACCATGTCGAACGCAAAGTCCTCGGTTTCCGGCTGGTCAGCTACGATATCCCGCGCGGTAATCTGGCGGCCTACTACCCGGAAACCAATCCACTGGTGCCGCTGTCCAGCTACGGCGAAGACACCTTTACGCCGACCTCCAAATCGGTGCCGGTACGCATTACGCCCAGTGAGGCCGTAGCGCTGCAACGCATTGCCTGATGCATCGGGCCGGGTGGTTTCTTTCATACCCGGCTGATACATCCCCCATCCATGACTGGTTGCCAGCAACCAACGACAACGGATTGTTTCGTCGTTATTTGCAACCACGCCATACTCAAGTAAGATTAAAAAGAAGGGTTTAATAATTGTGGTCCCAAGGAGATAAAACATGTTGAAGGCAACCCGCAGGTATCTTCGCGCCGCCGGCAGCATTTTAGATCTGATGCCAGCGACAGACTATTTGGCAGACATCGGTAAGAAAAACGATGCTGAAAGAATGGCCAGTGATTTTCAGGCCATAGGCGACGACCTAAGAGTAGCAATGAATGCATACGGAAGAAAAAAAGGAATCGAATCAGGCATTGCAAAACGCTGATACGCATAATAGCGAAAATGAAGAAGCCCGAGCACTTGCCGAAAAAGTCGAGTCCACTCTGATTGAAAACCCGATATTTCTTGAACGTCTGCTTGATCGGCCGCAGATCAAGGCCATGGTTTCTTCCACATTCTTCCGTGGACCTCTTCCCCCTCCAGAAATGTTGAGGGAATACAACGACATCGTACCAGACGGTGCTGAAAGGATCATGGCAAAAAGCGAGCGGGAGCAAGCTCATCGCCATCGTATTACTGAAAAGAGTCTTGACGGTGAGATGAGCAGAGACAAACGTGGTCAATGGATGGCGTTTGCCATTACTATGACTATCTTGGTGATCGCAACTCTTTTTGCCTGGAAGGGCGAAATGGTATTTGCCGGGACGTTAATCACCCTTGATTTAATCGGACTGGCTTCAGTGTTTGTTATTGGAAGATATCGTCCTTCCAATAACAGCGAGTAACCCACCAGCACACCCCAAGACTTGGCCCGACCATACCTGCCTTGCGCAGGCTATTCATGTGCAGCAACGCTTGCCGCCAGCGGCCGATTCGCGTAAAACTGTCTGCCGCTAAAGCCACTATTAACCGCAATTCTGGACGCTATGTTTCAAGACAATCCGCTGCTTGCGCAGCTTAAACAGCAACTCCACTCTCAGACGCCACGAGCGGAAGGCATCGTCAAAGCCACCGACAAAGGATTCGGTTTTCTTGAAGCCGACGCGCAGAAGAGCTATTTCATCCCGCCGCCGCACATGAAGAAAGTGATGCACGGCGACCGCATCATCGCCACGCTGCATACCGAGAAAGAACGTGAAATCGCCGAGCCGGAAACGCTGGTGGAACCGTTCCTGACCCGTTTTGTCGGTCGGGTGCAGAAAAAAGACGACCGTCTGTCCATCGTGCCGGACCATCCGCTGCTGAAAGACGCCATTCCCTGCCGCCCTGCGCGCGGGGTTGAGCAGGACTTTAAAGAAGGCGACTGGGCGGTAGCGGAAATGCGCCGCCATCCGCTGAAAGGCGACCGTGGATTTTTTGCCGATCTGACGCAGTACATTACCACCGGCGACGACCCGCTGGCGCCCTGGTGGGTGACGCTGTCGCGCCATAATCTGGAACGCGTTGCGCCGGACGCAGACGCGGCCGATCTCGACGACGGCCAGCTTGAACGTGAAGACCTGACCGGGCTGGACTTCGTCACCATCGACAGCGCCAGTACCGAAGATATGGATGACGCGCTGTATGTGCAGGACAACGGCGACGGCACGCTGGACATGACCGTGGCAATCGCCGATCCGACCGCCTACGTGCGCGCCGACAGCGAGCTGGACGCCATCGCCCGTCAGCGCGCGTTCACCAACTACCTGCCCGGCTTCAATATTCCGATGCTGCCGCGTCACCTGTCGGACGACATCTGCTCGCTGCGCCCGAACGAACGTCGCCCGGTGCTGGCCTGCCGTATGACGATCGCCGCCGACGGCGCGCTGAGCCAGATTCGCTTCTTTGCCGCCTGGATCGAGTCGCGCGCCAAACTGGTGTACGACGAGGTGTCCGACTGGCTGGAGCAACAGGGCGACTGGCAGCCGGAAAGCGATAATATCGCCGGCCAGATCCGCCTGCTGCATCGCGTGTGTCAGGCCCGGAGCGCCTGGCGAACCACCCACGCACTGGTTTTCCGCGACCGTCCGGACTACCGTTTCCTGCTGGGTGAAAACGGCGAGGTGCTGGATATCGTCACCGAACCGCGTCGTATCGCCAACCGCATCGTGGAAGAAGCGATGATCGCCGCCAACGTCTGCGCGGCACAGGTATTGCGCGACGAACTGGGCTTTGGCATCTACAACGTCCACAACGGTTTCGACCCGATCAGCATCGATCAGGCGGTAGCGGTACTGGAAAGCAACGGTATTCAGGCCGATGCTCAGCAACTGCTGACGCTGGACGGCTTCTGCATTTTACGCCGCGAACTGGACGCCCAGCCGACCCAGTTCCTCGACAGCCGTATTCGCCGCTTCCAGACATTTGCGGAAATCAGCACCGCGCCCGGCCCGCACTTCGGTCTGGGGCTGGAGGCTTACGCCACCTGGACCTCGCCGATCCGTAAATACGGCGATATGGTCAACCACCGGTTGCTGAAAGCGATCATCACGCATACTCCGGCGGAAAAACCGCAGGATGAAGTGACGCTGCAACTGGCCGAGCGCCGCCGTCTCAACCGAATGGCGGAACGCGACGTCAGCGACTGGCTGTACGCCCGTTTCCTGAAAGGCAAAGCCGGCACCGACGCTCGTTTTAGCGCCGAGATTATCGACGTGAATCGCGGCGGTCTGCGCGTGCGGTTGCTGGACAATGGCGCCACCGCCTTTATTCCGGCCTCGTTCATTCACGCGGTGCGCGATGAGCTGGTGTGCAGTCAGGACACCGGCATCGTCACGGTGAAAGGCGAACCGGTCTACCGTCAGAGCGACACCCTGACGGTGATGCTGACCGAGGTGCGGCTCGAAACCCGCAGCATCATCGCCAAACCGGCGGCCTGATTCACGCCAGTCCTACGCCATCCATTCGGGTGGCGTTTTTTTTATCGTCGGATCGACCGCCGCCCCTCCCCCTACAAGACATAGCGACATAACGGAGATGTGAACATGAAAAGCATCACACTGGGAAAAAGTACCCTGTCGGTCCCGAACATTGCGCTGGGCTGCATGCGGCTGGCGGGCAAGACGCAGCAGGACGCGGTGACGTTGTTGCAGACGGCGCTCGACGCCGGGATCAATTTCTTTGACCATGCCGATATCTACGGCGGCGGGCGTTCCGAAGAGGTGTTCGCCGCCGCAGTGCGTCAGGCCGGCATCGCCCGCGACCAACTGCTGATACAAAGCAAATGCGGTATCCGCCCCGGCTTTTTTGATTTCTCCAAAGCGCACATCATCGCCGCCGTCGAAGGCAGCCTGAAACGCCTGAATACCGATTACCTTGATGCCTTACTGCTGCACCGCCCGGACACGCTGTGCGAGCCGGACGAAGTCGCCGCCGCATTTGACCAACTGGAAGCCAGCGGCAAGGTGCGCCATTTTGGCGTTAGCAACCAGCATCCGTTGCAGGTTGAATTGCTGAAAACCGCGGTGCGCCAGCCGCTGATTGCCAACCAGTTGCAGCTCAGCATTATGCACACGCCGATGATCGACGCCGGCCTCAACGTCAATATGACCCATGCGCCGTCACTCCACCACGACGGCATGGTGCTGGAATACAGCCGGTTGCAGGGGATGACGATTCAGGCGTGGTCGCCGTTCCAGTACGGCTTTTTTGACGGCGTGTTCGTAGATAATGATAAGTTTCCGCAACTGAACGCCGCCCTGAGCCACATCGCCGGGCAGCACGGCGTGTCCACCACCGCCCTCGCCGCGGCCTGGATTCTGCGCCATCCGGCCAGCATGCAGGTGATTGTCGGCAGTATGGACCCGCATCGTCTGCAAGATATCGCCACCGCTTCCGAACTGCGCATCAGCCGCGAGGAGTGGTACGAAATCTACCGTGCCGCCGGCAACAAACTGCCCTGAAATCTCCGCCCGGCGCTCGCCGGGCGTATCATCCCCACGCGCTTACGCGCTTTTGCCCTGACAGCAGGTTATTCAGCCTGTACCGACATCACATTTCATCACCGCGCACCGACTGCCCTTCCTGCTGTGGAAACCGGCGAAAAACCGTTTTCATAACAAAAATATAGCTTTGTTCACATTTTTGTCTTGTTCTGGCTACGCCGGCTAACTGCTGCACTATGTTATTTATTGATACACGGTATTTATTGATATCACTGTGTTTATCGATATCCCGGCGTCTGCGATGACCCGGTGTTTATGATGTCTCGCGTTATCCGTTTCGCCGTAAGGCGACGCCTTGACAGGCTGTCAGGCATCGCCGGCGGCCGGGAATGACAACCAGTCAGGAGTCAGTGAGATGAAAACCATTAAAAACATATCGATCTGGATTGCCGTAGCCATAGCGGGCGCCGTGGCGTTCGCCATGCTGGCCCTGAACCGGGGTGAGCATGTGAACGCCGTCTGGCTGGTGATTGCGGCTGTCGCCTGTTACAGCATTGCTTACCGCTTCTACAGTCTGTTTATTGCGCGCCGGGTGTTTGAACTGGATGACCGCCGTCTGACCCCGGCCGAGCGCCGCAACGACGGGCTGGATTATGTTCCGACCAACAAATGGGTGTTGTTCGGTCACCATTTTGCCGCCATCGCCGGCGCCGGGCCGCTGGTGGGGCCGATTCTGGCCGCACAGATGGGCTTTCTGCCGGGGACGTTGTGGATTTTGATTGGCGTCATGCTGGCCGGCGCGGTGCAGGATTTTCTGGTGTTGTTTATCTCCACCCGGCGCGACGGCCGCTCATTGGGTGAAATGGCGCGTCAGGAACTGGGCTCCTTCGCTGGGGTAGTCACCATGCTGGGCGCGCTGGGCGTCATGATCATCATCCTGTCGGCGCTGGCGCTGGTAGTGGTCAAAGCGTTGGCCAACAGCCCGTGGGGGATGTTCACGATCGCCGCCACCATCCCGATTGCGCTGTTCATGGGCGTCTATATGCGATTCCTGCGGCCGGGCAAGATTGCCGAAGTGTCGCTGATCGGCTTTGTGCTGATGATGATGGCGATTGTCTACGGCGGCGACATCGCCGCGCATCCCTATTGGGGACCGTTCTTCACCCTCAAAGGCACAACGCTGACCTGGGTGCTGGTGATTTACGGGTTTGTCGCGTCGGTACTGCCGGTGTGGCTGCTGCTGGCGCCGCGTGACTATCTGTCCACGTTCCTGAAGATCGGCGTGATCGTCGGGCTGGCGATTGGCATTCTGTTTGCGATGCCGGAGCTGAAAATGCCTGCGGTTTCGCGCTTTATCGACGGCAGCGGACCGGTGTTCTCCGGCAGCCTGTTCCCGTTCCTGTTCATCACCATCGCCTGCGGCGCCATCTCCGGCTTCCATGCGCTGGTCTCCAGCGGCACCACGCCCAAGCTGGTTGAGCGTGAAAGCCATATCCGTTTTATCGGTTACGGCGCGATGCTGATGGAATCTTTCGTAGCGATCATGGCGCTGATTTGCGCCTCGGTGATCGACCCCGGCGTCTACTTCGCCATGAATGCGCCGGCTGCGCTGATTGGCACCACCGTGGAAAACGCCGCGCAGGTGATCAGCGGGTGGGGTTTCGTCATCACGCCGAATGATTTGACCAACATCGCCAAAGACGTGGGCGAAGCGTCGATTCTGTCCCGCGCCGGCGGCGCGCCGACCTTTGCCGTCGGCATGGCGCATATCATCACGGAGATCTTCAACAGCCGGGCCATGATGGCGTTTTGGTACCACTTTGCCATTCTGTTCGAAGCGCTGTTTATTCTTACCGCCGTGGATGCCGGTACCCGCGCCTGCCGGTTCATGGTGCAGGATTTGGCCGGGTTGGTGGTGCCGAATATGGGCAAGAGCCACTCCTGGCTGGGCAATATGTCCGGGACCACCGTGGCGGTGGCCGGCTGGGGATTCTTCGTCTATCAGGGCGTGATCGACCCGCTGGGCGGCATCAACACGCTGTGGCCGCTGTTCGGCATCGGTAACCAGATGCTGGCTTCCATGGCGCTGATCCTCGGCACCGTGGTGCTGTTTAAAATGAAGAAACAGCGCTACGCCTGGGTGACGATGCTGCCTACCGCCTGGCTGTTCATCACGTCGATGACCGCCGGCTGGCAGAAGATTTTCCACGAAAAACCCAGCATCGGTTTTCTGGCGCAGGCCAAACGTTTCTCCACCGGCATCGAATCCGGCACGCTGATCGCCCCGGCGAAAAACATGCAGGATATGGCGACCATTGTGTTCAGCAACCAGATTAACGCCGTCCTGTGCGGTTTCTTCATGCTGGTCGCCGTCACCATGCTGGTCGCCGCGTTCTTCGCCATCCGTCGGGCGCTGCGCAGCGACAAACCCACAACGCACGAAACAACGGCGGCATGGCGTCAGGAAGCGCATAACGGCTGATAGCCGTACCCGCCAACGTTGATGCCCACCGGGCGTTTCCGCTGGCGGAGCACGCCTCCTCTTTTACGGAGGAGGCGTGACCGGCATTTAACGATGCGCCGCCTGCTGTTGCTCCGCCTTCTCTTCCGCCGCGTCTTCCTGCGGCACCGTGCCATCGCCGCCTTTAACACGTTTTGACCACATCGCGGTGATGATCGGCACCAGAACGGAGGTGACAATCACCGACGTCGCCACCAGCGTGGTGGCGGCCGGCGCCACCGGCTTAAACGCCGGAACCATTTCTGCAATCAGCACCGGCGTCGCCACCGCCGCGCCCGCCGAGCTGGATGCGGCAATGCCCGCGGTACCGTCACCGCCGCCCAGCACTTTGTCCGCCACTATCAGCGGAATGCCGGTGATAATAATCACCGAAATTCCCAGCAATACCCCCAGCAGCCCGGTTTGAGCAATGACGCTCAGATCGATGGTATTACCGAGCGCGAAGGCAAAGAACGGGATCAATGTCTGTACCGCACGGCTGAAAAAGTCACGTAATTCCGGATCCAGATTCCCCAGCGCAAACCCCACCAGAAACGGCAGCACCGCGCCGACAAACACATGCGGTTCAAACGAGGCAATGCCGGCGGTGCCCAGGATCACCATCGTCATCAGCGGGCCGGACTCCAGCGACATCAGCACGAACGCGCCCGACTCCTCTTTGGTGCCGTACTGCTGCATGATCGAGGCGTACAACCCGCCGTTGGTCATGTCCATCGCCGCCACCAAGGCCAGCGTGGACAACCCGGCAAAAAATCCCGCTTCCACCCCGTGTTCCGGCAGAATGCGCGAAGCTACCGCCGCGACGACCCAGGCCACGGCAATTTTCGTTACGACCAGCGTGCCGGATTTACGCAGCACCGTGCCGGTGGCGCTCAGTCGAATCGACGCCCCCATACAGAAGAACCACACCGCCAGAATCGGCACCGTACCGCTGATCAACCCGTTGGTAAAGGACCCGAAATACTTGCCGGCCCCCGGCGCAAAGGTATGGCACAGCGCGCCGAGGAACAACGGCACCAGCATCATGCCACCCGGAATCTTTTCGATAGAACGCTTGATATGCATAGGATTCATTGCCTGAAAAAGGGACAGAAACCATGAGCAATACAGACGCCACCCGTCATGATCCTCATCATGACGGATACCGCCCGTTCAGCCCACCCGAAGGCCGGGCTGCGCCACATCCATGCACATGCATCGTCAGCGCGACGACGAAGAAAACGACTCCTGGGGGACACAGCCCATACACTTCTCACTGCTGAAGGTAGTCGTTTAGTCAGGGGATAAAAGTGATCGCCTGCAAATAAATAAAACAACGTTTCTATTTTTACAGATCATTATTTCATTTATATCACAGTGAAGAGGACGAAATAGACCAAACCTCATCAAACGAGGTGAAAATATCGTTACGTTCGTCAGCCACGCCACGCACCGACGAACGCTCAGATTCTCACTGCCCGTAGTACGCGTTTTTGCCGTGCTTGCGCAGATAGTGTTTATCCAGCAACGCCGCCTGCATCGGCTCCAGCGCCGGGGTTAACTGGCGCGAGAAAATGCCCATATAAGCGATCTCTTCCAGCACCACCGCGTTATGTACCGCGTTATGCGCGTCGGTTCCCCAGGCGAACGGACCGTGCGCATTGACCAGCACCGCCGGGATATCCTGCGGCGACAGGCCGCGCTCGCGGAAAGTGTCTACAATGACCTGTCCGGTTTCCCATTCGTAGCGACCGTTGATTTCCGCTTCGGTCATCAACCGGGTACAGGGAATCGGGCCGTAAAAATAATCGGCGTGGGTGGTGCCCCACGGCGGCAAATCTTTCCCGGCCTGCGCCCAGATGGTGGCATGCCGGGAATGGGTATGGACAATACCGCCCAGCGATGCAAAAGCCAGATACAACACGCGGTGGGTGTCGGTATCGGACGAGGGTTTGCGCTGGCCTTCCACCACCCGGCCGGTTTCCAGCTCCACCACCACCATATCCTGCGCAGTCATGACGTCGTACTCCACGCCCGAGGGCTTGATCACCATCAGACCACGCTCGCGGTCCACCGCGCTGACATTCCCCCAGGTGAAGGTCACCAACTGATGCCGGGGCAAAGCCAGATTGGCTTCAAGCACCTGAATTTTCAGTTCTTCCAACATCATCCGCCCTCCTGTGTGATTTGCTTTATTCTCACTTCCGGCTACCGGCGCAGGTATGGGCTGAATGGCTGAAAAGCAGGCTGCGTTCTGCTGGGACCACAGGAAAGGGATCGAGCCGACACGGGCTTTTGACAAAAGATGGGCAAACGCCGTCAGGGCACTGTGAATTAAGAGTTTTTCACCTGTTACGGCCCCAGCCGGTAATTATACTGGCAGCCAGGTAACACACAGCAGGTAACCGCGATGTCATAAGCTGACTTCGGGTTACGACAAGATTTTCCATGCCTGCGGTTATGCAGATCATGGAACGAGAACAACAGGAGAATAACCATGCAAATCAATAAAAAATTTACAGCAGCCGTACTGGCTATGGTGATAGTCAGCACGCTGGCGGGCTGCGCGGGCATGAACAAGCGTCAGCGTAATACCGCCATCGGCGCCGGCATCGGCGCACTCGGCGGCGCGGTGCTGACCAACGGCAGCGCGCTCGGCACCGTTGGCGGCGCAGCGGTGGGCGGCGTCATCGGTCACCAGACCACCAAATAACTCGCGCCACAAAATCAAACAGGCTCCCGCGGGAGCCTGTACTGTTTTCACTCTTCAGCCAGCATATCGCGGCGCAGCATGACTTAACCCCCGGCCAGCTTGACCTTCATGCCTTTGGCTTCTAGCAGCAGTTTGAGTTGATCGCGCTTGTCGCCCTGGATTTCGATCACGCCATCCTTCAGCGCGCCGCCGCAGCCACACTTCTTTTTCAATTCCGCCGCCAACGTTTCCAGCGCCGCGTCATCCAGATCGATACCGGTAATCAGGCACACGCCCTTACCCTTGCGTCCGCTGGTCTGACGCTGAATCCGAACAATACCGTCCCCTTTCGGACGGGCCGTTTTTGCTGCGGGCTCATCAATACGCCCGGTTGCGGTGGAATACACCAGACGGCTGTTGTCGTCACGCATTATTGGCCTCCCAGCGAAGCCAGAATAGTTTTCAGCGTCTGGGCTGGCTCGGCAGACTGCGTAATCGGACGACCAATCACCATGTAATCCACCCCGGCCTGCTGCGCCTGCTGCGGCGTCATAATGCGGCGCTGATCGCCCGCATCGCTGCCCGCCGGGCGAATCCCCGGCGTCACCAGTCGGAAATCCGCGCCGCAGGCCTGCTTCAACCGCACGGCCTCATGGGCGGAACACACCACGCCATCCAGACCGCATTGTTGCGTCAGCCGCGCCAGTTTCTCCGCCTGCTCCGCGGGTGACAGGGTAATCCCCAGCCCCTGCAGATCCGCGTCATCCATGCTGGTCAGCACCGTCACCGCAATCAGCAGCGGCGCATCGCTGCCAAACGGCGTCAGCGCTTCACGCGCCGCCGTCATCATACGTGCGCCGCCGCTGGCGTGCACATTGACCATCCACACTCCCAGCTCCGCAGCGGCGGCTACGGCTCTGGCCGTGGTATTGGGAATATCGTGAAACTTGAGATCGAGAAACACCTCAAAGCCGCGTTGTTGCAGGTCTTTGACCAACTGCGGCCCAAACAGCGTGAACATCTCTTTGCCGACCTTCAACCGGCAGTCTTTCGGGTCGATGCGATCGACAAAGTCATAGGCCGCACGCTGATCGGCGTAATCCAGCGCAACAATAATCGGAGAACCTGTAACCGTGGTATTCGAAGAGGTGTTTGAGCCGTTCACTGGTATGATCCCGTCGTTAAGCATGAGTGAGTTAAATCATTTCCGCCGCGCATTCTACCCGCCCCTGCCGGTAAATGCCAAACCGCGCGATAGCCTGACCGACGCGCCGGGTGGCAGGTTCATTAGTATGTTGTAACTAATAGAACGGACGACAAACCACGATGCACGACGGGGAGTCTATTCCCCGTCCAGCCCCCGGATAGGTTTCACGCTGGCCCAGGTGCGACAGGAAGGGCAATGCCAGTAGAGCGACTGCGACGTGAAGCCGCATTTGTGACAGCGATAGCGCGGCTTGGACTGAATCTGCTCGCCAACCATGTTGCGCAGCACCAGCAGGCTTTCCTTAGCGCGGCCATCTTCCGCTTCACGCTGGTGGTAATCGATCAACCGATGGAACACCCGCATGGTGGGATGGCGCTGCAACTGGCGGGTGACGTAAGTCTGGGCCGATTCGCTACTTTCGTACTGTTCGAGCACATCAGCCATCATCAGGTCCGCGGTGGAACCGCTTTTCTCTTCAACGCAGCGACGCAGAAACGCCGCCCAGTTTTCCGGCTGCTGTAAGTGACGATAGCACTCCTGCAGCATTGGCAGCGTTTCACTGACCAACTCCGTATCCTGCTCCAGAACCTGCTGCAGCACGGCGACAGCCTGGGCATAATTTTGCTGCGCCATATAGATACGCCCCAGCATGATAGACACGCGGGCGCACTGGTTATCCGCAGCGGAGGCCTTTTTCAGCATCGCCATCGCCTTGTCGAGATCATCGCTGCCCATCGCCTGTAGCGACTGCTCGCAATAGAAATGGGCGATTTCGCTGCGCAACTGCGTTTTGCCCAGTTTGACCAGTTTTTCGGCGGTATCGATGGCGTTCGGCCAGTCGCTGGTGGACTGGTGAATCTGCAGCAGTTGCTGTAACGCACTGACGCGAAAGTCTTCTTCGTCTACCAGTTGTTTGAAGATTTCTTCGGCGCGGTCGTACAGCCCGGCAACCATGTAATCGCGCCCCAGTTGCTGCACCGCCAGCAGTCGCTGTTCAAAACTGAGGGAAGCGCTTTCGGTCAGCGCCTGATGAATGCGGATGGCGCGATCCACCTCGCCGCGCGAGCGGAACAGATTGCCGAGGGTCAGGTGAGCTTCGAAGGTGTTGCTGTCATCCTTGAGCATGTCGAGGAACAGCTCGACGGCCTTATCCTGCTGGTTGGACAACAGAAAGTTAACCCCGGTGACGTATTCGCGCGACAGGCGGTTGGTTTCGTCCTGTTTGTCCTGCTGTGCACTCCTGCGCCCCATATACCAGCCATAGGCGGCGGCAACCGGCAGCAACAGAAACAGCAGTTCTAGCATGGAAGCGATCCTTAGTGGGTAGCTGACTCAGCGGAGGGGGCGCTGCTGGCGTTCTCCGGGGCAGGCAGTTGCTGCTCAAGACGTTTGATTTTACGTTGTTCGCGCCCCAGCGCAATGCGCAGACGCAGATAAAACAGGCCGCAGATCACCCAGCCGAGCGCAAAACCGGCGGCAAATAGCGTCGCCAGCAACGTCGACAACCGGTATTCCCCCTGCGCCAGCAGATAGTTGAAGGTAATAACCTGATCGTTATGCGCTCCCAGCGTAATCGATACGATGAATACCGCCAGCACCAGAAAAAAAATCAGCATATATTTCACGTTCGCTTCCTGTGATATCGCCTTAAACGGATGAATTATGCCAAATTTCGGCAGTGAACCCTATTAACTTAACATTTCCTCATCGGAGGGGAAACGCTAACGGGAATAGCGGAGGGAAAAACGGATGACGGCGCACAGCGAGCGATGTGCAGAAGGATGTCGGACCAACGCCGGCATCCTTCTGTTCGACGAACGTGACCGCTCAGGCGTCCGGGCGTGCAGGCTTGTGATAGGTTGCGGCCTGCGGCACAGCGGCGGCGAACAACGGACCACACCAACGCTGCGCCAGCCACACGGCAACCACCGCCAACCCGGCGCTAATCAGGGTGGCGGTCGCCAAATCCTGCGGCCAGTGCATCCCCAGCGCCAGTCGACTGCCGATAACACTGTTCGCCCACAAAATGGTTAACAATACCGTCACATAATGACGTCGGGTCCACAGCAATCCTACCGCCAGCAACGCCCAGGTGGCGGCAAACATGGCATGACCGGACGGGAAAGAATAATCAGCCTGTTCCTGCCAATGCTGACGCTGCCACGGCGGCAGTTGTGATTCCTGCTGCAGTTGCTGTTCCAACAGGCTGGCGCGCGCGCTGGCCGGCAGTGAATAAAAATAGCGGTCATCCACCTGGTGCGCCTGTTCCAGCCAGACTACGAACGGCCGGGCTTCCTGCGCCCAGTTTTTCATGACCGATTTAACGCCCTGCCCCAGCGCCACGCAGGCGAGCAGTATCGCTACCAACACCAACGCCGGGCGAATACGCACCCGCAGCAACCATAAAAACCAGGCCGACAACACCACGCTGGTCAGTATTCCCCAGGGCGCCGACACGGTTTCCGTCATCCAGAACAAGGGCTTAAGCCACCACCCCGACACGGTCGGCTGCCACTGCCATCCCGTCGTCCAGACCAACACGGGCAACACCATCAATGATATTGTGCCAATCAGAATGCGTCTGACCAGGTCGTGCATTATTTCTCCCTATAATTCAGCAGGATATTAGAACAAAATTTTCACAATTTTATCAAAAAAGGGGACATCAGTTGTCAGTATGACGTAAAATACTTGTCAGTTATGTCAACGACACCACGATTATCCCGAATCATTCAGCCACCGGTCAGCGAACGGCTGACCACCCCGCTGCCGGGGTTATAGCCCGGTGACGTCGATACGTAATTCTCTTCCTGTGAGGAACGGGAATTCATCATTTATGCGTTGGAGATTAACATGCAGCTAAAACGGGTGGCGGAAGCCAAACTACCCACCCCGTGGGGCGATTTCCTGATGGTAGGATTCGAGGAAACGGCGACCGGGCGCGATCACCTGGCGTTGGTTTATGGCGATATTTCCAGTCCCGAGCCAGTACTGGCCAGAGTACACTCTGAATGTTTGACCGGTGATGCACTGTTTAGCCTGCGTTGTGATTGCGGTTTTCAACTGGAAGCTGCCCTGAATCACATTGCCGAAGAAGGACGCGGCGTACTGCTGTATCACCGTCAGGAAGGGCGCAACATCGGGCTGTTGAACAAGATCCGGGCTTATGCCTTGCAGGATCAGGGCGCCGACACGGTGGAAGCCAACCATCAACTGGGCTTTGCCGCTGACGAGCGTGACTTCACGCTGTGCGCCGACATGTTCAAACTGTTGAACGTGGAAGCGGTACGTCTGCTCACCAACAACCCGAAAAAGGTGACGATCCTGAGCGAAGCGGGCATCAACATCGTGGAGCGCGTGCCGCTGATTGTCGGCCGCAACCCGAAAAACGAGCATTATCTGGCGACCAAAGCGGCCAAGATGGGCCACCTGCTGGACACCGAATAAGTATCATCACCAAATACGTGCCATCTCGCCAGGCGGTCGCCCGCCTGGCGTGTCATCATCAATGCTTGATAATGTAAATATCCTTACTGTAGTAATCCCCTTTCAAATCGGGTTGGAACCCGCCCACATACGGCTTCACCATCTGGCTGCGCACGTAGTAGTAAATCGGGATCAGCGGCATCTGCTGTTGCAGGATAGCCTCTGCCTGATGATAGAGTTTGCTGCGGTCATCCAGCGACGACGCTTTCACCGCTTTATCCAGCACCTCATCATAGGCTTTATCATTGAATTTGCCGGTGTTGTTGCTGTCGTTGGCGCGCAGGGTATCGAAATAGGTCGTCGGCTCGTTATAGTCGGCGCCCCAGGAGCTTCTCACCACCTCGAAGTTGCCGGTACGAGAGGTATCCAGCAGCGTTTTCCATTCCTGATTCAACAAGGTGGCTTCCGCGCCGAGATTCTGCTTCCACATTGACGCGGCGGCGATGGCGATCTTCTGGTGCGATTCGGAGGTGTTGTACAGCAACTGGAATTTCAGCGGATGGCTTTCGTCGTAGCCCGCTTCCTTCAGCAGCTTTTTCGCTTCGGCATTGCGCTGCTGCTGCGTCCAAGCGGCCCATTCCGGCTGATTGCTGGTATAGCCGGCCATACCGCGCGGCACATAGTTATAAGCCGGCACCTGGCCTTGCCCCAGCACCTTGTCGGCAATCACGCTCTTATCCAGCGCCAGATCCAGCGCGCGTCTGACTCGTGCGTCATTAAACGGCGGTTTCTGAGTATTGAAGCGGTAGAGGTAAGTTGAGAGATAAGGCGTGACTTTCACTTCATTCGGCAATTCTTCTTTCAGCGATTTAAACAACTGATTGGGCATAGTGTAAGTCGCGTCCACTTCCCCGGCTTTATAGCGGTTCACTTCGGCGGTATTGGAAACAATCACCAGATACGTCACCTTGTTCAGCACGGTGTGGGCATTATCCCAATAGTTGGGGTTACGCTTGGCGGTGATGCGTTCGTTAACCACCCACTCGGAGGGAATAAACGGGCCGCTGCCGACAAAATTGGCGGTCTGGGTCCACTTGTCGCCGAATTTCTCAATCGCCGCTTTAGGGACGGTGATCATCACATAGTGATCCACCATCGGCAGAAAATAGGACAGCGGCTGATCCAGCGTTACCTGTACGGTCTGTTTGTCCAGCGCCTTGATGCCCAGTTCCTGCGGGCTCTTTTTGCCGTCGATGATGTCGGCGGCGTTCAGCACATGCATACTGCTGACATATGTTTGGTACGGCGACAATGTTTTGGGATCCACCAGACGCTGCCAGCTGAACACCACGTCATCGGCGGTGATCGGGCTGCCGTCCGACCATTTCAACCCCGGGCGCAGATGGAAAGTCCAGACCTGGTTATCTTTATTTTCCCAGCGATCCGCCAGGCCCGGCATCACGGTGCCGTCATCGCGCACCGACACCAGTTTTTCGAAAAAATCGTGGATCAGGTTACCTTCTACGTCGCTTTCCACTTTATGCGGGTCCAGCGACGCGGGTTCAGAACCGTTGGCGCGCACCAGTTCCTGTTTATCCGCCAGTTGTACGCTGGCAGGCACCACAGCCGCCTGTACCGAAACCGCAGTAAGGCTCAATACACCCAGTATTGATGCCAGCCAACCCTTGTCTATCGTCATTCCTTGCTCCTCTATCCCGCCATACTTCAGGTTACAGGTGCGTTGGCTTGGTGACTCGCCTTATCAGGTCCGCGTTCAACGCTGCGTCCCCCACTCACGTCTGTCGCCAACTCACGGGGGATTCGCTGCGTCGCCGCGTTACAAAGCTTGTAATGCGCCTTGCCCTGAAGGACCAACGCATATGCTGCTCAAAACGCGAGCGTTTTATCCTACAACTCGAACTATTTGGGGTGTGATAATTTTATGTTATGAATCATGGCATTAAGCCATGAAACACTAATACTGCATCCGAGTGGTCAGTACAAGTGCGCAATGCACAATTCCCGCGGCACCGCCACAATGGCAAAAAAATCAGCCCCCGGATGGAGGCTGATGGCAGACAGAAGACTGGGGCCTTTCAGGCATCAGGTATGCGGCGAATCACCAAGCATACGGCGAATAACGTAGTGCAAAATGCCGTCATGGCGGAAATAGGTCAGTTCGGTGGCGGTATCGATACGACAGCGGGTCTGAATCATCTGGGACTCGCCATCCGGTCGGGTGATCGTCACCGCAACCGTCGCCCCCGGCGTCAGGTCTGACAGATCAAGGACCTCAATCCGCTCGTCGCCGGTCAGGTGTAGCGTTTTGCGGCTTTCGCCATTCAAAAACTCCAGCGGCAAAATCCCCATTCCAATCAGGTTAGAGCGGTGAATACGCTCAAACGACTCGGCAATCACCACCCGCACGCCCAGCAGGCGCGGGCCTTTGGCTGCCCAGTCGCGGCTGGAACCCGAGCCATACTCCTTCCCGGCGATCACCGCCAGTGGTATGTGCTGCTCGCGGTAGCGTACCGCCGCGTCATAGATCGTTGTCACCTCCTGCGACGGCACATGCCGGGTGAAACCGCCCTCTTTGCCCGGCACCATATCGTTGCGGATGCGCACATTGGCAAAGGTGCCGCGCATCATCACCTCATGGTTGCCGCGTCGCGCGCCGTAAGCGTTAAACGCCGACGGCGCGACGCCCTGATCTTGCAGATAACGCCCGGCCGGGCTGTCAGGCCGGATGCTGCCTGCGGGCGAGATATGATCGGTGGTGACCGAATCGCCCAGCATCGCCAGAATGTGCGCGCCGCGAATATCCTGCACCGGCGCGGGTGTTTTCTGCATATCGTCGAAGAACGGCGTACGCCGAATGTAGGTGGAGTCCGCCGGCCAGTGGTAGGTCTGCTCCTCGCCCACCTCGATTGCCTGCCATTCGGGCGTGCCATCAAACACCGACGCATAGGCTTTACTGAACAGCCCGGCGCTGACCGTCTGTACCGTATCCGCCACCGCGTCGGCAGACGGCCAGATATCGCGCAGATAAACCGGCTGCCCCTGCGCGTCCTCACCCAGCGGATCGCGGGTCAGGTCCAGGGACATGTTCCCGGCCAGCGCGTAGGCCACCACCAACGGCGGCGAGGCCAGCCAGTTGGTTTTGACCAGCGGATGAATGCGCCCTTCAAAGTTACGGTTACCGGACAACACCGCCGCCACGGTCAGGTCATCCTCACGAATGGCGCTTTCGATGGCTTCCGGCAACGGCCCGGAATTGCCGATGCAGGTGGTACAACCATATCCCACCAGATGAAAACCCAATTGCGCCAGCGGTTCGGTCAACCTGGCCAGTTCCAGATAGTCTGACACCACCCGGGAGCCGGGCGCCAGCGAGGTTTTCACCCAGGGTTTAACCTTCAGCCCGCGCATAACGGCATTACGCGCCAGCAATCCCGCCGCAATCAGTACGCTGGGGTTCGAGGTGTTGGTACAAGAGGTGATGGCGGCGATCACCACCGCGCCATGCGCCAGCCGCGTTGGCTCGTCCTTTTCCTGCGTTGACGATGTGCCTGCCGCCTGGTTTTCCGTCGTCAGCTCCAGTTCCCGGCTGGCGTTGAACGCACGCGGCGCCTCGGCCAGCGTCACCCGATCCTGCGGCCGTTTGGGGCCGGCCAGACTGGTTTCAACGCTCGCCATGTCCAGTTCCAGCACACTGCTGAAACGTGGCTCATCCCCTGGATGGCGCCACAGGCCCTGCTCGCGGCAATACGCCTCCACCAGCGCGACCTGCTCGTCGCCGCGGTTGGTCAGCCGCAGGTAATCCAGCGTGATGTCGTCGATCGGAAAAAAACCGCAGGTAGCGCCGTACTCCGGCGCCATGTTAGCCAACGTGGCGCGATCCGCCAGCGGCAGATGGTCCAGACCGTCACCGAAAAATTCGACAAATTTCCCCACCACGCCGTGCTGGCGCAGCATCTGGGTCACCGTCAGCACCAAATCGGTGGCGGTGATGCCTTCGCGCAATTTGCCGCTCAACCGCACCCCGACCACATCGGGGATCAACATCGAAACCGGCTGACCCAGCATCGCCGCTTCCGCCTCGATACCGCCGACGCCCCAGCCCAGCACGCCAAGCCCATTGATCATGGTGGTGTGCGAATCGGTGCCGACCAGCGTATCCGGGTAAGCCAGCAGCACATCGTCCTGCTGCCGACTCCAGACCGCCTTCGCCAGATACTCCAGATTGACCTGATGGCAGATACCGGTGCCCGGCGGTACTACGCGAAAATGCCGGAAGGCTTTTTGTCCCCAGCGCAGAAAAGCGTAACGCTCGTGGTTGCGGGTCATCTCCAGACGAGTGTTTTCCACCAGCGCGTGTTCATCGCCGAAATGATCCACCGTGACCGAATGGTCGATGACCAGATCCACCGGCGTCAACGGATTCACCCGGCTGACCTGCCCGCCCAGCCGCTGCACCGCGTCGCGCATCGCCGCCAGATCCACCACCGCCGGCACGCCGGTAAAATCCTGCATCAGCACTCTGGCGGGATGAAAGGTGATTTCGCGGTCCGCATGACCGTCGCGCTGCCAGTCCGCCAGCGCCTGCAGATCGGCTTCCTGCACCGTGTCGCCGTCCAGATGGCGCAGCAGATTCTCCAGCAGAATCTTCAACGACTTGGGTAGCCGATCAAGGTTCCCCAGCCGTTGCGCCGCCAGCGGTAAACGCCAGTATTGGTAAGTTTGCTTGTGGACCGTAAGGGTAGCGAGACAAGCATCACGATAAGATTGAGATGACATGATTTCTCCCCGACAGGCAACCTGCACGGCGGACACACGTCAGCGAACGCCACACAGATATGGCTGCAAAATGATCAGATGGCTAAAAACCATCGGTGTTGCATCGCCTTACGGCGATAGGTATCGCTTATTTAAAGATAACACAAACTGTGATTAACGCATTTGCAACATATTGGATAGCAAGATAAGCCACACGCGAGAGTGAATATTCCCGCGATGCAACCGATAACAACAGAAAGGAGACAGTTTATCCCTGGACAAGGATGTCGGGAGAAAGCGATGGCCCGGCAGTACGTTGATTTCACAGCACTCTTATCTTGCGATGCCGCGCACAGCCAGCCCTACTGATTTATTGCAATATGATTTACACGATCGTGTGAAAACGTTTACCGTTGTTAACACCTTTACCTGACACTGCGACTCACCGCAAAGACGTTTACTGAAGGAATGGCGAATGAAACTCTATTACAAACCGGGAAGTTGCTCACTGTTTCCTCACATTATTCTGCACGAGACCCGGACCAAGTTCACGCTGGTGAAAGTCGACCTGCGCACCAAAAAAACCGAGCAGGGAGATGATTACCTGCTGATCAACCCGAAAGGCCTGGTGCCGGCGCTGGCGTTGGATGACGGCACCATTCTGACGGAAACCATTGCCATCGCCCTGTATCTGGCGGACAAAGCACCGCAATACAATCTGATCGCGCCGTCCAGCACGATTCATCATTACCGCGCCATCGAGTGGCTGGCTTACATCTCCACTGAACTGCACAAGTCCTTCACGCCGCTGTTCCGCCCCGGCACGCCGGAGCTGTACAAAGATTTGCTGAAAAGCTATCTGGAGCAACGTTTCCGCTATCTGAACCAGGTATTGAGCGAACACGACTATCTGGTGGGCAACCGCTTTGGCGTCGCCGACGCCTACCTGTTCACCATCTGTCGCTGGGCGCACGATCTGAAATTCGACCTGATTCAGTTCCCGGCGCTGACGGCTTATCTGGAACGAGTATCCGGGCGGCCGGCGGTGGAAAAAGCGCTGACGGCGGAAGGGCTTGACGTCAAATACTGACGCCCCCTGATAGCAGGGTACAAGACAGAGGAACACAACGGGACGCCACGCCCCGTTGTTGAGCTGATGGTCGTTTAGAGACGAACGGCCTGGAAATGATGGCGTGGCTGCACAATGCCATCCTGTGCCGCCACCAGTTGCAGTTCGTACTGCTCCATTTCTTTCGTCACCAGCATCACTTCATAGACCGCCGCGGTGGTATGTTCCAGCGCTTTTTCCGGCGCAACGCCTTTCAGCAGATTCACCAGCAGCAGACCGCTGGTCAGGTCGCCCACGCCAACCGGCTGGCGCGGCCCGAAATCCACCAGCGGACGCTGGATATGCCAGGCATCTTCCGGCGTCACCAGCAGCATCTCAAAACTGTCCTTACTGGCGGCAGCGCGGCTCAGATGCTTGACCAGCACCAGCTTCGGCCCGCGCCGGCACAGCTCGCGGCTGGCCTGCACCGCCTCATCCACCGTATGCACGCTGCGGCCGCTCAGCAGTTCCAGCTCCGGCAGGTTGGGGGCAATCATATCGCTCGCCAGCAGTGACTGATTACAATGAAAATCGGTCACGCCCGCCGGTACGATACAACCTTTTTCCGGCGTCCCCATTACCGGGTCGCAGAAGTAGATGGCGCGCGGATTGGCGGCTTTCACCCGGCGTACCACTTCCAGAATATGCCCGCCCTGCTCCGGCGAACCGATATACCCGCTCAATACTGCATCGCAGTCCTTCAGATGATCGATATTACTGATGCCCTGAGCAATCTCGGTCAGATGATCGGCCGGCATCACGCAACCGGTCCACTGACCATATTGGGTATGGTTGGAAAATTGCACGGTATTCAACGGCCAGACATTCACGCCCATCCGGCGCATGGGAAACTCCGCCGCGCTGTTGCCGGCATGACCGAAAACCACGTGAGACTGAATCGACAGTATGTTTTTCATGAAAGTGACTACCCTTGCCTGCTCAAATGCGATGTGCTTGTTTTTATAAAGCAGCTTGCTATAAAACCGCGTGTTGCTTTTGTTGCGCCGCTCGGCGCGTAACCGATACGGCACTATCCGGTGTTGTCGGCCCGTCGCCCATCATGGTGGGGAACGCACCTAAAAACAAAGGGAGCATTTCGCTCCCTTTGATGGATCAATCAGTCTTTCCAGCAGACCAGACAATAGTTTTTCTTGCCCCGGCGCAGCAGGGTGTAACGGCCGAACAGACGGTCGGCGCCCGTGAAGGCGTATTCCGGATCCGACTGCTTCTCGCCGTTGATAGTAATGGCGTTGGAGGCGATGGTCTTGCGCGCCTGTCCACGGGAAGGCTGCAATTCGGAATCCACCAGCGCCTGCTGCAGGTCAGCGCCTGTCGCCAGCTCAACCATCGGCACGCCGTCCTGCGCCAGCTGCGCGAAATCCGCTTCGGTCAGGTCGCTCAGGTTGCCATTAAACAGACTCTGGGTGATGCGCTTGGCCGCGGTCAATCCCTCTTCGCCGTGCACCAGACGGGTCACTTCTTCCGCCAGCACATACTGAGCGCGCGGCGCCACGCCGCTGTTCTTGTCTTCCTCTTCCAGCGCATTAATCGTTTCAATGTCGAGGAAGGTGAAGAATTTCAGGAACCGGTATACGTCAGCGTCAGCGGTGTTGATCCAGAACTGGTAGAACTTGTACGGACTGGTTTTCTTCGGATCCAGCCATACCGCGCCGCTTTCGGTTTTGCCGAACTTGGTGCCGTCAGACTTGGTGATCAACGGAACGGTCAGGCCGAATACCTGTTTCTGATGCAGACGGCGGGTCAGGTCGATCCCGGAGGTGATGTTGCCCCACTGGTCGGAACCGCCAATCTGCAACTCCACGCCGTGCAGCGCGTTCAGCGAGGCGAAGTCATAGCCCTGCAGCAGGTTGTAGGAGAACTCGGTGAACGAAATACCCACATCGTCCCGGTTCAGGCGCTGTTTGACCGCTTCTTTGTTGATCATCTGGTTGACGGAGAAGTGCTTGCCGATATCGCGCAGAAACGTCAGCACGTTCATGGAGCCGAACCAGTCATAGTTGTTGGCCGCCACGGCGCTGTTGTCGCCGCAGTCGAAATCCAGGAACGGCGCCGCCTGACGGCGGATCTTTTCCACCCACTCCTGCACCGTATCTTCGGTATTCAGCTTACGCTCGGCGGCTTTGAAACTCGGATCGCCGATAAGCCCCGTCGCGCCGCCCACCAGCGCCACCGGTTTGTGACCGGCCATCTGAAAGCGTTTCAGGCACAGCAGTGGCACCAGATGTCCCAAATGCAAGCTGTCGGCAGTCGGATCAAAGCCGCAATACAGTGCAATTGGCCCCTGCGCCAGTCGCTCTGCTAACGCGCCCTCGTCCGTTACCTGGGCCACCAGGCCCCGCTCTTGCAATTGTTGAATCAGATTGCTTGCCATCAAAGTCTCCATGTATAAACGACTGCACCTTTGCCGGTACACGACTTTTCGCCTCTTTGGCGAAAGAAAAATTCAGGGTGACATAGAATAAAGCGCCGACACCGGGAGTGCCAGCGCTTAGCGCAACAAATTCCGGTGATTTAGGGCGCCAGCCGGTCGATTGTCCAGCCATCGCCCTCGCGCTGGTACAGAAAACGATCGTGCAGGCGGTGCTCGCCGCCCTGCCAGAATTCCATCGACTCGATAGTGACGCGGAATCCGCCCCAGAAACTCGGCAACGGAATCTCGCCCTGCTGGAACTTTTGCTTCATCTCGAAGAACTTGCTTTCCAGCATGCTGCGGGCGGAAATGCGGCTTGACTGTTTTGAAACCCAGGCGCCGATCTGGCTGTCGCGCGGCCGGCTGTGGAAATACTTCATCACGTCCAGCATCGGCAGTTTTTCCGCCTTGCCCAGCACGATGACCTGACGCTCCAGCATGTGCCAGGGAAACAGCAGGCTGATACGGGAATTCACCGCCAGTTGCTGCGCCTTGCGGCTGCCCATATTGGTATAGAACACCATGCCTTTTTCATCATAGTGTTTCAGCAGCACGATGCGCTGATAAGGCTGGCCCTGCTCGTCGACCGTCGCCACACACATCGCGGTAGGATCCGCCAGTTGCGCTTCGCAAGCCTGCTTTAGCCAGCGTTCAAACAGGTCGAGCGGGTTGTCGGTCAGATCGTGGCGACGTAGCCCGCCACGGGTATATTCGCGCCGTAAATCGGCGATATCGATAGCGGCGATGTTTTCACCGGAAGTAATGTTTTCACCGGAAGCAATATTTTCACCGGGCGCGATCGCAACGCGGTTTCGGGTGTCAGGGGTGTGCGCGTCATCGTGTTCTGTGGTCATGAGGTCCTGCCGTTGCCTAACCGGGCGAGAAATAGAGAGGACTCATTCTGCGCTCGCGTCGCCAAAATCTCAACGCCCGCAACGGCATGGACACGGATTACTTCAACACACAATCATTGACGATGATTCTATCGCCCCGCACGATAAACGCCTGATTTCCCTTACTCCAGAAAGCGTATCGGTCATCGCTGTAACGCGTGCCCGACGCGGCGGGCACCTGAGGCAGCGTGTGAGATTCGCCATCCAGCAGGAAGGTCACGCTGTCGCCCTGCGGGCCGGGGTTCAGGGTGACGGTGAGCGGCATGGTGCCGCACTGGTAGTGCAAGGTCTGCGGCTTCGCGGCCGGCATTAAGTAAGCGCAGCCGCTTAACAGCACTACACCGGCAATCAGCAGTGGTTTCATTCTATTTTTCTCCTGTTATTAGCGGATCCCGGCATCCCATCCAGATAAATCCAATAACGGAGCAGTCTATCAACAGACCGCTGACGGACCTCTCGGCAAAATCCGATTACACGATCATCGCCGGATAAATGGCGCCCAGTACGGTTTCTCGGCTGGCGCCGGTTACGGACGGCAAGTTGCCCGGCAACCCCGACAGGGTGCGGAACGCCAGCCAGGCGAACGCCAGCGCCTCCATATCATCGCCACGAATGCCGAAATTGTCGGTCGCGCTGACCTCAATGCCCGGCAGACGCGCCGACAGCTGACTCATCAGCAGCGGATTGCGCGCTCCGCCGCCGCATACCAGCACACGTTCGCAGCCGCCGGTCAGCAACACTTGCCCGGCGATGGTTTCCGCGCTCAGCGCCACCAGCGTGGCCTGCACATCTTCCGGCCGCAGACGAGGAAAAGCCGCCAGTTGTCTTTCCAGCCACGTCAGATTGAAATACTCGCGTCCGGTGCTCTTGGGCGCCGGTAAGCCGAAATAGGGATCGGACAGCATGTGGCTCAGCAACGCGTTATCCACCTGGCCGGTTAACGCCCAGGCGGCGTCTTTATCGTACGGCTGCGCCCGGTTGCGCCACACCCAGGCATCCAGCAGCATATTGCCCGGTCCGGTGTCATAGCCTTTTACCGGGCGCCCCGGCACCAACACCGAAATATTGGCGATCCCGCCGATATTCAGCACAATTCGCCGCTCCACCGGATGCTGCAACAGCGCGTGATGGAACACCGGCACCAGCGGCGCACCCTGCCCGCCCAACGCCATGTCGCGGCGGCGAAAATCGCCGACCGTAGTGATGCCGGTCACCGCGGCGATACGGTTGCAATCGCCAATTTGCATGGTGCAAGGCGCGTCGCCGTCCGGCTCATGCCAGACCGTCTGTCCATGACAGCCAATCGCGGTAATCTCGCTCGCGCTCAACCCGGTCTGGCGCAGCAGTGCCTGTACTGCTTCGGCAAACAACGCCCCGAGCCGGGTATCCAGTCGCCCTAATTCGGAGAGCGTCACGGCCTGCCCCTGGTTCATGCTCAGTATCGTCTGGCGAATCGCCGGCGGAATCGGGTGGCAATAACTGGCTTGCTGTGCGACGGTGTGCTCATCGATGGCGGCCAGCACCACGTCGACACCATCCAGACTGGTGCCGGACATCACACCGATATATCTTCCAGACCTCATCGGATTACCTTTGTTTTGTAAAATGACCGTCTGTCACGAAATGGCCTCAAATGACCAGGCGATTCAGGCGCGTTGTCGGTATATTGGCTTTAGATTTTGTCTTTTTTGTCAGACTGATGCCAGCGTAGGTAAAAAATCGCCATTTGACACGGTTTTTCAGAAAAAGCGGGATTCACAGGGAACTTTATAGCGCGTTTATTATCAATTTAGGCGCGCTATTCTATCCTTAACATCAATTGAAACAGTAGAATGGTGCGTTCGACCACACCATGATGTGACAATAGATAATTCGTCGGCTTAGGCTGCGCCCCCGACACAGACACAGCTATAACAGGAGTCTTTCTATGATGAAACGTTTTCTCGTGATCACTTTAGCAGGTATCACACTGGCTGGCTGCGCCAATACCAGCACCCTGTCAGGAGACGTTTACAGTGCATCCGAAGCCAAGCAGGTTCAGACTGTAACCTACGGCACCGTTGTCTCCACTCGTCCGGTACAGATTCAGGCCGGTGAAGACAGTAACGTCATCGGCACCCTCGGCGGCGCCGTACTGGGCGGGCTGGTCGGTAATACCGTTGGTCGCGGTACTGGCCGTAATCTGGCGACAGCCGCAGGCGCGGTTGCCGGTGGCGTTGCCGGTAATAGCATTGAAGGCGCGGTCAACCGCGTTCAGGGTGTAGAGCTGGAAATCCGTAAAGACGACGGCAGCACCATCATGGTGGTGCAAAAACAGGGCGATACCAAATTCCACGCTGGACAACGTGTGGCAATGGCCAGCAACGGCCGTTCCATCACCGTCTCTCCGCGCTAAGATTCGATTATCAATCACCACCCGCCGGGTGGTGATTGTCTAATGTCATCAATTCGGCTCGATATATCCAGATAACCATCATTCACGCCATATACTTGTCATATTTCGAGTTGCAGGTACGCCGACTTTATTACTCAGCCCATCCGTGGGCCTCGCCCTTAGGGGCCGCGACAAGCCACATTCAACCCTGCTTCCGGCGACGTTGCCGTTCATCCCAGTCATTTACTTATGCAAGTTCCTGAGAATTTGACCGATCGTCGCGTTGCAAGGCTCATAATGTGCCTTACCCTGAAGGGCCAACGCTTTGTATTGTTCAAAACGAGAGCGTTTTATCCTGCAATGCGAATTATTTAAAGTATATGTTGCCTGGAATTCGAATTCGCCCGCCAAAACATTTACTTTTTCTATTAATTAAGACTGACTCTCATGTAATGCCAAAATGTTTTTTTCCAGCCGGGAGATAATAGTGGCCAACTCATCCACTTCTTCCGGGGTAATACCATTTAATATTTCGCTGCGTGTCTGATCAATAACGTCATTAACAGCCTGAATGATAGGATCCGCCATATCTGTTAGCAGAATACGCTTGGCGCGTCGGTCGTGGGCACAAATGTGCCGGGTAATTAACCCCTTGTCTTCAAGCTGATCCAACGTACGCACCAGCGAAGGCTGTTCTATTCCTATCGCTTTGGCTAGCTGAATTTGGGACTGCCCCGGAGGCAGTTGGTGAATATTATGCAGCGTGACCCAGTGCGTCTGCGTGAGTTCCAGAGGCTTTAATCGATGATCAATCAAAGCGCGCCATACACGAACCAACCGGGCTAAATCAGAACCTAACGGCAATTCCATCACTTCTCCTTATAGTTAGCATACTAAGCAACTTCCCTGGATTGCAATCAACTCTGATTTAAAACGAAAGTCTAATAAAAAATGTCTTATTGTTATCAATCTATTCTAGCAAATAATAATTAATTAAAAATGATCTTGAACTTAATTTATATCATTAAATATCACCGTGCCGGTTAAAACAAGGCTGGTTGATCCGGCTCGGAGGGCGCTGAATTCTTTTCACTTCGCTGCGAACGTTTCATCCTTTGCCGACACAAACGCAGCACATCCTGTTTTTGCGCATCGCTCATCGTTCCCCAATTAAAGCGCTCGCTGCGGCTTCGAAAACAACCACGACAGAAGCCCCGGTCATCCGCCTGGCAGATACCCCGGCAAGGGTTGGGAACAGGAAAAAGTTCGAGCTGCTCAGCCACAGGACCTCCTCATCTGACGTCTTTATTGAAACCTTGATTGCCGTCACTGGCAAGCTTTCCGTAACGTTAGCGCGCAATTAACTACTATTTTCCCGCTTATCACGTCTTTTTTTCAGCAACCGCGCCTGAAAAGCGGCGCCCGGCCACAGGTTTGGACTCCCCCCGGCAACGACGTTATACTCAGGCCCTGTTATTTCAGGCGGTAACGGAACACAACCGATATCGCCCATGACGGTTAACCCACTGATCAAAATAGGGGTCATTATGCGTTTACTTCATACCATGCTACGCGTTGGCGACCTGCAGCGCGCTATCGATTTTTACACCAAGGTACTGGGCATGCGCCTGCTGCGCACCAGCGACAATCCGGAATACAAATATTCTCTGGCATTCGTCGGCTATACCGAGGAAAGCGAAGGCGCAGTGATCGAACTGACCTACAACTGGGGCGTGGAAAGCTATGACCTGGGCACCGCCTTCGGTCACATTGCCTTGGGCGTGGATGACGTAGCGGGCGCCTGCGAACGTATCCGTCAGGCCGGCGGCAAGGTTACCCGTGAAGCAGGCCCGGTCAAAGGCGGCACCACTGTTATCGCCTTCGTTGAAGACCCCGACGGTTACAAGATCGAGCTGATCGAACGTTCACAGGCCGGTCAGGGACTGGGCAACTGATCATCCCGCCTTTGCTGTCCAGGTGCCGACAGGCGCCTGTCTTTCGGGGGAACGGTTATTCGCCGTCATGCACGGCTGCTGCATCCCCCGCCGGAATTTGCCATAATGCGCACTGCATGTTACTGAAGAAATAAGAAACGAATGGCTGAGAAAAATAACCTGAACGCCCTGAACGCGCGTTTTCGTGGCTTTTACCCTGTTGTTATCGATGTGGAAACCGCCGGGTTCAACGCGAAAACCGATGCGCTGCTGGAAATTGCAGCCGTAACGCTGAAAATGGATGAAAGCGGTTGGTTACAGCCGGACGAAACCTTGCATTTTCACATCGAACCGTTTGAAGGCGCTATCCTGCGGCCCGAAGCGCTGGCCTTCAACGGCATCGACCCTGCCAACCCATTGCGTGGCGCGGTGAGCGAATATGAAGCGCTGCATGAAATCTTCAAGGCCGTGCGTAAGGGAATCAAAGATCAGAACTGTAATCGCGGCATCATCGTGGCTCATAACGCGACCTTCGATCACAGCTTTCTGATGGCGGCGGCAGAACGCTGCGGCCTGAAGCGCAACCCATTCCACCCTTTCGCCACCTTTGACACCGCCGCGCTCAGCGGGCTGGTGCTGGGGCAGACGGTGCTGGCTAAAGCCTGCATTGCGGCGGAGATCCCATTCGACGCCAGCCAGGCGCACTCGGCGCTCTATGACACCGAACGGACAGCGCAACTGTTTTGTGAACTGGTCAATCGCTGGAAGCGTATGGGCGGCTGGCCGCTGGCATCGGGAACCGATACCGAAGCGTCGTTGGCTGTCGGCAGTGAAGAGTAAGACTGCGCGGACGCGTGTGTCCGTGCAAACACCTTGCGCTATCAAAGCATCATAATCGTAACGAGTAAAACGACATCAGGCAGCGCCGGGCTGCCTGATACAGAAGGGGATTACTGCTGATCCGCCTGCTGGGATCGGTACTTGTCGGCGGTTTCTTTAATCAGTTGCTGCAATTCGCCGCGCTGATACATCTCAATCACGATGTCGCAGCCGCCAACCAATTCACCATCCACCCACAGCTGCGGGAACGTCGGCCAGTTAGCGTATTTGGGCAATTCAGCGCGGATATCCGGGTTCTGCAGAATATCCACATAGGCAAAACGCTCGCCGCACGCCGACAACGCCTGTACCGCCTGGGCAGAAAAACCACAGCTCGGCAGTTTGGGAGAACCTTTCATATACAGCAGAATCGGGTTTTCAGCGATCTGACGCTGAATCTTTTCAAGTGTCGTTGTCGTCATTCTATTGCTTCCTCAAGGGCGTGATGACCAGCCCATCAACGGCTGTTCATGTGACTCGCGGCATACCGTGCCGTGCCGCTTCTGTTGTTTTGTATTCTAACGATAGCGACGGCCACAAAAAAACGCTATCTTTTGTAGGGTTTTGTCTGACTGGTCGCGCGCCAGCACAAAACAACGCCGAATCGACTGATAATTAAGCAGCGAGCTCCGTTGTTAACGTTTTCTCACTATTTTGTAGTAACAATGCCTTATTCCCCACTTTTTTATCAGGTCATTTTCGGGAATACTGTAAAGATTGAACGATTGAGGACAACATTCGGTCAGAATTATCATGCGTTTATTTATTACGCTTTTCGTATTATTTTTCAGTAATCTGTTTTTTAACCTGGCACAGGCTAATCCACATAGCGCTGCGGTATTACCGCGCAAAACCGGCGTAGAAACGGCGAATAAAGCTATTGAGGAATCCAAAAAAAGCAAGGTTGCCAAAAATACCAAAAAGGGTGCGGCACCCACTCATGACAAAAAACCGGAAAAAACCACCAAAACCGCGCCTGCCAAAACGACCGCCGCTCACGATAAAAACGTCAAACCGCACAATGATAAAAAACCGGTGACCACTGCGGCCGCAGCCCACACAACCAGCAAGCCGCAGAAGCAGGAAAAAAGCGTTCAGGCTAAAGCGCCCGCCGGCAAAACCGCGAAAAAAGACACCCCGGCACCGGCGAAAAGCAGTCATAAGGCGCACGAAACCGTGATTGCTAAAACGGCAAGCAAAAAAAGCAAGTCTGCCGTCGTCGGAGAAGAAAGCGCCAGCGCATCATCACACGGCAAGAGTAAAAAAGGCCGGCAGGATAAAGCCGCGCTGACCATCAGCGCCGCTCACCAAAAGCGCTACCAGCATGCCAAACTGACCGCCATGAACAAGCTGATGAGCCAAATCGGCAAACCCTACCACTGGGGCGGCGCGACCCCCTACTCCGGTTTCGATTGCAGCGGACTGGTGTATTACGCGTATAAAGATGTGGTGAAAATCCCGATTCCGCGAACCGCCAATGAGATGTACCACTTACGTGACGCCGCGCCTATCAAGAAAAGCGAGCTGGAAAGCGGCGACCTGGTGTTCTTTCGGATAACCAACCGCGGCGCCGCCGACCATGTCGGCGTCTATCTCGGCAATGGTCGCTTCATTCAGTCGCCGCGTTCCGGCTCTGACATTAAAATCAGCAAACTGAGCGAGGACTACTGGCAGGATCACTACGTCGGCGCCCGTCGCGTGGTCACGCCGAAAACCATTCGCTAAACAACTTCCGCTGGAATGGCCGTTCTCAATACGACAAAAGGGGCATCGCGCCCCTTTTTGTTTTCCTGTCTTTGACGGCAACGAATACGCCGCTGACGTTCCAGGCGCCGCTAGCGCCACGCCGTCAGTTCAATACCGCGCTCAGACTAAAGATGATGATCATCGCCAGTGAAGCCACAGTGGTGAACAGCGACATTTTCAAGTTGGTATCCATAGTATTCTCCTGTATGTGACTGATGATCGCCGTCATCCTGTCATGTCTGAATCAATCCCCTATCCGGCAGACGGGGGAAACATTATAAAGCATAGGTCTATTATCACCCGGCGAGCGTCAAAAAACCGGTTTCTGCGTCACAGAGATAAAACGAATTGCCTCTTCCACTTTTGCTCTAAATCGGCCAAAATCCGCAGTTTACTGTATACACTGCGTTGGTCGAAGCGTCAGCCCTCCCTTCAAGCTACACACCTCGGCATGTCTCCTCCTGAAATGTTGCCTTGTTGTCTGGCAGGAGAAGAATTCACGCAGGCAAACGATTAACAACATATTTACTGCTGTAACAGACAAGCTACTGTAACAGATGAGTTCAGGAGTCACTTTAGATGGCAACGATCAAAGATGTGGCAAAACGCGCGGGCGTTTCGACCACAACCGTATCACACGTGATCAATAAAACACGTTTCGTCGCCGAAGAGACCAAGGCTGCGGTGCGTGCGGCCATCGATGAATTGCATTATTCGCCGAGTGCGGTGGCCCGCAGCCTGAAAGTCAACCACACCAAATCCATCGGCCTGCTGGCGACATCCAGCGAGGCGCCCTATTTCGCCGAAATCATCGAGGCGGTGGAAAACAGCTGCTACGCCAGAGGCTATACGCTGATCCTGTGCAACTCCCATAATAATCAGGACAAACAGCGCGCCTACCTGTCCATGCTGGCGCAAAAACGGGTCGACGGCCTGCTGGTGATGTGCGCCGAGTACCCGCCGGAACTGCTATCGATGCTGGCGGATTACCGCCATATCCCGATGGTGGTGATGGACTGGGGCGAAGCCCACAGCGATTTTACCGATACCATTATCGATAACGCGTTTGCCGGCGGCTACATGGCCGGACGTTACCTGATTGAGCGCGGCCACCGCGACATCGGCGCCATTCCCGGTTCTCTCGGGCGCAATACCGGCAGTGGGCGTTATCTGGGTTTCCTGAAAGCGCTGAAAGAGGCCGACATTCCGCTACGGGAAGAATGGGTGGTTCAGGGCGACTTCGAGCCGGAATCCGGCTACAAGGCGATGCACCAGATTCTGGCCCAGAAACAGCGTCCGACCGCGGTGTTCTGCGGCGGCGATATCATGGCGATGGGCGCCATTTGCGCCGCCGACGAACTGGGGCTGCGCGTACCGCAGGATATTTCGGTGATCGGTTATGACAATGTCCGCCACTCCCGGTATTTTACCCCGGCGCTGACCACCATCCACCAGCCCAAGGAGCGACTGGGACAGGCGGCCTTCTCCATGTTGCTCGACCGCATTACCAGCAAACGCGAGGAAGCCCAGACCATTGAAGTGCATCCGACGCTGATCGAACGCCGCTCCGTCGCCGACGGCCCGTTCCTCGATTACCGCCGTTAAAATTCAGACGATTCCGTTATCTCTGTCTGGCTATTCAATCAAGCGGCAGGCCGCACCACACATGGTGCCGGCGCATGCTATCGCTGTTGAGCTCATGACTTAACGTGCTGCTTTAACCCAATGAATCTTGTCGTCGGGTTAAAGCAGTCATACACTTGTCACTGTCGTTGACGACAATAATCATGATCAGACGATGCTTTCGGCCTCATGCATCGCCTTACTTTTTCTATCCTGCCTGTTGACCGCTGCACCTTTTTGTTACGGCCAGGGATAGACGCCTTTCGTACCGGCTTTTCTCTTATTTTCCTCTGAGACGTTCAGGGGTAGACGATGGATTGGGTCCACCGAATGCCCTCCGTGGGTACATTTGTCTAATGTTTTTCCTTGCAAAGGCATTTTTCCGGCAAGGTAGGGAGAAGTTATGAGTTCATCTTATGTGGAGGAACTGGGTACCCCTAACCTATCCTGGTTCCAGATTGTTAATGAAATGCTGTCGGCCGCCGACATCGTCATTAACGGTTCACGCCCGTTTGATATTCAGGTAAAAAATCCCGACATGTATAAGCGCGTGCTGCGCGAAGGCTCGTTGGGATTGGGCGAAAGTTATATGGATGGCTGGTGGGAGTGTGAGCGGCTGGACATGTTTTTCCACCGCGTGCTGCGCGCCGGGTTGGAAAACCAGCTCCCTCACCGCTGGCGCGATACGCTGCGGATCCTGATGGCGCGGCTGACCAACCTGCAGTCCCGCCGTCGGGCCTGGATCGTGGGCAAGGAGCATTACGACCTCGGTAATGATCTTTTCACCCTGATGCTTGACCCTTATATGCAGTACTCCTGCGGCTACTGGAAACAGGCCGAAACCCTGGAGCAGGCACAGCAGGACAAGCTGCGCTTGATCTGCGAAAAACTGCAGCTGCGCCGCGGCATGACCCTGCTGGATATCGGCTGCGGCTGGGGCGGGCTGGCAGAATTCGCCGCGCGTCACTACGGCGTTTCCGTCACCGGCGTGACCATCTCCCGCGAGCAACAAAAACTGGCGCAACAGCGCTGCCATGATCTGGACGTGAACATCCTGCTGCAGGACTACCGCGACCTGAACCGGCAGTTTGACCGCATCGTTTCCGTCGGCATGTTCGAGCATGTCGGCGCCAAGAACTACGATACCTACTTCCAGATAGTAAAGCGCAATCTTAAACCTGATGGGTTGTTCCTGCTGCACACGATCGGCACTCACACCCCCACGCCAACGGGAGATAAGTGGACCAGCAAGTACATCTTCCCCAACGGCAGCCTGCCGTCGATAGAGCAAATCGCCGTAACCAGCGAGCCGTATCTGGTGATGGAAGACTGGCATAACTTCGGTGCTGACTACGACAGCACGTTGATGGCCTGGTATCACCGCTTCCAGCAGCACTGGCCAGCATTGTCCGAGCGTTACTCCGAACGTTTCCAGCGCATGTTCACCTATTATCTCAACAGCTTCGCGGGTTCATTCCGCGCCCGCAACATTCAACTCTGGCAGGTGTTGTTCAGCGTGGACGGCGTGGAAGGCGGCTTGCGAGTCCCCAGATAATCACCGCCATCCGGCGCATCCGCCACCTAAATAGCAAAAAACCGGCAGCCTGGCTGCCGGTTTTCATAGGGGAGAAAGCGTCAGGGAAGGAATGGCTTATTCGCCCTGCTCCACCTGCGCCGCGGCCTGCTCCTGTTGCTGCTGCGCCTGACGAGCCAGGACGCGTTCGACCGTGTCGATGATGGCCTGGGTTTGCGGGTCGATTTCGATATTGATGCGGTCGCCCAGTCGTTTCTGACCCAGCGTCGTGCGCTGGAGCGTTTCCGGAATCAGATGCACGCAGAAACGGCTGCGGGTCACTTCCCCTACCGTCAGGCTGATACCGTCAATGCCGATGAATCCTTTGTGCAGCACATATTTCATCTGCGATTCATCAGCCAACCGGAACCAGATCTGGTGATTATTTTCCGACGTCAGGATTTTCACGATCTCCGCCGTACACATAATATGGCCGGACATCACATGCCCGCCGATTTCGTCGCCATATTTGGCGGCGCGCTCCACATTAACCCGATCGCCGGCTTTGACTTCGCCCAGGTTGGTCAGCCGTAGCGTCTCTTTGATCAGGTCGAAACTGATCCGATCGCCATCGATTTTGGTGACGGTCAGGCAACAACCGTTGTGCGCTACGGAAGCCCCGGTTTCCAGCCCCGGCAGCAGTTCGGGGGGCAGTTGAACGACATGAGTGCGGAAATTGGGTTTTTCATCAATCGACACGACGGTCGCCGTGCCCTGAACAATACCGGTAAACATGGTGCTGGTCTTGCCTCCTGGTCAGTAATAAGCGTGAACGCGACGCTACAGTGATATGGCGCGGCGAGCCTGCGCTCGGGAGAGACAACGTTCACTAATGTCTGGCAGTTTGCACCATATCCTCAGGAAAACCAAACGGGATCACTCCCGTTCAGTCAGTCATTGGTTTACTGTTGGCAAATCGTTACAATGCTTCATCTTTTTTTATAAATAAAGGATGATTGCCTTTCTCTCCCCATTAGAGATCTCTCTCCATCCTGCTTTAGGAAGGTGTTTTCGTGCAGAAGTACTTATCAGAAGCCCGCCATTTGCTGGCGTTGGCTATTCCGGTCATCATCGCGCAAGTCTCGCAAACCTCAATGGGTGTGGTGGATACCATCATGGCGGGCTCCTACAGCGCCACCGATATGGCGGCGGTGGCGGTGGGCACCTCCATCTGGCTGCCGGTCATCCTGTTCGGTCACGGTTTGCTGATGGCGCTGACGCCGGTCGTGGCCAACCTCAACGGCTCCGGACGCCGGGATCGCATCGCTCATCAGACTCAGCAGGCGTTTTTGCTGGCCGCGGCTATCTCCATCCTGACCATGTTCGTGCTCTATCAGGGAAAATACGCCATTAACCTGATGCATGACGGCGCGCCGGAACTGGCCGACAAAGCGGTGAAATACCTGCATGCCTTGTTGTGGGGCGCGCCCGGTTACCTGTTCTATCAGGTGTTTCGCAGCCAATGCGAAGGTTTGTCCAAGACCAAGCCGGGGATGGTGATCGGATTTATCGGCCTGCTGATCAACATTCCCATCAACTACGTTTTCATCCACGGTAAGCTGGGCATGCCGGAGTTGGGCGGCGTCGGCTGCGGGGTGGCGACCGCCTCGGTATACTGGATGATGATGTTGATGATGGCGGCCTATTCCCGCCACGCCTATTGGCTGAAAGACATTCGTCAGTTCAAAACCCAGTTGAAGCCGGATTGGGCCGTACTCAAGCGGATGTCCGGCATGGGGCTGCCCATCGCGCTGGCGTTGCTGTTCGAAGTGACGTTGTTTGCGATTGTCGCGCTGCTGGTATTGCCGCTCGGGGTGGTTGATGTGGCGGGCCACCAGATCGCGCTCAACTTCAGCTCGCTGATGTTCGTGCTGCCGCTGTCTGTCGGCGTCGCCGCCACCATTCGCGTCGGCCACCGGCTGGGCGAAGGTTCGGCGGAGGCTGCCCGGGTAGCGGCGCGTACCGGTATCGCTACCGGCGTGTTGCTGGCGATGTGCACGGCTATCTTCACCATCACGCTGCGTGAACCCATCGCCATGCTTTACAACAAAAACCCGGATGTGGTGGCGATGGCCTCGCATCTGATGCTGCTGGCGGCGGTCTATCAGATTTCCGACGCGGTGCAGACCATTGGCAGCGGCGTGCTGCGCGGTTACAAGGATACCCGCTCCATTTTCTTTATCACCTTCATCGCCTACTGGATACTGGGGCTGCCCAGCGGCTATACGCTGGCGCTGACCGACATACTGGTGCCGCGGATGGGGCCGGCCGGGTTCTGGTGGGGGTTCATCATCGGCCTGACCTCCTCCGCCACCATGATGGTGCTGCGGATCCGTTGGGTGCAACGCCAATCGCCGGCGCGTATTCTGGCGCGGGCGGCACGTTGATTCGTTGATGGCGGCAGAGCGCCGAAAAAAACGGCGCTCTGCTTACAAGCTCGTCACTCAGTGTGATCTAACGGGAATTTTGCGTTTTTTCCCTTGCCAGCGCCCCTATAGCCCGTTAATATTCGTCCCCGCTGTCGCCCTGACAGTTTCAGTAACACGATGCGTTCATAGCTCAGTTGGTTAGAGCACCACCTTGACATGGTGGGGGTCGTTGGTTCGAGTCCAATTGAACGCACCATTCCTTCAAATATAAACATTCAGCCCGTGTTTATAACGACGTAAAAACGCTGACTCCCCTGTTGTACCGATACGCTTTCCCACAATTCATTGGCGCTACCGCTTTCCGGTTTGTTTTCTTCCTGATGATCACAGCAAACCGGCGCCAGCGGGAAACCCGGTGACGCCAGTAACGCCACTATTCCCGGCTATTGATGCAGTTCAGCCACCGTCATCGTAAAAATAAGTTTGCCGTCGTCTACGTTTGCGTAACGATGCGGCACATCGGTTCTTGCCACTGCTGAACACCCGGCAGGAATGACGAGCTCGGTGTTATCCACCTTCATGCTCAACACCCCGGTCTCAACATGGAACAGCTCAAGCGTCCCCTGGGGGTGGCCTGACGACTCAAATACTTCACCGGGGAACATCTCCCAGCGCCACAGTTCTATCATGTTGGGGCCGCTGGTCCCCGCCAGCAGACGCGCCGTACCGCCGTGAGGGCCGTTCCATAACGTTGGAATATTTCCCTGTTCGATCAGGTATACCGCCGGAGCGTCCGTCACGTTGACGATATCGGCAACGGACAAACCAAGCGCCGCCGCGATCTTACACAAGATGGCGATGCTGGGATTGGCCGTGCATTTCTCTATCTCCACCAGCATACCTTTGCTGACGCCAGCGCGTCGTGAAAGCTCATCCAGCGAGAGTTTCTGCTTTTTCCGGTGCGCTTTGATTCTGCGGGAAACGGCTTCGCTCACCGTCTGGATATCCGCGCCCGATTCGGTCGATATATTGACTTTTTTGGTCATAGGTCGATAATGTGAAATAAATTAGTCATTTTAGGATTATCTAATGCTTTCCGTTTTACCGTCAATCGACGCCAGTGTTGCTATACTGGCACCGGGTTTCAGGGCGCTGAGCATCACCGCCGCAGCAACGCCGATCACTGATCCAGGTATCGCTGATGAAGCGCTGACCGCTGCCTGCAAATCGGTTATTGCGGGAGAAGCACGCTGGGCTGATGCGCACCTTGCCGCCTGGGCTGATGTTTTCAGGAAGTTCGGCGCTAAACCGCAACGTACCCCGTGCTCAGCCGAGGCGCTGCGTAAACGTGTGCTGCGCGATGGCAGCATGCCGGGCATTGATCCGGTGGTGGATCTCTACAACGCCGTTAGCCTTCAATATGCAATCCCCGTGGGTGGTGAAAACCTCGCGGCCTATGTCGGTACGCCCAGATTAACGATGGCAGATGGCACCGAGCGGTTCGACACCATGAAGGACGGGCTGCCGGCTCAGGAGTCCCCCGAACCGGGAGAAGTTATCTGGCGGGATGATGAAGGCGCAACCTGTCGTCGCTGGAACTGGCGTCAGGGAGTCAGAACGCGGCTGAATTCAGAAACCCGCCAAATGTGGTTTATTCTGGAAAGCTTGCCGGTGATGCCGTTGACGGCATTATATGACGCGGGTGAACGGCTGAGCGATGGTCTGCAACGCATGATGCCTGGGATCAGCATTGAGATGACCCTTGTCGGTTCTGACTGCCGGGAATAAACCTCAGCGCAATAAAATACCACGCCGGATAAACCGTAAGCGTTAATCCTGTCAGAAAAGCCATTCGGCTTTTCCGCCTTGCTGGACGACCTGCAAGCGCTTTTTTTTTGCGGTGGGGACGACCCCATTATTCATAATGGAGTGAACATGTCCTGGTTAATTCTTTTTCTTGCCGGATTATTAGAAGTCGTCTGGGCTATCGGCCTGAAATATACCCACGGCTTTAGCCGTCTGGTCCCCAGCGTCATTACCGTTGTCGCGCTGTTCACCAGTATCGGGCTACTTTCCTTAGCGCTAAAAAATTTACCGACCGGTACGGCTTACGCCATCTGGACGGGAATCGGCGCCGTGGGTACTGCGCTGGCAGGGATTATCCTGTTTGGCGAATCCGTCAGCCCGCCGCGCATTATCAGTTTGACACTGATTGTAGCGGGAATTATCGGCCTGAAATTCAGTACGCATTAATTCAGTACGTATTAATTTAGTACGTATTAATTATTAATTTAGTACGCCGTAATAGCCGGTTGCACGCCCGCGTGTAAATGCGGGCGTGACGACAAAACCGGCACAGCACGGTTTCCCCATCAGTCTATCGACCTGTCCGCCAGCATCACGTCAAGTAAGGCATTGATATGAGTTTGCATGGTGTCTAGGCTTGCCACAGGTAATGTCACCCCATTGAACAACAGCGGCAGTTCGGTACAACCCAGAATAACCGCGTCGATGCCCTGTTCATCTTTCATGCGCTGCACAATATTCAGAAACACCGCCTGTGTTTGCGGCCTGACGATCCCCCGTTCCAGTTCCGTCAGGATTTTTTCCGCAATAAACGTTATCGCTTCACGGTCGGGAATGACCACGTTAATACCCGCCTCACGGAACGGTTTTTTGAAAAAATCCGCTTCCATCGTGACGCGCGTTCCCAACAACCCGACTGTCGAAAAACCTAATCGCTGCGCTTCATGCTCGCCAGTCTTGAAAAATGAAGCAAGTTAATATGCCGACCGTTGATAAATACCTTCGCCAGTCAGGCTTCCGGATGAATCCAGGAAAGATAAAGCGTTATCGTCAGAATCGAGATAATGGTGGAAAACAGTACGGTTCGCGAAGTAATGCGCGCTTCCCGGCGGTAAAACTCCGCCAACATGAAAGGCCCAGTTCCCGTCGGCAGCGCAGCCAACAGAACGGCGGTATAGTAGCGGATTGCGCACCAATGCCCCGACGACTTTCGCCACCAGTTGCGCACGCCGCCTCTCGGTCTGGATCCCCGTTTCAACAATCACGATCGCAAATGCAAAGAGCACGCAGACCGTGATAATCGTCGCGATTAGAGTCGGCGCCATCGCCGTCGGTCCCAGAAACGCCAGCGCCAGCGGGAACCCCATAAAACCCGTGTTCGCATAGCTTGAATTCAATGCGTCCAGCGCGGCATCGGCCAGATGTCGCGAACGGGAAATTTGGAAAATGAGAGTAACCGCGAATACCAGCACCGCGCCAAGACCAAACGCCATGATTAAACCGGGCTGCCATACATCAGACCAGCGCGCATGCGCAATAATGTCGAAAAGCAGTGCGGGAAGCGCAAGATACACGACGAAGCGGTTGAGTTCCGAGGTGGCATTCGGGCCGAAGATACCGAGTTTACGGAAAAATAAGGCATTCCACATATGGCTTTATATGGATATGGCTTGTGTGGCTTGACGGCGGCATATCCAGATAATATTGCCATGCGACATGGTTTGATGGCTTATGTTATCCGTAAAGAAAAATTAAACACACCTCGATTCATTAACTAATTTATTTATACCGAATAGTCATGCGTCATAAATAAAAACCAGACATTAGAGAAATAATAAACAAGCTAAAATATATTATCCAATGGCCTCGTGTCCGCATAGCCTCATTAATTAATTTCTCACTAATTTCCCAATAAATTCATTGCATTCCACATTGATGATGAAATAAACCCATCTCACCGCTTGCCTATATTGCCATCGAAGTTTAAATTATTGTTTATGAGATGTGAATTTATTGATAACAGAACAAGGCACCCTACTCATTACACAATAAGACGGCCTTAATTTAAATATTGTCACGTCAATCGACAACAATATCGAACCCAGTAGAACCAAACCCTGCAAAAAGCAATGTTTTGATTTTATAGCAAAAACCTATCCGGCCAACAGGCTGGCAGGTCGTTTTTTATTTTCATAAATCTTCACGGAGGTGGTAAATAATATGGTTGATTATAGTCATAGCTCGTCTACATTTTCGCATGCTATTACCCATGAAAACAGAAAGGTTAAAAGCACTGCGTCTACACTCCCTTCATTGAATGGTATTCGCTTTATTCTTGCCATCGGTGTTTATTTATTTCACGTATCGATACCAAGAATGTGGAATCCATTCTCCGATGCTGAGATTAGCGATAGTTACGCCTTTTTCTTCAGCAAGTCAGGATGGGTAGGCGTCTCTTTTTTCTTTATACTCAGCGGGTTCGTCATGACCTGGTCGGCACGCCCCATTGACGATCCGATTCGCTTTTACAAGAAAAGACTGGCGAAAATATACCCCAGCCATGTCGTCACCTTGCTTATTTTGATGGCATGCGGCGCCGTCAGCTTTAACCGACCTGATATATGGCTACCCAATCTGTTACTGATACAGGCATGGATTCCTGATATTGATATTTTTTTTGGTGCGAATACACCCAGTTGGTTCCTGAGTGCCATCATATTTTTTTATTTGACCTTCCCCTGGTTAATTAAATTGGTAAAACGCATACCGGTGACATTTCTTTGGCCGACCATCTGGATTTGTTACGCGGGTATGATTATCAGCCAGATAGTGGTATATGAACTCACCTCATCCGGCCTCCCCGTTCATGGATGGCCCGTGCCAATCGGCAATACTCAGATGTGCCTTGCCTATACCTTTCCGCTATTGCGGCTTTACGAGTTCCTCATCGGCATGGTCACAGCGCGAATTATTCAAGAGGGAAAATGGATTCGAATTTCAATTACAACGTGCGTGGCACTAAGCATTTTGGCCTATATGGTCGATCTCTTCATGCCTTTTCAGTTTAGTTTTAATCTGGTGACGTTGATACCGTTCGTATTATTTCTGGGTTCACTGGTCGTGGGGGATATTAATAACCAACCTAATTTCTTGAGTTCAGCTTTGATGCAATGGCTTGGCACTATTTCGTTTGGATTTTACATGATCCACTATGCGATTCTGCTATTGCTGAAACGGACAATGGGAACAGCCAGCCACGATCTCGTTCACGCCACACTCCTGATTGTGTTAGGCGGTATAATGAGCATTTTGGGCGGATGGTTGCTCTATCGATTTGTTGAACGTCCGGCCAGCGCCTGGCTATCCCGCCGCTAGCCGACTCAAGCCTTGCAGCGGTGCCCGCTGCACACAATGACTCTGTGTTCTGATTAACGGCAACGACATGCTGTTGTAAGCCGTCGCTGAACGCACCATAAGCAAGCAGGACAAGCACATACCGGCGATTGTCCTGCTCACTTTCGGCAATGATTTTCAATCCGGCCAAACATTCAGCACTCGATACGGGGATGGCAACAAAATACTTGTCATTGCATCAGTGCAAGGCCATAATAGCGCCCGTTCAAAACGGGAAAGGAAACAGCATGATTTATCATGTACTTACCTTAAATACCGATAAATGAACGCTTCAATTTGCGACCGTAGCTCAGTTGGTTAGAGCACCACCTTGACATGGTGGGGGTCGGTGGTTCGAGTCCACTCGGTCGCACCATTTCATGTTCTATAGGCGTGCACTGATGTCTATAGTACCTTGAAAAAAAGAAAGTTTTCATCTTCTCCCCTTCCAGTAATACCTATCGCAATTCTTCCGTACCCAATGATTTTAAGTACAGGTTCAAGTCCATCCCGAATACGGGTGAATTCGATTCCAGCTTGTTACTGAGCAGATGATGTCATTGAATGGCTCAGCCTTGAGCGTTCCCAATCAATCCGTTCAAACAAAATAATCGTCATCGCCGCCATTAATAGGTTAGTCATCGGAAATGCCCACCACAGGCCAGAGATACCTAGCGAGGTATAGTGGGATAATCCCCATGCCAGCGGGATCTGAATCAGCCATTGAGACACCAACGCCAGTGTCATGGTCGTCATGGTGCGCCCGGTGGCGCGAAAGGCGCCATTTAGCGCCATCTGTAGCCCAATTAATCCATAACATGGCGCGATAATATGAAAGAAATTCGTCCCGTAATAAATAACCTGGATCTGATCGGGGGCGAATTGCCCAATAATGTAAGGTGCAAAAACGAACCCTATCAGGCCAATAGTGGTCAGGGTTAGAAATGAGATCGTTGCGCTCAAACGGCCAATGGCATGCGCACGCTTAAATTGTCCAGCGCCAACATTTTGTCCAACAAGCGTTGCTGTAGCAATTGACATACCAATGGCGGGCACAATAACCAGTGCATTAATATTATTAACGACACCGTAAGCCGCCGTAACCGCCGTTCCCAGCCCTGTTACCAGGGACATCATCCCACTCGCGCCCAATGCATGAGCACACAGTTCAATTGACGATGGCATTCCCAGCCGAACGACGGATTTAACCATATCCCATCTGGGTTTCATCGCACGAAAATAGATCTTAAGGCCAGTATGACCAAACCGTAACACCAGCAATCCAGCCGACATCGCAATGCCTTGATTAATGAGAGTGGCAATACCTGCCCCCGTTACGCCAAATGCGGGAATAATCCCATAACCAAAGATAAATAGCGGGCACATGATGGCGTTAAGAATCAGTGTACCCAGCGTAATCAATAATGGGATACGGACTTCGCCTGAGCCCCTCATCAAGGATTGCAGCATGGCAAAACCAAAGGTAAATATTAAGCCACTGATGATAACGCGCAAAAAGCTGAGTGCGAACGGAAAGACCTCTTCCTGAGTGCCGAGCGAATGCAACATCCAGGGGGCAAGAAAATACCCTGCCGCCGAGATAGGTATTGCAAACAGCAACGACAGCATAAATACCTGCGCCGCAATATCGTTTGCATCCTGATGCAAACGGGCGCCGATGCACTGTGCGACCAGCGTAGTGCCCGCTACACTCAAGCCAATACCCAAAGCAAAAGCAAGAAAAATGATGGGCTGACTTACCGATATCGCCGCCACGGATTTATCACCCAAACGCCCTACCCAGAACGCATCAATCATGATGTATCCTGACTGTAAAAGATTAGCCAAAATAACAGGGACGCCTATTTTTATCAGTGAGCGTAATATTGAACCTTGCAATAAGGCGTTTGGTTTTTCATCAATGAGTTCAGAAGACAATAATTAATCCCTTAATGTCAATCGTTATGGAAAACTTACCGTTATAAACAAACAGCAAGCATGAAAAATTCATTCACACCATGCAGCCTCATTACAGGGTCATGGTTAAGGCGCCTTGGCCGTACCACTCCCCTGAAATATAAGAAGCTTACCAAGCAGCTCCTGACGGATTTTATTATCCTGGCCGATGGTAGAAATATGAATCGTCATCAACGCTCTATCCGGTTTGGCTGGGGAGATATCTATTTCAGTAATTTTTGCCCTTATTCGTAATATATCACCGGGCCGCGTAGGGCGAAGCCAGTTGATCTTCTCCACCCCTTTACCAATGATGCCATGTGCCAGAGGCAAGCTTTTAACCAGTAGATTCATGGTAATACTTACGGTGTGCCAGCCACTCGCCGCCAGGCCTCTGAAGATGGAATCCTTTGCCAGGTCATCGTCTATATGAAAGGGCTGCGGGTCATATTTTATCGAAAACTCAGCTATTTCTTCCGCACTGACATAATACTCGGAACTATGAAAAACCTGACCGACTTTAAGATCATCAAAATACAGTTTTGGTGGTCTTTCATCCCTTACGTCGCTTCCGATAAAGTACTCGTTAGCACTATTCACATAGCCGTTTAAATAATTTTCATCTCGCATATCCACGAGTCTCCCTTACCAACATGAACAGATCCGCCGGATGCCAACAGTTAAGCATTCCAATCAACTGTGTTTTCCATACGCAACCATTGGTTAGAATTAAAGATATAAAACATCTATACAAAAACAATCCAGTCGGTATTATCCCGCTCTCGCCACATACGAAAATTTTAAAATAATGAATAATTCCAGTCACGGCGATACCGATAAGGATGTACGGATATCGCCGTCCCATTTCTGGTTATTTACACTGTATTCCAGACTATATTCCACTGGTGTTGTCACCAGACTCCGGAGAAGAAAGTTACTCTTTATGAATAATGACTTTCAGATTTTCAAAACCATGTAAAAAATTAGAATAATTACGTTCTGGCTCTTCCAATACCTCTATTCTGGAAAAACGCTTGAGAATTTCTTCCCAGATAATCGTCAGTTGCATTTCAGCCAGCCGACTGCCAATACAGGCGTGTATACCCACACCAAAGGAGAGATGCCGACGGGCGCGCTCACGGTCGATGCTGAAGGTATCAGGTTCTTCAATCGCCGAGGCATCGCGGTTGCCAGACGCATACCACATCACGACACGGTCGCCTTTCTGGATGTTTTTGCCACGAATTTCAACATCGCGGGTGGCAACACGGCTCATAAAATTGACTGGCGGGTGAAAACGCAGCGTTTCCGATATCATTGGCATCACCAGCTTAGGATTGGCCTTGAGCTTGGCAAACTCGGCGGGATATTTATCCAGCAAGTAAAGGCTGCCTGAAATCGTGTTACGCGTCGTGTCGTTACCACCGATAATCAGCAGAACAATGGTGCCACGGTACTGCTCTAACGTCATATCGCGCGTGTCGGGATGCTGGGCCAACATTGAGATAAGGTCATAGCTTGGCGGTGCATTACGGCGTTTTTCCCACATTTCCTCAAAAACTTGATAGCATTTAACGGTTTCTTCCGCCTTTTGCTCCCAGCTTTTCACCAGACCATGTCCCGGCTCAAACATCAGTAGGTCAGACCAATACGTCAGCTTACGGCGCTCTTCAAAAGGAAAATCGAGCAGCGTTGCCAGCACCGTCGCCGTCATCTCCTTGGAGACTCGATCCACCCAGTCAAAGGGTTCGCCAATCGGCAAGCCGTCGAGAATAATGCCCGCACGTTCACGCATTATCGGCGCCATTTGAGCCAGGTTGGAGGGAGCCACCGACGGTGCCGCCGCCTTGCGGTGTTTAGTATGCTCGGGGGGATCCATGGTAATGAAACCCACATTTTTCCGCCGCTCATGACCCAGAGCCTGCATCGCCGCTTCGAGTTTCTCCTTCTCTTCAAGCGATTTCAGATCGATATTCTGGGTGGAGGTGAAATCGTGGTAATTATTGCCAACCGTGCGAATATCGTCCCACAATGTTACTGACCAGTAAGGCCCGAACTCACTTTCCGGCGTGAAATGCACCGGGTCTTCACGTCTGAGACGCTCAAACACCGGCAATTCAGTCGCATTCACAAACCGATCCCGACGCGCAGGGTTAATTTTCTCTAACGGGATAGCATTAACATCCTCAACAACATCCTGTAATTGTTTCGTCATTTTCATCCACTCATTGTGTTTCTAGAGAATGTGCTATAGCACTGCCGATAGCGTGCCTCGATAGCGCTACAGCACGTAACTGCAGAAGGAGCCACCTGGCGAACCCTGCCCCGGCACCTTCCCTGGTACGCAAGCGCAAACCTTTATTGATCCGCGCCTGCATGAACATACTGACGCCACCATCGCACCAGCTCGGTCACATGGGGGGCTTTCAACACCGTAAAGTGCTGCCCTGGCCCCGCGATGGTTTCAAGCTCGTTGGCCCAGCGGGCCCATGCCGCCGCATCGTCATGTCGGCGCTGAAGATCCGCTTCGGTATTCATCCACGGATCGCGCACCTGTATCAGGTTGACCTGTCCGTGGTAGTGCGCCGCCGGTAGATAATGCGTTTGTCTCGCGGCATAAAAGGTTTGCCACGGACCTTGCAGTAATCGTGAAGAGGAATGGGCCGGTATTTTCCCCACGCGATGAAGATGCCGGTGCACAGCCGACAGCATCGTTTCAATGTCGTGACCGGCGTAAAGGGATTCATCCATCTCCAGCGTCATCTCTAAGGTGAAGCCGATGCTCTCAACGTACTCGCGCATGCACTCAGCCAGGCTCGGCGTGACGGCCGCCTCCTTGCCGCCAGACGGGGCTTCGGAATCGATCAGCGTCAACGACGCCACCCGGTAGCCTTGAGCCGCCAATCGGCTCGCCATCTCGAAGGCCACCTGCCCGCCAAAAGAGTGACCAAGCAGGTGAACGGGCGTCTTCTCGCCGATACCCGCCTGACGCATCGCCGCAAGGTTACGTATCGCCGCCGCCTCAACCGACGGATCCGGTTCGCCAACCCCGTCGATCCCTTTCGGCAGCAGGCCATAAACCGGCTGCCCGCCGGGCAACGCCTGCACGAACGGCAGGAAGTCCGTGACGCTCGCGCCGGCTCCGGGCACACAAAACAGCGGTGTGCTATCGGCGGTACCTTTTTGCAACGTGATGAGCGGCTTGAAATCAGCCGTCGCGGCGAAAGTCTGGCCTGCTGCCGGGCGTTGCGGCTCACCGGCGTCGATCGAGTGAGTGAGCGCGTTGAGCTGGTTTATCGGCGCATCAGGGTTGGCGACCATCGCTTCAAGCGTTGCGAGGTAGCCGGCCGCCATACGCTCGGCCGTTTCCCGGCGAAACAGATCGACGGCATATTCCAGAATGCCCTCCATTCCCAGCGGCTCCCCTTCCTCGCTATATTTTTCATACAGCATGACATAGAGATCCCACTTGGCATTCCCGCTGTGGGCGGGGTAGACCTGCGCCGCCAGACCGGGGACCGCAAAGGTTTCCGATGGGGCGTTTTGCAGGATCATCATGGTCTGGAACAGCGGGTAATGCGACGGCGAGCGCACCGGCAATAACTCACCGACCAGTTTCAGGTAAGGAATATCCTGATGACCATACGAACTTAACGCCTGCGTGCGTACCCGTTCGAGCACCTCATTAACCCGGGGCGTTCCAGAGGTATCAACACGCATCACCCACTGCGTCAGGAAGCATCCCACCAGATCGTTCAACGCTTCGTCGCTGCGCCCTGCTGAAACGGCCCCCAGCGGGATATCCTCGCCTGCGCCAATCTGGGTGTAATAGATGCCGAGCGCCGCCTGCAATACCATCGACAGCGTCATGTTGCGCTCACGCGCCAGGGTACTCAGCCGCTGGTGCAAACGGGCAGTGATCTGCAAAGGCAGCATCTCACCGCGATAGCTGGGTTTTTCCGGCCGCGGGTAATCTTCCGGCAACGCCAGCGTCGCGGGTAAGCCCGCGAGCGTTGCCTTCCAGTACGCCAACTGCTCGGCAAATACGCTGTTCGGGTCATCAGGAGAGCCGAGCAGTTCACGGTGCCACACCGCGTAGTCGGCATATTGAACGGGCAGCGGGGTGAACTGCGGCGCGTGACCGGCGAGACGCGCCTGATAAGCCTGCGTGAGATCCCGAGTCAGCGGCGCCAGTGAAAACGCATCACAGGCAATATGGTGGAATAGCATCACCAGAATGTGCGTCTGCGGCCCCACCCGGAGTATTGCAGGGCGAAACGGCAGATCAACCGACAGATCGAACACCGAGGTAATCGCCGCAAACACCGCCTGCTGAGTCTGCTCTGCGCTCACTTCCGTATACGGGATATCCAAATGTACGGCGGCAAAGGGCTCGATCACCTGCACCGGTTGCCCGTCCACCACGGCAAAACGGGTGCGCAGTGGCTCATGGCGTTCCACCAGATCGTACAGCGCGGCGGTTAACGCCGCCTGATCCAACTCGCCTTCAAGCGAGACGACAATCGGCGTATTGAGCGATGAGTTATCACCACGCGTATTCTGCCCAACCCACATCAACTGCTGGCCGTAGGACACCGGCACCGGTTCTGGACGCGGCTCAACTTTCCTTAACGGCGGGCGCACGTTGGCGTGATCATCAAGCTGTTTCGCCAGGCTCGCCACCGTCGGGTTTTCAAATAGCACGCGCACCGGAAGCTCAATACCCAGCCTGGCGCGAATACGCCCGATCAATCCGGTAGCCAGAATCGAGTGTCCGCCCAGCGCAAAGAAGTCATCGTCAATGCCGACTTGCGGCTGCTGAAGCAATTCGGCATACAGCTCGCAAAGCACCGCTTCGCGCGCATTGCGTGGCGCCCGATAGGTGGAGGCATCACTGAACTCAACCGCTGGCAGCGCCTTGCGATCCACTTTGCCGTTAGCGGTAAGCGGGAATTGCGCCAGCACGACGATACGCGCGGGCACCATGTAGTCAGGCAAGCGCTCGCTGAGGTAATCCCGCAGCATTTCCTCAAGGGATACCTCCTCAGCGAATGCCGGCGCAGAAGCCTGCAAGTCCGCGCCGACGACGTAGGCCGCCAGACGCTTGCCGCTGCCGTTATCCACCGCCAGCACCAGCGCGTTATCGACCTGTGGATGTTCGGTCAGACGCGCCTCAATCTCACCCAGCTCGATACGAAAACCGCGCAGCTTGACCTGTTGATCGTTACGCCCCACAAAGATCAGGTTGCCATCGTCCTGATAGCGCACCAGATCGCCGGTGCGATACAGGCGGGCAGGCGAGTCGGCCACAAACGGATTGGTCACGAAACGCTCGGCAGTCAGGTCATCACGATTCAGATAACCCAGCGCGACGCCGTCCCCGCCGATATACAGCTCGCCAATGGCGCCTAATGGCACCGGATGCCGATGCTTATCCAGCACGTAGAGCTGGGTATTACCGATGGGGCGCCCGATAGGAATGCCGGCGGCATGGGTCGCCACGTCATGGATCGGATAGGTGGTGGCAAAGGTGGTGGTTTCAGTGGGGCCATAGCCATTCACCAGCTTCGCCGACGGCACCGTGCGCAGCACCTGAGCAATAATGTTCGGATCGAGCGCATCACCGCCGATAAACAGCGACGTGAACTGGGCGAGAACCGGGGTCAGCTCGTTATAAAGCTGATTGAACAAGCCCACAGTCAGCCACATCTGGTTCACACGCTGATGCTGCAGGGTGCGCACCAGCCGTGCCGGCGTGAGCAAGGTATCCTGATCAATCACCACGCAACTGCCGCCATTGAGCAACGGCGCCCAAATTTCCAACGTGCTGGCGTCAAAGGCGGTGTTGGCCGCCAGCGCCATGCGATCGCCGGGCGCAAAAACACCGACGCCGCTGTTTATCACCAATCGGTTAATGGCGTAATGCGGCACCACGACGCCTTTCGGTACGCCGGTCGAACCGGAGGTGTAGATGATATAGGCCGGCGCGCTGGCGGAAACCCGCACCTCTACCTTGTCGTCACTTACCGCGTCGTCACTTACCGCGCCGTCGCTCGCCTGCGCCGCCTCGGGGCTATTGACATCAATCACCGGCAGGTTGATGGCCGCCGCCGGCTCTTGGTGGGCATCGCTTATCAGAAAGCGAGCAGAGCAATCCTCAATAATCCACGTTAAGCGCTCTGGCGGCGCCAGCGGGTCCAGCGGCACGTAAGCCGCGCCCGCCTTGAGTATCGCCAGCGTCGCCGCCAGCAATGCGCCGCTACGCGGCAGCAGCAGCGCCACCGCGTCCCCCGGCCGGACGCCACGGGCAATCAGCGTCTGCGCCAGACGGTTGGCACGCTGATTCAGGCTGCAATAGCTAATCTGCTCTTCACCCTCAATCACCGCCACCGCTTGCGGTGTACGTAACACCTGCTGTTCGAACACGCGGTGGACGGGTTCCTGCGCGGGATAAGACGCCGCCGTCGCGTTCCAGTCAACCAGCAGTTGGGTGCGTTCGCTGACCGGGAGAATCTCCAGTTCATGCATCGGCGTCGCGGGATTGCTGTCCAGCGCCTCGGCCAGGCTTTTCATGGTCTGCTGGAGATAGCCAATAATCCGCTGCGCTGATAACGGCGCCGCTGCGAGCACGTTCAAACGCAACGTCTCACCAAAGTCATCCACCGACACGGTCAGCGGGTAATCGGTACGCTCTTCAAAGCCGTGCCATTCAACGTCATCACGTTCACCGGACACATCCACGCTTTCGTCTTCAGCCTGCTGGTTGTGGCGGTAGTTGAACAGCACGTTAAACAACGCCGTTGGCGGTGCAATCCCGCTGCAACGCTGGGCCAGACTGAGTGAAGCGTGTTCATGACTCAGTAATGCCGCCAGCCGCTTGTGCGTTAAGCGCACACTCGCTTCCACGCCCACATTCCCCAGATCAAGGCGGAGCGGTAGCGTATTAATGAACGGCCCCATGATCTGATCGGCTCCCTCCCCGGCCTGCAAACGGCCCAGCAGGATGGTGCCGAACACCACCGTATCGCTGTCGCTGGCGCGCGCCATCACCTGCCCCCACACCAGATGACACAGGCTTCCCATACTGACGCCGAGGCGACGCGCATGCGCGCGCAAACGCGCGACAACAGCCGGTTCGACATTCTGGCGCAGCTCCACCACGCTGGCGTTGTTTGCCGTTCCCGTCGACATGCCGAGAGCAAGGGTCGGGGCATCAATGTCACCCAGCATCTGACGGAAAAATTGCTCGTGCTCCGCCTCCGTCGTTCCGTTACGCACGCTGGCAATCAGGCGGCGGAAGGGTTGCGGCGCGGGCAATTGCTGACCACGGCCCAGCAGAAACGCGGTAATGTCCTGAATCATGATCTGCAATGACGCGATGTCATCGATCAGATGATGCAGCAACATCAGCATGTCAAAGCGCCCGCTTTGCGGGTCCTGCGCGGTATACAAACTCAGCAGCGGCGCCTGAGTCAGGTCAATACGGTAATGCGATGGATGATAGCGTTCGACCAATTGCGCCATAATCGGACCCTTGGCCGGATCCAGTTCAATTTCAGTGAGCTGCACGCGTGCCTGACGCAGCACCACCTGTGCCGAGCGCGACAACCCGCGCGAAAAAAATGCCGTGCGCAGAATGTCGTGCCGATTTACGGTTTGCTGAACCGCCTGCACGTATTGCGTCATCACCTCGCGGTTCGCCAGCGAGATCCTGGCAAACTGCAGGTAAGGGTCGCCCTTGTCGCTCAACTGATGCAAAAAGAGGATCCCTTCCTGCAACGGCGTCAATGCGTAGATATCCTGCACATTCACCACACCGCCCGGCACATTGGCGACAATATGCGCGATATCGGCCTGAGTCAGATCGATCAGCGGCAGCATATCTGGCGTCAGGTGGGTAGTCGCCGGCGTGATCGGATTCACCGGCGCGTTTGAACCCTGATTCCCGCCTTGCGAGGACAACGTTCTTCCCTGGCGCAGGGCGTCAACGAGAGCCGGTTTGTGCTCCCGCAACGCCGCCTTGATATCAGGGGTCAACGACCCCTTTGCTGCCTTGATGACCAGCGCCTCACCATCAAGCGATAGGGCGATGTTGGCCTCATCCAGTGTCTGCAAAAGGTCATCAAAATCGATCATAATCTCATCTCGTCGAGTTCAATGGTGCGAGCGGACAGCTCAGCCAACGTCGGGCTATCGAATAAGGCGCGGATCTCCGTACTTAAATCGCGCTGGCGCAGGTGCTCCATTAATTGCACCGCCAACAGCGAATGGCCGCCCAGTTCGAAGAAATTGTCGTGGCGTCCGATACGTTCAACGCCCAGCAACTCCTGCCACAGCTCCGCCATCGCGATTTCAACATCGCCTTGCGGCGCTTCATAGGCACGACGAGAGAACGACGAATCATCGGGCTGCGGCAACGCTTTGCGATCCAGCTTGCCATTGGCCGTCAGCGGCAGTTGATCCAGTTTGACGAATGCCGCAGGCACCATGTATTCCGGCAACTGCGCCGCCAGGCTGCTGCGCCACTGCGCGATCTGGTCAGAGATGCTCAGGCCGTCGGCCTGCGCTTGCGCATCAGGAACCACATACGCCACCAGACGCAAATCACCCTGCGCATCTGCGCGGGCCACCACCACGGCATCACCAATCGACGGCTGTTTTAATAACTCTGCGTCGATCTCACCCAATTCGATACGGAAACCGCGGATTTTGACCTGGTTATCGTTACGTCCGAGGTACTCGATATCGCCGTCCGCCAGATAGCGCGCCACGTCGCCGGTGCGGTACATCCGGGCGTCGGCATCGGCGACAAACGGGTCGTTAACGAAGCGCTCCGCCGTCAGGTCAGGCCGGTTGAGGTATCCGCGCGCCACCCCCACCCCGCCGATGTACAACTCGCCGACCACGCCGCGCGGCACCGGGCGCAGGTGCTGATCGAGCAAATAGATACGCAGGTTGGCGATGGGGCGGCCAATCGGCACGGTAGCGGTTTCAGGCAAATCTTTCGGGCAGGTCCATGACGTCACGTCGATGGCCGCTTCCGTCGGTCCATACAGGTTGTGTACCGCCGTGTCCGGCAGCAATTTGTGACAACGGGCCACGCTGGCGGAACTCAGCGCCTCGCCGCTACACACAATGCGGCGCAGTGAACGGCAGGCCGCCACGCTGTCGTTGGCCAGAAACAGGTTCAGCATCGAGGGGACAAAGTGCAGGGTGGTGATGTTGTTGGCCTGAATCACCTCGGCGAGCGCCTGCGTATCTTTATGCGCGCCCGGAGGGGCAACCACCAGCGTCGCGCCGACGGAGAGCGGCCAGAAGAACTCCCACACCGACACGTCAAAGCTGAAGGTGGTTTTTTGCAATACGGCATCGTTGCCGTCGAGCTGATAAGCATCCTGCATCCACTGCAAGCGGTTGATCAGCCCGCGATGTTCGTTTTCCACGCCTTTGGGTTTGCCGGTCGAGCCAGAGGTGTAAATAACATAGGCAAGATGGCGCGACGTCAGCCCCAACTCAGCGGGCGATAACGATGCTGTCGACAACGATGAGCGCGCCAGAGACGCCGCATCCAGCTCAAGCGTAACGATACCGGCGGTATCGAGTGCAGCGGTCACCTCACGACCGCGTTTGTCGAGCAACAACAGCTTCGGCGCCGAGTCTTGCAGAATGTAGGACAGGCGCTCCTGCGGGTAATCGGGGTCAAGCGGCACGTAGGCCCCGCCCGCTTTGATGATCCCCATCAATCCCACCACCATCTCGATACTGCGATCCAGACAGATGGCGACGCGATCATCGGGTTTGACGCCCTGCTGGTGCAAATGGTGCGCCAGCTGGTTGGACAAGGCATTCAGCTCTGCGTAGCTCAGCTCACGATCGCCAAAGCGCAGCGCCGTTGCCGCTGGCGTCAGTTTCACCTGCGCTTCGAACATCTGATGCGTATAGGTCACATCAGGGTAAACCTTGTCGGTATTATTCCATTCATTCAGCAGTAAATGGCGCTCGGCCTCGGGCAGAATCGCGATCTGCTGCATCGGCGTATTGGGCGCGTGATCCAGCGCCCTGGCGATATTCTCAAGCGCCTGTTGCGTATAGGCGAACAGCAGTTCGGGATCCAGCGAGTCCACCACCTGAATATTCAGACCCAGCGCGCTGCCGTAGTCGTCCACCGACAGCGTGATCGGGTAGGTGGTGCGCTCTTCAAAGCCATCCCACTGATCGGCTTCCGGCACCACAAAATCCAGCGACTTACTTTCCGACTCGCGGTTATGGCGATAGTTAAACAGGGTGTTGAATAACGGTGTGGAGCTGCTCACGCCGCTGCAACGCAGCGCTAATGCCAGTGAGGCATGCTCATGACTCAGCAGTTCCGCCAGCCGTTTGTGGGTGTTGCGTACGCTGTCCTCCACGCTTACGCCGGACATATCAAGACGGATCGGCAGCGTATTAATGAATGGCCCCATGATCTGGTCGGCGCCGTCGCCGGCATGCATACGGCCAAACAAAATGGTACCGAACACCACCGCATCCTGACCGCTGATACAGGCCAGTACCTGGCCCCAGGCCAGATGGCAAATACTGCCGAGGCTCACCCCCAGACGACGCGCATGCGCACGCAGGGTGTCGTTCAAACGCTGGGGAACCTTGCGCGTGACTTCGATTATCTCGAAGTCATCCAGCATATTGACCAGGCCATAAGGCGCGGTGGGCTCATCGATATCCGCCAGCGTCGAGCGGAAATACCGTTCATGCTCTTGCGGGCTCTTACCAAGACGAACCTGCGCAATCAGGCGACGGAACGGTTGTGCCGGGGGCAGCGTGTGGCCGCGCCCGGCCAAAAAGGTATGGATCTCGGCCGACAGGATCAGCACCGAGGTAATGTCATCGATCAGGTGGTGCAGCACGCGGAACATCTCCCAACGTTCGCTGTGCTTGTCATAAGCGACAAACGCGTGCAGTAACGGCGGCTTAGCCAGGTCGATGCGGTAATGTGACGGGTCGAAACGCTCGGCCAGTTGTGCGGCGATCGGGCCGTCGGCCGGATCCAAGTCCACCTCCAGCACATGCAGTGTCGCCTGACGCTGCACCACCTGGCACGGGGTCGATACCCCTTCCCAGTAAAAACCGGTGCGCATGATGTCGTGACGATCGATAACCTGTTGTACCGCGGCAAGGTAATTGTCTACCTTTTCGCGACTATCAAACGTCATCTGCCCTGTTTGCAGGTACGGGTCGCCGTTGCTGGCCAGCATGTGATGGAACAGAATCCCTTCCTGAAGCGGCGCCAGCGAGTAGATATCCTGAATATTGCTCACGCCGCCGGGCACCTGTTCGACCACGTGATCAATATCTTTCTGCGTGAAGTCGATAAGGGGCAACAGCTCAGGGGTAATCACCGTCGTCTCTGGCGTAATCTTGTTCTCGGGCACCACCACCTCAAACGCGTTTGACAGGCGTTTCCCATTACGCAGAGCGTTCACCATAGTCGCTTTGTGCTCGCGTAGCGCACTTTTAATCTCGCTGGTTAGCGCGCCTTTGGCTGAAGTAATAACCAAATCCTCGTTATCCAGCGATATCGAGATCTTTGCCTGTTCCAACGTCAGCAGTAATTGTTCGAAATCGCTCATTCTTTATCCTCCGTGATACTAACGTGTAGTCGATAGTGATTGACGTAATGCAATGCGACGAAACCGTCAGGGCCGTCTGGCAAAAATGTGGGAAATAGCCTGCTCACAGTCGGGTCTCCGCAAGCTCAATGGTTCTGGCCGCAATGTCTGCCAGAATAGGCGTGTCAAAAAGTGTGCGAATCTCGATACTGAGTCCCCTGCGGCGCAACTGTTCAATCAACCGCACGGCTAACAGCGAATATCCGCCGAGTTCAAAAAAGTGATCATGACGGCCGACCCGCTCGACACCGAGCAGTTCTTCCCAGATAGACGCCATCGTGATTTCCATGTTCCCCTGTGGCGGAACATACGCGCGCCGGGCGAAAGACATCTCATCCGGCGGCACTAAGGCGTTACGGTCTATCTTGCCGTTCGGCGTCAGTGGTAACGCTTTGAGCGTCACGAAGGCGGCCGGCACCATATAATCCGGCAACCCATCCTGCAGGTGTTTACGCAATGCCTTACGGCTAAACAGGCTCTGAACCATGCCTTTGAGCGTCACCAGGTGTTCCAGCGCCGATAACGCATTCTCAGGCACGATCCAATCGATCAGACACGCCACCTCATTCACCCCCGCTTCCTGCAGACTCTCTGCCACAGACAGCGCGGATTCCGGCGTACCAATAAATGACAGCTCACGGGTATAACGCCTGAACGCAAACTCCAGCATGCTCTGTTTATCCGCGCTGGGGAGCGTATCGAGGTGAATGTTTTGCTCTTTCAGCCAGCCCGAGAGCAAGCTGAGATGCCCTTCCAGATAATCAAGGAACGGTCCTTTGGCCTGCGTTAATGCCTCGTCAAGGTTCTCCCCCAGATAGGTATGGATCATCACCGTCACCGTGCCGGTGCGGGGGTCGAACCCCGCGTTTTCACGCGCCGTGCGGTATATCCCGATATGGTGAGTCAGCTTGTCGATATTCTGCGTCAGCAAGTGGGTCAGCAAATTCGCCCCACTGCGGCCTGCATACTCAAAGGTTTCCGGCGCGCCGGCAGCGGTTATCCATATCGGCAGCTCCTTTTGCACCGGCGTGGGGTAAATCCGTACCGAGATGTCATTCCCATGATGATCCCGGCGAGAAACGCTACCGCCCTGCCACAGCGTTTTCAGTTCCTCAATGCCTTGATACATCACATCCCAACGCGCATCGTAGTTCTGCGGCGCCAGCGCAAAATCCCGCTGATTCCAGCCGGAAGCGATGCCGATACCGACACGGCCGTTCGACAGGTTGTCCAGTATCGACCAGTCTTCAGCTACGCAGAGCGTGTCGTGCAAGGGCAACACCACGCTGCCGGAGCGCAGCTGGATATGGCGCGTTCTGGCCGCCAGCGAGGCGCTTAACAGCGCCGGATTAGCGAACAGCGCGCCGACACTGTGGAAGTGACGTTCCGGCGTCCACACGGCGGTGAAACCGTGCCGATCGCCGAACTCCGTCACCTCGGCGCAATGGTGATATCCCTGTCGGGCATCAGTATGCGCGCCGAAGAAGAACAGGCTAAAATCGAGGTGATTACTGTCGGGCGATGGCTCTGCTGCACGCTCTTCGGTCGCACCGGGAACCACATACGCCACCAACCGCGTCTCCCCGGAAATATCTTCTCTGGCAACCACCACCGCTTCACGCACCGAGGAATGGCTTAACAGCCGCGCTTCGATTTCGCCCAGTTCGATACGATGCCCGCGTAACTTCAGCTGATGATCGGTACGTCCGAGGAAAATCAGCCGTCCATCGTCCATAAATTGCGCGAAATCCCCGGTACGATAGAGACGCGCGGTCGGATCGGTTGAGAACGGATCGGGGATAAAACGCTCAGCGGTCAGCTCCGGGCGCTGGTGATAACCACGGGTAACGCCGTCACCGCCGATATACAGCTCTCCGATAGCGCCCATCGGCACCGGTTTGCCGTGTCTGTCCAGCAGGTAGACCTGCGTGTTGGCAATCGGACGGCCAATCGACTGGTTGTATTGCGTGACGTCCTCTGCGTTGACGCGATTGCAGGTTGACCACACCGTGGTTTCCGTCGGTCCGTAGAGGTTCCACAGTGACTCGCCGAAGGCATGCAGACGCCGGGCCAAATCACTGGGCAGCGCTTCGCCGCCGCAGAGAATCTTCAACTGCGGGTGTGGCGTTGGGTCGGTATCCACCAGCAAGCGCCAGGTGGTCGGCGTGGCTTGCATGATAGTGATATTCAGGGTTTGCAACAGATTAAGCAGCGCGTAAGGATCCATCGCCTGAGTACGGCTCGCCAGCACAATCGACGCGCCCGTCATCAACGGCAAATACAGCTCCAGCCCGGCAATATCGAATGAAATGCTGGTGACGGAGAGCAGGCAATCTTCAGCGCTGAGGTGGAATAACGCCTGCATCCCGGTGAGGAAGTTGACCACCTGACGATGCTCAACCATCACGCCTTTCGGCTTGCCGGTCGACCCCGAGGTGTAAATCACATACGCCAGATGTCTGGCGTTGAGCATTGCCGCATCCGGGTTGCCGCCAGGCAGTTCTTCCCAACGTGCGCCGTCACGCTCCAGATCGACCACCGTAACATCACCGCCGGTCGCAGACCCAAAGAGGTCGCGCCCACGCCGGTCAACCACCAGTACCTTCGGTGTGGCATCCTCAAGAATATAGGCCAGCCGGGTGGCGGGATATTCAGGGTCGAGCGGCACGTAGGCACCCCCGGCTTTGAGGATCGCCAATAAGGCGATGAGCATGGTTTCGGTGCGTTCCGTACACACCGCCACGCGCGTATCCGGGGCCACGCCCTGCGCTATCAGGTAGTGTGCCAGCCGGTTGGCGCGCTGGTTAAGCTCGGCATAACTGAGGCGGACGTTGCCCATTTGCAGCGCCGGCGCCTGGGGGTGTTGCGCGACCTGTTGCTCGAACAACTGATGAATCATCGTCATCGCCGGGAACGGCAGCGCCGTATCATTCCAGCTTTTCAGCAGATGCCGGCGCTCTTCTGGCGGAAGCACCGTCAGTTCATACAGCGGCACCGGCGCGGCAGACGCGATGGCCTCGACTTCAAGCGCCTCCACCAGGCTAAGCATACTCTGCTGGAAGTAACCCCAAATGCGCTCGCCAGACAGCGACTCAATCGCCTGAACGCCGATATCAAAGCCGACGTCGGCGTCATCCACAGAAATCGAGATAGGATAATTGGTGCGCTCGTCAAAGCCGTGCCAGGCCACGCCGTCAAACTCAATCCCCCCTAACACGTCCACGTCTGTCGGGCGGTTACGACGGTAGTTGAACACCGTACTGAACATCGGCGTCGGCGCCACAATGCCGCTGCCCTGTTGCGCCAGCGATAAGGTAGTGTGCTCATGTTTTATCAGCGCGGAGAGACGCTGATGCGTCTGACGCACAGCATCAACCGCATACACCTCCCCCACGTCAAGACGCAACGGCAGCGTATTGATGCACGGTCCCATGATTTTATCGCTGTTCTCGCCGTGCATACGCCCCGACAGTACCGTGCCGAACACCACGCTATCGCTGCCGCAGGCGGCGCTCAGCACCCGTCCCCAGCTCAAATGGCACAGACTACTCACGCTGACGCCAAGGCGGCGGGCCTGAGCGCGTAGCCGCTGCGCAAGCGCAGCCTCAAGCGGACGCCGTGTTTCACTGATGCGCTGGCCGTTAAGATGGCCGCTCTTGAGATTAAACGGCGCCGACGGTTCGGTGATATCTGCCAGCATGTCGCTGAAAAAGGCCAGTTGCTGCTGGGTATCGCTACGTTGTTGCAGGCGCGCCACGTGATGACGGAATGGCGCCGGCGCAGGCAAACTCTCCCCCTTGCCAGTGAGGAATGCCTGAATCTCAGCGAGCAACATCTGCAATGAGGGAATGTCATCCACCAAATGATGGATATACATCAACGCTTGCCAGCATGCCCGCTCGTCGTCGTAGGCTACCACCATGCGCAGCAGCGGCGGCTGGGTGAGATCGATGCGGTTGGATTGAGGATCAAAGCGCGCCTTCATCTGCGCCACCACCGGGCCATGCCGGGCGTCAACGCTGAGCGTTGTGACCTGCAAACGTGCATCGCGCAGCACAACCTGCACCGGCGTCTCCAGGCCTTGCCAGATAAACGCGGTACGCAAGATATCATGGCGATCGATAACACGTTGAATAGCCTCCAGGTATCGGTCCAGCGTCTGTCGGTGCGTAAACGACAGGTGGCCACACTGAAGATAGGGGTCGCCGGCGTCATCGAACAGATGATGGAAGAGGATGCCTTCCTGCAGCGGCGCCAGCGCATAGATATCCTGAATATTGGCGATGCCACCGGGCGTGCGGGCCACGATCTGGTCTATCTGCTGCTGAGATAACGACACCAACGGGAACAGCGCCGGATGAAGCGCCGTGGTTTCCGGCGTCACCCGATTAGCCGGAACCACCCACGCCTGCGAAGCATCATCCTGATGGGTAATCTGTGCCGCCAGATCGGCCAGCACCGGATGAGCGAAGATGGTTGGCGCATCGGTGTAGAGCTGCTGCTCGCGCAGCATCGCTTGCAGTTGCATCGCCAACAGTGAATGGCCGCCCAGTTCGAAGAAGTTGTCCTGCCGTCCGACCTGATGCACGCCAAGAATGGTCTGCCATAACTGCGCCAGCGTCGCTTCCGTACCGGCGTGGGGGGCTTCAAAGTCACGCTGCACGTAAGCGCTGTTGTCCGGTAGCGGCAAGGCTTTGCGATCGATCTTGCCGTTGACGGTCAGCGGCAGCGACTCCATCACCACAAACGCCGCCGGGATCATATAGCTGGGCAGTTGCGTGACGAGCGCCTCGCGCCATTGCGCAATCGCACCGCCGCTGCGACCCGCCTCGGGCACCACATACGCCACCAGCCGCGCTTCGCCGCCACCCGGCGTGATACCGACAACGGTAGCGTCTTTGATGTGCTCAAGCGCGGCAATCCGCGACTCGATTTCACCCAGCTCAATACGGTACCCGCTCAGTTTGATTTGGTGATCGCGGCGGCCAAGAAACTCGATGCGACCATCGTCAAACCAGCGCCCGATGTCGCCGGTGCGGTAGACTCGGCCCCCGGCAACCCAGGGGTCGGCGATAAACTGCCGGGCGGTCAATTCAGGGCGATTCATGTACCCCACCGCGACGCCTTCACCGCCGATCCAGATTTCACCCGCCATACCGGGCGCACAAAGCTGGCCCAGATTATCGACAACGTACATACGGGTATTGGCGATCGGCCGCCCGATACTCAGGCGGGTATCCTGGCTCTGCTCAAAGCCACGCATCCATGCCGACGACATAATGGTGGTTTCCGTCGGGCCATACCCATTGATGTACCGGCAGCGCTCGCTCCAGCGTTCAATCAGCCCGATCGTCGGTGCCGAACCCGCGGTCAAAATGGTCATGCCTTGCGGCACGAGAGCCGGATCTAAGTGCGTGAGATACGGCGGCGGGAACGCCGAGAAACGAATGTCGTTTTGGGTCATGTACGCCATCAACGCCGGCGGGTTTTGGATCACCGCATTCGACAGCAGATGCAGTTCACAGCCGCGGGTCAAGGTACCGAAAATTTCGCCCGCAGACGCATCAAAGGTATAAGGCGCGAACTGGGTAATGGGCTGTCCGACGCTAAAAATCCCGATGTGTTCGCACCAGGCGCAGAAATTGATCAGGCTGCGATGCGCTATCTCCACGCCTTTCGGCGTGCCCGTTGTGCCAGAGGTATAGATGATATAGGCAATAGCGTGCGAATCGATGGTGTGCGGATCGATGGTGTGCGGATCGATGGTGTCAGCGGACGCATCCTCACGCTGCCCGCCATCCGGCTGCGCCTGCTGCAGATAATCCTCAACCCACAGCAAGGCGCTGCTTGCGTCTTCGTCGAAATTTGACCGATCGGCCCGGCTGGTCAGCGTCCAGCGCACGTTCGCATCGTTAATGATAAAGGCGCGACGTTCGGCCGGCGCATCCAGACCGACGGGCACATAAGCGGCCCCTAACTTGATGATACCCAGCATGGACGCGATCAGGTTCGGCGTTTTATCCATACTCAGCACGATGCGATCGCCCTGCGTCACGCCGACACGGCGTAGCCCTGCGGCAATCCGTTCGACGCGTTCGGCAAGCTGCCGATAGCTTAACCGCTCATCACCGGCCACCAGCGCGGTGGCGTCGTTTCTGGCCGCGACCTGCTCGGCAAACAGGGCGTAGAGCGAGCGATCCAACGCCACATCGAGTTCGGTCGCATTCCATTCGTGAATAACGCGTTCACTTTCGGCGCGACTGAGCAGTGACTGTTCACCCACTGTCCGCTCGCTGCCTTGCGCAAAGCTGGACAGCAGCTGCTGCAACCGATTGAGAATGTTATGCGCATCCGCATCGCTCATCTCGCCCTGACGATAGTGCAGCGTTAACGACAACGTCGTCCCGGTCTGCACGATAAGCTGCAGCGGCACCGGCTCGACGGGGCTTTCCTGCTCCGGGCCTTGCTCGTCATACACACCGATCAGTGATTCAAACAGCGGTGGGTTGGATGGGGAACCGACACCGTGCGCAAAGGCATCCGGCATCAGATCGGCATGGCGCTGATGCTGCTCAAACACGGCAGCAATATCGCCAAACCAGTGCTGCAAGGAGCGGTCGCCATCAATAGTCAACCGCAACGGCAAGGAACAGTCTTCCCCTGCGTCGCTGGCAGCAAAGCGCTTGCCGAACAGCACCTCCTCCTCGCCGCTGTGCTTACTTAACAGCAGCGCCCATGCCGCCGTCATCAACACATCCCACGAAGTGGACTCACGCTGCACCAGCGCCAGCAGTTCGGTACTCAGCGCCCGCCCCACGTGGGAGACGAGCACACCGACCTCTTGCGCAGCGGAGGATAGTGCGGCCTTTTGCGCAGCGGAGGATAGTGCGGCCTTGGCATCCTCGCTCTCCGTGGCATTAACAAGGTTGGCGTTGGCCGTTGTTTGCGCCCCGGTAAGATAGCGCTGCCAATACGCCACGGCAGTGTCCTTACGCGACAAGAGCATATTTTCCTGCGTGATAGCCATGGGTCAGGCTCCCTCCGTGACAACTTGCCTGGAATGATTTTTTATAACATTCAGTAAGTTGGATAGGCTTTCGGCGTTCCTGCCGAATTGATTGATGACAGCGCCGTGCTGAATGCGCGCGGCAAAACCGTATTTGATGAACGTTGACAGGGTGCCTGTTGGGCTGAGATCAATAAAAAATGCCTCGTCTTTCGCCGCCAACCCCTGCATTAAGCGGTAGAAATCGACCGGTTCACGCAGGACGCGCCAGAAATACTCGCTATCCCATCGTTCAACCGACGTCCCCAGCAGCGCGGAGTAAACCGTCATTTCGGGGGGATGTTTCGGCAAGGTATCGACCAGCGCCCGGAAATCCGTCTCGATGGCGGCGATGCCGGACGAGTGGAAAGGTTGCTCAACCGGCAGCAGCATCGAGATAACGTCCCGTTGCGTCAGACGTTCTTTGAGCGCCGACAGGCTCGCCCGATTGCCGCTGACCACAAAGTTATTCTGGAAATTAATGCTGGCTAACTCGGTTCCCCGATACAGCGCGGCATGGGTATGGAAATGCGCTACCGGCGCCAGCACACTCATCATCCCGCCGCCTGCGCTTTTATCGCGCAGTAAGTGCGCCTGCGACACCACCAGTTTTATGGCGTCATCCAGCGTCAGTACGCCGGCGACGACCGCGGCGATGCACTCTCCCAGGCTGTATCCCAGGACCGCGTCAGGTTTGACGCCCTCGGCTTTCAGCATATGGCTCAGGCTGACGCCCACGCTGAGTAACGCCACATTCGACAACGCCACATCAGAGAGCGGCAGATGGCGGCGAGCGTCGTCATACAGCGTATCCAGCAAACTGTAGCCGGTGTGTTGGCGACACAGGGCATCGCAGATGTCCATCTGGCTGCGGAACGCGTCATTCCGACGATACAGCTCATGCCCCATACCGTAATACTGCGAGCCCTGCCCGCCGAACATAAACACCACGCCGGGGTTGGATGCATGGTTGGATGCATGCGCGGCGGGGGAACTGGCAACGTTTTTGGCCGTAGGCGCCGTCTCATCCGCCAGCGCCATCGGTTGCGCGCTGATTTTCGCAAACAGGCTGGTGAGCACCTGCCCCGGCCCAATTTCGTGCTGTTTGACCTCGCCAGACGCCAACAGCCGCGACATACTTTCGTACCAGCGGACCGGGTGGCTTATCTGGCGCGCCAACAGCTCAAGGTAATCGGATGTGGGATAGTCATGCGCGGTGTAGTTGGAAATCACCCGCGCATTGAGCGGATTGAAGGTAAAACGCTGGGCAAACTGCGCAAACCGGGCTTCGATATCACGCATATAGCGCGAGTGAAACGCCGCACTCACATTCAGCTTGATATAACGCGCACCCGCAGCGGTAAACAGCGTTTCACAGGCAATAATGTCATCATACAGCCCTGAAATGACGATCTGCTGCGCGCAGTTGATGTTGGCAATATCAATGCCGCTAAACGGTGACGCAGCCAGTAACGCCGTCACCTGATTCAGCTCGATGCCCAGAACGGCGGCCATCGCACCGCGCGGCGCTGTCGACATCAGCCGACCGCGTTCTTTTACCAGCGCGACGCCGGTGGCAAAGTCAAACGCCCCTGCCGCAAACAGCGCGGCGAATTCCCCCAGACTATGACCGGCATAGCAGTCCGGCGCGTCCACGCCGTCTTTTCGATTGGCAAGAACCCCGAGCGCTGAGACAACAAACAACGCTGGCTGGGTGAATTCCGTCTCACCAAGTACGCCCTGTGGATCGTTGAGGCACAGCTCTCGAATCGAGAAACCGAGCACGTCGTCGGCCTCTCTGACGAGTTCGGGGAAACGCTCAAACAGCCCATCCCCCATCCCTTTCTGCTGCGATCCCTGACCAGGAAATACCCAAATTGAAGAAGACATAAATCTCCTATTACTGTTCCCTAGGATTGTCACTTAACGTTGCTTGCTTATCCCACCAGCCGCTCGCGGGGTCAGGACTTGACAGCCTCTGCCGGTAGATGGGCCTCAATCGTGCCGATCAGGTCGCCAAGCGTGTAAATACCGCGCTTATCGCCGTCGTTGACCTTGATGTGGAGCCGCTTCTCGATCTCGTACCAGGACTCCAGCATCTCGACCGAATCCACGCCAAGCTCGCCGCCGATAAACGAATCCAACTCCACGACATCAGGCGTAAACCCGGTATTTTTGATGCCGTTAATAATGTCGAGCACCACCGCGAGAATCTCTTTCTGAGCATCCATTTCTTCTCTCCTTCATCCAATCCATTAGAGTGCGTCAAACTCGCGCGCTACCTCAGTGATAAGCTCAACGACCTGCTCGATCTCTTCCCGGGTATGGGTCGACATCACCGAAATACGCAGGCGTTCTTTATCGGGGGGAACCATCGGGTATTCCATGATGTTGGCGAACACGCCGCGTTCGAAAAGACGGCGATTGATATTGCCTACGACAGAAAGCTTGCTGAAAAAGACCGGGATAATCCCCGATTCGCCGCGAAGAATGTTGAAGCCTTTCGCTTCCAGCAGGTCTTGCATGTAACGCACATTGTCATGCAAACGGGCAATGCGCTCCGGCTCACGCTCCATCACGTCTAATGCCGCGGAAATCGCCGCAATCGTCGGTTGAGCCAACCCCGAGGTAAACAGGTAAGGGTAAGAGAAGTTCCGCAGCATAAAGATGTGCTCGCGGCTGCCGGAAATAAAAGCGCCCTGCGCGCCCAGCGATTTGCTGCAGGTGGACATCCGCAAATCTACCTGGCCTAACAGGTCTAAATGTTCGAGCGTCCCCTTGCCGGTGCGCCCCATGGTGCCTAAACCATGGGCGTCATCCAGAATGATGATGATGTCGTGCGCCCGGCAAATCTCGATGTAACGCTTCAGATCGATGATCGAACCGTCGGTAGAACGCACCCCTTCAACCGTGGAGAAAATCTGGGCATTCGGTTTGGAGCGCGCCCGGATTTTAGGCAGCATCGCCTCAAACTCATCCAGACGCTCGGGATCAAAGGTAAAGAACGGCACGTTGGTCATTTTGACGGCGTTGATCACGCTGGCATGACTGTTCTGGTCATAGATGATGATGTCGTTACGATTCATCAATCCGTTAACCCAGCACAGGTTTGCCATATAGCCGCTCGGCAGCAGCACCGCGTCTTCGTGGCCGGCCAGCGCCGCCAGACGCAGCTCAAGATCCCGATGTTGCTTGGTATAGCCGGAAAATGCCGGCGACCCGCCGGTGCCGATACCGTATTTCTCTACCGCTTCAACCACCTGACTTTTTACATAAGGATGGTTAGCCAGGCCGAGATAGCTGTTGGAGCCAAACACCAGCACGTTCCTGAAGTCGTCGCTATGCAGATCTTTGTATTGCATCTGCGCATCGACAGGCCCCATCCCCTGGCGGCTGAACATAAAGCCTTTTTCTACTTCTTTTAAATAGGTGCCATAACGTAATTTGACGCGCTCTTTGAAAGGCTTACGCTCAAGTTCGACCAGATCATGAAAATCCATTATAAAAACCTCCTTGGTTATTTATTCTCTCTCGGAGAATGCTTCCGCTCGCTAAGACGCAATAAAACCGTTGCCCCGATACCAGGACACGCACTCATCCACCATCTGGCTTAAGGGAGAAGGCTGATAGCCCAGCTCACGCTCTGCTTTGGCGCTGCTAAAGTAATAAACCCCGCCGAAAACACGCAGACGATAGGCGTCCAGCACCGGTTCGCCACGCACCAGCCAGGGCAGTTTTTCCTGAAGCCACGTTTTCAGATAGACAGACGAATAAGGGGTTTGAGGCCGGTTCGCCTTGCACGGCACAACCGCTTCAATGGTGTTGATAAGCTCGCTATAACGGGTATTGGCTCCGGCAATCAGGTAACGCTCGCCGGCGTTGCCGTTGGTCAAGGCACTGACGTGCGCGTCACCCACCGCGCTCGCGCCACAGAAACTGGCGCCGCCGGGGGGCAGGAACGGCAGCTGGTTATAGGCGACAGCCAGCACCATGCGTCCCCACTGCATGGAATAGTCGTAAGCCCCCAGCACTTCCGTCGGGTTGAGGATGACGGCGGACAAGCCGCGATCGCAGGCGCGGTACACCAGCTCCTCCGCCTGCAACTTACTTTTGGCATACGGATTTTTGGCACGAAACCCGGCAAGCGCCGTGTTTTCAGTCGCCTCGGCGGCCGGGTCGTTATCCGCCCCTATCGTCGAGCTGGTGCTGGTATACACCAGACGTGATACCCCGCTCGCCAGCGCCGCCTCAATCACCGAACGGGTCCCTTCCACATTGACCGCGGCCAGCCGCGGCCAGTCACGCGGGTTGCTGCTGGTATTGCCCGCGGTATGGATCACCCCGTCGTGCCCGGCCATCGCAGCGCGCAGGCGCTGGCTATTCTGTAATTCGCCGCGCACCAGGGTGACGCCGAAAGGTTCCAGAAAGCTCACGTTGGATGTCGCCCGCACATAGGCCGTTACCTGATGGTTGGCGGCGACCAGCGCTTTTACCACGTTGAGCCCAACAAATCCGTTTGCTCCGGTAATCAGTATTTTCATAGTGTTTGATCTTGCTGATGAAGTTTTTCAAGCGTTTTCAAAAAGGCCTTACGCCCTTCCCCTTTACTGCGCATCGGCAGCGCCGCCGGATTTTTATCAGGATGACGGGCCAGCCCCTCCAGCAGCAGCACGAACTGCTCAAGCAGTTGATTGAGCTGTGCTATCTGGGTATCCACGCCCCGGCACGCCAGACGCACCTGCACGCCGTTCTCCTCAGTGCGGACCAACATCGCCAGACGCAGCTGCGGGTGCGCCGCAAACAACGTCGGGATAGCCGAGCTCACCTCGATATCGTCGGCCAGGAGCGCCACCGCGCTATCGAACTGCCCGGCATCGCCCACCCAGTGCGCTATCTGCTCAAGCGTGGCCCCGGCATGCTCAAGGCATTTCTCCAGTTGGGTTTCAACGCCGTTGAGCCAGGCAGCGGTCTTATAGCGGCCAACCACCTGAATACGGGCGGGGATCATCTGGAAACGGTCGTCATTAACATGCCGGATCAGGCCAAACTGCGCCTGTTTGACCCGCGCATGACGATTGATCAGCAGTGCCCAGCCGGCGGCTACCAGCGTTTCCAGCGCGATTTCCTGACGCTGAGTGCAGACTTGCATCGCCGTCACCGTGTCAGGGTCGATTAGCTGCTCCACAGACAGGCTAAGCGGCTGAGTCGCCTCGCCGTCCTGCACAGCGGCGCCGCCGAGCAATACCGACGCCGTCAACGAACCCACGTCCTCTTTGGCGTGTAACTGCTCCACCCAGAACGCCTGCAATGACTCATCATTACGAACGTCTACCGCCCCCACAGGCAACGTGCGGGCAAACCATGTCTGCGGCACGGTTAACGGGGCGAGCGCGTCTGCGGCATCCGCCACCACGGGGTCGCGGTGAGGTGTTTGCCGTTGCGGCGCGTCAAGGCGCAGCGCGGCGTAGAGATCACAGGGTTCTTTCGCAAAGGGATAGCCGGGGAACGGCACGCGACGGCGAGGTTCCCCGTGGTGCAACAGGCTCCAGTCGATGTCGCAGCCTCGGCTCCACAGCGTGGCAACGTTGGCGAGCTGCTGGTTTTGCACCAGCGCACGGATAAAGCTCTTACCCGCCTCGCCGGCGATCAGTTGCGGGACGTCTTTGCTGTGGCGTACGTTGCCGCTATACATCTCCCGCAGGCTATGTTCAGCGGTCGGTTGAGCAATAAAGCCGTCCAGTTTCGCCACCAGCTCATCCATGCCGGTGGCGACAATCGCCAGCCGATGGTCCAGCGTGACGCGCCCAATCTGGCTGCTGTAGGCAAGGTCAGCGAGCGACAGCGCACGGCCCTGTTGCTTAACAAAGTCACGCATCTCGACGGCATAAGCCGCCAGACGCTCCGCTGACAGCGCCGACAACACCACGATTTGCGGACTATTTGGCGCGAGATCCCTGCCTGTCGAGGTGTGGCGGGCGTGCTGCCTTACCACCTCCTCGGCAGATTCCACCACCATAAAGGCGGTAGAGCCGCCCATACCATAGGCGTTGATCCCGGCCAGACGCGTGCCTCTGGCATTGGCGTGCCATTCCTGCGCCTCGCGCGGAAACAGGAACGCCGAGGTTTCATGTTCAAACGAGGTGTTAATGCGGTGCAGGTTGACGCACGGCGACAGACGCCCGTGCTGCATGCTCAACAGCACCTTAATCAACGAACAGATGCCCGATGCGGCTTCCATGTGCCCCAGGTTGGCTTTGGTGCCCAACGCGCAGAACTGCTGCGCGTTAGTCTGACGACGCAGCGCGTTGGACAATGCCTTCAGCTCAATCGGGTCGCCCAATTCGGTCGCCGCGCCGTGGCTTTCGATGTAGCTCAGTTCGTTAACATCGATACGCGCCTCGTTGATCGCCCGAACGGCGGTGTCTTCCATCACCGTCAGGTTCGGCAGGTATTGCCCCGCCCCGGTACCGGCATGGCCGATGCTGGAACCCCGCAGCACGCCATAGATGTGGTCGCCATCAGCCAGCGCCCGACTCAGGCGTTTGAGCACCACCATGCCGCTGCCTTCGCTCGGGATCAGGCCATTGGCGCGCTCATCGAAGGTATGCTCCTTGCCGTCGGCAGAGAGCACCTTCATCTCCTGCAGCAACATATATTTGCTGGGATGCAGGCTCAGATTAATGCCGCCTGCCAGCGCCATATCGCATTCGCCGCCGAGGATGGCTTTGCGCGCGACATGCACGCTCGTCAGCGATGAGGCGCAGGTGGTGGCAATGCAGAAGCTAGGCCCGCGCAGATTCATCAAAAACGAAATGCGATTCGCCAGCTCACTGACAACCGACCCGGCGCCCGGATAGCGCCCCGTGCGGGCGTAAATCTCGGCCATCACCCAGGTAAAATCTTCGTTCATCGCCCCGACATACACGCCGACTTGTTGCGCGTTAAGCGCAGACGGGGTGTAACCCGCGTTCTCCAGCGCATGCCAGGCGCTACGCAGCAACACACGAACCTGCGGATCGAGGCGACTGGCTTCCTCGCTGCTCATACGGAACATCTCGGGATCAAAGCAATCCACGTTGTTGAGGAAACCACCGCGATTCACGTAATGCGGATTGCCGTTATCGTCCGGCGTGATAGCCCAACGCGCCTGCGGAATCGTGGTCAGATTTTCTTTGCCCGCCTGAATATCCGCCCAGAAATCCGCCAGATTCTCGGCGCCGGGGAACTCGCCCGCCACACCGATAATCGCCACGGCGTCGCTTTCGGCATTAAAACCGACGGCACTGGCGGCTGACGACAATGATGTACGCATCGTCCGTGAACGCAGGGGATTCCTGGCGGCGGCAGGCATCGTCCGTTTGATATCCGCCGCAGCCGGCGCGCCGGCGTGATGGCTATCTACCGCTTCGGCAGCAGGATGCGGCCGCGTCGCCGCTACCCCATCATTCACCGGCGTTACGCCATAACGCTCACACAGATACCCGGCCAGTTTGGCGGTGGTATTAAACTCAAACGGCGCGGTTTTCGGCAGCCCGTCATACTCTTTCTCCAGCACCGCGCGCAGTTCCATCAGCATGACGGAATCCATCCCTAACTGCTCAAAGGTGGCGTCCACCGCGATATCGCTGGCCGGCAGTTTGGTGATGGTGGAAATCCGCTCTTTGAGCGCGCGTTCGCTGTGCAGATAAGCGCTATCACCGGGCGGCGTTGCCGCCGCTGCCGGCTGATGACGCGGCGCTTCGGTCACGACGCTCACCGCGGTTTGCGGGAGGGGAAGCGCCATCGCCTCGGCCTGAATGCGCAGGGAACGGGCAACCTTGCTACGGTCGCCGACCGCCACCAGTAATGCCGAACGCTGTTCGAGCAAGGCGCGTTCGAGGGCGATAATGCCCGCATCCTGGCCTAATGCCGCCATACCGGAGAACGCAAACAGGCTGGCATCCTCCTGCTCGATGTTCATCTGACCGCTGGCCCACAGCGGCCAGTTGACCGAGAGCGTCTGGCCGGTGCGCAGCCCTTTTTTCACCATGCTGTCGCGCCATACCGCATGGCTATCCATAAAGCGATTACCGGCGGCGTAAGCGCCAGATCCCAAATCACCGAGTACCGCTGAAACGGAAGAGAAGTTGATAAAGACAGAGAGCGGCTCTTGCGCCGTGGCACGGTCGAGGGCGACCAGACCGTCCACCTTCGGGCCAATCAGCGCATAAAACTCCGCATCCGACAGTGCCGTGATAGGCGTTGCGCTGGCGACGCCCGCGCAGTGCAGCACGCCATCTACCGCGCCGAACGCCGCTTTGGCTTGGGCAATCAAGGCTTCCGCCTGCCCTTCCTGCGCCACATCCGCCGCGATGTAGCGCACTTCGGCACCGTGCTCACGCATCGCCACCCATTGCTGCTGCACCGTTTCGTCCGGCTGGGCCGAACGGCCGCTCAACACGATGCGAGCCTGATAGCGGGACGCCAGATAATGCGCCATCAGCAGCCCCAGCTTGCCGGCGCCGCCGGTTATCACATAGTGACCGCGATGAACAAAATTCAGGTGCGGCTGGCTTCCCATACCGTCGGCATCCGGCGGGGTGATTTCGCCAGGCTGACGCTGGTAGCGGATACCCTGCCGATAGGCTACCTCGACGCCGGCAAGCGGGATCGGGCGTTGTACGAACTCCTGATAAACGTCATTCGCCAGCGCAGCGGCGTTATCCGCATCGCTACGCAAGGTGAACAGCTCGAAGCGATGGTTAATCGTCAGCAACGAGCGAGCATAACCGCTGAGCGCATCCTGTTGTGGCTCAACCTGCTCGTCGTAGGCGGTATAGACGTTAACGCAGCGTAGCGCCTGCCCCGGTGTTACCGTTTCCAGCGCCACAAACAGGTGCCGTAGCGACTGCAATCCCGCATGCAATAACGACGCCGCGCCTGCGACGGGCAAGTCGTCAAAGTGCTTATCCGCGCCGATGGCATGCACAATGTGGGTAGGCCACAGCTGCTGTGCCGCCAATTGCTCGCACAATGTCTGTACGCTTGCCTGGGATTGCGTATCGACGCTGAATCGATGGGCATCGTGCTGGGTAAACGCCTTGGCTGACATCGCCGTAATCACGCTGGCGTCATCGCCGTAACGCGCGCGCAGCGCCTCGGCCAGGGTGTCGTCATCACTGAGCACCAGCACCCGCGCCGCTTCAGAATTCACCGCCGTGCCGGATACGCGCTCCGGCAGCGGCGATGCCTGCCATTCATAGGCGTAGTACTGCACGTCTTGTGACGTCACAGACGGTGCCTTATTGCCGGCATCACTCTCCAGCCGGCGGGCGGCAAAGTCTTTCAGACGCGCCAGTACCCGGCCGGAGGTATCCACCAGCGTAATGTCGTGCTTTTGAATGGCGCTGCCCAGGTGCTGACCTGCCGTCTGCGATTGGGCTGGCGTGACATAGGCATAGCACTCTGCGCCGAGCGGGTGGCGGAACTCCAGCTCCCCCAGAGAGAACGGCACGATAGGCGTGGCGTATTCCACCGGCTCCAGCCCCACCGCCAGACAGGTACGCAGCGCCCCGTCCAACAGTGACGGATGCAGATAAAACGCATCGGTAGAAGGTAGGCCATCCGGCAGGCACAAGTGGCTCAGCGCCGCATCCGCAAAGCGATAACGCTCGCGCGTTACCTGATAGCTCGGGCCATAGGCAAAGCCCATTTTGGCAAAATCGGCGTAGATGGCGGCCTGATCGCTGTCGTGTTTGCCACTGTTACGCAATGCGTCAAGATCGATCCACTCCTCTTCAGGCGCGTCCGTGTCCGGGCGATAGACCAGTTCGGCTTCCAGCGAAAGCGCATCGGTGTGGCGGTTACGAATGGCGACCTGTACGTTATCGCCGCCGGCATGCGCCAGAGAGATCTCCACCGCCACCGGCTCGCCGTCCACCTGAATGGCGTTCATCCACATCAGGTTGCGGACTGACGCCACGCGCCAGTCGCTTTCCATCGCCAGCTGGCCCGCCGCATGGATCATTTCGATGTAAGCCGAACCGGGTAAGATCATCCGTGCGTCACGGCTACCCACCACATGATCGCGCAGATAGCGCTCCTGCCCGGTCAACTGTTTGATAAATTTCTGCTGCGACAGCGTTGAAATATTCTCGTCGATCAACGGGTGCAGCGAGTTAACGCGGCCTTGTCTATCCTGTTCAGCAGGCAGAGCCAGCCAGTGACTACGCGTCATCAGCGGCAACGGCGGGAATGACACCCGGCGCACCGCGCTCGCCGCGCCGTTGCCAGTGAAGAGTGCCGGCGCGAACTGCGGCCAGTTCACATCCAGCATCGTGGTCCACAACCGCCCTAAACGCAGCAGTTGACGCTCCTGCACCAGGCCGGTAACCAGCTCATCAAGCTGTTTGCCGTCCAGAATGGTATCCAGACGCTCGCTGCCGCCGGCAATCCGCCCACGGAACAGCGATTTCGCCGCGCCGTCGCGCTGGTATTGCTCAAGCTGACTCAGCAAGTCGCCCAGACTGCTCGCCACCACAGCAAGACGCTCGGTCATGGCATCGCGCCCGACCAGCGAAGAAAAGGCCAGCGAGTCAAAATCAGGCGCCGTCTGCGGTTCACGTACCGCCTGGCCGAGAAAGCGCACCATGCGCTCTACATACCGCGATAAACGCGCTTCACTATCCGCCGAGAGCACGAACAACCGCGGCTCGCCACTCCGCAGGCCGGCCGCTGCCAATGTCGGCGCTTCTTCTATCAACACATGGGCGTTCGAACCACCCGCACCGAAGGCGCTCAGGCCGGCGCGGCGCGGATGATCAGCCGCCGATTCCCACGGTTCAAGCGACTGCACCACGCGAAACGGCGAGGCAACGAAGTTGATTTTCGTATTCAGCGTCTGTGAGTGCAGCGACGGCACGATCTGACGATGACGCATCTGTAGCAGGATCTTGGTCAACCCGGCGATACCGGCGGCAGACTCAAGGTGCCCGATATTGCTTTTCACCGAGCCGATGCGGCAATGCCCCGGCAGGGTGATTTCCTGTGGTACGTTACGTTGTGCGTTGATAGTCGAAAAGGCTTTGGCAAGTCCGGAGATTTCAATCGGGTCGCCCAGCATGGTGCCGGTGCCGTGCGCCTCAATATAATCCACTGAGGCGGGGTTCCAGCCTGCCCGCGCTAACGCGGTGCTGATAACGTTGCTCTGTGCCGCCTGATTCGGCACGGTAAAGCCGCTGGTTTTGCCGCCGTGGTTGATAGCCGTTGCCTTGATCACGCCATAAATCTGGTCGCCGTCGGTGATCGCCTGTTGCAACGGTTTGAGCAACACCGCCCCCATCCCTTCGCCGGGAACATAACCATCGCCACCTTCGCCAAAGGCACGGCAGCGCCCATCGCTGGACAGGAATTGGTTTTGCCCCAGTTGGTAGTACTTCATCGGGTGCACGATCAGATTGATGCCGCCGGCTATCGCCATGTTGCAGTCGCCGTTCTGGATCGCCTGGCACGCCATATGCAATGCGGTGAGTGACGACGAGCACATGGTATCCAGCGCCACGCTCGGGCCATTCAGATTGAAGTAAAAGGAAACCCGGTTGGCGACCGATGAGTGCAACGACATGGCCCAGCCGGATTCATGCTGTTTCTCCGTCGTGTCAATACATTGATACTGCGCCCACATCACCCCGACATAAACGCCGACCTGTGCCTTGCTCAGGGCATGACGGGAATAGCTGGCGTCCGAAATACACTCCCACGCGGTTTGCAAAAACAGCCGCTCCTGCGGGTCCAACAGCTCCGCTTCGCGGGGCGATATGTTGAAATATTGGCTATCGAACTGATCAATACCATCGATAAACCCGCCCCATTTGCTGTAGACCTTATTCTTCGGCCCCCGCTCCGGCGAATAATGTTGGTGGTAGTCCCAGCGTGACAGGGGAATGTCGGTGACGCTGTCTACGCCGCCGGTAAGATTGGCCCAGAATTCATCCACATTGCCGGCCCCCGGATAGCGGCCGCTGAGCCCGATAACGGCAATGTCATCTTTCACACCAGCCGATCCGGCTTCGCCCGGCGCATGACGCCGCAACGCATCAAGACGAGAATGATTTAACAGACTGGCCAACGTCGGGCGTGAGGACGATACCGGCGTCGCGGCGGGGTGCCGAGACGCTGGCTGCTGCGCGGCCTGTATCGCGTCGGCCCACTCAGCCTGCGTCTGATAACGGTAGACGGCGGCGGCGTCAACGCCGGCAACACGCGCATCCAGCTCATGCTGTAAGCGAATGAGATCGATCGTATCCAGCGGCCACTGCCAGAGCGGCGTCAGTGCAGAGCAGTTTGCCGCCGCCGAACCGACAGCCGCCGTCAAACTGTCAAACACCACATCACCGATCGCCGCTACCGGGTTTGTCGAACTATCCGGTTTAACCACGCTATCCGCTTCAGCAACGGGATCCGCAGCGTGACTGACTTTGGGCTGCGACAACGCCACCGGCGCTGGCGTGGCTCCCGCCGCAGCAGACTGCAAGGCGGCAGCCTGTTCGGGATAGCTCTCACAGAGGAAATCGGCCAGTGAGTCGAGGTCCTGATACTCATAGAACAGGGTTTGCGACACCTCGCCGAAGGTGGCCGCCAGTTTACCGTTCAGGGCCAGGATCATCATGGAATCCAGGCCATAATCCGACAACTGCGTAGCCGGTCGCACTTCGCTCGCATCAAGCTTCGTGGCGTCAATAATGCTGGCTATCAGATAATCCAACACGTCGTCACGTACCGGGCGGGTACCTACTGTCACCGGCGCCGCCACGCTCGCAGCCGACGCGATGCCGGCGAGCGCCGTCACCTGCTCAGGGTAGTTTTCCAGCAGAAAATCAGCCAGTGAAGCGAGGTCCTGGTATTCATAGAACAGGGTTTGCGGCAGGCCATCAAACGCAGCGGCAAGTTTCTCGTTCAGCGCCAGAATCATCATGGAGTCCAGGCCATAATTCGCTAACGGTCCGCTGGCGGTGACTTCGCCCGCATCCAGCTTGGTCACGTCGATGACATGCGCGATTAACGTATTGACGACGGCATCATGCGCAGAACCGGTGCCGGACGATTGGCGCGGCGAGGCAGAAATCGCCGGCGTCGTCGCAACCGGCTGAGGCGCATCGGCATTGCCGGCACGCATTGGCGCGGTGGATTTCGTCGGCGTCACGACGCGTGAAGCGTTCATGCCCAGATGCGGCACCGCCTGGGTTTGCAACTGGGTGAGCCTGACCACCACATTGCCGATGCTATCCAGCAAATCAATGTGGTAGCTTGCCGTCGCCGAACCGGGCGCGTTGTCGCGGCGGGCGTAGGCATAGCAAACGCCGTCGATCGGCCTGAATATCTGCAACCGTGCCAGCGCCACCGGCACCTCTAGCGTCTTCGCCGTTGCACTAAAACCGCCGATGCCCAGCGCGGTGCGGAATGCCCCATCCAGCAGCGAAGGCGGCAGGATAAACGGCTGCACAACCGGCGTTATCTGCAAGCCGTCAGGAAACTTCAGCTCCGCCAGCGCCTCTTCGGCATTCGCGTACAAACACTCAAGCACCTGAAACGTCGGGCCGAAAGTAAAGCCACGCTGTTTGAAAGCCACATCGATATCGTTACGCTGATAAACCTGGCCGTTGGTCAACAACCTTTGCAGGTTGGCAGGCTCTGGCTGAGGCGATGTCTCATCACACAAGCGACCACAGCCATAGATATGACGTTGCTCGCCGTCCGCCCGGTAAATTTCAAAATCAAGCCCCCCCTGCGATGGCGCCAGCGAGATGTCTATCTCCATAGCATCACTGGCGAGCATAATCGGCTGACGCCATTGAACATGCTGCACCTGCGCAAACAGGGGCCTGCCGCCGGTAAGCGGCAACACATGGCCTTGCCACGCCAGCTCGCCGGCGCTCAATGCCATCTCAATATAGGCCGCGCCGGGCAAAATGCGGTTATCGCCCAGACGGTGATCGTTCAGGAAAAACTCGTCGGCATGCAGTCGCTTGCGGAATGCCTGCGAGGTCAGCGTGGAGATATTGGCGTCAATCAGCGGGTGCAGCGCAGCAACACCCGACACGGCGGAGCCTGACGGCGTGGCGGCGGGCAAGGTCGGCGCCCAGCAGTCCTGACGCTGGAACGCATAACCGGGCAGAGAAACACGCCGACGGGCATGCGCCGCGTGTAACTGGCGCCATTCCACCGCATGCCCATTGGCCCAGGCTTCGCCCAGCGCGCCAAGGCGCCCCTGCTTTATCCACTCAGCCAACGGCGGCGTCGAGGTCGCCTGACGCGCGTTGTCACGATGGCCGGTGATCAATCCAGATAACTGCTGCTGGCTATACGCTCGCAGCATGTTGACCGCATCCGCCGCGACTTCTGCCACCAACGCCAGTCGGTATTCGTGCGCAACGCGGCCAACCTGTAGCGTATAAGCCACATCCTGTAGCGACAGTTGCGGATGGCGTTCAATAGCGTCGGCAAGCTGTCCGGCCATCGTCTGCAACGCCGCCTCACGACGGGCGGACAGCACGATTAACGCCGGTTTTCGCGGGTCAGCGGCCGAAGGCGGCGGCGCAATATACTCTTCGACGATCAGATGCGCATTGCTGCCACCCGCGCCGAACGAACTGATGCCTGCGATACGCGGAATTTCCCGGCTAACGCGCTGACCATCCTCCTGCGTCACGTCGAGCACCGGACGCTGCCAGTGTTCCAGCGATTGCTGCACACGGAACGGCCCGCCCTGAAAATCGATAAACGGGTTAATCGCGGTTGACTGGATGGACGGTGCCAGCGTCTGGTGTTTCATCTGTAGCAGCACTTTGGTCAGCGCCGACATGCCGGCGGCGGCTTCCAGATGCCCGATATTGGCCTTGACCGAGCCGATGGCGCAGTATTTGGTATTCTCTCCGGCAATCGAAAAGGCCTTATTCAAGCCGCTGACTTCAATCGGATCGCCAAGTTTGGTGCCGGTGCCATGCGCTTCGACATAGCTGATATGACGCGGATTGACATTGGCCGTCTCCAGCGCCTCAGCGATCAACTCCGCCTGCCGTTTCGCGTTAGGCACCGTAAAGCCCGACGTTTTTCCGCCGTGGTTAACCGCCGTACCGCGAATGATGCCGTAGATATGGTCGCCATCTTCCCGGGCCTGAGACAACGGCTTCAGCACCACCGCCCCAACCCCTTCTCCCGGCACATACCCGGTGCCGCCTTCGCCAAAGCTGCGGCAGCGACCGTCTGAAGAGAGGAAGTGCATATTGGATAACAGATGATACTTATAAGGATGCAACGACAGGTTGACGCCGCCCACAATGGCCACCGGGATATCGCCGCTGCGAATGGCATGGCACGCAATATGGATCGCCGTCAATGACGATGAACAGGCCGTATCCAGCGCCATGCTGGGGCCGGAGAAGTTGAAGAAGTGCGAAACACGGTTTGCCACCGACCAGTAAGACGAGTGAGAGGTGGTCCACTCGTTCTCCGGGCTGGTGACGGCATGAAGCTGGTAATCCCCCCACATGATGCCGACATAGACGCCGACGCGGTTCTCACGCCCAGCCTGCAACGGCGCCAGTTGATCCGCGGTGTATCCCGCATCCTCAATGGCGTGCGTCGCCGTTTCAAGGAACAGCCACTCGTTCGGGTCCATAATTTCCGTTTCTTTCGGCGAAATATTGAAATAACGGAAATCAAAGCGTTCGACGCCAGAAAGGAACCCGCCCCAACGACTGTAGCTTTTCCCTGGCGTTGCCGCGCCGGCCTGAAACCAACGCGCGTCCCAGCGATCGGACGGAATATCGATGATGCAGTCGCGCCCCTGAGCAAGGTTGCTCCAGAACTGCTCCAGACTATCCGCTTCGGGATAACGCCCGGCGATACCGATAATGGCGATATCGTCATCGTTTACCCTCGGTTGCGTCGTCCGGTGCGCTGGCGCCGCTGCATGTACTGCATTCGCCGCCGACGAGGCGATATGAAACGCAGGCAGCGCGCCAGTGCCCGCCGGTGCGCCGCCCGGCAAACCACGGCAGGCTTGCTGACAGTTTTCAAGCAGGAAGCGACTCAGCTCGTCCATGGTTTGATATTCAAAGAACAGCGTCATCGGCAACGCGCTGCCGAAGGTGTTTTTCAACTCATTGACCAGTTCAATCACCACCACCGAGTCGAAGCCATAATCACGAAAAAAGCCATGACGCTCGAAATACGGCGGGATGTGTAACTTTTTGGCAAACAAGTCGGACAAATAGCGGATCACCACATCCTGCAATGCGTGAGGGTCATTGGCATCAGTCGTGGCAGCCGCCGCCGGGTCAGACAGCAGAGGCTGCGGCGCGGGTTCGACAACGCCCAGCACCTCGTCAATGCGCGCACGTTCACCCGGCACGCCCGGCATCACCACTATCTGCGACGCCTGACTTTGCAGGGCATAATCGAAAATAGCGATGCCGTCGTCGGTCAGCAGCGGCACAATCCCGAACTGGCTCTTCAGGAAATCGGCTTCTTTCTCGGTCAGTCGCATACCGCCGTCCTGCCAGTAAGGCCAGTTCAGCGAAAGGGTTTTGCCGCTGCGCTCTCCTGCTTGTTGCCGGACATTGCGTTGATAAGCGAAGTAATCTTCAAAGGCATTGCCAAAGGCATAATCGCATTGGCCCATATTGCCGAGCACGCCGGTTACCGAAGAGAACAGCGCAAAAAAGTCGAGCGGCAAGTCGCTGGTTGCCTCATCGAGCAGCCAGGTGCCGATGGCCTTCGGGGTAATGACCCGCCCGAACGCGTCAGGGCTTTTACGCAGAATAAAGTTGTCTTCGATGACGCCGGCAGAATGAATGATGCCGTTCAGCGTGCGGCCCGATGCGCGGATCGTTGCGATCAAATCATGAACGCTATCAGGGTCGCTCATATCGCACGCCAGATAAATGGCATTGCCCCCCTGCGCATGAAGCGTATCAAGCTGTTGCTGTCGTTTTTCATCCAGCGCGGAGCGCCCGCTCAGATAAACGGTTGCGTCATAGCGCGAGCACAGGAAACGGGCAAAAATCAGCCCTAACGCGCCTAACCCGCCGGTAATCAGGTAGGTTCCCTGTCGGCGCAAGGCCGCCGGGGCGGATACCGGTTGGTTAACCGCATCAGCCACCTTCGCGCTCACCGGCGAACGGGAGGGCACGGAGAACGGTGCCTCGGTGACAAAGCGACGCACCCGACGCACGCCCTGGATATAGCGCACATCCGCATCTTTGGAGACGTCACTGAATTCGGTTTTGATCAACGCCGGGATGACGATGCCCGTATCCGGCGCGCCCTCCACAACCGAATCACAGTGCACCACACGGCCAATGTAGGCCGGTTTTTCGACACGCAGCGTCCGATAAAAACCGCTGATGGCAGCGACATCCGGCAGGCTCTCGTCGGCCAGATGGAAATGGACAAACCGGGCCTTCTTAACCTTACGCATCATTGCCTTCGTCAGGGCAAAAAGGCTATGCGGGCCGTTGTTCAGGCGAGCTGCAAAATCAGCGCCGGCCTGCGGCGCACTGGCCCACAGCACACGTTCAAACGTAGCCCCCTGCGACAACAGCGCATCCACCGCCGCGATGAAGTCGTCATGATTGCCCGCACGAACCCACGCGCGATCCGGTTCGCGGCTCACATCAGGCGTTGATGCCAACAGGATCCGCTGCATTTGCGGCGGATTTTCCGACTGCGCGATGAGGTTGGCGAGCCAGTCAACATCCTGTTCACCGCCCACCAGCACCACCTGCTCCATCGGTTCATCAGCGTCTGACACCGGTTTTTCAATCCAGTACGGCTGATAGAGGTTGACGGTTTCAGGCAGCGCAGGCGGTGAATGTTCGGATTTCGCCTGATCTGTTGCAGCAAGGCTGTCACCGAGAACGCGCAAGCTTAAGCCACGGAATATCAGCGCCACGCGTTCAGGATGGTTCGCCTCGCTGACATGAATATCCACCTTGAAGACGCCATCGCGGGTAGCATGCTCGCCAGACAAGGTCATGGTTGCGGTCATCGCCGAACTGCAAGGATGCAATAACTCCAGCCCTTCCAGCGCGAAGGGAATGACCAGCGCCCCCTGCTCGTTCTCCTGCTGCGACGCACGCCGTTTCTCGGTCGCCCAGACCACCGCCGCCTGCAAGGCGCCATCAGCCAAAGACGGATGAATCACAAAGTCAGTGCTATGCGAGTCAGTACCATGCGTGTCAGTGCTATGCGCATCCGGCAGAACCAGATGCGCCACACAGGCGCGGTCATCGAAAGTTATCTGACGGATAGACCTCAGCCCCGTGCCGTAGCACATCTGCAAACTATCAAGCAGTTGATAGCAGGCCATCGCATCGCGTGTATGCGCATCGTCAGCCGGCATCGCGGTCGGCAACGCCGGGCGCGCTTCCCTGGAAAACCCGATAGTTCTGGAAAACCCGATAGTTCCCCGACAATAAAGCGTTTGCTCGTGATCGAGGACCTGGAACAGCCACTGTTTGCCGGGTTCATGCGGATCAAGCTGAATGTACAGCTCCATCGCGGCATCATGGAACTCAAGCGGCTTTAACCAGGCCACCTGAGAGAAACGTAGCGCGTCGATGTCTTTTAAATCAATGGCATCAGTAAAGGCGGCACGGACCAGCTCCAGATAGGCCACCCCCGGCAGTATCGTCTGACCGCCGATCTGATGACCGGCAATAAAAAACTCATTGCCTTGAAGCTGAGCCTTATAGCGGGAACTGCCGACATTCACCACACGGTGACGCGCGCCACGCAGCGCCGGGAAAGGGGAATCGGTACGGTAACCATCACTTAGCCAAAACGACGTATGAATAAACGGGTAACCGGGCAACGCAATGCGCGCTGGACGCTCGCCGTCAAATAACCGGGACCAATCAAGCGGCACGCCACGCTGATAACATTCCCCCAGTTGCTGCAACAGCCGGTTCGCTACGGTCGCATCCGCCTCGCGCATCGCATCAAGCACAGCAGCCCCTTCAGCGCAGGCGTTTTCCATGGCCTGCGTATCATCCGTCGCGTGTTCCTGCAACGCCAGCGGGCCTTGCTCCGCCGCCTGCGTCAGTGCCTGAATAATCGCCGTGCCATCACGGCCCACGCAGCTATAGCGATAAGCGAAGTGATCGCGGCAAGTCAGCAAGGTCGCGCTCACATCATTCAGCGATACGTCGGGATGCTCACCCAGCCAGTCGATCAACTCTTTTTGACGTTGCAACAGCGCCGCCGGACTTTTGGCAGACAGCGCAATCAAATAAGGGGTATCCGCCGCAGGCTGGTTGTCCTGATGCGACGGGTTCACTGGCTCAGGGGCTTCTTCCAGCACGATATGGGCATTGGTTCCGCCGAATCCAAACGAGCTCACCCCCGCCCGGCGCGGCGTATCAGCATCAATACGCGGCCAGTCGCGGGCGTCATCAACGAAGAAGAAAGGCGTGGAAGTCGTGTCAATTTTAGGGTTAAGCGCAGAGAAATTTCGTAATGGCGGCAGTTTGCGGTGTTTAAAAGCCTGCAATACTTTGATGATGCCCGCGACGCCGGCTGCCGCTTCAAGGTGACCAATATTGCTCTTAACGGACGTCACACCGCAGAAAGCTTCATCCAGCGAGGTTTCCTGTTGCTCAGCGAGCCGGCTGAATGCGTTGGTAAGCCCTTCAAACTCAATGGGATCGCCCTTCGGCGTCCCGGTTCCGTGCGCCTCAATGAGGCCAATGGAACGCACCGGCACGCCGGCGTGCGTATTGGCGGCAATAATCACCTCCGCCTGCGCTTCGGCACTTGGGTAGGTGAGCGTATAGGTGGTGCCGCAATGGTTAATGGCGCTGCCTTTGATGACCCCGTGAATAACGTCGCCGTCAGCCAGCGCGTTATCTAATGGCTTCAGTAATAAAACCCCCGCCCCTTCCCCACGCACATAACCATCAGCACGGCTATCAAAAGAGTGGCAGGCGCCGGTAGGCGACAGCATTCCCATTTTGGCAAAAGACTGATGCCGGGTGGCGGTTAAAATAAGATTCACGCCGCCGCTAATAGCAACATCGCAGTCACCATTAGTGATTGCCTGAATCGCACTGTGAATCGCATTTAATGAACCCGAACAGGCGGTATCAATGGCAATACTCGGGCCGTGAAAGCCAAAGAAATGTGAAATACGGTTAGCAATAATAGATGTTGCCGTACCCGTAGAATGATGCGCCTCTATTGGCGCATTGGTGTTTTCCTGTAATTCTTTATAATCGTTATTGAAAACACCAAGAATAACACCGACTTTATGCCCCCGCAGTGTTGACGGAGGAATACCCGCATCTTCCAAACAAGACCAGGTAAGTTCCAACATAATCCGTTGCTGTGGATCCATTGTTTCGGCAACTTTAGGAATAACGCCAAAGAATTGATTATCAAAACCATCAACGTTATTAACAAAAGCAGCCCATCGTTTTTCACTGGCGTCTGGCCACTGTAAAAACTTTCGGTTATACGGCAACGTATCTTTGTTAGCATCAGAAACTTCAGCAACCGAATTGCGCCGATGAATTATATTTTGCCAGAATTCATTGTAGTCATTGGCATCAGGGAACCGACAAGCGATCCCGATAATTGCAATATCCATACCCATCACCCATGTCCATATGTTTATTATTTTCCGCAAGAATTGATGCCATCACCTGAGCCACAAAATATACCCGTCATATTTCAAATTGCAGGCGCATTGGCTTTACTCACTCACCCCAGCCACTTACTTGTTCAAGCTCCTGGGGATTCGCTGCGTCGCGCCTTCCTGCAATTCGAATTATTTTTGATATAGTCTTTCCGACGTATGACTCATTAGCAGATCAACAAGTTTGATATCCGATTTTCATTAAATAAATGGTTTTAACGAATACTGCATCAAAAACATTCACCCACCTAATGCAATTTTCTTAATTTTTTTGTCAATATGTAAATAACGGCTATGCAATCAGAAAAATCCGAATGATTAAAAATCATAAGATACTGATTTTTATCAAGTTATACTTGAAACAAAAAAACACAACTTACGCTATATTCAGAATGAAAAAACCATAAAAAATAAATTTCACTAATGAGATAACGGAATGCAAATATTTTTCACAACATTATCTACCAGATCTTAATTAAGTCGCTTGCGAATTATTAAATACATATTTAAGCATCATAAAATTGTCATAAAAACATCATCTAAATGTCATATCAAGACCACCAACATTAATTAGCACACAAAGAATTCATTATCACCATGATTAATGCTGCGCGTTAAAAAATATAACAACAACTTTCACCTGGGGAGCGTTAATCTATTGTGCTCAATACCCGACGTTTGATAACACACTATGTCCTGTGAACAGGGGCGACAGAGGCTACCGTTCGGCGTCCTGGCCATACAATAATCTTATTTATACTAAAAATTACAAAAAACCGGATTGAGGACGAAATGATTTTATTTGTTCAACCAACGACGGTCAGCTAACATAAAAACGGCTTTTATCTATATTGATGGCGTTATTGATGACAAGTTGTTATTACTGATGAATAGCATATTTTAAATGGAGTTATTATGTTAGAGATTGTAACAGGGATGCCTGCGTGGGTAATTGTGCTTTTGGTTTCAACTACATTTTATTGTATAAGTTTTTGTTTTAAAAAAGAGGTTAGCATTAAGCTGCTGTTACTTATCCCAGGCTGTTTTATGGTTTTTTCGATTATCTCTTTACTACGACAAGGCAACATCCTGACTTCAAGTCTGATATGGTTATTGGGCTGTATTGTCGGCGGGATTGCGGCAAAGCGAATTTTTTCATCTCAAATCTATAGCCCTGGCAGTAAGGAAGGCACAATAACTGTGCCGGGGACGTGTTCTATTATTACAATTTTTTTACTCTATTTCCCTCTTCGTTATTATATTGGTTATCGTCAGGAAATTGCGGTTGATCATGTTCTTAGCATTCCCATGATTCTGCTATTAGCCGTCTCTTCGGGAGCTGTTGTCGGGTTTTTCACCCTTCGGTCCTATATTATCTTTGGGCGCTATAAAGATTTGAATATTAAATAGAAAAACGGGCAGGATACCCTGCCCGTGGGCCCGTGACCGTGGGGCTGTTGACAAACAGCCATGTTGTCTTATGAATGTTGTTTGGTCAGTGAATTTTGTCAGTGAAAGTGAATTTTGTCAGTGAAAGTGAATAGTTTCGTGCGTGTATTGGCTCAAACTTGGTCTGGCAGTGTTCTGTGTTAGAACACGATTAAACCTGACAGTCGGCAACGAGCGGGGGAGCGGACTACGACGAACAGTCTATTTCTGTTCCATATATGGGATATATTGTAAAATTATCTCTTTATAACAGGTGGCATCGGCAATGGCTTTGATCCCAAAAAACTACTCGCGGCTGGAAAGCGGTTACCGTGAGAAAGCACTAAAAATCTATCCATGGGTGTGTGGGCGCTGCTCACGGGAGTTTGTTTATTCAAACCTACGCGAATTAACGGTTCACCATATCGATCACGACCATACCAATAACCCGGAAGATGGCAGCAACTGGGAGTTGTTGTGTCTGTATTGCCATGACCACGAACACTCGAAGTACACTGAAGCCGAGCAGTACGGTACAACCGTTGTGGCGGGGGAAGACGCGCAAAAAGATGTTGGCGCAGCCACCTATAATCCCTTTGCCGACTTAAAGTCGATGCTTAATAAGAAGAAATAGTGCCAGCAACGGCCGTTTCTGGCACAAAGTTGTCCGTCAGATTAGGTATGGTTCTGAGTCACAAAAGTGTCGGTTCAAATCTGAGCTAATACAAATTATGGGTTGGTAGCCAGTTGAAACACTTGACTGGCAACACGGTTACTCAAACGCCACCCCTCCTTGACCACTAGCTGATGGCTAAACTGTGCCGCTGCGCGGTTCCTTCGGCGTTTGCCTTCGCTGTTCGGACCGCCCGTGACGCGGTTACTCGCCCCATCCCTGGGGCTCGCCCTTCGGGCCAGCGTAAACGCTGTTCAAAAACGTTCCCGACGTTTTTGTCCAACACGTCACGGGCTTGCGCGGCTTCCCTGCCGCGCATCCGGCGAAGTCACCCACCTCAGCACAGTTTTAACGCCTGAAAACCCGTCATTTTGCACTTATAGGGTTTGTCAGCAGTCTGACAACAGTGGTTATTTGAAGACTTTCTGCACAAATTCGATGTACGCCGGCCGCCAGACGTCCATTTCATGCCCTAAACCGGGATACTGCCGGTAATCGAATTTCACGCCTTTCTGTTCCAACTGCGCTTTCAACCCGGCGATATCCTTACCGGTCACCGTATCCTTCTCGCCCACCGCCACGGTGAAATTGCGCAGTTGCTGATTGATGCCGGCGGCGTTACCCAACTGCGCCGTGACCTGAGCGTTCGGCACCGTTTCGGTGGTCACGCCGCTGAAGGTCGCCAGCCAGCCGAAGTGCTCCAGATGACTCATCCCGGACACCAGCGCCTGATAACCGCCTTGCGACAGCCCGGCCAGCGCCCGGCCGTCGGCATCGCGCCGCACATTAAACCGTTCGCTGACCAGCGGAATAATGTCGTGGATCAGCTCACGATCGGCTGCCGCCGCGTTACGTGGATAAAACGTCTTGCGCCGCTCTTTCGGTGGAAAATCCTCCGGAATGGCGTCGGAAACATCGGTTTCGGTATCCGGGATCACCACCAGCATCGGCGTAATCTTTTTTTCCGCCAGCAGGTTATCCATAATCTGCGGGATGCGGCCCTGTGTGACGGCGGAATCACCGGCATCGCCAAACCCGTGGTAGAAATACAGCACCGGCAGCGGCTTGCCGGTGCCGGTGTAACCCGGCGGCGTCCAGACATAGACCTGCCGTTCCGATTTCAGCGACGCCGAGTGATACGTCACGGTGCGCAGCTCGCCATGCGGCACCGCCCGGGTATCCAGCACGCTGCCCGGCACCAGAATCATGCTGGTGTTGACCTGACGCTGCGGTTTGGGCAACGCCGAACCGGTATCAATGCTGCGAAAGCCGTCCACATTAAAGAAGTATTCGTACAGGTTGGGCCGCTGCGGCTCGCTGCGCCACGACCAAACGCCCAGATCGTTTTTCGTCATCGGGTGCGCGACCCAGGTTTCCGGCGTCGCGCCGGTTACCACGCTTACCGATTTGGCGTCCGGCGCAAACAGCCGGAAAGTAATGCTGTTATCCGTGTTGACCTGCGACAGGTAGTGCCGGGTCGCCACGTCGGCGCGCGGCAGCGCCGGGATAGCGCCCGCGTCGGCCAGCGCCGCCAGCGGCGCGGATAAACTCAATGCGGAGAGCAACAGGCACAGACTGGTTTTCCTGGTTTTCATTCTCAACCTCTTTTTTATTGGTACAGGGTAAAAACGGGCGGGCTGTGTCCGGGGGCTTACCACCAGACCTCAGCCTGAACGCCGGCGGTAAATTGATTTTTCTTGCTATCGGCAAAGGTGAACTGATCCAGTTCGTTATCCAGCACCCGGATATAAGTGCCGTAGAAGCGGATTTCCGGACGGGAAGCCAGCATGCTGGTGTCGACCTTGATGGTGTGGAACAACGTGGTTTTATAGCCTGACTCGGTAAAATACTTCCCGGCCTGATTCTTGTTGGTCTGGCTGAAATAGCCGAGCTCGACGCCGCTCTGGTTGTAATTGCTCCAGATGTAGGCCGGTCTGACCACCGCGCGCACGCTGTCGAAATCGGTATGGGCGCCGGTGTCATAGCTGTAGACATCCTGCCCGCGGGTATACACCAGCGCGTTAGCCATGATCACATCCGGGCGCAGATACATCTCCCCCTGCGAAATCAGACGCAGCGCCGTGCCGCCGCTGTGGTCGCCGTAGTATTTACCGTTCACCGCCACAAACGGGCTGGATCCGGCATAGCGCGCCAGGCTGCTGGCAATCGAGTTATTGGCCATCTGGGCGGTAAACTCATTAAAGCCGTTGTTCGGCAATGCCTGACGCAGCACCACGCCGCCCAGCCAGGAATCCTTCATCGGAAAATAGTTGTTGTTGGCTTCATTACTTTTCTGGGTATCGTTTTTATTAGCCATCGCGTATTTCCCCAGTACCATCAGGCTGGCGCCGTTCCATAACGGAATGCCTTTATAGCGTGCCTCGACCGCGTTGGTATTCATCTGCTGATATTTGGTTAGATCGCGGTTATAAACATCGATGTCTTCACGGGTCAGCGCCAAGTCAATAGAGCCGACGCCCGCTTTGATATTTTCCACCCCTACGCCGGCGGCGGAGTCGGTTTTATTACTCTTCCAATCCAGCATCTGAATTTCATACACCGGCAACGCATGCTTGCCGACCCAGAAATCCGCCTCCGGCGCAAACGGCAGGAACCCTGTGGTGGTGAGATAAATATCCGAGAACTGCAATTTGTTTTCATTGCTGCTGTCTTCGCCAAACCAGCCGCCGGAATAGGACTGACCGACGTTACCGTCCAGTTTTATCACCCCATAGGCGGATTTGCCGTCTTTGTTGAACACCCGTTGTTTCAGGATCAGGTCATACCAACTGGTGTGCTCATTGCCAAATCGCCCCAGCGAACCAATGGCCCAGGATTTGGGCGACCCCTGCGAACCGGTGGCCCAGCCGGAACGGAAATAACCGGAATAGGTAAAACCGATATCCTCTTTTACATACTGGCTGAGTTCATGCAATGTCATGGAAGCGCGACTGTCGGATGATACTGCCACAGAAGACAAGGCGTTATCTGCGATCGGCGTAGCGGTTTTCGCTGCGCTGCCGGTATTATTTTTATTCCCCGTACTGGCGGCGGAATTATCCCTGACCAGGGTGATGGTTTTATTTTTCTTCTCCTGTTCTTTATAACGCTGCAACTCCTGTTTGGTTTCCTGTAAATCTTTTTCCAGCGCCGCCAGTCGTTGTTCAACTGTTAATGGCGCCGCCGTGGAAATAAACGATGCCGGATATAACAGACTGGCTATCACCAAATAGCTATTTTTTATTTTCATATTCTCATTCCCGTCGGATAATCGGATAAAGGAAAACAACAACTCACGCCTGCCGATTAACAGCGAGCGTCAACAGCCTGCGGATATCACTACCCGCAGGTTGACTTCAGATATATTGATACGCGTTATAATTCACGTTGCAGATACATTGGCTTTCCTGCAATGCGAATAAATTGAGGTAGATTAGCGCGTCAGCGTTTTTCCGTGACTGGCAATAACCGACTGATACCAGTAAAAACTCTTTTTACGTCGACGTTCCAGCGAACCCTGGCCGGCATCATCGCGGTCAACATAAATAAAACCATAACGTTTGGACATTTCCGCTTTCGAGGCGCTGACCAGATCGATCGGCCCCCAGCAGGTATACCCCAACACCTCAACGCCGTCGGCAATGGCTTCGCCGACCTGTACCAGATGATCATTCAGGTAGCGGATACGATAATCGTCGTGAATCTCGCCATTCTCTTCGAGCTTATCTTTCGCACCCAAACCGTTCTCGACAATAAACAGCGGTTTTTGATAACGGTCGTACAGGAAATTGAGCAAATAACGCAGCCCCAGCGGGTCAATTTGCCAGCCCCATTCAGAGCTTTCCAGATACGGGTTCGGCACCATATTCAAAATATTGCCGCGCGTTTTTTCGAGTTGCGCTTCATCGGTGCTGACGCAGCCGGTCATGTAATAGCTGAAGGAAATAAAATCGACGGTGGATTGCAGATCCTGCGTATCCTGCGCCGTGATATTCAGCGTAATGCCCTGTTCACGGAAATAACGATGCATATACCCCGGATACGCGCCGCGCACCTGCACATCGCCGAAGAACAGCCATTCCCGGTTCTGGTGCAGGCTTTCCATCACATCTTCCGGCTTGCTGGTCAGCGGATAGAGCATCGCCCCCAGCAGCATATTGCCGATCTGCGCGTCGGGAATGATGTCGTGGCAGGCCTTCACTGCTCTGGCGCTGGCCACCAGTTGGTGATGGATCGCCTGATAAATCGCCGCTTTGTCGCTGCCCGCCGGTAATCCCACGCCGGTAAAGGGCGCATGCAGCGACATATTGATCTCGTTGAACGTCAGCCAGCGTTTGACCTTGTGACGATAACGCGTAAACACCGTGCGGGCGTAGCGCTCAAAGCAATCGATGGTCAACCGGTTGCCCCAGCCGCCGTGTTTTGCCACCAGTCCGTACGGCATTTCGTAGTGTGACAACGTCACTAATGGCTGGATGCCGTACTTTGCCAGCTCGTCAAACAGCCGATCGTAAAACGCCAACCCCGCTTCGTTCGGTTCTGCCTCATCACCCTGCGGAAAAATACGCGTCCAGGCTATCGATATACGCAGGCAGGTAAACCCCATTTCGGCAAACAGCGCGATGTCCTGCGGGTAACGGTGATAAAAATCAATCGCCACATCTTTGATACCGCTGTCGCCCGGCTGACGCGTCACAATCTCGCCGAAGATGCCCTGAGGCTGTAAATCCGACGTAGAAAGTCCTTTACCATCCGTCAGATAGGCGCCTTCCACCTGATTGGCGGCAATCGCGCCGCCCCATAAAAAATGCTCCGGGAAAGGGTTGCTCATCACTCGTCTCCTTTTTTCTGTTCAATAATCATTCAGCACACCAGTTGCGTCAGCGGCGCATTGGCGTCCACCTTGCCGCTGGCGACGGGTTCGACCCCGCGATAGTCTTCGCTGTTGGTAATCACAATCGGGGTGGTGAGGTCATAGCCTGCCGCCTCAATGGCCGGGCCATCAAATTCCAGCAGCAGGTCGCCCTGGCGCACCACATCGCCGACACGCACATGCGGGGTAAAATAACGGCCATCCAGCCGGACGGTGTCGATGCCGACATGCATCAGCACCTCTGCGCCGCCTCGCGAGGCCAGGCCGATGGCATGGTGGGTTTTAAACAGCGACGCCACGGTGCCGTCTACCGGCGCGTACAGCCGTCCCTGCGTAGGTCGAATGGCGATCCCCTTGCCCATCACGCCGCTGGCGAAGGTCCGATCGGCCACCTGCTCCAGCGGCAGTACCTCACCGGCCAGCGGACTGAACAGCGTCTCGTCACGAACGGCGCCAGCGTTATCCTGCGTTTCCACCGGTACCGCCGGACTATCCGCTGCCACCGGTTGCGTTTCATCTTTCGGCACGCCAAACGACCAACTGGTCAACGCGGCAAACGTAAAGGCCGCCAGCGTGCCGATCACCGCCGCCCACACGCTGCTGTCCACGCCGGTCGGCGGAATCACCTGGGTGAAGGAGAAAATGCTGGGAAAACCGAATGAATACATGGTGGTATGGGAATATCCCATCACCGCCGCGCCCAGCGCCCCGCCGATACAGCCAAAGATAAAGGGGCGACGCAGCGGCAGCGTCACACCGTACACCGCCGGTTCGGTAATCCCGAAAATCGCCGCGGAAAACGCCGACCCGGCGATCCCCTTGCGCTTCAGGTCGCGGGTTCGCAGCAGCACGCCCAGCGTAGCGCCGGCCTGCCCCAACACCGCCGGCACCAGCAGCGGCAGTAGAGTATCGTGTCCGATCACACTGAAATTGTTCAGCATCAGCGGCACAAAGCCCCAGTGCAGCCCGAAAATCACGCACACCTGCCACAACGCGCCCATCACGGCGCCGGCCAGCAATGAATTCAGCCCGTACAGCCACTGGTATCCGCCCGCCAGCATCTGGCTCAGCCAGGTGGCGCTCGGCCCAATCAGCAGAAAGGTCAGCGGAACGCTAATGACAATACACAGCAACGGGGTAAAGAAATTGCGGATATTGGCATGCAGCCAGCGGTTCAGCGGTTTTTCCAGTTTGCTGGATACCCAACTGGCGAACAGAATCGGAATGACCGAGGAGCTGTAATTGATAAAGGTAATCGGGATACCCAGAAAATGGAGCGTTGGGTGATCCGGCGTCTGCATGGCGTTGAAAGCGGCGATCATGCTCGGATGCACCAGCGTGGCGCCAATCACCAGCGTGGTAAACGGGTTGCCGCCAAACTTCTTGCCGGCCGTATAACCCAGCACAATGGGGAAGAAATAAAACAGCGCGTCGCTGGCGGCGAACAGCACTTTATAGGTGCCGCTGCTTTCCGACATAAAATGGGTGGCGACGCCTAGCGCCAGAAAGCCTTTCAGGATCCCCGTCGCCGCCATCACGCCGACAAATGGCGTAAATATGCTGGAAATGATGTCGATAAAACCGGCAAACAGGCTATTTTTCTTCTCCTCTTCCGGCGCGGCCGAGTCGCTAAAGCGGGCCATACCGTCAAGGGAAAGCAGCGCCTGATAAACATCAGCCACCTGATTGCCCACCACCACCTGAAACTGACCGCCGCTTTCCACCACCATGATAATGCCCGGATTATTTTTCAGCGCATCGGCATTGGCGTTGGCATTGTCCCTGAGTTTAAACCGCAGGCGCGTGGCGCAATGTATCACGCTAATGATATTGTCCTTACCGCCTACGCCATCTCTTATTTCACTGGCTAATGTTTCGTAATTCATTGCTACATCCTTAATGCTCGATCCATGCCCGGAGAAAACCGCTGAGTGACCGCTATATACGGTTTCAGGACACCCCATTTTCAAGACAAAAAAAAACCTGAACCGTCTCATCGCGGCGCAAGGCTCGCAAAAACGGTTCAGGTTTTGCCTGTATTTTCCGCTGGGGGTATACAGTCGCAATCCATATTTATTGCTTTACAGATTACCAGTGCGATTTATTCTGACAAGCGTTTCACCTGGGCAATCTGTTATTTTGTGATATCACGCAAACTTCGGTTTTCCGTACCCGAAATTTACTCTGCCGCCTGCTCCTGTAATTCCGACCGCACCCGTTCGATATGAATGGCCAGAAACATCAATTCTTCCTTGGTCAGGCTATAGTCGTAATGCAGCATAATGTGATCCTGGATTTTCTCGGCGCAGTGATACGCCAGCGTATATTTTGCTTTCACCACATCGTGCAGCGATTCGTCTTCGCTAAATACCGGCGAGTGCCCCAATAATCGCTGAGCAAAGAACTTCAGGTGAGTCACAAACCGGTGATAACTGAATGCCTGCTCGTTATAGTCGAGATTCAGCTGGTATTTGACGATATTCAGGATTTCCTGCATCACGCGGGTAATACGCATCACTTCCGGCATATGGCTGTCCAACTGGGCGTTCACCAGATGCAACGCGATAAAGCCCGCTTCATCTTCCGGCAGGCGGACCCCCAGCCGCCGGTGAATAATGTCCAGCGCATCCAGCCCGATGGCGAACTCTTTTTGATACAGCCGCTTGACCTCCCACAGCAGCCCATTGCGGATATCCACCCCTTGCCGGTGGCGTTCGATGGCAAAGTGGCAATGGTCGGTCAATGAAATGTAGAGGCTATTCTGCAGGTTGCCGCTCAGCTTCTCTTTCGCCAGCGCGATGATCCGATCGGCGGTGGTCACCACCTCCAGCGGGATGCGTTCCAGCACGTCGCTCAGCCGTGCGGTCAGCTCGCTGCTGCGCAGCGAGAAGATTTTTTCGATAAGCGCGGTGTCCACCGTATCCCCCGGCCGTTTTTTGAATCCCAGCCCCCGCCCCATCACGACCTGTTCGTTATTCTGTTCATCCATGACCGTGACGACATTATTATTCAATATTTTGGCGATCTTCATTGTCCGACCCCTGAAAACAAAAAAACCAGACGCTCGCCGCAAACGCGAACATCTGGTTTTGCCTGCCAATGGCAGTAGCAACCCCGGATTGCGCGCCGCCGCAACACAACAATGTTACTGACCGGGCACAACCTGTAGACGCTAACTTACCACCGGCGCGCGCGGGCTCAACCTCCCGGTGACGGAAACGTGACCGGGATCGACACAAACCCAACGCGGCCTATTATTAACAGACGTCAACAACCCGATTGCCTTCTGACGGCAACATGGGCCGGGACTTCACTCTCGAACTGCAATCCACTGGCGTACCGGGAGAATTTATCGCGGTGTACGATGAATGTGTCACCGGCTGCAAATACCAATCTGCAATCAAAAAATACAGACAGAAACGCAATCACATTGCTATAAAACACGCATTTACCTTTCCGGAATGCATGATTTTGAATTTTGTAGCATACTAAACCAAACACTCACTTACCAATGGTATGTAATGCTAAAAATAGATGAAATTGATAGCCGCATTTTACGTGAATTGCAAAAAGACGGCCGAATCCCAAACAATATTTTGGCGGAAAAAGTCGGCTTATCACCCTCCCCTTGCCTTCGGCGTGTAAAAAACCTCGAAGACAGCGGCGCCATCGATCGCTATGTGGCTATCCTGAATCCTCAGGCCGTTGGGCTTAACCTGACCGTTTTTGTCCGTATCTGGCTGCAAAGTCAGGGGGAAGAAACGGTTGAGCACTTCTGCCGCGAGGTCGCGAGGCTGCCTGAAGTCGTTGAGTGTCATCTGATGGTCGGCGACTGCGATTTTATCTTGCGGGTCGTTGCAACTGATTTAAATGCCTATCGGCAATTTCAGATCAAACATCTGGCGCGGATTAAAGGGGTGCAGAGCATCAAAACCGAGCTCCCGATGCAGACGATTAAACAGACAACTGAACTCCCGGTCCGATAAGAAGAATCGCGGGCTCACACCCGCTATTCTTTCATCCACGCTTATCCACTCTTTCACTTGCCGTAGAGTTCTATCCTGTACATACCCTCAAACCCCGGCGTGCCGCAGTGCAAGCATAAGCCATTGGCTTTGCGTACCAGCTCCGGTGGCGTCAACGGGAGATTGCAGATGTGCCGCATCGCCTGCGGCGTCAGCAACTCCGCCTTCTCAACATAACGTATCTGTGACAGCGCGTGCGGATAACTGTCAGCCAGACGCCAGACCAGATTTTCCAGACATCCCGCTATCACCATCGCCATACTGACCACACAGGAATACAGAACGACTTTCTGGATCGACGTCATTATCGTGAGCTCGGTTGTAATGACGTCGCTTGTAATGACATCGCTTGTAATGACATCGATTGTAATGACGTCGGTTGCAAACGCCGTTGCCGGGTGCCTTCCGTCAAAGCAGATGGCGTAAAAATGCCGTTGTCAGCACGCTGATGATCACCACAGGGAGCAGTGAAAATCGCATGGCGGCCAGCAATGAAATAAGTAATGCCAGTTGGTCGGCCGGTTCGGTGGTGACGAAATGGGGTGCGATGACCGTGATCAGCACGCAGCCGGGAGCGGCCTCCACCACGGCTTTTACACGCGGCCCCAGTCGTCTTCCATGCAACAGCGCATAACCGGCTATGCGTGTCAGATACGTCGTGATCGCCATCAGCAGGATGGTCAGCAATGTGAGGCTCATGATGTTTTCCCGTTCAGCAGCAATATTGCGAGGATCCCCGTTGTCGCGCCGACAGGCACATAGGCCGCGCCGGGCCAAAAATGATAGGTCGCCGCCGCGCAAACAAGGCTGACCAGCCACGGCAGTGCGGGCGGCAACCCGCGCCACATCCCTTTTAAAATCACCAGAAAAACGGCGGGGAATGCCATGTCGAAGCCCCATGCAGTCACATCACCGAGAACCGGTCCAACAATGACGCCGACCCCCGTTGAAATAACCCAGGCGAGCCACAGCGCAGATGCCACCCCGGCATAAAACCCCATACTGAAGCCTGAAACACCCTGCCGGCGACGCTTCGCGGCGTCAGCGACACTCATTGCCCAGCTCTCATCACACATAAAAAACAGCGCCAGAAACGCGTGACGACGCGGAAGATAGGCCAGAAAAGGCGCGAGTGATGCCCCCATGAGAAGATGACGGCTGTTAACCAACATACTGACGAGCACGATGGTCAGAACATGGGGAGGTGACGTCCAGAGTGACAGCGCAGCGAATTCAGAACCGCCACCGAAATTCAGTCCGGTCATCAACATCAATTCTGGCGCCGAAAAGCCTTTCTGCACAGCCTGCGCGCCCAGCAATAAGCCGAACGGCACGAACCCAATCATCACCGGGATAGCGGCCAGCAGCCCCCTGCTGAATTCATGGGCAAAGGTTCCGGCATGGGAAAATGTAAAAAAGCGGGACATAAATACTCCTTTCAGGAAGGAATATTATAAATTTTCGCTGTTGAAATTGGCGGGCGTATTGGTTGTAAAAACCAACAATATTGGCATCAGATTTCACACTTTAATCATTTGGCGAAATCCTGAATCATCACTCTGCCAGATTGCCATACTCAGCCATAAGGCCAGCGCTACGTTTATGGCCGAGCCGAGCGATACCTGAAAATGGATCACTCGCCTTATCCGATTTACCGCAAGGACACGTTTGAATGCGGTATGTTGCTGGAGGTACGGAGGTAATATAAGTTGGGTCATGTAAATACCGGTTAAATAATTCGCTGAAGTGTATTGTAATTCAATAAAACAATAACTGGGGAATGTGCTTCTCAGGTGAAGGGACGTATTTATTCACTACATTTGTTATTGCCGTTCATAAATCAAAAAAAGCCCACTGCATGAGTGGGCTGCCGGGAATATCAATCAAAGATAAGTCACATTATCTATCTGTCGGGCAGAGTCATTTTTGAGGCCAAGTATATCGAAACCCGGCATATCCCGAATAAACTCCAGGAAGGGAGGCTTGATGCCTAAATCGTCCAAATCGGCGGCATGCAAGTGGTAACGAATCGTATCTTCATGCCCAGAAACCACCTTTTCAACCCAGTTAGGTTCAATAATAAGCTGATGACCCAGCGCAACAAAATCAATACCGCTCTGCATCACTTCTTCGGCCTGTTCAGGCGTTCTGACATTACCTACCGCAATAACCGGTTTTTTATGACTTTCTTGCTTAATCTGCGTAATAATCGGCGCCGTATTGTCTTTATCACGTATTGATGAACGCCATACCGACCCCATAGAAACATGGATATAATCAAGTTCGGTTTGCTGCAATTTCCCGACGAAATATTTGGTGTCATCCAGCGTGATGCCGGGTTCTTCAATTTCCTCCGGCGATAACCGATATCCCACAATAAATGAAGGCGATGCATATTTGTTTTTGATCTTCATCACTTCATCGATTACGGTCAGGGGCAGGTTTAATCTTTTATCAAGACTTCCGCCCCATTCATCGGTACGCCGGTTGGAGTGAGGCGAAACAAATTGCTGCAATAAATACGTATTGGCGCCATGCAGTTCGATCCCATCAAAGCCGGCCTGAATCGCTCTTCGCGTCGCCTGAGCAAAATCGCTGATTAGGCTGACGACCTCGGCGGAACTGAGTTCACGTGGCGTCTCTGCACCATTTCGCGGCGCGGCCACGGCGCTGGCGCTAACCGGCTGCAATCCGCAGGTTATCAATGAATTAGTCATTCGCCCTGCGCTGAAAATTTGCAGAATGGCTTTTGCCCCGCGTGATTTAATAGCATGAGCCAATTTTGCAAGCCCGGGGATTTTACTGTCGTCATCAGCGCCCAGTTGCCCTTCAAATCCTTTACCTTCCTTATTAATGTACGCTACCGGTGTAATAAACAAACCTACGCCGCCCGCACGCTGTTGCATATAGTTTATTTCTTCCAGCGTTACGGTTCCGTCCTCGAAAGACATCTGTTCAGTCATGGGTGGAAGCACGACACGATTTTTAATCACAACGCCATTGGGAAGTGTTATAGGTTTAATAAAACGATAATCCTTCATTTTTGCTCCAGAATGATAATAACTACATCGGTAAGATTTATCTGTTATTCGCATACTAGAGGAAAGATTAGGGAATGTGCGTCCCATAACAGGGGAACGTGGAGAGCGGATGTGAAACGAAGGCATTAACGCCATACATCGCATTAATGCCATATCCTCGTCATACTTCAAGTCACAAGTGCGCTGGCGGCACTTGCGCCCCCCAGTTACTGATTTATTCAGACAACTGAAGATTCACTCGGTTACCGCCGTCATTCAACGCGAATTATTTTGGCTATAACATAAAAAAACAAAAATGAGAAGAATTTAACCTAGCTTATTGTTCGCCAGGGTACGTCTTTGTTTCGCCATTCATCGGCGATTAAATCAACAAACCCTCGGACTCTGGGCGACAGATGTCTTTTACATGGATAGATTATCCGTACCGGCTCAGGTGCTATTTTAAATTCCGTTAAGATAGCAACCAACTCGCCATTCTCAAGCGCCTGAAAGGCCAGATAATCGGGTAATTGAATAATACCAAATCCAGCAATGGCCGAAGATAACATGGCTTCTGAACTATCAATATCCATGCGGCTTGGTCCGTCATAAATAAACTCCCCGGACGGAGTAATATAACGCCAGTTTCGGCGCTTCTCCGCGCTACGGAAAAAAACGGTGTCGTGTTTGCTTAACGCTTCCGGAGTCGCAGGAACGCCACGCCTTGCCAGGTATTCAGGCGAGGCGCAAGTCACCATATGCTGCGTCGCGATGGTTCGCGTGAGTATCCGCGAGTCGTCTTTGGGCTCGCCAATGCGGATAGCGATATCAAACCCTTCTTCGATAAGGTCGACGTAGCGATCGGTAAACACGATATCGGCTCTCAGCTCCGGCCATTTTTTCAAAAATCGATCGATAACGGGCAGTACATGCCGTTGCCCTAACGAGAGAGGCGCGGTTAACCGCAGGGTTCCGGTAGGTTTTTCCCGCCGGCGCGCCATGGTTGCGTCGACCTCTTCCAGATCCTCAAGAATTTGTTTGCACCGCTCATACATGATGCGCCCCTCTTCCGTAAGGCTGAGCTGGCGCGTCGTCCGGTTGAGCAGCCTGACGCCCAACTGAGATTCCAGCCTTGTGATGCTTTTTCCGATGGCCGAACGGGACAAACCAACACTGCCGGAGGCGCGTGTGTAACTCCCGAAGTCAACAGCAGCCACAAAGGCCGCTATGTCACCTATACGATTCAGTTCCATAATCTCGCTCTTTGCAGGGAAGTGCCTTCCTTCCCGTGATTTGGGAATCATATTCCCCAAATTATCGATTACTCATCGCATTAGCTTAACAATAAGCCGCTAGCTGGGAGAGCTATTTTTTGTACATCAGTCAGGCAGCACCTTTTTACTCACATAGCTCATCGCCTTTTGGGTGCTGTAGATGAACCTTCGAACGGGAATATTAACGATGTAACCTGCTACCGGGTCGGATACAGCGTTCAGTTAGTCGCGGGGATCGTTCAACGCCGAATGCGGTTGGTACTCGTTGCACGGGCTAACGCCGTCAGTCGGCGGTGCAGGCTGTTGATAGTTGCCGCAATCATGTAATGAGGAATCAAATTATTACGGCGATTTTTTGATAGCAGGCGATAGTACCTGAATAACGCCGGATCACCCGCGTATACCATTGCCAGACCAGCCGGCAGCGCCCCAGGCGCCTGGCTCATTTCGCACCGACAGGCAGATATTCTTAGTGCATTTGCGCAACAAGTTTGTGTAAAAACAATAAATCGCACATTTTTTTGCGCAAGAGCACGAAAATACGCGTTATCCTTCCGTTCAATGGCTTGTATCTCTTTGCCTGATAACTATAATACGGAACGTCGTTTCATTGAATGGTTTCAGCGAATCCACGTGCCACTGACAAAAACACAACTAACAACACAATCCTCAGGGATATTGCCGCCTCGCCCACTCTTGATTATGGGCAATATCCGGTCACGTGCAGCTTCACTCTCCCTCGCCTGTCACCATCTATACTTATCATTCTCTCGCAGTCGCAAACGTATTATCCCCGGAGGTTCAGCTTCGGTTAACCGCCGGTCACCCTGTTTTTTTATCCATCACAACTTGTAGAAACTACCGTTATGAAAAAGACTAAAATCGTTTGTACCATCGGCCCGAAAACCGAATCAGAGGAAGTACTGGGCAAACTGCTGAACGCAGGCATGAACGTAATGCGCCTGAATTTCTCTCACGGTGACTACGCCGAGCATGGTCAACGCATCAAGAACCTGCGCGCCATCACGGAAAAAACCGGCCAGAAAGCAGCAATCCTGCTGGATACCAAAGGCCCGGAAATCCGGACCATCAAGCTGGAAAACGGCGCGGACGCCTCCCTGACCGCCGGTCAGACTTTCACCTTCACAACCGACCAGAGCGTCATCGGCAATAAGGAACGCGTGGCGGTAACCTATGCCGGTTTTGCCAACGACCTGAGCGTCGGCAACACCGTACTGGTCGACGACGGCCTGATCGGTATGGAAGTCATCGAGATCAAGGGCGGCGAAGTTATCTGTAAAGTGCTGAACAACGGCGATCTGGGTGAAAACAAGGGCGTTAACCTGCCGGGCGTTTCCATCCAATTGCCTGCGCTGGCGGAAAAAGACAAACGCGACCTGATTTTCGGCTGCGAGCAAGGCGTCGATTTCGTAGCGGCGTCCTTTATCCGTAAACGTTCCGACGTGGAAGAGATCCGCGCCCACCTGAAACAGCATGGCGGCGAGCACATCCAGATTATCTCCAAGATTGAAAACCAGGAAGGTCTGAACAACTTCGACGACATTCTGGAAGCCTCTGACGGCATCATGGTAGCCCGCGGCGACCTGGGCGTTGAGATCCCGGTCGAAGAAGTGATCTTCGCTCAGAAGATGATGATCGAAAAATGCAACCAGGCTCGCAAAGTAGTGATCACCGCGACCCAGATGCTGGACTCGATGATCAAGAACCCGCGTCCGACCCGCGCTGAAGCCGGTGACGTCGCCAACGCCATCATCGACGGTACCGACGCAGTGATGCTGTCCGGCGAGAGCGCCAAAGGCAAATACCCGCTGGAAGCGGTCACCATCATGGCAACCATCTGCGAACGCACCGATAAAGTGATGAAATCGCGTCTGGATAAACTGCAAAACACCAGCAAACTGCGCATTACCGAAGCGGTATGCCGCGGTGCGGTGGAAACTGCAGAGAAACTGGAAGCGCCGCTGATCGTCGTCGCCACCCACGGCGGCAAATCCGCCAAATCCATTCGTAAGTACTTCCCGAATGCCCGCATTCTGGCGCTGACCACCAACGAAATCACCGCGCGTCAGCTGCTGCTGAGCAAAGGCGTGGAAACGCTGCTGGTGAAAGAGATCGCGTCTACCGATGATTTCTACCGCATCGGCAAGGAAGCGGCGCTGAAGAGCGGCTTCGCTCAGGAAGGCGACGTAGTGGTGATGGTTTCCGGCGCGCTGGTGTCGAGCGGCACCACCAATACCTCTTCGGTACACCGCCTGTAATTCGATAATGAGAATATTTCAAAGCGCCCTGCGGGGCGCTTTTTATTTTGTCGCCATGTTTATCGCTGATAAATAGCGCGATCGGTTATACAAAAAAGGTATATCCGCGGCCGTGAAGGTCGGAGTAATCTGATAAGATAGCGCTGTTTTCCTTACTTTTTTAACCTGTCTGTAAAACTCGATGATTCTTTGAGCGAACGATCAAAATTAAGCATGTTCCCATCAAAAATTTATTCTCATCAGAAAACGGTTTGTGTAATACTTGTAACGCTACATGGAGATTAACTCAATTTAGAGGGTATTAATAATGAATCGTACTAAACTGGTACTGGGCGCGGTAATCCTGGGTTCCACTCTGCTGGCTGGTTGCTCCAGCAATGCTAAACTGGATCAGCTGTCTTCTGACGTTTCTTCTCTGAACGAAAAAGTATCTGCTCTGACCAGCAAAGTTGACGCTCTGGCTACCGACGTGCAGGCTGCTAAAGACGACGCAGCTCGTGCTAACCAGCGCCTGGACAACCAGGTTCGTACTTACAAGAAGTAAGAACTGGTTGAATGAAAAATGGCGCACATTGTGCGCCATTTTTTTTGCCCTTCCCTTTGCTCTCACCACACCGTCTTCCTGAGCGTGCCGCTCGCCTTATTGCACATCGCGTTACCGGGCATCGCCTTACCAAACACAAGTCTGGCGTGTCAGAACGCCCGTTTATGACGTCCTGACACAGGTGGTGGTTAAGGTGTGGTGTTAACGTGGTAGCAGTTAAGGCAATGGTAGTCAGTGCGACGGGGATGTCACCACCGCCGATATCGGCGCCCCTTGCTGTTGCAGCAGCGGCTGATGAGGAACGCTCTGCCCGGCATTGACCAGCACCGGCATACCGGAACGGCGCACAATCGCGTCCTGAGCCGCTTCGGCATCGGTATCGTCATTGTGGATAAAGGCTTTTACCTTCTGGCTCAGCGCAATCGGCATGGTCTGCGGGTCATCCTTATCGGTGCGCGACAGCGGCTGATGCACTTCCACATAGCGTTTCCCGTCAGGTTCCACCGCAATCTTGATCGGTTCATTGATGATCTGTACCCGGGTGCCTACCGGCACGTCATTAAACAGCGCTTCAATATCTTCCGGACGCAGACGGATACAACCGGAACTCACCCGCATACCGATGCCGAAATCGGCATTCGTGCCATGAATCGAGTACACGCCGCCGCTTTTCTCCAGCCGTAACGCGAACAATCCCATCGGGTTGTCCGGCCCGCCGGGCACAACCGCCGGCAGCGTAATCCCCTGCTCTTTATAGTGACGACGAATGTTGGCGGTAGGGATCCAGGTCGGATTCGGACGCCGCTCGATAACGCGGGTCACCATCACCGGCGTATTGCGGCCAAGCTGACCGATGCCGATCGGATAGACGACCACCGTATTTTTCCCTTTCGGGAAATAGTACAGCCGCAGTTCCGCCAGATTGACCACCACCCCTTCCCGCGGCGTATCCGGCAGCAGCATCTGCAACGGAACCGTCAGGCTGGAGCCGGGCTTGGGCAGGTAGGGGTCGGTGCCGGGGTTGGCTTCCAGCATACCGAGCAGGCCGATTTTGAATTTGGAAGCGATGGTTTCCAGCGGATGCCCGTCATTGGGCACGGTATAGGTGATATTTTCCCCGATCAGACGACTATCAGGGGGTGGCAGAGGATATTCCGTCGCACTGGCAGGCTGCATGCCCGCCAGACAGGAGGTAAACAATAATCCCATCAGGGTAAGCGCACGTTTCATTATCGGTTTCCTGTTTTACTGCTGAAGATCGGGTGAGCGCCAGAGCGCGACACGAGGTCACGCCCTAAAAAGGCGCGGGTGAATTGCCGTTGGCAGACACCTTCTTTCTTATTGCTTATCAATAGGTTGAATCTCTTTTGATCATTGGAAGTTCCCAAGGATAAAAGCAGGTTAGCAGGAAATCCACCGGATGGATTCTGAAATGTGACGTATCAGGGCGCGGGAGCCGCGCCCTGCGGGCGTTATACCCGCGCAGCCGCCCGCGCCCGCACGGCGCGCAGCATGGCTTCCAGCCCTTGCGATCGTGATGGCGTCAGGTGCTGGGTCAGCGCCAGCGACGCGAAAAAGGGGCGCACATCCAGCTCGACAATCTCCCGGGCGGGCAGCCCCTGATACAGGCTGAACACGATGGCAATCAATCCCTTGACGATAGCGGCATCGCTGTCGCCGTGCAGCACCACGTTGCCTTGTTCGTCACAGGCCAGATCGATCCACACCTGGCTCTGGCAGCCGGACACCCGGTTGCCGTCCTGACGCTGTGCGTCGCTGAGCGGCGCCAGACCGGCGCCCAGTTCAATGATATACAGGTACTTCTCTTCCCAGTTGCTGCAACGGGAAAAATTCCGCAGCAGTTTCTGCGGTTCCGGCAGTTGCGCCCTAGCAATTTGCGCCATAACAATACTCCAGAAGCAATGCTCCAGAAACAATGACTTTCTGCCGTCAGCTCACTCACCCAACAGACGATGTATACGGTGCAGACCCGCCACTAATCGGTCAATCTCATCCTGACAGGAATAGAGCGCCAGCGAGGCGCGGCACATACTGGGTACGCCATAACGGCTCATCAGCGGCATGGCGCAATGGTGGCCGGTGCGAATAGCGATGCCGTACTGGTCGAGAAAGCTGCCGACGTCAAACGCATGGTGACGTCCCAGATTGAAGGCAATCACGCCCTGCCGATGCGCCGGACCGTACAGATGAAGCGTCGGCACCTCGGCCAGCGACGCCAGCGCATAGCGCATCAGTTGGTCCTCATGCGCCTGAATCGCCTCAACCCCCAGCGCGGAGACATAATCCAGCGCCGCTCCCAAACCGATAATCCCGGCGACATGCGGCGAGCCCGCCTCAAAGCGCCACGGCGGATCGGCATAGGTGGTGCCCTGCGTCAGGCTGACCTCGCGGATCATGGCGCCGCCGCCTTCCCACGGCGGCATCGCCTGCAACAGCTCGCTTTTGCCGTACAGCACGCCAATGCCTGACGGCGCGTACAGTTTATGGCCGGAAAACGCGTAGAAATCGCAATCCAGCGCCTGTACGTCGATTGACTGGTGCATCACCGCCTGCGCGCCATCCACCAGTACTTTCGCCCCACAGGCATGCGCCTGACGGATAATCTCCGCCAGCGGGTTAACCGTGCCCAGCACGTTGGAAACCTGCGTCACCGCCACCAGCCGGGTACGTTCATCCAGCAATGCCGGCAGTTGCGCCATGTCCAGTTGGCCGTCATCGGTGATCGGCAAAATACGCAGCGTCAGCCCGCGCGCCTGCGCCAGCATCTGCCAGGGCACGATGTTGGCGTGGTGCTCCATTTCGCTGATCACCACGTTGTCGCCGGGCTGAAACACGACGCGACCATAACTATTGGCCACCAGATTGATCGCTTCGGTGGTGCCGCGCACAAACACAATGTCCTCCGCCGAAGCGGCATGGATAAAGGTGGCGATCTTCGCCCTCACCTCCTCCATCGCGCTGGTGGCGTGGGCGCTCAGGGTATGAATGCCGCGGTGCACCGCCGCGTACTCGTGCAGGTAGAAATCCCGCTCACGGTCGATAACCGCCAGCGGTTTCTGCGCGCTGGCGGCGCTGTCCAGATAGGCCAGCGGCTGTCCGTTGACCGATTGCTGCAAAATCGGGAAATCCGCCCGCACCCGATCGATAGGGTAATGATCGATGGAATAATTCACGCTGTTTCTCCTCCCAGTGCCTGCAGGCGCTGGGCCACTCGCTCCAGCACCGCGTCACGCAGCGCGTCATAGCGGATCGCCTCCGTCAGTTCGGCGGCAAACGCGAAGATAATCATCTGCTGCGCCGCCTGTTCGCCGATACCGCGTGAACGCAGATAAAACAGCTGTTCTTCGTCGATGCGCCCGACCGTCGCGCCGTGGCTGCATTTCACGTCATCGGCATAGATTTCCAACTGAGGTTTGGTGTCCACCTCCGCCAGTCGCCCCAGCAACAGGTTGTTGTTGGTCATCTTGCCGTCGGTCTTCAGGGCGCCGGGCGCCACCTTGATCAAGCCGTTGAACACGCCGCGCGCCCGATCGCGCACAATCGCCTTGTGCAACTGGCGGCTTTCGCCAAACCCCTGATTGTGTTCCAGCCAGGTACGGGTATCGCACACCTCGTTGCCGGTCGGCACCATCAGGCTGTTCATCGACAACGTCACGCCTTCGCCGTTTATCTGCGCGCTGGTGTGATGGCGGGTCAGCCCGGCGCCCAGCAGAAAACTATGGCTATGAAGCTGAGCGTCTCGTGCCAGACGTAAGTCATTGTGAGCGAAGTGATAGCTGTCGGCGGCTTCGAACCCCAGCTTGTAGTGCTCGGTACGGCTGTTTTCACCCGCATCGATGGTCAGGCGCGCGCCGCTAAAGTGAGATGCCCCTTCCAGACTGGCGTAATGCTCGATCAGCGTGGCGTTGGCCCCTGCGCCGATACGCACATGATGGCGATAATGCAGCGTATTGAGCGACGCCGGCCGCCCACTGCTGATATGCAGCAGATAGAGCGGCTTCTCCGCCGTCACGCCGTTGTCGACCTGAATCAGCGTCTGTTCCGCCGCCAGGCTCTCCGTCAGGTGCAAAAACACCTCCGGCTGAATTGGCGGCAAACCGGGCTGCCGCCGGGCTGACGGAATCACCTCCACCTGATACGGCCCGGTATCGGCGTCGCTCAGCGCACGGCTGAAGCAACCGTCGACAAACACCAATCGCCAGCCGTCGACCGGCAGCGCCAGCGCGTCGCGCTGCGCCGGCGTGACCTCGCTTTCGGTCGCTACCGTGGTGAATTCATGATCAAGCAGCCGCTCCAGCGGGGTGTACTTCCAGTGCTCCAGCTTGCGGTGAGGAATCCCCAGTTGCATCACCTGTTGCCAGTGCTGCTGCGCCTCATCGGCGCGCGGCGCTGCGGTATCAAACAGGCGTTGCCACTGCTGCAGCGCCTGTTGCGCTTTACTGTTGGTCGGTAAGCCAGCCATAGCCCTGCTCCTCCAACTGTTTCACCAGCGAGAAATCCCCGGATTTCACAATTCGCCCCTGATAGAGCACATGCACGTAATCCGGCCGGATATAGTCCAGAATACGCTGGTAATGGGTGACGATGATAAAGGCGCGCTTGCCGTCGCGCAGCGCGTTGACGCCGCCGGAGACGATTTTCAGCGCATCAATGTCCAGCCCGGAGTCGGTTTCATCCAGGATGCACAGCTCGGGTTCCAGCACCGCCATTTGCAGAATGTCGTTGCGCTTTTTCTCGCCGCCGGAAAAACCGACGTTGACCGAACGCGTCAGCAGGTCGTCCGGCATGTTCAGCAGCCGGATTTTATCGTCGATGAAATCCTCGAAATCGAACCGATCCAGCGTCGGTTGCTGGCGATAGGCGCGCACGGCGTTCAGCGCGGTTTGCAGGAAAAAGCGATTGCTGACGCCGGGGATTTCCACCGGGTACTGAAACGCCATGAAGATCCCTTCGCCGGCCCGTTCCTCCGGCGACAGTTCCAGCAGATCTTTGCCCTTGAAACGCAGCGACCCGCCGGTTACCTCATAGTCCTCGCGCCCGGCCAGCGTGGCGGACAGAGTACTTTTGCCCGAACCGTTCGGCCCCATGATGGCGTGGACCTCGCCCGGGTTAACCTGCAGGTTCAACCCGTTGATGATCGGTTTGTCTTCGACGCTGACGTTCAAGTTTTCAATCGTTAACATACTCTTACCCTTCCGGCGTCTTACCCGACGCTCATGATTATCGACACCGCTGCGCGGTGCATGGCGTGCCGTGGTGTTGGCGCATCATCAACCCACACTGTGTTCGAGGCTGATGGACAACAATTTCTGGGCTTCCACCGCGAACTCCAGCGGCAGCTCCGAGAACACATCTTTGCAGAAACCGTTGACTATCATCGAGATAGCGTCGTCTTCGCTGATACCGCGTTGCAGGCAATAGAACAGTTGATCCTCGCCGATGCGCGAAGTGGTGGCTTCGTGTTCCAGCTGTGCGCTGTTGTTCCTCACCTCCACGTAGGGAAAGGTGTGCGCGCCGCAGTCGCTGCCGATCAGCATCGAATCGCACTGGGTGAAATTGCGTGCATTGGTGGCGCTGGGCATGATCTTCACCAGCCCGCGATAGGTGTTCTCGCTGCGTCCGGCGGAAATCCCCTTGGCGATGATGGTCGAGCGGGTGTTCTTGCCGATATGGATCATCTTGGTGCCGGTATCCGCCTGCTGGTGACCGCTGGTCAGCGCCACCGAGAAGAATTCGCCCACCGAGTAGTCGCCGCGCAGGATCACGCTCGGGTATTTCCAGGTGATCGCCGACCCGGTTTCCGATTGCGTCCACGACATACGCGAATGATCGCCGGCGCACAGCGCGCGTTTGGTCACGAAGTTGAGAATGCCGCCTTCGCTGCCCTGGCCGGAGAACCAGTTCTGCACCGTGGAATATTTCACTTCGGCATTCTTGTTGACGATCACTTCCACCACCGCCGCATGCAGTTGGTAACTGTCGCGCACCGGCGCTGAACAGCCCTCGATATAGCTGACATAACTGTCGTCGTCGGCAATCAGAATGGTGCGCTCGAACTGACCGGTCTTGGCGGCGTTGATGCGGAAATAGGTCGACAGCTCCATCGGGCAGCGTACCCCTTTCGGGATGTAGACAAAGGTGCCGTCCGACGCCACCGCGGCGTTCAGCGCGGCGAAGAAATTGTCGTTGGCGGGCACCACCGTGCCCAGATACTGGCGCACCAGTTGCGGATGTTCCTGAATCGCTTCGCTGAACGAACAGAAAATGATGCCCTGCTTCGCCAGTTCATCCCTATAGGTGGTGGCGACGGATACCGAATCGAAAATGGCGTCGACCGCCACGTCTTTGCCTTCCCGTACCGGTACGCCCAATTTGTCGAAAGCGTCCTCCACTTCGCGGGTCAGGTAATTGCTGTGGGCGACATCGCCGGCCGGCTGTTGCTGTGCGCCCGGCTGGGAACCGCAGCTGTCGTCGCACTGCCCGCAGGAGGGCGCGGAGTAATAGCTGTAGTCCTGATAGTTCAACCGCTCGTAATGCGCTTTCAGCCAGTGCGGTTCCTCCATCTGCAACCAGGCCCGGTAGGCGCTGAGCCGGAACTCCAGCATCCACTCCGGTTCATTACGTCTGGCGGAAATCGCCCGCACCACGTCTTCATTGATGCCGTGGGCCAGTTGGTCCATCGCCAGCTCGGTGAAAAAGCCCTCTTTATAACGGCCGTCATCGAGCCAGGTCTGGACATCGTCGGATACGTCTACATTACTACGCGCCATAATCGTGTCGCCGCTTAAAGCCCAAAACTTTCGCCACACCCACAGGCATGTCGGGCTTTGGGATTGTTGAATTTGAATACCTGATTGATGCCTTCCTGAACAAAATCCACTTCCGTACCGTCGAGAAACGGCATCGCCTTGAGCGGAATGAACAATCGCGCGCTTTCGCGCTGATAGAGCAGATCGGTGGGATCAGGCTGATGCACCAGTTCCAGTACATAACCGAAACCCGCACAACCCGACTGCTTAACCGTCAGCCGGATACCCTGCACCGACTCATCCCGCCGCATCAGGTTACTGATATGGGCCACGGCGCTATCGGTCAGCGTCAATCCCTGCCATGCCTGTTCGTCCAGTGAAAAAGTTTCTACATCGTGCGTTTGCATCGGAATCACCTCGTTTACTGTTATTGCCCCCCGCACGGCGGGCTGTGATACCGACCGCATGACATCCGTTTCCTTCGGCTTGATCGATTCGGATATCGATACTGTCAGAACTCACACAATGTTAATGATAATTATTACTACATCAACCGGGTGATTGTGGGGGCTTTTCCTGATGATAGCGGGGCTTTTCCCGGTTACAGGGTTCAGTAAGCGCCATCCACAAGCGGTGTTTCGGCGCTCACCGCCCCGAAAACCAATAACTGACTATTGATATAGCAAAAATTGATAATTTATACCTATGGTTTTACCTGTTAGTGCTATCAACATTCTCTTATCATCAGTATAACACCTCTGAATCAGTCTATTTTTTGAACGCCCCTGCCATGCCAAAAATTCTCCGCCGCAAGCACATGATGATAAATTCAGCACGTTTCATGCAGAAAATGCGATCGCGATCGCCTCTTGCCGGTGAATGCACACCGGAGCGTTGCATGATGAGGCGCTTAAAAATATGATAATGATTCTTATTTAATATATGAGGTGCCGAACATGTTCCCGTTCAGAGCCTGGTTGCAGACGCAGATTGATGACTACCGGCGGCAATTGCGGAATGCCACGATGGAATTTTATCTGGCGGAGTTATCGCTGGAGCGGGATGACGGCGAGATTGGCGAATTGCGGCACTACTACCTGACCGGCGTTCAAATGGCGGAGCTGAGCCAGCAGCAGGGCGACGAAAACAGTTACCTGTTCAGCCTGATCAAGATCCACCAGCGCCTGATTCATGAAATCAACAATGCCGAGCGCGACCACCTGTTCCGGGTACAGAGTTACTACTTTGCACGCCAGACGTTGCAGCGCATCTGCACGCAATTCAGCCTAATGGGCAACTGGGACAAAGCCACCGCGTTCCAAACCGATTTTATGCAGCGGGTGGCGTTTATCCCCTGAAGTTTTATACCCTGAAGAGAGAGGCTGCCGGGCCGGGTGCCCGACAGCAGCGTAACGATTGGCGGGAGGTCAGGCGTCCGGCGTGATCACCGCCGTAGTCAACCGCGAGGTGCAACACAACCGATCCCGGCTGTCAAAAATATCAATCTGCCAGACCTGCATCCGTTTGCCGGTGTGCAGCGCGCGGCAAACGCCGCGCACCTCACCTTCCGTTACCGCGCGCAGATGGTTGGCGTTGATTTCCACCCCCACCACCCGCTGCTCGCCTTCCGAACACAGATAACCGGCGATCGACCCCAGCGATTCCGCCAGCGCCACCGATGCACCGCCATGCAACAGCCCGAAAGGCTGACGCGTGCGATGATCCACCGGCATCACGCCTTCCAGCGTATCGTCGGTCAGGCGCGTCATGCGGATGCCGATATGACCGGCCATGCCGTCCACCGCCATCTGATTCAACTGCTCAATATCTACGGTACGTTTCCACAGCATCACACCAGCTCCAGCAACGCCTGCAACGGATGTTTCAACCCACGCCCTTCCATACGCTTAACCTGACTGCGGCAGGAGTAGCCGGTGGTCAGACAGCGCGCCTGCGGCAACCGTTGCAGGGACGGCTGCCAGGAGAGAGCATAGATCCCCTGAGAGTGCGCCAGATTACGGCTCTCATGACCATAGGTGCCCGCCATGCCGCAACAACCGACGCTGACGTTTTCCAGCCGGGCGCCGAAATGGGCAAAAATGGCCGACCACTGTTGCCCGCTGGCCGGCAGCGCCGTGGTTTCGGTGCAGTGACCGAACAGATACCACGGTTCGTCGCGCAGCGCCGGCGCGCGATCGTCGCGGCGGGTCAGTAGCGCCGTTAACCACTCATGCACCAGTTGCACCTGAAAATCGCCGCGCCGATCGCCCAGCACTTCCCGGTACTCATCCCGGTAGCATAGCACCAGCGCCGGATCCACCCCCACCATCGGCAGGCCAAGACGGGCCACCCGGTTGAGGAATTCCGCGGTTTTACCGGCGGTTTTGGCAAAGCGCTGCAGAAATCCTTTGATATGCTGCGGCTTGCCGTTCGGCGAAAACGGCAGCAGCACCGGTCGCAACCCCAGCTTTTCCACCAGCCGGACAAAATCCGCCACCACCTGCGCGTCGTAATAGCTGGTAAACGGATCCTGCACGATCAGCACATGATCGGCACGCGCCTGCGGCGACATCTGCTCCAGCTGTTCCAGCGTGGTGGTCATCACCCGGTGGCCGACAAATTGCTGGCGCAGCGACGGCGTCGACAGCAACGGCAAATCCACCATGCCGATGAACTTGCGGCTGACCGCATTCACCCACGGCTGGCGCAGGAAAAAGTTGAAGGTTTTCGGGCTGTGCGCCATCAGCGGAGCATAACTTTCCACGCCGGCCACCAGATAATCCCGCGCCGGCCGCAGATAGCGGGTGTGGTACAGTTGCAGGAAACGCGCGCGAAAACCGGGAACGTCAATCTTGATCGGGCACTGGGTGGAGCAAGCTTTGCACGCCAGACAGCCGGACATCGCCTCTTTGACCTCGTGCGAGAAGTCATACACGCCCTGACGCGCGGCCAGCGTGTTGCGGGTTTTGGCGATCAGCCCGCGGAAACTGACGCGCTGATGCGGCAGCGCGTTTTCCAGCGCCAGCGGATCCACCCCCTGCTCCGACAGCAGTCGCAGCCACTCGCGCACCAGCGTGGCGCGACCTTTGGGCGAATGAATACGGTTGCCGGTGATTTTCATCGACGGGCACATCGGGCTGCGGGTATCGAAGTTAAAGCACAGGCCGTTGCCGTTGCACTCCATCGCGCCGCGGTACGCGGTGCGCACCGTCAGCGGAATCTGCCGATCGTAGGTGCCGCGTTTCACCGCATCCACCTGCATCATCGGCGCGTCCACTCCCAGCGGCGCACAGATCTTGCCGGGGTTGAGGCGGTTGTCCGGGTCGAATGCCGCCTTGACCCGGCGCAATTCTTCATACAGCTCCGGACCGAAGAATGCCGGGCTGTATTCGGCGCGGAAGCCTTTGCCGTGTTCGCCCCACAGCAAACCGCCATATTTGGCGGTCAGCGCCACGATTTGATCGGACAGCTGCTTCATCAGCACTTCCTGCTGCGGGTCGCACATATCCAGCGCCGGGCGCACATGCAGCACACCGGCGTCCACGTGACCAAACATGCCGTAACTCAAATGGTGACTGTCCAGCAACGTGCGGAACTCGGCGATGTAATCCGCCAGATGCTGAGGCGGCACGCAGGTGTCTTCGGCAAACGGAATCGGTTTCGCCAGCCCTTTGCTGTTGCCCAGCAGGCCGACCGCTTTCTTGCGCATGCCGTAAATGCGTTCGATACCCGCCAGATCGCGGCAAATCTGATAACCGATCACCCCCGCCTCGCGGGCAGCCAGCAGCCCATCCAGACGTTCGCACAACGACGCCACCTGACTGTCGATAAGCGGCTCGTCGTCGCCGGCGAACTCGACAATGTTCAGCCCCAGCATCTCCTCGCCGGGCACATCGGTAATCAGTTCGCTGACCGAGTGCCACACGATGTCTTCGCGCGCCAGATTCAGCACCTTCGAGTCCACCGTTTCCACCGACAGCGCCCGCGCCTCCACCATAAACGGCGCGTTGCGCAGCGCGGAATCAAACGAGTCATATTTGACGTTGACCAGCCGCCGCACCTTGGGCAACGGCGTGATATCCAGCTTCGCTTCGGTAATGAACGCCAGCGTCCCCTCGGCGCCGGTCAGGATGCGAGTCAGGTCAAACGTTTGCATGTCATCGCTGAAAACATGACGCAGGTCGTAACCGGTCAGGAAGCGGTTCAGTTTGGGGAACTTTTCTATAATCAGCTCGCGGCGTTCACGGCAGCGATGCAATACGGTGTGATAAATGCGACCGATCGGCGAATCGTCCTGCGCCAGCTGTTCCGCCAGCGCCACCGGCATCGCCTGGGTATCCAGCAGTTCGCCGCCTGGCAGCACCGCGCGCAGCCCCAGTACATGATCCGAGGTTTTGCCATACACCAGCGAGCCCTGCCCCGAGGCGTCGGTATTGATCATGCCGCCGAGCGTGGCGCGGTTGCTGGTAGACAGCTCCGGCGCAAAAAAGTAGCCGAACGGCTTGAGGTACTGGTTCAGTTGATCCTTGATAACCCCGGCTTCCACCCGTACCCAGCCCTGCTCCGGGTTGATTTCCAGAATACGGTTCATGTAGCGGGACATATCCACCACAATCCCGTGATTGAGCGCCTGCCCGTTGGTGCCGGTGCCGCCGCCGCGCGGCGTGAAGACCAGCTCGCGAAAGCGCTCCTCATCAGCCAGACGGGCCAGCAGCGCCACGTCGGCGGTAGAACGGGGAAAAACCACCGCGTCCGGCAGCAGTTGATAAATACTGTTATCCGTCGCCATCGTCAGGCGGTCGGCGTACTGAGTGGCGATATCGCCGGTAAAACCGTTTTGCTTCAAGGCTTCCAAAAAGCTCAGCACCGGTTGAACGATTCCCGGCGCTTGTGTGATCTGTGGGATCATTATGTGTTGACCCTGTCCGTGCGAGAGGTGTTTGCCAATAAACTAAATGCCGGCAGGCGACGCGTCGGCCATCCGCGGCCCCTTCGTTTTATCACATTTCCCCCGGCTGTGCGTTAATGGATCAATAAAAACTTAGGGTTGCGGCGGCTGGCGCGCCCGCGGCATAACGCTGACGATTCGCCCTCCCGGTCAGGAATCACTGTGCAAACCGGCGGAAATCACGCATGATAAATTCTGGCTCAAATCCTTTGCATTATCAGCCATCAGGGACGACAGCCAGCCCCGTTTTCATCATTTTGCATTAGGCCTGTCGCCTGAATTAACGAGGTAACCTCTCTTGATGAAACAATCTCAGTCACAGCGATTCGACCTCGCGCGAATCCTGTTCAGCTTGTTGTTTATTGGTATTTTGATTATTGCCTGTTTCTGGGTGGTGCAACCGTTTATCCTCGGCTTTGCCTGGGCCAGTATGGTGGTCATCGCCACCTGGCCGCTGTTAATCCGTCTGCAACAAATACTTTGGGGATCCCGCTCGCTGGCGGTGCTGGTCATGACCGTGCTGCTGGTGCTGCTGTTCGTGTTCCCGACCTCGATTCTGGTCAGTAGCGTGATTGACAACGCGTCGAATCTGATTAGCTGGATCGGCGCGCAGGGGCGGATTACCCCGCCGGAGCTGGACTGGCTGCAGTCCATCCCGCTGGTGGGCGCCAAGCTGCACAGCAGTTGGTATTCACTGGCGCACAGCGGCGGCCCGGCGCTGATGGCCAAAATCCAGCCCTATATCGGCCAGACCGCTTCCTGGGTGGTATCACAGGCGGCGCATATCGGCCGTTTCCTGATGCACTGCGCCCTGATGGTGCTGTTCAGCGTACTGCTGTACAGCAAGGGGGACCAGGTCGCGCTGGGTGTACGTCGTTTCGCCATTCGCCTCGGGCGTCAGGGCGGCGACTCGGCGGTGATTCTGGCGGCGCAAGCCATCCGGGCGGTCGCCCTCGGGGTGGTGGTGACGGCGATTGTGCAGTCGGTGCTGGGCGGCATTGGTCTGGCGCTGGCCGGGATTCCCTACACCACGTTGCTGACGGTACTGATGTTTCTGTCCTGCGTGGCGCAAATCGGCCCGCTGACGGTGCTGATTCCCGCCATTATCTGGCTCTACTGGAGCGGCGATACCACCTGGGGCACCATCCTGCTGATCTGGAGCTGCGTGGTTGGCACGCTGGACAACATCATCCGCCCGTTGCTGATTCGTATGGGCGCTGATTTGCCGATGTTGCTGATCCTGTCCGGCGTGATCGGCGGCCTGCTGGCATTCGGTATGATCGGGTTGTTTATCGGTCCGGTCGTGCTGGCGGTATCTTATCGCCTGCTGTCGGCCTGGATGAAAGAGTCGCCGGAACCGCCGCCGATACGCGCAATTTCTCACCACCACAAGAAACCCTGATTTTCACATCCATTTCCCGGTGCATCACGCATCGGGATTACTCCTAATATGTAAGATAATTTTATATTTTTAGGAAACCTCTCAGCCGATTTTCATCATTTATGGCAGTTAATCTGCTATTAGATCAGTTTTTCTGACAAAAATTCTTGCATGACAAATCTATTATTCAAAAATAATTAACCATTAGGATGATTCCTAATGACTCCGATCGCCCCAAAACCTAGTATTCATACCCGGAGCTATTGTTAACGTAATGTTTGTCAGTGAGGTTTCTCCTCGTCAGAGCTAGTAACGAATTGCTGTGTGTAGTCTTTGCCCATCCCCTGAGGTGGGCTTTTTTTTATCTGTTGCTTTCCCTCTTTCTCGTCCTGTGGCACCAGCTCCGTTTTTGTCTCCCGTCTTCTTCACTCGCCTTATCTCACATCACCAAACGCGAGCATAAAAAAACCGCCCGGCGCAGTGCGGCGGGCGGTGGGTATGACTTCAATAACGTCGAATAGACGGATAACGGCTTAGCGTTTCTCTGCCAGACTCAGCCAGGTCTGCACCACGGTGTCCGGGTTCAGCGACAGGCTGTCGATGCCTTCATCCATCAGCCAGGCGGCAAAATCCTCATGGTCGGACGGCCCCTGACCACAGATCCCGACGTACTTGCCCTGTTTTTTCGCGGCGCGGATCGCCATCGCCAGCAGCGCTTTCACCGCGTCGTTGCGCTCGTCAAACAGTTCAGACACCACGCCGGAGTCGCGGTCCAGCCCCAACGCCAGTTGGGTCATGTCATTCGAACCGATGGAGAAACCGTCGAAATGCTGCAGGAATTCCTCCGCCAGCAGCGCGTTGGACGGAATTTCGCACATCATGATGATTTTCAGACCGTTCTCGCCACGTTTCAGCCCCTGACTGGCCAGCTCGGCCACCACGGCCTGCGCCTGCGCCACGGTGCGCACAAACGGGATCATCACTTCCACGTTGCTCAACCCCATGTCGTTGCGCACCCGTTTCACCGCCTCGCACTCCAGCGCAAAGCAGGCGCGGAAGTCCGGCGACACGTAACGACCGGCGCCGCGGAAGCCTAGCATCGGGTTTTCTTCTTCCGGCTCGTAGCGCGCGCCGCCCAGCAGGTTGGCGTACTCGTTGGACTTGAAGTCGGACAGACGCACGATCACCCGCTTCGGCCAGAATGCCGCCGCCAGCGTCGCGATGCCTTCCTTCAGCCGTTCGATGTAGAACTCGACCGGGTCATCGTATCCCTGCATCAGGATACGGATTTCGCGCTGCAATTCCGGCGTCTGCTGTTCAAACTCCAGCAAGGCGCGCGGATGCACCCCGATCATGCGGTTGATGATGAACTCCAGCCGCGCCAGCCCCACCCCTTCGTTGGGCAGGCAGGCGAAATCGAACGCCCGATCCGGGTTGCCGACGTTCATCATAATTTTCAGCGGCAACGACGGCATGGCATCCACCTGCGAGCTTTTTACGGTGAAATCCAGCAGGTCCTGATAAACATAGCCGGTGTCGCCCTCGGCGCAGGATACCGTCACTTTCTGGCCGCTTTGCAGCCGCTCGGTGGCGTCGCCGCAGCCCACCACCGCCGGAATACCCAGTTCACGAGCGATGATCGCCGCATGGCAGGTCCGCCCGCCGCGGTTGGTGACGATCGCCGCCGCTTTTTTCATGATCGGTTCCCAGTCCGGGTCGGTCATGTCGGTCACCAGCACGTCGCCGGCATTCACCCGATGCATTTCGCTAATGTCATGGACGATCTTCACTTCGCCCGCGCCGATGCGATGGCCGATGGCGCGCCCTTCCACCAGCACCTTGCCGCCGGCCGGCAAATGATAACGCTCCATCACCTGGCCATTGGAACGTACGGTCTCCGGACGCGCCTGCACGATATACAGTTTGCCGGTGTGGCCGTCTTTGGCCCATTCAATGTCCATCGGACGGCCGTAGTGTTTTTCAATCAGCAACGCCTGATGCGCCAGCGCCTGCACTTCATCATCGCTCAGACAGAAACGGGTGCGCTGCGCCTCTTCCACATCCTCCACCCGCACCTGCTTGCCGTGCTCCTGCGTGGCGGCGTACACCATGCGGATTTTTTTCGATCCCATATTGCGGCGCACAATCGACGGTTTGCCACTGAGCAACGTCGGTTTGTGCACATAAAACTCATCCGGGTTGACCGCGCCCTGCACCACCATCTCGCCCAGCCCCCAGGCGGCGGTAATAAACACCACCTGATCGAAGCCCGACTCGGTATCCAGCGTAAACATCACGCCGGAAGACGCCAGATCGGAGCGCACCATGCGCTGCACCCCGGCGGACAACGCCACGCCGCGGTGGTCATAGCCCTGATGCACGCGATAGGAAATAGCGCGATCGTTGAACAGCGAAGCAAACACATGCTTCACCGCCACCATCACGGCATCAATGCCCTGTACGTTAAGGAAGGTTTCCTGCTGGCCGGCGAAGGAGGCGTCCGGCATATCTTCCGCCGTGGCGGAAGAACGCACCGCGAACGACGCGTCCGGCTCGCCGTCCGCCAGTTGCCGGTACGCGTCGCGGATTGCCTGCTCCAGCTCCGGCTGGAACGGCGTGTCGATGACCCACTGGCGGATCTGCGCGCCGGCTTTGGCTAACTGGCTGACATCGTCGGCATCGGTACGGTCCAGCAGTTCATAGATCCGCTGGTTGATGCCGCTTTGGTTGAGAAAGTCATTAAACGCCTGGGCGGTTGTCGCAAAACCATTCGGAACCGACACCCCAAGTTCCGACAGATTGGTGATCATTTCCCCCAGAGAGGCATTTTTGCCTCCCACCCGCTCAACGTCGTGCATACCAAGCTGGTTATACCACAGGACATTACGCATATCAGGGCCGTTGTTAGACATCGAAAATAATCCTTTTTGCATACAGTTACGGTGTAAAGAATTAGGGTGTGAAATATTTCGCCATGAATGAGTTTCGGCTTTATGAGCGTAGCACAGGGTTTCAAAAATGACGGAAAGGTGAATCGATCAACCTGGTGAAAAAAAGAGGAATTCAGGGTTTTGGATTGCTAAAAGTCAGAAAAATCCCAATATTGTAGAATAATACCATCGTAATCATGAAGATAATGAAATGGCGTTTTAATAAAAAAGTCATGAAACACCTGATTTCCGGCACAAAAGTCTTATGATAGCCAGCGAAGGCATTGGAGGAGTCTGTATGGAAAGAAGCGTATTTTATGTGTCCGACGGCACCGCCATCACGGCGGAAGTGCTCGGTCACGCGGTGATGTCCCAGTTTCCGGTTAGCACCGTCAGTTATACCCTGCCGTTCGTCGATAACGAAGCCCGGGCGGCGGCCGTCCGCGAGCAGATTGACACCCTGTACCGTCAGCATGGCGTGCGCCCGCTGGTGTTCTATTCGATTGTCACGCCGGCTATCCGCGATATCATCGTCGGCAGCGAAGGATTCTGCCAGGACATCGTGCAGGCGCTGGTAGCGCCGTTGCAACAGGAACTGAACGTTTCGCCGATGCCGGTGGCCAACCGCACCCACGGGCTGACCGCCAACAACCTGATCAAATACGACGCGCGTATCGCCGCGATCGATTACACGCTGGCCCACGACGACGGCATCTCGTTGCGCAACCTCGATCAGGCGCAGGTGATCCTGCTGGGGGTTTCCCGCTGCGGCAAAACCCCGACCAGCCTTTATCTGGCGATGCAGTTCGGCATCCGGGCCGCCAACTATCCTTTCACCGCCGACGATATGGACAACCTGCTGCTGCCGGAAGCGCTCAAGCCTTATCAGCAAAAGCTGTTCGGCCTAACCATCGACGCCGAACGGCTGGCGGCCATTCGTGAAGAGCGGCGCGGCAACAGCCGGTATGCTTCGCTGCGGCAATGCCGTATGGAACTGAGCGAGGTGGAATCGCTGTTCCGCCGTCATCAAATCCGTTACATCAACACCACTAATTATTCGGTGGAAGAGATTTCCGCCCGCATTATCGACCTGATGGGCATAAATCGACGTATGTATTAGCTGTTTTTCACTCATCGGAGTAAGGGGTTGGCTGTGATAGACTATCGCCATCGCGGCCAGGCGGACCCGGAAAAATATCGGTGGCCCCACGGCCACCTCCCCGCGCTTTCTGCCAGACCTGATGGTTATTCATAAAAAGCCTATACCTAACGGGATAGGCGCCACGTACATTCAGAGACTACACATGCAACCAACTGATGAGCTGCGCAGTGAGCGACTTGCCAGTCTGATGACGCCCCATGAACTGTTGACCGCACTTCCTCTCACGCCGGATGTCGCCGACACCGTCATCGCCTCGCGCGCACGCATAGAACGCATTCTTTCCGGGCAAGACCGCCGTTTACTGGTGATCATTGGCCCGTGTTCCATTCACCATATTGATAGCGCCAGAGAATACGCCCAGCGGCTGGCGGCATTGCGCACCACCTACCAGCACCGGCTGGAAATCGTGATGCGAACCTACTTCGAAAAACCGCGCACCGTGGTGGGCTGGAAAGGGCTGATTGCCGACCCGCTGCTCAACGGCAGTTTCCTGATCAATGAGGGATTGACGCAGGCGCGCCAGCTGTTGCTGGATATCAACGCGCTCGGCCTGCCGACCGCCACCGAGTTTCTGGATATCGTCACCGGGCAATATATCGCCGACACCATTAGCTGGGGGGCGATCGGCGCACGAACCACCGAGAGTCAGATCCACCGGGAAATGGCCTCCGCCCTCTCCTGTCCGGTGGGATTCAAGAACGGTACCGACGGCAATGTGCGCATCGCGGTTGACGCCATCCGCGCCGCCCGGGCGCGCCACATGTTTCTGTCGCCGGATAAACACGGCCGCATGACGGTGTACCAGACCCACGGCAACCCGTTCGGCCATATCATTCTGCGCGGCGGCAAAACGCCCAACTACGAAGAGCAGCACATTGCCGAAGCCTGTGCCGCGCTGCGGGAATTTGCGCTGCCGGAACGGCTGGTGGTGGATTTCAGCCACGGCAACAGTCAGAAGCAATTTCAGCGCCAGTTGACCGTAGCGCAGGCGGTATGCGACCAGATTCGCAGCGGCGCCGGCGCTATCGCCGGCGTAATGGCGGAGAGTTTTCTGGTGGAAGGCACCCAACCGCTGCACCATCCGGATCAACTCACCTACGGTCAGTCGATTACCGACGCCTGCCTCGGCTGGCAGGACAGCGAACGTCTGCTGGCGATGCTGGCGGATGCGGTGGACAGTCGTTTTGCGGACTGACCAACAGCCATTCGGCGCATCATTCCGCTATGAAGCATCGTTGCGCTCTAAAAAAGAAAACCTCCGCCGCGGCGGAGGTTGTTCCCTTTTCGATTGACAAGGTGCGATCAGGCAATCGCCGCCCTGTCCTCCATGGCCTCTCGCCAACCTCCCAACCAGTTAGACCGGGCATCGATCGATTGATAAGGACAGAGCTCCTTGGACCGGCCAACGATACCAGCCTGGTAGCCCCGTGAATGCGCCCGTGCCAGACGATCTCTTTTCTGTCTCTTCATGCCTTGTTTCCCTCATTTCGACTCTGGTGGAAAGAAAACAGTGGTTACTTTTCGTGCAACCACACCCTATGAATAGCCATTCGGGAGGCGAAGATCAAGGCGCAAAATTCACGCCATTGTCATATTTGTGAACCAGAATAAAGAATTTTCTGTGAGACAAAGCCACATTTTGGCCTAACAGGCTGAGACAAAAACAAAACCCCTGGAACCCGATCGCGATCACAAAAACGGGATCCAGAGGTATTTGCTATAACTCAATTCATCTCGGTATATAAGGCAGCCCGGTATCCACGTCGGGTGGGTATCAGGCGCCAGCCTGCAGGCGCTGGCGCACCTGCTCCGCCACCTGCTGCCAGCCCTTGCCAAGCGCGCCGATCAGCGCGTCATAACCGTCTTCGGCCTGCGGCACTTCGATGTTGAACGGCTGGGTGACGACACGTTTACTCCCCTGCAGCACCCACTCGCCGCGAATCACCGCCTTGCCGTCAAACCGCCCCTGGAACGCCGTCACATTGACCTGCAAACTGGAGGCGCTATCGCTGGCGGCGCCGGTGGCGGCGACATGCCAGCCCGGCAGGCCGTTACGCAACGACGCCACCAGCGCCTGCTGCAACTGCTGGTCCAGCGGGCTGGCCCACAGATTATTGGTCGCGATGGTGTAACGCACCGCCGAAGTCTGGAACACGATGCCGTTCCCTGCCAGCGAATCCACCAGAGTGACCGGGGCCACCCACAGCTGGCGCGCTTCGGTCGACGCAACCGAGAGGCTGGTGCTCTGCGTGGCGGCAGGCAGTTGATAATAGACTTTCTGCGGGCTGCTACAGGCGCCCAGCAACAACACCAGCCACAACGGCCATCGTTTCATCATGGTTTCGCCTTCTTCGGTTGTGGATCACGGGCACCGGGTGCCTCGAAGATCAGAGCATTACTCTTGTCGTTCAGGGTACGCAGCAACGGCTGCAATTCACGCAGCGTCTGATCCAGCCGCTGCATATCGCCCACCATACGGTTATACGCCGGCGAACCGGGCTGTACGCCCTGCAGGCTACGGTTCAGTTCGCGCAGCGTACGCTGCAAGTCCTCCGGCAACTGCTGCATCGCCTCGCTGTTGGTAAGCTTGTTGAGCGACGCCAGCGTTTTCTGCAGTTCGCGCAGGGTGGATTGGCTTTCCGCCAGCGTCTTCGTCGCCTGCTCCACCATCGGGTTGAGCGGCAGGTTATTGATTTTATCCAGCACCGACATCAGCTTCTGCTGGATCTGCGTCAGGCCGCCGTTGACCGTCGGCAACACCGGATACCCCTCCATCGAGGCCAGCGACGTCACGCGGCCTTTCTGCTGCGGATAAAAATCCAGATCCACGTACAGCGCACCGGTCAGAAGATTGGCGGTTTTCATCGACGCCCGCAGACCAGATACGGCGCCCTTGCTCAGTTCCTGTTCCAGATTGATCTGGTCGCGCAGCCCTTGTTTCAGCCGGCCCGGCTCGATGCGCACCAGCACCGGGATGCGGTAGTCGCTGTCGAAACTTTGCGGCAGACTGCGCGGGAAGAACGGCACTTCGGCGACGGTTCCCAGCCGGATGCCGCGGAATTCGACCGGCGCGCCCGCTTGCAGACCGCGTACCGACTCATCGAAAAACAGCAGGTATTCTTTGTACTCGGTATACAGCGAGTCCTGAATGCTGTTCTGGTTGTCAAACAGCTGGAATTCGTCGCGCTCATGGGACTGATTGCCCTTCTCCCAACCAGTGGGCACATCAAAGCTGACGCCGCCGCTTAGCAAGGTGCTGAGCGACCCCATTTCCACCCGCATCCCCTGCGCGGATAAATTCAGCGCCACGCCGCTGTCTTTCCAGAAACGGACATTCGCCGTTACCAGTTGGTCATAGGGCGCGGCGACAAACAGCTGGTACTGCATCTTTCTGGCCGTAGGATCAAAATGGCTGGTTTCCACCGAGCCGACCCGGTAGCCGCGGAACAACACCGGATCGCCGGCGGTCAACTGCCCGGACTGATCGCTATTCAGGACGATGCGAATCCCTTTGGCGTCAGGCGACGCCAGCGGCGGCGAATCCAGCAGTTTGAAAGCACGGCTGTCCTCCTTGCTGGACCCCGGCTGAAGCTCGATGAAGGAACCGGACAACAGCGTCCCCAGCCCGGAAACGCCTTCGCGGCCTATCTGCGGTTTCACCACCCAGAACGCCGAATCCTTGCTCAGCAGTTTATCCATGCCGTCGTTAAGACGCGCCTTGATTTCCACCTGATGCAGGTCTTCGCTCAGCATCACGCTTTCTACCACTCCCACGTTCACGCTGCGGCTCTTGATCGCCGTTTTTCCCGCCTCGATCCCTTCGGCGTTACTGGTGGTCAGCGTGATTTCCGGCCCCTGATGACTCACGTGATAAAACAGAATCCAGGCGCCAATCAGCACGGTCACAATCGGTACAATCCATACCGGCGACCAGCGTTTGATGCTTTCGATCTGCGCCATGCCTTGATTAGTTTTCGTCAACGGAACGCTCCTCTCCTTGCACGTGATGCCGATCCCACAACAGGCGGGGGTCAAAGGTCATCGCAGCAATCATGGTCAGTATGACCACGGTGGCAAACAACACCGCGCCGATGGCCGGATAAATGCTCATCAGTCGGCCCATACGCACCATCGCCGACAACACGGCGATGACAAAGACATCGATCATGGACCAGCGGCCGACAAACTCCACGACCTCATACACCAGATGCAGCCGCTCAGTATCGTAACGGCGTGAGCCGTAGGCGCACCAGCACAGCCAGCCCATCGCCAGCATTTTCAGCGTCGGCACCATGATGCTGGCGATGAAAATCACCAGCGCCACCGGCCACGAACCGGAATCCCACAGTAGGATCACGCCGGACATGATCGTCGAGGTAATGCTATGACCCAGCGCTTCGGTAACCATAATCGGCATCACGTTGGCGGGTACGTACAGCAGCACCGACGTCAGCAGCAGCGCCAGCGTCCATTGCAGGCTGTGACGCCGCCGGGCATGGCCGTGCGTATGGCAGCGCGGACAGCGAACCTCATCGGCGGGCAGAATAGCGCTACAGCAGGTGCAGGCGCGCACGCCTTGATCCAGCCCGCTGCGGCCGGTTTCCAGTCCCGCCGGCATCGGCGGCGGCGGCGCGACGTCATCCCACAGCCAGCGGCGATCGAGGCTCTGGAACGCCAGCAACTGCAACAGACAAAAAACGATATAGGGAACGAAACTGGCGCCGATGCCGATATCGCCATACGACATCAGTTTTACAAAACTGACCAGCACGCCCGCCAGAAAGATCTCCGCCATGCCCCAGCTTTTCAGCTGGAACAGCGTCTTGGTGAACAGACGCCGCACCGTATCAGGCAACGGCACGCGCAGGCACAGCAGCAGAATAACCGCCATGGAACAGGCCGGCACTAGTTGAGCAAACAGCAGAAACAGCGTCGCCATGCTGGCATAGTTTTCCGCCACCATCACCCGCGGGATTTCCAGCAGGGTGATTTCGCTGCGAATACCGGCGACGCTCATCGAGACAAAGGGAAATAGCATGGACAGCAGCAGCATGATCAGCGCGCTAAACGCAAAGCTGGTCGGCCGCCACCGCGGCTCACGCTGACGGCTGGACAACGAGGTTTTACAACGTGGACACACCGCGCGCTGCCCATCATGCAACGTCGGCAGCTCTACCAGCAAGTCACAGTGCGGACACAGCATATGCCGGTCATAGTGATGGTGATGAACACACATTCGCCGCCTCCGGTGGCCTGGCTGATACGAAAAATCGCGATGTTGTCGATACTGGATTTATGGCGGCACAGGCACGATAACATGCGAGATAAGCCAGCTTGTTTCTTCACAACCACCGCTTCCTTGCAACCACTACGATCGCAGGCCAGGAAAAGGCGCAACCGCCGCCCCGCCCTGGCCTCGAAATCATGGTTAATGATGCCCGTTTGACGGTTCAACCGACACAGGCGCTCGCCTCAGCGTCGCGTTTAGGTCAGGGAATTCCCACTCCCCGTCAACGCCGGCGATATCTTAGCCATTCTTCTGGGCTTCGAGCGTTTCCCAACGCTCAAAGCAGGTTTCCAGTTGCTGCTCCGCTTCAGCCAGCGCCGTCAGCACCGGCTGGGTTTCATCGTGCGACCGGGAAAAGAACGCCGGATCGTTCATCTGCTGTTGCAGGTTTTCGATTTCCGCCTCAAGCACTTCAATACGTTGCGGCAACTGTTCCAGTTCACGCTGCTGGTTATAACTGAGCTTACCGCCGCCGCGTTTAGCTGGCTGTGCGGCCGGCGCGCTCTGCACGTTCTCACTGCTGCGGTTTTCTTTCTGAGGCGCGCTTTTTACCGATGCTGACGTTCGCAGCGGCGCGGCGGAGGCACGCTGTTGCTGGGCATCATAATAGCCGCCGACATAGCGGCCAATCAGACCATTCCCTTCAAAAATCCAGCACTCGGTCACCGAGTTGTCGACGAATTGACGGTCATGGCTCACCAGCAGCACCGTGCCCTGATAACTTTCCAGCAACTCTTCCAGCAGTTCCAGCGTTTCCACGTCCAGATCGTTAGTCGGTTCGTCGAGAATCAGCAGGTTGCTGGGTTTCAGGAACAACCGGGCCAGCAGCAGACGGTTGCGTTCCCCGCCGGACAGCGCTTTAACCGGCGTCATGGCGCGTTTCGGGTGAAACAGGAAGTCCTGCAGATAACCCAGCACATGGCGCGGACGGCCGTTGACCATCACCTCTTGCTTGCCTTCGGCGAGGTTGTCCATCACCGTTCTTTCCGGGTCCAACTCGGCGCGATGCTGATCGAAATACGCCACTTCCAGCTTGGTGCCGCAGTGAATGCGTCCCGACGTCGGCGCCTGTTGCCCCAGCATCAGTTTCAGCAGCGTGGTCTTGCCGCAGCCGTTCGGCCCGACCAGCGCGATTTTATCGCCGCGCTGCACCTGAGCGGAAAAACCGGACGCCAGCGTCTTACCGTCCACCTGATAATGAACATCTTCCAGTTCAAATACGATCTTGCCGGAGCGGGCCGCTTCTTCCACCTGCATTTTGGCGCTGCCCATCACTTCGCGGCGCTCGGCGCGTTCCTGACGCATCGCCTTGAGCGCCCGCACGCGGCCTTCATTACGGGTACGACGGGCCTTGATGCCCTGACGGATCCACACCTCTTCCTGCGCCAGCTTGCGGTCGAATTCGGCATTCTGCAGTTCTTCCACCCGCAGCGCCTCTTCTTTACCCAGCAGGTAATTGTCGTAATCGCCCGGCCAGGACACCATCTTGCCGCGATCCAGATCGACAATGCGGGTCGCCATATTGCGGATAAACGAACGGTCGTGGGAAATGAACACGATGCTGCCGGAAAACGTCTTGAGGAAGCCTTCCAGCCAGTCGATGGTATCGATATCCAGGTGGTTGGTGGGTTCATCCAGCAACAGCACCCGCGGCGCGCTGACCAGCGCACGCCCCAGCGCCGCTTTACGCAGCCAGCCGCCGGACAGCGCCGACAGCGGCGTGTCCGCCGATAGCCCCAGTTGCTCCAGCACCTCGTTGATGCGGTCTTCCAGCTTCCACAACCCCTGATGGTCCAGCACTTCCTGGATCTTCGCCAGTTGGTTCAGGTTTTTCTCGCTGGGGTCTTCCCCCACCAGCCGCAACGCGACATGGTAGGCTTTCAGATACTCGGCCTGCGCCGCCACGCCTTCGGCCACGAAATCGAACACCGTGCCGGCCACATCGCGCGGCGGGTCCTGCTGCAAACGCGCCACAATCAGATCCTGCTCGTACACCAGTCGGCCGTCATCCAGCGGTATTTCCTTCGCCAGAATTTTCAGCAACGTAGATTTGCCGGCGCCGTTGCGCCCAACCAGACACACTCGCTCGTTGTCTTCAATATGCAGTTCGGTGTTGTCCAACAGCGGCGCATCGCTGAACGACAGCCAGGCGCCGGATAAGTTGATCAATGACATAGTAGTTATTTTTCCTCGCCGGCGTGTTTCAGCAGCCAGCAGTTGTGAATCTGACGGTTACGGGCGAAATCCTGCGACAAGGTTTGTCCGGTAATTTCCTTCGCCTCCAGTCCCAGCGCGGCCAGTCCGGCCAGATCCATCTGGAATCCGCGTTTGTTGTTGGAAAATAGAATGGTGCCGCGGGGGCGCAGCATACGTTTGAGCTGAGTCATCAGCATCAGGTGGTCACGCTGCACATCGAACGACTCGTCCATCCGCTTGGAGTTGGAGAAGGTCGGCGGGTCGATAAAAATCAGGTCAAACTGTTCACGGGTCTCGCGCATCCACGCCAGACAATCAGCGTGGAGCAGCCGGTGCTGGCGACCGGTCAGGCCGTTGAGGCGCAGGTTTTTCTCCGCCCATTCCAGATAAGTGCGCGACATGTCCACCGTGGTAGTGGAACGCGCGCCGCCCAGCCCGGCGTGCACGCTGGCGCTGCCGGTGTAGGCGAACAGGTTGAGGAAATCCTTGCCGTTGCTCATCTCGCCCAGCATGCGGCGGGCGATGCGGTGATCGAGAAACAGCCCGGTGTCCAGATAGTCGGTCAGGTTGACCCACAGTTTGGCGTTGAATTCCGATACCTGCAGAAACTCGCCTTTCTCGGCCAGTTTTTCGTACTGGCTATTGCCTTTTTGACGTTCACGGGTTTTCAGCACCAGATGGCTGGCGGGCAACCCCAGCACGCTCAGGGTGGCGTTGATCACATCAAACAACCGCTGGCGGGCTTTCTGGGCATCGACGCTTTTCGGCGGCGCATACTCCTGAATCACCACCCGCTCGCCGTAACGGTCCACCGCCACGTTATATTCCGGCAGGTCGGCGTCATACAGGCGATAACATTCGATCCCCTGCTGCGCGGCCCATTTCTCCAGCTTGCGCAGATTTTTACGCAGACGATTGGCGAAATCCTCGGCGAACGTCGCCGTGTTCTCAGCGCCGTCTTCTTTTTCCGCCAGTTGATAATTTTTCTGTACGCACTCCAGCGGGCCGTTTTTGGCCTTGAACTGGCGATCGGCACGCAGTTGCAGGCAACTGAGCAGTTCCGGCGAGGCGCTAAACAGCGACAGTTTCCAGCCGCCGAATTCGCTTTTCATTTTGCGGCCGAGCAGGTTATGCAACGCAATCAGCGCCGGCTCGCTCTCCAGACGCTCGCCGTAAGGCGGGTTGCTGACCACCGTACCTGTCGGCCCCTGCGGCAGCGGATTTTTCAGTTGCGTGGCGTCGGCGGATTCAAACCGAATCAGGGAACTGACCCCGGCGCGGCGCGCGTTAGCGCTGGCAATGTCCACCATGCGGCGGTCAACATCGGAGCCAAAGAACCGGGAAGACGTGGCTTGCAGGCCGGCCCGGGCGCGCTCCTGCGCCTCGGTGGTGATGCTTTTCCACAGCGTCGGGTTATGTTGCTGCCAGGCCAGGAAACCCCAGTGCTGACGGTGCAAACCGGGCGCGCGATCCGCCGCCATCATTGCCGCCTCAATCAGCAGCGTGCCGGAGCCGCACATCGGATCCACCATCGGCGTGCCGGCTTCCCAGCCGGATCGCAACACGATCGCCGCCGCCAGATTCTCCTTCAGCGGCGCCTGCCCGGCCATTTCGCGATAACCGCGCAGATGCAGGCTCTCGCCGCTCAGGTCCAGCGCCACGCTGGCTTTCTCGCGTTGCAGAAACACATTAATACGGATATCGGGCTGCTGACGGGCGACGTCCGGGCGCTGGCCGGTTTTGCGGCTAAAGCTGTCCACAATCGCGTCCTTGACCTTGAGCGCGCCGTACTGGCTGTTGCGAATCTCGTCATTGGTGCCGGTGAAATGCACCGCAAAAGTGTGGTTGACGCTGAATACCGAGCTCCAGTCCACCGCCTGCACGCCCAGATACAGGTCCAGATCGCTGTAGACTTTAAACTCGTTGAGCGGCAGCAGGATGCGCGACGCCAGCCGGCTCCACATCAGGCTTTGGTACAGCAGCCGATCGTCTCCCTGAAAGTGCACCCCGCCCTGCACCACGGTGCAATGCTGCGCGCCCAGCGCTTCAAGTTCACTTTTTAACAATTCTTCCAGACCACGCGCCGTGCTGGCAAACAGAGAGTTCATATCGCGACTATTACCTTAATGAAGAACTAGCTTAATAAAGAACGCTCCCCAACCAGAAAGCGCCCTGGAAAAACGCGCCCTCAGGAAAACCGGGAGCCTTAAAGAAAATTGAGGCGCATTATAGCTAATCCCGGCGGCTTGTCATAAAGTTGCCGCTTTACGTCAGCAAGGAAATCCTCACCGTGATCGTGTTAAGTCGGCTTTTTGTTCACCCGGTCAAATCCATGCGCGGTATCCAGTTGTCGCAGGCGATGGCCAGCGCCAGCGGCCTGGCGTTTGACCGCATCTTCATGATCACCGAGCCCGATGGCACCTTCATTACCGCCCGCCAGTTTCCGCAACTGGTGCTGTTCACGCCGGCGCTGACCCACGATGGCGTTTTCCTGTCCGCGCCCGACGGCCGGACATGCCTGGTGCGCTTTGACGATTTCGCCCCCGCTACCGCACCGACCGAAGTCTGGGGCAACCATTTTCAGGCCCGCATCGCGCCGGAAGCGGTTAACCGCTGGCTGAGCGATTATCTGCAGCGTCCGGTGCAACTGCGCTGGCAAGGACCGGAACCGTCGCGCCGCGTCAAACGCCGCCCGGATATTCCGCTGGGGTTTGCCGACGGCTACCCTTTCCTGCTGATCAACGACGCCTCATTCGACGATCTGCGCCGCCGTTGCAGCGCAGGCATCCGCATCGAGCAGTTCCGCCCTAATCTGATCGTCAGCGGCGCCGAGGCTTACGCCGAAGACAGCTGGCAGACCGTACGGGTCGGCGAAGTAGTGTTCGATGTGACCAAACCCTGCAGCCGCTGCGTCCTGACCACGGTGAGCGTCGAACGCGGGCGCCGTCATCCGTCCGGCGAGCCGCTGACGACGCTGCAGCAATACCGTACGGCGGAAAACGGCGACGTAGATTTCGGCATGAATCTGATCGCCCGCAACAGCGGCGTCATTCGCGCCGGCGACAGCGTCGAGATCCTCGCCACCAAACCGCCGCGGCCTTATGGCGCGGGCGCCGCCACTGAAAGTTTGACGCCGCAGGCCAGCGCCGTCAAAGCGGTGCAGATCGCGTATCAGGGTCAGCGCTTTACCGGCAACAATCAGCAAATCCTGCTGGAACAGCTCGAACAACAGGGGATCCGCGTGCCCTATTCCTGCCGGGCCGGGTTGTGCGGTTGCTGCCGACTGACGTTGACCGATGGCGAAGTGTCGCCGCTGAAAGCCAGCGCGCTGGGCGAAGACGGGACGATTCTGGCGTGCAGTTGCATTCCGGCAGGAGATATCCAGTTAGCCTGACAGCCGCCAGTAATGTGATGAATGAGTGGCGGTAAAAAGCCCGATTGAGATAGGTTCTTAGCCGGCGAAAGCGTAATGCGGCGATGTTTCGTCGTTCTTATCCGCAACAGGGCGCAGACGGTCATGCATGATTTTGATGGCGTCGCCCAGTTGCATGGTCTTGCCGCTGATTGCCAACTGCTCCTGCGCCAGCACGCACAGGCTGGCTTTATCCCCAGCTTCCACTACCATGAAATTCGCCGCCTCCGGGCGTTCATTCAACTGCACGCTAACCTGATCGCCGGTTTGCGGTAATGATGCGGCCGCGCCCTGAGCCACAAAGTGCCAGCTTTTCGGCATCATCGGTTTCAGGAAACGGTTAGCCACCAGCGCATTCAGCACCAGCTCAGCCCGGGCTTCGGCGGACAACGCCAGCGCCTGGCATTTCTCCTGATAGGTGAAAAACAGCGCGGCATCCTCCACGCAGAACACGCTCGGCATAAAGGCATCCGGCGTCAGCATTGAGGAAGAAAAACGGGAACGGAATACCACGCCGTTAGCCAAGTCGAGCATCAGGCGCGCCTGTTCGGTATCGAAATACCAGCGCCAGCTATCGTCAGGGATTAATTTCATCGTATTACCTTCAGTTATGCCTTGCTGATGCCAAAGTACCGGAAAACAGGCCCGGATGAATAATCGGCCACCACATCAATAAGCAACCGGAATGAATTAGCGCAACCAACATACCTGCAACTCGAATTATTTAGGGTATTCCCGTCATACTTCAAGTTGCAGGTGTGTTGGCTGCGTTCGTTCACCCGAATCACTTACCTGAGTAAGCTCATCGGGATTCACTCACTTGCCGCCTTCCTGCAACTCGAATTATTTAGGGTATTACGCCATTCGTCGGGTGCGACCGCGTTAAAAATAACCCATCAGGTACGATGATGCTGTATTTTTGCACAAACGAAGAAAATATAGACCAGCGCGGAGGAGAAATAAACCCCCACGCCGTATAGCAGGAATGAAAAAATCAGATATGGGTAACAATATCTTTAATCAGGCGCGGTCCGCGATAAATAAATCCGCTATAAATCTGAACCAGCGTCGCCCCGGCGGCTAATTTTTCTCTGGCGGCGACCACCGAATCAATTCCGCCTACGCCAATAATCGGCAACCGCCCCTGCAATTCCTGCGACAGACGACGAATCACTTCGGTGCTGCGCGACTGCAACGGACGTCCGCTTAATCCACCGGTTTGCCCGCAATGATTCAGCCCCTGGATCAATTGACGATCCAACGTCGTATTGGTGGCGATCACGCCGTCAATATTATGGCGCACCAAACTGTCGGCAATTTGGATCAATTCTTCTTCAGAAAGATCCGGCGCAATTTTTACCGCGACCGGCACATATTTCTGATAATGGGCGTGCAGCTCAGCCTGTTTATTTTTTACAGCCTGTAACAAATCATCCAGCGCATCGCCATATTGCAGCGTGCGTAATCCCGGCGTATTGGGAGAGGAAATATTGATGGCAATATAACCGGCATGGGAATAGGCCTTATCCATACAAATCAGGTAATCGTCTTTTCCCTGTTCCACCGGCGTGTCTTTATTCTTGCCGATATTGATGCCAAGCACGCCGCCAAAACGCGACTGTTTGACATTCTCCACCAGATTATCCACCCCGCGATTGTTGAAGCCCATGCGGTTGATCAGCCCTTCGGCTTCCACCACCCGGAACAAACGCGGCTTGTCATTGCCCGGCTGCGGGCGCGGCGTAACGGTGCCTACTTCAATAAAGCCGAACCCCATGGCGCCGAGCGCATCGATGCACTCGCCGTCCTTATCCAGCCCGGCGGCCAGCCCCAGCGGATTGCGGAACGACAGCCCCATGCAGGTCACCGGCTTGGTGGGAACCGACTGGCGAACCAACCATTCAAACGGAGTGTGGGTAATGCGGCGCAGCTGATGCAGGGTAAACTCGTGCGCCTGTTCAGGGTCGAGCTGGAATAACGCTTTACGAATGAGGGGATACATGACTTCTCCTGGATTCCCGGTTACAAACCGGGGGCGTATTATCGTCCATCGTCAGGCGAAAGGGAATTGACCTGGGCCAAAAAACGCCGCGACGACGCAATCGTTTTCCTTTATACGCCGCGCATTGCGGATTTTTTATTCGTTTTTTCACTTTCCATTCCACAATAAATCATTTTTCGAACCTCCGCCGCGTCTGCCAGACTGACCAAACTGTTATTAAATCGTGATAATTGATAATTATTGGTTATACCCTAGATAGTTCGAGTTGCAGAAAGGCGGCGTTGAACGCAGCGTGCTGCGGCCCCGCAAGGGGCGAGTCCCAGGGATGGGCCGAGTAATAAAGCCAACGCATCGGCAACTTGAAGTATGACGGGTATATAAGGAGTCACCATGCGCGTTATAACACTGGCAGGTAGCCCGCGTTACCCTTCCCGTTCAACCGCTTTATTGCATCACGCCGGAAAATGGCTGGAAGCCAAAGGCGCCGAGGTGTTGCCGTGGCACCTGCACAACTTTCCGCCGGAAGACCTGCTCAATGCCCGTTTCGACAGCCCGGCGCTGCAAACCCTGAATGAACAACTCGCCAGCGCCGACGGCCTGCTGATCGCCACCCCGATTTACAAAGCGTCGTTTTCCGGCGGCCTGAAAGCGCTGCTGGACGTGTTGCCGGAGCGAGCGCTGGAACACAAAGTGGTGCTGCCGCTGTCCACCGCCGGCTCCGTCGCCCACATGCTGGCTGTGGATTACAGCCTTAAACCGGTGCTGAACGCGCTGAAAGCACAGGAAATTCTGCAGGGCGTGTTCGCAGATGACAGCCAGATCAGCCACTACGACCGTACCCCGATCTTCAGCGATGCGCTGGAAGCCCGTCTGCAAGACGCCCTGAATATCTTCTTTCAGGCATTGATTCGCCGTCAGCCCGAACCCTTGCGTCAGAGCGCCTGACCGGCTGCTTTATATAAGGAAAGAAATGCTATGTTGTCCCGGATTAAACAAGCCGCCCTGACACTGCTGTTCTCTGGCGCGCTCGGCGTGTCCGCTCTCGCCCACGCGGCCAGCGACCCTGAACAGTTGCGTATCGGTTTTCAGAAAGGTTCGGTCAGCCTGGTGCTGGCTAAGACCCATCAGTTGCTGGAAAAACAGTTCCCGCACACCAAAATCAGCTGGATTGAATTTCCAGCCGGGCCGCAAATGCTGGAAGCGCTGAACATCGGCAGCATCGATGTCGGCAGTACCGGCGATATCCCGCCGCTCTTCGCACAGGCCGCCGGCGCCGATCTGGTCTACATCGGTGTCGAACCGCCTAAACCTAAAGCCGAAGTGATTCTGGTCAAGAGCGACAGCCCGATCAAAACCGTCGCCGACCTGAAAGGCCGCAAGGTGGCGTTCCAGAAAGGATCCAGTTCCCACAACCTGCTGCTGCGCAATCTGCAGAAAGCAGGGCTGACATTCGCCGATATTCAGCCGACCTACCTGACGCCGGCCGACGCTCGCGCCGCATTCCAGCAGGGTAACGTCGATGCCTGGACCATCTGGGATCCCTACTATTCCGCCGCGCTGCTGCAAGGCGGCGTGCGGGTACTGGCCGACGGTACCGACCTGAATCTGACCGGTTCGTTTTACCTGGCGTCCCGCCGTTATGCCGAACAACACGGCGCGTTCCTGCAACAGTTACTCAATACGCTGACCCAGGCCGACGCCCTGACCATCAGCCAGCGTTCGCAAAGCGTTACGTTGCTGGCCAACGCCATGGGGTTGCCGGAAGCGGTTATCAGCACCTATTTCGATCATCGTCCGGTGACGGTGATCAAACCGGTGGATGAACGCACGCTGCAAGCGCAGCAGCACACCGCCGACCTGTTTTACGAAAACCGCCTGATTCCCACCAGGCTGGATGTCGCCAGCCGCATCTGGCGCGCCCCGGCAGCACACTAATCCTGCCTGATTTCATGGAGACGATGACAATGAGTCTGAATATTTTCTGGTTCCTGCCCACTCACGGCGATGGGCACTACTTTGGCAAAGGCGAAAACGCTCGCCCGGTTGATTACGGTTACCTGCAACAGATCGCGCAAGCGGCGGACCGACTGGGGTTCGGCGGCGTGCTGATCCCTACCGGCCGTTCCTGCGAAGACTCCTGGCTGGTGGCGTCATCGCTGATCCCGGTCACCCAGCGTCTGCGTTTTCTGGTGGCGCTGCGCCCGGGCATCATCTCGCCCACGCTGGCCGCCCGTCAGGCCGCCACGCTGGATCGGCTGTCCAACGGCCGGGCGCTGTTTAATCTGGTGACCGGCGGCGATCCGGACGAACTGGCCGCCGAAGGGCTGTTTCTCGATCATGAAGCACGCTATGAAGCGTCCGCCGAATTTACCCGTATCTGGCGGCGGGTGCTGGAGGGCGAAACCGTCGATTACGACGGCAAGCACATTCAGGTGAAAGGCGCCAAGCTGCACTACCCGCCGGTACAACAGCCGCGTCCGCCGCTCTACTTCGGCGGTTCATCCGACGCGGCGCTGGATCTGGCCGCCGAACAGGTAGAACTCTACCTCACCTGGGGCGAGCCGCCGGCGCAGGTAAAAGAAAAGCTGGATAGCGTACGGGCCAAAGCCGCCGCACAAGGACGCAGCGTACGTTTCGGCATCCGCCTGCACGTCATTGTGCGCGAAACCAATGAAGAGGCCTGGCAGGCCGCCAACCGCCTGATATCCCGGCTGGACGACGACACCATCGCTCAGGCGCAGGCATCGCTGAAGCGTTTTGACTCGGTGGGCCAGCAACGCATGGTGGCGCTGCACGGCGGTCGCCGCGACAAGCTGGAGATCAGCCCCAACCTGTGGGCCGGCATCGGTCTGGTGCGCGGCGGTGCCGGCACCGCACTGGTGGGCGACCCGCAAACCGTGGCGCAACGCATTCAGGAATACGCCGATCTGGGCATCGATACGTTTGTTCTGTCCGGCTATCCGCATCTGGAGGAAGCCTACAAAGTGGGCGAACTGCTGTTTCCACATCTGGATGTGGCGGTACCGGAAGTGCCGCAACCGCAGCCTCTGCGTTCGCAAGGCGAAATCGTCGGCAACGAGTTTGTCCCGCTGCTGAAAGCGGCGCAGAGCTGAGGGCGGCCGCATGCGCAAGACACTGACGCTTATTACCGAACGCCTGACGCCCTGGCTGCTGCCGCTGCTGCTGGTGGCGGTCTGGCAGCTCGCGTCCAGCGTCGGCTGGCTCTCCACCCGGATCCTGCCTTCACCGGAAGCGATTGCCGTGACCTTCTGGCGGCTGACCCGCAGCGGTGAACTGTGGCAGCACCTCAGTATCAGTACCTGGCGTGCGCTGACCGGGTTTGCCATCGGCGGTGCGCTGGGGCTGGCGCTTGGCTTTATTACCGGGCTGTCCCGCACCGGCGAGCGCCTGCTGGACACCTCGGTGCAGATGCTGCGCAACGTGCCGCATCTGGCATTGATCCCGCTGGTGATTCTGTGGTTCGGCATTGAAGAGAGCGCCAAGATCTTTCTGGTGGCGCTCGGCACCCTGTTCCCTGTCTACCTCAACACCTATCACGGCATCCGCAATATCGACAGCGGCCTGCTGGAAATGTCGCGCAGTTACGGCCTGTCCGGCTTCCGGCTGTTCCGCGAGGTGCTGCTGCCCGGCGCGCTGCCCTCGATCATGGTCGGCGTGCGTTTCTCGCTCGGCTTGATGTGGCTGACGCTGATCGTAGCGGAAACCATCTCCGCCAATTCCGGCATCGGCTATCTGGCGATGAACGCCCGCGAATTTCTGCAAACCGATGTGGTGGTGGTGGCGATCATTCTGTACGCCCTGCTGGGCAAGCTGGCTGACGTCATCGCCCTGACGCTGGAACGCATCTGGCTGCGTTGGCACCCCAGTTGGCAATTAACGGAGGAACACGCATGACTCTCGACACCACTTCGCTCAATACCGCTGCGCCGGCCCGCCTTAACGCCGGCACCCCGTTGCTGATCAACGGCGTCACCAAGCGCTATGGTCAGCGCACTATTCTGCATGACGTACACCTGCACATTCCGGCCGGTCAGTTCGTCGCCGTAGTCGGCCGCAGCGGCTGCGGTAAGAGCACCCTGCTGCGCCTGCTGGCTGGTCTGGAGCACGCCAGCGGCGGGGAATTGCTGGCCGGCCGCGCCCCGCTGCATCAGGCGCGCGACGATATCCGGCTGATGTTTCAGGAAGCACGGTTGTTGCCCTGGAAGCGGGTGCTCGACAACGTTGGGCTGGGATTGCGCGGCGAATGGCGCACGGCCGCGCATCAGGCGCTGGACGCGGTCGGGCTGTCATCACGGGCCGCCGACTGGCCGGCCGCGCTGTCCGGCGGGCAAAAACAACGGGTGGCGCTGGCGCGCGCGCTGATCCATCGTCCCGGTCTGTTATTGCTGGATGAACCGCTTGGCGCGCTGGACGCGCTGACGCGTATCGAAATGCAGGGGCTGATCGAATCCCTATGGCTGCAACAGGGATTTACCGTACTGCTGGTGACCCACGACGTCAGCGAAGCCGTCGCGCTGGCCGACCGGGTGATCCTGATCGAAGAAGGCCGGGTCGGGCTGGATGTGGCGATTGACCTGCCGCGACCGCGTCGCCGCGGCTCCGCCCGGCTGGCGGAACTGGAAGCGCAGGTGCTGGAGCGGATTTTGACGCCAACCGTGTCCCGCGATGCACCGCACCGATCGCAGGCGCATGCCTGATACATGTTCCCCATTCCTGGTATAAAAAAACCACCGACTGTCGACAGCGGTGGTTTTTTATTATGGCCATAATATCAATAAGACACTGATATTATTTTGGTTGCGCTTACGCCCCCAGCGCCTTGGTGATCTTCTCGAACAGATCGCCGGACAGGTTTTCCAGCCCTTTCAGCGTTTCCAGCGCCTGACGCATCAGCGCCTGACGGTTGCTGTCGTAACGCTTGAGGCGAATCAGCGGTTCAATCAGACGGGAAGCCACCTGCGGGTTGCGGGTGTTCAGATCGCTGAGCATCTCCGTCAGGAACTGATAGCCGCTGCCGTCTACCGCGTGGAACGCCGACGGGTTGCCCGCACAGAACGAGCCGACCAGCGAACGCAGGCGATTGGGGTTGTTCAGGCTGAAGGAACGGTGGTTGAGCAATTCACGCACCCGGTTCAACACGTCGCTGGCCGGGCTGCTGGCCTGCAGGACGAACCATTTGTCCATCACCAGACCATCCTGATGCCAGCGTTCGTCAAAGGCCGACAGCAGCGTATCCCGGCACGGCAGTTGCGCCGCAACAGCCGCCGCCATTGCCGCCAGCGAATCGGTCATGTTGTCGGCATCGGTAAACTGCGCCGCCGCCAGCGCGTCCGCCTGTGAGCGATCGGCAAACGCCAGATAGCTCAGGCACACATTGCGCAGCGCGCGTTTGCCCATGTCCTGCTGATCAACGCGGTAGGACGCCAGTTTGTTGGCACGATATACCGCCAGCAGTTCATCCGCCATTTCCTGCGCCAGCGTTTGCACCAGCGACTGACGCACCGCGGCAATAGCGTCCGGATCGATGACGTCAAACAGTTCGGCCATTTCGTTTTCGCTCGGCAGCGACAGGATCTGAGACGCCAGCATCGGATCCAGTTGGTCATCCAGCAGCACGCCGCGGAACGCATCCACCACGTGCATCGGCAGCGACAGCGGTTGTTTCTGCTGATAACGCGCCACATTCAGGCGAATGTAGTTGGCCAGCAGGCTCTGAGCCGCGTCCCAGCGGGAAAACGCATTGCTGGCGTGACGCATCAGGAACGTCAGTTGCTCATCGCTCCAGGGGTAGTTCAGTTTTACCGGCGCGGAGAATTCGCGCAGCAGCGACGGCACCGGCTGGCTGGGAACATCGTCAAACACGAACGTCTGTTCCGCTTCGGTCACGTTCAGCACCGAACCCAGCTTCTGCCCTTTCTGACGCAGCGGGATCACCTGCCCTTCGGTATCGTACAATTCCACATCCAGCGGGATATGCAGCGGCAGCTTGGGTTGCTTATCAGCACCGACCGGCGTCGTCTGGCTGACGTGCAGGCGGTACTGACGGGTGGCGGCGTCGTAATCGTCGCGTACCGTCACCACCGGCGTGCCGGACTGGCTGTACCAGCGGCGGAACTGGGACAGATCGACGCTGGACGCGTCCTCCATCGCCTGCACAAAGTCATCACAGGTGGCGGCGCTGCCGTCATGACGATCAAAATACAGTCGCATCCCCGCCTGGAATTTCTCTTCACCCAGCAGCGTGTGCATCATACGAATCACTTCCGACCCTTTTTCGTAAACCGTCAGGGTATAGAAGTTATTCATCTCGATAACCTGATCCGGACGAATCGGGTGGGACATCGGGCTGGCGTCTTCGGCGAACTGTGCGCCGCGCATGACGCGCACGTTGTCGATACGATTGGCCGGGCGGGAGCCGACGTCAGAGCTGAATTCCTGGTCGCGGAACACCGTCAGCCCTTCTTTCAGGCTCAGTTGGAACCAGTCGCGGCAGGTCACGCGGTTACCGGTCCAGTTGTGGAAATATTCGTGGGCGATCACCGCTTCGATACCGAGGTAATCCTTGTCGGTGGCGGTTTCAGCCTTTGCCAGCACAAACTTGGAGTTGAAAATGTTCAGCCCCTTGTTCTCCATCGCCCCCATGTTGAAGAAATCCACCGCCACGATCATATAAATGTCGAGGTCGTATTCCAGGCCAAAGCGGGTTTCATCCCACTTCATGGCGTTCTTCAGCGAGGTCATCGCCCAGTCGGCGCGGTCGAGATTGCCGCGATCCACGAACAGCTCCAGCGCCACTTCACGACCGGAACGAGTGATGAAACTGTCACGCAGCACATCAAAATCGCCGGCCACCAGTGCAAACAGGTAGCAGGGTTTCGGGAACGGATCTTGCCATTCCACCCAGTGGCGGCCTTCGCCCTGTTCACCCTGCGCCACACGGTTACCGTTGGAGAGCAGATACGGGTAGCGCGCCTTATCGGCGGTAATACGGGTGGTGAAACGCGCCAATACATCCGGGCGGTCCAGATAATAGGTGATGTGGCGGAATCCTTCCGCTTCGCATTGGGTGCACAGCGCTTCGCCTGACTGATACAACCCTTCCAGCGCGCTGTTGGTCGCCGGGCTGATTTCCGTTTCAATCCGCAGCGTGAATTTCTCCGGCAATCCGGTCAGTTCCAGGCCGCCTTCCAGCAAACGGTGCGCCTGCCAGTCCTGACCATCGACCTGCACGCTCAGTAATTTCAGTCCTTCACCATCCAGTTTCAGCGCTGCGCCCTGCTCTCCTTGCAGCACTACCTGACTGACGGCTACCACCCGGGTCTGTTCCGGGTGCAGGTCAAAATCCAGCGCGATGTCGGTAATGGTATAGTCCGGCGCGCGGTAATCGTGCCGGTATTTGACTTGTGGTTGTTGACTCATGACTGATTACCTTAATGACAGCAGTAATGATGACGGCGCAGGATGCCCTGGCTGCGCATTCGTTCTTCCTTATATATAGAAGAACAAAAACGCGGTTAACACACCGAATGCTACCGGCTACGAAGAACCCGCGCAGTCGGGCAATAATCGCCGTCTTTTATGTATTCACACAGTAAACAGGGGTAAACAGCCTCCCTGCGCCGGCATTTATCCGCCGGTAAGCGGGAAACCGCATTATCGCCTGCTTACGCGCCTGATCCCGTCTACTTTGTACGCAGTTCCGTTATTCAACAGGCTGTTACGTCTATTAAAGGGGAGTGACTGTCGGAATGCAAACTTTCCTGCTTTTCATATGCTGTCGTGGCGGCAAGCCGATTTTCCCGGTAATTTTGTTTAGTATAAAAAACATTATAATTCAACCACTCATGTTAAATAGGCGGTAAAAACAGATACTTTTTTGTCACAATCGCACGATTGAATCTCGCCTTCATCCGCCCAATATGATGTGATAAGCCCAATTGAACAGACAGTTGGCTCTCGCTGTCGATGACCAAGACAGTCACTTGCATTAGCTTGTAAATTGTATTAAACGAGGATGCGGTAACGCATTATGACTTTACACACTGCCCCGATACTGACCTCATTGCTGGATACCGACGCCTATAAACTGCATATGCAGCAAGCGGTCTACCATCACTATCATGATGTGCATGTGGCCGCTGAATTTCGCTGCCGCGGCGATGAGTTGTTAGGGTGCTATGCCGATGAGATCCGGGCGCAGGTAGAGGCCATGAGCCAACTGTCGCTGCATGACGATGAGTACGCCTACCTCGCTTCCCTGCCGTTTTTCAAAACCGATTATCTCGACTGGCTGAAAACCTTCCGCTTTAATCCGGCGCAAATCCGCGTCAGCAATCATCAGGGCAAGCTGGATATTCGTATCACCGGGCCGTGGCGTGAAGTGATTCTGTGGGAAGTGCCGCTGCTGGCGGTCATCAGTGAAGTGGTGCACCGCGCCCGCACGCCCGGCGAGCACGTCGCCGCCGCGCTCAGCCAGTTGCACGACACGCTGGCGCGTTTTCGCCAGCACAGCGCCGATACCGACCTCAGCCGTTTCAGACTGATGGATTTCGGCACCCGCCGTCGTTTCTCTCGTGAGGTTCAGCACCAGATCGTGCGGACTCTCAAGGCGGAGTTCCCTTATCTGATCGGCACCAGCAACTACGATCTGGCGCGACGCCTGCAACTGACGCCGGTCGGTACCCAGGCGCACGAATGGTTCCAGGCCCATCAGCAGATCAGCCCGACGCTGGCCAACAGTCAACGGGCCGCGCTGGACGCCTGGCTGCAGGAATATCCGGAGCAGCTTGGTATCGCGCTGACCGACTGCATCACCATGGACGCTTTCCTGCGCGACTTCGACCGGCAATTCGCCCGGCGCTATCAGGGATTACGGCATGACTCCGGCGACCCGATCGAATGGGGTGAAAAAGCCATCGCCCATTATCACGCGCTGGATATCGATCCGATGAGCAAAACGCTGGTGTTTTCCGATAACCTCAATCTGGAAAAAGCGCTGCACCTTTACCGTCACTTCGGGCAACGCATCAACGTGGTCTTCGGTATCGGCACCCGCCTGACCTGCGATATCCCCGGCGTCAAACCGTTGAATATCGTCATCAAACTGGTGGAGTGCAACGGCAAACCGGTAGCCAAGCTGTCAGACAGCCCGGGAAAAACCATTTGCCAGGATCAGGCGTTCGTCAGCGCGCTGCGCAAGGCGTTTGATCTGCCGCGAGTGAAAAAAGCCTCCTGAGCATCGTGCCTCCTGTACGACTGACTACTCTTTAAGCCGGCAGCACCGGAATCGCGTAAAACTTGGCGCGTTCCGGTGATTTCTGCTTGTGTCCTGCCTAACGACAAGTAACATAACGAAACGCCCGTTGCTGGGCAGTGACAGTTACCCATTAAATTTCACCAATAGAGAGAATGTTATGAGCGTAGTGCCTGTAGTCGACGTACTGCAAGGCCGTGTCGCCGTTGACAGTGACGTCACCGTGCGCGGCTGGGTACGTACCCGGAGAGACTCTAAAGCCGGTATTTCCTTTATTGCCGTCTATGACGGTTCCTGCTTTGATTCGCTACAGGCCGTCGTCAATAATAATCTTGCCAATTACCAGAGCGATGTTCTGCGTTTGACTACCGGTTGTTCGGTGGAAGTCACCGGCAAGGTGGTGGAATCTCCCGGCGAAGGCCAAAGTTTTGAGCTGCAGGCGACCGAAATCAAGGTAGTCGGCTGGGTGGAAGATCCCGATACCTATCCGATGGCGGCCAAACGCCACAGCATCGAATACCTGCGTGAAGTTGCGCATTTGCGCCCACGCACCAACCTGGTCGGCGCCGTCGCCCGTGTGCGTCACACGCTGGCGCAGGCTATCCATCGCTTCTTCCATCAGAGCGGTTTCTACTGGGTTTCCACCCCGATCATTACCGCCTCCGATACCGAAGGCGCCGGCGAAATGTTCCGGGTATCCACACTGGATCTGGAAAACCTGCCGCGCAACGATCAGGGAAAAGTGGATTTCAGCGAAGATTTCTTCGGTAAAGAAGCATTCCTGACCGTATCCGGCCAGCTTAACGGCGAAACCTATGCCTGCGCCCTGTCTAAAATCTACACCTTCGGGCCGACCTTCCGTGCTGAAAACTCCAACACCAGCCGCCACCTGGCAGAATTCTGGATGATCGAGCCGGAAGTGGCGTTTGCGACGCTGGACGACGTCGCCGCACTGGCGGAAAACCTGTTGAAGTTCGTGTTCAAGGCCGTACTGGAAGAACGTGCCGATGACATGAAATTCTTTGCTGAACGCGTGGATAAAGACGCCATCAGCCGGCTGGAGCGTTTTGTCAGCTCTGACTTCGCCCAGGTGGATTACACCGATGCCATCACTATCCTGGAAAACTGTGGGCAGACATTTGAAAACCCGGTTTCCTGGGGCATCGACCTGTCTTCCGAGCACGAACGCTATCTGGCAGAAAAACACTTCCAGGCGCCTGTCGTCGTCAAAAACTACCCGAAAGATATCAAAGCATTTTATATGCGCATGAACAGCGACGGCAAAACCGTGGCGGCAATGGACGTACTGGCGCCGGGCATCGGCGAAATTATCGGTGGTTCCCAGCGTGAAGAGCGTCTGGAACAACTGGATGCCCGTCTGGAGGAAATGGGACTCAGTAAAGAAGACTACTGGTGGTACCGCGATCTGCGTCGTTACGGCACCATCCCCCATTCTGGTTTCGGTCTCGGTTTTGAACGTTTGATTGCTTATGTAACCGGTGTACAAAATGTGCGCGATGTCATTCCGTTCCCCCGCACACCGCGCAGCGCCACCTTCTAAGCAAAAAATAACATAAGAAAAACAGATATCTGCACTAAGAAGGGCACCTTATGGGTGCCCTTCTTTTTTTGCTTAATGAATGTGTCATAAAGTTCCCTTATTTTTACATTTTGAAATATATTTTTTCCAATTATTACGTTTTTACGAAATTAGTATCATTTAAACGGTAGATAAACGAGGGCGTGAATGGAAAACTGCGTGAAGACACAGGAAGACAACTGTGCTCGCAATAAAGTTCCGTTAAGGTTTTTAATTGTGATGCAGAAGTCTGAATAACACCAATGAGGGTAATTAATAATGATGAAGCGCAATGTTCTTGCAGTGGTAATTCCTGCTCTGCTGGCTGCCGGTGCAGCTAACGCGGCTGAAGTGTACAACAAAGACGGTAACAAGCTGGATCTGACCGGTAAAATTCACGCGGTTAACTACATTAGCAGTAATGACAATGGCAAAGAAAATTATTTCGGTCATGGCGATGGCACTTACGCTCGTTTAGGTTTTAAAGGCGAAACCAAAATCAATAGCGACCTGACTGGTTATGGTCGTTTTGAATATCAGTTCGATGCTAGCCATGCAGAAGATACTAATGGCTTGTCTGCAAATGGCAGCCGTACTCGTTATGCCTATGCCGGTTTAAGATTTGGCGACTTGGGTTCTCTGGATTATGGTCGCAATATGGGTATTGCCTATGATGGTATCTCTTATACCGACGTATTGCCTGAAATGGGCGGCGATACTGGCTATACCGACAACCTCACTGGCCGTAATGCTGGTGTCCTGACTTACCGTAACAAAAACTTCTTTGGTTTAGTTAATGGTTGGGATTTTGGTGTTCAATATCAGGCTAAACATGAAGATGGCACTACTCTGAGACGACAAACTGGTGATGGCTGGGGTGTTTCCTCATCTTACACCTCTCCGATCGGTGTTGGTGTAATTGCTTCTTATGCCGCAGCTGATCGTACCAATAATCAACGTCTGGGTGCTACTGGTGGTCAAGGGGAGAAAGCTGAAGCTTGGGCTACCGGTCTGAAATACGATGCAAACAATATCTATCTGGCTACTACTTATGGCGAATACCATAACCTGAGCTATGTTGGGAGCCGAGTATTCGACAAAACCAAAGTATTTGAAGCTACTGCTCAGTATTCCTTCGACTTTGGTCTGACTCCACAAGTTTCTTACGTTGCAGCTAAAGGCTACGATGACACGGATAAAACCGCTGCTAAAACCAGCGGTTACCTGAATAAATACGTTAGCGTCGGTGCTAACTATGCATTCAACAAGAACTTCTCTGCTCTGGTTGAGTATGAAATCAACCTGGTTAAAGATAGCAACGACCTGCGTAACGGTTCCACCGATGATGCTGTTGCTGTTGGCGTAACCTATCAGTTCTAATCCGTTATCTTCTATAGCTGACATATTTCCAGCTTATTTGATAACTTTAACGCCGACGCTTCCTTTAGGTCGGCGTTTTTATTGATTACCCATTAATAGCGCCTGAGATATAATTGCCACCTTATTTTTCGCCATTGCAATGACAAAATGATGACAACAGGATTTCAATTTCATTAAATAAAATAATGAGTTACCTCATTTTTTCGTCTCACTCATCTCTTCTCAGATAAAAAGTTACCTGCGTAAGTTGCCAAATAAATTTCATTTTTTTGACGCCGATCGATAAAAACGCCAATCATTTACATTTTGAAATTCAATATTTCATTTTGTTTCAAAAAGTGGAAATTAGTAGCATTTGTGGGGTAGATAAACCAGGGGGTGGATGGAACACTGCCAACGGGTATAAAGACATCGGCACAACGCAAAAGTTCCATTGAAGGTAAATTTTTGCTTGTGACTGAGATGATATGACTCAATGAGGGTACTTATAATGATGAAACGTAATATTCTGGCAGTGGTAATCCCGGCTCTGTTGGCTGCTGGCGCGGCAAATGCAGCTGAAGTGTACAACAAAGACGGCAACAAGCTGAATCTTAACGGCAAACTTCATGCAGGCTACATTTTCGGTGATCAGAACGACAGTTTATTTCCTCATGGTGATAAAACCTATGCTCGTCTGGGTTTCACCGGTGAAACCAAAATCAATAGCGATCTGACTGGCTATGGCCGTTTTGAATATGAATTCAACGCATCAAACGCCGAAGACACCAACGCAAGCAAGAGCAAAACTCGTTATGCGTATGCTGGTCTGAAATTTGCCGATTTTGGTTCTTTTGATTACGGTCGTAACCGCGGTATTGCTTACGACGGTATCTCTTATACCGACGTTCTGCCGGAATGGGGCGGTGACAGCAGCTACACCGACAACATTACTGGCCGTAGCTCTGGTCTGGCCACTTATCGCAACAAAAACTTCTTCGGTTTGGTTCAGGGTTGGGACTTCGGTGTGCAATACCAAGCCAAACATGAAGATTCTAGCGATTTGTCCAGACAGACTGGTGATGGCTGGGGTATCTCTTCCTCCTACACGTCTCCGATTGGCGTAGGTGTAGTCGCTTCTTATGCTGCAGCCGATCGTACCAATAGCCAGATGACTTCATCTTCATTTGGTCAAGGCAAAAAAGCTGAAGTTTGGGCTACCGGCCTGAAATATGATGCAAACAACGTCTACCTTGCAGCGTCTTATGCTGAATACCACAACCTGAGCTACTCTAAAACTGGTTCAGGATCAGCTGCTACTTACTTTGTTTACGATAAAACAAAAGTATTCGAAGCGGTTGCTCAGTACAACTTTGACTTCGGTCTGAAACCTTCTTTGGCATATGTATCAGCTAAAGGCTATGATGATACGACAAACCAACGTAGTGGTGACCTGGTTAAATACGTCAGCGTTGGCGCAACCTATTCTTTCAACAAAAATATGTCTGCATCTGTTGAATATGCAATCAACCTGATTGACAAAGATAACAACACTCTGCCTGGCGTGAAAACTGACAACAGCGTCTTCACCGGCCTGACCTACCAGTTCTAATCCCTTTTACGTTTTCAACGTAAAGAGGCAAAGCCAGGACATGTTCCTGGCTTTATTATTTCTGCGGTATCTCGTCTGCTTCTTCTCTACTGGGTATTTATACCACCACATTCCTTCCCGCCATTATTTCCGTTTCTTTTGATGCAAACGGTTGGCAAAGCCGGGCGCTGGCGTTAACCTGCTATTTCTGTTTACTCTCTGTCATGGATTACTTCGCAATGTTTGAAAAAATCTCTGCCGCACCTGCCGACCCGATTCTGGGGCTGGCCGACCTGTTTCGCGCTGACGAGCGTCCTCATAAAATCAATCTGGGGATTGGTGTCTATAAAGACGAAACAGGTAAGACGCCGGTACTCACCAGTGTTAAAAAAGCGGAACAGCTGTTGCTGGAAACAGAAACCACCAAAAACTACCTGAGTATCGATGGCATACCGGAATTTGCCCGTTGCACTCAGGAACTGTTGTTCAGTAAGCAGAGCGAGATCATTGCGAATAAACGAGCACGCACCGCACAAACGCCGGGCGGCACCGGTGGCCTGCGTGTCGCCGCAGACTTCATTGCCAACCAGACCAGCGCCAAGCGTATCTGGGTCAGTAACCCGAGCTGGCCGAACCACAAAAATATTTTCACTGCCGTCGGCCTCGAAGTCTGTGATTACACTTACTACGATGCGGTTAACCACGCGCTGGATTTCGACGGTATGCTGACCAGCCTCAATGCGGCTCAGGCCGGCGATGTTGTGCTGTTCCATGGCTGTTGTCATAACCCCACCGGCATCGACCCAACACAAGCGCAGTGGGCGCAGTTGGCCGATCTGGCGCTGGAGAAAGGCTGGCTGCCGTTGTTTGACTTCGCCTATCAGGGTTTTGCCCGTGGTCTGGATGAAGACGCCGAAGGGTTGCGTATTTTTGCCGCCAAACACAAAGAATTAATCGTCGCCAGTTCTTACTCCAAGAACTTTGGCTTGTACAACGAGCGTGTCGGCGCCTGCACTATTGTGGCGGCAGATACCGCTACTGTCGACACCGCATTCAGCCAGGTCAAGGCGGCGATCCGCGCCAACTATTCCAACCCACCGTCACACGGTGCGGCGGTTGTGGCGACGGTGCTCTCCAACGAGTCGCTGCGTAACATCTGGGAACAGGAACTGACGGCAATGCGTGAACGTATTCAGCGCATGCGTCACCTGTTCGTCAGTACGCTGCAGGAAAAAGGCGCCAATCAGGATTTCTCCTTTATCATCAATCAGAATGGCATGTTCTCTTTCAGTGGACTGAGCAAGGATCAGGTGCTGCGTCTGCGCAACGAATTTGGGATTTACGCGGTGAACTCCGGCCGAATCAACGTGGCGGGCATGACACCGGAAAATATGGCGCCGCTGTGCGAAGCCATCGTTGCAGTGCTGTAATGATACTTGCCGCCCTTTTTAAAGGGCGCATGCAGACAAAAAGGCCAGCAAATATGCTGGCCTCTTTATTGCACAATACAATGGGAATCAGTCAGTATCGCGCACAAACGGGTTAGTACGGCGCTCTTCACCAAATGTGGACATGGGTCCGTGACCCGGAATGAAAGCGATATCATCGCCCAGCGGGAACAACTTGTTGCGGATGGAATCCACCAGCGCCTGATGGTTCCCTTGCGGGAAATCACTACGCCCTACTCCGCCACGAAAAATCACATCGCCAACCTGTGCAAAACGCGCCTGTTCATCAATGAATACCACATGACCCGGCGTATGCCCCGGGCAGTGCAGAACCGATAATACCGATTCGCCAATGGCGACGGTATCGCCTTCCTCCAGCCAGCGGGTCGGTACCAGCGGCGGACAATCATTCAAACCAAACATCCGACTCTGGGCGGGTAGCCCGTCGAGCCAGAAGGCGTCTGCCTGTTGCGGGCCAACGATCGGCACCTGAAAATGTTCAGCCAGCGCCGCGGCGGCGCCCACATGGTCCAGATGACCATGCGTCAACAGAATCTGCGTCACCGTCACGCCGGTCTGCGCCACAACCTGCTTGATTTTGTCTGCTTCGCCGCCGGGATCAACAATGGCGGCCTGCAACGTTTTTTCACACCATAACAGCGTGCAATTCTGGCTAAAAGCTGTGACTGGAATAATCTGGTACTTCATACCGCTCCGTTTTACTTCAATCCTTGTTCAAGGGAATGCCGACTTCGCCTACTCAGTGATTCATGTTACCAGGTGCGAACCGCACCGGTATCAATGTGCACAAAATTGCTCTGCGGGTAATAGCCAACGCCGCCGGCACGCATTTTCATCGCGGCTTTTCGGATATTAGCCAGTTGGACCCCTTCGATATGGAAATCCATGGCTTTTCCCTGGGTGTGATAGCTCTGTTTTGCCACGCCCTTACTGTGCGACCGTAAATCCTCATTGGTGCTGTAAGAACGATAACCCGAGATCAGCTGTACCGGCTTGGCAGAACCCAACATGACTTGCAGGCGGTATAGCTGATCAAACAGCGCCGGGTCGATGGTTTTGACCTTGTTCGCCCGATAATCGCGGAAGAAATGGTTTAACCGGGATAACTCTTCTTTGTTATAACGACGACCATCGAAGAATTCGACTTTGAGGCGCTCACCGGTATTGATATTGTTCAGCGTAAGAATGCGCGGACGAGCCGTAGATAACGAAGCCAGCGATTGACCCGGTAGCAGTGCTATCCCTAACGCCGCGCCGCCGAGCGCCAGCCATTTGCGTCGATGATTATCAATGTGTTCCATAAAGCTTGAGTACCCTGGGCTAAAAAAAGCGAAGAGAAGAACAACAGGTGAAGCGGTACGTAAAAAATGCACCGCTTCGCACCTTAACTGCCTGCGGCAGGAGCGTCAACCGGCTTTACGCCAACTCTGGCGCGAGGTCCCACCGCTTTTCGCCTGACAACGCCCGTGGACGCAACCCGAGAATTGCCCGCATTACGGATACTTACTGTAATAATAATCCAACCTTAGACAAAGCCAGCGCGCCGGTTTTCACCGTATCATCATAATTGTAAATATCTGTGCGGAACTGCGGTTTGCCATCGTCAGCCACCCAGGCAGTCAGGTAGTAAAAATTCACCGGTACTCTTTGGCGCACCGCCACATAAGTGGTGTTGCCCTGCTCAAGGGTTGACGAAATACGGGCATTGTTCCAGCCGGCATCCTGCAATAACAGTGCCGCCAATTCCGATGCCTTGTTAACACGCACACATCCCGAACTCAGCGCCCGGATATCTCTCTGAAACAAATTGTGGTTAGGCGTATCATGCAGGTAGATGGCGTCCGTATTCGGCATATTGAACTTATAACGCCCCAGCGAATTGCTGTCCCCCGGCGCCTGACGCAGGCGGTACGGGAAGTTGCTGGCCGAAACCATCGGCCAATCGATCATCGAAGGATCAATCGGCTGAGCGCTTTCGGTCCAGTCTGACAGTACGGTATAACCGTGGCGCTGCAGATACCCCGGGTCCTGAATCACCTTAGGAATGATGTCCTGACGGGTAAGCGTGGTAGGCACGTTCCACGGCGGATTCATCACCACATTGCTCAGCGAACTGTTCATCAGCGGCGTCTTGCGTTTAGGCTGACCGACAATCACCTTTGACGACAAAATCTCCGCGCCATTCTGATAGTAACTGAGCGAGTAGTTGGGAATATTAACCACGATGCCGCTGCTGACCTTGTCCGGCACCAGCCGCAGGCGCTGGATATTCAACGCCAGCAACGTAGCACGCATCTGCGAAGAGACATTGAGCCAGTCGCGGGTTCGTTTACCAATCACGCCGTCATCCTGCAGCCCTTGCGAGTGCTGGAAGCGTTTCACCGCATCCACAACCGCTCCGTCATAACGCAGCGGCGATGTATCACCTGACGACGCCTCATTAAACAGCGGCATCGCGGCACCATCCTGATTCAACATGCCGGTTCGCAGCAGAATCTCTTTTAAAACCGGTAACGCGTTGCTTTCATCGCCGGGACGCAATGAGTCCGCCAGTATAAGTTTCGGCCAGGGACGGTTGTCCGTCAGCATGTTTTTCAACGCGTCGTGCATTTTTGCATACTGGGAATGACGAGGCGCCAGCGACGCAATAAACGCCAGCCCGTTGCCCGATGCAACCGCCCGCTGCCACTGCTCAATCATCTCCGCCGATGGCATAGCCAACTTATAGGGAACGCTGCTGTACAACCAGCTGTTGCCGTTTTTCTCCACCCCGGCAACAAACTGCATGTACCCGAGCATGGCGTCCGACAGCACCACATCACGGGCAAAACCGTTTAATTTCGGGTCGGTCAGCCAGGTGACCCAGGTAGTGAATTGCGGTTGAATACCGGAAAGCGCGACTTCCGCCAGTTGCTGCTGAAACGCTTTGACGACGTGGCTGTCGCTCCACATCGGTTGCATGTGCTGGCGCGTATAAAGCGCGGTCAATTCGCCAAGATAATGAGGTGAAATACCGGCGGGCAAACCAGCGGTAACAGAGGTATGACTTTTTGACGCGGCCGATGACACTGCATTGCCCGGTGCAATCGGCGAAGCCGCCTGAGCGGAAAACGAAGTCAACAGACTACCCAGCCAAATCGAGCTGGCTACCCCCAGAAGCAGTCTTTGTGTATTTCGTTTGACTAACAACATCCATTTATCCCCTGTACATAAAATGACACTGCTTTTATCACACTGCGTTTTTCGCAACCGGCCTGTTTCTGTTAGCCAATTATTTTTCGCAACCGATATATCCGTTGCAACAAACCGCCGTGGCGCTCGGAATAGTTCGCCCTGACGGGCAAACCGCGTCACGAATAATGGCGGGGTACTCCCTAGTTTATACTGATTTTACGGCGTGGCATGGGAAATAATAAGCCAGTTACTCCCCTAATTCTGACCATCATACAGTCAGTTATCTTATCGTTCCCCATCAGACTCGCCTACCGAGGCCACGTATTTTAGCTGGAACAGGAAATCTCCAGATGCTTGCCCCATGTCGGCGGCAACGCGGCCAGATCGGCCATGTCCGGCTGCTCCGCATAGGGTTGACGCAACGCCCGGTGCAAGCGCCCGAGTAAGCCGATATCCTCCCGCTCCGCCTGTTCTATCGCCTGCTGAGCCAGATAATTGCGTAACACATAACGCGGATTGGCCTGCTTCATCCGACGCTGGCGCTCCGCGTCGTCAACGCTTTCCAACGCCAGCCGCTGACGGTACGCGCTGAACCAATCGTCAAATACCGGGCGATCGATAAACACGTCCTGTAACGGTGAGTGGCTGCTGTGCCGTTCTGTTTCCGACAATAGTCGAAAAATGTGGGTATAGTCCGCCTGCTCGCGCTGCATCAGCTTCAACAGCCCCACCAGCAATTCGTTATCCTGCGCCTGCGGCGTATCAAAACCGAGTTTGGCGCGCATCAGTTCGCCGAAACGTTGCATCAACGCGGGCTCATAGCGATCCAACGCCCGTTGCAGGATATCGCTGGACATCAACCCCGATAGCGACTGCGCCAGGCGGTGCAGGTTCCACAACGCCACCGCCGGCTGATTATCGAATGCGTAACGCCCCTGATGGTCCGAATGGTTACAGATGTAGCCGGGCTGATAATCGTCCATAAAACCGTACGGGCCGTAGTCGATGGTAAGGCCAAGAATGGACATATTGTCGGTATTCATCACACCGTGGGCAAAGCCAACGGCCTGCCAGTGAGCAATCAATCGCGCAGTGCGTTCCACAACATCGCTGAACCACAGGTAATAGCGATCGGTTTCCTGCTGCCACTGCGGCCAGTGGCATGCGATGACGTACTCCGCCAGCTGACGCACCTTTTCCGGTTCGCGGCGGTAATAGAAATGTTCGAAGTGACCGAAACGGACATGGCTATCCGCCACTCGCAATAGCATCGCCCCCCGCTCTTCCTGCTCACGCTGTACCGGATGGTCGCTGCTGACGATAGTCAGCGCACGCGTAGTGGGAATGCCGAGATGGTGTAGCGCTTCCGACGCCAGAAATTCGCGCACCACCGAGCGCAATACCGCCCGGCCGTCGCCCATGCGTGAATAGGGGGTCAATCCCGCGCCTTTAAGATGCCAGTCTTGTGTACGTCCATCCGCCAGTTGCTGTTGTCCGAGCAGGATGCCGCGTCCATCACCCAACTGCCCGGCCCAGCCCCCGAACTGATGACCGCTGTATACCTGAGCCAGCGGCGCCATGCCCGGCAACAGCCGTTCTCCGGTCCAGATTCGGCGGTTGTCGCCGTCAAACCAGTCGTCCGATAACCCCAGTTCCTGAGCAAGCGTGGCGTTATGATATAGCAAACGCGCCCCCTGCAATGGCGTGGGCGTCAGCTCGGTGTAAAACCCCGGTAGTTGCTGGTGATAATGGTTATTAAACAGAAGGTGATGCGACATAATTCCCCCTTTTCCGTCAGTGTAGAACCGCGGCAGGAGAATTAACACGGAATAAATACAGGGATATTAGCCGTATGGAAACATTAACAAATAATATAGATAGCGTATGACCAACAAGCAGCAGGCGCCAGCCGCAGCCGGACGCCCGCATTGGCTAACCGTAACAGGCAACCGGCATCAGCGCATTATCCAGCGCTTCCGGCGGCAAGCTCGGCCATAATTGTCCCTGGACAGCGTTGACGTCAAGCTCACATATTTTTTCAAAACTGGCTATATTATCAATCCCTTTCGCCACGACTTTCAGCGAGGGGCAATGTTTTTTCATCACCTGCAACATCGGATTAATAATAGAAACAGACGCGGGTCGGGTTAATAATTTATTGATAAACGCGGCGTCCATTTTCACACTGGCAACCATACCATCATAAAATGGCTTCAGATTCATTTTTCCGGAACCGAAATTATCCAGCCATAAATGGAAAGACTGGCTTAATTTAGTCAGTTGAGAATTATCCCGCCCACGGGATATATCAGGAAAACTCTCATTAATTTCAAGCTGCAAAAAAGGCAGCGCGCGAAACTCCTGGCCCAGCGACTCGTCATTAACCAGAAACTCCGTCAATGTATGATCGATCTTCAGCAGAACAGTCACCCGGTTATTGATAAACCAGGTTGATTTATCCTTCAGGATTGCCAGTTGCTCTCTCAGCAAGGTTCGCTTCTGCCGATGGTTCAGCATGCCCAGTAAGATTTCCTGTGGCATGGACAGACTTCCTGCCGTGCTCTGGAAACGTCCGATCATCTCTAGCGCCAGCAACCGTGAATCCAGATGATAAATCGGAGAGAAAAGATACTGACTGACATAGTCAACTTCAAGCTGGATACGCATAGTGTTATAGCCAGATTAAAAAGGTTAAACCCGCCGTAACGGGCAGCCAGACAATGCATGCCTGACCTGAATCCTATTCGCTGCTACCACTCCAGAAACATTAAAGATTATTAACTATGATACTCAAACGGGGCACATAATATTATGCTGATTCAGCAGCTATTATTCCGATTCAACAATCGTACGCCTAAATACCCGTAAGAAGATATGATAAATAATCTCAATCCTTTTCTTCACGCGAATACCCATTTGGTTACTACCAGAACCGACACTAATCTATAATTCGGTGGTATCGAAAAACAATCCGTTTTTCATTTTTCAGACAAAGCCCTAATACCCATTTCAAATTATTAACGAATACTTTCCGATAACCAGACAATCAATGCGTTTATTTCGTTATGCTGTTGGGGAAAATCCTCCGCCAGCCGCTCGCCAACAGCCACCAGCGCATCCGGACGGTATGACACCCCTTCCAGCCGCTCCGCCAGCGCTTCCAGCGGAGTGGGATTGAGGCTATCGGTAAAGAGCTGACAACGGCTGATGACGCCACGCTCCACGTCGAAATGCAGTTCCACGCCACCCCAGTCAAAACGGGTATCCAGCATATGGGTAAATTCCGGCGCCTGACCAAAATTCCACGCCCAACTGCTCTGGCGCGCGAACAATTCAGCGAACCCTGGCAGATCCGGTAAAACGTCAGGTGAGATAATCTCCGGTTGGCACCGGGTTTGATAATGTTCGAAAAATGCCTGCGTAACGGCATCGCAAATCGCCTCATGGCTAATCCCCGGCAACAACTCCGCCAGATTAGCCACCCGCGAACGTACCGATGCAATGCCTTTGGCTTGCAATTTCTTAACATCCGGATTGAGGTAATCGGCCAGACGGGAAAGGTTGGCCGCCAGCAATAACGTCCCATGATGAAAACCGCGATCGGCGCTTTCCCGATAGGCGGAACCGGAAATTTTTCTTACACCATCCGCAGTTTCAACCACCAGGTCGTTGCGCCCTGATGCCTGCGCCGTCACCCCGCACATTGCCAGCGCCCGCAGGATAATGCCGGTGGAAACGCTCTTGTCATAGCCGGGTTTGCCCGCCATGAAGGTAAAACAGGTATTGCCGAGATCGTGGAATACCGCCCCGCCGCCACTACTGCGCCGCGCCAGTTTGATGCCATCCTGCTCCATGCGCCGGGTATTACATTCTTTCCACGGGTTCTGCGCCCGACCGATCACCACGGTTTCCGCATTGCGCCATAAAAACAGTACCCGCTGCGTGGTCGGCATCTGCCGGAAAATGCACTCCTCCACCGCCAGATTGAACCAGGGATCGACAGAGTCGGAAATCAACAAACGCAGTGCAGGCATGGCGAAACTCCGAATAGCAGGTTGACCGCCGCTGGGCGGTCGGAAAATCAGATGCGACGGGCCTGCCAATAGGCCCGTTTCCAGTAAACGTTGTTCAGCGACGATCGCATAACGCCGCGGCTGGTGGAGGCATGAATAAACTGATCATTGTTGTCGTAGATGCCGACATGCAGCCCATTTTCGCCGCTGCCGGTACGGAAAAAGACCAGGTCGCCCGGCAGCAATGCGTCACGATCGACGCGAGTGCCGACTTCAGTCTGCTCCTCCGTCGAGCGCGGCAGCGTCAAGCCGAACCGGTCACGAAACGTCAGATAAACAAAACCGGAACAATCGATGCCGTTCTGATCCAGCCCGCCATAGCGATATGGCGTGCCACGCCACTTTGCCAGTTGGGCGTGCAACTGCGCCCGCACCTCGCCGGCATCGCCCAGGCGAGTACTCTGCGGAACGTGGCTGCTGCATCCAGCCAGAAACAGCGCCATCAGTATTAACCAGAATCTCCAGAACTTCATGCATCGTGCTCGCTGTTGACGGGGAATAACTGTTGACGAAGAACAGTTGTTGATGAAGAACAGTTGTTGGTGAAGAACACCCACAAAAACCGAATTACGTTATATTATCATTTGCGCCCGGGCATTAATCGGCCGAAAACAGAGAATTTTTCTGTTGTGACAGCGCGTTACGAAGAACATTTTGCCTGGCGTCACCCGCGAACCAACCGGAAACCATATCGACCCGGCATCGGGGCTTCCCCCGATGCCGTCATTCCTGCTGCGCCAGCATCCAATGGCGGCCGTCCAGCGCATAACGCGTAAACGCCACCCCAAATACCGGGGACAGCGTTTCCGGCTGCATCACATCAGCGACCGCCCCTTGCGCCATCAGCCCGCCACGCGACATCAGCCATACCCGGTCGGCATGATGCAGGGTATGGTTCAGGTCGTGGCCCGACGCAATGACCGCAATCCCGGCCCGGCACAGCTCTGCCAGCAATGAATCCAGCGCCACACGCTGGGCGATATCCAGACTGGCGGCCGGTTCATCCAGCAACAATAACCGGGCTGAAGGATTGAGCGTCGGCCAGACTTGCAGCAGCACCGCCGCCAATCTGACCCGTTGCCATTCGCCGCCGGAAAGCCGGGCCAGCGGACGACGTAGTTTATCCGTCAGCGACAATCGCTCGGCCAACTGCTGCACCACCTTATCCACGCTTTCAGCATCGCAACGCGACGGCTGGTGCAACTGCAGGTACTGGAACACCGGCATCAACGCCAGTGCGCTATGGTGTTGCGGCAGGTAGGCGCGTACCCTCGCCAGATCGCGCGCCGACCAGTCGGCAATCGCCTGCCCCAACAGCAGCGTCTCGCCGTCCCCCGGCTGTAATCCGGCCATTAACGCCAGCAGCGTGCTCTTACCCGCGCCATTGGGGCCAATAATGTGCACCAGTTCGCCCGGGCGGCAACGCACCGCCACCGATGACAAACGTCCGGCGACGCTAACGTTGTGCAGGTACAGCAGCGGTTGGGCAGACACCGTTACTGCGCCAGCGCCTGCTCAATAGCTTTGATAATCGCGCCGTCATCCGGCGTCATATCCGGCGAGAAACGCGCTATCACCTCGCCACGGCGATTGATCAGAAATTTTTCGAAGTTCCACAGGATATCGCCCGGATGAGCCGGCGCCTGCCCTTTGCTGACGCGGCGCTCGTAAAATTCACTACCCTGCGGCCGCAGCGCCTCCGGTTGCGCCTGAATCAACGCCTGATACAACGGATGGCGCCCGCTCCCGTTGACGTCAATTTTGCCAAACATCGGGAACTGTACGCCGAACGTCCCACGACAAAACGCGTGTATCTCTTCATTGCTGCCCGGCTCCTGCCCGGCAAATTCGTTGGAGGGAAACCCCAGTACCGCAAACCCGCGGTCACGATAGGTTTCATACAGATTCTCCAGCGCTTCATATTGCTTGGTCAGCCCGCACTGCGAGGCGACGTTGACCACCAGCAGCACGTTGTTGCGCCAGTTTTCCAGCGATGCCTGACGGCCATCGATAGTTTGCAGGGGAATTGCGTATAGCGTATTGCTCATCGTCTGTTCCTTTTTCGTCACACCGGCTTGCCGCCGGCCTGTTCATCATTGCGGGGATCACGCCTGATGGCGCAGCAGCAGCCAGATAAACCAGGGCGCTCCCAACGTGGCGGTGACTACGCCAACCGGCAGCTCCGCCGTCGCCAGCAACGTGCGCGCCAGCGTATCCGCCAGCATCAGCACAGCGGCGCCAGCCAGCCCGCACCCGGTTAATAGATAGCGCTGATCGGTCAGCCCGCACAAGCGCAAAATATGCGGGATGACCAACCCGACAAAGCCGATCACTCCAGCCAGCGCTACGCTGATGCCCACCAGCGCGCCCATCGCCAACACCAGCACATTGCGCCAGTAAAATACCGCGACCCCCAACTGCCGGGCGGCCAGCTCGCCCAGCGCCAGTTGATTGAGCACCCCGCCGCAACGCGCCAGCCAGGCCAGCAGCGGCAGCATCAGCAACATCAATCCGCCGTAACGCCAGTCGACCCCGCTGAATCCCCCCATCATCCAGTACATCAGCTGGCGCAAATCGAGGCTGGTGCTGAAATAGACAACCCAGGTCATCAGCGCGTTGCAGATAATGCTCAGCGCCACCCCGATCAGCAGCAGGCGCGCGTTGGACACCCCGGCGCGGGAAAAACGCAGCAACATCAGTGTCACCAGCAGCGCGCCTGCGATGGCGCACAGGCTGAGGCTCCAGACCGGCAGCATCCCTTGTCCTATCAGCACCGCCAGCACCAGCGCCACGCCCGCGCCGCTGGATACGCCGAGCAACCCCGGTTCGGCCAGCGGATTATCGAACACCGCCTGCATCACCGCGCCGCCCATCGCCAACCCCGCTCCGACCAGCATCACCGCCAGCGTGCGCGGCAATCTGAGCTGCCAGATAAACAACGATGAGTCCGAATCCAGCCAGTGCGCCGGCCCAATCCAGCGCTCGCCGGCGCACAGGCTTATCGCCACGCCGACCGCCAGCAACAGCCATAACCCCAACAGCCGTTGGCGATCTCGCCTGCGCTGCTGCTGTTTCAGTTGGGTATAACGCACCGGGGTTGACTGCATGGGGTCGCCTGCAATGAAAAATCGGACAATGGCAATCATGATGCGCATATCCGCAGTGATATCAAGCTGATGCCGTGAATTTTCGCCAGGGAATGGAAAGCGGCTCGCAAAGTATGCCGCCAGGGATCATGACCCATTCCCCCGCCGCATTGTATGAGATGTGATTATCTTATCCAGATTGATTGTTTTTTAATCGCCGCAATCTCGGCTACCTTTATATCTATAGGTCATTATCAACACATCTGTTAGATCATCATCAACCAGTCATTCTGCGGGGTAAATTATGCTGACATCCCTTTGGCGCACGCTGTATAGCGGCCGGCGAAAAAACGAAAGCCGGCAGACCGAGCCATCCGGCAACTGCGTCGAATGCGAATACAGCTTCTACAACCACGAAGCCAACCTGCCATTCGACCAGATTGAAGAGTGCCTGCGCGCCCGCCGTGATGCGCTGATGCAGGAACATCCGCCGCTGAACGACCCCATGCCCAGCGCCATACGCCCGCGCTGGGCGGGCAAGTCATCAGGTTCAGGCTGACGGGTGTCGCGCCAGCCAGGTGCGAACGAATTCCGCCACCACTTTGCTGGCAGGACCATAGATGTGTTCGTCGAACTGGCTCTGCACCTGGCTGGGCTCCAGGTTCAGTTCCACGGTATGCGCGCCGTGTACCTGTGCTTCGTGCACAAAGCCGGCGGCCGGATAGACGTTGCCCGAGGTACCGATGGCAACAAACAGGTCTGCTTGCGACAACGCATGATAAATGCGTTCCATCTCCAGTGGCATTTCACCGAACCACACCACGTGCGGACGCAACGGCGCCGGAAACTGGCAGCAGTGGCAACGCTCATCCACCGAAACGTCGCCCGTCCACTCAAAGACCTGCCCGCTCTGGCTGCAACGCACTTTCAACAGCTCGCCATGCATGTGGATGATGCGCTTGCTGCCGGCGCGCTCATGCAGATTGTCAATGTTCTGGGTTACCAGCAGAAAATGATCGCCAAGCGCCGCTTCCAGTTCCGCCAGCGCCAGATGCGCGGCGTTGGGCGCAATCTCCGGCTGTTGTAACTGGCGGCGACGCTGGTTGTAAAAATTCTGAACCGTTTGCGGATCGCGATGAAACCCTTCCGGGGTGGCGACATCCTCCACCCGATGCTCTTCCCACAGTCCATCCGAGGCACGAAACGTGCGAATACCGGATTCGGCAGAAATCCCTGCTCCGGTAAGGACAACAACACGTGGTTTATTCACGTTTTTGACCACCAGATAATCAAGATGAAAAATGCGGGCACACAAACGCTGATGACGGAGACGCTTTCGCTGCCGAAAACGGTGTAATCGCTGACGCGAGTGCATGTCTGCTCCTTAGATTGTCTTGAGAGCGCATCGACTAATACGCTCTGCGTCCGCCCTGACAGCGGGATTGTCAGTCGTGCCCGTCATTAGGACTGACGCGGCGTCGGCTGACCCATCAAGTGTAGCAATGCTGCGCCGCGCACGCCGCCCGCATCGCCATAACGGGCTTTTTCAATACGCGGCACGCGGGCCACCGGCAACAGGCTGCCCGGCAATCGCTGCGGCAACTGGCGATAAATCTCGTCAAAATTCGACAAGCCGCCGCCCAGCACCACCAGATGCGGGTCAACCAGCGTCAGCAGATTGCCGAGACACACCGCCAGCAACGCCAGATAGCGATCCACATGCGCCTGCGCCTCTGGATCGCCGGCGTAGAACGCCGCAATAATTTCCGGCGCCGACAGCGTACGCGGGTTGAAATGCGCATATAACCATTCGAACCCACGCCCGGAGAGGTAGTTTTCCACACAACCGACGCGACCGCAGCCGCATTTTACGCGCGGGATCGTCTCACCGAGAATATCCAATGCGTCAACCGGCAAACGAAAATGACCGAATTCGCCAGCGATGCCATTCTTCCCGTCCACCACCTGCCCATTGACCACCAGACCGCCGCCCATGCCGGTGCCGAGAATAATCCCCAGCACCACCGGATAGGAGCGAAACGCCTCGTCCCAGGCTTCCGAAAGCGCAAAACAGTTGGCGTCGTTGCTGAGCCGAACCTCGCGTTGCAGCAATCGGCTGAGATCGGCGCGCAACGGCCGCCCCATGGCGGCGGGCAGATTCGCGGCGAACAGAGTACCATCGTCGGCATTCTCCATTCCGGGCACCCCCACGCCGACCAATCCGCGCCCGCCGACAAACGCATCGGCTTCTTCAGTCAGGGTCAGCAGGGTGCGCAGCAGGAGATCATAATCGTCCCGGGGAGTGGGAATCCGTTTTTGCCAGATACGCTGCAGATCGGCGTCAAACACCGCCAGCTCGATCTTGGTGCCTCCGATGTCAAAACCGTAATACATGGACGCTCCCTCAGCTTCAGACAGCATGACGCCGCCACTGCGCTCGCGCAGTGACGCGCGGGTTTACTGGCCGCTCAATATCCGGGCCGGGTCGATGCGGCTGGCGCGGCGGGCCGGATACCAGCTGGCAATCAGGCTCAGCACCAGCGAAGTGGCCAGCACGATAATCACATCCATCATATGCAGCTCCGACGGCAGAAAATCGATGAAATAAATATCGCCGGACAGAAAACGATGGCCGGTAAGCGCCTCAAGACCGCGAATGATCGGGGTCAGTTGCAGCGTGACGACAATCCCCAAGACCGTACCCACCACGCTGCCGAGCAGTCCGGCCAGCAGACCGTACCAGACAAAAATGGCGCGGATCAGCCCGTCGCCCGCTCCCAGCGTCCGTAATACGGCAATATCTCCGCTTTTGTCTTTCACCGCCATCACCAGCGTGGAAACGATGTTGAAGCAGGCCACGCCGATGACCAGCACCATCGCCAGGTACATGATGGTGCGGACCATTTGAATATCGCGGTACATATAGCCGTAAGTGCCGATCCAACTGCGAATATACACATAGACATTGATGGCCTCGCCGGCGTCACGCACCAGCTTCTGAGCGGCAAACACATCCTGCGCCTTGATGGCGATACCGGTGATGCCGTCGCCCAGTTCCAGATACTGCTGAGCATCGGCCAGCGGCACCAGCGCCAGGCTGTGATCCAGTTGGCCGCTTAGCTGCAAAATACCGGCCACCTGCAACCGAATGCGTTTCGGCTGCAGCAGTTTCATCTGCGGGTCGCTATTGGGAATCATCACGGTTACCCAGTCGCCGTTTTTCACGCCCAGCGTATCCGCCACGCCCTTGCCGATAATGACTTGCTGCGCGCCGGCATGAAAACGCGACCAGGCGTTATCCTGCACGAACTGCGGCAGCGCGCTAAGTTTCAATTCCTGTTCGGGATCCACGCCTTTGAACTGGATCGCCTTCAGGCTGGCGCCGTTTTCCAGCAAACCGGTAAAACTGACGTAAGGCGCCGCGGCGGCAACGCCGGGAACACGTTCAATCTTCGGCAACAGCGGTTGCCAGTCCCGGAACGGCTGGTTGGCCGCTTCGATTTCGCCATGCGGCACCACGGCCAGAATACGGTTGTTTAGCTCGCGCTCGAAGCCGTTCATCGCGCTCAGACCGACGATCAGCACCGCCACGCCGAGCGCAATACCCAGGGTGGAAATCACCGAAATCAGCGACACCATGCCGCTGCGGCGGCGCCCACGGCTGAAGCGCAATCCAACCAGCAGCGAAAGCGGAGGAAAGGTCATTGCGGCGTCCCCATCAGGGTCAACTCCTGCTGCAACTGACCGTCGCGCATTTCCAGCTGACGGCCAAGGCGGCTGGCTAAACGCAGGTCATGGGTCACCACCAGAAAAGCGGTGCCCTGACGCACATTCAGCTCACCCAGCAGTTCGAAAATGGCGTCGGTAGTGCGTTGATCGAGGTTGCCGGTAGGTTCGTCCGCCAGCACCAGCGACGGGCTATTGACCAGCGCGCGCGCAATCGCCACCCGCTGACGCTCGCCGCCGGACAGTTCTGAAGAGCGGTGCTGACTGCGCTGAGCCAGACCAACGGCGGCCAGCATGGCCTGCGCCTTCTCTTTCGCCTCTTTCGGCGCCACATTGCCTATCAACAGCGGCATCGCCACGTTTTCCAGCGCGGTGAAGTCCGGCAGCAGGTGATGAAACTGATAGATGAAACCCAGCTCGCGGTTGCGTATCGCCGCTTTGGCGGCGGCCGACAGCTGGTTCAGCGTCTGGCCCTGAAATATCACGTCGCCGGACGTCGGTGAATCCAACCCGCCCAGCAAATGCAACAACGTACTCTTGCCCGAGCCGGAACTGCCGACGATCGCCATCATTTCGCCTGTCTGCATCTCGAATGACACATCGCGCAGCACATCGGTGGACAGGTTGCCTTCCTGATAGCGTTTACACAGCTGACGACACTGCAATAAAGGTGAATTACTCATAACGTAAAGCCTCTGCGGGATGGGTGGCGGCCGCGCGCCAGGAAGGATAAAGCGTGGAAAGCAGCGCCAGCAGCATCGCCACCAGCGCAATGGCGATCACCTGCGCCGGCAGGATCTGCACCGGCAGCGCGCCGCCGTCAATCAGCAGCCCGAGCATCGGCATCAGTGTATTGAGCTGACTGGCCAGCACCATGCCCAGTATCGCCCCGACCAGCGCCCCCATCACACCGGCACCGCCGCCCTGTACCATAAATACCGCCATAATCTGGCGGCGGGTCAGCCCCTGCGTCTGCAAAATAGCGACCTCGCCCTGTTTTTCCATCACCAGCAAGCCCAACGAGGTAATGATATTGAACGCGGCGACGGCCACAATCAGGCTTAGCAGCAGCCCCATCATGTTTTTCTCCATCCTCACCGCCTGGAACAGCTCGCCTTTGCGTTCGCGCCAGTCTTTCCACGCCGTCCCCGGCGGCAACGCCTGCTGACTGAGCGTGTCCACCGCCAGCGGCTGATTGAGCCACAGCCGCCAGCCGGTAATGTTGCCGAGCGGGTAGCGCATCAGGCGTGAGGCGTCCTGCTGATTGACCAGCAACTGATAGCCATCCACTTCGCTGCGGGCGGAAAAGGTGCCGGCCACGGTAAACAAACGCTGGCTGGGCACGCGCCCCATCGGCGTCAGTTGGCTGGCGCTGGTGACCATCAGCCGTAACTGGTCGCCCGGCTTAACGCCAAGCTGACTGGCCAACCGCTCGCCGAGAATCACCTGATACTGCCCCGGCTGCAGTTGCTGCAAACGGGTATTGACCAGGTAGTTCGCCAGCGGCTCCTGCTCGTCGGGGTTAACGCCGAGCATCACGCCCACCGCCACGCTGCGGGCGCTTTGCAGCACCACGTCGCCGGTCGTCAGCGGCGCGACACGGCTGATGCCTTTCAGGCTGGACAGCGAAGAAGACGGCAGCGTCTGCGGGTCAAGGGAGCCTTGCGGCGTGGTGATGATGGCCTGAGGCATCAGCCCCAGAATGCTGTTTTCCAGTTCCCGCTCAAAGCCGTTCATCACCGACAGCACGGTGACCAGCGCCATCACGCCGAGGGTGATGCCAATAGCGGACAACCAGGAAACAAACCGCCCGAAGCGGTCCGCGGCCCGCCCTCGCATGTAGCGCAGGCCGATGAAAAGTGCGACAGGTTGATACATGAAATCCGTCTGGATGAGGTTGCTAAAGCAAAGTGAACAAGGATAATAAAGGGTAGTACCACTTTATGGAACCCTAACCCTCTCTCTTCCCGACTTTTTCTTAGTGGATATCGAGACCTGATAATCGGATGATGCCTGAACAATATCGCTATACCTTGCCTGGCAAAGCGGGTGAACAACGCCTGTTAGGTCAGCTTACCGGCGCAGCCTGCGCCGTCGAATGCGCCGAGATCGTTGAACGTCACGCCGGACTGGTGGTGCTGATTACCCCTGACATGCAGAATGCCCTGCGGTTGCGCGACGAAATTCGGCAGTTTACCGCTCAGCCGGTCATGATGCTGCCGGATTGGGAAACCCTTCCGTACGACAGTTTCTCGCCCCACCAGGAAATTATCTCCGCCCGTTTATCCACGCTGTACCAGTTACCCTCGCTGACGCGCGGCGTGTTGATCCTGCCGGTCAATACCCTGATGCAGAAAGTGTGTCCGCACGCGTTCCTGCACGGCCATGCGCTGATGCTGAAAAAAGGCCAGCGTCTGTCGCGCGATAGGCTGCGCAATCAATTGGAACAGGCCGGTTACCGCAGCGTCGATCAGGTGATGGAGCATGGCGAGTTCGCCACCCGCGGCGCGCTGCTCGACCTGTTTCCGATGGGCAGCGAAGAGCCGTTCCGTATCGATTTCTTCGACGATGAAATCGACAGCCTGCGCCTGTTTGACGCCGATACCCAACGCACGCTGAATGAAGTCGAACACATTCATCTGTTGCCGGCACGCGAGTTCCCTACCGACAAAACCGCGATTGAGCTGTTTCGCAGCCAGTGGCGCGAGCAATTTGAGGTCAGGCGCGACGCCGAGCACGTCTATCAGCAGGTGAGCAAAGGCACCCTGCCCGCCGGGATCGAATACTGGCAGCCGCTGTTCTTCAGTCAGCCGTTGCCGGCGCTGTTCAGCTATCTGCCGGCCGATACGCTGCTGGTTAATACCGGCGATATTCAGCAAGGCGCCGAGCGTTTCTGGCAGGATATCCAGCAGCGCCATGACAGCCGCCGGGTCGACCCAATGCGCCCGCTGTTGCCGCCGGATACGCTGTGGTTGCCGGTTGATTCGCTGTTTGGCGAACTCAAACAATGGCCGCGCGTACAACTGCGCAGCGACACGCTGCCGGATAAAGCCGCCAATATCAATCTGGGTTACCAGCCGTTGCCGGACCTGGCTGTCCAGCACCAGAACAAATCGCCGCTGGATGCGCTGCGCCGTTTCGTGGAGCAGTTCGGCGGGCAGATTGTCTTTTCCGTGGAAAGCGAAGGCCGCCGGGAAACGTTGCAGGAGTTGCTATCCCGTATCAAGTTGTCCCCTGCGCCGGTGAAGAGCCTGGAGCAGACGGCGTCGCCGGGTTGCTACCTGATGATAGGCGCCAGCGAGCACGGCTTTATTGATACCCTGCGCCAGCGCACCCTGATCTGCGAAAGCGATCTGCTGGGCGAGCGCGTCAGCCGTCGCCGCCAGGACAGCCGCCGCACCATCAACACCGATACCCTGATCCGCAACCTGGCGGAATTGCGCCCGGGCCAGCCGGTGGTGCACCTCGAACACGGCGTCGGCCGTTATGCCGGGCTGACCACGCTGGAAGCGGGCGGCATCAAGGCGGAATACCTGATTCTGCATTACGCCGGCGAAGACAAACTGTATGTGCCGGTGTCGTCTTTGCATCTTATCAGCCGCTATGCCGGCGGCGCCGAGGACAGCGCGCCGTTGCACAAGCTGGGCGGCGACGCCTGGACGCGGGCGCGGCAGAAAGCGGCGGAAAAAGTGCGTGACGTGGCCGCCGAACTGCTGGATGTCTATGCCCAGCGCGCCGCTCACACCGGCTTCGCCTTCAAACACGACCGGGAACAGTATCAGCTGTTCTGTCAGGGGTTCCCGTTTGATACCACGCCAGATCAGGCGCAGGCCATCAACGCCGTGCTGAGCGATATGTGCCGCCCGCTGGCGATGGACCGTCTGGTGTGCGGCGACGTCGGCTTCGGCAAAACCGAAGTCGCGATGCGCGCCGCGTTTCTGGCGGTGGAAAACCACAAGCAGGTGGCGGTGCTGGTGCCGACCACCCTGCTGGCTCAGCAGCACTTCGACAATTTCCGCGATCGTTTCGCCAACTGGCCGGTGCGCATTGAAATGCTGTCCCGCTTCCGTAGCCAGAAAGAACAAACCCAGGTGCTGGAGCAAACGCAGGAAGGCAAGGTGGATATTTTGATCGGTACCCACAAATTACTGCAAAGCGATGTGCGCTGGCGGGATTTGGGGTTGCTGATCGTCGATGAAGAGCACCGCTTCGGCGTGCGCCACAAAGAGCGTATCAAGGCGATGCGCGCCAACGTCGATATCCTGACGCTCACCGCGACGCCGATTCCGCGTACCCTGAACATGGCGATGAGCGGCATCCGCGATCTGTCGATCATCGCCACGCCGCCGGCGCGCCGTCTGGCGGTCAAAACCTTTGTGCGCGAGTACGACAGCTTGGTGGTGCGTGAGGCTATCCTGCGTGAAATCCTGCGCGGCGGGCAGGTGTACTACCTCTACAACGACGTAGAAAACATCGAGAAAGCCGCCCAACGGCTGAACGAGCTGGTGCCGGAAGCCCGTATCACCATCGGCCACGGCCAGATGCGCGAGCGCGATCTGGAGCGGGTGATGAACGATTTCCATCACCAGCGTTTCAATGTGCTGGTATGCACCACCATCATTGAGACCGGCATCGATATTCCGAGCGCCAATACCATCATCATCGAACGCGCCGACCACTTCGGTCTGGCGCAGTTGCATCAGCTGCGCGGCCGCGTCGGGCGATCTCACCATCAGGCTTACGCTTACCTGCTTACGCCGAATCCCAAGGCGATGAGCAGCGACGCCCACAAACGGCTGGAAGCCATCGCCTCGCTGGAAGATCTGGGGGCGGGTTTCGCCCTCGCCACCCACGATTTGGAAATTCGCGGCGCGGGCGAACTGCTCGGCGAAGACCAGAGCGGCCAGATGGAAAGCGTCGGCTTCTCGCTGTACATGGACCTGCTGGAAAGTGCGGTGGAGTCGCTCAAAGTTGGACGAGAGCCATCGCTGGAAGACCTGATCAGCAGCCAGACCGACGTGGAACTGCGTTTGCCGGCCCTGTTGCCGGACGACTTCATTCCGGACGTCAATACCCGCTTGTCGTTTTACAAACGTATCGCCAGCGCCAAAAACGACAACGAATTGGATGACCTGAAGGCCGAACTGATCGACCGTTTCGGCAAACTGCCGGACGCCGCCCGCCATCTGTTGCAGGTAGCCGGTTTGCGTCAGCAGGCGCAAATACTGGGCATCAAGCGTATCGAAGGTAACGACAAGGGCGGTTTTGTCGAATTCAGCCAGCATAATCGCGTCGATCCCACCCATCTGATCGGCCTGCTGCAGCGCGACCCAAAAGTTTATCGTCTGGATGGCCCCAGCCGGTTGAAATTCATCAAGGATCTGAATGGATATCCGCAACGGCTGACGTTTATCACCACCCTGTTGGAGGAGATGGCGCAGCATACGTGTGCCGCCTGATTATTTTTCTGCCCTAATTTGTGATGGCCCGACTAAAATCAAAGGAATAACCGCCGATATATACCCAAGTAATTCGAGTTGCAGGAAGGCGGCAACCGCGCGAACCCCCAGGCGCTTATTCAAATCAGTGACGGGGGAACGACAACTCAACAGTAAGCAGAGTTGAACGCAGCGTGCAGCAGCCCCGCAGAGGCAAGGTCCAGGGAGGGCCGAGTAATAAAGCCAACACACCTGCAACTTAAAATGTAACGGGTATAGAAAAACTATAAGGTCAGCTAAAGGGCCACACACAAATGAATAAACTAATCGCTTTTTTGACCTTTTTAGCGATGTTCGCCGTGGGCTTATGTGCTATTTACTACCAGGACTATCGTGCTGAGCGTAAGAGCGCTTACGCCAATGCGGAAAGAGCAGTTAGAAATATCGAGGAAATTCTCAACGAAGCTAAAGATGCGGTGGAAGACAGCAAACCGCTACTGGCTCAGTCCTGCACGCCTGACGTCATCCGGCAGTTGAATATGACGGCGGCGATCGCCAGCCATCTGCGTACCGTCAGCCTGATAAAAAATGATGTGGTGTACTGTTCGTCGCTGTATGGCGTGGATAATCGCCCGGCGTCGCTGGGACGCTTTCATATGCGGGAACTGGCGCTGCTGGCCGGCAACTCCGTCACGCCGGAAAGGACGCTGATTATGTATCTCGGCACCACGGCGGACGGCAGCATCGGCGTGGCGATACATGGCCAGCATTTAACCAACGTGCTGGATCTACTCAGCAAGCGGCGGGACCTGTATTTACTGGTCGGCAATACCTGGATATCGCGTGATAATAAGGTATCGGCATTTAACCCCGACGATTCGCGTAATTTTGTCATTATCCCTTCCAGCCGCTACCACTTTTCCATCCTTTTTCCCCACGACGACAAATATTCTCTTGCCGACTTTTGGGATCAGGAAAAAATGACGTTGCTGGTGGTGTTCCTGATTGCCCTCGGCTCCGGTTTTCTGGCTTATAAATATTCGACACGTTTCAACTCTCCTTACGACGGCATTCGACGCGCCATCGAAAATCAGGAAGTGCTGCCCTATTACCAGCCGGTTATCGCCACCGAATCACAGGAAATTTACGGTGTGGAAGTGCTGGCGCGCTGGCATCACCCGAAGAGCGGTTTTATTTCCCCCGATATTTTTATTCCGCTGTGTGAACAAAGCGGTTTGATTATCCCGATGACCCGCTCGTTAATGAGCAGCGTAGTGCGCGATTTAACATCCCATCTCGACACCCTGCCGGACCATTTGCATATCGGCATCAATATCAGCGCCCAACACTGCCAGTCCGACGATTTTATTACCGACTGTCAGAACTTCATCGCCGCTTTTGGCGAGAAAAAAGTGCATTTGATCATTGAAATTACCGAGCGGGAAAAAATCGAAATTACACCGGAGACTATCGCCTTCTTCAAAAAACTAAGCGACGCCGGCGTGCTGATCGCGCTGGACGATTTCGGCACCGGCTATTCCAATTTTGACTATCTCAGAAAACTGCATGTGAACGTCATCAAGATCGATCAGTCGTTTGTCAGCATGATCGACGAGGACGATCCGCAATCCAGCACGCTGGTCAACTGCGTTATCGATCTGGCGCAACAGATGAACCTGATGACCGTCGCCGAAGGGGTGGAAACCGAATATCAGGCCGCGTTTCTATCTCGCAAACAGATCAATTTCATGCAGGGATATTTTTTCTCCCGACCGCTGCCGTTTGACGAACTGGCGCAAACCTGGCTCAGCAAACGCTGAGCCAGCGTGTCGCTTCACCGACGTCTGACGATAAACACGGTTTATCCGTCCCTCCGTCTTTACAAGCTCGGAGACAAGCGGTAAATTCCCGCCCCTTCTCTACTGGCATGGGGATAAAAAAACAATGTTTGTCGGCTTTGACTATGGTACGGCCAACTGCTCGCTGGCCGTAATGGAAAACGGAACGCCGCGCTTGCTGCGGCTGGAGCAACAGTCGCCCTATTTGCAGTCGATGCTGTGCGCGCCCAGCCGCGAGGCGGTCAGCGAATGGCTGTGGCGGCATCATCAGGTCACGGCGGAAGGTGAAAACGCCCAACTGCTGCAACGCGCCATCAACCACAACCGTGAGGAAGATATTCGGGTTCAGCCGGACAGCGTCAGGTTCGGGCTGGCGGCGCTGGCGCATTACATGGATGACCCGCAAGACGTGTGGTTCGTGAAATCGCCCAAATCGTTTCTCGGCGCCACCGGGCTGAAAGCCCAGCAAATAGCGCTGTTTGAAGATCTGGTCTGCACCATGATGCTGCACATTCGCCAGCAGGCCGAGCAACAGCTCGACCAGCCGATCGAGCAGGCGGTGATTGGCCGGCCGATCAACTTTCAGGGAATAGGCGGCGAAGAGTCCAACCGTCAGGCACAAGGCATTCTGGAACGGGCGGCGCAACGCGCCGGGTTCCGGCAGGTCGCGTTCCAGTTTGAACCGGTGGCCGCCGGCCTCGATTTCGAAGCCACGCTGCAGCAGGAAAAACGGGTGCTGGTCGTGGATATCGGCGGCGGCACCACCGACTGTTCGATGCTGCTGATGGGGCCAGACTGGCGCGCCCGCCGCGAACGCGAGGAAAGTCTGCTGGGTCACAGCGGCTGTCGGGTCGGCGGCAACGATCTGGACATCATGCTGGCGTTTCGGCAGTTCTGCCCGCTGCTGGGGATGAACGGCATCACCGAGAAAGGCACCGCGCTGCCGGTGTTGCCCTGGTGGAACGCCGTCGCCATCAACGACGTGCCGGCGCAGGCGGAATTCTACAGCAGCGCCTGCGGCAAGCTGCTGCGCGATTTGATCCGCGATGCGCGCGAACCCGACCGGGTAGAGCGCCTGCTGACGGTATGGCGCCAGCGGCTCAGCTACCGTTTGGTTAGGCTGGCGGAAGAGCAGAAAATCGCCTTGTCGCAGGCCGACACCTCACAGGCTAGCCTGCCGTTTATCGCGCCGGATCTGGAAACCCGCGTCAGCGTGAATCAACTGGAAGAGGCGATCGCCCAGCCGCTGGAACACATCAAACAGCAGCTCATTCAGGCCCAGAAAAACAGTCAGACCCGACCGGATGTGATTTACCTGACCGGCGGCAGCGCCCGCTCGCCGTTGCTGCGCGCCGCCATCAGCGAATGTCTGCCCGATGTGCCGATCGCCAGCGGCGACGACTTCGGTTCCGTCACCGCCGGGCTGGCTCGCTGGGCCGAGACACTGTTCCGTTAAAACACGGTGCCGATAAACGGTATTCCGTTCGTCAAACGCCTCAGGACACGGCTGTCGTGAGGCGTTCAAACCAGCGCTGGCTGTCGTAATCGTCGGTCAGCATAATCCCGAATTGCTGTTGCAAGCAGTCCAGATAATCACGATGGCTGTCGATCCTTCGTTCGCTTTTCTGCCCATGTCGGGTCACGATCAGACGGTTGTCCGATAACGTCACTCGCCCTTGCGGCGTTACGCGGGTACAAAGTGATTTGCTGGTGAAAGGCGACGACGGCGAGGTCTGGTGGTAATGCGCCATGTCGGCGTACTCCTCCAGCTGTCGGGGTTGCGGCGTAAACTTGTACTGCGGTTTCCATGCGTGGCCCGCCGTCAGTTGCTGCAACTGGTAGCCGTCATCCGTGGCCGCCACCCGATAGCTGACCCGATCTTCGCGGGACACCGCGCCAGACAACGGCACCGGCACACAGAACGAATCGCCGAAACTGATATCGGCGATCACCGCCGCCTGCGGCAGTTCGACTTTCAGAAACAGATGATCGAATGGCTGCCCGTAATGACCGTCGTCGTTCCACACCTGACCGGACAGCAGTTGCACGTCAAACCCCAATGCCTTCAGCAGCAGATAAAATCCGTAGTTGAGTTCGTAGCAGAACCCGCCGCGTCGCTCATCAACGATCTTGCGATAGATGGCGGAAGGGTCCAGGCGTATCGGTTTCCCGAACACCACATCCAGGTTTTCAAACGGAATGTGCGTAAGATGAGCAAGATGGAGCTGATGCAGCAGTAAAGCCGGCTCCGCGGGCAATGAACTGACGCCAATACGTTGCAGATAGCGTTGAACTTCTGAATTATCCAGCATATGTCTTCCCGGTGCCTGAATAAAAGCCTATCCCCGTCATACTTCAGGTTGCAGGAAGGCCAATACACCCGCAGCTTGAAGTATGACGGTATAAAACCTCCAATGTGCGATTGATAATACCCCTTCGCTGCCTATTGATAAACGGGACGCCGCATCCGGCAGGCAATAAGGCGAGATCGGTCACGGGGCGGCGCATCAGCCAACCGGGCGCGCGCCGCCCGTCGGGTTAGCCGTTGGCTGGCAACCGATACTGCGCGCTGCGCTCGCCGTTGATATAGAGTGCGCGCCGTTCGTCAGGCGGTAGCTGTATGGTCACCATCCGCCACGCCGGAATGAAGGCGCCTTCCGGGCGGAAGGTGATATCGATACGCCGGGCGCTGCAACACACCTCCCAACGCAGCCACAACGCCTGTCCGTCGCGCCAGCGATGCGTTTCTCCGTCATCTTCAAACAATAGCCCTTGCTGCACGCCATTGCCCGTCAGCGGGAAGAGCAACAGGGTGCGCTGGTCATCTTCCGCCGGGCAGGTGAAATCCGTACGCGCCGACAGCGGCAGCATCGCTCCGGCCCGAACCAGCAACGGCAACCGTTCCAGCGGCGCATCGAGCGTCACGGTTTGCCCGCCGCTGAACCAGCCGCCGCGATAAAAGTCATACCAGCCGTCGCCATTATCCGGCAGATAGACCTCGCGCCGGCGTTGTCCCGGCTCCACCACGCTCGCCACCAACAGATCGCGTCCCAGCATGAAATCGTCGGTTTCCCCGAAGGTACGCCGGTCATGCTCGTGATCCAAAAAGGTCGGGCGCAACATCGGCTCGTCATCCGCATGCGCCTGCCACAGCAGGGTATACAGATACGGCAACAGCCGATAACGCAGTTGGATGGCGTCACGGATAATCGGCGTCACCGCCGGGTACATCCAGGGTTCGTTGACCGTGGCGTCGTCATTCCACGAGTGAATGGTAAACCGCGGATGCATCACCCCGTTTTGCACCCAGCGCGCAAACAGCTCGGCATCGGGCTTATTGCCGGCGAAACCGCCCACATCATGGCCCACGTTATACAGACCGGACAGACTCATGCCGACCCCCATACGGGTGTTGTAGCGCAGCGTCTGCCAACTGGTGCGGTTGTCCCCGCTCCAGGTCTGTACGTAGCGCTGCATGCCGGCGCTGCCGGAGCGCGAAATCAGATAAGGCCGCAGCGTCGGCGCAAACCGCTGCTGCGCCTCCATCGAGGCGCGCATCATCAGCAGCGGCATCAGTGGACGGATATGCTTGATGGCAATCGGCTGACCAAAGCCATGACAGCGCGCTTCGCCGTCCCAGATCTCAAATTCGTTGTTATCGTTCCAGGTGGAGTCGATGCCTTTTTCCAGCAGTTGCCGGGTCACGTTCTCCTGCCACCAGGCGACGGTATCCGGATTGGTGAAATCCAGATGGGAGCCTTCGTCGTCCCAGAAGCTGGAGCGTTCCGGGTTGTCCGACTGCGAATCGCGCACAAACAGCCCTTTGGCCGCCACCTCCTGATAGCGGGGGTGATCCTGTAACAAGCAAGGCTTGATATTGGCCGCCAGGTGCATACCGGCATCATGGAATGCCCGGCTCATTTGCTCCGGCTGCGGCACTTTGTCGTAGTTCCAGTTGAACACGTAACGTTTGTTGCCAATCGAGGTATAGCCGGACGAGAGCTGGAACGAATCGCACGGAATCGCATGCCGGCGACACAGTTCGATAAAGGACAACAGCTGTTGCTGAGCGTCCGGCGCGTCGGTGTAATGCATGGTGGACCCGCTGTAACCGAGGCTCCATTTGGGGCCGAAACAGGTTTTGCCGGTAAGCCGGACAAAGGCTTTGGTTACATCGAGAATGGCGGGGCCGAGCAGAAAATAATAATCCAGATCCCCGGCGTCGGCCTGATAGCGCCGGTAGGCCGGGTGGTAATTATCGATCTCGTTGCCCAGGTCCAGCCAGGTGGTGCTGAGATTGTCGTAAAACACGCCGTAGCTGGCCCCCGGTTGATTGACCAGGGTGAACGGCAGATGCTTGTAGAGCGGATCGGTGCTTTGCGCGTTATAGCCCATCGCATCCAGATTGCGGAATTCAAAGCGACGACCGGCGCGGTTTAAATCACCCGCCTTTTCCCCCAGCCCGTAGCAGCGTTCCTGCGGGGTACGCCGCTGATAGTGCGCCACGCCGTCGCCGTGCATATTGAGCAGATAGGCGCCGGTCGGCCGATCGGACGCCAGCGGCTGCCACTGCCCGTGCGCATCAAGGTATTCCCATGCCAGCCACAGCGGCTGATGCACCGTCACCCGCAATGGCCCGGTGCTGATCTGCAAGGCATCGCCTTGCCAACTTAGCGTATAGCCCGGCAGCGTAAATCCCTCGCTGCTCTCCCGTTCCCTGCCCTGCCACGGTACGTCCTGCTGCGGCGTGATGCTCCAGGTGCGATTCAACCGCAGTTCCCCATGCTGTTTAATCAGTACCCGCATCAGCCCCGGCGCCAGCACGTACAACAAAAAGCGGTGTGCGCCGTCCACCAGCAGTTCAACCCGATCCTCGGCCTGATGGTGCAATACCCAATGTTTCAATGTCTTCATAGCATCACTCATCTATTCGGAAGTTCTGTCAGTGCGCGCGCTGGCGACGTTCCGCGATGAACGCAATCAGGAACAGCGCGCCGAATAAATCAAAAAAGCCCATGGCGACAAACAGCGGACTGAAGCCAATCCTGTCGGCGGTAACGCCAATCAATAGTGAAAACAGGAAGCTGGCAATCCACGCGCTGGCGCCGCGCATACCGTTGACCGTCGCCATCTGGCCTTTATCGAACGAATCCACCACGACGGCGCTCAGCATGCAGGAAATGATTTGGTGGCCGAATCCGCCAATCGAAATCAGGATGATGGCCAGATAGGGATTTTCGGTCACGCTGACCAGCGCGAGCGACAGCATCAGAAACGCGCCGGTTACCGAACTGCCCACCACCGAGTTGATGCGTGAACAGCCAAACCACCGGGCGTAGAGCCGGGTCAGGTAACCGCTGGCGATACTGCCGAAGTCGGCGGCAAGAAACGGCAGCCAGGCGAACATGGCGATTTGCTTCAAATCCATGCCACGCTCTTTGGCCAGGTACAGCGGTACCCAGAAACTCAGCACCGCCCAGGCAGGTTCCGCCATAAACGCGGGAATGGCGATGCCGTAGAAACGGCGGTTTTTCATCACCGTTTTCATAGCGGTAAAAAACGGTTGTTTCACCGGCTCCGGCTCATTGTCCTGACGGATAAACGCCAGTTCCTCCTTGCTCAGGCGCGGGTGTTCTCCCGGGTTATGGTAAAACAGCCACCACAACACCACCCACAACATCGCCAGCACCCCGGCAAACAGGAATGCCCCTTGCCAGCCGAACGCGGAGTGCGCGACCACGATAATGGGCGGCGCCAGCATCGCACCGATGGAAAAGCCCACGCCGGCCCAACCGGCGGCGATGGGCCGTTCCTGGCGGGGAAACCACTCGCCGATGGTTTTGGCGTTGGCCGGCGTGGCCGCCGCTTCAGCTCCACCCATCATGAAACGCAAAATGGCAAGCTGCACCCAGCTCCCGGCGCCGGCATGCAGCAGGCACATCAGCGCCCAAATCACGGCGCAGATCATGAAGCCCAGCTTTAATCCAATCACGTCGATCAGCCATCCGCATAAAGGCTGAAATAGCGTATAGGCCAATTGAAAAGCGCCGACAATCCAGGAGTATTGCTCGGTGGTAATATTCAGCACCGTTTTTAATTCGGGCGCCAGAATACCCAGCGAATTGCGGGTAATATAATTAACGGTGACGCCAAACAGAAATAACGCCAGTATCCACCAGCGCAATTGTTTGAACTTTCGTTTTTCATTGATGACGGGCGAGGAATTAACGTCGAGACTCATGGTGATCTCCTTGCGGCAGACAACAGTGAAACGCCTCCCGGCGCAACACCATCCTGATGTTCTAATTTTCAGATTTTTATAAGTATTTTTATGTCGCGACGGCGTATTCCGCGGCGTGATGACGCCTGAAGAATCACGACCGATTCAGCGTAGAAAAATTAAAAAGCCGGAGATACTCACTTTTTTGCAACTATTTTCATGGTAGCGTCGAAATATATTATTTCCGGCCATTCATCCGCCGGCTGCCGCCATTTTTCTGGTGATGAAAATTTTTTCACGATTCAAATTGAACGGGATCACAAAATGAAAAAAAACCTCAAAATTCGTGAAATCGCCATGCAGACCGGCTTCTCCGTCAGTACCGTTTCCCGGGTGCTGGCGGGAAAATCCAATACCAGCGATGCGGCACGGACGCGAATTCTGACCTCTGCCCGGCAATACGGCGTGATGGATCATCTGGCCACCGGCCGCTTGCTGCTTAATAGCCTGACGGTGTTCGCGCCGGAGCGCGCTTTTAATCGCCGGGCGGATATTTTCTACCATAAGGTACTGGAAGGGATTCTCGACTCGCTGGACTCGCACGATGTACGCCTGCGCTACTGCGGGCTGGCGGAAAACGACAGCGATGCGGCGCTGTTTCTGGAAAAAATGTCGTCGCCGGAAACCGAAGGCGCCATTCTGATCGGCATTGACGATCCTTATATTCACGCGCTGGCGGCCGAATTGAACAAACCCTGCGTGCTGGTCAACTGTCTCGACAATAAAATGAAATTGTCCGGCGTGTCGCCTGCGCACCAGCTTATCGGCGAATTTGCCGCCAACTATCTGATCGATCAGGGGCACCGTCAGATCCTGACCCTGCTGTGCCTGCGGCGCTACACCATGGAGTGGCGACTGGCGGGCATTCGTGATGCCTATCAACAGCACAACCTGCCTTTTATTGACGACATCCATTTACTGACGCCCCGTGGCTTCGGCAGCGCGGAAACGGAACAGGCCGTCACTGATTTTCTGGCCGCCTGCCCGCGGGAACAGTACCCTACCGCCATACTGGCGGGCGGCGACTTTATGGCGGTGGGCGCCGTCAATGCGCTGCATAAAGCGAAGCTGCGCGTGCCGCAGGATATATCGGTCATGAGCATGGATGGCGCCAATCTGGCGGCGGTGCACGATATTCCGCTGACATCGGTGCTGATCCCGCGTGAAGAGTTGGGACGAGAGGCGGTGAGATTATTGCAGCTTCAGCTGATGCAGCCGGGACGAGGTACCGGCAATATTCTGCTTAACGGTACGCTGGCGGTGAGAGATTCGGTCAAACGCATTCGGCCCAGCCAGCGCCACTCGCCGGTGCAGGATACCGATTTATATGATGCATGAGTCAGGCGGGCGGTATCGACGGCATCAGGCCCGCGGTCAGCAGCGTGACAACGCGGGCCTGCCTGTCCGCCGCATCAGCTGGACTGACTGAGAATCAGCTGACCGTTGCGATCGAGCGGGATACGGGTGCCGGGATCGCGGTCCATCCGCACTTTTCCTTCCTGATCGCCGATTTTATAGGTGACATCATAACCCAGCACTTTCTGCGATTTGTCATACACCGTCTGGCAACGCTGTTGCGTGGAGGTGGTGGTATCACCGTCCTGCATTTTTCCCTGCACCTGATTGCCGGCGTATCCCCCGGCCAGCGCGCCGACTACCGTCGTCACATCGCGGCCACGGCCATTGCCGAACTGATGCCCCAGCACGCCGCCAGCCACGGCGCCCAGCAATGACCCGGCAATACGGTTTTCATCCTGTACCGGCTGGCGGTGCGTCACGGTGACATTACGGCATTCCTGACGCGGCGTTTTCACGGTTTCTTTGATAGGTGTTGCTGTCAGCACCTGTGCAAACTGCGGTCTGGACGCAAACACATCCAGACTGGCGACGGCTGCCACACCCAGAGCTGCAGCCATACCAATACCCACACCCGCTAACATTGACTTGTTCACAGGAAACCTCCTGAATAAATAACCACGCATCCTCCACTCCACCCTGCGTTGAGCGCTCTTACGGCTCATAACGGGCTGATGGCTTTTAACCCGAAAGCCCCACCTTCCGGGGCGCGGCGTGCGCGCTACGCCGCCTGACGTGATGAAGTCTGCCTAATCCACCAGGTACTCTCAATCGGATTTCTACCTCAAAAGGGTTGCACAGATAACAAAACCGTCACATTTGAGAGTTTTCTTACCTTTAGTTGGTGTTAGTGCAATATTTTATTCTGTGATGTGAACAATATAGCGGGGAATAACAGGTTGCCCGCCGAATAGCGGGCAACCGAGACGCCAGACCAGAGCTATCCGGCCTTAATGCAGTTTGAGACGCGGGCGGATCACCCGGTTGATGCTGCCGACCAACATCATCAGGCCGGTCTTGATGTAGCCATGCAGCGCAATCTGGTGCATGCGATACAGCGAAATGTAAACGAAGCGGGCAATACGTCCTTCCACCATCACCGAACCGCGCATCAGGTTGCCCATCAGGCTACCGACGGTGCTGAATTTAGACAATGACACCAGCGAACCGTGGTCTTTGTAGACGTAAGGCTTCAGCGACTGATTATTCATCAGCGCCAGGATGTTGCTGTAACAGCGCGACGCCATTTGATGCGCAGCCTGCGCGCGTGGCGGCACAAAGCCACCGCCCGGCTGTGGGCAGGACGCACAGTCGCCGATGGCGAAAATAGCCGGATCGCGCGTGGTCTGCAGCGTCGGCTCCACCACCAGCTGGTTGATCCGGTTGGTTTCCAGACCGGCAATGTCCTTCATGGCGTCGGCGGCCTTGATACCCGCCGCCCATACCATCAGGTCGGCGTCGATAAACTCGCCGTCCTTGGTGTTCAGGCCGTTCTGCTGGGCGCTGGTCACCATGGTTTTGGTCAGCACGCGCACGCCAAGCTTGGTCAGTTCATGGTGCGCCGCCGCAGAAATACGCGGCGGCAGCGCCGGCAGAATACGTTCCCCGGCTTCCACCAGCGTGACGTTGAGCGCCTGATTGCTGAGGCTGTCAAAACCGTAGCTGTGCAGCTGTTTCACCGCGTTGTGCAGTTCGGCGGACAGCTCCACCCCGGTGGCGCCCCCTCCGACAATCGCGATATTGACCTTCTCCTGCTGCCCCTGAGAAGCGGAGAACTTGAGGAACAGATTGAGCATTTCGTTATGGAAACGGCGGGCTTGTTTCGGGTTGTCCAGGAAAATGCAGTGATCTTTGACGCCCGGCGTACCGAAGTCATTGGAGGTGCTGCCCAGCGCCACCACCAGAATGTCGTACGACAGTGAACGGGCCGCCACCAGCAGTTCCCCCTGCTCGCCGCGGATTTCGGCCAGTTGGACGGTACGCTGCTCGCGGTCGATGTCGGTCATCATACCCAACTGGAAATTGAAGTGATGATTGCGGGCATGCGCCAGGTAACTCAGCGCATCCATATCATCATCCAGCGAGCCGGTCGCCACTTCGTGCAGCAGCGGTTTCCACAGGTGGCTGTGGTTGCGATCCACCAGTGTTATTTCCGCCTTCTTCTTGCGACCCAGCTTATGCCCCAGACTGGTTGCCAGCTCCAGCCCTCCGGCGCCACCGCCGACAATCACGATTTTCTTGATTGGCAATGATGTCAAAATGACCCCCTGAAAATTTGTGAACCAATAGTTAATAAAGGGTAAAAAATAATATCCTTATATTACATATGGTTATGATAATGAAAATTGGATATATGCGATGAGAATAGCATGTAAGGTCATTTGGTCATACCAAAATTGATTTATATCAATTTATTTTAGTTACAGATCGTCAGAGCGAAGAATTAGACGTTGAGATCCAACAAGTTAGTGCAGCAGGTCAGCAGAGGGAAAGCGGCTGTCACCCCAGCCTGACGCGGGTTTGACAGCCACAAAGACAGTGTAGAGGAAAAATCACCCCAGTGATTTAAACGCCTTGATGCGTTGCAGGTGTGGCGAGATATCGCGGAATTTATGGCCTTCGCTCTCATTCCAGATGATTTCGTAGTATTCCCCCAGCAAACAGGCGCTGCGCTGGTTATTCAGCATTTCATCGTGGCGCGACAGCACCACCATGCAGCGATCGCGGTTTTTCTCGCGGAAATTCTCCACGCACTTGGTGGCGATGTCTGCGTACTCTTCCGGACGATCGATTTTGCCTTCCATGTTTTCCTGCGGGAACAGGTTGGGATTGAACATCACCTGGCGGATATCACACAGGAAACCGATGCGTTCAGCCCAAAAGCCACCCAGCCCGACGCCGCAAATCAGCGGGCGGTTATCCGCATTCAATTGCAGCATCTTGTCCACTTCCCTGAGCAGATGCTGCATATCATGGCGCGGATGCAGGGTACTGTAGCTCACCAGCCGGACATCCGGGTCGATGAACTGCAACTGCAGCACTTTCTCATGATTACCCGGACTGCTTGAATCAAAACCGTGCAAATAAATGATCATCGGTGCCTTCCCTCCAGCCTCATTTAGCAGGTGATTAACCGGCGGCTTTATGCGCCTGCCAGCGTTCACTCAGTGCCGTCAACTGCGACGTCGCCTGCTTCCAGCGCGATGAATTCAGCAGTTCACGGCGAGTGATCAACCCCCGATGATAGAGCGTCTCCAACCCCGGTACTTTGACCGGAGACAGGTTATCCAACACGCTGATCGCGTCCTGACGCTGGTTACATACCAGAATCATGTCGCACCCCGCGTCCAGCGCCGCCTGCGCGCGTTCGGCGTAGCCGCCCATCACCGCCGCGCCTTCCATCGACAGGTCATCCGAGAAGATGATGCCGTCAAATCCCAATTCCTGACGCAGCACTTGTTTCAGCCAGTAGGGCGACCCGCTGGCCGGACGGGGATCGGCATCGGTGTAAATCACGTGCGCCGGCATCACCGCATCCAACTGCCGGCGAGCGATCAATTCCCGAAACACCCGCATATCCCGTTCCCGAATTTGCGCCAGCGGCCGCTCGTCCCGCGGCGTTTCCTTATGGGAATCCGCCGTTACCGCGCCATGACCGGGGAAATGCTTGCCGGTCGCCTTCATACCGGCGGCACGCATGCCGGCAATAAAACGCTCCACCACCGCCAGCAAGGTGTCCGGGTCGTCGTGGAAGGAACGGTCGCCAATCGCCGCGCTCTGGTGCCCGACATCCAATACCGGCGCAAAGCTGATATCGATATCCATGGCGATCATCTCCGCCGCCATCACCCAGCCAGCTTCTTCCGCCAGCAGTTGCGCCTGCGGCAACGGGTTCAATGCGGCAAACGACTGCGCGGCCGGCAGCGCGGTAAAACCGTCGCGAAACCGCTGCACGCGCCCGCCTTCCTGATCGACCGACACCACCAGCCGCTCGCGAGAGGCGCGACGCATCTGACGCACCAGTTCCGCCAACTGGTCGGCGTCGTGAAAGTTACGGCTAAACAGGATCACGCCACCCACCAGCGGATGCGCCAGCACTTCGCGATCTTCCGCATCCAGCTCATAGCCGGCCACATCTAACATTAACGGCCCCACAAACACCCCTTCTGTATGATTGCCACATCGGCATGATGGAAAAATCGGCCTGATAATCAAACGGCCCGCGCAAACGCCCCCCAGAGAGAAAGACTCAATCGCGCCATCCCGCGGCCCGCCGCAATGCGTCAGCCGTCTGTCGGTAATACGCCTCAGCGGTCTGCCGCCAGCGGACTTCGAACCACATCAGCACCAGATAATCCACCCAATATTGCCAGCGCGCCGCCTGCCGCCGCAGTGACGCCGGGCGCAGGTGGCGCCAGTGCCGACAATACGCCTGCAAAAAATCCTGCTGACGCGCTTCATCCAGCTCGCAGGACCGGAACAGCAACGCCAGCTCCAGCCCGATATCGCCGTCCGCCGCGTACTCCCAGTCAATCAATCGCCAGCCGGCCTCGGTACGCAGCAGGTTGCCGGGATGCACATCCAGATGCAGCGGCGCGATCAGTAACGGCGTCGGCAGCGGCTTATCCACCACCTGCTGATAGACGCGCCTCAGACGCGGCGAGCGCCGGGCTGGGTCCATATGGTGCCAGTGATGCGCCATCAGGCGTTTCAACGGCAACGGATAGCCATAACGCGGCTGATGATGCAGACGCGCCAGCATCGCCGCCAGTTCTCCTTCCGCCTGCGCAAACTGGCGCTCATCGGCCAGCTCGCCCGCCAGCCACTGCACCAGCAACCAGCCATCGCGCCAGCACACCGGATGCGGTGCCAGCGACTGCCCGGCCAGGTGCCGCAGCACATGAAATTCACGCTGTCGGGAGGTGCCAAGCTGGCGCCCCTGCGGCGTTTCGCCGCGCGCCAGCCACAGCCCGGCCGGAGAATGAACGCGCCAGCTCTGGTGACTAAGGCCGTTGACCGGCTGTAAATAAAAACCGGCGGTCGCTACCGCCGGCAGAGCCTGCTGCAACAGCGCGTTCAGCGCCTCACTGCTGGCGAACCGTGCCATTGCCGGACCAGACGATTTCGCCGGTCTGCACCAGCATCAGTTGCATCGACAGATCCGGTGACTTCACGTCCCCGCTGGCGTCGGCATACAGCACGTATTGCGCGCCGACATAGCGGGCCAACCCCACCGCTTTGCTGCGCGACTCCAGACTGTCTTCTTCTGATAATCCCAGCGACTGCCGGGCAACACCCAATTGTTCGCGAGACACCATCGTAAACTGCCCGGAAGACGCCAGCGCGTTATACAGCGCGGTGGTCGCCTGAGCGGTCTGCAGCGAACCGTTGGTGTTATTTTTAAGCTTGTTCAGCAGCAAAATGCTGCCCCTGGCGATGCCGTCGGTTTTCACCATCTGCCCCACCAGCGGCGTGGCCGCGGCCGACCAGTCCAACACCGGGACCTGAATCTTCGGCGGCGTCGGCAATGGCTGACTTTCTGCCGGCGGCAACTGCGGTTTCGACGGTGTGGGGACGGCGGGCTCGATAGTGGCCGGTTGTTCCGTTTGCGGCGCGCGGCTGGTACAGCCGGCAATCACCAGCGCCATCAGCACGATGCCAAGATATTTTTTCATGTCTGTCCTCTCAATCACGCATCAGAGAAAAAGATAAAGCCGTACCTGGCTGGCTGCCGGGTCAGCATGCGTGGCAACAAGGGAGATATCCGTATGGGCAGGGATCACCGCCGTCTGGCTGACACCCAGCGGCGGCACATCCAGCCCCTGCTGATCATACCAGTAAAAACGGTAGTGCAGCGTCACCGGCTGCCCCGACGTATTGCTGATACGGGCCGACGCCTGCTGACCCGCGCCGCCGCGCGACAGCGACGGACGAGAGGCGCTAATGCCGGCCGCCATCACCGAGGCGTCCAGCACCAGCGTCTGTTTGGAATTAATGGTCAGACTGGCCGTCTTGCTGCATCCGACAAGCGACATGCCCAGCAGCAAGGCGGCCAATGCGCCTGATGAGAATACGCGCATGACCGCATCAACCGGCCAGCAACGGCCCCAGCGGGCGACCGCCCAGCAGATGCATATGGATGTGATACACCTCCTGACCGCCGTGGCGATTGCAGTTGATGATCAGACGGTAGCCGTCATCCGCAATTCCTTCCTGACGGGCAATACTGCCCGCGACGGTGATCATGCGGCCAAGCGCCGCTTCATGCTCCGGCGCGGTGTCATTCACGGTGGGGATCAGGACATTCGGCACAATCAGAATGTGGGTGGGGGTACGTGGCGCGATGTCGCGAAAGGCAGTCACCAGTTCATCCTGATACACGATATCGGCGGGGATTTCCCGACGAATGATTTTACTGAAAATGGTTTCTTCAGCCATAACACAGTTCCTTTAAAAACGAGCGCTGTTCAGCGATGCGGCTTGCAGTATGAGTGATAAATCCAATACTTTTCAACTCTCTTTGTCGGTGCTCGCCACGCGTAGCACCGGCGTTATGCCGCGAAAAATGCCGCCGGCATCCCCAGAGAACACCCGGCGTCGGTAATTTTCCGCCACTCTCCCTCGGAAATGGCGATGCCCTCAGCCTGACGCTGCTGACGGGCCTGACGTTCCGGTTCGCCGGCAATCAGAATCGGCACGGACGGATCCGGCGAGCGCGAGGCGCGGACATACGCCAACATGGCATCGTACTCCTGCTTCAGCCACGCCATCCCCACCAGTTTAGACGGATCGATCACAATGGTGGTCATGTTGTTGACGATAGCGCCTTCGCGCGCATTGCCCGGCTGAATGGTGCCGCCGCCGGACAAAATGCCCGCCAGCAGTTCCGCCGCCAGAATCAGGCCGCCGCCCTTGTGACGCGCGATAGGCAGCAATGCGCCGGTCGCCTCGCTTTCCCACATCACCCGCGGATCGGCGCTCGGGCGTCCGTCGCTGTCCAGCATCACCGGCTCATCAAAGGTTTTCCCCGCCAGCCAGGCCACGCGTGTTTTACCCAGCGCCACAATGCTGGTGGCAAAGTCCAGAATAAAATCGGGGTTGTCGTCGCTGCCCGGGAAGGCAATACAGATCGGGTTGGTGCCAAAACGCGCCTCGCTGCCGCCAAACGGCGCCACCAGCGGCGCGATATCGCCGACATTTACGAAGTGAATCGAAATCAGACCGGCCTGCGCCGCCATTTCGCCGTAGGTGCCGATACGCCCCAGATGACAGGTCGACGCCAGCGTCATCAGGCAGATACCGGTGGTCTTCACCCGTTCAATCGCCGCTTGCATCGCTTCGCGCCCGGTGCGCTGCCCGAACCCCCGATCGCCGGAGAACTGCAGCACCGCGCCGCCATCCTGCAGCAAACGGGCCGGGGTGTTGGGATGCATGATGCCCTGCGCGATGAAACTGACGTATTCCGGCAACATGCCGACTCCGTGGCTGTCGTGCCCCTTGAGATTCGCGCCAACCAGATGAAGCGCCACGCACTCGGCTTCGTCGTGGTCACACCCGGTGTTACGCAACAGTTCATAGGCTATCTGCGTTAAACGCTCAGCTGAAATCCGCATACTGTTCCCTCTGAAAGAATGATGTTGTGGTACGCCGCTGATAGACGATGTTGTTATGGGCAGAGCGGCGTTGGTTATCCACTGTCGTGACTGACAACGGGCGTATCACGCACGGCAGCATCAGTTATCCTACTGCCGAACTTCCGGTGAGGGGAAACGATTCTGTCCTGCCGGGAGGCGTTTTAGAATATAAAAAAGCGGGCTGTAAAAATGCAGAATGTAAAAAAGGGGCCGTAGCCCCTTTTCGTCAACTCCCCGTAATCCGTCAGTGGTTACGGATATTTCAGTGATTACGGATGTAATCGTCCATATCGGTTTTCAGGTTATCGGACTTGGTGCCGAAGATCGCCTGCACGCCGGAACCGGCCACCACCACGCCCGCCGCGCCCAGTTTCTTCAGCTCGGCCTGGTCAACTTTGGATACATCATCCACGCTGACGCGCAGACGAGTGATACAAGCATCCAGGTTGGTGATGTTTTCTTTACCGCCGAATGCGGAAACCAGCGACGCCGCCATTTCAGAGTTGCCCTGAGCGGACTGCTCAGACGCGGACTCTTCGCGGCCTGGGGTTTTCAGATCCAGCTTGGCGATCAGCACGCGGAACACGGTGTAGTACACCGCGGCATAGCACAGGCCGACGATCGGGAACAGCCACAGTTTGCTGCCGTTGCCGCTCAGCACGACGAAGTCGATCAGACCGTGCGAGAAGCTGGTGCCGTCACGCATGCCAAGCAGAATACAGATCGGGAACGCCAGACCGGCCAGCACCGCGTGGATGACATACAGAATCGGCGCCACGAAGATGAAGGAGAACTCGATAGGTTCGGTAATACCGGTCAGGAACGCGGTCAGCGCAGCGGAGATCATGATGCCGCCCACTTTGGCGCGATTTTCCGGTTTAGCCGAATGCCAGATAGCGAGCGCGGCGGCCGGCAGACCATACATTTTGAACAGGAAACCGCCAGACAGTTTACCCGCAGTCGGGTCGCCCGCCATATAGCGCGGAATATCGCCGTGGAACACCTGACCCGCAGCGTTGGTGAACTCGCCGACCTGCATCTGGAACGGCACGTTCCAGATATGGTGCAGACCGAACGGCACCAGACTGCGCTCAACGATGCCGTAGATACCGAACGCCAGCACCGGGTTCTGGTAAGCGGCCCATTGAGAGAAAGTCTGAATCGCGCTGCCCACCGGCGGCCAAATGAACGACAGCGCCACACCGACAATGATGGCGGTCAGGCCGGAGATGATCGGCACAAAGCGCTTACCGGCAAAGAAGCCCAGGTATTCCGGCAAGCGGATGCGGTAAAAGCGGTTGAACATGTAGGCGGCAATCGCACCGGCGATAATCCCCCCCAGTACGCCGGTATCGGCCATGTGGTTAGCAGCGATATCTGCCGGCGACATATGCAGCACCAGCGGCGCAACCACCGCCATGGTTTTCACCATAATGCCGTAAGCCACCACCGCAGCCAGCGCGGACACGCCGTCATTATTGGTGAAGCCCAACGCTACGCCGATAGCAAAAATCAACGGCATGTTGGCAAAAACCGAATCGCCCGCCTGCGCCATCACGCTGGAAACAACCGCCGGCAGCCAGCTAAAGTTGGCCGACCCGACGCCCAGCAGAATACCGGCGATAGGCAGCACGGATACTGGCAGCATCAGCGATTTACCTACTTTTTGTAGGTTTGCAAATGCATTCTTGAACATATAGAGAGTGCTCCTGAGTAATAGTGCTTCTACTTCTGACAGTTCGCATGAAGGTGGGGAGGTCATCCTTCACGCGGTCGGGATGTGATATGCATCCTCATTAATTTTTACGCAGAGTAAAATAAATGTTGCATCAAATGTTTGATAGCAGTCACGTTTCAACTCATGGGAAACCCACGTTACTATCAGAAGTCTTATGGTTTGTGATCTAACGCTAAAAATTAACCCCGCCACCGTACAGCGCAAGCTGCAAATGGCAGGGATTATCAGCGATTAATTACGAAGCCAAAAAAAACTCGCGTATTCTCAACCAGTATCAGGCCACGGTCAACCGCGCTGCATCAATGTGGAATAGCCGAGCAAAATTTTCGGTAGTGGTGGATGCCAGCTGTTCAAGACTGACATTTTTGAGTACAGCCAGATATTCAGCCACATCGCGCACGTAGGCGGGCTGATTCTCCTTGCCGCGGTAGGGAACCGGCGCCAGCCACGGGGAATCGGTTTCAATCAGCAGCCGGTCCAGCGGCACGTAACGCGCGACGTCGCGCAATGCGTCGGCATTACGGAAAGTCACAATCCCGGAAAAGGAAATATAGAACCCCAAATCCAGCAGTTTCTCCGCTGTTTCCCGATCTTCGGTAAAGCAGTGCAGCACGCCGCCGCATTCGTCCGCTTTTTCCTCACGCAGGATGGCAAGCGTATCTTCACGGGCGGAACGGGTATGCACAATCACCGGCTTATTCAGCGCCCGGCCAACGCGAATATGTTCGCGAAACGATGCCTGCTGCTGCGGGATGGTGTCTTGCTGATAATAGTAATCCAGCCCGGTTTCCCCCAGTGCGACAACCGACGGTAAGGTCGCCAGTGTGCGCAGCTCGGCGAAATCGTACGGCTCTTCCTGACTGAGCGGATGCACGCCGCAGGAAAACGCCACATTGTCGCGTTCGCCGATCAATTCGGTCATGGCGCGGAATCCCGGTAAGGTGGTCGCCACCGCCAGAAAAAAGCCTACCTCGCGCTCACGGGCCTTGTTCAGCACGTCAGACACGTCTTTGTGCAGCGACTGATAATCCAAACCATCAAGGTGGCAGTGGGAATCAACTAACAACATAATCAAGGGTATCCGGTATTCAGGAAAAAGATGACGACACCGGCAGCGTCGGAGACGACAACAGGGTCTCCCACGCCAGCAACAGTTCCGTCAATAACAATTCGCGGTTAACGCCTGTCACCGACAACAGCTGGTGACGACAGTGCAGCCAGCGCCGCAGGCCGTGGTGCAGGCGGGCGTCGCCCAGTTGTGACGCCAATTGCGCCGCCAGCGGCGCCTGATCCAGGTTGGTCCGCTGATCGGCAGCCTGATGGCGCCATTTCAGCGCATCCAGCAACAGCGTACTCACCCAGTGAATACGACGATCGGCGTCATCATGATTGAGTGCCGGCAACAGCGCCAGCGCATCACCGGACTGCAGGCTCTGCGCCAGCTGCTGGCAAACCGCCTGACGCGCTTTCCAGCTATCCGGCTGCAGCAATGCTTCAGCGGCCAGCGGCGCCCCCGCCGCCAGTCGCAACGCGGTCTGCAGCGCCAGCTCATCATGATGTCCGCGTCCGCGCAGCCATTGCATCCCTTGCGGCTCAGCCGGTACATCCAGGTACAAATGCAGGCAGCGACTGCGCATCGTCGCCAGCAACCGTCCCGGTTCGCGGCATCCCAGCAGAAAATAGGTTTGCGCCGGCGGCTCTTCCAACGTCTTCAGCAGCGCATTGGCCGCCGCTTCGGTCAAGCTTTCCGCTTGCGGCAGCCAAACCACCTTCGCACCACCCTGCCGCGAGCGCTGGTACACTTGCTCTAACGCATCGCGCACCGCGTCAACGCCCAGACTGTGCTTACCTTTTTCCGGGCTGAGGGTATGCCAGTCCGGATGGGTGCCGGCGTTCATCAACTCACAGGAGTGGCAGCGTCCGCAGCTCTTTGCGCCATCCGGCTGCTGACACAGCAGCCAGCGGCTGAATGCGTACGCCAGCGAGGCGTCGCCCATACCGTCGATAGCATGCAGCAACAGCGCATGATGGCCGCGCTCCGCCTGATGCGACGCCAGCAACTGGCGGTAAGGCGCATTCAGCCAGGGATACCACTCCATCAGTCGCTCACTCCCCTCGCTCGTTCAGTTGCCGCAGCCAGTCAGACAAGACCTGACGGATGTCGGCATTGACCAGCGCCAGGTCGCGGGATGCATCAATCGTCACGATAGAAGCGTCAGCCGCCGCCAGTTGCTGATAGCGGGCGCGGGTGCGCTCGAAAAACGCCAGCGACTCCTGCTCGATGCGATCCAGCGCGCCGCGCTGGCGGGCGCGTTTAAGCCCCAGCTCAGGCGAAATATCCAGATACAACGTTAAGTCAGGGCGGAAATCGCCCAGCACGGTATCCCGCAGCGAGGTCATCAATCGCGCATCGATACCCCGGCCGCCGCCCTGATAGGCCTGGGAAGAGAGATCGTGCCGATCGCCCACAACCCAGGCGCCGCGGGCTAGCGCCGGTCGAATCACGTTATCCACCAGCTGCACGCGCGCCGCATACAGCATCAGCAGTTCGGCCTTATCCGTCAGCTTTTCATCCGCCACGCCCTGTTTGATCAACTCGCGCAGCTTTTCCGCCAGCGGCGTGCCGCCGGGCTCACGGGTAAACACAATGTCATCAATGCCGAATGTCCGCAGCGTGTCCACCACCACCGCATGAGCGCTGGTCTTACCCGCGCCTTCCAGACCTTCAATTACGATAAATTTACTGTTCATTCTTTTCCTTTCCGGCGGCAGCCTGCGCGGAACGATACGCCTGCACGGCGCGGTTATGATCGTTCAGGTTGGTGGTAAATTTGTGTCCACCCTTGCCGTCGGCCACAAAATAGAGATAGCTGGTTTTGGCCGGATGCGCGGCTGCTTCGAGGGACGCCTTGCCCGGCATGGCAATCGGCGTGGGCGGCAACCCGCTGATGACATAGGTATTGTACGGCGTGGGAGCCTCCAGCGCACTGCGGGTAATGGTGCCGTTATAGCTGTCCCCCATGCCGTAGATCACCGTCGGGTCGGTCTGCAACCGCATACCGGCGCGCAGGCGATTGATAAATACCGAGGCCACCAGCGGCCGCTCTTCATTAATAGCGGTTTCTTTTTCAATCAGCGACGCCATCACCAACAGGTCGTCCGGGGTTTTATAGGGTAACCCTTCGTCTCGCCCCTGCCAGACGTCATTGAGCATTTTCGTCATCCGCTGGTGCGCGCGCTGCAGGATCGACTTGTCGCTCATACCCGCAGTGTGCAGATACGTATCCGGATAAAACCAGCCTTCGGGGTTAGGCTTGTCTTTCAACCCCATCGCTTCGGCGATTTCCTGCGGTGTTTTATCATCCAACGTGTGCTTGAGATAAGGCGCCGACTTCAGCGTTTCCTGCCAGTCTTTCAGGCGCGAACCTTCCACAAACCGCAGCGAAAACTGCGCTTCTTTGCCGCTGGCCAGCAACGCCAGCATGTCGCGCACCGTCATCGCAGGCGTCAGCCGATAGGTCCCGGCCTTAAACGCCGCCAGCTCCGGCTCCAGATGCAGCAACCAGGGGAACCAGCCGCTGGCGCCAATAATTTGTTGTTCTACCAGCAGCTCTTTTAGCGCTTCACGATTGGTGCCGGCCGGGAGAGTAAAAATGGTTTCCTGTCTGATAGCCAACGGTGAATCGGCAAGGTGCTGTATCTGTTTCCAGCCCCACCAGGCACCGAGCGCCAGCAGAACAATAATCCCAAGACCCCATTTTATTCTCTTCATAACACATCATGACTCACAGTTAGGGCTCAGAAAGTCGAACAACTCTCGTGAGCGATAACACCAGCTATGCGCCTGGTTTACGGGTATCACCGGCATCAACGCATTGCACACCAGCACTTCGTCTGCGTCCGCCAGCGTTTCCAGCGGTTCAGTCACCACATGCAGCTCAAACGCCGATGCCGACAACAGCGCCATAATATGCCGACGCGCGACGCCGTCAACGCCGGCAAGCGATACATCCGGCGTGAAAACCCGCTTTCCCTTGCGCCAGAATAAATTAGCCGCACAGCATTCCACCAGCGCCCCAGAGGTGTCAAGCACCAGCGCCTCATCAGCGCCGGACTGTTCAAGATGCATGCGGATGAACACCTGCTCCAGCCGGTTTAGATGCTTTATCCCCGCCAGCCAGGCGCTCTGCGCCAGCGGAACCGGACTCAGCGCCAGTCGGATGCCGTCCTGACGCCATTGAGCGTAGTGTTGCGGGTACGCCGCCTGCATAACAATGCGCACCGGTTTGTGGCATCCCGCCGAGCTGTAGCCGCGGCCGCCGTTGCCCCGACTGATGATGGCTTTCACCACGCCGTCAACGCGGCCCTCGGCGGCCTGCTGCATCTCGTCGCTCAGTCGCTGCCAGTCCGGGTCGGGCAACAACAATTTTTCCGCCGCCTGCTGCAACCGCCGAAGATGTCGCTCCAGCCATACAATACGGCCGTTCACAACCCTGGCCGTGGTAAAACAGCCGTCGCCAAACTGTACGCTGCGATCCGATACCGGCAGGCATTGCTCCGCTTTTCCGTCAATCCACCACATATTCGTCTCCTCGGCCAGGGTGCAAGCCTGTCAGTCGTCTGGGCGCCCGGCAAGCGGCAATATCCGATTTTCAGTCAGACAAAAAAAAGCCCGGCAGAACCGGGCTCTTCATTAAAACATCGCATCAGACTTTGCGGAACACCACGGAACCGTTGGTGCCGCCGAAACCAAAGGAGTTACACAACGTGTATTCCATATTGGCCACCTGGCGAGCTTCGTGCGCCACGAAATCCAGATCGCAGCCTTCATCCGGGTTATCCAGGTTGATGGTCGGCGGAACAGCCTTATCGCGCAACGCCATAATACAGAAGATCGACTCCACCGCGCCCGCAGCCCCCAACAGGTGACCGATCATGGACTTGGTCGAGCTGACCAGTACGCGAGTATCCGCACCGAAAACCGATTTCACCGCTTGTGCTTCGGCTTTATCACCCGCCGACGTGGACGTACCGTGCGCATTGATATAACCCACCTGCTCCGTGGTAATACCTGCATCACGCAAGGCATTTTCCATCGCCAGCGCCGCGCCAGCGCCATTCTCCGGCGGAGACGTCATATGGTAGGCGTCGCTGCTCATGCCAAAACCGACGATTTCAGCGTAGATTTTCGCTCCGCGCTTTTTGGCATGCTCATATTCTTCCAGCACCAGAATGCCGGCGCCGTCGCCCAGCACGAAGCCATCGCGATCTTTGTCCCACGGACGGCTTGCCGCCTGCGGATTATCGTTGCGGGTCGACAGGGCGCGCGCTGCGCCGAATCCGCCAACACCCAGCGGCGTACTGGCTTTTTCCGCCCCGCCGGCCAACATAACATCGGCATCGTTATACGCGATAATGCGCGCAGCGTGGCCGATGTTATGCACACCAGAAGTACATGCGGTGGCAATGGAAATGGTTGGACCACGCAGGCCGAACATGATGCTCAGGTGCCCGGCGACCATGTTGACAATGGTGGATGGCACAAAGAACGGACTGATTTTACGCGGGCCACCATGCACCAGCGCGCCATGGTTTTCCTCAATCAGCCCCAGACCACCAATACCTGACCCGATAGCGGCTCCGATACGACTCGCATTAGCTTCCGTCACCTCAAGGCCTGAATCCTGCATGGCCTGAATGCCGGCTGCAACCCCGTATTGAATAAAGGCATCCATCTTGCGCGCTTCTTTGCGCGGGATGAAATCTTCACTATTAAAGTCTTTTACTAAGCCAGCAAAACGCGTTGCATAGGCACTAGTATCGAAATGATCAATCAGGCTGATGCCACTCTGACCGGCAAGCAGAGCATTCCAGGTTGACGCTACTGTATTGCCGACAGGAGATAACATGCCCAGACCAGTCACAACTACTCGACGCTTAGACACGCTGATCCTCCAGGGAGGGAAAAAAAAGATACTGAGGTAGAAGAAAACTTAGGCGGTCGAGCGACCGCCTAGATATGTTCGATTACTGCTGATTAGCCTGAATAAAATCGATGGCTGCCTGAACAGTCGTGATTTTTTCAGCTTCTTCGTCTGGGATCTCGGTATCGAATTCTTCTTCCAATGCCATTACCAGCTCAACAGTGTCAAGAGAATCAGCGCCCAGGTCATCAACGAAAGAGGCATTGTTCACGACTTCTTCCGGCTTAACGCCCAGCTGTTCAACGATGATTTTCTTAACGCGTTCTTCGATAGTGCTCATACTCTTAAATTTCCTATCAAAACTCGCTTTCGCGATGGTTTTCGTAGTGTATAAAATGTTGAAAAAGATGCAACAAAATCAAGACTGGTCGAACCAAGATTTTGTGCTTTTTGCAGTTTTCGCTGCAAATTAACGCAAATTACGGTGTTGCTTATCAGATCATATACATGCCACCATTGACATGCAATGTTTCGCCAGTAATGTAACCCGCCTCATCAGAGGCTAAAAACGCTACAGCGCTGGCGATTTCTTTCGCATCACCCAGACGGTTGGCAGGAACATTCGCCAAAATGCCCACACGCTGTTCTTCTGTCAATGCCCGCGTCATATCGGTTTCGATAAAGCCCGGCGCCACCACGTTAACGGTGATGCCGCGAGACGCGACTTCCTGCGCCAACGATTTGCTAAAGCCAACCAGTCCAGCCTTGGCGGCGGCATAGTTGGCCTGACCGGCGTTGCCGCGGGAACCGATGACAGACCCTACAGTGATGATGCGGCCAAAACGTTTTTTCATCATGGCGCGCAGCACCGCCTTGGACAGCCGGAAAACGGAGCTCAGGTTGGTATCCAGCACTTCCTGCCAGGCTTCGTCTTTCATACGCATCATCAGATCATCACGCGTAATACCGGCGTTATTCACCAGAATATCAATATCGCCGAACGCTTCTTTGATGCTGGCTAAAACGCTTTCAATCGAGGCGCCATCCGTAACGTTCAGCGCATAGCCTTTGCCTTTCGGCCCCAGCCACTCGCTGATATCCGCCGCCCCTTTATCGCTGGTGGCCGTACCGATTACGGTGGCGCCGCGGGCAGCCAGCGTCTCGGCAATCGCCCGACCAATGCCACGACTTGCGCCCGTCACCAGGGCAATTTTTCCTTCAAAATTCATTATCTTCACCGTTTTTACTGTTCAAGCGCTGCCGATAAGGAAGCAGGATCATTAATCGCCGTTGCCGTGAGACTATCAACGATTCGTTTGGTCAGCCCGGTCAACACCTTACCAGGGCCGGTTTCCACCAGGGTAACCACACCCTGCGCGGCCATGTATTCGACACATTCCGTCCAACGGACCGGGTTATGCAACTGGCGCACCAGCGCGCTGCGAATCGCTTCCGGTGCGGATTCAGCGCGAACATCCACATTATTGACCACCGGCACGTCCGGCGCATTAAAGGTGATCGCTTCCAGCGCATCCGCCAGCTTACGGGCCGCCGGCTCCATCAGCGCACAGTGGGAAGGTACGCTGACCGGCAACGGCAACGCGCGTTTCGCACCCGCAGCTTTACAGGCTGCGCCCGCGCGCTCAACCGCTTCTTTGTTACCGGCAATAACCACCTGCCCCGGCGAGTTGAAGTTGACCGGCGAAACTACCTGACCTTGCGCGGCTTCGGCACAGGCTGCAGCAATCGCATCATTATCCAAACCGATGATGGCATACATTGCGCCGGTCCCTTCCGGTACCGCTTCCTGCATCAGTTTGCCGCGCAGTTCAACCAGGCTGACCGCCTGCTTGAAATCCAGAACGCCGGCGCACACCAGTGCAGAATATTCGCCCAGGCTATGGCCGGACATCAGCGTCGGCAACGCGCCGCCCTGCTGCCGCCAGACGCGCCACAGAGCGACTGACGCCGTTAACAGCGCCGGCTGGGTCTGCCAGGTCTTGTTCAGTTCTTCCGCCGGCCCTTGCTGGGAAAGCTGCCACAGATCATATCCCAGAACCGAGGAGGCTTCGTCAAACGTTTCTTTGATCAGCGGGAATTTTTCAGCCAGTTCAGCCAGCATACCCACCGACTGGGAACCCTGACCGGGAAATACCATTGCAAATTTCGTCATAGTCATACGTCCTGATAAATCAAAAACGAATCAGAGCAGAGCCCCAGGTAAAGCCGCCGCCAAACGCTTCCAGCAAAATCAACTGACCGCGCTGGATACGACCATCGCGGACGGCCTCATCCAGTGCGGAAGGAACGGAAGCGGCGGACGTATTACCGTGACGATCCAGAGTCACCACCACTTTATCCATGCCCATGCCTAGTTTTTTAGCGGTGGCGCTGATAATGCGCAGGTTTGCCTGATGAGGGACCAGCCAGTCGAGTTCGCTTTTATTCAGGCCGGACGCATCCAGCGTTTCTTCGACAATGTGGGCCAGTTCCGTTACGGCGACTTTAAATACCTCGTTGCCCGCCATCGTCAAATAAGCAGGCTGCGGTTCCTGGCGATCCGCATAAGGCAATGTCAGAAGATCGCCATAGCGACCATCTGCGTGCAGATGCGTGGAAAGGATTCCCGGCTCTTCCGAGCGGCCCAGCAAGACAGCGCCAGCGGCGTCGCCGAACAGAATCAGAGTGCCGCGATCGGCCGGGTCGAGCGTTCTGGACAAGGCATCGGAACCGATGACCAGTGCATAATCCACCGCGCCGCTTTTCACATACTGATCGGCCACGCTCAATGCATAGGCGAATCCCGCGCAGGCGGCGGCAAGATCAAAGGCGATCGTGTCTTTAATACCCAGCATCTGCTGGATCTGGCAGGCCGAACTGGGGAAAGCATGGCTGGACGACGTGGTCGCTACGATAAGCAAGCCGACCTGATTACTGTCGACTCCCGCCATGTCGAGCGCGTTCTGCGCGGCACGGTACCCCATGGAGGCAACGCTTTCATCTGGAGCAGCAATGCGGCGTTCGCGAATACCGGTACGTGTGACGATCCATTCGTCCGACGTATCCACCATTTTTTCTAAATCAGCGTTCGTCCTGATTTGTTCGGGCAAATAGCTTCCCGTTCCGAGAATCTTTGTATACATGTACGCTCAGTCACTCTTGGGTAATACAGCCTTTAGTCGCGACGCAATCCTCTCCGGGAGTTGCCGCTGCACCGTCTGCATCGCCTGTTCAATTGCAACAGCAAACGCATTCTGGTTTGCTGCACCGTGGCTTTTTATGACAGTTCCACGTAATCCTAACAGACATGCGCCGTTATAGTGGTCAGGGTTCAGGTGTCCAAACCGCCTGGCCAGACGCCGTTGCAACCAGCGCCCTAAAAATTTCAACCACCATGGCTGTGCTTGCCGACTTTCTCCCCTGCCGGACGAGCCCTTCAGGAGAGACAGAAACATTCGCACTACACCTTCCATGGTTTTCAACGTGACGTTTCCCACGAAACCGTCACAGACCATCACATCCGTTTTGCCGGTCAGTAATTCGTTGCCTTCCAGATAACCGATATAGTTAATCGAAGGCATGGTTTTCAGTTGCGCCGCTGCGCCCCGGATACTAGCGAGCCCCTTGCTCTCTTCTTCACCGATATTCAGCAACGCCACGCGCGGATTCTGCAATCCGAGCACTTCTTCCGCCATGACCGATCCCATCACGGCGAACTGCACTAACATTGCGCTATCGCAATCAACATTCGCGCCCAAATCCAGCACCACGCTCTTCCCGTGCTGCTGATGGGGCAGCATTGTCACCAATGCCGGACGATCAATCCCCTCAATGGGTTTGATCAATAATGTCGCCAGCCCCATCAATGCGCCGGTATTGCCTGCGCTAACGCAGGCCTGCGCTCGCCCTTCCCTGATCAACTCCAGAGCGATGCGCATAGATGTCCCCCGACTGGCACGAATAGCCTGGGATGGACGCGCATCGCCAGCTATTACCGATTCAGCCGGCACGATTTCCAAACGGGAAAATAAAGGGGAATCGACTTTAGCGAGTAATGGAGTAAGCGCAGAAGGGTCGCCAACCAGCAGCAGATGGAGGTCTGGATTAGAAGCCAGTGCCTGCAACGCTGCAGGCACTGTAATGCAGGGACCGAAGTCCCCGCCCATTGCATCTAACGCCAAGGTTAGGCGCGTCAAAGTGTTTCCTTGCTAAATCGCAGGAATTACTTGGCAACAACCTTGCGACCGCGGTAGTAACCATCCGCAGTGACGTGGTGACGCAGATGCGTTTCGCCGGAAACTTTATCTACGGATACAGCGGAAGTGGTCAGCGCATCGTGAGCACGACGCATACCACGTTTGGAACGGCTAGGTTTATTCTGTTGTACGGCCATGGACCTTACTCCTTAATTACTTACGCTTTAAACTGGCTAATACGGCAAATGGATTCGGTTTTTCCGCCTCGGCGGGTAACTGACCAAACACCATATCCGTTTCGGACACTTCACAGTGTTCAGAATCATGCACCGGCGCAATGGGCAAAGAGAGGATAAGCTCATCTTCAACCATCGCCAGCAAATCAACCTCACCGAACTCATTGACTTCGATAGGTTCATACGCTTCCGGCAAGGCTTCGGCCTGTTCATCACTGATGACCGGGCTAAAACAGAACGTGGCGTGGACCTGATGTTCGAAAGGCTTGCCGCAGCGCTGACACAGCAACGTCACCGTCACATCAGCCTGTCCATCAATCACCGCCAGCCGTTGGCTGTCAATGCTGAACGACAGCGTCGCATTCACATCACTGTCCACACTAACCACTGATTCGGCAACACGCATCACCTGTTCAGCCGTATAGACACCAACATAATCTAAACGCTTTTGAGCAGTGCGAACCGCATCAAGGGTTAAGGGTAATTTTACCTTTTGCATAGGGCGCGCATATTAACGTCGTAACGACGGAGAGTCAAAGAAAAAGGTGGCGATGTCAGTGCTTTCACCCAAATTTGCCTTCGCACACCCAAATTCGCTTCTAAAGCGGCAGACAGTTTAAAATGCATTCACTGATTACGCTATGACCTGGTTTGCATTTATGTCCCGAATTGTCCTTGCTTCCACCTCTCTGTACCGCAAAGCCCTGCTGGAAAAACTGGGGCTGCCGTTTGTCTGCGCGGCGCCCGATATCGATGAAACTCCGGCCGACGGCGAAAGCGCCGGCGAACTGGTCGGCCGACTGGCGACCGGCAAAGCCCGCGCGCTGGCCGGGCGATATCCCGACAACCTGATCATCGGCAGCGATCAGGTCTGTGTGCTGGAGGGCGTCATCACCGGCAAACCTCACACCCGGGAAAACGCCATACGCCAATTGCAACAGGCCAGCGGGCGATGTATCACTTTTTATACCGGACTGGCCTTATTCAACAGCGCAACCGCGCGTCTGCAATGCGTAGTTGAGCCGTTCGAGGTGCATTTCCGTACGCTCAGCACATGCGAAATCGAACGCTATGTCGATTGCGAACATCCCTTTGACTGCGCCGGCAGCTTTAAAAGCGAAGGGCTTGGCATCGCGCTGTTTGACCGGTTATCCGGCCGGGATCCCAATACCCTGATCGGTTTACCGCTGATTACGCTGCTGGAATTATTGCGAGAGGAAGGCGTGAATCCGTTATTACCGTGATGATGGCGAGGTGCAAACCACGTCCCTGCGGGTAATCAGGGACGCGGCGCACGCTTATTTCTGACGCTGCCGCAAAGCTTGCAGGCAATGACGCAAGGCGGCATCAAGCGGCGCTTCAATACGCAGCGTCTCACCGGTGTGAGGATGCTCAAAACGCAACGCCTGCGCATGCAGGAACAGGCGTTTGAGCCCGGTATCCGCCAGTTGGACGTCGAATTCACGATCGCCGTAACGATCGTCGAACGCTATCGGGTGCCCGGCATATTGGGTGTGAACGCGAATCTGGTGGGTTCGCCCGGTAATCGGGCTGGCGCGCACCAGCGTGGCGCAATCGAACCGTTCTTCTACCTTGAACAGCGTTTCAGACGGCTTTCCTTCACTATTAACCCGGACGATACGTTCACCGCTTTGCAGCACATTTTTCAATAGCGGCGCCTGTACCGCCTTACAGTGCGACTGCCACTGCCCGCGGACCAGCGCCAGATAATCCTTCTGCATCCCCTTGCTGCGCAGCTGCTCGTGCAACGCACGCAGCGCCGAGCGCTTTTTAGCCACCAGCAACACGCCGGAAGTGTCACGATCCAGACGGTGGACCAGTTCCAGGAAGCGCGCTTCAGGGCGCAACGCTCTAAGAGCTTCAATCACGCCGAAGCTGAGTCCGCTGCCGCCGTGCACCGCCGTGCCCGACGGTTTATTCAGGAGCAACAGATAATCATCTTCATAAAGGATGCAATCAGCCAGCGCCGAGACTTTATCCAGGCTGGCGGAAACCGCCGGTTCTTCACGCTCCGACTGACGCACCGGCGGAATGCGCACTTCGTCGCCATCCAGCAACTTGTATTCCGGCTTGATGCGCTTTTTATTCACCCGCACCTCGCCTTTGCGCAGGATGCGATAAATCATGCTTTTCGGCACGCCTTTAAGCCGGGTGCGCAAAAAATTGTCGATTCGCTGACCGGCTTCCTCGGAGGAAACCGTCAGAAACTGTACGGTTGGGTTCTCTGTTTTCATGGAGGCGGATTCTAAATAGCACACACCGATAGCGCCACATCTTTTTCTATGCTTAACTGTCAGTCTGGCTTATGAAGATATTGTTACTGTTCGCATCCCGACTGATTTCAGCATCAACTGGTTTCAGTTTGGTTAAAAACAGCACAACAAACTTTATATTGACAGGCAAAGTCACCTTGCTATCGACGTATCAGCAATGGAATAATGCTTTGGCTTTCCGTGCTGATTTCCGGTAAAACAGGGGAAATTGCGGAATTATTATCTTTGCCGGATTACTCATAAACGCAGCAATGGCGTAAGACGTATTGAATAATCAGGCAGTTAGCGAGCTGTGGTTTGCAGCTTGGCCGGCATATGGAATCAGATCTGGCAACCTATTTTCAGAAGCTGTTCCCGCAGTAAATGCGCTGTATTCCATCAGGAAATACAGGCTACCGAAACATGCGCCTCTATGCAGGCGACAACCGTGAGGTTGACGCCCCTGCGATAAGACACGAGGCCATCGGTCCCCTCCGGTCATGCCTCCGTTCATCCGCAGCTCTATCAATAATGCAAGTAAAAATAACGAGTTAAGTACGATGAAAAGAATGTTGATTAACGCAACTCAGCAGGAAGAGTTGCGTGTTGCCTTGGTTGATGGTCAGCGGCTTTACGATCTGGACATTGAAAGCCCCGGTCATGAACAGAAAAAGGCAAACATTTACAAAGGCAAGATCACCCGCATAGAACCCAGCCTTGAAGCCGCTTTTGTTGATTATGGCGCAGAGCGACATGGCTTCCTCCCTCTCAAAGAAATCGCCCGTGAATACTTCCCCAGCAACTACAATGCGCATGGCCGCCCGAACATCAAAGATGTGCTTCGTGAAGGTCAGGAAGTCATCGTTCAGGTGGACAAAGAGGAGCGCGGTAACAAAGGCGCTGCGCTGACCACGTTCATCAGTCTGGCCGGCAGCTATCTGGTGCTGATGCCGAACAACCCGCGGGCAGGCGGTATTTCCCGCCGTATCGAAGGGGATGACCGTACCGAATTAAAAGAAGCGCTGGGCTCGCTGGAACTGCCGGACGGTATGGGCTTGATCGTCCGCACCGCCGGTGTGGGCAAATCCGCCGACGCACTGCAGTGGGATCTGGCGTTTCGCCTGAAGCACTGGGAAGCGATCAAGAAAGCGGCGGAAGGTCGTGCCGCGCCGTTCCTGATCCATCAGGAAAGCAACGTTATCGTTCGCGCGTTCCGCGATTATCTGCGTCCGGACATCGGCGAAATTCTGATCGACAACCCGAAAATTCTGGAACTGGCCAAAGAGCATATCGCTGCGTTGGGGCGCCCGGATTTCAGCAGTAAAATCAAGCTGTATACCGGCGAGATCCCGCTGTTCAGTCATTATCAGATCGAATCGCAGATCGAATCCGCTTTCCAGCGTGAAGTACGTCTGCCTTCCGGCGGCTCGATTGTTATCGACACCACCGAAGCGCTCACCGCCATTGATATCAACTCCGCTCGCGCAACCCGCGGCGGCGACATTGAAGAAACCGCCTTTAACACCAACCTGGAAGCGGCGGATGAGATTGCCCGTCAGCTTCGCTTGCGCGACCTGGGCGGTTTGATCGTCATCGACTTCATCGACATGACCCCGGTCCGCCATCAGCGCGAAGTGGAAAACCGCCTGCGTGACGCGGTGCGTCAGGATCGCGCCCGCATCCAGATCGGCCGTATCTCCCGCTTTGGTCTGCTGGAAATGTCCCGTCAGCGTCTGAGCCCGTCACTGGGCGAATCCAGTCACCATGTCTGCCCGCGCTGTAGCGGCACCGGCACTATCCGTGACAATGAATCGCTGTCGTTGTCGATCCTGCGTCTGATTGAAGAAGAGGCGCTGAAAGAGAACACCAAAGAAGTCCACGCTATCGTACCCGTTCCCATCGCGTCTTATCTGCTTAACGAGAAACGTGAAGCGGTCAACGCGATTGAGAAACGTCAGGGGGGCGTTCGCGCCATTATCGTACCGCATGACGGTATGGAAACCCCGCACTACTCCGTACTGCGTATCCGCAAAGGCGAAGAAAAGCAGACCCTGAGCTATATGTTGCCTCAGCTGCTGGATGTCGAATCACAGCCCTCGCCGGAAGAGCAGGTGTCCGAACGTCGGGTACCGGAACAGCCGGCTCTGGCGTCCTTCACCATGTCGGACATTCCGCCGGCTGAAACCAAGCCAGCCCCGGCGGTTGCCGCTCCGAAAGCGGAAAAACAACCGGCCTCTTCCGAACGCGGTCTGTTCGGTCGTTTTGTCGGCGCGCTGAAGGGCATCTTTGCCGCGCCGGCCGACGCCAAAGACAAACCGGCTGAAACTGTCGAATCGGCATCCGATGAGCAGGAACAAAAGCAGGAACGCCGAAACAACCGCCGCCAATCCGGTCGTCGCGAACGCACCCGCGACAATCGCGAGCCGCGCGAGCGTGACGAACAGCGCCGTAACAAGCGCACGCCGTCGCAGAACGCCGACATCGAAACTGCGCCGGTAGCGGAAGTCTCTGCACAAGACAAAGCCGCGCGTGATGAACAACGTCGTGAGCAGCGCGCCGAGCGTCAACGCCGCCGCCAGGAAGAAAAACGTCAGGCGCAGAGCGAAGTTAAAGAGCTGAACACCGTGGCTGTCGACGCGGAAGACGCAGGTGCCGAGCAGGAAAAACCGGCACAGGTGATGCAGCGTCGTCAACGTCGCCAACTGACCCAGAAAGTGCGGGTTCAGGACAGCGATGCCACAGAAGAGAATGTCGAAGCGCAGCTTCCCGCCGTTCCGTACGTTCAGGAACCGTCCGTGGTTGAAGTGACTGAACCTGTCGCATTGGCTGCTGAGGGAACTGATACGGAAAATGACGCGGCTGAAAGCAACCGCGAAAATGGTCTGCCGCGTCGCTCTCGCCGTTCGCCTCGCCATCTGCGAGTCAGTGGTCAGCGTCGTCGTCGTTACCGCGATGAACGCTACCCGGCGCAGTCGCCGATGCCGATGGCACAGGCTTCAGCCTCACCGGAAATGGCCTCAGGCAAAGTCTGGATTCGCTATCCGGTAGCCCAGCCGCAGCAACCAGAGCTGGTGGAAGAGCAGGTATCCGAGTCCATTGACGCCCCGCTTTCAGTCGTACCGGAACTGGCGGCAGCAACGGTCGCTACGCTCCCGGAAGCGGTAGATGTTCTGGATACGGCTCCGGCAAACGCCCCGGCAACGGAAACGCCAGCCGTAGTATCCGCTCCGACGCAGCAAGAAACCGTGCAGAGCGAAGCGACTCAGGATCTCGGCGCCAGCGTACAGGAAGAGATTCCTCAACCTCAGGTAGCATCGGCGCCGGTACCACAACCCGTGGAAACCGCAGCTCGTGTTGAAGAGGCTGTCGAACAGGCTCCCGCCGCGGTTGTTGCTGATGAGGTTGTTGTTGCTGATAGCGACGCGACAACCAGCAGCGAATCCGCCGAAACGCAGGTAACTGAACAACCGCAGGTTATTCACGAGCCGGTGCAGGTTGAGAATACGCCAGTTGCTCAGGAGCCGGTTGCCGCGCCGGAGCCAGCTGAGACCACGACCGTAGTGTCGGCCCGCCATCACCATGCCGCCGCGCCGATGACTCGCGCACCTGCGCCGGCATATGTTCCGGATGCACCGCGCGTCAGCGACTGGCAGCGCCCGGCATTTGCCTTCACCGGTAAAGGTTCTGCCGGTGGTCATGCTGCCGAGAATCAGGCCAGCGCGCCAGCGACACGGCCGGTGGAATAATATAAAAAAAGCACCTCGCTTCGGCGGGTGCTTATTCCCATTTAATGCCCGTCCATGACGGGCATTATTTTTCAGGCAATCGGCTGCAGCAACTTAATGTCCATGCCATCGATCTTGCCTTCCAGTTGAGCGACAAGCGCGCGAAAATGCGCAGTCTGCTCGTGCTCGTTGATAGCCTCCTGGCTTTTCCAGCGTTCGAAGAACACGAACGAACCGGTTTTGTTCAACTCTTCATGCAACTCATACTGCAGATTGCCGGCTTCCTGACGGCTCGGCGCAACAACCTGCCGGACAGCGGCCGCAACATCGTTAATGAACTCCGGCTTAGCCTGAACGCTGGCGACGATACGAATTTCCATCATAATACTCCATGAATATAACAACCGATTGAATATCCAACCATAAAACGCCAACTGCAGGCTAATTTCAACCTTTTCACAACAAACGGATGCATTCGCTACACTTTCCGCTTATGCTTACCCCCCGCCATATCACTCCCTGTTTCAGGGACGTTATTTACCGACCGCCGGAGTTTTTTCATGACCCCCTTGCCGAATGTTCTGAAGATTCGTCGTCCTGACGACTGGCACCTTCATCTGCGTGACGATCAGATGCTCAAGGCTGTTTTGCCCTATACCAGCCGACTTTTCGCCAGAGCAATCGTGATGCCGAATCTGACGCCGCCCATTACTACCGCGGCCCAGGCTGAAGCATATCGGCAGCGGATTTTATCCGCCGTTCCAGCCGGCGAGACCTTCCAGCCGTTGATGACCTGTTACCTGACAGAGTCTCTGGACAAAAACGAAATCATCTCGGGCTATCAACAAGGTGTCTTTACCGCCGCCAAGCTTTATCCGGCACATGCCACCACCAATTCCAGCCACGGCGTATCGGACATCAGAACCATCTACCCGGTGTTGGAAGCAATGCAAAAACTGGGCATGCCGCTGCTGGTTCACGGCGAAGTCACCGATCCGGAAGTCGACATTTTCGATCGCGAAGCCCGTTTCATCGAGCGCATCATGGAGCCGCTGCGCCAGCAGTTCCCGGAATTGAAAGTGGTGTTTGAGCACATTACCACTCGCGAAGCCGCCCAGTATGTGCAGTCTGCCGATCGTTTCGTTGCGGCCACCATCACTCCGCAGCATCTGATGTTTAATCGCAATCACATGCTGGTGGGCGGCATCCGCCCGCATCTGTACTGCCTGCCGATCCTCAAGCGCAACACACACCAGCAGGCTCTGCGCGAAGCGGTCGCCAGCGGTAGCGAGAAATTCTTCCTCGGCACCGACTCCGCCCCGCATGCCAAACACCGTAAAGAATCGTCCTGTGGCTGTGCCGGCGTTTTCAACGCGCAGGCCTCATTGAGCGCCTACGCCACCGTATTCGAGGAATTGAACGCTCTGGATAAACTGGAAGCGTTCTGCTCCCTGAATGGCCCACGCTTTTACGGGTTGCCGGTTAACGAAGGCACGCTTGAATTACGCCGCCAGCCGGTGCAGTTTCCGGAAGAAATTGTCGCAGGCGAAGAAACTATCATTCCGTTTCTTGCCGGCCAGAGCCTGAACTGGTCTGTCGCCTGATAGCGCCGAACTCCCTGCCAGCCAGGGAGTCACTTTGTACGCATTTTTTATTCATGTTGTTGCCTTCCCTGATATACTGTATAAAAACACAGTCACATAAGAAGGCAACCATGCGTATTGAACTTACCATAGCAAAAACGACCCCACTGCCCGCAGGCGCACTTGAAGCGCTGACCGATGAACTGAGTCACCGGGTTCATGGCATTTATCCGGATACCCCCGTACACGTCCGTTACGCTGCCGCCAATAATCTGAGCGTCTTTGGCGGTAACAAGGACGATAAAGAGAGAATATCGGAGATCCTGCAGGAGACATGGGAAAGCGCTGACGACTGGTTTATTCAAAACGAGTAGTCCTTTCTCCATCCGCACAGGTTACCTAATGGCCAGTCCTCTTGCGTCTGGCCTCTTCATTTTTTCCTCGGATATCGCGTTGAATCGCACGTTCACATTAACGAGTTGTACTATTTTTGTTCAAGAATCATCGTTCATTTCACCAGATAATTAACTGAAACATCCACTTGAGTTTTTTTTACATTTAATTTCCATAAATGAATCTGACAGAGATATACTGATATTGCTCAGCTACAAGAGCCGTCTTAAACCTCGTTTAGTCACTCACGGTAGTAACTAGTCAATAAGGGGTATTTATGGACAGAAAAAATGAGATTATTCAAACGCACCCGCTAGTAGGCTGGGATATCAGTACCGTTGACAGTTATGACGCAATGATGATCCGCCTGCATTACCTTTCTACGGCGGACCAGGCGCCAGATGAGGCGCAGGTTGACCGGACATTATGGTTAACCACGGACGTGGCAAAACAGCTTATCTCAATCCTTGAGGCTGGGATTGCCAAAATCGAATCGAATGAATATCAACCTGCCGACTATCTTAAGCATTAATATTTTTTATATTTATCACCATTCACCAATGCCATTCTCTCCCCTGACACCGCTCCCCAGAGCGGTGTCTCACCGTCTATATCTTCATTACAACAAATTTAGCATCTGATTTGTTTGTAAAAATAAATTACCAAAAGAATAAAATCAGAAAAACAAGTAACCCAATTTAATAAAAAAGCATTTATCTTCCTGAATTTAAATAAATAAAGAAATGTTTTAATAAACTTACACAGTCATCCTGAATAATAAATCCGAACCACCTTCAAATTTATTGAAATATAAAAATATCATATTGAATAGGTCATTTTTATATTGATTTTATGTTTACGGATGTTTAATTTCCTGAAACAAAGGTTAACCTACGATAAGGATTTCAATAATGCTTTGGCGTAATACGTCAACCCGCTATGGGCACATTAGCGTGCTGCTGCACTGGATTACCGCTGCCACAGTGTATGGCATGTTTGCATTAGGGCTATGGATGGTTGCCCTGGGATATTACGATCCCTGGTATCACAACGCGCCTGAAATACATAAAGGTATAGGCATATTGCTGTTTCTGGCTCTGCTGTTCCGGGTGATATGGCGCTGGGTTTCTCCTCCTCCTCGCCCGCTATCCAGCTATTCCACACTGACCCGTATCGGCGCCACGTTGGCGCATATTTTCCTGTATCTGTTGTTATTCAGCATACTGATTAGCGGTTATCTGATTTCTACCGCCGAAGGTCAGCCAATTTCCGTCTTTGGCTGGTTCTCAGTGCCCGCTACGCTGAGCGGGATTCAGGATCAGGCGGATACCGCCGGTACCATCCATTTGTATCTTGCATGGGCGGTCGTCATTTTGTCCGTCTTGCATGCGCTGGCGGCATTTAAACATCACTTTATCGATCGTGACGCTACGTTAAAACGCATGTTGGGTAGACAGGCGGATTAATTCATTCTGGGTTCAAGGAGAAAGACCAATGTTTAAGAAAGCAATTCTGGGCGTGACTATGGCTTCCCTGTTTAGCTTCGCGGGAGCCGCTACCGCTGCCGATTATAAAATTGACAAGGAAGGACAACATGCGTTTGTTCAGTTCCGTATCAAGCATCTGGGATACAGCTGGTTATACGGTACCTTCAAGGATTTCGACGGCGCATTTACCTTTGATGAAAATAATCCTTCCGCAGACAAAGTCAGCGTAACCATCAATACCAACAGCGTTGACACCAATCATGCCGAACGTGATAAACATATTCGCAGCGCCGAATTTCTGAATGTCGCCAAGCACCCTCAGGCGACATTCGCATCCACCGAAGTGAAAAAAGACGGCGATGAATTGAAAATTACCGGCAATCTGACATTGAATGGCGTAACTAAACCGCTGACGCTGGAAGCGAAAGCAATTGGTCAGGGTAACGACCCGTGGGGGAATTATCGTGCCGGTTTCGAAGCCGAAGGAAAGCTTAAACTGAAAGATTTTAATATCACTACCGATCTTGGCCCGGCTTCTCAGGAAGTGGATCTGATCATTTCGGTTGAAGGTATTCGTCAGAAATAATAATTTGCGCAGAGTCTTTCATAGACTCTGCGCTTTTCGCCATCAGCGTTATTTTTTCTCTTCCGGTGCAGGAATACCCAGGGTGGTATTCAGCAATCCTTTAGACTTATTGAAGATCTTCATGCTGATTTCACGATTTTTCCGGCGCTGACGCTGCTCTTCAAGCGGTAACCGGATCTCATCCTGACACACGGTGCTACAGCATCCCTCATATTTTTCCGCGCACGTCGGGCATTGAATAAACAGTAAATGGCATCCCTGATTCTTACAGTTGACATGGGTATCGCACGGCTCACCGCATTGATGGCAATGGGCAATCACATCCCCGGATACTCGTTCCCCCATCCGTTCGTCAAATACAAAGTTTTTGCCGATAAACCTGAGGGGCAACCCATTGGCTTTGGCCTGCCGCACGTATTCGATGATGCCGCCTTCCACGTGATAGACATTTCTGAAACCATGATGAAGCATGTAGGCACTGGCTTTTTCACAGCGAATCCCGCCGGTGCAATACATCACGATATTCTTGTCGCGCGCGTCCGCCAGCATATCGACCGCCATCGGCAACTGCTCGCGGAACGTATCGGAAGGCACTTCAATCGCGTTTTCAAAATGGCCGACTTCATACTCATAATGATTACGCATATCCACGAACAACGTATCAGGATCGTCCGCCATCCGGTTGACCTCTTCCGCTTTGAGATACTGACCGACCTGGGTCGGATCGAAGCTGGCGTCATCAATGCCATCGGCGACAATGCGATCCCGCACTTTCATGCGTAATACCCAGAATGACTTACCGTCATCTTCCAGTGCGACATTCAGCCGAATTCCGTCCAAAGCCGGATGCGAGCCGAACAGGGCGCGGCGAAAGTCCTCAAAATGGCTGGCCGGAACGCTGATCTGCGCGTTAATGCCTTCTCTGGCGATATAAACGCGGCCGAATACCTTTACATGGCTAAAGGCGATATAGAGCGCATCGCGGAAGGCTTGCGGGTCATCCAGTTGGAAATATTTGTAAAAGGACACTGTGGTACGCGGCTCGGTTTCAGCGAGCATGCGCGCTTTCAGTTCCTCATTGGAAACACGGTTATGTAACACTGGCATGGTGTACGATCCTGTTTTTATTGAGGTGAATGGCGTTAAAATATTATGAAGGCGATGTTGCGCAAACAATAAATTGCCGCCGCATCATACACGAGGGATAGCATACTGTCAGTGAATGACGTGCATATCGGAATGTGAAATCGTTATTTCAGGCGCTGCGACATCTCTGGCAATGTTTCCCGGGTATATCTCAGACGGAGGTTATCTTCATGAGCAAACTGTTCAGCCCATTGGCATTGGGAAACCTGACGCTGCCAAACCGCATCATCATCGCGCCGATGTGCCAGTACTCAGCTGAAAATGGTAAAGCGACCGAATGGCACATGATGCATCTGGGTACGTTGTCGCATTCCGGCGCCGGATTATTGATTCTGGAAGCCACCGCCGTCCTGCCGGAAGGGCGCATCTCGCCACAGGACCTCGGCCTGTGGGACGACGATACCGAACGTGCACTGGCGCCGGTTGTACGGGGCATCCGCAAACATTCAGCCATCCCGTTGGGCATCCAGCTCGGCCATGCCGGCCGCAAAGCCTCAACCGGCGCGCCCTGGGCCAATCGAACCTTCCTGCCCCCAGAGCAAGGCGGCTGGCAGACAGTGGCGCCTTCCGCCTTGCCTTACCACCCGGATGACACCCCGCCTGTCGCCATGAGCCACGATCAAATCAAGAACCTGATTGACGCCTTCGCCGCCTCGGCCAGACGGGCAGATCGGCTGGGGTTCGATTTGATCGAGCTCCACGCCGCTCACGGCTACCTGTTGCATCAATTTCTTTCGCCATTGACCAACCAGCGCGATGATGAATATGGGGGATCGCTGACCAACCGCATGCGCCTGCTGCGCGAGGTCTATATGGCTGTGCGTGAAGTGTTTCCGCCGCATAAAACCGTGGGCGTCCGTATTTCCGCCACTGATGCCGTCGAAGGCGGCTGGGATCTGGCGCAATCTATTGAGCTAGGCCAACTGCTGCGCGAATTGGGGTGCGACTATATTCATGTTTCCAGCGGCGGTCTGTCGCCCTTACAGCAAATTCATCCCGCCCCCAATTATCAGGTGCCTTTCGCACAAAAAATTCGTCAGGCAACCGGGTTGGTGACCATCGCCGTCGGCTTGATCACTGAACCGGAACAGGCAGAAGCAATTCTGGCAACTGAAGAGGCGGATGCGGTAGCTCTTGCGCGTGCGATTTTGTTCAATCCGCGCTGGCCGTGGCACGCGGCGATCCGGCTGAAAGAAAAAGTTATCGCGCCTCCCCAGTACTGGCGCTGCGAACCACATTACGCCAAAGGGCTGTTCACCCCGCTATAAGTTGATGTCCCCGCCGTACAGTGCGGGGGCTGTTCCGCCCAATGTCACCAAACGCTAAAACCCATATCCCTCAAATGTTATTATAGATACCGTGTTGAATTTGCGGATAAAAGCAACAAGCGTATTCTTTCCTTAACAACGCCGCTTTCGGCTATTCTGTTGGAAAGCGCTGATCATTATGTTAACCGTCGGCGTGTTGTTCGCCGCTTTTTGATTTTGATACTGAGGCTATGACACAAATCCCCTCTTTCCATCGCTCACTCTTACACCCTCGCTACTGGCCGACGTGGTCAGGCATTGTTCTTCTCTATCTGCTGGTGTTGCTGCCTTATCCTTTCATTTACCGCATCGGTACCGGGCTGGGAAGATTGTCCATGCACTTTCTAAAACGCCGCGTCGCTATCGCCCATCGTAATCTGCAACTCTGTTTTCCGGATATGCCCGCAGAAGAACGGGAACAACTGGTGAAGAAAAACTTTGAATCCGTCGGCATGGGGGTGATGGAAACCGGTATGGCGTGGTTCTGGCCTGACTGGCGGGTAGAGCGCTGGTTCAAGGTGATCGGTATTGAAAATATGCAGCCTCTGCGTGAGCAAAAGCGCGGCGTATTGTTGATTGGTCTGCATTTTCTGACCCTGGAATTGGGCGCGCGCATCTTCGGTCTGCAAAATGCCGGGATCGGCGTTTACCGACCCAATGACAATAAGCTGATCGACTGGCTGCAAACCTGGGGCAGAATGCGTTCCAACAAATCTATGCTGGATCGCAAGGATTTAAAAGGCATGATTCGCGCCCTGAAACAGGGCGAAATTATCTGGTACGCTCCCGACCATGACTACGGTCCGCGCAGTAGCGTATTCGTTCCCTTATTTGCCGTCGAGAAAACGGCGACCACAGTCGGCAGTTACATGCTGGCCCGAGCCGCCAAACCCGCTATCGTCCCGTTTGTTCCCCGCCGCCTGCCGGATGCCAGGGGTTATGAATTGATTATTCAGCCGGCACAGCTGGATATTCCGCTGGAAAGCGAAGAAGCGACCGCCGCCTGGATGAACAAACTGGTTGAAGAAAATATCCTGTTGGCGCCGGACCAATATATGTGGCTGCATCGACGCTTCAAAACACGCCCTGTCGGGGAACCTTCGCTGTACTAAGCCCTGGGACAACCCAGTCAGGAAAATACGATGGATGACACCGCCCCGATTGACTGGAAACGCAATCTCTACATCGCCTGGTTGGGGTGTTTCTTTACCGGGGCCGCTTTCAGCCTGGTCATGCCTTTTCTTTCACTGTATGTCGAGCAACTCGGCATACAGGGCCATGAAGAATTGAATCTGTGGTCGGGCGTGGTTTTCAGCATTACCTTCCTGTTTTCAGCTATCGCTTCGCCGTTCTGGGGACGTCTTGCCGATCGTAAAGGGCGCAAGCTGATGCTACTGCGCTCTGCGTTAGGAATGGCGATAGTGATGGCGTTGATGGGGCTGGTGCAAAATATCTGGCAATTCCTGCTGCTCAGAGCGGCATTGGGTATCCTGGGCGGCTTCGTGCCGAATGCCAATGCGCTGATCGCCACCCAGGTTCCCCGCAATCGTAGCGGCTGGGCGCTGGGAACCCTGTCCACCGGCGCAGTGGGCGGTGCGCTGCTCGGGCCGCTCTTAGGCGGCTATCTGGCGGATACCTTTGGCTTGCGGCCGGTCTTCTTCATCACAGCGGTGGTCTTGTTCATCTGTTTTCTAATTACGCTCTTTCTCATTCGGGAACGAATTGAGCCCGTTCGGAAAAAGGACATGCTCAGCGGGCGCCAGGTGATGATTTCACTGAAAAACCCGCATCTGGTGATGAGCCTGTTTGTGACAACCATGATTATCCAGATAGCCACCGGCTCTATCGCGCCAATTCTGACGTTGTATGTGCGTGAACTGGCGGGTCAGACCGATAATCTGGCCTTTATCAGCGGCGCTATCGCCGCCATTCCGGGCGTATCGGCACTGCTGAGCGCCCCACGGTTGGGAAAACTCGGCGACAAGATTGGCCCGGAGCGCATCCTGATCGCCATGTTGATACTCTCGGTGCTGCTACTCATCCCGATGGCGTTCGTACAGTCGCCCTGGCAACTGGCGTTGCTGCGTTTCCTGCTGGGGGCCGCTGACGGCGCACTGTTACCCGCCGTGCAAACGTTGCTGATCTACCATTCTTCTCATCAGGTCGCCGGCCGGATATTCAGTTATAACCAATCATTCCGTGATGTCGGCAACGTGACGGGGCCGCTACTGGGCGCCAGCATTTCCGCCAGCTTTGGGTTCAGAGCCGTATTTCTGGTTACCGCTGCCGTCGTGATGATCAACGCGTTCTACTCATGGTTCTCTCTACGCCGCAAACCCAATCGCATACCGGTATCTGAACCTGAATAAAGCGGTTCTCCGGTGTGGGATGAACGTAATCCTGATAATGGACAGAATCAGCCCATAAAAAAAGCAACGGACTGGCCGTTGCTTTTTCGTCGATCACCCTGACTTACTGGGCGTTTTTAATCACCGGAGCGGCGAGTGCCTGATAATGGCTTCGCCAGTCGCTGTGAGTATCCGGCTGACTCCACACCCGATGGTGCAGGCGAGCCAACGTCACCGGATCGCTAATCAACGCCAGACGCAGATTGCCATCAACATCCTGCGGTTTGCGACTCAGTGCATCATTGACGCGTTGCTCGCGCATATCCTCAATCGGCTTGCTGAAGCGGTGACGCGCCGTCGCCATTGCGCTGGTCAGCGCGTTGATTGACGGATCAAAGATCGCATGCATGAAACCATGCTCCAGCTTGCGCTCACGATTGCGACGGAAATACTCATCGGTCGCCACCAGTTCACGCGGCGGCTCGAACTCTTCCGGGATCAGCAGCAGCTTGGCGCGTTTGCAGGCCAGCCCCACGCCGGCACGGCTGGACAGTACTGATACCAGCGGCGACAGGATCAACGAGAATACGATAGGCGCCAGCCACCACAGGAAGCGCAAATCCAGCCATGCCATGCCAATCGCCCAAACCAGTCCCAGCAGCAGCTGAGAACCATGGCGGGTGAAGGCTTCGCTCCAGGGTGTCGCATCATCATCACGCTGCGGTGATTTCCACTGCACCGACCATCCCAGAAACGCGCTGACCACAAACACGGTGTGGAACAGCATGCGTACCGGCGCCAGCAGCACGGAAAACAGCATTTCAATCAGCAGTGAGATAAACAGCTTGGCCACTCCGCCGTAAGACTTAGCGCCTTTAGCACATACCAGAATGACGCTCAGCAATTTCGGCAGGAACAACAGAACCAATGTTGTCGAGAACAAAGCTATCGCCAGTTCCGGCCGCCACTGCGGCCATACCGGAAACAGCTGGCGAGGTTGCAGGAAGTACTGCGGCTCCATCAGCGTATGCACCACCTGCAATGCCGTGGAGAGCGCCAGGAACATGAACCACAACGGCGCGGACAGGTAAGACATGACCCCGGTCAGGAACACCGCACGGTGCACCGGATGCATGCCTTTAACCAGGAACAGCCTGAAGTTCATCAGGTTACCGTGACACCAGCGACGGTCGCGTTTCAATTCATCCAGCAGGTTAGGCGGCAGCTCTTCATAGCTACCCGGTAGATCGTAGGCAATCCACACGCCCCACCCGGCACGACGCATCAGCGCGGCTTCAACGAAGTCATGCGACAGGATGGAACCGGCAAACGACCCTTCACCCGGCAGCGGCGCCAGTGCGCAATGCTCAATGAACGGTTTAACACGGATAATGGCGTTATGACCCCAGTAATGGGATTCACCCAATTGCCAGAAGTGCAAACCGGCGGTGAACAGCGGGCCATAAACACGAGTAGCAAACTGTTGGCAGCGGGCATACAGCGTATCCATACCCGATGCACGCGGTGCAGACTGGATAATCCCGGCTCTCGGGTTGGCTTCCATCAACCGAACCAGCGAAGTCAGGCACTCGCCGCTCATGACGCTATCGGCATCCAGCACCACCATATAGCTGTACTGATTGCCCCAGCGACGGCAGAAATCGTCGATATTGCCGCTCTTACGCTTCACACGGCGACGGCGACGGCGATAGAAGATTCGACCCGCACCGCCAACTTCACGACACAGATCCATCCACGCTTTCTGTTCGGCGACGCAAATATCCGGATCGTTACTGTCGCTGAGCACATAAATGTCGAAATGATCCAGCTCGCCGGTAGCCGCAACCGACTCGTAAGTCGCCCGCAATCCCGCAAACACACGTTCCACATCTTCGTTGCAGATCGGCATGATCAGTGCCGTGCGGTGTTCCGGATTCAGCGGTTCATTGCCGGTCGTTGTCGACGAGATACTGTATTTGTCCTTGCCGATCAGCAGCTGCAGGAACCCCATCAACGCGGTCCAGAAACCGGCCGAGACCCAACAGAACAGGATAGCGAACAGGATCAAAATCCCACTCTGCAGCACATAAGGCAGCAGTTGCATAACCGTACGCCATACGTCCTGATGCACCATCGCGAAAGGATCGATCAGCGCCCACCCCTGATAAGGAAGAATGGTCTTCATATACCAGGTAGCAATAGCGGTTTGGAACAGCGTCAGCAACAACAGGATATAGCGGCGCAACGTCCCTACCCTGCGCCAACGATTTTCCGCTTCGTTCTCTTCCGCCGTCTTGTACTGATGACGAAGTGGTTTGGAACGCCCGTTGAGCATATCCCACCAGCGCACCATCGGGTTCGTCTGCCAGGCATCAGGGAACATAGAAGCACGAGTGATACGCGGCATCGCCTGCAGCGCAGTACGCCCTTCACGGTCTTTACCCAGTTGCTTACCGCCGTTCAACCCGTCTTCCCACGCCAGTTCCAGACGACGCGGTACGGAAACCAGCGGAACATCATCCGGCGATTGCATAGTGACGACAGAATCATCAGACAAAGAATGATGCAGGGAAGACAGATCCTGAGACGAGGACAAGCTCTCACGCAGGGCCTCTGCCTGCTCGGCAGGCAGAGGCAATTTCTCGATATACTCGAGAGTAGAAGTTGATTTATTCATTAGCAGGCAGCTGATAGCTCCAGGTTTCAGTCAATGTAGTTTCGCCATTGACCAATGCCGCTCGCATTTCCGTCGGCTGCTTGTTGTCTTTCACTTTCATACGCAGTGTCAGACGCCAGCCATGGGTTACCGGATTATAGCGAACAGTGTTTTCCACAATTTCGCCGTTGTCACCGATACTGACTTGTGACGCGACCGGCGCATTCGGATCCAGCTCCTTCATTTTGCCGCCGGCGAAATCGACCAGGAATGCAGTGGTGCCGTCCGGCTGACGAATCAGATTGGACTGTTTCACATCGCCGGTTGAACGCATGGTCTGCATCACATAGGCCTGTTCCGGCGAATGCAGCGCTTCTTCATCCTTGGTGAAATGCAGGCGGTATTTAACTTCCAGCGGTTTGCCTTTCTCAGGCAGGTTTTCCGGCGTCCAGAAAGCCACGATGTTATCGTTGGTTTCATCCGCGGTCGGAATCTCTACCAGTTCCACCTTGCCTTTACCCCAGTCGCCTTTGGTTTCAATCCAGCCGCTGGGACGCAAATCGTAACGATCGTCCAGATCTTCATAACCGGAGAAATCGCGACCACGCTGCAGCAACCCGAAGCCTTTCGGATTCTCAATCGTATAGGTGCTTACCGCCAGGTGCTTCGGATTATTCAGCGGACGCCAGATCCACTCGCCGTTGCCGGCATGGATAGACAAGCCGTTGGAGTCATGCAGCGCCGGACGATAGTTCAGCGTCGGAGACGGCTGGTTCGGCCCAAACAGGAACATGCTGGTCAGCGGCGCTACGCCCAGTTTGCCCACTTTGTCGCGCAGATAAACCTTGGCTTCCACATCCATCATGCTGTCGCTGCCCGGATAGAGCACAAAGCGATAGGCGCCGACGGAACGCGGAGAATCCAGCAACGCGTAAATCACCAGGTGTTTGTCTTCCGGCTTCGGATGCTCAATCCAGAATTCGCGGAAACGCGGGAACTCCTCGCCGGACGGCAACGCCGTGTCGATAGCCAGGCCGCGGGCCGACAGACCATACACTTGTCCTTTACCCACCACGCGGAAATAGCTCGCACCCAGCATACTGAGGATTTCGTCGTGCTTATCCGCTTTGTTGATCGGGTACAGGACCTTGAAGCCTGCGAAGCCCAAATCTTTCACCGTCGCCGGATCATGGTTGACGGAACCAAAATTGAAATAGTCGGTAGAATATTTGATTTCGTTGACTTCAGTGGCAGTCACTTCATTGATTTTGACCGGAATGTCAAAATACATACCCTGATGGTAGAACTGCAGTTTGAAAGGCGTCTGGTCCGAATTCCAGTAGGATTTGTCCTGGTTGAAGCGAATCTGCTGATAATCGGCGAATTTCATGTCGCGAAACTGGGCCGGAAGATTACTCTTTGGCGCTTCATACCCCTTTTCAGCAAGCTTTTCCGCCTTCTGCGCAACATCGTCAATGGAAAAAGCCCAAGCGTGCAATGATGTCAGAGACAGCATGACCGCAGCTGAAACCCAGCGAAGATTAGCAACCCGCTGCTTAACCCTAAATTTATTAACCAGCACATCTCCCCCTGTATGTGTGCCTAAATCAACTAAAACCCATATTAATGGATAAGTTAGCTTTCCGACAACTTGAGAAAAGAATGGTTCATCATAATAGGTCATCGTTTAAACAACATCGACACGCCTAAATGACAAACCGCCTTTTCAGGATGAAAAACCATAACGGATATCGCCCTAAAAATGCCTAGGATTAGTCCGTTGAGAAACGAGGGTAAATTTTCCTCTCACATGACCGCAGTAGCAAGAAACTTCTGGGTCTGACGCCCATTAACCGGTGTTTTATGGAAAGCGGAACGCAACTTTTTCACCTGGGATGATCAAAAAAGAACATTTTCTTAACCCTTATTCCATGATCGGGTACAGTGTCGGCTATGTTGCCTTTTTCTCATCGTCACATGTAACGCATGTCTCTGTTTGAACTGAGACAATGGCGAACCCCAGCCTGGCTGGGGATACTGGCCCTTGTCATGATCTTTCTGGCCCCGCCCATCTCGCAGTCATTGCGGGCCAGTCATCACGTTCAGATATCGCCGCGCCCACATCACCATTCGCCTTCCGCCAGCCTCTCCATGCCGGAGCATCACAGCCACCATGCCATGGTTTCTGCTGCGACGCCCAAAGGAGATATGGATAAGATGGGCATGGGCATGGGCATGGGCATGGGCATGGGCATGGGCATGGGCATGGGCATGGGCATGGATCATGCCGCCTGCGGTTACTGCGTGCTGCTTTCTTATCTGCCGCTGCTGGCATTATCAGGCCTGCTTCAAGCTGTCGTCGCCGTCTGGTCGCCTCGCTGGCAAGCGCTTCTCCCCGTCTATTCCCTGTTCCATAACCCACGTTTCCTTTCACCGCTACCCCGCGCCCCTCCTCGTGGATAAGCCATTACCATCAAAACCATTTGTTCATTAAAGCCGTGTCTGACACCGCTTACGGTCACTCTTGCTGATGGTTTTTTATCACCAGATGCCGCTGAACAACCACGCCTGTCGACAGGAGTGACATTCATCTTTGTCGACTGCTGGCTTACCCTATGCGGAGGTTTTATGTCCGAGTCAAAAACCGAGACATCCTTCATTCAGGCGGGAGCGGTCATTGATACACCGCTAACGTACGACGCGACTCGCAACAGTCAGGTCCGCTCACAGCGCGCAGCGTTGCAGGCATTGCTGATGCGGTTGCATTTTTATATCGGGTTATTCATCGGCCCGTTCATCTTTATCGCGGCGCTGACCGGCACGCTGTATGTGCTGACGCCGCAGATTGAATCAAAACTCTATTCTCACCAGTTGTTTACTGACGCCGCAGGAGCGCCTACGTTGCTGTCGCAACAAATTACGGCGGCGACCCACGCTTTGGGCGATAAGGCCCAGCACGCCCGGCTAACCGCGGTTCGCCCGGCGCCGGAAGCCGGGCAGACGACGCGGGTGATGTTTTCCCTGCCCGATCTCGGTCCATCAGAAAGTTTTGCGGTATTTGTAGATCCGGTGTCACTCGACATCCGCGGCGCGCTCACGGTATACGGCACCAGCGGCATTCTGCCGTTTCGCACCAGCCTGGATTATCTGCACCGTAGTCTGTTGCTGGGCGATATTGGCCGAAACTACAGCGAACTGGCCGCCTCCTGGCTATGGATTGCCGCCCTGGGCGGCCTGTATATCTGGATCTCGACCCGCAAAAATCATCCTCGCCTGCACCGCCGCCCCGCCGCAGGGCGCCTGAGTCCGGCCCGGCAACGCCAGCGATTACGCAGCAATCACGCGGTTACCGGCCTGTTACTGCTGGTCGGGTTGCTATTCTTTTCAGCGACCGGCCTGACCTGGTCGCGTTGGGCCGGCGACAACGTCGCCCAGCTTCGTGCGGTCATGGGCTGGCAAACGCCGTCAGTCAATACCCGCCTTGATACGGCGCCGCCCTCTCCTCCCTCGGCGCATGCCGAACACGACATGATGTCGATGCCAATGCATCCGGCAGTCTCCCAGACCACGCCGCAAACGTTTGATAGCGTACTGGCTGCCGCCAGAGCCGCGGGAATTGATGCCGGGAAAATAGAGATTCGCCCGGCATCCAGGGCTCAGCGGGCGTGGACCGTTAGCGAAATTGATCGGGCATGGCCCACGCAGGTTGACGCCGTAGCGATTGACCCGATGACGTTCCGCGTCATCGACAAAGTCAATTTTGCCGACTATCCGCTAGTAGCCAAACTGACACGCTGGGGGATTGACGCGCATATGGGGGTACTGTTCGGACTAGCCAATCAACTGCTGCTGTCGGCATTCGGCCTCGGGCTCTGTTCTCTGATCGTCTGGGGATACCGGATGTGGTGGAGCCGTCGGCCGGCGCATCCTTCCCCCTATAACCCACTGCAGACACTGACGACCGCCTTCCTGCAACTGAACGGCCGCCTTCGGTTGCTGGTGCTAGTTATTGCGGGTGCGCTGGCGGTCAGCCTGCCGGTGATGGGGATCAGTCTGGTCATGTTCCTGTTGGTCGATATCTGGCGCTGGTCGCGACAACGTCAGACGGCGTAACATTCCGACTGACCACCGAAGGCCGGTATGACTGACGCGTGCCGGCATGTTATATCGGCCAACGCACATGTTCAGTCAGCACGGGCGGATGTAAAAAAAACCGCAGTCATAATCGACTGCGGTTTTCATTCAACATTATCACGAATCAGAAGGTCGCCCATTCCGGCGCATCAGATCCGGTTGCGTCTTTCGCGCCCGGCAAACCGGCCAGCGCCAGCCCCTTTCCTCCCGGCTGCCGCCGCGTCGTTCCTTTGTCGGACCAGTTGCTATTCAGTTTGAACACACTGACGGTTTTTGCCAGCGTTTGTGCCTGTTCCTGCAGAGAAAGCGCCGCCGCTGCAGATTCTTCCACCAGCGCCGCATTCTGCTGCGTCGTGGTATCGATCTGCCCAATCGCTAGGTTAATCTGGTTGATGCCTTCGCTCTGCTCCAGACTGGCTTTGGCGATTTCAGTGATCACGCCATCGGCGTTGTGCGCATTATCAATCACTGCGCCCATCGTCTGTTCCGTATTTTCCACCAGCGACATGCCGTCCTGCACCTTTTGCACCGAGTTATCAATCAGTTCCTTGATTTCCTTGGCCGAATTAGCGCTGCGCTGCGCCAGCGCACGGACTTCGCTAGCCACAACGGCGAATCCCCTTCCCTGCTCACCGGCGCGGGCGGCTTCCACCGCGGCATTCAACGCCAGAATATTGGTCTGGAAGGCGATACTGTCAATCACGCCGATGATTTCCGCCATGCGCTGGGATCCGCTTCGGATTTCGCGCATTTCCCGCGTGACATCCGCCATCATTTCGCCGCTCTGGCGAACAATCTCGGAAGCCTGCCCCGCCAGCGAAGCCGCATGCTCCGTATTTGCCGCCGTATTTTTGATGGTGGCGGTCAGTTGTTCAATCGATGCAGCGGTCTGTTCCAGAGAACTGGCCTGTTCTTCGGTACGGGCGGACAAATCCTGATTGCCGGCGGCAATCTGCGATGCGGCGGAAGAAATGGTTTCCGCGCCATCACGCACCTGACTGACAATGTTACGCAGGCTGTCATTCATTTCATACAGCGCATGCAACAACTTGCCGGTTTCATCCTGCGCACAGGCAGAGGCTTCGGTAGTCAAATCGCCTTTCGCGACCTTTTCCGCCAGCGTTAACGCCTCCTGCAGCGGCTGCGTCACACTACGGGTGATCCACCAGGCGATCAGCCCTCCGGCTACGATGCTAATAATAAAAACCAGCCACAAGACCATGCGAATATCGGTATAGCTCTTTTGCACCGCTTCCCGCGCGTTCATCATCAGATCATCCTGATAGTCAATGAACTCGGCTACCTTGTCCTTATATTTTTGTTGCAACGTCAGAGAAACATTAATCAATTCTGCCACCGCGTCTTGCTTATTGCCGCGGCTGGCCAGATCCATCAGCTTATTTCCCGATACGCTATATTCACTACGAATCTGTTGAATATCACTTAGCAGACTGGCTGAGCGAGCATCTTTGACATTTTTGCTTAAATCGGCCAGCAAGGCCGTAATCTCCGCAGAATGTCCCTTGGTTTCTTCATTCTTGCGTTTAATATCCTCATTAGAATCCAGCATCAATATGAGTTGCTGTCCCAATAGGGCATTATTCAGCTCATCGATCAGTTTATTTCCTTTTGCCGTCATCGGATAAAGTTCGGAAACGGTATAATCCATCTTACGGTTAAAATCGCTCAGATTACTTAATGCCACCGCCCCTGCGATCAGTAGCATGATGATAAGAAATGAAAATCCGATTGCCAGTCTATAGCCTATTTTTAAATTAGAAAAATTCATTGCAAGCCCCTTTAATAAAATCCTTTCGGTTACAATCCAATTAAAAATCAAGTGGCAAATAATTTATATTTACCAGGCTCCATACCTTAAGAAAGTCATTCCATTGCAAGATGAACCATCGGCAAGCCATCGCTGCCCGGACAGCAGAGAAACGGGGTGAGGTAACAGCACAGAGCTCTTACCTGCACGCCATGCAGTAGAGTCTGAATGATGGAACCCGGTATGGGTGAAAGTCGAACCAATCCAGTCGGCGCAATGAACACGCCAACGTGTTATTCCAGTCCTGGGAATCATTTTATCCTCCGTGATCATCAATTCCCGCCATGAATCAGCAGGTGAAGTAACCATGCCACGGTTCAGGCCAAAACCTAAACCGCGGCACGGTTATTTATTCCGGCTATTGATTAACAATAATCGGATGCGGCATCCTGCCATCCCCATTATCAGCGCAATCACCTTGTCTAAGACCACGCTGATAGCGGATTGTTTCACATTATAAAAGGAATGATAAGTGCGTTGTTGTTAATACAAAAAAAATCTTACAGAAATTTCTACCTCGTCACGCGATAACTCACGTGACTTTCCATACAAGAAATATCATTACACCCAAAATTTTTCTTCTGAAATTGGCGTCAGTCTACGATAGAACAGAAAAATGCTCGACAGATTTTGGTAAAACCAGCCGAATATTTACGCTTTCAGAGTAATGTTCTAACAGAAAAGTGAATCTTATTTCATTCAGATACCTTTCGTCTTACCTGCTTAATGGTTATTCCTCGCTATTACGCTCGATGATTCTTACCCGGTTTTTAACGATTATCGACCGGGAATTGCCACGTTCTCTCCATTTACCGTCCCTTTGAGGTTAAGTAAGTAGAATGCCGTAAGAGTTCCGCCAGATTATCTGAAATCGTCGCCCGCGCCTTGTCACGTACAGATATCATCCACGTTGCCACAGGCGCGTTCGCCCCTGACGTCCGCTATACGCGAGCCAAAAGAAAAAATGGGGAAATGAGGAAGAACAGCATGAAGGTGGGATGAATGCTGTATCCCTGCGATGGATACAGCATGCGAAAGCCGGAATTACTTCTTCCTGGAAGTGCCTTTGCCTTTCAGCAGCTGACGAAGTTTTTTGATTTCCTTCGCCGTCAGCGGTTGCTCCACGATCTCTTCCGTATTCTGACTATCAACGATCTCTGCCTCATCAGCGTCATGGGCATGGTCTTCGATATCAAAACTTTTCAGCAAACGAGCACTGACCTCAGCACTGATCGAGACCTCGTTTTCCAGCGCAGCCGCTTTGATCTTTTCTTTCAGATCCAACGGGATTTTCAGTGACAGACTTGATATCTCACTCATTTCATTACCTTTATGGCAGGAGAAAATCTCAAACTATGCCAGTCTCCTGATAAAGTCCATACTGAAACAAAAAATTAATATAAATGTCATGAAAACCACAAAAAAATATAAAACAAGCATACTTTTGATGTGATATAGATCGCAGTTTTATCTCACATTTTTCATCCGGCGTTTTATCTTTGTCATATCGGCTGTCTGCGCCGGATAGATTTAACATTTTCAGCTATCCGTTCCACCTGTAAATAAATAGCCGCTGAAAAAATTATCAATTGAGGTTCGGATTCTTCCGGATCTGTATTCTTTGACACGTCCGTCAAAAATAAATAGAGACTGCGCGTAATATTATTACAACGAATGCACGACTGACCGATGGCGCCAACAACGCGATACCACGTTGTTAACATTTTACCGACGCATCAGCCGACAGATGACGGCTCACCGGTGCGTTGAGGCGAACCAAAGCGCCCCGCCAGCGGCCGCGTAGCGGGGGTTGTTCATCCGCGGGCGCATCCGGGCATCAGGCAGGTTAATCGATTGATCGAAAAGTTTTAACAGCATAGAATACGCGCCCCTGTAACCATAAGGAAGTAAATGTGTCACACCATCACCTGTGGGAAATGATCAGAACCCTCTATTTCCTGGGCCTTTCGGTCTCGATGCTATTTACTTTTTTTATGAGCAAAGATAATTCTCTGACCATGCGCTTTCTGGCCTCAATATTAATCGGCGTCACCTGGCCATTAAGTTTTCCAGTGGTGATCGTTTTTTCATTTTTTTAATTATTATCACTTAATGAATTAGCAGACATGATATTTGCTGCCCGGTTCAAAATGCGGGTCGTACGGAAAATGAGGATTCGCCAGCGCTGATGTCTGTTCTGTTTTAACAGTCAGACCGTTTTCTATCGCTGGCATACATTAATCAGGCTATTCGTTTTCCGGCGGCTGGTTCAGCATCGCTTGCAGATCCTGCCTGAGCAGCGACATCTGGCTGGCATATTTCTCTTTATGCTCCGCGTCTTCGATCAACTGCACGATCGTCTCCGATAGGGTAACGCCGCGGCGCTGCGCCAGCGCCGCCAGACGCTGCCAGACCAGATATTCAAGATCGATGGATTTCTTGCGGGTATGCTGGTGCTCGGCGTTGAAGTGCCGTTTGCGCCGGGCGCGGATCGTCTGTTTCATGCGGTTTTCCAGCGCCGGATTCATGCACTGCGCAATCCACTCCAGCACCAGTACTGGCTGGCTTTCCATTTTCAGCAATCGATCTACGGCTTCATCGGCCGCGCTTTGCTCGATAAAGCGCGTGACTGGCTCACCTTCGCGATGTTTTTTGACCAGGTACTTCCACTTCCAGCCGCACTCAAGATTTTTTAGTTGTTGATATTTCATACATTATTCTTTAGTGACCGTGTAACGTGCCTGAACTTGTCCCCATTGTTGCCCGATATTCCCGTTTCAGGCAATGCCTTGCTGACTATTTTTCGTCCAAAAATTCGCCTGTGGATGTTCTCTTGTTCGCATCTCCGGACTCAGTGCATATGCAGCCCCAAGAATTCTTGTATAATTACGGTTTTCCTTTAAACGATTACAGCAGATACTTTGACCAGTAACCGACTCGAATGGCAGCAACTGCTGCCCGATCATACGCCATATCAGACATTATTCTCCCAGGCAGCCCAACTTGCCCCCGCCGAGTTCTCAGCGGTACAGCCGCGCCTGGCCGATGCGCTGACGATTTTCTGCCATCCCCGCTCGCCTTCCCGATTCATGCTATTGAAGGCGCAGGAGAACAACGCTTATCTGGCACTGATTGCCAATGCCATCGCTCATCTACCGGCCCGACAATCGGAAACGCTGCATGGTAACCGTTATCAGATCGACGGTCGTCAAATCAGTATCCAGCCAGCCCAATATCCGGATGACAATTTTGCGGCCACCCTGCGCTGCGGCTATCAGGAGTGGATCGAGCCGGAACAGCTGTTTGGCTGTGTGCGAGTGTACAAAGACGATATCAGCCTGCAGCCCGGCCTGCTCCATCGCGTCAACGGCGGTACGCTGATTCTGTCCGCCCGAACATTACTGGCGCAGCCGCTGATGTGGCTGCGGCTCAAGCAGATCATCATTGACGGTCAGTACCACTGGCTGTCTCCCGACGAACGGCGGCCCTTGCCGGTAGAGATTCCGCCGATGCCGATCGATTTGCGTCTGATCGTGCTTGGCGATCGTGAAAGCCTGGGCGATATCCATGAGATGGAACCAGAGCTGGGCGAACTGGCGATTTATGGCGAATTTGAATCACAGTTGCAGTTGATCGAACCCGAAGACATGGTGCACTGGTGTTCCTACATCAATGCGTTATGCCTGGAAAACCAGTTGCCGCTGCTGGCCGCCGATGCCTGGCCGGAACTGTTTACGCTGGCGGTGCGCTATAGCGGCGATCAGGGTAATGTCCCCTTGTGCCCGCAGTGGCTGCTCCATCAGCTCAAACACGCCGCGCTCTATGCCCGTCAGGAAGACATCACCGGGCAGGCTATTATTGATGCCGTTACCGCGCGCCGCTGGCGTGAAGGTTACCTGTCCGAACGTATGCAGGACGAAATCGAGCTTGGTCAGATCCTGATCGAAACCGAAGGCGACATGATCGGTCAGGTTAATGGGTTATCAGTGCTGGAGTATCCCGGTTATCCGCTGATGTTTGGCGAACCGACCCGCATCAGCTGCGTGGTGCACCCGGGCGACGGCGAGCTGACCGACGTCGAGCGCAAGGCTGAGCTGGGCGGCAACCTGCACGCCAAAGGCATGATGATTATGCAGGCATTCCTGATTTCCGAACTGGAACTGGAACAGCAGTTGCCGTTTTCCGCATCGATCGTGTTTGAACAGTCCTACAGTGAAGTCGATGGCGACAGCGCCTCGCTGGCTGAGCTCAGCGCGCTGGTCAGCGCCCTGTCGCTGCTCCCCATCAATCAACAGTTGGCCGTCACCGGCTCTGTCGACCAGTTTGGGCATGTGCAACCGATCGGCGGCGTCAACGAAAAAATCGAAGGCTTTTTCGAAGTATGCCAGCGTCGTGGTCTGACCGGCAAACAGGGCGTAATTATTCCAGCGACCAATCAGCGTCATCTGTGTCTGCAGCCGGAAGTGGTCGACGCCGTGCGTGAAGGGCAATTCCATATCTACATCGTGGATTCGGTGGCCGAAGCGCTGATGCTGTTGACCCAGATGCCGTATGATGACGATCGGCAGCCCAGTCTGCTGGCGGCGATCCGCGAGCGGATCGCGCAGTTGGCGCCTCCGGAACGCCGCCGCTTCCCGTGGTTTTTCCGTTGAGGAAACTGGTTGGTCCAGAAGCAACAGACTTGCTCAGCGTACATCTGTACGCTAACCTGCGTGCTCCACAAAAACAGGGCTTATAGAAACATGGTAGACAAACGCGATTCCTATTCCAAAGAAGACCTTTTCGCCAGCGGACGCGGTGAACTGTTTGGTCCGCAGGGACCACAACTGCCGGCCGGCAACATGCTGATGATGGATCGTGTCATCTCGATGACCGAAGAAGGCGGTCTGCATGGAAAAGGCTATGTGGAAGCAGAACTGGATATCCGTCCGGATCTGTGGTTCTTCGGTTGCCACTTCATCGGCGATCCGGTGATGCCAGGCTGCCTGGGTCTGGATGCCATGTGGCAGTTGGTAGGCTTCTATCTCGGCTGGCTGGGCGGCGAAGGAAAAGGCCGCGCACTGGGCGTGGGCGAAGTGAAATTCACCGGTCAGGTACTGCCGGAGGCGAAAAAAGTGACTTATCGCATTCACTTTAAACGCGTTATCAACCGTAAGCTGATCATGGGCATCGCAGATGGTGAAGTTCTGGTCGACGGTCGTCTCATCTACACCGCAACCGACCTGAAAGTGGGTCTGTTCAAAGATACCAGCACCTTCTGACAGCAGATAAAACGCGGCGCTAACGCCGCGTTTTGCTATGAAGGGCAATGCCGACACAGGTTATCCCTTCCCTTCAACACACTCTCTTACCGTCGTTTTTTATCTGCGATTTCCCTGCACGGCTACTCGCCATATGACAACGTGCCGCATGGCGTATATTGCTGTTGAGGGTTCATTCCGGATGAGCCGACACGGAGCTCGCGACATAAAAATCCGCCTCGCTGGGTGGTAACGGCGTACGTCCGCGAATCCGATCGGCGATTTTCTCCGCCATCATGATCGTGGTGGCGTTGAGGTTACCGGTAATAATCTGCGGCATGATCGACGCATCCACCACCCGCAATCCGGAAAGCCCGTGCACCTGCCCTTGACCGTCCACCACCGCCATCGCATCCTGCCCCATCTTGCAGGAACCGCAAGGATGGTAGGCGGTTTCCGCCTGCCGGCGAATAAACGCATCCAGCTCGTTGTCACTCTGCGCCTGCGGCCCCGGACTGATTTCTACCCCCCGATAACGATCCAACGCCGGCTGCGATATGATTTCCCGGGTAATGCGAATCGCCGCGCGAAACTCCTGCCAGTCCTGTTCAGTCGACATATAGTTGAACAGAATACTCGGGTGTTGACGCGGATCGCCGGATCGCACATGGACACGGCCGCGGCTTGGCGAACGCATCGATCCGACATGCGCCTGAAAACCGTGTTCACGCACGGCCTGAGAGCCGTTGTAATTGATCGCCACCGGTAAAAAGTGGAATTGCAGGTTAGGCCAGTCAAATGCTTCGCTGCTGCGAATAAACCCACCGGCTTCAAACTGATTGCTGGCGCCGATACCGGTACCGAAAAACAACCATTCGGCGCCAATCTTCGGCTGATTGATCCACTTCAGCGCCGGATAAAGCGAAACCGGCTGTTTACAGCGGTACTGCAGATACATTTCCAGATGGTCCTGCAGATTCTGCCCCACGCCCGGCAAATGCTGCACCAGCGGAATATCCAGACTGCGCAACAAATCCGCCGGGCCGACGCCGGAGCGCTGCAATATCTGCGGCGATGCAATCGCTCCCGCGCACAGCAGGACTTCACGCCGGGCGAAAACCTGCTGCGGCTGATTGTTGTCGCCACGCAGATAGCTGACGCCGGTCGCCCGCTTGCCGTCGAACAGGAGGCGATCGGTCAGCGCATGGGTCACGATGGTCAGATTCGCTCGCCCCCGCGCCATGTCCAGATAACCGCGGGCGGTGCTGGCCCGGCGTCCGTCGGGGGTTACCGTGCGATCCATGGGGCCAAACCCTTCCTGCTGATAGCCGTTCAGGTCATCCGTACGCGGATAACCCGCCTGCACGCCTGCGGCGACCATCGCATGAAAAAGCTCGTTGTTTCCAGCTTTGGGTGTCGTCACACACACCGGTCCCTGATCGCCGTGATATGCATCAGCGTCACTGTCGCGCCGTTCCGCCAGGCGAAAATACGGCAGGCAGTCGCGATAGCGCCAGTCTGCCAGGCCGGGCAAGCTCGCCCAGTGTTCAAAATCCATAGCGTTGCCGCGGATGTAGCACATGCCGTTGATCAGCGACGATCCGCCCAATCCTTTACCGCGCCCACACTCCATCCGCCGGTTATCCATGTACGGCTCAGGATCGGTTTCATACGCCCAGTTGTAGCGCCTCCCCTGTAACGGCCAGGCCAGTGCGGCCGGCATCTGAGTTCGAAAATCCAGCCGGTAATCGGGGCCGCCCGCCTCCAGCAGCAGAACGCTGACATCAGGGTCTTCCGTCAACCGGGCGGCCAGCACGTTGCCGGCAGAGCCGGCGCCAATAATGATGTAGTCATAATCCATGTCATCCTCCGTCAGCATTAAAAAATCGGATTGAAATCTCCCAGTTCGACCTGAATGGATTTGGTTTGGGTGTAGCTTTGCAACGTGACGATGCCGTTTTCACGTCCGATCCCCGAGTGCTTGTAACCGCCGACCGGCATCTGCGCCGGCGATTCGCCCCAGGTGTTGATCCAGCCGATTCCGGCCTGCAACTGATGGATAACCCGATGCGCCCGGCTGATATCGCGCGTCACCACGCCAGCCGCCAATCCATAATCGGTAGCGTTGGCGCGCCGAATCACCTCTTCTTCATCGCCGTATGTGAGGATGCTCATCACCGGCCCGAAAATCTCTTCGCGCACGATGGTCATGTCATCCCGGCAATCGGTGAATACCGTGGGAGCCACCCAGGCGCCGCGAGCGAATGCGTCGCCTTCAGGCACATCGCCTCCGGTCAACAATCTGGCGCCTTGTGTCTTGCCGAGTTCGATGTAACGCAGCACTGACTCCCGGTGGGCAACGCTCACCAGCGGACCAAAATTCACCGTTAGGTCGGTCGGGTCGCCCATGCGGATACGAGCCACGCGCTCAAGAATTTTGTGCTCAAAAGCCCGCTTCAGCGCAGCCGGGATAAATACCCGCGTACCATTGGTACACACCTGGCCGCTACTGAAAAAGTTGGCCGCCATGGCGATATCGGCGGCCCGATCCAAATCGGCGTCATCAAAAATAATCAGCGGCGATTTGCCGCCCAGTTCCATCGTCACCGCTTTAAGGCTGGACTCAGCGGCATTCGCCATCACCGTTTTGCCGCTAGCCACGCTGCCGGTAAAAGACACTTTGGCGATGCCGGGATGACGCGTCAGCGCCTGACCAACGCGCTTGCCGCTACCGGTCAGTACATTGAATACGCCCGCCGGCAGCCCCGCCTCATGATAGATCTCCGCCAATTGCAAGGTTGTCAGCGAGGTCAGTTCGCTGGGTTTAAAGATCATGGCGTTGCCCGCCGCCAGCGCAGGGGCGGATTTCCAGAGCGCAATCTGAATCGGGTAATTCCAGGCGCCAATCGCCGCCGCCACGCCCAACGGCTCTCGCCGGGTATAGACAAAGGACAGATCGCGCAGCGGGATCTGCTGCCCTTCCAGCGATGGCGCCAGCCCGGCGTAATACTCCAGCACATCAGCCCCGGTGGCGATGTCCACCGTTCGGGTTTCCGCCAACGGTTTGCCGGTATCATGGGTTTCCATCAATGCCAGCTCGTCATTGCGTTCGCGAAGTATCGCCACGGCGCGCTGCAACACCCGCGCCCGTTGTATCGCCGTCATCGCAGCCCATACGCGTTGCCCATGCTGCGCAGACGCGACCGCCCGTTCGATATCGCCGACCGTGGCTTCCTGTAGCTGGGCGATGACTTCGCCCGTCGCCGGATTAACGGCAGGAAAGCTGTCGTTACCGTCGCTGTTGACCCGTTCGCCGTGGATAAACAGCGGCTGTAAACCATAACGTGACATGATCAGTTCTCCTGTTCAGGTGTGGCGCAGGGCGCTGTCCTCAGCAGACAGTCGATAAAGTGGCAGGCAACCGCCAGAGACTCCTCCCGGTTCCCCTCCTTGTCGTTCAGCGCGCTGCGCAGCCACAATCCGTCAATTAGCCCCGCCAAACCTCTTGCCGCACGGCGCGCCTCTTCACGCGGTAAACAGCGACGAAATTCGACGCACAGGTTGGAATAAAGCCGGCGGCTGCTGACGCGTTGCAGTCGGTAAAGGTTGGGGGAATGCATGCTGCTGGCCCAAAAGGCCAGCCAGGTTTTCATCGCTGCGGCGCTGGTTTGGCTCGCATCGAAATTCCCTGCCACCATCGCCTGTAACCGTAACCTGGGGTCGTCTGACGTCAGCGCGGCCAGACGCGTTCTGACGGCGGTGCCCAACAGACGCAACAGGTAACGCATGGTGGCGTCAAGCAGGCCATTTTTGTCCTGAAAATAGTGGCTGATGATGCCGTTAGAAACGCCCGCTCGTCGGGCAATCTGCGCAATGGACGCCTCATGCAGTCCCACTTCGTCAATCGCCATCAATGTGGCGTCGATCAATTGCTGTCGCCTGATCGGTTGCATCCCGACTTTGGGCATAAACACCTCCTGTGGCGGACGTATTACGGCTGCGTCAGCCGAATTGTTGTCTGGTTATCAAGGGTTCATTGAAACTTTTTTTAATTGAACGATCAATCAAAAATAAATCCACCCCACAAATCGCAGGAACGACGACAACCGCGAGAGATCGATCAGCTCACGTTTTTGCGATCAATTCCGGTTTCTGGTGGTTTGCGGTTTCTGGCGAGCAAGGTATACTGGGCCATCGAAATGAAATAGTGTTTTAAAAAATGTAGTTGTCCGCACATATAAAGGAACGAACATGAAAATTGCACTGATTAACGAGAACAGCCAGGCCGCAAAGAACGCGATTATCGCCGCAGCCCTGTCCAAAGCCGTTGAACCGCAGGGTCACACCGTATACAACTACGGTCAATATGCTGTTGAAGATGCTGCACAGCTGACCTACATCCAGAACGGTATCCTGGCTGCCATCCTGCTGAACTCCGGTGCCGCTGATTTCGTGGTCACGGGTTGTGGTACTGGTCAGGGCGCCATGCTGGCCTGTAACTCTTTCCCGGGTGTGATCTGTGGTCTGGTTGTTGACCCGTCTGACGCTTACCTGTTCTCCCAGATCAACAACGGTAACGCGGTTTCTCTGCCTTACGCCAAAGGCTTTGGCTGGGGCGCCGAGCTGAACCTGGAAAACCTGTTCACTCAGTTGTTCAAAGAAGAAGGCGGCCGCGGCTACCCGAGCGATCGCGTAGTTCCGCAGCAGCGTAACAAGAAAATCCTGGATGCCGTTAAAGAGGTGACCTACCGCGACCTGATCACCATTCTGAAAGGTCTGGATCAGGATCTGGTCAAAGGCGCTATTGCCGGTCCGAAATTCCAGGAATATTTCTTCGCTAACAGCACCAACGCTGAACTGACCAGCTACATCAAATCCCTGCTGAACTAATTCCGCCGGGTAGCGTTATTCTGACCACCGCCCCGGCGGTGGTCTTTTTTTATCGGTTATTTGGCGTGCTTCCGTTCAGGTCGAACAACAGTTAGCCAGACGTTTCAAAAGCCTGAAATACTGCTTGACCATAACAGGGTGACTCCCTATAGTAGCGCCCCGTTGCCCCTGACGGCGACAATCCGGTGAGGTGTCCGAGTGGCTGAAGGAGCACGCCTGGAAAGTGTGTATACGTGAAAACGTATCGAGGGTTCGAATCCCTCCCTCACCGCCAGATTAAAAACAAAAACCCCAGACTTGCGTCTGGGGTTTTTGTTTTTTAACCGCTGATGGGACGGATGAGAACCCGCGACAGGATTCGACAAAACGGCCCGCCGTTTTGGACCGCCGTAGACGACCAGTATGGCGAGCGCTGCGCGCAAGTCTATCCCAACCGAACCGACTTCCCTTCCCAAACCATGTCTGAGTTTTTACCCGCGATCGGGCTCGGCGAGAATCCATGCCGAAGTCGACAAGATGGCCCGTTGCCAGACAGCATCGCAACGGTAGATGTTCACCGAAAAGAAAAACCATTTGTTAAAAGCAAAAAATATTAACTTTCCTTTACATGACAATCTGTTCCATGCATTCTCTTTGACACTGCCCTCTTTAGAATACTGCAATCATATTATCCCAACATTAAACAACTCGTTGATATAAGAACCAAATAACAAATCAAACTATTAATCATCCAGCTTATATTTTCCATGGAAACCTAAATAAAAATCGATTTTTTATTGTCATTAATGTTCACTTAATCTAAATAAAATAAATTCAGCGCGGTAAGATAATTATACTTTTTTACCTCCATCCTCATTTCTGGCGGAGCATTTCAACATGACCATTGTGAAAAAATTAGCTATCGCAATCAGTATATTTTCCCTGGCGCTGATTAGCGTAGGTGGTTTCGGTCTTCATTCACTTAGCCAGTCAAAAGATCGTCTGGAATATGTGATGACTAACACATTACCCAGCCTTGATAATTTGGTGAAATCGAATAATGCATTAAACGATGCACGTAGCGATCTGGCGCTTATTTTTCTTACCCGGGAAGAGCAACAGCGCAATACCTTAAAACGAGCGCTTGATGACTCGCTGAGCAGCGTTGAAAAACTGAATGCCACGTATAAAAAGGATCTGGTCTCTGACAACAAAGATGCGCAGATGGCTAATGATAATCTGCAATATCTGAGCGACTTCCGTGCCGCTAAAGATAAGCTTTTTCAGCAGTCCCAAACCGATACTCAGGCCGCAGAGAAGGCCTTTGCCTCTCAGGGCTATGTCACGCTGGCTCAGGAGAAACTGGTAAAAGGCTTTCAGGATCAGTACAACTACAACGTCGGTCTGGCCGGCGGACTGCAGGAGCAAAATACCACCAGTTTCAAACAGGCGTTCTTCGGGCTGGTCGGGTTGATTGTGGTTGCCCTGCTCGCCGCCGGCACCTTGTCCACGGTGATTATCAGCTATGTGCGCGCCAGCCTGAACGCCCTGCGTCAGACGCTGCTCACCGTTAGTGAAAATCTGGATTTAACCCTGCAGGCCGACACCAGAAAGAACGATGAAATCGGCCAGACCGCCAGCGCCTTTAACAACCTGATTCAGCGGTTCGCCACCGTTCTGGCTAACGTGCGTTCCGCCAGTGAAAGCGTTTCAACGGCATCCGGTGAAATCGCCGCCGCCAACGAAGACCTTTCCGCCAGAACGGAAGAACAGGCCTCTTCGCTGGCGCAGACCGCCGCCAGCATGCATGAAATCTCATCCACCATCGAAAGTAATGTCGACAATACCGCCCAGGCCAATCGGCTGGGTCAGCAAGCGAGCGTTGCGGTCCAACATGGCGATGAAGCGGTGCAGCGTATGATGCGCGCAATGGAAGAGATCGCCCATGGGTCAGAAAAAGTGGCCGATATCACCAATCTCATTGAGGGTATCGCCTTCCAGACCAATATCCTGGCGCTGAATGCCGCTGTGGAAGCCGCACGGGCAGGTGAACATGGGCGTGGTTTCGCGGTGGTGGCCGGCGAGGTCCGCACGCTGTCCCAGCGTTCCTCATCCGCCGCCAAAGAGATCAAGACGCTGATCGACAGTGCGATTGCCGCCGTACAGCATGGTGCGGTGCAGGCTGACGAAGTCCGTGATTCCATCAATAACGTGAAAGGCGTAATTCAGAACGTGTCCAGCCTGGTCAATGAAGTGTCGCTGGCGTCGGAAGAACAAAGTCGCGGCATATCCCAGATTAACACCGCCATCAACCAGATGGAGGCAGTTACACAGCAGAATGCCGCCATGGTGGAGCAAGCCTCATCCGCAGCGGACTCACTCAACGAGCAGGCAACCAAATTGCGCCAGTCGGTGGAGGCCTTCAAACTGCAGGGGAACGGCCATTTTACCGACTCGTATGCCATGAACGACATACAGCCATTACGCCTCGGCCATCACTGATCGGTTTCGCACCTAACAACAGGGCTGCTTTCGCAGCCCTTAGTGCATTGACAGACCCATGCTATTAACAACCGGAGGTCGCGAACGCACCATTCTCGTCCATTTTCAGAGCTCGTGCCGCCATGTTAAACATGATTCACCAATTTTCTGGGTCTGCTCATCATACGAGCTCTGTCACTCAGCAATAACCGACAAGCGTCACCTTCTCTAATTTATGTGCTATCGCCAACAGCGGCTATCACACAACACCTTCAACAATATATGACACCACTAACAAAGCCATAATGCGTGCGACGCTCCACATTTGTCTTACACATTCCTTATACTGGACTGCCCCCGCTCCGGTAGACGAACCTGCCCTATAGTTTGAACTGACCCCGCTCCGGTAGACGAACCTGCCCTATAGTTTGAGCATAGGAGGAGCATATGGGCACACCACGATTTACACCTGAATTTAAGGAAGAGGCCGTCCGTCAAATCACGGAGCGCGGCTATTCCGTTGCCGAAGTATCCGAGCGACTGGGCGTACTGACTCTTATATCCTTGACGTTGATATCTTTTGTAACGGCGAGCAGCCTCATATTATGAATCAATAGTATGACTAAATGAGACATAAGGACGCTGAACATCAGTATCGGGGCGAAAAGACAAAGACAAGCGCAGCGCTATTATGCAATAACCATTCAGCGTACTGTGTGAGCCAATATTTATACAGCTCATGATTCCAACTAGCTGATTGATATATAGTTTCAAATATTAATAGCATACCCGGAGTAAAGACGGTATCGTCAGTTTTAAGGATTCTGGGTCACTATCGGAGACAAGTATGATAGGGGCCAAGTTCTGCACTTTACAAAAGATCATGTTAACCCTAAGAGGCATAAATCAGTGAATATTCAGCATTTTATTGAAAATGAAGAGATTTATTTCGCGCCAATGCTGGAAAGACAAAAAAATGCTACGGAAGAAGATAAATTGATGTGGCGCACTGAAAATGTGCATCAACGGCGTCAACGCGTCTCGCTGGAGCTTTTTCAACGACTCCAGGGAAAAGTAGCTTTCGGCCCCTTTAAAAATTTATTACTAACCCAGGATACCTGGTGGGGAAAATCGGATTTAGGGTCAATGCTGCTTGGCCTTTATGAGAAGGAAATCCTGGATTTTATCTGCCATACCGAATCCAACCAATTTGATACATTTATCGATATTGGGGCAGCGGATGGCTACTATGCCTGTGGAATGCTTTTGAGCAAAAAAGTACGCCATGCTATCTGCTTTGAGCAGAACAAACATGGGCAAGAAGTCATTGCAGAAAATTGGCGCAGGAATGGTGCGGTCGGAGAACTGCAGATATTCGGAGAAGCCAATTCAAATAACTTGTCACTGATTCAACATGTTGATTTCCATAAAGCTCTGATGCTGATTGATATTGAAGGTGCTGAATTTGATGTGTTAAATGAGGCATTCATAGAAAAAATACAAGGCGCAACAATTATTATTGAAATTCACAACTGGATAGACGGTTTTCTCGGTAAGTATCGAGAGCTGCTACATATTCTTGATCAATATTTCAATATCAATGTATTGGATCGTGTCGAACGTCCCACCGTTCATCTGGATATCCTACGCGATTTTACTGATGACAACCGCTTATTGCTAACATCTGAGGCGAGACCTTGCCTGATGCGCTTTTTGCTTTTAACCCCTAAAAACTAATCGACGCACAAAAATATCAAACAAGAGATGCTATCCCACTTATACGTCAATAATCAAAAATAGCATCATTCTCTCTGAAAACAGGGCTGCGAAAGCAGCCCTGTTGCTATTTGGGAAAAACTGCTCAGGAATACGCCACCAGCGTACGCTGGCACAGTTCGGAGCGAACGCAGTCCTCTTTGCCAAAGGTGACAATGCCCACCATACCATCTTCCGTAAATCGCTCCAGCGCATCGCGCAGGCCCGATTTCACGCCGGCAGGCAAGTCACATTGCGTAATATCGCCATTGACAATCACCGTGACATTCTCGCCCAGACGCGTCAGGAACATCTTCATCTGATTGACGGTAACGTTCTGCGCTTCGTCCAGAATCACCACTGCGTTTTCGAACGTCCGTCCGCGCATATAGGCGAATGGCGAGATCTCCACCTTGGCGATTTCCGGCCGCAGGCAGTACTGCAAGAAGGAAGAGCCGAGCCGACGTTGCAACACGTCATACACCGGCCGAAAATAAGGCGCGAATTTCTCCGCGATGTCGCCCGGCAGGAAGCCGAGATCTTCCTCCGCCTGCAATACCGGCCGCGTAACAATAATACGTTCAACCTCTTTATGAAGCAGTGCTTCGGCCGCTTTGGCCGCACTGAGAAACGTTTTGCCACAACCCGCCTCACCGGTGGCAAAGATTAACTGTTTATTTTCTATTGCAGACAAGTAGTGTTCCTGAGCTGGGGTTCGGGCCTCAATCACTGAGTTGTCGCGGCTTTCACGCGCCATACCGATAGCTTCAATTCCGCCCAACTGAACCAGAGAAGTGACCGAATCTTCTTCACGCTGACGATGACTGCGCGATTCGCGTCTGATAACACGTTTGGCTTCACGACGCGCTTTGATCACTGCTTTTTGTCTTCCCATAGTGGCACCTTACAGTTTGTTTCACTGACCGTACGACCCAGGGCCGACGGTGTTTTGTTCACAAATGAGGTTTGGCTTCCTTATTAAGCCGTAACGCAGGTGGAATGAAAAAAGCCGATGCGAAGTTGGCGCTGTCGCCTTTAGTGGCATGACGGCGCGTTCGGCATCGGCTTTGAAGAATGGAGCGGGAATCACTCCAGGGACCATATCGCAACAACCAGGGGACAGTGAGAAAATGAAGCGGGAGGGAGATCCTCCGCATCGATGAAGCGGTAAATACGGGCGAATTTGCTGACTATTCCGTCCAGGGAAGGACTCTACCATTCGCGCTCCTCACTGTGACAATAACTATTCGGGTGAATAATGATTGACCGTATCAGGCACCTGACATCTGAGGATGAAATTACCGCCCACAGATGTCATTAAGATGACAGTGCTATATTTTGCCCCGGTATGGCAAGTATTTTCACATCACCATAACATAAAACTATGAGCTGGATTTCCTCCGCCGGCCAGCGGAGGAATGCGAAGGTTAGTAATGCTTCTGCCAGTGCAGATATTGATCGTACTTCCGCAGAGCGCTGCGGTATGTATTCTGCTCGATATCAGGCAAATAATCGCAAATACGCTGCTGAATATTGCCATCCGAGGAGAAGCTCTCCTGCGGGTAATTCTTCGACAGCAGCAATTCATCAAGACGCCGCAAGCGGATGACATATTCCCGCATCGTGCTGTGGCGCACCTCAGTCTGTTCGATCAGATACTGCGTGAACGCTTTGATATCGAAATAATTGGCGTGTGTATTGCAGGAAACTTCACTGCAGAAACGACATAAGGGGATGAGTTCTTCCTGCACAGATTCCCAGATAGTGTTGTCAATCAGCCGATCCATCATGGCTATCGACTTTTTATTGATGAGCTGATCGCGAAATACCAGCGAAACACGATCCAGTTCCTTGGCACAATTGGCGCAGTGTGTTTGCCTGTGTTTGAAGTCTTTCAAATAACGGCTCAGAAGCTGCTTCTTCCTGGTTGCTTGAGGCATGAGTCCATTCCTGACAGTAGTGTGGGTACAACTACATATCTGCGCGCTCCAAAATTAAACGTCACTCATTAATTTCGCACGCAGACGCTTTATCGCCTGGCTATGCAACTGACTAACGCGCGACTCCCCGACTTCCAGAACCGCCCCAATCTCCTTTAGGTTAAGTTCTTCCTGGTAATAGAGGGTCAACACCATTTTCTCTCGCTCTGGTAGGCTCTCAATCGCGTCCATCACTCGCTGGCGTAAATTCACGTCCATCAGTTGATTTAACGGATTGGCTTCTTCATTTCCTTCCAGTAACGCCTCAGCGCTATCCCCATGCTCTTCCCGCCACTCATCGTAAGAAAACAACTGGCTATTGTTGGTATCCAGAAGAATCTGGCGATACTCCTCCAGCGAGATATTCAGGGTTTGGGCTACTTCCTGTTCGGTAGGAGCCCGGCCGAGTGACTGTTCAGCCTGTTGCATTGCCTGAGCGACTTCCCGGGCGTTACGCCTGACACTGCGCGGCGCCCAGTCCCGGCTGCGCAGCTCATCCAGCATCGCGCCACGAATACGTTGCACGGCATAGGTGGTGAATGCCGTGCCCTGCAACGAATCATAACGTTCTACGGCACTGAGCAGCCCAATGCCCCCCGCTTGCAGGAGATCATCGAGCTCGACGCTTGCCGGAAGACGAACCTGTAAGCGTAAGGCTTCATGGCGCACCAGGGGAACATAGCGCTTCCATAATGAATTTTTATCCATTGTGCCTTCAGCGGTATACAGTTCGCTCACAGTGATAAATACCTATAAAATTAAGGTGCTCAGCAACATTATGCGTTTAGCATACTATGGCAATCGGCAGAATAGGTGTAGAAAAAAGGCTTTTTTCAGATATGCAACCGGATTCCCATTTCTGAATATTGTAGCCGCTATAGCGTAAGGTGGGTACCTTCCCTCGGTCAGAGTCAGCCATTTTTGTGATGTACAGTTATTGACTGATAATGCAAGAAACTATTAATACAATAATAGTCATGACGACGGAAGAGAATCAGCCTGTTTGCAGATGCTTACGCTGATAAACCGCCGTATCGGATAATCAGCATAATAAAATATGGCTGAGGAATAAGGCACCATCCCACTGGCACCTTATTCCTACTGCTCAGTCAATTTTAGCCATTAAGCTTATTGCCATATTTTTCAACAAGATAATCTTTATATTCCGAATAGCGATTTTGCGCATCCTTGATAGTCGTCACCACCCAGGCGAATGAGTTTTCTCTGTGATTGACGTCACATGCCGAGGTCGAGTCTATCCTTGAAATATCATGCATAGCGGGTATCTCATCCACCGCGGCAGAAAGCGCGACCTGATCCAAAAACCAAACAACGTTATTTTTGTTCAGATTATCCCAGATAAAGCGTGCAGCTTTATCAATAAACGCTGTTGACAGCTCCCCACCTTTAAGATAGACAAAGCCTGCGAATACTTTCTCCCAGAATGGGGAGTTATCATCTTTCGTAATCAGTATATCACCTGATAAATCAATAGAATGCTCGATTAAGCTCCAGTTCTTCCTCACCAGACAATCCGCATCCAGAATCAATAATGGTCCTTCGTTTATAGATAACAAATAGCTGGCAAAAATAAACCGTCTCGATGCATAGTGAACATTTACCCCAGGGACATTCCCAACGACCTCCATTGAGCAAGAAATATTCAGCTCTGGGAATTGCCGTTTTTTCTCCTTAATGTCATTAAATGTTTCATCATCGATATCATAAACATGGATGTGAACATTCAAGCTATCTTTATTTGTTTCATATAATGAATATAACAAATAAATGGCATGCTGATGGTAATATTTTACATCACAGGAAACCAAAACCGTAGGCTTATCATTCTTGTTGTCTTTATGTAGTAGCCATTTATAACTCTCATAAGGTAATTGGATTTTTTCTGAAATGAGAGATGTGAAATCAATATAACTATTTGGATAACCACCATTTTTAAATACGGTCGTAACTATCATCAGCAATGCCAGTGGATCTTCGCCGATTAAGTACGAATTTTCAGACATCTTCTTAACAAGAAGAAATGCGTACTCATAGTTCTCTTCGAGAATACAGGTAAGTAATAAAATCTTGAAGACAACAGGCACATCAACCAATAACGAAAAGTTACTTTCTATCAAAGTAATAGCATGCTCTACCGCGCCCACACGGAATAAAACTTGTATCGATGCGACCAAATACTCCAGGTTCGGAGCCAGATTGATAACATCAATAAGTGAATTGACGATACCCTCTACATAATCGGGAGGTAACTGAACTTGTTGTCCGCCCCATTTATCATCGAATGCCAGATTAGACAACGCAATGGTCTGCAACATTAACCTAAGTGCTTTATCCTGCGCTTCAGGCAAATTACTTGGACTATCAGCCAACTTCTTGTTCAACAAATAAAAATTACAGCTTCTTTTGCCAATTAAATCAATCACCATATCTTTCGGAAGATCGCCAACATCACCAAGCATAATTTCTCGACTAAACACATCGCGATAATATTGATGCGCGGATCTCATATGCATGTAATTCTTCATAAATAGCCTTCTAAAAAGGTTTTTCTGTACTGAGACTATCAACCATATGGCGTAAAAAGCACTATATGGACGTAATATGTGGTTCTTACGGTAGTGTTACTCGCTCGCCAGAATACGCGCTGGCGGCGGCGGCCTGGAGATAACGAATACCGCGCATCGCAACATCGGCGCCAAACACATACTCGCACGCGCCTTCTTTCAGATAAGAAGCGATGTCCTCGTAGTAATTGGCAAACGCTTCAATAAATCCGGCGGGGTGGCCGGCTTTAAACCGGTTGTACCGTGGCTGAGATGCGATCAGGTTATCCGGATGCGTTCTGTCGATCACATAGGAGACGCCGTTGATATTACTGAGTTTCAAATGCTCAGGGTCCATCTGCAACCATTCAGCCGATCCTTTGCTGCCATAAACCCGGATACGCAGCCCGTTGCGGTAACCCAGCGCCGCTTTGGTGTACCAATAATTGCACACTACCTGATTGGTGTAGCCAGAGATGCAGTGAACCGTATCCACCACGTCCGGGATCTCACCGAACCGATGGTGCACCGCATACACATCCTGCGCCTGCTCGCCGATGATGAAATCCACCATCTGATGGGCATGCACCCCCAAATCCAGCGACACGGTAGGGATCACGCCGTCATGCTGACGCCAGTCCTGCGGGCGCGGCACCGCCCCGCTCTTCACATGGCGCAGAAAACCTTCCTGAGGCATTTCAACCATGACCTGCCTGATTTGGCCCAGCTCGCCATCGGCGATCCGCTGTTTCAGCTCTCTGACCATCGGGTAACCGGAATAATTGAAAGTGACCAGCAGAGTCCCGTTCATTTGTTCCAGCGCATGCTGAATCTCGGCCACTTCCTCTACGCTGGTTGCCAGCGACTTCTCACAGATAACCGGCAGTTGATGCTCAATGCAGGCAATCACAATATCTTTATGCGTCGGCGTCGGCGTCAGAATGATAACCGCATCCAGTTTACTGGCTTCCGCCTGCAAAAATCCGGTCAAATCGCGGTACACGCGGTCTTCATGAATTCCCCAACTGGTGGCGGTTTGCTGATTGATGTCATCATGGCGGCTGAAAAAACCTGATACCAGTTCGAAGTGACCATCCATCTGCGAAGCAATCTTGTGCGTTTCACCGATTGCCGAATTAATGCCTCCGCCGATGAACCCGACTTTTAATGCCTCACCGTTGTTTGTCATGCTTTTCATTTCTCTTTCCCCAGAAAAGAGTGGCTCACCACCAGGTGATTTTTCAGGTTCACGGTACTTTTCAGCAACGCGGCTTCTTCATCGAAGGTCATAAACACAACGGCAGCGCGATCGCCTGGCGCCGGATTTAGCACTTCGCCGCTTTTTTTCAGCACGACACTCTCCAGTAACTCACCAGGCAACTGGTGATAACGCAGCGCGTTAAAGATCGTTTTTTCAGACACCGATACGGTATGTCTGGCGACATAATGGCGGGCTGCCGGCCGCTTATTGGCGAATGTCGACGACAGTGACAAAAAAGGCGCCACAAAATATTCCGCATAGGGGATATCGGTGGAATAACGAATCAGCTGGCAATATAAATCGCCCGGGCAACGCCGGGTCAGTTCAATCAGCCAAAAATCGTCGCCATTGGCGATAAATTGCGTATGCAGCAGGCCATCGCATAACTTCAGGTCGGCGACAATGCTGTTGATGCAGTCACTGACGGCATTTTTCAGCGTTTCACTCATTTGATGAGCAACACAACTGCTGTTCACCTGATAAGGGTAGACCGTGCAATATTCATCAACAAAGAACTCACAGACAATCTCGCCGTTACGAATAAACGCCGAATGGCTGTGCAGCGAGCCTTGCCTGAACTCTTCTATCACCACCTGACCGCTTACCGATGCCGACGCGGCCGACTGGTAAGCCGGCAGAATATCCTGCTCGCGCTGAACCTGAGTAATGCCGCGGCCACTATAAGCATCGACTGGCTTGACCAGAATCGGGTACGACAGTTGCCCCACCGATTCAATGTCACGCACCGCTTTAGGAATCGGCAGTCCTTTACGCTGCGCATAAGCACGGAACGCATCCTTTTTCAGCAGGATCGCCGTTGTCTCAACCGAATCGAAACCGGGCATGCCCAGCGATTCCGCGACCCAGGCGCCGGTTTCATAAGAAACATCCGTCACGCCGGGCAAAATAGCCTTAATATTTTCTTTTCTGACAATGCCGAGAATGGCCTCTTTGTCCGAATAATCTTCGACAATCGACCGGGTTGCCCGGATATGACCAGGATCGCCGGGTTTACCGCTGCACACACCAATCGCAACGCCCTGTTCCAGGCACGCTTCCAGCAGCGGCAGCGCAGAAAAACCCGCATCAAGCATTAAGGCATCTATAGTCGACATATCCATTCTCTGTTACCAATATTTTCTCAGGCTCCCCGCTGCGACAGGGAACGCGCACTCCCCCCTGGGGCGAGAGCAAGCCTGTCACTTAACGCACGTTTTCACTCAACGTACGCCCAATAATCTCAATGATGCGGTCCTGATCGCCGGTTTCCAGGCCTGGATAAATGGGCAGGCATAACACAGCGTTGGCGATGTCGGTCGCCACCGGCAAATTCTCGGCGCTCGCGCTGCCAAGACCGCGGTACATCGGGAAGCTGCTGATCAACGGGTAGAAATACCGGCGCGACATGATGCCGTGCTCTTTCAAGGCGTCATACAGTTTCTCGCGCACATCGAACGAGTAATCATTAACAAAAAGCGGGAAATAGGCATAATTCCAGTCAATTGAATCCGGCACGCTCAACGTCCTGATGCTATTAATCTGCGCCAGTCCGTCGCGGTAATAGCGATAAATGCGTTTTCTGTCTTCCAGCGCCTGATCGATATAATTCAGTTGCAACAAACCAAACGCCGCCTGCACTTCGTTCATTTTGCCGTTAATGCCGGGGGCGACCACGGTGGTTTCATCCGCAAAGCCGAAGTTTTTCAGATAATCGATCCGTTTCTTCATTTTTACGTCGGGACAAATAATGGCGCCGCCTTCAATGGTGTTGAACACCTTGGTCGCGTGGAAACTTAGAATCGAGAGATCGCCATAATTCAGAATACTGTCGCCATCTTTTTTCACGCCGAAAGAGTGTGCGGCGTCATAAATCACCTTCAGGCCATAAACATCCGCAATGTTCTGGATCCGATCAACATCGCAGGGAATACCATAACAGTGGACAGGCAGAATGGCGGACGTGAGCGGCGTAATCGCTTCTTCAATCTTTTTGGGATCCAGGTTGCAGGTAACCGGATCGATATCGACAAAGACAGGCTTGAGGTTATTCCACAATAACGAGTGAGACGTCGCTACAAACGAATAAGGCGTGGTGATAACTTCGCCGGTGATGCGCAGCGCCTGTAGCGCCGTCAGCAGCGCCAGCGTGCCGTTGGTGAATAAAGACAGATGCTTGACGCCCAGATACTCAGCCAGCGCTTGTTCAAGCTGCTGGTGAAAAGGCCCGCCGTTCGTCAGATATTTGTTATCCCATATCTTTTCCAGATAGGGCATAAATTCATCAAGCGGAGGCAGTAAAGGGCTCGTTACGTAGATGTTCTTGCTCATCATTCACCTGTCCTTGCGCTTATGTCGCTACGCAGTATTTTCAAATACAATTTTCGCTTTTTCTCAATCAGATGACAGACCCAGATGCCATCCAATACGATATAAAGCAATCGTTATCTCTCGAATCTTTACTTGCTCTCTGAACTTATACGGAATGCCTGAGGAGCATCGCCGGCACAATATATTTGCCATGCCCGGCGCATTGCGTTTTCAAAATATATGGATGGTGAATCCACAGAGCTAATTTTGGTGGTCATAATGCCACGCATTCCGGCCCGGATTTCGCTCAGCTTATCCAGCGAGTGACTCCAGTACCGAGCTTTTTCTATCAATTCATCGTCATCTCGCGCGATGAATTCATCCAGTCCCAGAATTCGCATAATTACACCACCTTGCCTTGATGCCATAGAATCTCCCTCACGCGTCAAGACAGGTACCCCCATCCAGGAAGCATGACCGATCGTCGTTCCACCGGTATACGGATAAGTATCTAAAAGAATATCCACCTCATGATGCATTCTCAGATATTCTTTTAAGCCAGTCCGCATGCGGAATGCTAACTGTTCATCCCTGACACCTAACTCAAGCAGCTTATTGCGCAAATAATCTATCGTTTCCTGCCCCGTCATATATCCCATAATCAATCGGGAAGTAGGCAATGCAACCAGAATTTTTGCCCACGATGTGAGGTTTTCGTCAGAAATCTTCTGTGGGCGATTGAAACTGGCAAAAGTCAGATAACCATTGTTCAAGGCGGGCAATTCATTAACGTCAGGGCTGTCTTTATCAGGCTCAAAGAATTTTATCGATGGCATACTAATAGGCTTTTCTATCAAATACTCATCCAGACCACTCTCCACAAGGAAATGCTCATCCAACAAAATATAATCAATGGCACGCATTCCCGTTGTTCCTGGGTAACCAATCCAGGTCATCTGGATTGGTGCGGGTTTCAGCGCCAGCGCCGGCAACCGGTTATAAGCCGTATGCCCAGATAGATCGATCAGGATGTCGATTTCATCTTTATTAATGAGCTTCGCCAGTTCCAGGTCGCCCATCTTGTCGACATCATGCCAGCCGGCTGCGGTCTGTTTTAGGCTCTCGGCTTTCTCATCGTTACGTTGAAAACTTGAGTAGGCATAAAGCGAGAACGCGCTTCGATCAAGCGAATTCCAGATCGGCTCCAGAAAATTCGTCACCGGATGGTTGCCAAAGTCGCCGGAAATAAAACCAATGCGCAGTGGGCGCTGGGCTGCTTTATCAAGGGAATAGGTAAACTGGCAATGATAGCGCTCAGCCGCTTCTTCCACGCGCTTACCGAATACCAGGTGCTCTTGAAACTGCGCCTGTGGCGTCACGTTGACATCGTGGGACAACCCCAGCAACAGGTTACTGTACAGATGAAACGCCTGGGGCATCAACTCAATGGTTTTACGGTGGTACTGAATAGCGTCCTTTCGCCCCAGATTATGGCAAACCATTCCCATATGACTGATAAAATTCGGATTTTCTGGTTCAATCTGCAGCGCCTTCTCCATGCATTTAAACGCTGAATCCAGGTTATGGGTGATATTCAACAAAACGGCCAGCGTATCCCACGCCAGCCCTTTTTGCTTATCACAACGCAATACTTTTCTGGTCAGCGCCATGCCTTGATGCAGTTCGTTCTTTTTCCAGAAGCATACCGCCAGATCAACATAAAAATCCCAGTTGAAAGGCATCAGGGCGATTGCTCTGGTAATGATGCTCAGCGCACCATCAAAATCACTGGTACGGACATAAGTATTCACGAAGGGATACCAAACCCACAGGTTATCGGGATAGGTACTGATAATCTCTTCCGCTTTTTTTCTGACCTCGGCAAACTGCCCCAGCGCGGTTAGCCGATCAATCTCTTCGTACACTTTCCGGTTGAGTGGTTTTCTATCCTGCGGTTTATTCTTTTTATGCGCCGATGATTTTTCCGGTTCAACAAAGCCGCCGGCATTGGTTTCACTGGTGTACATCACCAGCGACTGAATATAAACAGCAACCTGTCCGGCATCCGCCGTCACGATCGCTTCCTGCAAATAGTCTCGCCACGCGCGTGGCGTTCCCCATATCACGCCTTTATTACGCAGCGCCCAGAGCTGGCTGTAAAACGCCTTATCCTTATTCAGGGGCGATGATGACAGCTGTTGCAGGAACTGCCGTTCGTTACTATCAAGCGACACCGGCTCATGCCAGAAATTGAATGCCAAATCGGTCGTGGCAATACCGGGCAACCCGGTCAGCGTCTTATGCCGACTGTTTCGGTAAGTACAATTTCCTATCCGCGTGTAGATACCGCTGATCCCTTTCACAAACAAGTTCTTTAACGCGTCCAGTACATTCTGTCGATGATTCTCCGCCTCTTGTTCCGGCAGTTGGGTATTAAAGACCAATTGATCCAGGGTCAAACTGGCTGGCCAGGCCTCCCCCAATACATCCAGAATACTTAATACCACCGGGTTTTCCGTGCTGATGGTTTCACCGGTACCGGACGTGTGGGCATTCAACGTCCTATCGTCATCCGCTCTGACACGCTGAAAATTACCTGCCCAATTGAAGTCCATTAGTTTTGCAAGATCAGGCTCAGGCAGAATCGCCCCGGACCTTTCCTGCGGGACCAATATGCTGAATCGCTGAGAACGGTTAACGGCGAAGTCGAGGTATTGCTGGCGCAGATAGGTGGTATTTTCAGGGCAAATCGTCTCGTGCAAGCGCGAAACCTGCTCGCCGTAGTGCCCCGCCAGTTCTGTGTAGGCGCGAACATCGCCGACATAGGCAAAGCCGGTTTGGGTAATCTGTGAATAGAAATCAACGAAGTAACAAGGCTGGTTCAGCCCCTGCAGATAATGCAGCGCAAAATCCACATCGGACTGTTTTTCAGCTTGTTCAATAAAGGTTTTCAGCGCCGCATTCTGGGGGTTATCCGGAGACGTTCCCAAAGACAGGTAGGTCAGCATCGCGCGGGCGCTGGATTGTGCCGTCTTTTCATCATTGGCGAGACTGCTGTGAAGCTGAATGGCGTCCCGCAGGATCTCGCCGGTCTTCCACCCTGGATAAGTGTTGTAGCAATAGCAGACGATACCTTCCGCGGTCAGGTGCTCGCTGCAGAAACGCAGCAGCGCTTCCCGCGTCTCACCACCAATAAGACTGAACAGACCGTGGATAATGATGTAATCGAATTTCCCAGGATCGCAAGCCAGCAGAGATTCGAGGTCCAGGGCGAATAACGCGATATTGTCCAGTTCCAGCTGTTTTATCAGCGCACTGCCTTTTTCAATTTGCTCCGCATCAAGATCGATCCCGACAGACTGCGACTGTGGATTCGCCAGCGCAAAAGGCAGCAAATTGCCGCCATCCTTACACCCTATCTCAAGTACGCGCGCATTTTCCGGCGCAGCCGATTCGATGCCATACAGATGTGCGGTGGCTTGCAGATGGAAAGGTGCGGTGTAAGGAACGGGAGGGGCCATCGAACTCAATGGAGTTTTACCAGTATCTTCACCCAGGTCGTCATTATTCGCTAAAGGTTGTGTATCTGGCATGGTCACAAGGAATTTCCTTCAATACTTTATGCGGAGATAAAATTGTCTGTAGTATATAAGAAAACCCTTTTCACCAATCCCCTGAGCATCAAATTATAACTTCCCTATTTCGTCGCTTAAGAAGCCGATTTTTATTCTGATTAATTTATTTATCCCGGCTGTGTCACAAAATAAAAAAACCAACCCCGAAGGGTTGGTTTCTGAATTCATCACTGCGTGAACAGAGATTACTGCAGCAGTTTCAGAACAGTCTGCGGTACCTGGTTAGCCTGAGCCAGTACAGAAGTGCCAGCCTGCTGCAGAATCTGTGCCTTACTCATGTTGGATACTTCGGTCGCGTAGTCAGCATCCTGAATACGGCTACGTGCGCTGCTCAGGTTGTTGATGGTGTTGCTCAGGTTGTCAATGGTAGACTGGAAACGGTTCAGAGTCGCACCGATGTTCGCCTTAGCGGTGTTGATGGTCTGCAGAGCAGTATCAATCGCAGCAACCAGCGCAGTAGCGCCTGCAGCTGTAGATACGTCGGTATTGGAAGTTGTGATACCCAAGCCGCCAGAGGTGGCGTTGATCAGTGCAGAGCTACCCACGGAGATGGCATCGTTAGCAGTGGTGCCAGAACCAACCTGAATGTTGAAGCCAGTAGCAGTAACAGTGCCGTCCAGCAGCGCTTTGCCGTTGAAGTTCGCGCTGGCAGCAACACGGTTGATTTCGTCAACACGACGGTTGATTTCAGTCTGGATAGCAGTACGGTCGTTAGTACCGTTGGTGTCGTTCGCTGCCTGTACGGCCAGCTCACGGATACGCTGCAGGTTGTCGTTGATGGTGTTCAGGTTACCTTCAGCGGTCTGTACCAGAGACACACCGTCGTTGGCGTTTTTGGAAGCCTGGGTCAGACCACGAATCTGAGCGGTCATGCCGTTAACGATACCAGAACCCGCTGCGTTGTCTTTGGCGCTGTTGATAGCCAGGCCAGAGGACAGACGTTCGATAGCAGTCTGCAGGGAAGATTGTGATTTGTTCAGGTTGGACTGGGCCAACAGCGACATACTGTTAGTATTAATGACTGCCATAATTATATTCCTTTCATCTCTATTAATGGGGATGGGCTGTTGCCCCCGGTGTCATCACCGTCACTAACTGTATCGGCCGGGGTAAAACAACCTTTAGTTTTTTTTGAATTTTTCGTATACCCCGGAAAAAACCAGTCAGGCCGACACTTACGGCAAGGAGAATATAAGGAAAGGCGGCAACTTGCAGGAAATGTGAGAACCGGTCATTCTATATTCAGCAGCCTGCTATAAAATGTAGCGAGGCAGGAAAGGCGGCGTTCGACACCGTGCTTATCAGACATCATGCGTCGGCTATAGGCAGCGCGATGGCGGATGACGAATGAAAAGCGCCCGCTTCATTCTCTCTCTATACTTCATAAAATAAGGTATCTGGCGCATTGCCCAGGCTTACTGGCAAGACGCGATAAAGGTTTCATCGCAGGCGAGCCGACATACTCGGTCGATAACACAGTCATGTGGTTAGATCATGGGCATCCAACGCGTGGATACGCTGCCATAAGCTGCTGAACATCCCGCCAGCCAAACGGATACTGGCGACACACTCAATGCCTTCGGCAAGCCGAAAAACGCCCGATTACAGCTGTTGATCCCGGCATCATACGTATCGTGCCGGGATAGAATCCCGCAGACGGTTCAGGCGCGATGGAAATCACGGAGGATAACGATTACGCTGAAATTTACATTACGTCTGTAAACTTTTCGTATACAGTGCCGATAAGACTGTCAGTTCACAATTTAAACGGAAGGGTATCTCTATGGCTACGACGGTTAGCAGTACCGCAGACTACATTTCATCGGTAGGTTTGAGCCTGGCTACAACAACAAGTGGTGGATCACTGGACTTGAGCGGATTACTGACCAAGCTGCAATCCGCTGAAAGCCAAAAACTGACACCGTACACCAACAAACAAACTTCGTTAAGCGCGCAGGCAACGGCCTACAGCGCGGTTGAAGCGGCGATGAAGAGCCTGCAGAGCGCCACAACGACGCTGCAGAACATGAAGACGATCACTTCAACTGCAGTGACCAGCACCAACACTTCATTCAGCGCAACCACTAACAGTAGTGCGGTTGCCGGTTCCTACAGCATTTCCGTCAGCCAGCTTGCTCAGGCTCAGTCACAGATTTCTGGTGGTTTCAGCAGCGCCTCGACCGCTCTGGTATCAGGGGGAACCTCCAGCACCAGCAGCACGATCACGATTACTCAGGCCAGTCAGACTACGCCGCTGAAAATTACACTGACCGATGACAAAACATCATTAAATGATATCCGTGATGCTATCAACAATGCCGGCGGCAGCGTCAGTGCCAGTATCATTAATAACGGTACCAGTAATTATTTGATGCTGACGGCAAAAGATACCGGTACGCAATCCGCTATGACCATTTCAGTCAGCGGTTCGCTTTCCAGCTCGTTGGGCAGTTTTACTGAACAGGTCGCAGCTAAAGATGCGACGTTCACGCTGAACGGCATGTCCGTCACCAGTCAGAGCAACACCGTGAGTAGCGCTATCAGCGGCGTAACGTTGAATCTTAAATCAACGTCTTCCAGCACTACAGCGGAAACACTGACCGTATCATCGGATATCACCAATACCGAGAAAGCGGTTCAGACATGGGTCAGCGCTTATAATAACGTGCTGGATGTCATTAAAGCGCAGACCAACTACACCGCGCCAAGCTCGACCGAAAAGGCCAGTGGTAGCCAATCGTCAAGCAATGGCGCGCTGGTTGGTGATGGAACTATCCGCACCGTCCAGCGGCAGTTGCAGGGTTTGCTGAGTAACTTCCAAAGCAGTAGTGGTTCTCTGCACATTATGGCTGATTTGGGGATTACTCAAGATCCGACAAATAGCGGTAAACTAACCGTCGATACCACCAAGCTGGAAAGTACGCTGAAAACCAGCTCCAGCAGCGTGACACAGTTCTTTGTCGGCAACGGCACCACCACCGGATTTGCAACTCAGGCAGGAAAGTACCTGACTCAGACGCTGGACTCTAGCGATGGCCTGATAAAATCCGCCCAAAGCAGCATTAAGACCAATCAGGCTTCATTAACTAAGCAAATCGAAAGCATTCAGAATGGCATCGATTCTACAATGGCGCGTTATAAGACCCAGTTTGCTCAGCTCAATACCTTGCTGGCCAAACTAAATTCAACCAGTACTTACCTGACGCAGCAGTTTAACAAAACCAGTAGTAGTTCGAGCTAACTAAGCCAGGAATGTATGACGTGACGGGATTTACCGCACGTCATACAGTCACGAATATTATTACCTTTTTATTTATTGTTAATCGGTTATCCAACGCATGGTCATGTATAGAAAGAATGTCAGTCAGGCGTATGCTCAAGTGGGTGTGGAAAGCGCGGTAATGAGCGCCAGTCCGCATCAACTGATTGTTATGCTGTTTGACGGTACCAAGAGCGCGCTTGTCCGGGCAAGAATTCTTCTTGAACAGAATGACATCGTCGGAAAAGGGAATGCCCTTTCCAAAGCCATCGATATTATCAGTAATGGGTTGAAACTCGGACTGGATATGGAAAAAGGTGGCGAGCTGGCAGAGAACCTTTCCGATCTTTACGATTACATGGTGCGTCGGTTATTGCATGCCAATATCAATAACGATTTGCAGGCAATCATAGAAGTGGAGGCTCTCCTCGGTAATATTGCGGATGCCTGGAAACAAATTGGACCTGGTTATCAACCAACGACGGAAACGCGCTAATGGAAAACCTCTCTCCATTACTAATTGAGTATCAGGGGTTACTCAAACTCATCCGAAATATCAAGGCCATGGCGCTTAATGGATTATGGGATGATGTTGTTGAACAGGAAATAGTTTATATCCAGTCAATAGAGAGAATCAGTCAGATTACCGTTCCTGCCAATATTCCCAGCACTGTGCAATTACAGTTCCGGCAGCTTCTTCAGGACATACTGGATACGGAATCACAGGTGAAAGAGCTGCTGCAGAACAGAATGCAGGAGCTGGCGGTGCTCATCCAGCAGTCACAGAATCAAAAATCGATTAACAACACTTATGCCGAGTTCTCCAACGATATACTTCCGGGAAAACCGCAGCCCTGATTAACACTGTTCCTGTAGACGAGCCCTGACACTTCCCAGAACGGGCTCTTTTTACTTCAAAAAAATCAGGCAAAAATCAGGGGGAATAACCGTTGGTCATTCCCCCTTGTCTCGGGATGTTTGCCGAATACAACAATCATCCGATATCACAATCAATAAAAAGCAGATATAACCGGGCAGCGTTCTGCTTGCCGATTATATCGTCATATTCATGACTTCCTGGTAAGCCGAGACCAGTTTATTGCGCACCTGAACCCCCATTTGCAAAGCAATAGAGGCCTTCTGGTTGTCAACCATGACGTCATTCAGAGCGACCCCCGGCTTGCCCAACGTAAATGCTTCAGCCTGCGTCTGTGCCTGCGTCCGTGTTTCGTTGATTTTTTCGAGCGCAGCTTTCAGCTCGCCGGCAAAACCAGACTGGGACGCAACGTTGGAATCCGATCCACCGGCCGCTTTGGTTGCGGTAATCTGCATCTGCTGCAATACCGCGTCGATACCCTGAATAGACATGCCTGTTTCCTCAACTAAAGATTGAGAATGATATAAAAACCAAATAAATGATAAACATATGTATATGTAGCAAACGAACTGCGCCATCAGCGCCGTTTATTTCACATACATCTCTTTACAGGTTCAATACGCTACCATATCCATAAGGTAGTAAATCGTATAAATGACATTAAAAATGCCAGCTTATCGACCCATCAAATTTTGCGTAACGGAAAATAATGGCATGCCGGTAAATGTAGGCGATGAGTTTTTATGATTGCGCAATCAGGGAGTTCTGTTTTGTTACGTTACAACGTTACCCATATCGTTCAGCAACCAGGCAGAGATAGAGTATGAACGCCTTAACATCCGGCGCCGCAACCGGTGGGAAAAGCTTTGGCGAGATACTCAACCGTTTGCGTGCCAACCCTAAAATCCCGTTACTGATTGCTTCCGCTGCAACTATTGCGATTGTTGTCGCCCTGTCATTGTGGGCTCGCGGCCCCGATTATCGGGTGCTGTACACCAACCTCAATGAACGTGATGGCGGTAGTGTTGTCTCCGAACTGGGCAAAATGAATATCCCTTACCGCTTCACCGAAAGCGGCGCGGCCATCATGATCCCGTCGGACAAGGTTTATGAAACCCGTCTGAAGCTCGCCCAGCAAGGGTTACCGAAAGGCGGTGCTGTTGGCTTTGAACTGCTTGACCAGGAAAAATTCGGCATCAGCCAGTTCAGCGAGCAGATCAACTATCAACGCGCGCTGGAAGGCGAACTGGCGAGAACCATGGAAACCCTGGGGCCGATCCAGAATGCACGCGTACATCTGGCCATTCCCAAGCCGTCGCTGTTCGTGCGCGAACAGAAATCCCCTTCCGCCGCAGTTACCGTTACTCTGCAACCGGGCCGGGCGCTTGACGATAGCCAGATTAGCGCCATTACCTACCTGGTTTCCAGCAGCGTAGCAGGCCTGCCGGCCGACAAGGTCACCGTCGTTGACCAGACCGGTAAACTGCTGACGCAAAATGACAGTTCTGGGCGCGACCTCAATGCCGCGCAACTGAAGTATGCCAATGAAGTCGAAAGCAATTACCAGCGCCGGATTGAAGCAATTCTGACGCCTGTGGTCGGCGCAGGCAATGTCCATGCGCAAGTCACCGCCCAGATCGACTTCGCCAGCCGCGAACAGACTGATGAACAGTATCAACCTAACCAGACGCCGAATCAGGCTGCGGTGCGCTCTCAGCAAACCAGTCAGAGCGATCAGCGCGGTGGTCCTAACGTAGGCGGCGTACCTGGCGCATTATCGAATACACCGACACCGGCGCCGACCGCGCCCATTTCTACCCCGCCGGCAAATAACGCTAATAACGCGAACAATGCCAACAACGCCAATGCTAACGCGGCGGGAACCAATAACCAGACATCTTCTGCCGGCAACGCGGCCAATCAAACCTACAACAGCCGCCACGATCAGACGATCAACTATGAAGTTGATCGCACCATTCGGCACACCAAACAAAACACCGGCAATATTCAGCGTTTGTCTGTCGCTGTCGTGGTTAACTACACGCAGGGCGAGGACGGCAAGCCGGCAGCGCTCAATGATGAACAACTGAAGAAAATCGAAGCGCTGGTTCGTGAATCCATGGGATTCTCCGGTGACCGCGGTGATACCCTGAACGTGGTTAATACACCGTTCACCATTACAGACGCCACTGGCGGCGAACTGCCCTTCTGGCAGAAACAGGTGTTCTTCGATCTGCTGACCGAAGTAGGCCGCTGGCTGCTGGTACTGATTGTTGGCTGGATTCTGTATCGTAAACTGGTGCGTCCGCAGTTGCAGAGACGTGCGCAGTTGCAGGAAGCAGCCGAAGCGGCCGCCTCGTTGCGCGGTCAGGATGCGGATGTCACCGTCACGCTCAGCACGATGGAAGAAGAATTGCATCGGAAATCCGAGCAGCGGGCCCATGCAGAAATGCACAGTCAGCGTATCCGTGAACTGGCCGAAAATGATCCTCGCGTCGTCGCGCTGGTAATCCGCCACTGGATGAGTAACGAACTATGAGTCTGACAGGTACAGAAAAGAGCGCCGTCTTATTGATGACTATCGGTGAAGACCGTGCGGCAGAAGTTTTTACGCACCTCTCAACCCGCGAGGTGCAGCATCTCAGTACTGCGATGGCCAACATGAAACAGGTCTCTCAGTCTGAGTTGCTGGAAGTGTTGCGCGAGTTTGATATTGAGGCTGAGCAGTATGCGGCGTTAGGTGTGAATGCCGGCGAATACCTTCGTTCTGTCCTGGTCAAGGCATTGGGTGAAGAGCGTGCCTCCAGCCTGCTGGAAGATATCCTTGAAAGCAAGGAAACCTCTACCGGTATGGAAACGCTCAACTTTATGGAGCCGCAAAGCGCCGCCGACCTTATCCGCGACGAGCACCCGCAGATTATCGCCACCATCCTGGTGCACCTCAAACGCGCACAGGCGGCGGATATTCTGGCTCACTTCGACGAGCGCATGCGTAATGACGTTATGCTACGTATCGCCACCTTCGGCGGGGTGCAACCGTCCGCTCTGGCGGAACTGACCGAAGTACTTAACGGGCTGCTGGACGGTCAAAACCTCAAACGCAGCAAGATGGGTGGTGTTCGTACTGCGGCAGAGATCATCAACCTGATGAAAACGCAGCACGAAGAAGCGGTTATCGATGCCGTACGCGAATTCGATGGCGAGTTGGCACAGAAAATTATCGACGAAATGTTCCTGTTCGAAAACCTGGTGGAAGTGGACGACCGCAGTATCCAGCGTCTGCTGCAGGAAGTGGAATCCGAGTCTCTGCTGATCGCGCTGAAAGGTGCCGAACAGCCGCTGCGCGAGAAGTTCCTGCGTAACATGTCGCAGCGTGCGGCGGAAATCCTGCGCGACGACCTGGCAACTCGTGGCCCGGTACGTATGTCCCAGGTGGAAAACGAACAGAAAGCCATTTTGCTCATTGTACGTCGACTGGCAGACAGCGGCGAAATGATTATCGGTGGTGGTGATGACGCGTTTGTCTAATTCTTCCAGCAATCTTGACTGGCAGCCGTGGAAACTGGATGACCTTTCCGCCCCCACACCCGCTGTCGCGGATGTGGGGACGTCGGCATCGTCCTCTCCGGCTTCGCCGTCGGCGCAACCGGGAGACAACGACGTCTTCGGCATGTCTGATTTTCAGCAGTCGGAGGATGATCTGGCAACCCTGCGCGAACAGGTGCTGCAGCAGGCGCGGGAAAACGGGTTTGCCGAAGGCAAGCAACAGGGTTACGCCGCCGGTTATCAGGACGGACTCCAGACCGGCACACAGCAGGGTTTACAGGATGCGGCTCAGCAGCAGCAACCGGTTATTGCCCAGATGCAACAGATGGTCAATGAATTCCAGCAAACGCTGGACGCTCTGGACAGCGTCATTGTCTCACGCCTGATGCAGTTGGCCTTAACCGCCGCCAAGCAGGTAATTGGTCAGTCGCCGGTTTGTGACGGCACTGCGCTAATGGGGCAAATACAGCAGTTGATCCAGCAGGAACCCATGTTCAGCGGTAAGCCGCAATTGCGTGTGCACCCATCGGACCTGGATCGGGTGGAACAACACCTCGGCCCTACCCTCAGCCTTCACGGCTGGCGGTTGTTGGCAGATAACCAATTGCATCCCGGAGGCTGCAAAGTCAGCGCCGAAGAAGGGGATCTGGACGCCAGCATTGCCACCCGCTGGCATGAACTTTGCCGACTGGCAGCACCGGGAGAACTCTGATGACTGTGCGTCTTTCCCGTTGGCTCTCTTCTATTGATACGTTTGAAAAGCGTATCGCCAATACGCCTGCAATACGCCGTTATGGACGGCTGACGCGTGCGACGGGATTGGTGCTTGAGGCGACCGGCCTGCACATGCCGCTGGGTTCGACCTGCCTGATTGAACGTCAGAACGGCAATCAGGTTGACGAAGTGGAAAGCGAAGTCGTCGGTTTTAACGGCCAGAAACTATTTCTGATGCCGCTTGAAGAAGTCGAAGGGATCATCCCGGGAGCCCGGGTCTATGAACGCGTTGGTCTTTCCGGCAGCAGTCAGGGCAAGCAGCTACCGCTGGGTCCGGCATTGCTGGGCCGCGTACTGGATGGCAGCGCCAAACCGTTGGATGGTTTTCCTGCGCCTGATACCGGCTACACCGCGCCACTGGTGACCGCGCCGTTCAACCCGCTCCAGCGTACGCCGATTGAACACGTTCTGGATGTCGGCGTGCGTGCCATCAACGCATTGCTGACGGTGGGCCGTGGTCAGCGTATGGGGCTTTTCGCCGGTTCCGGTGTTGGTAAAAGTGTGCTGCTCGGAATGATGGCGCGCTATACTCAAGCCGATGTGATCGTAGTCGGCCTGATCGGGGAACGTGGGCGCGAAGTTAAAGACTTCATTGAAAACATTCTCGGCACCGAAGGGCTTGCGCGCTCTGTGGTGATCGCCGCCCCGGCGGATGTCTCTCCCCTGCTGCGTATGCAGGGCGCAGCTTATGCTACGCGCATCGCAGAAGATTTCCGCGACCGTGGTCATCATGTATTGTTGATTATGGATTCGCTGACGCGTTATGCGATGGCTCAACGTGAAATCGCACTGGCGATTGGCGAACCGCCGGCAACCAAAGGTTACCCGCCTTCGGTTTTCGCCAAATTGCCTGCGCTGGTAGAGCGTGCGGGCAACGGTATTTCCGGCGGCGGTTCAATCACCGCGTTTTATACGGTGCTGACCGAAGGCGATGACCAGCAGGACCCGATCGCCGACTCGGCTCGCGCCATTCTGGACGGCCATATCGTGCTGTCCCGCCAATTGGCAGAGTCCGGACATTATCCGGCTATTGATATCGAAGCGTCTATTAGCCGTGCGATGACGGCGTTGATAGATGAAAACCATTATTCTGCGGTAAGGCAATTCAAGCAGTCGTTATCCAGTTATCAGCGCAACCGCGATCTGATTAATGTCGGCGCTTATGCCGCCGGTAGCGACCCGCTGCTTGATCGGGCAATACAGCTTTATCCGCAGATGCAACATTTTTTGCAGCAGGGAATGTTTGAGCGAAGCTCATTTGAGGAAGCCTGTCAGGCACTGGATAACATTTTCCCGTATAATCGGTAGGAGGGTGAATGAGAACTCAATCTACCTTCGTCATGCTGCGTGATTTGGCCCAAAAAGAGGTCGATGCTGCGACAACGCATCTGGGTCAGGTACAAAAAGCCTATTTGCAGGCTGAACAGCAACTTAATGCGTTGTTAGGTTACCATGATGATTATCGCCAGCGGCTTAATGACTCAATGACCGAAGGCATGGCCAATACCTCCTGGCAAAATTATCAGCAATTTATTTTGACTCTGGAAAAAGCGATTGAGCAGCACCAGCATCAGTTATTAAATTGGACTTCTCGTTTGAATCAGGCGATGAAAGCCTGGCAGGAAAAGCAGCAGCGACTGAATGCATTTAGTACATTGCAACAGCGTGAACAGACTAAAATGCTGGCGCACGAAAATCGCCTGGAACAAAAGCGGATGGATGAATTCGCCCAACGCGCATCAATGAGGAAAACATAATTATGAACTTGCCAGCAATGCCGATCACCACAACGACTGATGCAAGCACAACTGCGCCTCAGGGGAATTCCTTACTTGCGCTGCTGGGCAAAGACCAGCTACCGGAAAATTTTGTTCAGTTGCTCTCGCAGAAACTGTCAACGGCACAGTCCGCCAAAAAAACCATTATCAGCGATCAGGAAAGCGCCGATTTCAAAGACGCACTGGCAAAAAGCGGCATTGAAGCAAACAGTGACGAATTGAATGCCATTCTGGGCGCCTTGACTAAAGGGACGTTGACGCTGGCTGACTTGCAATCAGGCAATTCCCTTGAATCGCTGCTGGCCAAGGCTCAGAAGAAAGTCAGTGCAAAGGACGAGAAAGCGACTGATACCGATGCGCTGGCTATGCAAGCGTTGTTTGCCATGATTCCGGTACAAACTACGGCGCAGACAAAAGCGGCAACTGAAGGCACGGCGTCCAACCCGTCTTTATCCGATGGATTGAGTGAGTTGAAAAACGGCAAGACCGACAACAGCGTGTTGAGTTCGTTGCTGGGTTCGGCAAAAACCGGCGATTCATCGTCACAAGGCGATTTTGCACTGAAAGCATCCGCAACAACGGATAGCTCGACAGCATCATCCCTGACTGCCGTGAGCACCTCTGCCGCGGCCAAAAATACCGGATTGCAGGCAGTTGACCAGTCCAAAGATAGCACTCTGCTGACATCCCGTAAGGAAGACAGCGCCAGTAATCCGATAGCCGCATCGGCACCGACCGATGCCAGCGCCAACTCGTCATTGCAGACGCTGTCGTCGCTGTTCGCCAGCAACGCCACGCCAACGCAACCCGCAGCCCAGCACGTAACCAGCCAGATCAACGCGCCGCTGGGTACTCAGCAGTGGAATGATGCGCTGGGTCAGCAGGTCGTGATGTTTAGCCGTAACGGGCAGCAGACCGCTGAGCTGAAACTTCACCCGGAAGAGTTGGGCTCACTGCATATCATGCTGAAAATCGAAGATAATCAGGCGCAAATTCACCTGGTTTCCGGTAACAGCCAGGTGCGTTCCGCACTGGAGTCCGCCCTCCCCCACCTGCGCAGCGCGATGGCCGAGAGCGGTATCAACCTGGGGCAGAGCAGTGTAGGGTCGGATGCCAGCAGTTGGCAGCAGTCACAGCAGCAAGTGGCAAGCAACGCCAATGGTAACGGCGGCGGCAACGCCTCGTCTTATCAGCAGCAATTCGGCCAATCCGAGCATACCGCCGCCGAAGTTGAACCGCTGGCGGTACCGGCACAGCTGCAGTCAATGGCAACAGGTATTAATGGCGTCGATATCTTTGCCTAATGAAGAAGTTAACGCTTTTTTTATTGTTTATTCATTGTATTGAAGCGGTGAATAGGCGGGATAATCGTGATATCACGCATTTATCTAATGGCTGACTTTGCCATTAGATACTGATAAATAACAGGATATATCATTGGCTACGTCTAATAAGAAAGCCCAGTCAGGCGGTAATAAGAGGTCCCTCTGGCTGATACTCTTGATTGTTATCGCCCTGGCAGCCACTGCCGCAGCGGGTGCCGGCTGGTGGTTATTGAGTCAGAAAAAAGCCGAAACGGCAGCTAGCGAACCGCCTCCGCCGCCAGCGCCGGTGTTCATGCCTTTGGATACATTCACCGTTAACCTGTTATCTCCGGATAACAACCCGGATCGGGTGCTGTATGTGGGGATCACCCTGCGACTGCCGGATGAAGCGACCCGTGCGCGCCTGACCAATTATCTGCCGGAAATTCGCAGTCGTTTGATTATGCTGTTTTCTCGTCAGAGCTCGTCTGTTCTGGCAACGGAACAAGGCAAGCAAAAACTGGTTGAAGATATCAAGCAGGTATTAAGCCCACCGCTGGTTCCTGGACAACCTAACCAGGTAGTCAGCGATGTCCTGTTCACTGCTTTCATTTTGCGGTAATCACTATGGGTGACAGCATTCTTTCACAGGCAGAGATTGACGCTCTGCTAAACGGTGACAGTGGCGATAGTAGCGCTGATGCCAGCAACGCTGCTTCGCAGAAAGACGGGGATGTCAAACCCTACGATCCCAATACACAACGGCGCGTCATTCGTGAACGTCTGCAGGCGCTGGAGATCATCAACGAACGTTTTGCACGTCAGTTCCGTATGGGGCTGTTCAACCTGCTTCGTCGTAGCCCGGATATTACTGTCGGTGCTATCAAGATTCAGCCGTATCATGAGTTTGCGCGTAACCTGCCGGTTCCGACCAACCTCAACCTGATACATCTGAAGCCGCTGCGCGGCACGGCTCTGTTTGTGTTCTCCCCCAGCCTGGTCTTTATTGCCGTGGACAACCTGTTCGGCGGCGACGGTCGTTTCCCCACCAAGGTTGAAGGTCGTGAATTTACGCATACCGAGCAGCGTGTTGTGCGCCGGATGCTTAAACTGGCGCTCGAAGCTTACAGTGATGCCTGGAATGCGATTTATAAGTTAGATGTGGAATATGTGCGTTCGGAAATGCAGGTAAAATTCACCAACATCACCACATCGCCGAACGATATCGTGGTGACGACCCCTTTCCATCTGGAAATCGGGACCTTGACCGGTGAATTCAGTATCTGTATTCCGTTCTCCATGATTGAGCCTTTACGCGAATTGCTGGCTAACCCGCCGCTGGAGAACTCTCAGCAGGAAGACCAGCATTGGCGTGAAACACTGGCAAAGCAGGTACAGCACTCGGAGCTGGAGCTGGTCGCCAACTTTGTCGATATACCGGTTCGACTGTCAAAGGTTTTGAAACTCAAACCCGGAGATATTTTGCCGATTGATAAACCTGAACGCCTGGTGGCTCATGTTGATGGCGTGCCGGTGCTGACCTGTCAATACGGTACGTTAGATGGTCAATATGCCTTGCGTGTTGAACACTTGATTAACCCCATTTTAAATTCTCTGAATGACGAGGAACCGCTCAATGAGTGACATCAAGAAACCGTCCGAAGAAACGGATTCCGTGGACGATCTGTGGGCTGATGCATTTAGCGAGCAGCAGTCGGCAGAAAAAAGCGCGCCGGGTAGTACCGAAGGTATTTTTAAGAACTTTGATGTGCAGGACACGCAGGGTTCAATGCAGGATATCGATCTGATTCTGGATATCCCGGTCAAACTGACGGTCGAGCTCGGTCGCACCAAAATGACCATCAAAGAGTTGCTGCGTTTGTCGCAGGGCTCCGTGGTAGCGCTGGACGGCCTGGCCGGTGAGCCGCTGGATATTATGATTAACGGATATCTGATTGCTCAGGGTGAAGTCGTGGTCGTCTCTGACAAGTATGGCGTACGTATCACCGATATTATTACGCCGTCAGAACGTATGCGCAGGTTAGGCCGTTAATGACGGGTACCGCACAACAGACTGTCTCTACCATTCAGCAGCCGCCCGCGGCTGCTGAATCCGTTATTTCCGGCGGCGCGCTGTTGTCGCAAATCGGCACCGCCTTGTGCGGTGTGCTGTTGTTGATCTTGCTGGTCGCCTGGCTGTTACGCAAACTGGGTATCGCGCCGCAGGTCAAAAGCGGCAATGTTATGAAAGTGGTGTCGTCTTGCCTAGTCGGGCAACGCGAACGTATCGTGATTGTTGAAGTCGACGATACCTGGCTCGTATTAGGGGTAACCGCCCAGCAGATCACCCATTTACATACCCTGCCCGCGCGTCCCGTTGGCAACGCAGCGGCATCGGCAGAAAAAATTGCGCCAGCCGATTTTCTCCAGTTTCTCAAGAAAGCGACCACGCGTCCGGAAAAAACCGAATGAGTACCACCCTGCGTCCGACTTCTTTCTCCGCATGGCTGCGCCTGCTACGTTATCCTGCGGCTTCCATTCTGTTCATGATCGCCCCCCATGCACTGGCGCAGTTGCCCGGTATTATCAGCCAGCCCCTGGCTAACGGCGGGCAGAGCTGGTCATTGCCGATTCAGACGTTGGTTTTCATCACATCGCTGAGTTTTATTCCGGCGGTATTGCTGATGATGACCTGTTTTACCCGTATCATCATCGTCCTGAGCCTGCTGCGCAACGCATTGGGAACGCCAACCGCGCCGCCCAACCAGGTGTTGCTGGGACTGAGTCTGTTTCTGACTTTTTTTGTGATGTCTCCGGTACTGAACCGTATCTATGACGAAGCCTATCGTCCGTTCAGTGAAGATAAAATCAGTATGGAAGTGGCTATCGAAAAAGGCTCGCAGCCGTTGCGTGAATTCATGCTCCGGCAAACCCGGGAAGCGGATTTGGCTTTATTTACCCGTCTGGCGCAGATTCCCTCACTGCAAGGCCCGGAAGCGGTTCCGATGCGGGTACTGGTGCCGGCTTATGTTACCAGCGAGCTAAAAACCGCCTTTCAGATCGGTTTTACGATTTTCATTCCTTTCCTGCTGATCGACCTGGTTGTAGCCAGTGTACTGATGGCGCTGGGTATGATGATGGTTCCCCCGGCCACCATCTCGTTACCATTCAAGCTGATGCTCTTCGTGCTGGTTGACGGGTGGCAATTGTTGCTGGGGTCGCTGGCCCAGAGTTTCTATACTTAGTCGATGCGGTTACTGCTGTTCACCACATCAGAGGAATGCCTGTATGACTCCTGAATCCGTCATGGCTTTAGGCTATGAAGCAATGAAAATAGCGCTGATGCTGGCAGGCCCTCCTCTTGTCGCCGCACTGGTCAGCGGCTTGATTATCAGCCTGCTCCAGGCAGCCACACAAATCAACGAAATGACCCTGTCATTCATTCCCAAAGTGCTGACGGTATTTTTCACGCTGGTGGTTGCCGGCCCCTGGATGCTCAGCGTCATTCTTGATTATATGCGCACAATGTTCAGCCAATTTCCCAACATGATTGGATAGACATGGTCACCCTCAGCAGCATCGACATGATCGGTTGGTTCAACCAGTTTTTCTGGCCACTGGTCAGGATCCTCGCGCTTATTAGTACCGCGCCGATCTTTAGCGAACGCTCTATCACTCGTCGGGTAAAGATCGGTCTGGGAGTGCTGATCACTATTGTCATTACACCGAGCATTCCCCATACCTCGATTCCAATATTTTCCGCGGCCGGTGTCTGGATGCTATGTCAACAGGTGTTGATAGGCGCGATGCTGGGCTTTGCTATGCAACTGGCGTTTGCGGCTATCCGTCTGGCCGGTGAGATTATCGGTCTGCAGATGGGGCTTTCGTTTGCGACCTTCTTTGACCCCAGCGGCGGCCCAAATATGCCGGTGGTTGCACGATTCATGAACTTGCTGGCGTTGCTGCTTTTTCTGAGCATGAATGGGCATCTATGGTTGATATCGCTGCTGGTTGACAGTTTTCACACCATCCCCATCAATGCCGAACCGATCAGCGGTAACGTATTTATGACCCTGGCCGAGGCTGGCGGAAGGATATTTTCTAACGGGCTGATGCTTGCCCTGCCCCTCATCACACTGCTGCTGACTATCAACATGGCGCTTGGCTTATTAAGCCGGCTCGCGCCACAGCTAACCATCTTTGCCATCGGCTTTCCCATCACCCTCTTCGCCGGGATCATCACCGTGGGTTTTCTGATCTTCCTGCTCTCGCCTTATGCAGAAAAACTGTTCGGCGAAACCTACGATTTATTGACTGACTTATTAAGCCGCTTTGCCGGGTAACCCGCCCATTCGTTCGGTATCTTCCTCCACCTTACCTGCGGCTTATCCAAAATGGCCTGATTCGCATTGCGAAATACACGGCAAAAAAAAGCATGTCATCTTATTAAGGATGACATGCCAAAAAGAATACGCCCGGTTTAAGCGTATCCAAATACGGGTCGCTATTCCGTTTTATTTATTAAGCTGGAACAGCGAAAGACTTTGCATATCGCTAAAGGCTTTATATGAAGCCTGCAGAGACTGTTGTTGCATCATATATGTGGAGATGGTCGCAACCATATCGATGTCAACCAGGTCGCTCAATGTCTGTTTGTTCGCCGTAGTACGATCGGTACCAATGCTATCCAGCGTGTCGATCTCCTGCAGTTGAACACCCAGCGTTGCCTGCGCAGAAGACACGTTAGTCAGCGCGTTCTTGAGGCTCTGACTGGCTGCGCTCATTGATGCAGTATTGGCACTCTTCACAGCATCAGTGGCGCCTTCCAGCGGAGTTTCCAGCGCGCTAATCGCGCTATCCAGCGCACCGAAGATGTCCGCGGTACCGCTCGCGTTGTTAAATACGTCGGAACCAATATGCCCGACAGACATGATACGGTCCGCATCCACTTGCTGGGAAATAGCCTGATTACCACCCACATAGCTAACGGTGCCGGACGCATTGGTAGTAAACGGCTGAGAGTCGGTCTTGTAGCCACCGAAAACATAGCTGCCATTACCATCCGTACTGTTTGCCAGATTGAGCAATTGAGATTTCAGGCCGCGCAGAGAGGTTGCAATAAGCTGGCGATCGTTATCATTCTTTGTACCGTCCGCGCTTAACAGCGTCGTGCTGGCCGAGGTCAATGCGGTCGCCACGTTGGTCAGCACAGACAATTCGCTATTCATGCCATTTTCAGCAAAGGTGCGCGCCAGCGTATATTGCTCGTTTTGTGCCTGCGCCTGGTTGACCATAACTGCCTTGGACGCCGCTATCGGGTCATCAGAAGGGGTTAACACGCGAGTGTTGCTGGCAAGCTGCTGGCCCGTTTTGCTGAAGGATGACAATCCATCTGTGACGCCTTGCATGCTCTGCTGAAAAATAATACTGGTACTCAGTCGCATAACTTATTCCTTACTGTTTCTCGTCACAAATTTAGCTACGGATCGCCAACAGGGCATCAAAGATCGTCGAAGCAGTCTGGATTACCTTGGCATTCGCCATGTAATACTGCTGGAAACGAACCAGATCGCCATACTCTTCATCCAGATTGACGCCGGATACAGACTGTTGCTCAGTAGTCAGCTGCGACACCACATTTTTCTGTGATGTATCGGTAACCTTGGCGGTACTGGTTTTGTTGCCGATATCCCCGACCAGACTGGCATACGCCTGACTGATACTGGATTTATTCTCTACAACCTTGCTGGTCTGCAAATTCAGTAACGCTTTAGCGTTGGTGTTATCACTCACGCCACCACCGGCTGACGTCAGCGAAACACCGGCCGCCGCAATCTTGGACGAATCCGTTACTTTCACCGACATATCCACGACGACATCGCGAACACCTTTGACCGTAAACAGGTCTTTCGCTGCCGGCGTACCGGAGATATCCAGTTTCATCCCGTCAAAAATCAGACTGGCCGACGTCGAACCGCTGGCTGCGGTATACGTCGCAGAGGAAGACAGGTCGGCACCATCCGACAAACGCGTGATCGACCAGTCATTAGCTGCCGGACCAACGAATTTGACGCTATAGTCGCTTGCCTTAATGTAGTTGGTGTCGTTACGCGTCAACGAAGCGGCGGACGTTGAGCCGGTCGGCGCAGTTTGCGAAATGGATGATTGCCCCGGTGATACTTTGAAACTGAAAGTATCGCCTGATGCAGCCGAACCGGAAATATCGATAGTGAAACCATCAAAGGTCAATGCAGAGCCGGACAGGGTTGAGGCTGCTGTCGTACCGTCAGAGCGGGTAACGCTCCATGACGTTCCGTTGTACTGCATTGAGTAAGTATCGCTCAGATAGGACGAGGTCAATTCGGTAGCAGACGTATTTTTGGCGCTCTTTAACGTGACGGATGAGCCAACGCCAAAGAAATCCCCGCCCAGATCATTGTTCAGGTCGTACCCGGCTTTGTGTTGCTGGTTGAAAGCATCGGCAAACGCCAGCGCCATCTGTCCCAACTGATTGCGGGCGCTATCCAGCGTACTGGTACGGAAATTGAGCAAACCGCCGAGAGAACCACCGGTAATGGTGCTTTCTTTTACTTCACTCACGCCGGCGATCGCATCGTTGTAAGAAACAGTTGTGCGAGCCGGGTCAGTGCTGGATGGCGTAGCGACCAGCGTATTGTAGCTTTTGCCCTGAACCAGGGTCAGGCCATTTTTCAATGCAACGTTGTAAATGTCGCCATCCTGGACCGCCACATCCACGCCAACCAGCTTGTTCAGGTCATTAACCAGGTTATCGCGCTGATCCAGCAGATCATTCGGCGACGCGCCGTTATTGGCGCCTTTCAGACGAATAATCTGATCGTTGATATCAGCAATCTGTTTGGCATAAGTATTAATTTGCGTAACGGTGATGGAAATTTCGCCGTTGATATTGCTGTCCATATCACGCAGGTACTGATCGGTAATCTTGAACTGATTGACCAAGGCTCCGGCTTTGCCCAGCACGGTTTGACGCACTGAGGAATCGCTGGAATTGCTGGTCAGGTTCTGCAGGTTCTTAAAGAAGTCCTGAATTGTGGTGGACAGGCTGGATGAACTGCTCGACAACAGGTTATCGATCTTGGAGATCTGGCTGTAATACGACGTGGTCGCGCTGCTTGTTGTCTGTGCCGCACGTAACTGTTTGGCAATGAAATCATTGTAGTCACGATTGATGCTGACAACGCTGACCCCGTTGCCAATATAACCGGCGGAAAGATTGGTGCCGTTGTTCTGTGCCAACAGTGCATTTTGACGGCTATACCCTGTAACAGCCTGGTTACTGATGTTGTTACTGACGGTACTCAACGCCGCCTGGGCAGCACTCAAACCACTCATTCCGGTGTTAATCAAATTGGACATGCTGGGTTCCTTTTACTCTTACTCATGCACAGACAGGGCAGTACCTATTACCGGGCACAAAAAGATATCGCCGTTATAAATTAACTTGTATAGCTATCGGCAGACGGGCTGAAAACTTGAGGAAAATTAGAAAATCCCGCTCAGGTCGTGCGTATAGGCCTGAACCGCCTTTTCACCCGAGTTTTTCATCTGCTGAATCATGCTTACCAGCTTCTTCGCATAAGCCGGGTCAGTCGCATACCCTGCCTGTTGCAGCGCCACCGCAGCCTGTTCTGCGGTGGCCGCAGCAGAAACACCGGCATAACGGGGATTCTGCGTCAGTAATTTGGCGTAATCGTTTAATGCTTCCAGATAAGAACCGTACACACGGAAGGCGGCTTTGACCTTTTTGGCGATGCCCTGCTCGTATTCTGTCGTGGTAACTTCCGTGACCGGGCCATCCCAACTACTGCCGGCTTTAATACCAAAAATGTTGTGACTGCGACGGCCATCGGCGGTAGGAATCTCACGCTGCCCCCAACCGGACTCCAGAGCAGCCTGCGCCATAATCAGATGATGTGGGATACCGCTTTGCTGGCTAACCAGCATGGCTGGCGTGGACAACCGGGAGATAAAGTCGGTGCTGCTCATCGGCAACGCCGACGATTTTTCCGGTAGTTTGGGGACGGCCTTACGCACCATCTGTTCCAGCACAAACGAAGGCATGGCCCGGGCTAATTGACCATCGGGTTTGAAAGGCGCCGTCGATGCGGGTTCATTCCCGGCAATGCCCTGGCCCATCATCTGTTTTTCAATTACGGAAGCCAATCCCAGCCCCTTGCCCGACGACATTTGCTGGGCCAGTTGCTGGTCATACATTGATGTGAGCATGCGGGTTTGATCGCTGCTGAAAATGCCATCTTTCGGCAACGCGTCACGCATACTCTTCATCATCATCTGCACGAAGACGCCTTCCAACTGTTTAGCCACAGCGCGAATCCCTTCCCGGCTCTGGGGATGACTGGATACATCCCGCTTCAGCGAGTTAAGCGACTGTGTCTCATAAGCAGGATTGTTAAACGCCTTCATATCGCTCATCAGATAATTTCCAGCTTCGCTCTCAGGCAACCAGCACTTTCCATCGCCTGAAGAATTGACATCAGATCCATCGGCGTGGCGCCAAGCGAGTTCAATGCTCTGACCACACTGTTAAGATTCGCACTGGAGTTGACTCGTTGCAGCGCGCCGCCTTCCTGACGCATGGAGATTTCCGTTTGCGGTGTCACGACCGTTTGCCCGCCTGCCAGCGGCGTGTTCGGCTGACTTACCACATTTTGCTGGTTGATGGTAACGGACAGGTTGCCCTGAGCGACCGCGCAGTTCTCCAGTTGGACATTGCGGTTCATGACCACCGAGCCAGTACGAGAGTTAATGATAACCTTGGCGTCCAGCGTGCCGACATTCACCTCAATATTCTGCATGTCGGCCAGGAACCTCACCTGAGCGCTGTTGCCGGCAGGCACCACAACCCGAACAGTACGCGAGTCCAGCGGAGCTGCCGAACCACCGCGACCAAAACGGTTGATGGCATCGCTGATGCTCTGTGCCATGGTGAAATCATCCTGATTTAACTGCAGTATGATGGTATTGCCGGTGCCAAAAGTATTGGGCAGTTCACGCTCGATGATTGCACCGCCGCTGATACGCCCGCCCGACAGTTGGTTTACCTGCACGCTGCTGCCGCCCGCGGATGCGCCAGCGCCGCCGATCAATACGTTCCCCTGCGCGATAGCATAGATCTGATTATCCACCCCTTTCAGCGGCGTCATCAGCAGCGTACCGCCGCGCAGGCTCTTGGCGTTACCCATCGAAGAAACGACAACATCCACCGGTTGTCCCGAACGGGCAAACGCCGGCAACTTTGCCGTCACCATAACGGCAGCCACGTTTTTCAACTGCATGTTGGTACCAGCCGGAACGGTAATCCCCAACTGAGACAGCATGTTGTTCAGACTTTGAGTGGTGAACGGCGTCTGCGTGGTTTGGTCACCGGTGCCATCCAGCCCCACCACCAGACCATAGCCAATCAGGGCATTATCACGCACGCCCTGAATACTCACCAGATCGCGGATACGCTCGGCCGATGCAGGCGGAGCCACCACCATCAGCAAAGCAAGAAGAACGGTAAAGATTGAAGTGATCCGCATTGTATGCCTCATCAATTTAGAACGGCGAAACATTAAGGAAGAACCGTTGCAGCCAGCCCATGGTCTGCGTTTCATTAATGTAGCCATTACCCACATATTCCATACGCGCATCCGCCACTTGTGTTGACGGTACGGTATTGCTGCCGCTGATAGTTCTTGGGTTTACCACCCCGGAGAAACGAATAAATTCGGTTCCCTGATTAACTGCAATCTGTTTTTCACCCACAACGTGCAGGTTGCCATTCGTCAGCACCTGATCCACGGTAACCGTGATAGTGCCGGTAAAGGTGTTATTCGCGTTGGCGCCGCCTTTCCCGGTAAAGTCATCTTTGCCGGTAGCGTTAAATGCGGCCCGGTTATTGCCCAGTGGGCCTTCCAGCAAACGCGGCGTCGTGGTCATACCGAACGAGCCGGAAGCATCACGACTGGCATTCGCCGACGAACTCTTGCTCGCGCTGACGTTTTCCTGCAGCACAATGGTAAGCGTATCCCCTACATTCCTTGGGCGACGATCCTCAAACATCGGTTGATAGCCATAGTTCATCGCCTGCCCGGTCTGGAAAATAGAACCGTTGGGAATAGCCTGTAAAGGCGGTGCAGGCTGCGCTGTCGTTGGCCCGGTCACCACCTTGTCATGAGGTATATAGGCGCAACCGGACAGTGTTAACATCATCACGTATGCCAGCAGACGGGGCCGACATGGCTGCAACGCTGCAACCGACTTCGTATTCATCATCACTACGGATATCGCCTTACTTTCAGTAATCTATCCACATATTGAATCAAGGTGGCCACTTTACCCATCTGCATTCCAGCCGCAAATCAGTAAAACGCCACCCTATTTAACAAGCATTACCCAGGAAAGATTACAGCTGGGTCAGTTTCTGCAACATCTGATCGGTGGAAGAAATCGCCTTGCTGTTGATTTCATACGCGCGTTGAGTCTGGATCATCGACACCAACTCTTCGGCGACGTTCACGTTCGATGTTTCAACGAATTTCTGATAAATCAGACCCGCTCCGTTCAGGCCAGGCGTGCTCTGAGTCGGCGCGCCGGAACTGGCGGTTTCCGCATACAGGTTTTCGCCGAGGTTTTCCAGGCCCGCCTCGTTGATGAACATAGCCAGGTTCAGCTGTCCGATCTGCACCGGCGCAGTCTGCCCCTGCTGAGTCACGGTGACCACCCCGTCGCGGCCAACCGTCAGGTTGCTGGAGTTTGCCGGGATAGTGATCGCCGGCTGGACCTGAAAGCCGCTGGATGTCACCAGCTGACCGTTGGAGTCCTGCTGGAAAGAGCCATCGCGGGTATACGCCGTGGTTCCATCCGGCATCAGCACCTGGAAGAAACCGGCGCCCTTGATCGCCATATCCTTCACATTACCGGTTTCGGAAAAGGAGCCTTGCGTATGAATGCGCTCGGTTGCCACCGGACGCACACCAGTCCCCAGTTGCAGACCTGACGGCAGTGTGGTCTGTTCTGAAGACTGCGCCCCTGGCTGACGAACTGTCTGGTACATCAGGTCCTCAAATACGGCACGCTGACGCTTAAAACCATTGGTGCTGACGTTCGCCAGGTTGTTGGATATGACATCCATATTGGTTTGCTGGGCGTTCAGACCGGTTTTGGCAATCCATAAAGAACGGATCATCGAGTCACTCCTGTGCGCAAGGGCACTTAATTCATTGCAAGTATCTGATTAGCACGTTGCGTATTATCATCAACGCTGCTGATCACTTTCATCTGCATCTCAAAACGGCGCGAGTTGGAAATCATCTCCACCATCGATTCAACCGTATTGACGTTACTGCCTTCCAGTACCCCCGGCATTACCCTGACCGTTGCGTCATTCTGTAATACCGCACCGCGCTGCTGCTGCGCGGCCGGGGACACACGAAAAAGCCCGTCGTCGCCACGGGTCACTTCGGTTCCCGTCGCCTTGGCCAGCTTCAGGCGCCCGATCTGGGTAACCGTGTTCGCGGCATCGCTAGGGTTTAACGCATTGATGGTACCGTCAGGGCCGATAGTAAGCTGAGTCTGAGGCGGAACGTCAATCGGGCCGCCGTCGCCCATCACCAGGTTGCCCTGAATGGTCAACTGCCCGTTGGCGTTGATTTCCATATTACCGTTGCGGGTATAGGCTTCACTGCCGTCCGCAGCACGCACCGCCAGCCAGCCGTCCTGCGACAAGGCAACATCCATCGAACGCCCGGTATAATCCATCGAACCCGGGGTGGTATCCGCCCCAGGAGTTGATGATATCACCAGTGTGCGCGTCTCGTTGGTCACCCCCTGGATCGGCACAGCACGCATCGCAGCCAGCTGCGCGCGAAAGCCCGGCGTCGAGGCGTTGGCCATGTTGTTCGACGTAATGGCCTGTTGCTCCAGCGTCTGGCTTGCTGCGCCCATCGCTGTATAGATAGCGTGATCCATGCAATATCCCCGTTATGATAATTAACGCAGGTTGACCAGTGTATTGAGAATCTGATCCTGCGTTTTGATGGTCTGCGCATTCGACTGATAGTTACGCTGGGCAACGATCATGTTAACCAGTTCCTTACTCATATCGACGTTGGAACTTTCCGTCGCCTTACCAACCAGTTTGCCCAGGTTGCCGGAACCTGCCAGACCTACAACAGCCTGACCAGAATTACTGGTTGCCGCCCAAACGTTATCCCCCTGGGGAGACAACCCTTCCGGGTTAGCGAAGTTAGCCAGCGCAATCTGCCCAAGTACCTGGGTTTTCGAGTTGGAATAAGAGCCGACAACCGTACCATCGTTACTGATGCTGTAACCGGTCAATTCACCCGGAGCATAACCATTCTGTGTTGGCGTCTTGGTGCTATTGGAACCGCTGTTCTGCTGTACTGTGCCGGTAAACGCAAGCGTAAAGGTACTGGCGGCAGAACCATTCAACGTCGCCATGGTTAACGTCGCCGGCGTCGTCGTCGTCAGCGCACCACTGTTATTAAAGGACAACGCGGTCGGCCCCTGGAAACCGGCGCCGGTAATGCTGGTATCCTGAGCGTACACGTTCCAGCTGTTGGCGGCGCTTTTCACAAAATAGAGCGCAAAGTTATGCTCGTTACCCAAGCTATCGTAGGTAGTGATGGAACCCTTGTAGTTTGAGGTATTGGTCGGATCGGTCGCGTCCCAGGTATTGGTGCTATCCGATGAGTTCAGGTTGGCGATAATAGATGCCGTGGTCGTCGCGTTGGCCGACATAGTGGTTTCCGGTATGCTCAGCGCCACCGGGTCTGCACCTTGCTGAATGGTCGGCGGAGTACCGGTGGCGGGATAACCGGTCAACTGCAGCCCCTGCGCGTTGACGATATTACGGCTGCTGTCTAAGGTGAACTGACCGTTACGGCTGTAAACCACACTGCCGTTACTGTTAAGAAGACGATAGAAACCATTCCCGTTAATGGCTACATCCAGCGAACGAGACGTACCGGTGATAGAACCGTTGCTAAAGTCCTGCAGTACGGATGCAACTCGGGTCCCCAGACCTACGTTGGAGCCGGCATACATATCGGCAAAAGAGATATTACTGGCTTTGAAACCAACGGTAGCGGAGTTGGCAATGTTGTTGCCAATCACGTCCAGATTGTTAGAGGCAGCGTTTAAGCCACTGACCGCCTGAGAAAAGCTCATAGTGCTCTCCTGAATATTGATGAACTGTTATTCACTAAAAAAGTGACGCGCGTTATATCCGTAACTGCTACAAAATCTGACGTACATTATCCAGCGTGGACTGACCGCTCAGGCCCAGGTCCAGTAATGCCCCACTACTATTGGTGACCACGCCATTCACGTACGCGTAGTTCAGAGCCTCTACTACCTGCTGAGTACCATTTGAGGTAGCGGAAACCGAAATTGTATAAGCACCATCTGGTGCGGCCGTACCATCAGAGACCTTGCCATCCCAGGAATAGGCATGAACCCCGGCGCTCAATGAACCCAGTTCCATACTGCGAACCACTTTGCCGGAACTGTCGGTGATATTGACGGTCACGTTCTCCGCCGCATTTTCCAACTCAACGCCGAACGGCGTAGTCGTTTCCTTGCCGACTAGCACTTTGGTGCCCGGCACCAGCACGCCGTGACCAATCAATGAGGCGGCCTGAATGGACTGGTTGCTGTTGATTTGCGTGGAAATGGAGCCCAGTGTGGTGTTCAGCTTCTCGATGCCGCTCACCGTGTTTAACTGAGCCAGCTGAGAGACCAACTGGTTGTTATCCATCGGGTTGGTCGGATCCTGATTTTTCAGCTGAGCAACCAGCAGAGTCAGGAAGCTATTCTGTAAGTCAGCACTGGTACTTCCGCTGACAGACGATGTCGACGTCGTTGATGTAGTACTTTGGACGTCACTGACAGAAGATGTGGTAGCCATGAATTCTCCAGATTACTGACCAATGGTTAATGTCTTCAGCATCATCGATTTTGTGGTATTCAATACTTCCACGTTCGCCTGATAGCTTCGGGACGCCGAAATGGTGTTAACCATTTCATTGACAGGATTCACATTCGGCATGCGGACATAGCCTTTGGCATCGGCCAGCGGATTTCCCGGCTGATAGACCAGTTTTTCCGGAGAAGGATCTTCGACCACTTTGGCGACTTTCACACCGCCAGTCGCCTGCCCCGGAGCAGCATCGACCTCAAAAACCACCTGCTTGGCGCGATAGGGCTGACCATCGGGTCCCGTAACGCTGTCGGCGTTAGCCAGGTTACTGGCGCTAACGTTAAGGCGTTGAGACTGGGCAGAGAGCGCCGAGCCGGAAATATCGAAAATATTAAGTAACGACATGAGACATCAACCTTATATCTGTCGCCAATGCTGTTATGATGACCCGGACTGAAGTACCGACATCATCCCTTTAATCTGCCCGCCGATAAGCGTCAGGCTGCTCTGATACTTGAGACTGTTGTCCGCGAAGTTGGTACGTTCGCGATCCATGTCAACCGTGTTGCCATCAAGAGCCGGCTGAGTCGGGACACGGTAGAGCAGATCAAGTTCGGGCGGTTGCACTGTCTGAGCGGGAATGTGTCGTGCAGACGTCAGGCTCAGCGATACTGACTGGCCGCTGGCACGCCCTTGCTCCATGACTTTGTTCAGTTCGCTGGCAAAATCAATGTCACGCGCCTGATAACCAGGAGTATCCGCGTTGGCTATATTGGCAGCCAAAATCTCCTGACGCTGGGCACGGAGATTCAATGCTTCTTGCTGAAACCGTAGCGCGGCATCCAATTTATCGAGCATGCTCCCTCCGCAATTTAAACTTTAGTGCTGGTAGGATAATTCTCATCCTGTAAAAATCATCGCAAGAATAGACATAAAATGAAGCGCTATTTATTGCCTTAACTGTAAGCAAGTACCGTTACACTGATACCGTGAAATTAAACGGTTTTTGGAGAGCGTAAGACTGATGCCGGATATCAGAAAATACATACAGTTATCGATGTTGGGTATCTTGTTTGCCCCGGTACTGGTGAATGCTGCCGATCTTGCATCACAAATTTCCCGCTTTTTTTCGGATAATTTTAAAGGCTCGTCCAATACGATTAATGTGGTGGTAAAGACGCCTGAAGCCCAATGGCCCGTTTGTGAAAATCCGCAGATTTCACTGCCGGGGAATGCCAAAATGTGGGGCAATCTTTCAGTATCGGTTCGCTGTAGCCAAGAACGGCGTTTCGTTCAGGTCGAAGTGCAGGTTACTGGAAACTATGTGGTCGCTGCGGCTCCGGTCAGCCGGGGAACAGAACTGACGTCCGGCGATATTCGAACCATCCGCGGCAGGATCGATCAACTCCCTCCCCGCGCCTTGTTCACCCCGGAAGAGGCCCAGGGCGCGGTGGCGCTGCGGGATATCGCCCCAGGCCAGCCCATCACCCAGGTGATGATTAGAAAACCCTGGGTGATCCGCGCTGGGCAAAACGTGCAGATTCTGGCCCAGGGGGATGGTTTTAACGTACGCAGCGAAGGAAAGGCGATGAACAATGCGGCTTCGGGCCAATCTGCCAGAGCACGCACGGCTTCAGGGCAGGTCGTATCAGGCATCGCAACCGACGATGGGATTATTCTGATCTCACAATAATTTGCTAAAGTAATGCTCAATGCTGCCGATATGATGTACATAGTCGCTGATGATATACTGGTTAAATAAATGCCAGTTTTAGATGGTGTTAGCTATCTCATTGATTATCATCATTTATACTTTTCATGACACGAGCACACTACCATGAGCATTGATCGGACCCAGTCAGTCAAACCGGTAAGCCAGGTTCAACCCCGGGATACCGGCGACGTAGCAAAATTGAAGCGGAAGGAAGAAACCGGGCAGCAAAGCGGTGTGACCGGTACTCAGGTTAAACTGAGCGATGCGCAGTCCAAGCTGATGCAACCGTCGTCGCAGGACATCGATATGCAGCGCGTAGAAACCCTGAAGCAGGCTATTCGTGACGGTTCATTAAAAATGAACGTCGGTAAAATTGCTGATGCATTAATTAAAGATGCTCAGGACTTAATCGCAGGCGACTAACCCTATGGAAAAACTTGTAAAGCTGCTGGAGCAACTGCTGTTCAACATGCGTGAACTCGAAGTTGTGCTGTCTGATGAGCAGTTGTTGCTTTGTGCAGGCCATGTTGATGGGCCAGCTCTGCAAGTGATTACCGATAAAAAGGGCTCTCTGTTATCGACTATCCAGCATTTGGATAAAATTCGCCTGCAGGGAGAATCAGTGTTGCGAGTAAAAGCGCCTTACTCTAGCCATGCGACCCTGGAACAAACCTGGCAACAGATCACCGCGTTAAGTGAATCTTTGCGCGATAAAAACCAGCATAACGGCTTACTGCTTGGTTATCATCTCGATCACAACGAAAAAGCGCTGGCGGTATTGAAACCTCGTCACGCACAGTCTCTGTACGGACCGGACGGTCAATCTCGAAGCAATTCTATTTCTGGCCGACGAATCAGTATCTGATTTGGACTAAACCAGTCGGCTTACTCGCGCATCTTGTCGTAGAAATATCAGCACATATAATTTCAATGCACTATTTATAGTTCACTGATATTTCATTAGATACCACATCCACCGACGTAGCCATCCGCCCGCTTCCAGGCACATAGAACAACATCCTGAACTCGCTGTTGGCGGGTACGCCCTGCAATCCGCGAGTTTGCCCGCTGGCGCCATCCAGATTGATACAACGATTAGCGGCGCAGAGCTTGACGGCAAGATCTATCGGCGCTGGCGATTTCAGTTGATATCGCCAGTAGATTACCGTCACGGATTGGGCGGCCGTTACGCCCAACCCAGGGGGAGGAAGCAACGCAGGCGAAGAGGCCAGCATGCCCTTGTATTGAAATGATGGCCCAGTCAGGCTTGTATTCCACCCGCCTTGTTGAGCGTGGGCGCTAAATGAAAACGCCCCTGTCGCTAAACTAAAAAGACCGACTATCAACATGTTCTTCATCAGGAAGACTCACCAATCATCGACGTCATTCTGATCTGCCGGCTATCGCTGATCTCGAGGTTCGACAATACGGCAATTTGCGGCAGGCTGCGGCGCAGGAAACGTGACAATAATCCGCGCAGTGCGTGGTTAACCAGCAACACCGGCGGTGCTCCCAGCATTTCCTGTCGCTGCAATGCCTGTTTTGCCTGTTCCAGCAGTCTGTCGCTCAATCCGGGTTCCAGACCACCGCCGCCCTGAAGCGCCTGTAACAGCAAACGCTCCAGCGCACTGTCCAAGCCAATAACCTGCAGCTCCGTATCGCCCGGGAACCACTGCTGCGTGATAGCCCGCCCCAACGCAATACGCACCGCGGTAGTCAGCTCATAGGGATCGGTTTGCACCGGCGCGTGCTCGGCCAGTGTTTCAATAACCGTGCGCATGTCCCGAATCGAAACCTGTTCACTTAACAGATTCTGCAGCACCTTGTGCAGCGTCGTTAAGGTCACTACGCCCGGAATAAAGTCTTCGGTCAGCTTCGGCATTTCCTGAGACACGCGGTCCATCAATTGCTGCGCTTCCTGACGGCCGAACAGCTCACTGGCATGCAGGCTGAGTAAATGGTTCAGGTGCGTAGCCACGACCGTACTGGCCTCAACTACGGTATATCCCTGTGTTTGCGCCTGCTCTTTCAGCGCACTTTCAATCCAGATCGCCGGCAGGCCAAAAGCGGGATCTTTAGTCAAATCACCTGGCAAGGTACCTACTGCATTGCCGGGATTGATCGCCATCCAGCGTCCCGGATGGGCTTCACCGCTGCCGATTTCGACCCCTTTCATCAGAATACGATAGCTGGCTGGCTGCAGATCCAGATTGTCCCTAATGTGCACGACCGGGGGTAGAAAACCCATTTCCTGAGCAAATTTCTTTCTGATACTACGAATACGCCCGAGCAACTCGCCATTTTGCTGAAAGTCGACCATCGGAATTAAGCGGTACCCGACTTCCATACCGAGCGGGTCCTCCAGTTGCACATCAGACCAACTGGCCTCCACCACCTGCGGTGTAACAGGCGCCGCAGCCGCGGCTTCATTCGCTGCAAACTCCGCTTTGCTTTCCCCTTTCCGCATCCACCAGGCCAGCCCTAACAACGCGCTGGTGAAAAGTAGGAAAACGAAGTTAGGCATGCCGGGGACCAAACCGACCAAGCCCAACACCCCGGCGCTCAAGACCATGACACGCGGGTTATTGAACAGCTGGGTCACCATCTGCTGACCAACATCCTGATCGGTACTGACTCGAGTCACGATCACACCGGCCGCGGTTGAAATCACCAGAGCTGGTATTTGCGCCACCAGACCATCACCGATAGTCAACAGGGTGTAGTTCTCAACCGCCTGTCCCAGCACCATATCATGCTGAACCACCCCTACCAGCAACCCGCCGATGATGTTGATGGCCATAATCATCAGCCCGGCGATGGCGTCCCCCCGCACGAACTTACTGGCACCATCCATGGACCCGTAGAAATCCGCCTCCTGGGTCACTTCAGAACGCCGTTTCTTGGCCTCATCCTCACCAATCAAACCGGCATTCAGGTCGGCGTCAATCGCCATTTGCTTACCTGGCATACCGTCCAACGTAAAGCGCGCGCCAACTTCAGCGATACGGCCGGCACCCTTCGTGATAACCATAAAGTTGATCAGCACCAGGATAATGAACACCACAATACCGATGGCAAAATTACCGCCCACCAGGAAGTGGCCGAAGGCTTCAACCACACGCCCGGCGGCGCCGGCGCCGGTATGCCCGTCCATCAAAATGACACGAGTCGATGCCACGTTGAGCGACAGACGCAACAGCGTGGAAAACAGCAGAATGGTAGGAAAGGCAGCAAAATCGAGTGTGCGCTGGGTAAACATGGCGACCAGCAGCACCATAATGGACAGTGCGATGTTAAACGTAAACAACAAGTCCAGAACAAACGGTGGCAACGGCAGAACCATCATCGACAAGATGAGCAATATCAGAACAGGTCCTGCCAGGATCTGCCATTGGGAACCTTTCATATTGCCTGGTAGGCGAAGCAAAGAGGCCAGATTAGCCATCGGTTGTTTTCTCTTTAGCAAAATCCAGTGCATCCGGCACAGGTAAGTTTTTAGGTTTACGCGGTATCAAACCGCCTTCACGTTTCCAGCGCTTGAGCTGGTAGACCCAGGAAAGCACTTCAGCGACTGCGGCGTATAATCCGGTGGGAATGTGATGCCCAATCTCAGTATGACGGTAAAGGGCGCGTGCCAGCGGCGGTGCTTCCAGAATCGGGATACGATGCTCTGCTCCCAATTCGCGAATGCGCTGCGCTATCTGATTGGTGCCTTTGGCCAATACCTTGGGCGCATGCATTTTCTTCTCATCATACTTCAGTGCCACGGCATAGTGGGTCGGGTTGGTAACAATCACATCCGCTTTCGGTACATCCGCCATCATTCGACGCTGGGCCATCGCCCGCTGCTGCTGGCGAATGCGGCCCTTGATATGCGGATCCCCTTCGTGTTCTTTGTATTCGTCGCGGATTTCCTGCTTGCTCATACGCAACCGCTTAATATGGCTCCATATCTGCCAGCCCACGTCAAAAGCCACCATGGGAAAGAGCCCCAGGATCACCCAGAAGCAGCACAGGAAGGCAATGTTCAGCGCATCTTTTATCGCGATCCCCAATGGCTCAGACACAAGGTGCAGCATGCTATTCCAGTTGTGCTTGAGAAACCAGAAAGTAATGCAGCCGACAATGACGGCTTTGAGGATGGCTTTAAATAATTCGGCCAGTACATGGGTTGAAAACATACGTTTCAACCCAGATAGCGGATTCATTTTACCAAAATCGAAGCTAATCGCCTTGGTGCTAAAAATCAGTCCCCCCAGCAATATCGGCGCTGCCAGGGCAACCAGCACCAGACCGAATAAGATAGGGACAAGCGCCATCACCGCCTGCTCGATCAACGAACCGACATGGGAAATAATTAACCGCTCGTCGCTGATGAAGTTATGGTCAAATATTAATCCTTTGGCCATCATATCAGTCAGTCTGGCTGCCATGCCGGAGCCGCTTCCCCACAAAATCGCCAGGCCGGCGATCAACATAAGCACCGACGTCAATTCTCGCGATCGGGGAATCTGACCTTCTTCTCGGGCTTTTTCCGTTCGTTGGGGGGTGGGAGCTTCTGTTTTCTCCAGATCGCTATCGTCTGCCACTACAGCCGCTCCTGTTAATGCCCGCTGACATAAAGTTATACACCGCTAGCATGACAAATCCGGCAAATCATGATGGGTAGAAAAAAGGAGAAAATAAGCGGCTATTTATTTTATTGCATAAGACGGGGCGCAGGAATTTACGATCGGGACACGCCCGATCGTAAACATCCACATACCTTACGCCACGATGCCCACTCATACGGATGCAATGGGTGTCGGGGAAAAATCAGAAACCCAGGCTATCCAACAGGTCATCAACCTGATCCTGGTTAGAAACAATACCTGCAGCGGTTTTATCAACCTGAGGCCCATTAAGCAGGCCTTCATTCGCACGACGGGTTTCAGACGGTTTTTCCGGAATGTTTTCCAGCAAGACCATCAACAGTTGTTTTTCAATTTCCTGAACAACATCCATCATGCGCTTAATCACTTGCCCGGTTAAATCCTGGAAATCCTGAGCCATCATGATCTCCAGCAACTGAGCATTGGTAAACGCAGTATGGTCTGGGACGGATTCAAGGTAATTGCGCGTATCGGTAACCAACTCACGCGCCTCCGACAATTCAATCGGATTCTCAAACCACTGATCCCAGCGAACCTTCAGGGATTTGGATTCTTCTTCCAGTTGATTCTGACGAGGCTGGGCTGCTTCAACACAGCTCAATGCGCGCTCTGCCGCTTGTGCGGTCATCTGGACTACATAATCAAGACGATCGCGAGCATCTGGAATCGCTTCCGCCGCTTCAGTGATCGCCTGATCCAAACCAAGCTCTTTCAGGCTATCACGCAGCATGCGTGTCAGTTGCCCGATACGAGAAATAATCTCTGTGGCAGACGCATGATCGTTAATGGGCATCGGATGTGGATTCATGGCATCTCCTTACATACCAAGCTTTTCGAAAATCTTACTCAGTTTTTCTTCAAGCGTAGCGGCAGTAAACGGTTTAACAACATAACCACTGGCACCAGCCTGTGCTGCAGCAATAATATTCTCTTTCTTTGCCTCAGCGGTTACCATCAGAACGGGAAGCTTGGAAAGCGTGCCATCGGCACGGATAGCCTGCAACAGCTCAAGTCCGTCCATATTAGGCATGTTCCAGTCAGAAATGACAAAATCGAAACCGCCTGAACGGAGCTTGTTCAGAGCATCAGCGCCATCTTCCGCTTCTTCCACATTGTTGAAGCCCAGCTCTTTTAGTAGATTTCGAACAATACGACGCATCGTCGAAAAATCATCCACTACTAAAAATCTGAGTTCTTTATCAGCCATACCTACTCCTAATATTATTGCTCACCCGGAGCTGCTATATACGTAATGCCTGTCCGGCAGAAACTTGTGCCAGCATCCGCTGACTCACCTGGTGCAAATCCACCACCTCATCGACACCACCGAGTGCAATAGCCTCTCGCGGCATACCGAATACCACACAGCTGGCTTCATTTTGCGCGATCGTATACGCCCCCGCTTTATGAAGTTCCAGCATTCCCGCGGCCCCATCATTTCCCATGCCAGTTAGGATTACTCCTACCGCATTTCGCCCGGCGTACTGTGCAACAGAGTGGAACAGTACGTCAACAGAAGGACGATGACGATTAACCGGCGGGCCATCATGCAATTTTACCTGATAGTTCGCACCGCTACGCGCCAGCTCAAGATGGCGAGCACCAGGCGCGATATACGCATGCCCCGGCAGGACACGTTCACCGTCTTCGGCCTCTTTCACTGTAATCTGACACAGTTTATTTAACCGCTCAGCGAAAGACTTGGTAAATCCCGGCGGCATATGCTGAGTAATCAGCAACGCCGGGCTGGTCGGCGGCAACGGCTGTAAGACATGCCTGATCGCCTCGGTGCCGCCGGTTGAGGCGCCAATTGCGATCAGTTTTTCACTACTAAGCAACGGTGTACTGGGGATCAACACCGTAGGCGCAGGCGCCGCGTTGCGCTGGGGCAAACGCGCCTTGGCAGCCATACGGATTTTTTCCGCGATCAGTTCACTGTATGCCAACATCCCTTCGCGAATGCCCAACTGAGGCTTGGTAACAAAATCGATCGCCCCGAGCTCAAGCGCCCGCAAAGTAATTTCCGAACCTTTACCGGTCAGCGAAGACACCATCACCACCGGCATTGGACGAAGTCGCATTAATTTTTCAAGAAAATCAAGGCCATCCATACGCGGCATTTCCACATCGAGCGTCAACACCTGCGGATTGAACTTCTTGATTAAATCACGCGCCACTAAAGGGTCAGGTGCAGTGGCAACCACCTCCATATCGGGATGACTATTAATGATTTCGGTCATGATCTGACGCATTAGCGCAGAATCATCAACACATAATACTTTTATTTTGCTCATTATCTTTCCTTAGCCAGCCCATAAACAGTCTGCCCGCGCAGGTAAAATTCCCGACTGATCTGACTGAAGTTCTCTGAATGCCCGGCAAACAATAATCCGCCCGGTTTAAGCAGCGGAACAAAACGACGCAAAATGCGATCCTGGGTCTCTTTATCAAAATAAATCATTACGTTACGACAAAAGATCGCATCAAAAGGCGCTGGCAGAGACCACTCGGGAGCCAACAAATTCACTTGCTGAAAATGTATCATGTTCGCCAGGTCCGGCCGAACACGGACCAACCCGCTGTGCGGCCCGGTTCCCCGCAAAAAGAAACGCTGCATCTGCTGTGGAGAAAGCGAACGCAGATCTTCCTGCCGGTAAATGCCGGCAGACGCTTTCTCTAAAACCTGTGTATCAATATCGCTGGCTATGATCTGACAGTTACTGGCACGGTCGCCATAGACTTCAGCCAGAGTCATCGCCAATGAGTAAGGCTCTTCTCCCGTAGACGCAGCGGTACACCAGATGCTGTACCCTCCGGGCCGTTTACGGGCGTGCTCGGCAAGAATGGGGAAATGGTGCGCCTCACGAAAAAACGCCGTCAGATTGGTCGTTAACGCATTAATAAATGCCTGCCATTCGGCACTGTTCGGGTCCGATTCCAGCAAAGCAAGGTACTGACCAAAATCGTTGATTCCCAGTAAACGCAGCCGTCTGACCAGACGGTTGTAGACCATCTCACGTTTATGATCGGCCAGCACGATGCCGGCGCGCTGATAGATAAGCTGGCTGATTCTTCGGAAATGAACATCAGACAGCGGCAACCGTTCAACCATCTGACTCAAAATAGATGTAGAACCTGAACGATTTGGCGATGGTGTATTTTTCATATCTGACCGCCCGAAAATGGATAGATGATTTTATTGTTTTCCAATCAGACTTCCCATTATAGCTATTACAGGTCTCATGCTTTAATCTCCGGCATCTTCTTATGCGATGAACCGGATACCACCCAGAATACCAGCGGGAAGCATGCTTTTATCAGCCCTTCTCCGACGGATTAATGGCGGTAATCATGCGATGGTTTACATTGATGCCTTTTCGGCATTGTTCATCGTGAAGATTGCTCACCGAAAAATAATGCAACCCTTATCGTCGCCATACGCTTCTGAGTGCGAGCAGCCGCATCTGACTGACAATCACGCCCAGAATGCCGTTAAAATACGCCTATACAGTTGGCATTACTTATATCAATCGGCCGTATTAAACCTTTCTTTAACTAAAGAAGCGTCATAACGGTAACAAAAATTAAAACTGCAACCTTTGTCTCAAAACCACAGCCGTATCAATACCGGCTGCGTAACATTAAGGCACAGAATCCCTTAAAAATATCTTAAGTAAACATCATCCAATATAGCGTCTCCCTGCCATTTTTTTGTTCCGTGATGCAACTTTCATTAGTGAGAAAAAAGAAAGCTGCAAAAATCATCAGATGAAAATCTATACTCAGCATTGCTATTGTTGCTCAGGATAAATTTTCATTATTGCTTGTCTATTTATCGGATGGGCCGATAACCTGGCCCATCCGATTCAGCGATTAAAAGGTTTCCCAGTTATCGGTGGTTTTACTGGCTCTGGCCTTTTTCTCTTTCTCTGCGGAAGCCGGCGTTGCCAGGAGAACCGGTTTGGAAACCGGCGCCCGTGAGGCAATCGCAGCGGGGCGTCCGGCCGCCACCGTAGCATCCGACAAACGGAATACGGCCACTGCCTGATTCAGTACCCGAACCTGCTCTTCAAGCGCATTCGCCGCAGAGGCAGATTCTTCCACCAGCGAGGCGTTCTGTTGGGTAACGCGGTCCATCTCGGTCACCGCCAGGCCAACCTGATCGATACCGCGGCTTTGCTCCTCAGACGCAGAAGCAATTTCGCCCATGATGTCAGTAACGCGCGTGACGGCACCGACGATCTCGCCCATGGTTTCCCCGGCACTTTCGACCAGTACGGAACCTTCTTCAACCCGATTTACCGAATCCTCAATCAGAGATTTAATCTCTTTTGCCGCTTGAGCGCTGCGTTGGGCCAGGTTACGCACCTCGCCTGCCACAACAGCAAAGCCTCTTCCCTGCTCTCCGGCTCTGGCCGCTTCAACAGCAGCGTTCAGCGCCAGGATATTGGTCTGAAAAGCGATACCGTCGATCACGCTGGTGATATCAGCAATCTTCTGCGAACTGCCAGCAATGTTATGCATGGTTTTCACCACGTTATCGACAACCTTGCCGCCTTTCTGCGCTGTTTCGGAGGCGCTCAACGCCAGTTGGCTTGCCTGACGCGCATTCTCGGCGTTCTGTTTCACGGTGGATGTCAACTGCTCCATGCTGGCCGCAGTTTCTTCCAGCGCCGCAGCCTGCTGTTCGGTTCGTGACGACAGATCACTATTGCCAGCGCTGATTTCCGATGCGCCGGTATAAATGGCTTCTGCTCCCAGCCGAACCGCACTGACCGTCGTAAAGAACTCAGTCTGCATATGGCGCAGGCTATCCGCCAGAATCCCCATTTCGTTCGTACCATGGAAATCAATCCGGGTAGTCAGGTCGCCTTTCGCCATATGCCGGATATGTTCAATAAGATTGGTCAATGGCTGAATAAGTGAACGATTGATACCCAGCCAAACAAGCAGCGCCATCACGACAACCAGTATCGCTACCGATATCAGCAACCATAATGCCGTTGAATAAGCCGAATTATTTTCCTCTACGGCATTAGCATAGACTTTGTCGTAAGATTCTTTGTAAGAATAATAGGCCTTCTCGAACTTGTCCTGAAAACTTTGAGTCGGCTGATCAAAAAACTCCTTCAGCCTACCGTTAGAGATAAAAACAATCAGTTCGCTTAACGCGCTGTTCAACGTGGTGTAATTATCTTTCACCACTTGAGCTACAGCCGGATCCTGCTGATTGGTATAAGGGATCTTTTCATAGTTGGCGAAGTGAGTGTTGGCGATAACCAGCTGTTTTTTCGCTAGTTCAATCAGCTCCTTGGCTGATACGCCGCCAGATGCCCCGCCTGATGCGTCCATGGCATAACGTGTTCCTGCACGGTTCAACGTGTTACGAGTCTGCAATAAATAAGACCAGGTAGATTCCAGTTCTGATTTCTGCTGATTAATAATTCGTGTCGTCGTGAAGATATCTCTGTCCGACTTCAGTGCATTAAAAAATAACCCACCAGAAATGATTTGAAGAGCAATGAATAGTCCAAGAACGATAACGATCCCGGAAACAACTTTTACACGATTCAGCATATTAAGCCTTAATAACAACGATCATTGATGCTTGTGCATCTCTATAACTTTTGAATTCCAGAGATTGAGGGTATCAAATGACATGGGCCACCGAAGTGGCCCAATATGGCTGGTTTATTAAACCTTCATGACGCTATCAACCAGCGCCATTTCCTCGCTACTGAGTAGCTTCTCAATATCAACCAGAATCAGCATACGCTCGCCCAGAGAACCCAGTCCGGTGAGGTATTCCGTCGACAGGGTCACCGCGAACTCCGGCGCCGGACGAATTTGATCAGCAGTCAGTGACAACACGTCAGACACGCCATCAACCACGATGCCCACTACACGCTGTCCCAGATTCAAAACAATGACGACCGTATTGTCATCATAGTCGACTTCCTGCTGCATGAACTTGATGCGCAAATCGACGATCGGCACGATGACGCCGCGAAGGTTGGTAACACCTTTAATAAAGCTCGGCGTGTTGGCAATACGAGTGACCTGATCGTAACCGCGAATCTCTTGAACCTTCAAAATGTCCACGCCGTACTCTTCGTCACCCAGCGTGAAAATCAAAAATTCCTGACCTACTGTCTCGCCTGCTAATTTTGTGACATTTGCAAGTCCAGTCATGTTTCTCACCTTTAATCTATAGCTGTAATTTGCTGTTAAGCTGCGGTTTCAACCACACGCTTTTCCCGATAAAGCGCCTGCAACGCAGAAACATCCACAATCAGCGCTACGCTACCATCACCCAAAATAGTTGCGGCTGAAACGCCTGGCACCTTGCGATAATTGCTTTCCAGGTTCTTCACAACAACCTGATGCTGACCAATCAACTGGTCAACCAGCAAGGCATAACGACGGCCGGCACTTTGCAGGATAACAACGATACCCTGAGTGGCATCCGTTTTTGCTCCGGCGACATCGAATACCTGATACAGCTCAACCAGTGGCAGATATTCGCCACGGACCTGCAGCACACGCTCTCCTCCAGCCAGAGGATACAAATCCTCGGCCTGCGGCTGCAGAGACTCCATAACCGCGTTAAGCGGCAGGATAAATACATCACTATTGACCTTGACCGACATGCCATCCAGGATCGCCAGCGTCAACGGCAGAAGAATGCGGATGGTGGTTCCCTTACCTTTCACGAAATGAATTTCAACATGCCCGCCCATCTCCTGGATATTTCGTTTCACCACATCCATGCCCACGCCACGACCCGACACATCGGTCACTTTTTCGGCAGTAGAAAAACCGGGAGCAAAAATCAGCATACCGACTTCTTCGTCAGTCATGCTATCGCTCACCGCCATCCCCTGGGACAGGGCTTTGGCCAGGATACGTTCACGATTCAGACCCGCACCGTCGTCAATCACTTCGATACAGATATTGCCGCCCTGATGTTCCGCAGACAGCGTCAGGTTTCCGACAGCCGATTTGCCCGCTTCAATACGTTTTTCCGGTGACTCGATACCATGGTCCAGACTGTTACGTACAAGGTGCGTCAACGGGTCAATAATACGTTCGATCAGGCTCTTATCCAGCTCGGTTGAACTTCCCAACTGGGTCAGTTCAACTTCTTTGCCCAGCTTGGCGGCCAGGTCGCGAACCAGACGCGGGAAACGGCTGAATACATATTCCATCGGCATCATACGGATCGACATCACGGACTCTTGCAGGTCACGCGCGTTTCTTTCCAACTGCCCCATGCTATTAAGCAGGTCGCCATGAGCGACCGGGTCCAGCGCACTGGAGCGCTGAGCCAGCATGGATTGAGTAATCACCAGTTCACCAACCAGGTTAATGAGCTGGTCAACTTTTTCCACCGCTACACGGATACTGGTGTCACCGGCTTTTTGTCTGCCTTTGGCTGCATCATTGCCGCCTGCAGGCTTGGCCGCCGGTGCAGCCGCCACTGGCGCAGCAGGCTGAACGGGGGCAACTGGCGCAGGCTCAGTCGGCTCGACCACCGCAGCAACAGGCGGAGCAGCGTCGGCTGGCGCTGCCTGAGCGGCAGATTTGAAGTTGATTTGGTCCGGCTCCAGCACAAAACACAGCACAGCGCTGATGTCATCTTCACTGGCTGACGTTTCCAGCGTTAACTCAACACTGTTGCTGGTCTGCGCCGTATCTTTTACCGTACCCAGATTCCCCAATTCTTCAAGCAACTGAGGAATATCTGACTCTTTCAGGTTGGTAAGGGCAATACGCAATCCCGAATGACCACCGGCGGAAGCCGGCGTAGGGGACGCGGAAACCGGTTGTTCAGCATTTACCTTGACAGAGGCCGCTCCGGCAGCACCATCATCTTTGGACTCCAGAGCAAGCTGGCGCAGAGCCTGACAGATATACTCAAAGCTTTCGGCGTTGGGCTCTTGCGAGGTTTTGTAAGCATCCAACTGATCCTGCATGATATCTTTGGTTTCCAAAAACAGGTTGATGATATCAGTGCTCAATCGCATTTCACCGCGTCTGGCACCATCCAACAGGTTTTCTAATATGTGTGTGGTTTCCTGCAATACCGTGAAACCGAACGTTCCCGCGCCCCCTTTAATCGAGTGAGCAGCGCGAAATATGGCATTCATCTGTTCCGTATCGGGCGCTAACGGATCAAGTTGCAATAAATGTTGCTCCATGTCCGCCAACAATTCATCTGCTTCATCAAAGAATGTTTGATAAAAAGCACTCATGTCCATGCTCACGTGGGTCACCTCTGCTGTGAATCGCGGCTTGTTGAAGAAGGTGTCGCCTGGCTATCAGGTGCTGCTGGCAAAGCTGTAGTAGGCTGCCGACGTCCTGTCGTCGACGCGCCATTCGCCCCCGATGCCGGCGCCGTCGTTGCCGGTGCTTGGGCTGGAGCCACAGTTGAGCCAGATGCAGGCGTCCCATTGGTTTCGGGTTGTGGTGTAGCCGTACTGTTACCGTTATCGGCAGGCGCGGTAGCAGGTTTGGCCTTTTCCATCCCCATGTTCTGTAAATTCTCTATTTTATCAATGTTTACTGCGCTGCTTTCAGCATTTTCACGTTCGATGTTTTCCTGCGCCTGCTTGTTCAGGACAACCAGACTGATTCGCCGGTTGATGGCATCGCTGCCTCCCTTCGCCTGCTTTAAATTCATCGTGTCGGCCATTCCAACTACGCGTAAAACCTTGCCCTCAGCCAGTCCACCAACAATCAGTTCGCGCCGGGAAGCATTAGCGCGATCGGCCGACAACTCCCAGTTGCTGTAGCCTCGCTCCCCCATTGCATACTGTGCATCATCAGTATGGCCCGATAAACTGATTTTATTGGGAATATCATTCAAAATCGGCGCGATGGCTCGCAAAATATCGCTCATGTAAGGCTCAACCTGGGCGCTGCCGGTTTTAAACATTGGGCGATTGTTACTGTCAATAATTTGAATGCGTAGCCCCTCATCCACCATTTCAATCAACAGGTGCGGGCGTAACGCTTTAAGACGGGGATCGGCCTCAATCAACTGATCGAGTCGCTCCCGCAGTTTGTTCAGTTTGATTTCCTCAAGACGGCCATCCATGGTGTCAATCTGCCGCTTCACATCGCCTTCTTGCTGAGTAGGATCTGAACCGCCGCCCGGGATGGGGTTGGAGGCATCACTCATCTTCGGACCGGACGTGATGGCAATTTTCAATGGCGTGCGGAAATATTCGGCAATCTGAGCCAACTGGGAAGGTGAGGAAATGGCAATCAGCCACATGACCAGGAAGAGAGCCATCATAGCGGTCATGAAGTCGGCATAAGCAATCTTCCATGAACCACCATGATGAGCGGCATGCCCCGATTTACGTTTTTTGCGGATAATGGGATGCTGGTGTTTCATGCGTCATTTTCCGATGCCTGCTGTGCCGGTGCCTTCACATTACGAATATGCTCTTCCATCTCGGTAAATGAAGGACGCACTGTTGAATAAAGAGTTTTACGACCGAACTCAACAGCAATCTGCGGCGCATAACCATTCAGGCTGGATAACAGTGTCACCTTGATGCACTGAAGAACCTTGAGCTTCTCTGAGTTCTTCTGACGTAACAGCGACGCCAGCGGCGACACAAAGCCATATGCCAGCAAAATCCCCAGGAACGTACCCACCATCGCATGGGCGATCATCATCCCCAGCTCGGCTGCAGGACGATCAACAAACGCCAATGAATGCACAACCCCCATGACCGCCGCCACGATACCGAATGCCGGCAAACCATCCCCCATCAGGTTCAGACTGGTGGCCGGCACTTCAACTTCATGTTCGACAGTTTCGATCTCTTCATCCATCAGCGTTTCGATTTCAAACGCATTCATGTTGCCGCTGACCATCAGTCGCAGATAATCCGTGACGAACTCTACGATATAGTTATCAGAAAGGATGCGGGGATAATTCGAGAAAATCTCACTCTCTTTTGGGTTGTCGATATCAAACTCCAACGAAAGCATACCCTGCTGGCGGGATTTGGCCATCAACCGGAACAATACCGCCATCAGATCCATGTATACGGCTTTCGTATATTGGGATCCTTTCAACAGCGTGGGAAGCGCTTTCAGCGTCGCCTTTATCGCTTTGCCGTTGTTACCAACAATAAACGCACCAGCAGCCGCGCCACCAATAATCAACAGTTCCGAAGGCTGATACAACGCCCCCAACTCGCCACCCACGATAAGATAACCGCCAAGTATGGAGCCTATAGTGACAAGATAACCCAATATAACCAGCACAAGAATTCCTTATAGATAGTAAAAGGGTGGCGGAGAGAGTTATAAATGCAGTCTTACCAACGACTTATTTGGAGGGAATACTGCCATCGGGCAATGAACGCGCGATGACAGAACCACAAAATCGCCATCAGGCTCAGACTGCATGTTTAACCTGTTCGTCCAGCAGTTGAGGTATCATATCGGCAACATTCGGCGAAAGTTTACGTCTTTTTACTGCTCTGGAGGGTGGCTGGCATAAACTGCAGACAAAACTATTCTTGGGCTGATGTGCATGGGTAATAAACATCCCCTTGCAGCAATTACATGAGGACAGCTGCAGCATGCCGCTATCCACAAAACGAACCAATGTCCAGGCGCGGGTCAACGCCAGCAAAGGCACATCGCTTTGAGGAGCACATTGTTCGAGGTAAAGGCGATAAGCCTTGATTACTGCCTCGACACCGGTGCATTGTCCATTTTTGAGTAAAAACAGATAGGCGTTATAGAACATGGAAGAATGGATATTCTGTTCCCATGTCATGAACCAGTCGGTAGAAAACGGCAACATTCCTTTAGGTGGAGGGCTGCCTCGTAATTCTTTATAAAGCTTGATTAAGCGACCGCGACTTAATTGCGTCTCGCTTTCCAGCATCTGCAGGCGCGCACCCAGTGAAATGAGTTCCATCGCCAGCTGGATATCCTTAGCTTCCTGAACAATACTTTTCTCCGCCATCATTATGCCCTTTTCTTAGGCAAGCCTTCTTCTTTTGAAGACAGCTCTTGTAATAAATGACTCGACAATAAAATACCGGTATGGATCTGTTGCAGATCATCAACCCGGGATTCTTGTGTTAATAACTTAATCGTATTGTGATCACTGAAGCGGAAATGACATATTAGTTGATTGGTTTCAGCGAGCTTTACCATTTGCGGCAAAGTCAGCTGCATCAATGCCTCAGCCATTTCTTCATTGATACCCAACCGGAACATCGCTGATGCTTTTTCGTCGTTTATTAATCGCTGAGCCAGTAACAAATAAGACAAATTGATGTCATAAATGTGCTTGAGCAATTCAGAGGTACCCATATTCCCATCCCGACAGACTATGTTTCAAACATAAGTTAGGTGATAGACTGCTCACCCGCTAAACAATCACTCTCCATAGGTGGCATGAAAACTATCGGTGCCAGATAATTCTACTACTTTATAATCTTCTAATATGACGAAAAATACAGCATCAACATTGATGCGTCTGAGGCTCCATCTCTTCATAACTCCAGGCTCATCCTTTCTCTGTATTGCGTCCAACATAGAACGTAGGATTAATCCTAATCCTCCGCCACTGTACCGCCTTCGGCCTGACTCATACAACGCAGGCATATCAGCATTTTGATAATTATGTGATCTGCATCACAAAAATGAAAGAGGCAAAACATAATATTTCACTGATTTTTACCCTGCTGTGAAATTTTCCTGAACACAATATGATCACAACAGGAGAAAAAAACTCCCCGCAATAGAGTTTCGTTCAGTATGACAAAATCAATTAATTGATTTTAAAAGTAAAAAATTGACACAGCTGCTTATCAGATTAAACCCCGATTCTACAACCACTTTGATTTACATTAATATTTCTAATTTTATCACCAAAGTTACTATTTCATTAGTGTATTTTATGTCCATATAACGAAACACTGGAGCCATTTTCATGCTGGATTTTGAGTATTTCAACCCGACGAGAATCCTGTTTGGGCCAGGCAAACTGGCTGAGATTGTCAAATACATTCCGGAAAATGCCCGCATACTAATAACTTATGGCGGAGACAGCGCCAGAAAATACGGCACGCTGGATGAAATCCGACAGTTATTGACCCATTATACCTGCTTCGAATTCGGCGGTATTGAACCCAACCCGCAATATGCGACGTTGATGCGCGCAGTCGACGTCGTAAAGGCGAACAAGATTGATTTTTTGCTGGCGATAGGTGGCGGTTCGGTGGTCGACGGAACCAAATTTATCGCGGCCGCGAGCACACAGGCTGATATCTGGAATACCTGGCTTGCCAGGGCGCCAATCCAGTCTGCGTTGCCGATCGGGTGCGTGATGACATTGCCGGCGACCGGTTCGGAAATGAATGCAACGGCTGTGGTATCCCACAAGCAATCCGGCGCCAAAGCCGGCTATAGTCACCCGCTGTTGTTTCCCAAGTTCGCTGTTCTCGATCCGCGGAAATCCTACACTTTGCCATCGCGTCAGGTTGCGAATGGCGTAGTGGATGCATTCGTACACGTGCTGGAGCAGTATCTGACCTATCCGGTCTACGGCAAAGTGCAGGATCGATTTGCCGAAGGGTTATTGCTGACATTAATAGAAGAAGGCCCCAAAGCCATACAGGCACCGGAAAACTATGATGTTCGCGCGACGCTCACCTGGAGCGCCACGTTGGCCCTGAACGGACTGATCGGCGCCGGCGTGCCTCAGGACTGGGCAACGCACCGTATCGGTCACCAGTTAACATCGCTTTTCGGGTTGGACCATGCGCAAACGCTGGCGGTACTTCTGCCTTCGCTGCTTGATGTGCAGCGTCGTACGAAGCATGACAAGCTGGTGCAGTACGCCCAGCGAGTATGGAATCTTACCGCTGCGGATGAGGAAAGCCTGATTTCACTGGCTATCGAGAAAACACGGGCGTTCTTTGAAACCATGGGAGTGAAAACCCGAATGCGCGACTACAACCTGCCCGAATCCGCAATTGACGATATTCTGGCGAACCTGGAAAAGTTTCATTTGTTGCCGCAGGGGGAACACCAGGATATTGACCGTGCCGCCGCCCACCGAATTCTGCGTCAAAGTTATTAAACCGCCGTTCCTGATTAGCCGGACACCGTAGTCCAATGCGTCATGCGCGTATGCCGTTTCCGGGTACGCGCCTTCCCGTTTTTAGACATCCGTCACGCCGATTAATTGCCTAATAATTGAAATATATAAATAACAGGATCCGATATGCCTCTGCCGCCAGATTCGTGATCGACATCGCATTGAAATTCATGAATGTTTCACATTATATGCCGATGTTAGATTATGTTGGTATTTGAGTACGGATCGCCACACAGCTGTTTCCAGAAACAAAAAAACACCCAAACTACACCTGCGCGTAGTACGGTTGATGCACATATATTTTTCCTGAAAATGAGCGAATGGATATGAAAATGATGTCAAAGTCTGAACAACAGGGTAAAACCGGCATATTGGGTAATCTTGGACTGGTGCCGTTATTTGTCATCATTCTGGGCGGGATCATGCTGTTATTCGCCCTGGCTATCGGCACCGCCAGCTACTTTTTGGTGCGCGCCAATCAGAGCCTGGATTACGTTACTCAGGAAATTGACGTCCGCCTCGGGCTGTCAAACAGTTCCAACCATCTCAGAACCGCCCGCCTGCTCATTATCCAGGCTGGCGCCGCCGTTCGCGTTGGCGACACGGAAGTATTCAATAACAACCTGAAGCAGGCGGAACAACGCATTGCTTCGTCGAAGGACGCCTTCAAAGTTTATGAGAACCGTACCGTCAAAACCGACACGGATCTGGCGTTGGAACCGGAACTGAATAAGGCCTATAACGATTACGTCGAAAAAGGCATCATGCCGATGCTTAAGGCGGCGAAAGATGGTTATTTCGAAGAAATACTGACGCACGAATCGGAAGAGGTCCGTGTACTGGACGAAGCCTACAATAAGCCATTACTGAAGGCGATTGCCTTCCGTACCGAGCGAGCCAAAGCGCTTAATAGCAATGCGCAATATCAGGCCATGATGGGTTACACGCTGATGGCCGTCAGCTTCGCCATCGCCATCGCCATGACCCTGCTGACCTTCATGTTCCTGCGCGGTACGCTGATCAAGCCGATGAACCGTCTGGTACAGCGTATTCAACGCATTGCTCAGGGTGACCTGACCCAGCCTAACGAAACCTATGGCAAAAATGAAATCGGCATCCTGAGCCAGAACATCCAGCAGATGCAGGCATCGCTGGTGCATACGGTTTCCACCGTGCGCGACAGCGCAGACTCCATTTATCAGGGAACCACCGAAATTACGGCCGGTAATAGCGACCTCTCTTCCCGCACCGAGCAGCAGGCGGCGGCGATTGAAGAGACCGCCGCCAGCATGGAACAGTTGACCGCCACCGTAAAACAGAACTCCGACAACGCGCACCATGCCAGCCAGCTAGCCTCTAATGCCTCCGGCAAGGCGAAACAAGGGGGTGAAATCGTCGAAAACGTGGTTAACACCATGAACAGCATTTCCGGCAGCTCACGGAAAATTTCTGAAATCACCAACGTGATCAACAGTATCGCCTTCCAGACCAACATCCTGGCGTTGAACGCCGCGGTAGAAGCGGCCCGCGCGGGCGAACAAGGCCGGGGATTCGCGGTGGTGGCGGGAGAAGTGCGCAGCCTGGCGCAGCGCAGTGCTCAAGCCGCCAAGGAAATTGAAGGCCTGATCTCCGAATCCGTATCTCTGGTTCATAGTGGTTCAGAACAGGTAGACAAGGCGGGTCAAACCATGCACGAAATCGTTCAGGCCGTAAGCAGCGTGACCGACATTATGAATGAAATCGCTTCTGCCTCGGATGAGCAAAGCCGCGGCATCACTCAGGTCGGGCAGGCGATTTCCGAGATGGACAGCGTCACGCAACAAAACGCCGCGCTGGTGCAGCAGGCTTCTGCCGCCGCCTCATCGCTCGAAGAACAGGCGATGGTGCTGACCCGCGCGGTATCCGCCTTCAAACTTACCGGCCATCGTCAGGATAAGGGTTACGCCCCGGCCCCGCTGGCGTCAAAACCGCTATTGGCTACGTCAACCGCGGCGCTGAGCTCTTCTTCCAGCGCTAAATCCGGCAACGATAACTGGGAAACCTTCTGATGCGTACAGGCCGATGCGGGTGACCGTATCGGCCTGTTATTTCTCCGCAGGTTGACGCGGTTCGACAAAGACTCCCTCTGGGCTGTTAAGTTCGTTGAAGAACCAGATCCCCTCGGGGTAGTCCTCCAGTGCAATCAGGTACATGATTCCTTCCTGAAACGGTTCCACCGCCAGAATGACCCCTTCTCTGCGCAATTCGCCATCGGTCTTTACTGTCACTACATCATTTACGTTCAATCATTCACCTCTTTTTCTTTCGTCCCGCCCTGCCGTACGGCTTATACGCAAACATTTATGCCAATCCGCCGACGGTATTGTCAAACTCAGAGGTGTAGACAAAACACAGCTTGTTGCCTTCCGGATCACGACAGTATGCGCCGTAATAGTCAGGCGCATAGTGCGGGCGAAGTCCTGGCGCGCCTTCATCCGCGCCTCCCAGCGATAACGCGGTTTGCCAAACGTGACGTACAGCCTGCGGCGAGCTGACAGCGAAGCTGACCTGCGTGCCATTTCCCCAGGTCGCCGGCAAACCATTGAACGGGACCTGCACATAAAACTGCGGCCAACGCCGCCCCGGGATATGCCACCCTTGCCCTGCCGGGCCGCCAGGCTCTTCCTCAACCGGGACAAAACCAAGTTCCTCCAAAATAGCAGCATAGAAACGGACCATAAGGTCGATATCCCGGGCGCCGAGGATGATATGACTGAACATCTCTTTTCCTTTATTTCTATTTCACGCTCCAGACGCGGCCATCAGTCAAACACACCGTTGATAATGGTGGTCACTACCGCCGTGCTGATCGCAATCAATACCAGGTCCTTACCGACAATCCGCCACTCATACCCCGGGTAAGACGGCAACCCACGCAGCATTTCAGGGGGCACGGCACGGCGTGCAATCCCCGGCGGCAGCGGTTTCCCTCTGGACAGATTCTTCGCAACGCCGGGAGGAAGGCTACGATAACCGGTAAAGCCATGATCGACGGCAAGACGCCGCGCATCATTATATGAGAAGCGATTATGATCCGGCGATCGCCCGCCATCGTCGGGCATCGATGAACGGGCAGCCCCTGGGTGTCCTCCCTGTTGGCGAGGGTTATCGCGTTGCCATTGATAATCGGATCCGCCATTACCCGGCCCTTTTCCTTCGGGTTCTGCCAATACCGGAACCGAAGCCGAAAAAACAGAGGTAGCCAGCACCATCGCCAGTGCTGAAAAAGAGGATTTAGACATGGTACGACCTTTGTAATGAATGGAAACCATAAGGAATATATATAGCGTGAATAGCCGGACGAATAGGGAATTTCTCAGTTTTTGTCCATCGGCATGCACGGCACATCAGCACTGCATTCGCGACACTGACAGATGAATATATCGCCGCATACTTTTAAAACATTGTTTCATCTGAATTGCTGTTTTTCTGATGTCACCGACTCCACCTTGCCCAACATACTTTTATAATCACCACGGTGAATAGTTTTATGAACATGCAATTCAACCGCTATGTTCACGGTATAACGCAAGCCTGTCTGATCTCGGTTTACGCTTGCAGGCGACTGCACTCTGGTTTAGACGCGGAACACGCTCAGTTCGTGATGAAAAAGGCTCGCGGCATTTGTCCTCCTTCCGCCTGTGATACGAAGATAGGTAACATGATTTTGAATACAGCCAAACAGCTGTTGAGTACATTGAGAAACACCGCCTGGTACAAAAAACGTCATTCCAATCGAGTCCTGTTCTGGCGGGAAATTACGCCATTAGCGGTTCCCATTTTTATCGAAGGGCTGTGTGTGGTGCTGATGGGGATATTCAGCACCTTCCTGGTTAGCTGGCTGGGCAAAGAAGCCATGGCCGCCGTAGGGCTGGCGGACAGCTTCAACATGTTGATTATTGCGTTTTTCACCGCAGTCGCGTTGGGGACTGCCGTCGTGGTGGCGTTCAGTCTTGGTCAGCGTAATCGTAAACAGGCCCGGCAAGCCGCACGGCAATCGATCTCATTATTGGTGCTGATCTCCCTGCTGCTGGTGGTGCTGGTGGAATTTGCCGGTCAAGTCATTATCGACCTGATTGCCTATAATGCCGAGCCGGCCGTGAAATCACTGGCGCTGACATTCCTGCGCCTTACCGTATGGGGTTACCCGGCGCTGGCTATCACGCTGGTCGGTTGCGGCGCATTACGCGGCGCCGGCAACACCCGCTTGCCGATGATCATCAATATCGGGATGAATATCCTGAATATTCTGCTCAGCGGCGTATTGATTTACGGCGTGGCCTCATGGCAAGGCGTGGGGTTCATTGGCGCGGGACTGGGGATCACGCTCTCTCGCTATCTGGGCGCGTTATGCGTCGTGCTCGCGCTGACCAAAGGCTTCAACGGCGCGCTGCGCATCCCGTTTCAGAGTTACTTCGCGCCGTTCACCACCACGATTCTCTATGAGGTGCTCAGCATCGGTATTCCGGCCAGCATCGAATCGGTCATGTTTAATGTGGGGAAGTTGATCACCCAACGCTTTGTCGCCGGCATGGGGACCGAGGTCATCGCAGGCAACTTTATTGCCTTTTCAATCGTCGCGCTGATCAACCTGCCAGGTAACGCCCTGGGTTCGACCTCGACCATCATTGTCGGGTCACGTCTGGGTAAAGGACAACGCATGCAACCGGAACGGCAGCTGAAGTACATCTTCTGGCTTTCCAATGTTGGTTTGTGCGCACTGGCATTACTCTCTGTGCCTACCGCCGGATTGATGGCCTCAATGTATACCAACGAACCCGATGTGATTACCGTGGTTAAACAGTTGATCTGGCTGAATGCGTTGTTCATGCCTATATGGGCCGCATCCTGGGTACTACCCGCCGGCCTGAAGGGAGCCAAAGATGCCAGCTATACTATGTGGGTCGCGCTGGCTGGTATGTGGGGGTGCCGGGTGATAGCCGGTTATATTCTGGGCATTATGCTGGGATTTGGGGTGATCGGCGTTTGGATGGGGATGTTTTTTGACTGGATCGTCCGTGGCGCGCTGTTTTATCACCGTATGGTCAGCGGTAAATGGTTATGGCGCTACAAACCTACGGTTAACCAAGACAGGTAAGAAAATCAGCATCCTCAAAAACGTATTTAGGAATACGACGCTCAATATTTCAATAAGAAGAAAATCATCACAGCGGCTAATCATTTGACTAAGAAAGTGTCACGGTTTTCTTTATTTTTAATAATTATCATTATCCTGCAATATAAAATCCATTTGACCATACATATTGGGTCGTGAATACTGCCGAAAACTAATAAGGGTATAAACCCCGCCATCTGGCTAACTAACAGGAGTGAGCAATGAAAAAAACAATTATGGCTATCGGTCTGGCAATCGCGGCGTCTACTGTAGCCTTGCCGTTCACCAGCCAGGCCGCCGTCAAAGACGAAATGGGCGCTATGGCGAAAAGCTACAAAAGCGCTTCCAGCGCTAATGACGCCGCCACGCTGAAAGCAGATCTGCTGAATCTGAAAGCCCATGCGACCAAGGCCAAAGCAGATCCGGAGTTCAATAAAAGCCCGAATAGCGCAGTGTTTAACGAAGGTCTGGAAAAACTGCTGAAGCAAATCGACGCGGCTATCGCGCTGGTTGATGCAGGCAAACTGCAGGAAGCCAAAGCCGCTACGGATGAACTGAAAAAAACCCGCGCCGAGTATCACAAAAAACTGGGTGTGTAATTCACCAGTCACCGCAGCAGCGGAGCTTATTATCCCTGCTGCGGTCTTCCCTCTTCCTCATCAAGCATTAATAAAACAGCACAATTACTCTTTTTCATCGCCTTATATCGTCAGTTTATTCCTCCCAGTGAATATTTTAGGAAACCACAGGGCATCATCAGGAAAATAACACGATTACGCATTCGCTATGATAATCCACATAATCGGTAAAGAGCGTATTGAAAATTCCGAGAATGAATCGGGCATCTGGATCTACTGTAGAAAATCCACTATAACCTAGAGAGTTTCATCATATGCAGGTATTGCAATATTGATGAACACGCCGACTGAATAGAATAAAACCAGCCACATATTCTATTTACAGTTACCACTGACTCATCGTCATATGAAATGGAGATTCATTTATGCCTCTCTCTTATTTGGATAAAAATACCGCTATCGATAGCAAAAAACACCCCCCACGTAAAAAGCTGTTTCTGTCTTGCGCCTGTTTAGGATTAAGCCTTGCCTGCCTTTCCAGTAATGCCTGGGCGAGTGTTGAGCCGCTATCCGTCAACGGTAATAAAATCTACGCAGGTGAAAAAGCCAAGAGTTTTGCCGGCAATAGCTTATTCTGGAGTAATAATGGCTGGGGCGGCGAAAAATTCTACACGGCCGATACCGTTGCTTCGCTGAAAAAAGACTGGAAATCCAGTATTGTTCGCGCCGCCATGGGCGTTCAGGAAAGCGGTGGTTATCTTCAGGACCCGGCTGGCAACAAGGCCAAAGTTGAAAAAGTGGTGGATGCCGCAATTGCCAACGATATGTATGTCATTATTGACTGGCACTCGCATTCTGCAGAAAACAATCGCAGTGAAGCTATCCGCTTCTTCCAGGAAATGGCGCGTAAATATGGCAACAAGCCGAATGTCATCTATGAAATCTACAACGAACCGCTTCAGGTATCATGGAGCAATACCATTAAACCTTATGCCGAAGCCGTGATTTCCGCCATTCGCGCCATTGATCCGGATAACCTGATTATTGTCGGCACGCCCAGTTGGTCGCAAAACGTTGATGAAGCCTCGCGCGATCCGATCAACGGCAAGAATATCGCCTATACGCTGCATTTCTACGCCGGAACCCATGGCGAATCATTACGCAATAAAGCACGCCAGGCGTTAAATAACGGTATTGCACTTTTCGTCACCGAGTGGGGCGCAGTTAATGCGGACGGCAATGGCGGGGTGAACCAGACGGAGACCGACGCCTGGGTAACGTTTATGCGAGATAACAATATCAGCAACGCAAACTGGGCGTTGAATGATAAAAACGAAGGAGCATCAACTTATTATCCGGACTCTAAAAACCTGACCGAGTCTGGCAAAAAAGTAAAATCGATCATTCAAAGCTGGCCATATAAAGTGGGTAACGCCGCCAGCGCAACGACCGATCCGTCAACTGATACCACCACCAGCCCCACCGTTGATGAACCTGCCACAACCGACACACCGGCCACCGCCGATTGCGCCAATGTCAACGTTTACCCCAACTGGGCCAGCAAAGACTGGGCGGGCGGGCAGCCCAGCCATAATGAAGCGGGCCAATCGATCGTCTATAAAGGCAACCTTTACACCGCAAACTGGTACACCTCATCCGTTCCGGGCAGCGACGCCTCCTGGGCGCAGGTTGGTAGCTGTAACTGATTGATTAATTTGCTTCACATCAAAAACAGGGCTGCACGATTGCAGCCCTGATATATAACATCCGTCACTTAATTGCGTTCAAAAGCGCCTAAATCCGGTGCACTGCCTGAATAGCTGATATCGCTCTCTTTCGTCCCCGCATTAATCAGCTTTGAGCTAGCCGACAAACGGAATAATGAAGTTTCCGGCAAGGTGCCGTCATTGTCACGAGATACGGTAGCAAGAGAAGTGTCCAGGCTGACGAAATCGGACGCGGAAGCCACCGGCCCCGTATCCCATGAGTTGGACTTCGCATCCGCATTACTGACCGTTACAGAAGCAGACAGCGACACGTTATTACGGAAGTAATGTTTCTGCCCTGACTGAACTTTGCTCCCGAAACCATAATTAATGCCGTTTTTATATGACGTGTTATTTATCACCGTAACGCCACCAGCGTTATTGTTCTGGTCAAAGCCTTTGCTCACATTGCCAAATGCGACAGAGCGGGTAATACGATGATTGCCAACCGCCTGATTTCCGCCCAGTTTAAACCCATTGCCATTGCCGGCGAACGCGCTGTCATTCCAGTAATTGATGCCATTACGGAAAGCCCAACTGTTTTCAATCACCACTTTCTGCGGACTGTCAAACAAGTCAAATCCATCATCCGAGTTTTCCCAGGCGCGACAACCAACAAAACGGTTACCCGGACCTTGTTTTTGTTTCGGTCCAAATCCATCGGCCATACTGCCGTTCTTCTTGGGATCATAGTTACGGTAGGCATCCGAATTAATTACCGTGTTGTATGAACCGCCGTTATTGATTTCAAGTCCGGTATTACGGTTATGATGGAATGCCGTATTCTCAAAGGTATTATGGCTACCAATTACATAAGCCCCCTGATAGCCGGCTCGTGTTACCTCTACCCCTTTGAAATACCAGTAGTCGCCGGTCACATAAAACCCGTAAGACGCCTGTACCCATTGACTGTCCGGGAATGAGAAGTCAAATACCGCCCGGCCGCAATTGGCGGCGGCCACATAAATTGGCGCGCCCTCTTTCCCGGATTTATTGAATGTAATCGTATTCCCTTTACCCTGAGTATAAGGAATGGTATAGGTTCCCGGTTTCAATAGAATCAACTCGCCGGGGTTAACCGCCGCCATAGCGGCAGAAAAACTCATCGGAGAATTAAAGCTGTTGCCGTTATTGCTGCTGTTGCCATTCGGCGCAACATAATAAATACGCTTGGTGCTAATTCCGCTGGTGAGATCCGAACTGCAATCCGCTGCCATAACTGATGTGCTATTTACCAGAAAAAATGCTGCTAACCCGGTACTGATAAAACAATTTAAATATTTCATCCTTTGCCTCATGATGTTGTAAAAATCATCTATCCATCGGCCTCAAGATGCATACTCCAGCAAATGTCGTCAGGCGGGGAAAAGGCTGCGATCCGCTACATCTAAAATCGATAGCCAATGAATCAGCTTGTCACTGTGAAAAATTACGTTGGAAGGGTACCATTCCTTCGGTTTTCCTTGAACAGAAGCTGTTCTGAGTACATTGCATCCTGCATATTGAGGTAGCGTGAGTATACTACGTTTACGGTATATGAATACCGACCGCAACTGAATGGTATGCGGTTGTTAAAGATACATATGCCATTCATGGCGCATACACCGTGATAAAGCATCAAGCAAAATACAAAAAAAGCCATTTCTCGCTTATCTAAATAAAAATCACATTATTAGTGTATTAATTCAGAAATGAGAGCATCATTATATATGTGAATAGAATAACCATTATATTTAATAGCAGATAAAGATATTGCCGCACGAATGCCTTACTATCACCATGACTGACAACATCAACTGTTCATCCCCTCATTACCGCATCCAGCATCCCCGTGTTTGCTGATAACTGAGCCATCACCCATCGCTGCCACCGCCATACGTCAACTGGTTTAATGACGGGCATATAACGCGAGACAACGCGTGAAAACATCCTGTTATCTCCGCAGTTATTACTCTGCCTGAAAAACCAACGACTGGACTCACTCATGAATGAAACAGATAAAAGCATCGTCTCTCTATTTATCATCGGCACGCTGATTGCCGTCGGCAAAGTGCTGGCGGGCAGTGAGCCCATCACACTGCGGCTGTTTATTGGTCGCGTAATGCTGGGAGGTTTTGTCTCAATGATGGCAGGCATCGCACTGGTACAGTTCCCTGACCTGTCGCCCGTCGCTATCAATGGTATCGGCGCCGCACTGGGCATCGCTGGCTACCAGACTATCGAACTGCTTATTCAACGCCGCGTTCGCCAACTGGGCAAAAAAAGCACACCGGAGAAAAATAACGATGCTCAATAACCCTAACCTTATTGCGTTTTTGGACATGCTGGCCTTTTCCGAAGGAACCGCAACGCATCCGCTCACCTGTAATCGTGGTTACGACGTGATTGTCACCGGGATTGATGGCAAACCAGAGATTTTCACCGACTACCGGGATCATCCATTCGCCAATGGTCGTCCGGGAAAAATCTTCAACAAGCAGGGGCAGCGCTCCACGGCAGCCGGACGCTATCAGCAGCTCTACCGCTACTGGCCAACCTACAAGACCCAGTTGGCGTTGCCGGATTTCGGACCCGATTCGCAGGATACGCTGGCTATCCAACTAATTCGGGAACAGCGTGCGTTGGACGACATTACGCAAGGCCGGCTTACCAGCGCCATTACCCGGTGCAACAACATCTGGGCCTCACTGCCGGGAGCAGGCTACGGTCAGCGCGAGCATAACACCGAACGGCTGGTCGCCGTGTACCAGCAAGCGGGCGGGAAACTGGCATGAAAAGCGCCATGATCATCGCAGTCATCATGATTGCGCTTAGCGCAGGGGTCGGCGTGCAGTCCTGGCGGCTGCACAACGCTCGTCAGTTAACCGACCAGCAAGCGCAGACACTGTCGTTACAACAGACAGCGCTGGATGAAAAATCCGGCCAGTTGAAAACGTTGTCCGAACAGGCTGAACGCAACAACCGTGAACAGGCACGACTGCGCGACATGGCCGCCGAGACTCAGGCGGCGCTCTCTGAACGGCAAAAAGTGGTGATGAGGTTACAACATGAGAACGAAGCGCTTAAACGCTGGGCTGACACTGATCTGCCTGCTGATATTATCCGGCTGCGTCAGCGCCCCACCTTCGCAGGTGGCCGTGCTTACCGTGAATGGCTGTCCCAGACTGACGCCCTGCCGGTTCCCGGCAGCCAGTCCACAAACCAACGGTGAGCTGAACAGCCTGCTGGATGAAACCGAAGCCGCGCTGGCGACTTGCGCCGACCAGGTGGATACCATTATTACCTGTCAGGCAAAAAGCGATGCAACGCCCAGCGCTACGGTAGCTTCAGGGAATCAATCAGGCACTAGGGATACCGTAGCGGCAACGCAATGATCTCCGCCCTTGAGGCAAGATGAATCATAGGAAGGCAAAGTTGGAAAACGAAGTTTCAGACCGGGATGTCAGGGCGACCGAGCCAGGAAATTGAGGTATTCCCATTCAAGCCAGTCGCTCATAGCTTTCAGCCTAAATCAGGTCTGGTTTTCAGGGATGGCGGTAGCGGGCTGTTCACGTTTCGACCCGGTGGCTACATATTAAATAGACCTGTCGTGACGGCAATAAAAAACCGCCCGAGGGGCGGCCACAATCGTTTTAGTAATTAATCATTCTCTAGCGCACGCTGAATGATATCGGCAGTCTCGGTGATTCTACTACCGATCGCATCCAGAGCGGCTTGCACTCCACTTTCGCTGGCGCCTTCTTTGATGATTTCGAGTATAGCTGAAATGACTATTTCTCTTTTCTCTTCATCACTTCTTGCGACATCATGCTGATCATAAAAGTAATTCTGAAGCATAAAGACTCCTTTTTATTGTCAATGAACGCAGCATATCGCTAAGACTATTCCGAATAAAGCATTATCACAGGTAACCAGTGAATGCCTGTTGTTATTCTCAGCGTTTATATGCCTTTCCCCCGCTCAATCGCTGAACCGAACGCATGGAAAACCGTTTTGACTATAAGCACCGCTTTAAAGGCGACGCAGCAGGGTATATAGCCAAAAACGTCGGCGATTATGCGCTGAATAACAAGCGGTGCAAAGACATGACAATCCACTGAAAGATACCACAGCAGCACTAACGACCTGAGCAGACGCTAATTATTCAACCATAGTTAGCAATAGCGGCTTACCGGAGGCCGCCTTTTTTATGCCTGAAAAATCAATACCGCCACTTGCCAAATTACAGGCATAAAAAAACCGCCTCGTGGCGGTCATGTTCTTTTAATTATTTTCTTATCTTACAAGGCGTTAGCACATGGTGCCCAGAGCGGGACTTGAACCCGCACAGCGCGAACGCCGAGGGATTTTAAATCCCTTGTGTCTACCGATTCCACCATCTGGGCTCAGATTTTGGAGGCGCGTCCCGGAGTCGAACCGAGGTGGACGGATTTGCAATCCGCTGCATGGCCACTCTGCCAACGCGCCTTACCTTGATGCTACTGCTAAATCGATTTGGAGCGGGAAACGAGACTCGAACTCGCGACCCCGACCTTGGCAAGGTCGTGCTCTACCAACTGAGCTATTCCCGCATTCTACAGAACATCTTGTTTATCAAGCGTTTTCAATAAACTGTGTCGCTGTCGATGCGGTGCATTCTACTTACCTGACGCAGTGAGTCAATAAAATTATCATCCCACCTGAATCGTTTGCTGTTTTTTAAGGCGAGGCGATCAATGTTCAAGCAAATCGCGCCAGGCAGCGCTCAAATACTGAAACATAGACCAAAACGTTAGCACCGCGGCCACATACAGCGCCGCCACGCCAGCGGCCTCCACCATGCGTTCAGGCCGCCACAGCAAACCGACCAGCGCGACCATCTGTGCCGTGGTTTTGATTTTACCAATCCAGGACACCGCCACGCTGCTGCGTTTACCCAGCTCCGCCATCCATTCGCGCAATGCAGAAATGATGATTTCACGGGCAATCATCGTGGCGGCGGGCAGCGTAATCCACCAGGAATGATAATGCTCAGCCACCAGCACCAGCGCAACCGCCACCATGACCTTGTCGGCCACAGGGTCCAGAAAGGCGCCAAAACGCGTGGTTTGTTTCCACCGGCGGGCAAGAAAACCGTCAAACCAGTCTGTCACCGCCGCAAAGACAAAGATGCCCGCACATACCATTGGTGCCCAGTTGAATGGCAGGTAAAACGCCAGCACAAAGAATGGGATTAGTACAACACGAAACAGGGTAAGCCACGTTGGTATATTAAATCGCATAGCGTCTGGGTAACTGTCTGGCCCGAAAGATAATAGGGTTATGTTGCTACATTGCCTCTAGTGTTTCAATGCATGAAAGATTTTTTCTGCCAGCGCATGCGAAATTCCCGGTACGTTGGCGATGTCTTCCACGCTGGCGTTCATCAGCGGCTGTAATCCGCCCATGTATTTCAATAACATCTGCCGCCGCTTCGGTCCCACCCCTTCGATGGTCTCCAGCGAACTGGTACTTTTTACTTTAGCACGCTGTTTGCGGTGACCACTGATGGCATGGTTATGCGAATCGTCACGAATATGCTGAATTACGTGCAACGCCGGCGAATCGGCAGGCAATGCTACCCCCTCGCCTGTCGCTTCGAAGAACAGCGTCTCCAGCCCGGCCTTGCGATCGCTGCCTTTCGCGACCCCCAGCAGTAAAGGGCGTGATTTGTCCCAGGGCACCTGTAATGACGCAAAGACGTCCTTGGCCTGCGCCAGTTGCCCTTTGCCGCCGTCAATCACGATAACATCAGGAATCTTGCCTTCGTCAATCGACTTGCCATACCGACGCCGGAGCACCTGATTCATGGCGGCATAGTCATCGCCCGGCGTGATACCGGAGATATTGTAGCGGCGATACTCCGAACGCAGCGGCCCATCCGCATTGAACACGACACAGGAAGCCACGGTCTGTTCCCCCATGGTATGGCTGATATCGAAACATTCCATACGGTTGATTTTTTCGATCCCAAGAACAGACGCCAGCGCAGCCAGGCGCTGTTGGACCGTCGATTGCTGCGACAACTTCGTCGTCAATGCCGTATGGGCGTTGGTGCGCGCCAGTTTAAGATAGCGTGCGCGGTCACCACGCGGCCGGGTTTGAATCTGGATCTTGCGGCCGGCCTGTTCGGTCAGAGACTCGGCCAGCAACTGATGTTCCGGCAGCGAGAAGTCCAGCAGGATGTCAGACGGTAAGGTGCGGGAAACACTACCCTGCAAATAGAACTGGCCGACAAACGTCTGCACCACTTCCGCCAGCTCTGTCCCTCCTGGGACTTTAGGGAAATAGCTGCGACTGCCCAACACTTTTCCCTGACGGATAAAGAGCACGTGCACACATGCCATACCGGCTTCAAACGCCACGCCGATCACGTCAAGATCATCGCCGTCGCCGGAGACAAACTGCTTTTCGGTCACCCGCCGCACCGCCTGGATCTGATCGCGAATACGCGCGGCTTCCTCAAATCGCAATTCCCTGCTTGCCGTTTCCATGCGATCGATCAGGCGGGTCAACACCTGCTGATCTTTGCCGGACAGAAAGAGACGCACATACTCGACCTGGCGCTGATACTCTTCCTCACTGACCAGACCGCTCACGCACGGCCCCAGACAACGGCCGATCTGATACTGCAGGCAAGGACGCGAGCGGTTGCGGTAGACGCTGTTTTCACACTGACGAATGGGGAACAGCTTTTGCAAAAGCATCAGGGTTTCGCGCACGGCATTGCCATTGGGAAACGGGCCGAAGTATTCGCCCTTGGCGTGCTTGGCGCCGCGATGAACCGACAGGCGGGGATGCGTATCCCCGCTGAGGAAAATCATTGGGTAGGACTTATCGTCACGCAACAGCACATTGTAACGCGGCTGATAGCGTTTGATGTAGTTGTGCTCAAGCAACAGGGCTTCGGTTTCAGTATGCGTGATCGTCACATCGATCTGCCGGATACTTTTCACCAAAGCCTCTGTTTTACGGCTGGCGACATGAGCACGAAAATAACTGGAAAGGCGTTTTTTCAGATCTTTGGCTTTACCGACGTAGATCACCGTGTCGCTGGCATCGTACATACGATAAACCCCAGGCTGACTGGTTACGGTCTTCAGAAAAGCCTGGGCGTCAAAACGTTCAGTCACTACTAATCAATGTCTCCGCACTAAATAAACCGTGGCGAATCGCCAGATGCGTCAGCTCCACATCGCCGTTAATGTTCAGCTTACTGAACATTCGGTAACGATAGCTGTTGACCGTTTTCGGGCTAAGGTTGAGTTGATCGGAGATCTCCGTCACTTTTTGCCCTTTGGTGATCATCATCATAATCTGCAATTCGCGTTCAGACAGACACTCCAGCGGCGTTTCTGTCTGCGGCTCCAGTTGGCTCAACGCCATTTGCTGAGCGATATCCGACGCAATATATCGTTTGCCGGCATGCACAGAGCGGATGGCGCATATCACCTCTTCCGGCGTGGCGCCCTTGCTAAGGTAGCCCGCTGCCCCCGCCTGCATCACTTTAGCAGGTAACGGGTTCTCTGTGTAAATCGTTAGCATTATAACTTTAATTTCAGGGGAAAATCGTACAATTTTGCGTGTTGCCTCAAGACCGCCGATTCCTGGCATGTTCATATCCATCAGCACAACGTCCGCACTGTTATTACGGCACCATCTGACCGCATCTTCACCGCACTGCGCCTCACCAACAACCTTGAGGCCTTTAATATCGTCAAGAATGCGCCGTATCCCTGCTCGCACCAGTTCATGGTCATCAACAAGAAAAACGCTAATCAAAGAACAATTCTCCAAAAAGAGTAACACTTACAGACGAGTTTGTTGCAGGTGGTACTACGTGGTTTAGAAAAAATGAATACACTTTTTAATTAAAAATGTATTTTTTTATTCTACCATGTGGTATATTCTCTAAGTTCCTGAATGATAGCGACTGTGCATCAGACGCGGAACTCACTTCCATCACAGTATTCATATTTCCAACCTGGTTTTTTAGAGAAACAGACAGCTTCACTGTCTGAAAAATGTCAAATTCTAAATTTAATCAATAGATTATCAAGTTTTGTAAGTACAGGCAATTAGGTGCGCGATTGCTTTCTTTTCCATCATTGTAACGCTCTTGTCACTTTGCCGCACCGACTGTTTACTACAAATAATACACCTGCCCCAAAATATCCATATAAAAGTTGCAATGTATCTAATCAAACGCATTTAAAAGCCAAAAACACGTTAACAAAATATAGGCAGAATGTGGCATAAACAGATAAAAAGAATACAACTTAATGGGGCTGAGTGGTTATTTTCCTGACCAGATGCATTGGCACCTATGGTATAATAAAGCCAAATTTTGTTATGTCGCCGGCGTGTGTGCTGCACAGAACCAGTCTCTGGCTCCACCACGCCGGCTTCCGTTTGTTACAGGAGACACTATGAACAACAACGACTTTCCGACAGCCTCCACACCCGAAACGTTGGCGCATGAAGTTAGCTGCCTGAAAGTGCTGATGACGTTGATGCTGAAATCCATTGGTCAGGCTGATGCAGGCAAGGTTATCGTCAGCATGGAAAAATACATTGCCCAACTGGAAGACCCTGCACAGGCGGAAATATTCGGCACCACTATTAAGCAAATCAAAACAGTCTATCGCCGCTAATCAAAGCTCATCGGACATCAGCGTAATCCGCTATTGTCCGATGGGTATGAACCGTTTCCCCCGCACAATAAACAAGCAAAAATAAACGCAACAATGCGCGAATGTTGACACTATGATTTATATTTCGTCAACAAATCCGGTTATTACCAGATAAATGACAAGATAAAAACTTAGTAATTGTGATCTATTTGGGAATAGTATTCTTTAATCAGAATAGACCTACAGAGTAATCAAGCTGGAAATTAAATAGTGAAAAAATGTTTCTGCGGGAATAAATACATTAGCACGAATGAAAGGAAGTGTTGGTGGGTCGTATAGGGCTCGAACCTATGACCAATTGATTAAGAGTCAACTGCTCTACCAACTGAGCTAACGACCCAACGGGGACGGATTATTCTCTTCTTAACGCCATCTGTCAAATAGTTCATCTTATTTTTTTTGCAGACAGGGGAATCAGCGAACACATTGTAACCTATCACTATTTTGTTCTCTCGCACGGGCTACCGTTCGTCTTCCGATTGATTCATGGATATAAATTCACCACCGCGTGAAGCACGTACCGAAGTGACAGGAATTACGCCTCAACTCATCATGAGAAGAA
>NZ_CM001984.1:3193035-3392182 GCF_000406305.1 Dickeya sp. MK7
TACCGTGTTACTATTAACCATTCTAACTTCTTATATCACATGGGTAATGGGCGAGACCTGACAAACGCCCTCACCCTGGCAGACACAATCCGGAAATCACATTACATGACAGAACAAACGCATCACGTCCCGGACGCCACCGGGCATAGCGATCTGCGGCGCAATCTAACCAACCGCCATATTCAGTTGATTGCCATCGGCGGCGCCATCGGTACCGGCCTGTTCATGGGATCAGGGAAAACCATCAGCCTTGCCGGCCCATCAATTATCTTCGTTTATATGATCATCGGGTTCATGCTGTTCTTTGTTATGCGCGCGATGGGCGAGTTACTGCTCTCCAACCTCAACTACAAATCGTTCAGCGACTTCTCCGCCGACCTGCTGGGTCCGTGGGCCGGTTTTTTTACCGGCTGGACTTACTGGTTTTGCTGGGTCGTGACCGGCATTGCCGATGTCGTCGCCATCAGCGCTTATGCACAATTCTGGTTTCCGGATCTGTCGCAGTGGATCAGTTCCCTGTTATGCGTCCTGCTGCTGCTGACCTTAAATCTGGCCACCGTCAAACTGTTTGGCGAAATGGAGTTCTGGTTCGCCATGATCAAGATTGTCGCCATCGTCGCGCTGATCGTGATTGGTGCGGTTCTGGTTATCATGCAGTTTACATCGCCTTCCGGCGCGATGGCATCCGTGACTAATCTCTGGCAGGACGGCGGTATGTTTCCTAAAGGACTCAGCGGCTTTTTCGCCGGCTTTCAGATAGCCGTGTTTGCCTTTGTCGGTATTGAGCTGGTCGGCACCACGGCAGCGGAAACCAAAAACCCGAAGGTGGTTCTGCCGCGCGCAATCAACGCCATACCGATACGTATCATTATGTTTTATGTGTTTGCGCTGATGATGATTATGTCGGTTACGCCGTGGAGCCACATTGCGGCAGACCGCAGCCCATTTGTGGAGATGTTTGTGTTAGTCGGCTTGCCGGCCGCCGCCAGCGTTATTAATTTTGTCGTGCTGACTTCCGCCGCGTCGTCGGCCAACAGCGGGGTATTCTCAACCAGCCGCATGCTGTTTGGGCTGGCCAGACAAGGCGATGCGCCGGCGCGTTTCGGTCGGTTGTCAAAACGGGCGGTACCCTCGGCAGGACTGTTTTTCTCGTGCCTGTGCCTGCTTTCCGGCGTCGTACTGATCTATTTAATTCCTAACGTCATGACGGTTTTCACGCTGGTCACCACCGTGTCCGCCATTCTGTTCATGTTCGTGTGGAGTATCATTCTGTGTTCTTATCTGGTGTACCGCCGGAACCGGCCGCAGTTGCACCAAACCTCTGCATACAAAATGCCATGGGGAATCGTAATGAGCTGGGTATGTCTGGCTTTCTTTGCTTTCGTGATGGTACTGCTGACATTGCAGCCGGATACCTTGCAGGCGCTGATGGTTACGCCGGTATGGTTTGTGGTTCTGGCTATCGCCTATCAGTTTATTCGCCGCCGCAGAGTCAACGCCCTGGCGTGACACATTAAAACAGCCCCTAACCAATACGGTCAGCTACGCCCGATGATGTAGCTGACCGTACCCGATTAGACGCTTACCGTTTGCCGTACACCATTCACTGCGTGCTTAGCCTGTTCACACTGATTCAAAATGGTTTGTGCATGTGAATACAGAATTTTGCCCGCTTCAGTCGGCGTCACGCCACGACGACTACGGACCAGCAGTTGCTTCTCCATTTCGCTTTCAAGCGTGGCAACTTGCTGGCTCAGCGCTGGTTGCGCGATATGCAACATTTCAGCGGCCTGGGTCAGGCTGCCGATATCAACGATTTTCACAAAGTATTTGAGTCGTCTCAGATTCATGTGTACCTCCTGAATAGTTACGACTAAGTAGTAGCAAGAAGCGCGCCAGATCATTTCTCTATACATCAAAAAAAGTGTGGCGGTGGCTTAACCCGCTTAAAAATAAGTAAAAGCAATGGTGATAGCGGTGACAGTAACAATACTAATCCCCCTATCGCTGTCCACCGGATCCTGGCGTCAGGATTTCCACGCACCAAAACGGTGCAAACGTTGCTATCTGAAAGTGCACTCGCTCACGAGTTCAACGGTTCACCCGACATGAAAAGCGCCGACTACCGCAGCAATTTCAATCATTTGGTTATAAGTTCAGCAAACAGTCGCACCTGGCGTTAACATGCTTTGACAAGCTGTCAGGCTATCGCTATCATCCACACCACTTAGCGATTCCTCTGTAGTTCAGTCGGTAGAACGGCGGACTGTTAATCCGTATGTCACTGGTTCGAGTCCAGTCAGAGGAGCCAAATTCAACGCCTTGCAATTCAAAAGAATCGCGAGGCGTTTTTCTTTATGGAACGCGGAACGCCCCTACCGGTCAGCGCCAACGACAGACCAGTAATCAACAATGCCACGGTATCAGGACTGCAGCATCTGGCAGGCTAGCCATAATGCAAGCGAGTCATGACGTCTTTCCACGATCGTGCATGATGAAAATCAGATAATAGTCATCCGATTAGTTTTACTCTCTTTATCTCATAATAAAAAAACCAAGGTGATAATCTATTGGTGTTATTTTTCAATTTACTATTTTATTTCTATATACAAATAACGAACCAACACCAGATTGATATTAAAAACATACGGGGGCAATAATACCTGTACAGTCGTGCACAGCCTCCCCTATACTCGCGATAACACACAACCCAACCGATGTTTATTATTGCAGCCAGATGACGATAAGCGCGGTGCGACGCGACGTCACTCTGGACGTGGCGATTGCCTTCAGCGCTGCCGCCGCCCATCGGGCAAGAAACGCAACGATGGAGACAGGTAAAAAAACATCAATCCGCACCACCATTCATTACCGCAATAAACACAGCTCAGGGATAAGAGCACACCCGTTATTTCTGGATTCAGGGAGGGAATCATGAGGGTATTTCTGTCCACGCTTGGCTCGGCCGGGGATGTTTATCCCTTCATCAAAATAGGTGAAGCATTGAAGAATGCCGGACTAGATGTTTATCTTTGTACCAATCCTTATTTTGAGCAAACCGCAAAAGAAAGAGGGCTTAATTTTATTTCAGTCGGCACCAGCGAAGATTATTTACGAGCCGTCAATTCGCAACGCTTATGGCATCACCAATCCGCCTTCAATGAGATGGTCAATTTCATGAATGCGCAGCAGCAACCAGCCTATGACGCCCTTGTGCCCTGGGTAGACCACTCCTCCGTCATTCTCACCTCGCTGTGGTCCTTCACCGCCAAAATGTTCAGCGAAACCCGTGGATGCTGCGTCATTCCGGTTCGCGTCACACCGTCGACGTTTATCTCCAGCTACGATCCGCCCTACCATCGGCAACTGATGTGGGTTCGCCGATTACCGATGCGCCTACGCCGTCTGTTTTTGTATCTCGCCGAGAAATATCTGGCCGACCGCCAACTGGCGCCTTTTATTAATGCGTTCAGAATCCAGTTGGGGTTGCCGCGTATCGAACGTGTCCTGACATCATGGACGCATCGCACCGATGCGGCGTTGCTGTGCCTGTTTCCGCAATGGTTTGCCTCGCCATTGCCAGACTGGCCGGCTCATGTTCGTCAGGTTGGTTTTCCGTTGTTCAACCTGCTGGATAATCAACAGGATGATGACCTGGCTCAGTTTATCGCGCGTGAACGCACGGTGGTTTTCATGCCCAGTTGGGCGCTCAGCACCAAACGCCCGCTGGCAATCGCGCTGGTGAAAAAAATCCGGCAACGCGGCTACCAGTGCCTGATCGTCGGCCAGCCGTACCATGAACTGGCGGACGATACGGGGGTTCGTGCCGAGAGCCATATTAATCTGGGCCAATACCTGCATCGATGCGCCGCCATTATCCATCACGGCGGCATTGGCACGATGGCGCAAGCTTTCGCGGCCGGTATCCCCCAATTGGTTATTCCCAGCGCCTTTGATCAATTCGACAACGCCCGCCGGGTAACCGCCATGAAATGCGGCGAATGGCTGCAGGAAAGCGACATGGACAAGCTGGGAGATAAACTGCAGCGCCTGCTGGACGATCCGGATATTGCGGAACACTGCCGGCGAATCCGCCAACAGTGTCCTTCCGAACAGGCGGTCTGTGAACAAATCATCGCTACCGTGCGTGAGGCCTACGCCAGACACATGGCTCAAGGCTGATGCCTGCGGCAAAGCTACAGTCATCTATCCCGAGTTACAGGGTGGCGTGTCTGGTGCAAGCCAGACACCACCTCGCCCGCATTATCTCTTTTCATACCGTGATGCTGTACGGCGCAGAATCACGGTATGAGGTATCACGCACCCGGCGCCGCATGAAAATCCACCGGCGCATGAACGACCGGCTTCACAATGCCGGTGCGGATCACGAAGTCGCCAAAGCCTTCGCCAGCCTGCCGCGCACTGGCCCAACAGCCGATCAGCCGGTCAATCTCTTCCAGAATGGTCGGCGTATCGATGTTGTCGCGGTACAGCCGCGGGATACGCGCCCCTTCGCGATTGCCGCCAAGGTAGAGGCTATAACGCCCGACAGCCCGACCGACCAAACCCATTTCCGCCAGCATCGCCCGGCCACAGCCATTGGGGCAGCCCGTAATCCGAAAAATGACGGCGTCATCCTCCACCCCATAACGCCGCAGGCTTTCTTCAAGCGCGGTCACAAAGTCCGGCAATACGCGCTCGGCTTCCGCCATCGCCAGCGGACAGGTGGGAAACGATACGCAAGCCATCGAGTTTTTACGCTGCTCGCTCAGTGACGGCGTGATCAGATTATAGTGCCGGGCCAGCGCATCAATCCGCTCCCGTGCATCCGCCGCTACGCCGGCAATAATGATGTTTTGATTCGCGGTCAGGCGAAAATCGCCTTGATGTACCTGGGCTATCGCCGCCACCCCGCTTTTCCAGCGCGCATCGGACTTATCCAGCAAACGCCCGCTGGGAATAAACAGCGTCAGGTGGTGGTGACCGTCAATCCCTTCCACCCAGCCGATACGATCGCCCCGTCCGGAAAACGTATAGGGTCTGATGGGAGCAAAGACCGCGCCGCTGCGGCGCTCTACCTCCGCCCTGAAGACCTCGACGCCGACCCGCTCCAGCGTGTACTTGGTTTTGGCATTGCGCCGGTTTTCACGGTTGCCCCAGTCCCGCTGCGTAGACACTACGGCTTCAGCCACTGCCAGCGTCTGCGCCAACGGAATAAAACCAAACTCACTCGCCAGACGGGGATAGGTGCTGGCGTCGCCCTGAGTCATCGCCAAGCCGCCGCCGACCAGCACGTTAAAACCGACCAGACGACCGTGCTCGCCGATAGCGACAAAACTCAAATCATTGGCATGGAGATCCACATCATTTTGCGGCGGGATAACCACCGCGGTTTTAAATTTACGCGGCAGATAGCTGTTCCCCAGTATCGGTTCTTCCTCCTGCCGGAGGATTTTTTCCTTATCCAGCCAGACCTCGGCGTATGCGTTGGTACGCGGCAGCAGATGTTCAGAGATTTTTTTCGCCCACTCCCAGGCCTGCCGGTGCAACACCGACTCCACCGGGTTAGCGGTACAGAGTACGTTACGGTTGACGTCGCCCGCCGTGGCGCGGGAATCCAACCCCAAATGGTGCAACAGACGGTGCACCGGCTTGATATCGTTTTTCAAAACACCGTGCAACTGCACCGTCTGCCGGTTGGTAATGCGGATACTGCCGTACTGGGTATGCTCCCGGGCGAATTCGTCAATCCCCAGCCACTGACGCGGCGTGATGATGCCGCCGGGCAGACGGACGCGCAGCATCACCGTGTGCAATGGCTCCAGTTTCCGGGCGATACGCTCCTGGCGGATATCGCGATCGTCTTGCTGATACATGCCGTGAAACCGAATCAACTGGAAATTATCACCGACAAAGCCGCCGGTCAGCGGGTCAGCCAGATCCGCCTGAATCGTACCGCGCAGGAAATGACTCTGCGCCTTCAGGCGCTCATTATCCGACAGTTTTTTCTCGCTCATCCTCGCGTTCTCCTGAATGGTGCGCTGAAAAAGATGCCGGTGAGTTAAGCAGGGATGCAGGAAGGCTTACAGATACAGTGGGTTAGCTTTGCGCTATAACAGTCTTTTGGTCAGGGCGGCGGCCGCCCGCGCCGGTCCGGCAGCGATAGAACCATTAGGCGCAGACTATGCCAAAACAGCATAAGCCCTTGTTCGATCACACTCCTGATGATTTTCCGGGCATGCCATGTAGCAACGTTTACACTGATAACGCCATGTTACCCAACATGAACAATGGCATGCGGTATGCATGTCAAAAACACAACAGACAAAACATCAATAACAACAACGCCAATAACACAACAAGGGGGTTTTATGGCATCGGGAAAATGGCTGCTGCCGTTAAGTCTGACTGCATTGCTGGTCAGCGGTGCAGTCCACGCGGTTTCCATACCGGCAGTGGAAGCGAAGAACGGTATGGTGGTCAGCTCGCAATATCTGGCGTCGCAGGTCGGCGTCGATATCCTGAAAATGGGGGGCAACGCCATTGATGCCGCGGTAGCGGTCGGTTACGCACAGGCGGTGGTCAACCCTTGCTGCGGTAACATTGGGGGCGGCGGGTTCATGACCATCCATCTGGCGGATGGCAAAGATACCTTTATCAACTTCCGTGAAACAGCGCCGGCCGCCGCGTCCGCCACTATGTATCTGGATGCGGAAGGTAAAGTTAAAAAAGACGCCAGCCTGTATGGCTACCTGGCGGCGGGCGTTCCCGGTACGGTACTGGGGCTGGAAACCGCACGCGAGAAATACGGCAAGCTGACCCGTGAACAGGTCATGACGCCGGCTATCAAGCTGGCGCGGGAGGGTTTTGTTCTGACCCGCGGCGACACCGACATTCTTGACACCACCGTCAAACGCTTTAAGCAGGACCCGGAGTCAGCACGTATTTTCCTGCGTCCGGACGGCTCGGCGCTGCAACCGGGCGACCGTCTGGTGCAGACCGATCTGGCTAATACGCTACAGGCGATCGCGGATAAAGGACCGGACGCGTTCTACCACGGCAAACTCCCGCAAATCATCGAGGACGCCGCCAAAAAAGGCGGCGGTATCCTGACGGCGGCGGACTTCGCCAACTATCGCGTAACCGAAACCCAGCCGATCACCTGTAGCTATCGCGGCTATCGGTTCATCTCGTCACCGCCGCCCAGCTCCGGCGGGGTCACGATGTGTGAAACGTTGAATATTCTCGAAGGTTACGACCTGAAGAGCATGGGATTCAACTCGGCGCAGGCAATCCACGTCATGACGGAGGCAATGCGTCACGCCTACATGGACCGCAACACCTATCTGGGCGACCCGGAGTTTGTCAAAAACCCGGTCGACCGGCTGCTGAACAAAGACTATGCCGCCGAAATCCGCAAGAAAATCGACGACACCCGAGCCACGCCGTCCGAACAGGTAAAACCCGGCATGGAGCCGCATGAAAAACCGGAAACCACCCATTATTCGATTGTCGACAGCCTGGGCAACGCCGTCTCCACCACGTACACGGTGAACGGCCGCTTCGGCGCGGTGGTGATAGCCCCCGGCACCGGCTTCTTCCTGAACGACGAGATGGATGACTTTACCGTCAAAGTGGGTGAGAAAAACCTCTACGGGCTGGTACAGGGCGAGCGCAACGCCATCGCGCCGGGCAAACGCCCGCTGTCGTCGATGAGCCCGTCGCTGGTGACCAAAGACGGCAAGATCTTCCTGGTGCTTGGTTCGCCGGGCGGCTCGCGCATCATCAGTATCACGCTGCAAAGCGCGCTGAATATCCTCGACTTCGGCATGCTGCCGCAGGAAGCGGTAGATGCGCCGCGTATCCATCATCAATGGTTGCCGGATGAGGTGTATTACGAACAGCGCGGCCTGTCCGCCGATACCCTCACGTTGTTAAAAGAGCGCGGCTATAAGATGGTGGAACAAACGCCGTGGGGCGCAACCGAGCTGATTATGGTCGGATTGCCCGGCGTGGAAGGGGTGATCCCCGCCAACTCCGGCAACGACTCGGCGGTATCCGGTAAGGTGCGTGAAGGGTATCTGTACGGCGCCAACGACTCCCGTCGCCCGGCAGGCGCCGCCATCGGTTACTGATATCGCCCCGCAGAGTGCGGGGATGCCGACTGAGCGCGGTTGCACTCGCGACTCACATCGGTATCCGGCACAGCAACCCGGTCATCATGTTAATCCAATGGCCGGGTTGCCTTTTCTGCCGCCGGCATGAATTTACCGGCTATAGCCCAGTAACAGTTCGTGCCCGGCGACACCGGTGTCCGGCCGCACGCCGGGCGCTTTGCCCGATAGCCGGAACACGCCGACCGCCTGCACCAGTTCTTCTGCCTGACTATTAAGGCTGCCCGCGGCGGCGGCCATTTCTTCCACCAGCGCCGCATTTTGCTGGGTGGTGCGTTCCATGCTCGATACCGCCTCGCCCACCTGCGACACCCCGCTGCTCTGCTCACCGCTGGCGACACTGATCTCGCCCATGATGTCGGTCACCCGGCGAATGCTATCGACCACTTCTTGCATGGTGTGCCCGGCATTATCCGCCAGCGTGCTGCCGCTTTCGATTCGCCCCACGCTGGCGGAAATCAGCGTTTTTATCTCACGGGCCGACTCCGCGCTGCGTTGCGCCAGCGCACGCACTTCGCCCGCCACCACGGAAAAACCACGCCCTTGTTCGCCGGCGCGCGCGGCTTCCACGGCGGCATTCAACGCCAGAATATTGGTCTGGAAGGCGATGCCGTCGATCACGCCGATGATATCGGCAATGCGCTGGGCGCTGTCGTTGATTTCCCGCATGGTGTCCACCACCTGCGTCACTACTGCGCCGCCCTGCTCCGCCACCTGGCTGGCGGTCTGGGCCAGGTGGTTGGCCTGCCGGGCGTTGTCGGCGTTCTGTTTCACCGTTGCGGAAAGTTGCTCCATCGACGCGGCGGTCTGTTCCAGCGCGCTGGCCTGGGACTCAGTACGCGCGGACAGATCATGGTTACCGTGGGCAATTTCGCCGCTGGCCACCCCTACCGACTCGGCGCCATGCCGTACCTGCGTCACGATACGAATCAGGCTCGACTGCATATGCGACAGCGCATTGAGCACGGTGGCGATCTCATCACGCCCGCTGGCGTTGATCGGATAAGTCAGATCGCCGTCCGCCACCGCTTCGGCCGCCGCCTGCGCCTGCGCCAGGCTGCGGACAATGCTGCGCACCATCATCCAGCCAAATAGCGCCGCGCCGGCAATCCCCGCCAGTACCGCCATAATCGCCAGCGCTTTCAGCCATTGGTAACGTTGCACCGAACCGGTGTATTCGTCTTTAGCCACGTTGACCTGCAGCGTCACCAGTTGGCTGAGCAGCGCATGGCCCTGTTTTTCCAGCGTGCTGACCTTCTCATCATAAAGACGCATCGCCTGTTCCATCTGCCCGGCCCGGATCGCCGCATCGGTCGGCTGCACGCCTTCGCGGTTATAGCGCTGCAGGCTGTCGGCAAACTGGTCCGCCAGTTGTGTCTCTTCCGGCGTCAGGTAGGTCGCGCGGTAGTCGGTCCACACCCGATCGATCCGGTTGAGATTCTGGCGTAGTTCGTCAACCCGCTGTTGCTTATTCGCCGCCTCCGGCAACAACAGCATATCCATGATCAGCACCCGGTTACGCTGCACCAGCCATTCCAGTTGCTCTAGTTGCGCCAGCACCACCGTGCGGTCTTCATACACGGTCTTTAACGACTGATTTGCTTTCTCGGCGGTAAACATGCCGATCGCACCCATGATCAGAATGCCCAGCGACAGCATCCCGGTGAAACTCCATAATCGTGTCGAAATCTTCATTACCTTAAACCCTGTCCTGTGTGATGTCGTTTGTCGTTATGTTGTGTCTGCAACTGTTATCTCCTGCCTGAAAAGACTATCCGTCATGGCCGCACTGGGCGTGATAATCGGCAACGCAGGCATCGAAAGCGAGGAAAAACTATATAGAAACTCAAGGTTAGACAGAAGGTTAGCGATTTTCTCGCCGGACGGATAAAATAGAATGAAACAGAGTTTCATAAGAAGAAACTGATGGCTTACGGTCATATTCAGCCTGCGAAACGTTACCGACATTGTTATTCGCAGCCATTTATAAAAATGTGTCGAAAATTATTTTTTATGTTGCCAGACAATTAAAAAGAAATTCTTATGAGTCCGTGAGGATTTCGAGCACTGCCCAGGTCCAAAATGGCAAGTGAAATAGCCCTATTGTGAGGGGTGCCAAAGCGTCTTCCAGCCAGGAGAAAGAGAGCCATGTCCCATGCACTGTTATTACCCCCACCCTTACAACCGGGCGATACCATCGGTTTTTTCTCACCGTCCTCGCCCGCAACCCACTTTGCCCCGGCACGCTTTGAACGGGCGAAAGTCTTTCTTGAGCAGCACGGCTACCGGCTGCGCGCCGGCGCGCTGACCGGTAAAACCGACCACTACCGCTCCGGCAGCATCGCCGCGCGCGTTGACGAACTGAACACGCTGATCCGCGACCCTGCCGTACGCTGCATCATGTCGACCATTGGCGGCAGCAACAGCAACTCGCTGCTGCCCTATCTTGATTACGACGCCCTGCGCCGCGATCCGAAAATCATCATCGGCTATTCCGACGTCACCGCGCTCTTGCTTGGCATGTATGCCCAAACCGGACTCGTAACCTTTTACGGCCCGGCGCTGGTGGCGTCGTTTGGCGAATTCCCGCCGCTGGTGGACGACACCTTTGCCGGCTTCGCCACGCTGACCGGCGCAGCGCAGCCTGAACACACCTATCGCATGCCATCGGGATGGACCGACGAGCGGCTGGACTGGAATCAACAATCGCGCGCCAAAATCACCCATCCCAACCAGTGGCGCTTCGACGGCAGCGGCGTTTATCAGGGGCGGCTTATCGGCGGCAACCTCAATACCATGGCGGGGATCTGGGGCAGTCCGTTTATGCCGGCGATTGAAGACGGCGATATTCTGCTGCTGGAAGACTCGCTGAAGGACATCGCCACCGTGGAGCGCGCGTTTGCCCACCTGAAGCTATGCGGCGTGTTTGACCGGGTCGCGGCGGTGATACTGGGCAAGCACGAACAGTTCGATGATAAAGGCACCGGCCGTGATTCGCTGACCGTACTGCGCGAAGTGCTTAACGGGCAACCGCTGCCGGTGCTGGCGGATTTTGATTGCTGCCATACGCACCCGATGCTGACCCTGCCGCTCGGTGTGCGTATTACGGTCGATTTTGACGCCGGACGCGTCGTATTGAACACCCCCTGGCTGCGTCAGTCCTGACCGGGCGGCAGGCAATCAGTAAAGCTGGCGAGAAAATCCGTCAGCCATTCTGCCTGCGCATGTCCATCCAACCCAGGCCGGTGCGCCAGATAATAAGCCGCGCCGGTTTTTACCGTTTCGGCAAACGGCATCACCAGCCGTTGTCGCCGGATATCTTCCGCCACCAGCGTCACATCCGCCATCGCGACGCCAAAGCCCTGAATGGCGGCGCTGATGGCGAGATCCATGGTGTCGAACTGCTGATTACGGCGCATCACCTGCTCGCCGATGCCGTGGGTTTTCAGCCACAACTTCCAGTCACGCTGGTCATGGGTCGGATGCAACAGCGTCAAACGCGCCAGTTGCTCCGGCGACAACGCCGCTTGCCCGGCAGGCAGCAGATGCGGCGCCAGCACCGGCGACAGCACCTCGTCGAACAGCTTGCCGTCATGTTGGCGCGGCGCGGCATCCGGCGCGAACACCACCGCCACATCGAAATCTTCGTGACGGAAATCGACGCCGTGTTCGGTGGTCGTCGTTAGCGAGACATGGATATCCGGCCGCCGCTGCTCCAGCGTCATCAGGTGCGCCACCAGCCAGCGCATGGCGCAGGTCGGCGCCTTCATGCGGATTGAACGCCCTTCACGCACCCGGTTCGTCACCCGAAACAGTTGGTCAAACACCTCGCGAACCTCCGGCAACAGCTGACTGCCCTGCGGCGTCAACCGTAAACCACGGGCATGGCGCTGAAACAACGCGAAGCCCAGCCAGGCTTCCAGCGATGCGATCTGCCGGCTTACCGCGCCTTGCGTGACAAACAGCTCCGCCGCCGCCCGGGTGAAATTGAGATGACGGGCGGTCACCACAAAAGCGTGCAACGCATTCAGCGGCGGGATGCGGTTATTTAGGGTCATACGCGCTCTCCGTCAGGCGGTCATAAGAAAACTGATTACATAACTATGCAGAAAAAGCGGTGCGAGCCTGAGTATCGTTTCCTGATGCGAGCGGCATCGTCAGCCCCGGTTTCGCGGCAAGCGGCGGCTACCATCACCACATCTTATTGCTCTATTGCGATAAATAGTTGCCGCGAGCCATGCATTTTTCTCATGGCTATTATGACAACAATTCGATTGTAGTACTACCGGCGGCAACGTCTAATGCATGAATAGTTATTCACGTACAACCAATAAATTTTAGCAGACAGGGCTTCTCTATCGTACCGTTCGCTCACGTGCGGGTCTGCTATGGCACTCAACGGAGACCCCCATGCCGATTCAAACCCCGGTGCAGTTCAGTTCCAAATTACCGGATGTGGGCACGACTATTTTTACCGTTATCGGTCAGTTATCCAGCCAGCACAACGCCATCAACCTGTCTCAGGGCGCGCCCAGCTTTCCCTGCTCTCCCGAGCTGATCGCCGGGGTGACGCGCGCCATGACCGAGGGTCATAACCAGTACGCGTCGATGTCCGGGCTGGTGTCGCTCAAAGAGGTGGTGGCGGAGAAAGTCAAACGCCTGTACGGCCAGCACTACGACGCCGGACAGGAAGTCACCATCACCGCCAGCGCCAGCGAAGGGCTGTATTCCGCCATTTCCGCGCTGGTGCATCCGGGCGACGAAGTTATCTATTTTGAGCCGTCGTTCGACAGCTACGCGCCCATCGTCCGGCTACAGGGCGCAACGCCGGTGGCGCTGAAACTCGCCGTGCCGAGCTTTGCCATCAACTGGGACGAAGTGCAGGCGGCCATCAGCCCGCGCACCCGCATGATCATCATCAACTCGCCGCATAACCCCAGCGGCCAGGTGCTGAGCGCCGACGATCTGGCGCAGCTGGCACGCCTGACGCGCAACACCGACATCGTGATCCTGTCTGACGAAGTCTACGAGCACGTAGTGTTTGACGGCCAGCGCCATCACAGCATGGCGACCCACAGCGAACTGGCGGCGCGCAGCGTGATTGTCTCATCGTTCGGCAAAACCTTTCACGTCACCGGCTGGCGCGTCGGTTACTGTCTGGCTCCGGCGGCGCTGATGGACGAGATCCTCAAAATCCACCAGTTTATGATGTTCTCCGCCGACACGCCGATGCAGTACGCCTTTGCCGACTACATGACGGACCCGGCGACCTACCTGTCGCTCGGCCAGTTCTATCAGCATAAACGCGACCTGCTGGCGAACGCCTTACAGCACGGACCGTTTGAACTGTTGCCCTCCGCCGGTTCGTTCTTCATGCTGGCGAGCTTTGCGCACTTCAGCGACGAAAGCGACAGCGACATGGTCAAACGACTGATTGTCGACCACGGCGTGGCGACCATTCCGCTGTCGGCGTTTTACACCGACGGCACCGACAATAAACTGATTCGTCTGTCGTTCTCCAAAGATGACGAGACGCTGCTGGCCGGCGCGAAAGCCCTGTGTCAGGCCGCGGAGCGCCGATAAATGCGGTTGCGCTCGATTTGTGTGTGATGGCTGTTACTGTGTGATATTGATTGCCGTTTAAAGACTACTCATTGATTTACCGGAGATCGTTCCCGATATGAAAAAATTAAGCATGTTGATGTTGTCGCTGGGTTTACTGTCCTCCTCCGTCGCACTGGCGCAGACTGAACTGCGTTTTGGGCTGGAAGCGGAATACCCGCCGTTTGAAAGCAAAAACGCCAAGGGCCAGTTGGAAGGATTCGATATCGATCTGGGTAACGCCATTTGTAAAGCAGGCAATTTCAAATGCTCCTGGGTTGAAACCTCGTTTGATGCCCTGATTCCGGCACTGCAGGCCAAAAAGTTCGACGCCATCAACTCCGCGATGAATATCACCGAAAAACGTAAGGAAGCGATCGACTTTACCGCGCCTATCTACCGCATTCCGACCCAACTGGTCGGCAAGCCGGACACTGGTCTGGCGCCGACGCCGGAAGCGCTGAAAGGCAAGAACATCGGCGTGTTGCAGGGGTCGATTCAGGAAGTGTACGCCAAGGCGCATTGGGAGCCGAAAGGCGTTACCGTGACTTCTTACAAAGACCAGAATCTGGCGTATGACGATCTGGCGGCAGGCCGCCTGGACGGTACGCTGGTGATGGCGGCGGCCGGTCAGTCCGGTTTCCTGGATAAACCGGAAGGCAAAGGTTTCGCCTTTATCGGCAAGGCGGTGGACGACGCCGCCATTCTCGGCAGCGGTATCGGTTTTGGTCTGCGTAAAAGCGACGCCGCGCTGAAAGCCGAGCTGGATAAAGCCATCAAACAGGTGAAGGACGACGGCACCGTCGAGCAACTGGCGAAAAAATACTTCCCCGGTTTTGACGTGCGGGTGCAGTAACCGACGCCTCCCGCCGCGCCGCATCCTGAACGACGGCAAAGAAACGACAAGGCCCGCGCCAGATGGCGACGGGCCTTGTTTTTTGGCACATGCGATTAACCGGAGAAGCGCCTGTTACGGCAACGGCAAATCCTTCAGACGGCCGGGATGCTGTTTGACCAGGTCCCAGGGTAATACCGCCCAATCGGCGTTGTGGCACTCAGGTGCGGCTCCCACGATAAAAGCAGGAATGAAATGAATGCCTTGGGGGGTTAAATACCACTTCGACGATCCCCATGCCTCTGGGTCGCCATAACTGCAAGTCTCACCATCCACCTGAAAGTCATCGCTCATTTGGGTGGAATAACGCTCACTGAACTGTTCAACCAGCCAGTCGGCAAAATTCTCGTCAGGATACTCATCGTCGGTGTTTTCCGTCACTTTATCAGGAATCGGTGATTCAGCGACCCACAGGATATCGTCCAGCACCAGTGGCGTAGCATCAAGACTACGCAGCGTCATCGCCTTTGTGTACACTTCTCGCCCGGCATCAGCACACATGCTATCTACATCAATGGTATAACTGACAACCGACGGCGACAGCAGACGTAATGACAGTTCCTGTGTAAGATTTCCTTTACCATTGCTGAACATCTCACAGAGTTGGAAAAGCGTTGCTTGATCCCACAGACTGTCGATCAATTTCGCATTCAGGCGGACGCGTTGCTCGGGGGTGTAACCAGAGACCAGTTGAACGGTCTGCATACCACTTAGCGGGTCTTGCCACCATTCGACTTCATACCCGTTAATCACCTCTTTTTTCACCTGTCGAGGTTCAGCTCCCTGGTTACGGACATAGTCATAGTGAGAACGAGTGTAAAGGCTTTGCATAAAAGCCGATGCCTGTGCCGTTGGCGCCGTTACCGTCAACGGATGCAGCGTGATTATCGCCGTTTTCCCCGTACCGTTACGCCATTCCCCCTGCCAGCCTTGATCAGCCGCAGGACGCAGCGTCAGTTCCGGAAGATCTACATCGTCGTCACGGTAATTGCTACTGATCACCTCGCCCAGCGCCAACTGCCCGTCAGCGCGACGCTCCCCTAACAATTCCCGATCACGCAGAGAGCGGGTAGAGAAATAGCGCCCTGCGACATTTTTTTCAGCATTGATGTTCAGTTCCAGCACGATACTGTCATCACCCAACGTGCCGCTGAACAGTTGCGACTCAGCGTGGGCCGCTATGGTTACGAGAGTAAGTCCCAGAGAAACAACCGCCACCCGGGCAATTTTTATTAATAATGTCATATGAATTAGCAAAAAATTAAGAGTAGATCCCTCAGCTCCGCTCAAATTAGCGGAACTGAAGCGCCGGAACTATCAGGGCAACGGCAAATCCTTCAGCCGCCCGGGGTGCTGTTTGACCAGGTCCCAGGGTAGGATTTCCCAGCCGGAGCCTTTGCACTGCGAAGTCAGATTGGGGGTCATGGTCTGGAAATAGATGCCTTTGGGCGTCAGGCTCCAGGGTGCGTTCGCCCACACTTCTGGAGAAGTGTAATCACAGGCATCCTCGCTCTCGTCATCCATCACCTTTGTCTGTTCCGGGTAGAGCCGGGCAAACTGTGCAGCTAGCCATGTCGGCAAGGTTTCCCGCAAATAGTCATCAGGGATAGCGAAGGCATCCGGCACCGGCGATTCGTCGACCCACATCAAATCAGAAAGCCTCAACTCGCTCGCATTGGAGACACGCAGCACCCGAGGCGACACCTCCATATAACCGTGTGCGCCGCCGCAGCTTCTATCGCCAGATACCACATAGCTGATCACATTCGCCGACAGCAGGCTGATTTTTACCTTGTCATCCGAATGTTCACACTGCGCAACGGCCAGAACCGTGTGCCAGAAGCTGTCTCGCAGCGCGGCGTTCAGGGCAGCGAGCCGTTCCGCCGGGTAGCCCGAGGTCAACTGAAACATTGACAGTTTAGCGCTCGGATCCTGCCACCATTCCACGTTATAACCGTTAACGACGCCTTGTTTAACCATCGCCGGTTCAGCCGTTGCACGCAGCAGATAGTCATAAGGCGAGAGCTGGTAGAGCGACTGCATAAAGGGCGACAATCCGGCTGTCGCTATCGGCATCATCTGTGACAGTTTAACGGTGAGCGGCGTACCCTGCCCCTGACGCCACTCGCCCTGCCAGCCATTATTATCGGCAGGACGTAACGTGATGACTGGGCTGCTCGCCGGCTTTGCGTCTGCCTCGTCGTCACTCTCCAACGCATCCACATCAATATTCAGCGTCACCTGCCCCTGCTTGCTGCGCTGGCCGTTAATATGGTGAGTCACACGTTCCGATGCAACAAAATAGCGGCTCTCCACGCGCCCATCCAACTGAACATCCAGCTCCATCACCACCGGCGTCGTCCCCAGCGTGCCGCCATATACTACCGGCGTTGCCTGCGCCATACCCACCATACAAACGAAACCCAGCACCAACATCCTTGAGGTCAATGTTAATAAGTTCATATTAAGTAAATAGATAAGAAAGGAAGTGGATACTATAACGGAAATAATTTATGCGCCGTAATCAAAAACAAAACGGCGTCTCATTTTATCTGGATAAAAAAGAGAACCTTGTGCTTGTATATGCAGCTGTGACTGCCATGCAGGCTCACATTAGATTACAAGCCCGCATGGATTTATCACAGATAGAAAATCAGGGCAGCGTCAAACCTTGCAGACGGCCACGATGCTGATTTACCAATTTCCATGGCAAAATTTCCCAGCCACTATCATTACAGGTACTCAACATATTAGGCGTCATAGTTTGGAAGTAGATGCCCTTGCGGGTGAGATACCAGGGCGTATCGACCCAGATATTCTCAGAAGTATAATTACAACCATCGAATGCCCCTTCTGCATCGCCCGTCTTGCTCATCTGAGCCGGGTATAGCTTGTCGAACTGCTCTTTTAACCAGACAGAAAAAGTGTCTTCCCAGTAATCATCCTCAATGGCGTCTTCATCCGGTACAGGCCGCTCACCAACCCAAAATAGGTCGGACAGCGACAACAGTGTTGCGTCACTGACGCGAAACGTGCGGGTAAAAATTTCAGACGTCGGATGTGCTGCGCCTGGGCAGCTGTGTTGCCCGGATATGATATAGCTGGCGACATTCGGTGACAGAAAACCAATTTTCACCCCAAAAATATTCTTGTCACCACACCACGTCGGGCGCATCAGGATCTGCCAAAAGTCATCACGCAATTTGGCGTTCAATTGCTCGCGCTGCTCTGCCGGGTAACCGGATATCACCTGAAACATTGAAAAATGTGTCAGCGGATCTTGCCACCATTCCACATGGTAACCATTGACAACGCCTTCCTTGGCCATTTTCAACTCATAGCCTTGTTGGAACAAAAAATCATACATGGATAGAGCATAAAGCGACTGCATAAAAGGCGATAGTTTGACCACCGCCGTAGACTCCATCGGCACGGCTGGCAACATCACCACCACCACAGGTGCTGTCTCCCCTTCACGCCACTCACCTTGCCATCCCTGTTCACCGGCGGCTCGTAGCGTCAAGACCCGGTTAACAGGCGGTTTAGCCTCTGACTCGTCATCAACCACGTCAGAATCCTCGTCGTCATTGACCTCCAGCGCCAACGTACCCTGCTCACTCCGAGAGCCAGAAAGTGAATGCGTCACATGTTCCATGGAAGAAAAATAGCGTCCTTCCACTTTGCCATCCGAGCGTATATCCAGCTCCAGCACCACCGGCGTCGTCCCCAGCTTGCCGCTATATACCATCGGCGTTGCCTGCGCCATACCCACCATACAAACGAAACCCAGCACCAACATCCTTGAGATCAATGTTAATAAGTTCATGTTAAGTAAACAGATAAGAAAAGGAGCGGATACTATAGTTGAACTGATGTATTTTCACTAACCCACCGGTATTGAATCTCTCGTGGATCAAGGCTCACGGCGACAAATCAACCCATCGGGCTAATGGCATTTTCCCACCCACGCTCTATGCTATGACGAGTCAGGGACAAACGGAGACGCGGTGCGCGCCGACGTGATCCCGGTGATTTTCTTTTCATACAAAAAGGACAACACCATGAGTGATATCAAACTGTTAGGTATTGCCGGCAGCCTGCGTAAAGCCTCTGCCAACCGGGGATTGCTGCGCGCCGCGCAGTCCGTGCTGCCGGCGGGCGTCACGCTTGAGATCGCAGACCTGCTGGATGTACCGTTCTACAACGCCGACCTGACCGAGGTTCCCGCCTCGGTGCAGCGTATCGCGCGTCAGGCCAGCGAAGCGGACGGCTTCGTATTCGCCTGTACGGAATACAACTATTCGATGGCGCCGGCGCTGAAAAACATTCTTGACTGGATCTCCCGCCTGCCGGACACCACCATCCTGAACGATAAACCGGCCGCGCTGATGGGCGCCGGCGGCGGTATGGGCACCTCCCGCGCCCAATACCACTTGCGGCAGAGCTGTATCTACCTGAACATCCATCCGCTGAATAAACCGGAAGTGTTCGCCAACGCCTTTGCCGGCGGTTTTGACGATCAAGGCAACCTGAAAGACGAAAAAATCACCGCGCTGATCGCCGATCAGATGAACGCGCTCGCCGATGCGATTGCACGCAGAAAATAAACCTCGCCTGCAAGCTGCCGCTCGTAATTGGGCGGCAGTCGTTTACGCCGCCACCGTTCCCACCTTCATCATCGCCTCGCCGGCGACCGTCAGCGCCGGGTGACGACTGAAACGTACCACCTCCCCCACCACCAGCAGGCTGGGTGACTGCGGCTGATAACGCGCCATCAGCGTTGGCAACGTCGCCAGCGTGGCGGTCAGCAAACGTTGTTCCGGCTGGGTGCCGCGCTCGATAATCGCCAGCGGCGTACTGGCGGGCAGACCATTGGCAATTAATTTCTGGCACAGGCGGCTGGCATGGCTCAGCCCCATGTAAAACACCAGCGTCTGCTGGCCGGCGCCGAGCGTTTCCCAATCCAGTTGCGGTTCGCCGTCGCGGGCATGGCCGGTGATAAAACGCACCGACTGGGCGCAGTCCCGATGGGTTAATGGCAGCCCCACCGCCGCGGCGCAACCGGTGGCGGCGGTGATGCCGGGCACCACATGGCAGGTCACGCCCTGTTGCTGTAGATAATCCATTTCCTCGCCGCCGCGGCCGAAAATGAACGGATCGCCGCCTTTAAGCCGCACCACCCGTTGCCCGGCCTGCGCCAGCTCCATCAGCAACTGGTTGATTTGCGGTTGCGGCAGCGCGTGGTGTCCCTGCTGCTTGCCGACGTCGATGCGCAACGTTTCCGGCTGCACCAACGCCATGATATCGGCGGAAACCAGCCGGTCATGCACCACCACATCCGCCTGCTGAATCGCCCGCAGCGCCTTGATAGTCAGCAGTTCGGCATCGCCCGGGCCGGCGCCCACCAGCCAGACATCGCCGGCCAGCAGAGGCTGGCGTTGATGGCCCTGCGCCATCAGAGTGTTCAGAGTAGGGTTCATGTTGATGGCTCCTTATCCGGGCGCGGCTCAGCCCGCCCGGCGTAATGTGTCCGGCGTGGCATAGTGTTGCAGCAACGCCTTCAGTTCCGGCACGCAGGACCCGCAATTGGTCCCGCATTGTAGTTGTTCGCCCAGTTGCGCCACGCTGTGGCACCCCTGGCGGATGGCGTCGATAATGCGCTGTTCTCCCACCGCGAAGCAGCTGCAAATGGTCGCTCCTTGCGGCGCTTCGCCCTGCGGCGCGCACCCGGCCAGCAACGCCAGCCGGTCCGACGTCTGTTGCGGCGGCGCGGCAAACGCCGTCAGGATGGTCTCGCGCTCCAGAACCGGCCGGCGAGCGTCGACATACAGCGCCACCGCCACCTGCCCCGATAGCCAGCCAACCGCATGAAACAGGCCGCCGTCCCCCTGCGCCTGTTGATAGTCGACGCCGTCCAGCCCGTACTGGCGGGCCAGCCAGTCAAGCCAGTGCTCCGGCGTCTGTTCGCCGGCGATCGTGTAATGGGACACGCCGTCGGCGGCAATACGGCTCCAGTAGCCGCAGTCCGGCGCCGTCACGTCGCCGCGCACAAACAGTTCGCCGAACCACACAGCGGGCCAGCGTTGGATACGCACCCGCGCCTGCTTGCTTTCCGGCTGACCAGAATAGGGATCGGTCACCGCCGCCACCAGGCTATCCGCCCGCGCCTGCGCGCTAAACTGCCGGTTCCAGTGCATGGGGACAAAGATGCTGCCGCGCTGCTGCCCGCGCTGGACCTGCGCCCGCGCCAGCATCCAGCCCGACTCGGCGCTGATGCGCACCAGTTCGCCGTCGTGAACGCCGGCGTTGAGCGCATCCTGCGGGTGAAGATCGCAATAGGGTTCCGGCAGATGGCGCATCAGACGCGGCGCCTTGCCGGTGCGGGTCATGGTGTGCCACTGGTCGCGTACCCGGCCGGTATTGAGCACCAGTGGATACGCGGGCGACGGCGGATTGGCGGGCAGTTGCGGCGTGATCGCCAGCAAGCGCGCTTTACCGTCCGGGTGCCAGCAGCGCCCGTCGGTATACAATCGCGCGGTACCGTCGCTGACGGCACTGGTGACCGGCCACTGCACCGGCGTCAGTTGCTGCCATTGTTCATTGCTGAGCGTTGCCAGCGCGCTGATGTTGAACGCACGCTGTCCCTGATTCTCAAATCCGGACAAGGCGGCGTGCTCACGGAAGATCTGCGCCGGGTGGCGATAATCGAACGCCGCGCCAAATCCCATGCGTTGCGCCACCTGCGACAGGATCCACCAGTCGGCTTTCGCTTCGCCCGGCGCGGGCAGAAAGGCGCGCTGACGGGAAACGCGGCGCTCGGAGTTGGTAACCGTGCCGTCCTTTTCCCCCCACGCCAGCGCCGGCAGCAGGACATGCGCGCAGTCGGCGGTATCGGTGTGGCGCATCACGTCGGAGACGATCACCAGCGGGCAGCGCAACAGCGCCTGCCGCACCCGATCCGCCTCCGGCATGGAAACCACCGGGTTGGTGCCCATGATCCACACCGCCTTGACCTGCCCGGCTTCAATCGCGCGGAACAGATCCACCGCCATCAATCCCGGCGCCGGCGCCACCCGGTCGCTGCCCCAGAAACGGCCGACCCGGTCCACTTCCTGCGGGCTGAAGCCCATGTGCGCCGCCAGCTGATTCGCCAGCCCGCCCACTTCGCGCCCGCCCATCGCATTCGGTTGACCGGTAATCGAAAAGGGGCCGCACCCGGTCCGGCCGATACGGCCGCTGAACAGATGCACGTTGATGATGGCGTTGCATTTGTCGCTGCCGGAAGAGGACTGGTTGATGCCCTGCGAATAAAGCGTCACCACGTTATCGGTGTCGCTAAACCACTGGTAAAAACAGGCGACGTCCTCGCGGTCCAGTTGGCAGAATTCCGCCACCCGCTCCACCGTCCAGTCATCGGCGGCCGCCAGCGCCGCCTCCACGCCGCTCAGCCCGTCGGGAACCGGCGCGTTCCGCTGCGCCAGCCAGCGCAGCAGCCCGTTGAACAACCCGGCATCGCTGCCGGGCGCCAGCGGCAAGTGCAACTCCGCCGCATCGCAGGTGGCGGTCTGACGCGGATCGATCACCACCACCCGCATGTGCGGGCGCTGCTGTTTGGCCTGCATCAGCCGCTGATACACCACCGGGTGCGCCCAGGCGGTGTTGGACCCGACCAGCACCACCAAATCGGCCTGTTCGATGTCCTCGTAGTTACAAGGCACCGCATCGGCGCCCAGCGCCCGCTTGTACCCGACCACCGCCGATGCCATACACAGCCGGGAATTGGTATCCATGTTGGCGCTGCCGATGAATCCTTTCATCAGCTTGTTGGCGACGTAATAGTCTTCGGTCAGCAGTTGCCCCGAACCGTAAAACGCCACCGCCTGCGGGCCATGCTGCGCAATAATGTCGCCGAGCGACTGCGCTACCCGATCCAGAGCCTGATCCCAGCTGACGCGATGACCGTCAACCAGCGGCCACAGCAGCCGCCCTTGCAGATCCAACGTGTCGCCCAATGCCGAGCCTTTGACGCACAACCGCCCCAGATTGGCCGGGTGCTGGCGATCGCCTTCAATGGTCACCCTCCCGTCCGGCTGCGGGGTGGCGATCACCCCGCAGCCCACGCCGCAGTAAGGACAGGTGGTGCGGCAGCCGCTCATAACGCCTCCGCCATGTCGGCCGCCGCCACCGCCATCGGTTCGTTCGCCACCCAGATACGATCCTGTACCACACGCACCGGCCAGGCGCGCACCCGCAGTTGGCTGTCATCCGGGCTAACGCCGTCACGCAGACGCAGACGCTTTTTGTACAACGGCGAAATCACCACCGGCTCGCCCGCCACGTCGCCGACAATGCCTCGCGACAGCACGTTGGCGCCGCTGCCCGGTTCCTGATTATCGAGCGCGAACACGTGTCCCGCCTGCCCCGGCTGGGCGGCAGGCAGATGAAACAGTGCCACCTGCTGATGTCCGACCCGCGCCGCCATGCCGGCATTCGCCGGAATATCGCAGAGGAAGCCGACGCACTGCCAGCCTTCCACGCCAGCCGCCTCTGATGCCGCCGTCGTCTTCTCCTCCAGACGGGCGGGGCGAGGCTGACCGCGCTCCGGCACCATCACTACCGCTTCATCCGGCGTGTCGCTGTTAAGGAAGGCGCGGAACAACGCCCGGTGTTCGTCATGCGCCAGCGTGGTCTGCCATTCGCACTGATAGCTGTCGATAACCTGGCGCATGTCGTTTTCCAGCTCGTCGGCAATTCCCAGACTGTCGTCGATTACCACCTGCCGCAGGTAGTCGATGCCGCCTTCCAGGTTATCCAGCCAAACGCTGGTGCGCTGCAGGCGGTCGCCGGTACGGATGTAGAACATCAGCAGGCGGTCGATCAGCCGGAACAGGGTATCGGTGTCCAGATCGCTGGCGAACAGGTCGGCATGACGCGGTTTCATGCCGCCATTGCCGCACACATACAGGTTCCAACCCTTGTCGGTGGCGATCACGCCGATGTCTTTGCCCTGCGCTTCGGCGCATTCGCGGGTGCAACCGGAAACCGCCATCTTGAGCTTGTGCGGCGAGCGCAGCCCTTTGTAACGGTGCTCCAGCGCAATCGCCAGCGAGGTGGAATCCTGCACGCCGTAGCGGCACCAGGTGGAGCCGACGCACGATTTGACGGTACGCAGCGACTTGCCGTAGGCATGACCGGTTTCAAACCCGGCGTCGATCAGCTCCTGCCAGATAGCAGGCAGTTGCTCCAGCCGCGCGCCGAACAGATCGACCCGCTGGCCGCCGGTAATTTTGGTATACAGGTGATAACGTTCGGCCACCTGACCGATGGCGATCAATCCCTGCGGGGTAATCTCGCCGCCGGGAATGCGCGGCACTACCGAGTAGGTGCCGTCTTTCTGGATATTGGCCAGGAAACGGTCGTTGGTATCCTGCAACGGTACGTGTTCGGGTTTCAGCACGTAATCGTTCCAGCAGGACGCCAGCATCGATCCGGCCAGCGGTTTACAGATTTCACAGCCCAGCCCGTGACCGTGGCGGGCGATCAGCTCGCCAAAACTACGGATACGGTTGACGCGGATCAGGTGGTACAGCTCCTGACGCGAATAGGCGAAATGCTCGCAAATGTCTTTTTTTACCTCGATGCCCGACTGCTGCAACTGGTACTCCATCACCTGCTTGAGCAGCGGCACGCAGCCGCCGCAGCCGGTGCCCGCCTTGGTGCAGGCCTTGAGCGACGCCAGATCGGTGCAGCCGTTGTCCACCGCCGCACAGATGTCCGCTTTGCTGACGTTATGGCAGGAGCAGATCTGGGCGCTGTCCGGCAACGCCGCCACCCCCAGCCCTTTCGGCGCAGCGCCGTCCAGCGCCGGCAGAATCAGGCTTTCCGGGTGCGCAGGTAAGGTCATGTCGTTGAGTTTCATCTGCAACAGCGTGCTGTAATCGCTGCTGTCGCCCACCAGCACCGCCCCCAGCAGCCGTTTGCCGTCCGCCGAAACAATGATTTTTTTATAGACCTGATTCGGTTCGTCGTTCCACTGATAGCTCAGGCTGCCCTCGGTTTTACCGTGAGCATCGCCGATCGACGCCACGTCCACCCCCAGCAGCTTAAGCTTGGTGCTCATGTCGGCGCCGGTGAACGACTGCTCCTGTTGCGCCAGCCGGGCGGCGACGGTGCGCGCCATCTGATAACCCGGCGCCACCAGCCCGAACATCTGTCCCTGCCATAGCGCGCACTCGCCAATGGCGAAAATAGCGTCATCCGAGGTCTGGCAATAGTCGTCGATTACGATGCCGCCGCGGGCGCCGATCTCCAGCGCGGCGTCACGCGCCAGCTGATCGCGCGGGCGGATACCGGCGGAAAACAGCACCAGATCGGTTTCCAGCGCCGTGCCGTCGGCGAAATTCATCCGGTGGCGCGCCTGCTCGCCCGCCGTAATCGCGCGGGTTTCCTTGCCGGTGTGCACCTGCAGGCCCAGCGCCTCAATCTTGCGCTTGAGCAGCTGCGCGCCGCCGTCGTCCAGTTGCACCGCCATCAGTCTGGGGGCGAATTCCACCACATGGGTTTCCAGCCCCAGTTGGCGCAGCGCGTTGGCGGCTTCCAGCCCCAGCAGACCGCCGCCCACCACTACGCCGCTGCGCGATTCGCGCGATTCGGCGGCAATAGCGTCCAGATCCTCCAGCGTGCGATACACCAGACAACCGGGGCGATCGTTGCCCGTCATCGGCGGCACGAACGGGTAGGAACCGGTCGCCAGCACCAGCCGGTCGTACGGGGTTTCCTGGCCGTTCGCGTCGCGCACGCAGCGGCGTTGACGGTCAATCTCCGTCACCTGGCAACCGGTGCGCAATTCAATGTCGTGCTGTTCGAAAAAGCCCTCGCTGACCATTGACAGGGATTCGGCGCTGCGACCGGCAAAATACTCGGACAAATGTACCCGGTCATAGGCCGGATGGCGTTCCTCGCCAAACACCACCACGTGATACTGTTGGTGCAGGCTGCGTTCCACCAGTTGCTCCAGAAAGTGGTGCCCGACCATGCCGTGCCCCACTACCACCAATACGGGTTTACTCATGACAGAAATCCTTACGGCCGCAGGCCGTATGTCTACTTCAGGAAAAGACAGACCAAACAAAAGCGACGACGGTGCCGATGGCAGCCTGGTCTCCATGGCCGCCAGCAGTTGCGGACTGTCGCTGACATGACCGAACAGCAGCGCGCCGCATAACCGGTCGTCGCGGAATATCAGGCGGCGATAATGGCCGCCGAGCGGGTCTGACAGCGAGTGGAGTCGATCGCCCTCCTGCGGGTGCAACTCCCCCGCGCTCACCACGTCAATCCCGGTAACTTTCAGTCGGGTGGCCAGCGCCGCCGGCGCGTAATCCGCCACCGGTTGCCCCGCCAGCCGGGCGGCCAGCACATCGGCCTGCGCCAGACAGGGCGCCACCAGCCCGACCGTTTCACTCTTCACTTCAGCGCACTCGCCGAATGCGCTGACGTATTCATCGGCGGTGCGCAACTGGCCGTCGGCCAGAATGCCGCGCCCGCACGCCAGGCCGCTGTCGCGAGCCAGCTCACACACCGGTTGCACGCCGGTCGCCACCACCACCAGACCGGCAGGCAAGCGCGTACCGTCCGCCAGTTCGACCGCCTCCACCTGCTCGCCGTCGGACGATTTATTACCGGACAATTCGTTACCGGATAATGCCTGAATCTGCACGCCGGTCAGGCAACGGATGCCGCGCTCATGCAGCCGGGCGCACAACAGGTCGCTGGCGGTGGCGTCGAGCTGACGCTCCATCAGCCGGGCGTGGCGGTGCAGCAGCGTCACCGCGGCGCCCTGCAATCGCAGCGCGGCGGCGGCTTCAATCCCCAGTAATCCGCCGCCGATCACCACCGCCGGCTTTCCCTGTCGCACCGCCGCCCACATCCGCTCGACGTCATCCAGCGTGCGAAAGCCCATCACGCCCGGCAGGTCGATGCCCGGCAACGGCGGCATAAACGGGCGGGAACCGGTGGCGAACACCAGTTGGTCATAGGTCAGGCGACGGCGATCGGTAATCACTTCCCGCGTAGCCCGATCAATACGTAGCGCCGACTCGCCGGTCAGTATGGTCACGTCCATCGTTGCCGGCGCCGGCTCTAACTGCGTGTCCTCAAAGGTTTTTTCGCCCCCCAGCACCGAGGAAAGCAGCACGCGGTTATAGCTGTCGCGCGGCTCGCGATCGATGACGGTGACGCGGTAGCGTTGCGGCGCCAGTTGCCCCAGTCGCTTTACCAGCCGCGCGCTGGACAGACCGTTGCCGATAATCACCAGATGCGCGCTCATCGCTGCTTCCTCCCGTCAGGCCGCGTGCGGCTGCTTCTCATACAGGAAATGCAGCACCTGCTGACGGTACTGGTGATAACGCGGGTCATCCGCCAGCGCGACGCGAGAGCGCGGGCGTTCCAGCGCCACCGTCATGATCTCGCCCACCGTGGCCGCCGGGCCGTTGGTCATCATCAGCACCCGGTCGGAGAGCAACACCGCCTCATCCACGTCATGGGTTATCAGCACGATGGTGGTGTTCAGCCGCTGCTGAATTTCCATCACCGCGTCCTGCAAATGGGCGCGGGTCAGCGCGTCCAGCGCGCCGAACGGTTCGTCCATCAGCAGCACCTTGGGTTTCATCGCCAGCGCGCGGGCGATGCCCACCCGCTGCTTCATGCCGCCGGAAATCTCATGCGGATGCTTGTTCAGCGCGTGCCCCATGTGCACCAGCTCCAGGTTATGGACGATCCACTCGTGCATCTCCGCCTTGCTCATCTGGCCGCGGAATACCTGCTTCACCGCCAGCGCGACGTTGTCGTAGGTGGTGAGCCACGGCAGCAGCGAATGGTTCTGGAATACCACCGCCCGCTCCGGCCCCGGACCGTCGATTTCGCGGTTGTCGCACAGCAGGCCGCCGCTGGTCGGCAGCGTCAGCCCGGCAATCAGGTTGAGCAGCGTTGATTTGCCGCAGCCGGAGTGCCCGATCAAACTCAGGGTTTCCCCGGTATGAATATCGAAACTCACGTTATCGAGCGCCAGGAACGAACCGCTGGCGGTGGAAAAACGCTGACTGACCTGCTGAATACGGATAATCGGTTGATCGCGCATACGTTTCTCCTTAACGGGTTTCATAGCTGAAGCGTTTGGCCAGCAACATCAGCCCTTGCTCAAGTAACAGCCCGACCACGCCAATCACAAGAATGGCGATGATGATGTTGGGCACGTTGAGGTTGTTCCACTCGTTCCAAATCCAGAAGCCGATACCGATGCCGCCGGTCAGCATTTCCGCCGCCACGATCACCAGCCAGGCGATGCCGATCGACAGCCGCACCCCGGTCAGCACGCTCGGCAGCACCGCCGGCAGCAGGATCTTGCGCATGATGGTGAATTCGGACAGCTTCAGCACCCGCGCCACGTTGAGATAATCCTGCGGAATCTGGCGCACCCCCTCGGCGGTGTTGAGGATCATCGGCCAGATGGAGCAGATAAAAATGGTCCAGCTGGAAGCCGGCTCGGCGCGCTGGAACAGCAGCAGGCCGATGGGCAGCCACGCCAGCGGGCTGACCGGACGCAACAGCGAAATAATCGGGTTGAACATCGCCGCCATAAACCGGAAGCGGCCAATCAGGAACCCGGCGGGAATCCCCACCAGCGCCGCCAGCCCGAAACCGATGCCGACGCGCTCCAGCGACGCCAGCACGTTCCAGCCGATGCCCTGATCGTTGGGGCCGGCCACGTAAAAGGGGTCGGCAAAAATGCTCTGCGCCGCCAGCCAGGTCTGCCACGGCGTCGGGAAACCTTTGCTGCTCAGCGCCGCGAGCTGCCAGACCGCCAGCAGCAGGATCATGCCGACGCCGCCCGGCAACAGCCGGGACAGCCATCGGCTCAGGCGCGGCCGCCAGACGGCGCGCGGCGAGGCGACGGTCGGCGCCGGTGCAGCTACGCCAACGGTTTCGGGTAAGGCGATAACGGTGGCGTCGGTCGCGACAGCATTGTGGTGCGGCGTGTCAGTCGGCTCCGGCACGATCGAAAGAATCTGGGCTTGCGTTTTCATGGTCGCTCTCCGTTACTTTTTCACGCTGAAGCTGTTGGCATAACCGGCCGGATCGCTGCCGTCCCAACGCTTGCCGTCAATCAATACGCTGCTGCGCATCTCGCCGGATGGCAGCGGCACGTTGCCGACCGCACTGGCCGCCTGTTTGTAGATATCGATGCGATTGACCTGACGGGCCACCGCCTGATAATCCGGCTCCTGCGCCAGCAGGCCCCAGCGTTTGTGCTGGGTGAGGAACCACATCCCGTCCGACAGATACGGGAAGTTCACTTCGCCGTCGTGGTAGAAGCGCATGGCGTGCGCGTCCTGCCAGCTTTTGCCCGCGCCGTTGTCGTATTGCCCCAGCATACGGCCGACAATCGTCTCCTCCTGGGTGTTGACGTACGCGCGCCCGGCGATGACGCGGGCGGTTTCGCGCCGGTTGTCGTCCGAGCTGTCGATCCAGCGCGAGGCTTCCAGCACCGCCGCCGTCAGCGCGCGGGCGGTATTGGGGTTGGCGTTAACCCATTCGGCGCTGGTGCCGAGCACCTTCTCCGGGTGATCCGGCCAGATATCCTGCGACGTGGCGGCGGTAAAACCGAGGCCGTCGGTAATCGCGCGCTGGTTCCAGGGCTCGCCGACGCAGAAACCGCTCATGTTGCCGATCTTCATGTTCACCACCATCTGCGGCGGCGGCACTACCACGGTGCGCACGTCGTCAAACGGGTTGATGCCGGCCGCCCCCAGCCAGTAATAGAGCCACATGGCGTGGGTGCCGGTGGGAAACGTCTGGGCGAAGGTGTAAGTCCCCGCCGGGCTGGCCGCAATAAAACGCTTCAGGCTGGCGGCATCGCTCACGCCGGCTTCGCGCAGCTTATTGGACAGAGTGATCGCCTGACCGTTGTTGTTCAGCGTCATCAGCGCCGCCATATTGTGCTGCGGCCCCGACGCGCCGGCCTGCAGGCCGTACAACAGCCCGTAGAGCACGTGCGCCGCGTCCAGTTCGCCGGACACCAGCTTGTCGCGCACGGCGGCCCAGCTCGCTTCCTTGCTCGGCACAATGGTGATGCCGTATTTCTTGTCAAAACCTTTTACCGACGCCATCACCACCGATGCGCAGTCGGTCAACGGAATAAAACCGATGCGCACCTCTTTCTTCTCCGGGGCATCGGAACCGGCCGCCCAGGCGCGGTTCATTATTCCCGGCAGCAGCATGGCGCCGCCCAGCGCAGCGCTCCCCACCAGAAACTGGCGGCGGGAAAACGCCTGTGTTTGGTTATTGGTTTTGTTATCGGTTTTGGAATCACTCATCAACGACACCTCGGCAACCCGCCGTTTCGGCGGCAAAAACAAAAAGGCGTCCATAAGCCATGCGAAAATCGCACGCTTATGGACGCCTTTGCCCAGCGCTTTTCCGTACCGCCATTAGCACGAAAAAGTCGCAGTGAATTGTTACCGGAGATGAAGCAAGGTGTGTGCCAACCTGTCAGATATCCCTGTGACCTGACAGCACATTGAGTGGACCGTCCATGCCGCGCCGGATAACCGACGCGTCCCGATGGGGCTATTCTGCTCGCCGAAAGCGCGGCTAATATTGAGCTGGATCAATTCAGCCGGGATATCAGGCCGATGGCGAAAACGAACAACCGCCGCTATACGCGTCAGAGCGGTGGGAAGATAACGGCTTCGGCTGCACCGTTATCTGGCAAATCACGCACGCTTTATGTGCATTCACGGCGAGCGGATTCCAGTTAACGCCATGCCAACTCGCCGCGTTCCATCAGGGGTTATCCTGAAACACATCCGCCACCGCCAGCATGGCGTTGGCAATCTCGATCAGTTTCTTATTCTGGTTCATCGCCATACGGCGCAGGGTTTTATACGCCTCTTCTTCGCTTAAGCCCCGGTGCTGCATCAGCACGCCCTTGGCCCGGTCGATTTGGCGCCGCTCATCCAGCGTCGCGCGCATCGCCGCCAGTTCATGATCCAGCGCCTGCAGACGCCGCGCCTGCTGTTGCACCAGCGACAGCAGCGAACGCCCCAGCTGCGGCCGCACGCCGTCGCTGTCGAGCCAGCTGTGCGCCGCCGCGCCCTGCTCCATCTCCGAGCGGGCGATAAACACCGAATAGCTGTGGTCTTCCCCCTGCTGCGCCGCCATCAGGCCGGCGACATCCGCCTGCTGGTCAAGACAAGCCTGCTCGGCGGCGGCGATACGATCGCGGCACAGTTGCATCAGCGTCTGCTCCAGCCGATCCTCGATGTGCTTCATGGCGTCGATACGCGCCGTCGCCAGCGCGAACCATTGCAGGCTGCCTTCCAGCGGCAGGTTGTCCGGCGCGCGGGTGCAAGCCACGCGCCGCAGTCGTTCAAATTCCCGATCGGTCGCCAGCGATAGCCAGCGCTCACGGCTGACGTCATCGGCGAAATTGGCGAAGGTATCGAAGCAACGCTCCTGACGTTCGATCAGGTCCAGCAATGTCTGCTGAGTACTGACCGGAAATTCACCGGCGGCAAACGCGGCGGCGCCGACCGCCCGCTCCTGACCGGCCAATTCCTTGCCCTGCATGAAACTGAACATCGCCACCAGCGCACGGGCAATCACCGGCTCCGCCGCGGTATCCGACACTTCGAACACCAGCGTCAATAGATGGCGGATGATGTCGTTGAACACCGTCATCGCGTCCGACTGCGGCAACGCGCGTTGCCGCACCTGCTGGCGCAGCGACGGCAGCAACCCCAGCGTGTAAACCACGCTGGCGGCGCGGCTGAACAGCCGGCTGGCCTGCAGCAACGACCCGGCGCGCTGCGCCAGGTCATCCAGTTGTTCCATAAATTGCGACTCGGCCTGTTGCACATCCTGCTCGCGCTGCGGCAGTTCATCCACACACAGCCGCCCGTCCGAACACAGGAACAGGTTGGAAGTGCCGCGTTCGCGTTGCAGCATGTGCACCAGCTGGCTGATGCGCCCCACCAGCTCGCCGCTTTGCAGCAGCCCGCGCAGGCTATTCAGTTCACACTGGCGCGAAGCCATCAGAAAACGAATTGTCGTTGAAGGGTCCGCTACCATTCTCTCTTCTCTCTACACCGCCGATTGCCACATTATGCAATACACATGCAAATAGTGCGCCTGATACAAATAGTGCGCCTGCTCAGGCGGTTGTGCAACCAACGGGCTGACCAGCACCAAACCGGCGCGTGGTATTCCAAACTATAGGGCAGGATCGTCTACCGGTGTGGGGGCAGTCCAAACTGCTGTGCGCCGATGTCGGCATCCAGCGTGGCGAACATCTTATTTTTGAATTCGAGTCGAACAGATTATTCACCAGATGCGCAATATCGCCGTTTGTGGCGCTACTTTGCTTGCCAATTTCCGAAGAGTGGCCGGCGGAATTATAAATCCGCTTGCCAATCAGCAGCGGCGTTTTACCGGCCGCGTCATAGGTGATGTTGTAAGTCGGTTTTCCATCGCAATCGTTGGCGACCGACAGAATACGCTCCATTATCCTTGCTGTATTAAGTCTAAAAAATCGATTTATCAAAAGAAAAAACAGCAGTAAAAATATAACCAGATTTAAAAAGGCAGAGCCGGGAAATAATCCCCGCTCTGCCGAAAAATATTATTTCACCCCACCTCCCAATACGTTATACAGCGTAATCAGATTATCCAGCCGCGACTGTTCCAGGCTGAGCAACGACTGACGAGCGCTGTACAGCGTACGCTGGGCATCCAGTACGTTGAGATAGGTATCGACCCCGGCGCGGTAGCGGTTGCTGGCCAGTTGATAACTGCGCTCGGCCGCCGCCACGTAATCGCGTTGCGCCGCCTGCTGCTCATCAATCGTGCCTTTGCGCGCCAGCGCGTCGGCCACTTCGCGAAACGCGGTCTGCAACGTTTTCTCGTAACTGGCGACATAGCCCTGTTTTTCCGCCTCGGCGTAGCGCAACGCCGACAGGTTGGCGCCGCCGTCAAAGATAGGCAGGCTGACGGACGGCGCCAGCGACCAGACGTGCGCGCCGCCGCTAAACAGCGACGACAGCGCCTCGCTGCTCAGGCCGTTGCTGGCGGTCAGCGTAATGCTGGGGAAAAATGCCGCTCGCGCCGCGCCGATATTGGCGTTGGCCGATTTCAGGGTATGTTCCGCCGCCTGCACATCCGGACGGCGCAACAACGCGGCGGACGAAATGCCGGCGGCGACCGGTTTCACCGCCTGCGCCAGCGACGCCACATCCGCAGGCAACAGCGCCTCCGGCACCGGGCGCCCGGCCAGCAGGTCCAACGCATTCTTATCCTGCGCTTCGGTGGTCAGCGCGCTGGCGACGTCCGCCCGCGCCTGCTGGTAGACGGTTTCCGCCTGCGCTACATCCACCGCCGACGCCACACCGTTACGCAACCGGCTGCGGGTCACCGCCAGCGACTGCCCGGCGCTCTCCATCGTCTGACGCGCCAGCGCCAGATTGCTGCGGGCGGTCGCCAGCGCCACCCAGGCGGTGGACGTATCGGCGATCAGCGTCAGCCGGGTGCTGGTGGCGGTGGCGGCGCTGGACAGATACGTCTCCCGCGCCGCGCCGGTCAGGCTGCGGTTTTTACCAAACAAATCCAGCGTAAAGGCGCTGGTGGACAGGCTGGCGCCGTAGCTGCTGCTCAATACCGTCCCATTGCCGCTGCTGCTGAGCGAACGGCTGCGATCGCCATCTATCCCGGCGTTGATGGTCGGCAGCAGCGTCGCGCGCTTTTCGCCAAGCTGCGCGCGCGCCGCTTCCACATCGGCAATCGCTTTGCGCAGATCACGGTTGTCCGACAACGCCATGTCGACAACCTGACGCAGGCGATCGTCCACCAGCACCTCGCGCCACGGGATATCATCCGCCGGCTGGCGGGCCGCCGCCGCCGCATGATAGGCCGCCCCTTGCGGCCAGGCGTCAGGCACCGGCGCGGACGGCCGCTGATAGTGCGGATCCAGCGAACAGCCGGATAACAGCATAGCGCCGGTCAGTAACGTCATAATAACGCGCATCAGTTTTCTCCCTGCGTAGGCGTTGGCATCGAGGTGGATGGCGATGTTTGCGTGTGGCGACCGGGGAATACCCGTCTGACCAACACAAAGAACATCGGCACCAGAAAAATCGCCAGCACGGTGGCAGTCAGCGTACCGCCGACAATACCGCTGCCGATGGAGATACGGCTGTTGGCGCCTGCGCCGGTCGCCACCGCCAGCGGGAATACCCCGGCGATAAACGCCATCGACGTCATCAGCACCGGCCGCAGACGCGTACGCGCCCCTTCCAGCGCCGCTTCATACAGCGTGGCGCCGCGCCGGTAAGCGGCTTCGGCGAACTCCACGATCAGAATGGCGTTCTTGGCCGACAGCCCGATGGTGGTAAGCAACGCCACCTGAAAATAGACGTCGTTTTCCAGCCCGCGCAATGTTGCGGCCAGCACCGCGCCCACCACCCCGAGCGGGATGACCATCATCACCGAGAACGGAATACTCCAGCTTTCATACAGCGCCGCCAGGCACAGGAACACCACCAGAATCGACATGGCGTAGAGCGATATCGCCTGCCCGCTGGCCAGCCGTTCCTGATAAGAGAGCTCGCTCCAGGCAAAGGTGGTGCCGGCAGGCAGCGCGCGCGCCAGCGCTTCCATCTCGTCCATCGCCTTGCCGGAGCTGACGCCGGGCGCGCCGGTGCCCTGAATTTCGTAGGACGCCAGCCCGTTATAACGCGACAGGCTTTCCGGGCCGTAGCTCCAGCGGGTGGCGGCAAAGGCAGAGAACGGCGTCATTACGCTGTTGCCGCTGCTGTCGGTGCCGCGCACGAACCACTTGTCGAGATCCGACGGCTGGCCGCGCGAGCCGGCGTCGCCCTGAATGTAGACTTTCTTCACCCGGCCACGATCGATGAAGTCGTTGACGTAGGTGCCGCCCCAGGCGCTGCTCAACGTGCTGGTGACATCGCTGATCGACAGCCCCAGCGCGCGGATTTTGGCGTAGTCGAGGTCCACCTGTAGCTGCGGCATCTGCACCAGATCGTTGGGGCGTACTGCGGACAGCCGCGGATTCTTCGCCGCTTCCGCCAACAGTTGATCGCGCAACGCCAGTAAACGACTGCGGTCGGTATTGCCGGTAGCCTGCAATTCAAAGGTAAAGCCGTCAGACTGGCCCAGCCCCTGCACCGCCGGCGGCGACATGGTGAACACCTGCGCGTCGCGAATCGCGGACAGCGCCTGCATGGCGCGATGGGCGATGGCGTCGGAACTGTTCGCGCTGCCGGGGCGTTGGCTCCAGTTTTTCAGCGCCACAAACGCCATCCCGGCATTCTGTCCGCTGCCGCTGAAGTTGAAGCCGGAAATCACGAAAATGGCTTCAACATTGTTTTTTTCCTCGGTGAGAAAATAGTGCTCGATGCGCTCCCCCACCTTACTGGTACGGGCTTCGGTGGCGCCAGCCGGCAACGTAAACTGCACCATGACATCGCCCTGATCCTCGTTAGGCAGGAAGCCGCCCGGCAACCGCAGGAACAGTAAGCCCAACGCCACGATCAGCAAACCGTACAGCGCCAGATAGCGCCACGGTCCGGTAATGACATGCGCCACCCGCCCGGTATAGCGCTGCTGCAAACGGTCATACCCACGGTTGAAACGGGCGAAGAAACCGTTGCCGTCCGGCGACGAATGCGCCGCCGGTTTCAGCAACGCCGCGCACAGCGCCGGCGTCAGCGTCAACGCCACCACCACCGACAGCAGCATGGAGGACACGATGGTGATGGAGAACTGCCGATAGATCACCCCGGTCGATCCGCCGAAGAACGCCATCGGCAGAAACACCGCGCTCAGCACCAGCGCCACCCCGATCAGCGCGCTGGAAATCTCGCGCATCGACTGTTCCGTGGCCGCCACCGGCGACAGTCCCTGATCGCGCATCAGCCGCTCGACGTTTTCCACCACCACGATGGCGTCATCCACCAGCAGGCCGATCGCCAGCACCATGCCGAACAGCGTCAGGGTATTGATGGAGTACCCGAACACCGCCAGCACGCCGAACGTCCCCAGCAATACCACCGGCACCGCCACCGCCGGGATCAGCGTGGCGCGCAGGTTCTGCAGAAACAGAAACATCACCAGCACCACCAGGGCGATGGCTTCAAACAGGGTCTGCACCACCTCTTCCACCGACACCTTGATAAAGTCGGTGCTGTCTTTCGGGTAGGACACTTCGTAGCCTTGCTGCATCTGCGGGGTGAACTCCGCCACTTTGGCTTTCACCCGCTCCGCCGTCGCCAGCGCATTGGCGCCGGACGACAGCATCACCGCGATCCCGGCGGCGGGGTGACCGTTCAGCCGGGTGGTGGTGGTGTAGTCCTCGTTGCCCAGCTCGACCCGCGCCACGTCGCCAAGGCGCACCAACGCACCGCTGGATTCGCTTTTAACGATGATGTCGCGGAACTGCGTCGGGGTTTTCAGCCGTGATTGCGCGGTGACGGTCGCGGTCAATTGCTGATCGCTGCCGGCCGGCTGCGCGCCGATTTTCCCGGCCGACACCTGGGTGTTCTGCGCTTCGATCGCGGAGGAAATATCCGACGGCATCAGGCTGTACGCCGCCAGTTTGGTCGGGTCCAGCCAGATGCGCATCGCGTACTGGGAACCGAACACCTGTACGCTGCCGACGCCGTCTACCCTGGAGAGCGGGTCCTGCAGGTTGCTGACCATGTAGTCGGCGATGTCGGCGGCGGTGCTTTTATCCGTGGTGTCGTATAACGCCATGATCAGCAGGAAATCCTGCTGGGACTTGGTCACCGTGATGCCTTGCTGTTGCACTTCAGTGGGCAGGCGGCTGGTGGCCTGTTGCACCTTGTTCTGCACCTGCACCTGCGCGGTATCCGGGTTGGTGCCCTGCGTAAACGTGGCGGTGATGCGCACATCGCCGCTCGAATCGCTGGAGGAAGAAAAATAGAGTAACCCGTCCAACCCGGTGAGCTGCTGCTCAATCACCTGGGTCACGCTGTTTTCCAGCGTGTCGGCGGAAGCGCCGGGGTAACTGGCTTTGATGGCGATGGAGGGCGGCGCCACATTCGGGTACTGCGCCACCGGCAGCGATTCAATCGACAGCGCGCCCGCCAGCATGATGACAATGGCGATCACCCAGGCAAACACCGGGCGATGAATAAAGAAACGGGAGAACATGATCAGCGGGCCTCCGTCGTGCGCGGCGTCGCCGTATCCGACCGGGCGCTCTCCTCAACGGCGGTGACTTTATCGCCCGTGCGCACCTTGTCGGTGCCTTCGGTAATCAGCCGGTCACCCGCGTTCAGCCCCTGAGTGATCAGCCAGCGGCTGCCCATCGCTTCGCCGGTTTCCACCTCGCGCCGCTCCACCACCTGCTGGTTGTTGACCACCAGCGCATAGGCATTGCCTTTGGTGTCGCGCAGGATGCCTTGCTGCGGCGCCAGAATGGCGTCAGGCACGCTGGCGGTTTCCACGGTGGCGCGCACAAACATGCCCGGTAACAACATATGCCCGGCGTTAGGGAACTCGGCGCGCAGCGTCACTGAACCGGTGGCTTCATCCACCGCCACTTCCGCCAGTTTCAGCACGCCCGGCTGGCTGTAAGGCTGGCCGTTTTCCAGCGTCAGCGTTACCGCCGCCTGCTGCTGTTTCTGGTGCGCCAGCAGCGCCAGCCGCTGACTGCTGGACTGGGTAAGGTCGACGTAGATCGGGTCCAGTTGGCGAATGGTGGCCAGCGCGGTGCTCTGGCTGGCGGTCACCAGCGCGCCCGGCGTGACCGACGAAATACCGATGCGGCCGGAAATCGGCGCGGTAATGCGGGTATACGCCAGGTTGATTTGCGCGGTTTTCAGGGCGGCGGTCTTTTCCGCAACGCTGGCGACATCCTGCTCATAGGTGGCCTGCGCGTCGTCCGCGTCCTGCTGCGACACCCCCTCTTCTTTCAGCAGCCGGGCGTAACGTTCGGCTTTCAGTTTGGCCGAGCGCACGGTGGACTGGGCGTTTTTCAGCGCCGCGGCGGCCTGATCCGCCGCCGCCTGATAACTGGCCGGGTCAATCTGATACAGCATCTGCCCGGCTTTCACTTCGCTGCCTTCGGTAAATAACCGTTGCTGGATAATGCCATCCACCTGCGGGCGAACCTCGGATACCATCGCCGCCGTCACGCGGCCGGTCAGTTCGCTGTGCAGCGTGACGGGTGCGCCATGCAGCGTCTGCACGGTCACCGCCACCGGCTGTGACGACGCCGGTGAAACAGCGCTGCGATCGCATCCCGTCAACAGCGCAGCGCACGTAGCCACTGTTACAATAAAGTTGTTACTTCGCATCAAGTCCTGTCCTAGAATTGAGAATGAACGTTCGTTCTCAATATAAAAAATTTGACGTCAGACTTCTTATAAAATTTGCAAGGATAGCGTTAGCAACGTTATCCAGGCATTGGAGCAATGCTATGCCATCACCCCATCATGAAGACAAGGCGCAGGCCCGGCGTGATCAGATCATCGCCGCCGCCCGCCGCTGCTTTCGCCAGTCCGGCTTTCACGGCGCCAGCATGGCGGAAATCGCCGCGCAGGCGCAGCTTAGCGTCGGGCAGATTTACCGCTATTTCGTCAACAAAGACGACATCATTGAGGAGATCGTGCGGCGTATCGTCGATATCCGGCTACAGCGCATGACGCCGGAAAATGAAGACCCCCGGCGTTTTGCGCCGCTGCTGGCCCGCCGTCAGTTACCGATCGCCGGGGACAGCGATGACGATGACAACCTGCTGATGCTGGAAGTGGCATCCGAAGCCACCCGTAACCCGCGGGTGGCGAGCATCATGCAGGAAGCCGACCAGCAAATGTTTACCCGTGCCAGTACGCTGATGAAACACCGCTTTCCGCATTTTTCGGATGAGGAAATCGCCGCGCGTACCGAACTGATGGCGGTATTGTGCGAAGGCACGACATTCCGCAGTGTGATTCCGCAGCGCGCCCCGGTCGCGGTGCTGGAACCGCTGTACCAATCCCTGTTTGACTCACTGTTTCCTGATAAGACGCCATGACTGAAAAATCATCCCGTTCACGACTTGAATACGCCCTGATTCTGGGTACGCTGGCCGCGCTCGGCCCGCTATGTACCGATCTCTACCTCCCGGCGCTGCCGCAGATGACCGGCGCGCTCGCCACCTCGACGGCCGCCACCCAACTTAGCCTGACCGCCGGCCTGCTCGGGCTGGGCGCCGGCCAGTTGATCTTCGGCCCGCTGAGCGACAAGCTGGGCCGACGCCTGCCGTTGTTGCTGTCGCTGGCGATGCTGCTGTTGACTTCGGTCTGGTGCGCGCTGGCGCAGGATATCGGCCAGTTGATCGTCGCCCGGTTGTTGCAGGGCATCGCCGGCGCGGGCGGCGCGGTGTTGTCCCGGGCCGTCGCGCGGGATCTGTATGTCGGTCATGCCCTGACCCGCTTTTTCTCGTTGCTGATGCTGATCAACGGCCTGGCGCCGATCCTCTCGCCGGTACTGGGCGGTTTACTGCTTGGCGTGACCGACTGGCGCGGCATTTTTGTGCTGCTGGCGGTGATTGCTTTTCTGTTGCTGGCGATGTGTCTGCTGCGGCTAAACGAGACGCTGCCCGCCGAGCGGCGCATCGCCGGCGGGGTCGGTTCGATGCTGTCGTCGCTGGGAAGCCTGCTGCGGGAACGGACATTCATGGGATTGTGTCTGGCGCAGGGGCTGTGCGGCGCCGGCATGTTCGCCTACATCGGCGCCTCGCCGTTCGTGCTGCAGGAAGTGTACGGGCTAAGCCCGCAGGCGTTCAGCCTGTGTTTTGCGGTCAACGGCATCGGGCTGATCGCCGCCGGACAGCTGGCCTCCCACTTTAGCCTGCGCTTTGGCGAGCAGCGCGTGCTGCACGCCGGGCTGGCTGTCGCGGTCATCTCGGCGCTGGTGCTGACGGTGGCCGGATTGCTGCACGCGCCGCTTATCGGCATTCTGATCCCGCTGTTTTTCGCCATCGCCATGATCGGGATTGTCGGCCCCTGCGCGTCATCGCTGGCGATGCAGAGCCAGGGCGGCAAGGCCGGCAGCGCTTCGGCGCTGATTGGTCTGAGCATGTTCGCGCTCGGCGCGCTGAGCGTGCCGTTTACCGGGCTGACCGGCAGCACCAGCGCGCTGTCGATGGCGCTGGTGATTCTGGGATGCTACCTGCTGGCGGTCATCGCCTATCTGCTGTTATCCCTGAAATCCACCGCTCGGGGAGACCAACCGGAAAAGGGATGAACCGGTACGCGGCGATGAGAAGTCGGCCATCGCGCTGAATACCGAGATTCCCCGGCGCGCACAGCCCGTGCCAGCAAGATTCACGGCACGGGCTTATCCCGCTTACAAACGGCCTTCAGTGAGATCATCGCCGCCAGACAAGGCAGGGTCCGGGATTGATTCACCCAGTGTTTGTTTAAACCAACTCACGACTTTGCTGATGATCACCGGCTGGAACCAGTAAATATCGCCATGCCCGGCCCCTTCCAGCAGCACATATTCCGCCCGGTTGCCGCCCGCGACCAATGCCTCGTAGAGCTGCTTGCTTTGCAGCGGCGAAACGATATTGTCGGTGCTGCCGTGCATGATCAGAAACGGCGGTTTTCTTCCGCTGAGCTGGCCCATCGGGCTGGCGTTAAGCGCTTTGACCGGATCGCTGGTAATGCTGGCGCCGGGGAAATCCATAAACGCAGTGCCATTCACCAGCAGGGCTTCCGGCACCGCGGGCGATTCGTGGACTTTGCGCATATTTTCCGGAAAACCCTCGCCAATATTCAGCAAACTGGAAATCCCATACAGGGTGGCTACCGCCTGCACATCGGACGATTTATCCAGAAACTGCCCTTTGTCAAAGTTTCGCTGCCCATTCGTCGCTCCCGCCATTTGCGCGACATAGCCACCGGCGGAATCGCCCAGTACGCCGATTCTGGTCGGGTCAATGCCGTATTCCGCCGCGTGTTCACGCAGGTAACGAACCGCTGATTTGGCATCCTCGATCAACGCCGGGTATTGGTCGGCAATAACACGGTATTCCGCCGCCGCGACAACAAATCCGGATTCCGCCAGCGCCATGCGCATTTCAATGAATTTCTCATAGAAAGCCGAACGGAATCCGCCACCGGGAAAATAGACAATCGCCGGTTTCAGAGCGGCAGTACGGGGGACGAGCAGGGACATTTCCAACTGACGTACTTGTTGTAGGTTTTTAATCTGGGAATAAACGATGCCATTAATAGCATCAATTTGTTGACGTACTTTTTTAACACGAATGACCTGTGCGCCCTGAGTGTATCCCGGCAGGCGATTAACGTTAGTAGCAGTATTCATAATAAATACAGTCCTTAAAATGATTTAAAAAAACATTTTATAATCGCTTGTCAGACGATTATTCCTGATGAACTAACTGGATAATTCCCGTGAGGCTGCGCCACTATAATGGTTCTTCAGGGTATAAAAAAATCGTGCTTGTCTGTTGGCTGGGGAAAAAACGAGCCGGTCAGTCGGGTGAGGGAAAAACTATTTAAGAATAAATTCGGGGCAATAAAAGAGATTAAAAATAGCTTCACGCCAATTGTTCTATTAGTTTTTTTGATAAAAGAATAAATTACTGCCGTAAAACATAATGCAGCATCGACTGGAATAAAAGCAGAAGAGAGAAAGACCAAATCAACAACAACGGCGTTGTCTCCCGTGAGTCAACGCCGTTCCCGCAGGCAACCTATTCCGCTTACTGACTACTGTCCGGGAACAGGAACGGATTGATGCTGCTGCGGGAGAACCCTTCTTCTTCCATTTTCACATCCAGCACCAGTGAGGCCAGATCGTCCGCCACCGCTTCCACCCGATGATCCTTTTCCTGATACAACAGTTTCAGGTAGGTGCCGCAGTCGTCGCAGCTTTCCGCCTTGATGGCAGAGTTCTCATCATCCAGCGACCAGTAGTGCAGTTTACCCGCCTGCTCACAGTTACTGCATTTGATGCGCACCATATGCCATTCGGTTTCGCACAGGTTACAGTGCAGGTAGCGTAGGCCGCTGGTGGCGCCAATCTGTATTACGCCGGAGACCGGCATGCTGCCGCACACCGGACAAAACTGGCGATGCTCGCCCTGCTCGGCGTGCGCCCGCCCCGGCAACTGGGTCGCCATTTGCGCCCAGTACAGCGACAACGCCGCCCAGACGAACGGCGCCTTATCGTTGTTTTCCGGCGTGAATTGTTGCGCGATCAGCGCATCCGCCAGCGCGTCCCACTGCTGCGCCGGCATCTTTTCCAGGTTTTCCAGCGTGGTCAGTACCTGACCGCTGGCGATGGCTTTCAGTTCTTCAATCAACGCCTGCAGCAGAGTATGCCAGTGCGGATCGCGCGCAAACGTGGCGGCATCCAGCGGCGGGCGTCCGGCGCTGTTTTGCACGCTGCTGTTGTGCGCGCTATCGTGCAACAGGCCGGCGAGGTCCTTCTCCAGCGGATGGTCATGCCGCACTTTTTCCTGCGCGTCCACCACTTCGGCGGCAAACAGCAGGTAATCCGCCAGCGGGTGATCCTGCGCCAGCTGGCGCAGGCGCTCGGCACGACCGCTGTACAGGCTTTTTAGGTTAGCGAACAGCAAGGGAGGAATCGTGCCGATGGTTGAGGTTTTCTCACTGTCGGCCAGTTGCTCCTGCGGCACAATACGAATACTCATCAGGTTATGTTTCCTGTTTATCCACGTGGCAGGGGCCGTGCGAATACCACGCCGGCCCCCGTTCTGATGCCCTCATGTTAGCAGGTTATTCCTCACAATAAGGAGTGATTTTCCGAGCCGTGCCTGGGAATGGAAAACATCAGCCAAACTGGATAGACACGACCGGCTATCGACCGCAAAATTGGGTGGCTGTCTTTCGCCGACAGAACTCAGGCTGTGCCCTTACTATTGGCGCCGCTGGCGCGCCGGCAGGCACGCGGCGGCGATCCGGCGCACAGGTTCGGACACTCGGTGAAAGGGCGTCAGCCACGGATGCGCACGGTCAAGGGACACCGCCTGATAGGTATAACGATAACTCCGTCTAATGCTGGAAACGACATACATGACCGCAGTTTATTCTCAGACACCCACGCCGGGCGCTATCGCGTCGGTTTACCGCAAAATCACCTGGCGGCTGATCCCGTTCCTGTGCCTGTGTTATCTCGCCGCTTACCTTGACCGCATCAATATCGGGCTGGCGAAACTGCAGATGGCGAATCAGCTGGCGCTCAGCGACGTCGCCTTCGGCCTCGGCGCCGGGCTGTTCTTCGTCGGCTATATTCTGTTCGAGGTGCCGAGCAACCTGATTCTGCAACGCGTCGGCGCCCGAATCTGGATCGCGCGCATCATGATCAGCTGGGGATTGCTGTCCGCCGCGACGATGTTTGTCACCACGCCGGTTCAATTCTACGTGCTGCGTTTTCTGCTTGGCGCGGCGGAAGCCGGTTTTCTGCCCGGCGTGTTGTACTACCTGACGCGCTGGTTCCCCTCCTGGCGGCGCAGTCGCATCATTTCGCTGTTCATGATCGGCCTGCCGCTTTCCAGTGTGGTGGGCGGCCCGCTGTCAGGCTGGATTATGTCGCATTTTGATTCGGCCCACGGGCTGCGCGGCTGGCAGTGGATGTTTTTGTTGGAGGGGCTGCCGAGCGTACTGCTTGGCGTGCTGACCCTCTGGCTGCTGCCGGACGGCGTTGATCAGGCGCGCTGGCTGAGCGAGACGGACAAAGCGCAGGTGCGCGCCGATCTGGCGATCGACGCCCGCGAAGCGCCGTATATGAAACACCGCTTTCGCGACGGCTTCTTCAACCTGAAAGTCTGGATGCTGGGCGGCATCGATTTCTCGATTCTGCTGTGCGCCTATGCCATGGGGTTCTGGTTGCCGACCTTCATTAAAAAAGCCGGCGTGGCCGATATCGGGCAGATTGGCCTGCTGACGGCAGTCCCCAGCATCGCGGCGCTGGCAGGCATGGTATTGCTCGGCGCCAGCTCCGACCGGCTGCGCGAACGGCGCTGGCACATCATCGTGCCGTTCTGGCTGGGCGCGGCGGCGATGGTGGCGAGCACCTTCTTCACCCAGAATATCGTAATGACGGTGCTGCTGTTCTCGGTGGCGCAGGCCACCATTATTGGCACCGTGCCGGTGTTCTTCAGCCTGCCCGCCACCTTCCTCACCGGCACCGCCGCCGCTACCGGCTTTGCGCTGGCCTGCTCGCTGGCGAATATCGCCGGCCTGGTCAGCAATTCAATCATGGGGTTCGCTATGGAGCTAACCGGCAGCGGCAGCGGCGCACTGTGGTTCTTCGCCTTCTGTCTGCTGCTCAGTTCGCTGCTGGTGGTGGCGCTGCCGGCAAAACTGGTAAATCGCTGAGTTGGGCTGTAGGCAAACAGCCGTATTGCTTTGTGAACGGTTAAGTTTGTCTGATTAGGGAATAGTTTCGTGCGAGATAAACGGTGTCGTTTCTTTGTTATCTCATCGCACGCACGACAAGGAGAGGCGCAACGCCGCCTCTCCTTGACCTCTGGCTGGTGGCTAAACTGTGCCGCTGCGCGGTTCCTTCGGCGTTCGCCTTCGCTGTTCGGGCCGCCTGTGACGTGCTCCCAGCACGGCACAGGCTTTCGCGGCGTCCATGCCGCTCATCCGGCGAAGTCGCCCACCTCAGCACAGTTTTTGACGCTGAAAAACCTCACCATCAACCACAGACTTCACCAGTTTGCGAATTAGGATCAGTGCTTATCCTGCGCTTTGGATTGCAGCTCGCGATACCAGCGCGGATGGTGTTTCTTCGCCCAGGAACTGGAAACCCAGCCCTCCACCATCGCGGTGATGGTGCCTTTCACCCACAAGGCGGCGTACACATGCACCATGATGGTCAGGATCAAACCGACCGCGGACACCGAATGCACCACCAACGCCGCCCGGATCACCGGGATGGAGAACGACGGCGCGAAGTACGGCCGCCAGATCACGATCCCGCTCGCCAGCAACAGCAGCAGACTGGTAATCGCCAGCCAGAACACGCATTTCTGACCGAAGTTATAACGACCGGTATCGCCGACTTCTTCGTTGCGGGCGATTTTGTGGATGTTTTTCGCCCACTCCAGGTCGCTGCGCTCAATCAGGTTGTGTTTCCAGTAGCGTAAGAACATCAGCAGGAAAGCGACAAACATCACTACCCCGACAAACGGGTGCAGGATGCGCGCCAGCTGCGGCGTACCCAGCACATTCATCAGCCAGTTGAGCGACGGGAAGAAAAACCCCAGCCCGCTCAGTGCGGCGAACACAAAGCAGAACGCCACAATCCAGTGATTAATGCGCTCGGGTGCGCTGTAACGCTGAATCCGATTACTCTTTTTCATGCTGCTTGCCCTCGTGATGCGCGTCGTCATCGTCTTCTACCCGGTTCGGACCGATACCCACGTAGTGGAATACGCTGGCGGCGAAGGTGGCGGCAAAACCGATAGCCGCCAGCGGTTTCCAGATGCCTTTCCAGAAGGTCACCGCCGGGCTGATGCTCGGGTTGGCCGGCAGGCCGTTGTACAACTGCGGCCTGTCGGCGTGATGCAGCACGTACATCACGTGCGTACCGCCGACGCCGGCCGGGTCGTACAGACCGGCATTGCTGTAACCACGGCTGTTCAGGTCCGTGACCCGTTCGGCCGCCAGCACTTTCATCTCTTCCTTGGTGCCGAAATGAATCGCCCCGGTCGGGCAGGTCTTCACGCAGGACGGTTCCTGCCCAACCTCCACGCGGTCGACGCACAGGGTGCATTTGTACACCTTGTTGTCGTCCTTATTCATGCGCGGCACGTTGAACGGACAACCGGCGATACAGTAGCCGCACCCGATGCAGTGCTCCGACTGGAAGTCGACGATGCCGTTGGCGTACTGGATGATCGCCCCTTCCGACGGGCAGGCTTTAAGGCAGCCCGGATCGGCGCAGTGCATACAGCCATCCTTGCGGATCAGCCATTCCAGCTTGCCGTTCTCCTCGAATTCGGCGAAACGCATCACCGTCCAGGATTTGGCGCTGAGATCGGTGGGGTTGTCGTACACCCCGACGTTGTGTCCGACGTCATCGCGGATGTCGTTCCACTCGGAACAGGCCACCTGACAGGCTTTACAGCCGATACAGGTGGTCACGTCGATCAGTTTGGCGACCTGTTCTTTATGGTTGCGGGCCTGCGGCGGCGGCGTCAGTGAGTTGGTCGCGGAGCGACGGATAATATCTTGTGATTGCATTGCCATAGTGTTTCTCCGCGACTACGCCTTTTCCACATTGACCAGAAACGCCTTGTACTCCGGCGTCTGACTGTTGGCGTCACCGACATGCGGCGTCAGAATATTCGCCATAAAGCCTTTCTGGGTGGTGCCTTCAAAGCCCCAGTGACAGGGTACGCCGATGGTTTCCACCGGTTTGCCCTGAATCGTCAGGGTGCGGATACGCTTGGTGACGACGGCTTTCGCCTTGATGTATCCCCGCTTGCTGCTGACCTTCACCACATCGCCGGCCTGAATCCCCTTCTGCTTCGCCAGCCCTTCGCCGATTTCGACAAACTGCTCCGGCTGCACGATGGCGTTAAGGCGCGCATGCTTGGTCCAGTGGCGGAACAACTCGGTGATCGAATAAGTGGTGGCGACGAACGGGAACTCATCTGCCGTTCCCATACGCGAGCGGTCCGCTTCCAGAATGCGCGCCACTGGGTTAATCAGCGCCTTGCTGTACACCGGATTGGTTTTCAGCGGCGATTCGGTCGGTTCGTAATGCGCCGGGAAGGGCCCTTCCGCCATCTTGTCGATAGCAAACAGACGGCCCAGCCCTTCGGCCTGCATAATGAACGGACCGGCGGCGCTGCCCGGCGGGACGGTGGCGGCGAAGTCCGGCACGTCGATACCGCTCCACTTCTGACCGTTCCAGCTCAGCAGCACGCGTTTCGGATCCCACGGGCGGCCTTGTTCATCCGCCGAGGCGCGGTTGTAGAGAATGCGGCGGTTCTGCGGCCAGCACCAGGCCCAGCCCGGCGTACAGCCAAGACCAGACGGATCGGCGTTGTCGCGTCGCGCCATCTGGTTGCCCGCTTCGGTCCAGGAACCGGCGTAAATCCAGCAAAAACTGGCGGTGGAGCCGTCATCGCGCAGCAGGGAGAAGTCAGGCAGCAGTTGCCCTTTCTTCAGCAGCAGGTTGCCTTTGTCATCGAACAGATCCGCCAGCGCGCGACCGTTGGCCTCTTTGGTGATCTCCTCGGCGGACGGATCGTCCGGCTCCAGATAATCCCAGCTCATGTTCAGCACCGGCGCCGGGTTGGCGCCGCCTTCTTTGGCGTACAGTTCGCGCAGACGCAGGAACAGACCGGCGATGATCACGCCGTCGTGGCGTGCCTCACCCGGCGGCTCAGCGCCCTGATAGTGCCACTGCAGCCAGCGGCCGGAGTTGACGATGGAGCCGTTTTCCTCGGCGAAACAGCTCGACGGCAGGCGGAACACTTCGGTCTGAATCTTGCCCGGATCGACGTCATTCAGTTCGCCGTGGTTTTGCCAGAAGTTGGAGGTTTCCGTCGCCAGCGGGTCGATGATCACCAGGTATTTCAGCTTCGCCAGCGCGTCGCGCGCCTTGTTGGAGTCGGCAAATGCGGCTATCGGGTTGAACCCCTGCACGACGTAGCCGTTGACCTTGCCGTCCAGCATCATGCGGGAGTAAGCCAGCGCATCGTAGCTCTTGTCCCATTTCGGCAGCCAGTCGTAGCCCCAGTCGTTTTCTTTCTGCGCCTTATCGCCCCAGAAGCTTTTCATCATGCTGATAAAAAACTTGGGCGTGTTCTTCCAGTAGTTGACCTGATCCGCCAGCAGCGCTTTCGGGGTGATCTGATCCAGATAATCTTTCAGCGTGGTCTGTTTTTCCGACGGCAGCGGCATGTAACCCGGCAGGTTCAGCGACAACAACCCCAGGTCGGTATAACCCTGAATGTTGGAGTGGCCGCGCAGCGCATTCACGCCGCCGCCCGCCATACCGACGTTGCCCAGCAACAGCTGGATCATCGCCGCGGTGCGGATCATCTGGGCGCCGGAGGTGTGCTGCGTCCAGCCCAGCGCGTACATGATGGTGGCGGTGCGATCCGGCACGCTGGTGGAGGCCAGCAGGTCGCAAATGGTGAGAAAGTCCTGCTTTGGCGTGCCGCAGACGTTGGTCACCAGATCCGGCGTATAGCGGCTGACGTGCGTCTTAAGCAGGTTCCACACACAGCGTGGATGGCTTAGCGTCATATCGCGTTTAGCAAAACCGTTCTCATCCAGTTCGTACTGCCAGGAAGTGCGGTCGTACTTGCGCTCTTTCTCGCTGTAACCGCTGAAAATCCCCTCGTCGAAACTGAAGTCGTCGCGCACGATCAGGCTGGCGTTGGTGTATGCCTGCACATACGGCATCTGCACCTTGTCGTGGCTCAACAGGTAGTTCACCACGCCGAGCAGAAAGGTGATATCGGAGCCGGCGCGAATCGGCGAATAGAGGTCCGCTACCGCGGCGGAGCGGTTAAAACGCGGGTCGACCACGATCAGCTTGGCGCCGTTTTTCACCTTGGCTTCCACCGCCCACTTAAAGCCGACCGGGTGCGCTTCCGCCGGGTTGCCGCCCATCACCAGAATGACGTTGGCGTTCTTGATGTCCACCCAGTTGTTGGTCATGGCGCCGCGACCGAACGTCGGCGCCAGCGCCGCCACGGTCGGGGCGTGACACAGGCGCGCCTGGGTATCGATGCCGACCATCCCCAGCGCGCGGGCAAATTTCTGATCCAGAATACCGGTTTCATTGCTGGCCGCCGACGAACACAGCATCCCGGTGGTCAGCCAGCGGTTAACCGTCACCCCGGCGCTGTTTTTCTCGATGAAGTTGGCGTCGCGGTCTTTTTTCATCAACCGGGCGATGCGATCAAACGCCTCTTCCCAGCTGATGCGCTGCCACTTGTCGGAACCGGGCGCACGGTATTCCGGGTATTTCAGGCGCTGGTCGCTATGGATGAAGTCCACCAGTCCGGCGCCTTTCGGGCACAATGAGCCGCGACTGACCGGATGGTCCGGATCCCCTTCGATGTGGTAAATGGACGCTTTGGCGTTTTTGGCGCCGTCGCCGAGACTGTACATCAGAATCCCGCACCCGACTGAACAGTAGGTGCAATTATTCCGGGTTTCTCTGGCGCGTAATAATTTATATTGCCGCGTTTCGGCTAACGCGGCACTGGGAGAAAAGCCCAGCGCGGTGACCGTGGTTCCAGCCATACCGCCTGCGCATATTTTAAAGAACTGCCTTCTGCTGACCTGCATGGAGATTCCTCGCACGACATCACTCAGAGCTATACCCTTTATACGTCAAGTTGCCGATGTGTTGGCTTTCCGGCAACTCAAGCTATTTGGGGTATACATCGTATTTATGTATTAATGCTTTATTGATATGAATGAATGATGGCAGAAATAACGCATAAACCCCCATCAAACATATGTATTATGAACTGATGAATAAAAAGCGCCAATTAATTATCTCAACAACAACAAATCCATCACAATTCACCACAGACAGGCCGTTTTTTAACGTTATCACCAGCTTAAATAGAATAATTCTCATTACCAAATCGCGCTAACACACTGTGTCGCTGTATATTTTTTTACATAACGGTAACGAGAAACGACCGTGACGGTGTTATTCCAATTTGAAATAATTAAGAATTTCTTTATAAAAAATCCGCTATCTATAATCTATTTTTACGCCTTCGTTAATAACAAGAAAATAACGATGACAATCGTCACTAATAAAAAAATAACGACGATAATCTTCCGACTGAAAATAAATAAACCAGTCAGATTGAAAAGAAATAAATCGGAAAATTAAATAATCATATTCCCGACAACGCTTACGGTGAAAACCGGCGGCAGCCACCTGCCAGAGAAAAAATAAAAATGAACGTCCCGGTATTAATGAACAAGCGGTATCTATACGGCCATAGCCGGGAGATAAGTAATGAGCCGACGGCGTCTGGCATTCAACCAGAGTATCGGCGTCAGGAAGAGGACAGCCCTTTTTTCAGCAGAGCGGCCAGCGCGATGATGGCGTTTTCCGTTTTTTCCTGCCATTCGAAAGAGGTATTGATACGAAAATAGCGGTCAAATTTATCGCCGGTGGTGAACATTCTGCCCGGCGCAATGCTGATGCCCTGCGCCAACGCCTGCTGATACAGTTCAATGCTATTGAACGCTTCCGGCAGCCCCAGCCATAGGAAATAGCCGCCTTCAGCGTAATAAATGTCCACCCCGGCCGGGAAATGCACCTTCATCGCCTGATACAACCGGTGTTTACGCTGCTCCAGCGTACGCCGTAAACGCCGCAAATGGCTGTCGTAGCTGCTGGTGGCCAGATAATCCGCCACCGCCAGTTGCATCGGCGCGCTGGCGGAGAGCGTACTCATCAGTTGCAGCCGCTGAATACCTTGCGCCCAGCGCCCCGCCGCCACCCAGCCGACCCGGAATCCGGCAACCAGATTCTTTGAGAAAGACGAACAGTGCAGCACCTGCCCGTCACTATCAAGCGCCTTGACCGGCAGCGGGCGATGAGCACCGGCGTACAGTTCGCTGTAGACATCATCTTCAATCAGCGGCACCTGATGCTCGCGCAACAGCGCGGCCAGTTGCTGCTTTTTCTCCCACGCCAGCGTGCAACCGAGCGGATTGTGAAAGTTGGTCATCAGCCAGCAGGCACGAATCGGATAATCGTGTAACGCCTGGCGCAACGCCGCCAGATCGACGCCGGTGTGCGGGTGAGTGGCGATAGCGATGGCTTTCAGTTGTAAACGTTCGATCGCCTGCAACGCGCCGTAAAACGACGGCGACTCCACCACCACATAATCACCGGGCCGGGTCAGCATCTGCAGGCTCAGATTGAGCGACTCCATCGCGCCGCTGGTAATGACGATCTCGTCCGGCGACACGGCGATGCCCTGCAGCGCGTAGCGCTGGGCTATCTGCTTGCGTAGCCGCTCGTTGCCGGGCGGCAGGTTGTCCACCGCGTTTTCAGGTTGCATACGGCGCGCCACCGTCGCCAGCGAGCGGGTCAACTGGCGCTGGGGAAACAGCCGTGGATCGGGAAAGGCGGAACCGAACGGCACTACGCCGGGCGAGCGGCTGGCGTGCAGCACATCGAAAATAAAGCGGTTGACGTCAACGTGTTCCGTCAGGTGCACCGCGTCGCCGCTGGCGGGCGGCGCGATCGGCCGTTCGATACGCGGCGCGGCGTAGTAGCCGGACTGCGGGCGTGAAATGATCCAGCCCTGACTTTCCAGCAGTTGGTAGGCATGCAGCACCGTCATCAGGCTCAGACCGGAATGCACCGCCTTTTCGCGCAGCGACGGCAATTTTTCTCCCGGTTGCCAGATGCCGGCCTGTAACTGCGCCTGCATCTGATCGGCCAGTTGTTCGAATTTCGCCAGCGGAGAACTCCTTAGCGGGATAACGCCAGTGAGCGGGATAACGCCAGCCGGACAAAATCCAGCAGCAACCGCCGCGCCCACACCGGCTCGGCGCTGTCGGCCATTTCCGGCAACGCGCAATGACGCAGGCAGGCATTCATCACCGCCGCATCCATCTCCGGGTGGAACTGAAACGACAAGGTATGCGGCGTATAACGAATAATCTGGCAACCATCCTGTTCCGATGCCGCCAGCACCTGTGCGCCGGGCGGCGGCGCTACCACCGACTGAAGATGGCTGAGGTAGGCGCTGAACTGCGTCGGTATCGCCGTCAACAGTGCGTCTTCCGCGGCGTCGTCATGCAGCGTCACGGTCTTCAAGCCCATTTCCCGACCATTCGGGTTATCCGCCACCGTACCGCCCAGCGCATGCGCCAACAGCTGATGGCCGTAGCACACCCCCAGCACCGGCAGCCCGGCATCCACACTCTGGCGCAACCAGTCGGCGGTGCGTTCGCTCCAGTCCAGCCGGTCGGTCACCATCGACCAGGAACCGCTGATGATGGCGACGTCATGCTCGCCGGGGTTCGGCAAAGCGTCGCCGGCGTCCGGCCGCACCACATGCAGGCGCACGCCTTCATCGGCCAGCGCGCTGCCGAACCAGTCGGCCTGCTGGCCGACGGCATGAGCGATCGGTTCGGGCGGTTCGCCCATCTGCACAATGAGCAGCGAGGGTGGTCGGGATGAAACGGGGAAATTCGCGGTTAACGTCGTCATGGCGCGTCGCTTGCCTCGGGGACTTTAAACAAGATGAGTTTTGAACGTACCACGCGGGACGCGCCCTGTCACCGCCTCATGCCGTTGAACTTTACTCATATCGGCAACAGGCGGCCCCCATACCGATCAGCCGGGGATTGACCGGGTGGATGAACGGTATGCCAGAGAAAAGACGTCGTAAAAATAGAGGTAACCCTTGGTCTGTAACAGCCTGGCGACGCCGTCTTTAACCGACCCGGCCACCTGCGGGCTCTGCAGCAACAACTCCAGCGTCTGGGGCGACACATGGCGGCTGTTATACCACTCGCCGTTGTAACACACCCGCAAATCCAGCGCGTCGATATCCTCGAAGCGGTAGCGCGGATTGATATCCATCGACATCGCCAGCGACATCAGCAGCAGAAACAGCGTAAACCCGGCCACATAAGGCGCGCCGAAATAAGGCGCGTACCATAGAATCAGCGCCACCGGCACATAGCTCACCAGCATACCGCCGAACAGATAAGGGTGGCTCACCATGAATTTACGGCTGAATCGGATGCGATTGTCACGCCGCTCTTCACGGTTCAGACGCTCGATTTCTTCGCTCAGAATACGTTTGACTTCGTCCACGCTAATCCTCCCGGCACAGCGTTATTCGTGCGAGAAGGTAGCATAGGCGCGCAAATCAGAACAGATACAGTCTGACGTAAAAAAACCATAACAGTTAGCGCTACGCTGACAGGCGGCTGGCGGCAATCAGCGCCTGACCCAACGACAGACCGCCATCGCCGGCCGGCAAGCGCGACGGCATCAACAGGGTAAAATCCGCCAGCCGCTCACGTAACAGATTGACCAGCAAACGGTTATGCATCACCCCGCCGGAGCACGCCACCGTATTCAGGCCCTGTTCCCGCGCTGCCTGACGCACCAGCGCCGCCAGCCCGTCGGCCAGCGCCAGATGAAAGGCAAAGGCGCGGTCGGCCGGCGCAGCGTGATACGCCAGCCACTGCCGCCAGAACGTCGCCAGATCCAGTTGCTTGCCGGAGAGCGGCATGGTCACCGGCGGCGTTTCATCCTGATGCTGTCGGGCCAGCGCTTCCAGCCAACAGGCCGCCTCGCCTTCCCAGCTTTGTTCGCCGGCAAACCCGCAGGCGGCGGCCACTGCGTCAAACAACCGCCCGGCGGACGACGCCGGCGGCGCGTTGAGCCCGCGCGCAATAGCGCGCGTCAACAGCGGCGTTGCGTTGGCGGGGATCGCGCCGGCTTGCGGTAAGGTTTCCCAGTTCGGCACAAACGCCAGAAACTGCGCCAGCAGATTGCGCCACGGCTGACGCGCCGCCAGATCGCCGCCCGGCAGCGCCACCGCGGGCAAACCGCCCAGATGCCGGCACTGCGTGTAATCCACCCGCAGGCATTCGCCGCCCCACCAGCGGTTATCGCCGCCGTAGCCGATGCCATCCAGCGCCAGACCGATCACCGGCCCGGCGTCGCGCGGCCACTGGTGCTCGGCCATGCAGGCGACGATATGCGCGTGATGGTGCAGCACCTCCATGCAGGGTATCCCCAACTGCGCTGCCTGCTGCTGCCCCAGACGGCGGCTGGCGTAACCGGGGTGCGCATCCACCGCGATGGCTTGCGGTGTAAACCGGTAGATATCGGCGAACAGCGTCTGCGCCTGCCGGTATTGCCGTTCCACCTCGTCATCGGCCAGATCGCCCAGATGCTGGCTGACGATCGCGGACCCATCGCGCAGCAGACAGAAGGTGTTTTTGAGATCCGCGCCCATCGCCAGCAACGCCGGCTGCTCGCTGAACCCCGGCGGCAGCGGCAAGGCATCCGGCACATAGCCGCGCGCGCGCCGCAGCATCTCCGCCCGCTCCCCCTGCATCCGCACCACCGAGTCGTCGGCCCGCTGCACGATATCGCGATCGTGCAGCAGCCACAGGTCGGCGATACCCGCCAAATCGACCAGCGCCTGGGTATTATCCAGCGCCGGCGGCTTACCGCCGGCATTGCCGGAGGTCATCACCAGCGGCCGCGCCACCGCCGCCAGCAGCAGATGCTGCAACGGATTGGCGGGCAGCATCAATCCCACTTCATCCAGACCGGGGGCAACTCCTGCCGCCAGCGCGCCATCCTGTCGTAGCGGCAGCAACACAATCGGCGCCGCCGGGCTTTGCATCATGCGTAGCGCCGACGCGGGTTCCGCAACCGAGCTGCACTGCGTCAGCCAGCCGGCGTCCGGCAACATCACCGCCAGCGGCTTGGCCGGGCGATGTTTGCGCGATCGCAACTGCGCTACCGCCTGCGCATCGGTGGCGTCGCAGGCCAGATGAAACCCGCCCAGCCCTTTTATTGCCACGATTCGCCCGGCGCACAAGGCTGCCGCCGTCTGCATGATGGCGTCATCGCCGTGGGCCACGATGCGGTGAGCGTCGCTCAGCCACACCTGCGGGCCGCAGGTGTGGCAGGCGTTGGGCTGGGCATGAAAGCGCCGGTCCGCCGGGTGCTGGTACTCCTGCCGACACGTCGGGCAAAACGGGAACGCCGCCATCGCGGTATTCGGGCGGTCGTAGGGCATCTGGCGAATGATGGTAAAACGCGGGCCGCAGTGGGTGCAGTTGATAAACGGATAACGGTAGCGGCGGTCATGCGGGTCAAACAACTCCTGACGGCACGCCTCGCAGGTGGCGGCATCCGGCACGATGTGGGTATCCATCTGCCCGGCGCCGCTGTGCTCAATCACGAAATCGTCCGGCAGCGTCTCCCAGCGGTAGGGCTGACATGCTACCTGGTCGATCTGCGCCAGCGGCGGGCATTCGGCGTACAATGCCGCCACGAAATCGGCCTCGACGCTCGCCGGCCACAGCCGGATCAGCACGCCCGCGCCGTCGTTGAGCACGCTACCTTTGGCGCCAAGACGATGGGCGATTTGCCAGACATAGGGGCGAAACCCCACCCCCTGCACCTTGCCTTTAACGCGAATATCAACGCCTGATGTCGTCTGTACATAAATAGCTGACATAGGTAAGAACCTATATTTGGGATCTGTAGGATGAATTTTCTGTAGCAAAGATGCCGATGTTCGTTTTTTTGGCGTCAAAAACTGTGCTGAGGTGGACGGCTTCGCCGGGTGAGCCGCATGGATGCGGCGAAAGCCCGTGCCGCGCCGGGAGCGCGTCACGGGCGGCCCGAACAGCGAAGGCGAACGCCGAAGGAACCGCGCAGCGGCACAGTTTAGCCACCAGCCAGAGGTCAAGGAGAGGCGGCGCTGAGCCTCTCCTTGTCGTGCGAGTGATGAAATAACAGAGAAACAATGTGGCTTATCCCGCACGAAACCTCTCGCTCTCCTGCCAATGAAAATAGTACGGCTGTTTACCAACAGCTGCGTGTCAGCAAATTCTCGGCATGGGCTCGCTGTGGGGTAAATCCAGCAGCCGAGAGGCGCCGAACACGCCGCACAGGCGCACCTGTTTTTTATCGGTGACGCTGCCGATGACCGCGGCATCGCGCCCCAGCGGATGCGACCGCAAGGCGTCCAGCACCCGGTTTTCCGCCTCCGGCGACACCGCCAGCACCAGTTTGCCTTCGTTGGCGAAATTCAGCGCCTCCAGCCCCAGCAGTTCGCAGATGCCGCGCACCGCCGGTTTGACCGGCAAGGCGCTCTCCTGCACTTCCATACCACAGCCGCTGGCCTGCGCGAATTCATGCAGGATCGCCGTCACCCCGCCGCGGGTGGCGTCACGCAGGGCGCGAACGCCGTCAATCTGACGCAGCGGCGCAATCAGCGGCGTCAGTACTGCGCAATCGCTGGTCAGCTCCGCTTCCAGCCCCAGCTTCTCACGCAGATTCAGGATAGTGGCGCCATGATCCCCCAGCGTGCCGCTGACGATAAGACGGTCGCCGGGACGGATTTCGCCAGTACCCCAACGCAGGTGGTGAGGAATCACGCCGATACCGGCGGTATTGATGAAAATTTTGTCCGCCGCGCCGCGCGGCACCACTTTAGTATCGCCGGTAACGATCTGGATCCCGGCGTCGCGGGCGGTCTGCGCCATTGAGGTGACAAGACGCAGCAACGTCTCACCCGCCAGCCCTTCTTCCAGAATAAAGCCGCAGGAGAGATAACGCGGCAGCGCGCCGCTCACCGCCAGATCGTTAACCGTGCCGCACACCGCCAGTTTGCCGATGTCGCCGCCGGGAAACTCGATCGGATCGATGACGTAGCTGTCGGTGGTGAACGCCAGCCGGTCGCCCTGCTCGCTTAATGCGGCCAGCGGCAAACGCGCCTGATCCTCGCGCTCCGCCAGCAACGGATTATCAAACGCCTGCAGAAACAATCCTTCGATCAGTTGCTGCATCGCCTGCCCGCCGCTGCCGTGCGCCAGGGTAATCTCTTTGGGTAATAACGTGTTCTTCATCAGGCGCACTCCCGGCGATACTGATAATAAGCGGCGCAAGCGCCTTCCGAGGACACCATTAGCGCGCCGATGGCGTTTTGCGGCGTGCAGCGCTGGCCGAACAGCGGGCAGTCGCCCGGTTTGCAACGCCCGGTGAGCACCTCGCCGCAGCGCGACAGCGGCTCGTCCGCCACCTGCTGTTGCTGCGGATTGAAGCGGCGCTCGGCGTCGAATTCGGCGTATTCCGCCCGCAGTTGCATGCCGGAATCGGCGATTTCCCCCAACCCGCGCCACTCGCTGCTGGCTTTGGTTTCGAACACCTCCGCCATCGCCTGCTGCGCCAGCGTGTTGCCGCTGTCCGGCACGATGCGGCGGTACTGGTTTTCCACCTCGCAGCGCTCGTCGTGCAGTTGCTGCACCAGCATCAGCAGCGCCTGCAGAATATCCAGCGGCTCGAAACCGGTGACCACAAACGGCTTGTGAAACTGCTCGCACAACGGCTGATAGGGATAAGCGCCAATCACCATGCTGACGTGCCCCGGCGCCAGAAAGCCGTCGATACGTAGATCCGGTTGTTCCAGCAGGCTTTTCAACGTCGGGATAATGGTGATGTGCTGGCAGAACAGCGAAAAATTACGGATACCGCGGCGTTTGGCCTGTTGCAGCGTCAGCGCGGTGCTCGGCATGGTGGTTTCGAACCCCAGCCCGAAAAACACCACCTGCCGATCAGGAAACTGTTCCGCCAGCGCCAGCGCGTCCAGCGGCGAGTAGACTACCCGCACATCAGCGCCGTGGCGGCGAGCATCCTGCAACGACCCGTTGCGGCCCGGCACCCGCATGGCGTCGCCGAAGGTGCAGAAAATCACCTCCGGACGGGCGGCGATCTCCAGACAAGCGTCAATCCGCCCCATCGGCAACACGCACACCGGGCAGCCCGGCCCGTGTACAAACTCGATTTCCGGCGGCAATAATCGGTCGATGCCAAACTTGAAAATAGCGTGGGTATGTCCGCCGCACACTTCCATCAACTGCAACGGGCGCGTTTTCAGTTGCGGCATCGCGTCGACCAGCGCCTGAATGCGCTGCAACAACGCTTTCGCCAGCTCAGGATCGCGAAATTCATCAACGTACTGCATAAATGGCTCCGGTTTGCCGTACTTCATCCAGTTCCAGCCCGACCGCCTGCATGGATTGCAACGCCGCCAGCGTCTCCTGCGCCTCCTGCTCGTCCAGCAGGCTCATGGCGAAGCCGACGTGCACCAGCACCCACTGCCCTACCAGCGCCGCCGGGTCACCCTCGCATACCAGCGCGATGTTCACCTCGCGCTGTACGCCGCAGACATCCACCCGCGCCGGGTAATGCAGATCCGGCCCAACCGCGACCACTTTTCCGGGAACGCCCAGGCACATGATTAGGCTCCTGATAACAGCGACGGTTGTGAGGGCGTTTTCGCCAACTCGGTTCCCAGCAACTGTGCTTCCAGCCAGGCCAGCCACGCTTCCATCCCCTCGCCGGTGCGGGCGGACAGCGCAATCACCTCGATGTGCGGATTGACGCGGCGCGCATTGGCGACACAGGCTTCCAGATCAAAATCCAGATACGGCAGCAGGTCGATCTTGTTGATGATCATCAACGAAGCGGCGGCAAACATATGCGGGTATTTGAGCGGCTTGTCTTCCCCTTCGGTCACCGACAGCACCGCTATCTTGTGACGTTCGCCCAGATCGAAACCGGCCGGACACACCAGATTGCCGACGTTCTCGATAAACAGCAGGCTGTGCGCCGGCAGTTGCAGCCGATGCATGGCGTCATGCACCATTTGCGCATCCAGATGGCAGCCTTTGCCGGTGTTGACCTGAATCGCCGGGACGCCGGTAGCACGGATACGCTCGGCGTCGTTGGTGGTCTGCTGGTCGCCTTCAATCACCGCGCACGGCACCTGTTCACGCAGCAAATGCAGCGTGCTGGTCAACAAGGTGGTTTTACCGGAGCCGGGGCTGGACACCAGATTCAACGCCAGAATCTGATCGGCGTCGAAATGCTCGCGGTTGTGCGCCGCCAGTTGATTGTTTTTGCTCAGCACATCCATCTCGATCTGCAACAGGCGCTGCTGACCAATGCCCGGCGCATGGGTGCCGGCCGCCCCTTGCCCGTAGTGCAGATGCTGCTCTTGTTCCACCGGTTGAAAGCGCGCTTCCGGCTGGGCGTGTTCATGATGAGCATGCGAGTGCTCATCATGAGAGTGTGAGTGATCATGCGCACGACGCAACGCCAGCGGGCGTGACGCGCCGTGATAATGGTGATGCACATCGCCGTGGTGATAGTAGTAGTGGTGATGATGAATGATCACGCCGGGCGCGACCGACGCATCGTCATGGTGATGGTCATGTTCATGGTGATGCCCATCGTGATGGTGTTCATGGGGATGCGAGTGGACATGGTCATGACTGTGGCTATGTTCGTGGTGGTGATCGTGCGTATGGGGATGGTCGTGTGAATGGGTCGGCTCATCGCCTTCGATTCGACGCTCTCCCTCGCCACAACCGCATGTGGTACACATTGATACGACTCCTCCGGTCAACCAGACCGTTTTTTACTGATTGCACGCCGGCATGGCGACGGCGTGTTATTCAATCGCCAGTTGCTTCAGTTGCAGGCTGTCGCCGCTCTCGACCCGCAGGCTATGACTGCCGCAATGCGGGCAGCCGCTGTCGTGGTCGGCTACCTCTACCGCCTGGCTACACTGCCAGCACCAGGCCTGCGCCGGGCGCACCGCCAGATGCAACTGGCAGCCTTCCGCCAGCGTTTGACGACAAACCGATTCAAAACAGAACCGCAACGCGCTCTCTTCGATGCAGGACAGCGCGCCGATCTCCAGCCAGACGCCGGTCACCCGCCGGGCGCCGTGCTGACGCGCCTGCTGCTCAATCAACTCCAGCGCGTTGTAGCACATGGAAATTTCATGCATGCCGCTAACTCCGGTAACGACTGAACAGCGCGCGACGGCTGAGGTTTGCGGGAGCGTCGGCGTCACGCACCGGCAACGACAGCGCCATACACGCGCTTTGCTGCGCCAGTTGCAGCGCCTGTTCGGCGCCAAGCGCCGAGTCCAGCGGCGACATCAGCGAGCAGGACAGGTACTGCTGTCCGTCGTCACTCTCGCTCACGACAAATTTCACGCTGCCGCAGGGCAGCTCCAGCGCCAGCCGGGTGGAAACCTCACGCCGGGGCCACTGCTGCCCCGGTCCCGGCAACACCAGCAGGCTGATCATCCACGGCGTCAACAGGCAACCGAACCACTGCTGTTCAAACAGGGTAAATCCACAGGCCCGCACCGGAATGCCATCGCGATAAAACGGCAACAACCGCATCCGCTCTTGCGCGATACGGCCGAACTCGGCCTCCAGCCAGGCCACCGGACTCTGATCATGCCCCGCAATCCAGTCCAATTCTTTGCGCTCACCGGGTATTGCGGGCGGATTATTACTGCCGCCGAGTGGCGACGCGGAAAAAATGTCAGTCACCACACACCTCCTGCGCGCTCTTCTCGGTTACCGCAACGCCGCTCTGGCGCAGCGCGGCGATGATATGCCGTAACGCCGGTTCCAGCGCGCGGGTAACGGTATCGGACAGGCCGATGCCGGAATCGAGCGCTTCCGGCTCCACCCCCACCAGCGTTAGCTGGCGGGGAAATTCGCCGGTCAGTTGCAGCGCCATCAGCACATCGGCCAGCCCCAACTGGTGCGGGGAGATCTTGCGGGTAAACAGCGCCGGCACCTCGCGGTCGCGCAGCACCGTCACGCTGCCCGGCGCCTGACCGGTGAGCACGGCGTCGGCCACGATCAGGTGATCGCGCCCGGCCATGCATTCCATCAGCTCCATACCACAGGTGCCGCCGTCCACCACCTCAATGGCGGGCGTGCAGTCGAACCGCTGCTCCAGCCGTTCCACCAGCCGCACCCCAACCCCTTCGTCACTCAGCAGGATATTGCCGATCCCCAGCACCAGTATGTTCATCACAGCACCTTCACCCGGGTTACTTCATTGCCGTTGACGGTATCCACCACATGCACCGCGCAGGACATGCACGGGTCGAAGGAGTGGATGGTACGCACCACTTCCAGCGGCTTGTGCGGGTCGGCCACCGGCGTGCCCACCAGTGACTGCTCGTACGGGCCGGGCTTGTCGTCGCCGTTGCGCGGGCAGGAGGTCCAGGTGGACGGCACTACCGCCTGATAGTTGGTGATCTTGCCGTTTTTGAACACGATCCAATGCGACAGCATGCCGCGCGGCATCTCCCCGAAGCCCACGCCGTGAAATTCGGTGTCCGGCGACAGATCCGGTTTGATGAAGGTCTGGTGATCGCCTTTGCCGATGTTGTCGACCAGCGCCTGCCACTGCTGCGCCAACGTATCTTTCAGCACGCAGCAGTGCACGGTACGGCCAATCACCCGGCCCAGCGTGGAGTGCAGGTGTTTCTCTTCCAGTTGATGGCCGCTGAGCGCTTTATAAGCGGCTTTTACCTGTTCGAAATGCACCAGCGTGTCTTTATGCTTCGCGGCCAGACCGCACAGCAGCCAGGCCAGCGGCCCTACTTCTACGGTTTTGCCGTAGAAAGTCGGCGATTTTACCCACGAGTACTTGCCGTCTTCATGCCAGCCGGTGTAGTTAGGACGGGTCAACCCTTCCCACGGCGCCAGCGGCTGATCGTCCTGATACCAGGCGTGCTTGCCGCTCTCGCGGATGCCGTCGATCAGGAACTTGTCACTGTGGCTGGTGATCGGTCGGTAGCGCGACAGGTCGCTGTTTTCGATATACCCGCCCGCCAGCAGGAAACTGCCGTTTTTGTTGTCGGTCGGCAGTTCCGGCACGCTCAGGTAGTGATCGGCGCCGCGTCCCAGCGTCAGCCACTGCGGGTAGTGAGCGGCAATCACCGCGCAGTCCACCTTGTAGACCTGCTCGATAAAATCGCCCAGCCGATCGATAAAGCTTTTCACGTACATCAACCGTTCCAGGTTGAGCACGCTCGGCGCGTCCAGATTGATCGGGTTCGCCACGCCGCCGACCGCCAGATTCTGGATGTGCGGCGATTTGCCGCCCAGAATCGCCACGATACGGTTGGCGTCGCGCTGACATTCCAGCGCCTGCAGATAGTGGGCGACGGCGATCAGGTTCACCTCCGGCGGCAGCGACATCGCCGGGTGGCCCCAGTAGCCGTTGGCGAAAATTCCCAGTTGACCGCTGGCTACCAGATCTTTGAGTTTCTGCTGCACTTTGGTGAACTCGGCGGCGGTATTCAGCGGCCAGTCGGACAGTCCTTTGAGCAGCGCCGCCGCTTTCTGCGGATCGGCTTTCAGCGCCGAGGTCACATCCACCCAGTCGAGCGCCGACAGTTGATAGAAATGCACGATATGGTCGTGGATGCTGTGCGCCGCCAGAATCAGGTTGCGGATATACTGGGCGTTGACCGGCACGTTCAGACCGAGCGCGTTCTCCACCGCGCGCACCGAGGCGATAGCGTGCACCGTGGTGCACACGCCGCAGATACGCTGCACGATCATCCAGGCATCGCGCGGGTCGCGCCCTTTGACGATCTCTTCCATACCGCGCCACATGGTGCCGGATGACCAGGCTTTGGTGACCTTGCCGTTTTCAATTTCGCAATCAATGCGCAGATGCCCTTCGATACGGGTAATGGGATCAATGGTGATGCGTTGGCTCATGCTTTACCTCAGCCTGATGATGCGTATGTTCGCCTTTCAGCGCGGGCAGTACCGGCAGCAGGCGGATTAACAAGATGTAGGCGCAGACCTCAATGGCGACGAAGCCAATGGAAATCAGGATCTCCTGCGCTTTGGGGAAGTAGTGGTAGCCGTTGCCCGGATTGAACGCCAGCAGCGAGTAACTCAGTCGCCACAGGGCGGCGCCGAACAGCATGCTGAGCGCGCTGACGAACAGCCAGCGGGCGTCCTGACGGCAACGTTTCAGCCGCAGAAGAACCAGCGGCAGCAGCATCAGACCGGCTTCGCACCAGAACATGACCGAAAACCGGTCGCCGGCGAACAGCAGCGCGGTTTTCTGGTGCCAGACGATCTCGCCGAAGCGCAGCACTACAAACAACAGCACCAGCACGTGGGCCAGCCCGGTCAGTTTGCGAAACAACGCCTGTTCGTCCGGCCCGCGTCCTTTCAGCCCGGCCTGCACCAGCGAGCCTTCGAAAATCACAATCGAGAAGCCCATGATGAACGCAGTCAGCAGCGACAACAGCGGCAGCAGTTCATAGCTCTGCCACAGCGGATGCACCTTATAGCCGGCGGCGATCATCAACGACCCCATCGACGACTGGTGCATGGTAGGCAGCAGCGCTCCCAGCGCAATGATGAAAAACATCACCTTGTTGAGCCGTTTCAGCGACACTTTCCAGCCGAAGCGTTCCAGCACCACCGGCGCGAACTCCAGCGCCATCACCCCGATGTAGATGGTCATGCACACCGCGGTTTCGAACAGCACCGAGTTGGTATTGAAGTAGCCGGGAATGTAGAAGTACGGCAGGTTCCAGTAACGCCCAACGTCGATGGTGATCGACAACCCGCCCAGCGAATAGCCGAACAGGCTGGCGAGCAGCGCCGGGCGCACCAGCGGGTGGTATTCGCCGCGATTGAACACGTACACCGCCCAGGCCAGCGCCCAGCCGCCGCAGGCTAAACCGGTGCCGACCAGCAGGTCGAAGGCGATCCAGATCCCCCACGGGTAGCCGCCGTTCAGATCCGCCACCGAGCCGATCCCCAGAAACAGACGTTTCACGATCAGGATCGCGCAAATCGCCACCAGCGGAGCCAGCAGCATTACGGGCCAGCTCACCAGCCGCCCGCCCAACGGACTTGCTTTATGCGCCGTCATGAGGTTTCTCCTGTGAGTCGTGCGTCTCTTCCCGCTCGGCGCGGGTATTGCGATGCACCAGCACCGACAACCCGGCCAGCACCGCCAGCGGCAGCACCATCCCCTTGTACAAGGTATGCTGGATATGCTCCGAACGCGCGCCGGTGGACAGCGAATCCAGCGTCGGCATCTCCAGGTTCTGGTACGGCACCCCGGCCAGCACCAGCACCTGCGTGCCGCCCGCTTCGTTCTCGCCATACACATAACGCTCGTAGGTCGGCACGGTGTGCAGGTAGGTGTCTTTGCTACTCAGCGTCTGGCGCGGATAGGCGTATTCGTCGCCCGGCTTGAGCGCCAGCCGACGTTTCGCTTCATCCAGCAGTTGCTCGCGGGTGCCGTAAATCACCGCCCCGGTCGGGCAAACCTCTACGCACCCCGGCATGCCGCCCTTATCAAGCCGCGCCAGTTCCGGCTGGTTGCACAGCTCGCATTTGTGCAGCTTGCCGAGCGGGTTTTCATAGTCGTACTTCGGCACATTGAACGGACAGGCCACCATGCAGTAACGGCAGCCGGTACAGACGCTGGCGTCGTAATGCACCACGCCGGTTTTCGGGTCTTTCTTCAGCGCCGAAACCGGGCACACCGACACGCAGTTGGGGTCGACGCAGTGCATGCACTGCTTCTTGATGTAGGCGTAGCCGTCTTGTACCTGATCCTTGTTTTTGCCGTCGCCGCTGCGCCATACCTGAATGATGTTGTTGGTATAGGGACTGAGCTTGTCGTTGTTGGACCAGGTCGCCGCGCCGCCGCTGTAGACCGAGCTATCCGGCTTATAGTCCAGCTTATTGACCTGCTGGCATTTGCTCACGCACGCCTGACAGCCCACACACAGCGTGGAGTCGTACAGCATGCCGAGCGAACCGGGAATTGGCGGCCGGTTGGTGGCCGCCGCTTCAGTCGCCAGCGGCGTGCCCGCCAGCAACGCCCCGGCGGAAGCCAGCTTGAAAAAATTGCGTCTGTTCACGGCTTAACCCTCCCGGGATGCGTTGCCGGCGTCCTGCTGTTTTTGCTGACGGCCCAGTTCACGCACCGCCATCAGGCTGACGCCCGCCACCGCCCCCAGCACGCCGCCGATAAGCCCCGTGGCCGTAGCGGAACTGTTGCCGCCTTCCGGGCTGGTGACCGCCGGTTTCTCAACGCGCGGCGTCGGGTTTTCCACGTTGGCCAACTGGAAAATGCCCTTGGTAAACCCGATGCCTTGCTCGTTGCAGCCATAACACGGGTGACCAATCCCCACCGGCCAGATGCCGCCGCCCACGTCGCAAAACTCCAGCGTCGGGCAGTTGCCGTAGGTTTCCGGCCCCTTGCAACCCAGATGGTAGAGGCACCATCCCTGCCGGTGTCCTTCATCGCCAAACTCTTTGGCGAAGCGGCCGGCGTCGAAATGCGGGCGACGCTCGCAGTTTTCGTGGATCAGTCGGGCATAGGCGAAGGTGGGACGGTTCTGGCTGTCGAGCGCCGGCGCGCGCTGATAAGTGATGATGTGCGCCACGGTCGCCAGGAAGTTGTGCGGGTTAGGCGGACAACCGGGAATATTGATAACGGTTTTGCCCGGCAGCACGTCCTGCAAGCTGGCGGCGCCGGTCGGGTTGGAACCGCTGGCCGGCACCCCGCCCCAGGCGGAACAGGAACCGATGGCGACGATCGCCGCGGCATGCTCGGCGGCGGCGCGGATATGCTCGACGATCGGCTTGCCGGCCACCATGCAGTAGATGCCGCCATCCTTCAACGGGATGGAGCCATCCACCACCAGTACGTATTTGCCTTTGTACTGCTCGATGGCGCGGTGTTTGTTTTCTTCCGCCTGCTCGCCGAATGCGGCGGAGAGGACTTCGTGGTATTCCAGCGAGATGGTATTCAGCAGCAGGTTTTCAATGGTCGGGTGGGTGGCGCGCAGCAGGGATTCCGTACACCCGGTACATTCCTGCGCGCCAATCCAGATCACCGGCGGACGCTGGGGAGACGTCAGTGACTGGGCCATATCTGCGGCGGCGGCCTCTTTCAACCCCATGGTGGCGGCAAGTGCTGCACATAGCTTCATAAAATCACGGCGATTGATGCCGTGATGGGAAAGCATCATATTTTCCCCATTCATTCTTTATTATTCTCCTGTAGCCAGGTCGAAGTAACACATTTACGTGTCGGCATAGAATAATGAGGAGAATAACGTCACCGATTTGATCTCTATCAATCGGCCGGGGAATAACCATTTTATTTGTACGTCTTCTGTGAGGCTCTCCGCGACATTTCTTTTTTAAAAGCACGGCATGTCAGATTAAATGAGAAAATATCTCAATGCGTAACAAACGGATAATTTTTTTGTGATCCACAATAGCTTAATCGATTTAACAGCGACTTATATCAGTTATAATAAAATTATTATCATATTGATTTTAAATGATTTTACCTCAAATTAACTTAAAGATGATTTTATTTTCCCGCCATCCGTTTACATTCATCATCTGCTCATCAGTCAATCCAATTATTTTAGATACTTTACTTTTAAAAGTATGATTGCAGGATAATGTCTCTGCCTAAACGAAAGATAAAAGCGCAGGCTGCGGTTGTTTTTTACCCAGCATTATTTCTCCCTCGCCGCGCCCGATTTCAGTTCGCCGTCTTTTTAACATTTCGGGCAATAAAAAAAGCAGCCGACGAGCGGCTGCTTTTTTCCGAAAGGCAAAACGTTATTGGATTCCGCGGCTGCGCAGATAATCTTCGTAGTTGCCGCTGAAATCGATCACTTTACCCGGGGTGATTTCCACAATGCGGGTCGCCAGCGAGCTGACGAATTCACGGTCGTGAGACACAAACAGCAGCGTGCCCTGATACATCTCCAGCGACATGTTCAGCGACTCAATGGATTCCATATCCAGGTGGTTGGTCGGTTCGTCCATCACCAGAACGTTCGGTTTTTCCATCATCAACTTACCGAACAGCATCCGCCCTTTTTCGCCCCCGGACAGCACCTTGACCTTTTTACGGATGTCGTCCTGAGAAAACAGCAGACGCCCCAGCACGCTACGCACCGCCTGCTCGTCGTCATTCTCCTGCTTCCACTGGCTCATCCAGTCAAACACGGTGAGATCGCCATCAAACTCGTACTCGTGATCCTGCGCGTAGTAACCGATACGGACGTTTTCCGACCATTTGGCCATGCCGGATTCCGGCGTCAGTTCACCAACCAGCGTTTTCAGCAGGGTGGATTTGCCGATCCCGTTAGTACCGAGAATCGCCACCTTCTCCCCCACTTCCACCAGCATTTTCAACTGGCTGAACAGCGGACCGTTATCAAAGCCTTTGGTCAGCCCGTCGATTTCCAGCGCGTTACGGAACAGTTTCTTGTCCTGTTCGAAACGGATGAACGGGTTCTGACGGCTGGACGCTTTCACTTCCTCCAGCTGGATTTTATCTATCTGACGGGCGCGGGAAGTCGCCTGACGCGATTTGGACGCGTTGGCGCTAAAGCGGCTGACAAACGACTGCAGTTCGGCAATCTGCGCCTTCTTCTTGGCGTTGTCCGCCAGCAGACGCTCGCGCGCTTGCGTCGCCGCCGTCATGTACTCGTCGTAGTTGCCGGGATAGATACGCAATTCGCCGTAATCCAGGTCCGCCATATGGGTGCAGACCATGTTCAGGAAGTGACGGTCATGGGAAATGATGATCATGGTGCTGTTGCGCTCGTTCAGCACCTGCTCCAGCCAGCGGATGGTATCGATGTCCAGGTTGTTGGTCGGTTCATCCAGCAGCAGAATATCCGGATTGGAAAACAGCGCCTGCGCCAGCAAGACACGCAGCTTCCAGCCTGGCGCCACTTCGCTCATCGGCCCGTAATGTTGCTCCAGCGGGATCCCCACGCCCAGCAGCAGTTCGCCGGCGCGCGATTCAGCGCTGTAACCATCCATTTCGCCGTATTTGACTTCCAGATCCGCGACCCGATAGCCATCTTCCTCGCTCATTTCACTCAGCGCATAAATACGGTCGCGTTCTTCTTTGACTTCCCACAGTTCGGCGTGCCCCATGATCACCGTATCCAGCACGCTGTATTGCTCAAACGCGAACTGATCCTGACGCAGTTTGCCGATACGCTCATTCGGGTCGATGGCGACATTGCCTGCGCTCGGCGCCAGATCGCCGCCGAGGATCTTCATGAATGTGGATTTGCCGCAGCCGTTAGCGCCGATCAATCCATAGCGGTTACCGCCGCCAAATTTGACAGAAATGTTTTCAAACAACGGCTTACTGCCGAATTGCATCGTAATATTATTGGTTACCAGCACAGCACTTACTCGATTCGGAATGTGATTTGGCGCGCATTATGCCACAAGCGAAACACAGAATCCCGGCGATTATTGAACGTTTTTTAATCAGGCGCGGATTTGATGCCCGCCGCAGCGACATCAGCGTGCGATCACGCCTGACGACAGACACGACAACATCTTGTTAACCGTACATAATGAGCTCTGCTCCCGATCGCAGAAGGAAAGATCAGATGCCGTCATCACGCCGTTTTAAACAGGTCGATGTGTTCAGCCATCATCCCGCCAAAGGCAATCCGCTGGCCGTCATTCTCGACGCCGACGGCCTCAGCGATGAACAGATGCAGGCCATCGCCCGCTGGACTAATTTGTCGGAAACCACCTTTGTGCTGCCGCCGGACGATCCGCTGGCTGATTATCGGGTGCGTATTTTCACCCCGTCGGCAGAATTGCCGTTCGCCGGGCATCCGACGCTGGGAACCGCGCACGCGTTACTGGAATCCGGCCTGACGCCGCATGTGCCGCATCAGGTGATCCAGCAATGCGGCGTCGGGCTGGTGCCGGTGGCTATCGGCGATAACGGCCAGCTCGCCTTTCGCGCGCCGGACGTCACGATGACTGAGCTCGATCCTCAGTATGGCGCGTTGCTCGACAGCGCCATCGGAAGCCATCTGCGTCATCCGAATCATCGTCCCGTCAACGTGCAGATGGGTATCCGCTGGCTGACGGTGCGGATGGAAAGCGCGCGCGCCTGTCTGGAGGCGCGCCCGGACGCCGCGCATCTACAACGATTGCAGCAACTCGGACAGACCGACGGCGTAGCGATTTACGGCCCGCATGACCACGCCGGTCCCGCCGATTACGAAGTACGGGCCTTCTTTGTCATGAATGATGCGCTGGTGGAAGATCCGGTAACCGGCAGCGCCAACGCCTGTATTGCCAGAGTGATTCAGCACAGCCCGTTGCCGGAGCAGGCGGACCACACGCTCGGTTATCGGGTACGTCAGGGCACCATGCTGTACCGGGACGGCCGGGTCAATGTTTCCTACATTGACGGCCAGCCGTGGATTGGCGGCCTCAGCAACACCTTGATTAACGGGCATATTACTCTCTAGCACGCGGCTCCGCCCGCTGACAGGCCGCCAGAACGGCGGCCTGTTATTCCTCCGACAATGCCATCGCCTTCAAAATAATGTGACTTTCATCACGAAAAAGTTGAAATAGCGTTCCTTATCTATTATTATCAAAACCGTGATGAACATCACACAAAACCTCAACGACGATAATGGAGACACCACATGAACGCATTCATCAGCTTCTTCAAAAAACTGGGCGACATCTACGTAAGTTACTGCGAACGTATCGGTTCCATCATCAGCCCGTTTTAACATGAGCGCCGTAAACTAAAAGCCGCCCCAATCATCCAGACGAGGCGGCTTTAGTTTTTTCACTCCCTTCCGGCAAATATCCCGCAGTCTTCTTCATTCCTGTATCTGATTTCTTCCTGGTCACTTCGTTGACGATGTTTGGCCCTTTTGTGTTTGCGGCAGCACAATCTCGACATTTTCCATCATCCCCTGATCCTCATGGTCCAGAATGTGGCAATGCAGTACGAATTCGCCGATATAGCGCTGATAGCGAGTTCTCAGCAGTACGCGATAATAGTTTTGCGGCGTACCCGTCAACTGGCCGGGCAACAGGTTGGTTTTGACGAAAATCGTGTCTTTCCACTGCCCTTTCAAGCCGGCGAACTGGCTGTCGCCATCGGCTTCCGTGACACCGGGCAAACTGACGTCACGCCCTTGCGGGTCATAAATCGCGATAATCTGGAACGGATTCACATGGATATGAAACGGATGGCTGACGCTGTACGAACGCAGCTCCCACTCCTGCGACGCCCATAGCGGCAAAGTCAGGTCAATTCGCTTCGGGTCATAAGCCTGTATGTGTTTCGGCAACCACACACTGTTAACTTTCTCAACGCCAAAATCGTGACCAATAGCGAAGACATTGTTTGTATTCGGCTGCGTGCCGCCGGCAAAGAAGACGATTTTCTGTTTTGGCTGACCGGCAATCTCTTCATCACTCACATCCCTTGTATGCGGCGCGAACCGGGTGAGATAGATCTGGTTATCGTCACGATTCAGGTCGCGAATAACCGCCTGACGCACCTCTTCCGGCATCAGCTTCTGCGCCGAATAGGTCAGTTTCTGCCGTAAGGTAGGCACAACGTCCTGCACGGCAATGCTGTCCGTGCCGGATACGGAAACAAACCCCAGCAAACTGTTGCCCTGAGCCTTACCGGTAATGCTGCCCGTCATGGACTGCTGCGGCTGAATCATGCAATACCCACCCGCCTGCGGAAACATCGCCAGCAGGTCGTAACGGTACCCCGGTTGCAACGTTACCTTATCCGCCGTCAGCGAGTGGGACATGGTTAGGCCATCGGCGGCGACCACCTGGAACGGCACTTTTTCGCCGGAGCAGAGTTCATTAATCAGCGCCCCCACGTCCTGGCGGCGTAAATTGCCCAGATAAGCCTTGCGATGCAATTCGTTAAGACTCTGGCCCGGCTTTATCTTGCGGAACTCCAGATTGATGGTTTCCCGCACGCCAGCGTGAATCAGCCGCCAGCGCTCTACCTGCCTGGCCGTGGCTTTAAAGGTCGGCAACACCACGCCGTTGATGCTGGTCCAGCGGCCGGACGCCTGCCAGGTACCGGGGCCGAACTGATCGTAATCTTCAATTACGCCGGTCTCATTCGGGCGGCAATTCCAGTTGATATTGCCCTGCTTATCCCGCTTCAGCTTGCCGTCCTGCCCCAGACAGGCGTACTGAATCTGTTGAAACAATACCGTGTGCTCGGGAAATGGCTGCTGACTGTCGGGATCGATCAGGAGCGTATCCAGATCGCCGTTCGAGGCTTCGGTAGGTTTGCGGTTGCCATGTACGATAAGTGCTCCCGCCATGCCGCTGGAAACCTGCAACGCGGTGGAACCATGTCGGTGTGAGTGATACCAGAGAGTACCGGCCGGAATATCCTGCGAGAAGTTGTACTGATATTCGAAACTGTTGCCCGGATTCACCGACAACAGCACATTGTCGCTATTGCCTGCCGGGCTGATCCAGGCGCCGTGGGCATGCAGGTTGGTGCCATTAAAGCAGTGAGGCGGATCGAACAGTTTCGACGACGGCTGTGAATCCTTCAACGCCGTTTGCGCCATGCTGGCATGAGAATGGGCTATCGCGCCACCATTCATCTGATGCGGCTGGCAGCTGCTATCTACCGGCAAATTATTCTTGAGCAGAATACGCACCGTATCGCCGGGCATGACATCAATCTGCGGCGCCACAAACGGCGCCCCAATAACCGGCTGTCTGTCCGTACTGCCGGTGTAGCCCCGTAAATGCACCTTTTGGAAACGGTTTTGCGACGGATCATAAATTTTTCCGTCTACATACCCGACATCCAGTTCATAATATTTTTCTCTGTTTCCCTCCTGTACCCCGCTAAAATGGTTCTGCAATAGCGACCTGACCAGTCGTTGCAAATGCGGCGGATTTTCAAATAGAAAATCAGCCTCTTTATTTTCATCCTGCGTACTTTCATTTACTGCCGGCGGACCATCGGCATGGCTATCAAATACCACTAATGTCATCAGGAAAATAAAAACATCCCGGAATGTCATTCTGTATCCAACCTTGTCACATGTTGCCATCTTACCATCCCCTCGACCTGATAAAGCTCATTATTTATTGAATTTAATGGATAAAATAACCAACCTTCTTTATTAGTCCGACGTGTTGCAGAAGGACTGTAAATAAAAAAAGATCTTGTCATTATTTCCAGACCGAAAACGTCTGGGGAAAGTAAATAGCATGCTCATTTCGGGCAATCAGATATTTTCCTAAACCGGGAAAAGACACTGTATCGATATTTTTCCGTACAGAATGAAACCCGATAACTGATTCAAAAGAAGGGAAATTAGAAATAGAGGCAGGATTTGGATACAGAACCACGAAGGTGAAGGCGATAAACCCGCAATAATAAAAAAGCCGCGATATTCGCGGCTTTCAGTACGGGATACCGAGGGATTACATCAGCGGTTGCGCCAGTTGCACCAGCGAAATCAGCGGCTGCGGGTAGAGACCCAGCAGCAGAACCAACACCGACGAAATCAGTACCACAACGCCACCTGCGGTCAACGCCCAGTTATTCGGCGTATCGCGGTTCAGGGTTTGCGGCGCGCTCAGATACAGACTTATCAATACGCGCAGGTAGTAATACAGGCCGATGGCGCTACCTACCACCACTGCCGCGCTCAGCCACCACAGGTGGGCATTCACACCTACCGCCAGCACGTAGAATTTGCCGAAGAAGCCCAGCGTCATCGGAATACCCGCCAGCGACAGCATCATCACCGTCATCACCGCCGACAGAATCGGCTTATGCCAGAACAGACCGCGGTAAGAGAACAGCGAATCCGCATCCGGCCCCCGATACGGGCTGGACATCAGGCTGACCACGCCAAACGCGCCCAGGCTGCTGAACAGGTAACCGGCCAGATACACGCCGATGGTTTCCAGCGCCAGTTGCTGAGTCTGCACCGCGATCAGCGCCACCAGCAGGTAACCCAGATGCGCGATGGACGAGTACCCCAGCAGACGCTTGATGTTGCTCTGCGCCACCGCCATCAGGTTACCGAACAGGATCGACGCGAAAGCGATCACGCCCAGCGTGGTGCGCACCGATTCGGCGTCCACCAGCGGCGCATACAGGAACAAACGCATCACCGCGCCGAAGATGGCGATCTTACTGGCGGTCGCCAGGAAGGTAGACACCGGCGCCGGCGCCCCCTGATACACATCCGGCGTCCACAGGTGGAACGGCACCAGCGACAGCTTGAAGCCCAGCCCGACCAGCATCATACCCAGGCCAGCCAGCAACAGCGGCGCATGCAACTGGTGGTCGTTCAGGCTCTTGCCAAGACTGGCGAAGCTCAGGCTGCCGGAATCGGCATACACCAGCGCCATACCGAACAGCAGGAACGAGGACGCAGCGGCGGACAGCAGCATGTATTTGATGGCTGCTTCCAGCGAACGCTTCTGCCGGAAGGCATAGCCCACCATACCGAACAGCGGCAGGGAGATCAGTTCGATGCCGATGAAGAACGCCGCCAGATGGTTGGCGCTCGCCAGCAGAATACCGCCCAGTGCGGCAATCAGCACCAGCAGATAGAACTCATCTTTGTTGTCCGGGTAGCCTTCCAGCCACGGATAGGCGAACGTGCTGGTCGCCAGACTCGCCGCCAGCACCAGGCCGGTATAGAACATCGAAAATCCGTCCACCCGGATCAACGGGGTGACATCGGTCGGCCCAACCTGGCCGACCAGATACAGCGATAACAACGCGATGTTCAGGCCGATGACCGTCAGCGTAGCGTTGACAAAATGGTTGCGTCGCCACGCAATGCACAGCATCACAACCACGACTGTCAATCCAACGATTAACAGTGGCGATATCGCGATTAGTTGTTGAGGAGTTATTGTCATGGCGAATTACAACCCTGTCGTTGAAATTGTTGAACCCTGAACCGATGACGTAAACCATTGCTGGATATTGGCCATCGCCGCGCTGGACGTATCCAGGATCGGCTGCGGATAAACGCCCAGCAGCACCAGCAACACCACCAGCAGCAGAATAAGCGACAGTTCGCGCGCGCTCATTGCCTGCAAAGGCGTATCCGATTTGGCGGCGCCGTAGAAAGCGCGCTGCATCATCACCAGCGAATAAACGGAAGCAAACACCAGACCAAAAGTGGAAATCACCGTAATCACCGGCACTACCGGGTAGCTGCCGAACAGAATCATGAATTCGCCGACAAAGTTACCGGTACCCGGCATCCCGAGCGTGGCTACCGCGAAAAACAGCGACAGCGCAGGCAAGTAGCGAATACGCCCCCACAAACCGCCCATCTGACGCAAATCGCGAGTGTGAAGGCGTTCATACAGCTGACCGCAAATGATGAACATACCGGCGGCCGACAGGCCGTGGGCAATCATCTGCACCACCGCGCCCTGATAGGCCAGTTGACTGCCGGAATAGATGGCAATCATCACAAAGCCCATGTGCGACACCGAGGTGTAAGCGATAAGACGTTTGATGTCGGTCTGTTTGAACGCCATCCAGGCGCCGTAGAAGATGCCGATGACACCCAGCCACATGGCGATCGGCGCAAAATCGTGAGAAGCGTTCGGGAACAGCGGCAGGCTGAAACGCAACAGACCGTAGGCGGCGGTTTTCAGCAGAATCCCCGCCAGGTCGACCGAACCGGCGGTCGGCGCCTGACTGTGCGCATCCGGCAACCAGCCATGCAGCGGCACCAGCGGCATTTTCACCGCGAAGGCGATAAAGAAGCCCAGCATCAACGCATATTCCAGACCGTAGGACATCGGCGTTTTCAACAGGCGGGAATAATCGAAGGTCCATTCGCCGGTGGCATTATGGTGTACGAACACCAGCGCCAGAATGGCGATCAGCATCACCAGACCGCTGGCCTGCGTATAGATAAAGAACTTGGTCGCCGCCGCGATACGGGTCTTGCCATCAGAGCCTTTGTGTCCCCACAGAGCGATCAGGAAGTACATCGGCACCAGCATCATTTCCCAGAAGAAGAAGAACAGGAACATGTCGATGGACAGGAAGACGCCAATCACACCGCCGAGAATCCACAGCAGGTTGAGATGGAAGAAGCCCTGATAGCGTTGAATCTCACGCCAGGAACAGAGGATCGCCAGCACGCCCAGCAGGCCGGTCAGCACGACCATCAGCAATGACAGTCCGTCCAGCGCCAGGTGAATCGAGATACCAAAGCGCGGTATCCAGTTCAGCACGAACTCCGACTGCCATTGCGGCAGGCCCGTCGGTGTCGCCAGCGAAAAGCCGCCCTGCAGCCACAACTGCAGTGACAGCGCCAGTGTCAGCCCCATGGAGATCAGCGCGATCCAGCGCGGCACGCGAGTGCCAAAACGCTCGAGCTGCCAGCACAGCAGGCCGCCGATAAAGGGGATAAGAATCAGCCAAGGTAGTAGCATGGCGTTTTGTGTCCCTAAATTAAAGAAAACGAAAAACTTGCTGCCTGCGGGGCCACTCATCAGCGAGCGCCCCGCCCCTCTGCATTACCGCATCGCTTAGACCAGCAACAGCAGCGCCAGCACCACCACGGCGCCGACCCCCATTGAGGCGACATACCAGCGCACCTGCCCGTTTTCGCTGACGATCAGCGCACGGTTGCCCCAGCGGGTCAGGATGGCCGGAATGTTCATCAGCGCATTGAGCGGGTCACGCTGCAGCAACGTCGCAATAGCCAGATACGGTTTGACGAAGACCTTGTCATACAGCCAGTCGAATCCCCACGCATGGAACCACCATGTCGAGAAGAAACGGCCCGGCGCGCTGTTGGCGATGCTCGTCACCAACTGACGTTTGCCCAGCCACAGCGCGGCCGCCAGCAGAATACCGGCAATCGCCACCACGCCGGAGGCGATTTCCAGCGTCATGACCTGACCGTGCTCAAGCTCGGTCGTGGCCGGCAGCACGCCGTGCAGCGGCAGCGCAATCTGAGCGCCGACAAAGGTGGACAGCACCAGCAGCACCAGCAACGGCAGGTGATGGGAAATCCCCTTGCCTGCGTGGGCCTTGGTTTTTGCTTCACCGTGGAACACGATAAAAATCATCCGGAAGGTATACAGCGACGTCATGAACGCCCCCACCAGACCGGCAATCACCAGATTAATGTGACCGTTGGCCCAGGCGCCTGCCAGAATTTCATCCTTACTGAAGAAGCCGGCAGTGACCATCGGCAACGCCGCCAGCGCGGCGCCGCCCACCAGGAAGCAGGCATACACCAGCGGAATGGTTTTACGCAAACCGCCCATCTTGAAGATGTTCTGCTCGTGATGGCAGGCCAGGATCACCGAACCGGACGACAGGAACAGCAGCGCCTTGAAGAACGCATGGGTCATCAGGTGGAAAATAGCGGCGTCCCACGCCTGTACGCCAAGCGCCAGGAACATGTAACCAATCTGACTCATCGTCGAGTAGGCCAGCACGCGTTTGATATCGGTTTGCACCAGCGCGGCGAAACCGGCCAGCAACAGCGTGACGGCGCCCACATTGGCGACCAGATTCAGCACATCCGGTGCCAGCAGGAACAAGCCGTGGGTACGGGCGATCAGATACACGCCCGCGGTCACCATGGTCGCGGCGTGGATCAACGCGGAAACCGGCGTCGGACCGGCCATCGCATCCGCCAGCCAGGTCTGCAACGGCAACTGTGCCGATTTACCGACCGCGCCACCCAACAGCATCAGCGTCGCCCAGGTGATCGCCGGGGAGCCTTCGGCCAGATGCTGCGGCGCCAGTACCATCAGATCGCGGAAGTTCAGCGTCCCCAACTCGCGGTACAGGATAAACAGCGCGAACGCCAGGAACACGTCGCCCACGCGGGTCACGATGAACGCTTTCATCGCCGCGGCGCCGTTGTTCGGGTTGGTGTAGTAGAAACCGATCAGCAGATAACTGCACAGCCCCACCCCTTCCCAACCGAGGTACATCAGCAGCAGGTTGTCCGCCAACACCAACACCACCATGCTGGCGATAAACAGGTTGGTGTAGGCGAAGAAGCGGGAATAACCCTCTTCACCGCGCATGTACCAGGAGGCGAACAGGTGGATGAAGAAACCCACGCCGGTCACGACCGACAACATGGTCAGCGACAGCCCGTCCAGCGCCAGCGTGACGCCGATGTCGAACTTGCCGACCGTCATCCAGCTCCACAGATGCTGGCTGAAGAAGGTCACCCCACCAGGCTGTTGCTGGCTGAGGAAATCCACCACGGCTCCGCCAGTCACCAGCGCAGCCAACCCAATAGACCCCACCCCGACGGTGGCGGAAACATTTTCCGACCAGCGCCCGCGAGAGAAGGCCAGCAACAGGAATCCGATCAGCGGAAACAGAATTGTTAAGTAGAGTAAGTTCATCCGCGCATCTCACTGACAGTATCAATATTCAGGGTCTGACGGCGACGATACAGCTGCAGCAGCAGCGCCAGGCCAATACTGGCTTCCGCCGCGGCCAGCGTAATAGCCAGGATATACATCACCTGACCATCCGGTTGCCCCCAATAGCTGCCGGCGACCACGAAAGCCAACGCCGCAGCGTTAATCATGATTTCCAGGCAGATCAGCATGAACAGAAGATTGCGGCGAATCACCAGCCCGGTCAGCCCCAGCACGAAGAGGATGGCCGCCAGCAGCAAGCCATGTTGTAGCGGAATCATGCGCGTTCCTCCGTTATTTTCTTGTCGGCATCCTGATCTTTGGCAATCAGCTCTCCGCGCTTGTCTTCACGACCGATGTGGAAGGCCACCACCAGACCCGCCAGCAGCAGCATCGACGCCAGCTCCACAGCCAGTACATACGGCCCAAACAGGCTGATGCCGACCGCTTTGGCATCCACGATATTGCCCGCGATGTTCTGGCCGGTGACGCTAAGAATCCCTTTGACGATAACCGCCAGCAGAATCAGGGACAGCACGCCCGGCCCTACCCATACGCTGGGTTTCAGCCACAGTTTTTCCTGCTCATCCACCGAGTTGCCGAGGTTCAGCATCATCACCACGAAGACGAACAACACCATGATGGCGCCGGCGTAAACGATTATCTCCAGCGCCCCGGCGAAATACGCCCCCAGCGAGAAGAACACACCGGCCACCGCCAGTAACGAAACAATCAGATAAAGTAATGCATGTACTGGATTGGTATGGGTAATGACACGCAATGTTGCCAGTACCGCAATAATCGCAGTCGCATAAAAAGCGAATTCCATGCTTGGCTCCTTAGGGCAGCAGGCCTTTAACGTCAATGGGTTTGGCTTCGTTTTCGGCTTCGCCCTTCTCTTTCCCATCAACAGCCATACCGGCCATCCGGTAGAAGTTGTATTCCGGATATTTACCCGGCCCCGAGATCAGCAGATCGTCTTTTTCGTACACCAGATCCTGACGCTTGAACTCACCCATTTCGAAATCGGGAGTCAGCTGAATAGCCGTGGTCGGGCAGGCCTCCTCGCACATGCCGCAGAAAATGCAGCGGGAGAAGTTGATGCGGAAAAACTCCGGATACCAGCGGCCATCCTTCATTTCCGCCTTCTGCAGGGAGATACACCCTACCGGGCAAGCCACGGCGCACAGGTTGCAGGCTACGCAACGCTCCTGTCCGTCCGGATCGCGGGTCAGCACAATGCGGCCGCGAAAACGCGGCGGCGGATTCACCGGCTCTTCCGGATACATTTTGGTTTCACGCTTTTTAAACGCGTTGGAACCCACCATGCAGATACTGCGTACCTGGGTGCCGAAACCAATCAAAAGTTCTTTCAGTGTCATGGTTTATTCACCCCTATCAAGCGTTGTACAGAATGACTGCGGCGGTCGCCAGCAGGTTCAGCAGCGTCAGCGGCAGACACACCCGCCAGCCGAATGCCATTACCTGGTCATAACGCGGACGTGGCAACGAAGCGCGAATCAGGATGAACATCATCATGAAAAACGCCGTCTTCAACGCAAACCAGACGAACGGCGGCAGGAAAGGTCCGTGCCAGCCACCGAAGAACAGCGTCACGATCAACGCGGAAACCGTCACGATACCGATGTATTCGCCAACGAAGAACAGACCGAACTTCATCCCGGCATATTCGATATGGTAGCCATCCGCCAGTTCCTGCTCGGCTTCCGGCTGGTCGAACGGATGACGGTGACATACCGCTACGCCAGCGATCGCAAAGGTAATAAAGCCAAAGAACTGCGGGACCACGTTCCACACCGTGGACTGCGCATTGACGATATCGGCCATGTTGAACGAGCCGGCCTGCGCCACCACGCCCATCAGGGACAACCCAAGGAACACTTCATAACTCAGCGTTTGCGCAGAGGCGCGCACCGCGCCCAGCAGCGAGTATTTGTTGTTACTGGACCAGCCGGCGAACAGCACGGCATAAACCGCCAACCCCGCCATCATCAGGAAGAACAGCACCCCAATGTTCAGATCGGCCACCTGCCAGGTCGGGCTGACCGGTACGATGGCGAACGACAGCAACAGCGAAGTAAAGGCAATCACCGGCGCCAGGGTGAAAATCACCTTGTCGGCAAACGGCGGCGTCCAGTCTTCCTTGAAGAACATCTTGAGCATGTCCGCCACCAGTTGCAGCGAACCGCCCCAGCCCACGCGGTTAGGCCCGTAACGCCCCTGGAACAGCGCCAGCAGACGGCGCTCCCCCATACTCATGAGCGCGCCGCAGCTCACCACGACCAGCAGAATCACGATCGCTTTGCCGACGGTGGCCAGAATGTCCAGTACTTCCGGAGTCAACCAACTCATTGCGCAGCCTCCCGCAGCATTTCAACGGTCGCGCCCGCCAGCACCGGAGCAATCCCCGGGAAGCCCAGCGGCAAACCAACCTGGCCCTGACGCAGCTCAGTGCTCAGACGCACCGGCAGACGCAGCGTCTGACCACCACAGGTGATGTCCAGCAACGCGCCGGCATTGACGCCCAGCAATGCGGCATCGGCCTGATTCACTACCGCGCAAGCCTGCGGCATACGCTGCTGGATAACGCCGGAGCGCTGCGACAGCTCGTCACTGCCGAACAGGTTGTAGTAAGGCGCAACCTGCCACTGCCCTTGTTGCGGGGCAAACGGCGCCGGAATCTGGCTGAAATACGCCAGCGAAGCGTCGCCGGCTTCGATCAGGCGCACGCCCGGATCGCCGTGGCGCAGATGTCCGCCCACTTCATCCTGGAATTTGTTCCACGCCTGCGGCGAGTTCCAGCCCGGCGCCCAGGCAAACGGCACCTGCTGACGCTCGGCCAGCGGACTGTTGTTCCCTTCCATTGAGAAGGTGAACATGGTGTCCTTATCCTGCGGCTGACGCGGCTCATGCACGCTGATGTTGGCGCGCATGGCGGTACGACCGCTGTAACGATGCGGTTCACGCGCCAGTTTCTGGCCCTTGACGCGGAAGGAGGCATCCGGCGCGGCGTCTTTGATCGCGGCCAACTGCGGCAACGCATTAACGCAAGCGTCAATCACGTGGTCCAACTGCGTCCAGTCCACCTGACGGCTGTTGTAGGTGATGTACAGGGAATGCAGCCAGCGCCAGCTTTCCAGCATCACCACCTTGCTGTCGTAGTAGGTCGGGTCATAGACCTGGAAGAAACGCTGGGCGCGGCCTTCCTGGTTGACGAGCGTACCGTCGCTTTCCGCAAAGCTGGCGGAGGACAGCACCAGCCCAGCCTTGTCCATGATCGCGGTGCGTTGATGATCCAGCACAATCAGGTTGGCGGCTTTCGCCAGCGCGGCATCCACACGGGCGGCCGGCGCATGACGATACAGGTCGTTTTCCAGCACCACCACGCTGTCGGCTTCGCCGGTTTCCAGTTGCGACAGCGCTTCATCCAGCGAACCGCCGCCCATCATGGTTACGCCCATGCTGTTGGCGGAGGCAGCCACAAAGGTAATGCCGACATCGGAGCCACGGCCTTTCAGCGCCTTGGCGACGTTGGCGGCGGCGGCGATCACATCGTCGCTGCCTGCGTTGGTGCCGGAGATAATCAGCGGCTTACGCGCGCCAGCCAGCGCCTGAACAATCACGTCCACTTTCTGGCTGAGATCGGCCGGCAGATCGCTGACCGCCGGCGCGGCATTGTCGAGCGCGTGGGCAATCGCAAAACCGAGTCGGGCCTGCTCAGCCACCGGCGCGCGATAACTCCAGGCGGCGATATCGTCCAGACGGGTGCTGTCGACGTTGGTGACGAACAGCGGGTGTTTGGCGTGCTGACCGATGTTCAGGATCGCCGCAATCTGCCAGTCGGCCACTTTCTGAGCCGCCGCCATTTCACGGGCTTTACCTTTCACCGCCTGACGCACCGCCAGCGCAATGCGCGCGCCGGTCTGGGTCAGATCTTCGCCCAACACCAGCACGGCGTCGTAGCCTTCGATTTCACGCAGAGACGGCGTATGCACCCCGCTCTCTTTCAGCACTTTCAGCATCAGCTGCAGGCGATGTTGTTCCGCCTGAGAGACGCCAGTGTAGAAGTTGCCGGCGCCGACCAGTTCGCGCAACGCGAAGTTGCTTTCCACGCTGGCGCGCGGCGAACCAATACCGATCACCTTCTTCGCCTGACGCAGCACATCGGCGGCGCCCTGCAGCGCCTGCTCGGCGTTCAGCGCGATCCAGTCATCACCGCGGCGTTGCAGCGGCTGACGCGGACGATCTTTCAGGTTGACGTAGCCGTAACCAAAACGGCCGCGGTCGCACAGGAAATAGTGGTTCACGCTGCCGTTATAGCGGTTTTCGATACGGCGCAATTCGCCATAACGCTCGCCCGGACTGGTGTTGCAACCCACGCTGCACTGCTGGCAAATGCTGGGCGCGAACTGCATGTCCCATTTGCGGTTATAACGCTCGGAATGGGTTTTGTCGGTGAAGACCCCGGTCGGACAGACTTCCACCAGGTTGCCGGAAAATTCGCTTTCCAGCACACCGTCTTCCGGACGACCGAAATAGACGTTGTCATGCGCGCCGTAAACGCCCAGGTCTTTGCCGTCGGCGTAATCCTTGTAATAACGCACGCAACGGTAACAGGCGATACAGCGGTTCATTTCGTGGGAGATGAACGGGCCGAGATCCTGATTGTGGTGTGTACGTTTGGTGAAACGGTAACGACGGAAATTGTGGCCCGTCATTACGGTCATGTCCTGCAGATGACAGTTGCCCCCTTCCTCACAAACCGGACAGTCGTGCGGATGGTTGGTCATCAGAAATTCCACAATCGTCTTGCGGAACTGCTTCGCCTCATCATCGTCAATGGCGATAAAGGTGCCATTCGACGCCGGCGTCATACAGGACATCACCAGACGACCACGGGTATCTTCCGCGTTCTGGTACTGCTTGACCGCACACAGGCGACAAGCACCGACGCTCCCCAGCGCCGGGTGCCAGCAAAAGTAGGGGATATCAAGTCCCAGAGACAGACAAGCCTGCAGCAGGTTATCCGCTCCGTCCACTTCATATTCTTTGCCGTCTACATGAATCGTTGCCATAGTCAGCATGCTTCCATAACAGCCCGCCTCGGCGGGCACTAATCAAAAATTCTGTCTGCGGGATGAATCGGCGTTTAATCCCGGCGTGATGCTCAACACGCCGGATTGCGCGATTACCAGCGCTGTTTCAGCAGGTTGGGCTGAATGCCGCCAATCGGTTTGGCGTTACTGACAACCTGTCTGGCGATGCCTGCCTCGAATTCGTCCCGGAAATATTTAATGGCGCTCTGCAGCGGTTCGACCGCCCCCGGCGCGTGGGCGCAGAAGGTGTTGCCCGGCCCCAGGAAGCGGCACAGCTGCTCCAGCGTTTCAATGTCGCCCGGCTGCCCTTCCCCACGCTCCAGCGCGCGCAGAATCTTGACGCTCCACGGCAGGCCGTCGCGGCACGGCGTACACCAGCCGCAAGACTCGCGAGCGAAGAACTCTTCCAGATTGCGCGTCAGCGATACCATGTTGATTTCATTGTCGACCGCCATCGCCAGCGCCGTACCCAGACGGCTGCCGGCCTTGCCGATATTTTCGAAATCCATCGGCAGATCCAGATGCGCATCGGTCAGGAAGTCGGTACCGGCGCCGCCGGGCTGCCAGGCTTTCAGCGTCAAACCATCACGCATACCGCCGGCGTAATCTTCCAGAATCTCGCGGGCGGTGGTACCAAACGGCAACTCCCACAGGCCCGGGTTTTTCACCCGACCGGAGAAGCCCATCAGCTTGGTGCCGGCGTCTTTACTCTTACCGGCAGACAGCCCCTGATACCATTCCACACCATGCTCGATGATGGCCGGCACGTTGCACAGCGTTTCCACGTTGTTTACGCAAGTGGGTTTGCCCCATGCGCCGGCGGAAGCCGGGAACGGCGGTTTAGAGCGCGGGTTGGCGCGACGGCCTTCCAGCGAGTTGATCAGCGCCGTTTCTTCACCACAGATGTAGCGACCGGCGCCGGTGTGCACAAACAGCTCGAAATTAAAGCCGGTGCCCATAATGTTTTTGCCAAGCAGCCCTGCTTCTGTCGCTTCAGCGATAGCACGACGCAAATTAGCCGCCGCTTCAACGTATTCGCCGCGCAGGAAGATATAGCCGCGATAGGCTTTCAGCGCATAAGCGCCGATCAGCATGCCTTCCACCAGTAGATGCGGCATCTGCTCCATCAGCAGGCGGTCTTTGTAAGTGCCCGGCTCCATCTCATCCGCGTTACACAGCAGATAGCGGATATTCATGCTTTCATCTTTCGGCATCAGGCTCCACTTGAGACCCGTGGAGAAACCCGCGCCGCCGCGACCACGCAGGCCGGCATCCTTGACCAGGGTCACCACCTCATCCTGCGCCATGCCGGTCAGCGCCTTTTGGGCTCCTGCATAACCGTTCTTGCTGCGGTATTCGTCCAGCCACACCGGCTGTTTGTCTGCGCGCAGACGCCAGGTCAGGGGATGCTGTTCAGCCGTCAGAACAATGTTTTTACTCATTGATACTGCTCCAGTAACGAATCGATATCTTCAGGCTTCAGCTGACTGTGGGTGTCCTCGTCGATCATCATGGTCGGACCCTTGTCGCAGTTTCCCAGACAGCAGGTCGGCAGCAGCGTAAAGCGGCCGTCAAATGTAGTCTGGCCGGGCTTGATATTCAGCTTTCTTTCCAGCGCCGCCTGGATCCCCTGATAACCGGTGATATGGCACACCACGCTGTCGCAGTAACGGATTACATGGCGCCCGACCGGCTGACGGAAAATCTGGCTGTAGAACGTCGCCACGCCTTCCACGTCGCTGGCAGGAATACCGAGAACCTCGGCAATGGCGTCAATCGCGCCATCCGGCACCCAGCCACGGTGTTTCTGCACAATCTTCAGCGCTTCAATAGACGCGGCGCGCGCATCTTCGTAGTGGTGTTTTTCATGCTCGATAGCGTCGCGCTCTGTGTCACTTAACACAAAAACATCGCTGGCGGCCTGCGCCGGAGCATCGATCGAATCCTGAGTGTTGTTATGTTCGTGCATAATTAGCGGTCCACATCTGACATGACAAAATCAATACTACCGAGGTATACGATCAGGTCGGATACCAGACAACCGCGAATCACCGACGGAATCTGTTGCAAATGCGGGAAACTCGGCGTGCGGATACGGGTGCGGTAGCTCATGGTGCTGCCGTCACTGGTCAGGTAGTAACTGTTAACCCCTTTGGTGGCCTCGATCATCTGGAATGACTCGTTAGCAGGCATCACCGGCCCCCAGGAAACCTGCAGGAAGTGGTTAATCAGCGTTTCAATGTGTTGCAGCGTACGCTCTTTCGGCGGCGGCGTGGTCAGCGGATGGTCGGCCTTGAACGGACCTTCCGGCATATTTTTCAGGCATTGTTCCAGAATACGCAGACTCTGACGCAGCTCTTCCACTTTCAGCATCACGCGGCTGTAGCAGTCGCTGATGCCGTCGCCTACCGGTACTTCAAAGTCGAAGTTTTCATAACCGGAGTAAGGCCGTGATTTACGCACGTCGAATGCGATGCCGGTAGCGCGCAGACCGGCGCCGGTTACGCCCCACTCCAGCGCTTCTTTGGCGTTATAGGCGGCTACGCCTTGTGAACGCCCTTTCAGGATGCTGTTTTGCAACGCCGCCTTGATGTAGGTATCCAGACGCGCCGGCATCCAGTCGAGGAATTCACGCAGCAAACGTTCCCAGCCGCGCGGCAGATCGTGCGCCACGCCGCCGATACGGAACCAGGCCGGATGCATGCGGTAGCCGGTAATCGCTTCCACCAGATCGTAAATTTTCTGACGATCGGTAAACGCAAAGAACACCGGCGTCATCGCGCCGACGTCCTGAATAAAGGTACTGATGTACAGCAGGTGGCTATTGATGCGGAACAGTTCGGACAGCATGACGCGGATAACGTTCACGCGCTCAGGCACCTCGATACCGGCCAGCTTTTCCACCGCCAGTACATACGGCATTTCGTTCACGCAGCCGCCGAGGTATTCGATACGGTCGGTGTAAGGGATATAGCTATGCCAGGACTGGCGTTCACCCATTTTTTCCGCGCCGCGGTGGTGATAGCCGATATCCGGAATACAGTCGACGATCTCTTCGCCGTTAAGCTGCAGAATGATACGGAAAGCACCATGCGCGGACGGGTGGTTCGGCCCCAGGTTCAGGAACATGAAGTCTTCGTTGTCGGTACCGCGCTTCATCCCCCACTCTTCCGGTTTGAAAGTCAGGGATTCCATCTCCATGTCTTCACGCTGTTTGGTCAGCACGAAGGGATCGAACTCGGTGGCGCGCGCCGGGAAATCCTTACGCAACGGATGCCCCTGCCAGGTCTGCGGCATCATGATGCGCGTCAGGTGCGGGTGCCCTTTGAAGGTGATGCCAAACATGTCCCACACTTCGCGTTCGTACCAGTTAGCGTTGGGGAACAGTTTGATCAGGGTCGGCATGTTCAGATCGTTTTCCGACAGTGCCACCTTCAGCATGATATCGCGGTTGCGCTCAATCGAAATCAGGTGATAGAAAACGGTGAAGTCGGCGTCCGGCAGGCCCTGGCGATGGGTACGCAGACGCTCATCCACGCCATGCAGGTCAAGCAGCATCACATAAGGTTTGGGCTGTTTTTTCAGAAAAGCCACTACGTCCAGCAACTGCTCACGTTTCACCCAAACCACCGGCAGGCCAGTGCGGGTTGCCTGAACGGTAAATGCTTCCGGTCCAAAACGGTTACACAGCTCGCTGACGACCGGATCATCCAGATGATCACGGGTTTGCCACGCAGGCAGAGCGACATCGTGCGTCGTTAAATCTGTCATAAATATGTCACCACAGTAAACGTGCTATTTCTGTGACTGATAATGGCTACACACGATTTATCGTGATATGAATTTATCGTGATCTTACGTAGCCACTACAGCCTTCACTCACAGGGTCAAATCTCATCAGGAGAACGCAGATTGGTTACCGCAATGCGCTCTCCCCGTTTACGTTCGCGCTCGGATTGCATATTGGCGCGGTAAACCCCCTGATCGCCTACCACCCATGACAGAGGGCGGCGCTCCTTACCGATGGACTCTTTCAGCAGCAACAGCGCCTGCATGTAGGCTTCCGGACGCGGCGGGCATCCCGGGATGTACACATCAACCGGCAGGAACTTGTCCACGCCTTGCACCACGGAATAAATATCGTACATACCGCCGGAATTCGCACAGGCCCCCATGGAAATTACCCATTTTGGCGCCAGCATCTGGTCGTACAAACGCTGAATGACCGGCGCCATTTTCAAAAACGGCGTACCGGCCACAACCATGAAATCCGCCTGACGTGGTGAGGCGCGGATAACTTCAGAACCAAAACGCGCAACGTCATGCACCGAAGTAAACGACGTCGCCATTTCCACGTAACAGCAGGAAAGACCGAAGTTGTAAGGCCACAGGGAATTGCTGCGCCCCCAGTTGACCATGCTGTGCAGCGACTGTTCGAGGTTGCCCATGAAAACGCTGCGATTGACATGCTGTTCAAGCGGATCGCTGACAATCTCTTGCTTCTGGAGGGGGTAACGGTCGTTCTCACCGTCCGGGTCAATGCGGGTGAGCGTATAATCCATCTTCTAAATGCCTCGCTATTACTGCTGATGAGTGTTGGTGGTCTGAGTCACGACATTGGATTTCACGACTTGTCTTTTTGAACGCGACGGCGTCCAGTCCAACGCGCCGATACGCACCAGATAGATCAAACCAGCCAACAACACCAAAATGAAAATTGTGGCCTCGACGAAGCCTATCCAGCCGCTTTCCCGGATAGATACGGACCAGGCGTAGAGATAGAGGGCTTCAACGTCGAAAATAACGAAAAACATGGCGACCAGATAAAACTTGGCGGAGAGGCGCAACCGCGCGGAGCCAACGGAATCGATACCTGATTCATAAGGAATGTTTTTGTGTCTGGCCCGGGCTCTGCCTCCCAACAGGAAGCCGCCGAGCAGCATAAAGCCGCAGAGACCTACAGCAACGATAACGAATAGCGCAAAAGCCCAGTGATGGGCGAGGACTTCAGTAGTTGTTGACATACTCTTGCTTACTCATCAAAAGTGATCAGACACCTGCTCTTTTGTCGGCAGTTCGTCGCCACATCGATTAAAAGGAAGGATTTTTCGCCACAAAAACACCACAACTTATAAGGTTAAGCGGCTGTTTAATGAGGCCTGATTCCCTGTTATGTAACCTTATTTTCAACGCCACTAAAAATAACAGCACATTACTTTACATGCACGCAGTTTCGTTAACATTTTGTGTGTAACACGTTGACTAAATCGAGTCAGTCAACCGCTTCACGTTAACGATTCCACCCACACAAAGCCCTTATTGGCAGGGTGACTATAACATTTTCGGCAAGAATTCCTGTTCCCCCATAGTGTTAATAGGGGTATTTTTTGATCCAGGGCACACTTTTTTCATTTATGTTAGTAAAAAAATTGCGTCAATTGCTCAACCATTAACCTTTTCATTCGGTCAACATGGCTTTAAAAAAATAGAAATGCAGTTTTAATAAAAAAAGAACACAAACAGCGCATTAGACAAAGAGGGACAAAACGGACGCACAGAAGTGAACGGACAAACCGTGGTGAGAAAACCAGCATGGCAAAGACTGACTGAAGGATGGAAGCCTAAGCCATAGCGGGGCCTTTCACCCCGCTATGTTTGTACTCAGGTAATATCTTTTAATGATTCATCTGCCGGCGGTTCCCGCGTATCGTTTTCCGTTCCTGTGCTGACCGGCAGCAAATGCGAACGGGTACCGGACTCGATAGCGCTGAAAATGGCATTGGTCAGCTCGTTGTCATGATCCGGATTCCTGCACAGGTAATAGCGAGTATCAGGCAGTTTCGGCAAGCCTTCCTCTTCACCCAGCACGCGCAGTTCCGGACTCATCATTTCTACCGAACGCACGGTAATCCCAAGACCGGCTTTTACCGCCGCACGCACTGCAGACAACGTAGAGGCGACGTAAGAGATCTTCCACGGAATACCTGCGGCGGTCAGTTGCTCCAGCGCCAGCGCGCGGAACGGGCTCGGTTCATCCAGCACCACCAGCGAAACAGTCTCTCCCGGCTGGTACTGATAATCGGCCGAGCAATACCATAACGTCGGTGACGTGCGTAGCAACACATGCGGCAAATCGTCGCTGTTGCTCGTAGTAATGACCAGATCAATTTTCCCCTGTTGCAGCATATCCGCCATTTCTGCGCTGCGTTTGATACTGACGGCGATCGACAGTTTCGGGAACACGGTAGTCACGCGCTGCAGGATGAAAGGCAGGATGGTATCCGCCGTGTCATCAGACGCGCCGATAGTCAGGGTGCCCTGAATATCGCTATACATCAGAGAGGCGCAGGCCTCATCGTTAAATTGCAGGATTTTTCTGGCATATCCAAGAAACTGGATGCCATGCTCGGTCAGCAGCTTGTTTCGCCCGTGGCGGGCAAACAGCTCCTTACCAATCAACTGCTCCAGACGCTGCATCTGCTGGCTCACTGCCGACTGTGTTCTGCACACAGCCACAGCGGCGGCTGCAAACGTGTTCAAATCTGCAACAGCGACGAACGTTCTCAACAGATCGAGATCAAGGTTGAGGACAGGGCGACTTGTATTTGTCATACGGTTCTTCACTTATCTATTTTAATTTTTAACAAACATACCTGGTGTTGATGTTGATGCCCCGGCAAGGGCCGGACGCACAATATAAGACGGACAGTATCGCAGACGAACGGTTACGGCAAAAGGCCATGTATATTCCTTTGTCCGAATCACCTCTTCCCTCAGCCTCCTTATTTAAGCATCTTATGACGTAATCAGACTTTCAAAAAGAACCCTTTTATTTATTTTAGATAATAAAATAAAAATCAAAAAAAAACCAGCTGTCTCACTTCACCGGCAATTTACAATGAAGGGATATAAGATTTTGATTGCGCTTACGTTATGACACACGCTCACCCAAATAAACGACATCTCTTATTTTTCACTTTTAACGCATGCTTTGTGCATCATTGATTCTCCGTTTGCTTGAAAAAGACATTACGTTTAAAACATCAGCAAACTCTTAAATCGCGCTATTCAATTTGAAATCCCGTTTTAATTCAATCATAAAAACCATCAAGCCACCTGATGAATTCACTTCACTATCCTTTCACTTCCCCAAAAGTAGCTCTCAGACCAAACCTGGCGCCGTTCGCACGCAAACACTATTAATACAGTAAGTTACTATCACCATGTGACCCAGTTTTTATGTAAAGATTAATAAATTTTTGTAAATTTGTTAAATAACGCGCAAGGATGTCACATGTAACATAAATTTTCATGAAGTTACGCGAGGAGGTTTTCTCCAGTCAAAGAATTATCTTATGAGCAATGAGATATACCCTGTCTTTTTTATTCTTACCCTGATTTCTTCACTATTCGTTTAAATAACTCCATTTTTTTATTATCAGCGAGTTGGCTGCGTTTTATTTTTTTCGGATAAGATACGCCCCCTTCATTTCCACATAGAGAAACATTTCCTTGCTCTTCTGCCATTACCGTATTTAAAAAATGGTTTTTTTATAACCCTCACGGCAGCCATCATTTTATGATACCGGTTTCAGCGTTTGAATCAGGTATAAAAAATACCTCAATTGCTGCCGAGATTATTCCTTGCGGCCACCATCTGGACATGATTAATGCTTCGTCATGCGATCCGGCTGGATAATTTACCGGCACCAGAGGCTGTTTTATAGATCCCGCTCTCAATCTCGGGTCAAAAACCCAAAGCGCCATCACAGATCAATTACACTTCATTAACAATGATGTCATTTGTCGCTCTGGCTCTGAGCGTTATCTGGAACCGGCTTCACAGCCATGGTAATGATTCTTCAAAACACACGGCGGGAAGAGTACATTAGGCGGGTTAGGCGATTACTCATCAGGAATAGGATCCTGTAAAAGGTTTGTTAAATGTCACCGATAGAAAAATCGAAAAAACTGGAAAACGTTTGTTACGATATTCGTGGTCCGGTATTAAAAGAAGCAAAACGGCTGGAAGAAGAAGGCAACAAGGTACTCAAACTGAACATCGGCAACCCGGCGCCTTTCGGGTTCGATGCGCCGGATGAAATTCTGGTGGATGTCATCCGCAATCTGCCGACTGCGCAAGGCTACTGCGATTCCAAAGGGCTCTATTCCGCCCGCAAGGCCATCGTACAGCACTATCAGGCTCGCGATATGCGCGACGTGACGCTGGAAGACGTCTATATCGGCAACGGCGTTTCCGAACTGATCGTCCAGTCGATGCAGGCATTGCTGAATACCGGTGACGAAATGCTGGTGCCGGCGCCGGATTACCCGCTGTGGACCGCGGCCGTGTCGCTTTCCAGCGGCCATGCGGTGCATTACCGCTGTGACGAAGAGTCGGGCTGGTTCCCGGATCTGGATGACATTCGCAGTAAAATCACTCCTCGTACCCGCGGGATCGTGATCATCAACCCCAATAACCCGACCGGGGCGGTGTACAGCAAAGAACTGCTGCTGGAAGTGGTCGAGATTGCCCGCCAGCATAACTTGATCATTTTCGCCGACGAGATTTACGACAAGATCCTCTACGATGACGCTCAGCACCATTCGATTGCCGCGCTGGCGCCTGACCTGTTAACCGTCACCTTCAACGGTCTGTCCAAAACCTATCGTGTGGCCGGGTTCCGTCAGGGCTGGATGGTGCTGAACGGACCGAAAAAGCACGCTCGCGGTTATATTGAAGGGCTGGAAATGCTGGCGTCGATGCGTCTGTGCGCCAACGTGCCGATGCAGCATGCTATTCAGACCGCGCTGGGCGGTTACCAAAGCATCAGCGAATTCATTCATCCTGGCGGGCGTCTATACGAGCAGCGTAATCGCGCCTGGGAACTGATCAACCAGATTCCCGGCGTATCCTGCGTCAAACCGAGCGGAGCGCTGTATATGTTCCCCCGCATTGACGCCAAACGCTTCAACATTCATGACGACCAGAAGCTGGTACTGGACCTGCTGCTGCAGGAAAAGGTGCTGCTGGTACAAGGCACCGCCTTCAACTGGCCGGAACCAGACCACCTGCGTATCGTAACCCTGCCGCGTGTTGACGAACTGGAAATGGCGATCAACAAATTTGGCCGTTTCCTGGAAGGTTATCACCAGTAATCAGGATGATGCCCGGCGCCGCACTGGCGCCGGGCATGTTTGCGCCCCTGCAGCCTGAGCCTTTTCCCGCTCCCCCCGGCCTGATTTGCTTCTTGATGCCGGAGCCGCCACAATGAACCCCTAATGCTGTACACCGAGAGACACTTATGGTTCAAAGTCATTTCTTCGCCCACTTGTCCCGCCTGAAACTGATTAGCCGTTGGCCGCTGATGCGCAATGTCCGGACCGAAAATGTCTCCGAGCACAGCCTGCAGGTAGCGTTTGTCGCTCATGCCCTCGCGGTGATCAAAAACCGTAAATTCAATGGCAATCTCAATGTTGGTCGCATTGCCCTGCTGGCGATGTACCATGACGCCAGTGAAGTGCTGACCGGCGACATGCCCACCCCCATCAAGTATTACAACGCTCAGATTGCCCACGAATACAAGAAGATTGAAAAGATTGCCCGCCAGAACCTGATTGCGATGCTGCCTGCCGAACTGCAGCAGGATTTCAGCCCGCTGCTTGATGAATCCCATATCAGCGAAGAAGAGCACGCCATCGTGAAACAGGCGGATGCGCTTTGCGCGTACCTGAAGTGTCTGGAAGAACTGTCGGCCGGCAATAACGAATTTTTGCTGGCCAAAGCCCGACTGGAAAAGACGCTCCAGCAGCGCCAGAGCCCGGAAATGGATTATTTCATGACGGTGTTTATTCCAAGCTTCAGCCTGTCGCTGGATGAAATCAGCCAGGAGTCGCCGCTTTAGTCAGCCACCAATGAGCGCGGCGCACAGCCTGACAGCAGGTCAGTCAGGCTGTTCACACATGTTTGCATTCAAAATGGGTACAGCCACGGCACCATCACCACGCTGACCGCCATCACCAACAGCGTGAACGGCACCCCAACCCGAACAAAATCACTGAAACGATATCCGCCGGGCGCCAGCACCAGCGTATTCACCGGCGAAGAAACCGGCGTCATAAACGCAGCGGAAGCGGCAATAGCGATAATCATCGCGAAAGGATATGGCGAAACCTGCATCTGCTCCGCCGCCGCCACGGCGATCGGCGCCATCAGCACCGCCGTCGCCGTATTGGAAATAAACAAGCCCGTCAGCGCACACAGCAGGAACAAGCACACCAACATCATATGCGGACCGGCATCGCCGCCAATTTCCATCAACCCTTTGACGGCCAAGGCCACGCCGCCGGTTTGCTGCAACGCCAGAGCAAACGGCATCATTCCCACAATCAGGATCAGGCTCGGCCAGTGCACGGCGCGATAGGCGCTTTCCATGTCGATGCAGCGAAACTGACCCATTAGCAGGCAGGCGATCAACGCGGCGATAGCGTTGGGGATTTCATCGGTAAGCATCATCGCCACCATCAGCGCCAGACAAAACAGCGCATGCGGCGCCTGATTACTGGCTGGCGCCACTTCATCCACTTCCGCCGGCAGGTTGAGCACAATAAAGTGGTGCTTGTGCTGGTGCAGCAGGCGGATGTTTTTCCAGTCGCCAATCACCAGTAAAATATCCCCCAGCTTTAATGCTTCGTCAGCCAGCGTGCCTTCCAGCGCCTCGCCGTCCCGACGAATGCCCACCACCGTCAACCCATAGCGGCTGCGAAACGACGCCTCCTGCAACGTTTTGCCCAGCAGTCCGGAATCCGGGATCAGCGACACTTCCGCCATGCCCACATCCCGCGCCTGTTCGGAGAAATACTCGCCGCGCAGCACCATCGGTTCCAGGCGCTGGGTGGCGCAGAACTCACGCAGATCCACGTCTGATGCCGACATATCGATCAGCAGCACATCATTCAAGCGCAATTCGCTATTGCCGCTGACGCTGACCATAATGCGCCGGAATTTCTGCCAGCGCTCAATCCCCACCACGTTGGCGCCGTAGCGCTGGCGTAATTGCAAATCATCCAGGCGCTGACCAATCAGCGGTGAGCCGGTGCGGATCGCCAGCCGGCGCGCGCGCCCGGTCAGTCGATATTCCCGGATCAGGTCACGAAACGTTTTACGTTTCCACCCTTCCTTGAAGTTATCGCTGTCCGTCGTGGTCAGCCAAAAACGGGCCACCAACATATACGCGATACCGATCAGCAACACCACCACACCAATAGGCGTGACGCTAAAAAAGCTGAACCCGGCCATACCGGTACGCATCAGCTCACTGCTGACCACCATATTGGGCGGAGTCGCCACCAGCGTCATCATGCCGCTGATCAACCCGGCGAAGGCCAGCGGCATCATCAGGCGGGCCGGGGTGGTTTTCATCCGCGCGGCGACGTTCAGTACTACCGGAATAAAAATAGCCACCACGCCGGTCGAACTCATGAAGGCGCCCAGCAGCGCCACGGTGCACATCAGCAGAATCAGCATGCGGGTTTCACTCTGCCCGGCCACGCGCATCAACCAGTCGCCGACCTGATAGGCCACCCCGGTCCGCACCAGACCTTCGCCGATCACAAACAGCGCAGCGATCAGGAATACGTTCGGATCGCTGAAACCGATCAGCGCCTCCTGTAGCGTCAGCGTGCCGCTTAGCACGAACGCCACAATCACCAGCAAAGCAATCACATCCATGCGCAGTTTGCCGGTAGCAAACAGCGCAATGGCAATCAATAACAGCATGACAACCCAGACCAGCGAACTGCTCAACATGCCTCCTCCTGACGTTAACAGTCCTTATTCATCAGGCGGTATTCCAGCTGGAAACGCATTCCCCGGAGAAACCGCTGAAAATCAGCATGCCATAAAAAAACCCTGACAAAGCAGGGTTTTGATCATGTTTACTCCGGTTTGGGGCATCATTTCAGGGTGATATTGACCCAGCCACCCGCTGTACGCGAAATCTGCAATTGCTCAAGGGAATGTAATACGGCATCCACCTCGTCCAGACGCGGCGTGTCGGCCGGCGCATTCACCGCGACAACCTTACACCCCGCAGCCAGACCAGACAGCACGCCGGCCGGCGCATCCTCGACCACCACGCACTCGGCAGGAGCCAGCCCCAACCGCTGCGCGCCCAGCAGATACGCGTCCGGATTCGGTTTGCCATGCGCCACCTGCTCCGCAGTGATGAACTCGCGCGGAGCAGACAACCCCGCGGCGCGATGGCGAGCATGCGCAATCGGCACCGTTCCCGACGTCACGATCGCCCACGGAATATTCAACTCGTCCAGCCTGACCAACAGCGCCTGAGCGCCCGGCATAGCCGCAATACCGGTGGTATCGGTCGCTTCCACCTGCTCCAGCGCGACAAACTCGCGCTGAATCGTCTCTTCACTGGCGCCAGCCAGAAAATGACGCAACGAGGTGATGGCCTGCTTGCCATGAATAAAATCCAGAACCGTCTGCGGGTCGATATCATGATCTTTTGCCCAGTTGCTCCAGGCCCGTTCCACCGCGGGCAGTGAATCCACCAGCGTGCCGTCAAGATCAAACAGAAAACCTTTACACTCCACAGAAAGCCCCTTCTTTATTTACCGGCCCCGAACTTATCAGGCATTAATGATTTGCGCGATCTCCACCGCACTCAGGTGATACTGACGCGGGCAGGATTGCCAAATCGCCAGCATGCGGATGTATTTATCCCACATTTTGGTCTGTGAGTTAAAGCCATGCGTGCCGGAATCAAAGTGGGGATAGCGCCCTTCCACGTGCACCATAAAGCGCACGTAACCCAGATAGCGCGCCTCAGTGGCGGCATCGAAGCCAAGGAACGCCACACGGCGCTCATCCATGTCCGGTTTCTCTTTCAGGTTGGCCCAGGAAACCTGCAGCGCATGATGCATTTCCATAATATTAATGAGGGTACGGCACACATCTTCGTTTAAATCGCCAAAATCACGATCCAGTTCCCGCATTTGCAACCCATAACCCCGTTCGATGATAGTTTGCAGGCGGCGGTAACGTTCCGCATTATCGGGATCCAGCATTGACATCATTTTGTACTGATTGGACAGGATAAGTCTCTGAGCATTAGTCATTTCCATGGTGCACTCCTGAATCTGATTCCGGCTAAAGGGATATTGACAGCAGAATCGCATACTGGCTGGCGTTCGTTTCTTGATTTAAAACAGAATCCAATGGAAAAAATGTCAGCGTCTTTGGCTAAAAACCGGGTTTACATCAAAGATCGTCCAGGAACGTCTTGTCGAGCTGCCTGAAGGCACGATTCAGCACGTCCGCCAGCATCTGATAAGTGGGCTGTCCTTCCACCGGCGCCAGCGCCATTCCCGACGCCAGCAGCTTATTACGAATTTCATGAAACCACTGTAATAAGGAAGGCGGCAACGGAGTGACAGAACGTCGCCCCAGCCACCATAATCCCTGCATCGGCAAGCCAAGGGCGAATAGCGCGGTAGCCACGCTCGGCCCCAGTTGCCCGCCCAGCGCGATTTGCCAGGTCAGGGTAAAGACGGCCAGCGGCGGCATGATACGAATGGCAAACCGGGTGGCGCGCGCCACGCGATTTTCAGGAAACACCGGCGCCAAACGCTTGTCCGTCGGCCAGGTTTTCATATAGTGCTGGCCCAGACGGAATAGTTGTAGCCATCCTGTCTTACCGGAGGGTTTCGTCGTCATGCTCAACCTCAACTTCACATATAAAAAATAAAAAATTTGTATAAATCACCAACTGTAATTGACAAGCTTAAAATATATTTTGTGTTTAATGATTGCTATCGGTATCCTAAAATAGCCTTTTGAGCTGCGATAAAAAGCCGTATGACACCGTTGTTCTGCACTCGCTGTTTAGCCATCCGCTGTTTCAGGCAGCGTTTCGTTGCGTCGGCTGGCGAATCCGGTCACTGTTGATTCAGCGCGTAGCGAACGTCATGTGTGTCTGCTGTCGCCGTTTTTGCCGCGCCGATGTCGCCAGGCCGGGGCGTTTCATACGCTGCCGGGCGGTTGTTACATCGGCGTTTTCCGCCGTCATGTCTGGAAAAATCACCCGGCCATGATGTTAATCATAAATGTCAACCGCCTTCTGCGCTACGCTGGCTGTTGTGTGACATTTTTTTAACCATGTATAACAAGTAGGTACTTCCATGTCGAGTAAGTTAGTACTGGTCCTTAACTGTGGCAGTTCTTCCCTGAAGTTCGCCATCATTGATGCCGTCAACGGAGACGAATACCTGTCTGGCCTGGCCGAGTGTTTTAATCTGCCTGAAGCGCGCATCAAATGGAAAATTGACGGTGGCAAGCAGGAAGCTGAACTGGGTGCCGGTGCCGCCCACAGCGAAGCACTGAGCTTCATCGTTAACACCATCCTCAGCCAGAAGCCGGAACTGTCTGCTCAACTGGTAGCAATCGGTCATCGTATCGTCCACGGCGGCGAAAAATTCACGCAATCAGCAGTGATCAACGCCGACGTGTTGCAGGGCATCAAGGACGCCGTGCCGTTCGCGCCGCTGCACAACCCGGCTCATCTGATCGGCATCGAAGAAGCACTGAAGGAATTCCCGCACCTGAAAGACAAGAACGTCGCTGTCTTCGACACCGCGTTCCATCAGACTATGCCGGAAGAAGCCTACCTGTATGCCCTGCCGTACAAATTATACAAAGAACATCACATCCGCCGTTATGGCGCTCACGGTACCAGCCACTACTTCGTTTCTCGTGAAGCGGCGAAAGTCCTGAACAAGCCGGTAGAAGAACTGAACGTGATCACCTGCCACCTGGGCAACGGCGGTTCCGTTTCCGCTATCCGCAACGGCAAGTGCGTGGATACCTCCATGGGTCTGACCCCGCTGGAAGGTCTGGTGATGGGCACCCGTAGCGGTGACATCGACCCGGCGGTGGTTTTCCACCTGCATGATTCCCTGGGCATGAGCGTGGAAAGCATCAACAAGCTGCTGACCAAAGAATCCGGCCTGCTGGGTCTGACTGAAGTCACCAGCGACTGCCGTTATGTAGAAGACAACTACGAAACCAAAGAAGACGCCAAACGCGCCATGAACGTGTACTGCCACCGTCTGGCGAAGTACATCGGTTCTTACTCTGCGCTGATGGAAGGTCGTCTGGACGCGGTAATCTTCACCGGCGGCATCGGCGAAAACGCGGCTATGGTGCGTGAACTGACGCTGAAACAGTTGGGTCTGCTGGGCTTCGAAGTCGACCACGAACGTAACCTGGCCGCCCGTTTCGGCAAAGGCGGCAACATCGCCAAAGACGGCGCCCGTCCGGCTCTGGTTATCCCGACCAACGAAGAGTTGGTCATCGCTCAGGACGCGCTGCGCCTGACCGCCTGATAAGTCTCCCCACTCCGTCAGCTTCGGCTGACGGAGTTGTTTTAGAAGCATCGTTTTTGAACAACGAGCAACCGCAAACAGAGGTTAAGCCGTGTCCCGTACAATCATGTTGATTCCTACTGGCACCAGCGTGGGCCTGACCAGCGTCAGCCTGGGTGTCATTCGTTCCATGGAACAGAAAGGCGTGCGCCTGAGCGTATTCAAGCCTATCGCGCAGCCGCGTTCCGGTGAAAACGCACTGGATCAGACCACCACCATCGTCCGCGCCACCTCCGCCATTCCGGCCGCCGAGCCGCTGACGATGAGCTATGTGGAGTCGATGCTGAGCAGCAACCAGCAGGACGTGCTGCTGGAAGAGATCATCGCCCGCTATCACGAAAACACCAAAGACGCGGAAGTCGTGCTGGTAGAAGGTCTGGTGCCGACCCGCAAACACCAGTTCGCCAACGCGCTGAACTATGAAATCGCTAAAACGCTGAACGCGGAAATCGTCTTCGTACTGGCGCTGGGCAACGATTCCCCGGCACAGTTGAAAGAACGTATCGACATCGCCCGTTCCAGCTTCGGCGGCAGCAAGAATAAAAACATCACCGGCGTTATCATCAACAAGCTGAACGCACCGGTGGATGAACAGGGTCGCACCCGTCCCGATTTGTCCGAAATTTTCGATGATTCCACCAAAGCCAGCGTCGCCAATATCGATCCGAAGCTGCTGTTTGCCAACAGCCCGCTGCCGGTTCTGGGTTGCGTGCCGTGGAGCTTCGATCTGATCGCTACCCGCGCCATCGACATGGCCAACCACCTGAACGCACGCGTGATCAACGCCGGCGACATCCAGACCCGCCGCGTGAAATCAGTGACCTTCTGCGCCCGCAGCATTCCGCATATGCTGGAACATTTCCGTCCGGGTTCGCTGCTGGTCACCTCCGCCGACCGTCCGGACGTACTGGTTGCCGCCTGTCTGGCCGCCATGAACGGCGTTGAAATCGGCGCCCTGCTGCTGACCGGTGGCTACGAAATCGACCCGGCCATCAGCAAGCTGTGCGAACGCGCCTTCCAGACCGGCCTGCCGGTATTCATGGTTAATACCAACACCTGGCAGACCTCGCTGAACCTGCAGAGCTTCAACCTGGAACTGCCGGCCGACGACCATGAACGCGTGGAAAAAGTACAGGAATACGTGGCGCGCCATATCGATACCCAGTGGATCGATTCGCTGACCGCTGCGTCTGAACGCTCACGCCGCCTGTCTCCGCCGGCTTTCCGCTATCAGCTGACCGAACTGGCACGTCAGGCAAGCAAACGCATCGTGCTGCCGGAAGGCGACGAGCCGCGTACCGTCAAGGCTGCCGCCATCTGTGCCGAACGCGGCATCGCGCAATGCGTGCTGCTGGGCAACCCGGATGAAATCCAGCGCGTAGCCGCTGCGCAGGGCGTTGAACTGGGCAAAGGCATCGAGATCGTCGATCCGGTCGAAGCTCGTGAGCGCTATGTACCGCGTCTGGTCGAACTGCGTAAGAGCAAAGGCATGACCGAAGTGGTCGCCCGCGAGCAGTTGGAAGACAACGTGGTGCTGGGCACCCTGATGCTGGAACAAGGCGAAGTAGACGGTCTGGTATCCGGCGCCGTTCACACCACCGCCAACACCATCCGTCCGCCGTTGCAGTTGATCAAAACCGCACCGGGCAGCTCGCTGGTATCCTCCGTGTTCTTCATGCTGCTGCCGGAGCAGGTTCTGGTCTATGGCGACTGCGCCATCAACCCGGATCCGACCGCTGAACAGCTGGCTGAAATCGCTATTCAGTCCGCCGACTCCGCCGCCGCTTTCGGCATCGAACCGCGCGTAGCGATGATCTCCTACTCGACCGGTAACTCCGGCGCCGGCAGCGATGTGGATAAAGTCCGCGAAGCGACCCGCCTGGCGCAGGAAAAACGCCCGGATCTGGTGATCGACGGTCCGCTGCAGTACGACGCCGCCATCATGGCCGACGTAGCGCAGTCCAAAGCGCCGAACTCACCGGTTGCCGGTAAAGCCACCGTGTTCGTGTTCCCGGACCTCAACACCGGCAACACCACCTATAAAGCGGTACAGCGTTCCGCCGACCTGATTTCCATCGGGCCGATGCTGCAAGGCATGCGTAAGCCGGTTAACGACCTGTCCCGCGGCGCGCTGGTGGACGACATTGTCTACACCGTAGCGCTGACCGCCATTCAGGCCACCCAGATCGCCTGATCGACGGCATGACCGGCGCGTCTTTCGATACGCCGGTAAGACAGAAGCAAAAACGCCAGCAACTGCTGGCGTTTTTTTATGGATAACCCGTCGGAACAACCTAACTCAATGCTCTTCTTCCACCGCGTCACGATCTTCCGTTCCGGCCGAATCATCGTTCTGGGCGCGTGACGACACACGTTGCGGTTTAACGTAGTCGTTGCTGCCGCTGTTGCGGCTTAGCCATAACGACAACGCCTTGAGTGAATCCGGGGTGAACTCATCGCAGCGCGCCGTGATCTCCTCCGGCGTCAGCCAGCTGACTTCGTCAATCTCTTCCGCCTGCAGGGCGAACGGGCCGTGCATTACGCAGCTGAACAGCGCGCCCCATACCCGGCAGTCATCGCTTTCATAGTAAAACAGACCGTGCTCGGCAAACGGCACGCCGGCGATTCCCAGCTCCTCTTCCGCTTCACGGCGCGCCGATTCCAGCAGGTTCTCACCGCTTTGCACCACGCCACCTGCGGTTGCATCCAGCCAGCCGGGGTAAAAATCTTTGGTTTCGGTGCGGCGCTGGACCAGAATCTTGCCCATGCCATCATGTACAACAATGTAGGTAGCACGGTGCCGCAGGTGCTGAGCGCGCATCTGCTGGCGACTCGACTGGGCGATAACCTCGTTGTTTTCATCAACGATGTCGACCCACTCCGTGCCTACCGTCTGTGTTTGTTCCACCATCCTCTGAAACCCTTTCGTCGTGGCGCGGTCACGCGCATCAGTTTTTAAAAATATTGGAATTATTGATGTGATGTGAGAGTAGCGTCTAAGTTAGTGGCTAATCGCAACCTGTGCAATAGCCTCCCCACCCTGCAATGGCACAACCTGCAACACGCCGTTATCCAGCAGGCCGTAACTGGCGGGATAACCGCCTTTAGGCAGGCTGACAGAGCCGGGATTGAAACAGTAAATATCGTCACGTCGCTCGGCCACCGGGATATGGGTATGACCGAACACCAGTACGTCGCCGGCGTGCAGCGGCGGCCGTTTTTCCGGGTGATAAAGGTGCCCGTGAGTCACAAATAAGCGATTGTCAGGCAGCAGCACCTGTTGCCAGGGCGCGGTGATCGGAAACTGCAACAGCATCTGGTCAACTTCGCTGTCGCAGTTACCCCGTACCGCCATAATCTGTGAAGCGTAGCGGTTCAGCAGGTTCGCCACATCTGCCGGCTGGTAACGATCCGGCAACGGATTGCGGGGGCCGTGGTTGAGAAAATCGCCCAGCAGGATCAGCCAGTCGGCGCCGCTCTGTTCAAAACGGGTCAACAGGGTTTCGGTGGCAGACAGCGAGCCATGCAGGTCAGACGCAAACATCAGTTTCATAATTCTATCCCGATGCGTGAGAAGATTGGGTCCCGCTATAGTACCAAAAACCCATGTCATCACCGGTCAAAATTATCGGCTTATTGCTTTTCCGCACAGATACGCGCCGCTCGACGCCAGGAGCGAAAGGGAAAGGATAGCCATAACGGTTATTTATGTTTCAGGCGGGAAAGTGCTAGGCTTTTGCCTGCCAACTGTTTTTCAGAGTCCTCAGTTTCTGGCTGATGACTCCCCTATGGAGAGATGAGTCATGATTGACGTGTACTACGCCCCTACCCCGAACGGTCACAAAATCACCCTGTTCCTGGAAGAAGCACAGTTACCTTATCAACTGCACCACGTGGATATCGGCGCTGGCGATCAGTTCAAACCCGAATTTCTGGCAATTTCCCCCAACAACAAAATTCCCGCCATCGTGGATCGGCAACCTGCCGATCGGGGCGAGCCGATCAGCCTGTTCGAATCCGGAGCCATTCTGCTTTATCTGGCCGAGAAAACCGGCCAGTTCTTGAGCACCGACGTACGGGAGCGCGCCGCCACGCTGCAATGGCTGTTCTGGCAGGTGGCCGGTTTCGGGCCGATGCTGGGGCAAAACCACCATTTCAACCACTACGCGCCTCAGCCGGTGCCTTACGCCATCGACCGCTATCAGAAAGAAACAGAGCGGCTGTACGGCGTGCTGAACACGCAGTTGCGCCACCACACCTGGCTGGCGGGCGATGAGTACAGTATTGCCGACATCGCCACGTACCCCTGGGTGGTGTCTCACGAACGCCAGCGCATCGACATTGATGCCTTCCCGGCGGTGAAAAGCTGGTTTGAGCGCATCCGTGAACGCCCAGCCACGCAGCGCGCCTACCAACTCGCGGCGAAAGCCTGATCGGGCTAGCCGCCACGCCCGGTTTACCGGGCGTGATTTTCCCTCGATGATTTACCGCCATCAAACTATTTTCCGTCATCCTGCCACGCTACGCTGTTGGTTTGAAAAGTGCTTGTTCCGCTGATAAAAGTTCCCTGAGATGTGGTTAATATCACCGGCAGGCGAAAGCGAATCATCTATGCTGAAACCGAGATGGAGAGACGGTGTTCCAGCGGGCGTAGCACGACTGCCCGGCGGAAGGGAATAACCTGACATACGAAGCGAGGCCAGCTATGAAGCTATTGATCACCGGGGGAACCGGCCTTATTGGACGTCATCTGATTACGCGTTTGCTGTCCCTGTCACATCAGGTAACCGTAGTGACCCGCTCTCCGGAACGCGCGCGACGGCTGTGGGGCGCTCAGGTTGATTACTGGCGCGGGCTGGAGGAGCAAACCTCGCTGGACGGTTTTGACGGCGTCATCAATCTGGCGGGCGAGCCGATCGCCGACAAACGCTGGACCAAAGCCCAAAAAGCGCGGTTGTGTCAAAGCCGCTGGGATATCACCCGTCAGCTGACGCAGTTGATTCGCCATAGCCAAACGCCGCCTTCTGTGTTTCTGTCCGGCTCGGCCGTCGGCTATTACGGCGATCAGGGGCAAGCGCTGGTGACCGAAGATGAACCGCCTCACGACGACTTCACCCATGAACTCTGCGCGCGCTGGGAGGCGCTGGCGCTGGAAGCGGAAAGCGACCAAACCCGCGTCAGCCTGTTGCGCACCGGCGTGGTGCTGTCTGCCGAAGGCGGCGCGCTGACAAAAATGCTGCCGCTTTTCCGGCTGGGATTAGGCGGCCCGGTCGGCTCCGGCAAGCAATACCTGCCGTGGATCCATATCGACGATATGACCAACGCTATTTTGTACCTGCTGGATAACCCGATTCTGAGCGGCCCGTTCAACATGGTGTCGCCCTATCCGGTGCGTAACGAGAAATTTTCCGCCATGCTGGCGAGCGCGCTGGATCGCCCCGGCTTTGTGCGCACGCCCGGCTGGGCGCTCAGGATACTGATGGGTGAAGCGGCGACGTTGCTGCTGGGCGGGCAACGGGCTATTCCACAGCGGCTGGAGAAAGCCGGTTTCGGTTTTCGCTTCTTTGAACTGGAAGAGGCGCTGAACGATTTGCTGCGTCCCCGCGCAGGCTGAGCGGGCCAACCGGTGCGGGGACGACGTGACGGTACGGAACGTTACTTCAGCGCACCGGACAGGAACTGCTGCAAACGCGGGCTTTGCGGGTTGCCGAACACCGCCTCCGGCGGCCCTTCTTCCTCCACCAGCCCCTGATGCAGGAAAATCACATGACTGGAGACATGCCGGGCGAACTCCATTTCGTGGGTCACCACCACCATGGTTTTGCCCTCTTCCGCCAGTTGCTGCATGATGCGCAACACTTCACCCACCAGCTCCGGATCCAGCGCTGACGTAGGCTCGTCAAACAACAGCACATCCGGCTCCATCGCCAGCGCGCGGGCGATGGACACTCGCTGCTGCTGGCCGCCGGACAAATCGGACGGGTATTTCTCCTGTGATGCGCCGGTGATCCCCACTTTGTTCAGGTAGAACTCGGCCCGTTTGCGGGCTTCCGCCTTGCTCAGCCCCAGCACCTGCACCGGCGCTTCCATCACGTTTTCCAGTGCGGTCATGAAGCTCCACAGGTTGAAATGCTGGAATACCATAGTCAACCGGGTGCGCAGCAGCTGTAGCTGTTTCTTGTCGAATACCTTGAGCTGCCCGTCTTTGTCCCGCACCATGTGAATTTCCTGACCATTCACATGGATCGACCCTTCACAGGGTTTTTCCAAAAAGTTAATACAGCGCAACAAGGTGCTTTTACCCGACCCCGATGAACCGATAATAGAAATAACGTCCCCGGCTTTAGCCTGTAATGAAATGCCTTTCAGCACCTCATGCTGACCATAACGCTTACGTAATTCCGTCACCATCAGCTTATTATTCTGCATGCTTTGTCTGTTCCTGCACTATTTAATGGAATGAACGGTTAATGGGATGAACGGGTATGAAGATGCCGTAACCAGCGGCGCTCAGCCTTTCTGAACAACGAGATCAGCACGAACGATACCGCCAGATACATCACGCCTGCGATGCCGAACGCGTAAAACGGCTTGTAGGTGGCGGCGTTGATGTCGCGCGCCACTTTCAGCAAATCCGGCACGGTCACGGTAAAAGCCAGCGCGGTGGAATGCAGCATCAGGATGACTTCGTTGCTGTAGGCAGGCAACGCGATGCGCAGCGCGCCCGGCAGAATGATGCAGCGGTACTGTTTGAAACGCGAAAAGCCATAGGCGCGGGCGGCCTCGATTTCACCATGCGGCACCGAACGAATAGCGCCGGCGAAGATTTCGGTGGTATAGGCGCAGGTATTAAGCGCCAGCGCCAGAATGGCGCAATTCAGGCCGCTGCGGAAAAACGCGTTCAGCAGATCGGTGCCGCGCACGATTTCCAGGCTGTACACGCCGGAGTAGAACACCAGCAGTTGCACATACAGCGGCGTGCCGCGAAACACATAGGTAAAGGCCCATACCGGCAACCGGTAGCGGCGACGGGGCGAAACGCGGGCTACCGCCAGCGGAACCGCCATCAACCCGCCGATGGTCACCGACACAATCAGCAGCCACAGCGTCATCGCCAGCCCGGTGAGGCGATAGCCGTCACTCCACAGCAGGGCCTGCCAGTATTGTTGCAGAATCTCACTCATAATTTACTTTCCGGACTCCCTGCGAGTAGCGTTTTTCCAGCCACCACAGCACCCCATTGGAAAGGGTGGTAAAAATCAGATACAGCACGCCGGCCACAATGGCGAAAAAGAACGGATGATGGGTTCCCTTTCCGGCCAGTTGGGTCGCTTTTATCACGTCGCTCAACCCCAGCAGCGACACCAGCGCGGTCGATTTGAGAATCACCTGCCAGTTGTTGCCGATTCCCGGCAGCGCAAAGCGCATCATTGATGGGAACATGATGCGGCGAAACACTTTCATCGGCGTAAAACCAAACGCCACCGCCGCCTCAATCTGACCGCGAGGCACCGCCAGATAAGCGCCGCGGAAGGTTTCGGTGAAATAGGCGCCGTAAATAAATCCCAGCGTAATAATCCCCGCCGCCAGCGGGTCGATATCGATCTGATCCAGGCCAAGCGCTTCGGTGAGGCTGTTGAGCGCCATCTGCAGACCGTAAAAAATCAGCAGCATCAGGACCAGATCCGGTACGCCGCGAATCAGGGTGGTGTAACCGGAAAAACAGCCGGACAACAATCGACTGGACGACAGCTTGGCCGCCGCCCCCACCAGACCGATCAGCAGCGCCAGCACCAGCGAGCACAACGCCAGTTGCAACGTCATGCGCGCGCCATCCATGATTAATTCGGAATAGCCATAAAGCATTACATCAATCCGCTCAGAAAAGGCACACATCTGCCTGCACGGAGCAGGCAGAGGTTAATCAGGAAGGCTTATTCGCCGTAAACGTCGAAGTCAAAGTACTTCTTGGCCAGCGTGTCGTAGGTACCGTCTTTGCGCATGGCCGCAAAGGCTTTATCCAACGCGGCTTTCAGTTCGGTTTCGTTCTTGCGCAGCCCCATACCGGTGCCGACGCCGAACAGTTTGTCGTCTTTCACCGCCGGGCCGGCAAACACATACTCTTTGCCTGCGGCCTGTTTCAGGAAGCCTTCGCTGCCCGCCACTTCATCCTGGAATGCGGCATCGATACGGCCGGCGGTCAGATCAGCATAGATCAGATCCTGATTCTGGTAGGCGACAACATCAACGCCTTTCGGCTGCCAGTACTGGTTGGCGTAAGATTCCTGCGTGGATGCCTGCAGCACGCCGACACGCTTACCTTTCAGCGCTTCCAGCGTCGGCAGAATCGGCGAGCCCTTTTTGGCGATCAGACGGGCATTGGCTGCGTACAGTTTGTCCGTAAAAGCGATTTCCTGCTGGCGTTTCTCGGTGATGGACAGGGAGGAAATGATGGCGTCGATCTTTTTCGCTTTCAGCGACGGGATCAGCGCGTCGAAATCACTCTCGACGAAAGTACAGTTTGCCTGAATGCGTTTGCACAACTCTTTTGCCAGATCGATATCAAACCCGACCAGTTGACCACTGGCGTCCTTGGATTCAAACGGCGCATAAGTGGGGTCGGTGCCAATCTTGATATTTTTCGGAACCTCGGCGAGGGCACTGCCTGCTGCGAATACCAGCGCAAGGGGCAAAAGTTTCAACATTTTTTTCATTGCGTTACCCTTATTTTATGATTGTGTATGCCTAAGTGATTCGTGAAATCTGACCGCGAAATTGTTGTGATGAATGCGTTTGCCGTGTGCGTTAATCCGCACGTTGTTTGTCAAAACATAGCAAATTTTATGCCATAAAGAATATGCAATTCTGCATAAAATCAGGCGTGGTGATCATGATAGCCGCATCAATATAATCAATGAATTATGTCAACTCATGCTATCGGGATAACGAACAGGACGCGGGTGATTCGCATTAAATGCACGATATTGGTGCACATCGATGCACCATAAAAAACATCACGCCACAAAAAAGTGCAAATCTTCACGCCGACACCGGCCGGCCCGGTGACGCGATGACATGGCTTATTATTGCAAATGAGGCGGTTACGCACCCTGCCAGCGCGTAAACAGATCCTGGGGCAGCGCAATGTCAAACTGATCAATCACCCGGTTGACGGTCTGATCGACGATATCCTGCACAGTTTGTGGGCGGTGATAAAACGCGGGCACCGGCGGCATGATCACCGCGCCCATTTCGGCGGCGGCATTCATCAGGCGCAAATGACCGAGGTGGAGCGGCGTTTCCCGCACGCACAGCACCAGCGGGCGACGCTCTTTCAGCACCACGTCCGCCGCGCGGGTCAGCAGGCTGTCGGTATAGCTATGGGTAATGCCGGATAACGTCTTGATGGAACAGGGAAGAATCGCCATACCTGCCGTTTTGAACGAGCCTGACGAGATGCTGGCGGCGATATCGCGGGAATCGTGCACCACATCGGCCAGCGACTGCACATCGCGCACGGTCAGATCGGTTTCCAGCGACAGCGTTTGCCGGGCCGCCGGGCTCATCACCAGGTGAGTTTCAATCCCGGCGATCGGCTGCAGTACCTGCAACAACCGCACCCCATATATCACGCCGCTGGCGCCGGAAATACCGACAATCAGTCGCTTCATTCTCACCTCTCAGACCCACCGCAACAGAGACGGTAAAACATGTGCGCTGACTTTGCCGCATCACCAGAGGATTGGCAAGAATAACAGCGACAAAAAAGGGAGCCTGCGCTCCCTTTTTAACCACGATTAGCGATCGATCATCACCCTTCGTTGTGCAGTTCCAAATCTTCGACTTCATTCTGACTGCGCATCGCCTTGGCGTCGTCGTTACGCAGTGCTTCCAGATAGTCCAGATAGTCCTGATCCACGTCTTTGGTGACATAGACGCCGTTGAACACCGAGCATTCAAACTGAACGATTTCCGGGTTGTCTTCACGCACCGCTTCGATCAGGTCATTCAGATCCTGGAAAATCAGCGCATCGGCGCCGATGATCTTACGAATCTCTTCCACTTCACGACCGTGAGCGATCAGTTCGTTGACGCTCGGCATATCAATGCCGTACACGTTCGGGAAACGGATCTCCGGCGCAGCGGAGGCCAGATAAACCCGACGCGCGCCGGCTTCACGCGCCATCTCCACGATCTGCTGAGAAGTGGTGCCGCGCACGATGGAGTCATCCACCAGCAACACGTTCTTGCCGCGGAATTCCGCCCGATTGGCGTTCAGCTTGCGACGTACCGATTTAATGCGGGTTTGCTGGCCCGGCATGATAAAGGTACGGCCGACGTAGCGGTTCTTCACAAAGCCCTGACGGTACGGCTTGTTGATGATGCGGGCGATTTCCAGCGCGATATCGCAGGACGTTTCCGGAATCGGAATCACCACGTCGATATCCAGCTCTTCCCACTGGCGGGCAATCTTTTCGCCCAGCTTCTGGCCCATACGCACGCGGGCGCTGTAGACCGAAATCTTGTCGATAAAGGAATCGGGACGGGCGAAATAGACATATTCGAACAGACACGGGTGGCTTTTCGGGTTTTCCGCGCATTGACGGGTGAACAGCTGGCCGTTCTCGGTAATGTATACCGCTTCGCCCGGCGCCACATCGCGCAGAAACTCAAAGCCCAGCGTATCCAGCGCCACGCTTTCCGACGCCACCATGTACTCGTTACGGCCATCCTGCAGCTCGCGCTTGCCGATAACCAACGGACGAATGCCGTTCGGATCGCGGAAAGCCACCATACCGTGACCGATGATCATGCCGATGCAGGCATAAGCGCCGCGAATCTGCTGATGCACCGCCGCCACGGCGGCAAAAATGTTGTCCGCTTCCAGCGGATAATGCTGGAAACGATCCAGCTCTTTGGCAAACACGTTCAGCAGGATTTCAGAATCCGAGGTGGTATTGACGTGACGGCGCCCTTCTTCAAACAGCTTTTTACGCAGTTCATGGGCGTTGGTCAGGTTACCGTTGTGGGCCAGCGTAATCCCGAACGGGGAATTGACGTAAAACGGCTGGGCCTCTGAGGCACTGGAGCTGCCTGCGGTGGGATAGCGCACGTGGCCGATCCCCATGTTGCCCTGCAACCGTTGCATGTGCCGGGCTTCAAACACATCTTTCACCAGGCCATTGGCTTTGCGCAGGCGAAAGTAGTTGGCATCATTAATGGTGACGATGCCCGCGGCATCCTGCCCACGGTGCTGTAACACCGTTAACGCGTCATAAATCGACTGGTTGACCGGTGTAAAACCGGCGATACCGACAATACCGCACATGTGGTCTTTTCCTCATCAGCGCTACCGCGGCTAGATGTGCCGCGGCAAGAAACTCGACGTGCTTTGCAGGTAGTCAAAAAACCACCTGATGATATAACTGAATTGCGGGATTAAATGGGACTGCTTCCAGTCGGCACTCTGTGAAAAACCGGTGAAGGTATCCAGAAAGAACAGCAGCGCGGAAACGATCAACACACCGCGCAATGCACCGAAGCAAATGCCCAGTACCCGGTCAGTGCCTGACAGTCCGGTGCGTTCAACCAGCGAACCGATCACATAATTAACGATAGCGCCCACAATCAACGTCGCAATAAACAGAATGGCAATGGCGATACCGTTGCGCACCAGCTCATCATTAAACCGCGTGAAATAGACCGCGAGATAGGCATAGTAGTGGCTGGCGATAAAGAACGCCGCCCCCCAGGTCACCAGTGACAGCGCTTCACGTACAAACCCCCGGATGAGACTGACCAGAGCCGAGAATCCGATAATACCGATAATGACGTAATCAACCCAAACCATGAACTATCCTAATAATGAACGATGACAATCGCAGCGCCGGTCATCCTGTTCGCGGCGCATTCTAACAGAAAAAGAAAACGTTTGCGTAGCGTATTTCCCGCCGATTTTTTCGATAGGCGAAGAAATAAAAAAAACCTCTCGCCGCCATACGGATAGCGCCCCTGTCCGTCGCGCGCCGCCGATAGCGGTTCAGTGCTCCGCCACAAAACTTCAGTGCTCCGCGCACAAAATAAAGGGGCAAGGTCGCCTCGCTCCCCTACCCCTGCTTGTATATACCCGTCATACTTCAAGTTGCAGATGCGTTGGCTGCTCTCGCTCACCCCAGTCACTTACTGATGTAAGCTCCTGGGGATTCACTCTGTTGCCGCGTTACAAGGCTCTTATGAGCCTTGCCCTAAAGGTCCAACGCGTTGCGTTGTTCAACACGTGAACGTGTTGTCCTGCAACTCGAATTATTTTGGGTATAGGCTGATTAGCCGCCTTAGCGCGCGCTGTACGACCGGACTTGCCCGCTCAGCCCACTAAGCTGCTGCAACTCGCCCAGCGCCGACTGCAATTTCTGCTTCGAGGCATCCGGCCCGACGTAGATACGGGTTATCTGCCCCGCCACTGGCGCCGACGGCACGGTATAGGCCCGATAACCGGACAGACGCAGCTTGGCGACAATCTCATTGACCTTATCGGCATTCTTCAGCGCGCCCAATTGCACCACAAAGGCCTGACCGGCCGGCGTCTGCTCCTGAGGCGTCGGCTTGCTTTCCGGCGCTTTGTTTTCCGTTTTGGCTTCCGCCGCGCGGGTGTCGGCCGGTTTTTCAGCCGACTTACTTTCGGCCTGCTTACTTTCAGCCGCCTTGCTCTCCGTCGCTTTCGCCTCGGGCTTCGGCCGGCTTTCCGGTTTGGTTTCCGGTTTTTTGGCTTCAGGCTTCGCCGGCTGCGCCTTCATCGCTGGCGGCGCCACTTGCTGAACCGGCGCACGTGGTTCTGTCACCACCGGCGCCGGCGTTGCGGCCGGGCGGGAAGACGACGGCTGGGACGCGCCATGACGGGCGGAGGATTGCGCGGAATCCGGCTCTTCAGCCGTTTCCGCAGCGGACGCATTCTTACTCTGCATCGCCGCCTCGGCCCCTTCAGGCGGCTGGGCTGGCAGCGACTGATTTATCGGCGGCATCGACTCCGCTTCCAGCGTATCGCCCGGTTTGGGAACCAACGGGATAGCGGCGAAGTCATCTTCATAATGCTTTTTCTTACCATCCAGCAGGCCGGGGAGCACGATCACCCCCAGCGCCACCAGCACAACAGTTCCTACCAGGCGATTCTGAAATTTACTCGCCATGCGTTCCGCTCCCGTCCAGCGCTTCCATCACATGCGCGACAGTATGGAAAGAACCACAAACAATCACTACATCATCTTCGCCGGCGTCCTGCATCGCCTGCCGCCAGGCCGTCGCCACATCCGGGAATGACGTACAGTGATCCAGATGCGTGGCCAGCAGCCCGGCATCGGCGCCGCGCGGCCCCTCCAGCGGAGCGCAATACCACACATCCACCTGCGGCTTAAGATGCGCCAGCGTGCCGGGGATGTCTTTATCCGCCAGCATGCCAATCACCGCCCGAACCCGGCCGGCGCGCGGTAAATCAGCCAGTCGCGCGGCCAGGTAGGCCGCAGCATGAGGATTATGCGCGACATCCAGAATCAACAACGGCTTTTCGCTCACAATCTGGAAACGTCCCGGCAATTGCGCCTGACGCAGCCCCTGACGGATGGCGTCGACAGTCAGAACAATGTCGGAGGCTTGCAGCGCCGCCAGGGCGGTCGCCGCATTCGCCAGCGGCACGGTAGGAATGGGTAATCCATCATAATGAACATCGCCGCTCTGCCAGCGCCAGCCGCCGTCCTGCAGTGAAAACTGCCAGTCAGACCCGCGTCGGAACAGTTGCGCGCCTTTTTCCTGCGCTACGGCGGCAATCGATGCCGGCATATCCGGTTCGCCCACCACGGCCGGTCGGTTCCCGCGGAAAATGCCCGCCTTTTCACGGCCGATGCTTTCCCGGTCGTTACCCAGCCAGTCGGTGTGATCCAGCGCGATGCTGGTAACGACCGCGACATCGGCATCCACGATATTGGTGGCGTCCAGACGGCCGCCCAGCCCGACTTCCAGAATCACCACATCCAGTTGCGCCTGCTTGAACAACCACAGCGCCGCCAGCGTGCCGAATTCAAAATAGGTCAGCGAAGTGCCGTTGCGACCGGCCTCGATCGCGGCAAATGCCTCGGCGTGCCGGGACTCTGGCAATTCGCGGCCCTGAATGCGCACTCGTTCGGTATAACGCAGCAGGTGTGGTGAACTGTACACGCCAACCCGTAGCCCGGCGGCGCTCAAGATGGATTCCAGCGTGCAGCACGTGGTGCCTTTGCCGTTGGTGCCGGCTACGGTAAACACGCGGGGAGCCGGTTGCAGCAGATGCAGGCGTTCCGCCGCCAGTTGGATGCGCTCCAGACCGAGGTCGATGGTCTGGAAGTGTAGATGTTCAAGATAGTGAAGCCACGTGGCCAGAGGCGACGTGGCTTGAGGTGTCTGAAGATTATCCATGAGTCCCGTTCACTGACTTACGGTTGATTGCTGCCGGGAACACGGCAACAACGCCGCCCTGCTCCCGGTACATCATTGATTAGGCTTCACTCTGTGATTCAGGCGAGACGGGCGGCCGCGCCACGGCGGATTCCTGCGGCTCCGGGCGATTCGTCAACCGGGACAGGATGCTCGCCAGTTTGTAGCGCATATCCGCACGACGGACGATCATATCGATGGCGCCTTTTTCCAGCAGGAATTCACTGCGCTGGAAGCCCGGCGGCAGCTTTTCACGCACCGTTTGCTCAATAACGCGCGGGCCGGCAAAACCGATCAGCGCTTTCGGCTCGGCGATGTTCAGATCGCCCAGCATCGCCAGACTGGCGGACACGCCGCCCATCGTCGGGTCGGTCAGCACCGAAATGTACGGCAAGCCGCGTTCGCGCATTTTCGCCAGCGCCGCGCTGGTTTTCGCCATCTGCATCAGCGACATTAGCGCTTCCTGCATACGGGCGCCGCCGCTGGCGGAGAAGCAAACCAGCGGGCAGTTGTCTTCCAGCGCCTGCTCGACGGCACGGACAAACCGCGCGCCGACGACTGAAGCCATAGAACCGCCCATGAAGGAGAATTCGAACGAAGCCGCGACCACCGGCATGTCGTACAGCGTGCCCTTCATCACCACCAGAGCGTCTTTTTCGTCAGACTGCTTCTGCGCCGAGACGATACGGTCCTTGTATTTTTTGGAGTCTCTGAATTTCAGGACATCTTTAGGCTCCAGCTCGCTGCCCAGTTCCACCATGCCTTCTTTGTCCAGAAACGCATGGAGACGAGCCCGGGCGGACAACCGCATGTGGTGATCACATTTCGGACACACTTCCAGGTTGCGTTCCAGCTCGGCGCGGTAAAGCACCTGACCGCAACTGTCACATTTAGTCCACACCCCTTCAGGAATATTCGCCTTGCGGGTTGGCGTGACATTACTTTTATTAAGAATTCGTTCAATCCAGCTCATTGATAACCTTTCTGCTTGAACCTGGCACCAGCCAGTACGCTGCTACACGTTACCCCATCCCTGGCAACGCCGCCGATAAAGCGATATCGCATCCCGGATACGCCGGGATAAGACATTGGCATTCAGGCTTGTTTATACAAACACAGCCATAAATGCTGCTCATTAAACCATAACGATCCGGACGTGTGGATAAAAAACTGGTCAAACCGGATGTTAAAATAATTTTCCACTTATTTCATATTTTGCCGCGTCAGGGCGCGCTTATGCCGCCAGAACTCGATCAACCCCGGCAGAATGGAGATGAAGATGATCGCCACGATCAATAACTTCAGGTTCTCCTGCACCACCGGCAGATCGCCGAACAGGTAGCCGGCATAGGTGAACAACAGCACCCACAGCAGCGCCCCGGTCACGTTGTACAGGGCGAACTCGCGGTAACGCATGTGCCCCATCCCGGCGACAAAGGGCGCAAATGTTCTCACAATCGGCACAAAGCGCGCCAGAATTATTGTCTTGCCGCCGTGACGTTCATAAAACGCATGGGTGCGATCCAGATAGCTGCGCCGGAAAATGCGCGAGTTGGGATTGCGGAACAATTTCTCGCCGAACAGCCGGCCGATAGTGTAATTCACCGCATCGCCCAACACGGCGGCCACCAACATCAACGTCACCATCAGGTGAACGTTCAGGTCATTGGTCGGCAACGCGGCCAGCGCGCCCGCCACAAACAGCAGCGAATCGCCGGGCAGGAACGGCGTGACCACCAGGCCGGTTTCACAAAACAGAATCAGGAACAAAATCGCGTAGATCCACACGCCATACTGCGCCACCAGCCCAGCCAGATGCACATCAATGTGCAGGATGAAATCAATGATAAACCGTACAAAATCCAGCATAATCGCGTCCTTATTCAGTTCAAATGCCGACTTCGCCGTTCGTTGACGACGCGCCAGTTACCCTTAAATCGCCTCATCCGGCAGAAACAGCGGTCCCATCGACGCGCATGGAATACCGAAATCCTGCGGATAATCCACCGAAACCAAATACAGTCCATCGGCTTTCGCCGTCGCGGCGGCCAGCGTTCGATCCTTTGCCGCCAGCAGTTCGGCCATCCAGTTTTCCGGCTGGTTGCCGCACCCGATTTCCATCAGGCTGCCCACAATGTTACGCACCATATGATGCACAAACGCGTTGGCCTTGATATCCACCACGACATAGTCCCCCTGACGCACCACCCGCAGGTGCATCAGGTTACGCCAGGGCGTGCGCGACTGACACTGCACCGCCCGGAACGAGGTAAAATCGTTCTCGCCCAGCAGGCACTGACCGGCGCGGTGCATGCGCTCGGCGTCCAGCGGCAGGTAGTAGTGCGTCACGCCCCGCGACAGGATCGCCGGCCGGAAGCGCCGGTTATAAATCACGTAGCGGTAACGACGAGCGGTGGCGCTGAAACGGGCATGAAACGCGTCATCCACCGTTTTCACCCAACGCACCGCGATATCCGGCGGCAGGTTGGCGTTGACGCCCATAGTCCAGGCGGCATCCTTACGCACCGACCGGGTGGTGAAATGCACCACCTGCCCGGTCGCATGCACCCCGGCGTCGGTGCGACCGGCGCAAAATACGTCGATTCGCTCGTTCGCCACCTGAGACAACGCCGCCTCCAGGCAACCCTGAACGCTGTCTACCTCAGCCTGACGCTGCCAGCCGTAATAACGACTGCCGTCATACTCGATCCCCAGGGCGATTTTCAGCGGCGCCTCGTCATCCGCGTGCTGCAACGCCGTCATTACCCCAGGTACTCCTCAATCAGCCGCTCGGCGGTTTCCACCGCCATCAGCGCGCCGCCGAAACGGATATTGTCGGCCACCGACCAGAACTGCAACAGTTCGGGAATGCCGTAATCGTTGCGCAGGCAGCCAATATTCAGTTGTACATTGCCGGACGCGTCTTCCACCTGCGTCGGGTAGTCGTCTTCCTCGCTCAGCGCCACATCGCCCGCCTGCGCCAGTACGTCGCGCGCTTCATCGGCAGACAGCGGACGCAGCGCTTCCAGATGCACCACCTGCGCATGACCATAAAACACCGGCGACTGTACGCAACTGACCGAAATCGGCAGGCCGTCGTCCTGCAATACCTTACGCACCTGCTCCACCAGCCGACGCTCTTCACGCACGCTGCCTTCGGTATCCGCCAGCAGCGGCAACAGGTTGAACGCCAGCTGTTTCGGGAACAAACCCGGCTCGGCCGGAATACCGTTGAGCAGACGAGCGCTCTGACCGGCCAAGTCATCCACCGCTGCCTTGCCGTGAGCCGACACCGACAGCAGGTTGGTCACATGCAGACGCGACAGCCCGGCCTGCTCCGTCAGCGGTTTGATCGCGGTGAGCAACTGGCTGGTCAGGCTGTCCGCCACCGCCACGATATTGCGGTTGCGGTAATCCGCCAGCACGTGCGGGTTGACGCCCGGCACCACCAGCGGCACGTCCGGCTCCAGCGCGAACAGGCCGCTGCTGTCAATCACCAGGCAACCGGCGTTGCCCGCCGCGTCGGCATAGCGGGCGCTGGCTTCCATACCGGCGACGAAAAAAGCCAGTTGTACCTGCGACCAGTCGAAATCCGCGGCGTCTTCCACCCGCAGCGAACGGCCGCTAAAACGCAGGCTCTCGCCGACGCTGTTTTCACTCGCCAGCGCATAGAGCTCACCCACGGGAAACTCACGTTCCTGCAACAGCTCCAGCAAAGCGGTGCCGACGGCGCCGGTCGCGCCCAGCAGCGCGATATTCCAGCCATTGGACATGTGATCGTTCTCCCCAACAATAATGAATAAAACACACCGGACGATGATCGCACCGCCCGGATTAATCTGATTTTGATACAGGAAATTAGTGATCGTTGACCGACGCGGTGAAACCCAGCCGGTTCAGCCGGTCTGCACTCTCCCGATCGGCGCAGACGACATGCAGCGATGACCACTCGCGCCGCTCCTGATAGAACTTGCGCAACCGGTCAAATTCGCCGGGCACGTGCGCCACCTGACGCAGCAGGGCGTCATCACGGCGCACATCATACACCAGATGCACCAACCGTTTGAGCTGACGCTCATCCAGCGGCACGGTCAGGGTGACCTCGGACAGTTCCGGCGCCGGCAGCAGCGACGACAAGGCGACCTGTTGCGGCTGACCGATGAAATGGCTCCAGGCTTCGAAAACCTGGGTGGTGCCGCGCGCTTTGCCTTCCAGCGTATAACCGGCGATATGCGCGGTGCCGATGTCGACCCGATCAAGCAGTTCGATGGACAACTCCGGCTCCGGCTCCCACACATCCAGCACCACGCTGAGGTTTTTGCCGCCTTGCAACGCCGTCAGCAAGGCGGCGTTATCCACCACCGGACCGCGGCAGGCGTTGATCAGAATGACGCCGTCTTTCAGACGCGCCAACAGCGCGGCATCCACGCTGTGCCAGGTGGCGTAAGGGCCGTCTTTCAGCAGCGGCGTGTGAAAAGTCAGCACATCGGCCTGCGCCACCACCTCGTCCAGCGACAGGAACGGCCCGCTATCGCCGCGATCCGCCCGCGGCGGGTCGCACAGCAGCGTGCGGACGCCCAGCGCCGTCAGTCGGTCATTGAGACGGGAGCCCACGTTGCCCACCCCGATAATGCCGACGGTACGATCCGTCAGATTGAAGCCATCGCGTTCCGCCAGCATCAGCAGCGAGGAAAACACATACTCCACCACCGCAATCGCATTGCAACCGGGCGCAGCGGAAAAGGCGATGCCCTGTTGGCGCAGAAACGCTTCATCGACATGATCGGTTCCCGCCGTCGCCGTACCGACAAATTTCACCGCTTTGCCGGTCAGCAGGTCGGCGTTCACTTTGGTGACCGAACGCACCATCAGCGCATCCGCCCCGTTCAGGGCATCCGTCGGAATCGGCCGCCCCGGCACCGCCGTCACCTCGCCCAGACGGCTGAACAGCGTCTGCGCGTAAGGCATATTTTCATCAACTAGGATTTTCACGTTGGCTTTCCTGATAGACCGCTGACGACACCTGCGCCGCAGCGATGAAACGAAGGGCATTATTCTGCCACAAACCGGCACAGGGTAACACTGACGACGGGAACGGCACCCGCCGGCGTTCTGGCATCATACCGGGCCGCCAGAAACCGTTGTCAAAGCGGCAGGCTGGCTACTGTGGAACCGTGTTGTCACATCATCATGGATATGCCCGATCAGGCCGGCGGCAATCCGTACCCGCAGCCCGTCCACCGTAGCCCCGGCACTGGCCGCATAACGCGAGCGCCGCGGATTACTCTATCTCCGCGCGCCGCTTTGCCCGTCGGAATCGGCGCGCGTCACGCCGGTCATGCGTTTTCTCGCCTTTTCGTTCGGTTCAGCGGAATTTTCGCCTGTTCACGCCCGACGAACTATCGGTAATACCGCGCCGTTGTTATGATGACAGTGGGTATGATGGCGATAATTTCATCGGGTTGATGCGAAATCCCGTCGAGCGTTTACGGTAAGGATCACACCATGCAACCGATCAGTAACCCCGGCAATGTTTCCCTGCAGGGAGAAAAAACGCTGGAAACCGCGTTGTCGAAAACCGCGACATCCCAGACGGACGATTCACCGCTCACGCTGGCGCAGCGCACCACGCTGGAAAAGCTGGTGGTGCAGATTTCCACCCTGAGCGGCGCCAAGCCGGCGGAAGTCTGGGCAACCGTGCGCGCAGAGCTCGGCACGAAAAATAACGCGGAGTTGCTTGCCAGCCAGTTTCCGGCTGCCGAGCAGAGTTTGCAGAACCGACTGACGACCGTACAGGGGTCGCAGGATACCCGCCAGTTGCTGCAACAGCTGACCAGCCTGCTGTCGCAGGGGAATAACCGTCAGGCCGTCAGCGATTTCATCCGCCAGCAGTTCGGCCACACGGTGCTGAGTTCGCTGACGCCCTCGCAGCTAAAGCTGGTGGTGACGCTGCTGCAAAACGGCCAGTTGCCGCAGGCCGCCACACTGTTGTCCACGGGGGGCAATACCCTGCCGTTTGGCAATACCGCGACAGGGCAGCCGATTCAGTTTCCCCAGACGCCTACCGCCGCCACCATACCGCCGCCGCTGCCGCAAACGTCTCAGCAACTGGCGGCCATGCTGCAAACCGGCGTCATTCCGGACGGGTTCACCGCCAATTCATCGCCGGCGGCGACCGCGCTGCTGGACCGCGCGCTGCTGCCCGCGGAACACAACCAGCTCAACCAGTTGGTGTCAAAGCTGGTGGCGCTGACCGGCGAATCGCCGGGTAAAGTCTGGCAAACGATGATGGACATGCAGGGATTGAAAACCGGCGATCCGATTCCGGCGAAGAACTTTCAGGTGTTAAGCCAGTTCCTCAACACCCAAAGCATTCTGTTGCAGCAGCATACCCTGCCCACCCTGCATACGCTGCAGGCGGCGCTGAAACAGCCGCTCGATCAGCAGGAACAACAACTGTTGCAGGATTTCACCCGCAGCACCCTGAACATTACGCCACAAACGCCGCTCACCCCTTCGCAAATCAGCGACGTGGTGACGTTCCTCTACCGCCGGCGACTCCAGCAGATCCAGGAGGCTTCCGCCGCGCCGTTGCAGCCGTTTATCAACCCGCTCATCGTCGCCTTGCCGCAGGAATGGCGGTCGCTGGTCAATAAACCTATCGGGCTGGCGCTGGTAGCGATCCTGGTGGTGGCCTTGCTGATGTGGGTCGTGCTGTAAGCTGATGTGAGTAGTGCTGTAACGCGCGGGAAATCAGAGAAAGCGGCAGAGAAAAGCGGATTGGCGGCAACGATCGTCAGACAAAAAAATACCGGGCAAGCCCGGTATTTTTTATATTTTCGCGGTTACTGCGCGTATTTGCGCATCACCAGCACGGCGTTGGTGCCGCCGAAACCGAAACCGTTGGACATCACGGTAGTCAGCTGACGTTCGGTCGGCTCGGTGACGACGTTCATGCCTTGCGCCTGCTCGTCCAGCGTTTCAACGTTGATGCTCGGCGCAATGAAACCGTGCTCCAACATCAGCAGCGTATAGATGGCTTCCTGCACGCCCGCGGCGCCCAGCGAGTGACCGGTCATGGCTTTGGTGGAAGAGATCGGCGGAACGTTGTCGCCGAACACCTGACGGATCGCCCACAGTTCTTTCACATCGCCCACCGGCGTTGAGGTGCCGTGAGTATTGATGTAATCCACCGGGGTATCGACATCCTGCAGCGCCAGCTTCATGCAGCGCACCGCGCCTTCGCCTGACGGGGCTACCATGTCGGCGCCATCGGACGTCGCGCCATAGCCAACCACTTCAGCGTAGATATGCGCGCCGCGCGCCAGCGCGTGCTCCAGCTCTTCCACGACCACCATACCGCCGCCGCCGGCGATAACGAAACCGTCGCGATCCGCGTCATAAGTACGGGAAGCGCGTTCCGGCGTCTCGTTGTATTTGGTAGACAGCGCGCCCATAGCGTCGAATTCGCACGCCAGTTCCCAGCACAGCTCTTCGCCGCCGCCGGCGAACACGATGTCCTGTTTGCCCATCTGAATCTGCTCGACCGCGTTGCCGATGCAGTGCGCGGACGTAGCGCAAGCGGAACTGATGGAGTAGTTGACGCCGTGGATTTTAAACGGCGTCGCCAGACAGGCGGACACGCCGGAAGCCATCGCCTTGGTCACGACATAAGGGCCGACCGCTTTCAGGCCGCGTGGGCTACGCATAGCGTCAGCGCCAAACACCTGGAAACGCGGGGAACCGCCGCCGGAACCAACGATCAACCCTACGCGCGGATTGTTCTGGTAGGCTTCTTCGGACAGCCCGGAATCCTTGACGGCTTCTTCCATGCACAGGTAAGCGTAAATAGAGGCATCGCTCATGAAACGTACAATTTTACGTTCAATCAGGCCCGCCGTATCCAGCTTGACGTTACCCCAGACGTGGCTACGCATGCCGGAATCTTTCAGCTCTTCGGAGAAAGTGATGCCAGAACGGCCTTCACGCAGGGATGCCAGCACTTCCTCTTTGTTATTACCGATGCTGGACAGAATACCCAGACCAGTAATCACCGCACGTTTCATTCAATACCTCTTCCGCTTGTAGAGTTTGGATTTAGCTCCGCACTTTAGCGTACAGATGTAAGCTGAACAAGTCCGATCAGACTAACTTTTCTCAAATTTGCGACTTAATAAACCGCTCGCTAAAATCTCGCCACCGCTTGAATAATGAGTTAGTTGCCGTGACAAGCCCTTCCATCCAGCATGCAGACCTGAACTGGAACGCTCAGGGTACACCTGTATCGCAACAGTTTGATGACGTTTATTTCTCCAACCAGGATGGCCTGGCGGAAACCCGCTACGTCTTTCTGCAGGGCAACGGTTTTCCGCAGCGTTTCTCCGACCATCCCGGCCCGGTCTGCACCGTGGCGGAAACCGGCTTCGGCACCGGACTGAATTTCCTGACGCTGTGGCAGGCGTTCGAACAGTTTCGCCAGCAACAACCGGACGCCGCGCTGCAGCGGCTGCACTTCATCAGTTTTGAGAAATTTCCGCTGCGCCAGTCGGATTTGGCCGCCGCGCACGCCAGTTGGCCGGAGCTGGCGCCTTTCGCCGACGAACTGCGCCGGCACTGGCCGCTGGCGCTGCCCGGTTGTCACCGGCTGATTCTGGCGCAGGGGCGCATCACGCTGGACCTGTGGTTCGGCGACGTCAACGCCCTGCTGCCCAAACTGGACAACAGCCTGACCCGGCGTATCGACGCCTGGTTTCTCGACGGATTCGCCCCGGCCAAAAATCCGGACATGTGGACCGATGCGTTATTTCACGCCATGGCGCGCTTGTGTCGCAACGGAGGGACGTTCGCGACCTTTACCGCGGCCGGTTTTGTGCGCCGGGGATTGCAACAGGCGGGATTTGACGTCAGCAAAATCAAGGGATTCGGTCAGAAACGGGAAATGCTGTGCGGCACGGTGTCGCACAGCAGTGAACAGCCGCACCCCACTCCCTGGTACGCGCGTCCTGCGGCCACACACCCGCAGGAGGTGGCGATTGTCGGCGGCGGCGTCGCGGCGGTACTGACGGCGCTCGCGCTGCTGCGACGCGGCGCGCGGGTGACGCTGTACTGCGCCGACGAACAGGTGGGACAACGCGCCTCCGGCAATCGTCAGGGCGCGCTCTATCCGCTGCTGAACGACAAGCAGGATGCGTTATCGGGATTTTTCGCCACCGCGTTCGGCTTCGCCCGCCGCTGCTATGACACTCTCGCCGCGCAAGGGGTGACGTTTGAACACGACTGGTGCGGCGTCAGCCAGCTGGCTTACGATGAAAAAAGCACGCGCAAAATAACCCAGATACTGGCCGGCAACTGGCCGGAGACGCTGGTACGCCCGGCGGACGCGCGCACCCTGACCGAACAGGCCGGCGTACCGCTGCACACCCACGGCCTTACCTACCCGCAAGGCGGCTGGCTATGCCCGGCCGAGCTGACCGCATCGGCCTTTGCGCTGGCCTGCCGTCAGGGCCTGCAGGCGCATTTATCTACCGCCGTCGCCGCACTCGCCCACACCGACAGCGGCTGGCAACTGACGCTGGCGGACGGCCGTCAGCGTCAACACGCCACGGTGGTGCTGGCCAACGGTCATCAGGTAAGCGACTGGGAGCAGACCCGCCGCCTGCCCGTCTACGCGGTGCGCGGTCAGGTCAGCCACGTCCCCGACACGCCGTCGCTGTCCACGCTGCGTCAGGTACTGTGCTACGATGGCTACCTGACGCCGGTCAGCCCGCATCACCACACGCATTGTATCGGCGCCAGCTATCATCGCGGCGATACGGATACGGATTACCGTGAAACCGATCAACAGCAGAACCGTCAGCGGTTGATTGATTGTCTGCCCGACAGTGACTGGCCCACCGAGGTGGACATTTCCGGGCAACAGGCGCGTTGCGGCGTGCGCTGCGCGATCCGCGATCATCTGCCGTTGCTGGGTCAGGTGCCGGATTACCCACAGACACTGGCGTGTTATCAGGATCTGCCAGAACGGCTGGCTGACGGCGACGAAGTAGCCGCCGCCCCGTCCTGGCCGAATCTCTATCTGATTGGCGCGTTGGGGTCACGCGGTTTATGCTCTGCGCCGCTGGCCGCCGAAATACTGGCATCGCAGTTGTTCGGCGAACCGCTGCCGCTGGACAGCGATACGCTGGCGGCGTTGCACCCCAATCGGTTTTGGGTGAGAAAACTGCTAAAAGGCAAAGCGGTATAGTTGAATTCGGATAGCGCATTCAATACGGCAGCAATTTTATACCAAACAGGATTCGGGAGCGGGTCATGGGAAAACCTTCATCGCGGGAAGAAGTGCAGTTTCACCACCTGAAAGATCTGGGCGGGCTGGAAATGCTGCAGGCTCGCTACCATCACCAGCGTTTTTCCCGCCATTCGCACGAGAATTTCTGTATCGGCGTGATTGAGGAAGGCGCGCAGCGTTTCTATCGCACCGGCGGTGAACACGTCGCCCCCACCGGCGATATCATTCTGGTCAATGCCGATGAAATTCATACCGGCCACGCCGAAGTCGCCAGCGGCTGGTCCTACCGCGCCATCTATCCTTCGCCGGACTTGTTATGCCACCTGTCGCGCGACCTGCGCGTGCCGCAAGGCGCCACGCCGTGGTTTCCCGATGCCGTCTTGCATGACCCCGGCTTGTCGGCGCAATTGCGGCTGGCCTTCACCCTGCTGCCGCAGGCAGGCAATAGCCTGTTGAAAGAAACCCTGCTGTTTTCGTCATTGAGCTGGCTGATGATGCGCTACAGCAAAACCCGCTCCGACGGACGGACCTTGCCATCGGCGAGCCAGTCCATTCTGCGGGCGAAAGCGTGGCTTGACGAATGCCCGGAGCAGGATATCAGCCTGCTGCAACTGGCGGAGGCAGCCGGCCTTAGCCCGTGGCATTTTCTCAGACAATTCAAGGCGCTGCTGGGCATGACGCCCCATGCTTATCTGGTTCAGGCTCGCCTGCGTCAGGCGCGCTCGCTGCTGATAAAGGGCGTTAGCCTGTCTGACACCGCATCCCAGTGCGGCTTCTCCGATCAGAGCCACTTCAATCGCCATTTCAAACGCGCAATGGGCATCACGCCGGGTGAGTTTGTCCGTACTCTGAAGTAATCAGACATCAGGCAATTTCTTTCAATACCGCCGCCGCTCTTCTGTCTATTCTTCCGGCTTATTCGTTGAAGAAGAGAATCGTGGTTATGTCATTTTCACCTTTCACCGCCTTATCACGACGATATCCGTCGGACTCGGCATCCAACCAATTCCTTAGCGGCGCAGTCGCTATGTTGCCGCTGTGCGTGGCGGTTATTCCCTGGGGCATTCTGGCGGGTTCAATGGCGGTACAGGCCGGGCTGACATTCTGGCAAGCGGTGGGGATGTCGGCGGTTATCTTCGCCGGCGCGGCGCAGTTGGTGACGCTGAGCCTGTTGATGTCGGGGAGCAGCGTCATGACTATCTTGCTGACCGTCATGGTGATTACCGCCCAGCACCTGATTTATGGTCTAACGCTGCGCCCTACCATCGCGCCGCTGAAAGCCCGTTATCGCCTGTTGCTCGGTTTTCTGTTGACCGACGAGTTATTCGCGCTGGCGATAGCCGCAAAGACACGGCTGACCACCGCCTATCTACTCGGCGCCGGGCTGACGTTTTATCTGTGCTGGGTGGTATGCAGTCTGGCGGGCGTGATGATGGCGAATGCGATTCCCCATCTCGATCGCTACCATCTGGATTTTTCCATCGTCGCCACCTTTATCACGCTGGTGGTACCGATGGTCAAACGCCTGCCGGTACTGGCGGGGACGCTGTTTTCACTGTTGATGTCGATGCTGCTGGCTTACTGGCGCATCGAAGGGGCGATCATGATAGCGGGCCTCGGCGGCATGGCCGTTTCGGTTCTGATGGCGCGGCTTAACGGAGAAACATCATGAGTTGGGGATTATTACTGTTACTGGCGCTGGTCGTATTTGCTTACCGCTACGTGTTTCTGGAACCCGGCGTTCCCGTCAGGCTACCTGCGCTGTTCCGGCAAGCGCTCAACTACTCTGCGCCTTGTTTGCTGACGGCCATTTGCGGGCCGGTGATCCTGCTGCATCAGGAAGCGCTGCGTCCCTTTCCGGATAACCCGTACTTATGGGGCGCGGTGGGCAGCGTGGCGATCGCCTTGCTGGTTCGCCACACCATGCTGGCGGTGATGGCGAGTCTGGGCGTGTTTTATGCGCTCTGTTTCTGGCTGCAATAGCCCACGTTGAAAAATAGGAGACAGGGATGACCGTGTGAGCGCCATCCCTTTATCCGACAAACAGTTACAACACTTATCCGAAAAACAATTACAACACGGTCAATGTCACATCGATATTGCCGCGCGTAGCGTTGGAATAGGGGCAAACCTGATGCGCTTTTTCCACCAACGCCTGAGCCTGCGCCTTGTCCATGCCGGGAATGGTAATGCGCAGTTCAACTTCGATACCAAAACCGCCGCCGGATGGACCAATGCCGACAAGACCTTCAATCACCGTGGCGGAGGGAACCAACACCTTCTCTTTGGAGGCCACCAGTTTCAGCGCGCCGGTAAAACAGGCCGCGTAACCGGCGGCAAACAGTTGCTCGGGGTTGGTGCCGGAACCGCCAAGGCCGCCCAGCTCGCGCGGAGTGGTCAGTTTCAGATCGAGGTGATTATCATCGGAAACCGCATGTCCATCCCGTCCGCCGGTCACCGAAGCCTGGGCGCGATAAAGTACTTTCTCAACAGCCATAGTTGTAACTCCCTTTTAAGACAAGATAACCGTTCTAAAATCAGTAAAAGCCGTCAGGCCTGAGTTGATTCCAGACGCTGCGCCTGCTGCCAGCTCGGGATATCCGCAATGCGTTGCGAATAACGGAGAATATGGGGGTACTGTTGCCCCAGATTAAAGCGCTCCGTGACCAGCTTCACCACGAACCCCAACATAAAGTCCGCCCCGGTCAGGCGCTGCCCAACAATAAACTCGCGTGAAGCCAGGTAGTCGTTCAAATAGGAAAACACTTTTTTGAACTCCACCTCGGCATAATCATCCAGAAACTTCAGCGTCTGACCGGTATTTTTCTCAAACTGATTAAAGACTTTCAGTAATACCGGCAGCATGGCCGAGCTTTCCGCAAAATGAATCCATTGCAGATAGTCGGCATAACCCGCATCCTGCTCATCGGGCGCCAGCTGCGGCGCGTATTTACTGATAATGTACTCAACGATGGCGCCGGACTCGGCAATCACCTTGCCGTCAATCTCCACCACCGGCGATTTACCCAGCGGATGGATAGCCTTGAGCGCTTCCGGCGCCAGTTGCGTCTGCGGATTGCGCTGGTAGCGGATCAGCTCATAGGGAAGCTGCGCCTCTTCAAGCAACCAGAGAATACGCATGGAACGCGAAGCATTCAGATGATGCAATCTTATGGTCATTCTGCCTGTTTCCTTTGTCAGCCGATTAAGCCAGTTGTTTTAACAACGCCTTGGCGACCGCTTCCGAACTGGCCGGATTCTGGCCGGTGACAAGCTTACCGTCCTCGACGAGGTAAGGGTGCCAGTCAGGGCCTTTGGAATACAACCCGCCCAGTTTCTGAAACTCGTCTTCAATCAAAAACGGCACCACATCCGTCAATTCCACTGCCGCTTCTTCCGTGTTGGTAAACCCGGTGACCCGGCGACCTTTGATCAGAGGCTCGCCATTGGCGGCCTTGACATGGCGCAAGACGCCGGGAGCATGGCACACGAAACCGATGGGTTTTCCGGCCCGTTCAAATGCTTCGATCAGCGCAATGGAAACCGGTGATTCCGCCAAATCCCACAGCGGACCATGACCGCCCGGATAAAACACCGTGTCGAAATCTTCCATACGCACGCTGTCCAGTTTCACCGTGGAAGCCAGCGCTTGCTGTGCTGCCGGGTCGGCCTTGAAGCGATGGGTCAGTTCGGTCTGGAATTCCGGCAAATCGCTTTTCGGGTCCAGCGGCGGCTGTCCGCCTGCCGGCGACGCCAGCACCACATCAGCGCCGGCATCTTTGAAGGTGTAATAAGGGGCGGCGAATTCCTCAAGCCAGAACCCGGTTTTCTTGCCTGTGTTTCCCAGCGCGTCGTGGGATGTCAATACCATCAGTACCTTCATCGTCATTCTCCTTAACTCACTAATTCAGTAGGTCGTTCGCATCAGCCTTTCAAAAACGCTTCAAGCTGAGACACTTTGTCGCTATAGGGCGCCCGCAAACGCAGGTTGGATGCGCCCTCTTCATCCTGAACCACAACCGCTTTGGCGTGGCTAAAACGGCGGAAACCATGAATGCCGTGGTAAGCGCCCATGCCGGAAGCCCCCACCCCGCCAAAAGGCAGTGCGTCGTTACTGGCATGCGTCATCACATCATTGATGACCAGCGCCCCTGACGTGGTCCGTTCAGCAAACGCGGTTTGCCGCGCCGACTGCTGACCAAAGTAATACGCAGCCAGCGGGCGCGGATGCGCGTTGATGTACGCAATCGCCTCTTCCTGCGAATGACAGGTGCGTACCGGCAACAATGGCCCGAAGATCTCCTCCTGCATAATCTGCATCTCATCGGTGACATTCAGCACCAGATGCGGCGCGATCTTGCGGGAAACCGCATCAAAATCCGGCTCGCCCTGAGGCGCCAGGCTCACCAGCGTCGCGCCCTGTTTTTCAGCATCCTTTAACAGACCAACCAGACGCTCATAGTGTCGCGGCGTAATGATCGACGTATAGTCAGGGTTGTTCTGAAGCGTCGGGAATGCCTGAGCCATAAACGCCTTGCCGGCCTGAACAAAGGCATCAACCTGATCGCCCGGCAACATGACGTAGTCAGGGGAGAGGCAGATCTGACCGGCATTAAAGGTCTTCACGGTCAGGGTACGCTGCGCCGCCAGGCCGACATCCGCATCACGGTCGATGACCACCGGCGATTTCCCCCCCAGTTCCAGTGTAACGGGCACCAGATTATCGGCTGCGGCACGCATCACATGGCGACCAACGGCGGAACTGCCGGTAAAGACCAAATGATCAAAAGGCAGGCTGCTGAACGCAGCGCCAATCGCCGCGTCGCCCAACACCACTTCCAGCTCCAGCGGGTCAAAGTAACGCGCGATCAGCTCCGCCAGCAGTTCCGAGGTGGCGGGCGTCAGCTCCGAAGGCTTCAGCATCGCGGTATTGCCTGCGGCAAATACGCCGGCCAGCGGCCCAAATGCCAGATTGATGGGGAAATTCCACGGACTGATCACCCCGACCACGCCCAGCGGCTGATGCTGTATCCAGGCCTGCATGCCCGGCACGGGGCTGTCGACGAATTCCGGTTTCATCCATTGCGCTACGTACTCCGCGGAATGCTCAAGCGTTTTCACCGTCGTCGCCATATCCGCCACCAGCGACTGATACACGCTGCGATGACCAAAATCCGCATCCATCGCTTTACTGAGCGACGAATAATTTTCCCGGATAAGCCGGGCGCTGCGTAGCAGCCTGTCGCGGCGCAGCGCGGCGTCGGCCGGGCCAGTGGCGATGTGGGCATTCTTCATGGTCTGCAATATCGCTTTTAAATCGTTGGTCGTTTGCGCTAAAGGCATGATGGTGAATCCTTAACAATCGTGTGGTGTCTTTCTTCCCGACAGGCGGGAAAACAAAAAGCGCGTATCCATTCGGCTCACCGTTATTTGGATCGCATCAGGCGGACGAATCCGCTCAAACCGTAACGCTGGAGTGCGATCCCTTCGCTTGCCGTCCGGCTTTGATATAAATTTTCCTTTACTTCCCGCAAACCGCCTTCCGAATAAAAGGCAGTTATGTTTTGATAGAGCGCACTTTAGCGACGTTAATCAGTTGTGACCAACTAGCATATTTAGGTATGGATATAAAAAATTTTATGGGTGATACATGTCTCTTGTTCGGCTGAGAACCTTTATTGAGGTGTATCGACAACGCTCTATCAGCGGCGCCGCACGCACGCTTAACCTGACGCAGCCTGCGGTATCACAGCATGTCGCCGGTTTGGAAACGTCGATTGGGCGACCACTGTTTGAGCGGCAAACGCGAGGCGTCGTCCCCACGTCGGTGGCCGATGAACTGGCGGCGGATATTGGCGATCGGCTGGATGAGGCGGAAAACGCACTGGCCTCGGTGAAAGCGCGTTCACTGGAATTGGCTGGCGCATTACAAATCATTGGTCATGCGGATTTTCTGGCCGAAGTCGTAGCCAAACAATTGTTGCCGCTGCTGGAGGTGGGGGTGCGCGTCCGGATGCAAACCGGGGATTACGACGCGATTACCCAAAGCCTGATTGAGGGCTACTGTGATCTGGGGATCTCGGCGGCGCCCTCGCATGACACCCGGTTGAAAAGCGAGCTGATGCTGACCGACGAAGTGATGGCGGTCGCGTCGCCCCAGGTCGTCGCCCGGCTGATGAACACGCCGGATACCCTGGCGGCGATGCAAACCGAACCGGTGCTGGCCTATAGCCTGACGCTCCCGCTTATCGATAACTGGTTTACGGCGAACCGTGTGCAGGCGCCGGCCATCCTTCCCGCCATGGTCGGGCAAGACTTACGCGCCTTATGCAGCCTGTTGTGCCAGGGATTTGGCTGGAGCGCCCTGCCTGCGTATTTATGCACGCCCTATATCGAACGAGGAGAGCTGAGTGAAATTCCCGCCCCCGTAGCGCGTGCCAGCCGAAGTTACTATTTACTCTGGCAACCCAGCGCGCTGCGCCAACCGCGCGTCGCCCATGCCAGACAAGCGTTACTGTTTCGGCTAAGACAAAAACACGGGCTGTAGATTTGTCGCGCCGTTGAGGCAGCCGGATGATGTCCGGGCCAGAAGATACGCCCGTTCAGATTCCGTGACCGCACGCCTGCCGGTCACGAAATCAGGTTCAGCGAAGGGTTAAGACCCCATCACGGGTCGACACAGGCGACCGCCCATTCCGACCCTCGCGCGTGTTACTGCAATTGCGCCTGCTGATACAACGATTCCCAAACCTGGGCGACCAGCGCCTGATCCGGCGGCGACAGCTCGCCGTTATTAATCGCCTTGTTCAGGCTGTCCTGTACCCGGGCATGCAGCGCCTGCGCCGTCTGTTCGCCATGCGCTTCGGCTTCCGCCACCGCCAGCGTCAGGTGGCCGCGCAGGTAACCGCTGGCAAACAGTTCATCATCGCTGGCGTGCTCCACCATATTGTCAATCAGCGTCAGGATGCGCGCCTCGAATTCTGCGATCATTAATGGTCCTCAGTTATCGTGTTGCCCGCCGATCATCACAAATCGGCCGGATAAGGAAAGTCCGCCGCGGTTTGCGGCGCAGTGTGGTAAAAGTCCCGCAGCGCCTGAATAAAGCGCGCAGGTCGGCCGGGCACGCCCTGTTGCAGATAAATCATGACCTGCGCGTGCACCCGGCGCTGGAAAGCGATGCGATCCGGATCGACATCGCCATCCAGATTGTCGCAGCTGACATTAAACGGAAAGCCGGCGGCCACGCAGAACATCCACTCCAGCGCCTGCGGTTTGATTTCCACCGACTCAAACTGGCTCTGGGTCGCGGCGTCGCGTCCGTCCGGACAGTACCAATAGCCGAAATCCACCAATTTGCGCCGCTCTTCACCGGCGATGCACCAGTGGGAAATCTCGTGCATGCCGCTGGCATAAAACCCGTGTGCGAACACAATGCGGTGATACGGCGCCTGATCGTCGGCCGGCAGGTAAATGGGCTCATCGTCGCCCTTCACCAGCCGGGTATTGTATTCCTCGCTAAAACACCGGTTGAATACGGCGATCAACTGGTCGTAATGGTGAGTGTGTGCAGTTTCAGTCAACATCGTCATCAGAATAGCTGTCCCAGCCAGCGGGCAATCTCGCTGCCGTGGTTGTCATGAATCAATTTGATGCTCATCAGGGCGGACATGATCACCAGCATCGGGCGAATCAGTTTCTGCCCCTTGGTCAGCACCATTCTGGCCCCCAACCGGGCGCCGATAATCTGCCCGACCAGCATGACCAAACCCACGCCCCATACCACCTGACCGCCCAGCATAAAAAACACCAGGCCGCCGAAATTGGAGGTGAAATTGAGCACTTTGGCGTGCGCGGTGGCTTTCGCCAGATTGAAACCCAGCAGAGTGACGTAGGCCAGCGCATAAAACGACCCGGCCCCCGGCCCGAAGAAGCCGTCGTAAAACCCGACGCAGGCGCCGCCCAGCAGGGAAAACGGCAACAGCGACAGGCGCGCATGCCGATCCTCATCCCCCACTTTCGGCATCAGCAGAAAATAGAGGCCGATACCGATCACCAGCACCGGCAGCAATTTACGCAGGAAATCGGCGTGAATCTGCTGAATCAGCCAGGCGCCGAACATCGCGCCCAGCAAGGTCAGCGGCACCGCCAGCTTCAGTATTCGCATGTCCACCGCTTTGCGGCGGATGAAATACAGGCTGGCGGAAAACGAACCGCCCACCGCCTGCAATTTGTTGGTCGCCAGCACCTGAGCGGGCGACAGCCCCGCCGCCAGCAACACCGGAATGGACAGCAGCCCGCCGCCGCCGGCGATCGAATCCACAAATCCAGCGATCACGCTTGCCAGAAACAATAGGGCCAGAATATCCGGCCCAACAACGAACCATTCCATGAATTATTCCGCAATCAGATGGCGATCAAGCAACGCCTGACAGGAAGGCGGCAACGGGGGTGGCGTCGTTTTGGCCGGCGGTTCGGCGCCCGGTTTGCGCGGCTGGAACCAGCTGTTCAGTTCAGCGCCGCACCCATCGCCCGCCGGCGGCGCATCCTGATCCTGACATTCCAGACTATCCGCCGGACAACGCAGCCGCACATGCATGTGCGCGCGATGGGCGAACCACGGCCGGACCTTGTGCAGCCAGTTGCGATCGCCGCCGGCTTCCAGACACAGCTGCTTTTTGATGGCCGGATTGACGAAAATGCGCGTTACATCATTATCCTGCGCCGCCGTCTTCACCAGCTTCAGCACATCCGGCGACCATGCGCGCGGATTGACGTTTTTACCGTCCGCCAGCACCAGATCCAGCGGTTGCGGCTGCAGCAACTGCTGCTGACTCCAGCGCTGACGCGGCAGTTGCAGCCAGATATCCACATCCAGCCCCGACTGATGGCTGGCGTGACCGCTGCTGAACCGTCCGCCGGCCGGCATGCCCATGTCGCCGATCAACACGGTGCCGCCGGTGGCGCGATGCACGCCGGCGCTGAGACGATGGATGAACGCCAGCAGGTCCGGATGACCGAAGTAACGCCGCTGGTCGACGCGCATCACCTGATAATCAGACGACTGCAGCGACAGCGGCTGTGCGCCGATGATACAACCATTGGCAAACGCGCCGATGGCCTGAGGCTGGCCTGCCACCGGGTGGGTTATCTCCTGCCACGGTGTCTTCGCCAGCGCGGCGCTGCAAAACAGCAGCGCCACCATCCCAATCCAGTTTGTTTTCATTGTTTTATGGTATTCGTGTTCGGTGTATTACCGTGTTTTTATGGTGTTACCAACGGGGAACCTGGCTCGTCACGTCCGCGCACTGCGCGCGCTGGCGCAGCAGATGATCCATCAGGACAATCGCCATCATCGCTTCGGCAATCGGCACCGCGCGGATTCCCACGCACGGGTCATGGCGACCGCGGGTGATCATTTCCGTTGCGTAGCCGTCGCGGGTGATGGTGCGCCCCGGCACGGTGATGCTGGAAGTCGGTTTCAGCGCCAGATGGGCGGTGATCGCCTGACCGCTGCTGATGCCGCCCAGAATGCCGCCCGCATGGTTGCTCTGAAAGCCTTCCGGGGTGATTTCATCACGGTTTTCGCTGCCGCGACGGTTCACTACCGCGAAGCCGTCGCCGATTTCCACGCCTTTGACGGCGTTGATGCTCATCAGCGCGTGGGCCAGATCGGCGTCAAGACGATCAAACACCGGCTCGCCCAGCCCCGGCGGCACCGACTCAGCCACCACCGTGATTTTCGCGCCGATGGAATCGCCCTCTTTTTTCAGGGCGCGCATCAGTTCATCCAGCGCGTCGAGCTTGTCCGCATCCGGGCAGAAAAACGGGTTTTGCTCCACCTGCGCCCACTCTTTCAGTTCGCACACCACATCGCCCATCTGCGCCAGATAGCCGCGGATCACCACACCGTGCAGCTGTTGCAGGTATTTTTTGGCAATGGCGCCGGCGGCCACGCGCATAGCGGTTTCACGGGCGGAAGAGCGACCGCCGCCGCGGTAATCGCGGATGCCGTATTTCTGCTCATAGGTGTAATCGGCGTGACCGGGGCGGAACAGATCCTTGATGGCGCTGTAGTCCTGCGAACGTTGATCGGTATTTTCAATTAACAGACCGATACTGGTGCCGGTAGTCACGCCTTCAAACACCCCGGACAGAATACGCACCTGATCCGGCTCGCGGCGCTGGGTGGTGTAACGAGAAGTCCCCGGACGACGACGGTCCAGGTCGTGCTGCAAATCGGCCTCGGTCAACGGAATACCCGGCGGTACGCCATCCACCACGCATCCCAGAGCGATGCCATGAGATTCACCAAAGGTGGTGACACGGAAAAACTGACCAATACTGTTTCCTGCCATCACGGCTCCTTAGCATTGAAAAAACATCAGGGCGCCAGACGGATATTTACCGCCCGCCGCCCTGCGGAGGGATTAATCCCGGTAAAGGCTGAAATGCGCCTGACAGTCCAGCAGTTGGGAACGGGTCAACATGAAGACGCCGTCGCCGCCGTTGTCGAACTCCAGCCAGGTAAACGGAATATCCGGATACTGCTCCATCAGGTGCACCATGCTGTTGCCGACTTCACAAATCAGCACGCCCTCTTCGGTAAGAAAGTCCGGCGCGCATGCCAGAATCCGGCGCACCAGTTTCAGGCCGTCGCTGCCCGCCGCCAGTCCCAGCTCCGGTTCGAAGCGGTATTCCTGCGGCAGGTCGGCCATGTCTTCCTCATCCACGTACGGCGGATTGGTGACGATCAGGTCATACTGAATCGCCGGCAGGTCACGGAACAGGTCGGAACGGATCGGCGTCACGTTGTATTCCATGCCGTGCTGCTGGATATTCTGTTCGGTCACCGCCAGCGCCTCGTCGGAAATATCTACTGCATCCACTTCCGCTTCGGGGAACGCCTGAGCGCAGGCGATGGCGATGCAACCGCTGCCGGTGCACAAATCAAGAATATGATGCGGCGCGTTGGGCAACAGCGACGCAAAGCGATTGTTGATCAACTCGCCAATCGGCGAACGGGGCACCAGCACCCGCTCATCGACATAAAACTCCAGTCCGCAAAACCAGGCCTTGTTCGTCAGATAAGCCACCGGAATACGCTCGTTGACGCGGCGAATCACCCGCTCGACGATGCGATGACGCTCGCTGGACGTCAGCCGGGCGAGGTACATGTCTTCCGGAATATCGATCGGCAAAAACAGACTGGGCAGCACCAGTTGCAGCGCCTCATCCCACGGATTATCGGTGCCGTGTCCATAGTAGACGTTGGCGGCGTTAAACCGGCTCACTGTCCAGCGCAGCATATCCTGAATGGTATGCAGATCGTTGACCGCCTCATCGACGAAAATTTTGTCCAAGTTTGTCCTCCACAGACTACTGTCTCTGTAATCGCATGTTTCTGTGATGGCAATAGTTTGCCATGAAGACGGCGACAAATCAGCAGATATCACCGCCGGACGGCGCGGAGCGGGGGATGCAACGATAAGGTTTTGTTTAGCGACCGGCACGGAACAGGTAAACTATGCGAATATCAAAACTATGCGAATATCAAAACTATGCGGACACCGAAACTATGCGGATACCGTATTGAGGTTCTGCAACAGAACCGCGACGATGACAGAGTGACGCAAAATGAAAAAAAAATTCATGCTTGATGACGAGGAGCAGGCGCTTTTCCGCACGTCGGTGGCGGGCGCCACCCGGTTACGTCAGGACACCTATGTTCACCGTCCGGCCCGTACCAAACCCGGCGCATTGCCGCCACGACGGATGATTCAGGAACAGGTGGACGCCAGTTTCTATTTCTCGGACGAATTCCAGCCGCAACTGGAGAATGACGGGCCGACGCGCTATGTCCGGCCGGGCGCCAGTCATTACGAGCTGAAGAAACTGCGTCGCGGCGACTATTCGCCGGAACTGTTTTTGGATTTGCACGGACTGACGCAGCTGGAAGCCAAGCAGGAACTGGGGGCGCTGCTGGCCGCCTGTCGGCGCGAACATGTCTACTGCGCCTGCGTGATGCACGGCCACGGCAAACACATTCTTAAACAGCAAACGCCGTTGTGGCTGGCCCAACACCCGGACGTGCTGGCGTTTCATCAGGCGCCGAAGGAATTCGGCGGCAATGCGGCCTTACTGGTGCTGGTGGCGCAGGAAAGCGCTGACGAGGAATAACCTTCCCCGCCTCACCTTCTTCGCCGTTCTGGAAAATCGCCTGCGGCGGGAAACCGTATGAAAACCGAACAGGAGCCGCTAACGGCGCCTGTTGTCGGACGATCAGGGTTTAACTTTGGCCGTCAGTTGGGACGGCGTGACCTGCCAGTGGTATACGCCCGCACCGGAAACGTCATCCAGCTCGACGCTGGCAATGGCCGACGTGGCGAACATGGGCGCGGTCTCAGACGGGCACAGCCCGGCGACCAGATATCCCACCAGCGGCAGGTGGGAAATCACCAGCACCGCGCTGGTGCCTTCTTTCGCCAGCGCCAGCAGATAGTCGCACACCAGTTCGGCGTTGCCTCCCGGCGTCAGCTCCGGCAGACATTCACTTTCCGGCAGCGGCAACACCTCCGCCACGACCTGCAACGTCTGCTGAGCCCGCACGTAAGGGCTCACCAGTACCCGATCAATATCAATCGACTGATCGTTGAGCCAGGCTGCCATCTGACGAGATTCTTCATCTCCCCGGCTGCTTAAAGGCCGGAGCGCATCACTGGCGGCGTCAGGTACGGCATCACCATGACGCATGATCAAAACTTGCATATTACACCGCTATATTGATGAAAAAGGGCAATAAAACCCTGGGGATAGCTTCAGATTAGCTGAATCGGCACGGAGCCGTTTTGCGGCAGGTCACAGCCTGGTATCGGGCATCGCCACATCATGCTGATGGCGTTTTGACCAGCGCAAAGCGCATTTTTTTACCCCAATTGCCGGCGAATCGCAACCAACCGCATCATGCGCCACGCTGCGCCACGGCCCCGCAATCACGCCGTAGTCGGCAACCTCCCGTTTTTTCAGGCAATTAACCTTAATTTTTTCAGGGCAAAGCCGGCATCACGTCATCATAATATGCTGTCGGCTCGCTTTTAGATTTCATTTAACAGCAGTTTAGACTAAAAAATAATTTTCATTCAGATAAAAAAATTATCAATCCCCACAATACAGAATAAACCGGCACCGGTTTTATTTTTCTGACACTTTTACACTTTTTCATCTTATAACCGCGGGAAACACTGGAAAAAATACCCCGCCTCACTATAGTGAACAGAGAAAACACCGGTGCCGAATACAGTACGTTTAAATAATTCAGCGCGGTATTATGCCCAGCATTCAGGGAATTGTTGCACTGGGTGGTAAAAACGATGGACCGATTAAATAAAAAGCAAGCATTTTCAATAAAATACAATTATCACTCCGCTAATGCATCATTGCATTCAGCATTTTTATCAATTAATTTTTTCACCTAAAAGTGAATCCGATAAATAAAGTTTTTCGTCAGCCAATAAAATAATTTTTTAAACAAGATTGGGTTATTTCATTCAAAAAATCTGCCTTTCGGCTTTTTAATTTATTATTTACTCATCCGACAAGAATAAAAAACGAGGGTGGATAACGGGTTTAGGTTTCTCCTTCACCCGCTTATCGCTCCGTTTCATCAGCAAAGCCAACCAGCTGCGACTGTCGCCGGAGCAGCCCTTCCGCCGGCGCAAACCGATCGCCGTACTGCGCCTGCAATGACAGCAGGGTTCCCACCACCGTTTCTATCCCTAATTGATTCATGTAGTGGAACGGGCCGCCCAGAAACGGCGGAAATCCGATTCCCATCACCGCGCCGATGTCGCCGTCGCCCGGACGGCGGATCACCCCTTCATCCAGACAGCGCACCGCCTCATTCAACATCATCATGACGCAGCGCTGCGCAATCAGCGCCGGATCCAGATGCGCTTTGGGCGTCACATCCAGCAATGGATAGAGGCTGCCGTCGGACACTTTGCCCCGACGCCGCCACAAACCGCATAACCGTTCATAACGCGACTGATCGTAGCGATAAAAGCCGCGGCCGTTCTTGCGGCCTTTACGATTGTCGCGGGCAATGGCTTCCAGCGCCGGCGGCGCACAAAACCGCTCGCCCAGTTCCGCCACCAGCACCGGTACAATCTTCATCGCCACATCAATCCCCACCTCATCCAGCAAGTTAAAAGGCCCGACGGGGAAACCGAAACGCACCAGCGCCTGATCAACCGATTCGACCGGTTCGCCTTCCAGCAGGCAGCGAGCCGCTTCATTCAGGTAAGGCGCCAGAATACGGTTAACATAAAACCCGGCTTTATCCGCTACCACGATCGTGGTCTTGCCCTGCTTCTTCGCCAGCGCCACCGTGCTGGACAACGTCTGCTCGCTGGTTCCGGCATGCGGAATAACTTCAACCAGCGGCATCTTGTCCACCGGGCTGAAATAGTGCAGGCCAATCACCTGCTCGGGCCGGCTGGCGCCGGCGGCGATCTGATGAATCGGCAGCGACGACGTATTGGTGGCAAACACCGCATGCGGCGGCGTCACCGCTTCGGTTTCCCGCACCATCTGCTGTTTGAGCGCCAAATCTTCGAATACCGCTTCCACTACCACATCGACGCGCTCAAATCCCCGGTAATCGGTCCCGCCGGAAATCAGGCTCATTTGCCGCCGCTGCTCTGCGGGCGTGATGCGGCGGCGCTCGACCTGTTTGCTCAACCGTTGCCAGCTGTTGCGCAGCGCGAGGGTAATGCCTTGCTCATGAATATCTTTAATCCTTACCGGCAATCGGCCGTTAAGCGCGGTGACGCCGGCGATGCCGCCGCCCATCAAACCACCGCCCAGCACCCCGACCCGGCGCAGTGGGCCGGGTTCGGCCGGCGCGCCCCGATCTTTTTTCAGGGCCGTGGCGGTAAAAAACAGTCGCCGCAACGCCACGGACTCCGGCGACGCCACCAGTCGGCCGAAAGCGCGAGCCTCCGCCTGATAGCCAGCCTGACTGCCCTGCTCCAGACCACGCCGCACCACCGCCAAGATACGCGCCGTCGCCGGGTAATTGCCCTGGGTTTTCGCCTGCGTCTGCCGCCGCACCCGCTCAAACAGCCAGCGGCGTACGTAAGGCAGCATCAGTAACCGGTGCCGCCAGCCGGGCGAAGACGGTTGGCGTTTACCGCGGCGGATAAAGCCCAGCGCCGCCTCCAGCAAGACCGCGTGCGGCACCACCTCATCCACCAACCCGAGCCGCCGCGCCTGAGCCGCCCGCAACTGCCGCCCGGTCAGGATCAACTCCAGCGCGCGGTCCACGCCAATCAGACGCGGCAGCCGCTGGGTGCCGCCTGCGCCCGGCAATAGCCCCAATTGCACTTCCGGCAACCCGAGACGGGTACTGTCGTCCGGCGTACAGAGGCGATAATCGCAAGCCAGCGCCAGTTCCAGCCCGCCGCCCAGACAGGCGCCGTGAATGGCCGCCACCACCGGGAACGGCAGATGGGCGATCGCCTCCAGCGTTTCCTGCCCGGTTTCAGCCAGAGCCTGCGCCGCTGCCGCGTCGGCACAGGCATCCAGCATGCCGATATCCGCCCCGGCGATAAACGATTCCGGCTTGCCGGAGAGAATAACCAGCCCTTGCAGGCCACTGTGCTGTCGGGCCTGCGTCAGCACCGCGCGCATCTGTTCCGCGAATTCCGCTTTCAGGGTATTCACTTTCTCGCCGGGGACATCCACGGTAATCACCCCGATATGATCGGGGCGTAGCGTCAGTTGGAAAGCGGCGTGCGCCTCATGTTCGTGCGCCTGATGCATCGAATTCAGCTCGGTCATTGCGTTACCTCCAACACCATGGCTGCCCCCAGGCCGCCTGCCGCGCAGGCGGTAACCAGCCCCAATCCGCCGCCTCGCCGGCGCAGTTCATGCAGCGTCTGGGTGATCATGCGCGCGCCGGTCGCGGCAAACGGATGCCCATAGGCGATCGAGCCGCCCCGCACATTGAAGCGCTCCCGGTCCACCTCCCCCACCGGCGCGCTGCGCCCGAGTTTATCGCGGGCGAATTCAGCGCTGGCGAACAGGTGCAGATTAGCCAGTGTTTGAGCGGCGAAGGCTTCATGCATGTCGATCAGCGCCAGATCATCGAGCCGGATACCCGCCCGATCGAGCGCCAGCGGGGTGGCGTACGCCGGCCCCGCCAGCATGTCCTGCTGTACCGGAATAGCGCTGAACGCATAGCTGCGCAGGTAGCCAAGCGGCGTCAGTTTCAGTTCGCTGGCGCGGGATTCGCTCATCAGCAACACGGCGGCGGCGCCGTCGGTTAACGGCGAACTGTTGCCGGCGGTCACGCTGCCGTAGCGACGGTCAAAGGCGGGTTTCAGGCGGGAATACTGTTCCGGCGCGCTGTCGCGACGAATCGTGTTGTCTTCATTAATCGCCTGCTTATACGGCGGCACCCAGGCGGTCATCACCTCGTCACGCAGTACGCCGTCGGCCCAGGCCTGCGCGGCGCGTTGATGGGAGAGATGAGCGAACGCGTCCTGCGCGTCGCGGCTGATGCGGTAGTCTTTCGCCATCTGCTCGGCGGTATCGCCCATGCGCAGCCCGGTAGAGTACTCCGCCACGGCGGGCGCCACCGGCAGTAAATCCCGTGGCCGCAGGCGAGCGAATAACGCCAGCCGCTGGCGGAAGGTTCTGGCGCGCGAAAGATCGACCAGCGTGCGCGCCAGCGCCTTGCTGACGCCGATAGGCAACACGGAAGCCGAATCAGCGCCGCCGGCGATGCCGATGTCGATAGCGCCGGCCAGAATGCTTTCCGCCACGTTGGCGACCGCCTGAAAGCTGGTGGCGCAGGCGCGGGAGACGCTATAAGCATCGGTATGCACGCTCATGCCGCTGCCCAGCACGATTTCGCGGGCGATATTGGGCGCCTCCGGCATCTGAATTACCTGCCCGAACACCAGTTGCTGCACCAGCTCCGGTTCGACGCCGCTGCGAAGCAACAGCTCATTGACCACCAGCTTGCCCAGCTCCAGCGCCGGAATACCATGATAAACCGTTGCCTGCCGGGCAAATGGGGTTCTCAGCCCACTGACAATCGCAATGCGGTCGCCACGCCGGGTGACCAGCGGCACTACTTCGCGTTCGCGCATAACCATTCCGTTCATCCCTTTTCAGAGCCGATGGGGTCTGAACTCATTGTTAACCTGAAGATTACATTATGCAAACAAGCAGATACCAAACAGCGAGCCGCGCCACGCTTCCGGGCGCTCATACGCAACGGAAATAAGACGGTAAAGATAATGAAACAGAAAGAATAATGAGGCGGGAGGACTCGGGGAATGCGGCTGATCTCAGCGAGTCAGCCGCAAAGCGAAGGCAAGCACGCCGCTATTGATCGCGGTTAACGTGATCGCGGGTTAGCTCAGGATGGCCGGTTAGCGCAGGCCCAACTGGAAGATCAGGGTTTCAGCCTGGCAGCTAAACGTGAAATCCATATCCAGTTTGAATCCGCCTTCCGCCTCGGACAGACGGGCATCAATCACGCAAGGTTCGGATTCAACCGAACGGGCTTTTTCCGTCAGTTGCTTCTGCGTCTGTTCCGCGTCGCTGCGGTGGGGAAATACACGGCTGTAAGATGCGGTGCAATCGGTGTTATCCATTACGGTTCCCACATCCACACAGCAACAGGCGGCGGTTTCTTCTGCGCTACATTTGTTAATCGCGTTTGTCATGGCAAAACTCCTCTGCGGCGACAGGCGCCTCCACAATCGGAAGCACGCTATCCATCTATTCTGTCCCCATTTTACTCACCACAGCCGTCTATCACTAGCACTTACCGATTAAAGGGGTATTACGTGATGCAAATCACATCTTAACGTTATTTTTCAATGAAATAGGCTAAATCATCTAAACATAATCATGACATTTGTTAACTGGATCTAATTTCTGAATCATTTTTGCAACATTTGTGGAACTGAAAGAAAACATTTCATCGTTTTACTTTTATACTTTTCGCAACTGGTCTGATTTGTCAGCCCATTAACCCCCCCTACAATGCGCGTCCCTTGTTACACGCTTAACAAAAATTACAAACGTTCAGTGAGGTTTCGGTCATGAGCCAGAAAGTCCTGTTAAAGAAAACATCACTTGCTGTGGCGCTGGCGCTAATGGCATCCAATGCAACCGCTGCAGGTTTCCAGTTGAATGAGTTCTCCTCATCCGGCCTGGGGCGCGCCTTTTCGGGTGAAAGCGCCATTGCAGACAATGCGACCTCCGGCAGCCGCAACCCGGCGACCATGACGATGTTTGATCGTCCGGCCTTTTCCGGCGGCGTGACCTACATTAACCCGGACATCGACCTGCGCGGCTCCAGCAGCACCGGCCGTGACGCCAGCGCAGACAATATTGCGCCGCACGCCTGGGTGCCCAACCTGCATTTCATCATGCCGCTGAACGAGCAGTGGGCGGTAGGCGCATCCGCCACCACCAACTTCGGTCTGGCGACTGAATTCAGCGACAATTTCAGCGCCGGTTCCATCGCGGGCAAAACCGACCTGAAAACCTCCAACCTGAATCTGAGCGCGGCCTATCGCCTCAACCAGCATTTCAGCTTTGGTCTGGGCGTCAACGCCGTGTACGCCGATGCCAAGATTGTGCGTAACGCCGGCGAAGTCGGTCCGGCGCTGGGCGTACGCTCAACGTCCGAGATCACTCATCTGGATGGTAAAGAATGGGGCTATGGCTGGAACGCCGGCATCCTGTATGAACTGGATAAAAACAACCGCTTCGGCCTGAGTTACCGCTCCAAAGTCGACATCGACTTTGATGGTTCCTTCCGAAGCGACCTGGCGGCGCCGCGCGGCACCAGCGGCACCACCATCCCCGGCAAGCTGACGCTCAACCTGCCGGAAATGTGGGAGCTTTCCGCTTACCACCGCGTCGCCCCGCAATGGGCGGTTCACTACAGTCTGGCCTACACCAGCTGGAGTTCCTTCCAGGAATTGCGCGCCACCGGCAGCAACGGCCAGCAACTGTTCCAGAAAGACGAACGCTTCCACGATGCCTACCGCATCGCGCTGGGCACCACGTACTACTACGACGACAACTGGACTTTCCGCACCGGTATCGCGTTTGACGACAGCCCGGTACCGGCCGACAAACGCACCATCTCCATCCCGGATCAGGATCGTCTCTGGCTGAGCGCCGGCACCACCTACGCCTTCAACAAAGACGCCTCGGTGGATGTGGGCGTGTCTTACATGCACGGTCAGAAAGTGACGATTCACGAAGCCGGCGTCGCGGCCAACCTGCCCTCTTACACCTTTACCTCTAAAGGCCGGGCGTGGTTGTACGGCGTGAACTTCAACTACAGTTTCTAACCCGGGTACCTAACCCGTATTCGTAAAAAAGGCCGCTATCGCGGCCTTTGGTTGTATGGGAAGTCGGCTATGCCAGTGGCATTACTCCGGCTTCACTTCCATATAGTTCAGTTTCAGCGTGCTACTGGTGTAACCGCGGATCTTGTTGGTCAGGTCGATATTGCCTTCCAGTTTCTGGCCGTAAGACGGAATGATTTCCTTCAGTTTGGCCTGCCATTCCGGCGTCGCAACCTTATCCTTGAACACGGTCTGCATCAGGCTCAGCATGATCGGCGCAGCAGTGGACGCACCCGGCGACGCGCCCAACAGCGCGGCGATGGAGCCGTCTTTGTCGCTGACAATCTCGGTGCCCAGCTTCAGTACGCCGCCCAGATCTTTGTCTTTCTTGATGACCTGTACGCGTTGACCCGCCACCGCCAGACGCCAGTCAGACTGTTTGGCCTGCGGGAAGTACTCTTTCAGCGCGGCAAAACGGTCATCGTCGCTCATCATTAACTGACCGATCAGGTATTTCACCAGATCGAAGTTATCGATCCCCACATTTACCATCGGCATAAAGTTGGAGGTGTTCATGGACGAGAACAGATCCCACAGCGAACCGTTTTTCAGGAATTTGCTGGAGAAGGTAGCGAACGGCCCGAACAGCAACACCTGCTTGCCGTTGAAGATACGGGTATCCAGATGCGGTACGGACATCGGCGGCGCGCCAACCGAGGCTTTACCGTATACCTTGGCGAGATGGCGTTTTACGATGTCCTGATTATCGGTGACCAGAAACTCGCCGCCGACCGGGAAACCGCCATAGTTGCCCGCTTCAGGAATGCCGGATTTCTGCAGCAGTTGCAGCGCCGCGCCGCCGGCGCCGATGAACACGAACCTGGCTTTGATCGCGCTTTCTTTACCGCCGTTTTTCAGGTCGGCAACCACTACGTCCCAGGTTTTATCCGGGTTGCGCTTGATGTCGCGTACTTCGTTGCTCAGTTTCAGGTTGAAAGTCGTATGCTGTTTCAACCCATCCACCAGTTGGCGGGTGACTTCGCCGTAGTTGACATCGGTGCCGATCGGCATACGGGTGGCGGCAATCTTCTGTTGCGGATCGCGCCCTTCCATCACCAGCGGGATCCACTGCTTGATCTGATCCGCGTTGTCGGAGAACTCCATGCCGCGGAACAGGGTGCTGTGCTGCAGCGCCTGATAACGTTTGTGCAGGTAATTAACGTTGTCGTCGCCCCACACGAAGCTCATGTGCGGCACGCTATTGATAAACGACGACGGGTCTTTCATCACATTGTGAGAAATTTGATAAGACCAGAACTGACGGGAAACTTCGAACGCTTCGCTGATTTCGACCGCCTTGCTGATGTCAATCGAGCCGTCGGCTTTTTCCGGCGTGTAGTTCAGTTCCATAAAAGCGGAGTGGCCGGTACCGGCGTTATTCCAGCCGTTGGAGCTTTCCTCCGCCACATTATCCAGACGCTCGACCATGCTGATGGTCCAGTTCGGCTCCAGCGCCTGCAGATAGGTGCCCAGCGTGGCGCTCATGACGCCACCGCCGATCAGCACCACATCCACTGCCTTACTTTCTTCCGCCATGACAGGCTGTGCCAGCCCTATGGCGCCCAGACACAAGGTGGTAACCAATAGTTTTTTCATGTTTATGTCCCGTTATGTCAATGTGTCATCCCTGCAGGTGAACAAGGGTGATTCCAGATTAGCGAGATAACGATGCAGGAGCGATGAGCCATGAGAAACACGGCGGCAACCCGTAGCAGGTGCGCGACAACGCCTTCGTCTATTTCAGCATAGAGCAAAAATGGCTGACGGCAGGCGGAGATAAGAGCGCGTTACGCCATACGCGGATTGCTGCTCAGGGCTGCTGAATCGTTACCCTCTCTAACCGGCTGTTATTATTGTTACATAGACGGTGGAAATAAATTTATGTAATTAAATAAACGCTCAACAACAATATAACGTTTCACAAACAATCAGTTTGGCGGGTTTCAGGCGGGCAGGTAAGAAGAGTTGTGACAAAAGGCGCCCGCAGGCGCCTATCAATACTAAAAAAACGCTTATTTATCTGAATCGATTTCGTCCAGACTGCCTTCAATCGCTTTAGCGTTCGGGTTTGCCACCGGGGCGGATTTACCGTCGTTAGCCAGGAAATCGTGCCGCTGGAAATAGGCATCGCGCACCATCAGATAAGGGTCGGACGAATTACGCAGCAGCCCGTCGGAATCCAGCAGGCGGGCGCGGGTTTCCAGCCCTTCCACCGCCCACTTGCCGGCGGACATCCAGAAAGTGAGATAACTCAACGGCGGATAAAGCGTATCCACTACCCCGCCGCCGTCTTCACGCAGCGTGGCGCTGCCATAACCCGGCAGCACCAGATAAGGCCCGTAGCCTACATCGTAATGCCCCAGCGTACTGCCGAAACGGTGCGGCTCTTCTTTCGCCAGTTTCGGATTCGCCATTGCCGCGACGTCGATCAGGCCGCCCATCCCCAGCAAGGTGTTAAGGAAGAAGCGGTTAAAGTGAATCATCGCCTGATAGGGTTTACCCTCGGCGAAATAGTTCACCATGGTGGCGGGTTCAGACAGGTTGACGAAGAAATTGGTCAGACCATTGCGCGCCGGTTGCGGCATATAATCGCGCCAGACCACCGCTGCCGGGCGCACCACATACGGATCCAGCACGTTGTAGTTGAAGCCGAACATGGTGCGGTTGAATCCTTCCAGCGGATCCGAACGCTGCTCAGGCGCTGAGGTTTTAGAGCTGGCACAGCCGGCAAGCAATGCGCTCGCCAGTACCACACCACCCAGACGAAAATTCATAACGTATCTCCCTGCTGAACTTTCATGCAGTCCGCACGACCTGCCATCGGGCCGCCAGCGCACAAGGCCACATGTTATCATCTTAATACACCGGGCTTTGGTTTGCCCGTGCCGCCGGCGGCGGTCTGTTGGAAAAATGGCGATCGTTTAATAGCGGCGCCAGAAGTGACGCCCCTCCCGTCAGCGCTTCAGAATTGTCCGGTTCATGCCGGACAGCCTTGCTCGGGAAACAACCGCCGTCGCATCGACTGACGCGACGGTCAACATTGGAGGATGCGGATCCTGCTTCAGGCACCGGTATAATTCCAGCACCAATTGTGCGATCGCACCCTAATTCAGTGATTTGCGTAGTCCGTCACCCATTTGTCTGACGGCCAGCGTAGCGAAAGATACCACGATTAAGGCCGCTATTCAGGCCAAAACTGGTGGCGGATTGAGCAAACGCACCGGCAAGTGCTTATGGCGACAGCCAAATCGGTTATAATGCGGCGCCAACGCAGTCCCCATAGTTAAATGGATATAACAAGCCCCTCCTAAGGGCTAGTTGCAGGTTCGATCCCTGCTGGGGACGCCAGTCAATTCAAAACCCCCTATATAAGCCTATCATTCATCTTTATATCGCCCCGTCACTCAGCACATTCCACCGTCTACGGCCTGGCATCGTGTCTGCAACCATAAATCAATCCGTCCCCTTGATACCGGCATTCGTCGCACACGGTTTACGCCAGCAACGGTTTGCGTCGTAAATAGGGAAAACGCGAAGAAATAGCATGTAATGCATGCCGCAAGGATGATTAAAAAAGATGAAGGGAATTACAGATAGCCGGGCCACTCGACCCGGCCGGAGGCATTAGCGGGAGCTGTCCACGCTGGCCTGCGTGAAGTTCGGGTAATCACCCGGTTTGCCGTTGTTCAGATTAGACAGGAAGTTGCCGTCCTTCATAGGGATATCAGCCGATTCGTAGTTGAAGGTATTCATCTTGTTGCGCATGTCCTGATTGCTGACGCCATCGCCATGCACCGAGTACCAGCTGACAATATCCGGCGTAACGAAAGTGTTGTAGGGGTTTTCCGCCTGTTCGCCTGATTTGGCAAAACGGAAAGCGTGGGTCAGCCCGCCGTCTTTATGGTACACAAACTTCAGGTGACCATTTTGCTTATCGAGGCTGGATGCGGCCGCCGTCGTCAGCTTACCGTGCGCGCTGTAGCTGCCGTGCGTCACGGCGCCGTTTTTGGTCCAGACCGCCGCATATTCCCAGTCGTGGCGATGACCGCTCTTGATGCCGGCCACAATCTGATCTTTCAGGAAGTAGAGCGCGTAAAAGTGGCCGCAGTAGCGGTTGCCGCCGTTATTGACGCAGGCGTAACGATGCAACGTGTTGGATTTGTCCAGAAACGTGGACCAGCGGCAACCGCCTGTCAGGCTGCCGGTCGGGTTAAGGCCGCCATTCTGCTTGCCGCTGCGGCTGATCCCGGCGCTGGGCAGACAACCGTCCGTATCGAAATCGAATACCGGCGCAATCGACGCGGCGTTAACGCCGGAAGGCAGCGCCTGATCCAGCTTGTCAAAATCATCGGCGTGAGCCGCAAACGCAATCCAAAGGGGGAGTGTTGCCAGAACAGCTGTCTTCTTAAAAAACATATCATCTCCTGTTTCTGTTTTACTTAATTAGGCGTCATGCCTGTAAGTGCTTTTAAAAAGCAAAAGAAAGATGGGTGGCTCATATTAATTACCACAATGACAACACCCATGTTACAACTGTGAATAAATACCAGCTCGAACATCTGGCTGGTCGGAAGTCATCATAACTGCTTTTTTAGGCAGGATTCAATCTTTAGCCAGAGCGGATTCTTATTATCCTAAATATAAATATCACAGCCGTTATTCGTTTCAAAAAAAACCAATGAATGATAGCGATATAAAATTATCACCTGTCAGAAGCAATATGCTTTGTCATCCATTTTTATCCCCACTTTTTTTCATACTATAAAAGGCTTTTTTCAGGAAACCAACAGCCTTTCCAGCAAAGGAGGATACGCACCAAACGCCATCACTACGTCTTTAAAATTTCCAAATAACTCCCAAAAATCATGATTCCCGGCTTTGTTGTCTGCGTCGGGTATTGCTGCGGCGTTTCCCCAACAGTTTTATCGCGTTTTCTATCACCAGCCTGAAAATATCCCAGCCATTCTCTATTAAAAGCGCTGATGAAGAAAAAATATTTTTGTCATCCCGATGATATAAAACCGCCATAAATCGCCGTTATAAATAAGACTCGACAGAACGCGCAGCAAGATATATCGACAATAAATAAAACGCATTAAAAAAACGAAGTATTTTCCGTTTAATAAAAAGATAATTTATTCCATGACGTTCATATCATTCGCATTACAATTATCTACCCTCATTATAAGTTTCCTTTATTTTTATTGACTCTCCGGCATAGTATTTACCATTTCAACAGGCTAAGTTCGTTGTCGTGGGATCGTTTTCATTACGATTCCCACCGATTTCCCCTGTGAGCCGATTCGTGACAGTTCTTAAAAAAGTGCGTACAAATAAAACCAGCATATTTACTCCCCGATATATTCCTGCTTCGATACCACTACCACACTATTCCTATTCCAGCTCGGCGTTCTCGCCTTGCTCGCCAAAAACAAAGGAAAAACCATGAAAAAGCTGACTTTCAGCGCCAGCGCCCTGATGGCAGTGCTGGCGTTAACCGGCTGCACCACGCCCGCAACTCAGGATGCGCAGACAACGCTCGCCAACCAGTCGGTGCTGGCCCTGAACTGGTTCCAGCAATCGGGTGAATATCAGGCGTTATGCTATCAAGCGTTCAATACCGCGCGGATGGCGTTCGACGCGGCGCCGGCCAAGCCGGGCAAGAAAAAGACGGTAGTGGTCGATATCGACGAAACCATGCTGGACAACAGCGCCTACAGCGGCTGGCAGGCCAAAGAACATAAATCATTCAGCCCGCTCAGTTGGAACCGCTGGTCCCAGGCCCGTCAGGCGCTGGCCGTGCCGGGCGCGGTGGAGTTCGCCCGTTATGTCAACAGTCATGGCGGCCAGGTTTTTTATGTGTCCAACCGGCTGATTATCGAAGCCAGCGATACGCGTGACAACCTGGTCAAACTCGGTTTTCCGAACGTGAACGACCAGACGCTGTGGCTAAGCAAGGGCAACAGCAACAAGCAGGCGCGCTTTGATGATATCGCCGCTCAGGGCAATGACATTGTGCTGTACGTGGGGGATAACCTGAACGACTTCGGTGAGGCGACCTACCACAAGGACAATGCCGCACGTCGGGCATTCGTCAGCAATAATCAGGCGAAATTCGGTACGCAATTCATCGTACTGCCCAACCCGTTGTACGGCGATTGGGAAAGCGGCCTCAGCAGCGACTACAACAAGCTGACGCCGGAACAGAAACTGCAGGTGCGCGATCGGCAAATCCGTGCCTGGAACGGTCAGTAACCCGCTGCGTTACCCGCCGTTTATCACGCGAGACGTGTGAAGATCGCCGCCGCGCGGGTGGCTCGAAAGGATTGAAAAACGGGGCTTTCGCCCCGTTATTTCATTCTGACATCAGCGTGAATGCCGTTATCTATCCAGCACTTACTTAGCGTAAGCCGGGCGCTCGGTAATTTCCGGCACTGCCCCGGTCAGGTTAGCGCCGGATTGTCCGTCGCGAATCTCCGCGCCGGTCAGATAACCATAGAAGACGCCGCGCGATACCGACATGTTCGCCTCTTGCGCATCAATATCCCCACGCAATTGGGCATCGCCTGATACCGCCAGCCCCGGAACGGTCAGGCCCAGCGCCCAGAACGCCGTATTAACCTGCGCGTTGTCCTTAATCACCGTATTATTCTGAATGATCGTCAGACCGCTGACGCGGGCATTATCCGACACCGTACCGTTCAGCACGATCGCATGATCTTCAATGCGCGCGTTGCCTGACACCGTGCCGCCCAGCACTCTGGCGTACGGCCCGACATAAGCGCTTTCATCCACCTGCGCGCCGTCGGCTACCCAACCGCCGCCGTTACGATGGCGATGACCGTTGGCGGTCGGCGTCGGCGCATTCGGCTGGCTGCCATCGGCCCAGGCGTTAGTCAGATCCACCGTCCACGGGTAGCGGTACAGCGAGTAGTAGGCCTGATCCCACTTAATTTTATGCATTTCCGTCGGGGTACCCATCACCACCAGATACAGGTTTTCACCTTTTTTGACGGAGAAGTTATTGACGGAAGCGCTGGCGCCGCGCTGCAACGCACTGTAGCGCGCTTTGCCGGACGCATTCACCGCCACCACGCCCCAACGCCAGTCGGAATCCGGCGATTGCAGCGTGGCCGGATCGTTTTTCAGTCCGGGGAAACGATTCACCGCCGCCACGTTCTGCACCGCGCCGTTGAATTTCACGCTGATACGGCTGGCGCCGTTATCCGGGATCAACCGCACCACGTTGTAGCCCCAGCGTTGCGGCGCCTGTTCGAACAGTACGCCAAAACGCCGTGCGCCGGCGGTGTTGCTGACAGGATCCAGGGTTGCGGTACGCAGCAGACGGTATGACAGGCTGCTGTCGAGAGTCTGCGCCTCGTAACCGCCCAGAATGCGACGATAGACCGCTCCCTGGTTGTAGCCATCCGGATCGGTGTAATCCCAGCCGACATTGCGCAGCGCCCAGTCGCCGAAGAAATCATTCAGCTCGGACTGGCTCCAGCCCATGTTGCTTTTCAGCACGGAGAACGGATCCGCGGTCCCTTGTCCCGGCTCGCCCGCTTTCGGCGCGTTGGCCCACAGATCGTTCACCGCCTTATAGCCATAGCGGTTTTTCAGATTCTCCAGGAACAGCCAGCCGCCATAGCGGGTGCGCGTGGTGCCCAGATACAGATGTGGGTTATTGATCGCCTCTTCCGCGCTGCCGGTCAGGTTGTGGTGGATGTTGTCCATTTGATGGGTCATCCAGTCGGCATGCGCTTCCCAGAACCAGCCCATATAGTTGATGCTGTCCGGCGCGGTCGCCTGGAAACCGCCGGTTTGCCCCTGCAGCGCATGCGCCAGTTCATGCGGCATCGCCCAATTGATCGACCAGTCGTTTTTCAGCTCTTCCGTGCCAATCCACATTCCCATGCTGCCGTTAGGCGCCAGGCCGCCGGTCAGCGCAAACGAAGGATCAAGGTGGACATTCGCCTTGAGTTTCACTTTGCTGTTGCAGTAGGGTTCGGGGAATTTGATCTGGTTGATGTACTTGTCCCAGGCCAGCTCCAGGCGCTTCGCCGCGACTTCCACATCCTTTATGTTCAGTTTGCCGGCATCGCTGTCTTTCCAGCGAAAGACAAAATGCGCGCTCTGGTACTTCACCGCCGGCATGTCGGTGGAAGCGTCCGCCTGCCAGTTGCCCGCCACGCAGGTTTCGTCGGCAAACGCCGGGGCGAACGTAAACAGGCCGCCGATAATCAGCGCGCCTTTGACCATCCGGGCCACGGTCCTTATGTGTGTCATAGCTTCATCCTTTACTTTTCCTTTGTGTATCATGGCTGACGGCGCATGGTTCCGTTTCACGCCGCCGCGCATGATGTCCCTGATAGAAAGGGAACCGGGTCGCCCCGTTCCCTTTTCATGCTGATGGCTTATTCAGCCGGTTATCATCTGGCGTAGGCCGGACGTTCGGTAACTTCCGGTACCGCGTCGGTCAGGTTGGCGCCGGCCCGGCTGTCCTTCACTTCATTCTCGTCAATGAAGCCGTAGAACACGCCTCTGGAGGTGGAAACGCCGCGAATCTCAGCATCGCCGCGCAGTTGCGCCGTGCCGGATACCACCACGCCGCGCTCGAAAGCGCCCGGTCCTTTGAACACCGTGTTAACCTGCGCGTTGTCCTTGATCACCGTGTCGCCCTGCACCACCGTCAGGCCGCTGACCCGGGCGTTGCCGGATACGGTGCCGCTCAGTACGGTGGCGTGATCTTCGATGCGGGCATAATCCAGCACCTTGCCGCCGATAACGCGAGCGTACGGCCCGACATAAGCGGTCGACGCCACTTCCGCGCCATTAGCCACCCAGCCGCCGCCGTTGCTGTGACGGCGACCATTGGCGGTCGGCGTCGGCGCGTTCGGCTGCGAACCTTCCGCCCAGGCGTTGGTCAGATCCACCGTCCACGGGTAGCGGTACAGCGAGTAGTAGGCCTGATCCCAGGTAATCTGGTGCATTTGCGACGGCGAGCCCATCACCACCAGATACAACCCTTTGTCGGTCGATTTCACGGCGAAGTTGCTGATTTTGGCCGATGCGCCGCGTTGCAGCGCGCTGTAACGGCTCTTGCCGGCGGAGTCGATCGCCACCAACCCCCAGCGCCAGTCGGAATCCGGCTGGGTAAGGGAAACCGGATCGTTCTTCAGGCCCGGCAGGCTATTAACCGCCGGCGCGCTCTGCACCACGCCCTGGAACGACACGGTCACCTTGGTGGCGCCGCTATCCGGAATCAGGCGCACAATGTTGTAGCCCCAACGCTGCGGCGCCTGATCGAACGGCACGGCGAAGCGTCTCACGCCAGAGGCGCTGACCGGGTCCAGCGCCGTGGTGCGCAGCAGTTTATCGGCGTTGCCCTGCGACGGCGTCACCGCACCGTAACCGCCGTAAGTGCGACGGTAGAAGCTGCCGCGATCGTAGCCATCAGGGTCGGTGTAATCCCAGTTGACGTTGCGCATCGCCCAGTCGCCGAAGAAGTCGTTCAACTCGGACTGGCTCCAGCCCATGTTGCTCTTCAGCACGCTGATCGGATCGGTGGTGTTCTGCTCGGCGCTGCCGATTTTTGGCGCTTTGGCCCACATGTCGTTGACGGCGCTGTAACCGTAGCGGTTCTTCAGGTGCTCCATGAACTGCCAGTTACAGTAGCGATCGCGGGTCGAACCCAGATAGAGATGCGGATAGTTCACCAGCATGTCGGAACAATGCGCGGAAGTGCCGCGGTATTCGTCCAGTTGATGCGCCATCCAGTTGGCGTGAGATTCCCAAATCCAGCCGACGAAGTTTTGATTGCCGTAAGACTGGAAGCTGCCGGTCTGCCCCTGCAACGCGTGGGTAAACTCATGGGCCAGACCCCAGTGGTCAAGCAGCGCGCCGGGACCGATCCACATTCCCATGGTGCCGCCATCGGCAATCCCGCCGTTCAGGCCGAAGGACGGGTCGATATGAATATTCGCTTTGTACTTGACGGTCGCGTTGCAATACGGCTGCGGGAATTTGATCTGGTTGATGAATTTATCCCAAATCAGCTCCAGCTGTTTGCCCGCGGCAACCACGTCATTGCGGTTAACCTGACTGCTATTATTCCAACGAAAGGCAAAATGTTCGGTTTGATACTGTGCTGCCGGCATGTCACTGACGTTACTGACCTGCCAGTTCCCCGCCACACAGGTTTCATCCGCATAAGCGGCATTCGCCGCCAATAAACTGCCCGCGGCAAGCAGGCAGCGCCCCAGAGAAATATGCTTTCTTATCTGCGACATAAGTCCGTTTTCCGAGCATGATAATGATGGGTACGCCTTCTCACGATCCAATGAAAAGGAAAGCAAGCCTCCTGACACCGGACGTCAAAGGCAGCCTTAAGGTCTTCGTGACCTGTTTTGTACGAATATTGCTGTCTCTCCTAATGGATAGACACATTAATGTTATTACACTTTTTAATATCGTGATACAGAGATTTGAGTAATCACTGACAAAACTTCACATATCAGATCGCGCTTTTTACCTTAAAAAACCGATGAAATTACCCAATCTAAAAAAACCAGCATGTATGACTGATAATTTTCGACTCAAAGAATTATTAATATAAATTCATGATTCGGCTGATAACGTTGTTTATGAGACGCATTATCGATAACCTTGCAGCACTCTTTTTCATGCTCGACAGGTAACAGGTAATCGTATGGTGGAATCAGACCGGCGCGCGGCAGGCGTGCTATCCGGAACAGGTGTATCCGGAAATAGAAACAACCGTGCCATTATGTGGATATGGGGATTGATGGCGATGCTGCTGCTCGCCGGTTGCGATAACGCCGCCTCGCCCGATCACAGCGCCTCGGCGGCAACGTCAACGGGCTGGCCCCGCACGGTACCAACGCTGAAAGGCCCCGTGACGCTCGACCACGCGCCTCAGCGCATCGTGTCTACCAGCGTAACCATCAGCGGCACGCTGCTGGCGATCAATGCGCCGCTGATCGGCTCCGGCGCCACCAGCCCCAATACCATCGTGGCCGACGATCAGGGGTTCTTTCGCCAGTGGAGCGCCGAGGCGAAAGCCCGCGGCGTCAAACCGCTCTACATCACCGAACCCAATGCGGAAGCCATCGCCGCCGCCGCGCCGGACATGATCATTATTGCGGCGACCGGCGGCGACTCCGCCCTGAAATTGTATGAGCAGCTTTCCGCCATCGCGCCGACGCTGGTGGTGGATTACGGCGATAAAAGCTGGCAGCAACTGGCCGGGTATCTGGGCGAAGCCATCGGTCACGAAACCGATGCCCGACAGGTGATTGAACGTTTCGAGCAACGGGTGCAGACCGTGAAGCAGACGATTCAACTGCCGCCTCAGCCGGTGTCGGCGCTGGTGTATTATGAAGACGGCCGCGGGGTCAACTTGTGGACGCACGCGTCCGCGCAGGGACAATTGCTGTCGGAGCTGGGGTTCCAGCTGGCGTCGCTACCGGACAACCTGCCTACCGAAACCCGGATGGGTAAACGACAGGATATTCTGCAAATCTCCGGCGAGAACATGGCGGGCAGCCTCAACGGCCAATCGCTGCTGCTGTTCGCCAACGACGACGATACCGTTAATCGGGTCATCGCCAACCCGTTCCTCAGCCACCTGGAGCCGGTCGTACAGCACCGCATCTGGGCGATGGGACCGGACACCTTCCGGCTCGATTACTACAGCGCCAGCAACATGCTAAGCAAGATCGAACAGTACTTCCGCCAGCCGGCATCCCGCTGACGGACTGGGGTATGCCGGCGCTGCAATGCGCCGCCTAGCCCTCGTGTACCGCGTCGCCGGTTTCTTCTTCATCCGGCGACGCCGCCGGTTCGCCAAAGCGGCACTGACGCAGCGGACGCACCAGCAGCGCGATCACGCCGCCCAGCAATGCGGCGGCGGCGCCAAAAGCCAGAATACTGGTCGCCGGCGCCAGCAGTTTGCCCATCAACCCCAGAATCAGCGCGCCCACCGAATCGCCGGTGACATCCTGCGCCGTCCCCAGGCTATTGACCCGCCCCAGCAGGTGATCCGGCGTATGGCTCTGGATTAGGGTGAACTGCAGCAATGAGGTGATCGCGTTAAAGTAGCCGTAGCACACCAGCGCCAGCAGCGCAGGCAGCAAATGGCTGAACAGCCCCAGCGACGCCACCGCCAGAAAGGCGCCCGTCGCGCAACCCAGCAGAATCTTTCCCGGTCGTTGCGTCCCCGATACCCAGCCACTGGTGAACGCGCCTATCATGGCGCCCAGCGGCACCGCGGAATACATCAATCCCACCGCCGACGGCCCGGCGTGGTAAGCATCGCCCGCCAGCGCCGGAAACAGCACCCGCATCGCCCCGACCACGCTCACCAGCATGCCTAGCAGCACCACGCAGCCCACCACCGGATGGGAGCAAACGAAGCGCACCCCGCCGGCCAGCGCCTGCAGCGGATGCTCCGGTTTGCCCGGCGCCGGTTTCATCGACGGCAGCCGCACCAATGGGATCAGCGTCGCCAGCGTTCCGGCCGCGGCGACGGCGAAGTTCCAACCCACGCCGCCCGCGACGATGATCACCCCGCCCAGCGCCGGCGACAGAATCGCACCCAACCGCACCGTCAGCATGGTCAGCGCGCCGGCGGCTGGCAGATTTTCCCGCCCGACCAGCAACGGAATCACCGCCATCAGCGCCGTCATGCCCAGCGCGCCGAAGAAACCGTCCCAGGCGGCCAGCACATAGAGCGCCAGTAATGACGGCGAGCCGGAAAACGCATTCAGACTCAGCGCCACGAATCCCAGCCCGCAGGTGCCGCGGGCAAACAGGATCAGTTTGCGGCGATCGAAGCGGTCCGCCAGCACCCCGCCCAGCATCAGCCCGATAAACATGCCGATGCCGTCCAGCGCCACCGCCATCCCGACCTGCAACGTAGAGCCGGTCATCGCCTGAATCTGTACCGGCACCCCCACCGTCAGCATGCCGAGCGCAAACACCGACAACATGCGAGCCACAAAAATGGCGCGAAAATGCGCATTCTGCTTCAGCAAACTGAAGTCGAGAAAAAAAGAAGATTTAGCCATGAGCGTTTGTTGAATTCCTGTTCTTAATCAAAATGCTTTCTATCAGAATCGCGCCGCTATCATTCGCGGCCCGGGCAGTGCGGTAAATGGCGCCAATCCGGCTTCAGGTCAATGTCTTTGCCGAAGCCCGTATGCTATCCTAGCTACGCCACAACATTAATGATAATAATAATCATATGCATTTTTTAATAAAGCGATTCTTATCAGTGAGGTCACCCCTTTCCACCCAGACCACCGCGCCAGCTACCTTGCCGCGCGCGCTGTCATCGTTAACTGGCCGGCGGATTGCCGGTGTGATTCCCTGTCTGCTGCTGCTGGCATTGATCTGTCTCGCCAGCCTGATGCTGGGCGCTCGCGCCATCGCGCCGGAAGTGGTCTGGCACAGTCTGACCGGCAACCTGCAAGGCCCGGACAGCACCATCATTTTGCAGGCGCGGCTGCCGCGCACCCTGGCCGGCATTCTGGTGGGAATGGCGCTGGGCGCGGCCGGCGCGGTGATGCAGGCGCTGACCCGCAACCCGCTGGCCGACCCCGGCATCCTCGGCGTCAACGCCGGCGCCAGCTTCGCCATCGTGCTGGGCATCAGCTTCTTTGGCATCACCGGTATGGCCTCGTGGCTCGGCTTCGCCTGGCTTGGCGTACTGGCGGCCAGCCTGATGGTGTGGATCATCGGCACCCTGAGCGGCGGACGGGTCAACCCGATACGTCTGACGCTGGCGGGCGTGGCGCTGAGCGCCGTGCTGTCCGGTTTCACCTCGTCGCTGTCGCTGCTCAATCCGCTGGCGTTTGATCAGCTGCGCTTATGGGAAGCCGGAACGCTGGACATCCGATCGCTGGGCAATATCGCCTGGGTGACGCCCACCATACTGCTGGGCTGTGCGCTGGCTTTTTTCGCCGCCCGCTCGCTGAATACGCTCAGCATGGGTGAAGATCTCGCCACCGCGCTCGGCACCCGCGTAGCGTTAATCCGCGTGATCGCGATGTTATCGGTGATGCTGCTGTGCGGTTCCGCCACCGCGCTGGCCGGCCCCATCGGGTTCGTCGGCCTGATGATCCCCCATATCGCACGCGGCTGGGCCGGGCCGGATCAACGCTGGATTCTGATCTATTCGCTGCTGTTCGCGCCGATACTGCTGCTGAGCGCCGACATTGTCGGCCGTCTGCTGGTGCCGGGCGAATTGCGGGTGTCCATCGTCACCGCCTTTATCGGCGCTCCGGTCCTGATCTGGCTGGTGCGTCAGCGCAAGTCCTAGGAAGGCCACGCCATGTCTACCCGAACCCTGTTTCTGCGCGCGCCTGCCGGCTTGATTAGCGGCCGGCTGCCGCTGCGCGCGCTGTGGATCAATCTGTCGCTGCTGCTGGGCGGCGCGGCGCTGCTGACGCTGGCCGTCAGCCTCGGCACCCTGCCGCTGTCGGCGCCCACCGTATGGCAGGCGCTGGCCGGCCACGGCGAGGCCAGCACCGTCACCGTCGTGACTCAGTGGCGCGCCCCGCGCGCGGTGATGGCGCTGCTGCTCGGCGCCGGGCTGGGCGTCAGCGGCGCCATTTTTCAGTCGCTGACCCGTAACCCGCTGGGCAGCCCGGACGTCGTCGGTTTCAACACCGGCGCCCATACCGGGGCGCTGGTCACCATCATCCTGTTGCACGGCAGCTACTACCAGATTGCCGGCGGCGCGGTATTGGGCGGCCTGGCGACGGCGCTGGCGGTCTATTTGCTGGCATGGCGACGGGGAATCAGCGGATTTCGGCTGATCATCGTCGGCATCGCGGTCAGCGCGATACTGTCGGCGTTCAACACCTGGCTGATGATCACCGGCGCGCTGGAAACGGTGATGACCGCCGCGCTGTGGGGCGCCGGTTCACTGAACGGCATGACCTGGAGTAAAGCCGCGCCTGCGCTGCTGCTGATTCCGCTGACGCTGCTGGCGACGCTGCTGCTGGCCCGGCGTCTGCAACTGTTGGAAATGGGCGACGACAGCGCCCGGGCGTTGGGCGTCAACGCGGAGGCCAGCCGGTTGTGGCTGATGCTGTGCGGCATCGTGCTGATTGCGGTGGTGACCGCCAGCGCCGGACCGATTTCCTTTATCGCGCTGGCGGCGCCGCAGATTGCGCGCCGTCTGACCCGCGCCAGCACGGTGCCGTTATGCGCCGCCGCGCTGGTGGGCGGCCTGCTGTTGCTGACGGCCGATATCGTCGCCCAGCATCTGTTTACCGGCCGACAGTTGCCGGTGGGTTCGGTGACGGTCAGCATCGGCGGGTTGTATCTGATCTGGCTGCTGATCCGCGAATCACGCCGGTAATCAGCAACGTTAATTTGTCTGTAAAGAGTGATTCTGATGACACACCTTTTGCGCGCCGAGCAGTTGACGCTGGGCTACGACAACAAAATCATCGCCCGGGATCTGAGCGTGGCGATCCCGGCCGGTAAATTCAGCGTGATCATCGGCCCCAACGCCTGCGGCAAATCCACCCTGCTGCGCGCGCTGTGCCGCCTGCTGAAACCGATGGCGGGCGATGTATTGCTGGACGGCACCAGTATCCACCGCATTCCCACCAAAACGCTGGCCCGGCAACTGGGGCTATTGCCGCAGCACGCCATCGTGCCGGACAACATCACGGTGATGGATCTGGTGGCGCGCGGACGCTACCCGCACCAGACGCTGCTGCGCCAGTGGAGCGACGCGGACCAGACGGCGGTGGAACAGGCGATGGCAGCCACCAACGTTAGCGAACTGGCGGAGCGCAGCGTGGACGAGCTCTCCGGCGGGCAGCGCCAGCGAGTCTGGATCGCCATGGTGCTGGCGCAGCAAACGCCGTTGTTGTTGCTGGACGAGCCCACTACCTGGCTGGATATCGCCCATCAAATCGACCTGCTGGACCTGTTCCGTGAACTAAATCAGCAACATGACCGCACGCTGGTGGCGGTACTGCACGACCTCAATCAGGCCTGCCGCTACGCCGACCACCTGATCGTGATGCGCGCCGGCGCCGTGATGGCCCAGGGCACGCCCGCCGATATCATCACCGCCGAACTGGTGCAGGAGGTGTTCGGCATGGCCTGCGTCATCATCGATGATCCAGTCTCCCACACCCCGCTGATCGTCCCCTGCGGCCGCCATCACCCGGCGCCTTGACGCTGTTGACAAACAGCGCTGTTGTTTTGTTATTGGTGATTTATGTTGGAGTTGCGAGAGGTTTCGTGCTTGATGACATCCGTTATCCCTTTGCAACATCATCGCACGCACGACAAGGAGAGGCTCAACGCCGCCTCTCCTTGACCTCTGGCTGATGGCTAAACTGTACCGCTGGCGCGGTCCCCTCGGCGTTCGCCTTCGCTGTTCGGGCCGCCCGTGACGCGTTCCAGACGCGGCACGGGCTTTCGCCGCGTCCATGCGGCTCACCCGGCGAAGACGAACACCTCGGCACAGTTTTTTACGCCAGAAAAACCCATTGCTGACGATTAAGATGGTTGTCTACAGCCTCCATAGCCGACTATTGTCGGCCAATATCCCGATTACCTGCGCAGCAGCCTATTCAGCAACGGCCCCAGGTTTTCCAGCGACGCCGGCGACAGGATGTCCGCGTGCTCGCAAAGCTGAGGATACTGCGTCAGCGTGCTCACATACGGCGCCCAGGTGGCATCAACATCCATGTCAGCCGGCAGAGTGCGGGTCGCCACAAACAACGTAGCGTCGCCTGCGTAACGGGATGACCGGGCCGATGACAACAGCCGCACCGCATCCTGATAGTTGGCGACAATGTTGCCGAACATCGCCGCCCGCTCCGCCCGCAGTTGCGGATCGTCCTCAGACTGCGTGTCGGCCATAAAACCGGCCTGTTCGCGCGCCACTTCCTCGCGGGCATCGGCCTCGTCCGGCGCGGCCCAGTCCTGCCCTTCCGGCGGATAGGTATCCAGCAGACCGAGGAACGACACCGTTTCGCCCGCCTGTTGCAATCGCGCCGCGATACCATGCGCCAGCGTACCGCCCAGCGAATAGCCCAGCAGGAAATACGGCCCCTGCGGCTGAAGGCGGCGGATGGTCGCCAGATGGCGCTCACACATCGCGTCCACCGATGCGCAGCGGGCGATCACCCCGTCAGGCCGCGGCGATTGCAGCCCGACGATCGGGTAATCCCCGTCCAGATAACGCAGTAGCCCCGCGTACTGCCAGGCAAAGCCCGACGCCGGATGCAGACAGAACAACGCCGGCCCGCGACCGGAACGCAGCGGCAGGGTTTCGCCGTTGCCGTCCTGACTGCTGTCGGTGTCGCCCTCCACCAGCGCGGCGATGCTGGCTACGCTGCGCGCCGCCATGATCTGCCCGACCGTCAGCGAACGCTGCAACTGACGGCGAATCTCGGCCGCCAGCCGCATCGCCAGCAACGAATGACCACCCAGCGCGAAGAAATCGTCCTGTGCCGATACCGTCTCGCACGCCAGCAATTCGATAAACAACGCGGCGATCGTCCGTTCGACGTCCGTCTGCGGCGCGCGCCCGGCGGCCTGCTGCCCGGCAGGCGCCGGCAGCGCCTTGCGATCCAGCTTGCCGTTGGCGCTGAGCGGGAATGACGTCATCAGCACGTAACTCACCGGCACCATGTGCGCGGGCAGTTGCTGCGATAGCGCCTGTTGTAATGAGGCGATATCCAGCGTTGTCCCCGCCTGCGGCACCAGCCAGGCCACCAGTTGCCGGGCATCAGCGCCGTGCAGGCGGGTCTGTTTTCCGCCCAGCTCGCGCGCGCCGACCACCGCCTGCGCCACATCAGGCTGCGCCAGCAGCACCTGCTCGATTTCGCCCAGCTCGATGCGCTGCCCGCGGATTTTCAACTGATCGTCGCTGCGGCCGAGATAGTCCACCGTGCCGTCTTCCAGCCAGCGCGCGATGTCGCCGGTGCGGTACATCCGCTCGCCGGTGGCGAACGGGTCCGCCACAAAACGGCTGGCGGTCAGATCCGGCCGACGCAGATATCCCTGCGCCAGTTGAATGCCGCACAGATACAGATCGCCCGGTACGCCAACCGGCACCGGTCGCAGCGCGCCGTCCAGAATGCGCAGTTGGGTGTTCCACACCGGCAGACCGATAGGAATACCCGGCAACTGACAGCGCTCCAGCGCCTCGCCGGACGCCGGTTGCCAGGTGACGTCCACCGCCGCTTCGGTCGGGCCGTACAGGTTATGCAGCGATGCCGCGATGAGCGACTGATAATTCAGCGCCAGTTCGCGCGACAACGCCTCGCCGCTGCAGAATACCCGCCGCAGGCTGCCGCAGCCGATCTCCGCCCGCGGGCGCGTCTCCAGCGCGCTCACCCAGGCTGCCAGCATGGAAGGCACGAAGTGCAGGGTGGTCACCGCATAGTCGTTGATCAACTGCACCAGCGCATCCGGGTCGCGGTGCGCCTCCGGCGGCGCCATCACCAACCGGGCGCCGACCATCAGCGGCCAGAAGAACTCCCATACCGAGACATCGAAACTGCACGGCGTTTTCTGCAGCACCACGTCATCCGCCTGCAACGGGTACTGATGCTGCATCCACCACAAGCGGTTGACGATAGCCTGATGGCCGACCACCACCCCTTTCGGGCGACCGGTGGAGCCGGAGGTGTAAATCACGTAAGCCGCCTGTTGTTCCGCGACCAGCGACGATTGTTCCGCAACCTGCGGCGACGGGTGACGCGGCGACTGGCGTTCATCCGCCAGCGTATCCAGCAGCAATAACTCGGCCAGCTCGGCGAAGCGCGGCTGCAGGCTGCTTTCGGTGATCATCAACCGGGGTCGCGCGTCCTCCACCATCAGCGCCAGTCGTTCATCCGGGTAGCCGGTATCCAGCGGCAACCAGGCGGCGCCGGTTTCCAGAATGGCGTACAGCGCCAGGCTGAGGCGCACCGAGCGCGGCAGCGCCACCGCCACGATGTCGCCGGGCCGCACGCCGGCGTCGATCAGCCTGTCGGCCAGCAAGCGGGTCTGCCGTTGCACCTGACGGTAAGTCAGCTGATGCTGGCAATCCACCAGCGCGATGCAATCCGGCGTGCGTTGCGCCTGCGCCGCCAGCGCCTGATGTAATGTGCCCGGCGGCACCGGCTGTTCGGTGCGGTTGACCGCCGCCAGCAGCGCCTGTTCCTCGGGCAGTTGCAGGTTCCAGGCCGACAATGGGCGCTCCGGCGCGGCCACCAGCTGTTCCAGCAGCAGCAACAGGCGCTGCGCCAGCCGCTGCGGCTGCGCCACGCTGTCGCGGTATTCCATCAGCAACCGCAGCCGTTTGCCGGGCAGCACCAGCAGCGTCAGCGGATAGTGGGTGTAACCCCGATTGTTGACCGACTCGCAGCGCAACGCCTGCCCCGCCTGACTCAGCTCATCGCCATCCGGGTAGTTCTCCACCACCAGCAGGGTGTCGAATAGCGTACCGGTGCCGGCCAGTTGCTGGATTTCCCCCAGCCCCACATCGTCGTGCTCAATCAGCTGGATTTGCTGCGCCTGTAGTTCGGCCAGCTGCGGCAACAGCGCCCGCGACGCGTCCAGCCGCACCCGTACCGGCAGCGTATTGCTGAACAGCCCGACCTGCTGGTTGATGCCGTCAATCTGACCGAACCGACCGGACACCGGCGAGCCGAACAGCACATCGTCCGCGCCGCTGCCGGCGCTGAGCAGCATCCCCCAGATGCCCTGCATCACGCTGTTGAGCGTCAGGCCATGCTGTTTGCACAGCGACAGCAGCCCCTGTTCCAGTTGCGGCTCCGGTAGCAGTTCCAGCTCGCGGACGTCGCCGTGATGCGGACCGTCGCCAAACAGCAGCGTCGGGCGCGCCCCTGCCAGCACGGAGCGCCAGCGTTGACGCGATGCCTGTGCGTCGCGGGCCGCCAACTGGCGGATAATGTCCGCATACGGCACCGCGTGCGGCGTCAACGCGCTACTGCCCTGATACAGCGCGGTGAACAGATCGCGCAGACACACCGGGGTCGACCAGCCATCCACCACCAGGTGATGGGCGTTAAGAAACAGCGTGTGCCGTTCCCCGTCCGCGTGGCTGACCAGCAAGGCGTGCAGCATTGACGAAGGCTGGTGGAACAAATCGCGCGCCAGTTCAGCTTTTTCCAGCGCCAGCAATGCATCGGCTTCCTCGTCTGCCGGCATCGCGGGCAAAGTCTGGTGATCCAGCGGCCAGTAACAATGGTCGTCACGCAGTATCGGCAACACCTGCAACGGCGCTGACGCCTGTTCGGTATCGAAGCGCGCCGCCAGCTGCGGATGATGACGCACCACCGCCTCCAGCGCCTGACTCAATTGCGCGACCGACAGCGGGCCGCGCAGCGACAATCGGGTCAGCGAGTTATAACTGCCGGCGGCGTCCGCCAGTTGAGCGTGAAACAGCAGCCCTTGCTGCAACGGCAGCACCGGCAGCACCGCCGCCAGCGGCCCGTAGTGTTGACGCAAACGCTCCAGCGCCGCGTCGTTTACGCTGGCCTGCGCCACTTCGGCGGACACCAGCGTATCCGACAACGGCGGATAGCCCGCCAGTTCCCGCCACTCATCGATCGCCTGCGTCATGCCCTGATGCAGCGCCTCGATATCATCCGCCTCGAACACCCCTTGCGCCCATCCCCAGTGGATGGCCAATTGCGGCTGTTCACCTTCATCGACGAAAATATTGATGTCCAGCGGATGGCTGAGCGGCATCTCCGGCGCCTGCGCCACGGCAAAGGCATCGCGGAAATAGCGGTCGCTGCGGCGCGGCGACCAGGGTCCTTCGCCCGCCTCAAACCGTCCCAGATAGTTGAACAGGATCTCCGGCGCGTTGTCTTCCAGCGTCGCCAGTTCCCCGGCGCTTTGCTCATCCAGATAACGCAGCACGCCATAACCGACGCCGCGATCCGGCACCGCCCGCAGCGCGCCCTTCACCGACCGCAGGATAGCCCAGGGCGTGGCGGCCTGCTCCGCCGGCGCGTCAATACACACCGGGTACTCGGCGGTCAGCCAGCCAACCGTACGTCCGAGATCCAGACCATCCGTGGTATCGATACGTCCGTGGGATTCCAGCGCCAGCCGCAGCGGCTGCACGCCGAAATGACGATGGCAGGCCAGCATCAGCGCGCCCAGCAGGATCTCGTCCACCCGCGCCTGATAGCGTTCCGGCAGGGTCGTCAGCACCGCATGGGTCAACCCGGCGTCCAGTACCCGGCGCGCCAGCTGTCGGCTCTGTTCCTGATCGCGCGACGGATCGAGACGTCGCTGCCCCAACCGCGGCAGCGACGCCGTCAGCGCGGATTGCCAGAACGGCAATTCGGCGCGCCGCGCCGTCGCCTGCCCTTTCAGGCTGGCGGACCAGTCGACCAACGAGCACTCTTCGGCAGGCAGCACGGCCGGTTGACCGACCATCGCCGCCTCGGCCGCCTGACGCAATTCCGGCAACAGTACGCGCCACGATACGCCGTCCACCACCAAGTGGTGGACAACCAGCACCAGCCCGCAGGCGCGGTCGCCGCGTTGCAGCAGTACCGCCTGCATCATCCGGCCCGCCGCCGGGTCGAGACGCGCCACCGCCGTCTCAAACGCCCGTTCGGCCGCCGCGTCAACCGGCTCCTGCGCCGCCAGCGTTTCGCTGTGTACCGACACGGCCGCCGGCGAAGACGCGTCAATCACCAGTTGCCCGTCGCGGGTCAGCGCGCTCAACGCCGGATGCGCCTGCGCCAGCGCCGTCAGCGCCTGTGTCAGGTGCGCCGGTTGCAGCGCGTCGGGCACCGACAGGAACACGCCGTGGGCAAACTGACTCTCGATACCCGCCAGTCGGGCGAAGCTGTGCACAATCGGCAGGCCGTCCACCACGCCATGCCGTACCGTGCGCGCCGGCGCAGAAACGGCCGCCAGCGGCTGCATCGCCTGCGCCATACGCGCCGGCGTGCGTTCGGCAAAAATCACCTTCGGCCGCAGTTGCCAGCCGGCGCGACGCAACAGCGTGCCCAATCCCATAGCGGAAATGCTGTCGCCGCCCAGCGCGAAGAAATCCGCCTCCGCGCTAACGCTGTCCAGTTTCAGCAGGCTGGCGATGGACTGGCAAATCAGTCGTTCCTGTTCGGTGGCCGGTTCGCGCCCGGCCACCGCGGCGGCCTGCTGCGGCTTCGGCAACGCCTGACGGTCAATCTTGCCGTTGACGGTCAGCGGCAGTTCCGCCATCACCATCAGCACCGCCGGGATCATGTAATCCGGCAGTTGCTCCGCCAGTTGCGCCAACAGGCGAGCGGCAACATCCGGTTGTTCGCGGATGGCGTCGTCCGGCACCGAGCAATAGCCAATCAGCCGGTACGTCGCGCCAAGCGGTTCAGCGATGACTACCGCGGTGCTGACCTCAGCCAGCGCCACCAGCGCGTTTTCCACTTCACCCAGCTCCACGCGGAAGCCGCGTACCTTGATCTGGTGGTCAACACGGCCGATAAACGCCAGCTGACCGTCATGACGCCAGCGCATCAGATCGCCAGAGCGGTACATCACCGCGCCCGGTATAAACGGACAGGCGACAAAGCGCGTGGCGGTGAGATCCGGACGGCGCAGATAGCCGCGCGCCAGCCCCGGCCCGGCGATGTACAGTTCACCGGGCACGCCTACCGGCACCGGGCGCAGTTGGTTGTCCAGCAGCCACACCCGGGTGTTGGCGACCGGCTGACCGATAACCGGCTGATCCGCCACCGTGACCCGCGCGCCCAGGGTATCGATGGTGTATTCCGACGGCCCGTAGTAGTTATGAATTTCCATCTGCGGATGCTGACGCATCAGTTGCCACAGCCGCGGCGTGGCCGCTTCGCCGCCGATCATGATGAATGCGGGCTGGTGGTTATCCGCCTCCAGCAGGCCGCTGTCGATCATCTGGGTGAAGAACGACGGCGTGATGTCCATCAGGTCGATAGGCGTCTGATTAAGATGCTGTACCAGCGCCCAGGCGTCTTTACGCAGTTCCTCGTCGAAAATGTGCAGTTCGCTGCCCATCATCATGCAAAACAGCGGTTCCCACGAGGAGTCAAAGGAGAATGACGCGGTGTGTCCGGCGCGCAGGCGGCGGCCGTGCTGCTGTGAGAAACGCGCTATCGCCGGGCCGAACAGGAAGCTCGAATGGGACATCATCAGGTTGAGCAAGCCGGCGTGGGTGCTCATCACCCCTTTCGGCTTTCCGGTGGAGCCGGAGGTATAAATCATGTAGGCCAGATGTTCGCCGCACAGCGGCTCGCACCGCTCCGCGTCCGTCACCAGGTGTGCGGGCAACCGGGCGCACTCGGCCCGCAAGGCGGCGTCGTCCAGACACAGCACCTGCGGCAGTTCCGGCATCTGCGCGCGCACGGCGCTGTGGGTCAGCAACAAAGCCGGACGCGCGTCGTCGCACATCAGCGCCAGACGTTCACGCGGATAATCCAGATCCAGCGGCATGTAGGCGGCGCCGCTGGTCAGCACCCCGAAAATCGCCACGACCGACGACACCGAGCGCGGCACGCCGATCGCCACCACATCCCCCGCGCCGATCCCTTGCGCCCTCAGCTTGCGCGCCAGTTGCATCACCCGCGCCGACAGCTCGCGGTAGCTGAGATGGTCGCGGCCGCAGGCAACGGCCAGCGCATCAGGCTGCTGTTGCACCTGCTGTTGCAGACAATCCAGCACCGAACGCAGCGTCGCCGGTATGGTCAGATGCGGGCCGCTGCCCCATCCGTCGATATGCCGCCATTCGCTGTCGCTGAGCAGGGACAGCGCGCCGATAGCCCGATCCGGCTGCTGCACCAGTTGCGCCAACAGGTGCTGTAAACGCTGCGCGTGCCCCTGCAGCGACGGGCCGTCGTAACGCGCCGGGTTGGCGACCAGTTCCAGTTGCAGCTCGCCATCCTGCACGCCGAGGGTAAATTCCAAATCGTCTACCGGACCCATCGCCAGTACGTGCGTCGTTACCGGCGTGTTTCCCAGCGTCAACCCGGCGTTGTAGACCTTGAAGTTCATCACCGGCCCGTACAGCCCTTCGCTGCCGCCGACCAGACCGAGATCCCGTCGTAACTGCTCCGCTTCGTAACGCTGATGACGCCGCACCGCCCTGATTTCCGCCAGCAGCGTCTGAGTGGCGTCGATCAACGTCATATCCGGCTGTAGCGTCAGTTGCAACGGCAACACATTGACCACCGGCCCGCAGGCGCACAGCGCCGCCGACCCCATCCGCCGCATAAACGGAAAACCGACGGACAGGCGCGACTCGCCGCTCATGCGGTAGAGGTAGACCGCCAGCGCCGCCATAGCGATCTCGGCCGGTTGCACCTTAGCGCCGAACTGTTGCTCCGCCAGCGCGACAAAGGGCGCCGCCGGCAACGTCACCCGCTGATGCAGGGTACGGGTTTCCGCCGGCGCCGGGGCGCAAACGTCCGCCGCCAGCGACACCGGCGCCGGCAAATCGCTGGCATGCTCGCGCCAGAATGCCGCCGCCTGCCGGCAGGCGGGCGAACGCTCCCACGCCTGATATTCCGTCACCACGTCGGCAAACGACGTAAACGGCGAATTCGCCGGCGTTTCACCGGCGCTGAGGGCGTTATAAATCTCCACAATCCGTCGGGTCAGGGCGTCAAAACTGAAACCGTCCAGCATCAGGTGATGAAAACGCTGATACCAGAACCACCGCTCCGGCTGCGCCGACACCCGCATTATCGCCTGACGATACAGCGGTTGCCCGCCATCGGCCGGCAGCGGCGCTGCCAGATCCGCACGCATCAGCGCCCAGGCCGCCTGTTCGCCTTGCGCCGGATCGCTGAAATCCAGCGATTCCGGTTCGCGGATGCCTGCGGCATCCGGTGCGGACGGCAGCCACTGCACCGGCTCGCCGAGATCGTTCAGGCCAAAACGAGCCTGTACCGTATCCGCCTCCGCCAGCCCCTGACGGATGGCCGCCGACAGGCGAACCGGATCGACCGGGCCGCACAGCTCCAGCGCATGCGCCACGGCAAAGGCATTCGGCTGGCTGGCGATTTGATCGGCCATCCAGATACCGGGTTGAGCCGCTACCAGCGGCAGTTCCAGAGAATCCGCCTGATGCGCCGGCGTTAACTCGTTGGGTCGTTCTGATGCGATGGATAGCTCTGATTCGCTGGATGATTCAGCTTCGTTGAATAGCTCTGACACGTTGTTTTCCTTACTCCGTCAACGGAAACATTCCTGACTGGTGAACGCCGGTTAGGCTTCAGTGGTCCGCAGACTGGCCGGGCGCATGTCTTGCCAGTGGGTTTCGGTATAGGCGATGCACGCCTCACGGGACTGCGGCCCGTATACCGCGCGCCACCCTGCCGGCACCGCTGCAAACTCCGGCCACAGGCTGTATTGCTGCTGTTCGTTGACCAGTACCAGAAACGCCAGACGATCATCGTCAAACGGATTAAGTTGTTCCTGACTCATTGTTATTACCTCGTGTTATTGAGCCGCCGCCGTCCGTCAGACGCCGGCAGCATGCATACTTAATCCCGGGACGCCGCCGGTAAGCCCGCGTCGCTCAGCAACCAACGGAAGCCGTCAATCAACCCGCCGCGCCAGCACAGAGTGTCATGCCCACCGGCATACACGCGCTGGTGAACCCGATGCCCCGCCGCCGTCAGCACGTCATGCATCTGTTGGTTGACGAAGGCGATATCGGCTTCGCGCCGCCCGGCTTCCTGAAAAATCACCAGCGGCGACGCCGTCCGTCCGCCCTGCCCTACCTGCGTGACCAGCACGCCGGGTTCCAGCGTGTCGCGCAGGTCGAAATCGGTGATGAATTGCAGATTCGGCCACCAGAAAGAGCCGGACTGGGTCAATACGCGGCCGAAGCGCTGCGGCCAGTGCAGGCCGGCGTACAGCGCCGCCAGTCCGCCGTAGCTCTGCCCGGACACCACAGTGCGGTCCGGGTCGTCGCTGAACGGCGCCAGTCGCGCCGCCTGCGGCAATAATTCATCCTGCACCGCCTGCCAGAAGGCGGCATCGCACGGCAGTTCCCGGCAGCGGGTTTCCCCGTCAATGGCGTCAATAAACAGCCAGACGGCAGGCGGCAGATTGCCCTGTGCGGTTTCCGCGTCCAGCGCGGCAAATAGCGGTGTCTCCTGTGCCCATTTCTGCCCGTCCAGCACAATGCACAACGGCCGCCGGGCCGGCGCTTCGTTGCTGCCAGTGGCGTACAGCCAGATACGGCGCTGGTTGTCGAGCTGTTCGCTCTTCCAGTCAAATACCGTCAGCCGGGCTGCATCCGGCGGTAACGCCGAGCCGTTATCCACCGCGCCCCAGGCCTGCTGCGACGGCGCCGCCGGCATATGAGCGGCCGACAGTTGTTCTCCCCACGGCTGGCCCGGATTGAGCGGATCGGCGATCGCGCAGGGAAACAGCGAACACCACCACTCCCGCTGCTGTTCGTCACGCAGTTGCTCATCGTCGCTAAACACCGGCGGCAGTTGCGCCGCCACGATGGGAATCAGGGAATAGCTGCCGCGCCAGTCATGCTCGATGCTCATCGACCAGTGCCAGACATCGGTGCCGGGCAACCGTTCCAGACTCTGCGGATCGGTGCTGTGGTGATCGGTCACGCCGTTGATATCGGCATACACCCGCCGGATGGCGGAATAGCGTTCGTCACCGTCCGGATCGCGCCAGAGAAACGTCACCCGCACTCGCCCGGCATCCTGTACTTCCACCAGTGGCGTTCCCAACCTGACAACCTGTTGCCACCAGACCTCTTCCCCTGCCTGAGGCGATGACAAAAGTGTTGCGGCGAAACCTGACGGCTGTGCTGCCGGCATCAAAACCTCCCGGGGTCTGCCCCTTTACGTTTTTCTTACATTTAGTTAACCAAGCTAATGAGTTGGTTAGATGATTTACAATTCTATAGACAAGAGAAATAATATTGAGAACCATTTACATTTGCAATAAGATGCAATTCCCGATTTTTGGCGGGACAAACAAACTCATACTCCGGTCACAAAACACGCCACCAAAAATTAACCTGATGAATTTAAAGTCAATTAATTGATTAAATGGGATGAATGACAAGACCGGTGAATATAAAGCCTGAAACACACAAAAAATAAGGTCTTTCACAGGAGGGGATAACTGATGCATAGCACCAGGAATGAACAATTAAAAAAATTAAAGTCTTGGCAGGGAAATAAAAAGGCGATGCCAGCCGTGCTGGCTTCCACTCTGCTGATGGCGGCGCACGCGCAGGCGGCCGACACCACCAGCACCGATACCATGATTGTGTCGGCCAACGCCGGTGAAAGCGTCACCGCGCCGCTGAAAGGCATCGTGGCGAAAGAAAGCGCCTCCGGCACCAAAACCAGCACGCCGCTGATAAAAACTCCGCAAGCGGTCACCGTCGTGACCCGCGACCAGATGGACGCGCAGGCGGTTTCCTCTGTTTCTGACGCGCTGAACTACTCCAGCGGCGTAGTCACCAACTATCGTGGTTCTTCCAACCGCAACGATGAAGTGATCGCCCGCGGTTTCCGCTACGCGCCGAAATTCCTCGACGGCCTGAGCTACGGTCTGAGCGGTCAGGGCGCCGCGCTGGGGAAAATCGACCCCTGGTTGCTGGAGCGAGTGGAACTGGTGCACGGCCCGGCCTCGGTGCTGTACGGCCAGGTTAACCCCGGCGGGCTGATCAGCATGACCAGCAAACGCCCGACCGCTGAAACCATCCGCAAGGTGCAGTTCAGCGCCGGCAACCAGCATTTGGGCGAAGCGGCGTTTGACTTCGGCGGCGCGCTCAACGACGACAAAACCCTGCTGTATCGCCTCAACGGCATCGCCAGCACCCGCGATGAATTCGTCAAGGATTACAAAGAGAAACGCGTCGCCATCGCGCCGGCGATCACCTGGCTGCCTAACAGCGACACCAGCTTTACGCTGCTGACCAGCTACCAGAACGATCCCAAGGCCGGTTACCGCAATTTCCTGCCGAAAATCGGTACGGTGACCGAAGCCAGCGCTGGCTATATTCCAGAGGACCTGAATGTCAGCGACCCTAACTACAACCGCTCAAAACGCGAACAGATCGGCATCGGTTATATTTTCGATCACTCCTTCAATGACAACGTTTCCTTCCAGCAAAACCTTCGCTATTCCCAGTTGCGGGAACGCTACAAGTATCTGGTTTATACCTGGAGTAACCCGGAAATCTCCGATACCTCCCTGTCCCGCCGTCAGGTGCGCGAAGAACTGAACGCCGATGAACTGGGGCTGGATAACCAGATCAAGGTCAAACTGGCAACCGGTGAGGTGGAACATACCCTGCTGGGCGGACTGGATTACAAATGGCAGGACCGCGATTACAACTACTGGCGCAACAGCGGCAACCAGTACAATTTTGACTGGGCGAACCCCAGCTACGGCGGTTCTTATCTGGTCAGCGACAGTCAGTTAGCACTGAACCAGTCTTACAAGAAAAAACTCGATCAGGTCGGCGTTTATCTGCAAGACCAGATGGAATGGAACCAGTGGAATCTGCTGCTGTCCGGCCGTCATGACTGGAGCGAAATACGTACGCAGGATCGCACCACCAGCACCACGACCCAGCAAAACGACAGCAAATTCACCGGCCGCGCTGGTCTGCTATACGCCTTCGACAACGGCATTTCACCGTACGCCAGCTACAGCACCTCGTTCGAACCCAACCTGGATTCCGGCGCGCCGGGCACGCCAGCCTTTAAACCGACCACCGGTGAGCAGAAGGAAGTGGGGGTGAAATTCCAGCCCAAGGGCAGTAATACCCTGCTGACCGTATCGCTGTTCGATATCACGCAGAAAAACATCACGTCGTACAACAGCGTGACTAAATACAACGAGCAGATCGGTAAGGTGAAATCCAAAGGGGTGGAAACCGAAGTTCACTCGCAACTGACGCCGGAAATCAACCTGATGGCGGCCTACACCTATACCGATGCGGTCACCAAGGAAAGTTACACCGCCAGCCAGGTCAACAAAACGCCGTCATCCATTCCACGTCATTCCGCTTCCGCCTGGGGCAGCTACAGCTTCCAGAATGGTCCGCTGAAAGGCGTCACGCTGGGCACCGGCGTGCGTTATATCGGTTCTACCTACGGCGATAACGCGGAGAGCTTCAAGGTACCGGCTTACACCCTGTACGACGCGATGGCGCGTTATGAACTGGGCTCGCTCGCCTCGCAACTGAAAGGCGCTGCGGTGCAGTTGAACGTCAACAACCTGACCGACAAGCGCTATGTGGCGTCGTGCGGCGGCGATACCGCCTGCTTCTACGGCAGCGGACGCACGGTCGTCGCCACGGTTAGCTACAGCTGGTAATACGCGGCAGGGCGGGTTTTCCCGCCCTGCGGTGACGCCTGCGCGCCACCATTTTGTTCACTCACGACATAAGGATAACCCCCGTGTCAACGCTCGCAGCCACCTCTTCATCGCTGGATGCACGCACGCTTCAGCACGATGACTTTCTGTTTCTGTCCCCCGACAACAGCCTGCATGCCCGCGGATGTTACGCCACTCTGGCGACGGCAGTGGCAGACGGCGGTCACCTGCAAGGCGACGTTCAGCAACAGGTAAAAACGCTGTTTGCCCGCGCCCGACAGGACGGTATCGCCCGACCGTTGCTGGTTGGCGCCATCCCGTTCGACAAACGCCAGCCCGCCAGGCTGTTCGTGCCGCAACAGTCCCACTGGTTCGCACGCGAGACGTTGCAGCACGACACGCCGTCCGCGTCGCCGCTGACCGTGCGTCAGATACGCGAAGTGCCGGAGCAGGATGCGTTTTGCCAGATGGTCAGCGCCGGGGTCGCCGCGACCCGCAGCGGCGAGCTGAACAAGATCGTGCTGTCCCGCCTGCTGGATATCGATACCGAGCAACCGCTGGATTCGATTCGCCTGCTGCTGCAACTCAACCGCCAGAACCCGTGGAGCTATAACTTCCACGTGCCGCTGGAACAGGGCGCGCTGCTGGGAGCCAGCCCGGAACTGCTGCTGAACAAGCAGGGCCATCATATTGTGTCGCAACCGCTGGCCGGCTCGGCCCGCCGCAGCGACGACCCGGTGGAAGACCAGCGCCTGCGCCGCATGCTGATGGCGTCGGCCAAAGATCGCCACGAGCACCGGCTGGTGACCGATGACATCCGCCGGGTATTGGCCTCACGCTGCCGGACGCTGACCATTCCGGACACGCCGGAGCTACTGAGCACGCCGGTACTGTGGCATCTGGCTACCCGGATTCAGGGCGACGTGCTGGACCCGCAGGAAAACGCGCTGTCCATCGCCTGCCTGCTGCACCCCACGCCGGCGCTGTGCGGCGTACCTTTCGAAGCGGCCAGAGATCGCATCGCCCAACTGGAGCCGTTCTCGCGCGGGCTGTTCGGCGGCATCGTCGGCTGGTGCGACGATGAAGGCAACGGTCAGTGGGTCGTCACCATTCGCTGCGGCGAAGTCCGACAAAACCGGGTACGGCTGTTTGCCGGCGCGGGCATCGTGCCGGATTCTCAACCGGTGTCCGAATGGCACGAAACCGGCGTTAAATTGAGCACCATGCTGCGCGCATTTGGTCTGCGACAGGATCAGGAGTGTGCAGCATGATGATTGAATTCACCCGCTGGCCGCCCGAGCTGGAACAGCGCTATCGCGAACGGGGTTACTGGCAGGATGTGCCGCTGGGCGACATCCTGACCCGACACGCCGACAATGACGGCACCGCGTTGATCTGCGGCGAGCGCGCCATCAGTTACCGACAGATGAATCAGCAGGTGGCGCAACTGGCTTGCGCGCTGCAGCGCCGGGGGATCAAACCGGGACAGACCGCGCTGGTGCAGTTGGGCAACGCCGCCGAATTCTATCTGACTTACTTCGCGCTGCTGCGCGCCGGCATCGTGCCGGTGAACGCGCTGTTCAGCCATCAGCGCAGCGAGCTGTGCGCCTACGCCGACCAGATAGCCCCGACGCTGTTGATCGCCGATCGCAGCCATCCGCTGTTTGCCGACGATAGCTTTATCGACGATCTGCGCCGGCGCTGCCCGTCGCTGCAGCAGGTGATTCTGCGGGGCGATGCCGACTCAGCGCAGGCGCTGTCACAGCTGTTACTGGAAGACGGCGACCTGCTGGCCGCCACGCCGACGCCCGCCGATCAGGTGGCGTTCTTCCAGCTTTCCGGCGGCAGTACCGGCACGCCGAAGCTGATCCCCCGCACCCACAACGATTACTACTACAGCATTCGCGGCAGCGTTGAGATTTGTCGGGTCGACGCGCACACCCGCTTTCTGTGCGCCCTGCCCGCCGCCCACAACTATCCGCTCAGTTCGCCGGGCGCGCTGGGCGTGTTTTACGCCGGCGGCACGGTGGTGCTGGCGAGCGACCCCAGCCCAAGCTGCTGTTTCCCGCTGATTGCCCAACACCAGATCACGCTGACCGCGCTGGTGCCGCCCGCCGTCACGCTGTGGCTGGAAGCGGTGGCGTTATCCGGCGATCGCCGCGCGCTGGCAAGCTTGCAGGTATTGCAGGTCGGCGGTGCGCGTTTAAGCGAAGCGCTGGCGCGACGGGTGCCGGCGGAACTGGGCTGTCAGCTGCAACAGGTGTTCGGCATGGCGGAAGGACTGGTGAACTACACCCGACTGGACGACGACGATGCCCACCGTTTCACCACTCAGGGCTGCCCGATCAGCGACGATGACGAAGTGTGGGTGGCCGATGCCGATGGCAACCCGTTGCCGCACGGCGAACCCGGCCGACTGATGACGCGCGGTCCTTACACCTTCCGGGGTTACTACCGCAGCCCGGCGCACAACCGCCAGGTATTTAACGATGACGGTTTTTACTGCTCCGGCGATCTGGTGATCCAGCAGGCGGATGGCTATTTGCAGGTGGTGGGCCGCGAAAAAGATCAGATCAATCGGGGCGGGGAAAAGATCGCCGCCGAGGAGATCGAGAACCTGCTGCTGCGTCACCCGGCGGTCATCAACGCCGCACTGGTAGCGGTGCCGGACCCGATGATGGGCGAGAAAAGCTGCGCGTTTCTGGTCACCCGCGAACCGCTCAAAGCGGTGGCGCTGCGTCGCCATCTGCGCGAACAGGGCATCGCCGACTACAAACTGCCGGACCGATTTGAACAACTGCCTACCCTGCCGGAAACCGCGGTGGGCAAAGTCGATAAACAGCGGTTACGCCAGCTGGCGCAACAGCGCGTGGCGGCCGCCGCCGCAGGAGAATAAACCATGGCTATTCCAAAACTGAACGCCTACCCGCTTCCCGGCGTGGAGCAATTGCCGGTCAACAAGGTTAACTGGTCGGTCGATGCTTCGCGAGCCGCCCTGCTGATTCACGATATGCAGAACTATTTCCTCAATTTCTGGGGAGAAAACAGCCCGCTGACCGAGCAGTTGGTCGCCAATGTCGCGCTCATCCGTCAGGCATGCCGCCAGCAGGGCATTCCGGTGTTCTACACCGCGCAACCCAACCAACAGAGCGACGCCGACCGGGCGCTGCTCAACGACATGTGGGGGCCGGGCCTGAACCGTCACCCGGATCAACAGCAAATCGCCGCGGCCCTGACGCCGGATTCGGACGACACCGTGCTGGTGAAATGGCGCTACAGCGCGTTCCACCGTTCCGATCTGGAACAACGACTGAAAGCGGCAGGCCGCGATCAGCTGATTATCTGCGGGGTATACGCGCACATCGGTTGCCTGACCACCGCCACCGATGCGTTTATGCGTGATATCAAACCGTTCATGATCGCCGACGCGCTGGCGGATTTCTCTCAGGAAGAGCACCTGATGGCGCTGCGTTACACCGCCGGGCGTTGCGGCCGGGTGCTGACCAGCGGGCAACTGCTGGAAGCGCTCGCCCCGCAGGCGGATGACGACCTGGCGCGTTTGCGCGCCGAGCTGCTGCCGCTGTTGGATGACGACGATGACATCGGCGACGACGACAACCTGCTGGACTACGGGCTGGATTCGGTGCGCATCATGTCGCTGGTTACCCGCTGGCGTCAGCAGGGACATGACCTCGACTTCGTGGCGCTGGTGAAAAACCCCACGTTGCGCCACTGGCACCAACTGCTTAGTCAGCCTCAGCGGGAGGAAGCATGAGCGTCACGCTGGATTTCAACGGCAAACAGGTGTGGGTGACCGGCGCCGGGCGCGGCATCGGTTATGACACTGCCTGTCGTTTCGCCGACGCGGGCGCTACCGTCACCGGATTCGACCGCGCGTTTTCCGCCGACAAACCGCCGTTTCGCGCCATCGAATTGGATATCAGCAACGCGGCTACCGTTGCCGGTGTCTGCGCGACGCTGCTGGCGCAAACACCGCGTCTGGATGTGCTGGTGAACGGCGCCGGCATCCTGCGCATGGGCCAGACCGAAGCGCTCAGTCAGCAGGACTGGCAGGATTGCCTGAATGTTAACGCCGGCGGCGCCTTTCACCTGTTTCAGGCGCTGATCCCGCAGTTTCAACGGCAACGCAGCGGCGCGATTGTCTCGATTGGCTCCAACGCCGCGCATGTACCGCGGGCCGGCATGGCGGCCTATTGTGCGTCCAAAGCGGCGCTGCGCAGCCTGTGCCTGACCGTTGGGCTGGAGCTGGCGCCATACGGCGTGCGTTGCAATCTGGTGTCGCCCGGCTCCACCGACACGCCGATGCAACGCAGCCTGTGGCACTCCCCCGCCTCGGAACAACACACCATCGCCGGTTTTCCCGAGCAGTTCAAACTGGGGATTCCGCTCGGCAAAATCGCCCATCCGCGCGAAATCACCGATGCGGTGCTGTTTCTGGCTTCCGATCTCGCCAGCCACGTTACGCTACAGGATATGGTAATCGACGGCGGCGCCACGCTGGGCGCATGACCGGTTTTCATGGAGAAATGAGCATGATCTGGAAACGCGCCACCTCACTGGAGGCGCTCAATCAGATGAGCGATGACTGCATGGTGTCCCATCTGGGTATCCGCTTTACCCACATGACGGACAACAGTCTGGAAGCAACCCTACCGGTGGACGCCCGCACCCGACAACCGTTCGGCCTGCTGCACGGCGGCGCCTCAGTAGTGCTGGCGGAATCGCTGGGGTCGGTGGCGGGCTGGCTCTGTACCGAACCGGGCGCCAGCGTAGTCGGCCTAGAAATCAACGCCAGCCACCTGCGGGCGGTAGCGCAGGGCGAGGTTCGGGGCATCTGCCAACCGTTGCATCTGGGCCGCCAGACGCAGGTCTGGCAGATAGAGATCGTGGACGAGCGCCAGCGGCGCTGCTGCATCGCCCGGCTGACCACGGCCGTTATTCAGCCGTAATGTGAGAAAGGAGGCCAATGGCCTCCTTTGAGGCTGTTGACAAACAGCTATGTTGTTTTATGAATGGTGAAGCTTGTCCGGTCAGTGAATAGTTTCGTGCGGGATAAGCGGTGTCATTTCTTTGCCGCTTCATCGCACGCACGACAAGAAGAGGCTCAAACGCCGCCTCTCCTTGACCTCTGGCTAGGGGCTAAACTGTGCCGCTTCGCGGTGCCTTCGGTGCTCGACTTCGCTATTCGGACCACCCGTGACGCGTTCCAGACGCGACACGGGCTTGCGCGGCTTCCCTGCCGCGCATCCGGCGAAGTCGTTCACCTCAGCACAGTTTTTGACGCCGGAAAAATGCTTTATCCTGTACTTAAGGACTATTGCTTGTTACTCCGCCAGCGCCGGGTAATCGGTGTAACCTTCCGCGCCTGGGCCATAGATAGTATTACTGTTCAGCTCGTTGAGCGGCGCGCCGCGACGCAGGCGTTCAACCAGATCCGGGTTGGAAATATAGACCCGGCCAAACGACACCGCATCCGCCTCGCCGTCCGCCAACAGTTGCTCAGCGGCGCCACGGGTCAGACCATCGTTGGCGATCACCACGCCGCTGAACGTTTTGCGAATCAGCGGCAAAATGCGCTGCGGCGTATCCAGCGCTTCACGCACAAAGATGAACGCCAGTTGGCGATCGTTCAGTTGCTCAGCCACATAGCCGAACAGCGCCTGCGGGTCGGAATCCTGCACGGAGTGCGTGTTGGACATGGTATTCAGGTGCACGCCGACCCGATCCGCCGGCCACACGGTCAGTACGGCGTCCACCGTATCCAACAGAAAACGCGCCCGGTTAGCGATGGAACCGCCGTACTGGTCGGTGCGCAGGTTGGAGCCGTCATGCAGGAACTGGTCGAACAGATAACCGTTGGCGGCATGAATTTCCACGCCGTCAAAGCCAGCGCGTTTGGCGTTTTCCGCCGCCCGGCGAAAATCCTCCACGATAGCGGCTACTTCTTCGGTTTCCAGCGCTCGCGGCACCACATAAGACTTGTACGGACGAATGGTCGCCACGTGCCCTTCCGCCGCAATGGCGCTGGGCGCCACCGGCAAGTCGCCATCCAGATAAACAGGGTCGGAAATGCGCCCCACGTGCCACATTTGCAGCACCATTTTGCCGCCCGCCGCGTGTACCGCCGCATTGATGCGGCTCCAGCCCTCGATCTGTTCGTCCGACCAGATCCCCGGCGTATTGGGATAGCCGACGCCCTGCGGAGTGACGGCAGTAGCCTCCGTCAGGATCATCCCGGCGCTGGCGCGCTGAACGTAATAGTCCAGTGATAACGCGCTGGGGATCCGCTGGTCGAAAGCACGCATGCGGGTCAGCGGCGCCATGACAATACGGTTTTCTGCCTTGATAGCGCCAATATGGATTGGATCAAACAAATCTGGCATAGCTTTTTCCTTTTCGTTGACACCCAACAAGTGAACGGCTGAACTCAACGAACGGCTACGGCGTCATTGTCCGCATCGAACGGTGACACCGCCTGACGATTCGTGGCATCAGCGTAATAAATAGAAGGAATAGGGATATACACCATCGTGAAGAGCGCTGCCAGACCATTCGGTGCTAATGGCAGCATATTGGTTATAACGAGGTGAATGATGATAACGAGGTGAATAATTATAACGCGGTAAATGGTTATAACAGGGTAAACGGTTATAACGCGGCGAAGACGTGTGCTTACGTCCCCGCACGCCGGAGCGATATCAGGTTGCCGGCGCGAGTTGCCCGGCAAAGGCGGCCAACCGCTGCAGTCCGTATTCCCATTTGCCGAACCCCGACTCCGCATTAATGTGACCGCCCTCGCCGACATCAACCAGATCGCTGCCCCAGGCGTGCGCCCAGTATTCAGCGCGGGAAAACGTCATTAACGGGTCGTTGTGGCTGGCGAACGCCAGACTGGGCACCGCCAGTCGTTCGGCCTGAATACGATCTTCAATTTCAAAGCGCATGGGTTCAGCCGGCGCCACCAGCATCACGCCGGCGATACCTTCCATACCTTGCTGGACCACATGACAGGCGGCCAGCGCGCCAAAGCTGTGACCAATCAACACCGCCGGCCGATCACAGGCCGCCAGTTCGCGGCGAATCGCCAGTACCCACCGGTCCAGATCCGCCTGATACCACTCTTTCTGGCGAATACGCCGCCAGAACGGAAACCGCCGCTCCCAGTGACTCTGCCAGTGCTCTTCATCACTGTCGCGCAGCCCCGGCACCAACACCATGATCAGGCGCGGGTCGATGTCCGTCAGACGCTGGTCTACTTCTGTTGTCTGCATCAGGTTCTGTGTCTCCCTGTTGATTGCCTGCCAGGGTGACACGGACACCATCAGTGCTACCGTCGTCCCTTACACCCTATTCATTACAATCTGATAACAATATCAGCACCGGCTTACAGCCTACCACGTGATTCCCGATTTGTATCCTAGACTGTGTTCCTTAATTATTCGTGCCGCTAACCAGCCCCCTAGTCGCGCGACCCGCATTCGCTCTCCCTTCGCAGCCACGCCTCATTCAAGTACGCCGCCTGACCGGCTTATCCGGCTGAGTTATTGTGCTTTTTACACCAGACACCTGCTGAGGCGTCTCTTTTTGGCCTACCCGGATAGGCGGGAAAACGCCAGCTCGCGCGGGCTGGCGATACGCCGGTAATCGTCGGTATTAAGAATCACCGAGCAGGTCAGCGATCCCGCATTAAACGCCAGTTCATCAAAGCGGGTAAACAGCATCGGGTCGGCCACCAGCAGCAAATCAGCATGAAAACTGAATGGCGGAATGGCGCCGAACACACAGTGCGTTAGGGCGTCGACCTCCGCCGGACTGGCCAGCGACGCGCGGGTGCCGCCCAACGCCTGCGCCAGACGGGTTAAATCCGCCTGTTGGTCTGCCGGCAATACCGCCAGCACATGCTGGCGCAGGCCATTACCCTTGACATGGCAGACCAGCGCCTTGGCCCCCTGCCCCAGTTCGGTGCCGCGTATCCGCGCCACCTCCTCCGAGCGCCCGGCGCTGTCGTGATGCACGACCCGATAACGCGCCCGCTCCTGTTCAAGGCGCTGGCACAACTGCTCAAAAATGGTGTTTGTCGGCATAATCTGATCCGTTGTTCTCAACATCGGCAAACCGCTGCCTTTCGCATGGCGGGCAGCGTGCCGTCAATGCTTTTTAATGCTATCCCCATCGGATTTAAAGCCATTCCTCTTGAATTTCGCCCCTGACCCAGCGTAGATTTAGCGCCGATTCCGTCATCTGTCTGCAAATGGCAGCGATGGCTGGGGGAACGGCTCAGAACCAGGCAGTTCCCGAACGGTGAAACGCACAATCGGAATCATTGCTGGCGTGATACTGCTGGAGAGAAATCAGTGAAGTACTTGTTCATGGGAGTTTCATTTATTCTGTTTTTGTGGGTAGGCACTTTTTTACTGATGCTGGAATAACCCTGACGGTATTTCACCATCCACTTCGACAGGCGGCTCCTGTCGGGGCAACAACAAAAAATAATTATCAGGCACACACGAAAGACGAACAAACGACAGGCTGGCGCCACTCTGCCAGCCTGTTTTTTATGGGGATTTCCGATGATCAACGCCGCCCGGCAACGACCGGTGACGGCTCAGTGACTCCAGCCTCCCAGCACATTCAGCACCAGACTGATTGCGCCGCCCACCGCCAGCCAGGGGCCAAACGCCAGCGGCTGCTGCATGTTGATACGGCGCACGCGCCGCCACAACAGTGTCGCCACCAATCCAGACAACGAGGCAATCAACACCAGATTCGGCAGCGCCTGCCAGCCCAGCCAGGCGCCCAGCGCGGCCAGTAATTTGAAATCCCCCTGCCCCAGCGCTTCACGCCCGCTCAGCAGACGAAATGCCCAGTAAATCAGCCACAGCGACAGATAGCCCGCCATCGCGCCGACCACGGCCTGCTCAAGCGGCACAAAGGTATCCGCCAGATTAAACAGCAAACCGCCCCATAGCAGCGGGAGGGTCATGACATCCGGCAGTAACTGGGTTCGGGCGTCGATAGCCGCCAGCGTCAGCAGCATGCCGAAGCACAACAACGCCCCCAGCAACGCCAGCCCCGGCTGCCAAAGCAGCCCGGCCAACAGAAACGATAACCCGGACAGCAACTCAATCAGCGGATAGCGCCAGGATATCGCGCCGCCACAGCAATGGGCGCGCCCGCGTAGCCATATCCAGCTCAGCAGCGGAATGTTGTCGCGCACACGCAGTCGTTGATGACAATGAGGACAGGACGATGGCGGCCAGCAAAGGTCATAACGGGAAGACGGCGCGCCAACGGGCTGACCGAGCTGAAAACGCGCTTCCTGCTGCCAGCGCCTTTCCAGCATCACCGGCAGTCGGTGGATCACCACGTTGAGAAAACTACCGGTAATCAGCCCCAGCAATAACAACGCCGTCAGCCAGATACGCGGAAATGCGCTGGCAAAGGCGATCAGATCCATGTTGTTCTCCCATCCCGATCCCTGATGGCCCGGTATGCTGACACAAGACGCCAGCCCGTGCCAGACCGGTGAATCACAGACATCGTTTTTTGCGCGCCGGCGCGCAGACTGGTTGATTGTCGGCGGCGGCATCAAGCCCAGCCTGCCGTTTAGCGTCAGACAGGCTGACCGTTTCGCCGGTTACAGCACCCGCTCCAGTGACAACCGGGTCACCTCCACCATACCGGCGCTGTTGGGAACTGCCGTGACATCCAGTCCCTGGGTGATCACGCCGTTTTTCTGCTCCAGTTCTGCCAGCCAGTGCAGCAGATTATTAAAATCGCTACGGGCCAGCGTCACCGACACCTGCGACTCCTGCGGCTGCATACGCAGCACGGTGATGCCGTAGCGGGCCGCGCTTTGCGGCACCAGCACCGTCAGGCTGATGTCCCGCCCGGCGATCTGCCGCCGCGCGCCCTCCGTCGGCGGCAAACGCGGCGCCTGTTGCTGCATCCAGCGCACGGTCTGGCGCTCGCGGTCAATAGTCATCCGCCACTGCCGCGCCTGCTCCTGCCACGGCGCCCAGCACAAATAATACAGCAGGCACAACAGCACCAGACCGCCGCACGCCAGCGTCATCATCCGTTCGCGCTGGCTCATTATCTGCCAGCGACGACGCAATTCATTCATGGCTGACTCCTCAGGGTTAACTGGCCTTCCACATGGTCTTTTTCCTGCTTCATTTCACCCGGCGGGATCTGGAAATAGGCCTGAGCCTGCTGGCGGAACTGTTCCATCTGCGCATAAGACGTCGCACGCAGGCTGAGGCGCAGTTCATCACGGCTGCGATCGTACGATAGCGATTGCAGCGACACGCCGTCATTCTGCGCCACCAATTGCTGCAACCGGTTCATCTGTTCCGTCAGCGCAAAGCCGCTCATGCCGGAACGCGCCTCCTGCAAATGACGTTGCATCTGCGCACGCGGGTTCACCACCTGTTTCTCGTCCGGAAACAGTTTGCGGTACATCCGCACACTCTCCTGACGCCAGTAATCCGCCTGACGATACAACTGGTAATGGGTCCAGACCGACTCGCCCAGCACCAGCAGCAGCCAGGCGAACAAGGCGATCAGCACATTGCGCCACGGCAGTACCGCCTGTTTCCAGGGTTTCACTGGCGCGTATTCGCCCTGTCGCAGATCCATACTCATCGGCAGGCTGGCCTGCGCGGCCAGCGTCAGCAAATCCGTCACCGGTTGCGGTTGCCAGGTCAAAGCCGACGCAGGCACCGGACTATAGCAGTGCACGGCGGGCAACGGCTGAAAACCGGCCAGCAGCGACTGATACCAGCTATCTTCCGCCGCCATGCCAATACCGGTATCCAACCGGAACAGCCACAGATTCTGATGGCTGATGGCGCTCCAGGCGCTGTCGGCCCGCGGCAGCGCCATCACATCCGGCACAACCGTCTCTACCGGCACGCCCAATGTCTCACACAGGTTCAGCCATGACCGCAGTCGTGATTTCTGCACCACCGCGACGGTCGCGTTATCCCCTTGCATCTCCATGACGGCAAAATGCAGTTGGTCGATATCGCTCGCCACCTGCTCTTCCAGCATAAACGGAATGGCTTGCAGCAATTGTCGGCGCGACTGACGCGGCAACGACAGGCTATGAAACGTGACGTCGGTCGACGGCACCAGCACCCGCACCGACATCACCGGATAATCCGCCAGCACCGTCTGAAGACGCTCCAGCGTTCCGTTGCCCTGCGTCAGGGTCTGGTGGCGGCTGACAGACCAGATCAGCCATTCCAGGCTGTCTGAAGTCTCTGCGGACAACCGCAGAATCAGCTGTTGTTTGCCGCTGACGTTCTCGGCCCTGTTCATGGGTTCACCGTCCTATATCCCCCGTACTGACGTTGTACCACCTCAATCTGCTTGCCACGATGAAACAGACTGCGTTGATAGAATTCACTGTCGTCCACCCGTATCTGAATGTCGGCGAAGAACCAGTCGCTCTTGATCGCCAGCACCTGGCGGACGCCGGTTTTAGCGTTTTCCGGCAGTGGCGACAGCCCCATAAATTCATTAAGATTGCGCCATCCCTGAGGCGGACGTTGCAGCAAAACGCGCTCGGCCGCTTCCACGCTCATCTCCCCCATGAACAGCGCCGACAGCAATGGCGCGCTCTCTGGCGTCAGGGTATTGACGTTGACAACCAGCTTGTCCACCGGCAACACGCACACATAAGGCAGCAAGCGGCGGTACAGCGCCGCATCCACGCCCATGACCGCCCGCAGTTCCGTGACGTCCGTCATACGCTGGTTGCCGGGATGAAAGTTGACATAGCTGTCGTCTTCCGCGCCGTTCATCAACGGTTCGCTATCCTCGTCGATCCAGTCGCGCACCGCATCCGTTACGCGCTCGGCCTGCTTCGGATCTTCGCCCAGCACCATCAGCAGCTGCCGAAATACCTGAGCGGCATAAGGCCCCTGCTCAGGATTACCGCCTTTGGAAGGCGGGCTTTGATTGTTGGTGTCGGTATTACCGCTGCCGGCGTTGCTGTTGGTATTGTTATTACCATTATTGTTATTACCGGATGCGCTATTGGGCATCGGTTTTTTGGCCGGACTGAGCGCGTTAAGATTGAGACACGCCTGACCGTCCAGCACCTGCGCACGAATTTCGCTGCCATCCGCCATCATCTGGTGATCCACCTTCGACCAGGGCTGACCGATAAAGGTGCTTTCCGGCGATGCCTGAGCGTCACGCTGCAGCGAACTGGAAATCAACGCCTCCGCGCCCAGCGCATACCAGCGAGCCTGCGTACGGTTGAGCAAATTGCTGGTGCGTTGCCACGCCTTGCCGCTGCGCTCTGTAATCGACGCGGCGATGGTGACCATCAACGCCAGCATCAGCATCACAATCAACAGGGCGACGCCGCGTTGCCGACGACTCATGAGTCACCTCCGCCGTTGTCGTCCGGCGATGCCTGATTCTGCTCGCCGGACGAATCGGTATTTTCCTGCGGCGGCTGATCCTGACTGTTCTCGTCCTTGTTCTCATCGCCATTATTGCCATTCGGGCCGCCCTTGCGCTGCGCCTCCACATAGCGCGGCGTCACCAGGAACACGCGGGTAATCTCACCGTAGTCCCGCAAGGTAACGACAATCGCAATGCCTTGCGGCAGATGAGCCGGATCGTCCCAGCGATCCTGCCAGCCATCCTTGCCGAAAAAGCGCAATACAAACCCGGTCACGCCGGTTAACACCGGACGTATCGCCGCCTCCTGCGTAGACAGCGGCTCGGAAGAATCATAAAACAGCCGTTCCAGCGTATCGCCGCGCAAGCGGTACCCAACGCGTTGCAGTTCAGAGCGCGGCATAATACCCAGCGGATTGAGCCAGCCATTGCGGATGAAACTGACCGCCCAGTCGGCGCTGCTTAATTGATAGCGCTCGGCGTAAAACCCCAGTTCATAGCCCTGACTGCGGCGGGGAACGATCTGCGAAAAATCTCGCTCCATCAGGGAAAAAGCCCGTTGCAACTCCGCCAGACGGGCCTCTTTACGCGCCGAAGCCTCGTCATTGCGCATCACGCCATTCATCACCTGCGAAGCGGCCAGGCTGAGCGCGGCGAAAATCGCCAGCGCCAGCATCACTTCCAGCAGGGTAAATCCGCAGTCTGGCCGTTTCACTGCGCGGGTTCTCCCGGCTGAACCTGATAGCTGCGCAATACGGCATCGGCGGCCCGGCTGTCGCGCTCATGACGAACTTCAACATCTACCGCTCGCACTCGCGTATCCGCCGTTGCCACGCCCTGAATACGCCAGAACCAGAGCGAGCCGGCAAAATTGACTTCACCGTCTACCCATTGCGTCTGCGGCCACTGTTTTTCCAGCCGCATCGCCGCCTGCTGGTTTTCCGCAATCCAGAGCGCAAAAGTTTTCTCTTCCAGCCGACCAAGCCCGTTCGCCTGCTGTGCGGTCGTTTTCAGCACCGTCAGTCCGGCCAGCGCGAAAATCACCAGCGCCACCATCACTTCGAGCAACGTCATTCCCTGCTGTTTCATCCCTTACTGCTCCGCTTCCGGCGACGTTTGCACCCGACCATTGGTATCCACCTGCAGCCAGGCGGAACTACTGCCATTATGCAAAGTCAGACGAAATGGCGTGACTTCGCCGCCCGGCAGGATCAGGATGTGCGGGTCGCCATTGCCCGGCGAAAACCCGGCGCCATCCCCCGCGGCTCCCACCTGCGTGGACAGCTCGATCTGAAAGCCATCCGGTAACTCGCTGGGCGAGGACATCCGGTACGGCTGCCAGGGTACCCAGACATAACGCAGGCGTTGCTGATCTTCCGGAGAATTCTCCACCACCTGACGTTGCAGCAACGCGTATTGCCAGCGGCGAGGTTGAATATAAATGCCCAGAATATGGTCATTCATCTGACTGTCCTCCACCGCATACTGCAGTTGCGCCTTGAAGCGGGCGATTTGCCAGCCGCTGTCCTGCTGCTTAGGCGCAGGAATCGCCATCATCACCAGCGTGGCGGCCACACCGGCCAGCAACACCACCAGCATGATCTCCAGCAGCGTAAATCCCCGCTGACGCACGATCAGGGGTTCCCGTTACCGTTACTACCGTTGTTGTGCGCGCCGTTGCCGACATTCCAGTTACCGATGTCGTCATCCGTATCCGGCATACCATCCGGACCGTAGGAGAACACGTCCACCTTGCCGTGACGGCCGGGGCTGACCAACTGGTATTCCGCGCCCCACGGGTCCTGCGGCAAGCGGCGGATATAACCATCCTGGGGGTAATTGCGTGGTTCCGGCGGCGTGGTCGGTTTTTTCACCAGCGCCCCCAGCCCTTGCTCAGTCGTCGGGTAACGGCTGTTGTCCAGCTTGTACATATCCAGCGCGCTCTCCAGCGCGACTATGTCGCTGATGGCTTTCTGCCTGTCGGCTTTTTCTTTGTTGCCCATCAGGTTCGGGACAACCAGACTGGCCAGTACGCCGAGAATGACGATGACCACCATGATTTCCAACAGGGTAAAACCTCGCTGACGTCGTTCCATCTTTTCGTTACCTCATTAAACGTATCAATCTTCGCTACATACTCATCAGGGTATTCAACTGCAGGATCGGCTGGAGAATCGCCAGCACGATAAACAACACAATGCCGGCCATGCTGACGACCAGCAGCGGTTCAAACAACCCCAGCGCCAGCGTCATCTGGGCGCTGAACTCGCGATCCTGATTATCCGCCGCGCGGGTCAGCATGCCATCCAGTTCGCCGCTGCGCTCGCCGCTGGCGATCATGTGACGCATCATCGGCGGAAACAGCGACGTCTGCTCCAGCGCCTTGTGCAGGCTCACGCCTTCACGCACCGCATCGGTCGCCTGCCCCAGCCGGAAGCGGGCGTAATCGTTGGTCAGCACATCGCCGCTGATGCGCATCGCCTGCAACAGCGGCACGGCGCTGGAATTAAGAATGCTCAGGGTGCGGGCGTAACGGGCGGTGTTAAGCCCCCGCGCAATACGCCCGATCAAGGGAAGGAACAACAAACGCCGATGGAAGACGAGACGGTGCTTTTCCTGCCGTAGCAACACGCGCAGCCCCATCACCGCCATCACCAGCAATAAAATCACCCAAGGCCCATAGGCTCTCACCGCGTCGCTGACGCCCATCAGCAACCGCGTGGACAGCGGCAGCGCCTGCTTCATGTGGATAAACTGCTCGACCACCTTGGGCACCACGGCGGACAGCAGGATAGACACCACCGAAATCGCCACCAGGGTCAACACGCAAGGATAAATCATCGCCTGTTGGATACGGCTGCGCATCTGCTGGCGCTGCTCGGTGTAATCCGCCAGCCGGTTCAGCACCGCATCCAGATGGCCGGATGCCTCGCCCGCCGCCACCATAGCGCAATACAGACGCTCGAAACTGCCGGGGAAATTGCCCATCGCCTCGGCCAGCGAATGCCCTTCCACCACTTTGGCGCGCACCGCCGCCATCAGCGCGCTTAGCTTCGGCTTTTCGCTCTGTTTCGCCACGGCGTCCAGCGCCTCTTCCAGCGGCAATGCCGCCGCCACCAGCGTCGCCAGTTGACGGGTCAGCAACGCCAGATCGCTGGCGCTAATGCGATGCGAACGGCGCAACGACAGAGAGAAGCCGCTGCGGGTAGTCACTTCGCCGCGCTGTTCCTCAATTTTGACCGGCACCAGTCCCTTTTCACGCAGCAACTGACGTGCGTGACGAGCAGAATCCGCTTCCTGCATGCCCTGACTTTTCTTTCCCTGGGCGTTCAATGCCTGATACTGGAACAGCGCCATGTCATTCCTCTTTCGTTACACGCACCACTTCTTCCCAGGTGGTGATGCCCGCCAGAACCTTATCCAGCCCGTCCTGACGAATCGTAACCCGCTTGTCGCCCAGCATCCGGGCGATACCCAGTTCACTTTCGCCGTGATGAATGGCGTTGCGCACCGTATCGTCGATCAGCAGCAGTTCATGGATGCCGGTACGGCCGCGGTAACCGCTGTAGTTGCACTTTTCACAGCCGCCGGGATGGTAGAGCGTGGTCCCCGCCGCCAGACCGGTCTGCTGCGCCTGTTCGTCGTTGAGGACATAAGGCTGACGGCAGGACGGGCACAGCGTACGTACCAGCCGCTGCGCCAGCACCCCCAACAGCGATGTGGACAACAGAAACGGCTCGATACCCATATCCTGTAGACGGGACAACGCGCCCAGCGCGCTGTTGGTATGCAGCGTGGACAGCACCAGATGGCCGGTCAACGACGCCTGTACCGCGATCTGCGCGGTTTCGCCGTCACGAATTTCCCCCACCAGCACCACATCCGGGTCCTGACGCAGAATCGCGCGCAAACCACGGGCGAAGGTCATATCGACCTTAGGGTTGACCTGGGTCTGCCCGATGCCTTCCAGCTCGTATTCAATCGGGTCTTCCACCGTCATAATGTTGCGTTCGGCGGAATTGAGACGGCTCAGCGCCGCATACAGGGTGGTACTTTTCCCCGAGCCGGTAGGCCCGGTCACCAGAATGATGCCGTGCGGACGGTGGATCAACGTATCCAGTTGGCGACGGTTGTGTTCGGCCATCCCCAACGCTTCCAGATCCAGCCGAACGCTGTTCTTGTCGAGCAGACGCAACACGACGCGCTCGCCGTAGTTGGAAGGCAGGGTCGACACACGCACGTCAATAGCGCGGCCGCCAATGCGCAGCGCCATGCGGCCATCCTGCGGGACACGCTTTTCGGCGATATCCAGCTTGGCCATAACTTTGATACGGGAAACCAGCAATGACGCCAGCTGACGCTGCGGCCGCAGGATTTCCCGCAGCACGCCATCGATACGAAACCGGATTAACAGGTGACGTTCAAAGGTTTCGATATGGATATCCGAGGCCTTGTGCTTGATGGCTTCGGTGAGCATGGCGTTGATCAGTCGAATGATCGGCGCGTCATCTTCGCCATCCAGCAAATCGTCGCTGTCCGGCAGCTCTTCCGCCAGCGTGTAGAAATCAATATCGTTGCCGATGTCCTCCATCAGGCGGCGCGCCTCTTCGGAATCGCGCTGATAGCGCATCACCAGTTGCCGCTCAAACTCTTCCGGGCTGACCTGACTCACCGTCAACGGCACCCCGGCGACCCGGCGCGCTTCCAGCAACGCCGGCGCGGGCGTGTCGGGCACGCACACCACTTCCGCCGCCGTAGCCGATTCATCCTGCAACAACAGAATCTGCTGCGCCCGGGCAAAGGCAAACGGCAGCACCGGTCGCAGTTCAGGCGTGTTGACAGGCTGATCGCTCATCGCCCCTCCGGCTGATAAAAGGCGGAGATGGACGATTGTACCTGACGGAAGGTGTACGTGTTGCCACCGGACAAACGCAGGGTATTGTTGTCCAGCACGCCGTTGCCTTCGCCGCGTTGCTGCTGCTGTTCATTGTTGAAAGAACGGTATTTGTTGATCGACGCTTCCTGGAACTGTCTTGGGTCACGAATAATGCTCGGACGTAAAAACAGCATCAGGTTGCGTTTGCTCACCGTCTGACTTTTCGAACGAAACAGGCTGCCCAGCCACGGAATATCGCCCAGCAACGGTACCTTGTTATTGGTTTCAACGGCGGTTTTATCGAGCAGGCCGCCCACGACCACAGTTTCGCCATTGGTGACCATCACCGCATTGTTCACGGTGCGGGTATTAAAAGTCACGCCCAGCGAACTGTTGGTACTACTGTTGCTGTCCGCCACGCTGGAGACTTCCTGCTCAATTTGCAGCAACACCGAATCGCCTTCGTTGATCTGCGGTTTTACCCGCAGCTTGATACCGACGGTCTTACGCTCGACGGTATTGAAAATGTTATCGGCCGATGTGGTTTGCGAACCGGTCAGTACCGGCACTTCCTGACCCACATTAAAGGTCGCTTCCATGTTATCCAGCGTCACAATGCTCGGCGTCGCCAGTACATCGTTTTTGCTGTCGCTGGACAGCGCGGTCAGCAACATTGACCAGTTGCCGCGATAAAAACCGGCGGTAATGCCGTTGAAGCTGCTGAGTGCGCTGGCATACGCCGTCGTCAACGTACCGTCGCTGCGGAACTGATCGGTTCCGATCACCGCCGTTGAAATCGGTATGCCCGTGTTGGTGAACTGGGTCATGCCAGCACGCTTGTTGGCCCACTGGATCCCCAGATTCAACCCGTCGGCATCCTGAATTTCGGCGATGATCGCTTCCACCAGTACCTGCGGACGGCGAATATCCAGTTGATTGATCACCTGCTCCAGGTCCCGCATGATATCGGGCGGCGCGGTAATGATCAGCGAGTTGGTCTGATCATGGGCGCGAACCGTCACTTCTTTGCCCTGAATCGTGATAGTGCGGCCGCCCGAGCTGCTGGTCGAACCAAACGCGGAGCCAAATCCCATACTGGAACTGGACGACGAAGACGAACTGCCGGAAGACGAGTTGCTGGACGAACCGGAGTTGCTGTTGCTGTTTGAGCTACTGCTGGAACGCGGCGATGACGGCCGCGACGCATTCGACGACGAATTGCGGTTGCCGCTGGTGCCGTTGCCGGCCAACACTTCTATCAGATCCAGCGCCTTGGCGTACTTGAGGTAGATAACCTTGGTTCCGCCCTGCACCACCTGTTTGCGATCCAGCTGGCGGATCATTTCCACCGCACGCTGACGGGCGTTTTCTTCACCGCTCACCACCACTGAGTTGGTGCGGCCATCCGCCACCACGTTAGCCAGCATGGTGCTTGGCAACGCGTTCTTCTCATCGCTCTTGTTGAGATCGTTCACCAGTTTGGCAACGTCTTCCGCCGATGCGTAGGTCAATGGGACTGTGACCATTTCACGATCGCCGGTCTTATCCACCGTATTGACGATATCCACCAGACGTTTGATGACCGCGGCGCGCCCGGTCATCAACAGCACGTTGGACGGCTCATAATGCACCACGGTGCCGGCGCCGGCGTTATCGTTGAGCTGACGCAGCAACGGAGCCAAATCACGTGCCGCCACATTGTTGAGCGGCACCACGCGGGTCACCAATTCGTCGCCGATTCCCGGCTGTTCGTTATTAGCCAGCGGAATGGAAGACGATTTAGCATCTTTGGAACGGATGACTTTCAATACGCCGTTATCCATCGGCACCACCGAAAAACCATACACATCCAGCACGCTAAGGAAAAACTGGTAATACTGCCCTTCGTTCATCATGTCGTAGCTGCGCACGCTGATGGTGCCGCGAACCGTCGGGTCAATAATCACCGTTTTGTTCAGGTTCTTACTGACCGTATTGATGAACTCCTGAATATCGGTTCCTTTGAAACTGGCTGAAAATTCGGCAGCCCAGCCACACGGCGAGCCAAGCAGGAGAACGGTTAGCCCCAGCCACCCCCAGCTTTTTTTGATCCCTTTGCCAAGCACGTTACTCGTCTCCCCCAAATTCCATATAAATATCCTGACGCTGACCATCCCGCTCCACCGTCAGGGTAAAGTTATGCACATCAGCCATGCGTTCCATGGCTTTTTTCGCCTGCTCTTCGTCACGTAAATCCAACCCGTTCAGGGCAACGGCCATGTCGTTATCCTGAAGTCCGACGCGGTAGAATGAATCGCTCTTCGGCCCCGGATTCAACCGGTAGCCCTGCAGCTTGCTGTCGTTCATGATCGGGGAGAAAGAGACGTAATCGCTCATGGTGGTGGATGCGCGCTGCTGAAGTTGCTCGTTGACCTGCGCGCCAGGGACGCCGTCCTGGCCGTTATCCTCCTGACCGTATAATCCCAGCACTTCATAACGCCCCTGATACTGCAGCACCACTTTATCCGGCCGGATCGATACGATTCTGGCGTTATAACCGGGAACCTCTTCATTGACGCCGCGACTGAACTGTTCGTTGTCTTTGCTGATGATGGCGATAGAACGGGAATCGTCGTCGCCAGCCATAACGCCGGTCAGCGAAAGATTCAGCGTAGAAGGAGGCAGATTGCTCATTTGCGACGCATCCAGCGCGCCCGTCTTATTTTTCTCGGGAGAAACGCCGAATAACGTAAAATCATTCAGGGTGACAGGCTGCTGTCTGGCCTGTGCCGGGGTAATCTGCACGCTGGCGACCGGCACATTGTCCGGTAAACCAATACGCCAGAAGATCATGGCCAATTGCTGACAAAAGAGCAGCATCAGCAGATAAAATAAAATCCGTCTGATGACAGACGGAGATAGCGGTGGCAGTTTCGAGATATTCATCTGCAAACATTATCCCTATGTGTTCGCCGATTATCCTTGCCACGTTCACGAACGTGGAATAAGGGCCATACAGCGCCGGTTTTCGGGGGCATGGCAGCCATTCCTGAAAGCGACGCTTCTGCATTGTTGCTGTCTTAATGCCGCACCGGCCATATAAGCCGCCTGCCCGGATAACGGATTACTCTCTCGCCAACCGATTCGCCGGAAAGGCCGTGAGCGCCAGCATGAAATTCATGTTCCGACCGTTTTCAGCCAGTCACGTCACGCATGTACTCAACCTGTCTGCAATCGTGTTACTGGCTGACAGGCATCCTGTTTCCTGTTTATGCCAGGCGATCTGCACGCAATATCACCGTGCCGGATAAGGCTAAAACGCCCAATAATATAACTCAGGTTAATGACAAGACAATCCCCCGGTCAGCAACCATTTTTCCCACTATTTTCCGATAAACGCCTGACGCAATCGGCCATGCTCGCATTTACCGTTGCGTCTCAGGAGCGGGAAAATATTCTGCGACACAAGAAAATTACATCTCATTTACACACTTACTTCATATCATGGTGGATATTACCGATTCACACGATAAATGGCATTTATACCCGTCATACTTCAAGTTACAGATGCGTTGGCTTTCCTCACTCACCCCAGTCACTTACTCATGTAAGCGCCTGGGGATTCGCTGCGTCGCCGCCTTCCTGCAACTCGAATTATTTTGGGTATATCTACCCAATAACCGAGCTTACGCTTATTATCTGTACAAGCTACAGGCATAGTCCCTTAATTCTAACGCCTCGGTTATCTATGCCGGGATGCGGGACGATAACGAGTCGAACATCGCACGAATAATATTTAATAACGGTTCATTTAATCACCAACCGTTATTTGCCATCCTGCCGTACGTTAATCCAACCACAATCATGCCGGTATTCACGCACACGCACTGGCATAATTGCGTTGCGACCATTGAGCAATGGGATGATAGTATGTTTGCCATACACCTTTAGCCATGCTCTACCTGCACCAATGCCGATACCCGTTCTGCCGTTGTCACTACCGCCTCTTTGCACACTGGCAAACAGAAACAGCGGCATTATGATAGTAAAACGCCGTTTCATTAAAACATATTGCCGGTTTTTTTTTGCGACCAGCCTCAAAGTTTTACCGGCATTAATGATCAGCGTAATAGAATGTTGTCGAAATGGCATTCAGGTCACATAAATGGGATGAAACGTTGATTATTCCTTCTCATTCCCTGAAAAATGAGGCATCAGACGCTCCATCAAGATCTGTAATGGTGCGCTCAGGATGAGCGTCAGGTTGTATAACGTTTGAGGTAAAACGTGAAAAAAACACCGGAAGTGACATCATCAATCCAGACCGGTTACCGCATCCCCGGTTATTTGCTGGTTGTCTACGCGCTGCTGCTGTTCGCGCTGGGTTGGTTTGGTCATCAACGCTGGGCGGATGTCAGCCCTCCTTCGCTTTCAGTCCCCACTGCGGCAATTGCCGCCCCGCCGATCAAGATCGTCGCGCCTGCAACAGCAACAGTCGCCGAGGCTACGCCCCCGCCTCAGGCCGCTACGGATAACAGAGAAACCGCGACCTCGCCAGATGCCGCAGCGGAAGATAAGCCGCTAAAATCCGCGGTCGGCTGGCAAACGGCCAAACCCGGTGAGCTGCCTTATATCGCTTTCAGCGCGCATGTCTATACATCTGATCCGGACAAACGCAGCGTGACCCTGAACGGAGAACGCTACCGGGAAGGCGACAGCCCGTATCAGGGGTTAGTGATCGAGCAGATTGAGCAGGATATGGTGATCTTCAGCTTTAACGGCGAAGCGTTCATTCTGGATTCGTTACAGGATTGGCCGGGCGGGAAACCGGGCGCTGACGCCGCACAGGTCAATGACCCGGAGCCGACGTCAAAACCGGAAAAAACGCTCAGAACAACGAAGAAATAACACAGCAACTGCACATCATGCAGTTGCTTCTCTCTTAGCGGACGGTGCGCATGGCGTCAAGAAACGGCGTCATGGCGCGATTGAATGAAGAGCACTGCGTCGCTTTCGGCGTGCCGTCTTTCAACAGCCCCTGATACAGGTTCTCGCTCAATTGCGGCAAAGATTGATAGCGACTGGTATCCCAGCCTTTTTGCGCCGCCACGTTCACCGCCGTTCTCAGGATGGTGCCGTCATCCGGCAAATCGCTGCGCTCACACTGCACCCGAAGGTATTTACTGGCCGCCACCAATGACGCCAACTGGCTGATTTGCTCATTAGCCGGCACGCTGGCCGCACTGCGGGAAGCGGTGTTTTTCACCGGCGCCGGTGCCTGACAGGCAGCCAGACTCAGGCAACAGACACCAAAAAGGACCACTTTTAGCGAAGATACATGCATGACTCGACTCGTCTTATTAATTAAGTTCCATCTCTGGGATGCCCGGATTGGACATCCGCTTAGCAAATCATTATCCCTTTGCCGCCACAAGCGGCGGCAAAGGACTGCGTGATCAAACCATCAGAAAAATATTTCTGCAAGTGCGCCCGACAGGCTTACTCGCCCTTTTTACTGCCGGACAACAAGTTATTGCCGGACAACACCCCGTCAGCCCGGAACATGGCTTTGATGCCGCGCACCGCCTGCCGAATGCGATCCTGATTTTCAATCAATGCGAAACGCACGTGCGTGTCGCCGTAATCGCCGAATCCAATACCGGGCGATACGCAGACTTTCGCTTCCGCCAGCAGGCGCTTGGCGAACTCCAGCGACCCCAGATGGGCGTAGGCGTCCGGAATCTTCGCCCACACATACATCGACGCCTTCGGTTCATCCACCATCCAGCCAGCTTCATGCAGACCGCGCACCAGCACATTACGACGCTGACGGTACTGCTCGGCAATATCGCGCACGCACTGCTGATCGCCTTCCAGCGCAGCAATCGCCGCCACTTGCAACGGCGTGAACGTACCATAGTCGTGATAACTCTTGATACGCGCCAGGGCGCTCACCAGCTCCGGGTTACCAACCATGAAACCGATGCGCCAGCCCGCCATGTTGTAGCTTTTCGACAGCGTAAAGAACTCCACCGCGATCTCTTTGGCGCCGGGAACCTGCATAATCGACGGCGCTTTCCAGCCATCGTAAACGATGTCGGCATACGCCAGATCATGCACCACCAGCACCCCGTACTGTTTGGCCAGCGCCACGACCCGCTCAAAAAAATCCAGCTCCACGCACTGTGCGGTCGGGTTTGACGGAAAGCCCAGAATCATCATCTTAGGCTTGGGAATACTTTCGCGGATCGCCCGCTCCAGCTCGTTGAAGAAATCAACGCCGTCAACCAGCGGCACCGAGCGCACCTGTGCGCCGGCAATCACCGCGCCATAGATGTGGATCGGATAACTGGGGTTGGGCACCAGCACGGTGTCGCCGTGATCGAGCGTCGCCAGCATCAGATGCGCCAGACCTTCTTTGGAGCCGATGGTGACAATCGCTTCGCTTTCCGGGTCAATATCCACCTGATAGCGATCGGCATACCAGCGGGAAATCGCCCGGCGCAACCGGGGAATACCGCGCGATGTGGAGTAACCGTGGGTGTCTTCACGCTGGGCCACCGTACACAGTTTTTCGACAATGTGCGGCGGCGTGGGGCCATCCGGGTTACCCATGCTGAAATCAATAATGTCCTCACCCCGACGACGGGCGGCCATTTTCAGCTCAGCAGTGATATTAAAAACGTAAGGGGGGAGACGTTCGATGCGCGAGAAACGGCGCGGAGAATTAAAATCAGCCATAGGATCCTCAGGATAACGTGAGCGCCCGGACCGTCCGAGCGACGCCTGGCCCGCAAAACGGACCGTTATTCACCCTATCCCAGTTGGCAGAGACTTGTCGAGATCGCCTGGCGATTATTTTTTGTCACCCACATTTCAGCTTGCTGATGAGGCGTCAAGGTTAACCGCCGCCGACGTCTCTTTGCCGCCTTTTTCCTGTGACAGACTGTTGCAACGCTCTTTCACCCAATCAAAGAAATCAGTATCTTTATGCGCGGTTACGACGCGCGACAATCTTTGCCCCCAATGCCTCCGACTGCTGCCGGCAGAACTGCCCGTCCGATTCCTGAATTTTCTTTCATGCCTGAAGCCATTGCCTCCCATCAATACGGCAGTGCGGCATGGTTTTTATGCCCGACATCATTAAGGAGTGTTGTCATGCAGCGCAGTGTTTATGTTGATGGTCAGTACCTGCCGGAATCTCAAGCCACCATTTCGGTGTTCGATCGCGGTTTTCTGTTTGCCGACGCCGTCTATGAGGTGACGTCCGTCATCAATGGCGGGTTGGTCGATCTGGATGCGCATCTGGTGCGGCTGCAACGTTCCTGTCGCGAGCTATCCTTATCTCTGCCGGTGTCGATCGATGACCTTAAAACCATCCACCAGCAACTGATTGAACGAAACCACCTGCAGGAAGGCTCGATTTACCTTCAGCTCAGCCGCGGCAACGGCGGCGATCGCGATTTCTACTTTCCGTCGGCCGAGGTCAGACCGACGCTGGTCCTGTTCACCCAGGATCGTCCGATCATCAATCATCCTAAAGCCGACACCGGGTTGTCCGTAGTCACCTGCCCGGATATCCGCTGGCATCGCCGCGATATCAAAACGGTCAGCCTGCTGGCCGCCTGTATGGCGAAAGAGTACGCCCACGCCCATCAGGCAGACGATGCGCTGTTAGTCGAAAACGGTTTTGTCACCGAAGGCACCTCCTGCAACTGCTATATCGTGCTGGAAAACAATACCGTCGTTACCCGCCCGCTGAGTCACGACATCCTGCACGGCATTACCCGTCAGTCCCTGCTGAAACTGGCCGAGCAACAGCAGATTGCTGTAGAAGAACGCCCATTCACTCCGGAAGAAGCCTGGCAGGCGCGGGAGATCTTCATCACTTCCGCTACCTCATTTGTCTTGCCGGTCGTGAAAATCGACGGTCGTCAGGTAGGTGACGGCAAACCAGGTCCGGTCACACGCTGCCTGCGCGACATCTACATCGAGATGGCCCACGCGCAGACACGTTAACCCACTCACGTTGCGGGCCGGCTCGTCATCCAAGCATGAAAGCCGGTCTGCTTCTGTTTGCCGTGATGTGTTGCACGCACACAGCAACCGCTGTTACTGTCTGGGCAACGCATCCGCCTGCAACGCAGCAACATCTACATTGCTTTCCAGCACCATTTTCTGCGGCACCGCCAACGGAATACTCTCTGTTCTCAGGCGCTTGATGATATCGAACAACAGATCGCTTTTGGCCGACGCCACCATGCGCGGGCTGCCTACATATCCGGTCACGCTGAGCACCATGCCATTTGGGGTCAGTTGGCTGAACATCACCGACGGCGCCGGGGTTTCCAGAATTTTTTCATGCGCGTCGTAGGCATCCAACAGAATGTTTTTAACCACATCCGGATCAATATCCAATGGGAAGGTCAGCGCCAGTGTCGCCACCCCCTGCGGATTACCCATGGTAATGTTGCGCACATTCTGTGAAATAAACTGGGAGTTGGGCACAATCACCGTAGAACGATCCCCCAACTGAATTTCCGTAGCGCGCACATTGATGCGCCGGATATCTCCCTCAACGCCACTGATGTTAACCAGATCGCCCACTTTGACCGGCCGTTCAGTCAGCAGAATCAGCCCGGAAATAAAGTTCTTCACGATCTCCTGTAAACCAAAACCAATCCCGACCGACAGGGCGCTGACAATCCACGCCAGCTTGCTCCACTCGATACCCAGCGTCGCCAGCGTCAGCAGAATAATCAGGATGTAACCAATATTGGAATACAGCGTCACCAGAGAAGCCTTGATACCGGCTTCCAGCGTAGTTTTCGGAAAGAATTCGTGCTCAAGCCAGCGGCGGGATACGCGCAGGCTGTAAATGCCGATAACCAGCAGGACCACGGCATTAACCAAATGGGCGGGGACGATACTGATGGACTCCAGGCCCTTCCCACCCCAGATCTCCACCGCTTTCTGCACCAGATCAACCGGCGTGGTCGAACCAAACGTGCCATTCAGCAATGCCACTACGGCCATCAGAATCAACAGCACTTTCAACCCGGCGGACAAAATAGCCGCGGCCTGATCCAGATGACGATCATCCAGATTCAACGTTCGTTTGATCTGCCGTCCGCTGGCAAAAGCCGGGGAAAACAGGCTTTCACACACGTCTTCCACAAAAGTGGTCGACAAGTACAGCAGGGATAGCACCATGCCGACCCACACCAGTTCATACGTTAGGAAACGCGCCAGCGAGATATAGCCAATCAGCAGCGACACCAGCACCGCCAGCGTGGTCAACAGTACGGCCAGATGAATCAATCCCGACAGGGTTGAGCGCGCTTCAGGCGTTTCGCCGGCTTCCACCATACGCCGGCGAATCTGATCGCTGCGCAGGGCTATCGCCCCGGATGTCAGCGCCAGAAATAGTGACGACAGGCCGTTGCCGACTATCGTCACCCCCACCGAAATGCCGCTGATAGTATTGATCTGCTCAATTACCCCAAAAACAACGATAAAGCCGGTGGCGATAATCGAGAAAGGCTCCATCGCCCGCGCCACCGGGTTGGCAATCGCCGGCAGGCGCCACGACGGACGTTTATTGGAAAGAAAAGCCCGCCCAAGCCCGGAAATCATCGAACAGAACACCACCAGCCGGACCAGGCTTTCCATGAATCCCTCGGCACGATCGGTCACATCGCCATGACGAGTGAAAACATAATCCACCAGCAGGACCGCCAACCCCATCGTCAGCACAGTGGAAAACACCACCGCGATAGCCAGAAAACTGCGTCTCAGACGACCTTCCGGCAGCAAATGAATGCCCGCCCGCGCCAGATATTTCTCCAGTAGCTTTCGCCCCGCCGTACTCAGCGCCGCCGCCAGCAGCAGAAAAAACGCCGACCCGTAACGCCATCCGGGTTGCCAGGCGGCAATAAACGCCTCGCTCAGGTCATCCTTCAAATCGGATAACCGCTCGATGTCTTCCTGCATCGGCTTGATAATGGGTGACCAAAAGCGGCTGCCAAGAATACTGCCGGAGTTGAGCGCCAACTGATTTTTCAGCGCATTCCGGCGCAGCGCCAGAATCTGCGTCGACAGGTTCTCCGCCCCGGTTTTTATCGCCTGCACCTGACTGGCCTGCGTATCCAGTTTCTGTTTCTGCTGGTTAAGCGTGGCGCGCTTACGCGTGACCTCGGCGGTTTCGTTCACGGCGGCCTGCGGCTGCGGCGCCGGCCCCAGAACGTCCAGTTGCGCCTGCAATTGCGCACGCATCGGCGTCAGGATGCCGGCGAGTTTATCCGCATTGGCGACCAGTCCCAACGTGGTATCGTTCAATACATTGAGTTTGGCGTCAGTGGTGGCGCCGGACACCTGTTGTTTGATGCCATCAAGCTGTTTCTGCAGCTTTAGCAGTTCGGTATCCACATTCACCTTGTCCGCGGTTTCCTCCTGCCCATCCGGCGCAGGATCCGTCGCGGCCATACTTACCGAACTGAAGGCAAACAGCGCCACCAGCAGCATCCAACCGTAAATTCCGAGTAGCCCTTTACGCATACACCCAACGTGCCCTTGATACTGTCGTCAACCGGTGCGGTAATTCCTACGCCGGTTGCCCTGGGATGAAACAGAAACCTGCAGCGATACCCGCAGGCGAGATGGCTAATAACTTACTCAGCAATGGAGGTAAAACTCAAACAGATATCGCCGAAACTGTCCGATTTGCGAGATCGCTTCCGATGTGCCGGCTTCATTTGCAGGAATAACAGCGAGCTATACGAAGGTTGTTCAGGGATTCGCCGACCAGTCCAAATCGCGCGCCAATTCATTGACTCATCAGGGATGCCCGGTATAATCCAGCCCACATCGCCAAGCGACTGTATCCCATCAAGGCGCCCTTAGCTCAGTTGGATAGAGCAACGGCCTTCTAAGCCGTAGGTCACAGGTTCGAATCCTGTAGGGCGTACCATCTCAAGTTCTCCCAGACTCTACCGAATTCAACAAAACCCCGTTATATTCATTGATACCACTAGGATTCTCTGTCGCTGAGCTCCACCGAGGTCAACCCAGCATACTGGAAATCAAGTCGATGTTGGGGGCCTCTATGGGGGCTCTTCTTG
>NZ_CM001984.1:3392282-3443273 GCF_000406305.1 Dickeya sp. MK7
GACCAATATCGAACGCGTAGTCACCGGACGTGATGCCGCGCTGCAACAGATAGAGCAACTCCTCAATCAGCTACAATCAATTTCAACGCTAACGGCGACTTTCATTTAACCATGATTCTATGAACATCATGAGAGCCAGCCCGTTCAATGAATTCTTATACCAACAGCAGGCGTATGCAGAATATGCGTTTCGATCGGCGATCTCAGCGTACCGTCAGGCTGCTTATGGCAACGCTTTATCGGCTGAGCAAAAATCCTAGACTCGCTGATAAACCCAGGCTTGAATACTGACAGTTTGTCATCTATCCAGATGGCGTAGTTCGCCGTGTTTCCCTCTTCGATGAAAGTGATCGCCAGTTCGGAACCCTCCGACTCAGCGCTTATCTGTTTCAGTGTCTTTGGTGCCAGCAATACGCTACTACCGTCCCCGATTCCACTGAAACGGTACTTCAACCGAATAGAACCGCCTTCAGGTGTAAACGTCACCGATGCGGGGTCGATGTTCTTGTCGACGCTCAGAAATTTAAGACTATTCGCCGTTTTTCTTAATTGCATTCGGGCAAACCACGTCACTGTTCTCTGCACATACATCCCGATTCCGCGATCGGCATTGGCGTCGTACATCGCCTGAAGACGATCAGCAACCATCGCCTGCTCCTCCAGCGTTAGCGGAGAGGCCGGTTTAGTAATATCATTTCGACCGGCATGATTGACCTGAGTCGGATCGAGGCTACCAAAGAGTTTATCCAGTAATCCCCGGGAATCATGTTTCCCTGCCAGAAGCGGGTTGTCGTCGCTCTCCCAGCAATTGTTCTCACTTAGCCCCATTGCATACAAAAACTGTTCTGTCAGTTGGATATAAACATCGCTGATTCCCTTAGGGTAGGATGCACCAATGTCAGAGTGTGCACCCGGCAATCGGATTAGATTGATACGACGCGGTGTTGGCCGAAAGCGCCATAGCAAGGGGAGAGGGGTCGGATCGCTATCTATTATTGGCGCAAAAGTCTGGTTCCGGGTTTCATTCGTCGCATAGAAGTGCACCAGATAATCCACGGACGACGGGATGTTTAACATCAGACTATAATTCTGCCCAGTGGCTACGGTGTCGTAAAGCAACGCATAAAATCTTGGGCTGGTACTAGCAGCCAAACTGTCAACCGTGCCAAATTGCATCGGCCACTGCTGCGTCACCAGATTCATATAATGCCGCGCTGTTGCAGCCCCTCGGCTGAATCCTGTTACAAATACGCGAATATCAGTGTTGGGGTTATCCAACAGCCACTTGCTCGCTTGCACGAAAAACTCGCTTTTTGCCTGCTCGGCAACGTCAAAACTGCTGGAGCCAGAGATCCCATCACGATAATCGATAGCACTGCCTTGCATGCCAACGCCACGATAATAACGATCGGCGTTCACTTGCCGGGCGATTCTTGCCACCAGCGTTTCACGTTCATCTAAGGGTATTCGAGTGCGATCGTTAAAGGTACCGTCAAACGCCACCTTGTAAATTTTGACTGGACGATGCCCAATTGGGTGTGTGATCAACGGCGCGTCCATCGGCATAGTTAAAGCCTTCTCGATATCCTCCAGATCAGTGACGCGTATCGGAACTGACCTGGTACCAGAGATTAGGCTGGTACAGGCACTGAGTACAATGCAACACAGCGCTGCTGTGATGAGTCTGCAGATCCAATATCTCAGAGTGGTATACATCCATTTATCCCTGATGCTGAAAAAGTGGGCGCTGTCTTTGCGCCTATACGGTGCAAAGAAAATATATTGCCACAATAAAGGCGAAGATTGAGTAAATACCTGCTCACCAAGGTATATCCCATTGACATATCCCATCAATATTCTATGCTATCGATAGCACAAAATTTCTCCAAGGAGATCGCCATGGAAAAAACCACAGTATTTAAAAGCAATCGCAGTCAAGCAGTACGACTCCCCAAAGCCGTTGCACTGCCCGATGATGTTAAGCAGGTTGATATCGTCGCGATTGGTCGCACACGTATCATTACTCCGGCAGGCGAAAGCTGGGACAGTTGGTTCGAAGAGGAAGGGGTAACGCCTGACTTCATGATCACCAGAGAGCAACCCGATGATCAGATCAGGGAAGATTTCTGATGCTGAAATATCTGCTTGATACCAATATCTGTATTTACACCATCAAGAACAAACCACAGGAAGTCAGGGACGCTTTCTACCGTTATTACGGGCAGTTTGCTATCAGTGCTATCACGCTGATGGAGCTGATTTATGGCGCGGAGAAATCGGTAAACCCAGAAAAGAATCTTGCCGTGATTGAAGGGTTTTCTGCGCGTCTGGAAGTGCAAACCTATGGTTTTGACGCTGCCGTGCATACCGGCCAAATTCGTGCGGAACTGGCAAGACAAGGAACCCCCATCGGCCCATATGATGCCATGCTAGCGGGTCACGCTCGATCAGCAGGTTTGATACTGGTAACGAACAATGTGCGTGAATTTGAGCGTGTGCCTGGGCTACGAGTGGAAAACTGGGTCAGTCGATAAGCTGCATTCTGCCCTACCCCAAAACAGGATATAATCCACGCCTACTGCGGATAACCCGCAAAAAATCCAGCCAGAAAGGTTTGGGGGCCCATTTGGGGGCCACTACGTTTTTCTAACTGCTGAAAATCCTTTTATTTCAATATAGATACGTGGCTAATTCGAATCCTGTAGGCCCTATTTGTTTGGGGAAGAAATCATCAGCATACGGGTTAAATGTATCAACACTATTTAGGACGAGTCAGTTTGAAGATTAAAAAACCGGAGTAGCCCGTTTTTTTAAGATGTGAGTAGCTGATTAAAATCCTCAGAAGCCAGATCGCCTTGAATACATAACATGTCTCTCGCTAATGCCCGACGCTTTTGCAGCAGTGCATCCAACGTTTCTTCAAACGTGGGGATACTGGCATCTGTTATAGTTGGATAATAAACATACACATCTTTTGTCTGACCAATACGATAGGCACGATCCGTCGCCTGGTCTTCTTTAGCCGGGTTCCAACAACGGGTGAAATGGATAACATGATTGGCTTTCTGCACATTAACCCCAAATCCGACCGCCACAGTTGAAAGGATAATGATCCCAAACCCAGGCTGATCCTGAAAAATATCGATGAGTTTTTGTCGGCTATTCGCACTTTCACTTCGAGTACTGGTATCACCATTGATGACATAAGGCTTGAAGCCAAATCGCTGATGAATGGCGTATTTCAATTCGCGCTGAATATCTCTCAGCTCAGTAAATATAATGACCTTATCATCACTCTTTTTCGCAATGTCTTCGAGTTTACGCATCATCCACTCCAGTTTGGGTGAGTGATCTCTTAAGCGGTTATCCGGTTTTACACTGTAGGGATGTGCGCAAATCAGCTTCAAACGATGCAATAAACCAAGCATTCCCATTCCAGGTTGCTCCAGTTCATCCTGCATTTTTTGTCGATTCTGATAAGAGGTAATCGATGAAACATACAAGTCGCGCTGCAAGGGATCCATAGCCAGTTGCTTACAGGATGTGTCCTCAATTTTTGAGGGTAAATCTTTTGCTACATCCTCTTTGGTGCGTCGCAGTGTCTGTACTTCGATAATGCGCCGTAGTGATTCCAGTACGAGACTATTTCTTTCGGGAGCGCCTTCAATTGGTCGTAAATATTGCTTACCGAAATCATTAAGCGCACCAAGCAAACCTGGCTGGGCAAAATCAAACAAACTCCAGAGATCCACCAGCGTGTTTTCAACAGGTGTTCCGGTACAGGCCACTTTAAACTGCGCCTGAATAGCATTCGCCGCATGGGTAATTAACGCGGCAGGATTCTTTATCTTCTGAGCTTCATCGCACACCATAATTGACCATTTTTGGCGTGCGAGAGAGAACTCTTGATCGCGCAAGGTTTCGTAAGTGGTTAACACGATTTTTGCACCACCAACCCAGCCTGGACGCAGCAGATTTTTAATGCCCTGCACTCTTAGTTCTACGGGGATTTCATCCTTATGGAACTTCACCGCTTTTACGGCATTACCATAAAGTTTAAGTACCTCAAGGTTTGCGGTATGAAAGAAATTATCCAGTTCGCGCTCCCAATTATCTAATAATGATACGGGTGCAACAATCATCGTGGGTAAACCATCAGGATTTTTTTCGATATACCACACAATAAAGGCCAGTATTTGCAGCGTCTTACCTAACCCCATGTCATCAGCCAATAAACAGCCTGACGTTTCCTCTGGCGATTTAAGAAACAGTTGTTGCAACCATGCTAAGCCCTGTCGTTGATGTTCACGAAGATGAATATGTTCTTTAAGCAAAACAGGCAATACAGGTTCTGCATCTTTCGCACTTAACAATGCCTCGCGTCGCTGCTTTATATAAGCTGCATGCTCAATGTTTTGCTCAATCTGCAGAACGGCTCTTTTTTCTGGCTCGGTGATATCTTTATCTGTGGCGATCTCCAGAGTCTCAATTTTCTTCTGCCAGTTTTTCAATAACGATTTAGCATCGTCAATCGGCAATGATTGCTTATTCCAGGGCATAGAGACGGTTGTGTCTTGTTGGGACTCCGCAGATTCAATGCGTTCTTCAAGGTCCGATAACTGTTCCTGGCTCTGCGGCTCCCAGCCCTCAAAAAAATCACTCGCCAGTAATGCTTCACCTAAGGTCTCTGGCAACCAGTCTTCACTTTCGCCCTTTATTAAAAAGGGAGAGGAAATCTTTTCAAACTCACCAATACCAATGACACGATCGCCATATTTATTCAGATCTAAAACTTCATCAAATTCGATACCCGCAATCTCTTGCTGCCAACGATGCAGGAGTGATTGGTAGTGTTCAAGTTGTTCGAACGTCAAATGGCTCAGTTCTAATTCATAACCTTGCCATATTCCCGCAGGTAGGCCCGACGCCAGTTTGACTGCCAGTTCCTGAATAAATTCGTCAAACTCATAGGGTTTCGTCAGAGAAAAAGTGATAGCAGGTTGCGGCCTGGCAGCAATAGGTTCTAAGACAAGAGATACGGACGAGATTCTTTTTGCTTCATCATCAAGCACAGGTGTAACAGAGAAACGGTGGAAAAAAATATGCGCATCCTGCAACGCTTTTTCATGTTGTTCAGGCGGGATAACACTGGCCGCATCCTCACCAATGAAAGTGTAGGGATTGCGAATAAAAGAGACGGCATCATCACCCGCTACACGCCTGCCAGTAATTGAATGCACAGAAGAGAGCACTTCTTTCACTTCCGGGGTGATGATCACGTGGCTGAGCGATCCATCCTCACCCAGAACACGGTACTGATCCTGCACTAACTTACTGTTATCGAAACTATTGAGCCATTGCGTTGGTTGGTCATCGAAAGAGGGTTCAATTTCAATTACAGGTGTGTTGTGAATGGTTGCTTTGCGTAGCTTGAGTCTTAACGATTCGGGTTTAACCACAATCGTTTTTGCCAGGTAGTTATCTAATTCTGCATGCGCTTTTTTGGCTAAGCGTCGTATTTTCGCCCAGCCAAGCTGATTGGTATTTTCTCCCGCTCTGCGCAGCTGTTCATCCCGAAATTGCTGCAAAGCAGTAAGGAGTAGCCAGTTCTCTTTGGTCTGTAAAAATTGCCCCTCAGGGCTGTTAAATATCGCCCCCATTCTTTCAACCTGAACAGACCGGTCAGTAGCACTTTCCTTCCAGCCACGGATATAAACGCTAAATTCAGAATCACTCAGGCTTCCACTACCTGCCAGACAAATCTTCAGCGGCTTAACCTCTGGAACACCTAATAATGGCAGGCTGGTGTGGTGATCCTCGTCGGCTGCCAGACGATACAACTCATCCCAGGTAAGCAGCCAGCGATCGGATAACTCAACGACATACTCTTCTTCTGAAAGCTGCTCCATATAGGCAACCAGGGGCCAAAGCGCATCCTCATCAGCCAGGTTAAATAAAAAAGATAGACCTGACTCTTCAACCTGATAACGGTGGCTTACTCGTTCCTCTGAGGATGAATCATTACCCATAAACTTACTGAGCAGGCGTTTCAGCATTATTTACTCCAGAACATAAGTGAATTACCGCGTTGCGGTGTAAAGCCGAGACGTAATAATTTTGCTTCAAAAACTGGATTTGATGCTGGCAAAATTATATACAGAGCACCACCTATCTCTCTTTTATCGTTAACAGTGCATTCGATGGTGCTTATTAGCTCCTGAATTTCCTTTTCTCTTTCGGTATCACTATTAATATTTTTTACTACCCCCGATTCGGGCACAAGTTCAGTTACAGGAGTATCATCCGGCAGATATCTAATGCCCAACTCTTTCAATTTATCGTCAAATTTTGCCATCCATCCTTCAATATATCTCAAATCTAAACGACGCACCGGTGATGAATGCAGCATTCTCGCAACAATGCCCGTTTTTTTCTTAAGCATATTATTGATATGTAGATATTCGCTTTCTGGCTTAAAGTCTTTATCTGCAATGCTATAAATAAACATAGCATTGCCGGTGCCCGAAAATTCAACGAAGAAATAATCACCAATTTGCATAATCATGGCATTGTCCCAGCTTCTGCCACCGATAAGCTGGCTCAAACGACCTTTATTTTTATCTCTGAATGCCACAAAATCTGAACTACGATCTTCCCACGCATCCTGCCCCATGACAATTCGAGTAAATCCCATCTGATTGGCAAACCGTAGCCAATAAAATAGTCGGGCCTGATCAACATCACCCTTACCTTTCAGCAACTGGAAGAAATGCGTTAAATCCTCTTTAGCCAGCCAGCTACGTACCATGCCGCAAATTTTTTCGCTGGTATCGGGATCTTTCAAATGAGTAAGCCAGAGGTTTTGTTTACTGCGTAATTGCGGGCTTCCCCAGCTTTCCAGTGCCATTTGCTTAAGCTGTGGATGCGGGGTATTTCTGAAAGAAGATCGGTAATACTGCATTAAACACGCACGTAAGATGATATTTTTATACCTTTCGCGCTGGCGAGCGAGTTCCAGCAGGTTGGGCAGCCGTTCTTTAAATGCATCATCATCCAGCTCTAAGATCTTTGCCAACAGAACAACAAAGGCCCGGTACCAAAGCCAGCTATCATCGGGAACCTGAGCCACAGTTTCCAGCGCAGAAAAATCAACCAGCTCGCCAGAACTCATTTTATTTGCCAGCAAGTTCCCGGCATCAGCAGTGAATAAATCCTGATATTCATCAATCACCGCCATCCAGCGTTTTTCTCGGCGTACCTGGCCTTTAATCACACCGTAGCCAATGCGAAGCTGATCGCGTAACGAACACCAATTGTTATTCTCGTCGGGCTTTTTCGCGTGATAACCAAAATAGCTGCTACATAAAAACTTCCACTCACGCCGTTTGAGTTTTTTCCTGTCTATCCGCTGCTGAATCTCTTGTTCAACCCGGTTATAAAGCGAATCATCCTCCAGCAGAACCGGAAATGCCGCATCGGGATCGCTATCAGCCAGGCCCGCAAAGATCAACTGCCAGTCATATCTCGTCAGCACTTTCAACTGGCGAAGTGCTGCGATCGCTTTAAGTCGCTTCGTCAGCGGAGGAACTGTCGTCCGTTCACTTTTCTCCATTTTGACAGACAGATATTGCTCTGCAGCCCTGAGCTTAGGAAAATCGCCAAAAGCGGTTGCTTCCGTATCAATATGCCGCTTGACGGTGGCAGCAATCTCCGATGACAGGCGGGATAAAGCGGAGATCATAACGGCATCTCCAACTGACATTTTTCGGTTGTAAGCCCGGCCGCACTATCCACATCGACTGCAGCCTTATCATGTTCATCTTTCAGACCAAAGAACTGCATGCGTAACTCAACGCGACGGCTGGCCTCTTTACTCTCTTTGGCGTTGTTAAACGAAACACCGCCCGCAAGGAACAGCTTGCGGATCTGCTCCTGTTGCAGAGGCGTTATCTGCTGCTGTAAGCGGCTACGGCTGTCCAGCAGGCTACACATCACCCACTCTGAACGCTGCAACGAAAGATGTAAGTTATACAGATAAGAACCATCGGTATCGGTAAAACCTTCAATAACAATCTGTTTGAACCACTTCTGCCCTTCCTCGCTGTTTGCAGCTTCCAGCACTAGCGGCACGACATCCTGCAGTGCTTTCTGACCGCTGGCATTGAGGAAAAATCGATTATGATCGAAACGGCCCGCTTCACCAAAGCTGATACGGTTATCACGACAATCAACAACGATGGTTTTATTGAGGTTGCGGGCGTGCAGCTCTAAACGCTCACACAGACGGGTAATATCTTGACCACGCAATTTCTCACCTTGTTCTACCCGCTGGATCCGCTGTGTTACCGAGCTTAATGAGGCCACCATAACGACCAGAAACAGCACCATCATGGCCGTCATCAGGTCAGCATAGGAAATCCAGAAGGGTTTCTCTGCCTCATCCGAACGCCGGGGCTTAATACGAAATGTTTGACCGAACATGATTCAGACTCCCTTACGCCGGCACTTTAGAAAGCACTTCTTCAAGGGTTTCAATACTTTCACCAAGCTCATCAATACCGCTTCCCAGGCGTTTAACAGCGCTGTCCAGGTTAGCATCCAGCGCCCCTAACGTGGTGTCGAGACTCGTTTTCATGCCGTCTGAGAACTGATTGAACCCATTAGCCAGCACTTGCCCTGCGTTTTCAAGGAACTCTTTTGCTTCGCGGTTATAGTCATGCAGCCCTTCATTGTGCTGTTTCAGCTCTTTCAGGAATTGGCTACGTGATTCCAGCTCAGACTGGGCATTGGCAATGATGCCTTCCAGCAATGTGATTGATTTTGCTACCGCCTCACGGTTGTTTCGATAATCTGCCACCACCGAGCCAAGCTCCTGGCTGGCCTGGCTCAACGTATTGCCTGTACCTTGCGCTTTAGTAAGCACATCAGCGGTGAGAAGATTTGCTTCTTTAACTTTGTCTCCTGCCATTTCAAAACGCTCGGCAGCCAGGCGCATTTTATCGGCCCCGGTGTGCATATCCTGTAAATGTGCGGAAGTCTGTTCTGCCAGTTTGCGCAACGTGCTTTCCGTCGCACCCTGCTGTTCATTCAATGCATTCAGCAGTGAGCGGACCTGCTCGTCGAAACCAGCGATGATCTGCTGCGTTTCCTGATGGAGAGATGTCTGAGTATCCTGTTGATGACTGGCCAGTTGCTGTTGTCCCTGCTCAAGCTGCGTAAACAGTGACCCCAGTTTCTCGCCCAGCGCCTCAACGGACGACGCCATTTGCTTCATGGTTTCACTTTGGCCTTGCTGGGACGTTTGCTGGATAGAGTCGATAAACGCTTTCATCTGTTCAGCCATCGCTTTTTCACGCGCTTCGCTATCGGCAAACATTTTTTCCAGCTGCTGCGCCATCCGTTCACCCGCGCCTTCACCTTCGGCACCAATTTTGGCGACCGACGATTGCAGGCTGGCCAGCATATCGTTCATCCCTGCCTGCATTGCAACCTGTCCGGATTTCATCTCACTGAGCAACTGCGACATCAACTCAGCACTGCCCTGGCGGGTGTCCTCGCTGGCACTACGCATATCCTGCAACAAACCGGCAAAACCCGATTGCATTGCCTCAATGGCGCCAACAGATTGCCCCATCATCTGGTGCATATTTTCGAACTGCTTGCCAAAGGTATTGTCGAGTTTGGACATAAATGCCGTCAGGACATCCTGAAGCATATTCTGTACCTGACCCGACTGATCGCCGCTGGCGGTTTGTACCGCACCGGCAATTTTATCTAACGGTGACTTCAGGCTATTTTCGATGGCTCCACTCACCTGCTCGGCAAACTGCTGGCCAGTATCACGGTAGGTGGAAGATAAGGTGTGCGCTAGCTTTTCATTTTCAGCGACCTGGCTTGCGACCAGGTTCTGAAGCATATCGCGGAGATCGGTCACCAGGCTGTCTTTAAGCTGTTTGGCCTGGGTGGCACTTTCGTTGCTCGATTTCACCAGTTCAGCAAGGTATTCTTCCCCCACACCGGTTTCAAATAGCTGATCAACAGCGGCAGTAAACTGTTCAAGATATTTATAACACTTCGCTATCGACAGCTTTTCCAGCCACGTAACGAAGATTGACGCCGCGATGGCGGTAAACGACCCTAAAAAAGCGTACAGCACATCCCGCAAGAGCGAAGCCACACTGCTGGTAACTTGCTCGGGCGTGCTGGGGTCGAAATGATTTAAACCGATCATCAACCCATAAAATGTACCGATAATGCCGACCCCCGTCAGGATCCCTGGCAGGTGCTTAAAAAACTCGGTATTAAGCGGAATATCAATTAATTGCTGCTCAGTAAAAAATGCCGCCGCGGGGGCCGTTGCCCGAACGTCTTTTAATTTTAGTTCTCCATCGACAAGCGTTTTTTGTTGATGGAGTGACTCTGCAAACTCACTCCAGGAGTGTGCTAGTGACGTCCCGGTAAATAACTCGCTCAGCTTCTGTAGCTTTACTGCCGTTGTTTCATTCTTCCAGCCTGAAATGATCACTGACTGCTTCTTCAGTTTACTGACAATTTTAATTGCCCGATAAACATACAAAACAGCAAAAAATGCCAGCGCAACAGCAACGACAATAATAACGACCAGCGGAACCTTTTCGGGTTGCACGGAGGTCAATATAGTTAAAAACGAGTTAAGCCAATCCATTTTTCATCCCGAGTCAACAACAGATTATTTATCTGACAACTACCCACTGGCACTCATAACAAGGTGTTATAGCGCAATAATAAACTGATATGCAGTTTTCGAATCACGGAGAGAGGTGACGCCAGCAAAAGAGAGTGAACATCGATAACCCATCGCCCACAGCGCCAGACCACCTTTTATTCTTTATGCAATCACATTCCTCTCACAAATCATAACCTGCTGCACAGGGATAACAAGTAGCAAATAGCCAACCAATCCCTCTTTTAATGCACAATAAAAAACACTAATAAATTTACCCTTACCTTGAAGGTATATATCCCAAAAAAATAAATAACATAGATAAATAATTAGCGCATTCATGGTAATAAAATGAAACCATCACACAATAAATAACCTATCATTCTAGTTGATTACGTTAAGACAGAATAAACACAATTCACTTGGCATTCATGTCGCACCTGCCACAGATAACTAAAGATCAATCGCCACTACAAGTACATTCCTACCGGCAAGCCGGTCTATATGCCATGTTTTAGGTTCTAGGGAAGAAAGAAGGTGACGACGTTAATGGCAGCATCAGGTTTTCAAGATCGATTACGCCGCCATCATTTACTTTTAATTCGCGCAGAATGGGCATGGCATTTTGATGGGACACAAAAGCGAAGATCGCGTCTAACGTGATATTCATCACTTCGCCTGTACAATCTGTGTGCTGATAACTACCCAATAGTGGATCCCATCCGCATCACTTTCTAATAACCTAAAAAATAAAAAATTCTGGTCGGGGAAAAATCCGTCAAAAAAACAACCACACATCAGACAAATCTTATAAATTCATCTGATTGTAATAACCTTTAGCAAATTTTCACTTATTCTTCAGCTAGCTTCCCTGTGGTTAGTACAGTGAATTTGCCCACCTTAACTGAGACATTACGCTTTAAACACCTGCCCCCGATGCCATTCAACAAACTGCTCCAATGGGTAATACTCCCGTTTTTTGGGCATAAAAAGCGGTTTTCCCTCAAAGTCCCAGAACAGGCGTTCAACAATCTTGCTGCCGTTAACACCCTCAGAAACCATCAATTTCATTTCGTCATTAATACCGATAACACCAATATCAAACGCGGAATGGTGTACCGAGCATAAGGCTAGCCCATTGGTCACGGTACAAGGGCCACCGCATTGTTTCCATTTGATGTGCGCGGCTTCCAGGCCAACAGGTGTCGTATCGTGGCGTAAATCATAGCCGCATACCGCACAACGGTATTGATACGCACGTAACACCGTCTGACGAAAATGGGGATCACGGGATTTTCTGACATCCTCTATCGGCAGTTCCAATCGATTGGCAATCACTTCCTGCACACTCTCAGGAAAGTGTTCGCTCAAAATCTGCTGGGCCAATCTCTCAATGAATCGTGGCTGTTTTTTTAATAGTTGATAGCTGGCTTCATCAAACCCGCCCATGACATCATGTTGAATAAGTTCACGATTGGGCGGCTCTTTACTACCTTTCTGCGGTGAGCAGCGATCATCGTTCTGTAATTCCCAAAAACCATCACCTCGCAGTCGCCAAAATGGCATCTCAGGGTAATGAGTCCGCCGCTGTGGCCCAAAGCTGTTCAGCAGTGTCAGGAGGTGAGGACGAATTTCATTGCCGTAGTGAAATAAACGCGGATGCCCTTGCTGATAGGCTGACAGCACATAAAGCAGCAACAGCGGCTTATGTGGCGCACGCTGGTCGCCTTTACGCCACATAGACATGTTGGTGATTGCTGTTTGAAGAGCCTGAACAGATGACATACTCAAGACTGATGAAAAGAGAGATTTATTGCGATAATGCTCGCAAAATCAGTGAGGCTCAAGTGTCTTATTAATAGCAGCCCAGCTTATCAGGCTCAGCTTCTGTTCACCTTTACACTGTGCAGTCTGAATATCTGATTGTGACCCTGACTAAATCACCACAGGTTTAGAGACACCTCAACGTCATTTTGGAGTTTAAATCCAGAGGGAATAAATTTGCACCTAATTTATCCCCCTTCTACCGGATGCCACTAAATACGCCGATCAGGCTTACGTTCTGCATCACGTTTCTGGATGGACTTACGGCTCATTCAGCACAGGTGGCAGACGAATCAGTCAGTGACCAGGTATTCGGCTGACCGATATAGGCCCTCAACGCATCAAGGAAAACCGTTACGCGGGCTGGCGGATTTCTCAGTGCGCGTAATGCGTAAATACCCGTCGATGCCTGTGGTTGCAGGCACAACGCCGGGAACAGCTGTGTCAGAAGACCCGCTTTGATATCCGGACCAACCACCCAGTCCGGTAGCCAGGCGATACCGCTCCCCGCCACTGCCGCCAGTCGCATGGCGTCAAAATCATCACAACCGAACATCGGGGGAAAGCCGGCTGCGCGTACCGGCTGCCCCAGCACACCGGCCCAGTTCAGCAGGTCAGAACCGTGAAGTTTATCGATCAGGCGATGCGTCGAAATCTCCTCTGGCGTGGCGGGTACTCCCGCCTTTGCCAGATACGCCGGGCTGGCGCACAGCACCCGGGTCTGTGTACCGATGCGACTGCCTATCAGGGTGCTGTCGGCCATATCACCGATGCGGATAACCAGATCCAGCCGCTCAGCAACCGGGTCTGCCAGCCGTTCCGTCAAATCCAGTTCCAGCCTTAAATCAGGATGCTGCTGCGTCAGTTGCGCCATGACGGGAAGTACGTAGCGTTTGCCGAATGTCGGATAGCACGCCACCCGCAAAATGCCCGTAACGGCGCCTTTCATCGAGGCCAGCTCCTGCTGTGCGTCCGCCAGTGAATCCAGTATTTGTCTTGCCCGGATCAGCAACGCTTCGCCGGCATCCGTCAGCGTAAGATGTCGGGTTGAGCGCAGAAACAACGGCGTATCAAGATGCGCCTCAAGCGCATCAATCTGGCGGCCGATCGAGGAAGGGGTGCGTCCACGACGACGACCGGCTCCAGAAAAACTGTTCTCGCGCGCGACATCAACAAAAACGCTCAGGAACTCGGCGAATTTCTCTGACTGCATCTGTGCATTTCCTGCATAGCTGTTGTGGGGAGAAGCCATCTTATCAGTCAGTTCCCCCAATCTTAATATTCTTCCCACAGCAAGTTCACCTACAGACATCATTGAACCGGGAAAGAAAATATGAAAACCACCACCTATGATCCGCTCTACCTATTTATTAATGGCGACTGGCTGGAAGCCGGCAACCGCGATACCGTCTCCGTCATTAATCCGGCTACGGGGGATGCGCTGGGGCGACTGCCGCTGGCCACCACGGCTGATTTGAATAACGCACTGGATAGCGCCCAAGAGGGATTTGAAGTATGGCGTCGCACAGTACCGGCCGAACGTGCGCAAATAATGAAAGATGCTGCGGCATTGATGCGCGAACGTGCGGAACTCATTGCCGCCCAGATGACCCAGGAAGAAGGCAAGCCGCTGTCGGAAAGCCGTGATGAGGTGCTGCGCGCGGCCGATTACTTTGAATGGTTTGCAGAAGAAGCCCGTCGTATCGACGGGCGCGTGGTACCGGCGAATCGCCCCGGCGTGCAGCAACTGGTTAAAAGACAGGCCATTGGCCCTGTAGCCGCGTTTACCCCCTGGAATTTCCCGGCGATAACGCCGGCCCGAAAACTCTCTGCGGCGCTGGCGGCAGGCTGCAGCGTCATTCTGAAGCCCGGCGAGGAAAGCCCGGCAACCGCCCTGGCGCTGGCCCGTTGCCTTGATGACGCGGGCCTTCCCAAAGGGGTTCTGCAGGTCGTATTCGGTGTACCAGATAAGGTCTCATCCCAGCTCATTGCCTCTTCGATCATCCGCAAAGTCGCCTTCACCGGCTCGGTACCTGTGGGCCGTTTGCTGTCCGAGCGGGCGGCGGCGGGTGTGAAGCCGATTACCCTGGAACTCGGCGGACATGGCCCGGTGCTGGTCTTTGACGATGCCGATATCGACGCTGCCGCGGATGGCGGGGTCGCCAACCGGTTCCGTGGAACCGGGCAGATCTGTATATCCTCAACCCGCTTTTTAATCCAGCGCGCATCCTATGATCGCTTCGCCGAGCGCTTTGTTAGCGCAACGGAGAAACTGATTATCGGTGACGGCATGGACGCCAAAACGCAGGTCGGCCCACTGGCCAATCAGCGCCAGTTGGAAAAGATGGAATCGCTGGTTGCTGATGCGGTGGAACGGGGCGCGAAGGTACTGACAGGTGGGAAACGTATTGATCGCCCCGGCTTTTTCTTTGAGCCAACGGTGCTCGCCAACGTCCCGATGAACGCCCGCATCCTGCATGAAGAGCCGTTTGGCCCAATCGCGGTCCTGATGCCGTTCGATACCCTGACAGATGGTCTGGCGGAGGCGAATCGCCTGCCCTATGCCCTGTCTGCCTATGCCTTTACCCGTGACGCACGCACCGCAATGGATGTGGGGGACGGCCTGGAGGCCGGCATGATCGGCATCAATCAGTACCGCATCATCGCGACGGAACTGCCCTTTGGGGGAATGAAGGAAAGCGGTCATGGCTCTGAAGGGGGCACCGAAGGGATTGGACACTATCTGACCAACAAATTCATCAGCCAGATTTGATGCATAACCTGACCCGAATCACCAAAGATAAGGAACACACCATGAAAGCGATTGATTTTACCCGTCCCCGCGCTGCCGCCCGGCCCTTCACTCCCGAGCTGTCTGATTTTGTCGAACAGCCGCTGTACTCTCAGGTCTGGACTAACCCGGCATTGGCTCCCCGCGATCGCAGTTTGATCACTATCGCCTGCCTGATCGCCCTGAATCATGCAAACGAACTGCCCGCCCATCTACGTCGGGGTATTGAAAATGGGCTGACCCGGGAAGAACTCAGCGCGGTCATCACCCATCTGGCTTTCTACGCAGGCTTTCCTGCCGCCATCACCGCATCGGCAGTCGCGAACGCAACATTCAGCGAGGACGGCGCAGCCTGAACATACCCTGCCGGTATATCCATTTATGCCGGCATCCCGTTTTAAACCAATTTTTTCACAGGAAACAGCCATGAAAGCCATCATTTTTGACCAGTTTGGAGCACCTGATGTGCTCAAACTCCGTGAGGTTCCGGAACCCGAGATTCGTCCCAATGACCTGCTGGTACGGACACGTGCCGCTGGCGTTAATCGTGCCGATTTGACGCATCGTAAAGGCGGATATGGACGTCCGGATTTTGGCGACTCAACCATCATGGGTCTCGAAATCGCCGGTGATGTCATTGCGGTAGGGGATCAGGTTAAGGGGTATGCCATCGGCGACCGAGTGATGGGGATCGTCGGTGGCGGTGCGTATGCCGAGGTTTCCCGCATTGATTACCGTATGGCGATGCCCATCCCGGCAAGTCTTGATTATATTCATGCAGCCGCCATTACCGAGACCTTTGTTACCGCACATGAAGCGTTAATCCATCTTGGTAAACTGAAAGCGGGTGAAACCGTCCTCATTCATGCCGGCGCCGGCGGCGTTGGCGGTGCTGCGGTGCAACTGGCTCATGCGGTCGGTGCGACGGTCATCACCACCGCCCAGGAGACGGCGCGCGCGCTTGTCCATCGCATGGGGGCGGACCATGCCATCGATTACGTTAAAGAGGATTTTGCCAACGTCGTTTCCGATCTGACCGATAACCGCGGCGTGGATCTCATCCTTGATTTTATTGGTGCCTCCTACCTGGAACGTAATGTGAATTCACTCAATTTCGGTGGACGTCTGATACAGATTGGCATTATGGGAGGCATTGAAAACGCGAAACTTCCGCTGGATCGTGTTCTTTATCGTCACTTGCAGATCATCGGAACGGTCATGAAATCGCGTTCCCAGGATGTGAAGCATGAGATGTCCCGGCGGTTCAGAGAGCGCTGGCTGTCTCATTTCGGCAAAGATGGGTTGTCACCGGTTATTGATAGCGTATTCCCTCTGGCAGAGGCCAGTGTTGCTCATCAGCGCATGGAGGATGGCCTTAACGTCGGGAAAATCGTATTAACGGCCTGACGCTGAGCCACCGCCTGATCCAGGTTGATATCTGCTATGCCCGGTCTAGACCGGGCTTTTAGACTGATACAGGCATGGTCGCCCCCTCGTATAAGATGGCGTTTCTCCGCCACGATTCTGCTCCAGCCATAACCGATCTTCCGCCACATGATGATTCCCCGAGCGCGCGATCTTGACCAATGACAAGGCGGTACGGACGTTAGCCTCTTTATAATCAGGCCCGTTTGTCTTCTCACTGGTGTGAAAGTATGGCTTATCAACTTAACCTTAACTGGCCCGAATTTTTAGAAAAATACTGGCAAAAACAACCTGTTGTATTAAAGAATGCGTTCCCGAACTTCGTCGACCCCATTACGCCGGATGAACTGGCGGGACTGGCGATGGAGCCGGAGGTGGACAGCCGCATCGTCAGCCATGTTAATGGACAGTGGCAAGCGTGGAACGGGCCGTTTGAGCAGTTCGATCATTTAGGGGAAACCGACTGGTCGCTGTTAGCTCAGGCGGTTAATCACTGGCATGCCCCGTCTGCCGAGCTGGTGCGCCCGTTTCGCGTGCTGCCGGACTGGCGTTTAGACGACCTGATGATCTCCTTTTCCGTACCGGGCGGCGGCGTCGGACCGCATATCGACCAGTACGACGTGTTTATCATTCAGGGGATGGGCCGCCGCCGCTGGCGCGTTGGCGATAAGCTGCCGATGCGGCAGTTCTGCCCGCATCCGGCGCTGCTGCACGTTGATCCTTTCACGCCGATCATCGATGAAGAGCTTGAAGCGGGCGACATTTTATATATTCCGCCGGGCTTCCCGCACGACGGCTTCACCTTTGAAACCACGCTCAATTACTCGGTCGGCTTCCGCGGGCCAAACGGCAGGGATTTAATCAGCAGTTTTGCCGACTATGCGCTGGAAAACGATCTCGGCGGCGAGCACTACAGCGACCCTGATTTAACCTGCCGGGAACATCCAGGCCGGGTGGAAGCGTATGAGCTCGACCGCCTGCGCGCGATGATGATCGACATGCTCAATCAGCCGGAAGACTTTAAACAGTGGTTCGGTCGCTTCGTGACGACGCCGCGCCACGAGCTGGATATCGCCCCCGCAGAGCCGCCCTATGAGCCGGATGAGATTGCCGACGCCCTGATGTCCGGCGAAATCCTGACCCGCTTAAGCGGACTGCGGGTGCTGCATATCGGCGACAGTTTTTTCATCAACAGCGAAAGGCTGGAAACGGTCGCCCCGGAAGCCGCCGATGCGCTGTGCCGTTACACCACTCTCGGGAAAAAGGAACTCGGCGAGGCGCTGCGCAATCCGGCTTTCGTTGCGGAACTGACCGAGCTGGTTAATCAAGGCTACTGGTTCTTCGACGAATAGTTCTTCGAGACAAATGGTTCGTCGAGACAAATGGTTCTTTGAGAAAAATAGCTCGCTGATAAAGATAGTGCGATGAGATGAAAAGAGCGGCGGTAATGTGCTCTGTCTGCTAGCCTAAAGTTTGAACAGAAAAAACCGATACCATAAAAAAGCTGGCGCATATGCCGCCAGCTCATCGGTGTACTGATGGGCAGGGAATTCCCCCTTGCATATCGGGCCTCTTCAAACGCAGAAACAGGATAACCAAGATGGATGTTTCACAGATCGCATCACTTTCCACCGGTCTTAGCAACATGCAACTGAGCAGCGAGATCAGTACGAGTGTTCTGAAGAAATCACTGGATAATCAGAAGGATACGGTAGCCAGTCTCATTCAGTCCATTCCGCAGTTGCCCGCTAATCCGGCAATCGGCCGCAACATCAACACCACGGCATAATCGCTTCCATCGTGGTTTGACGAACACGTCGTGGTTTGGCAAACACATCGTCGTTTGCCAAACCAGTCGCGGTGTTGCAGACAAATAGCAGCTACTCAACTAGCTGCTATTCATTTATTTGATTCACATGATTATTTCCCGAAAATAATCCGCTTTCTGATGGCTACAGTTACACGAGAACACATCCTTTTGTCAAAGGCCAACGGCCTTGCGTGACATCCCCACCAGCATATCGCGCGCTTTGATCTTGCGGGCGAAAAATGGCGCCCGGAATTGACCGAACGGTAGCGAAGTCAGACCGTCGTTGCGGCCAAGCGTGACCACCATGACTTTACCCATGCCTTTACCGGGCTGTACCGGTTTGTAAGGTTTAAGCCTGGCCTCGGACGGCTGATTCGCGGCTATCAACAGCTTGATGTTCGCAACAATCGATTTGGCGTGCAGCCCGGCGATAATCGCCAGCCGGTTTTCAGGCAGGTTAGTAATATCACCGGCAGCGAACACCCGGTCATGACCTTCCACACGCAGATAGTGATCGACGTTACTCAGGCCGTTGCGCTGCACCGCCTCAGGCCACGATCTGGCCACAAAATTAGTCACCGGCTTCGCTCCCGCCGCCCAAATGACGATATCGGCCGCGAGCATAAGTCCCTAGTGAGTGACGACCTTACCGTCCACAGGCTGTTCACCGGGCGCGGGCAGCACAACACGATCGTTGAGCGCAAATTTAACGCCTTTGTCGCGCAGATCTTTTTCCGCCCATTGGGGAAATTTGTCCGGTGCGTTATTCAGTACCGTCTTACCACTGTGAACCACGGTGATTGCCAGATCGGGAAACGCCTCGCACAGCTCTGCGGCAATCTCGATACCAACCGGCCCGGCCCCCGCCACCACTACGGAGCGTGCCTCCCGCAGACGTTTGTGCATCGACCGGATTTCGGCGGTGCGGCTTGTACTCAACGGCGCCTGGGCCTTGATAAGCGGATCGATATACGCTGACCCGGTGGCGATCACCGCATAATCGAATGACACCGCGCCTTCGCTGCCATCCGTCAGCGCCACGTGCGCGTTGTGGTCGGTCAACCCCACCGCTTTACCCTGTATGAACCGCACCGTGCCGATGAAGCTGTCATAAGGGATTTGCGCCGGCAGACTGTCAGGATCGACCAGCAAACGCGGGACCGCCATCGGCACTTCCCAATAGGTTTTGGGATCAACGAGGGTCACGCTCGCCGCATCGCGCAGTTGATAAGCGATCTGGTGCCCTGCCGCCCCACCGCCAATAACAAGGACAGATTTCTTTTGCATACAGACAGTTCCTTTTAAATGACGTTATGACCACCGCGCTTCGCGGCGGTTAAGCGCGGCGAACGCCGGGCTGTGTTGCAGTTGGTTGATTGTACGTTCGCCTTCGGCGAGCGCCTCGATACAGGTGTGAACTGAATACGCGCCCATCACGAGCGGATGCGGATGTTTGGCCGCTGAACCGATGACCAGCTCGACCTCGCCCTCGGCCGTCATCCCGATTGCCTCATTACCTTGCGCGAACACCGCCAGTTCGCGCTCAAGCACCGTACCGCCGACATGCAGCTTGCCGCTGTTCAGCGCCAGCCACGCCGTATCGTGATCGGCGGCGGGTTGGTAGGTCCAGCGTTCGCCGTCCGCCAGTCGGACGTGAAGGTAGGTGATGGACACGGGCAGAGGAATCGGGCTGACTTTGTCGCCATAGCGACCAAGCAGGATGCGCGCCGGCCCGTCGCGCGCGATCTGTTCCGGTTCCAGATACAGGCTCTGCGCAGGCGCAAGCTCAAGCGATGGCGGCAGCGCAATCCAGAGCTGATATCCACGCATCATGTGGTCTGGCGCAGGCTCGCCGGCGTGCCACACCCCGCTGCCGGCGCGCATCCACTCGACCGATCCCGCGGTCATCGCCCCCTGTTTTCCGGTGGTATCGCCATAGGTCATGCTGCCTTCGAGGAAAGTGGTGAGCGTTGCAATACCCGAATGCGGATGCGGTCTGAAACCCATGCCGGTTGAGGGCACAGACTCGAACAGATCCAGAAAAACGAACGGTTTGGCCCACTGCCCCAGATCGCCCGGTGACATCAGCCGGGTGAGAGGACCAAGGCGTTGACCCGAAGTGCGGTGAACGATGGGGCGCGTTGTCGCAGAGAAAGCCTGATGGTGTGCCATAAGCGATACCTTTTTTGCAGCGAAGAACCGTCTTTTGCAGCGGAAAGCAATTTTTTGAAACGGGAAGCGAGATCGGGCGGTGCCGATAGCCATCAACGGCAGGCCGGCACCGTGCAACACCGCTCCCTCCGGGCGGTAAGTCAGGCGATGAGCGCGTCGATTTCCGCTCTGGCCCTGGCAATCGCCGCGGTTTTTGCTTCATCGCCGAGCGCCAGGCCTTCCGCACGAATAATGGTGATATCGGTCAGACCGATGAAATTGAGCGCGGCCGTCAGATAGGGTTCCTGATGATCGAATTGAGCCGCCGGGCTGGCGCCGCTGTAGATGCCGCCGCGCGCCGAGGCGATGAAAACCTTCTTGCCGGCCGGCAGCAGTCCTTCCGGCCCGTTTTCGGTGTAGCGGAAGGTACGCCCGGCGACCAGAACGCGGTCGATCCAACCTTTGAGCTGGGAAGGGATCGAGAAGTTGTACATCGGCGCGCCGATGACGATGACGTCGGCGGCGAACAACTCGTTGATGTAAACGCCGCCAAGGACGATATCTTGACCAAGCGCCGGCGTGCCCGGCGTACCGCCCTGAAAAACGGCGAGATGGTCGGGGGACAGATGTAATGCCGCGTCAGCGACGAGATCCCGACGAATAACGGTTTTCTCCGGATGAATGTCGCGTTGTCTGGCCACAATGTCGGCTGACAGCGCGCGGCTCACGGAATGGCTGTCGAGAATGCTGGAATCAATATGCAGAATGCTCACAGGTAGATCTCCTGAACAAGGCCGGAACAGGCCGGCGTATGGATGACGACTGGAGTATTTCACCCTGCAAATAATCTGAATAGACGTTATATTATTATATATACCATCTCCATATCAGATACATCAGGATTCCCTATGCTCGATGGCGTGTCGCTGGATCAATTACGAACATTCATTGCTGCGGTTGATGAAGGAAGCTTCTCGGCGGCGGCGCGTCGGCTCAGGCGCGCGCAGTCCGCCATCAGCGAGCTGGTGCGCGGTCTGGAAGAGCAGCTTGATGTTACGCTTTTTGATCGCAGCGGCCGCTACCCGAGGCTGACGCCGGCGGGGACGGCGTTACTGTCCAACGCCCGCAATATCGTCGCCGGCGTTGACGCCATGAAATCACGCGCCAAAGGCATGGCCGCCGGGCTGGAGCCTGAACTGACCGTCGTGGTCGACGTCTTCTTCCCGATTGACGTGCTGACTGACGCGGCCAAAGCGTTCCGTGAACAGTTTCCCGACGTGCCATTACGCGTCTATGTTGAAGCGCTGGGAGCGGCGTATCAGCCGGTACTGGACAGGCACGCCAGCGTCGGCATCGTCGGTTTTCTTCCGGTGACGCCGCCGGGCATCGTCACCGAACCCTTAGCCCGCGTCGCCTTCGCTATGGTCGCCGCCGCGGACCACCCGCTCGCCGCGTTGCAGGGGCCGATCCCCAGACAGGAACTCGCCAACCATGTCCAACTGGTACTGACCGATCGCTCTGAGCACTCCAAAGGGCGAGAGTTTGGCGTCATGTCCCCCAAAACCTGGCGGCTGGCGGACCTGTTTGCCAAACATGCTTTTTTGCTCAATGGGTTGGGATGGGGCGGCATGCCGATGCATACCATCCAGTCGGACCTTGAGAGCGGACGCCTTGTAAAGCTTACCATTGAGGATGAACCGGTCAGCGAGCCGTCCATGCTGATGTCGGCCGTGTACCGCATTGATAACCCGCCGGGCCCCGCAGGCCGCTGGCTTATCGAACGCATGACCGCCTGTTCCCGCCATCGCCCGGTCTGAACGCACGGGTTTAGCGCACCTAACGACAGGGCAGCATACGCCCGGCCTTACCCTGATCGGCTGGCGACAACGCCAGCCGCGATGTGCCGCAAAATGCTACTGACTCAACCGATGCGCAATCAAGCGCAGTTCTTCGGCGATTTGCTGTAAATCGCGCTGTTCATCAATGCGAGGACCGGTGGAATTACGGATCACCAGCCTGGCCGGCAGGATGGACGACGATCGCTGCATGTCGCTGTCGTTGGCGTTCAGCAGACGGTGCACCGCTTCCTTGCCCTGCAGGTCGAGGTCCAGCGAGACGGTGGTCAGCGCCGGGTGGAAAAACGAACTTTCATACGTGCCGTCGTAACCAATCACCGATTTCTGGCCGGGGATGGTCAGTTGATTCTGATGAAAAGCGCTCAAGACGCCGAGCGCCATTTGATCGTTGGCGACCAGCACCGCGCTGAACTGCGGCGTTTCGCGCAGCATCTGCAGTGCGCCGGCGTAGCCGCTTTGCGCATCCCAATTGCCGTGAATCACCGTTGTCGGCGTCAGGCCGTACCCATCCAGGGTTTCCAGCCAGTTTTTCAGTCGCAAGCGCGCCGAAACCGAACCGGCCGGTCCCGCCAGTAAAGCAAAGTCGCGGTGCCCCAGTTCATACAGATACTTCACGCTGGCCCGCGTGCCGTCCGCCGGATTAAACGACACGTTGAATACCGAACTGTAAGGGTCAACATCCAGAAACAAGCAGAGAATATCGTCATTGTCGGCGGCGATGTGCTCTGCTTCTTCCGTCTCCAGCGGCACGTTGATGATAACCTTATCAACCCGCTGTGACTTGAGTTCATTGATAGAATCCTGAATGCTATGATTGACGTTCTCATCAATCATGGAAATCAGCACCTGATAGCCTTCCATATTCGCATATCTTTTCACCGCCGCCGCTACCTGCGAAGGCGCGTGCAAGGCCAGCGACGTGGTCACCAGCCCTATCGTCATGCTCTGTTTACCCACCAGTTGCTGGGCCAGCCGGTTGGGAACATAACGCAACAGCTCGATGGACTGCTCTACCTTGCGGCGCGTGGACTCGGAGACATTCGCAGATTTGTTCAACACCCGCGATACCGTCTGATAAGAAACACCCGCGTGGCGGGCAACATCTTCTAACGTAGCGCTTTTCGACTTCATGGTCAGGTTTCCCATCATGGTTTTACCGGGATTGTAGCAGTTGGCCCGGCGAAAAAACCATGTTCTGAACCCCACTCAGGCCAAATTACATGCAAGTATTACGTTCACATATCAAAAACCCGTGACACGCATCACCAATCATTACAAAACAAAATGATTTATTTGCATTAAATCACAATAAAACAACGAATCCGTTGCTCGCATTTACGCTTAGGCATTTTATTGAACGCGTAATGTGAACGTAATACATAACAACAAGAGGCCACCATGAACACCAAACTCCTTACTCTCTCTACCGCACTCACCGCCATACTGACCTCTCCGGCATTGCTGGCAGCAGAGGCCACCACCGTCCCCATTGATTTTCACGGCTATCTGCGCGGCGGCGTGGGGGTGTCCAATGATGGCGGCATGTCGCAATGGCAAAAAAACAAAGTGGGCCGTCTGGGTAACGAAAACGATACCTACGGCGAAGTAGAACTTGGCTCGGAGGTGTACAAGAAAAACGACGTCAGTTTCTACGTCGACAGCATGGTCAGCATGGTGTCGGATGGCTCCAACGATAACGAAACCACCATCGGCGATGACGCCCAGTTCGGCCTGCGCCAGTTGAACCTGCAAATCAAGGGGCTGGTCCCCGGCGACCCTAACGCCGTGATCTGGGGCGGTAAACGCTACTATCAGCGTCACGACCTGCACATTATCGATACCAAATACTGGAATATCTCCGGTTCCGGCGCCGGGATCGAAAACTATACGCTCGGCCCCGGCGCGCTTTCGGTCGCCTGGATCCGCGGCGACGCCAACGCGGTTGACGACCGCATCAACGGCAACAGCAACGTCAACATCAACTATGCCGATATTCGCTATGCCGGGCTGAAACCCTGGAAAGGCGCCTGGACGGAATTCGGCATCGACTACGCCATGCCGAACACCACCAAAAAACAGAAAGACTTCGGCGGCCTGTATGACGCGGACAACGGCGTAATGCTGACCGGCGAAATCAGTCAGGACATGCTGGGCGGCTATAACAAAGTGGTGCTGCAGTACGCCAACAAAGGGCTGGCGCAAAACATGGTGTCGCAGGGCGGCGGCTGGTACGACATGTGGAATCAGGTCAACAGCGCCACCGGTTATCGCGCCATCAACACCGGCCTGATTCCGCTCACCAGTCGGTTATCGTTCAACCACGTGTTGACCTGGGGTTCGGCTAACCACATCAACGAAGCGACCGACACCACCCGGCTGCTGTCGCTGGTAGGACGCCTGCAATACCAGTTTACCGATTATGTGCGCGGCATTGGCGAAGTGGGCGCGTTCACCCAGAAAGACAACTTCAAAAACGGCACCTCGTTTAAACAAAGCGGTGAGAAATACACACTGGCGCTGGCGCTGGCGGCAGGCCCGGCATTTATGTCGCGCCCGGAATTGCGCCTCTACACCTCTTATCTGAACGACAGTCAGGACGGCAAACCGTTCAAAGACGGCACCGCCAATAACACCTGGAACGTTGGCGTACAGGTGGAAGCCTGGTGGTAATACCCGGTGCTAATCGCCACAGATATTGCGTTTCTCCGGACGTTTATTTTCATCATTGTTTTTCTTCATCATTATTGCTTTCCCTGTTTAATTACGATATCGCTGTAATCGTTCTGAGGATAATCGCCGGGTTATCCTCTTTTTTATTTATACCCGTCATACTTCAAGTTGCAGGTGCGTTGGCTGCCCTCGCTCACCCCAGTCACTTACTTATGTAAGCTCCTGGGGATTCACTCGGTTGCCGCGTTACAAGGCTCATTCTGAGCCTTGCCCTAAAGGGCCAACGCGTTGCGTTGTTCAACACGCCAGCGTGTTGTCCCGCAACTCGAATTATTTTGGGTATATCCGTATATTTCGTATTTATTATCTGACTCAATTTAATGGCTTTTATTGACGGTGCGATTATTCCGGTCGGGAGAAATGTTCCTCCAGTAATTTACGCAATGTATCCGACTGCTTACCGAATATGGCATGAACCTGTTGCCCAAGAATAATGACGCCCAGCGCGCCTTCCTGTTGTAATCCTTGTGAATCAACCAGACTCAGGTTTTTTACCGTCACACGCAGCCGGGTAATACAGGCATCGACCTGCTCGATATTATCCCGCCCGCCAAATAACCGCAGCAGACGCTGAATCTGCTGTTTATCGTCGTCGCTTAATTCCGGCGTCGGTTTCGGATGCGAAAAATAACGCATAACAGAATGCAGACTGACCATGAGCATACTCCTCTGAAGGTATCGTACGGTACGCGGCGACGCCCGCCGGCGTGGCAGGTCATCGCCCAGAAGAAAGCGCCCATGCCGGCAGCGGCGATGGGCGCAGGCTGAACGCCGTCAGACCAGACGGCGACGAATCACCCGGCAATCCCAGGCGGAAAGGACAACATCCACCAGCGGCAACCCGGTCAGCATATCGCTATACCCGGCGGGCAACTGGATAGGCTGCGGCAACGCACTGTAGTTTTCGATGAAGATAAACTCTTCGTCGCCGTTGGTACGGCGATGGGCCGTCACCGCCGGCGGCAGCGGAATATCCAGCGCCCGCGGCAGAGCCAGCTCACGCATGATGGCGGCAAAGAAATCGCGCTGGAACGCCAGATCGTTACGCGAGGTCACATACCAGGCTTTCCCTGCGCCGACGTGATTTACCGTCACCGCCGGCCGGCCGGCATAGAAATCGTCGCAGTAGCTGGCGAGCGCCGTCGCGCCTTCAAGGTGGATCAACTCGCACAGGTGGCGCGCCTGATACGGCCCTTTCAGCCCGATATCATTGTCCGCCAGCCCCAACACCCGGTTGTATTCGCCGTCGGCCAGACAGTCGATCTCTTCTGACCAGATGCCCAGCACCGGGCGCAACGGGCCGGGGAATCCACCCTGATAACACAGGTCGCTTTCGTTAACGATGCCGCTCCAGTAGGTCACCACCACGTGCCCGCCCTGGCGCACAAACTGCTCGACGCGCTCGGCAAACCCCGGCCGCACCATGTACAGCATCGGCGCAATCAACAGCCGGTAGCCGCTGAAATCGCCTTCGGCGTTGATAACATCGACGGCAATCCCCTGCTCCCAGAACGGGCGGTAGTGTTCCGCCACCGTTTTTTCGTACTCCAACCCGGCATTGCGCGGCCCCTGCGCATCATCCATCGCCCAGCGGCTTTCCCAGTCAAACAGGATCGCTACCTGCGCCTCTACCCGGCTGCCCGCCACCGCATCCAGCTGCGACAAAATCTGGCCGAGCTGCGCCACTTCGCGGCCGACGCGGGTATCGATATGGCCGACATGATCCACCACCGCGCCGTGGAATTTCTCCACCGAGCCGCGGCTCTTGCGCCACTGGAAGTACTGCACCGCATCCGCGCCATGGGCCACCGCCTGCAGCGAGGAGAGAATATGCATACCCGGCTTCTTGAGCTTGCTGAGCGGCTGCCAGTTGGTGACGCTGGGGGTCGATTCCATCAACACAAACGGCTTGCCCTGCTTCAGCGAACGCATCAGATCGTGAAACAGGGCGATATAACAGGCCAGCGTGGCGTCGTCTTTGTCCCGGTGCCACATCGGGTAGCTGTCCCAGGAGATGAAGTCCAGCACGCGCGACAGCTGCCAGTAGTCGTAATCGTAAAAGTACTCCATGAAGTTGGTGGTCGCCGGGATAGCCGGGTTCACCCGCTTCAACGGGGCGATTTCCTGCGCGCAGAAATCGGTCGCCTGCGCGGTATTAAAGCGTCGCCAGTCAAGGTTCAACCCGTGAATGGACACTTCGCCCTGCGGCGCCGGCGATTCAATCTGTGACCAGTCGCTGTAGGTATGGCTCCAGAAATCGCTCCACCAGGCGTGATTGAGGTTATCCAGCGTCTGGTAACGCGCCTGCAGCCAGGTGCGAAACGCCTGCTGACAGCGCTCGCAATGGCACTCGCCGCTGTATTCATTGGAAATATGCCAGCCGATCACCGCCGGGTGACGCCCGTAGCGCTCCGCCAGCAATGTATTGATTTTTTGAACCTTATCCCGATAGACCGGCGATGACAGGCAGTGATTGTGACGACCACCGTGCAGCGCCGGCACCCGATCGCGCCCTACGCGCAGCACTTCCGGGTAACGTTGCGACATCCAGGCCGGGCGTGCGCCGCTGGGTGTCGCCAGAAACACCGAAATACCCTGCCGGTATAATTTATCGAGAACCTCATCCAGCCAGTCGAACCGGTACACGCCCTCCTGCGGCTCCAGTTTGGCCCAGCTGAAAATACCGACCGACATTACATTGCATTTTACCTGTTTCATCATGGCGATATCGTCGTCAATAATGCCGGGGTAATTCTCCCATTGCTCCGGATTATAATCAGCGCCATGTAATAACCCATCGACCTTCGGATTCAAAGGCGGAAATCGTTTCATAAAACATCCTTAATACTGAATAGGCAGACGGTATATTCCCGCTATTTCACTATGCAGGCAGGCGGCAACCACATCATTCCCCAACAATAAGCCGGGGCCGCCAACGCGCCTGCACGTGAAATATGACGGGGCATACCCAAAATAATTCGAATTGCAATAAAGCCAACGTACTTGCAACTGAAGTATGCCGGGTATTTACTTAAAGACTTTTATCGAAGGCAGCACCTCCCCCTGACAATTAAATAACGCCTGATTTTCACGGGCGTTGCCCAATTTCCAGTGGTCGTTGATGTAATTCATACCGGCTTCGGTGGCCCAGGTATTTCCCGGCGGCGTTATCCAGGTCGGTTCCCAATAGAACACGCCTTTACCGTGCTTTTTCGGTACGTCAATCACGCTTTGCATCAGGTCGCGGATGAAATCGGCCTGCCCTTGTACGGTGGCCGGGTAACCGCCCGCCGTCGCTTCCTTTTCGCTAAAGCTGTTTTCGGCGTTATCGCAGTTAGCCAGGGTGTAACCGTAGGCGGCCTCAACCACGATGACGTCCTTGTTGTAGCGCTGGCTGATGTCGTCCATGTTGGCTTTTAACGCGCTGATCGGGCCGTTCCAGTAGGTGTACATCGACAGGCCGATCACATCGAACGGTACGCCGCGCTTGGTGATTTCATCAAACCACCAGCGGAAGGTGTCGTTCTTGGTGCCTTCCGCCAGATGAAGCATGATTTTGACCTGCCCCGGCGAGCTGATGTTTTCACGCAGGCCGGCGATCGCGGCGTTCAGCAGGCCGGCCAGCCGGTCGAATTCGCCGCCGCCCTGCCCCCAGCTTTTGCCTTCCGGCCACAGGATGCCGCCGTTAGCCTCATTGCCGATCTGCACCATATCCGGCAGCACCCCTTCCTTCTTGAAACGGGCGATGGTGTCGCGGGTATAGTCATGAATGGCGACTTTCAGTTGATCGTACGACAGGCTGGCCCAGGCTTTCGGCTTGAACTGCTTGCCGGGGTCGGTCCAGAAGTCGCTGTAGTGGAAATCCAGCAACAGCTTCATACCCTGCGCTTTGGCGCGTTTGGCCAGCGTCAATGTGGTCGCCAGATCGTTATCGCCGCCGCCGTAAGGACGCCCGGCGGCATCGCGGGGGTCAACCCACAAACGCAGCCGGATGTAGTTAACGCCATTCTTTTTCAGCAGCGCTACCGGGTCGACGCGCACGTGGTTTTCGTCATAAAACACGCCGCCCTGACGCTCCACTTCCAGCAACGTGGAGATATCCGCGCCCTTGATAAAATCGGCCGGGGCATTGCGCAGCGGTTTAATAACGACAGACTCCGCCGCCATGAGCGGCATCGCGCCCAGCGACAGGGAAACAGCCAGTAATGCGGGTATCATCTTTTTCATCGCGATTATCCTTTGGTACTGCCTGAGGTAAGGCCGGAGACAAAATATTTTTGCAGCATCAGGTAAAGCAACGCGACCGGCACGGCAATCAGCACCGCGCCGGCGGCGTAGGTGGTGTAACTGGCTCCCATTTTCTGCGCCACCAGGTTGTATAAACCGATAGGCAGGGTGTACTTATCCGGGGTGCGCAGGATGGTGCTGGACAGGATGAAATCCCCCAGCGGACCGGTGAAGGAAAACAGCGCCACCACGGCGATGATCGGCTTGGACAAGGGAATAATGATCTCGATGAAAATACGGAAATTGCCCGCCCCGTCCATGCGCGCCGATTCGTCAAGCTCGCGGGGAATCGCGTCCAGATAGCCCTTCATCAAATAGGTGTTCATCGGGATCATGCCGGCGACATAAATCAGCACCAGCGCCAGATGGCTGTTGATCAACCCCAGCAGCTGCGACAGCACAAAAATGGCGATCAGCGCGGAGAACTGCGGGATCATCTGCAACAGCAAAAACAGCATCAGGCCGTTTTGCCGTCCTTTGAAACGGAAACGCGAAAACGCGTAGGCGGTGAAACTGACGCTTACCAGCGTCAGCACCATGGTCAGGAAGCTGATTTTCATCGAGTTCCAGTACCAGGTCAGGTAATTGACCTGACCGTTGAACAGCTCCTCGTAATGCTGAAAGGACGGATTTTCCGGAATAATCGAGGTGCTCAACAGGCTGTTGCCGGCATTGAGCGACGCCCCGACCGTCCACACCAGCGGATAAATGATCACCACCGACACCGCGATAATCACCAGCCAGGACAGCGCAAGCCGAAGGGCTTTCTCGCGTTTGATACTTTTATGATGCACGCCCTGACGTTCGGCGCTCTGACGATGAATATCCTGACGGTTGATGCCTTGAGTCGTCGCCATCATTCTCCCCTTATGCCATCTCATCGTTCTTGAATGACCGGGTCGCCCGGAATTGCCACAGCGCCAGCCCGACCACGAAAATCGACAGCAGGATGGTGATGGTGGCGGCAATCGCATACTGGGACGACGACATCGTCAGTTTGTAAATCCAGGACACCAGAATGTCGGTGCCCCCGGCATTGGAACCGGCGACGGCGGGTCCGCCGTTGTTGAACAGATAGATGATGTTGAAATTGTTAAAATTGAAGGTGTACTGGGTGATGATGATCGGCGCGATGGAGTACAGCACCAGCGGCAACGTAATGGTGCGCAGTTGCGTCCAGCGGCTGGCGCCGTCCATCGTGGCCGCTTCGTACAGATCGTCCGGAATGGCCTGCAACACACCGGTGGTCATGGCGAACACAAACGGGAATCCGAGCCAGGTCTGCATCATGATCAACGCCGTTTTGGTCCAGAACGGATCGGTCAGCCAGGCTTTCGGGCTGATGCCCACAGACGCCAGAATGGCATTATTGATGACGCCGAACGAATCGTTGAACATGCCGGCGAACACCAGAATGGTGACGAACCCCGGCACCGCCCACGGCAGAATGAAAATCGTGCGGATCAGCGGCTTAAAGCGCAGATCTTTCTGGTTAACCAAAATCGCCAGCAACACCCCCACCGTACACTGCAACGTGGTCGCCAGCAGCGTCCAGACCACCGTCCATTGCAACACGTCCAGAAAGGTCGAGCGCCAGATGCTGAGGGTAAAAATGCTGACGAAGTTCTTCATCCCGACCCACTCCACCAGTTTGGCGGGCGGCGTGTGGTACAGGTTGTAATTGGTAAACGCGATGGCGAAACCGAACAGGATCGGGAAAATCACCACGAACACCAGCAGAATGAAGCCCGGGGTAATCATCAGGTAAGGAAAGCCTTCGCTCAGCAGCAGGCGGTACTGCTGCCGCACGCTGTTCAGCGCCAGTCCGTCATCCCGCCGTTTGCCATTACGCCAGGCATCGTTTATCGACAAGGCGTAGATCAGCACGCCAAAGGCGATAATCAGCAGGCTGATGATCCCTTCCGCCAGCAGGAAGATAGAGTTGTCGCGCGGCACCTCTTCCCCCAGGGTGTACACGCCCCACAGGCCGGTACGCAGAAAGTCATGAAACACCCCCAGATAGCTGCCGAGCAGCACCAGAAAAATCATGCCCTTCGCCCACTGGCGATGATAAAACTGCCCGCCGCCGGGCAGCACCGCGCACAACGCCGCTACCCAGGCGTGGTGGCGGGTGCGCTTTTCCCCGGACAGGGGTTCGCCGGAACTGATAATCACACGCTGCTCCTTCTAGTCGCGGGAGGTCGCCCTCCCGCTCGGTGTGGCCTACTGCGTTAACGGATGACGGTTATTACTGATTGCTGGCCTGCATCGCCTCGACCTGCATCTTGATTTGCTTCACGGCGTTATCGAGCGCCGCTTTCGGCTCCTGTTTGCCGGTCATGCTCAGCTCCAGCGCCGCGTTGGCCGGCCCCCAGACTTCGCCCATTTCCGGAATGCCCGGCATCGGCACGGCTCTGGCGGCCTGGATGGCGACCGCGCTGGCTTTCTCGTCGTTTTTAATCAGCGGATCGTCAATCATGCTTTTTTGCGGCGGGATCTCGCCGGTGCGTTGATAGCGGACCTTCACGTAGCGCGGCTGGTTGATGAATTCGATAAACCGTTGCGCCAGCGCGTTGTCCTTACTCCAGGTCGAGACTACATACCCTTTCACGCCCAGGAACGAGCTCATCGGTTTGCCGTCCGGCAGCAGCGGCAGCGGCGCCACGCCGTAGTGAATGCCGGCGGCTTCATAGGGCTGGAACGCCCAGGGGCCGTTGATAACCGCCGCCGCTTTTTTCTCGGTGAACAGTGAATCGATGGCGTTCAGCCCGTTATCGCCAATGATCCCCGCCGGAAACAGCTTATCGGCGTAAAACTTACGCAGCAGCGTCACCGCGTCCACCGCGCCCGGCGTGTTCAGGCCGATATCCAACGGGTTGAGACCGCCTTTGTCATTTTTGCCGAAGCCTTTGTCATTTTTGCCGAAAATGTAGCCGCCCATCGGCCCGATCGCGCCCCAGCTGTAGTAGATCTGATCGAACTTCGCCAGCAGCCCGAACTTATTCTGCGCCTGCTGCTGCCGGGAAAAGTCATACCACTCCTGCAAGCTGGCCAGCGGTTTGCTCACCTGCTCCTTGTTGTAAATCAGCACCAGGGTTTCCACCGCTTTCGGCAGGCCGTACACCTGGTTGTTCATGCGAAATGCCGCCATCGACGCATCGGTGAAGCTGTCTTGCGCCGCCTGATCGAGTTTCAGCGGCGCAATCAGCCCCTGCACCACCGCGCCGCCCAGTTGATCGTTGGGGATCACCAGCACATCGGGGCCGATGCCCGCCGGGCCGTCCAGCCGCAGTTTTTCCAGCTGCTGGGCATACGGCATTTCCTGCAGGTTCACTTTGACGTTGTACTGTTTTTCGAAATCCCCGATGGCGTCCTTGATGCCATCCGATTTCCGGATATCTTCCCAAACGGTCAGCTGCTGCGCGGCATGTACCGGAAAGGCCGCCAGCTGGCCGGCAGCGGTGGCGGAGAGCAGTAGGGCGGTAAGCGTTTTGGTTTTCATTATCGACCTCATGTGAAGGTATAACATTTTTAAGCAAAAAACCTGGCACTTCGCATTAACAAAAGCATCGTGGCTGATTTTATAGGGCTTTAAACACCCGGTTTTTCACCAGCGATGATGTTATACGCTACGCTACCAGTGGGGATATGACGACAGGAAAGTGACTATTGTGTGATCACAATTGCAGAAATGAAACATGCCGATAGGGCGCTAAAAACAAGGTGGTTATAGTCATCTCAACGTAAAAGCGCCGTCAGGCTGATCCAAAATTTTGTTATACGTAGTACATACACTTATCAGCACTACCCGGCCCGCCCCTGCGGTCACCGTATTGATAACCCGTTGAGGAAAAACGGATGTCCAGCATATGCTTAAAAAATGTCACCAAACGCTTTGGCAAAACGGAAACGCTGCACAATATCAATCTGGATATTCAGGCGGGTGAATTCGCGGTGTTTGTCGGGCCTTCCGGCTGCGGCAAGTCTACGTTGCTGCGGATGATCGCCGGTTTGGAAGAGATTAGCGATGGCAAAATTCTGATTGATGACGAAGTGATGAATGACGTCGCGCCGGCCCACCGCGGCGTGGCGATGGTGTTTCAGTCCTACGCGCTCTACCCGCACATGACGGTGGCGGAAAACATGGGCTACGGGCTGAAGGTCAACAAGGTGCCGAAGGCGGAGATTCGCCATCAGGTCGAAATGGTCGCCAAAACCTTGCAGTTGTCCCACCTGCTGGACCGCAAGCCTAAACAACTGTCCGGCGGCCAGCGCCAGCGCGTCGCCATCGGTCGCGCCATCGTGCGCAACCCGAAAGTGTTCATGTTCGATGAACCGCTCTCCAACCTCGACGCCGAACTGCGGGTCGACATGCGCCTGCACATCGCCAAGCTGCATCAGGAGCTGAAAACCACTATGGTGTATGTCACCCACGACCAGGTGGAGGCGATGACGCTGGCCGACAAAATCGTGGTGATGAACAACGGCAAGGTGGAGCAGACCGGCTCGCCGATGGCGCTGTACTACAACCCGGTCAATCGCTTCGTCGCCGGTTTTATCGGCTCGCCCAAAATGAATTTCCTGCCCGCGACCGTCGTCGCCTGGCAGCCGCATCAGTTGACCGTGACGCTGACGGCGGATAAAACGCTGACGCTGGATATTGAGACTACGCCGCTACAGCCCGGCGACGCCGTCACGCTGGGAATTCGCCCCGAGCACCTTGGCATTCAGCCATCGCATCAGGCCACGCTGGCCTTTCAGTGCGAAGTAGTGGAACGGCTGGGCAACAACACCTACCTGTTCGGCCAGTGCTACGGCCACGATGGCGTCAAAATCCTGCTGCCCGGCGACGTGCAGTTCCGCCCCTGGCAGGCGATTACCGTCGGTTTCGACGCCGTTCACTGTCTGGTGTTCGACGCCGAGGGTCTGCGCATCAACGCCGACGCCGCCGTTCCCGGCATACACTGACGTCATCGCCACCGCTACCAGCGTCACTGCGCGGAACGGCATCAAACCGATGCCCGCTACGCCGCGCAGCTGACCTTGCCACCCTACCCCGCCATCGCCTTCTCATCCCGCGGCGGAGATGGATAACTCGCGCCGTCAGACCAATCAACGCCTATCCCAACAGGCACCTGTCAGGTGCAGGCAATGCCCGCGTTCGGTGAGGATAGACGCCCTGATGGGGCATCGCGTTACCTTGTGGCGAAAGGGGGTTTATCATGCCGGCAACGCACGGTGAATAACTCGCGTCGCTAAGTGGGAATCGCGCGCCAGACCGTGTTCCTTATCTCCTATTGTTCCTATTTATCTGGCATCGCGTTCATCGCACATCGCTTTCATCTGGCATAACTCTTGCTGGATGACTCCTGCTGGATGGCTCTTACTGTTGATATCGACCGCGGAATACACGCGGTCTGACCATCATTTTGACGAACACCAAGAGGGACGTTATGTCCAACGTATTCGATCACTATCGTTACCTGCATACCATTCCGGAACTGGGATTCCAGGAATTCAAGACCTCCGATTATCTGGCCGCGCAGCTGGAAGCAGCGGGCTACCGTCTCACCCGCGGCGTCAACGGCACCACCGGCATCGTGGCGGAACTGAACAGCGGCGTGCCCGGCCCGGTGCTGGCGTTGCGCGCCGATATGGATGCATTGGGTCACATCATTGACGGTGAGTTTTGCGCCCGCCACACCTGCGGACACGACGCCCACTCGTCGGTGGTGCTGACCGCCGCTCAGGAACTGATGCGCGATGGCGTGGTGAAAAAAGGACGGCTGAAGATCCTGTTTCAGCCCGCCGAAGAGCTGGGTACCGGCGCCATCGCCATGGTGGAAGGCGGCGCCATCGACGACGTGGACATGATCCTCGGCTTTCACCTGCGCCCGGTGGAAGAGTGCCTGCTGGGCGAGGCGATACCAGCGATGCACTATTCCGCCAGCAGCACGCTGGAAGTCACCTTTCACGGCCAACCGGCGCACGGCGCGCGGCCGCATCTGGGCGTGAACGCGCTGGAAGCCGCCGCCAACGCCGTCATGGCGGTGAAGGCGGTTCCGCTGGCGCCGCACCTGACCTGGAGCGCCAAGGCTACCCGTTTTCTGTGCGACGCCGGCGTGACCAACTCCATTCCTGATAACGCCACGGTATGCTGGGACCTGCGTTCGTCGCGGAATGACGCGATGGACGAGCTGAAAGCAAAAGTGATCCGCGCCATTGAGTACAGCGCGGCGGCTTACGGCGCAACGGCCGAGATCAAACTGCTAAAAGAGATTCCGGCGGCGGATATTCATGACGACGCCACCGCGCTGATCAGCGCGGCGATCGTGGATGTGCTGGGCGAAGCCGGTCTGACCGCGCCCAAAAGCACCGCAGGCGGAGAAGACTTCTTCTTCTATCCGCGCCTCAAGCCACAGATTAAAGCTGGCTTCTGGGGGCTGGGCACCAATCTCAAACCGGGGCTGCACCATCCGGACATGCATTTTGAATTATCGTCGCTGGAAACCGGCGTGCAGGTATTCAAACGCTGCGTGGAAAAGATGCTGGGATAATATCAGGGCATCCCCGGCAATACGCAGGGGATGCTTATCAGGAAAGGCACGAATTATTTAACCAGCGTCCACGAACCGTCTTCCCGAATAAAAGTAAAATTGACGATCTCTTTTTTGTTTCCAACCAGTGGCAATGACATATCCAAATCGACATTGCATTGATAGCCTTTATTTTCACTTCTGATGCAATTCAGCTTTTTTAACGAATTGATTTTAAGCACCATCTCATCATTAAAAAGCGTGCCGACTTTTTTTTTAATTTCCTGATTAGTTTGAGCCACCATATCGTCAACCGCGTGCCGAATATCCTGCTCGGTCGGTTCGCTGCCGCCACATCCCGATAACACGACGGCAATCAACGCACAGAAAGCGGCTTTATTTATCATCATCACAGACATCCCTATTAAAACGTGCATAAACCCGTCATACTTCAAGTTGCAGGTACGTTGGCTGCGTTACTCTGCCCATTTCCTGGGCCTCGCCCTAAAGGGCCAACGCGTTGCGTTGTTCAAAACGCAGCGCGTTTTGTCCTGCAACTCGAATATTTAGGGCATAACCCCTATAAATGCCTATTCAGCGGCAAAGCGGCATATCTGAATATACCTGTCGTTTTTCGCGTTGCAGACACGTTGCCATCCTTTGCTTCCGGCATGGCCGCACGTATGCCGCCAGGGTTTCTTTCATCCGGCGACTGGCCTCCGCCTGTCGACGTAATAACCGCCGCCTGCCAGCCAGATCATCAAAAATAAACAAATTATTCACATTACGATTACCGCTGAATAAACTGCACGACGGTATTATCATAAAGCCGACCAAACACATAGTCATTCTCTTCCCAGCTCTTGCAATGGAGCAAAAATCAATCAGACAACTATAAAAAATGGATCCCTATCACATTCATTTTTACAATATTGCGAATGTTTCATAAATAAAAATGACATAAATCTCTTTTCAAAATTAGAAAATAAAATAGATGATATTCACATCAGGTTAATTTTCAAAACAGCGGTTTATTTTTCTCGCCCTTTTTATTTTTTGCTCTATAGTAATCACGATACATTCAGGAAGTACCCGCTTTTATTTCTTTCTCTCAACTGAATGAGAGTCAATACCTGTGGGATTTACAAGGAGATTGTATGTTTAAGTATGTAATACCTCTGTGTGCACTCACTCTGGCGGCACCGTCATTCGCCGCCCAAACCACACTGATGCTGTCCCAGAAAAGCGATGTTAATTATCTGGGCTGGTCTACCGACGAAAGTAAAGTGGCGCGTCAGGAAGTTTATCGCGGCACCACCAGCAATCCTGACCTGCGTGAACGTATCGCCGTACTGGACGCGGAAACCCGTACCTTTAAAGATGCCGACACCAATAGCGGCCTCAACTACTGGTACTGGGTGGACGTAGTAAGCGAAGATCAGGCTCAGATCGAATCAAATGCCGTCACCACCGCGCCGAACACCGGCCCGCTGCGCGCAGCGAAAGCCAGTTCCGAGTGTAAGCCGGGCGCCACATTCGAAAACCGCACGGTGGATTGCGGCGGCGTGACCATCGGCACCTCCTGCCCGAATGACAGCGATAAACAAAAACCGCTGATCATTCTGAAAAACGCCACGGTGAAAAACCTGCGTATTTCCGCCTCCGGCGGCGCGGACGGCATTCACTGCGACAGCGGCAACTGCACCATTGAAAACGTGATCTGGGAAGACATCTGCGAAGATGCCGCAACCAATAACGGCAAAACCATGACCATCGTCGGCGGGATCGCGCATAACGCCAAAAATGGTTACGGCGGCAAGCCGGACAAAGTGCTGCAGCACAATTCCAAAAACAGCACCACGGTGGTGAAAGGCAACTTCACCCTGACCGGTGAACACGGGAAATTGTGGCGTTCCTGCGGCGACTGCTCCAACAACGGCGGCCCGCGTTTCCTGACCGTTACCAGCGCTACCGTTAACGGCACCATTGACAGCATCGCCGGCGTTAACCGCAACTACGGTGACGTGGCAACCATCAGTGGTCTGAAAATCAAAGACTACAAAGAAGGCAAACCGCCAGTCTGCGAAGAGTTCAAAGGCGTGGTGAAAGGCCAGGGAACATCAGAGAAGTACGGTGAAAAATGGGACACCGCCAACTGTAAGGTTAGCCGTTCAGGCGTCAGCAAACTCTGACAGGGTCGTCTGACCGGTTGAAACACAACACGGGCTTCCTGGCGTATCAACCAGACAAGACCGGGCTACCCGCCCGGTCTTTTTTATTGTCAGTGACCGAGGTCACTCCGCTACACGGGCCGCCAGCGCCTCTACCCGGCGTATCGCCTGACGCACCTGCTGCTCCGTCACAGTAAACGGCATCGTTGCCATATCCGGCGCATCAACCGATGCGCGAACGATCGCCGTCAGTTCCTCCTCCGACAAATCCGGGCAGATCGCCGCCAGCGTCAACGGCACCGCACAGGCCTGAGCCAGCCGAATCGCCGCCAGCAGTTCTTCATCGCTGCGCTGCTCCAGCGCCAGCAGGCACAGATTGCCGAAGCCGACCAGCAGGCCGTGGCCGAATTCGCGGGTCTTGTCGCAGACGGTAAACCCTTCGTACAACGCATGGGCCGCCGCCGCGTGCGCGCCGCTGGCCATCAGCGAGGTCAGCCCGGCGAACAGGAAGATAGCGTCCAGCACCTGATCGAGCGCGTCGTTGTGCTGCCCGGCCGTCACGGCGCGGCAGGCTTCCTCGCCGTACTGTTCGATCAACCGAAAGCAGATTTCACTGTTGGCGCGCGACGACGCGGCAAAACCGCTGTCGTTGCCGCCGTTATCGATAGCGCGAAACTCATACCACTTCGCCAACGTATCCCCCAGCCCGGCGGCCAGCCAGCGCAGCGGCGCCCGCGCCAGCAGCGCACTGTCGATCACTACCGCCGCCGGCGCTACCGGCAGGTGGTGCAAATCGTGGAAATGACCGTCGTCGTGGTAACGAACCGACAGCGGCGTCACGGCGGCGCAGGTCGCGGCAATCGTCGGCAACGTCACCACCGGAATACCGCACTGGAACGCCACCGCTTTACCGGTGTCCAGCGCCTTGCCGCCGCCTACCGCCAGCAACACATCGCTGTCGGTTTCGCGCACCCGCGCGCACAGCCGCTCAATCTGACTGACGCTGCACTGCTCGCCAGACCACTCCACCGCGGTCAGCGTCACCCCAGACTGCCGCAGTTGTTCGATAATCAGAGTCTGCGCCGCCGCCAGCGCCTGATGCCCTCCCGCGACCAACACCCGACTCCCGAGACGGGCGCAAATCCCGCCCAACTGTTGACTGACTCCGGCGCCACGCAACACCGTGGCCGGAAAGAAAACCTGCTGCATTATGATAATTCCTGCCTGCTGTCGTTATATACCCTAAATAATTCGAGTTGCAGGAAGACGGCAACCGAGTGAATCCCCAGGAGCTTACTCAAGTAAGTGACTGGGGTGAGCGACAACTCTGCCGGGAGCAGAGTTGAACGCTGCTGGCAGCGGCCCCGAAGGGGCGAGGCCCAAGGATGGGCCGAGTAACGCAGCCAACGTACCTGCAACTTGAAGTATGACGGGTATAAAAAGTGTTATGAATAACAAACCATTACTACAAAACCACACACCGGGCACCATATCATTGTCTTATCCACTTTTGCCTCGGGCCGGCAGGCGCAGGCCGCCATGAACGCACAGGCTGCCCCCTTGTCGGCTTATACCCAAGCGCATCAGCACTGGCACCGCCGGGTTCAGCGCCATCGCGCCCGATAACGGCTACTGCCCATTGACCGGGAGAAAGACCATGTTTTCGATCAGAGAAATACAGCCTGCGGATAGCGAACAGGTTATCGCCTTGCATTTCGCCGGCTTGCGGGAAAGCGGCTCGCTGTCTCCTGATACGTCGCTGGACGCCGATTTGTACGCCATTGCCGAGCACTACCCTCAACACCGCGCCCGTTTTCTTGTCGCCGTCACGACGGAAGCAGAACCGGAATATGTGATTGGCATGGGGGCGATCCGCCTGCTGTCCGACTCGGTTTGTGAGATTAAACGAATGCGGGTGGCCGCCGGATTTAGACAGGGCGGCATCGCTCAGGCGATTTTGGATCAGCTATTCGCGTTTGCGCAGAGCATCGACGGCGTCCGATCAATGATTCCGGACACCGCCGAAGCGCAGACCGCCGCCCAGCGTCTTTATGAAAAAAACGGTTTCGTTCTGGATTCCCGCAAAGATATCGGCGGGATAGCGAGCCTGATCTATAAAAAAGCCCTGCGGTAGCGCGGCACGTCCGTAGTCGGTCATAGAAGGACGGTCTGCCGACCGCCCTTTTTTAGCGCCTGATTTTTACTTCACTCGTGCGGCTTCACCATCGGCAGATTCAGCTGATGCGCCGCCGCACAGGCTTCGGCGACGTCGTAACCCGCATCGGCATGGCGCATCACCCCGGTAGCCGGGTCGTTCCACAGCACCCGCGCCAGCCGGGCATCGGCCTGTTCGCTGCCGTCGCAGACGATCACCATCCCGGCGTGCTGGGAGAAGCCCATGCCGACGCCGCCGCCGTGATGCAGGCTGACCCAGGTGGCGCCGCCCGCCGTATTCAGCAGCGCGTTGAGCAGCGGCCAGTCGGACACCGCGTCCGAACCGTCCTGCATCGCTTCCGTTTCCCGGTTGGGCGAGGCCACCGAACCGCAGTCCAGGTGGTCGCGGCCGATAACGATCGGCGCTTTCAGCTCACCGTTGCGCACCATCTCGTTGAACGCCAGCCCGGCCAGATGCCGTTCTCCCAGCCCCAGCCAGCAGATGCGCGACGGCAGTCCCTGAAAAGCGATACGCTCGCGCGCCATGTCCAGCCAGCGGTGCAGATGGTGATTATCCGGAAACAGCGCCTTCAACTTCGCGTCGGTCTTGTAGATATCTTCCGGATCGCCGGACAGCGCCACCCAGCGGAACGGCCCCTTGCCTTCGCAAAACAGCGGGCGGATATAGGCCGGGACGAAACCGGGGAAATCAAAGGCGTCGCGCACGCCTTCATCAAACGCGCGCTGACGAATGTTGTTGCCGTAATCCACGGTGGGCACGCTCATGTGGCAAAAATCCAGCATCGCCTGCACATGTACCGCCATCGAGGCGCAGGCGGCTTTCATCACCCCCTCCGGGTCGCTGATGCGTTCCTGTTGCCAGCGCGCCACGCTCCAGCCCACCGGCAGATAACCGTTGAGCGGATCGTGGGCGGAAGTCTGATCGGTAACGATATCCGGTTTCATACCGCCGGCTTTGGCACGTTTTACCAGCTCCGGCAACACCTCGGCGGCGTTACCCAGCAGGCCGACGGAGATGGCTTTTTTCTGTGCACAGGCATCGGCGATCATCGCCAGCGCGTCGTCGATGCTGTCGGTCTTGTAATCCAGATAGCGGGTACGCAGCCGAAAATCGATGCGGGATTCCTGACACTCCACCGCCAGCACCGATGCTCCGGCCAGCACGCCGGCCAGCGGCTGGGCGCCGCCCATGCCGCCGAGACCGGCGGTGAGGATCCATTTGCCGCTCAGGTCGCCGTGATAATGCTGACGGCCGGCTTCGGCGAAGGTTTCATAGGTACCCTGCACGATGCCCTGCGCGCCGATGTAAATCCACGATCCGGCGGTCATCTGGCCGTACATCATCAGCCCGGCCTTATCCAGTTCATGGAAGTGTTCCCAGGTGGCCCAGTGCGGCACCAGATTCGAGTTGGCGATCAATACCCGGGGGGCGTCGGCGTGGGTGCGAAACACCCCGACCGGCTTGCCGGACTGTACCAGCAGGGTTTCATCCGCTTTCAGCTGGCGCAGGCTAGTCAGAATGGCGTCAAAGCAGGCCCAGTTGCGCGCCGCCTTGCCGATGCCGCCGTACACCACCAGATCCTCCGGGCGCTCGGCCACGTCCGGGTCGAGGTTGTTCTGGATCATGCGGTAGGCGGCTTCGATCAGCCAGTTTTCACAGTGCAGTTCAGTTCCGTGCGGCGCACGCACGACACGGGCAACAGAAGACGTAGTCGAAGAAGAGGTGGTCATGGCAAATTCCTTATCAAACGAGCGCCGGTTCGGCGGCATAACTGGGCAATAATGCGGTGATGACGGACGGCCAGCGCTCACGGCTGGCCCACTGGCGCATCAGGTCAATATCGGTCGCCATCAGGCGGTCGCGGTCCAGAAACGCGACCTGTTCACGCACCTGCGTCAGTTCGCGCTCCAGCAACGGCGAGCTTTTCAGCGGACGATGGAAATCGATGCCCTGCGCGGCGGCCATCGCTTCAATTCCCACCACGGTGGCGGTGTTAAAGCACATGCTGCCGAGACGGCGGGCGGCGTAGGTCGCCATCGATACATGGTCTTCCTGATTGGCGGAGGTGGGCAGGCTGTCCACGCTGCCGGGATGGGCCAGCGACTTGTTCTCCGACGCCAGCGCGGCGGCGGTTACCTGGGCGATCATGAAGCCGGAGTTGACGCCGCCGTCGTTAACCAGAAACGGCGGTAGCCCGGACAGCGTGCTGTCGAGCAGCAGCGCCATACGCCGTTCGGAAATCGCGCCGATCTCCGCCACCGCCAGCGCGATGATGTCGGCGGCGAACGCCACCGGTTCGGCGTGAAAATTGCCGCCGGAGATCACCTCGTCGGTTTCCGGAAACACCAGCGGATTATCCGACGCGGCGTTGGCTTCGATGCGCAACACGCGGGCAGCGTGCTGTAGATTGTCCAGACACGCGCCCATTACCTGCGGCACGCAGCGAATGGAGTACGGGTCCTGTACCCGGCCGCAGTTGACGTGCGACTGCAAAATTTCGCTGTCCGTCAGCAAGGCGCTGACCGCCGCCGCTACCGCAATCTGTCCCTGCTGGCCGCGCGCCTGATGGATGCGGGCGTCAAACGGCTTCACCGAGCCTTTGATCGCCTCCAGCGACAACGCGCCGGCCACCAGCCCGGCGGCAAACACTTTCTCGGCCTCGAACAGCCCGCGCAGCGCCAGCGCGGTGGATACCTGGGTACCGTTGAGCAGCGCCAGCCCCTCTTTCGGCCCCAGCACCAGCGGTTCGACGCCGGCCCGCGCCAGCCCGTCGGCCGCCGGGATCAGCGCGCCGTCGACCCGCGCCTGCCCTTCTCCCAACAGCAGCAGCGACAGATGCGCCAGCGGCGCCAGATCGCCGCTGGCGCCTACCGAGCCTTTCTCCGGAATGCAGGGCATCACCCCGGCGTTGAACAACGCCAGCAAGGTATCGATCACCTGCAACCGTACCCCGGAATGCCCGCGCGCCAGGCTGATGACTTTGGTCGCCATCACCAGACGCAGCACGTCATCCGGCAGCAGGTCGCCGATGCCCACGCTGTGCGACAGCACCAGATTGCGTTGCAGCTCCGCCAGCCGGTCCGCCGGAATGCGGGTCTGGGCCAGCTTGCCAAAACCGGTGTTGATGCCATAGACCACCCGGTCCTGACGGATAATGCCCTGCACCGTTTCCTGCGCCGCCGCGACCGCCGCGCGCGCCTGCGCTTCCAGCGTCAGGGTAACCTCTCCCTGATAAATGGCGCGCAGCGTGGCGAGGTCCACCGCGCCGGGCGTCAGGCAATAGCTTCGGGTTTGTGACATATATCTAATCCTGTATAGACAAGTAGAAATAAAAAAATCCGGCTGACGTATTTTCCATTATCCAGCCGGTACGCATGTCTCATCCTGCATTCCCCGGCAGACGGGCCGCTCAATGCGCCAGCGACTGCAGGGTTTCACTGCGAATCTCTTCCGTCACCCGCGCTTTTAGCGCCATAAATTCCGGCGAGGTTTTAAGGGTATAGTCTCTCGGCCAGGGAAAATCCACCGCCACTTCGGTTTTAATCCGCCCCGGCCGGGCGCTGAAAATCGCCACCTTGTTAGCCATAAAAATCGCCTCGTCGATGTCGTGGGTGACAAATAACACCGTCTTGCGCGACGACTCCCACACCGACAACAGCAGTTCCTGCATCATGACGCGGGTCTGGTTATCCAGCGCGCCGAACGGCTCGTCCATCAGCAGCACTTTCGGGTCGTTAGCCAGCGCGCGGGCAATGGCGGTGCGCTGCTGCATACCGCCGGAAAGCTGGCGCGGATAGTGGTGTTCGAATCCGTGCAGCCCCACCTGATGCAGGTAATAATCGCTGCGTTCACGCTGCTGCGCCTTGCTGATGCCGCGCTCCTGCAAACCGAAACAGATGTTCTCGCGCACCGTCAGCCACGGAAACAGGGTGTAGCTCTGGAACACCATGCCGCGATCGGCGCCGGGGCCGTCCACCAGCGCGCCGTCCAGCCACACCTCGCCGCGGGTCGGCGCGTCCAGCCCGGCGATGATGCGCAGCAAGGTCGACTTGCCGCAGCCGGACGGCCCCAAAATGGTGACGAAGTCGTTTTCATGCACCTGATAGTCGATGGGCTGCAACGCTGGGATCGCCTCCCCGTGCGGACCGGTGAACACCCGCTCCACCTGACGAATGGTCAGTTTGCTGTATTTCATCGTATGCTCCAGGCGAATAAACGGCGGTTGGCGGCCTTGAACAGGAAGTCGGACAGCAGCCCAATCACCCCGATGACGATAATGCCGAAGATGATTTGCCCGGTGTTGAGCAGCGCCTGGCTGTCGACAATCATGTGGCCGATGCCGCTCGACGCGCCGATCAGCTCGGCGACGATCACGTAGGTCCAGGCCCAACCCAGCACCAGCCGCAACAGTTCGGCGATATCCGGCGCGGCGCCGGGGATCAGCACCCGGGTGACCACGCTGCGGCTGGAACAGCCGAGCGTATAGGCGGCTTCGACCAGATCGCGGCGGGCGCTGCCGACGCTGACCGCCACCATCAGTACAATCTGGAAGAAAGAACCGATAAAAATCACCAGGATCTTCTGCATCTCGCCAATACCGGCCCACAGGATCAACAGCGGCACGAACGCCGACGCGGGCAGATAGCGGCAGAACGACACAAAAGGTTCGAAGAACGCTTCCACCAGTTTGTACGCCCCCATCAGGATGCCGAGCGGCACCCCAATCAGCGCCGCCAGCAGAAAACCGGCCACCACGCGCATCACCGTCATGCCGATGTCCTGCTGAAAGCCGTAATCGGTAAACAGCAGCACGCCTTCATGCAACATGGTCAGCGGGTCAGCCAGAAAAGTGACGGACACCGCGCCGCTGAACGTCACCAGCGACCACAGGCCGATAAACAGCACGAAGAAACCGATGCCGAGCGTCCAGCGCAGGCGCGTCGATACCGGGCGCAGCGGCACCATCAGTGGGTTGTGCACGCGTGTCGGCGCCTCCGGCAGCGCCGCAGGGGCTAACTTCGCCGCTCGGGTGAGACTGCTCATGTCCGCCTCCTTCATCGGTTATTTCACGTAGCTGGCGTCATACAGCGCGGAAATATCCGGCTTCTGGCGGATAACTTTGGCCTCCAGCAGCAATTTGGCCGCCTCCTGGCTGAAGGTGGCGATCTCGCCGCTGAAAAAGGCGCGGTTTTGTTCACGGTCCTGCCAACGCAGGTACTGAGCCGACTGAGCGAACTCCTTACCACTGGATTTCACCGCCGCGCCCATGATGTCGTAGGCGTTGTCCGGCTGGGTTTTGATCATCTCCAGCGCGTCAAAATAGCTCTCCACCAGCGCTTTCCCTACCTGCGGGTGCTGTTTCAGGAATGCGGGCGTGCAGCCGAGGGTGTCCATCACCATCGGGTAATCGAGGGTGGTAACCAGAATTTTCCCTTTGTCCGGCTGCTGGCGCACGGAGGACAGATAAGGCTCGTAACTCATGGCGGCGTCATTCTGCCCGGCGACGAACGCCTGCGCCGCCGCCTGCGGCGACAACGTCGCCACTTTTACGTCTTTCAGGCTCATGCCGTTTTTATCCAGAATCCACGCCAGCGCGAAATACGGCGAAGTGCCGGGCGCATCCACGCCGATGGTTTTGCCCTTCAGGTCGCGCACGCTGGCGATGCCGTTACGCACCGCCAGCCCGTCAGCGCCATACGATTTGTCGAGCTGGACGATCTGTTTGAGCATCACGCCGCTGGCCGCCCAGGAAACGTAGGTTTCCACCGTGGTGGCGGCGCACTGAATCGCACCGGACGCCACCGCCAGATGGCGGTCCTTCTGCGGGATCATTTTCAGATCGACTTTCAGTCCATGCTTTTGGAAAATGCCGGCCTTGTCCGCCAGCGTCAGCGGCGCGAAGCCGGTCCAGCCGGAAATGCCGATAGCCACCGGCGTTTCCTCTGCCTGCGCGGAAACGGCGGCGACCAGACAAACTGCCATCAACGAGATTTTCCAACCGGTACGACCTGATGCTGTACTCATGTTTCTGCTCCTGTCAGGAAAAGAAAAAGCGATGGACCGCAAGTGTTATAGTCTTGTCTATACAAGCAAGGGTCATGCCAGCACAGCGAAACTGGCGAACGGACGGGAAAAACAGCGGAAGCATGCGGCAGGAATGGGCATCAACCCCGGAGGAAGCACAGCAGAACGCCCTATAACGGTGCGCCCTGCCCTGTTTTCAGTCATGTTGTCTTGCAAACAGTGAATTTTGTCTGGTCAGTGAATAGTTTCGTGCGGGATAAGCGGTGTCATTTCTTTGCCGTTTCATCGCACGCACGACAAGAAGAGGCTTGTATCTTGCTCATGTCGTGATTAGCTATCACGACATGAAACAGAGTGAGCTCAGCGCCGCCTCTCCTTGACCTCAGGCTAGTGGCTAAACTGTGCCGCTGTGCGGTGCCTTCGCTGTTCGGGCCGCCAGTGACGTGGTTACTCGCCCCATCCGTGGGGCTCGCCCTTCGGGCCAGCGTAAACGCTGTTCAAAAACGTTCCCGACGTTTTTGTCCGGCACGGCACTGGCTTTCGCGACGTCCTGTCGCTCACCCGGCGAAGTCGCACACCTCAGCACAGTTTTTGACGCCGAAAAAACCTTCATTTTGCACTTATCGGGTTTGTCAGTAATCTGAGCCATCAGGCGGCGCGCAAGCCGATAAAACCATAATACTGCGACGGCCCCGTGATGGCCTGGGCGCCGGCCTGCTGTAACGACGCCAGCACATCTTCGTCGGAAACATGGAACTGCCATGCCCGGCTGACCGCCGCTTCGGCATGCTCTTCGGCGGTGAATTGCCCGGCCAGCTCCAGCGCCGATGTAAAGGCGCTCATATCCGGTAGGTAAGCCGTAAAGCCATCGCCTTTCAGCGCGCTGGTGGCGATCCCCAGCCAGTTGCAAATCGACGCCTTAATATGAACATCTTCGCGATCCGCCTGACGGGAGCGTTCGATCAGCGCCTGCGTTTCGCTGTCCACCAACCGGTCCGAGACAATCAGCGCTTCTCCCTGCAACCAGGCTTCCGGCGGGCAGTCTTTACTGGCCTGCCGCAACGGAATATGCGGGTTGATCTCCATCGGGTAAATACGGCACACCAGCGGGCGCCGATCATAAATCCGGCAGCGCAGATCCTCATCCAGATGCCGGCAGGAATCAGGGTTGTAGGCCGCAAACGTGATCGCGATAAACGCCCGGGTTTCGCCGCTGATCACGTCACAGGAGCGCGACTGGGCATGCTGGCGCTGTTCCGGCAGGATACCGATGCCATTTTGCAGAAACCCTTCGGCAAGAATAATGACTTGCCCACCGTCCAACGCCCATTCACGGGCTTCAGCCAGTGTCAGGGGTACATGATGCCCCATGCAGCATTTGCCGCATCCTACACAGGAAAACGATGTATCCATTGATGATTGACCCTTATTTAAAACCTATGCGCACAGAACAGGAAAAGAGCTGACGGAGGCCGTTTCAGTGAGCGATTGAAACCGATGAAAACGTCCTCTTCTGATGGCGACTGAAGCCACTATTCAGACTCAGAATTTCGTAAAGATAACGTCAATATAACGTTAAGGATCGATATTTTGATAAATTTACAAAATGTGGGGAGATACCGCGCAGCCCAGGTCATTACTGGCCTGAGCCGTATTCGCTGGCTCGTGAGAGGATCAGGCAATCGAATGATCGACTGCCTGTAAAATGAAAGGATGGGTAAAGCCGCGCCTACCCTAAGCGAAGATGAAAAACACCGCGCGCAAGCATGCAATTACCCTTTATTTCTGTCCTGCCCATCACTGATAAAATAGGCAAACTCGGCGGCGTGAATCCGATCTTCGGTCGCGGTCGCTATTCCTATCTTCTCCGCTGCCTGATTGTTCAGAAAAAGATGGGCGTCTTCGCTGTATAACGCCTTGTTCATCGCCTCATCGCTCAGGGTCGTACACTGGCGGTAAACATTTTTCAGCATGTCGACGTAGTAATACGCGAGCTTTTGATCGCCAGATAGGCGGCGTGCCCGCTATCCAGATCGCCGCCCGCGCTGTTGATATATCAATAGAGATCATGAGCGTTTTTGAAGCGCATATTGGCTTCGTCCAGCGCCATCGTCAGCTCGTTAATCTTTTCTTGATTGATATTTCCGTTGAAATGCATTTTTACCGCGGTGACGGCATCCGGCGCGACGCCCGGCGTGGTTACCGTTTTCAGATTTGCCATCGCGGTCGCAGGTAACACAGCCAGCAGCAAGCAGAGGCGTTTATTCATGATCTTCTTCCTCGGTGGTTATCCAGGTTATCGCACGCAATACCGTGCCAGACAGCATGTAACTTACTGTGTTACAGACCGTCTTTCCGTGGGAACGCCAAAACGTAACCGGATGTGATGACATTTTCCGTCAGCGGTTTTGTTGCCGAAGAGAACAGGTTGTCTATACAGGATTGGTCGTTGTTCGCTACACTGCGATCATCTGTTGCCTTTGAGGATGACGCCTTGACCGACCTGCAAACCGCTTCCCAACTTGCCGCCGCCATGAGTGATACCCCCGCGCCGATCTACCAGCGGGTAAAACAGGCGATTATCAGCCAGATTCGCAGCGGCGTCTGGCAGTCGCATCAGCGGGTGCCGTCGGAAAGCGAGCTGGTGAATGAACTGGGCGTCAGCCGTATGACCATCAACCGGGCGTTGCGGGAACTGACCAGCGAAGGATTTCTGGTGCGGATGCAGGGCGTGGGCACGTTTGTGGCGGAACAGAAGGCGCACACCGCGATGCTGGAAGTGCATAACATCGCCGATGAAATCGCCGCCCGCGGTCATCGTCACAGCAGCCGGGTGCTGGTGCTGGAAACCCTTAACGCCGATGGCGATCAGGCCGCGCAACTGGATATCGCCCCCGGCCAGCCGCTGTTTTACTCGCAAATCGTACATTACGAAAATGACGTACCGGTACAGCTGGAAATCCGTTACGTCAACCCGCAGGTGGCGCCGGACTATCTACAGCAGGATTTCACCCGCGATACGCCGCACAGCTACCTGAGCCGCGTCGCGCCATTGACCGCCGGCGAGCACCGGGTGGAAGCGGTCGCCGCCGAACCGCATCAGCGCGACCTGCTGGCGCTGGGCGAGCAGGAGCCCTGTCTACTGATCCGCCGCCGCACCTGGCACGGCTCGCGGGTCGTCACCGCCGCGCGTCTGTTTTATCCCGGTTCCCGCTATCAGCTATTCGGCCGTTTTGGCGGCTAGTCGCTACTCCCTGATAATTCTGACCGCTGCAACCCGCCGGTTAAAAAAACAAAAACCTGATTTTTACCATGCCGTTGCCAGCATGGTAAAAATCAGGTTCTGCAAGCAATACCACGAGCGATAAATATTATGAGCGGCAAATAGCATGATCGATAAATGGCATGATCGGCAAATAGCATGATCAATAGCCAGGAAAGCGGGCGGAATCGGCAATGTTGCATCACAAGGGGAGACAAGTTCCACATCAGTGCCAAAACCACCCGCTTTTATTCAGTAGCTATTGGTTATCGTTAACTATTTTACACCGCCGAAATGCAATGCCATGACAACGCCGTTAACGAATATAGCGGTCAATCAAATTGAAGTTCAGATAGCGGTAAGTGTCGTCCGCGGTCTTGTCCACCTGCACCATATACTGCTGGTATTCGTCCGGCGTCGGCAGACGTCCCAGCAGCGACGCCACCGCCGCCAGTTCGGCTGACGCCAGATACACATTCGCGCCCGCTCCCAGACGGTTCGGGAAGTTACGGGTCGACGTCGACACCACCGTCGCGCCATCCGCCACCCGCGCCTGGTTGCCCATGCACAGCGAACAGCCGGGGATTTCGACCCGCGCGCCGCTCTTGCCGAATACGCTGTAGTAGCCTTCTTCGGTCAGTTGCGCCGCGTCCATACGGGTCGGCGGCGCCACCCACAGCCGCGTCGGCAGCTGCCCTTTGTGCTGATCCAGCAGTTTGCCGGCGGCACGGAAGTGACCGATGTTGGTCATGCACGAGCCGATGAACACTTCGTCAATCTTGTCGCCCTGCACATCGGACAGCAGGCGCGCGTCGTCCGGATCGTTCGGCGCGCACAGGATCGGCTCTTTGATATCCGCCAGATCGATGTCGATCACCGCGGCGTATTCCGCATCGGCGTCGGCTTCCAGCAGCTGCGGGTCCGCCAGCCATTTTTCCATGCCCTGCACACGACGCTCCAGCGTACGGCGATCGCCGTAGCCTTCGGCAATCATCCACTTGAGCAGAATGATGTTGGAGTTCAGGTACTCGACGATCGGCGCCTGGTTGAGCTTGATGGTACAGCCCGCCGCGGAGCGCTCCGCCGAGGCGTCGGTCAGTTCGAACGCCTGCTCCACCTTCAGGTCCGGCAAGCCTTCGATTTCCAGAATGCGGCCGGAGAAGATGTTTTTCTTGCCCTTCTTCTCCACGGTCAGCAGGCCCTGCTTGATCGCGTAGTACGGGATCGCGTGCACCAGATCGCGCAA
>NZ_CM001984.1:3443373-3686905 GCF_000406305.1 Dickeya sp. MK7
TACCCTGCCGGGTACGTTCGGCGACATGCTCACGATATTCTTTCAACACAGCACGTTCCTCATAAGCTCAGATAATTCATTCGTAATCGAGTTAATCAGCACTATTCCTGCTGGCGGTTACTCACGTTTTTAAAATAGAAAAGACTCAGGCCGTTCACAATAAATCAAAGAATTGCATTGACTGGCGATTCAGCATTGCTGAAATAAATTAAATAACCATTTCACTTAACATTTTCAATTATGTCATTTAACATGAAATAGATAAAAGCCGCTAAATTCGAATGCCGGATGACGGTAAATAAAGAAAAATAACAAATCAATGGAATAATAATTAAAAGCATAAAATTCATTTAATTCTTTTTATTTATCCATCAATGTGATCGCCGATCAACTTTCACTGACAGGATCGCAGTTACTTTACCCCGGTCAAAAGATTATGAATAAAGGGGAATCCTGTGTTTCAATTTCTTATCGAGCTACTAAAAGACGCCGCCATATTGGTGAGTCTTTTTACCATGCTGGGAAATATCATTCAAAAGAAGAATATTAACGATATTATTACTTCTACAATCAAAACCTATCTGGGCTTTGTCATTCTTTTTGCCAGTGCAAACTTGCTTATTTCTCCGGCACTGAATAATTTCTCAAAAATATTCCTCACCGCCTTTCACGTTCAGGGCATTGTGCCTAACAACGAAGTCGTTATCGTTGTCGCCATGGAAAAACTGGGCCAGCTCTATTCTTCGGCCATCGCCGCCGGCCTTATCGGCGCCATGTTTTTCAATATTGTGCTGGCTAAAATCACTCCGCTGAAATATATCGTCCTGTCCGGGCATCATGTTTTCTTCATGGTGAGCTGCCTGACGATCATTGCCATGCTGCACGGCATCTCCGTTTCTAATTCCGCTATCCTGGCGACACTGATTACCGGAGTATGGTGTGTTATTTCTCCGGCGCTGCTGGTGCGCTATTGCCGACAAATTGACAACTGCGACGCATTGAGACAATCCGGCGATTTCTCTATCGGCCAGTTCGGTTCCACCAGCTATATGCTGGCCGGCTGGTTAGGGGAAAAACTGGGTAATAAAGAAAATGATGCGGAAAAACTGGCCATTCCGACCAGCATTGGTTTTTTAAAAGACAAACAGGTTTCGACTTTCTTTGTGATGCTGTTGTTCTTTGTTGTCTCCGCGCTGGTCGCCGGCGCCGATCATGTGCAGGCGATCGCGGACGCAGGCAATAAAGATCACAGCCATACCAATATATTTCTGTTCCTGCTGAAACAAGCCGGGCTGTTTGCAGCGGGTGTCTACATGCTGACCCGCGGCGTACATATGTTTATTGAAGAGCTGATTCCGGCGTTTAAAGGCATCAGCGATAAAGTCATCAAGAAATCGATTCCGGCGATTGAAATCTATTCGCTGTTTCCTTATTCCAACAACGCCGTTTTCATCGGTTTTATCTGTTGTACCGTCAGCGGCTTCCTGACCATGATTTTGTTGCCGGTATTTGGTTATCCGGCGATGGTTCCCAGCCTGCTGTTCACGTTTGCCAGCGGCGGCGGCGCGGGCATTATCGGTAACGCCACCGGCGGTATCCGCGGCGCGATAATCGGCGCCGTGGCCTGCGGCATCATCTCCATTGCCGGCTCCGCATTCATTTTCCAGCCGATCCACGACGCCGGCGTCGATGCCCCGACCACCTACTCGACGACCGATTTTACGTTGCTGGGTCTTTCGCTGCACAGCGCGTTATCGTTGTTGAATCGCTAAAAGCATCGTTGTTGTCACTAAAAACATTGTTGTTATCACTAAAAACATTGTCGTTGAATCACTAAAAACATTGACGTGGCCTGGCGCAATCAGGCCACCTATCTGTTTCAATAGCATCGCGCAGCACCCGCAGCGCGTAACACCGTTTTCCTGCGGCTCGCGAGCAATCGGCAACCTTTCCATCTGGCGATGGTATCTTTGCCCCCGACAGCCCCCCACAGGGTGATGCGGTATTTATCCTGTGCAACCATGACTGACGGAACCCACCATGTCCGAGGCCATAACCGCCGGCAGCGAGCCGAGCAGTTCTTATAAATATCAGATAATACTTTACTATTTCATCACCTCGCTGGCCGTGGTGGTGGTGACCGGCTGCGCTGTCTTTCTCGTTATCAGCAACCTGCTCTATAACGACGTGGCGGATAAATCCAAAAATCTGGCACTGATCCTCTCGCAGGATTCCGCGCTTAAACAGGCGGTCAACAACCGGGATCAGGCGGCGCTGCGTAGCCTGATCGATCAGCGCTACGCCCGCAGCGATGCGGATTTTATTGTCATCAGCGACACGGATAACATCCGCCTCTACCATCCCGACCCCGCTCAGGTGAACCTGGCCATCAAGGATATCGGCAACATCACCCTGCTGCGCGATGGGAAAAGCTATACCGTCAACAATACCGGCTATTCCGGCGCCTCGGTAAAAACGCGCGCGCCGTTTATTCTGGATGGAAAATATATCGGCTACGTGTCGGTCGGGTATACGGAAGCGCACCGCCGGGGTCTACTGGCGGACTATTTCTCCCCATTCTTCGGCCTGCTGATTTCCGTATTTATCCTGATCCTGCTGGGCGGCGTGTTTTCCTACCGCCTGCTGAAAAAACAGATGTCCGGCCTGACGCCGGAAATGATTAACTATAAATATCAGGTGCGCAGGGCTATTCTGCACGCCATTTACGACGGCGTGATCGCCGTCAGCCCGGAAGGGCGCATCATCGCCATCAACAACGCCGCCAAAAAGATGCTCTCCATCGACCATCCCCACGGCCCGCTGACCGGACACAAGATTACTGATTATGTGGTACCGGCCGATTTCTTCTTATCCGCCGAGCGTCAGGAGTGCCACGATGTGGACGTCGCCTTTAACGGTTCGACGTTTATCGCCAACCGGACCATCATCCTCAATCAGCAGGATGAGTTTGCCGGTTTTGTGATCAGTCTAAGGGAAAAGACCAACGAAACCCTGATGACCCAGCAGGTCAACCACATTAAACATGAAAGCGAAGAACTGCGGGTAATCAGTCACGAATTCAAAAACCGGCTGGCCGTTATCTACGGTCTGATCCAGTTGGGAGAATATGAGCGGGTCAGCCAGTACGTCGCGCAGGAGAATGCCCAGCTGCAGCAGTTTTATGATGCGATTATCAAATCCTTTCACTGCCCGTGCGTTGCCGGGTTGATCCTCGGCAAAGTGGGGCGCGCGGGCGAACTGGGCATCGATCTGCGTATTGACCCGCTATCCTATTACACCGGAGCGGACGCGCCGCTGAGCGCCGAGGAGATGGCCTGCATCATCGGTAATCTGCTGGACAACGCGCTGGAAGCGACGGTGAAAACGCCCGCCCATCCCCAGTCGATCGAGCTGTATCTCAATGACAGCAGCGATGAAATCGTGCTATCGGTGCAGGATAATGGCCCTGGCCTCAGCCAGATAGCGGCGGAAACGCTGTTTGTGAAGGGCGCGACCAGCAAACCGGGCCGTCATCACGGCGTAGGGTTGTATCTGGTGCAGTCACTGGTGCAGAAAGCGCGGGGCGAGTGTCTGGTCGATGCGGCCGACGATAACGGCGGTGCGGTTTTTTCAGTTTACATCCCCAAGATTTAACAAAGAGTTAGAAGATTGACGCTATGGAAAACAAGATCAGCGTATTTTTGGTTGAAGATAATCACGACATGGCTTTCTTCATTGCCAGCTTCATCAAAAAACACCCAGAATTTCTGCTGTTAGGAAGCGCCGATACCCTTGCCGATGCCCGGATAGCCATCGCCGCCCAAAAACCCGATCTCGTGATGCTGGATAACTATCTGCCCGATGGCACGGGGATCGACATCATGAAACATCTGCGAACCACGCAGCCGGATATCGACGTCATTTTTATCACCGCCGCCAACGACATCGACACGATTAAAACGGCGATACGCCACGGCGCCTGTGACTATCTGGTCAAACCGTTCATGCTGGAAAGGCTGGAAGAAGCGTTAAAAAACTATCTGATGTTCAACAGAAAGGTACGCCAGAAATCGCATCTGCCGCAGGAAGAGATCGACCGCGTGATACGTCAGTCAATCCCCTATAGCGCGCCGGCGGGATTCATCTACCCGAAAGGCATTGATGAACTGACGCTCAATCAGGTGCGAGCGGCATTTTCCGGCGAAAACGTGCAGCACACCGCCGACAGCCTGAGCGACACGATCGGCATCAGCAAATCCACCGCCCGACGCTACCTTGAATACTGCAAAAACATCAAACTGCTGGAAGCGCACATTCAGCACGGCACCGTCGGGCGCCCCCAGCGCTTTTACCGTCTGACATTCAATTAACCGGCAACGCGCCGGTTGCCTGCCCTCCCCCGGTCCCGCTATCGGTTATGCGGGCATGTCTGTATCGCTCTGCTTGCCCATTCGGCAGGGCTAGTCGCCCCAACAGAGATCCTGCTGCCGCAGCACCTGCACCGCGCTGGCGATATCCGGCGCCAGCCAGCGATCTTCCTGCCAGACGGCAACCTGCTGACGCAACAACCGCCACGCCCGGCGGGTGCCGACGCCGGCATTATCCGGGCCGAGAAAATCCAGCGCCTGCGCCGCCAGCAGATACTCTATCGCCAGCACGTGCCAGACGTTTTCCGCCAGTTTCAATAACTTGAGCACCGCCGGGGTGCCCATGCTGAGGTGATCTTCCTGCAGGCCGGAGGTGACAAAGTTATCCACCACCGCGGGCTGCGCCAACAGACGGTTCTCGCCGCAAAGCGAGGCAGCCACATACTGGGCGATCATCATGCCGGAATTCACCCCCGGCTGGGCGACCAGAAACGGCGGCAGCCCGCTCACCAGCGGATTGATCAGCCGGTCCAGCCGGCGCTCCGCCACGCCCGCCAGCTCGCATAACGCCAGCGCCAGGCTGTCCGCCGCCAGCGCCACCGCTTCGCCATGCGGGTTCGCCTGCGACACCACCCGCCATTGTTCCGGCGTGCCCAGCACCAGCGGGTTATCGGTGGCGGCATTCAGCTCCATCTCGATGCGCTGCGCCGCCGACGCAAATTGATCGCGGCAGGCGCCGTGAATTTGGGGGATGGAGCGTAAACTCAGCGCATCCTGCGTGCGAATGCCTTCGCTCTCGGCGATGATCCGGCTCCCGGCCAGCAGAGCGCGCACGCGCTGCCCGACCTGCTGAATGCCTGCGCTCGGTTTTAACGCCAGTACTTCAGGGTCAAACGCCACGATCTGCCCGCGCAGCGCCTCAAAGCTCATCGCGCCGGTCACATCGGCCCAGTCCAGTTGCCGCGCGGCGTCATCCAGCGCCAGACAGGCGAGCCCGGTCATGCACGGCGTGCCGTTGACCAGCGACAGCCCGTCTTTCGCCCCCAGCGTCACCGGCGTGACGCCAATGCGCTGCAACGCTTCCGGCGCGGGCAGCACCTGCCCTTGTAGTTCCACCTCGCCGACGCCGATCAGCGCCAGCCCGATGTGCGCCATATGGGTGAGATAGCCGACCGAGCCCTGCGACGGCACGCACGGCGTGGCGCCCTGATTCAGCAGCGTCAGCAGCGCCTGCACGATATCCGGTTGAATCCCCGACTTGCCGTGGCTGTAATTAGCGATCGCCGCGCACATGATGGCGCGGGTCTGTTCGACGGACAGCCGCGGCCCCACGCCGCAGGCGTGGCTCAGCAAGGTATTACGCGACAGCCGCGCCAGATCCGCCGTCGGCAAGGTCACATTGCATAACGCGCCCAGCCCGGTATTCACGCCATAGGCCAGCGTGTCGCTGTCCACAATCTGTTCGACGATACGCCGCGACTGGCGCATACGCCGCCAGGCCGCATCGCTCAGGCTCAGATGCGCGCCGTGGCGCGCCACCTGCACCAGTTCATACCAGACCAGCGGGGCGTCGCCCCAGCAAATCTCAATGTCCATGCCGTCCTCCTATACTGTCTGGTGACTGGCGATAAATTGCTGAAAACGCGGCGAGCTGTCGCCGCCGAACATGGCATCGGGCGCGCCCTCGCAGTCAATCCGCCCCTGATGCATGAACACCACCCGGCTGGACACGTGGCGGGCGAATCCCATTTCATGGGTGACCACCAGCATCGTGCGCCCCTCTTCGGCCAGCCCGCGCATCACTTTCAGCACGTCGCCGACCAGTTCCGGGTCCAGCGCCGAGGTCGGCTCATCGAACAGCATGACGTCCGGCTCCATCGACAGCGCGCGGGCAATCGCCACCCGTTGCTGTTGACCGCCGGACAGCTGCGTCGGATAAAAATGCCGCCGTTCATACAACCCGACTTTCGCCAGCAGCGCCTCGGCCTGCCCGACGCACTCGGCGCGCGAACGTCTGAGGATATGCAACGGTCCTTCGATGACGTTTTGCAGCACCGTCATGTGGCTCCACAGATTGAAATTCTGGAACACCATCCCCAGCCGGGTGCGCAGCCGTTCCACCTGACGCCGGTCGGCCGCGACCTGATGGCCGAGTTTATGGCGCTTCATCAGGATCATTTCGCCGCTGACGGCGACCGTGCCGTCGTCCGGCGTTTCCAGCAGGTTGATGCAACGCAAAAAGGTGCTCTTGCCCGACCCGCTGGCGCCCAGCAGCGAAATCACCTCGCCTTTGCGCGCATCCAGCGAGATGCCCTTGAGCACCTCAAGCGCGCCGAATGATTTGCGGATATCGATCATCGATAAGGTTATGGGGGCGGTTTTATTCATGCTCTCTCCCGGGAGACGTCGGCACGGCGGCCAGATTCGGCGACAAGGCGCGTTCCAGCCAGGCAAACACCCTGACAATAATGAAGTTCAGCAACAGGTAAATCAGCGCGGCGCAGACAAACACCTCCAGCGTGCGGTAGGTGCGCTGGATAATCTGTTGCGCCACGCCGGTGACATCCCACACCGTGACCAGACTGGCCAGCGCGGTGGATTTGATCAGCAAAATTGCCTCGGTCGACCAGGCGGGCAGCGCGTGACGCAACGCGACCGGCGCGATGATGCGGCGCAGCAGCAGCCAGCGCGACATACCGCACGCCAGACCGGCTTCAATCTGCCCGGCGGGAATGGACAGCAGCGCGCCGCGCAGAATTTCCGCGGTATAACCGGCGGTGCACAGCGCCAGCGCCAGCACGGCGCAGCTGAAAGGGTCGCGCAGCACCGGCCAGAACAGGCTGTCGCGCACCGCGCTGAACTGCCCCAGCCCGTAATAGACCAGAAACAGCTGAATCAGCAACGGCGTACCACGAAAGATCAGCATATACAAACGGGCAAACCCGCTCAGCGGCCAGACCGCGCTAACCCGCATCGCCACCAGCAGCACCGAGAGCACCGCCCCGACCGCGAACGAGGAAAAAAACAGCCCCAGCGTCACCGGCAGCGCCGACAGTAATCGCAGGAACGTCTGCGTCAGAAAGGCAATATCGATCATGACGGCTCCTGAATCGCCTTACGGCGATAAGGCTGGGACAAGATCCGCTCCAGACGGGCAAACGCGGTATTGGAGAACACCGTCAGGATCAGATAGATCGCCGCCCCGGTGAGGTAGAACAGAAAATAGTCGCGGGTCGAGCCGGCCGCCATCTGGCTGGCGCGCATCAGTTCGACAATGCCGGTTACCGAAACCAGCGCCGAATCCTTCAGGCTCATCTGCCAGACATTGGACAACCCCGGCAGGGCAAAGCGGATCACCTGCGGCAGCAGAATCCGCCACCCGATGCGCCAGCGCGGCATACCCATCGCGCTGGCGGCCTCAAGTTCGCCGCTATTCACGGCCAGACGCGCCGCGCGGTACACCTCGCCCTGATACGACGCGGAAATCAGGCCAATCGCCAGCGCGCCGATCAGGAAAGGCGGCAGTTCGATAAATCCCTCGGCCCCGAACCAGCGCCCAACCTGCGTCAGCACGCCGGAACCGCCAAAATAGAACAGATAGATGATCAGCAGTTCCGGAATGCCGCGAAACACGATGGAATAGGTCTCACCCGCCACGCGCCAGAGCCGGCGCGTGGACAGTTTGGCCGCGGCGACCGCGGCGCCGACCAAAGCGCCGATCAGCAACGCCGCCATCGTCAGGCACAAAGTGGTCAGCGCGGCCATCGCCAACAGGCCGCCCCACCCCTGATCGCTGAAATCTAACAGGGCCAGCATAGCGTTTCCTCAGTCTCAGGGGGTGACGTTCGTTTTGAACCACTTCTCGCTGAGCGTTTTCACCGTTCCGTCCGCCAGCGCGGTCTTGATGGCCGCATCGAATTTGGCCTTCAGTTCCGGATCGCTTTTACGAAAGCCCAGTGCTTCCCCTTCTCCCCAGATAGGCCCGGTCAGTTGCGGACCGCCCAGCGTCAGGTTGCTGTTTTCCGGCTTGCTGAGGATGGAGTTGGCGAAGGTGACATCGTCAAACACCGCGTCGATGCGCCCGGCCTGCAAATCGAGAATGGCGTCGGCGGATGCGGTGTATTCGCGCACGGTGGCGACGTCCCGGAAGTAGGCGTCGATGAACGGCGTGTAGACGGTGCCGGAGGCGATACCGATGGTTTTGCCCTGCAACGCGCCGCGCAGGCCGGCGACCGCCGGCTTAATCTGGTCAGGATCATTCGCCAGTTTAATCATCGCTTTATCCGCCTCGACAGGCAGCGCCAGCTTGCCTTTGACGGTAATAAAGCTGGCCGGCGTGGACGCATACGGCAGGGAGAAATCCACCACCTGTTTGCGCTCCGGGGTAATCACGATGGCGTCCATCATCACATCGAACTTGCCGGCCTGCAGACCGGCGATCATGCCGTCCCAGTTTTGCACCACCAGCTTGCACTGGAGGTTCATCCGCTGGCACAGGATCGTCATCAGTTCCGGCTCAAACCCGCCCAGCTTGCCGCCCGGCAAGGTCAGGTTCCAGGGTTCGTAACTGCCTTCCGTCGCGATAGTCACCGACTTCCACTCTTTGGCCTGCACGCCCGCGCTGAAGGCGGCCGACGCGCTCACTACACATAAGGCAATCACAGGTAGAACCAATCCGCTCTTTTTCATGTCTTCCCCCTGGTGTTTAACCGTCAAAGTAATTACATGTATATACAACATCAATTAAGCAGCAAGATTCGGGCCATGATTGCGATTAGCAGGCCAATCTCAGCCGGTAAGTCCGGCCAATCCCGCCCGGCAGCGGCCGTCAGGGAATAACGGCGCATGGGGAAAACACATTCGACAGTGGGAAGACCGATTCGGGGCGGCACCGCACAACGGCGGTGCCCAATTGTTGTGCATCAGGGTGATGCACAGAGCAGATTATCGTGCGTGGATCGTGGTCAGGAGCAAAACGGCGTTGTCGTCATCCGGCGTCCAGTCCACGCCTGAAGACCGCCACCAGACGCCGTCTCCGGCAGCCAGCCGATGTGCGCCGGATCGCCAGTGCCCCGCCAGTACGTACGCCACACCGTCCGCCGCCGGCGTTTGCGCCGCCGTACCGTTGACGACCGCGATCTCCGCCCGGTAGCGACGGCGATCGACCATGATATTGAAGTCCAGACTGACGCCGCCGCACAGCCGCGCCGTGATCGCCTGCTCGCCGGCGAAGGCGAACGGCTGATGCAGCGTCAGCCGGTGTCGCCAGTCTTCACTGCACAGCTCCACGCCGTCGCCGGACAACAGGGTAATCACCCGGTCTACGCCGGGAAAACTGGAAAAATCGCCGTCGCGCTCGATGGTGGCGATACTGGCGCGCCAGGCAAAATCGTCGCCGGGTTCGTCCGACGGTATCCGGCAGATTTCCCGGGTTTCGCCGCCGCCGTTTTTCCAGCGGCTGACCGGCAGGGTATTAAGACTGAACGTTTGCATCACAGCACCGCCTGCAACGACTGCATCACCTCGACAAACCGGGCGTCAACCTCCTCGTCCAGCGCGTGCCGTCCGTCTTCAATCACCGGTTTACCCGCCACCCACACATCACGGATCTGCTGGCGATCGCCGGCAAATAGCCAGCGGTTGAGCAGGCTGTCGTCAGCCACCGCGCTCAACAGCGCATCTTCGCGCAGCACCAGCCAGTCGGCACGCCAGCCGACGCTCAGTTCGCCGACCGGCACCCGGCAGGCCTGGGCGCCGCCCTGCAACGCCTGCGCGTACAACAGGCTGCCCACTGCCGGTTGCTGCGGCGTCACCACCCGGTTGCGACGGCGATCGCGCAGGCGCTGACCGTATTCCAGCCAGCGCAGTTCCTCCAGCACATTCAGCGACACATGGCTGTCGGAGCCGATGCCCCAGCGCCCGCCCTGCGCCACGTAACGGTCGAGCGGGAAAATACCGTCGCCGAGATTGGCTTCGGTGGTCGGGCACAATCCCGCCACCGCCAGGCTGCCGGCCAACCGGCTTAGTTCCTGCTCATCCAGATGGGTGGCATGCACCAGACACCAGCGGGCATCCACCGCGAAGCGGTTGAACAACCACTGCACCGGGCGTTCACCGCTCCAGCTCAGGCAATCGTCCACCTCTTTTTGCTGTTCGGCGATATGGATATGCACCGGCAGGCTGCTGTCGCTGGCTTCCAGCACATCCTCCATCTGGTTGTGGCTGACCGCGCGCAGCGAATGGAAACACAGCCCGTGATTGAGCAGCGGATAAGGCTGAATCAGCGCCGCCAGCGTTTCCTGCTGACTCAGGTAGTGATCCACATCCTGAATAAAACGCGCTTGCCCCGGATGCGGCGGCTGCGCGCCGAATCCGCTGTAGCTGTAAAGCACCGGCAGCAGAGTCTGGCCGATGCCGACCCGCTGCGCCGCCGCCAGCAGATGACGCAGCATGTCGTGCTGGCGGTACGGCTTGCCGTGCAGGTCATGGTGCAGGTAGTGAAATTCAGCCACCTGACTGTAACCGCCCTTGAGCATATCGATATACAACCGGGTGGCGATCACCCCCACCTGCTCCGGCGTCAGGTTCGCGACCATGCGGTACATCAGGTCGCGCCAGGTCCAGAAGCTGTCCTGCGCGTTGCCCGCGACCTCCGCCAGCCCGGCCATCGCGCGCTGGAAAGCGTGCGAATGCAGGTTAACCATCGTCGGCAACACAATGCCCGGCAGACGTTGTGCGCCTTCCGGCGTCGCATCCGGCGTCACGGACTGCAGGCAACCCAGTTCATCCACTTCCAGACGCACATTGCGCGCCATTCCCTGCGGCAGCAACGCGCGCGCGGCAAAATAAACGGACATAGCGAAATCCTGTCGGTGATTATCGTTGATAACATTGTTCATTGATAACGAATGTATAGACATATCTATACACTAAAGTCGGCAGCGCATGACATAAGGCTTTTTTATTTCGCCGCAGAAACCGGTTAACAGCCGATACTGTGACGGAGAAAGTGAATAAGAAATTCCTATTCCGTCACAGCTTGCTGAAATCCTGCGGTGGGGCGTATAACTTGTCTATACAAGACTATAACAGCAAGAGGGAACAGGATGACGATAGTCTGTGACAGTCTGTGGCTGGGCGCCGATCTGGTTACCCTGCGCGGCGGCCGCTATCAGGTGATTGAGGATGGCGCACTGGCCGTTACCGACGGCCGCATCGTCTGGCTGGGTGCGCGGCAAGCCTTGCCCGCTATCGCGCCGGCGCGCGTCACCGATTTTGGCGGCGGCATCATTACGCCCGGTTTTATCGACTGTCATACCCATCTGGTGTTTGGCGGCGATCGCAGCGGCGAATTCGAGCAGCGCCTCAACGGCGTCAGCTATGCCGATATCGCCGCGGCGGGCGGCGGCATTCTCGCCACCGTCAACGCTACCCGGCTGGCGGACCACGACAGCCTGTTCGCCTCGGCGCTCGCACGTTTGCGGCCGTTACTGGCCGAAGGCGTCACCACGCTGGAGATCAAATCCGGCTACGGGCTGGATGTGGACAGCGAACTGAAAATGCTGCGGGTGATCCGCGCGCTGGGCAGGCAACACCCGGTGCAGATCGTCTCGACCTGTCTGGCCGCCCACGCCATCCCGCCGGAGTTCCGGCAGCAACCGGAGGCGTGGATCGATTTGGTCTGCCGCGAACTGCTGCCAGCGGTGGTCAGCGAAGGGCTGGCCGACGCCGTCGATGCCTTCTGCGAGCATCTGGCGTTCAGCCCGGCGCAGGTAGAGCGGCTGTTTCAGGCAGCGCAAACGCATAAACTGCCGGTCAAACTGCATGCCGAGCAGTTATCGTCGTTGCATGGCAGCGCGCTTGCCGCACGCTTTCAGGCGCTGTCTGCCGACCATCTGGAATACGCCACCGAGCAGGATGTGGCGGCAATGGCGGCGGCAGGTACCGTCGCGGTGCTGTTGCCCGGCGCCTATTATCTGCTGCGGGAAACGCAATGCCCGCCGGTCGAGCTATTTCGCCGCTACGGCGTGCCGATGGCGATCGCCAGCGACTGCAACCCCGGCACCTCGCCCGCGCTGTCGCTGCGGCTGATGCTGAACATGGCCTGCACCCTGTTTCGACTGACGCCGGAAGAAGCGCTGGCCGGAGTAACGTTGCACGCCGCCCGCGCGCTGGGGCTGGAGCAGAGCCACGGCTCGCTGGAAACCGGCAAGGTGGCGGATTTCGTACACTGGCCGCTGGCGCGCCCGGCGGAACTGGTTTACTGGCTGGGCGGTCAACTGCCCTGCACTACGATTTTTCGCGGAGAACAACGCCCATGACCCCGTTTACCTTTATCGAGGGCGACAGCCCGCTGCTGCTCAGCATTCCCCACGCCGGCACCGACCTGACGCCGGAGGTGGCCGACGGGCTCAGCCCGGCCGCGCGGCCGCTGTCGGATACCGACTGGCATATCCCGCAACTGTACGATTTCGCCCGCGGGCTGGGTGCCAGCGTGCTGGCGGCCAACTATTCGCGTTTTGTCATCGACCTGAACCGTCCGGCCGACGATCAGCCGCTGTATACCACCGCCACCACCGGCCTGTTTCCGGACGTACTGTTCGACGGTACCCCGGCATTCCTGGCCGACCGCGCGCCGTCGGAAACAGTGCGTGCCGGTTATCTGCGCGAGATCTGGCAGCCTTATCATCAGCAAATCCAGCAGCAACTGGCGCGTATCAAGCAGCGCCACGGCTATGCGCTGCTGTTCGACGCCCACTCCATCGCTTCACGTATTCCACGTTTGTTTGACGGCCAACTGCCGGATTTGAACCTCGGCACCAATGGCGGCCTCAGCAGCGCGCCCGAAATCGAAGCCGCGCTGCTGGAGGCGTGTCAGTCACAGTACCGCTGGAGCTGGGTACTGAACGGCCGATTCCGCGGCGGCTATATCACCCGAGCCTACGGCCAGCCGGAACAGCATCAGTATGCGCTGCAGTTGGAACTGGCGCAGTGCAACTATATGAGCGAACAGGCGCCGTTCGCCTGGCAACCGGCCAAAGCGCGGGAACTGCAACCGATGCTGGAACGCATCGTGCGTACCTTTATGGACACGGCGGCCAGGCTGCATCACGGCTGACCGCCGGTTTATCACAGAGGCAGGCCCACCCGGGCATTACCGCTATCGGCCACCACAAAGCGATCGACGGTTTCTTTCATGTCGCCGGCCTGCCTGTCGAGCAATTGGCTGGCGCTGGCCGCCTGCGACACCAGCGCCGCATTCTGCTGCGTCACCTGTTCCAGTTGATTCAGCGCCAGATGCACCTGATCCACGCCAAGCGACTGCTCCCGCGCCGCGGTGGCGATATCGCTGACAAAATCCCGCACCTGCGACGTACTGGTCATGATCTGCTTCATGGTTTCGCTGCTGCGCGTAACCAGCGTCACGCCTGCATGCACCTGGTCGATGCTGCCGGAAATCAGCTCCCTGATACGCTGCGATTCGCCGGCGCTGCGCTGGGCCAGATTGCGCACCTCTGTCGCCACCACGGCAAACCCACGCCCTTGCTCGCCTGCCCGGGCCGCTTCCACCGACGCATTGAGCGCCAGCAGGTTGGTCTGAAACGCGATGGCGTCAATCGCCGCGGTGATTTGCGACATCTGCTCGCTGGACTGGCGAATCAGCGCCATCGTTTCGCTGGCCTGCAATGTGACCTGATCGGCCACGCCAATCTGCTCTTCCATGATTTTCATCAGTTCCGACGCCTGAGCGGCGTAATCGGCAGTCTGTTTCACCGCCACGGTAATCTGTTCCATGCTGCTGGCGGTTTCCACCAGCGACGCCGCCTGTTCGTCGGTCCGCTGCGCCAGATCCTGATTACCCTGTGCGATTTCATTGCTGGCGCGCTCCACCAACCCGGCGCTCTGCTTAATGGTACACACCACATGTTCGATATTTTCCAGCGACCGGTTATAAGCCCGATTCAACTGCGACAGTTCATCTTTACCCTGAACATCCAGCCGACACGTCAGGTCATTGCCCATTTCATCAATGGTTTTCAGCGTCGAGGTCAATTGCTGATAGACATTGCGCGCCACCAGCACCGCCAGCAGCAGCGCCAGCAACAACGCCGCCACCGCGCCGCCCAGATAACCGTACCCGCTCAGCCGGGCCTGTTTTTCCAGCGTGTCCGCCCAGCTCAGCAAATCCGTCGATGCCGCATCCTCAATGGCTTTCAACTGGTCGATGCGCTGTGTCTGCTGTGTGAACCACTCGTTGGCGTCAACCCCAAATCCTCCGGTCGCGGCTTTGGCAAACGCGGTATCGCGCATTTTCAGCGCCGGTTGCGCCGTCGCACTGCTCAGTGAGTCCTGCATACGCTGACTGAGCGCCGGTTGGGCGAACTGATTGAAAGCATTGGTGTACGCGCTTTCCATGCCGACCAGTTGGCTGAAACGCTCGTACTGACCCGGCGCAAAACGATCCACGGCGAACACTTCGGACAACAATGCGCGCATGATGCCCGCCTGTTCCTTGATATTCAGCACGTTGTAATAGGCCGCCACGCGGGTTACCAGCCCGCCATTCGTTACCAGGTGACTCATATCGCCCACCAGTGCGATAAGGTCGCTGACGTTGGCGGTGTACCACCCCACCACTTGCGACGTGGGCAGCGAGAAACCGTCTACCTGAGCGCGCAGCGAGGAGAGTGTTTGCAGGCGCTCCTGCAAACGGTTCAGACGCTGCGCGATACCCCCAGCGGAGCTGGATAAGGCCAGCGCGGACTGACTTTCCCACAACGCGGCTAATGCTTTATCGGTTTCAACACGCTGGGTTCGCAGCGGATCGGCGAATTTCTGCCCCTTGCTGCCGATGAAGCCGGAACTCATGCCGCGTTCGCGTTGCAGGGCGTAGGCGGCATTACCGGCCCGCTGCGCCAGTGACAGCAACTGGGAAAACTGCGCCATGTCCTGCTCCGTCTGACGGCGCTCCAGCACGCCGCTGGCGGAGAACCACAGCAGAGCGACCAGTAGCGGCATTAACGCCAGAGCAAACTTGTAACGAATAGAAAGAGAGGATAATCGAAGCATGTACCGCCCCTTGTTTGATCCCGGGTGATCGCTTTATCCCGGGTAGTAGTTTGATCCCAGATATGCGTTGATGTCATCACGCCAGAAATAGTCAACACGAAAATTAATAATTCAATTTTCATCGTCCTTCGACACTGAAACTTTACCCCTCCTAAAGTGGTACATCGGCCTGGGAGAAATACACCGCAATAATTTGTTCTTATAGATTGATATACCCCCGATTTACGCCAGAAAACCGTTAAACCGCGCCCATTCCTGAAGCGCTACGTCATTGACAAGCCAGACATCACAATTAATCACCATACAACGCCTGACAGCCCGCGCCGCTTCTGCCAAAATAGGCGCATTCCCCCGCATTGAAAATGATGGATTTTCTGTACATGGTTGCAAAAATTATTGATGGTAAAACGATTGCGCAGCAGGTAAAAGACGAAGTGGCCGTGCGCGTAAAACAACGACTGGCCGAAGGTAAACGCGCGCCGGGGCTGGCGGTCGTGCTGGTGGGCGACAATCCCGCCTCGCAGATTTATGTCGCCAGCAAACGCAAAGTCTGTGAGGAAGTCGGTTTCGTTTCCCGCTCCTACGACCTGCCGGCCACCACCACCGAGCCGGAACTGCTGGCGCTGATCGACGAACTGAACGCCGATGCCGCCATCGACGGTATTCTGGTTCAGTTGCCGTTGCCGGCGGGAATCGATAATACCAAGGTCATCGAGCGCATCGCGCCGGACAAAGATGTGGACGGTTTCCACCCGTATAACGTCGGTCGGCTGTGCCAGCGCGCGCCGCTGCTGCGCCCCTGCACCCCGCGCGGCATCGTCACGCTGCTGGAGCGCTATGACGTCAACATGTTCGGCCTCAACGCCGTGGTGGTAGGCGCATCCAACATCGTCGGCCGCCCGATGAGCATGGAACTGTTGCTAGCGGGCTGCACCACTACCGTCACCCATCGCTTCACCAAAGACCTGCGTCATCACGTCGAACACGCCGACCTGCTGGTCGTGGCCGTCGGCAAGCCGGGGTTCATTCCGGGCGAGTGGATCAAACCGGGCGCCATCGTGATTGACGTCGGCATCAACCGGCTGGAAAACGGCAAAGTGGTAGGCGATGTGAAGTTTGACGAAGCCGCAGAGCGCGCCGCGTACATCACGCCGGTGCCGGGCGGCGTAGGGCCGATGACGGTCGCGACGCTAATTCAAAACACCTTGCAGGCCTGCGAGGAATACCACGACACAACGGCACAGGCGTAATCCCCCATGAACGTATTCCATCTGGACAAACACCCGCACGTGGAACTGTGCGACCTGCTGAAACTGCAAGGCTGGAGCGAAAGCGGCGCCGCCGCCAAACAGGCGATTGCCGCCGGTGAAGTGACCGTCGATGCCCAGACCGAAACCCGCAAGCGCTGCAAGATCGTCGCGGGTCAGGTTGTGAGTTTTAACGGAGAGTCCGTTACCGTGCAGGCGTGACGCGCCGGTTTTCGTAACGACTTCATATCGTCGCAACCCAATGTCGTAGCAGTCCAACGATGAAAAAAGGCCCGGAAAAACCGGGCCTTTTCTATTGGAGGAACGCCGTCTGGCGAACCGTGATTATTTACGACGCCAGGATTATTTGCGACGCCGGGATTATTTGCGACGCCAGGATTATTTGCGACGCCAGGATTATTTGCGACGCCAAATAGTGCCCTGCGGGCCGTCTTCCAGCACGATGCCCATTTCCGTCAACCGGTTGCGCGCCGCATCGGCCAGCGCCCAGTCTTTGGACTGACGGGCATCGTTGCGCTGTTTGATCAGGGCTTCGATTTCCTGCACTTCGCCGTCATCGGCCTGCGCGCCGCTTTGCAAAAACAGCTCCGGATCCCGCTCCAGCAGCCCCAGTACGCCAGCCAGCTTACGCAACGCCGCCGCCAGACCGTTGGCCGCCGCCGCATCTTCCGCTTTCAGGCGGTTAACCTCGCGGGCCATGTCGAACAGCACCGAGTAGGCTTCCGGCGTATTAAAGTCATCGTTCATCGCGTCGCGGAAACGGCTTTCGAAGTCATCGCCCCCCGCCGCCGGTGCGGCGGCATCGGTACCGCGCAGCGCGGTGTACAGGCGTTCCAGCGAGGCGCGCGCCTGTTTGAGGTTTTCTTCCGTGTAATTCAGTTGGCTACGATAGTGGCCGGAAATCAGGAAATAGCGGATGGTTTCGGCATCGTAGTGCGTCAGCACATCGCGCATGGTGAAGAAGTTGTTCAGCGATTTGGACATCTTCTCCCGATCGACCATCACCATGCCGGTATGCATCCAGTAATTCACATAATCGCCGCCGTGCGCGCAGGTAGACTGGGCAATTTCGTTTTCGTGGTGCGGAAACATCAGGTCGGACCCGCCGCCATGAATGTCGAAATGCTCGCCCAACTGCTTGCAGTTCATCGCCGAGCACTCAATGTGCCAGCCCGGACGGCCATTGCCCCACGGCGACGGCCAGCTCGGTTCGCCCGCTTTGGACATTTTCCACAGCACGAAGTCCATCGGGTTGCGTTTCACCTCGGTGATTTCCACCCGCGCCCCGGCTTTCAGTTGCTCCAGGTCCTGGCGAGACAGCGCGCCGTAACCCGGCGCGGTATCCACCGAAAACATCACGTCGCCGTTATCCGCCACGTAAGCGTGACGACGGGCGATCAATTTTTCCACCAGCTCAATGATTTCCGCCATGTAATGCGTCGCACGGGGCTCTTCATCCGGGCGCTGGATATTCAGCGCATCGAAGTCGGTATGCATTTCACCGATCATGCGATCGGTCAGTTGCGTGATGGTTTCGCCGTTTTCCGTCGCACGTTTGATGATCTTGTCGTCAATATCGGTGATATTGCGCACATATTTTACGTCGTAACCCAGATAGCGCAGGTAGCGCGCCACCACGTCAAATGCCACAAACGTCCGCCCATGACCGATATGACACAGGTCGTAAACGGTTATCCCGCACACATACATGCCAACCTTGCCAGCGTGGATGGGTTTGAATTCCTCTTTTTGACGACTCAGGGTATTAAAGATCTTTAGCATCAGGGCATTCCATGGTGTTCGCAGGAGATGTGCATCGTTGTCTGCGGTACGCGTAATAAAGTCGGTTTTTATCCGGTTTTCGGACGTAGAGCCTATCTCAATAGGCGTCATTGGCGCAGCCAGTTTGGACTCGGACAGCGCGGAGAAACCGGAGCGTACACGTAGTACGTGAGGATTTCGAGCACTGCCCAGGGCCAAAATGGCAAGTAAAATAGCCTAATTGGGATAGGCTTTTAGCTGCGTATTGAAACCTGAACCCTGCCCTATTGCAAGCGGGTGCGCCTAATATTAGGCATCCCCTGCGGTTTCGCGTCCTGAGCGGCCCCTAAACGCACAAACCCGGCGATATCGCCGGGTTTGCTTGGCTGCCAGTCGCAGCCGGATAAATCCGTTACCGTATATCCAGCTTAGCGCCAGCGCGGGTCACTCATTACGGAATATTTGCCGCTGCCCAGCAACGCAATCACGATACCGGCAAAGAAATAGACCGCAACGCCTTCCGCGCCCCATGCGCCGGTTTTTTCCAGCATGAACAACGCCTGCGGCTCAGCCAGCAGCAGCGCCACCACCATGGTGGACGAGAAGATCAGCGCGGCCGGACGGGTCAGGATGCCGAGAATCATCAGTACCGGCATCAACACTTCCCCCATGAACACGCCATAGGCGATAAACCCAGGCAGGCCGTGAGCCGCCAGCATCCCCTGAATACCACCGACGCCGGCGATTAGCTTATGAACACCGTGGAACAGCATCAAAATACTGAATGACAGTCGCAAAACCAGCTTGCCGCAATCCGGTTTGTCTAACAGCTGATTAATCCGGTCCAACATAATTTACCTACCTGTATGATTATTGAGTGAGCAACGTGTTAACGAGAGTGACTATCAACTACAACAAGGATAAGTTTAGAAAGTAAAAAAACATATCAAAATGAAACCAGTTATTGATTTAGCGCAACAAAAATATATTTCAAATAAACTCAACTAAATACCGAGAATCAATGAGTTTATTTGAAAGATTTTCCATGCCTGTCTCTACATTTCTCCGCCAGCTTCGCCCCTGTGCTGACTCAGCCATTCACTTATGTTATAAGAGCGCTCTTGGCGACTTGGCGCCTCGGTGAATATCTCTCATCATTCTGTGTACTATGGCTAAGTAAGGTTCATCTATGATTACGTTTCATACCAACCACGGCGACATCGTCATCAATACCTTCCCGGAAAAAGCACCGGTTACCGTGGAAAACTTCCTGAACTACTGCCGCAGCGGTTTTTACGATAACACCATCTTTCACCGTGTGATCAACGGCTTCATGATCCAGGGCGGCGGCTTCGAACCCGGCATGAACCAGAAAGACACCAACGCGCCGATCAAGAACGAAGCCAACAACGGTCTGGGCAACAACCGCGGCACGCTGGCTATGGCCCGCACCAATGATCCGCATTCAGCGACCGCCCAGTTCTTCATCAACGTGGTGGACAACGACTTCCTGAATTTCAAATCTGAAAGCGTAAACGGCTGGGGTTACTGCGTGTTCGCCGAAGTGGCGGAAGGCATGGACGTGGTCGACAAGATCAAAGCCGTCTCCACCGGCCGCAGCGGTATGCATCAGGATGTACCGAAAGAAGACGTAGTCGTTACCAGCGTAACCATCAGCGAGTAACGCCGGCTGCATGACCACGCTGTTTATTAGCGATCTGCATCTGAGCGAACAGGAACCGGCGATCACCGCCGGTTTCCTGCGTTTTCTGCGTGAAGACGCGCCCGGCGCCGACGCGCTCTACATCCTCGGCGATCTGTTCGACGCCTGGATTGGCGACGATGACCCGGCCCCGCTGCACGCCACGGTGGCGCAGGCGTTGAAGACGCTGGCCGACACCGGCGTACCCTGCTATTTCGCCCACGGCAACCGCGACTTTCTGCTTGGCGCGCGCTTCGCCCGCCAGAGCGGCCTGCAGTTGCTCGCCACGGAAACGGTGCTTGACCTCTATGGCCGCCGCACGTTGCTGCTGCACGGCGATACTCTGTGTACCGACGATCACGCCTACCAGAACTTCCGCCGCAAGGTGCATAACCCGTTCATCCAGCGGCTTTTCCTGTGGCTGCCGTTGTCCCTTCGTCTGCGCATCGCCGCCCGTATGCGCGCCGCCAGCCAGCAGGCCAACCAGCACAAATCCATGACCATTATGGACGTCAACGCCGATGAAGTGATGGCCCGCCTGCGGCACCATCAGGCCACGCTGATGATCCACGGTCATACCCACCGCCCGGCGATTCATCCGATCGATCAGGCCGGCGTGTGCGCCGAGCGCGCCGTGTTGGGCGCCTGGCATCAGGAAGGTTCTCTGCTGCGGGTGACCGCGGACGACGTCCGTCTGATTTCATTTCCGTTGTAACGCGACGTTTACACTGATTTCCCCCCTTAACGGCCCATTTCATCGCCACGCAACCGTTTTCCTCCCCTCTGGCTCATGGTATGCTCTACGCCCTCGCGACCTGCGGCTCCGGTTTCAGGTCGCCGTTGTACCGCGCAATGACCGCATCATGCACGATTACTGTCATGCTCGATCATCTACTGTCATGCACGATCATCGACATGAATCACCACCGTCATGCAAACCACAGGAGCATTACAGGCATGTCATCCAACGCTGCCCCGGCGAAAATCGCTATTGTCATGGGTTCAAAGAGTGACTGGGCCACCATGCAGTTTGCTGCAGAGATCCTCACCACGCTGAATCTGCCCTATCACGTTGAAGTCGTCTCCGCGCACCGCACGCCGGATAAACTGTTCAGCTTCGCCGAACAGGCGGACCAGAATGGCTTTGACGTTATTATCGCCGGCGCGGGCGGCGCCGCTCACCTGCCGGGTATGCTGGCGGCTAAAACCCTGGTGCCGGTGCTGGGCGTGCCGGTGCAGAGCGCCGCGTTAAGCGGTGTCGACAGTCTCTATTCGATTGTGCAGATGCCGCGCGGCATTCCGGTCGGCACCCTGGCCATCGGCAAAGCCGGCGCCGCTAACGCCGCCCTGCTGGCCGCGCAGATTCTGGCGCGTCACGACCGCGAGCTGGCTTCTCGTCTGGCCGCCTGGCGTCAGGCGCAGACCGACGAGGTGCTGAACCACCCGGATCCGCGGGAGGATGCATGAAACCGGTTTGCGTACTGGGTAACGGCCAACTGGGCCGTATGTTGCGCCAGGCCGGCGAGCCGCTGGGCATCGCCGTTTATCCGGTCGGGCTGGATGCGGAGCCGGAATCGGTGCCGGTGCAACACAGCGTCATCACCGCTGAAATCGAACGCTGGCCGGAAACGGCGCTGACCCGCCAGTTGGCGCAGCACCCGGCGTTCGTCAACCGTGATATTTTTCCGCGTCTGGCCGATCGCTACACCCAAAAACAGTTGCTGGACGAACTGAATCTGGCCACCGCGCCCTGGCAGTTGCTGGCCTCGGCGCAGGAGTGGCCGGCGGTATTCGCTGCGCTGGGCGAACTGGCGATCGTTAAACGCCGCGTCGGCGGTTATGACGGCCGCGGTCAGTGGCGTATTCGTCCCGGCGAAGAGCATAGCCTGCCTGCCGACTGCTACGGCGAGTGCATCGTTGAACAGGGCATCGCGTTTTCCGGCGAGGTATCGCTGGTCGGCGCGCGCAACGTAAAAGGCGACTGCGTATTCTACCCGCTGACCCGCAACCTGCATGAAGACGGCATCCTGCGCGCCAGCGTGGCATTGCCGCAACCGCAGCCGCACCTGCAACAGCAGGCGGAACAGATGCTGTCGGCAATTATGCATCGTCTCGGCTACGTGGGCGTGATGGCGATGGAATGCTTCGTGGTGGGCGATCGCCTGCTGATCAACGAGCTGGCGCCGCGCGTGCACAATAGCGGCCACTGGACGCAAAACGGCGCCTCCATCAGTCAGTTCGAACTGCACCTGCGCGCGATTCTCGACCTGCCGTTACCGGCCCCGGTCGTCGCCAGCCCGTCGGTGATGGTCAACCTGATCGGCACCGACATGAATATCGATTGGCTGGCGCTGCCGTTGGTGCACCTGCACTGGTATGAGAAAGAGGTGCGCCCGGGCCGCAAGGTGGGTCACCTGAACCTCAATCACCCGGATGCCGCGCTGCTGAATCAGACGCTGCGCGCACTGGCGCCGTTGTTGCCGGACGCCTATCAGTCCGGGCTGGTATGGGCCCAGCAGCAACTGAGCTGCTGAGTCATTTAATGATACTGGCGGGCCGGCGTCGGCTCGCCGGTACCTGAAGCAAGATTTTTACGTGACATTATGATGATTGGGTTTATTATTTTCACCGTCTCCAAATTAAATATGTTTCATTGGTTATTTATTTCACCTGTCGCTATTTCTCATGAAATATATTTACACTTTATTACCCCCTCAATTAACCGCATTAACGCATCAAAAAAGATACCGTCGAAAATAAAAAATTTAACGCATCAATCCTGATATTTTATTTTTAATTAATTGAGGTTAAAATAATTGACCTTAATTCATTTGTGTGATCGCCTCACTATTATTCCTCAACGGTCAGGATATAGAATGCAGCCACAAAAAAGATTACCCCGATTCACATGATGTCTCGTGTGACACCTGCGAATTATCTCTGTATTGGCCTGCCGCCGGTACGGTATTTTTTATACTCTGTGTTCACCAAGGAGAAACACGCATGAGCACAATTCAAGACAGCAGTCAGGTACTGGAGCAAGCTTCAGGCTGGCGTAAAAGCGATACCGTCTGGATGCTGGGCCTGTACGGCACGGCAATTGGGGCGGGCGTGCTGTTTTTGCCCATCAATGCCGGTATTGGCGGTCTGATTCCGTTGATTATCATGGCAATTATTGCTTTTCCAATGACCTATTATTCTCATCGCGCATTATGCCGTTTTGTCTTATCCGGCAAAAAAAGCGGTGAAGATATTACCGAAGTGGTAGAAGAACATTTCGGCACCGGTGCGGGAAAATTAATCACCCTGCTCTATTTTTTCGCCATTTATCCGATTCTTCTGGTTTACAGCGTAGCCATTACCAATACCGTTGACAGCTTTATTACTCACCAGCTGCATTTACCGTCGCCGCCGCGGGCGATTCTGTCGCTGATATTGATTCTGGGGCTGATGTTTATTGTCCGTTTCGGCGAAGCCATGATTGTAAAAGCCATGAGCGTGCTGGTTTATCCGTTCGTAGCGGTATTAATGATGCTGGCGCTGTATTTAATTCCTCACTGGAATACCACGGTCTTCCACAATATTTCCCTGACCAACAGCACCACCGGCAACGGCATGCTGGCGACGCTGTGGCTGGCGATTCCGGTAATGGTGTTCTCCTTCAACCATTCGCCGATCATTTCATCTTTCGCGGTCGCCAAACGCCGCGAGTATGGCGACAACGCCGAGAGAAAATGCTCCCGCATTCTGGCCTGCAGCCACACCATGATGGTGCTGACCGTGATGTTCTTCGTGTTCAGCTGCGTACTGGCGCTCTCTCCGGCGGAGCTGATGGAAGCCAAGACGCAGAACATTTCGATTCTGTCCTACCTGGCTAACCATTTTAACAACCCGGTCATGGGGTATATGGCGCCGGTTATCGCCACCATCGCTATCTCCAAGTCGTTCCTCGGCCACTATCTGGGCGCCGGCGAAGGCCTTAACGGCATGATGGTGAAAATGCTGCGCAGCCGCGGCAAGACCGTCTCGACCACCAAACTGAACCGCATCACCGCATTGTTCATGCTGGTCACCACCTGGCTGGTCGCCACCCTTAACCCAAGCATTCTGGGTATGATTGAAACGATGGGCGGCCCGGTTATCGCCTGTCTGCTGTTCCTGATGCCGATGTACGCCATCCGTAAAGTGCCGGCCATGCGCCAGTACAGCGGCACGCTGAGCAATGTGTTCGTCACCCTGCTGGGTCTGATCGCCATCACCGCCATCGTCTACACCCTGTTCGAGTAATACCTCCGTACCCTCCCGACGCAGGCGGCCCGGCTGCCTGCGTCAGCTGAAAGGAACCCCCTATGGTCAGCGTATTTGATATTTTCAAAATTGGTATCGGCCCTTCCAGTTCGCATACCGTTGGCCCGATGAAAGCTGGCAACATGTTCACGGACGATCTGGTCAGCCTGTCTCTGATTTCATCGGTTGACGCCATTATCGTTGATGTTTACGGCTCGCTGGCCCTGACCGGCAAGGGCCACCATACCGACATCGCCATCATTATGGGACTGGCGGGCAACCTGCCGGACAGCGTGGATATCGACGCCATCCCGGCGTTTATTCAACAGGTGCAGCATACCCGCCGTCTGCCGCTGCTCAACGGGCGGTATGACGTCAGCTTCCCGCTGGACAGCGCGCTGCGCTTTCAGCCGGAGAACCTGCCGCTGCATGAAAACGGCATGACGATCCGCGCGCTCGACGCCAGCCAGAAGGTGCTGTACAGCAAAACCTACTACTCCATCGGCGGCGGTTTCGTGGTCGATCAGGAGCACTTCGGCCAGCCGATGGCGCAGGAAGAGCGCGCACCCTGGCCGTTCTATTCCGCCCGGCAATTGTTACAGCACTGCCACGACAACTGCCTGTCGCTGTCGGCGGTGGTGATGAAAAACGAAATCGCCATGCACGGCCGCGACGCGCTGGAAGCCTATTTCGCCAGCGTCTGGCAAACCATGCAGAATGCCATTCATCGCGGCATGAACACCGAAGGCGTCCTGCCCGGCCCGCTGCGGGTGCCGCGTCGCGCTTCGGCGTTGCACCGCCTGCTGTTCACCAACGGCCGTTTCTCCAACGACCCGATGGACGCGATGGATTGGGTAAACATGTTCGCCATGGCGGTGTCGGAAGAAAATGCCGCCGGCGGCCGGGTGGTGACGGCGCCGACCAACGGCGCGTGCGGCATCATTCCGGCGGTACTGGCGTATTATGACCGTTTCATCCAGCCGGTAACGCCGGACACCTGTCTGCGCTATTTTCTGGCGGCCGGCGCCATCGGCATTCTGTTCAAGATGAACGCCTCTATTTCCGGAGCGGAAGTGGGTTGTCAGGGCGAAGTGGGCGTAGCCTGCTCAATGGCGGCGGCCGGTCTGGCGGAACTGCTGGGCGCTAACCCGGAACAGGTATGCATCGCCGCGGAGATCGGTATGGAACACAATCTGGGGCTGACCTGCGACCCGGTAGCCGGTCAGGTTCAGGTGCCGTGCATCGAACGCAACGCCATCGCCTCCGTCAAGGCCATCAACGCCGCGCGCATGGCGATCCGCCGCGCCAGCGAACCCCGCGTCTCGCTGGATAAAGTGATTGAAACCATGTACGAAACCGGTAAAGACATGAACGCCAAATACCGCGAAACCTCCCGCGGCGGCCTGGCGATCAAAGTGGTGCAGTGCGAGTAAGCGTTCATCACAGGCAGTTAAAACAGAATCACGCGCCGGGTTAATGCCCGGCGTTTTTTCAGGAAGGTTTTTTCTCGCTATCCGGCCAGGACCAGATCAGGTTGTTTTCGGCGGCGGAAACATACCAGTCAAGCGCGCTGGCGACCGGTTTGGGCATCGACTCCGGTGCAGCCACAGGCGCGGCGACATCGGCGTTTTTCTTACGAATACGCAACGGCGCGCGCGGCTGCCCGCCATTCAGGCGCGCATTAAAATTCTCGACTTCGGTATCAAACAGCACGCCTTCCAGCTGATGTAAGCGATTCAACCCGCGCAGAATCGCCAGCAGGCTGCTCAGGGTAATCGACTCGCCCATTTCCGCCCGCTTGATGGTGGCGATGCCAAGCCCAGCCCGCTCGGCCAAATCCACCTGCGACAAGCGTTGCTGAATGCGCGCGTCTTTTATCCGCCGACAAAGCTCGGTGATGATGTCACCTTCGCTCATGGTGCTGAATCTCATAATGCCTACCGTTTAATACGCGTGAATGAAAACCGACGCTATTTTATCACCGCCGGGTTCAATCACACGGATAATTAATGACGCGTATCAATTATTTTGATCCAACACATAAAATGCGGCTCAATACGCCCATTTATCCGACTCAGGTACGTTATTTCCGTCTGATGAATCACGCCTTAAAACAAACTGTTTAAAACAAACTGTTTAAAACAACAGGCAGCGCATACGCCGCCTGTTGTATGGCACTTACTGAATGTTGTCTGGCACTTACTGAATATTGAGCGACGTGCTCAGCGTGCGATTCGGGAAATTGGTCGATGTGGATTGATAACGGAATACCACCGACGACATATTGTCTGCATTGAAATACGCCATCCAACCCGCAACGGTGTAGCCAGCCGGGCAGCTTTCGGTATAACGACCATTAACAATACAAACGGGGTTAACCTGATACGGGCTGGTTTGCCCGCCGTTCAGCCAGCCAATGCGGTTACCGCCATACCCCACTTCCAGCACGGCGATGCGCAACGTGGTGCCACCCGCATAACCTGACAGTGTAAAGGTATTGGTCGGCACCGCCTGCCAGCCGCCTTTCAGCGAGGAATACACCGCGTACACCTGCACTGAACTCAACGCCGGCGCCGGCGCGCGCAGCGCTTTATGTTCGGAAGAGGACACGTCCTGTTCTGAACCGGCTGACAGCGGATGATCGATAAACGGAGAATCGAGCGCGGTAATGACGGTTTGTACCGGCTCATCAGAGGTTTGAGCATAAACTGGCGATAGCGCCGCCACGACCATACCCAGCGTAAAACCTATTTTTATAGACATTCTCATCCTGAGTGGTTCCATTAAAATATGCAGCCCATTGCTGCAATGAAATACTAATCAGCACAAAAAATTGCCTCCAGTAAAAAAATAAGATAAGCAACATCATTTAAGAAACAAATAAAAATAAAAGAAAATATAAATAAAACAAAAATAAAAACCAGTCGGGAAATATAAATCAAAACAAATTAGACAAGAAATATTACCGCGTGTTTATTTTTCTTGGATTTACTACCTTTAATCTCAGGATAAAATGGAATAATAACGCACGTCTGACATGGAACACGTAAGGATTTCGAATACTGTCTGCGACAAAATAGTAAATGAGGCGGGCTGTCAGGATGTAAACCTATCTGGATGTAAACCTGTCAGTACAACTGTTAGCATAACTGTTGGTACAACAGGCAGCGTATGTGCTGCCTGTAAGGTGTAGTCTTATCGAGACGGTATTTTAAAAAAAATTACTTGATCGTGAGTGACGTGCTCAAGGTTTTATAGGGGAAATTAGCCGATGTCGATTGATAGCGGAAAGTCACTGATGTCTGATAGTTCGCGCTAAAATAGGCAATCCATCCCGCGCCCGTAGCACCTCTGGGGCAATTGTCCGTCATCTCGCCTTTCACCAGACACGCCAGTTTCACCGAATCGGGTTTCTTTTGTTCGCCGTTGATCCAACCAATACGATTACCACCATATCCGGTTTCCACCACGGCAATCTGCAGTGTGCCGCCCGCGTAACCCGGCCCGATCGAAACCGCGTTAACGGGAGCATATTGCCAGGTGCCGCCATATACCCCTGATAATACTTTAATACGTAATCCACTCAGAGCAGGCGCAGGCGCACTGAACGCAGAAGACGTTGTAGCCAGAAGCAATCCCAGAGCCAACCCCATTTTTATAGACTTTTTCATCCCTAGCAATTCCATTTAAATGTACAGCCAATTGCTGCGAAAGAAATAGTAATTCACCTAATCAATTCCATCTAGCCAAAAACAGGCATAAACAATTTTGGTTATGCAATAAATAAAATAAAGCTGACCCAGATCAAATAAAGGAAATAAGTAAAATTGGCGTCATTGTCGCCACAGAAGAACATGTTTATTTATCGTTATTTTTATTTAATTAAAAGATAAAGTTATGAACAAATGAACTTATCGCAGCATAACGTAGTGAACAAACCGCCTCACGAAAACATGCCGTTATCGTGAGGCGCAGCTTAACCGAAACGACCGGTAATATAGTCTTCGGTACGGCGTTCGGCCGGAGCGGTAAACAGCGCGTCGGTTTCGTTATATTCAATCAGCCGGCCATGATGAATAAACGCCGTATAATCGGACACCCGCGCCGCCTGCTGCATGTTGTGCGTCACCAGCACCAGCGTGAAGCGGCGTTTCAGCGCGCCGATCAGCTCTTCGATCACCAGCGTCGAGATCGGATCGAGCGCCGAGGTGGGTTCATCCAGCAACAGCACCTCCGGTTCGATGGCGATGGCGCGGGCGATCACCAGCCGCTGCTGCTGGCCGCTGGAGAGCGTCAGCGCATTGTCGCCAAGCCGGTCTTTCACCTCATGCCACAAGGCCGCGGCCCGCAGCGCATTTTCCACCGCTTCATCCAGCGTACGCCGCTCTTTCACGCCCTGCAGACGCAGGCCGTAAATCACGTTTTCATAGATGGATTTGGGGAATGGATTGGGGCGCTGGAATACCATGCCGACCCGGCGGCGCAGCGTCGACACATCCACCGCCGGATCGTTGATGGGCATGCCCTGCAGGCGGATATCGCCTTCAATGCGGCACGTATCCATCAGGTCGTTCATACGGTTAAAGCAACGCAACAAGGTGGATTTACCGCACCCGGACGGCCCAATCAACGCGGTCACGCGGTGTTTCGGAATACGCAGGGAGATATCGCTCAGCGCCTGCTTGTCGCCGTAATACAGATTCAGCCCGTCTACCGACAAAGCCGTTTGATCATCCGTCAACCGGTGGACGTCCATCACGGGGAGTCGTTCCAGCTGTTTAGGCATGCCCATCACTATTTCTCCCACCACGGTTCTCCCGCCACTCAGAGCGACATCGCTCGGTATTTTTCACGCAGCACATGGCGAATGCCGATCGCTGCCAGATTCAACGCCACCACAATCAGCACCAGCAACAGCGCGGTGGTGTACACCAGCGGGCGGGCGGCTTCCACATCCGGGCTCTGAAACGCCAGATCATAAATCTGGAATCCCAGGTGCATGAATTTTCGCTCCAGATGCAGGTAGGGAAAGATATCATCCACCGGCAGCGCCGGCACCGACTTCACCACGCCCACCAACATCAGCGGCGCGGTTTCCCCCGCCGCTCGCGCCACCGCCAGAATCAGCCCGGTCATCATCGCCGGCACCGCCATCGGCAACACCACGCGCCACAGGGTTTCCGCCCGGGTCGCCCCCAGCGCCAGCGAGCCATGCCGCACCGACACCGGAATACGCGACAACCCCTCTTCGGTGGACACAATCACCACCGGCAGCGTCAGCAGCGCCAGCGTGAGCGACGCCCACAGCAGCCCCGGCGTACCGAACGTCGGGTTGGGCAACGACTCGGCGTAAAACAGGCTATCCAGCGTACCGCCTACCAGATAAACAAAAAATCCCAGCCCGAACACGCCGTAAACGATCGACGGCACCCCGGCCAGATTCGCCACGGCAATCCGCACCCAGCGCGTCAGGCTGTTGTTGTCGGCGTACTCGTGCAGATAGACCGCCGCCACCACCCCCAGCGGCATCACGATAACCGACATCAAGATAACCAGCAGCACGGTGCCGAAAATTGCCGGAAACAGCTGGCCGGGGCTGCTGTCGTCCGGCTCGAACCGGGTCAGCATAGTGCCCAGCACCTGCAGCGTCTGCTGCGCTTTTTCAGGGATTGTCATCGCATTCGGGTACCAGGCCCGGTCGATCATCCTGACCGGAATGGTATGCCGCTGTCCTTGCGCATCCCGCAGCAGAACGGCGCTACGGTTGATGTCGGCATTGAACGCTATCAGTTGCTGGTTAAGCGCATTGAAATGACGCTCCAGCTCGGTGCGTTCCGCTTTGAGGCGCGCCTGCGCCTGATCGCCCAAGCGGTTTTCCCGGCGCAGTTTCTCTTCCTGTAGCCGCAGCGCGTCGAACTGCTGATTAACCCGGTTCATCTCCCCCAGACGCAGGGTCTGGGCGCGCGCCATCAATTGCCGCACCTGCAAAATGCGTTGTTGCAGCGTCGACGACAGATTGTCGGATACCAGCGGCTGTCCGTCCTCGGTCATGCCGTCAAGATAGCCATAGGCCATACCGTTGGTGGTGCGGCGCACCGCCAGCACGTCGACGGGCTGGCGGGCATCCGTCACCGACGTGGACAGCACCGTCTGAAAGCTCTGGCCGTAAAACTCCCGCCACCCGGTCTTGAGCAGATAGCGGGTAGCGCCTTCGGCGGGCGCATTCTCGACGCCGGCATCCATCAGTTGTTGCCGGGTCAGACGCTGCGCGTCGTAGCGTTCGCCGATCAGTTGCTGCGCACTGCCCTGCGAATCCTGCAGGCTAAACAACCACACCGGCTGCGGCCACAGATAGCGCGCGCTCTGCCCGATCAGCAGCACAAATACCGCGATCATGGCAATCAGGCTGAAGGTAATGGCGGACGCCGTCAGCCATACCCAGGGCGTTCCGGTGCCGAACCAGCGCTTCATGACAATTCTCCTTCATCGCGATAGCGGCGACGCAGACGCTGGCGAATCACCTCCGCCAGCGAATTGACCACAAAGGTAAACACAAACAGCACCAGCGCGGCCAAAAACAGCACCCGATAATGCGCGCTGGACATCGCCGCTTCCGGCATCTCGATGGCGATATTGGCCGCCAGCGATCGTAACCCCTGAAACAGGCTGTTGTTCATAACCGGCGTGTTGCCGGTCGCCATCAGCACAATCATGGTTTCGCCCACCGCACGGCCGAAGCTAAGCACCAGCGCGGCGAAAATACCGGAACTGGCCGACGGCAGCACCACCCGCCACAGCGTTTGCCACGCCGTCGCCCCCAGCGCCAGCGACCCCTGACTCAGCCGCGCCGGCACGCTGAACAGCGCATCCTCCGCCAGCGAAAAAATCAGTGGGATCAGCGCAAACCCCAGCGCCACCCCGGCCACCAGCGTATTACGCTGGCTGAAATGATCGCCCATCCACTGCCAGAGCGGCTGCCCCAGCAGGCGCATTTCCAGCCACGGCCCCAGCCAGCAGGCCAGCGCCAACATCAACAACATCGCCGGTATCAGCAGTAATGCATCCCAGCCCGTCGACACGCCGCGTCGCCAGCGCCCGGGCAATTGCTCCAGCAACCAACCGCATCCCAGCACGGCCAGCACCCACAGCGGCGGCAGCAGCAGAATGGCGGCCAGATAGGCGGCCATGTGCGGCGCCAGCCAGAGCGCGGCAATCAACCCGATCACCACCGTCGGCAACGCGCCCATGATTTCCATCGCGGGTTTAACCCAGCGCCGCAGCGCCGGCGCCATGAAGCAGGCGGTGTAAATCGCGGCGGCCAGCGCCAGCGGCGCGGCGAACAGCATGGCGTAGAGTGCGGCTTTGAAGGTGCCGGTCAACAACGGGACCAGACTGAATTTGGCCTGATAGCTGTCGTCGGCGGCGGTCGGCTGCCAGACATAATCAGGTTCGGGATAGTTTTCATACCAGAGTTTCTGCCATAGCCCGCGCCAGCCGATATCCGGGTAGGCGTTGTCCAACTGATAGGGTTGCCAGCCCGCGTCCGTTTCCACCAGCAGCGCCCGCCCGCGGGGAGAAAACGCCGCCAGCCTGGCCTGCGGTGCCAGCAAAGCGCTCATCAGCTCGCCGGATTGTTTGCTGGCGAACAGCGAGAAATGCCCCTGTGGGTCGAGGGTGGCGAAAACGCGGCGACGCGGTTCGATCACCAGTTGCAACTGCCGTCCTACCGTGGGGAAAGTACGAATCTCACTCAGACGCGGCCCTTGCGCCGCCGGGGTATCGAACCACTGGCTGACCCGCCCATCGGCGGACTTCACCAGCAACGAATGGCCGCCCGCCAGCAGTGATAACGACAACGGCGCCGTTCCCGGCAACGTCACCGTTTCGCGAGCGGTAAGCGCTTGCTCACCGTGTTGCCATACCGTCAGACGATTGTCGTTCAGGGTATAGAGCTGTTGCCCGTCCGGCGTCAGCAGCAGTTGTTCTGCCGGTTCGGTCAGCGTGGCCTGCCCGACGGACTGTGCGCCGGCGGCCGTCAGCGAATAGAGCTGCAACAGGTTATCGCCGCCAATCATCGCCACCCGCAGCACATCGCCTGACTCGGCGACCGCCAATTGCCGCAGCGGCGGCAGCGCGCCGGCCAGCAGAAGCGGGCGCTCACCCAGCGGATATCGCCACTGCGGCGCGCCAGCGCCGGACAGCGGCATTTCCGGACGCACCACGCTCAGCGCGCCGTCAGCCTGCCCCATGACCAGTAGCGGGCGCTCACCGACGCTCATCGCCGCCAGCGCTACCGACGGCGCTAATGGCACGCGCGCTACGGACTGACCGCGTTCAAGCGCGATGAATTCGCCGTAACCGGCCGTATCCACCCGGAAAGCCCAGCGCCCGTTGTCGTTGATGCCGAGCGCCAGCGCCGGCTCGCGGGTATCGACCGCCACCGGCGCCAGCGGCCGAATCGACGCAGAGGAAAACAGCGGGATCACCACATACAGCAGATAGAAAAAAATCAGCAGCAGCGCCAGCAACACCAGCCACCCGCTCCCCACCACAATCCGGCGCGTCAACCGGTCGATAAACGCCCGCTGTCTGTCCCGGTAAGGTAAATTGCCTGTGTCTGCCATGCGTCGCCGTTGTTCCTGCCGTGTCGTGAACCTGTCCGTCCTCTTGCGTAAATGAAGAGGAAGTTAAATTCCCCGTCACTGACGGGGTAACATATGTTGCCTTTACGCCTGTAATATGACAATGGTAAGTCGATACGCGCATTCGCTTTTATCGTCATTTGCGCGCCATAATGAACGTGGATATTAGCTACACTTAAGTCAAAATAGTGTAACGGAGCGACAATGAGTCAGGACAAACTCTACATAGAAAAAGAGTTGAGTTGGTTATCCTTTAATGAGCGTGTGTTGCAGGAAGCGGCGGACAAAACCAATCCGTTAATCGAACGGATGCGGTTTCTCGGCATCTATTCCAACAATCTGGACGAGTTCTACAAAGTTCGCTTTGCCGACCTGAAGCGCCGCATCCTGATCAACGAAGAACAAGGCTCCGCCGGCGAACTGCGCCATTTGCTCGGCAAAATTCAGACCCGGGTACTGAAAACCGACCAACTGTTCGACAATCTGTACAACGAACTGCTGCTGGAAATGGCCCGCAACCAGATCTTTCTGGTGAACGAGCGTCAGGTTTCCCCCAACCAGCAAATCTGGTTGCGCGAGTACTTCCGGCAAAATCTGCGCCCGCATATCACGCCGATTCTGATTCTGCCGGAAACCAATCTGGTGGAATTTCTGAAAGACGATTACACCTATCTGGCGGTGGAAATCATCCGGGGCGAGAAGACCGATTACGCGCTGCTGGAAATCCCGTCCGACAAAGTGCCGCGTTTCGTCGACCTGCCGCCGGAAGCGCCGCACCGCCGCAAGACCATGATTCTAATCGACAATATTCTTCGCTATTGTCTGGACGATATTTTCCGCGGCTTTTTCGATTTCGACGCGCTCAATGCCTACTCGATGAAAATGACCCGCGACGCCGAATACGATCTGGTCACCGAAATGGAATCGAGTCTGCTGGAACTGATGTCCTCCAGCCTGAAGCAGCGTCTGACCGCCAAGCCGGTGCGCTTCGTCTATCAGCGCGATATGCCGGACGCGATGGTGGAGTGCCTGCTGAACAAGCTGGATATCTCCTCCTACGACTCGGTGATCCCCGGCGGCCGCTATCACAATTTCAAAGACTTCATCGGTTTCCCGAATATCGGCCGCGCCAATCTGGTCAACAAGCCGCTGCCGCGTTTGCGCCATAGCTGGTTCAGCCAGTTCCGCAACGGGTTTGACGCCATCCGTCACCGCGACGTGCTGCTTTACTATCCGTACCATACTTTCGAGCATGTGCTGGAACTGCTGCGTCAGGCCTCTTTCGACCCGAGCGTGTTATCGATCAGGATCAATATCTACCGCGTGGCGAAAGATTCCCGCATCATCAACTCGATGATCCACGCCGCCCACAACGGCAAAAAGGTCACGGTGGTGGTGGAACTGCAGGCGCGCTTTGACGAAGAAGCCAACATTCACTGGGCCAAACGGCTGACGGAAGCGGGCGTTCACGTTATCTTCTCGGTGCCGGGGTTGAAGATTCACGCCAAACTGTTCCTGATTTCCCGCAAGGAAGGGGACAACATCGTGCGCTATGCCCACATCGGCACCGGCAACTTCAACGAGAAAACCGCGCGCCTGTACACCGATTACTCGCTGCTCACCGCCGACGAACGCATCACCAACGAAGTGCGCCGGGTGTTCAACTTCATTGAAAACCCGTACCGGCCGGTCAGCTTCGACCATCTGCTGGTGTCGCCGCAAAATTCCCGCGCACGTCTCTATCAGATGATCGATCAGGAAATCGCTAACGCACAATCGGGTCAGGAAGCGAAAATCACCCTAAAAATCAACAATCTGGTGGATAAAGGACTGGTAGACCGCCTGTACGCCGCTTCCAGCGCCGGGGTAAAAATCAACCTGCTGGTTCGCGGCATGTGTTCGCTGATTCCAGAACTCCCCGGGATCAGCGATAATATTCGTGTCATCAGTATTCTGGACCGCTATCTGGAGCACGATCGCGTCTATGTGTTCCACAATGGCGGCGACCACAAGGTCTTCCTGTCGTCCGCCGACTGGATGACACGCAATATTGATTACCGTATCGAAGTCGCGGTGGAAGTGCTTGATCACAGGCTTAAGGGCCGGGTGCTGGACATTCTGGATATTTTGTTCAGCGATACGGTAAAAACCCGTGTGGTAGACAAGGAACAGAGCAATCGCTACGTCACCCGCGGCAACCGGCGCAAGATACGCGCCCAGAATGCCATCTATGACTATATCAAGGCGCTTGAGCAACCCGGAGAACAGGCCTGACCCAATGCCTTTAACGAATCACAATACCGAACAACCCCAGGAATTCGCGGCTATCGACCTGGGGTCCAACAGTTTCCACATGGTGGTCGCCCGCGTCGTCAATGGCGCACTGCAGGTACTCAGTCGCCTGAAACAACGCGTGCATCTGGCCGACGGGCTGGACAGCCAGAACCGGCTGAGCGAGGAGTCCATCCAGCGCGGGCTGAGCTGTCTGGCGCTGTTTGCCGAGCGACTGCAGGGTTTTCCCGCTACTAACGTGTCGATTGTTGGTACTCATGCCCTGCGGCAGGCGGTCAACGCGCAGGATTTTCTGCGCCGCGCCGCTAAGATTATTCCCTACCCGATCGAGATCATCTCCGGCCATGAAGAAGCCCGTCTGATCTTCATGGGGGTGGAACACACCCAGCCGGAAAAAGGCCGCAAGCTGGTGATCGACATCGGCGGCGGTTCTACCGAACTGGTGATCGGCGAGGACTTTGAACCCATGCTGGTGGAAAGCCGCCGCATGGGTTGCGTCAGCTTCGCCCAGCAGTTTTTCCCCAACGGCGAAATCAGCGAGGCCAACTTCCGGCGCGCCCGGCTGGCGGCGGCCCAGAAGCTGGAAACCCTGGCGTGGGAATACCGTATTTACGGCTGGGACTATGCATTGGGCGCTTCCGGCACCATCAAAGCCACGTGTGAAATTCTGGTGGCGATGGGGGAAAAGGACGGGCTGATCACCCCGGAACGGCTGGAAATGCTGCGCGAGCGCATCCTGCAATTCAAAAACTTCCGTGCGGTTAGCCTGCCCGGTCTGACCGAAGATCGTCAGAGCGTGCTGGTGCCGGGCTTCGCCATCCTGTGCGGCGTGTTTGACGCGCTCGCGATCAAGGAGCTCCGCCTGTCGGACGGCGCTTTGCGCGAGGGGGTGCTGTACGAAATGGAAGGCCGCTTCCGCCATCAGGATATCCGTATCCGTACCGCGCAAAGTCTGGCCAGCCACTACAATATCGACCGGGAGCAGGCTAAACGCGTACGAGAAACCGCTGAACAGCTTTACGCCCAATGGGCGCAGCAGAACCCGTCGCTGGTGCATCCGCAACTGGAAGCGTTGCTGAAATGGTCGGCCATGCTGCATGAGGTAGGGCTGGGCATCAACCATAGCGGTATGCATCGCCATTCGGCCTATATTCTGCAAAACACCAACCTGCCGGGCTTCAATCAGGAGCAGCAGCAGTTGCTGGCCCTGACGGTGCGGTTGCATCGCAAGGCCGTCAAGCTGGAAGAGTTGCCGCGTTTCAACCTGTTCAAAAAGAAGCAGTACCTGCCGATGGTGCAACTGTTGCGCCTCGCCACCCTGCTGAACAACCAGCGTCAGGCGACCACCACGCCGAAAACGCTACGTCTTATCGCCAGCGAAACGGCGTGGACGCTGATCTTCCCGCACGGGTTCTTCAACCAGAACATGCTGGTACAGCTTGATCTGGAACGAGAACAGCAATACTGGGAAGACGTTAGCGGCTGGAAATTGCACATCGAAGAAGAACTGGTCTGATTGTTTTCCAGGCCGGCAGCGCCTCCGGGTTTGCTGTCCGGCCTGTTATTACGGTGCATTTGCTTTTTTCCGTGACACCATTCACAGAATCATCATCAACAGCACGTCTGGCTACCCCACTCCACGCTTTTTGCCCCACTCACATTGACCATCCCGCAGGCTTGTGCCTAAATAAAATACAGCGAATGTCCGCGATAACAGGAAATAGAGCATCCATGTCCACCATTATCCACAAACGGCGCATAGCCCTGCGTCAGCGACGACGATCCGGTACGCGCATAGCCCGTACTGTACTAATGATTAGTTTTATTATTCTGCTTGGTCGTTTTGCCTATTCCGCCATCGGCGCTTTTCTCCATCACCAGAACACACAGCAACCACGTGTCGAACAGTCTGTTGCACCTGCTGTCGCTTCGACGACCGTGACTCCCCAACGCGAATAGCATCTTGTTGATGCTGTTGATGTCGTGACAAATGCCGAAAGCTATTGCATCCTGTGCCGTAGTCGGATGACGTTATGCTTTTTTAGGCCCCCGCGCGTTCCACCCGTCATTTCATGCCATACTCAGAATGCGTTTCCATGCTGCATATGTTTTATGCTGGCAATAGGTTTCACACAGACATAGGCTTCACAAAAATAATAGGGTCCCATACTGACAATAGAGGTGCGTCATGGCCAGTGGCTGGTCTAATGACGGTGCAGTGCAGGAGCAAATCGACGCGACGGTGGATGATGCCATCGCCCGCGCCCGCAGCCTGCTGCATCAGGGCGACAGCGCAGAGTATTGCGAGGAATGCGGCGAAGCCATCCCGCAGGCACGCCGTCTGGCGCTACCGGGTGTTCGCTTCTGCGTGCAGTGTCAGGAAAAGCTGGATAAGAAACAGGCCGTCAACAGCGGTTATAACCGACGCGGCAGCAAAGACAGCCAGTTACGCTGAAAGACGAGGCCGCTAATGCCAGCGTGACACGGGCCTCGCCGGCCGGTTTACCTCACCACCAACACCGATGTCTGGGCATGGCGGACGATCGCCGCGGCGTTCGACCCCAGCAGATAGGTCTTCACATTCGGGCGACGCGAACCAATCACAATCAGATCGGCTTCAATTTCCTGAGCCAGTTCCAACACTTCATCGCGCGGAATACCGAAACTGATACTGTGAGACAGCTTGTCCGCCGGCAAATCGATGGTTTTCATCAAGGTATGCAGCTTCTCATCCGCTTTGATCACCGCTTCATTCTCAAACTCCTTGATGCCAAACGAGTACGCCGACATGAACGCCGAAGCGTCAGGCAGTGCATGAAACAGGTGGACGGTAGCGCCGGACTGCCTGGCCAGAGCCACGGCATGTGACAACGCCTTTTGGGTCAACGCTTCTTCGTCAATATCCACGGGTACTAAAATGGTCTTGTACATCATGCCCCCTTGAGTTAGCCACCGCTGTATTGAAAGCGTAGCCCCGTTTGCGGTCGCACGACGTCGTTTTTGAGGTATTTGTGAAGCGGCGCCGGATTTGCGCCGTAATATTACCAATACAATACAAACGGTTATCCTGTGGACCTTGCCCTCACCCGGCGTCGGGAGTAGTCTTGGCCCACTCAGACCATTACCCACAGATTTCGGGCATGACAACACTTGATGAGCTGTTTTCCCGGCTGTCACGCTCCCGCTTCCGCCAGCGTTTTCATCTGGGCGCCAAAGAGCGCGACTATTGCTTCAGCAAAGGCAAGACGCTGATTGCGTCTCACGCCGCCGATTTTATCGCTCAACGGCTGGCGCCGGCGGAGCCCGCCAACGACGGCAAACAAACCCCGATGCGTGGCCATCCGGTGTTTATCGCTCAGCACGCCACCGCAACCTGCTGCCGGGGCTGTCTGGAGAAATGGCATCACATCGAACAGCACCGCCCACTGAACGATGATGAACAGCGCTATATCGTCGAGGTGATTCTGCGTTGGCTTGAAAACGATCTGCTCAGTTCACCTTAAGCAGCGCACGCATCAGGCCGGGGCCTGCCACGCGCGCAGGATAACCTCGGTGTCTTCCACCCGCAGCGTATTGCCGGGAATGATGAAATCGCGCCAGACATCATTATGCTGGGCAATCAATTGTGCCGCGCTAACCGCCCGACGGTCCGCCGTGGTATGGGCATCGCCCGCTACCGTCTGGGCGTAGCCGCGGCTGGCGGCATTTTTGATGGTGGCATCGACGCAATAGTCGGTAGCGCAACCACATACGGTGAAATGCCGAACATCAAGACGGTTCAACGTGTCTGCCAACTCAGTGCGATAAAACGCATCACAGGCGGTTTTGGTGACGGATATCGCGTTCGCGGGACGATGCAGCGAGGGCAACAACTGCCATGCTTCGCTGCCGGGCGGCATATCTGCGTCCGCATGCTGAATGAAAACGGTCTGATCCGCCGCGTCAATCAACCGATTGATACGCTCAACCACGATATCCTGCTGATAACGCGGCGTGGCGAACACCCCGTTCTGCATATCAACAACGATTAACACCTGCATGTTTTTCTCCAGAACCCATAGCGCAAGGCACTATCATACCGCGTCACCGGGCAGGCTATAACGACATGAGCGGAAATTTGGAAGCGGGCTCGAAGACTGGAACATCGGCGCAAACGAAAACGGGCCAGCATAATGCTGACCCGTTAATAATTTTGGCGGAGGAGTAGAGATTCGAACTCTAGAACGCTTTCGCGTCGCCGGTTTTCAAGACCGGTGCCTTCAACCACTCGGCCACTCCTCCGCAACGACGCGAACTATAAACAGTGTGCCGGATATTGTAAAGCGACACATCGCTCAATCGCCTGAAAAACAGGCAGCAACCGATTGAAAGCGTACAAAATCGCCATCAGGCTCAAGCGTTGATTATCAACAGTGTACTTTTATCGTCAACAGCGTAAAGAAGGGTAAAACGGCTTTAATAACATAATGCAACTACTTACTCTCTTTAAAGACAACAATGGCCCCCTTAACTAGAGAGAGTCGTTATTATGGACCGCATTATTGCCTCCACCACTCGCGAGCAATCGCTACTCAGTACCCACAAGGTACTTCGTAATACCTATTTCCTGCTGTCGCTGACGCTGGGTTTTTCCGCCGTCACCGCCACCCTTAGCACCGTACTGAACCTGCCATCGCCGGGTCTGATCCTGACGCTGGTCGGCTTTTACGGCCTGATGTTCCTGACATATCGTCTGGCGGACCGCCCGGCGGGTATTCTGGCCGCGTTCGCACTGACCGGCTTTATGGGCTATACCCTCGGCCCATTGCTGAGCACGCTAATCGCTGCCGGCGCCAGCGACATCATCATGCTGGCGCTGGGCGGCACGGCACTGGTGTTCTTCTGCTGCTCCGCCTACGTGCTGACCACCCGCAAGGACATGTCTTTCCTGTCCGGCATGCTGATGGCTGGCTTCGTGGTGCTGCTGGTGGCGACGATTGCCAACCTGTTCCTGAATCTGCCGGGGCTGCATCTGGCTATCAGCGCGATGTTTATCCTGTTCTCCGCCGGTGCGATTCTGTGGGAAACCAGCAACATCGTCCACGGCGGCGAAACCAACTACATTCGTGCGACAGTCAGCCTGTATGTTTCCATCTACAACCTGTTTGTCAGCCTGCTGAGCCTGTTGGGGATGTCACGAGAGTAATCGGACGCCGACATCGGACTCCTCCAGACAAGGCGCCTTCGGGCGCCTTGCGTTTTTTTGCGAGCATGAAGACCGCAGGGTACGTTTCAAACAGCACCTTGCGCCATCTTCTGTGTGCGCGGCAAAGTTTGCTAGACTAGGCGTGTTTTCACGTCATACCGAGGCAATATGTTAGTGTTTGAAGACCGGGTCATCGATACCGATGCCCAGGGATATTTGAAAGACAGCAGCGACTGGCAGGAAGGCCTGGCCCCCATGCTGGCGGAACAGGAAGGCATCACGCTCACTGATGCGCACTGGGAAGTCGTGCGCTTTGTCAGGGCATTCTACATCGAATTCAATACCTCGCCCGCCATCCGTATGCTGGTTAAAGCGATGGCCCAGAAATACGGCGAGGAGAAAGGCAACAGCCGCTATCTCTACCGCCTGTTTCCCAAGGGCCCAGCCAAACAGGCGACCAAAATTGCCGGGCTGCCGAAACCGGTGAAATGCATCTGAATATTCAGGCGCGGGTTCAATAGCGAATGGTAAAATCGCGCTCATCGGTGGCGGGGTGCGGCTCCATCAGCACCTTGTCCACCCGGGCATGGCGCGGCCCTCCTTGCTTTAGCCAGGCCACCAGTTGCTCTACGGCATGCGTCTCGCCGCTGGCGACCACCTCCACGCTGCCGTCATCGCAGTTTCTGACGTAGCCGCGTACCCCCAACTGGCGAGCCTGCAACTGGGTGTGATAACGAAATCCCACCCCTTGCACCATTCCGTAAACCCAGGCAATCACGGATACCGTCGACATCTCTTCCCCCTCAAACGCCACTGAATGCAGTGTAAAAATACGTCAGAGTTAACGCATTTTCGCCATCGTTCAGCCTATTATTAGTACAATAAACAGACCGACTGGCTAAGCCGTCCTGATGAAGATCGCCACCGCACCTGATGACTTGAAAACCACGCGCCATCCCCCCATTTAGGGTACGTAATACGTTTCTCGGGAGGTCATATGATTAACTGTAAATTCACCATCGGACAGCAGATTCGTCATAAACTACTGGGGTACCCCGGCGTCGTCATCGACATTGATCCTGAATACTCCCTTGAGCAACCGAAATGGGAGGAGCTTGCGGTCAATGATACCCTGCGAACGGCGCCCTGGTATCACGTGGTGATGGAAGATGAGCAGGGCCGCCCGATTCATACCTATCTGGCGGAAGAGCAACTGGTCAATGAAGACCCCAATCCTTCTGAGCACCCATCGCTGGATGAACTGGCCGCCACGATCCGACGCCGCGCCCCGCGTCTGCTGCACTGACATGTAATGATTGCGGCGCTCGTTTGCCGCCAGCCGCGCGTTTACCACCAGTATTGCCTCCACCGGGAAATGCTCCCCACCGGGAAACGAGGCAGGCCGCTTATTTTTCCAGCCCCAATCGGGGAATTTCAATTTTCGGACAACGATCCATCACTACCGTCAGTCCCGCATCATGCGCCAGTACCGCCGCGGCTTCATTGATGACGCCGATTTGCAGCCACAGCACCCGCGCACCGATAGCTATCGCGTCCTGTGCGACTTCAAACGCGGCGTCCGGCTGGCGAAAGACATCGACCATATCAATCGGTTCCGGAATATCGCTCAGTGACGCATAGGCGGCTTGCCCCAACAGGGTTTGCCCCGCCAGACGCGGGCTGACCGGAATCACCCGGTATCCCTGCCCAAGCAGATAAGCCATCACTCCGTAACTGGGGCGCGAAGGGTTCTCGCTAGCCCCGACCAGCGCAATGGTTTTCACCTGGTTCAGTACCGCTTTAATATCGCTGTCTTGCATGGTTGACTCCGTGACCGTTGACCCGATGAACGCCCGCTCTCAGACATGATGCCGGAAAACCCGAAGGCGTCAGGCGCTGCCTGTTATCAGTGTAACGCAGAATACCAGCGCCGATATGTCGTGCCGGTAAAATCCATCGGCAGGCTCACCACAAGCGCGTCGTGCTACCTTATTACGCATTAATAACCAAATATTTCATTTTTTAAATTTTGACACATTCTGTCCATTACTGAACAATACGACGATCAGATCCGTAATGAGGCATGTATGAAAACAATTCCCGCTATCGCCGCCACGCTGTGGTTGCTCACGCTCAGTTCTCTGGCGATGGCGACGACGCTGAAACTCAGGCCCGATATTGAGCTGATGATGGTCGACGGGAAAAAGGTCTCCGGTTCGCTGCTCAACGGCGCAGACAGCCTCGAACTGGAAAAGGGGTATCATCAAATCGTTTTTCAGGCGCTGCGAACGGTTGGATCATCCGCCGGGACAAAACAAACCTATCGCTCGCCCGGTCTGATTGCCGTATTCGACGCGCACAACCTCAACGAAGTTTCCATCCGCCTTCCGGACCTGGAAAGCCCGAATGCGCAGCGGGATTTCAGCCAGTCACCCGATTATCAACTGGTGGACAGCAAAAATCTGCCCATCCCGATCCGCACCGATGTGTTGCGCGCCGGCGAAGTGGAATTGTCCGGTGAAATCGAAAAACGCATGGCTGACTACAACCGTTCGAGCCAACCGGCGGCTGTCATCACCTTCGCGCTGCAATCCCCCGCGAAGACTTCCGCCACTACCAACACGCCAGCCAATCCGCTGGATCCGCTCGGCATCATGCAGTACTGGTTTCAGCAAGCCGACAAAGGAACGCGCCAGCGATTTCTGGAATGGGCGAAGGAAAGAGAAGCCCACTAAGCATGCTGATTTTACAGGCAAAAAGCGCTGTTTTTGGAAAGATGCTCGCATTTTTTCAGTCTGCCGCTTTCCACTGAAACCGTGTTTCCGTAATCTGTAAACACTATACTGTTCGAAGGATGTCGCCATGGAGTACACCACCCGCACAATCGAGGTGCATAAGCACATTGCTCTGGTTGCGCATGATCACTGTAAAGAATCCCTGCTGGAGTGGGTTAGCGCCAACAAAACCCAACTGGCGGAACACCATTTGTATGCGACCGGCACCACAGGCAACCTGATTCAACTGCATACCGGCCTGCCGGTCAGAAGCATGTTAAGTGGGCCGATGGGCGGTGATCAGCAGGTGGGCGCCCTGATCTCCGAGGAGAAAATCGACATGCTGATTTTTTTCTGGGATCCGCTGAACGCCGTGCCGCATGACCCCGATGTCAAAGCGCTGTTGCGCCTGGCAACGGTGTGGAATATTCCGGTCGCCACCAACCGCTCCACAGCAGACTTCCTGATTAACTCCACCCTGTTCCGCCAGCCGGTTTCCGTCACGATTCCGGATTACCAGCGCTATCTTCAGGGCCGTTTGAAGTAACCGCCGTTTTTACGCCAGAACTGGCCGGCTGCCCGGCCAGTTTTCCCTTCCGAAGGTAAACAGACGACGTTGCCGTTAGCCCGGTTTGCGGTGCATCGGTACGCCCAACTGATGCAAATCGTCCACAAACACCGAGGGCTCATCACGATCGTACAGCAGCCACACCTGATGTTTCGCCCGGGTCAACGCCACATATAACAATCGGCGCTCTTCCGCATCCGGGAAAGGCTCCGGCCGCGGCAACAGTACCGCTTCCAGCACCGATTCACGCGGCGGCGCGGGGAAACCGTCACGCCCTTCATGCAGCCCCAGCACAATCACATAGTCCGCCTGCTGCCCCTTGCTGGCATGAATAGTCATGAAATCAAGATGCAAATGCGGCCAGCGGGTCTGCGCCTTTTCCAGCACATCAGGCCGCAAATGGTGATAACGCGCCAGCACCAGAATGCGCGCTTCCGCTGTCACATACCCGCTCATCTTGTCCAGCAAAGCATCGAGCTGTTCCTGCGCCAGCAACACCACCGATTTTTTATTGCCGTCCCGCAGGCTATTGAGTGCTTTTTTCAGTTGTGCCGGGTTTTGTTGAATGAAGCGGCTGGCAATATCCCCGATACGGTGATTAAAGCGGTAAGTGGTATCCAGCACGCACTGCGCGCCTTCGCCAAAGTGCTGTTCAAATGCAGTGGTGAGCGTCAGTTCCGCGCCGCTGAAGCGATAGATCGCCTGCCAGTCATCGCCAACCGCAAACAGGCTGCTATCGGGAGCTTGCCGTCGCAGCGCATCCAGCAGACGGGCGCGCTGGGGAGAAATATCCTGAAACTCGTCCACCAGAATATGCCGCCACGGACTGACAAAACGGCCTTTGTCCAGGCAGTTGACCGCCTGATGGATCAGGCCGGAAAAGTCCACCGCCCCTTCGTCTTTCAACGCTTTTTTCCAGGCTTTCAGCAATGGCGCCATTAGCCGCAACCGTTGCTGAAACAGCGGGCGCGTTTCGTCATCGGCCAGCGCCAGCATTTCGCTCTGGGTACCGCCTTGCATCCGCATCAGCCCCAGCCACCGCTCCAGCCGGCCGGCCAGCCGCGACGCAATAGCCGCATCCTGCCAAAAACTCCCCTCAGGCAGAGTCCACTCCAGTTCTTCGGTCAGCCACTGCCGCCACCCTTTCGCCTGGGTTTTCTTTTCGTCACACTGCTGCTGCCAGTGCTGGATCAGAAATGCGCGCCGGTGCGCACCGTCGGTTTCCAGTTGGCTGATCACCGGCGCCTTACGGCTGCACTGCTGAATGATGTGCAGCGCCAGCGCATGGAAGGTCTTGGCCTGGACCTCGTCGCTATGCAGCCGCTCACGGATACGACTGTTCATTTCATCCGCGGCCTGCCGCCCAAACGCCAGCAGCAGGATCTGCGGCGCCGACGCCTCGGCCCGATGCAGCAACCAGGCGGCACGCGCCACCAGTACCGACGTTTTGCCGCTGCCGGCGCCGGCCAGCACCAGCACGGCGTTTTCGCCATTCACCACCGCCTGACACTGGCTGGGATTCAGCGGCGAACTTTCCACCGTATCGAAAAACGTTTTCTGCTCCGCCAGAATCGTTTCCGTCCAGCGCTGGTTAGCTTGCTGGCGCAATGCGTCCCCCTGCTCCAGCCAGCGCAGACAACGCTGATAGTTGTCCCGGCAATGTTCAAATTCGTCCAGACGCGCCAGCGGCAACGGCAGCGCGGCAAACCCCGCCCGGATATCCTGCTGCACGCGCGTCAGCGTCTGATGGCTGAACCAGCCATCCGCCGTTTCCTGCTCCGCAATTGCGTCCACCAACTGTTGCAATACGTCTTTGCAGACATCGCTCATCTCCTGGCTCCAGCTCTGCCAGGACTTGAACAGATGACGAAAAAACTGCTGGGTCTCCTGCCACTCCGTACCGTGCAGGCGCACCACCTTGTTTTCCGGCAACTCGAATTCCAGCTCGCCCCAAATCAACCCTTTCTTGCAGCGAATCGCCAGTAACTGATTAAACGGAATGAGATATTCATGCCGATCACCGCTGACATTGACGCCGGCATTCAGCAATTGCACACGGTTGTAGGGATGCTGCGCCAGATGCTTACCCAACGCGGTCGATTTCAGTTCCATGAGCCCTGCGCCATTTTCAGAAGAAATGTTCAAAGTTGTAGTGTAACCGCTATCCGACTTCGCGCTCTAGCCAGAAAAACACGTTAGAATAACCCGGCTAATAATGTGATAATTCGTTTCCCATCATAGGGTTTGACCGAGGGTAGTCATATCATGCGAGCCGTACTCAATATCCTGAATTTCGTGCTGGGCGGTTTTTTCACGACGCTCGCCTGGCTGCTGGCCACCGTCGTCAGCATTGTGCTGGTATTTACCCTGCCGCTGACCCGCTCATGCTGGGAAATTACCAAACTTTCTCTGCTGCCATACGGCAACGAGGCCATCCATGTCGATGAGCTGCGGCCGGAGCAAAAAAGTTCGCTGCTCAATGCCGGCGGCACCCTGCTGAATGTCTTCTGGCTGATCGTTTTCGGCTGGTGGCTGTGCCTGTCGCACATCGTCAGCGGCATCGCCCAGTGCCTGACGATCATCGGCATTCCGGTTGGGATCGCCAATTTCAAGATTGCCGCCATCGCCCTCTGGCCGGTGGGGCGTCGCGTGGTGTCGGTGGAAGAGGCGCAAGCCGCCAGAGAAGCCAACGCCCGCCGGCGTTATCAGTAACCGCAACGGACCATCATCGTGCAACTGAGCGTTTCGACCAACCTGCGCCGAGTCATCTACAACAGCAGTTGGCTGTATAACCTGCGGATCCTGATCGCACTCAGCGGCGTGGCGATCCTGCCCTGGTGGCTGGGTGTGCCCACCAGCACCATTCCCCTGACGCTGGGCGTGGTGGCCGCCGCCCTGACCGACCTCGATGACCGCTTGTCCGGCCGTCTGTTTAACCTGTTGATTACGCTCGCCTGCTTTCTGGTCGCTTCGGTGTCGATCGAACTGCTCTACCCGTACCCCTGGTTATTTATCGTCGGCCTGGCGATCTCGACCTGGAGCTTTATTCTGCTGGGCTCGCTGGGGCAACGCTACGCTACCATCGCTTTCGGTGCGCTGCTGATCGCCATCTATACCATGCTGGGCATTTCGCTTTACAGCGACTGGTATCAGCAACCGTTCCTGCTGTTGCTGGGCGCGTTGTGGTATAACCTGCTGACGCTGCTCGGCCACCTGCTGTTCCCTATCCGGCCGCTGCAGGACAATCTGGCCCGCTGCTACCAGCAACTGGCTCACTATCTGGAAACCAAATCCAACCTGTTCGACCCCGATATCGACGACAACGATCAGCCGTTGATCGACGTAGCGATGGCCAACGGTCAGTTGGTCGATACGCTCAATCAGGCCAAGGCGTCGCTGCTGACGCGGCTGCGCGGCGATCGTGGCCAGCGCGGCACCCGACGCACGCTGCACTATTATTTTGTCGCGCAGGATATCCACGAACGAGCCAGCTCGGCGCATATCCAGTATGAACAACTGCGCCACACGCTACGCTACAGCGACGTGCCTTTTCGGTTCCAGCGCTTGCTGTTCATGTTGTCCCGCGCCTGCCAGCAAGTTTCGCAGTCCATTTTGCTGCAGCAAAAATACCTGCATGACTACCGTATCGAGCGCGCCTTCTCCCATCTGGACGCAGCTATCGACAGGCTGGCTTTTCAGGGCGCAGAAACCTTATCCATCAAGGCATTACGCCATCTGCTCAATAATCTGCGCGCGATTGACGCCCAGTTAATCAATATTCAGTCCGAACAGACGCTCGAACGCCATAATCACCATCTCCCGGCAGAAAACCGGTTATCGGATGATAAAATCGCCGGCTGGAGCGATATCAGGCTGCGTCTCAACCGCCATCTTACGCCGCAGTCGTCGCTGTTCCGTCACGCGGTACGCATGTCGCTGGTGCTGTGCATCGGGTACGCCATTATTCAACTGGCCGGTTTGCACCACGGCTACTGGATTCTGCTGACCAGTCTGTTTGTCTGTCAGCCGAACTACAACGCCACTCGACGGCGTCTGGCGCTGCGTATTGTCGGCACGCTGGGCGGTGTGCTCATCGGCGTACCGCTGCTGTATATCGTTCCGTCGCTGGAAGGGCAACTGGCGCTGATTGTCATCAGCGGCGTACTGTTTTTCGCCTTCCGTACCGTGCAATATGCGCAGGCCACGCTGTTTATCACCCTGCTGGTGTTGATGTGTTTTAATCTGCTGGGCGAAGGACTGGAGGTCGCCATTCCCAGAGTGGTCGATACGTTGCTGGGCTGCGGCATTGCCTGGGCGGCGGTCAGCTTTATCTGGCCGGACTGGAAATTTCGCGGTTTGCCAGCGGTGATCGACAAGGCCATGAACAATAATTGCCGTTATCTCGACGCCATCATGGTTCAGTATCATCAGGGCAAAGACAACGGGCTTCCTTATCGGATTGCCCGCCGCGACGCCCACAACAGCGACGCGGAGCTGGCTTCGGTGGTGTCCAATATGTCCGCCGAACCGCATGCCCGACCGAACACGCTGGAAAACGCCTTCAGATTGATGTGCCTCAATCACACCCTGTTGGGGTATATCTCCACTCTGGGCGCGCACCGCGAGCACATCCGATCGGCCGAAACCCTGCAATTGCTGAATGATGCCGTCTGTTACGTCGACGACGCCCTGCACCAGGACAATGGCGACCAGGCCGCGCTGGACAGAGAACTGGAGGCGCTGAAAAACCGCATCCATGCCCAGTCACCAGAGCAGGACAGTAAAGAACAGTTGGTATTACAACAGGTTAATCTAATCATTGGCCTGCTGCCGGAACTGACGCAGCTAAAAAACCAGATGATTGCCGAAGAGAATCGACAACAGACCTCGATGCACTAATTGAGCCGGGGAGGCCTGAAAGCGCGCGGGCTCGTGCTCTCGAACCATTCAATCAGTTCGCTGCGCATGCCTTGCGGCAGCGCGGCCTGATGGACGCCGCAGATGGCGCCGGCCAGCGCCAGCAACACATTAACACTCAGGTTCTGGCTGACGGAACGCAGCTTAAGATAGCTGGTTTTCGCTCCGAGTCGGTGCAATTCATCGATGTTTCTAATCCCCACCTTCCAGAGCAGCCGTTCCAGATCGTGATTGATATTCGGCAGGTCTTTCAGCCTGATGCAGCGTTTTTTGGCGGCTTTATCCTGCCGGGCGCCCTGAAGAGACTGCGATGCCAGTTCCAGCAGCCCCGGCTCATCCCGCCAGAGCACCTCACCCACCAGATAGTAATTAAGCGGTACCGGCAGGCCGCGTTTGGTATAAATCAGTTTGGGCGTCTGCCGGTCAAGGAAAAAGTCCTCGTTATGCTGTGCCGCACGCAAATAGAGTTCTCCGCTGGAAACAAGCGCAAAAATCACGCCGTCCGCCGCAATGCTATAACCGCCGAACTGAGATCGGGAGAGAATATTTCCCAGCGGAGCAAACACTGATTTCGCCTGCAAAATCCTTTTTTCGCATAGTCCTTTCATTACTTTTTCCTTGTATTGAACGTTTTTTCCTGTTTACCAGAGACATCCGTAACTGGAACAATTAATTAAACACAGCAAAACTGCGTCTTCAAATACAAAAAATGTTATGCAGGCAACGACATAACGATTATGCGAAGCGCTTTCAGAAATTCCGGTTGATCTTTGCTCACACAAAAGATACTGTACACACATACAGTAATGCTGTGAGGTAAAGAAATCATGCGTACTCAAACCATCCGTTCCCGCCATGTCTGCCACTCGTCACACCTGGGTCATAACGCGATGCCGAAAACCGCCTCCAGCGGGTTCATCAGCGAAATCGTCTATGGTGATGATCATCCCATGCTGACGCCGCTGTTGCTTCCTTTATTACAGCAACTGGGATCGCAGTCGCGCTGGTTGCTCTGGCTTTCCCCACAGCAGAAACTCAGCCGCTTGTGGCTGCAACAGGCAGGATTGCCGCTAGAGAAAATGATTGAACTGCATCGCATCAATCCGGTATCTACCGTTGACGCAATGGAGAAAGCATTACTGACGGGTAATTACAGCGTCGTATTGTGCTGGCTGCCAAATGAGCTGGATGATGAACAAAAAATGCGGTTGCAAAGAGCGGCACAGCATGGAAATACCTATGGATTTATTATGCGTCCAGAGGAAAAAACAATCACAAGACCATTTTCCACACTAAAAATTCACTCAAGATTGTATCATTAAATGAATATTAGGACTTTTCTTACAGGGATGTAGCAGGCTACCCGTAGCCCCCGGAAATACAGTGCCCGGGATGTTATTGCGAAGTGTTAATATCAAGAGACATCTGGTTAATCTGACAAAATCGTCCATTATTTGTTAGTAATTATGTATGAACGACTGATTTTTTCATGGTGTCTGTCACATCATACTTGTAACTTTCTCACCACGTTGTAGACTTTAGCTCGCTGGAGTTGCCCTTTCATAACGTCAGTTCACTGGCAGCAAGTAATTAGACCAAGGGCAATATCTCCGAGAAAGGATTTTAACCAAAGGCTGATTAGCTTTCAGAGTTAATTGCCGATTTGGATGATAATGAGGCGTAAAATGAAAAAAACAGCTATCGCGATTGCAGTGGCACTGGCTGGCTTTGCTACCGTAGCACAAGCCGCACCGAACGATAACACCTGGTACGCGGGTGGTAAACTGGGTTGGTCCCAGTACCACGATACCGGCCTGAACGGCAATGGTTACAACGTGACCAACGCTGCGCAGAGCCAACTGGGTGCTGGCGCATTCGGCGGTTATCAGGCTAACCCGTACCTGGGTTTTGAAATGGGCTACGACTGGCTGGGCCGTATGAAGTATAACGGCGGCAACCAGGGCAGCTTCAAAGCTCAAGGCGTTCAGCTGGCAGCTAAACTGAGCTATCCGATCGTTGACGATCTGGACATCTACACCCGTCTGGGTGGTTTTGTATGGCGTGCAGACAGCCATGACAATTCCGGCCTGAACGACCACGACACCGGCGTTTCTCCGCTGGCAGCTGTGGGTGTTGAATACGCTATCACTAAAAACTGGGCAACCCGTCTGGATTACCAGTGGGTGAACAACATCGGCGACGCGTCCACCGTTGGTGGTCGTCCGGACAATGGCCTGCTGAGCGTGGGCGTTTCTTACCGTTTCGGTCAGGAAACTGCTGCTCCGGCTCCGGTTATTGCTCCAGCTCCGGCCCCGACTCCGGCCCCGGCTCCGGTTGTTCAGACCAAACGCTTCACTCTGAAGTCTGACGTACTGTTCAACTTCAACAAAGCAACTCTGAAACCGGAAGGTCAGCGTTCTCTGGACCAGCTGTACTCTCAGCTGAGCACTCTGGATCCGAAAGACGGTTCCGTAGTGGTTCTGGGCTTCACCGACCGTCTGGGTTCCGACCAGTACAACCAGACTCTGTCCACCAAACGTGCACAGACCGTTGTTGATTACCTGGTTCACAAAGGTATCCCGGCTAACAAGATCTCTGCTCGCGGTATGGGTAAAGCTAACCCGGTTAGCGGTTCTACCTGCACTAACGTGAAAGCTCGCGCTGCACTGATCGATTGCCTGGCACCGGATCGTCGCGTAGAGATCGAAGTAAAAGGTATCAAAGACGTAGTGACTCAGCCTCAGGCTTAATTGCCGCTGAGATTGCACTTACAAGAAGTGCGGTAATCTCCATAAGGTTGCTGTCACTTCCACAGAAAACAGTCTCTGTTTTACAGAGACTGTTTTTTATTTCCACAAATCAATATTTCCCATCAATAACGTTATCCTACCCCGAGGATTTCGCTTTCCCCTCATAGAATAAATCAATGATATGAATGTTATAGCGATACCAGGCGAGTGGTATGTTACTCAGCAAATGCAACGTCTTCGTTCACAGAGATAAACCGATAAATATAGCGATACCATGCTTACTTAAGTAAGCGACAAAAATGACACAAAAAAATGATGTTTCCTGTCATCGAAAAACGGATTTTTTTTCACTTTCCCTTCTCAGGATTGCAGACTGGCTGTCAGTCTTAATACTGAATTTTAAAGACAACGTTTTTCGATTGAAAAAATAGACACATCGACTTTATTAACTCATCGGATAATCTCATTAACTTCTGATTTTAAAAGTGTCCCGGTGAACGAATGAGAAGAGTCGTCATCAAGAGTGAAGGCAATGGAGAAAATATACAGCATATAAAAACCATATCATTCTGACATCCAAATTTCAGGGTAAACACATCAGAAGGAAATAGATTTAACATTAAAATTTTTAAATCTCTGTGAATATGCACAGATGAAAGCACACCGTAATATGTCGATGTTATTCAAATGAGGTCACAGCTAACATGAAAGAAAATAACGTAGGCGCCAGTATAGCCGGTTCGGCATCCACTGGCAGCGCCACCGTCAGATGCAGAGCAGGGTTAAGTCCGGCTCCGCATCTGACGGTGGATTATATTCCAGCGGCGCACTACGCAGCGTTTCCAGCGACGGCAGAACCACCAAAATTCCCTATCGCTTATATTCAGACAGCGCGCGCACCAATGAAATAACCATTGGCGGCAGCGTACAGATTAACGCCAATGGTACCGCACAGGATATTACGGTTTATGGTTGAATACTGCCGGGAGATCAAAGCAGCGCCAGTCCAGCGATAGGAACCTATACCAACACCGTTGTCGCCACGCTTTTCTGGTAGCCATATTTTTTAACTGCGAGTGGATAGGTCAGCGGAGTTATTTCTGATGGTTGATGCCGTCAGCAAGACCAGAACGTCCACCATTAACGTTTTCGCCACCATCATTGCCGGTTGTGCCTTCGGTACCACAACGGGCTTCTATTCCGGCGATCTGGGAACGATTGATTTCGGAATGCATACGGAAATCCCGAATAATCGCCATGCCGCAGGCGGTGAAGGAGCCGGATCGATTGTGGTGACCTGTACGCCAGACTCGTCCATAACTATCACGCTTGATTACGACTAAAATAGCGGCGGCAGTTCTGCTCGCTATCTGAAAAACACGAATACCGCAGATAAAATTGCCTACCAGCTTTATCAGGATACCAATTATTCCGCTATCTGGTTAAACAGCACGTTGACATATAGCGTGAGTTCATTTCCGGAAAAAAATACAGTGGCATATCGTTTATGACTGGTTATTTAGACAAGCTCAGCAACCCGTCATAGGTACCGATACGAATAAGATGACGGTAACCATTTCATATTGAATTAGAGAAAATGTGAAACGGACGACAATAATTTTTCTGCTTGTTTTAATGTTTATCTCCCATGCCGGTCTGGCCGATTTATCAAACCATTGAAGCCAACCAACGCAGCACCACCGTCTGGCTGGGAAATAAATCGCACCAGGATACAAAATTACAGATACAGGTTGTAGCCTGGCATCAGGAAAATAATCACGATGTTTATCATGACCCAAATGACGTCATCGCCAGCCCGTCCTTTACCCCCATTCCAGCGGCAAAACGGCAATTAATCCGGTGATGAGGCTCACCACGCTGCCGGCCGGCCAGCAAACAGCCTATCGCATTATTATTGATGAAGTGCCGGATTATTCCCCCGCTGGCGGTAAATATGGTGGTGATGAAGGACTGTTTAATTATCAGCGCACCGGATGTCGATTTCGGTTCGGCCGCCTTCCCTTCGGCATTCACGTCCGTCAGCAGCAACATCATCGCCGTACAGCGCCCCCAAAACCCCCCTTACAGCATCAATCTGAGCGGCACGAACGATCTTCTCAACAACTGGCGGCAGATGGCGCCGGTGCCGGCAGGGACTTAACCGATACCGTAACGATCACGCTGACTTACTAAGCTGTCCCCCCATCATGCAGGACACGGCAGCCTGGGCACGCATTCAAATCTGATAAAGACCAAAACGAACAGGGCAGGGAACCGATACCGGCTCCCCGCCCTGTCATACCACGCCGCCACAGCAGCATACGCCCGTCGATCAGGCGCTGGCGGTATTCAGTTGTTCAATCTCCCGAGGCGTCAGCGTCAGCCGGGTAGCGCTGGCCAGCTCCGCCACCTGCTCGACCGACGTGGCGCTGACTATCGGCGACGTCACGCCGGGCCGGGCAATCAGCCATGCCAGCGCGACTTGGCCCGGCGTGGTGCGGTGCGCCTCGGCCACCTGATCAAGTGCCTCAAGAATCGCCAGACCGCGCGGGTTGAGATAACGTTCCACCACGCCCTGACCGCGCGCGCTTTTCGCGGCATCGGCAGCCGAGCGATATTTGCCGGACAAAAAGCCGCTCGCCAGCGAATAATACCCAATCACGCCCAGCCCGTTGGCCTTCACCACTGGCGCCAGCGTGGATTCATAGTGCTGGCGATCGTACAGATTATATTCCGGCTGCAGGGTTTCATAACGCGCCAGGTGGTTATCCTTGCTAACCTGCAACGCCTGCGCCAGACGTTCGCCGTCATAATTGGATGCGCCGATGGCGCGTACCTTGCCTTCGCGGATCAGCGCGTCGAACGCCGACAGCGTCTCTTCCAGCGGGGTGCTTTTATCATCATCATGGGATTGATACAGGTCGATATAATCGGTCTGCAGGCGACGCAGCGAATCTTCCACCGCCCGACGGATGTAAGCGGCCGACAACCCGTGCCGGTCGCCGCCCATGTCCTTGCCCACTTTGGTGGCGATAATCACCCGATCGCGGTTTCCACGTTGTTTCAGCCAGTTGCCAATAATGCTTTCCGACTCACCGCCTTTATTGCCCGGCGCCCAGGTCGAATACATATCAGCGGTATCAATAAAGTGCAGCCCTTGATCAAGCAGGGCGTCCAGCACCCGAAACGAGGCTGATTCGTCAATGGTCCAGCCAAACACGTTGCCGCCAAAAGTCAGCAACGGCACCCGAATTCCTGAATGTCCCAGTTCTCGTAATGCGTCAGACGCAGGCATTGTCATCTCCTTGTGTTGTTTCCCAGCCCGACGAGGTTGCCGGCGGGGAATCTTCATCACAGCATTTTCTGGTCAGACATGATGAAATCGTCCCGACATCACCCAGACAGAAGTGAATGCTATGAGACCCACGCTTTAGTTTAGGTTATTTTCCGCGATATAATCTCGCTTTTGCGCCTTACTTCTCATTTTAAGCGCAATCGTTACATAAAATGACGACCAAAAATCGGCCCCTATCATAATTTGGAGCAAACATGTCCAACATTCTGCAATTTATTCTGGCGCTGCTCGTTGTCGCCGGCCTGTCACTGCTGGTGTGCCGCGATCGTAAAAGCATTCGCGTCAGGTATATTGTTCAACTTTTAGTCATTGAAATTCTGCTTGCCTATTTCTTCCTCTATTCCAGCGCAGGCTTGGGTTTCGTAAAAGGCTTTGCGGGTCTGTTCGACAAGCTGCTCAGTTTCGCTGGAGAAGGCACCACCTTCGTCTTCGGCAATATCGGTAACAATAGCTTCGTGTTCTTCCTGAAAGTACTGTGCCCGATCGTGTTCATTTCCGCGCTGATCGGTATTTTGCAGCACATCAAAGTCCTGCCGTTCATCATCCGTCTGATCGGTACCATCCTGTCCAAAGTCAACGGCATGGGCAAACTGGAATCCTTCAACGCCGTCAGCTCGCTGATTCTGGGCCAGTCTGAAAACTTCATCGCGTATAAAGACATTCTGGGGCAGATGTCCGAGAAACGGATGTACACCATGGCCGCCACCGCCATGTCCACGGTATCGATGTCGATCGTCGGCGCCTACATGTCGATGCTGGACGCCAAATACGTCGTGGCGGCGCTGGTGCTCAACATGTTCAGCACCTTCATCGTGCTGTCGCTCATCAACCCTTACGACACCAACGAAGAAAAAGAGCTGCACCTGAGCAACCTGCACGAAGGTCAGAGCTTCTTTGAAATGCTGGGCGAATACATTCTGGCGGGTTTCAAGGTTGCGGTGATCGTCGCCGCTATGCTGATCGGTTTCATCGCGCTGATCGCCGGCATCAACGCCCTGTTCAGCGCCGTATTCGGTCTGAGCTTCCAGGAAGTGCTGGGTTACGCGTTCTATCCGCTCGCCTGGGTGATGGGCATTCCGAAAGCCGAAGCGCTGCAGGTCGGCAGTATTATGGCGACCAAACTGGTATCCAACGAATTCGTCGCCATGATGGAACTGCAGAAAGTGGCCGGTCAGCTGTCGCCGCGTAGCGTGGGCATCCTGTCGGTCTTCCTGGTATCTTTCGCCAACTTCTCGTCGATCGGCATCGTGGCCGGGGCGATCAAGGGGCTGAACGAAATGCAGGGCAACACCGTTTCCCGTTTTGGCCTGAAGCTGGTGTACGGCTCCACGCTGGTCAGCTTGCTGTCCGCCGCCGTCGCCGGTCTGGTGCTGTAATCCCGCCGTCTTGAGAATGACATCTCGCTGACACACCAGGCATACCATCCCCGGCGTTTACCGCGCCGGGGATTCTTTTTCTACAAACCCTGACATATCTTCCATATTTCCTCCATTTTTGTCCTCCGTTCGCTGTTTAAACTAGTATCATAATATTCAGTGTTTCATGGGCTTATCTTGGCCTGTGCTGATTGGAGGTTCCTTCCATAGCTATGAACGCCACACGCTTATCTCGCTTCCTGATACTGGCTGTTGTTATTGCCGCCATTTTTTTCGCCTGGCGTTATTTCCATACATCACAATCAGAATCCGCCAACGGGGGGACCGCCACACAGCAAGCCGCCCATCAGGGACAAGGCCGGAGCGGCGGCGGTCGCCGCGGCGGCTCTTCAGCACCGCCGCCGGTACAGGCCGCGCTCTCTTCTTCGTCCTCCGTGCCTTATTACCTGTCGGGTCTGGGTACGGTTACCGCCGCCAATACCGTCACGGTGCACAGCCGGGTCAGCGGCCAGTTGATGGCGATCCACTTTCAGGAAGGGCAACAGGTTAAGGAAGGTGACCTGCTGGCGGAAATCGATCCGCGCCCGTTCGACGTCGCATTGACGCAGGCACAGGGGCAACTAGCCAAAGATCAGGCGCTGCTGGTCAACGCTCGTCAGGATTTGGCCCGCTACCGGCAACTGTCCAAAACCAGTCTGGTTTCCGGCCAGCAACTGGACACCCAGGAATCGCTGGTGCGCCAGTATGAAGCGACGGTGAAATCGGATCAGGGGTCGGTCGCCAGCGCGCAGTTGCAGTTGGATTACAGCCGCATCACCGCGCCGTTTAGCGGCCGCGTCGGCCTGCGTCAGATTGACATCGGCAACTACGTCACCAGCACCGATAATCTGCTGGTGTTGACGCAAACCCACCCGATCGACGCCGTTTTCACCGTGCCGGAAAGCGATATCGCCACCGTGCTGAAAGCGCAGAAATCCGGTCAGCCGGTACAGGTGGAAGCCTGGGATCGCGCCAATCAGCACATTCTCTCTCAGGGCCGACTGCTGAGCATGGATAACCAGATCGACGCCACCACCGGCACCATCAAGCTGAAAGCCCGCTTCGACAATACCGACGATGCGCTGTTCCCCAACCAGTTCGTCAACATCAAGATGAAAGTGGATACCCTGCAAAATGTGGTGGTGGCGCCATCATCCGCGATCCAGATGGGTAACGAAGGGCGCTTTGTCTGGGTACTGAACGACCAGGATCAGGTCAGCAAACACCTCGTCACCACCGGTATTCAGTACGGCCAGCAAACCGTGGTTTCGACCGGGTTGAACGCCGGCGAACGGGTGGTCACCGACGGGATCGATCGCCTGACCGAAGGCGCGCGCGTTGAAGTGCTGGCGCCCGCGACGGCGGATGCCAAATCCACCGCCGGCACGGAAAAACGTCAGCATAAAGCGGAGAAATCCTGATGCAGGAGACGCCGTTACAGGACGCCGCGCCGCTTGACGGCGGCGGGCCGTCGCGCCTGTTTATTCTCCGGCCGATCGCCACCACGCTGCTGATGATCGCTATCCTGCTGGCCGGGATCGTCGGCTATCGCGCATTGCCGGTTTCGGCGCTGCCGGAAGTGGACTACCCGACGATTCAGGTGGTGACGTTGTACCCCGGCGCCAGTCCGGACGTGATGACCTCGGCGGTCACAGCGCCGCTGGAACATCAGTTCGGCAGCATGTCCGGCCTCAAGCAGATGTCGAGCCAAAGCTCCGGCGGTTCATCGGTGATCACGCTGCAGTTCCAGCTTTCGCTGCCGCTGGACGTAGCGGAACAGGATGTGCAGGCGGCCATTAACGCCGCCACCAATCTGCTGCCCAGCGATCTGCCTTTCCCGCCCACCTACAGCAAAGTCAACCCGGCGGATCCGCCGATCATGACGCTGGCGGTCACCTCCACCGCCCTGCCGCTGACGCAGGTGCAGGACATGATCGAAACGCGCATCGCGCAGAAGATTGCTCAGGTGGAAGGCGTCGGGCTGGTTACTCTGGCCGGCGGACAACGGCCGTCGGTGCGGGTCAAACTCAATCCGGGCGCGCTCGCCGCCTATGGGTTGAGCAGCGAAACGGTACGCACCGCCATCACCGCCGCCAACGTCAACACCCCCAAAGGCAGTTTTGACGGCCCGGCGCGCGCGGTCACGCTATCCGCCAACGACCAGATGCGTTCGCTCGACGACTACCGCCAGTTGATCATTGCCTGGAAAAACAACGCGCCGGTGCGGCTACAGGATGTCGCCACGGTAGAACAGGCGGCGGAAAACACCCATCTGGCGGCATGGGCCAACCAGAATCAGGCGATTGTCCTCAACATTCAGCGTCAGCCGGGGGCCAATGTGATCGCCACCGCCGACCATATCCGCAGCCTGTTGCCGACGCTGAAAGCCAGTTTGCCCAAATCGGTGGACGTCGCTCTGCTCACCGACCGCACCACCACCATCCGCGCGTCGGTAGACGATGTGCAGTTTGAGCTGATTCTGGCTATCGCGCTGGTGGTGATGGTGATTTACCTGTTTCTGCGTAACGCGGTGGCGACGCTGATCCCCAGCATCGCGGTGCCGCTGTCGCTGGTGGGTACCTTCGCCGCCATGTATTTTCTCGGCTTCTCGATCAACAACCTGACGCTGATGGCGCTGACCATCGCCACCGGCTTTGTGGTGGATGACGCCATCGTGGTGATCGAGAACATCGCCCGCTATATCGAGAAAGGCGAAAAACCGCTGCAGGCGGCGCTGAAAGGCGCGGGGGAAATCGGCTTTACCATTATCTCGCTGACCTTTTCGCTGATCGCGGTGCTGATCCCGCTGCTGTTCATGGGCGATATCATCGGCCGTCTGTTCCGCGAATTCGCCGTTACGCTGGCGGTGTCGATCCTGATCTCCGCCGTGGTGTCGCTGACGCTGACGCCCATGATGTGCGCTCGCCTGCTCAGCCACCAGTCGCTGAGCCGGCAGAACCGTTTTACCCGCGCCAGCGAGCGCTTCTTTGATGGCGTGATCGCGCTATACGGCCGCGGCCTGACGCGGGTGCTCAGTCATCCGTGGATTACCCTCGGCGTCGCGCTGAGCACGTTGGTGCTGACCATTCTGCTGTATATCGTGATCCCCAAAGGCTTTTTCCCGATACAGGACAACGGCATCATTCAGGGTACCGTCCAGGCGTCGCAAACCATCTCGTTCACCGGCATGGTGGACAAACAGCAGCAGGTCACCGCGCTGATCATGAAGGACCCGGCGGTGGAAAGCGTCTCGTCGTTTATCGGCGTCGACGGCACCAACCCGTCGCTCAACAGCGGCAGATTGCAGATCAACCTGAAACCGCTGGAGGAACGCAGCGACCGTATTCAGGGCGTGATTGAACGACTGCAACAACAAATGTCCGCCCTGCCCGGCGTTCAGCTTTATCTGCAACCGGTGCAGGACCTGACCATCGATACCCAGGTCAGCCGCACCCAGTATCAGTTCACCCTGCAAACCATGTCGCTGGATGAACTCAGCACCTGGGTGCCGAAGCTGACCGCCGAGCTACAGAAACTGCCGCAGTTGCAGGATGTCAGCAGCGACTGGCAGGACAGCGGCGCGGTGGCCTACCTCAAGGTCAACCGCGACAGCGCCAGCCGCCTCGGCATCACCATGTCGCAGGTGGACAGCGCGCTGTACAACGCCTTCGGCCAGCGGCTGATCTCCACCATTTATACCCAGTCCAATCAGTACCGGGTGGTGCTGGAACAGCATCACGACAGCAGCAACGGACTGGCGGCGCTGGACGATATCCGGCTGATCAACAGTAGCGGCGGCGTGGTGCCGCTCAGTAGCATCGCCTCGGTAGAAGAGCGTCAGGGGCCGCTGTCGATCAACCACATCGATCAGTTCCCCTCCACCACCATTTCGTTCAACGTGGCGCCCGGCTACGCGCTGGGGGATGCGGTGAAAGTCATCCAGGAAACGCAGCAGCAGATGCAGTTGCCCAGCGACATCATTACCCGCTTTCAGGGCAGCACGCTGGCGTTCCAGTCGGCGCTGACCAGCACCATCTGGCTGGTGGTGGCCGCGGTCGTGGCGATGTATATCGTGCTGGGCGTGCTGTATGAAAGTTTTATCCACCCGGTCACCATCCTCTCCACCCTGCCGACCGCCGGGGTCGGCGCGCTGCTGGCGCTGATGATCGCAGGCAGCGATCTGAACATCATCGCCATCATCGGCATCATTTTGCTGATCGGCATCGTGAAGAAGAACGCCATCATGATGATCGATTTTGCGCTGGCCGCTGAACGCGAACAGGGCATGACGCCGTATCAGGCCATTTATCAGGCTTGTCTGCTGCGTTTTCGCCCGATCCTGATGACGACGATGGCGGCGCTGCTCAGCGCCGTACCGCTGATGTTCAGTACCGGCGTAGGCGCGGAGCTGCGCCGCCCACTCGGCATCTGTATGGTCGGCGGGCTGGTGATGAGCCAGGTGCTGACGCTGTTTACCACGCCGGTGATTTACCTGCTGTTTGACCGCCTGGCGCATCGTCTGCGTCGCCGCCAGCCGCAGGAAGGGGAAGCACAGTGAAGTTCTTCGCGCTGTTTATCCATCGTCCGGTCGCCACCACGTTGCTGGCGCTGGCGATAGCGCTGTGCGGCCTGCTCGGCTATCAGTTGCTGCCGGTGTCGCCGCTGCCGCAGGTGGATTATCCGGTGATTTCGGTCACCGCCACCCTGCCCGGCGCATCGCCGGAAACCATGGCGTCGTCGGTGGCGACGCCGCTGGAGCGCTCGCTGGGCCGCATCGCCGGCGTCAATGAAATGACGTCGATGAGTTCGCTGGGCAATACCCGCATCATCCTGCAGTTTGCGCTGGAGCGCGACATCAACGGCGCGGCCCGCGACGTGCAGGCGGCGATCAACGCCGCCCAAAGCCTGTTGCCGAGCAGCATGCCGAGCCGTCCTTACTACCGTAAAGTGAACCCGTCCGATGCGCCGATCATGATCATGACGCTGACATCGGACACCTATGGTCCCGGCCAGTTGTACGACTACGCCTCCACCCAGATTGCCCAGCGCGTCTCGCAGATCGACGGCGTCGGCGACGTCACCATCGGCGGCAGCTCGTTGCCGGCGGTGCGGGTGGCGCTCAACCCACAAGCGCTGTTCAATCAGGGCGTGTCGCTGGACGCCGTGCGCCAGTCGATCGCCCAGTCCAACGTGCGCCAGCCGCTCGGCAGCGTCGACAGCGGCAGCACTCACTATCAGATTCAGACCAACGACGAGCTGAAAACCGCCGACTCCTATCGCTCGCTGATCGTCCACTACAACAATGGCGCGCCGGTGCGCCTGAGCGACGTGGCGACAGTGAAAGATTCGGTGCAGAACGTGCTCAACGCCGGGATGACCAACGCCAAACCCGCCATTCTGGTGATGATCCGCCGGGCGCCGGACGCCAATATCATTTCCACCGTCGATGCCATCCGCGCTTCGATGCCGGAACTGCAAGCCCTGCTGCCCGCGTCAATCACCCTGAATGTCGCGCAGGACCGCTCGCCCACCATTCGCGCCTCGCTGCGCGATGTCGAGCGCTCGTTGACTATCGCCGTGTCGCTGGTGATTCTGGTGGTGTTTCTGTTCCTGCGCTCCGGGCGCGCCACGCTGATTCCGGCCATCGCCGTACCGGTGTCGCTGATCGGCACCTTCTCCGCCATGTACCTGTGCGGTTTCAGCCTTAACAACCTGTCGCTGATGGCGTTGACCGTCGCCACCGGTTTCGTGGTGGATGACGCCATCGTGGTGCTGGAGAACATTTCCCGCCATATCGAAGCGGGCATGAAACCGCTGCAAGCCTCATTGCAAGGGGTGCGGGAGGTCGGCTTCACCGTGGTGTCGATGAGCCTGTCGCTGATCGCGGTGTTTATTCCGCTGCTGTTCATGGATGGCCTGCCGGGGCGATTGTTCCGCGAGTTCTCGATTACGCTGTCGGTGGCGATCCTGATTTCATTGCTGGTGTCCATCACCCTGACGCCGATGATGTGCGCCCGGCTGCTGCGCCATCACGCGCCCCGCAGCCAGCCGCGCACCCGCGGCTTCAACCGGCTCCTGCTCGGGCTGCAACAAGGTTACGGCCGCAGCCTGCGCTGGGTGCTGAACCACTCGCGCTGGGTGATGATGGTGCTGCTGGGCACTATCGGCCTGAGCGTCTGGTTGTACATCAGCATTCCCAAAACCTTCTTCCCCGAGCAGGACACCGGCCGGTTGATGGGGTTTATTCAGGCCGACCAGAGCATCTCCTTCCAGGCGATGAAGCGCAAACTGCAGGATTTCATGACCATCGTGCGCGCCGACCCGGCGGTGGATAACGTCACCGGTTTCACCGGCGGCATGCGTACCAACAGCGGCTCGATGTTCATCAGCCTGAAGCCGCTGGCCCAGCGTGACGTCAGCGCCCAGCAGGTGATAACCCGGCTGCGCGCCAACCTGGCGAAAGAGCCGGGCGCCAACCTGTACCTGATGGCGGTGCAGGACGTACGCATCGGCGGGCGCGAGTCCAACGCCGGTTACCAGTTCTCGCTGCTGTCGGATGACCTGTCGGTGCTGAGAACCTGGGAGCCGAAAATCCGCGATGCCCTGAGCAAGCTGCCGCAACTGGCGGACGTCAGTTCCGACCAACAGGACAAGGGCGCCGAGCTGATGATGGTGTACGATCGCGACGCCATGGCGCGCCTCGGCATCAACGTCTCCAGCGTCAACACGCTGCTGAACAACGCCTTCGGTCAGCGCCAGATCTCCACCATCTACCAGCCGATGAACCAGTACAAGGTGGTGATGGAGGTGGATTCAGCCTACACCCAGGACCCGAGTTCGCTGGATAAGATGTTTGTAATCAACAACGACGGCAAGCCGATACCGCTGTCGTTCTTCGCCCGCTGGCAGCCGGCCAACGCGCCGCTGGCGGTCAACCATCAGGGGCTGTCGGCCGCCGCCACCCTCTCCTTCAACCTGCCGGAAGGCGCCAGCCTGTCGGACGCCACCACCGCCATCGAGCGCACCATGACCGCGCTGGGGGTGCCGCCCACCGTGCGGGGCCAGTTTGCCGGTACCGCGCTGGCGTTCCAGCAGTCGCAACATTCGCAGGTGGTGCTGATCATCGCGGCGATCCTGACGGTGTATATCGTGCTGGGGATACTGTACGAGAATGTCGCCCACCCGCTAACCATTCTCTCGACGCTGCCGTCCGCCGGGGTCGGCGCGCTGCTGGCTCTGGAGCTGTTTGACAAACCGTTCAGCCTGATCGCGCTGATTGGCATTCTGCTGTTGATCGGCATCGTGAAGAAAAACGCCATCATGATGGTGGACTTTGCGCTGGTGGCGCAGCGTGAAGGAAAACTGCCGGCGCGCGAGGCGATTTTCCGCGCCTGCATGTTGCGTTTCCGCCCGATCATGATGACCACGATGGCGGCGCTGTTCGGCGCGCTGCCGCTGGTACTGAGCAGCGGCGACGGTTCGGAGCTGCGCCAGCCGCTCGGCATCACCATCGTCGGCGGGCTGGTGATGAGCCAGTTGCTGACGCTGTACACCACGCCGGTGGTGTACCTGTTCTTTGATCGCCTGCAATGGCGTCGCCGCGAACGCCCTGACGCGACCGCGCATACCGAACCGTCGGCCTGATGCCGCGCTAGCCGTACCTGTAACAATTCGCCGGGGTTCGCCCCGGCGCCTGCAAGGGACAGGATATTCCCGGGAGTAACACCAAGCATGACCAATCAGCCCGCCTCCGTTCGCTGGCAATTGTGGATTGTGGCCTTCGGCTTTTTTATGCAAGCGCTGGACACCACCATCGTCAACACCGCCCTGCCCTCCATGGCTGTCAGCCTCAATGAAAGCCCGCTGCGCATGCATGCCGTGATCGTGGCCTATGTGCTGACGGTGGCGATGATGCTGCCTGCCAGCGGCTGGCTGGCGGACCGGCTAGGCGTGCGGAACGTCTTCTTTTCCGCCATCGTGCTGTTCAGCCTCGGCTCGCTGCTGTGCGCTCGCTCCACCACCCTGAACGAACTGCTGTTTTCCCGCGTGCTTCAGGGCGTCGGCGGCGCGATGATGGTGCCGATCGGCCGGCTGACGGTGATGAAGCTGGTGCCGCGCGATCAGTACATGGCGGCGATGACCTTCGTCACGCTGCCGGGGCAGATCGGCCCGCTGATGGGACCGACGCTCGGCGGCTTTCTGGTGCAGTACGCCAGCTGGCACTGGATTTTCCTGATCAATATTCCGGTGGGACTGGTCGGCGCCCTCGCCACCTGGTGGCTGATGCCCAATTTCACCATGCCGCCGCGCCGTTTCGACCTGCGCGGCTTTGTCTGTCTGGTCATCGCCATGGGCGCCCTGACGCTGGCGCTGGATGGCCAGAAAAGCCTCGGTTTGTCGACGCCGGCGCTGAGCGCGCTGGTGCTGACCGGCCTGCTGGCGCTGCTGGGGTATTGGCTGCACGCCAGAAACAATGAGCAGTCGCTGTTCAACCTGCGTCTGTTCGACACCCGCAGCTTTACCATCGGGCTGTTCGGCGGCTGGCTGGCGCGCATCGGCAGCGGCATGCTGCCGTTCATGACCCCGGTGTTTCTGCAAATCGGGCTGGGATACACGCCGTTTCACGCCGGCATGATGATGATTCCGCTGGTGCTGGGTAACATGGGGATGAAACGGCTGGTGGTGATTATCGTTAACCGGTTCGGCTACCGCGCGGTACTGATCGCCTCCACCCTGACGCTGGCGCTGGCCACCCTGCTGTTTGCGCTGGTGGCGCTGATGAGCTGGTACTGGATGATGCCGGTGGTGCTGCTGTTGGTGGGCATGGTGAACGGTATTCGCTTTTCCACCATGAATACCCTGACGCTCAAGGACCTGCCGGACTCCCTGGCCAGCGGCGGCAACAGCCTGTTGTCGATGTCGATGCAGTTATCCACCAGTATGGGGGTGACCATCGCCGGCCTGTTGCTGGGCATTTTCGCCAACCAGCATCTGGTGAGCGGCGCGCCGGAAACCCACACCGTTTTCCTTTACACCTATCTCTGCATGGTGGTGGTGATGGCGTTCCCGGCGCTGATTTTCAACCGGGTGCCGCCCGATACCGTTCAACAGGCGACGCTGACGCGTTCTTCATGAGGTGAATGATGAGATTCGGCATTACCGCCAGACTATTTCTGGCGATTTTCTCCACCTGCATGCTGGTGCTGGTGATCATGCACTTTGGCGTCCGGCTCAGTTTCGAGAAAGGGTTTATCGACTATATCCGCCACGGCAACGAGCAGCGGGTGGTGCAAATTCGCGGCTGGCTGGAAGAGCAATACCAGCAGTACGGCAATTGGGATTTTCTGCACAACAACGAGCGCGGCATTTTCCCCATGCTGCGCTCGATGGAACAGAACAACGACGAAGCGATGCAGGGCTGGCGCACCCGGTTTTGGATCATGGATGAGAACCGCCGCCGGCTGATCGGCCCGCCGATCCCGATGCCCGCCGGCAGCAGTTGGCAGCCGCTGACCGTGAAAAAACAGACCGTCGGCTGGCTGGTGGCCGCGCCGGTGGAAGGGCTGACCCGTAGCGCCGATATCAGCTTCGACCGCCAGCAACAGCGTACCAGTTGGCTGATTGTCGCCTTCACCACCCTGCTGGCCGCGGTGGTGACCTGGATGATGTCGCGCGGCCTGCTGGCGCCGGTCAAACGGCTGGTCAGCGGCATCCACCAGTTGGCGGTCGGGGATTTCGGCACCCGGGTTTCCGCCAACGGACGCGACGAACTGGGGCGTCTGGCGCAGGATTTTAACCAATTGGCCTCGGCGCTGGAGAAAAACGAGCAGTCGCGCCGCGCGTTTATGGCGGATATCTCGCACGAACTGCGTACCCCGCTGGCGGTGTTGCGCGGCGAACTGGAAGCGTTGCAGGACGGCGTGCGCCGGCCGGACACCGCGGCGTTCGGCTCGCTACAGTCGGAGGTCGCGTTGCTGACCAAGCTGGTGGACGACCTGCATCAGCTGTCGCTGTCCGATCTGGGCGCGCTGGCTTATCGCAAGGCCGCCGTCAACGCCAGCGCCCTGTTGCAGGTGTCGGTGGCAGCGTTCAGGGAGCGTTTTCAGCAAAAAGGCATCCGGCTGACCACCCGCCTTCACCCCGAAGCCGTGGTGTTTGGCGACCCAGATCGTCTGAACCAGCTGTTCAACAACCTGATGGAAAACAGCCTGCGTTATACTGACAACGAGGGCCAGTTGGAAGTGGAAACCGAACTGCGCCAGCAACGGCTGATTATCCACTGGCGCGACAGCGCCCCCGGCATCAGCGATGAACAGCTGGCGCTGATCTTCGAACGCTTCTACCGCGCGGAAAGCTCGCGTAACCGCGCCAGCGGCGGCTCGGGTCTGGGGTTGTCGATTTGCGCCAATATCGTTGAGGCGCACGATGGACGCCTGTATGCTGATCATTCAGCGCTCGGCGGCGTGCAAATCACCGTCGAGCTTCCGTTGCACCTATCCTGATACAGGCAGGTAACCGACATGACAGCATCGTCTCCTGCAGCGGCTGGTGATGAAAACCTGCCGGTGCTGATCGTTGAAGATGAGCCCAAACTGGCCCAGTTGCTGGTGGATTACCTGCAGTCGGCGGGTTACCGTACCCACTGGCTGACGCAGGGCGAAGAGGTTGAACCCTGGGTGCGGGAACATCACTGCCAGCTCATTCTGCTGGATTTGATGCTGCCGGGCCGCGACGGCCTGACGCTCTGCCGCGCCATCCGCGGTTTTTCCAACGTGCCGATCATCATGGTGACCGCCCGTACCGATGAAATCGACCGGCTGCTGGGGCTGGAAATCGGCGCCGACGATTACATCTGCAAACCCTACAGCCCGCGCGAAGTGGTCGCCCGGGTGAAAACCCTGCTGCGCCGCTGCCGCTGGCAACATGAGCCGCTGCCGGGCGATGCGCTGCCCGCACTGCTGATCGACCAAAACCGTTATCAGGCCAGCTACCTCGGCCGCCATCTGGAGTTGACGCCCGCCGAATTTCGGCTGCTGAAAACCCTCTCCGCCGAGCCGGGACGGGTCTTTTCGCGCGAACAATTGCTCGACCATTTGTACGACGACTACCGGGTAGTGACCGACCGCACCATCGACAGCCACATCAAGAACCTGCGCCGCAAGCTGGAAATGTTTGATCAGGAAACGTCGTTCATCCACACGGTATACGGTATCGGTTACCGCTGGGAAGCGGCCGCCAGCCAGGAAATGTAGGCGGCCCCGCCCGCACATACGGGCAAGCCGTCAAAGAAACTGTCCGACTCGGTTAAAAATTTGCAATTTTCTCCTGGCGTTTGGCTGCTAGCATAATCATTGAACATAATAATCATGATGAGGGTAAGCATGTCGGGATTAGTGAATGGCAAGTGGGTCGATGGCGAGGTAGCCGCCGAAGAAATCAAAGGCGGCGCATTTCACCGTCAGGAAACGATGTTTCGTGCAACGTCGCTGGCGCCGGAAGCCGGGCGATATCAACTGTTCGTCTCGTACCTTTGTCCGTGGGCATCCCGCACGCTGATCTACCGTAACCTGAAAGCCCTGCAGGACGTGATTCAGCTGTCGGTGGCGGCCCCCTGCATCGGCGAACAGGGTTGGGAATTCAGCACCCCGCAGGATGCCGGCGACACAGTGGCGCCGGTGCGTTATCTGCACCAGCTCTACACCGCCAGCGATGCGCACTACACCGGCAAAGTCTCGGTGCCGGTGCTGTGGGACCGCAAAGAAGGCCGCATCGTGAATAATGAATCGTCGGAAATCATTCGCCTGCTCAACCACGCCTTCAATGACCTGACCGGCAACCGGCTGGACTTTTACCCGGCAGCGCTGCAACCGGAAATCGACCGCTGGAACAGCCTGATTTACGACAACATCAACAACGGCGTGTACAAAACCGGTTTCGCCAAAACCCAGGCGCATTACGACCAGGCGGTAACCAACCTGTTTGCCTCGCTGGATACGGTAGAAGCCCACCTGGCCCACCACCGCTATCTGGCGGGCGACACGCTGACCGAAGCCGACTGGCGGCTATTCGTGACGCTGGTGCGTTTCGACGCCGCTTACCACGGCGCGTTCAAATGCAACATCCGCCGTCTGGAGGATTACCCGCACCTCTCTGGTTACCTGCGCGAGCTGTATCAGTGGCCGGGGGTCAAAGAAACGGTCAAGCTGGATCACATCAAAGCCGGTTACTACAGTATCCGTTGGCTCAACCCCACCGCTATCATCGCGAAAGGGCCGCTGGTGGACTTTGAACGCCCGCACCAGCGCGAGCTGGCAGGCCCCTCCGCCGGTATCCGTACCGCCTGACGCCGTAAACGGCCGGACTGTTGTCCGGCCGTCGACAGCCCGGCACGTCAATAGGCTTACTTTTTGTAAGCTGACTACTGATTTTTCCCGCCGTTGGCGTTAGAATCTGCCGCCTTTACTGTTCCCGCCCGGGAACAGCCTGACCTGTGATCAGACTTGAGAAAACACCATGTTCAAACCGGAATTACTCTCTCCGGCCGGTACGCTGAAAAATATGCGTTACGCCTTTGCCTATGGCGCTGATGCGATTTATGCCGGCCAGCCCCGCTACAGCCTGCGCGTGCGCAACAACGAATTCAACCACCAGACGCTGGCGCAAGCCATCAGCGAAGCCCATGCGCTGGGCAAAAAATTCTACGTGGTGGTTAACATCGCGCCCCATAACGCCAAGCTGAAAACCTTCCTGCGCGATCTGCAACCGGTTGTCGAAATGAACCCGGATGCGCTGATCATGTCCGACCCGGGCTTGATCATGCTGGTGCGGGAAAACTTCCCGCAGATGCCGATCCACCTGTCGGTACAAGCCAACGCGGTAAACTGGGCGACGGTGAAATTCTGGCAGCAGATGGGGTTGAGCCGGGTGATTCTGTCGCGCGAGCTGTCGCTGGAAGAAATTGAGGAAATCCGCGCCCAGGTGCCGGAAATGGAACTGGAAATCTTCGTCCACGGCGCACTGTGCATGGCCTATTCCGGCCGCTGCCTGCTGTCCGGTTATATCAATAAGCGTGACCCGAATCAGGGCACCTGCACCAACGCCTGCCGCTGGGAATACAACGTGCAGGAAGGTAAAGAAGACACGGTGGGCAACATCGTGCATATCCACGAGCCGATTGCCGTCACGCAGCTCGACGCCGTCCAGGTGGAACCGACGCTGGGCATCGGCGCGCCCACCGACAAGGTATTCATGCTGGAAGAGAAGCAGCGTCCGGGCGAATACATGAGCGCGTTTGAAGACGAACACGGCACCTACATCATGAACTCGCGCGACCTGCGCGCCATTCAGCACGTGGAACGCCTGACCAACATGCAGGTCGCCTCGCTGAAAATCGAAGGCCGCACCAAATCGTTCTACTATTGCGCCCGCACCGCGCAGGTGTATCGCCGCGCCATTGACGATGCCGCAGCGGGCAAGCCGTTCGACCCGACGCTGCTGCAAACGCTGGAAGGGCTGGCGCACCGCGGTTACACCGAAGGCTTCCTGCGCCGTCACGTCCACGAGGATTACCAGAATTACGACTACGGTTACTCGGTGTCGGACCAGCAGCAGTTTGTCGGGGAGTTTACCGGCGAGCGGCGCGACGGGCTGGCGGAAGTGGCGGTCAAGAACAAGTTCTCCCGCGGCGACAGCGTGGAAATGATGACGCCGGGCGGCAACGTCCAGTTCACCATCGAAACCCTGTTCAACACGAAAGGCCAGCCGATCGATGTCGCGCCGGGCGACGGCCATACGGTGTATCTGCCGGTGCCGGACGACATCGCGCTGGAATACGCGTTGCTGCTGCGAAATCTGCCGGGTACCAGCACCCGCAATCCGCACGCAAAATAACAAAAAAGTGACAGTATGGTGCCAATTGTGACATTTTTTAGAATCAGATCACATCAATGGCCTAGCTAACTGGTTACTATTGCAGCGCTGAGAAAATACAAAACGAAAAATAAGCGTAGTTATGCTACTAGGAACCACCTCCTTGGCCAGCTCAATCTCCCTTGAGCTGGCTTTTTCTTTTCTGGTTATTCCCGCTTCAGGCGCGGGCTGTTGACCAGATAGAGCGTGATCACCAGTATCAGAATCGCCCCGGCGTAGGTGAAGGTATCCGCCGGGTTTTTATGATCGACGATGATCAGCCGCACGATGGCGGTAATGCCGATGTAGATAAAATAGCGCAGCGGGAAGTGATAGCCGGACAGGAAATACTTCACGATCAGCGCCAGAAACTCGAAATAGAGAAAATAAATCACCAGGCTTTCGATCAGCATGTAGGACGACTCTTTCTCATTGCTGACCAGCAGTACCGTAGCCAGATGCCAGGTTTCCTTGCCCAGAAAGACAACCAGAATCACCGCCAGCACCAACAGGCCGCAATTGAGTATGGTCTGCAGCCCTTTGGCAATCATGACCGCGCGCGCTGAACCCGCCATGAGTATCTCCTCAACAATCTCACTCAGAGAAAAACGACCATTCAGAAAAAAGTAACCATTCAGAGAAAAACGATCGTTCAGAAAAAACATCACCCCAAAATCCGGTGATCGCTAGCCCTGCCGCAGGCAATAATCTGACGTAGATCACAAAATTACCGGGTCATGGGCGGACTGTCTATGCAATATTTTTACCCATTCGCCAATTTATCCGCGCAATGGCGTCTGCGAGGAGCAAGCGCTCGCGGATACACGCCCCTATAGCGCGCATGGCATACGCAACGCCACCGTGAGGTCACGCAACAACATGAAAAATCAACTCTCCGTCTGTGCCGAAATGGTTTTTCCGCAACGCCCGTTCATCGAACGCGTCAGGCATATTCACGCGTTGGGCTTCGGTGTTGAAATGTGGAGCTGGGAACACAAGGATATCGACGCACTGGCCGCAACCGGCGCCCGCTTTACCTCCATGTCCGGCTTTCTGGCCGGAAACCTCACCGATAGCGAGGGGATCCGCATGCTATTAAAGACCGCGCGGGCGTCGCTGATCGCGGCCGACAAGCTGGATTGCCTGAACCTTAATCTCACCGGCAGCGCGCTGGATGCCAGTGGGCTGCCGGTGACGCCGGTCGAAAACCTCACCGGCTCGATGTGGTTAAACGCCGCCGCCGCGCTGCATGAAATTGCCCGTCTGGGCGAACAATACGGCCGCGTCTTTACGCTGGAAAACCTCAATGTGGAGGTTGACCATCCGGGAACACCGTTTGCCAAAGCCAGTGAAACGTTCGCGCTGGTTTCCGCCGTCAATAGCCCTTACCTAAAGATGAATCTCGACCTCTACCACGCACAAATTGGCGAAGGCAATCTCACCGAGCTGATTCGCCGCTGTCACCCCTTTATCGGGGAAATTCAGGTGGCTGATGTGCCGGGCCGTCACCAACCGGGAACCGGAGAGATCAATTACCGCCACATTGCCAGAACGCTGAATGAGGTGGATTACCGCGGGCCGATAGCGCTGGAAGCATCGGCGCAGGGGGATGACGCAGAGGCGCTGGCGCAGTTTCGGGCGCATTTTACGCTGGACTGACCCACCCGGCTGGCGCGGCCCGGAGAAGACAAGCGGCGTCGGTCGCGCCATGCCCGGTTTGATAGACGCTGAATGCTGCTGCCTGCCCGTCCTGATACCGTATATTTTCGATCGCCGGCACACCTTCGTCGCCGTCACGGGTTTGCCAGCCATAGTTTCCTGTGATAAATCTCGCATTTCCAAAACGTACTCAGAGAGTTCATTAAAGTAATCGATTACTTTCTACCTGAAGATATTTTGTAATCGATTACTTTTAAAAGGCGGGAGAATATGGCTTCTTCAATGATGAGTACCGAATTAAAAACATCACCGCATAAACTGCTCGTTCCCCGGCTGTCATTCATGATGTTTATGCAATTTTTTATCTGGGGAAGCTGGTCGGTCACGCTGGGGCTGGTGATGACACAGCACAACATGTCTTCATTGATTGGCGACGCTTTCTCAGCCGGGCCTATCGCCTCCATCCTGTCCCCTTTTGTGCTTGGCATGCTGGTTGACCGCTTTTTCCCTTCGCAGAAAGTGATGGCGGTAATGCACCTGGCCGGCGCGGCGATCCTGTGGTGTGTTCCGCAGGCGCTGACCAGTGAAAACGGCGCACAGCTGATTGCATTGTTGTTCGCCTACACGTTGTGCTACATGCCGACGCTGGCGCTGACCAACAACATCGCCTTCCACAGTCTGGCGCAGGCGGAAAAAACCTTTCCGGTGGTCCGGGTGTTCGGCACGATAGGCTGGATTGTCGCCGGGATCCTGATTGGCGTTACCGGTATTGCCGCCAGCGTGATGATTTTCCAGCTTGCCGCGGCGTGCTCTGTCATGCTGGCCGTTTATAGCCTGACCTTACCCCATACGCCGGCGCCGGCCAAAGGCCAGCCGCTGGCGTTGCGCGATCTGTTCTGCGCCGACGCCTTCGCTTTGCTGAAGAAAAGCCATTTTCTGATTTTTGCTGTCTGCGCCACGCTGATTTCCATTCCGCTGGGCACTTACTACGCCTACACCGCGTCATTCCTCGCGGATCTCGGCATTAAAGACGTCAGTACGGCGATGTCGTTCGGCCAGATGTCGGAAATCTTTTTCATGTTGATTATCCCGCTGCTGTTCCGCCGCCTGGGCATCAAATACATGCTGCTGATCGGTATGCTGGCGTGGTTCCTCCGCTATGCGCTGTTTGCCCTTGGCGTCAGCGAGACAGGACGCGGGCTGTTGTATCTCGGCATCCTGCTGCATGGCGTTTGCTACGACTTTTTCTTTGTCATCGGTTTTATCTATACCGACCGCGTTGCCGGCGAAAAGGTCAAAGGTCAGGCGCAAAGCCTGATTGTCATGTTTACCTACGGCATTGGCATGTTGCTCGGCTCGCAAATCTCCGGCGCGCTGTATAACCGGCTGCTCGGCCAAACCACGCCGCCCGACGTACACAACTGGGTCACCTTCTGGTGGATCCCGGCCGTTATGGCCGCCGTCATCGCGTTTATTTTCCTTCTTTCCTTTAAATATCAAGAGCAAGACAACCGTTAAGCCATTACATCGGGAGGCAGCATGCAAACAATAAAAGGGCCGGGGTTATTTCTCGCGCAGTATATTGGGGAACAGGCGCCCTTTAACTCACTGGAAGGGCTGGCCGGCTGGGCGGCCGGCCTCGGTTTCAAGGCGCTCCAGATCCCCTGTAACCATCCGCACATCTTTGATCTGGAAACGGCCGCGCACAGCCAGACCTATTGCGATGACGTCGCCGGACGTCTGGCTGAACACGGGCTGGTCATTAGCGAGCTCTCCACCCATCTCGAAGGCCAGCTGATTGCCGTACACCCGGCTTACCACCACGCTTTTAACGACTTTGCCCCGCCGGCGGTTCGCCACCACCACACGGAGCGGCAACAATGGGCGGTCAACGCATTAAAAAACGCCGCCGCGGCGTCGGAAAAATTGGGATTGCGCGCCCATGCCACCTTCTCCGGCGCCCTGGCCTGGCCCTATTTCTACCCGTGGCCGCCGCGCCAGGAGGCGTTAATCCAGGAAGCGTTTGACGAGCTGGCCCGGCGCTGGCGCCCTATTCTGGATGTGTTTGATCACCACGGTATCGACGTCTGTTACGAATTACACCCGTCGGAAGACCTGCACGACGGCATCAGCTTTGAGCGTTTTCTCGCTGCGGTCGATAACCACCCACGGTGCCACGTGCTGTACGACCCCAGCCATATGCTGTTACAGCACATGGATTACCTCGCCTTTATCGATATTTACCACGACAGAATCCGGGCCTTTCATGTGAAAGACGCCGAGTTTACCCCCAGCGGCAAAAGCGGCGTCTATGGCGGCTATCAGCCCTGGACAGAACGCGCCGGGCGCTTCCGCTCGCCGGGAGACGGCCAGATCGATTTCAAGTCCATTTTCAGCAAGCTGGCGCAATATGACTATCCGGGCTGGGCGGTTCTGGAATGGGAATGTTGCCTGAAAGAGGCGGAAACCGGCGCGCGGGAAGGCGCTGAATTCATCCGTCGCCACATCATCCCGGTGGCCGGAAAAGCGTTTGATGACTTTGCGGCCACCACCAGCGATCGCCAGGCCATCAGGAACATGCTGGGACTGAAAGGAGAAGACGCGTCATGATCAATGTCGGCATTATCGGTTCAGGTTTCATCGGGCCTGCGCATATCGAAGCTATCCGGCGTTTGGGGTTTGTCAATGTGGTCGCGTTATGCGACAGCACCCTTGAACTGGCGCAGGAAAAGGCCCGTCAGTTAGCTATCCCCCACGCCTATGGCGACGTTGACGCGCTGCTGAATCATCCCGGTCTGGAGGTGGTGCACAACTGCACGCCCAATTACCTGCACGCCGCCATCAATCGCCAGGCGATGCTGGCGGGTAAACATATCTTTTCCGAAAAACCGCTATGTATGACCAGCAAGGAAGCCCGCGAATTGGTTGCGCTGGCGCAGGAAAAAGGCATCGTTCATGGGGTCAGCTTTGTTTACCGCCACTTCGCGATGGTGCAGCAGGCGGCCAGCATGATCCGCCAGGAGACGCTGGGCCGCCTGTTTGCCGTACACGGCGGCTACCTGCAGGACTGGATGCTCTACGAAACCGACTATAACTGGCGCGTCGATGCCGCCAAAGGCGGTCTGTCCCGCACCGTCGCCGACATCGGCTCCCACTGGTGCGATACCATACAGTTCGTCACCGGCCGCAAAATCGTCGAAGTGATGGCGGACCTCTCCACCGTCTACCCTACGCGCAAGGCCAGCCGCCATGCGGCAGCCACCTTCGGCGGCCCCGACGCAGCGGCGGCGGAATATGAAGACAAGCCCGTAACTACCGAAGACTTCGCCGCCATCCTGCTGCGTTTTGATGACGGCAGCCGCGGCAGCCTGACGGTATCTCAGGTGAGCGCCGGCAGAAAAAACCGCCTTCACTTTGAAGTTAACGGCGGGCGGGCCTCGCTGGCCTGGGATCAGGAACTGCCGCAAAATCTGTGGATCGGGCAGCGTGACCGCCCCAATCAGTTACTGTGCGATGATCCGGGATTGATGAATGCGGATGTGTCCAGCCAGGCCCATTTTCCCGGCGGCCACATTGAAGGCTGGCCCGATGCGTTTAAAAACATGATGCTGCGCTTTTATACCTATCTGCGGGACGGCAAGCAGCCGCAGGTCGATCCCTGCGACTTCGCGACGTTCCACGACGGCGCCACGATTATGTTCATCATTGATGCGATAGTGCGCAGCCATCAGGAACAACGCTGGATCGCCATACCGGCATAATCCCCGATAGTCCGGCGGATATCGGCCGGACTATCGATTTTTTCGAGAAAACAAACTGTGATAGCCTGTGCGCAGAGCTCATGTTCAGGAATGTTTTCCCATTATGTCGATTCAAAAAATCGCACGACTTGCCGGCGTTTCCGTGGCAACCGTATCGCGGGTGCTGAATAATCAGGACTCCGTTAAGCCCCAAAACCGTGAACGTGTACTGAACGCCATCCAACAAAGCAATTACCAGCCCAATTTACTCGCCAGACAATTACGCACCGCGAAAAGTCATATGCTGCTGGTCATGGTTTCCAATATCGCCAATCCATTCTGTGCCGATGTGGTAAAAGGCATTGAATCCGAAGCGGAGCAAAACGGATACCGCATCCTGTTATGTAATTCCGGCTCGGATACCGCGCGGGCAAAATCCAGCCTGTCATTATTGTCCGGGAAAATGGTGGATGGAGTCATTACCATGGACGCGTTATCCCGTTTGCCGGAACTGACCACGATGATAGGCGACGCGCCCTGGGTGCAGTGTGCCGAATACGCCGATGCGGCGGCGGTTTCCAGCGTCGGAATTGATGACCGGCTGGCCTCCCGTTTTGTGCTTGAGCATCTGCTAAACAATAACCGCCAGCGTATTGCCATGATCAATCACGACCTGAATTATAAATATGCCCAACTGCGGGAACAGGGCTATCGGGAAATGATTGCCGAGCGCGCCCTTCATTACGCTTCGGTTATTTATGCCAGTGAACTCAGTTACGAAGCGGGAAAAAAAGCCATGCTATCGTTGCTTGATGAGGAAATACGACCGGATGCGGTATTTGCCGTATCAGACACACTGGCGGCCGGGGCGTTAAAAGCGATTGAAGACGCGGGATTGCAGGTGGCGAAAGATATCGCCGTGATCGGTTTTGACGGTACCGAATTAAGCTATATTACTTCGCCGCAATTAAGCACCGTCCAGCAGCCTTCACAGGAAATTGGCCGGCAGGCCGTAAAATTACTGCTGCAAAAAATCAATGAGCCTGACAGCCTTCCTGAAAAAAGAATCCTGGACTGGCAATTTATTTCCCGGGCATCCGGTTAGGATATTATGCGTTACACGCTGACCGGCAGATGGTCTGAAAAACAATAACGCTCTCTTTGATTAACGCGGACTGTGGTACAGACAACCTCATAATAGGTTGTCTGTAGCTACTCAAAAAAAGATCATGTCATCTTAGGGATTGACATGCTTTAGCAGAAATTTCCTGGCGGTGGTGATAATCGAATAGGGATCTTTGGGGGCATCGTGTTCAACGATAAACCAGACTTTGCCCGCTTTTTCTGCCGCCGGGAATATTTCATCCCAGGTCAGAATACCTTCCCCGGCCGGCGCAAAATTCATTTCATCATTACGAATGCCAATCGGTGCGTGGTCCTTGGCATGAACGGCAAACACCCGCCCTTTATATTTTTTCAGCAGACGCGCCGGGTCCTGACCGCCTCGCGTCACCCAGGCCATATCCAGTTCGATCGCCAGATTGGGGGCATGATCAAAAAGAATTTCCAGCGCCGTTTTGCCATTGTACTTTTTCATCTCAAAATCATGGTTATGGTAGCCCAGCGTCATCCCCTGCTTTTTAAGATAGCGCGCCAGATTATCCAGCTCCTGCGCCATATTTTTCCATGCCTGCGCGCTGTCCGGCCGGTCAGCCGGTTCAATCCAGGGAACAATCAAGACACGATTACCGATAGCATTGTTAAACGCGACCACGCCTTGACTGTCCTGCCGCAAACTCGTGAGCTGAACATGCGCCGATATCGCCTTCAGGTTATATTTCTCAAGCAGCGTTTTCATCTCGTCAGATGACACATTATGGTCGCCGACCAACTCGACGGCATTAAATCCCGCCTTATTAGCCATTGCGAACTGTTCTTCCAACGAGCCGACATTACGCAGGGTGTACATTTGCAGCGCGATGGGCACATTCCCTTTTCCCGCTTCAAGGTTCGCTCTGGCAAGTAATGGCAACGCATTGAGGGTAAACAACGAGATAAAAAGTGATAAACGTAAAAATCGCTTCAGATACATAAGACTCTCCAGATAGATGTTCCTTGTTTTGTTGTTATCAATGTCTCAATTACTCCTGCCGGCCGAAACACATTTCCCGGCCTTCGCCATTAGGTTTCCCACGAAAAGTAATCGATTACTTTTCATGTTAATCAGAAAGAAAAAATATCTCAACCGCCAACGACAAGGCGTTGGCGATTCACGGCTTACATCAAAAAAAACGGCGACACAGGAATATCGTAATACCCCCACCCCCCTTAATATTCTGCCGCTGTTTTCAGAATAAGGCGGTGCTTACGGCCATACATTTTTATCTGGCTGCAATAACATGCTCTTTTCAGTCGATGCGCATTGGCTGTTGCGGCAATCACGCTGTCAGGCGTGGATCCTGGATGCGATGCGGCCATTGCCGACGGCCTTTTCCACCGCCGACAATCAATAAATGCGTCACCACCAGCGATGAAAATGGTGTACCGGGCCGATGCCGTGGCCGACCTCCAGCGAATCCGCCTGTTCCAGCGCGCCTTGCAGATACGCCCGCGCGGCGGACAGGGTATCCGGCCAGTTGTCATAACGCGGGCGCAACGCCGCCAGCGCCGCCGACAGCGTGCAGCCGGTGCCGTGCGTATGCCGGGTGTTGACGCGCGGCGCGCTCAGCCGCACCGGCTCCGCATCCGGCATGAACAGCCAGTCCGGGCTTTCGCTGTCGCTCAGGTGACCGCCTTTTATCAGCACCGCCTGACATCCCATCGCCAGCAGCGCGTCCCCCTGCCGTCGCATGCCCCGCTCATCGTCGGCGGGCGCGCACTGCAACAGCGCCGCCGCCTCCGGCAGATTGGGGGTAATCAGCGACACCCGCGGCAGCAGCAGCTGGCGCACCGCCGCCACCGCTTCCGGCGCCAGCAGCGGATCGCCGCTTTTCGCCAGCATCACCGTGTCCAGCACCACATACGGCACCGGGTAGCGCTGCAGCCGGTCCGCCACCGCTTCCACGATATCCGTCTGCGCCAGCATGCCGATTTTGGCGCTATCGATACGGATATCGCTCAGTACCGAATCCAGCTGGGCGGCGACAAACGCCGGTTCAATGCGATAGACCGACTGTACGCCGCGCGTATTCTGCGCCACCAACGCGGTAATCACGCTGGTGCCGTAGGCGCCCAGCGCCGAGAACGTTTTCAGGTCGGCCTGAATACCGGCGCCGCCGCTCGGGTCGGTGCCGGCGATAGTCAACGCGTTGATACGTTTCATGCCGGCGCCTCCCGGTTCAGGGTATACAGCGCATCCAGAAACGCGGGGATGAAACTCCCCGGCCCGTGCGCCTGTGCCGCGGCCTGTTGCCCGCAGTGCGACATCACCGCACAGGCGGCGGCGATATGACTGAGCCGGTCGCCCTCCAGCGCGCAGAAACCGGCCACCACCGCCGACAGCGCGCACCCGGTGCCGACCACCCGCGTCATCAGCGGATCGCCGCCGGGTACCGCCAGCACTCGCTCGCCGTCGGTCACGTAATCCACTTCGCCGGTTACCGCCACGCAGGTGGCCCAGCGGCGCGCCAGCGTAACGGCTGAAGGCAGCGCCGCCAGCACATCGTTGCCGCTGTCCACCCCGCGCCCGGCCGAACGTTCGCCGGCCAGCGCCATGACTTCGGAGGCGTTGCCGCGGATCGCCGCCGGCTTCATCGCCAACAGTTCAAAAGCAAACTCGGTGCGAAAACGCAGGCCGCCCACCGCTACCGGGTCCAGCACCCACGGCGTGCCGACCTCGATGGCGCTCGCGACCGCCGCGCGCATCGCCTGCGCGCGGTCGGCTTCAAGCGTACCCAGATTAATGAGTAACCCATCAGCCAGCGCGCCAAACTGCGCCGCCTCGCCCGCGTCCACCACCATCGCGGGCGAGGCGCCCAGCGCCAGCAGCACATTAGCGGTAAACCCCTGCACCACCTCATTGGTGAGGCAGTGCACCAGCGGCGCGCGCAAACGGAAAGCATCAAGGGAATCCGCGACGGACGCGGCAGGGAAAAGTACAGGTCGAGCGTTCATAAACCTCCCAACCGGCGTGAAAGAAGGCGGTACCGGCGGGATACCGTGACTTCCCTACGCTGGCATAATCCAGATCAGGTAATACGGGTATATCTCAGCCGTTTTCCATGACAGGAACGCGGCACCCCGAGTCAACGAACGCCATTATTGGAAGCATTGGCTAAAAAGGTCAATGGCGGAAAAAAGACGCCATGCCGCGCCGCGCTACACCAGCCCTCCTGTTTTCCCCCTCGCCGTAAACATATCGGCTAATTTCGCCAGTGCGGAATGCAGCAGGGCGCGTCGACAGGCAAAATTAATCCGGGCAAACCCGGCGTACGCCGCGCCGAACTTCGCGCCATCATCCAGCCACAGCCCGGCCTGGTTCAGCAAAGTCGCCGGTAAATCGGCCGGCGCAATGCCGCTTTCCCGAAAATCCAGCCAGCCAAGATAGAGCGCATCGGCGTCGAACAGCCGGACCGGTGAGTCCGGGCCAAGGTTCGCCTGCAACAACGCCCGGTTATCGCGCAAATAGTCCAGCAACGCGGATAACCACGGCCCGCCATGACGGTAAGCCGCTTCGCAGGCCGTCAGCCCCAGCATATTGGGGATATACAATGAACAGCGCGCATAGGTTCGTTTCAGCGCGTCGCGTATCGTCTTATTGGGAATGAACAGATTGGAGGTGTGCAATCCCGCCAGATTGAAGGTTTTACTCGGCGATGTGCAGGTAATGCTGTGGTCGGCGAATTCGTCGTTAATGCCGGCAAACGGCTGATGCCGTTTCGCGGGGTTAATGATCAAATCCTGATGAATTTCATCGGAAACGACCATCACGCCATGACGCCGGCAGATGTTGCCCATCGCCAGCAGCTCGTCCCGGCTCCAGACATGCCCGGTCGGGTTGTGCGGATTACATAAAAAAAACAACCGCGTCGTCGGCGTGATCGCCTGTTCAAAGGCATCAAGATCCAGCGTATACCCTGATGCCGTTTCGGTGAGCGGAGCCGTCACCACCTGGCGGTCGTTCATCGTTACGCTGTGATAAAACGGCCCGTAAACCGGCGGCTGGATCAACACCCCCTCACCCGGCTGGGTAAACGTCTGCACAATCATGCTCAGGCTGTTCACCACCCCCGGACTCTGCACGATCCAGTCTTCATGAATTCGCCAGCCATGATGATGCAACTGCCATTGGATAATGGCGTCAAACAGGGTTTCGCTGGCTCGCGTATAGCCAAAAACGCCCTGGTTGATGGCGTCGTGCAGCGCCTGTTGCACTTCATCCGGGCACCTAAAATCCATATCCGCAATCCACAAAGGCAGCGGCGGCCGTGAGGCGGGGTGCGGCAGATACGGAGAAGGGTATTCCCATTTCAATAAATGAGAATGCGAAAAATCGATAACCTCATCGAAACGGCAAGTCATACCTCACTCCAATTCCCTATATCATCCCGCTGCCAGATATCGCCCCCATGCCGGACATCACTCCAGCGGGGATCAATTCGAATTCGGGGACGGTTTTTCGAGCGCCGCCGGCTCCGATTGATGCCGTCTGACACGCGTCATCCGGTAAGCCTGCAGTTGCAGCAGCAGCGCTACGGCCAACAGAAAATAGGCGGCAATCATCGGCGACCAATCGTCGCGCCAGCTGTTCATCACGGCCCAGGCAACCAGCGAAGAGAACGACATCTGTATCGCCGCCATCAGCGCGGAGGCCTGCCCGGCCAGCGACGTGAACGGAGACAGCGCCACCGCCGCCCCGGTCGCAATCAGTACGGCGAACCCCAGGCTACCCAGCGTGGCTGAAAGAAGATAAGGCCAGACCGACACGGTCAGCACATGGATCGTCAGAATAAAGCCGCTCATGGCCAGTAACATCAGCACTGCGCCGCCATACAGAATCACCGTCTCTTTCACTCGCCCCAGCAACCGGGCGGTCAGCAGGCTTCCGCCGGTGATAGCCAGAGCGTTGACGGCAAAATAGTATCCAAATTGATCCACCGGGATATGCAGCGTGTCGATCAGTACGATGGGTGAACTGGAAAAGAAAATCAGTTGCGTGGCAAAACCGAAGCTGGCGGCAAAACACCCCAACCGAAACTCGGGGTGCCGAAAAACAGCCAGATAGCCGGAGAAAACGCTTAACGACGGTGTCGGGGACAGTGCGCCATCACGCGCCCTGCCGCACGCAGCCGGCAGCGGTTTCCACAGCACCAGTACACCGCACAGCAGCGCGAAAGCGCCCAGCGCATAAAAACTGGAACGCCAGCCGTAGTGTACGATCAGCAGTCCACCTATCACCGGCGCCAGCACCGGGACCAGGCTTATCACGCCGTTAAGCAGGCTAAATACCTTCCCGATGACCGCACCCTGAAAGCGCAGCGGCACGCTGGCCGACGCGGCAACCGCCATCGCGCCAGCCCCGCATCCCTGCACCAGCCGCAGCGCGATGAACCAGGCGATCGTGTCGGTAAAATACACGCCGATCGCGCTCAGCGCGTAAACCAGACTGCCGCACAACAAAACGCATTGCGCGCCGAGGCGGTCGACCAGCGGCCCGAAGAAAAGCTGACTGAGGCTCAAACACAGCACAAATCCGCTGATAATCCATTGCGTCATCCCCGGCATGCTGCCCAGTTCATGGGATATCAGCGGCACGCCGGGGAGGCAGATATCCAGCCCCAGCGGCGCGGCAATCACTAACGGAAACAGGCCGGCAACCCGCCCCATACTCTTTTTCTTCAAACCAACACACTCTTTCTTCAACCCAACACGCTCTTTTTTCAACCCACGACTCTCTTTTTTCAGCCCCATCACGGTACGAGCGCTTCTGCCCGCAGAACCGCGGCCCGGCTTTTGAAACGACGATTAATCAACGGATTCAGCCGATGGTAACGATGGCTGATCGACTGGTAAATCGCCGACGTCAGCATCGCGCCCACCTCATGTTTACTGAAATCAGACACCATATCGCCCGCCGCAATCTCGCCCCGCATGCCGGCAATAAATTCATAAAACGCCTTGGCTTTGGATTTTCCCTTCAATCCTTTTCGTCCGCCTTCCATCGCAATAATGTCGTCGATATCGAACACTTCGACATGTTTTCCGCCAAGCATTTTGTCATTGCGGAAAATATAGATTTCCAGATGCTCTTTCGTGCCGACACGATGCCGCTCGTCCGACGCATCGTCGGGCAACTCATCCGACTTATAGGAATGAAAGTGAATCGACTGGAACGGCCCTTGCTGAAAGATATGCGACTCATGAGAAACGCGGCCATTACCTTTATAGAGATCTCTTCCCGCCGCCGTTACCCAGTTTCGCTGCGAATAGCCGTTATGACACAGGTTAATGGACGCCGCGGTCAGCGTCCTGTCGCCGCATTTAAAACAGATATTGCTGCTGCAATCCACTTCGCCAAATGTTCCCAGCAACAGCCCCAACTGTTTTTCATCATAATGGTTGGATTCGTCGAAACGACGTTGCCCAAACAGCGCACGATAATCATCGAGCTCTAGTTGACTGAGCACATCATCCGGCCGGATCGCCATCGAGAAGACGTCAATATTATCGAACTGTTTGCCTTCGCCAAATCCGGCTTCCAGGACAAAAGGCACAATATCGAAATAGTGATAACCGCTGTGCGAGCATTTTCCATAACCCTGATTGTAAGGATGATAATGCTGTTCCACCATTTCCGTCGGCATACGCCACTGACCGTCCGAATGAAAGGTCTGCACATTGGTTACCGGACAATGGGTCTGCGCAAAGCACTCGGCAATATAACGCTTGATCAGATTAAACGACGTCTGATAGCGCCGCTGCGCCATGAGAGAAAACACCTGACAGGAATTATCACGCCGCTGTTTTTGATACAGGGCATTCAGCGCATGATAATCTTCGGCAATCTTTATCGATTTCTCAATTGAGGTGGAAATGCCTTCATAAGATGAAATCGGTTTATCCATCAGAACAGACAACCCGGACTCCAGCGCCCAGCGGGCATACGGCGTATGGGCCAGCGGTTCGGTGGCGATGATCACGCCATTAATCGCGTATTTTCTCACCACGTCATCCAGACGTTTTCTGGCATCGGCGCCTAATTCAGTCTGGCTGTTATCGCTGTCATTAAAATAAAGGATTTCCGGCTGTAGCCGTTTGCCCGCAAGATACGCCTCTATTCCCCGCTTTGCTGAAATAAAATCCACCGCGGCGCATAAGTTTAATCCAGGGTCATCACAGGATGCCTCCAGCAGCGGATAATATATTCTTTTGGCGTGAGGCCCGAACCCGATTAGCAGCAAATTGACAACGTTATTATTCGTCAACATAAGATAGTCGCTCAAATCCTTGCATTAATGGTTCTGTTTCTTTTCCAGCAGATAATTGCCGATAAACAAGGCATCCATACCAACGGCATGCCTGAAACAGTCAATAGCATCGTCCGGCGATTCAACGATCGGCATTCCGGCCAGATTAAAACTGGTATTGAGCACCACAGGCACGCCGGTCAGGTTCCCCAACGCCTTAATCAGCTGGTAGAACTTTTTATTGGATTCAGCGGAGACGGTCTGCAATCTGGCCGTGCCGTCGACATGAATACAGGCGGGCATATCGACTTTGGCCTGGGTTTTCACCGGCGCGACTTTCATCATATAAGGGACCGGCGACAGCATATCAAAATACTTATCGGCGGCTTCTTCCAGCACCACGGGCGCATAAGGTCGGAACCACTCGCGCAATTTTATCTGACTGTTGAGAATTTCCTTCGTCCAGCTATTGGAAGGCGAAGCAAGAATACTGCGGTTACCCAGCGCTCGTGGCCCGTATTCACTGCGATCCTGGAACCAGCCGATAATTTTTCCTTCCGCAATCAGACGAGCGGCCTGATATTCCGGCTCACTGACACGTTGAATGCGAAATTCGTCTTCACAGGCGCGCAGGCTGCCGGCAATATCCTCTTCAGAATAAACCGGCCCCAGATAAGGGGAACTCTCAAATTGCGGAACCCGGTGATCTTTCTTCCAGAAATATTCCGCGGCGGCGCCCAGCGCCAGGCCGGCATCGCCCGGAGAAGGCGGTACGTAAACCGTAATGCCCAATTCCTCTTCCAGTTTACGGTTCATCACGGAGTTCATGGCTACGCCGCCCGCGACGCACAACGTATCGATGTGGTATTGCTCAATCAGCGCCTTCGCCCGCCGAATAATCGATTTTTGCAGCTGATCCTGCGCCCAGGCCGCCAGATGCATATCAAACGGACGAATAACTTCTCCTTTACGGCGCCGCTCCGGAATATCCATACCCTGCTTTTTAAACCATGCTTTCAGATCCTTGGTGCAATCATCGGCATAGCGTTCATCTTTCAGCGCGGATATTTCTCCGGCCGGCGTTTCAATAAACGGCGAATAGTTTGAAAATACCGCCGGATTGCCGAAAGAGGCCAGTCCCATGGTTTTGCCCGATTCACGATAACTGTCAAACCCCAGATAACAGGTAATATCGCCATAAAACCGGCCATATCCCTGATCGCAAGGTTGCGCATTATCCTGAGCGAGGAGGGTCAAATCATTATTCTCGTACAAATAATAGCTGACTTGCTCCGCCGCATTATTTTCCAGCACCACCGCATCGGCTCTTTCGCCAATAAGATTCCCCGTATGGTCGGCCACCACGATCAAGGCGCGTTTGACATCCGTCTGGCTGACCGCGCTTAACGCATGAGCCGAATGATGCGACGTCACGGCGTGAATGTTATCAAACCCCGGAAATAACGCGTCGATCTCCTGTTTAAGTTTGCCGTCAAGCTCGTGCGCGCCATTCATCGGCTGCCCAAAGCTCACAACGGAGATAGCGGAAATATCACTCAGCGCCAGTTTATTACGTTGCAGAATTTCCCGGACGGCACAGGTTACCCGACCATCATACTTTTTCCTTGAAACCCGCTCCTCCGCAATGGCGGTAATCACCTTGTCGCGGGTCGCCAGCACCACATTGCCATCGTAAGTTACTGTTCCATCCGCCAGTACCGGAAGATTTACTGCTAAAATTAGCTCTTGCATAACCATCCCTTTTTTCTAATGCTTTTTTGCCCGCAATAAAAACGTCAATGGAATAGCTGAAAGCCCATTATTGAAGCGCCACCAGCCGTCTTCATGCTGCGATAGTTGAGAAAATGCTTTATAGAAACCTTTATCGAACTCCCGAAAAGCCGTTATACACAGGCTTTCGTTGGTCAGACTGGTGATAATTTCAGACAGGCTATGAAACCAGACATATTGTTCCTGATTCTCTATCTGGCGATGGTCATTGGCATAAGAGTATTTATAATTTGCTTTTACCGGCGCACCGGACTGAACAGGAGAGAATAAGGCATTGCCATCAAGCGGTGCATTATCCTGATGAGGATTACTGAACATTTTTGCGACAGGATGCTCGTCAATCAGCAGTAATTCGCCGCCGGGTTTCAGGTGTGAAGCGATAGTTTTCGCCCACAAATTCAGGTGCTGAAGCCAGACCAGAACACCGTAAGAGGTAAAAACCAGATCGAATTCGCCCAGCTTCAGCTCAGAAACATCATAAACACTGGCGCAATAAAAATTCGATTTAAGACCAAATTTAAGTTTTATTGCATTGGCGGTTTCAATGGCTTCAACTGAATAATCAATTGCGGTAACGTCCGCTCCCATTATTTCAAGGGCAAAGCTATCCAAGCCAATATGACATTGCAGATGAAGTACTTTTTTATTATGTAAATCGCCTAACTCAGACAGTTCGATATCTTTTAGCTGATATCGCCACGGGTCATAATTGCCAACATCATAATCGGATTGCCCGGAATGAATTCGGGCCAGCTCATCCCAGAACTGAATATTCTTACTATCATAAAAGTTTTTCAACTGATAATTCCTTTTATTGAAATAAAAGAATGAAACATGAAAAACTATAATTCGCCGGGGATGGTAGTTTACGAAATCATAGATGTCAACGAATGTTATTTATGGGAACACGCTATTAATTACAACGCTCACAATTTAAAAAAGAGATTATGGGCAGTGATAACCTATATTTCCACCAAAGATGATTAACGAATCGACTTACATTTAATGCGTTGTATTCACAATACATCACTATGTTTTTCACTCAGACCATTTATTAGTGATAATGCACAAATTTAAAAATTGGAATATTACTACCGACTCACTTCACGATATTTTCACCAGAATGATAATGATAATAAAATTCATAATATCTCCATCGCATCGTTATCTGTCGGCGTGAAGCCAGGAAAAACCGGGAAATCCCGACAATTCACGTCATGACGACACAGGCTGTCCCGGGCACGAGCATTAGCTGTTTTCTGCTTACCGCCCTGTTGCCGGTGATGATTAGCGAACGTCAATTCACCTTCAGCCAGCCTCCTATATTGCCAGCATCGCCAGCGCCAACCACGCAGGCTACCTGTCTGACAGTCTGCTGTTTTTTATTCAGCCGTCTGGGGCAAACCTCATCTAATCCGGCATTGATGCTGTTCATCGGCACGGTGGCAAGGCAACAACAACTGCGGCTGTTGATAAAAAACCGCCAACGCTTCAGGGAGTTTATTTACTGCTGTATCGCACATAATATAAGAAAATACATCTATCTAATTAAGATTTTTCTTCTTGTTAAAAACAATAAAACCATTATCAGAATATATTTTCGTCACAATTAGAATAAGCGTATGTGTAGTACTATGGTTAGCCAGGCTCCTTCAATCATACTGTTGCTGGATTAAACGTGGTACAAAACAACAGACCGCTGAAATACCTGCCCGCACCGCATATCATAAAGCCTGTCACCTGAGTCTAAGCACGAACAAAATTTGCACAAACAGAGAACGTTGTTTATATTGAACACTTGGTAGTTTGGTAAGGTGATAATCGCATCTCTGACATTCACGACACTGAGATATTTATCATTTTATCATATAAGATAATATTAAGATTAAACGGAGCACATACTGGAGTCCGGTATGTTGGCGACGCCCCTTCCTCTGGATGAAATGCTGCTTATAACCTTTTACGGCGGCAATAGTGGTCATACTTTTCTTATTACAGTTAATTCAAAAATTTATGTATCCCCGATTAAATCCAGGAGCCCTGTATGTTATTAAAAAAATTTCTTTTAGTGATGATTTTAGGAATAACCTCATTTACTGTTGTCGCAGCCAATCCCGTTAATGGAAAGACACTTAATGTCGCCGTGTCCCCTGCCTCGCCACCGATGCTATCCAAAACTACTGACGGGAAATTGGAAGGGATTGATCTGGAGATTTTCTCTTCTTACTGTCAGGAAAGGAAATGCGAGCTAAAAATAACAGAGTACTCATGGGATGGGATGCTTGGCGCGGTAGCTAGCGGTCAGGCAGATGTAGCATTTTCAGGAATATCCATAACGGACAAACGTAAGAAAGTAATGGATTTTTCATCTCCATATTATGTTAACTCCTTTAATCTGGTCAGTCTGGCGAATCGTAAAATAGATCTGAGCGATCTGAATGAGTTAAAAAAATATTCAATAGGGTTCCCCCGGGGAATGGCTTATGCTGACCTAATAAAAACCACTCTTGAACCCAAAGGATATTACTCATTAAGCAAAGTAAAGCTTTACCCCTCTTATAATGAAACCATTGCCGATTTGAAAAATGGAAATATAGACCTGGCATTCATAGAGGATCCGGTTTACTTTAACTATAAGAATAAACAAAAAATGCCTATTGAAAGCCGCTATGTATTTAAAGGTGTTGATCATCTTGGGTTTGCTTTTAAGAAAGGTTCGCCGGTGCGGGATGATTTTAACGCCTGGCTTAATGAGCAAGGCGAGGAAAAAATATCTGGCATCGTAGATAAATGGATGAAATAACAGCACATGTCATCGCAAGATATAATAAATGCATGTTATTTTTTGCTTGAGGGTATCGTAAACACGCTCATCGTTACATTTACGTGTTTTACCTCAGCATTGATTACCGGATTGACAGTCGCCGTTTTACGGCGACTGGCTTTTCCATCAATGAAGAAAACTCTGGATTTCCTGGTTTTCATTTTTCGTGGAGTTCCAGTTTTAATAGCCGTTTTTCTCGTCTATTTTGGTCTTCCGGCAACAGGCCTGAGCATTTCCCCATTGTTCGCAATGAATCTTAGTATTGGATTAATCAGCGGCGGTTATCTTGCGGAAGTGTTCCGCGGCGCGCTTCAATTGGTAGAGCCATCAGAAATTACAGCTGCTAAAGCGGCTGGTTTAAGTAAGCTACAGATCTTAAGCAACATAGAGTTCCCTCAAATGCTCCGTTTTGCTGTCCCTGGGATATTAAACGAATTTTCATCTGTATTGAAAGCCACACCTTTTGCCTATACCGTGGGTATATCTGAAATTACAAAACAGGCAATGACCCTGACCGCTGTCACCATGAACGGCCTGGTAATTTATACCATTGCAGGAGTATTTTACTTTCTCATTTACAAATTATCTCTTGTTGCAGCCAGGCTGATTGAAATGAAATTCAAAATGACAAGTGATGAATTAAATAGAGTGAAGGTGAAAATGTATGGCATTGATAGAATTAAGTGAAGTAAGTAAAGAATTCAACAATAAAAAGGTTTTAGACAACATCAACTTAAAGATTAAGTACGGAGAGGTAAAAATAGTCATGGGCCCGTCTGGCTGCGGCAAGACGACACTACTGCGTTGTCTGGCTCAACTTGAAACCCCAGATACAGGCAATATATTCTTTCATGGCAAAGATGTTAATGATAGAAAATTCAACACCCTTGAATTCAGGAAAAAAGTTGGTTTTGTTTTCCAGAATTACGCATTATACCGCCATCTGAATGTTATGGATAACATTACTCTGGCTCTTCGTAAGGTATTTAACATTCCCCATAACGATGCCAGAGATAAAGCTTTATACGAGCTGGAAAGGCTGGATATGACTGCACACAGCATGAAATATCCTTCACAGCTCTCTGGTGGGCAACAGCAGCGTGTCGCACTTATTCGTGCTCTGGTAACGGACCCTGAAGTGATTGTGTTCGATGAGCCTACGTCAGCCCTTGACCCGCTGATGACCCGTGAAGTGGGTTCGCTCATTAAGCAGCTTAATGAGCAAAAAGTGACAATACTATGTGTCACTCATGACATACGTCTTGCTAAACAACTTTGTGACAGAGTTACTTTCCTAAATTACGGTAGGATCCGTGCAGAAGGGTCTTTTGATGAGCTCTCATCCCTTGATGCCGATCCGGACATTCATTATTTTTTTGGAGAGCAATAATATGTCCGATGGATGGGTTAATTTCTATACTGAACTGATGGAACAACTTCCGCTGGTTTTTGACGGGATCGTTGAAACATGTAAACTTGCTATTATTGTTTCCTTCTCGGGTCTTCTCTGGGGCATTGTCATTTTTTCCCTAAGCATCAGTAATCAATCTACAGTTAAACGTATGACGAAAATATATATGGATTTTTTCATCGGCACACCATTAATTCTTATTTTATTTGTCATTTATTATGGTTTACCACAGACAGGCATCCACCTGTCGTCTTTCGTTGTGGCAGTAACAGGCTTTACACTTAACATCGGAGCCTATAATGCGTCCTATATGACAACAGCTTACAATTCACTGAGAAAATATGAGACTGAGGCAGCCATCGTGCAGGGGTTTAGCCGGTGGCAGATTTTCCGATTAATTATACTACCTCAGGTTTTCATTACCTCTGTACCTGCGCTGACTAATCAGGTAATTAACAATATTAAAGACAGCTCTATTGCTTTCCTTATCCAGTACACTGAATTTTTCTCCCGCATTCAGGAGGTGGCCTCGACGAATTTTGAGTTTTTCGATGCCTATTTATTTGCTGCGTTGGTTTATCTGGTTTTCATTACTTTTATCGTCATGCTATCCAGGGTAATTGAACGCAAACTGGGCATCGCTGAATAAATCAAATTTGAGTCCCCGGGCAGGTACGCCCTTTCTGCACTTTTGTTTGCCTTTAGGCAACATTGCATTTACCTTTCATTTACCACCCTTCACTGCCGCTACCTGATGGATACCACACCGCACATGAGCGCCGGACAACGGCTGAAAGCCGCGCTGTTCGGCATGACCATACTGACGCTGGGCATGGGCATTGGTCGCTTCCTGTTTACCGCTTTGCTGCCGGTAATGATCGGTGAAAACCGGTTCACCTTCAGCCAGCTTTCCTATATCGCCAGCGCCAACTACGCAGGCTACCTGTTCGGCAGTCTGCTGTTTTCGTTCAGCCGTCTGGGGCGGACATCCCATCCGGCGTTGATGCTGTTCATCGGCGCGGCGGCCACCGGCGTGTTGATTTTCGCCATGGCGCTCGACCTGCCGGTGATGCTGGCGGTGGTGATTCGCTTTCTGGCCGGCGTCGCCAGCGCGGCGGCGATGATCTTCGGCTCGATGCTGGTTTTGCAACACACGCACGACAGCCGGGTGATCGCCTCGCTGTATGCCGGGGTCGGCGTCGGCATTCTGCTCGGCAACGAATATGTGATTATCGGCCTGAAACAAGGGTTGACCGCCAGCGGGTTATGGTGGGGCGCCGGTCTGTTGTCCGTCGCGCTATTGTTGCTGCTGTGGCTGCTCTATCCCCGTCAGGCGGACAGCGCCGCCCGGCACACCGCGCCGCCGCCTGCCGACCAGGCGATGAGCTGGTGGCAACTGGCGACGCTGTACGGACTGGCGGGGTTTGGCTACATCATTGTGGCGACTTATCTGCCGCTGATGGTGAAAACGCAGGGCGCGTCGCTGCTCGCGGCGCATTTATGGTCGCTGGTCGGGCTGTCGGTCGTTCCCGGCTGTTTTTTCTGGCTGTGGGCGGCCCGCCGCTGGGGCACCTTGCCTTGTCTGTCCGCCAATTTGCTGGTTCAGGGCGGATGCGTACTGCTGACGCTGTTTAGCGACTCCCCGCTGCTGCTGATCATCAGCGGCCTCGGCTTTGGCGCCACCTTCATGGGCACCACATCGCTGGTGATGCCGCTGGCGCGCAGGCTGCATGCGCCGCACAGCATCAATATGCTCGGGCTGGTCACCCTTACCTACGGCGTCGGGCAAATTATCGGCCCGCTGCTGACCAGCGCCTTGCAGGCGTCCAGCCATGCCGTATCGATGGCGATCGTTTGCGGCGCCGTAGCGCTGTTCGCGGCGGCGGGCATCAGCCAGCTTAATCATCTTGTCCGGCAAAAATCGGCGCCGTCATCCCCTTAGCCTTATGCCGGCGGGCTACCCCGGAGCGGGTGCTCACGCCACCGCCTGGGCGATCAGCCCCCGCAGCCATTGATGCGCGCGATCGCGGTGCCAGCGCTCATGCCAGTACATCGCCATCTCAAACCCCGGAATCTCGATCGGCGCCGCGGCAACCTGCAGGCCGGGCTGGTCGCGCAGTAGCCGGGACGGCAGCATCGCCACCAGATCGGTGGTCGCCAGCACCGACATCATAAACAGGAAATGCGGCACCGACAGCACCACCTTACGCGCCAGCCCCATCGCCGCCAGCGCCCCATCCGTTGCGCCGTGAAAACCGCCGCCGTCCGGCGATACCATCACGTGCTCAAGCCGGCTGAACTGGTCCAGCGTCAGCGGATGGGCCAAATGCGGGTGCCCGACCCTACCGGCCAGTACATAGTGTTCCTGGAACAGTATCCGGCGGCGCATTCCCGACGGCGCCATGTCGCTGGTGTGCAGCGTCAGATCGATGTCGCCTTGTTCCATTAGCCGCAACATGGCGGACGGCGGCGTTTCCAGAATCGCCAGCCGGGTATGCGGCGCCTCACGGCGTAACTGGCTCAGCGCCGGCAGCACAATGGTCGACTCGCCATAATCGAAGGCGGACACCCGCCACGTATTATCGCCGGTTGCCGGGTCGAAAGCCGCGGAAGGCGCAATGGCGTGCTCAAGCGATTCCAGCGCCTGTCGCAACGGCTCCCGCAACTCATCGGCTCTGGCGGTCGGCTTCATGCCTCTGGGTCCGGGCAACAGCAGGGGATCGTCGAAAATCTCCCGCAGCCGGGCCAGTTGTACGCTCACCGACGGCTGCGACAGGTTCAGCCGCCGCGCCGCGCGGGTAACGTGATGCTCCGCCAGCAATGCGTCCAGCGTCAGCAGCAGGTTCAGATCCAGTCTTCTGATATTGTTCATGACTATGCCTGATATAACGAACATTCATTTCAACTATAACAGACCGCCTCCTATGCTGTGCTCCTGTCAACAAGGAGACGATGTGATGAAAGTTTTACTGGTTTATGCCCACCCCGAACCTCGCTCGCTCAACGGCTCGCTGAAAAATGTGGTCGTCAGCCATCTGGAAAGCGCCGGTCATCAGGTTCAGGTATCCGATCTGTACGCCATGCAGTGGAAAACCACGCTGGATGCCTTCGACAACACCGACCGGCAGGCGGAGGCCCCGTTCCACCCGTCGCTGGATTCACAGCGGGCATTTACTCAGGGCACACAGTCGCCGGATATCGCCCGCGAGCAGGACAAACTGCGTTGGGCCGATACCGTCATTCTGCAGTTCCCGCTGTGGTGGTTCACCATGCCCGCGATTCTCAAAGGCTGGATCGACCGGGTATACGCCTACGGTTTTGCCTATGGCGTCGGGGAGCATTCGGCAACACACTGGGGGGATCGCTACGGGGAGGGGTCAATGCGAGGCAAGCGCGCCATGTTGTTGGTCACCACCGGCGGCTGGGAATCGCACTACGGTCCGCGCGGCATCAATGGGCCGATCGACGATTTGCTGTTTCCCATCCAGCACGGCGTGTTGTATTACCCTGGCTTTGAGGTGATGCCGCCGTTTGTGGTCTACCACACCAGCCGGATGGATGACGCGCGCTACGCGCAAACCTGCGATGCGTTGAAACAGCGTCTGGATATGCTGTGGCGCGACGAACCAATACGGTTTCGGCAACAGAATGCCGGCGACTACGCTATCCCGGCATTAACGCTGAAACCGGACATCCAGCCCGACCGCAGCGGCTTTGGCATCCACATCGACCGCGCCTGATCTTTCGTTTTTGGGGAATTCGTTTTTGGGAAATCCGCTTTTGGGAAAAGAGAACGTCTTCCCTTTCCCGCCACGGTTTTGAGTGGGGTAGCCTGCCTGCGGCAGGCCATCTACCCGTTACGGCGCCCGGTGATACACCGCTTCGATGTTGTAACCGTCCGGGTCGCGCACAAAGGCGGCGTAGTAATCAGGATGGTATTTGGCCCGCACGCCGGGCTGGCCGTTATCCTCGCCGCCCGCCGCCACCGCCGCGGCGAAAAACGCATCCACCTCCGCTCTTGATTCTGCGCTGAAGGCAAAATGCACCGGCGGACGCGACGCTACCTCGCCCTGAAAAATCCAGAATTCACCGCCAGGATCGGAAGACTGGCCGTACCCCATCAACACGCCGAAACTAACGGCGAATTTCATGTCTTTGACCTGCTCATACCCTAATGGCTTTAACGCCTGTTCATAAAACCGCCGGCTACGACGCAGATCCGACACCGGAATACTCAAATGATCCAGCATGTTCCCTCCCTTTGGCGATTGAATTCTGTGGTTTTCCGCCCCGATTTACATCACGTCCGACGAGGCGGAATGACCAACATAATCGCGTTGCCTGTGGGAAAAGATGATCCAGATCTATAAGCCAACGCTTAGTTATTCATTAAAAGTGATTTTTTATTGGCTAGAACCCACGTGAAGTCGGTATGACGCCATCGGGTAATAATAAGGCGCAGAAAATAAATACCGCGCTATTGTCCATCATCCCGCCCAGGTTTCTTCCCCCGTTCGCCGATAGAGTCACATCTCCAATCCACAATTCACACCTTAGGTGTTATGGAGTAAACAATGCCAATCAATGGCTGGTATACCGGTGATGCTGATAATGTGATGGATAATGGCAATATCAACGGCTGGGCGGATCAATCAGGCCAGGCGTTTGGTAGCAATCTGGGCGGCGGCGTACATAGTTACCAGTTTGGCCCCGTCATTAATCACTATGGAACCTGGGGGCAACTGATTTATGTCAATCAGGCCAGTTTAGTCCCCCCGGACTGGAACAATCCCTCCGGTCTGAATGGCTGGATGCCTGCAAACCCCGCGCCGGACAATTCAATTTGGATTCAGGGCCATTTGGTCAATGGCGAATGCGGCGGGCAAAGCAACCACGCCACCTATCTGACCCCAATATCCCATAACGTCAACATGTGGCACGCAGGGTATGAAGCGGTGCTACAAAGACTGGTTAATCGGGGAGCCGCTACTGGCGTCAGCGTGTCGCAATTTAACCCCAACGGCCTCGCAAATTGCCGGATCATTTATCGTACTCATGGATTACCCCCCCGCGCTGGCAGTCAGGTGCCCGATGGTATTTGCGTCAGCTTGGGCATCGTCATCAATGGGGTCATGAAAAACGATGCGGAAGTCACACAGGAGTTTGCGCATGGCACAGGTAAGCAGCGCTGGTTTGCTGACCGCTACTATACGTCGTCGGGTAAGGATGACCGTAACAAAATCATTGAAATGGTTGGGGGGACGCTGGTTCAGTACCCCTAAAAAAGCGTCCTGATACGTATGCCGAATCGGAGCTGAACGCGAATGTATCCACATATTGTCGGTGGATACATTCTGGGTCAGGCATGACGGTCACCCTTCGTGCGTTTTGGTATTGTCATACCCCAGGCGGCCGATAAACGGCAAACGCAGCGCCGGCGGGTTGAAATCCACCCCCAGGTTGGCCCCCAGAATGTTGACTTCAACGCCCTCCTCCACGCCCAGCGTCAGGCCCAGTACGCCCAGCAACGACACCTGCACGCCTCTTCCCGAGGGCGGCAACCCAACCGGATGCGTTAACGCCCGAAAATCCTTACCGATGGCGTTGGCTGGCAGATCCAGCTTCAGTTCCGGCACTTCCCGGCCGATATGCGCCATAAAGGTATTGCTGTTGGGGCCGGGCCAGGCGTGATAGGTATGCGGCCAGGGGTAACTTTTGATCGCCGCCTCTATCTTCGGGATCATCTCTGCCGCGCTTGCCCCGCGATGTTCAACCAGCAACCGCGGCGTTGAACCAAACCAGAATCCGTCAGGGACGGTATAGTTACGGCGGATCACATCATCGCCGCCCCAGCCGATCACCTCATAACGCTGGTAGCGGGTTTCCCCGGCTTGTTTGACGATGATCCAGGGGTGAACCGCCACCAGCCCGCGCCAGCCGTAGGTGGGCGCGGTATAAACCTGTACGATCGCGGTATCGCGTAAAGCCGCCGGATCCGGCGCCACGCCGGCCGAATCGCGCCGCGACGCCCAGATGTTTTTTCCGGATACTCGTTCTGTGCCCCACGTGGCCTGCGCCAGGCTTTGTCCAAACGACAGGATCAACACGCCGATAAAAACGAAGCCCACGACTTTGAGGTAGTGCATTGATGGGGTTTCTCCATGAAACGCGGGGGAATTAAAGCAGATTAAGCCTATCGCGCCGCGCTGTCTAACCACAACCGCAACAGCCGAAGCAGAACGGGCGACAGGAAATACAAGCGGCAGTTTTCCCAAGCGGCTTACCGCCGCCACCGCGATTCACGCAGCGGTATTGCTCCTGTAGCAACCGGAGCGATATCCGGCAGTAGTCTGATTTATAAAAAATAATTCCCCTTTCCTTTACGATTGCCTCGCCCCAGTCGTATCGCTATAGCGCTGCACGCATTGAATCGAACTAAACGGTACGGTACGATCCGGAAATTCCGTGTTCAGCTAGTCATGTTCAACTGTCCGTGGTCAATTATCCGTGTTCAACGCTCTGAGAGGGCAGAATGGAAACCCCCAGTATGCAAACCGATGCAGCCAATCTACATGGCGTTGATACACGGGCCAATCACGGCGAGCGTCGTCCTAAAGCGCGGCACGTTCTGGAAGCCGCGCGCAAAATATTCCTGACCGATGGTTTCAGCGCCGCCACGACAGACATGATTCAGCGCGAGGCGCTTGTTTCCAAATCAACCGGTTATGCCCATACCAAAATAAAGAACCCCTGTTTATCGCCATGCTGTAAGCATGGCGACTGTCGGTTTCTTTTTTAGTGATAAGACAATATCTAAATTACTCAGGAGAATATCTATGGTTATCAAACCACGGATTAAAGGTTTCATCTGCATTACCGCCCATCCAGCTGGATGTGAAGCCAACGTCAAACAGCAAATCGATTATGTCACCGCCAATAATCTCGTCGCGAATGGCCCCAAAAAGGTGCTGATTATCGGCGCCTCTACCGGATATGGCCTGGCGGCGCGCATCACCGCCGCATTTGGCGCCGGTGCGGACACCCTCGGCATCGCATTTGAACGCCCGGGAAGCGAGAGTAAACCGGGAACCGCAGGGTGGTATAACACCGCTGCGTTTGAAAAGTTTGCCCACGAGAAAGGGCTTTATGCCAAAAGCATCAACGGCGATGCGTTTTCCGATGAGATAAAAACGTTAACCATCGACACCATTAAACGTGACCTCGGCCAGGTCGATTTGGTGATTTACAGCCTCGCCGCGCCCAGACGTACCCACCCCAAAACCGGTCAGGTCTATTCATCCGTGTTAAAACCGATCGGAGCCGACGTTCGTTTACCGGGCATTGATACCGACAAAGAACTGGTGAAAGAATTCGCGCTCGAAGCGGCAACCGCAGAAGAGATCGAGAATACGGTAGCGGTGATGGGGGGCGAAGACTGGCAAATGTGGATAAGCGCGCTCAACGAAGCCGGCGTATTGGCTCATGGCGCCAAAACAACGGCGTTTACTTATCTTGGCGCGGACATCACGCATGCCATCTACTGGAATGGTTCAATCGGCGCCGCTAAAAAAGACCTGGATAAAAAAGTATTAAATATCCGAGAAACATTAGCTGATATCAGTGGGGATGCCTACGTATCCGTACTGAAGGCCGTCGTCACCCAGGCCAGCTCGGCGATCCCCATCATGCCGCTTTACTTGTCGTTACTTTTCAAAGTGATGAAAGAAAAGGGAACGCATGAGGGATGCATCGAACAGATTTACGGGCTTTTCAGCGATTCGCTGTATAGCGCCTCCCCCATTATTGACGCCGAAGGCCGCCTGCGTACCGACTATAAAGAACTGGCCACGGACATTCAGGCTTACGTCAACCAACACTGGCACAATGTGACTGCCGATAATCTTTATCAGGTCACCGACTTTGCCGGTTATAAAGAGGAATTTCTGCGGCTGTTTGGTTTTAATATTGACGGGGTGGATTACACTGAGGATGTCAATCCGAACGTCCTCATCCCCAGCCTGAGTGAGAAATAATCTATTTCTGACAGTCTTAAATCGGGGCGACGCGGCTGCGCGATAAAGCCGTCGAACCCCGTCAGAAGCGATGTAATCCCGGTTGCCGTTGATGTGCAACCGGGCAGGAATCAGCATCAGGTCGCGGTATTTCGCTTCATTATCTGGATTTTTTGGCTGAGCCCGTTCCCAGCCGTTCCCGCAGGAATTCAATGAAACGCTGCGTTTTCGCCGGCAACAGCCGTGTTTCGGTCAGCGCATAGACGGATACCGGCGCCCCCTGCCATTGCGGCAATATGCGTTGCAGTTGTCCCATAGCCACATCCTCGGCGACCACTTCCTCCGGCAACAGCACAATCCCCTGACCAAATACGGCAAGACGCCGGATCATGCCGACGTTATTGAGCACAAATCTCCCGCTTACCGTCACTTCGGCATTTTCCGCCGTTGCGGGATGATTCAAATTCCACAGGCCATTTTTCGGAAACCCCAGACATTCATGCCGCCCGAGCTCATGCGGATGCGACGGCTCGCCGGACGCCGCCAGATAGCGGGGCGAGGCATACAGGTAAGCCGGCAGACTCGCGAGCTGGCGAGCAATCAGGTTCGAATCCTTTTGCTCTCCGATACGAATGGCGACGTCAAAAGGCTCCGCCACAAGGTCAACCCGCCGGGTATCGCTATCTGGTCACTGAGCTCAACCAGCTAGGACTGGCGTACCTGCATATCATGGATCAAGGCAATGAGGCGCTGCTGAAGGATATGGAATCCTACGGACAGATGGTGCTGGCGAACCCGGATTTCGTCGAGCGCCTGCGTGCCCATGCGCCGATGAACGATGCGGGACGGTAAGATCCCCGGCTGCATCTATGTCCTGTATTTTTAAAAGAACGCCCGCAAATCCGTTAACGCGATCCTGCCTGTTTTTTGCCTGATCCTCTGGCGGCGGGAAAATATCGGTATTGCGTCATCGGCGCAGGGACTTGATATCCTGCATGGGGGAATTGCCGAACATACGGCGGTACTCCCTCGTAAATTGCGACTGGCTTTCATAACCCACGTGGATCGCCGCCGTACCGGCATCCGCTCCCTCAATCAGCATCAGTCTCCGTGCTTCCTGCAATCGAAGATGTTTTTGATACTGGAGAGGCGTCATACCGACCGTTGCACGGAAATGGTGGTGCAATGTAGAAACGGCCATCCCCGCCGCCGAGGCCAGTTGTTCTATGCGAAACGGTTCCCGAAAATGGTGTTTGAGCCAGGCTATAGATTGCCCAATCTGGAAACCATGACTGTCTGCAAAGGCCATCTGACGAAGGCGCGGGCCTTGTTCTGAAATTAACAGCCGATACAGGATCTCGCGTTGAATCTGCCCGGAAAGCACAGGAATATCGTCTGGACGATCGATAAGACGCGCCAACCGTAAAACCGCATCCAGCAGTTCAAAAAACGTCGCGCCGAGTCCTATTGCCTTCGCGGGAGAATGGGTCAGCGCGAGCGGCAGGTTCATATCCACCATTAACTGACGCACAACGACCAAATCAATATTCAGCAGCAACGATAAATAGGGCTGTTCCGGACTGGCTTCAATCACTCTAGCTACCACCGGAAGCTCAAGCGAGTTAATCAGGAAGTGGGACGCATCGTACTCATAAGGCTCCTGACCCAACACGACTTGCTTGCGGCCCTGAACCACAATGGAAAGATTGGCTTCGTACATGCCGGCGTGCGGCACGGTCGGCCGCAGGCTCCGGTAGAAACTGAGCCCCGGAATTCCGGTAACCTCCTCCCCTTCGTCCGGCACCCAGCGGGTACATCCCTCAATCAGAGCCGTCAGGGGAATACGCATGTCATGAGGATGGCATACCGACTTGATGATAAATCTCCTGTGAATGAAATAAGACGATCTGGCTACAGGGGCGAACCGGTTCACGATCACCATCCGACGCCAGCCGTGAAAAAAGAGTCTATCTCGCTACCGCCGCTGTATTGGAACAGGCATCAGGTTGTCTTTACCGCATCAGCGGCCACGCGATACCGGTACTCCCCTGGGGTCACGCCAGTCCACACCTTGAAGGCTCGGATAAACGAGTTGGCATCCCGAAACCCGAGCAGAAAGGCAATTTCGCCTTGCGAAATACTAAGGTGACCGAGGTAGTGTTGCGCCAGTTGCTGGCGGGTGAGGTTCAGAACTTCGGTGAAGCTGGTCGATTCTTCGCTCAGTTGCCGCTGCAACGAGCGCCGACTCATCGCCAGACGTTTTGCCACGACTTCGATCGAGTACTCTCCGGCAGGCAAACTTTCAAGCAGCATCGCCTTGACGCGGTCGCGCATCGTCGCCATCGCGTCCAGAGACGACAACCGCTTGCGTAAGCCGGGTTCGAAATGCTTCCACATCGGCTCGTTCTCGGTAAGAAACGGCCGGACGCCATCCTGATGCGAAAAAGAGACGCGGATCGCCGCCCCTTTGCGCGGCAATACACCAAAATAATCGACATAGTCATCAAGGCGCTCAGGAATAGCCGGCAGAATCACCTCTCGCGGAACCACCCGATGACGCGTGCCCAGCCTGACCAATTGCGTGATGAAGACCAGCTCGCCGAGCGCCAGACTTTTCGGAATCTGCCCCTCGTTCCCGTAGCACTCCAGTGTTACGGATGTCTGTACGGGGCCGACATCGACCGTCAGGATCAAAGGACCGACAAGTCTCTTGAACGAAGAGATGCGTTGCATGGCAACATTGAGATTGGGGCTGCACAGGCTCGCGAAAATCGGAGGATCGAAGGCTTCGACGGAAATCGCCTGCCCAACCTTGAGCGGCAACGCAACCGCCCCGGCCGAATCCTCAAGGGCTTGCCACAACTGAAAATATTGTGCGGCGGTGATGCTTGCCTCCTTACGGGAAAGCAAGTCCGCCGGAAGGCCGGCCAAGCGCAGCACATGATCGGGATTAAATCCCATATCACACATCAGCAATCGCCAGCCGGGCTGAACGTAAAAGTGCGTGGCGCGTTTCATCTCTGCTCTCCCCAAACAACGGACACTTAATACCCAGGAATCTGGTTGCTATCGATCATCTGCTGAAACATATCCTGAATTGATATTTGCAGCGGCCGGTAAACCATCATAAGCTCGCGAACGCTCTTATTGGTATCCGCCTGCCATGAATATCCAACGTTGCGGGACACGAACTTACGCGTGGTGCTCTTGTCGGCCAGCGGGGCGACCAGCCAGACCAGCCATTTGGGCAGAATGCGGCGCGGAATGGGGTAAGCCTGGTATTTCGGCAGCAGCGCGCGGGCAATCTCCGGAAGCGAGGTATTGTGCCCGGAAATGATGAACCGCCCTCTGGCGCCAGGCAGGTAAGCCGCCCGCAGGTGGGCTTCGGCCAGGTCCCGCACATCGACCACGCCACAGCCGATATCGGGAATACCGGCTTTCATTCGCCCGTTCCCCAACTGTCGCACCACATTGAAACTCTCCGAGGTGCCATACGGATTGGTCCCCGGGCCGATAACCAGGCTTGGATTGATGACAACCAAATCCCAGCGCAACTGTTTTGTGGTGATATCCCAGGCGTCACGCTCTGCGACGGTCTTGGAATAAGAATAGGGAACATGTTCCAGCGACGAACTGGTATTCCAGATCTCCTCCGTCAGAATGTGATTCGGCGTATTCTCGATATCGGCATTATCGCCGTAAATCGCCGCGCAGCTGCTGGTCAGAACAACACGTCTGACTGACTCGACCTTGTTGACGGTTTCCAGCACGTTTCGCGTCCCAAGCCGGGCCGGATCAACCAGCTCTTTCTGGGGATTGCGAATATCGAGCTTAAACGGGGACGCGGTATGAAACACGATACCGCACCCCTTCATGGCTTCCGCATACGACCCCGGTTCAAGCAAATCCGCCTTGAAGAAGCGAAGCGTACCGGGTTTGCCTGCCGCCATATCATTCAGATGCCCGATCTTCCGGACATCGTTCGGGTCTCGCACGGCGGCGTGAACGGTGATGCCTTCTTCCAGCAGGCGCTTGACGAGCCAGCCGGCGACATAGCCCGTTGCGCCGGTTACCATAACGGGTTTGGTTTTATCGATGTCGAGCATGATGAATTCCTCATAGTGTGATGCATGCCAGGCGGCCACGTGTCAGCCGGCAAACTCTGAGGACATTCTCTCTCGTAATACGCGCCAGAACACTCGCAGTCCGCGCCAGGTGATATGCAATGTGCGCCAATATTCTTCAGCGCGCGCCAGAGTGGCGATTCCGGCGGTGGTTTTCAGAAGAGACTTTCGCTCCGCGTCATCGCGCCTGCCTCAGCATTATCCCATTGAGGATTCGATGTCAGGGTTCTGCGGGAAAGCCATTGCTTTCGCAATGGCTTTCCCGGTGATCACAACCTCTGCGGCGGCGTCTTCAGCACTGCTCGGCAGTATGGCCTGTTTTATCCGTCAGGCCGGATAAAACGGCAAGGATAAGCGCGATGGCAGACAGTACGGCACCGGCCCAGTTCGGTGACTGCAAGCCAAAGCCGGCGGCGATGACGGCTCCGCCAAGCCATGCGCCAACGGCGTTCCCGAGGTTGAAAAGCCCAATATTGACGGCAGATGCGAGAGTCGGCGCACCGGCTGCCCTGGCTTTATCCATGACCAGTTTCTGGATAGGCGAAACGGTCGCGAACCCAAAAGCCGCCATCAGAAAAATACAGACAGCAGAGATTATCTGGCTGTGAACGCTGAAAGTAAAAATCGCCAGCACCACCGCCTGCGCCGCCAGCGTCACGTAAAGCATGGGCATTAAGGCGCGATCGGCATATCGCCCGCCCAGTTGGTTGCCGACAAACAGCCCCAAACCGAAGAGCAGCATCAGCCAGGCCAGGCTGCTTTCACGGTATCCAGCCAGCTCGGTCATCATCGGCGCGATGTAGGTTACGGAGGTGAAAAAAGCCCCCGGTCCGAAAATGGTGATCCCCATTGCCAGCAGTACGTTGACGTTACGAAATGCATAAAACTCCTGGGCAAAATTCTGGTTTTCCGGCCGGGGCTGATGCGGAATAAGCGTAACCACGCTGATAGCCGTTATGGCCCCGATAACAGCGATAACCATAAAAGAGTCGCGCCACGAAATGTGCTGCCCAATCCACGTCCCGGCTGGTACGCCTATCAGGTTAGCCAGCGTCAGTCCCATAAACATGAATGCGATTGCCCTGACGCGTTTAGAGGGAGCAACCATGTCTGCGGCGATAATTGAGCCAATACCAAAGAAGGCGCCGTGCGTCATGGAGGTGATGATCCTGCCCAGAATCGCCATGCTCATGGAAGGGGCAAAAGCGGTGATGAGGTTACCCGCTACAAACAGCAGCATCAGAAAAACGAGCATGGCTTTTCGCGGTACTTTGGCTCCCAGAACAATCAGTGCCGGGGCGAAAACAAACACGCCCAACGCATAGGCGGTTGCCAGGTTGCCGGCAACGGGAATGCTGACGCTAAATTCTTTGGCTATAACGGGGAGAAGGCCGGCAATAATGAATTCAGTGGTTCCGATACCGAATGCACCTATCGCCAGAGCCAGAAGAGCTAATGGCATAACAAATATCCTGTTCAGAAAAAACTGCCTGTACCGACACGCGGGGTGACATACCGGTAAACCTGCGTATCGGTGCAGGCAGCAACGGAAATGACAGAGTAAAAGTTTATGTAAAGGTGATAAACATCCCAAAAATCGCCTGAGTGTAGATATGAATTCTACCTTAACGGTCCGAAGTGTCCGTCTTCGGCTTTTTTAAGTAGCTCATCGACGATAAGCCGTATCTTGGGGAAAAGGTGTTTTGTTCTGGGCCAGACGATGTTCAGTTCGACGGGCTCGGGAGTGTATTCAGCCAGGAGAGGCACGAGAAGGCTCTGCTCAAGATACCGGATAACCATAGCCTCCGGGAACTGAGCTATTCCTGCGCCAGCCAGGCAAGCCTGAAGTTTCGCATCCCCGTCGCTGATCTCATGGGCCGTGGCTGACACGAAACGAATTTCCCGCTGGTCTTCAGTCCTGAAACGCCAGGCAAGCGGCGCGCCCCGCCGATATCCCATAATGCAGCTGTGCTTTTTCAGGGACTCCACATCGGCAGGTTCCCCGTAGCGTTCAAGGTAGGCCGGCGCGGCGCACAGAATGAGCCGCTGTCTGCTGAGACGCCGAGCAATCAGCTCATCGGTACTTTGCAGTTCGCCCAGACGCAGAATCAGGTCAATCCCCTCCTCCACCGGGTCAATCAGCCGATCGTTAAAAGTAAGAATGAGTCGCAGAGCAGGATAGCGGGCCAGAACATCCAGCAGCACCGGCATCATCAGATTTCGACCAAATGAGGCCGGCATGTCTATACGCACCGAGCCGGCAGGCACTTCCTGCTTTCTGCACAGCGCGTGTTCAGCCGAGTCCAGAATATCCAGCGCCGACAGGCAACTTTTCAGATAAGCCTCTCCATCACTCGTCAGGCTCAGCTTGCGCGTGGAGCGGTGAAAGAGCTGGGTACCTAGTCTTTCTTCAAGCCGGGCGATGCTTTTTCCTACCGCAGATTTGGTAATGCCCAAGTGTTCGGCGGCTTCAGTAAAACTACGGGACTGTGCCGCGATAACAAAGTTGGTAATACCCCGCAAGGATTCTGCTGAAAACAAGGTAGCCATAAAGTTGACTCATTGATGGAAAAGCGTGAGTTTATCAATCTCTGACTCTACACCAAGCTTAAATCATCGTGGGATTATGCTGGATCATTTCCTTACCCCAGAACGTTTCAATCTTCCCCAGATCCCGCTCGACAAACAAGGCATGCATATAATCGATCACGCGCTGCCTGTTGCTAGCGGATTGACTTGCTTTCACTGACGGAGACACTGTCGACGCCGGCGGTTCACCGGCTTGCGCTACCCCACTGAACAGGCTGGCAAACGACATGGCGATGATCATTTTTTTCATCAACGAATGTTTCACTGTAGTAACGCCCATCAGATTTCAAGGACAATCTTGCCAAAGTGACCGCCTGCCTGCTGCAAACGGAAGGCATCGGCAATATTTGCCAGCGGGAAAGTACGATCGATGACAGGCTTGACGCCAATCACGTCAATCGCCCGCACAAGATCCTGTTGATGCTGACGGTTGCCAACGATGAGCCCTTGCAGGCGTTGCTGACGAATCAGCAACTCGGCAGTCGGCACCACGCCGTTAGTGCCGCTCAACACGCCAATCAAGGCAATATGCCCACCGACGCGCCCAGCCTGGATGGATTGCGTTAAGGTTCCGGCACCGCCAACTTCAATAACGTGATCAACGCCTCGCCCATTGGTGATGGCCTGTACGCTCGTCCCCCACTCGGGGTCTTTGCGGTAGTTGATCAGATGATCAGCTCCCAACTGCTGCACACGGGCCAGCTTTTCATCGGACGACGACGTTGCAATGACCGTGGCGCCCAGCGCCTTGGCAAACTGCAACGCGAAGATTGAAACGCCCCCCGTACCCATGACGAGGACGCTGTCGCCAGCCTTGATCTGACCATTAACCACCAGAGCACGCCAGGCAGTCAGGCCTGCGGTGGTCAGCGTCGCCGCTTCAACATGACTGTAACCCAGAGGAGCGCGGGTAAAAGCGGTGGCTGGCATGACGACGTATTCACGCGCAAAGCCATCGACACCATCTCCCGGCGTTGTCGCAAAACCTGCGACGGTGGGCACTCCATCCAGCCATTGGGGGAAAAACGTTGAAACCACGTGGTCACCCACGGCAAATTCAGTCACGCCGTCTCCGACAGCCTCCACGATACCTGCCCCATCAGACATGGGAATACGGTTATCCGCTACCGGCATATGACCACTGACGACACCGAGGTCATGGTAATTGAGCGAACTGGCGTGGATACGGACCCGGATTTCACCCGAGCCTGGCAATCCCGGATCGTCCATTTCCACAATACGCAAGCCATCAAGTCCACGTGCTGCATTAGAAACAACTGCTTTCATGTCAGATCTCCTCCAACCAGGTTTGATTAGCATTCAGCCAGTCGCTGAAAGTTTGCGGTGCGATTCCGGTGATTTGCTGGAAATCGTCCGTGACCGTAGCAACACGACCGGCGGCAACGATGCCGGAGATCGGAATGGCAAGTGTTTCACTAAGATGATGAAGCACCCGTTGACCAAGATGGCCGGAGGCGCCGGTAACCAGAATCATGATGCGTTCCTGTGTGGTTGTTTTGACTGAGGCGCAAGTGTATATTCCTAACTAACTTTTAGAAAGTACATACAAAAAGGTAAGTATATGAGTGATTTGCCAGTTTTTCAGACCGATGGCCTGCAACCTTCATTATCAGAGCAAGTCCGTCGAGGCGAATTGCAGACCGTGGATTGCCCTTCAAGAGAAGTACTGAAGCACATGACGAGTCTGTGGGGGGTACTCATCCTACTGGCTTTACGCGGTAGCACACTGCGCTTTAGTGAGCTGCGACGGCGTTCACCCAAAGTGAGTGAGAAAATGCTGGCGCAAACATTGCAATGCCTGGAGATGGATGGATTCATCCACCGTGTTTCCTATCCAGTCGTGCCGCCTCATGTCGAGTACAGCCTGACGCCTCTAGGTTCAGAGGCCGCAGAGCAAGTGTCGGTTCTTACCGACTGGATAGAAACTCACTTGCATCGTGTGATGGACGCCAGACGGTCAAATGGCATAGGGGAATAAAGCAAAGCCCAGACTAAAACCGCCAGGTCAACGCAATGCTATGTCACAAGAGGAAATGGACGGCTCGCTTGTCAGGGGGTGGCGGTACCGGCAGTCGATACCATGACATACATGCCGTTCCGGTCGGAAACCTTTACGGCCTGGCTTTGGGCTTGAGAGTACGCAGTGCGGCGTCGGAGAGCATCACGCCTAACTTCGGGAGGGAATGTTTACCGTCACGACCGAAACAGAATCAATCATCAACGGCAGGGTGTTAATCCGGGTCTTTTGGCTTACCGTCGCCTCTACCGCCAGCCGGTTCTGCTGACTGGCGGTAGCCACCGATAGTCACCGCAATCAATTTAATGAAGAATCAAACTGTTGTGGTGATTTTTCGATAGTTGGCGATAGTTTCTGAAGAAACTTGGATCATTCCCACTCGATCGTAGCTGGCGGCTTGCCGGACACGTCATAGACGACCCTTGAAATCCCGTCGACTTCGTTGATGATGCGGTTGGAGACGCGGCCGAGGAATTCGTACGGCAGGTGCGCCCAGTGCGCGGTCATAAAGTCGATGGTTTCAACCGCGCGCAGTGAAACGACCCAGTCGTATTTGCGGCCGTCGCCCATTACGCCGACGGAACGCACCGGCAGGAACACGGTGAATGCCTGGCTGACTTTGTCGTACAGGTCCGCTTTGTGCAGCTCTTCGATGAAGATAGCGTCAGCACGGCGCAGCAGATCGCAGTACTCTTTCTTCACTTCGCCCAGTACGCGCACGCCCAAACCCGGCCCCGGGAACGGATGACGGTACAGCATGTTGTACGGCAGGCCCAGTTCCAGACCAATCTTGCGCACTTCGTCTTTGAACAGCTCTTTCAGCGGCTCAACCAGCCCCAGCGCCATGTCGTCCGGCAAACCGCCGACGTTGTGGTGCGATTTGATGACGTGCGCTTTGCCGGTGGCGGAAGCGGCGGACTCGATCACGTCCGGATAGATGGTGCCTTGCGCCAGCCATTTCACGTCGGTCAGCTTACCCGCTTCTTCGTCGAACACGTCCACAAATACGCGGCCGATGGTTTTGCGTTTGGCTTCCGGGTCGTCAATGCCCGCCAGTGCGGACAGGAAACGCTCTTCCGCCGGCACATGGACAATGTTCAGGCCGAACTGATCGCCGAACATCTCCATCACCTGCTCGGCTTCGTTCAGGCGCAGCAGACCGTTGTCTACGAACACGCAGGTCAGGCGATCGCCGATGGCGCGGTGCAACAGCAATGCGGTCACCGAGGAATCGACACCGCCGGACAGGCCGAGAATCACCTTGTCTTTACCCACCTGCACGCGGATGCGTTCAACTGCGTCGTCGATGATTTTTGCCGGGGTCCACAGCGCCTCACACTGGCAGATGTCGCGCACAAAACGCTCCAGCATACGCTGGCCCTGACGGGTGTGGGTCACTTCCGGGTGGAACTGCACGCCGTAAAAACGTTTTTCTTCGTTAGCCATGATGGCATACGGGCAGGTGTCGGTGCTGGCAACGGTCACGAAGTCAGCCGGGATGGCGGTGACTTTGTCGCCGTGGCTCATCCACACATCCAGCAACGGCGCGCCGCTGGCGCTGACGGCATCCTGAATGTCGCGGATCAGCGCGCTGTTGGTCTTGACTTCCACCTGTGCATAACCGAACTCACGCTCACTGGAGCCTTCGACCTTGCCGCCCAGTTGCATCGCCATAGTCTGCATGCCGTAGCATACGCCCAGTACCGGCACGCCTGCCTGGAAAACATATTCCGGCGCGCGCGGGCTATTGAACTCGGTGGTGCTTTCCGGGCCGCCGGAAAGGATGATGCCATTCGGGTTGAACTCGCGAATCTGCGCTTCGGTGACATCCCATGCCCACAGTTCGCAGTATACGCCCAGCTCACGCACGCGACGTGCCACCAGTTGCGTGTATTGCGAACCGAAATCCAGAATAAGAATGCGATGTTGATGAATGTTTTCTGTCATGAGAGGCGTATTCCACTACGGAGCGAAAGAAAAATTGAACCCGGCAAGTTTACCGGGTTCGTAACATTAAATCAGCCGGTAACGCGCTTAGCCCATGCGATAGTTCGGCGACTCTTTGGTGATGGTCACATCATGAACGTGACTTTCCTGAATACCGGCGCCGCTGATGCGCACAAATTCGGCTTTGGTGCGCAGCGCGTCGATGGTCGGGCAACCGGTCAGACCCATGCAGGAGCGCAGGCCGCCCATCTGCTGATGTACGATCTCTTTCAGGCGGCCTTTATAAGCCACGCGGCCTTCGATACCTTCCGGCACCAGTTTGTCGGCAGCATTGTCAGACTGGAAGTAACGGTCGGACGAGCCTTTGGACATCGCGCCCAGAGAGCCCATGCCGCGGTAAGATTTAAACGCGCGGCCCTGATACAGTTCGATCTCGCCCGGCGATTCTTCGGTGCCGGCCAGCATGGAACCGACCATCACGCAGGCGGCGCCGGCGGCGATGGCTTTGGCGATGTCGCCGGAGAAACGGATACCGCCGTCGGCAATCACCGGAATGCCGGTGCCTTCCAGCGCGTCAACCGCATCGGCAATCGCGGTAATCTGCGGTACGCCCACGCCGGTCACGATACGGGTCGTACAGATGGAGCCGGGGCCGATACCCACTTTCACCGCGCTCACGCCGGCTTCGGCCAGCGCGCGTGCGCCGGCGCCCGTCGCCACGTTACCGCCGATGATCTGCAGCTCCGGGTATTTGGCGCGGGTTTCGCGGATACGCTGCAACACGCCTTCGGAGTGACCGTGCGAGGAGTCGATCAACAACACGTCCACACCGGCGGCGACCAGCGCGTCGATACGCTCTTCGTTACCGGCGCCGGCGCCAACTGCTGCGCCCACGCGCAGACGACCGTGTTCGTCTTTACAGGCGTTCGGCTTACGTTCAGCTTTCTGGAAATCTTTTACCGTGATCATCCCGACCAGACGGAATTGCGCATCCACCACCAGCGCTTTTTCGATGCGGCGCTCGTGCATTTTCTGCAGCACCACCTCGCGGGCTTCGCCCTCTTTTACCGTCACCAGACGTTCTTTCGGGGTCATGACCGCGCTGACCGGGCGGTCCAGATCGGTGACGAAACGCACGTCACGACCGGTGATGATACCGACCAGCTCATTGCCTTTCGTTACCACCGGATAACCGGCGAAACCATTGCGTTCAGTGAGTTCTTTCACCTGACGCAGCGTGGTTTCCGGGGTTACGGTCTGCGGATCGACCACCACGCCGCTTTCATGGCGCTTCACGCGGCTGACTTCTTCCGCCTGGCGCTCAATCGGCATGTTCTTGTGAATAAAACCGATGCCGCCTTCCTGCGCCAGCGCAATAGCCAGCCCGGACTCGGTCACGGTATCCATTGCGGCGGACAGCATGGGAATGTTCAGACGGATGCGCTGAGTCAGTTGCGTGCTCAGATCGGCCGTGTTGGGCAGAACCGTGGAATGGGCTGGAACGAGGAGAACATCATCGAAGGTCAGAGCTTCTTTAGCGATACGTAACATGGCAATATCTCACCGGAAATGGGATGGGAATTAGATAAAATATTGCCGCGGCATTATACAGGGCGAAATCGATTGCCTCCAGTATTTTTTTATAAAAATGCTTGCGAACCGCCCACTGACCGGTAGTATTGATGGATTAACTCTCTGTTTTACTATTTGATCCGGGTCACAATGTCCTCATTGCCGTCATCCGCCATATTTACCGTCAGCCGCCTGAATCAGACGGTAAAACAGTTGCTGGAAGGTGAAATGGGCCAGGTCTGGCTCTCCGGTGAAATATCCAATTTCTCCCAGCCCTCCTCCGGTCACTGGTACTTTACGCTGAAAGACGAGCGCGCTCAGGTGCGTTGCGCCATGTTTCGCACCAGCAATCGGCGAGTCACCTTCCGACCGCAAAACGGGCAGCAGGTGCTGATTCGCGCCACCATCACGCTGTACGAACCGCGCGGCGACTACCAGTTGCTGGCTGAAAGCATGCACCCGGCAGGCGACGGCCTGCTGCAACAGCAATTCGAGCAGTTGAAACAGCGCCTGTCGGCGGAAGGGCTATTCGATCAACAGTACAAGCAATTGCTGCCCAAACCGGCGCGTCAGGTTGGTGTCATTACCTCCGCCAGCGGCGCGGCGCTGCACGATATCCTGCATATTCTGCAACGGCGCGACCCTTCGCTGCCGGTGGTTGTCTACCCGACGGCGGTGCAGGGCGTGGATGCGCCGGTTCAAATTGTGCGGGCCATTGAGCTAGCCAACCTGCGTCAGGAATGCGATGTGCTGATCGTCGGCCGCGGCGGCGGATCGCTGGAAGACCTGTGGAGCTTCAACGATGAGCGGGTGGCGCGAGCTATTTTTGCCAGCCGCATCCCGATTGTCAGCGCAGTCGGTCACGAAACCGATGTGACCATCGCCGACTTCGTGGCGGATCTGCGCGCGCCGACGCCTTCTGCGGCAGCGGAACTGGTCAGCCGTAACCAACTGGAGTTGCTGCGGCAGATTCAGTCTCAGCGCCAGCGGCTGGAAATGGCGATGGACTACTATCTGGCGCAACGTCAGCAGCAATTCGTCAGGTTGCAGCATCGGCTGCATCAGCAACATCCGCAACTGCGTCTGGCCCGCCAGCAGACACAATTGCTTCGCCTGCGCCAGCGTCTGGACGAAGCCATCCAGTTGCAACTGCGTCAACAGACTCGCCGTCAGGAACGTGTTGTCCTGCGGCTACGGCAGCACCAGCCGCAACCCCGCCTGCACCGTGCGCAGCAGCAGGTACAACAGTTGCGCTACCGCATGCAATCCGCGCTGGAAAAGCAACTTAATCAGCATAAACAACGATTTGGCGAAGCCTGTTCCCATCTCGAAGCCGTCAGCCCACTGGCAACGCTGGCCCGCGGCTACAGCGTCACCACCGCCCCGGATGGCAAAGTCATGAAACACACCGCTCAGGCCATCAGGGGCGATATCTTGAAAACTCGGCTGCAGGATGGCTGGGTAGAGAGTCAGATCACTGAAATCAAAAAAGAATCTACTAAACCGCGCGTCAGACGCCAGACGAAAAATATTTAGTGATTAGGCTATACTTATCGTGTCATAACTGTGATAGATCAGTGTTGATAATATGTTGCAAACCATACTGCAAGGCATAAGGAGATGAAGTATGCAATCCGCCCGTAACATCATTCCGCCCTATATTCTGCATCGCATTATCAACAATGGATCGGATGAGGAACGTCGTTGCGCGCAACAAACTCTGATGCACGTGCAGTCACTGATGGTGGCCCCAGTCATCCACCCCGATGAACATGAGGAACACCCTGCCGGCAAGATACAGCGCAATATCTACGACGCAGAGCACCAGCAGACATTGCCCGGCAAACGAGTACGGACGGAAGGTCAGCCGGGAAATGGCGATATCACTGTTGATGAAGCCTATACCTATCTGGGCATTACCTATGACTTCTTCTGGAAAATCTTCGGTCGTAACTCTTTGGACAACAAAGGATTGCAGCTGATCGGCAGCGTCCACTACGGCAAGGATTACCAGAATGCGTTCTGGAACGGGCAGCAGATGGTGTTTGGCGACGGCGACGGCAAAATCTTCAATCGTTTCACTATCGCGCTGGATGTGATCGCCCATGAGCTGTCGCATGGCGTGGTGGAAAGTGAAAGCAACCTGCTGTACTTCCGCCAGTCCGGCGCGCTTAACGAATCACTCGCGGACGTGTTTGGCTCTATGGTCAAACAGTACTACCGCAATCAGAAGGTACAGCAGGCGGACTGGATTATTGGTGAAGGACTGCTGGCCGACGGCATCGATGGTAAGGGCCTGCGTTCCATGGCGCGTCCCGGCACCGCCTATGACGACCTGTTGCTGGGCACCGACCCACAACCTGCCCATATGCGGGATTTCGTCAATACCCGCGAGGACAACGGCGGCGTACACCTGAACTCCGGAATTCCCAACCGTGCCTTCTATCTGGCGGCTATGGCGCTGGGCGGCTACTCCTGGGAAAAAACCGGGCGTATCTGGTACGACGCCCTGTGCGACAAAGCGCTGCCGCAAAATGCGGATTTCTCCATCTTTGCCAGATTTACCGTGGAACACGCCAAAAAGCGCTTTAATGAAGCGGTAGCCGACGCTGTGCTGCGTGCCTGGCATCAGGTCGGGGTCGACACGGGAATTCTTAATGAGCACGAACAGGAATAACCTGCCCGATTTGACGGATGATGTGATTATTGAACTGGCGCGCGAGGGCGGTTTCGCCTGGATCCCCAGACTGGCCGGCCTGCGCCGCTTCGCGCTGGCCGAAGTCCCCGCCGCCAAGAAGGAGAAACTCTGCGCCATGCTGCGTGACGTTCTGCCGGCCGCGCAGCAACCCGGTCAGCCAGACTCTCCCGGCCGCGGAGATCAGTTCTACTACCGTATCCATATTCACTACTGCAATACGCCGGATACCCGCCAAACGGACTGGGTATTGCTGATCCCCGAGCAGAGCGCGCCATCAGAGCTGGAAGCCTTGTGGCGCAATGGTCTGGACGACGATCAAACCTCCTGACGGCTACTTAGAGCCTATCCCAATAGGCTCTTAGGCTGGTAACGAATGACCACGCGGGAACGTGAAATCAGCCCGTGGCCGTCGGCGCACAGATAACTTTCCGTCCCACAGGCGCGCAATACCTGCAACGGCTGTTCGCATTGCGGACACAGCGCCAAACGCAGCAAATCTCGCTGGCAAGCCTCACAACGGTACTGTTCATTGCCGCGCCACACCATCGGCTGCTGACACTCGGGACAATAAGCGTCCATCGCCCTTCTCCGGATCACACATGAAAAACGGGGCAGAATCGCTCCTGCCCCGATATAACAGCGGGTTTACACCGCTATGCTTACTTGCCTTTCTTGAGGTGCTGCATCAGGCGTTTACGCTTGCGCAGCTGATTCGGCGTCAGCGTGTTGCGTTTGTCGGCGAACGGGTTTTCCCCTTCCTTGAACTGAATACGAATCGGCGTTCCCATGACATCCAGCGAGCGCCGGTAGTAGTTCATCAGGTAGCGCTTGTAGGAATCAGGCAGATCTTTGACCTGATTGCCGTGGATCACTACGATCGGCGGATTGTATCCCCCGGCATGGGCGTATTTCAGCTTCACGCGACGGCCACGCACTAACGGCGGCTGGTGGTCGTCCGCCGCCATCTGCATGATGCGGGTCAGCATCGCGGTTCCCACACGGCGGGTGGAACACTCGTAGGCTTCGTTGACGGATTCAAACAGGTTGCCCACACCGCTACCATGCAGCGCCGAAATAAAGTGAATGCGGGCAAAATCAATGAAACCGAGGCGCAGGTCGAGGGTTTCCTTCACCTGCTCCTTGACCTCCTGCGACAGTCCATCCCACTTGTTCACCACAATGACCAGCGAACGGCCGGAATTGAGGATAAAGCCCAGCAGCGACAGATCCTGATCGGAAATCCCTTCGCGGGCGTCAATCACCAACAACACCACGTTAGCGTCTTCGATCGCCTGCAATGTCTTGATCACCGAGAACTTCTCAACGGCATCGGTAATCTTGCCGCGTTTACGTACCCCGGCGGTATCGATCAGCACGTAGTCGCGACCATCGCGCTCCATCGGGATGTAGATACTGTCGCGCGTGGTGCCCGGCATGTCGTACACCACCACCCGCTCTTCCCCGAGAATACGGTTGGTCAATGTTGACTTACCGACATTCGGACGGCCGACGATAGCCAGTTTAATCGGCAGCCCTTCCAGATTCAGCGCATCGTCTTCACCTTCTTCGCCATCGCCGTCGCCTTCACCGAGCTGTTCCGCCCAGTAAGCCGCGTTCGCTTCTTCTTCGGTCAGTTCACGCGTTTCCTGCACCGGATCGACGGCAAACGGCAACAGCACCTTTTCCAGCAGAGAAGTGACGCCACGACCATGCGACGCTGCAATCGGATACACCTCGCCCAGCCCGAGCGAATAGAAATCGGCAATACCGGTATCGATATCGATGCCATCGACTTTGTTGGCAACCAGAAACGTGTCTTTTTCACGCGTACGCAAATGCTGAGCAATGGCGTGATCCGCCGGCATCAGGCCATCGCGGGCATCCACCAGAAACAGCACGATATCCGCTTCTTCAATCGCCAGCAGCGACTGCTCGGCCATGCGCGTTTCCACGCCATCTTCATTACCGTCGATACCGCCGGTATCGATAATAATGAATTCATTTCCCTCCACCTCAGCACGACCATACTTGCGGTCACGCGTCAGCCCAGGGAAATCCGCCACCAATGCGTCACGGGTACGCGTTAAACGGTTAAACAGCGTGGACTTCCCCACATTCGGGCGCCCGACCAGCGCGACGACAGGTATCATTGTTACAACCTCATTGCTTATATTTCAATTCGTTACAGCAGAAAGGACTGCTGATGATAAAAGACGAAACGGCCCCTGACAGTATCAGGAGCCGTTATGGGGATGGCGGATACACCGCCCGTCCCGGTCATGCGAAGCGGTTAACGGGTAAAGGCGTAAACCTCGCCGCCTTTAGCCTGCACCAGCAGCTTGTCGCTGGCGACCACCGGCTTGCTCAGCAGGCCGGAGCTATCCACTTTCTGCTGGACCACAAAGCGGCCGTCAGTCGTGTTGACCCAGTGCAGATAGCCTTCGGCATCGCCGACCACCAGATATCCATTATACAACGCCGGCGCCGTCAGGTTACGGTGCAGCAGATCGCCCTGCCGCCAGATCACCACGCCGCCGTTGGTGTTCAGCGCCGTAATGCGATCGTCCTGATCGACCAGATAAATACGATCGCCATCGACGATGAAATCATTCACCGAACCAATTTCACGCTTCCAGGTAATCTGCCCGGAACGCAGATCCAGTGCGGTCAGGTTGCCATTATATCCCAGTGCATACACCACGTTGCCTGCCACGACCGGCGTGGTGTCGACGTCGTTCAGACGAGCGATTTCAGTCGCGCCGCCCGGCTGGGAGATACGTTGCTGCCAAATCAACTGCCCCTGATTGATCATTACCGCGCTGACGCGCCCGTTGTCGCCACCGACAATCGCCGCGCCAAACGCCGTCACCGGCGCAGACTCGCCGCGCAGCGACAGCGACGGCATATCCAGATTCACGGTCCATTTGATGGTGCCGTCAGACTCGCTGAGCGCCTGCAGCATGCCGTTGCTGGTATGAATGATCACCACGCCATCGCTGACCACCGGGCTGGATAATACTTCACCCGCCACTTTGGTCTGCCACTGCACAGTACCGTCGTCAGCGTTCAGGGCGAACAGCTGCGCGCGTTCGCTCCCGACATAAACATGGTTGCCCGACACAGCCACGCCGCCCGACAGCAGCGCCGGACGGTTGCTGGACAGCAGACCGGTTTTCTCCGCCAGATCGGCGCGCCATTTCTCTTCGCCGCTATTAAGATCCAGCGCTTTTACCGTGCCGTGACGATCGGCCGCATACACGCGGCTGTCCTGCCAGGTCGGATGCAGGTTGGAGTAGAACTCACCGGTACCGTCTCCAACGGAGCGACTCCAGACTTTGGTGGGGGTAAACTGGTTGGTCACCTGCGGCAGCGGAGACATTTTGACCACGTCTTCCTCGCGATCGAACAGCGAACAGCCGCTCAGCAGGGTGACGGAAACCAGTCCGACCAAAAGTGTTTTACGCAGTTGCATGAAGTCCCTCTTAGCTGGGCAGATTGTTCAGTTTGATACGTAACAGGGATTGCAGCCCCTGAGAAGGTTTCGCCGCCATGCCTTTGTTGTAGGCATCACGCGCGCCCTGATTGTCGCCTTTGCTCGCCAGTACGTCGCCGCGAACATCGGCCACCATCGCCGTCCAGCCTTCCAGCTTGATGGCATCGAGCGTTTTCAACGCATCATCCGGCTTCTTCTGCTGCAACAGTACGCGAGCCAGGCGCAGATTGATCAGCGCCTGCAAATCGCCATCTTTGGTCTGGCTCAATGCCTGACGGAGCTGCTGCTCGGCTTTAGCGATATCATTTTTTTCAACGAACTGGTGCGCCAGCGCCAGCGAAGCCAGCGCGCCGTAATTGCCATGATCGCCGGTGACAAACTTTTCAGCGCCGGCAACGCCTTCCGGCGTACCGGCAGACAGAGATTCGGTCACTTGCTGATAGGCAGCGGAAGCCGCCATCGCGTTGCTTTCCTGATGGTTTTGCCAGAAACGCCAGCCTACCAGGGCGCCGATACCCAGCACCACGCCGATAGCCAACGCCTTGCCATTCTCGATAAAGAAGCGGCGAATCGCCTCAACCTGCTCGTTTTCAGTGCTATAGACTTCCACGCTGCCTTTCTCCTTAATTCAGTAACGCCGCCAGACGCGCCGCCACATCCGCCTGAGCCAGGGTTTCCTGCTCGCCGCTGGTCAGGTTTTTCACCACCACCTGCCCGGCAGCCACTTCGGTTTCGCCCAGCACCAGCGCAACCCGCGCCCCGCTCTTGTCCGCGCGGGCAAACTGTTTCTTGAAATTACCGCCGCCGTAGTTGGTCATCAGCTTCAACTGCGGCAGCGCGTCGCGCACTTTTTCCGCCAGCTGAATCGCCGCATGCTGCGTGCCGGCACCGGATGAAATCAGGTACGCGTCTACGCCAGGCTGCGCCGCGAACGCCGGATTGACGGTCTGCACCAGCAGCACCAGACGTTCCAGCCCCATGGCAAACCCCACCGCCGGCGTACTGGAGCCGCCAAGCTGTTCGACCATGCCGTCATAACGACCGCCGCCGCACACCGTCCCCTGAGACCCCAGACTGCTGGTAACCCATTCGAAAACGGTACGGTTGTAATAGTCCAGTCCGCGAACCAGCCGCGGATTAACCTTATATGGGATGCCGGACTGGGTTAAAAGTTCACACAATTCATCGAAATGCGCGCGAGAGTCGTCATCCAGATAATCGGTCAGCACCGGTGCGTTATCCAGCAACGCCTGCACCTGAGCATTCTTGGAGTCGAGCACACGCAGCGGATTGGTATACATACGACGCAGGCAGTCTTCATCCAGCTGATCTTTGTGCTCTTCCAGGAAGGCAATCAGCGCTTCGCGGTAGCGGGCGCGGGCGTCCAAAGAGCCGATCGAGTTCAGTTCCAGATTGACGTGCCGATCGATACCCAGCACGCGCCACCAGCGGGCGGTCATCAGAATCAGTTCCGCATCCACATCCGGTCCTTTCAGACCAAACACTTCACATCCCAACTGATGGAACTGGCGATAACGCCCTTTCTGCGGACGCTCGTGGCGGAACATCGGGCCGATATACCACAGCCGCTGCTCTTGATTGTACAGAATGCCGTGCTCGATTCCGGCGCGGACACACCCTGCCGTGCCTTCGGGACGCAAAGTCAGGCTGTCGCCGTTGCGGTCCTCAAAAGTGTACATTTCCTTTTCAACCACATCGGTTACTTCGCCGATCGCACGTTTGAACAGCGAGGTCTGCTCGACGATCGGCATACGGATTTCGCTATAGCCGTACCCGCGGAGTACCTGTTTCAGGCTGTCTTCAATACGCTGCCACAGTGCCGTTTCGGCTGGCAGGTAGTCGTTCATGCCACGGATGGCTTGAATATTCTTTGCCACGTCAGTTCTCTATGCGTTTTCAGAAATTAATGCGCTTTTAAAAAATAGACCCGATTATAGGAGCAACGACGCAATGTCTTCAATGTCGCTGCCGCTATCATCGGGCGCTTCAATTCAGGAATTGGTGCCGGATCGCATTCGTGCAGACCGGATCACTTATCCACCATATTGACGGCGATACGCTGTTTTTCATCCAGCATAGACGCCTTGGCGCGGATTTTGGCTTCCAGTTGGTCGATCATATCGTCGTTGTCAAAACGTTCTTTCTGCCGGACGCCGTCTTCGTAAAAACCGCTCTTCTTGTTGCCGCCGGTTACGCCCAGCGTCGATACCAGCGCTTCGCCTGGACCGTTGACCACGCAACCGATAATCGATACATCCATCGGCGTGACGATGTCTTCCAGCCGCTGTTCCAACGCGTTCACCGTGCCGATCACGTCGAATTCCTGACGAGAGCAGGTCGGGCAGGCAATGAAATTGATGCCGCGGGAACGGATACGCAGAGACTTGAGAATATCGAAACCGACCTTGACCTCTTCCACCGGATCGGCCGCCAGCGAGACGCGCAGCGTATCGCCGATACCTTCAGAAAGCAGCAATCCAAGGCCGATAGCGGATTTCACCGCGCCGCTGCGCGCGCCGCCTGCTTCGGTGATCCCCAGATGCAACGGCTGATCGATACGGGACGCCAGCAAGCGGTAGGACTGCACCGCCAGGAACACGTCCGACGCTTTGACGCTGACCTTGAAGGTATGGAAATTGAGGCGATCGAGAATATCCACATGGCGCATGGCGGATTCCAGCAGCGCTTCCGGCGTCGGTTCGCCGTATTTTTCCTGCAGATCCTTTTCCAGCGAACCGGCGTTCACGCCAATGCGGATCGGAATATTTTTGTCGCGCGCGCAATCCACTACCGAACGGATACGCTCTTCGCTACCGATATTGCCGGGATTGATGCGCAGGCAATCGACCCCGTATTCCGCCACTTTCAGCGCGATACGGTAGTCAAAATGGATATCCGCCACCAGCGGCACATCCACCTGTTGTTTAATCAGACGAAATGCTTCGGCGGCGTCCATAGTCGGTACCGAGACGCGCACGATGTCCACGCCAACCCTTTCCAGCGACTTGATCTGCCTGACCGTGGCGTCAACGTCGGTAGTGCGGGTATTGGTCATCGACTGCACTGCAATCGGCGCGCCATCACCGACAGGCACCTTGCCGACGTAAATCCGGGTTGATTTGCGGCGGTTGATGGGTGCGGGGTTATGCATCACTTCTTCTCCACAATTGCCAGTGCGACGGCACGATTACTGAGCCGTCAGCGTAATACGAGCCACCTGATGGCTTTTGACAAAACGGCTCAAATCCACCGGTTTGCCCTGAAACTCGACCTGCACCGCGCCCGGCGCGCCGATTTTTAACCGGTACGGCGCCTGGCCGGTCAGGTTCAGCACATTGCCGTTACGCTGTACGCCGCTGAACAGTTTCTTGCCGGCCGCATCGACCACTTCCAGCCAGCAATCCGCGGTAAAGCGCATCACGATGGCACCCGGCGCGCCGGAAGCATCAGCCGCTGGCGCAGTACTGGCCGGCGCGGTGGCAGACTGATTCAGCAACGGCTGATCTGAAACCGATGTCGAAGCCTGAGGCGCCGCGCTGGCAGGCGCGTTAGTCGTCGGAGCGACTGGCGTAGCAACGGCAGGCTGTGAAGGCGCGGCGGCAGGCGAGTTAAGTACGATAGGCTGCCCGTTGCCGGACGGCGCGCCCGCCACGCTTTCATCGTTATCCACCGGTTCCGGATCGCTGTTCGCATCAGCGGCCTGCCCGTCTTTACGGTTCTGGGACGCGTTGGCGTGATCCACCATCGAATTGATTTCCTGCTGCTGCGCCTGATGGTTCTGCCACCACCAGGCCACCGTCAGGCCCAGTACGCCAAGCAGAATCAACCAGGTGAACAGCATCAGCCAGCCATCGCGCTTCTTGCGGCTTTTGCCCAACGCCAGGCTCTGCATCGGCGCCACATTGGAGACGCGACTCGGCACGACCTGTTTTTCCAGCATCGGCAGCAATTCGTCTTCAGGGAGGTGAACCAGTCGGGCATAAGAGCGGATATAACCGCGCAAAAAGGTAGGAGCAAGGCCAGCGGGCGTATTGTTGTCTTCTATTTCGCGAACGGTCGACACTTTCAGGCACAACCGTTCTGCAACAACCTGTTGCGTCAGTCCCAACCGCTCGCGCGCTTCACGCAAACGTTCGCCAGGGGTCATTATCGTTGCTGCAGTATTATCTTGGGTGGCTTCAGTATTCATTAGCTAAGAACTGCTGGTACTGTTTGGATTGTGGAAAACTTCGCGCCAGCAATCCGCCATAACGTTTAACCTCGTCATGATGCCCCGCCAGCGCGGCGAAACGAATCTGTAGCCACAGGCTTTCGGCGTTTGCCGTAAGCAATGGCTGGTAAATATTCAGGAGCAATCGCGCCTGATCATAGCGCCCGGCGGCAAAGCGGCTGTTCGCTTCCGCCAGAAGCCGGTTTCCCCTGGCGGGATCGTATCTCAGCGCACGGCTGAGCCACTGACTCGCCTCATCCGGCTTACCGGCATTGAGGAAACAATATCCCGCGTTCTCAAGTGCATCGGCAACCTGATGGTAATCAGGGAGTTGCGCCGCAGCTGCGAACTGCCGTTGCGCCGCTACATACTGCCCTAAACCACAGAGAAACGCACCGTAATTATTCATTACGCCGCCGTTGGCGGGCGCCTGCCGCAGCAGGCGACGATAACGTGTCTCAGCGGCCTGATTCTCGCCGATGCGCTGCTCGTACAGCGCCATTCCCAACTGGGTCCGGTAATCATCCGGCGCGAGTTGTTCCGCTTTTTGCAGATTGTCGCGCGCGGCATCAAGATTATTACGGGCCAGATACTCCAGCCCAAGTTGCAACCGCGTCTGCGCCGCCGCGGGACTCACCTGTTGCGATGGCGTTTGCGCGCATCCAGCCAGCAACCCCATGCCTGCGGCCAACGCCACGGCTTTACCCAGTAACATCCGTTTCATCCCTGACACTCCTCTCGCGAGCCATCCTGGCTCGTCGAATCCGTGACATGTTACCGCAATCTGCCACCCGTGACAGCCCGCCACCGATGGCGGCCTACCCGGTGCAGTTGTAGGTCATCAATGACCACACCGTATGATAAGCCCCGAAAACGCATTTATCACCTGCTTTCCTGAGAAGGCAGGTTGATTTGACGTCAATTTCAGACGGTTTTTACCGCAATCGTGTCGTGTTGCATCTTTTTCTTCAGCGTACGTTTGGTGCGATCCACCACTTCTCCCGCCAACTGACCGCAGGCGGCATCAATATCATCACCGCGGGTTTTACGCACGATGGTGGTGAAGCCGTGCTCCATCAGCACCTTGGAAAAACGATCGACACGGCTGTTGGAACTGCGGCCGTAAGGTGCGCCGGGGAACGGGTTCCAGGGAATCAGGTTGATCTTGCACGGCGTATCTTTCAGGCACTCGGCCAGTTGGTGGGCATGCTCGGTACCGTCGTTGATGTGATCCAGCATCACGTATTCCACGGTCACACGCCCCTGATTGGCGTTGGATTTCTCCAGATAGCGACGCACGGCGGACAGGAAGGTTTCGATATCATACTTTTTGTTGATCGGCATGATTTCGTTACGGATTTCATCGGTCGGCGCATGCAGGGAAATCGCCAGCGCCACGTCGATCATGTCGCCGAGCTTATCCAGCGCCGGCACCACGCCGGAAGTCGACAGCGTAACGCGGCGTTTGGACAGGCCGAAACCAAAATCATCCAGCATGATTTCCATCGCCGGCACCACATTGGTCAGGTTCAGCAGCGGTTCGCCCATCCCCATCATCACCACGTTGGTGATCGGGCGCTGACCGGTCACTTTAGCGGCGCCGATAATTTTCGCCGCGCGCCATACCTGCCCGATAATTTCGGATACGCGCAGGTTGCGGTTGAAGCCCTGCTGCGCCGTAGAACAGAATTTGCACTCCAGCGCGCAACCAACCTGCGAGGAGACGCACAGCGTGGCGCGATCCTCTTCCGGAATGTACACCGTTTCCACGCGCTGACCGTCAACCAGAATCGCCCACTTGATGGTGCCATCGGAAGAGCGTTGTTCGTCCACCACCTCGGGCGCCCGAATTTCCGCAATCGCCTGCAGCTTGCCGCGCAGCACCTTATTAATGTCGGTCATCTGGTTAAAATCATCACAGCAGTAGTGATAGATCCATTTCATGACCTGATCGGCGCGGAACGGCTTTTCACCCAGTTCGGCGAAAAAAGCGCGCATTTGCTGACGGTTGAAATCCAGCAGGTTGATTTTTTCATTGCTGTTAGCGGCAACGGCGATGGCGTCAGCCACAGCGACGACGGGAGATACGGTTTGCTCAGACATAAATTGACTCATGGCCTCGTTGTTACACGTTATGGCGCGAAAGGGAAACGGATAATAAAGAAACGCCCCGGCTGAGCACGTGCTCATCCGGGGCGCGGCATTGTACAAATTTTATAACACCCGCGCTACCTCAGCCGCATTTTTTACCGGGGAAGGCGGTGTTTCGCCAGAATTAGCGGGTACGCGGGAAAACTTCGTCCGCGCTGAAGAAATAAGCGATTTCACGCTCGGCGGACTCTACGGAATCAGAACCGTGCACCGCGTTTTCGGTGAAGCTGTCGGCGTAATCCGCACGCAGCGTGCCAGCCAGTGCGTTGGCCGGGTTGGTGGCGCCCATGATATCGCGGTTACGCTGCACCGCGTTTTCGGCCTGCAGTACCTGAACCATGATCGGACCGGAGGTCATGAAATCCACCAGACCGTCAAAGAACGGTTTGCCCTGATGCTCGGCGTAGAAACCTTCCGCCTGCTCACGGCTCAGGTGCAGCATTTTAGAAGCAATAATAGTGAAACCCGCGCTTTCAAAACGGGCGTAAATCGCGCCGATTGCGTTTTTGGCAACTGCGTTCGGTTTGATAATAGAGAAGGTACGTTCTACCGTCATATTGGCCTCATCCAACAACATTCAGTAACAGCCGGTTTGATAAAATTATAATACCAGCCAGTGTAAAGTGGCGCAGATTATAGAGGCACCGCCATGACTTTCCCATCGGGAAAATAACATTTTCGTAAAAAAAATTTATCCTGATTACCCATACGTATATAACAGGATTGATCCAGACGCGGCGTTAACGTCAGACGTCTTGCCCGGGTCAAAAAAATTCCAGACAATGCAATATCTTGTCTCATTCGGGGCCGAAGAACCGGCCCACACGGGGAGGTTTTATGTCCACATCCGCCGCCGGACTGTTTGTTAGCGCGTCCTGGCTGAACGACCATCGCCACGATGCTGATATCGCCCTGATTGACGCCCGCATGTTGCCGCCGGGCAATGATACGCGCGATATCGCCGCCGAATACCGGGCGGAGCATCTGCCGGGCGCCGTCTTTTTCGATATCGAATCCCTTTCCGACCATCAAACCCCGCTGCCGCACATGATGCCGGACATCGCCGCCTTTGCCGACGCGCTGGGCAAACTGGGGCTGAACGAGCAGCAGCATCTGGTGATTTACGATGAAGGCAACCTGTTTTCCGCGCCGCGCGCCTGGTGGATGCTGCGGCTGGCAGGCGCTGCCCGCATCTCGATCCTGAGCGGCGGTCTGGCGGGCTGGAAGCAGCAAGGGCTGCCGCTGGAACAGGGCGACGTCTCGCCGACCGCCCAGGTGTTTCACGCCCGGACGCCCGCCGCCGGCGCCATTCGTTCGCTGGATGACGTGCTGACCCTGTGTCAAACCGGCGACGAGCAGATTGTCGATGCCCGCCCCGCTCCCCGTTTTCTCGGCGAGGTGGACGAACCGCGGCCGGGGCTGCGCCGAGGTCATATTCCGGGGAGTTTCAACGTTCCGTGGAACTTGCTGGTTGAGAGCGGCGCGCTGAAGCCGACAGACGAGCTGGCCGCTATCTTTCATCAGGCCGGCGTCGACATCCGCCGCCCGATTATCGCCAGCTGCGGCTCCGGCGTGACGGCATCGGTGGTGATGCTGGCGCTGTTTGTGCTCAACGCGCCGCAGGTTTCGCTCTATGACGGTTCGTGGAGCGAATGGGGCGCACGGGACGACGTGCCCGTCGTCACCGGGTGATTCGCCGGTAAAAAAACGGCACAGGGCAAATCCGCCCGTGCCGTTTTTTTATTCGTTTCGTTCCGCCTTTAGCCGTGAGCTATGCCTGGCCGCTATTCTTGAACTCGCGCAGGAAACTGCCCCATTTCCGCTCGTAAAACGGCGTGGTATGGCGAATCAGGAAGTGGCTGATGCCGGGTTGCTCATTGCTCACCAGACAGAGATCGATCGGACGATCGTCCGGCTGGGTATCGGTCGCCACCGATCCGGCCGCCTGAATCAACTCGTCTAAGTCGTCGCCATCAGCATCCAGACCGATCAGCAGGTGCGGCTGCTCTTCATCCGGCTCCTGAATCTGCGCCAAAAACGCCCGTTTTACGTTACGGTGTTTGCTGAACAGTTGGGTCAGAGAATCGATCATCTGCGCCGGCATCTCGGCCGGAATACCGATTTTCAGTTCGGTGCCGCCATCCAGAATGTGCTGCTGCACCAGACTACTGCCCTCGCCGGACAACAAGTGTTCGATCTCCTGCGGCAGAAATTCTTTGCCATACGGCAGCTTGGGGTTCAGAAACAGCGTTGCGCCACGGGTGATATCAAACAGCGTTCTGACCGGCAGCGCCAGAAACGCCTGCTCGTCGGTCACCGCCAGTTGCAGCGCCTCCAGCGACGAGAAGAACGGAATCGCGGAATGGCCGTCCGGTTTTTCCCAGTGCTGCAACTGCAGCCCGCTGCCTGCCTGCAGGCTGCCTTCGCCAAACGTTTGGTCTTCTTCGCTGTGGCCCAGCACATACACCGTGGCCTCCAGCAGTTCGCTGAAAAACTCGGGCCGGTGCGCCGGTTCCGATGCGGCCAGCTTTAACACCTCTTCCAGCCGATTGTGGGGTGAAAACTCCATAACTCTCCTCAACGCTTAACGCTAGCAGTAAGCACAACACCAGGGGGAAAGCATTGTCCTTGTTGCAGCTTGCTGACACGCCTTGTAAGTGCAGGATGAAAGGGCTTTCTGGCGTCCAAAACTGTGCTGAGGCGAGCGACTTCGCCGGATGCGCGGCAGGGACGCCGCGCAAGCCCGTGCCGCGTCTGACAAAAACGCGAAAAGCGTTTTTGAACAGCGTTTACGCTGGCCCGCAGGGCGAGCCACAGCATGTGGCGAGTCAACGCGTCACGGGCGGTCCGAACAGCGAAGGCGAACGCCGAAGGAACCGCGTCAGCGGCACAGTTTAGCCACCAGCCAGTGGTCAAGGAGAGGCGGCGTCTGAGCCTCTCCTTGTCGTGCGTGCGATGTAATAACAAAGAAACTACGCCGTTTATCCCGCACGAAACCATTCACTGCTCAAACAAACATCATTGTTCATAAGACAACACTGCTGTTTGTTAACAGCTCAACCCGCTTTGCTTAGCAGGAAGTCGGCCAGCGTGCGCACGCCCAGACCGGTTGCGCCGGCAGACCACTGTTCTACCGCCGACTTGCGGTAGGTGGCGGAACAGTCAATATGCAGCCAGCCTTGCTGATAGTTTTTCACAAAGTGAGACAGAAACGCCGCCGCCGTACTGGCGCCCGCGGTATGCGCCGCGCCGGCCACGTTATTCAGCTCGGCGAAGTTGGACGGCAAATGCTGGCGGTGGAATTCTTCCAGCGGCAGGCGCCAGAACGGTTCGCCTTCGCGGCGGGCGCTGTCCATCAGTGAATCGATCATCGCGTCGTCGAAACTGAACAGCGCGTGATAATCATTGCCCAGCGCGGTTTTGGCGGCGCCGGTCAGGGTCGCGCAGTCAACAATCCACTGCGGGTTCTGTTCAGACGCGTCAATCAGGCCGTCAGCCAGCACCAGACGCCCTTCGGCATCGGTATTCATCACTTCGACGGTTTTACCGTTGCGATAGCGGATGATATCGCCCAGACGGAACGCATTGCCGCTCACCATGTTGTCGGCGCAGCACAGGTACAGTTTCACGCGTTGCTGCAGGCCGCGGGCCGCCGCCAGCGCCAGTGCGCCGGTCACCGTCGCCGCACCGCCCATATCGGACTTCATGGAATCCATGAAGCTGCTGCCTTTCAGGCTGTAGCCGCCGGTATCAAAGGTGATGCCTTTACCGACCAGACAGGCCAGCACCGGCGCATCCGCCTTGCCGCTCGGGTTATAATCCAGCGCCAGCAATACCGGCGAACGTTCGGAACCACGCCCTACCGTGTGCAGGCCGGCATAGTTCTGCTCACGCAGATCCTCGCCTTTGGTAATGCGGTAAGAAATCGCCTCGCCCGCCACGCTGCACAGCAGGTCGATAGCGCGGGTCGCCAGCTGTTCCGGCCCCAGATCTTCCGCCGGCAGGTTGATGGTGTCGCGCACCCAGTCAACGATCTTCAGACGACGATCCAGCTCCTGCCGCTGCGCGTCCGCCAGTGTCGCCCACTCCACCGCGCGTTTGCCTTTCGGACCGCGGTATCCCTGCCAGAACGCCCAGCTGCTTTCCAGATCCCAGCCTTCACCGGCCAGTTTGACGTGTTTAATGCCCTGCCCGTCGATTTTGCGGGCCGCGCGCTGGATGACGGTCAACGGTTTGTCGCCGGACAGATGAATGGTAAATCCCTGCTCATTGGCGGTTAACGAGGCTTTCTCACCCCAGCGGGCGTCCGCTGGCTGATGGGAAAGCGTAATCAGCATCGCTTCAGTTGTCATACATCTACTCCAGATTGGGCCTGGTTATCATTAGCCCATTATCGCCATGATAAAAAAGAGAAAACGGGCCGCCTCAAGGCGGCCCGTTGACCAGTTCGATTATTCGGCTTCGTCCAGCCACACCAGCAGGATCGCTTCCAGGATTTTTTCGTTAGAGGCTTCCGGCTCGTCGTCAAACTCATCCAGTTCGCAAATCCAGCGGTGCAAATCGGTGAAACGCACGGTCTTCGGATCGACATCAGGATAGAGATCGTACAGCGCTTCGCCGATTTCACGGCTATCGGTCCACTTCAGTCCCATGACTCCCCCTATCAATGCTCGCGTGCGTGGTTAATGGTATAACGCGGAATTTCCACCACCAGATCTTCATCAGCGACGCGCGCCTGGCAACCCAGACGGCTTTCCGGTTCCAGCCCCCAAGCTTTATCCAGCATGTCGTCTTCGTCTTCGGTGCTTTCCGCCAACGAATCAAATCCTTCACGGACGATACAGTGACAGGTGGTGCAGGCACAGGACTTTTCGCAAGCGTGCTCAATCTCGATGCCATTGCGCAACGCCACGTTCAGAATAGTTTCACCACTGCTCGCTTCCAGAACTGCCCCTTCCGGACACAAGTCCTGATGAGGCAGAAAAACAATCTTGGGCATGTTATACCTCGTCCACGGAATGCCCCGCCAGCGCGCGGCGGATAGACTCATCCATACGGCGGGCAGCGAATTCCTGGGTTTGTTGATCTAATGTTTTAATCGCGGCCTCAATGGCTGAGGCGTCGGTTTCCTGCGCGGCCTGTTGCAGTTGAAGGCTGGCGACGTCGATCGCGGCTCGCTCTTCGTCGTTCAACAAGGCAGCATCCGTCGCCAGCGCGCTATTGAGGCTTTCCAGCACGCGCGCCGCTTCCACGCGCTGCTCGGCCAGCAGACGCGCGCCGATGTCGCTCTGCGCGTTCTGCATGGAATCGGTAATCATGGCGGCGATCTCGTCGTCGCTCAAACCGTAGGACGGCTTCACCTGGATGGAGGCTTCCACCCCGGTGGATTTTTCCATCGCGGTCACGCTCAGCAACCCGTCGGCGTCCACCTGGAACGTCACCCGGATATGCGCGCCGCCGGCAGGCATCGGCGGGATGCCGCGCAGCGTGAAACGCCCCAGCGAACGGCAATCCTGCACCAGCTCACGCTCGCCCTGCAACACATGGATCATCATCGCGGTCTGGCCGTCCTTGAAGGTGGTGAATTCCTGCGCGCGCGCCGCCGGGATGGTGGTATTGCGCGGAATCACTTTCTCGACCAGCCCGCCCATGGTTTCCAACCCCAGCGACAGCGGAATCACGTCCAGCAGCAGCATTTCGCTGTCGGGCTTGTTGCCCACCAGAATATCGGCCTGAATCGCGGCGCCGATAGCCACCACCTTGTCCGGATCGATAGACGTCAGCGGCGTGCGGCCGAAGAATTCGCCTACCTGCTCACGCACCAGCGGCACACGGGTGGAGCCGCCGACCATTACCACCTCTTTCACCTCATCCGCGTCAACGCCGGCGTCTTTCAACGTGCGACGGCAGGACAACAGCGTACGTTTCACCAGCGGCGCAATCAGCGTGTTGAACTGCTCGCGGGTGATGTCGCCTTGCCAGCCCGCCACCGATACCGGCACGGTTTGTGCGTCGCTCAAGGCAATCTTGGTCTGTATGGCGGTATTGAGCAGCACCTGCTGCAATTGATGATCGTCTCGGGCCGTGATCCCGGCCTGCTCGCGAATCCACTCGACCAGCAAGTGGTCGAAATCATCGCCGCCCAGCGCGGAGTCGCCGCCGGTGGCCAGCACTTCAAACACGCCGCGGCTAAGACGCAGAATAGAGATGTCGAAAGTGCCGCCGCCCAGATCATACACGGCGATCACGCCTTCCTGGCCGGAATCCAGCCCGTAGGCAATCGCCGCCGCGGTAGGTTCGTTAAGCAAGCGCAACACATGCAGACCGGCCAGCCGGGCCGCGTCTTTGGTGCCCTGACGCTGGGCGTCGTCAAAATAGGCCGGCACGGTAATCACCACCCCGTCAGGCAGCCCATTCAGCGCCTCTTCGGCACGCCGGGTCAGCGCCGTCAGGATATCGGCCGACACCTGAATCGGGTTGCGCGGGCCGGCGGCGGTCTGCAACACCGGCAGGCCATTTTCACTGGCTTCAAACCGATAAGGCAAATGGGGATAACGCTGACGGATATCGGAGAGCGAGCGTCCCATCAGCCGCTTGACGGAACTGACGGTGTTTACCGGGTCGGCCGCCGCCTGCTGGCGCGCTTCCCAACCAACGGTCAGCCCGTCGGCATGGTAGTGGACGACAGACGGCAACAGATCGCGCCCGTCATGATCGGGCAGCGTTTGCGTCTCGCCGCTGCGGACGGTGGCGACCAGGGAATGGGTGGTCCCCAGATCAATCCCGACGGCCAGACGACGCTGATGCGGCGCCGCACTCAGCCCCGGCTCACTGATTTGTAATAAGGCCATATTGAGCTTCCATCAATTGGCGGGCGGGCGACGATACGGCCATATGGCCAACGACGGTCCCGCCGGATTGAATTTTACTTATCGTTCCAGCAATTGTTCTTCGAGTTGTTCAACCTGCTGCCGGAGTCGATCAAAAAAGCGCAGTTTACGTACCGTATCCGCCGCATCCGGCCAGGATTCCTCATCCAGCTCGCGCTGCATTTGCTCGCTGCGCTGACGGATCATCCCATTCAGACGCAGTGCAAATGCCGCCAACGCGGTTTCCGCATCCGGACGACGTTCAATCTCGTCCAGTTCTTCGCGCAGTTCCATCTGCTCCATCAGGAATGCGGTGTCATGAAGCGTATGCTGCTCGTTGCTTAAATCAAAACCGTGCAAAGATAACATATACTCCGCGCGTTTCAGCGGATGTTTCAGCGCCTGATAGGCATTATTGATGGTCGCAGCCTGTTGTAACGCCATCATGCGTTCACGTTCCGGGCTGGCGGCGAAGCGGTCGGGATGAAACTGGCGCTGCAGTTCCTGAAACCGGGAAGCAAGCAGGCTGCCATCCACGTTATAGCGAATCGGCAGCCCGAATAAAGTAAAGTAATCCATAGTGTGCTCTGAGTTCGCAGACAATCAATGCGCGCCCGCCGCTTTACATGCCGGAGCACACAAAGCGGCGGGAGTCGGTCAACAGGCCGACCGGCGGTCAGACGTTAAAGCTTTCGCCGCAACCGCACTCGCTGGAAACGTTAGGGTTATTGAATTTGAAGCCTTCGTTCAGCCCTTCCTTGACGAAATCCAGTTCGGTGCCGTCAAGGTAGACCAGGCTTTTGCCATCAATAATGACCTTCACGCCCTTGTCTTCAAACACCACATCATCGGTGTTCAGTTCATCAACAAATTCCAGCACATACGCCATACCGGAACAACCGGATGTTCTCACACCCAGACGCAGGCCGATGCCTTTGCCGCGATTGACCATAAAGGCATTGACGCGTTGCGCAGCGCTGTCGCTCAGGGAAATCGACATAGCAAACCTCTAATTCATCTGCCCGTTATTTGTCGCGTTTGCTCTTGTAATCGGCGATGGCGGCCTTGATGGCGTCTTCAGCCAAAATCGAGCAGTGGATTTTCACCGGCGGCAGTTCCAGTTCTTCGGCGATCTGGGTGTTTTTAATGGATTCGGCTTCGTTCAGGCTCTTGCCCTTCACCCACTCGGTCACCAGCGAGCTGGAGGCGATAGCGGAACCGCAACCGTAGGTTTTGAAGCGGGCGTCTTCGATGATTCCCTGCTCGTTAACCTTAATCTGCAGCTTCATGACGTCGCCGCAGGCCGGTGCGCCTACCATACCGCTGCCGATGCTCGGATCCGACGAATCAAACGAGCCGACGTTGCGCGGGTTTTCATAGTGATCAATTACTTTTTCGCTGTAAGCCATAATATACGTCCTGATTCCTGCGAATTAATGATGCGCCCATTCGATGCTGCCGATATCCACGCCCTGCTTGAACATTTCCCACAGTGGAGACAAGTCGCGCAGGCGGCCGATGGATTTGCGAACCAGATCGATGGTGTAGTCAATTTCTTCTTCAGTAGTGAAGCGGCCCAGTGAGAAACGGATGGAACTGTGCGCCAGTTCATCGTTCATCCCCAGCGCGCGCAGCACATAGGAAGGCTCCAGGCTGGCGGAAGTACAGGCCGAGCCGGAAGACACCGCCAGATCTTTCAACGCCATGATCAGCGATTCGCCTTCCACGTAGTTGAAGCTGACGTTCAGGATATTCGGCGCGCCCTGTTCCAGGTCGCCGTTCAGGTATACTTCCTCAATATCGTTGATACCGTTCCACAGGCGATCGCGCAGGCTACGCAGGCGTGCCGCTTCTTCCGCCATTTCTTCTTTGGCGATGCGGTAGGCTTCGCCCATGCCCACGATCTGATGCACCGGCAGGGTGCCGGAACGCATGCCGCGCTCGTGGCCGCCGCCGTGCATCTGCGCTTCGATGCGCACACGCGGCTTGCGACGCACATACAGCGCGCCAATCCCTTTCGGGCCGTAAATCTTGTGGCCGGAGAAGGACATCAGGTCGACCTTCAACTGGCTGAGGTCAATCGGCAGTTTACCCACGCTCTGGGTCGCGTCGACATGGAAAATGATGCCGCGGCTACGGCACATTTCGCCGATGGCAGCGATATCCTGCACCACGCCGATTTCGTTGTTCACATGCATAATGGACACCACGATGGTGTCATCGCGCATGGCGGCTTCCAGCTCTTTCAGGTCGATGATGCCGTTACGCTGCGGCGCCAGGTAAGTCACTTCAAACCCTTCGCGCTCCAACTGGCGGCAGGTATCCAGCACGGCTTTGTGTTCCGTCTTGCTGGTGATGATGTGCTTGCCTTTCTTCTGGTAGAAGTTCGCCGCGCCCTTGATAGCCAGGTTGTCGGACTCGGTGGCGCCGGAAGTAAAAACGATCTCGCGCGGATCCGCGCCGACCAGTTCGGCAATCTGGTTACGAGCGATATCCACCGCCTCTTCCGCCTGCCAGCCAAAACGGTGGGAGCGGGAAGCGGGGTTGCCGAACGTGCCGTCCAGGGTCAGAAACTGCATCATTTTTTCAGCCACGCGCGGATCGACCGGCGTCGTGGCGGAATAATCCAGATAAATCGGTAACTTCATTGCTCTTAAACTCCGTACATCACTTCAAAACGTTCAAGGCGTTTTGTTCTTTTTTTTTCAGGCACGCAAGTTGACGTTAATGGTTTCTTGTATGCGTCCGTTGGCGGTACGACGCACGTCAGCATCCTGACGATCCGCGACGTCCAGAATCTCTTTGTTATTAACCAGTTCATCCAGGGTGATGTTGTTGAGGAACTCGCTGATGCGGTCGCTCAGATCGCGCCACAGCGTATGGGTCAGACAGCGATCGCCGCCCTGACACCCTTCTTTCCCCTGGCAGCGGGTGGCGTCCACGGATTCATCCACGGCGGAGATGACCGAACCGACAGCGATTTCGGCGGCATCTTTACCCAACAAATAGCCGCCGCCCGGGCCACGCACGCTGGCAACCAACCCATGCTTGCGCAGGCGAGAAAACAGCTGTTCCAGATAAGAAAGCGAAATACCCTGACGTTCAGAGATGTCAGCCAGTGGAACCGGGCCTTCTTTTGAATGCAGCGCCACATCGAGCATGGCGGTAACGGCGTAGCGGCCTTTAGATGTCAGTCTCATGTTAATGGTATCCGTAAGATAAACATGTATTATTAAGACAAGTATTATGAGTCAATCATACATAGCACAGTCATGAGTCTGACATTCCCGAGTGTTTCAGTCAACTATTTAACCGAGTAAATAACTCAACTATTGTCCTGCGGCTTGTCCGTCGACGAGGCGGTCTTGGTGATCGCGCTCAGGATGCCGCGCAGAATATTGAGCTCCTGGTTTTCCGGACGGGCGCGGGTAAACAACCGGCGCAGCTTGTTCATCACCTGCCCCTGATGCGCCTGGCGAATGAAACCGGTGTGCAGCAGCGTCTCTTCCAGATGCTGGTAAAAACGCTCCAGATCATCCGCCAGCGGGTATGGACTCTCCTCATGCGCCGGCTCGCCCTGCTGCTGGCGATCCAGCCAGGCGACGCGCACCTCATAGGACAGGATCTGTACCGCCATCGCCAGATTGAGCGAGCTGTACTCCGGATTAGCGGGGATCGCCACATGGTAGTGGCATTTCTGCAGTTCCTCATTCGTCAGCCCCACGCGCTCGCGACCGAACACAATCGCCACCGGCGCGCGCTGCGCTTCCTGAATACTGCGCACGCCGCACTCGCGCGGCTCCAACATCGGCCAGGGCAAGGTACGGGAACGGGCGCTGGTGCCCACCACCAGACCACAGCCTTCCAGCGCCTGATCGAGAGAATCAACGATGGTGGCGTTGCCAATAACATCACTGGCGCCGGCAGACAACGAAATGGCCTGCGAATCGGGTTTGACCAGCGGATTGACCAGCCAGAGATTGGTCAACCCCATGGTTTTCATCGCCCTGGCCGTTGACCCCATATTGCCGGTATGTGAAGTTTCCACCAGCACAATGCGTATATTCTGTAACATGCGGACTCTGTCATATGAAACGAAAACCGGCGTATATTAACACAAACTTCTCTGTTTTCTCTTTCTCCCGCTATCTGCTATACTCCGCGCCGTTTTCTGTTCTTTAACATTCTTGTGGACGATACCATGCATCCGATGCTTAACATCGCCGTGCGCGCAGCGCGCAAAGGCGGCAACCTGATAGCTAAAAACTATGAAACGCCTGACGCCGTTGAGGCCAGCCAGAAAGGCAGTAACGATTTTGTCACCAACGTTGACCGTGATGCAGAACGCCTGATTATTGAGGTCATCCGCAAAGCCTATCCGCAGCACACCATTATTGGTGAAGAATGTGGTGAACTGGTTGGCGAAGATCAGGACGTACAATGGATTATCGATCCCCTGGATGGCACCACCAACTTCATCAAACGTCTTCCCCATTTTGCCGTTTCCATCGCCGTTCGCGTCAAAGGCCGCACCGAAGTGGCCGTGGTCTACGATCCGATGCGTAATGAGCTGTTCACCGCCACCCGCGGTCAGGGCACCCAGTTGAACGGCTACCGTCTGCGCGGCAGCAACGCCCGCGATCTGGACGGCACTATTCTCGCGACCGGTTTCCCGTTTAAGCACAAACAGCACAGCGCCAGCTATCTGCGCGTACTGGAAGCGCTGTTCGGCCAGTGCGCCGACTTCCGCCGCACCGGTTCCGCCGCGCTCGATCTGGCTTATGTAGCGGCCGGCCGTGTGGACGGGTTCTTTGAAATCGGTCTGAAACCGTGGGACTTCGCTGGCGGCGAACTGCTGGTGCGTGAAGCCGGCGGCATCATTACCGACTTCATCGGCGGCCACAACTACCTCGCTTCCGGCAACATCGTCGCCGGTAACCCGCGCGTGGTGAAATCCCTGCTGTCGACCATCCGCGAGCAACTGAGCGACGCGCTGAAGCGTTAACACCTTCTGTGGGCATGTCGTCAGGCATGCCCCTGCTATTATTTTTCTTTACAACTCAGCCCTGTTGAGTGAAAGTTTAATTTTATATGATAATAATTATTAAACTCATTCATTTGCGTCGGGGATTATCCCCGTCTATCAGCAGTTCATGACAGGAAGAATCATGTTAAAGAAATCATGGCGTCACCTTTTGCTGGCTACCACACTGACCACCTCCTTCACCAGCTTCGCCACCCAATATCCCCTCACCGTTACTGATATCGACGGACAAAGCGTCACCATCAAACAGGAACCACAGCGCATTGTGCTGCAGGACGGCCGCGATATCATGGCGATGGCGCTGCTGGACCGCGATAACCCGTTTAACCGTCTGGTCGCCTGGAACAATTTGCCGAAAAAACAGGACACCGCCACCTGGGATCTGCTGAAAGGCAAATGGCCGCAGTCTGAAAGCATTCTGGACATGGGTTTCAGCGACAAGGGTGAAGTGGAACTGGAAAGTATTCTGGCCAAAAAACCTGACCTGATGATCGCCCAACTGCGTGCCAAACCGGCTCTGATGGAAAACGGCGTGATCGGCAAACTGAACGCGCTGCACATTCCGCTGGTGTTTGTGGATTATGAAATCAATCCGGCCAAAAATACCGCGCCCAGCGTCGATCTGCTTGGCAAGGTGCTAAACCGTGAAGAAAACGCCAAAGCGTATACCGACTTTTACCGCCAGCACTTTGACAACATCCAGAAGGTGACTGCAGGCATCGCCACCAAACCTAACGTGTTCATTGAGCCTATCGCTGGCAACACCGATGCCTGCTGCTTCACCCATTCCCACAGCGGCTGGGGCGGCTTGCTGGAAGGCATCGGCGCGAAGAACATCGGTTCCGGACTGTTGCCGGGCGCGTCCGGCTTTGTCTCACTGGAAAAAGTGATCAGCGAAAAACCCGATACCTACATCATGACCGGTTCCAAACGCGGCAACGGCACCAGCAAGATTCTGCCGTTCGGCTATGACGCCAGCAACAGCGACATTCAGGACAAAGCCAAAGCGCTGCTGAGCCGTACCGGCATCGACCAGGTTCCTGCGATTAAAGCCGGTCAGGTTTACGGGGTATACCACCACTTCTATAACCATCCGTACAACATCGTCGGTATGGAGTATCTGGCCAAAGCGGTGTATCCGAAGCAGTTCAGCACGCTGAACCCGGACGATACCTATCACTATATCGTTCGCCATTTCACCACCCTGCCTGACAACAACTTTGTGTTTGCCCGCAAACTGGCCGAGTAATTCATGAGTGTAACCACCGAATCCCCTATCAGCCGTGTCAGCACGGCTGAAAACAGCGCGCTAACCCATTATCGGCATATCATTCGCCATCGGCTGATGGTGATGGCGGTGCTGGTCGTAGCGATTGTCGCCTCCCTGCTGCTGGACTTTGTGCTCGGTCCTTCCGGCCTGCCGCTGAATGTGCTGTGGCAAACGCTAACCGACCCCGCCAATGCAGACGCCGGTAGCCGCGTCATCGTCTGGGACATCCGCCTGCCGTATGCGCTGATGGCGGTGGTGGTCGGTCTGGCGTTGGGGCTGGCGGGCGCAGAGATGCAAACCATCCTGAACAACCCGCTGGCCAGCCCATTCACACTGGGCGTGTCCTCCGCGGCGGCATTCGGCGCGGCGCTGGCAATCGTATTGGGGATCGGTATTCCGGGTATTCCGGCGCAATGGTTCATTTCAGCCAACGCCTTCCTGTTCGCGCTGCTGGCGGCGCTGCTGCTCGACGGCATTACCCGCTGGACCAAGGTAGCGACATCCGGCGTGGTGTTGTTCGGGATCGCGCTGGTGTTCACCTTTAACGCGCTGGTGTCCATCCTGCAATTCATCGCCAACGAAGATACGTTGCAGGGGCTGGTGTTCTGGACCATGGGCAGCCTGGCGCGCTCATCCTGGGAAAAACTCGGCATTCTGCTGGCGGTGTTGGCTATCGTGATGCCGCTATCCATGATGAGCTCATGGAAGCTGACCGCATTGCGCTTGGGCGAAGATCGCGCCATCAGTTTCGGCATCAACGTGCGCCGCCTGCGTCTGGCCACGCTGCTGCGCATCAGTTTCCTGTCGGCGCTGTCGGTAGCGTTCGTCGGGCCGATTGGCTTCATCGGTCTGGTGGCGCCGCATATTGCCCGCATGATTTTCGGCGAGGATCACCGCTTCTATTTGCCGGCCAGCGCCCTGACCGGCGCGCTGGTGCTGTCGCTGGCATCCGTTGTATCCAAAAACCTGCTGCCGGGCGTCATCATTCCGGTAGGGATTGTCACGTCGCTGGTAGGGGTTCCTTTCTTCCTCAGCATCATTCTGCGTAACCGGGGGAACGTATGAGTCACAACGGACTGGCGATTTCTCGTTTTTCAGCGGGCTACCCCAGACGAACGGTCATTAACGATCTGTCGGTTCCGCTGCTGCCGCGCGGCAGGATCACCGTACTGCTGGGGCCGAACGGCAGCGGCAAGTCGACGCTGCTGCGCGCACTGGCCGGGCTGGGGCAAGCGCAAGGCGATCTGCTGTTGGATGATGTCAACCTGATGCAGTTGCCGTTCGCCAAACGGGCGGAAAAAGTGGTGTATCTGCCGCAGTCATTGCCTGCTGGCGTGCATCTGCACGTACTGGAATCGATTATCGTCGCCCAGCGCGCGTCCGGCGGGTTGCATCACAGCAGCAACGAAGACGAGGTGCTGACGCTGCTCAGGCAGTTGGGCATTTCGCATCTGGCGATGAGCTATCTGGACCAGCTTTCCGGCGGTCAGAAACAGCTGGTCGGGTTGGCGCAGTCGCTTATCCGTCAGCCTTCGCTGCTGTTACTGGATGAGCCGCTCAGCGCGCTCGACCTCAACTACCAGTTCCACGTGATGGATCTGGTACGTCAGGAAACCCGCAAGCGCAATATCGTGACGGTAGTGGTGGTGCATGACATCAATATCGCGCTGCGTCATGGCGACCACGTGCTGATGCTCAAAGACGGCAAGCTGATCGCCGATGGCGAGCCGGCCGAGGTAATCAGTGAAGAGAGCCTGGCGCAGGTGTACGGCGTTCGCGGCCGCATTGAGCGCTGCTCTCGCGGTATTCCGCAGGTGATGATTGACGGGCTGGTTGCCGAACCAACCCTGTAAACCACGCAGCGCATAAAAAACGCCCCGACCATGCAGATGATCGGGGCGTTTTGTTATTCACGTTTTTTCTTCACGTTTGGTTATTGCCGCTCTGTTGCGATCAGCCGCCCGATAAAGGCGGCATCATCGCTGGTCAGGATTTCGCCGGCAGCGTCACCCAGTAACCCGGCTGGTACGGCAACGGCAGGAATTTCTCATGGAAGGTACGGAAGGTGGCATCCGGATCGATATCTTTGAACAAGTCCGGGTGCAGCCACTTCGCCATCGCCTGAATCGCCACAAACTGATACGGGCTGTCATAGAACTGATGCCAGATGGCATGCGCCTTGCCGTTGGTGGCGACCGGCAGCGTTTTGAATGCGGAGCGTTCCATCAGCTTCTGCAAGCGCTGCAGCGCCTGTTGCTGGTCGGCCCCCGGCCCTACGCCAACCCAGCCGTTGGCGGTGTTGTAGTTCTTCCAGTTGGCGCCGGTGACGATCACCACGTCCGGACGCGCGCTGATAATCTGCTCCGGGTTCAGGGTGCCGAAAGTACCGGGGATAATGCCCTTGGCGATATTGATGCCGCCCGCGACTTCCACCATTTTCCCGAAGTTTTCATTACCGAATGACATGCAGCACTCTTCGTCATAGCCACCGGCGCGGTCGATCATCACCTTCGGACGCGGCCCCTGATAGTTCTTCAGGCGATCGGTCACGATATCAATCTGCTGACGGCGGAACTGAACGATCTCTTCGGCGCGCGCCGGTTTGCCCAGCAGCTGGCCCATAATGCGAATGCTTTTCTCGGCGTTTTCAAACGGTTTTTCGCGGAAGTCGATAAACACCACCGGAATGCCCAGACCACTGAGTTTTTCAATCAGTTTGGCTTCATCGGTAGCGGCTTTCGCTTCCAGGTTCATCAACACCAGATCCGGCTTCAGGTTCACCGCCTGCTCAACGTTGAAGGTGCCGTCTTTGGCGCCGCCGAAGGTCGGCAGTTGTTTAATCTGCGGATATTTATGTTCATAAGCCAGATAGCCGTCATAGTCGGCTTTCGGCAAGTCGTCACGCCAGCCGACCACGCGCTGGAACGGCGCATCGGTATCAAACGCCGCCAGCAGATAAATCTGCCGCCCTTCCCCCAAAATCACGCGCTTAACTTCAGACTTAATCTCGACTTTTCTGCCGCTAACGTCTTCCACCACAATGGGGGCAGCCCGGACTGCCGAAACCAGCCCCAACGCCATGCCAACGGCACACAACCACTTTTTCATTCTGTTATTCCCTGCCTGTTTTACGGATAATGAGAGTCATTATCATTCAATGTAAATAATAAAGTTACGGTTACATTCGGGCAATCTTTTTTACATGAAAAGACAGGATATTTATCGATACGTGATGGTGATCGAACGGCGGAAACATGACCGCCGCAGAGCAACGAAACAGGCTTGATTCGCGGCGGGGCGCTACCCCATCAGTGGCCGAATCCCGCCCATCACATCCGGTTGCGTGGAGAGGTAAAGCACAATGCCGGCAAAGGTCAGCGCCATACCGCCCGCCAGCGACAAGGCCGACCAGACAAGCGCTTGCCAGCGTGGAGAGGAAAACGCGCCGGCGCGGCTTAAACGCTCTAGTTGCCGGCGGCAGAACAGCACCGCCACGCCCAGCAGCGAGACGGTAAGCGCGGTCCCCAGCGCCATGGTCAGGGCCGAGATCACGCCCCAGACAAACACGTCCAGCACTTTGGCGAACAGCAACACCAGTATCGCGCCGGAACACGGGCGCAATCCCATCGCCAACACCACCATCATACGGGTACGCCAGCCATCGCCGTGATTGAGCGTCTCTGCCGTCGGCACGTGCTGATGACCGCAACCGCAGTGTTCATCGTGCTGATGGCCTACGGCAGGTGCCAGCCGGACGCCGGACGCCGACGCATCAAGCGGCGTTAACGAGCGGATACGCGGTTTGGCGCGGGAAAACAGCAACGCCCGCAGACGTCTGAATGCGCGCAGGCACAGCCAGCCGCCGAGCCCGGCCACCAGCACAAAGCTGCTTTTCTCCATCCAGAAACTGCCGATGTGCAAAGCACGGCTGGAAAGCTGCAACACCGCCAGCACCAGCGTCACCAGTACGATCGCTACCGTCCCTTGCAACAAGGCGGAGGCAAAGGTCAGTTGCAAACTGCTTTTCAGCCGGGACGGGTGGGTCGCCAGATAGGTGGCGATCACCACTTTGCCATGACCAGGGCCAACCGCATGCAGCACGCCATACGCCAGGCTGAACATCACCAGCGTCCAGCCGGCCTGATGAGGTTGCGCCCGCACTTGCTCCATCAAATCCGACATTTGCTGATGCAGCGACCTCTGCCATTCAATGCTTTGCATCAGAATCGACGGCCACCAGACCATTGCCTGCCATGCCGCCGCGCCTGTCAGCAGTAAAAACAGCGCCAGCGGCCACCAGCGCAGATAATGTCGGGTCACGCGCGCATGATTTACCGGCATTGCAACGTGACCTGTTGAGCAAACTGTTTTCCCAATTCCACGTCTTTAGTCGGTTTGGCGTTCTTGTCCAGCGACAGCGCGTAGGACTGGAGCGACGCATCCGGTTTGGGCGTCATGAGCGTGGTTTTACAACGCGCGGCCAGCGCAGAGGCTACCTGAATCGCGCTATCGTCCTTATAGGACATATCCACGAAATAGGTGGGATCATAGGTGGAAATCAGTAACGGCGCGCCCGCCAGCGGTTGCGGATGCGCCAGCGGCAACACAAACTCCAGCACCGCTTTGTTGCCTGCGCGGGAGAGGTGGTATTCCGTTGGCAACGGCTGGTATTTCACCGGCTTTCCATCCCGATAAATATCCGTGAAGTAGTGCTGCCCCAGCACATTCGCCATCACCTCGGCGGCCAGTTTTTTCCACACCTCCGAGTCTTTGGCGGCATTGCCGGCGTCGTACAACAAATCGGCGGAAGTAATGGGATCCATAGTCCAGTTCATGCGCAATCCGGTTATCTGATCGTCTTTCTCTTCCACGGTGGTTTTCATATCGATAAAACTGTGCGGATGGGCCAGCGCCGGGCCGGATACCGCCACCGTGGTCAACAGCAGGCAGCTTACCCAACGGAATGAAAAGCCTAAATTGTTATAATGTAACATTTTCTATCCTGACCGTTTTCGCCTGTCACTGATGCGCCGTCTTACTCAGCGCGAGCGAGTGCTTACCTGCGGGCGCAGCATGAACGCCGGCAGCACCAGCAACGCCATCACCCAGAAGGTTCCGCCCTGAAGGTACTCAAACAGAAAGCCGGACACCACCGTCATCACGGCGACCGCGCCCCCGGTGCCCAGCGCCGAATAGGCCGCCTGCAAGCGCAGCACGTCCGCATCGTCGCGTGAGGAGATAAACCGCATGGCGGCCAGGTGGCAAACCGTAAAGGTGCCGCAATGTAAAATCTGCATCACGATAAGCCACGGCAGCGACACCGTCGCGCCCATCAGGCTCCAGCGCACCACGCCGCACAGCGCGGACAGCATCAGCAATCCGGACGCGCTCCAGTGCCCGAACAGACGCTTGCTCAGCGCAAAAATGACAATTTCCGCCACCACGCCCAGCGACCACAGATAACCGATAACCGCCGCCGAATACCCCGCCTGCTGCCAGTAAATGACGCTAAAGCCGTAGTAGGCAGCATGAGCGCCCTGTAACAAGGACACGCTCAGCAGAAAGCGCCAGACCGCCGGTTCGCGCAGCAAGACGAGCCACGGCGTGGCGGCCGTCTGCGTCTGGTGTCGTTTGACTGAGGCGGGCATCACATGCGGCCGCAACGCCATACCCAGCAGCATCGACAGCAGCCCCGCCGCCAGTGTCGCCAGAATCGCCTGATGCCCCCAAACCGCCACCAGTTGCCCGGTCACGGCGGAGCCAATCACAAACGCAACCGAGCCCCACACCCGCACCCGGCCGTAATCCAGCGGGATCTGTTTTTGCCAGGTCGCCGCCAGCGCATCCGTAAGCGGAATCAATGGCGCGAAGAACAGGTTGAAGCCGAGCATCACCAGCATCAGCCACAACCAGGCGCTGCCCAGCCAGAATCCGATGGAGGTCAGCACTGACAACAACGCCAGCAACCGCAGTACGGTAATCAGCCGGGCGGGGTCTTTCACCAGCGGGGTAATGAACAGGCTGCCGGCAAACCGCGCCACCAGCCCGGCGCCGAGCAGAATGCCGATCGCCTCGGCGGATAGTCCCTCGCCTTTGAGCCAGCCGCCCCAGAATGGCAGAAAAATGCCATAGCTGAAGAAATAGGTGAAATAGCCGAGCGCCAGCCAGTACGTTGATTGCAGAACCATATTGCCTCTCCTCTACGGTCGGTTACTCTGTCAGAGAGCCGGAGCGGAAGCAACGGGAAGCAGAAAAACAAACGCCAGCCCGAAGGCTGGCGTTGGCGGCGCGCCCGAGCAACTCGGACGCATCAGGCAGGCTATCAGGCGTAAACCGGGAAACGGGCGCAGATATCCAGCACTTTCTGTTTGACGCGCTCAATAACCGCTTCATCGCTGATGTTGTCCAGCACATCGCAGATCCAGCCGGCCAGTTCGCGCACTTCCGCTTCTTTGAAACCGCGACGGGTTGCCGCCGGCGTACCGATACGGATACCGGAGGTCACGAACGGGCTCTTCGGATCGTTCGGCACGCTGTTTTTGTTTACGGTGATGTTGGCGCGGCCCAACGCCGCGTCAGCGTCTTTACCGGTCAGGTTTTTGCTGACCAGATCCAGCAGGAACAGGTGGTTATCGGTACCGCCGGACACCACGTTGAACCCGCGGGACAGGAACACTTCTACCATCGCTTTGGCGTTTTTCGCTACCTGCTGCTGGTAGGTTTTGAACTCCGGCTCCATCGCTTCTTTCAGCGCCACGGCTTTACCGGCGATGACGTGCATCAACGGGCCGCCCTGGCCGCCCGGGAATACGGCGGAGTTCAGTTTCTTGTACAGATCTTCGTCGCCGCCTTTCGCCAGGATCAGGCCGCCGCGCGGACCCGCCAGGGTTTTGTGGGTGGTGGTGGTCACGATGTGAGCGTGCGGAACCGGGTTCGGATAAACGCCCGCGGCGACCAGACCAGCGACGTGCGCCATGTCGACGAACAGATAAGCGCCGATGCTGTCGGCGATTTCACGCATTTTCGCCCAGTCAACGATGCCGGAATACGCGGAGAAGCCGCCCACGATCATTTTCGGCTGGTGAGTGCGGGCCAGCTCGGCCATTTCGTCATAGTTGATCTTGCCGCTGTCATCAATACCGTAAGGCACGACCTTATACAGTTTACCGGACAGGTTGACCGGTGAACCGTGAGTCAGGTGGCCGCCGTGCGCCAGGTTCATGCCCAGAATGGTGTCGCCCGGCTGCAGCAGCGCGGTGTAGACAGCGAAGTTAGCCTGAGAGCCGGAGTGCGGCTGTACGTTGGCGTAGTCGGCGCCAAACAGTTCCTTGGCGCGGTCGATCGCCAGTTGTTCAACCACGTCAACGTATTCGCAACCGCCGTAGTAGCGTTTGCCCGGATACCCTTCGGCGTATTTGTTGGTCAGCTGAGACCCCTGGGCCTGCATGACGCGTGGACTGGTATAGTTTTCTGACGCAATCAGTTCAATGTGCTCTTCCTGACGCACCACTTCTTGCTGCATTGCTTGCCATAGCTCGGCATCGTAATCGGCAATGTTCATTTCACGCTTTAACATCCGCATCTCCTGACTCAGCTAACTTGCTTCTTTATTAAAAATCACCCAAAGGGCCGTGGGCACATAGTGTAAACCGTTTTTGACTGGCGATGATAGGGCTTGACAGAGGTTTTTACGCAAACGATTAGCTACAGGCTACGCAAGGCTTTCCGTCTTTCCGGGATTCGCCATTCTGGCTGACTTTTTCTCATCCGCAACCTGCATTTTTTTCATGCGCCTTTGCCCTTGCTCGTTACCTCGACCCAACGCCTGACCACCACAGGGGATTTACAGGCAACGCCCTTTTCAATAAGATTCATTTTAAATACAACTTAAAGACAACAATGAGGTTCACCATGCTGGATCAACAAACCATCGCCACCATCAAATCCACCATTCCCCTGCTGGCCGAAACCGGCCCGGCGCTGACCGCTCACTTTTACCAGCGGATGTTCCGCCATAATCCGGAACTGAAAGATATCTTCAATATGAGTAATCAGCGCAATGGCGATCAGCGTGAAGCACTGTTTAATGCCATTTGCGCCTACGCGACACATATCGAAAACCTGCCGGCGCTGTTGCCTGCGGTAGAGCGCATCGCCCAAAAGCATGCCAGCTTCAATATCCGGCCGGAACAGTACCAGATAGTGGGCGCTCACTTGTTGGCAACGCTGGAAGAAATGTTCCAGCCCGGTCAGGCGGTGCTGGATGCCTGGGGCAAGGCCTACGGCGTGCTGGCGGATGTGTTTATTCAGCGGGAAAGCGACATTTATCAGCACAGCGCCGGACAACACGGCGGCTGGCATGGCACACGACCGTTTCGTATCGTGGCGAAACAGCCGCAGAGCAGCCTGATCACCAGCTTTACGCTGGAACCGGTGGATGGCGGCCCGGTCGCCGCATTCCGTCCCGGCCAGTATCTGGCGGTATACATCCGCGATAAACGTTTTGAATATCAGGAGATTCGTCAGTACTCACTAACGAATGAACCCAACGGGCGCTATTACCGTATTGCGGTCAAGCGAGAAACGATGGGCAGCGTATCGGGCTATTTGCACGATGTCGCCCGTGAAGGCGATGTGATTGAGCTGGCGACCCCGCACGGCGATTTCTATCTTGAGGTCGCGCCAAAGACGCCGGTGGCGCTGATTTCCGCCGGTGTCGGTCAAACGCCGATGCTCAGCATGTTGCATAGTCTGAAAAATCAGCAGCATCAGGCGGATATCTTCTGGTTGCACGCGGCTGAAAATACAGAGGTACATGCCTTTGCCGATGAAGTCGCCGACATTGCCGCGACGCTGCCGCAGTTGCAATCCTATGTCTGGTATCGGGAAGCATCATCGCAAGCAGCACCTCCCGCGCAGGTTTTTCACGGACTGATGGCGCTGAATGATCTTCCGGAACCACTGCCGGTGACAAACCTGCACTGTTATTTATGCGGCCCGGTCGCCTTTATGCAATTTGCCGCCCGGCAGTTGCTGGAATTGGGGATTACCGAATCGCAGATTCATTACGAATGCTTTGGTCCGCACAAGGTGATATAACCGGTAAAAGGTTATATTCATTCACACCAGCAGGCCGGTAATTCGGCCTGTTCTATTTTCCATTTATTTCCCAAAAACAAATACCGGGGCAGAAATAACCTGGCGGGTTAACCGCTGCTGTTTCGTAATCGTTTCATTTACCATCGCGTCATGCTGACAAATAAAAACCGGCCAGGAAAAACAACGCTCCCGCCCCTCTGCTCGCTTTTTATTCCCGAACGGAAAAATAGTTAAGCCTGTCTTTATAAATAAGAAATAAAAAACACAATGTTACATTTAAAACACCATTTCATTATCAACAGATATTGAAAAACAAATAAATAGATCGTATTCATTGGCGGCCCTTAAGTGGCAGCATCGCCGACACTTCAACATTGATAATTAAATATTATTAATAGGTGATGAGACGCCTAACAGGCTGCCATTGGGGGGCAATAAATAAAAATAACCCATCGATGTATATGGAAATTATTTTTAACAATCAACACAGGATTCTAGTCAAGGAAAATACGATGAACAAAGCTTCAGGACGTTCTTTTACCCGCTCCTCAACATGTCTGCTGGCTGCACTGATCGCCGGCGCGATGACCTCTGGCGTTTCCGCCGCCGAACTGGTTAACAGCAAAGCGCTGGAATCCGCTCCCGCCGCTGGCTGGGCGTCGCAAAACGGTTCCACCACCGGCGGCGCCGCCGCAACCAGCGATAATATCTACGTCGTTACCAATATCAGCGAATTCACCAGCGCACTCAGCGCCGGCGCCGTCGCAAAAATCATCCAGATCAAAGGCACGGTCGATATCAGCGGCGGTACGCCCTACAAAGATTTTGCTGACCAGAAAGCCCGCAGCCAGATCAACATTCCGGCTAACACCACCGTGATCGGGATTGGCGCCGACGCCAAATTCATCAACGGTTCTCTGATTATCGATGGTACCGACGGCACCAATAACGTCATCATCCGTAACGTCTACATCCAGACGCCAATTGACGTAGAACCGCATTACGAAAAAGGCGACGGTTGGAATGCCGAATGGGATGGCATGAACATCACCAACGGCGCTCACCACGTGTGGGTCGACCACGTCACCATCAGTGACGGCAGCTTTACTGATGACATGTACACCACCAAAGACGGCGAAACTTACGTCCAGCACGATGGCGCGCTGGATATCAAACGCGGTTCCGACTACGTTACCATCTCCAACAGCCTGTTCGATCAGCACGACAAGACCATGCTGATTGGTCACAGCGACACCAACTCCGCTCAGGATAAAGGCAAGCTGCACGTCACGCTGTTTAACAACGTGTTCAACCGCGTAACCGAGCGCGCGCCGCGCGTACGCTACGGTAGCGTCCACAGCTTCAACAACGTCTTCAAAGGCGACGTAAAAGATCCGGTGTACCGTTACCTGTACAGCTTTGGTATCGGCACCAGCGGCAGCGTGCTGTCCGAAGGCAACAGCTTCACCATCGCCAACCTGAGCGCCAGCAAAGCGTGCAAGGTTGTGAAGAAATTCAACGGCTCCATTTTCTCCGACAATGGTTCCGTCCTGAATGGCAGCGCCGCCGATCTGTCCGGTTGCGGTTTCAGCGCCTACACCAGCGCGATTCCTTACGTTTACGCCGTTCAGCCGATGACCACCGAACTGGCGCAATCCATTACGGACAACGCCGGTTCAGGCAAGCTGTAATTCCCGTTCTTTTGTTCACCACGGCTGCCCCACGGGCGGCCGTTTTTACTTGTCCCCCCTGGCTTCATCCGCCTGCCCTTTCTTCATGCCAATTTCGTGCTCACGCCGCCGACCAAATCATCAATATAAATTAACTATAATCACCCAAAGCATTGAGATTAAAAACATAATTCATTGATTTTAATTAAAAACAAAAACAAACTCACGTAACACAAAGTTACAAATGCAGTCAATAGGTTATTTTTTATTAATAAATACTATTACCATCGTCGTGATGTAGCTCACAAAATAGACACCAAAAGCGCATAAACATTCGCCAAGACAAAAGGTGAAATGGTATTTCGTTTTTAGACACACGAGTAACAAATAGACACCATTGGATCGCTCCCTGAGCACACAAGGAAAAGGAAAATTGTCATGAACAACTCACGTTCAACACAGAAAACAACAGGACGTTCAGCCCTGGGAACCAAAAGCGCGCTGGCGGCGATTATCGCCACCACCATGATGGTTTCCGTGGCTTCCGCTGCCAGCCTGCAAACCGCCAAGGCGACAGAAACGGCCTCAACCGGTTGGGCGACGCAGAGCGGCGGCACTACCGGCGGCGCCAAAGCGTCATCATCCAAAATCTACGCGGTGAAAAACATCAGCGAATTCAAAGCGGCGCTGAACGGAACCGATTCGTCGCCCAAGATCATCCAGGTAACAGGGGCAATTGATATCAGCGGCGGCAAAGCCTACACCAGCTTTGACGATCAAAAAGCCCGCAGCCAGATCAGCATTCCGTCCAATACCACCATCATCGGTATCGACAGCAAAGGCAAATTCACCAACGGCTCGCTGGTGGTGAAAGGCGTCAGCAACGTTATCCTGCGTAACCTGTATATCGAAACGCCGGTAGACGTAGCGCCGCATTACGAAGAAGGGGATGGCTGGAACGCAGAATGGGACGCAGTGGTGATTGACAGCACAGACCACGTCTGGGTTGACCATGTTACCATCAGCGACGGCAGCTTCACCGATGACAAATACACCACCAAAAACGGCGAAAAATATGTCCAGCACGATGGCGCACTGGATATCAAACGCGGCTCCGACTATGTGACCGTTTCCAACAGCCGCTTCGAACTGCACGACAAAACCATCCTGATCGGCCACAGCGACAACAATGGTTCGCAGGATTCCGGCAAACTGCGCGTGACCTTCCACAACAACCTGTTTGACCGGGTCGGCGAACGTACCCCGCGCGTACGCTTCGGTAGCGTCCACGCTTACAACAACGTTTACGTTGGCGACGTCAACCACAAAGCCTACCGCTATCAGTACAGCTTCGGTATCGGCACCAGCGGTAGCCTGCTGTCTGAGTCCAACGCGTTTACCATTGATAACCTTAAGAAGATCAGCGGACGCGACAAGGAATGCAGCGTGGTCAAAGCGTTTAACGGTAAGATCTTCTCTGATAAGGGTTCGATCATCAACGGCGCTTCGTACAATCTGAATGGTTGCGGCTTTGGCTTCAGTTCATATACCGCCAAGATCCCGTACAAATATTCAGCCCAGACCATTACCACCAGCCTGGCAAACAGCATCAGCAGCAACGCGGGTTACGGCAAACTGTAATTTTCCGCTCCATCGCACAAGGCCACTGCAAGAGTGGCCTTTTACTTTCCCCACATCCCCATCACTCATATCGCTGCTGTTTTCTCCAAAGATCGTCCCAATACAGTTCTGGCTAATCCAGCCTTGCCGCAGGCGCGCCATCCAGCAGCCGACCGGGTTTCCCATGAAAGACAGGGATAAACCGGCATTAGTAAGAACCTCAGATTAATAAAATTCTATTTAATAAAAATCGAATCAATTGTTAACTATTTTAGTTATTCCAGATAAAAACACCGGACCATATCACTGAATTTAAAAGAAAATTTAATTCAACATCCATTATGAAAAGTTACCGGTCTCGATCACACTTTAGATAAAATTAATCACCCTCATAAAAAAAACGAGATTTTGATCACAAAACAAACAATCAAAAACGCTTAAAAATCCGCCTTGCCAAAGGACAAAATGGCATTTCATTTTTTTCACAAACACTTTTTAATTTTCAACAATGCAATTGGATTAGCGCCTACAGCGCAAGGAAACGGTCTATGAACAACACTCGTGTGTCTTCTGCAGGAACCAAAAGCCTACTGGCAGCCATTATCGCCACCGCGATGATGACTTCCGCAGCCCACGCAGCCAGCCTGCAAACCACTAAAGCGACAGAAGCGGCCTCAACCGGCTGGGCAACGCAGAGCAACGGCACCACCGGCGGCGCCAAAGCAACCTCAGCCAAAATCTATGCAGTAAAAAGCATCAGCGAATTCAAAGCGGCGCTGAACGGTACGGATACCGATCCCAAGATCATCCAGGTAACAGGGGCGATTGATATCAGCGGCGGCAAAGCCTACACCAGCTTTGACGATCAGAAGGCCCGCAGCCAGATCAGCATTCCGTCCAATACCACCATCATCGGTATCGGCAGCAACGGCAAGTTCACCAACGGTTCGCTGGTAGTGAAAGGCGTCAGCAACGTTATCCTGCGTAACCTGTATCTCGAAACGCCGGTGGATGTGGCGCCGCATTACGAAACAGGGGATGGTTGGAACGCCGAGTGGGACGCCGCGGTGATTGATAACTCAGACCACGTCTGGGTTGACCATGTCACCATCAGCGACGGCAGCTTCACCGATGACAAATACACCACCAAAAACGGTGAGAAATACGTCCAGCACGACGGCGCGCTGGATATCAAGAAAGGGTCCGACTTCGTCACCATTTCTTACAGCCGCTTCGAACTGCACGACAAAACCATCCTGATCGGCCACAGCGACAGCAATGGCTCACAGGACTCCGGCAAACTGCGCGTGACCTTCCACAACAACGTGTTCGACCGCGTTACCGAGCGTACTCCGCGTGTCCGCTTTGGTAGCATCCACGCTTACAACAACGTGTATCTGGGCGACGTGAAGCACAGCGTCTACCCGTATCTGTACAGCTTCGGTCTCGGCACCAGCGGCAGCATCCTGTCTGAAGCCAACTCCTTCACGCTCTCCAACCTGAAGAGCATCGATGGCAAAAACCCGGAATGCAGCATCGTGAAAGCCTTCAACAGCAAGGTATTCTCCGATAAAGGCTCGCTGGTTAACGGTTCGTCAACCACGAACCTGGATACCTGCGGCCTCACCGCTTACAAACCGACTCTGCCGTACAAATATTCGGCTCAGACCATGACGAGCAGCCTGGCTAGCAGCATCAACAGCAACGCAGGCTACGGCAAACTGTAATTTCTCTGCCGGCAACAGCGGCCACTTGAAAAAGTGGCCGTTTTTTGCATCAATCGCAGGGAGAAGAGGTCATCATCATGCTAATAATTACCTGGAAACGTACCCTTTTTCTCGGTTCCCTGCTTTGTCTGCCCATCTCTTTTGCGCAGGCTGAAAGCACCGCTCCGGAAACATCTGTTACCCCCTCGAACCCGACACTCAATGTCGCTACCCTGGCGCCCAACACCCTGATTAGCGGCAGAGTGGCCTACCGCGACATACGGTTTCCCGCCACGCTGCTGATCAAAGACCAGCGCGGCGTAGAGCGCAAAGTAAAAACCGACATTCAGGGGCGATTTTATGCCGACGTATCTTCGCTGGTTACGCCTCTGCGCCTGTCCGCCATCGAAGCTGGCGGGCAAAACTGTCTTACCAGCAACCAGCTTCGCGCCGTCTGCCTGAGCGCGCTGGTTCCACAATTACGTGATGGTCATGAAAATCACATTAATATCAATCCGCTGACCGACCGCATTCTGTCTGACGTTGCCGCGTCAGCGGGCTATATTGGCCCGCAGCAACTGATCGATGCCACTGCCTTGCCGGCATTGTCGGCCGCATCCTGGGAAACCGCCTACCGCGAATTCCATGCCGGTTTCGACGATGCGCTGAAGCAGGCCGGTATCGCCGTTCCCGCCCAGTTCGACCCGTTAACCTATCCGGATACGCAAACCCCGGCTTTTACCCAGGTTTTGCAGGTCATCAATCATGCCCGCAATTACCACAATGACAGCGGTCAGGCCGGCCACACCGTGCTGACTGACATCGCGTTTCGTCCGATTATCGGGCTGAATGCCTCCGGCAGTTACGAGCCATTGGACCTGACCAGCGCCAGTCAGCATCGCAAAGCGCTTGAGCGGGCGCGTACCCGAATTTTCATCGTCAGCGATTCAACCGCGGCAACCTATGAAAAAGCACGCTTCCCCCGGATGGGATGGGGACAGGTATTTGAACAGCAGTTCCGCCCCGGCAGTCAGATCGCCGTCGTGAATGGCGCCCGCTCCGGACGCAGCTCACGCGATTTCTACTACGAAGGCTGGTTCCGCCAGATGGAGCCTTTCATGCGGCCGGGCGATTATTTGTTTATCGGTATGGGGCACAACGATCAGAACTGCGATAGCCAGAAAGCGGTTCGCGGCGCGGCGGATGTCGCCAACCTCTGTACTTACCCCAACAGCGCCGACGGCAGGCCGCAATACCCGCAGGGCAAACCGGATATGTCTTTCCAGATCTCGCTGGAACGCTACATTCGTTACGCGCGGGCGCATCGGATGATACCGGTATTGCTGACCCCGACGGCGCGCGTCAAAAACGCCGAAGGAAAGAACGGGACACCGGCGGTCCACAGCCACCTGACAAAACAGAACAAAGCCGGCGGTTATGCCTTTATCGGCGATTACACGCAGACCATCCGCGATACGGCCAGCAAGAACAAAGTGCCGTTGCTGGATGTGGAAACCGCGACGCTGGCGTTGGCCAATCAGGGCGACGGCCAGCAATGGCAGCAATACTGGCTAGCGGTAGACCCGGAACGTTACCCCTATTACCGCGACCAGGCAGGCAGCCTGACTCAGCCCGACACCACCCACTTCCAGCAGAAAGGCGCGCAGGCGGTCGCGACGATAGTCGCCGACCAGATCAGCGCCACGCCTTCGCTGCGGGAACTGGCGGGCAAGCTGCAACCGACTGGTAGGTAATGCTGTGAAATAGGTTTTATAGGACGTTACTCGTGCATGAAGCACCTGGACCTCTGTCATCCACCACTAAAGGAATATGTGTATGTTAAAAACGATCTCAGGAACCCTCGCGCTGTCGCTGATTATCGCCGCCAGCGTACATCAGGCACAGGCAGCGACAACCTACAACGCTGTGGTGTCAAAATCCGCCAGCGACGGCAAAACGTTCAAAACCATTGCCGACGCGATTGCCAGCGCCCCGGCGGGCAGTACGCCGTTCGTCATTCTGATCAAGAACGGCGTCTATAACGAACGCCTGACGATTACCCGCAGTAACCTGCACCTGAAAGGCGAAAGCCGTAGCGGTGCCGTCATTGCCGCCGCTACGGCGGCGGGCACCCTGAAGTCGGACGGCAGCAAATGGGGAACGGCAGGCAGCAGCACCATCACCATCAGCGCCAAGGATTTCAGCGCCCAATCGCTGACCATTCGCAACGACTTTGATTTCCCGGCCAATCAGGCCAAAAGCGACAGCGACAGCAGTAAAATCAAGGATACGCAGGCGGTAGCGCTGTACGTCAACAAAAGCGGCGACCGCGCCTACTTCAAAGACGTCAGCCTGATCGGCTATCAGGACACGCTGTATGTTTCCGGCGGCCGCAGCTTCTTCTCCGATTGCCGTATCAGCGGCACAGTTGACTTTATCTTTGGCGACGGCACCGCGCTGTTCGACAACTGCGATCTGGTTTCCCGTTATCGCGCTGATGTGAAAAGCGGCGGTATCTCCGGTTACCTGACTGCGCCCAGCACCAACATCAATCAGAAGTATGGTCTGGTGATCACCAACAGCCGCGTGATTCGGGAAAGCGATTCGGTACCGGCAAAAAGCTACGGGCTGGGTCGCCCCTGGCATCCGACAACAACGTTCTCTGATGGTCGTTACGCGGATCCGAACGCTATTGGTCAGACCGTTTTCCTGAACACCAGTATGGATAACCATATTTATGGTTGGGACAAGATGTCCGGCAAGGACAAGGACGGCAATACCATCTGGTTCAATCCGGAAGATTCCCGTTTCTTCGAGTACAAATCCTATGGTGCGGGAGCGGCGGTGAGCAAAGACCGTCGGCAACTGACCGACGCACAGGCGAAAGAGTACACCCAGAGCAAAGTACTGGGCGACTGGACGCCGACACTCCCCTGACGGATTGCCAGTCTGATGCCACAATCACCACCTCCCCCAGGAGGTGGTTTAAGGCTGACAACAAAACAGCCAGCCGCTAGCGGCTGGCTGTTTGTCTTTCCGAAACACGAAAAACATGACCGCTGTCAGATGGCGGCTTCGTCCTCTTCGCCGGTGCGGATACGGATTACACGAGCCACATCAAAGACAAAGATCTTGCCGTCGCCGATCTTGCCGGTCTGCGCGGTGCTCATGATGGTTTCCACACAGGTATCAACGATATCGTCGGACACCACGATCTCAATTTTCACTTTCGGCAGAAAATCCACCATGTATTCGGCGCCGCGATACAGCTCCGTATGGCCCTTCTGGCGTCCGAATCCTTTTACTTCCGTGACCGTCATCCCGGTGATGCCAACCTCGGCTAACGCTTCGCGTACATCATCCAGTTTGAATGGTTTAATAATCGCATCAATTTTTTTCATGGTGAAATCCTAATCATCACTATGTAGCGGCCAGAGCCAGCACGGCGAAATCATGATCGGCCATGCAATTCACAATAACTTAACACTATTCTTTAAAATCGTTGGCGTCCAGTTCGTGCCGCGCCAGCAATTTATAAAATTCCGTACGGTTTCGCCCCGCCATGCGCGCCGCCTGCGTCACGTTACCTTTGGCGATCTGCAGTAATTTGCGCAGGTAATTGAGCTCAAACTGATTACGCGCTTCGGCAAACGTAGGCAGCGCCGTATTTTCCCCTTCCAGCGCCTGTTCCACCAGCGCATCGCCAATTACCGGCGCACTGGTCAGCGCGACGCATTGCTCAATCACATTGACCAGTTGCCGCACGTTGCCCGGCCAACTGGCCGCCATCAGGCGTTTCATGGCGTCCGTCGAAAAACTGCGTACAAAGGGTTTGTGTCGTGCCGCCGCTTCGCGCAGCAAGTGGTTGGCCAACAGCGGAATATCTTCAGCTCGCTCATTCAACGCAGGCAGTTTGAGATTCACCACATTGAGGCGATAGTAAAGATCCTCACGAAACTCCCCTTTCTCCATCGCTTTGGGTAAATCACGATGGGTGGCGGAAATAATCCGCACATTGATGTCTATATCCCGGTTACTGCCCAGCGGCCTGATCTTACGCTCCTGCAATACGCGCAACAGCTTCACCTGCAACGCGAGCGGCATGTCGCCGATTTCATCCAGAAACAGCGTACCGCCTTCCGCCGCCTGGAATAACCCCTCGCGCTGGCTGACTGCGCCGGTAAAGGCCCCGCGGGCATGACCGAATAATTCGGATTCCAGCAAAGGTTCCGGCAATGCGCCGCAGTTGATGGCGATAAACGGCCTTCCCGCCCGGGGGCTGGCGGCGTGAATCGCCTGCGCCAGCACCTCTTTCCCGGTGCCGCTCTGACCGTTAATCAATACGCTGACATCCGACTGCGCCACCATTTTGGCCTGTTCAAGCAGGCGCAACATAATCGGACTGCGCGTCACTACCGCTGCGCGCCAGCTCTCATCGCTTGCCGGCGGCGACAGCTTAAGCGCATCATCAATCGCTTTGTATAACGCGTCGCGATCAACCGGCTTGGTCAAAAAGCTGAATACGCCCTGCTGCGTTGCCGCCACCGCTTCAGGGATAGAACCGTGCGCAGTCAGGATAATCACCGGCATTCCCGGCTGATTTTTCTGGATTTCGGCAAACAAGGCCAACCCATCCATTTCATCCATGCGCAAGTCACTGATCACCAGATCGATTTTTTCCCGCAGCAACAACCGCAACGCGTCCTGACCGCTGGTTGCCGTGGTGACGGTAAACCCTTCGCTGGTCAGGCGCATTCCCAGCAATTTCAATAGGCTGGGATCATCATCCACTAACAGCAGGCTGGCGGATTTTCGGGTGGTCATTCGCTTTTCATTCCTTTTTTCACCACAGCGGGCGGCGTTTCGCTTTCACCGCTTTTTACCGCCCGACGCCCTTCGCCATCCGGCAAATCGCCCTGAACCGGCTTACGCGATGAGAGCTGACGTTCGATATCGGTCAAATTTTCCAGTTTACGCGTCGTGGCTTCCAACTGGGATTGCAACTGATTCTGCTGTTCATGCATAACTTCCAGCTGTTTGTCGCTGTTTTCCTGTGTGCGCTGGAAGCGCTGGCGCTCATCGGCCAGGGTCAACATCAGGTTCTGTTTATCCAGCCAGACCTGAAACAGCGGCAGCAACGTCAGCGGCACATTCAGCCGATGACGGTTCAGTTGTTCAATAATCTGGCGGCGCTCCTGCACCGTGGTTTCGGCATTATCCAGCAAGATGGCCTGACGGAACAAACCGCTCCAGTCATTCTCTCCCACCAACAGCGTCTGCTGCCGGGCCTGCGCCGGCGTCATGCGTGAAGCGCAATCCATCACGCGTAACCAGTACAACGCGTTGTTCATCGCATCGGTGTTATGGAGTTGCCACAACCGCCCACAGGACATGGTGCGGTAATCCGCCACCTGCTCTTTAGGCGGACTGACTATCTCTGTCCCTCGCCGCTCGGCGGGGGTATTGTCGTTATCCTGAGCGCAGCCAGCCAGTAAAACAGCCATCAAAAATAGCCACGGCAGGATCAGCAGCTTTTTCAGCGCGGCAACCGCCTCCGGGCCGGACAACAACATCACCGGACCTCGTAACGACAGGAGGCTTAACAACCGTGCAATCATGGTTAATTCTCAGTGTTCAATGGTAATTCAATACGGAAACAGACATCGGCGTAATCCACCGTGACCAGATTCAGCTCCCCTTGCATACGGCGGATGCAATCCTGCGCAATACTCAATCCCAGGCCACTCCCTTTTACTGCGCCCTTGCGCTGGTGAGTTCCCTGATAAAAAGGCTCGAATATCATGCTTTTATCCGATTCAGGAATCGGAGTGCCGCTGTTGGCGACATCGATCTGAACCCGGCCCTCGACCTGACGGCTGCGGATCCAAATGTTACCGGATTCCAGCCCGTAGTGCACCGCATTGGAATAGAGATTATCCACCACCCGCATCAACAGCGTGGTTTCCGCCCGGCACGCCTTCGCATCCAGTTCAATATGCGTTTGCATCAGTTTGCCACGCGCCGGCAGGCTGTGAGCAGATACGACCATATTGATGATATCGTCGATATCCACCTGCTCCAGCCCGGCCGGCGCATCCGCCAGTTTTCGGTTATAGTCGAGCAGTTGTTCAATCAGTTGCTGCAGATGGCGGCTGCTGTTATCGAGAATCGCCACCACCTCTTTCTGGTCAGCCGTCAGCGTGCCGACCACTTCGTCCGCCAGCAACGCGGCACCTTCACGCAGGCTCGCCAGCGGCGTTTTCAACTCATGGGACAAGTGGCGCAAAAACTCGTGACGTTGCGCTTCCAGCCAGGACAGCCGCTCGCTCAGCCAGATGATTCGCTGCGCCAGAGAACGAATTTCCGTCGGCCCTCTGAAACTGGCGATTCGGCCCAACGGACGGCCTTCTCCCAGCCGGTTGATCATGCGCTCGACGCCTTTCACCGGCCCGATAATCATCCGGGTAAACAGCATCACCAGCAGCACGCTGACCAGGAACAACACCAGCGCCTGCCAGCCGAAAAAACGGCCTCGCTCGGCAATGTCTTGTTGCAACTGCTGCCCGCGCGAGAAAATCACTTCGCGGGTTGCCTGCACCATCTGGGCATTCGTGCGGGAGAAATTATCCAGCACCGTGGCGGATGCCGCCGCCGGACCGTTATTCTGACAACGGATATCCGTCAGTTGCGTCAGGTATTGCCGCAGATTTTGATAATAGGAAGGGTCAGGCAGAATCGGCGCATGGGCGTCAAGCATCTGGGAATACTGCTTGCGCTGGTTTTGATACAGTTGCGATAGGGTTTGATCCCCCAGCACGCAAAACTGGCGGTAGCTGCGCTCCATGCTGACGGCGGTGCTGGTCATGGCTTCGCTACGCCGGGCATCGGCCAGTGTGGTGTTATTGATTCCGGCGGCCTGTTCGCTGAGGTGATCCAGACTCTCGTAGGCTTGATAAGCCAGCACCAACAGCGGCAACAAAACCAGCAGGAACGCCATAATGACCAACTGCCGCAAAGAGCGTGGAAAAAAACGCCAACGTTTCAACGAAATCATATCGTTACCTGCCAGAACAGTCCGCCTGATATATCGCTCGCAATAACGCGTCATTGTACGCGTTATCCGCATCACCTCAAAAGCAGACCGTCAGGATCGCGGAAAATCGCACGCAATCATGCCGTGCAGCAATGCAAAATCCGGCCGCAAAGCATGAGTCGGCTCGCAAAATAGTGTCGAACAGATCAAAAGCGGCGGCCCCAAAAAGCGAAACCCGGTCACACAGTAACTGTCTGACCGGGTCTCTGAATAGGCGGTGCCTCACTCAACGTGTCGCCCGATGTGCGATAAAGCCCGAAGGCAGTTATCAATAAAGCTGGACGATAGGCACCTTATCTTTTGGCATCATTCCGGGTGTTATGAGCATGAATATGACGTTCACCATGCCATCATAACCAGTTGAATGAGCAGCGACGCTATTATGCACTTACCGTGCCAATTATCAATAAAATAAAACAAGACACTGAAATACAAATAAAAATAAAATAACCATACTCAAAATTATCGCAGCAACGATCCGGCAGGCCCTTCAACCCGGCGGAAATTTAGCTTTTTGTCGCTAAAAAAAGACATCCTGATAGGTAACAAAAACAACCATTAAAAATCAAATAGATAAATGTCACCTTTTAGCGACAGGCTAATACGGCGTTGTCGCTGATTTGAGACAAAAAATAAAGGGACCGAAGTCCCTTTATTATCAATGCATTACTTTATCGCATCACCCCAACTGACGGCGTGCGTTACGGAACATACGCATCCACGGGCTGTCCTCGCCCCATTCTTCCGGGTGCCAGGAGTTGCTGACCGTACGGAACACGCGCTCCGGATGCGGCATCATCACCGTAGCACGGCCGCTGACGCTGGTTACCGCGGTGATGCCGTTCGGCGAACCGTTCGGGTTAACCGGGTAATCTTCCGTAACCTGACCGTAGTTGTTAACGAAACGCAACGCCACCAGTTGATGCTGTTCCAGCGCAGCCAGATGACCGTCGTCACGCACTTCTACGCGGCCTTCGCCGTGAGATACGGCGATCGGCATACGGGAACCGGCCATATCCTGCAGGAACAGCGATGGGCTGCTGGTCACTTCCACCAGGCTGAAACGCGCTTCAAAACGGTCTGACTTGTTGCGCACAAAACGCGGCCAGTGCTCCGCCCCCGGAATCAGTTCACGCAGGTTGGACATCATCTGACAGCCGTTACATACGCCCAGCGCCAGCGTTTGCGGACGCAGGAAGAAAGCGGCGAATTCATCACGCACCCGATCGTTGAACAGGATTGATTTCGCCCAGCCCTCACCGGCGCCCAGCACATCGCCGTAAGAGAAACCGCCACAGGCGACCAGCGCCTGGAAGTCCTGCAGGTCACGGCGACCGGCCAGCAGATCGCTCATATGAATATCAATGGCGTCAAACCCGGCGCGATGGAACGCCGCGGCCATTTCCACATGAGAGTTGACGCCCTGCTCGCGCAGTACCGCCACCTTCGGGCGCGCCTGACGACTGATGAACGGCGCGGCAATGTCCTCGCGCAGATCGAAGGTCAGCGCCACGTTCAGCCCCGGATCGTTGTCATCGGATTTGGCGTGATGTTCCTGATCGGCGCACTGCGGGTTATCACGCAGACGCTGCATTTGCCAGGTAGTTTCAGCCCACCAGTTGCGCAGCGTAGTGCGGCTTTCGTGATACACCACATCGTTACCGCTATGAATGATGAAGTGGTTGCCGACTTCCGCCTGTCCCAGATAATGCACGCAATCCGCCAGACCATGCTCAGCCAGTACCTGTTCCACTTCAGCACGGCGGGAAGCTTCGATCTGGATAACCGCGCCCAGTTCTTCGTTGAACAGCACCGCCAGCGCATCTTCGCCCATGGAACCGATGTCGGCTTTGACGCCGCAATGCCCGGCAAACGCCATCTCCGCCAGCGTGACCAGCAGGCCGCCGTCTGAACGGTCGTGGTAAGCCAGCAGAGCCTGATTCGCCACCAGCGCCTGCATCGCATTGAAGAAGCCCGCCAGTTGGGCCGGATTACGCACATCCGCGGTTTTACGACCCAGTTGGCGATAAACCTGCGCCAGCGCCGTAGCGCCCAGCGCGTGATGCCCGGCGCCCAGATCGATCATCAGCAGTACGTTATCTTTGTCGGTACGCAACTGCGGCGTGACGGTATGACGTACGTCTTCCACACGGGCAAAGGCGGAAATGACCAGCGACAGCGGCGCCGTTACCGATTTGTCTTCGCCGTTTTCCTGCCAGCGGGTTTTCATCGACATGGAGTCTTTGCCCACCGGAATGGTCAGCCCCAACGCCGGACACAGCTCTTCACCTACCGCCTTCACGGCTTCATACAGACCAGCGTCCTCGCCCGGATGCCCGGCCGCCGCCATCCAGTTGGCGGACAGTTTCACCCGTTTCAGGTCGCCGATATGCGTCGCTGCAATGTTGGTTAACGCTTCCCCGACCGCCAGCCGCGCCGAAGCGGCGAAATTACGCAGCGCCACCGGCGCACGTTCGCCGATGGACATGGCTTCACCGTAATAACTATCCAGACTGGCAGTAGTCACGGCACAGTCCGCCACCGGCACCTGCCACGGCCCGACCATCTGGTCGCGCGCCACCATCCCGGTTACCGTACGGTCGCCGATGGTGATCAGGAAGGTTTTCTCGGCCACCGTCGGCAAGTGCAGCACACGTTCAACCGCGTCCGCCAGATAAATACCTTCGCGATTCAACGGCGTGCCTTCCACGTCTTTGCGCTCAACATCACGCAGCATTTTCGGCGTTTTGCCCAGCAGCACGTCCAGCGGCATATCGATCGGCTTGTTGTTGAAATGGCGATCGCCGAGCGTCAGATGCTGTTCTTCCGTGGCTTCGCCAATGACCGCATAAGGCGCGCGCTCACGACGGCAGATTTCATCAAACTGCGCCAGTTGTTCCGGCGCTACCGCCAGCACATAACGCTCCTGCGACTCGTTACACCAGACTTCCAGCGGGCTCATGCCCGGTTCGTCATTCAGGATATCGCGCAGTTCAAAACGGCCGCCGCGACCACCGTCGCTAACCAGTTCCGGCATAGCGTTGGACAAACCGCCGGCGCCGACGTCATGGATAAACAGAATGGGGTTTTGTTCGCCGAGCTGCCAGCAGCGGTCGATCACTTCCTGGCAGCGACGCTCCATTTCCGGGTTATCGCGCTGTACCGAGGCGAAATCCAGATCCGCGTCAGACTGGCCGGAGGTCATAGAAGACGCCGCGCCGCCGCCCAGACCGATGTTCATCGCCGGGCCGCCCAGCACGATCAGCTTGGCGCCGATGCTGATTTCGCCTTTCTTCACATGATCGGCGCGAATGTTGCCGATGCCGCCCGCCAGCATGATCGGCTTGTGATAACCACGCACTTCAACGCCGTTATGGCTGTCCACCGCTTCTTCATAAGTACGGAAATAACCGGTCAGCGCCGGACGGCCGAATTCGTTATTGAACGCCGCGCCGCCCAGCGGACCGTCGGTCATGATGTCCAGCGCGCTGACGATACGGTCTGGCTTGCCGAAATCCTGCTCCCACGGCTGGATAAAGCCCGGAATGCGCAGGTTGGATACTGAGAATCCCACCAGACCGGCTTTCGGTTTTGCCCCCCGCCCGGTGGCGCCTTCATCGCGGATTTCGCCGCCGGAACCGGTCGCCGCGCCCGGCCACGGTGAAATGGCGGTCGGGTGGTTGTGCGTTTCCACTTTCATCAGGATATGCGCGTCTTCCTGATGGTAGCCGTAAGCGCCCTGCGGATCAGGGAAGAAACGGCCGACAGCCGACCCTTCCATCACCGCCGCGTTATCCTTATAAGCAGACAGCACATAGTCCGGCGTATGCTCAAAGGTGTTTTTGATCATCTTGAACAGTGACTTCGGCTGCGTCTCGCCATTGATGATCCAATCGGCATTAAAGATTTTGTGACGGCAGTGCTCGGAATTCGCCTGCGCGAACATGTAGAGTTCGATATCTGTCGGATTGCGTCCCAGTTTGGTAAAAGCATCCAGCAGATAATCCATTTCGTCGTCGGCCAGCGCCAGACCCAGACGCAGGTTGGCCTCCTCCAGCGCGGGGCGGCCCTGCAGCAGAATTTCCACCCGTTTCAGCGGAGCCGGCTGATGCTGGGAAAACAGCAGATTGGCCTGTTGCAGGTCGTCAAACACGCTTTCCATCATGCGGTCATGGAGCAGCGCGGCCAGTTCCCGCCACTGCGCATCGCTGAGCGTCGGCGCGTGGATGTAAAACGCCAGACCGCGCTCCAGACGACGGATTTTCTGCAAACCGCAATTGTGCGCGATGTCGGTCGCCTTGGAAGACCAGGGAGAAATGGTGCCCGGACGCGGGGTCACCAGAATCAGCCGCCCGGTCGGCTCGTGCTCTGCGAGAGAAGGGCCGTATTTCAGCAGTCGGCTCAGTCGTGACTGTTCTTCATGGTTTAGCGGAGCGTTCACATCGGCGAAGTGGACGTATTCGGCATAAATGTCGCTGACGGGCAGGTGATACTCCTTGCACCGGGCCAACAGTTTATTGATACGAAAAGCCGATAAGGCGGGTGAACCACGCAGTATTTCCATCATCTAAATTTCTCTCGTCTTCGAGGCACCGGAGACAGTGCGTCAGGGCGCTACAGGGGGGAAACGCGCGCTATTATAGAGAATAGTGGCGCGCGACGAAACCGTTTGCGTAGCGATTGTTAAACATTGAGAGCACCTTGCGGTCAAACAGTAGGCAAACTAATAAAAGTTGCACACTGGCGGTTTGTTAAGCAAAATGCCCCCCGACTCTGGGACAGATGCATAAGAAACTGCCGTTACAGACAGACAGGCCAACCGGCCGCCGAGAGACAACTCATTGAAGCGTTTAACGATAAATTATGTTTTCATCGGGGTGATCGCTTTGCTGTTGACGCTGGCACTGTGGCCAAATATTCCCTGGCGCAGTCACCAGGATGTTCAGCTAAGGCAAATCCTTTCACGTGGCGAGCTGCGCATCAGCACCGTGACCTCTCCGCTGACCTATACGCTCAGCAACGGTTCCCCCACCGGACTGGACTACGAACTGGCCAAACGGTTCGCCGACTACCTCGGCGTGCGGCTGGTGGTATCGGTGCGCCAAAACGTCGACGACTTATTTAGCGATCTGGATAACGACAATGCCGACCTGCTGGCCGCCGGTCTGATTTACAACCGGGAGCGCCTGAGCCGTTTCCGGGCCGGCCCTTCCTATTATTCGGTGTCGCAGCAACTGGTCTATCGCATGGGTACGGCTCGCCCCGGCGCGCTGGACAAATTGCAGGGCAAGCTGACCGTGTTGTCCGGCTCGGCGCACGCCGCTACGTTGCGCGATTTCAAAGCCGGTAAATACCCGCAGCTGAATTGGGAGGTCGCCACCGACCTGTCCGAGCTGGACCTGCTAAAACAGGTGGCGGAAGGAAAACTGGATTACACCATCGCCGACTCAATAAACATCGGCCTGATGCAGCGTATTCACCCACAGCTAGCGGTGTCGTTCGACCTCAGCGACGAAGAGCCGGTCACCTGGTATATGCGGCAAAACCATGACGATAGCCTCTCCGCCGCGCTGCTCGACTTCTTCAGCCAGATGATGGAAGACGGCACCCTCGCCCGTCTGGAAGAGAAGTACCTCGGGCATGTCGGCGAGTTCGACTATGTGGATACCACCACCTTCCTCAGCGCCATCGACAATACCCTGCCGGGCCTGCGTCCGCTGTTCGAGAAATACGCCAGAGAAATCGACTGGAAACTGCTGGCGGCCATTTCGTATCAGGAGTCGCACTGGAATCCGCTGGCAACCTCGCCGACCGGAGTGCGCGGTTTGATGATGCTGACCCGCAATACCGCAGAAAGCCTGGATGTGGCGGATCGACTCAACCCGGAAGAAAGTATTCGCGGCGGCGCCAGATACCTGAATCAGATGATGCAGCAGGTGCCGGCCACCATCCCGACGGATGAACGCATCTGGTTTGCGCTGGCCGCCTATAACATGGGCTACGCCCATATGATGGATGCCCGCAAACTGACGGAAAAACAGAAAGGGAATCCTGACAGTTGGGCCGACGTCAAAATACGCCTGCCGATGCTGAGCCAGAAACGCTACTACGCCCAGACCGCCAACGGTTACGCCCGCGGTCAGGAGGCTTACAACTACGTGGAAAACATCCGGCGCTACATGGTTAGTCTGGTCGGGTATCTTTCGGAGAAAGAAAGCCGGGCGTTGCAACAGCAACTGGCCGCCAGCGCTTATCCCGCCGTACCGCCGGAACAGTTAACCGCCAATCCTTCCCGCTGACGCACGGCCGCTCAGTCGGACGAGTCCCGTTCGGCGGAGCGCGCGTCACGCTGCTGCTGACGGCGCATACGGAAAAAACGGCTCAGTAGGTCAGAACACTCATCCGCCAGGACCCCGTCGGTAATGGCGATATGATGGTTCATGCCCGGATGGCGCAGGATATCCACCAGTGAACCGGCCGCGCCGGTCTTGGCGTCAGCCGCGCCATATACCAGCCGGTTGATGCGGCTGTGAATCATGGCGCCGGCGCACATCACGCATGGCTCCAGCGTGATGTACAGCGTGGTATCCAACAGGCGGTAGTTTTGCAGCGCCTGTCCGCCCTGCTGTAACGCCATGATCTCTGCATGGGCGGTGGGATCGTGCCGGCTAATCGGGCGATTCCAGCCTTCGCCGATGATCTTATCTCCCTGCACCAGCACGGCGCCGACCGGCACCTCGCCTTCGTCCCAGGCCCGTTGCGCCAGCGTCAGTGCATGACGCATCCAGAATTCATCATCCATTGGATTACTCATCATTCCTCTTGGCTTCCGCCCTCATCACGTGCGGCGCGCATTATACATGCCAGCGGCGGCGAGTCATTCCAGTTGCTGCAGATGGCCGGCCGGCGTCACGCGCCAGCGATGCGCACAGAAAAAGAGTAGCGGATTATCCTGTTGGCTGTCGCTGTAGCCGCTGTAAAGCTCAAGCGGCGCCCCCAGTCGGCGCTCCATCTGCACGACTTTTTCGTGCCCCAGACAACGCAGGCTCAACACCCAACCGCCCCAGCGCCGCGTCATCTGGCTGCCGATCAACTGGACCTGAGGCAGAAACGACGCATCGCGGTAGACTTGTTCGACCAGCCGCTGCGGCGAACCGGTCACCAGCCAGACCTGCGACCGGCTGTCGGCCAGATAGCCTTCCAGACGCTGGTGAACCAGAGGAAAAGCAGTGACCCGCCGGCGGAACCAGACCACAAACGCCTGCTCCAGCTGTCGCAGCCGCGCTTCACGCCGTCCCGCCGTGATCGCCCACAGCAACAGACTAACCGGCCAGCGAGCGGCGCGACCATTGATGGTCAATCCTGCCGCCAGCAAAGGCAACAAAGGAACAACCAGCAACAAATTCAACGGTAAATGGCGGATCAAGAACCACAGAAAACTGCCGAACAGATCCTGACGATGCAATGTGCCGTCCAGATCGAAGAACACAACGCGCATGGCCGTCGGCGATGAATTCAACATGCGCGTGCTCCGGTGGTTCGAATCAGAGGCGATGGCATTAGGCCTTCTCCACGCCCAGCGCATCGCGCAGATAGCCGTCTTTCTCAGCCAGCCGCTGTCTGGCCTGTTGCGCGTCGCAGCCGGTCACCACCATCACTATCGCCGGTTTAACCTCATAATCGGTCTGCGTCAGACAGCGCTGCGCGGTATCCCGATCAACGCCGGTGGCGTCCATCAGGATACGGCAGGCGCGATCCACCAGTTTCACGTTGGTGGCTTTTACATCCACCATCAGGTTTTGATACACCTTGCCCAAACGCACCATCGCGCCGGTGGAAATCATGTTCAGCACCAGTTTTTGCGCCGTGCCGGATTTCAGCCGGGTGGAGCCGGTCAACACTTCCGGTCCCACCAACGGAGAAATGGCTATCTCCGCAGCCTGCGCAATCGGCGAATGCGGGTTGCAGGAAATGGCGGCGGTACGACAGCCCAACGCACGCGCATAGCGCAAGCCGCCAATCACATAGGGGGTTCGCCCCGACGCAGCAAGGCCGATAACCATATCCTGAGCGGTTAGCGTCAGCGCGATCAAATCCGCTTCGCCTAACGCCGGATCATCTTCAGCGCCTTCAACCGCCTTCAGCAAGGCTCCGGGGCCGCCGGCAATCAATCCCACTACCAGGCCATGCGGCACGCCAAAGGTAGGCGGACATTCCGACGCATCCAGTACGCCAAGACGGCCGCTGGTGCCGGCCCCCTGGTAAATAATTCGTCCGCCGGTCTTCAGGCAGCCAGCAGCGGCATCCACCGCCTGAGCTATCGCCGGCAAAACGTCACGGATCGCCTCCGGCACCCGGTGATCTTCCTGATTGAACAATGACACCATCTCCAGCGTAGACAGTTGATCCAGATTCATGGACGCCGGATTACGTGTTTCCGACACCAGCGCGCCGAAATCCATACTTTTTTCGTCTTTCATCATTATTCAGTCGCCTTGCTCATCAAGCTGCGTTGATCGCCGCCAACCGGCGCTCATAGGTAACACTCTGCCGAGCCAATAAAAAACGGCTTGCAAGTTAACTGGCAAGCCGTTTTGTCAGTACTTCTCAACATCAGAATATTTTGTCCTCATCTTCGCGGATTAGCGAATCCAGATCACCCAACGCTTCACGCGCCTGTGCCCGGTTGATGAGTTTAAGCTGTGCAGCCGCCGGGAAATCCGTGATGTTAATCTGACCTTTGGTGATCAACACCTGAATCAGATCTTCCAGTACACGCACCATTTCCAGATCGCTGCTGCGCAGTCGCTCGATGTTAGCCAGAATAGCCTGCTGATTATTCAGCCACGCCATTGCTTCAACAGAACCATCCGGCAGTTCGCCGTTCATTTCGGGAAACGGCGATTCCTCTACCCTGATGAGATGGCCGTTGCTGTCACGCAAAATATAAAACATACCAAGCCCTTTTTTATTTGCAAAAGAGAACTCACCCGGCAAGGCGGCTCTCTACTCCTGATTAGGATTTCAGATGTTACCGCGCACGATAATCGCACGTCCGGCTACCAGCAGAGGACGACCACGCTAGCACGTCTCAACGCGCACGCACGCTTCTGCCAGGGAGTGCCGGCATCGAAACCCATCTTCTCCATCCGATCCGAATGACACGTTGACGCACCGCCTGCCATCTGTCGGGTGGAATCAGTGCCGCCGCACGGGCATACTACCTACCGCACGACGGGGCCTGAACAAGCTCGCGATCCCTCATCGGCACATCACGTCAGGCCACCCACCAGCATGGCATTTTCACCACCGCCGGGCAAGCTATCCACGTGATTCTCTGCCCGAGCTCCGCGTTTTACGACCGGTTGAATCGCGTGCAGAGCATTATCCGCTTACTGATTACCAAACGTATTATGTCGTATCAAAATGTCAGTTATATTGACCGCCATGAATGATTTCCAGCCAGAGCGGATCGACGGGACGGCCTCAAACCCGGCATGACTCCGACAGGCGGCCTTGAAATGAAAGGTTGCGTCCGGCAAGGTTCGCCATGAATAATGCTTGCCAGTCAAAACCTGAAAAAACAACAAAATCAGGCCATATTGCTCACTTTTTTCTATTTTTTATCTGTGATCGCATTGCCTGCAGGCGGTCACGATGGCTAAGGAACGCGCAGCGACATGAATACACACCATGAGCAGCCACCGGGCGGCGAGGATTATCATCATTCCCCGCAACATCAGGATCCCCGCATCCGCCACGACGACCCTTTGCTCGACAGCCTGCTGGTTCTGTGTCGGCTGCAGGGAAAGCCGACCAGCCGCGCTACGCTGACCGCAGGGCTACCGCTTGAAGACCTGCGTTTGCCCGCCAGTTTGTTGCCGCGCGCCGCGGCTCGCGCCGGTTTACGGGCCCGGATACTCAAACGCTCGCTGAACGCCATTCCGGCGATGTCGCTGCCCGCCATGCTGTTACTGCGCGAAGGGCGCGCCGCCATCCTGTTGGGCTGGACGGCAGACGGCAACGCCCGCCTGATGACAGGTGAAACCGAAGGCGGCGAAATTACGGTCGACCACAATACGTTGCAGCAAAACTATCTGGGGCTGGTGATGTTCGCCCAGTCGGCTCATCGCTTCGAAGCCGCTCCGACAGCCTTGCTGCCGCGAAGCAAAGCCTGGTTTCGGGACACGCTGAAGCTATCGCGCAGTCTGCATCTGGATGCCGTGGTCGCCAGCCTGCTGATTAATATCATCGCGCTGTTTGTCCCGCTGTTCGTCATGCAGGTCTACGATCGGGTAATCCCCAATCAAACCACAACCACCTTGTGGGTGCTGGCCTCCGGCGTCGGCATTGCCTTACTCTTTGACCTTATCCTGCGGGTATTACGCAGCATTTGCGTCGATATCGCCGGGAAAAAGACCGACCTTATCCTTTCCGCCACCTTGTTTGAACGCCTGACCGGCATGATGCTGTCGGCCTTTCCGGCCCGGACCGGCGCGGTGGCGCACCGGGTACGGGAATTTCAGGCCTTGCGCGATACGTTATCGTCGCTGACGCTGGGAACGCTGATCGACTTTCCGTTCACGCTGCTGATGCTGATTCTGCTCGGTATGCTGGGTGGCCCGCTGGTCTGGATACCATTGCTGACGCTGCCGCTGGTCCTGCTGATCAACGGACTGTTGCAAAAGCCGATCACGGCGGCGCTGGTTCATTCCCGGCGTCTGACAGACGAACGACAAGCGCTGCTGACCGAAACGCTGGGAGGGCTGGATGCCGTCAAAATTAATAATGCGGAAGGCGAACGCCAGCGCCAGTGGGAACAAATCAGCGGCGACATCAGCCGGCTGGACTCGCGGGTGAAAACGTTATCGGCCATCGCCACTCATCTGACGCAATCATGTCAGCATCTCGCCGGTATAGTGGTGATTGTCTCAGGGGTATATCTGCTGCTGGACAACCAACTAACCCTGGGCACGCTGTTCGCCTGTTATCTGCTAAACAGCCGGGCGCTGATGACGCTGGGGCCGCTGTCCGAACTGTTTACCCGTTATCAGCAGGCGCGTCTGACGCTGGAGGAAACCCAACGTCTGATGGAATTACCGCAGGAGCGAGGCGAACAGCCCTACCCTCTGAAACGGGAAAGCATTCAGGGCAGCATCGAGTTTCGTGATGTCACCTTCCGTTATCCGGAACAGAAGAATCGCGCCCTGATTGATATCAATCTGTCGATCCGACCCGGCGAAAAAGTCGGCATTATCGGTCGTACCGGCTCTGGTAAAAGTTCGCTGGAAAAGCTGATCGCCAACCTCTATCAACCGACCAACGGCAACCTGCTGATCGACGGCGTGGATGCCCGTCAGCTCGATATCGCCGATGTGCGTCACCACATCGGCTATGTGCCGCAGGATATCCAACTGTTCAGCGGTACGCTGCGGGACAACCTGATTTGCGGCGCCCGCTATGTAGAAGACGACGCGATGCTGCGCGTGGCGGATATCGCCGGCGTGAATGATTTCGCCCGGTTGCACCCGGACGGTTATAACCTGCAGGTGGGCGAACGGGGTATGCAACTGTCAGGCGGCCAGCGGCAGGCGGTAGCTATTGCACGCGCGCTGCTGCTTGATCCGCCGATTCTGGTGATGGACGAACCTACCAGCGCCATGGACAACAGCAGCGAAGACCGGTTTAAACAGGCTCTGCAAACCTGTCTCGTCAACAAGACGCTGCTGCTGGTGACACACCGGGTTTCCATGTTGACGCTGGTCGATAGGCTGGTGATCGTGGACAAAGGACGCATTATCGCCGATGGTCCCAAAGCCATTGTGCTGGATGCATTAAAGAAGGGGCAGATCAATGCGTCTCGCTAAGTTCATGCAACATCTTAACGCGTATTTCTCCAGCCATCACCCGCAGGATCCTCAGGCGCTGCCGGACGTGGGTCAGGCGCTGGTGGAAGATACGCCCCGCATCATCCGGCTATCGATCTGGATCATGCTGGCTTTTGCGGTCTTTCTGGTCGGTTGGGCGGCGGTTGCCGAAATTGATGAGGTGGTGCATGCGACAGGGAAAACGGTCAGCCAGTCGCAGCGCTATCGGGTTCAGGCGCAGGAAACGGGCGAACTCAGCGACATGTATATCCGCGAAGGGCAGATCGTCAATGTCGGCGAGCCCCTGATGCGGTTGGAGCATGTCCAGTCTTCCAACACGAACACGTCTGACGCCGGTGAAAACAAGGCGGATAAGCTGTCGCTGGTGGTGTCTCCCGTGCGGGGCATTATCAGATACATTCTGGTCGATGCCACTACCGGGCAGATTTCTCCCGGCCGTACGCTGGTGGAAATCACGCCGCTGGATGACAAGCTGCTGATCGAAGCGCGGGTCAGGCTGCAGGATATGGCGTTTTTGCGCCCTGGACAGGAAGCAATGATGACGTTCACTGCGTATGACGACACCACATTTGGCGGGCTAAAGGGGTATATCGATCAGATCAGCCAGGATATGGTGACCGATCAGGCCGGTAACAGCTTTTATCTTGTTCGGTTGCGTACGGAGAAAAACTATCTGGGGAGTATCGACAAGCCGCTGCTGATTCTTCCCGGCATGGCCGCCAATGTGAATATCATTACCGGCAGGAAAACGTTGCTCAGCTATCTGTTGAAACCGATTCGGCAAGCTCGGGCGGAAGCGCTGCGGGAAAGATAACGCGAATCGGCGTTTACTGGTGGGTGTTCAAGTCATGATAGATCTGGGTCTGGCTTCGTCCCAGAGCCTTCGCCTGATACATCGCCGCGTCGGCATTGATAGCCAGCGTCAGCGAATCCGTACCGTGTTCCGGATACAGCGCAATCCCGATGCTGCATGAAATATCCAGCTTCTTGCCCTCAATATAAAACGGTTCATTGAGGGCATGGTGTATCTTGTCCGCGACATACAACGTGTTCTCGACCTCTTTGATCCCCTGCAGCAGGATAATAAATTCATCGCCGCTGCGGCGGTACACCGTGTCTGTTTCACGCACTGCGCCTCGCATACGCGCCGCGGCTTCCTTCAACAGCAAATCCCCGGTCGCATGACCGAAGGTATCATTAATCTGCTTGAACTTATCCAAATCGAGGAACATTAACGCGATCTTGCGATGGGTCTGGCGAGACAGCTGGATAGCCTGCTCCATTTGCTCGGCAAAAGTCAGCCCGTTGGCCAACGAAGTCAGGGAGTCGTAGTGCGCCAGTTGTCGATAATGCTCTTCACTGCGACGCAGCATATCAATCGCCCGATAACGCTCGATCGCCACCGCCACCAGTTGCGCTGATTTCTCGATCGAAGCGATTTCGTCCTCTGTCGGAGAATAAACCTTGCGGTGATACACGCTCAGCACCCCAAGAATTTCCTTATTCTGCCCGAAAATAGGTTCAGACCAGCAGGAACGCAAGCCGGCATACAACGCCAGGCCTTTATACAACGCCCAATGGGGATGGGTGGAAATATCTTCCGCAATCACGCGCTTGCCGGAGTAGGCGGCCGAACCAAACGAGGCGGCGCCATCGGCAATTTTTACATTATGGATAGCGTTCTTGTAAAAACCGGGCAGGCTGGGAGCCGAGCCAAGGGTCAGGCACTTCTTCTCCTTGTCGACCAGCAGAACGGAGCAGACAATTCTCCCGGGGTTTTTCTCCTCTACGCTGAAGATGATCGCATCCAGAATGTCCTTCAGCGGCGCGCCGCTCGACAGCAATTCCAGCGCGCGGTTGTAGGAGTTGTCATGGTGTTCCTGAGTCTTGCGCTCAGTGATATCCATTTTTATGCTGACATACTGAACCGCATCGCTGGCTTTATTATATATTTTAACAATGCTGGCTTTTTCCCAATATAACTGTCCGTTTTTCTTACGATTAATAAACTCGCCGTTCCAAATCTCGCCTTTATTCAGGGTGGACCACAGTTCCTCATACACGCTGGCGTTGGTCATGCCGGAACTTAATATATTCGTCTTGCGCCCAATCACCTCTTCCGCTTCATAACCCGACATCACGGTGAACTGCCGGTTCACGTACACGATTTCACAGCTTTCATTAGCGATCATAATGGATGATGGGCTGTATTCGGCGGCAAAGAACACCATGTTCAGGAAGTCCTGCTTTTTTTGTTCCGCGTTAGCTTTTTCCTGGAATTTGCGGCTCCTTGCAGAAGAAATCCCTAAGAGTACTATTAATAGGGTTATTATAATTTCATACACAATAACACTCTCCTCAGGCCCGGAACGGTCCTGATCGAACAAATCGCATCACTGAAGACGAAAAATCCCGGTAATAACTCCCCTCGTATGGATTTTCAGGGTTGGCACATTTCCGGAGAGTAGAAAGGATGAATGAAAAAACTATCCAGCTCTGCAGGACAGGTTCATAGCCATAAAAACGACAGCATAAAGCCTCCATTATATCGCCGTGTGCAGACCTAAATAATAGAATCAAGAGAATTAGCTTAATCAGTTATATTAATGATAGTTATAGACATAAGCCTGGCTAATATTTTGATACAGCTCTTTACAGATTTCGTAGCGCAGTATTTTGACTATCAATTTTTCGTAAGCAAATCAATTATACCGATAAGTCCCACCATTTTAATCAAAAATAACTATCACCAGCCGTTTTTTGATCGTTGGTAGCAAACATTTATTTTTTTGTCTTTATAAATCAAATAATTGCAACAATAAAATCAATCAGTTCTTTCTCTTATGATTGCTGTTTTTTTCGACTGCCGTCACAGTTTACTTGTTCAGCAAACAGAACCTCGGCCACATAAAACACTATATTTATATAAAAAACAAGGCATAAAAAATGAAAAGTCCATGACTAGCAATCTAATCATTTATTTTATACTGTATATCGATGGAGTATGAATTTTTCTTTTACCCTCAACGAGCTGATGAGAACGTCGGCAGGTTTCCAGGGAGTCTGAATACATGACATACCCGGGTAAAGGCAACAAAGCGGGCATAAGCGAAGGGATGATTACAACTCTGACCGAAGATCTTCCAAATTTTCAAACGGTTGAGGTCGGGACAAGAAATACCCCTGGGCTGCCGAGGCATTAGATTGTCTGACGATTTCCCACTCTTCTTCAGTTTCAACCCCTTCAATGACGACATCATTACAGTAAGTGGCAATCAGAGTGACCAGTGACGGAAACAGCTGCCGCCCCTCTTTGCTCTTAAGCAGCATAATGAAAAGCTCGCGGGCGATCTTGATACAGTCGTACCTTGCCGGCGACAGCGAGGAGAAATTCGCCACGCCGCAGCCAAAATCATCCAGCCAGAGCCGCCCCGCTTCGGGCAGTGTCGCCAGTGTGTCGTGAGGTAGAACCGCCAGGCTTTCAACCAGTTCAAAACGCAACCAGGGCATGGTCGTCAGCAGTTTCTTGGCTTTGCGGTTTCCCTGCAACGCCAGCAGCGTCAGCCCATCAATATTGACGGATGCGCGCAGCGCGTCCCGAACAAAGCGTTCATGCCATTGGCTCAGCAGTTGTAGTTGTTCAATAACGATATTTAAGCGTTCTTCGACATTGAGGCGGGCAAAGTAGTGTTCAGGAGATAAAAGTTTTTGCGGCATGGACGGGTGAAAAACGGCTGTCAGCAATTCAATTCCCATTAGACGACCGGAAGTACGGTAAATGGGCTGGAATCTGTACCGCCTGTGGCAGCTGTGCCAGTAATCAGCGTCTGCAAACTGTGCCTCCCCGGTGATGGAGGCTTCAGAGCCGGGCTGATTAAAGTGACTATTTTGCTGCACTATATGTTCCGCCATTGAAGGATATGCTTACGAATAAAAGTATACCACATGCATACATGAGTTTATCGACCTTGCCCCGACAATCTTTATCCGGGCCAACTGTAATGCGAGCTACAGTACAAAGCGAATATGACGGACACATTGCATGGGAATATTTGTTTTTTTATATCAAAAAGCTATGAGAAATTATGCATTACAATCGCATAATAGTGATTAATGTCTTCGTCGTATAGTCTCTCAATCAAACGAATAGGCTGTTTTTTTTAGCCCTTCTCCGCCTGCACCGTTTATGCCGTAACCAGGCTGTGTAACCGGCTCGCAGAAGAGTATAATCGGCGGCTGATTTATGAAAGGAAAGAAAACATGGCGCTGCTGATTACCGCGAAATGCATTAACTGCGATATGTGTGAGCCGGAATGCCCCAATCAGGCGATATCGATGGGGGATGAGATCTATGAAATTGACCCGTTACGTTGTACCGAGTGCGTCGGGCACTACGATACGCCAACCTGTCAGAAGGTCTGCCCGATAGACAACACCATTCTCAAAGACGCTAACCACCTGGAAAACCACGATCAACTGTGGGAAAAATTTGTCCTGCTGCACCATGCCGATCGGTTGTAATTGCCGATCATTGTAATACCGACCAGGCCGATGCCGCCCAATTTTAATTTTCAATAATCACGGTAGCGCAGGCGTAGTGGCGCTCATCCGCCAGCGAAACATGCACATGCCGAACACCCATTTCCTCGGCCAGTTCGGCGGCACGCGCCAGAAACCGTAGGCACGGTTTACCCAGCGGATCATTCGCGACTTCGAACTGCGCAAACGCCAGACCATCTCGAATGCCGGTGCCAAATGCCTTGGCGGCGGCCTCTTTGACCGCAAAACGCTTGGCCAGAAACCGAACCGGCTGCGAGTGAGCCTGATACTGCAACCACTCCTGTTCACTGAGCACGCGGCGGGCGAGACGATCACCGGAACGACCGGTGATCGCTTCAATACGGGCGATTTCGACGATATCTGTGCCGAGACCCAGAATCGCCATCAGCGACGGGCTTCCCGCATCAGGGTTTTCATTTCCGCCACCGCCGACGACAGACCGCTCATCACCGCACGTCCGATAATGGCGTGACCAATGTTCAGTTCGTGCATTTCCGGCAGCGCCGCAATCGGCTGGACGTTATGATAGGTCAGACCATGACCGGCGTTAACCTTAATGCCCCGGCCCGCAGCATAGGCTGCCGCTTCACGGATACGCTCAAATTCCTGCTGCCGGGCCGCATCGTTTTCCGCGTCGGCATAGGCGCCGGTATGGATTTCAATATAAGGAGCGCCGCTGGCTACCGCCGCGTCGATCTGGGCGTGGTCGGCGTCGATAAACAGCGACACCTGAATACCGGCCTGGCGCAATTGCGTCACCGCCGCGGTAATACGGTCGAGCTGACCGGCCACGTCGAGTCCGCCTTCCGTCGTCACTTCCTGCCGTTTTTCCGGCACCAGGCAACAAAAGTGCGGTTTCAGTTCGCAGGCTATCGCCAGCATTTCATCCGTTACCGCCATCTCCAGATTCATGCGGGTCTGGATGGTCTGGCGCAGCAGGCGCACATCGCGATCGGTAATATGGCGTCGATCTTCACGCAAGTGTACGGTGATACCGTCCGCTCCCGCCTGTTCCGCCACAAATGCCGCCTGTACCGGATCGGGATACGCCGTGCCACGAGCATTACGCAGGGTGGCGATATGGTCAATATTTACGCCCAACAACAACTCAGCCATGATCCATCCTTCAACAATAAATGACCGCCGCAGTGTACACCCCGGCTGCGCATGACGATACCCTGACGGTACTAGATCTTGCCGCCCGGCGCCGCCTTATAGGGTTTTGGCATAAATTGCCGAAATAACTCACGGCTTTTCAGTGGCTTGCCGCCAAGATAGGGTTTCAGCGCCATGCGGGTAAAACGTTTGGCGGCGCGCAGGGTGTCGATATCGGGAAACTCTCTTGACGCCAACGCCTGCAGCTCGCGCCCGGTGAAACTGACGTTATCCACCACCAGACTGGCAATGAAGCCTTTTTCCGCCCGGTAACGGTAGGTCATGGTATCGGCAACCGGTTCGCCGCTGCCGGCACAATGCAGGAAATCCACGCCGTAACCGAGGTGCTCCAGCAACGCCAGTTCGAAGCGGCGCAAGGCTGGCTCAGGCGAGCCGCTGGCGGCAGCCAACTGTTGCAAGCAATGAAGATAATCGAAAAACAGAGCGGAATAATCGGTTTCCAGTTCCAGCACCCGGGTCAGCAACTCGTTCACGTACAAGCCGCTGTATAACAACGGGCCGCTCAGCGGTAACGCCAGAGAAACCGGTTCGGCATTGCGCAGGGTTTTGACTTCGCCGCGCCCGCCCCACCGCACCAGCAGCGGCGTAAAAGGCTGGAGAGCGCCCTTGAGACTGGAACGCCGCGCCCGGGCGCCTTTCGCCAGCACCCGCACGCGGCCTTCATTTTCAGAAAACAGATCCAGCAGCAGGCTGGTTTCGCTGTAAGGTCGCCCATGCAAGACAAACGCGCGCTGCCAGCCTTCCATCGGCGCACACCTTACAGATCGTCGATATAACCCAGGCTACGCAGCGCACGTTCATCGTCTGCCCAGCCGGATTTAACCTTCACCCACAGTTCCAGATGAACTTTGGCCTCAAACATCTGTTCCATGTCCTGACGCGCTTCGATGCCGATGGTTTTAATCTTGGCGCCTTTGTTGCCGATCACCATCTTCTTCTGGCCTTCACGCTCCACCAGAATCAGGCCGTTGATGTCGTAACCGCCGCGCTCATTGGCAACGAAACGCTCGATTTCCACCGTAACCGAATACGGCAACTCTTCGCCCAGAAAGCGCATCAGCTTTTCGCGGATAATTTCCGACGCCATGAAACGCTGTGAGCGGTCGGTAATATAGTCTTCCGGGAAATGGTGAATGGCCTGCGGCAGATGTTTGCGCACAATTGCGGCAACGGTATCGACATTGGTCCCCTTCTCCGCGGAGATCGGCACCACATCGAGGAAATTCATCTTTTCGCTCAACATCTGGATATGCGGCAGCAATTTGGTTTTATCCGCCACGTTATCCACTTTGTTGATGGCCAACAACACCGGCGTTTTTTGGTCGCGCAGCTTGTTCACCACCATTTCGTCATCGTCTGTCCAGTGGGTGCCTTCCACCACAAAGATGATCAACTCCACATCGCCGATCGAACTGCTGGCCGCACGGTTCATCAGGCGGTTGATGGCGCGCTTTTCTTCAATGTGCAACCCGGGCGTATCCACATAGATAGCCTGATACGGCCCCTCGGTATGGATACCCATAATACGGTGACGCGTCGTCTGCGGCTTACGAGAGGTAATGGACACCTTCTGCCCCAGCAACTGGTTCAGCAAGGTGGATTTACCGACGTTCGGCCGGCCAACAATCGCGACAAAGCCGCAATAGGTCTGTTCTTCGCTCATTCAAGCTCCAGCTTTTTCAGGGCCTGTTCCGCCGCAGCCTGTTCAGCTTTACGACGACTTGACCCGGTACCCACTACCGGCTCGCTAAACCCGCTGACCTGGCAATGAATGGTAAATTCCTGATCGTGCGCCTCGCCACGCACCTGCACGACCAGATAGGTAGGCAACGGCAGGTGGCGTCCCTGCAGGAATTCCTGCAGGCGGGTTTTCGGATCTTTTTGCTTGTCGCCTGGGCTAATCTCATCCAGACGAGTCTGGTACCACTGCAGAATCAGCCGCTCGACGGTCTGGATATTGCTGTCCAGAAACACCCCGCCAATCAACGCTTCCACGGTATCCGCCAGAATCGACTCACGGCGGAAACCGCCGCTTTTCAATTCGCCGGGACCAAGACGCAGGCATTCGCCCAGTTCAAACTCTCGGGCAATCTCCGCCAGCGTATTGCCGCGCACCAGCGTAGCGCGCATTCGGCTCATATCGCCTTCGTCAACACGCGGAAACCGGTGGTACAGCGCATTGGCGATAACGAAACTCAGGATAGAATCCCCCAGGAACTCCAGCCGTTCGTTATGTTTACTGCTGGCGCTACGGTGAGTCAGCGCCTGCAATAAAAGGTCATATTGTTGGAAAGTATAGCCCAGCTTTTTTTGTAAACGATTTATCAGGATGGGGTTCATGTGTTACCAATAGATCTATAATGCCTTTTTAAACAACAGCATACGGAACAGCCCTGTCTTGCCACTAAAAAGTCAAAACTGTTTCGTTTGCAGTGGCTCCCGCCCGGGAGCCAGCATTTATTATTCAGAAATATTCTACAACGGAAGTCGCAAATATGCTGCGAGTTTATTTACATTCAATTAATGAATTCCACCGATACGGCTTAAACGTACACCGGTAGGCCATTCACCTTCTTGTTTTTCAAAACTCATCCAGATAGCTGTCGCCTTACCCACCAGATTCCGCTCCGGCACAAATCCCCAATAACGGCTGTCCGCGCTGTTATCACGGTTATCGCCCATCATGAAGTAGTGGCCGGCCGGCACCACCCAGGACCCCAGCGGCTGGCGCATCTGTTGGTAATAAAGCCCAAGCTGATCCTGAGCGCCCGGCACGGTAAGGATATTGTGAGTGACCTCGCCCAGCGTTTCCTTGCGAACCGCCATGCGAATGCCTTCACTCTTCTGACCAACCGGAATCTGGTAGAAACCGCTGGTCATTTCGCGCCCGGTTCCGCTGAACGTCTGCACGAAATCACTGGGTTCCACATTACTGTAAGTCACCGGCAAGGCGCTGCCGCAGCTCGGCTTGTCGCCGCACCCCGGCTGAATGGTGACCTGCTTGGCGATCGGGTCGTAACTGACGCGATCTCCCGGCAGGCCTACGACACGCTTGATGTAATCCAGACGCGGATTTTCAGGGTATTTGAATACCGCGATATCACCGCGTTTCGGGTGCCCGGTTTCAATCAAGGTGGTCTGGGTTATCGGATCCTTGATGCCGTAAGCAAATTTTTCGACCAGAATGAAATCCCCGATCAACAGCGTCGGCATCATCGAACCGGAAGGGATCTGAAACGGCTCGAAAATAAATGAACGCACCACAAACACCAGCGCCAGCACCGGGAAAACCGAGGCAAACGTCTCGATCCAGCCCGGCTGTTTGATGCTGTTAGCCAGCGTTTTCTCGTCGACAGCCCCATTAACCTGCTGACTCAGAGCGGAAATCTTGGCGCGACGCGCCGGCGCCCATTTGAACCGTTCCAGACACCAGACAATGCCGGTCACCAGCGTCGCCAATGCCAAAATCAGGGCAAACATATTGGCCATGCCAACTCCTCAGGGTTTATTTGCTTTCTTTTCCAACATGCAGAATGGCCAAAAACGCTTCCTGCGGCAGCTCGACGTTCCCTACCTGCTTCATGCGTTTCTTCCCTTCCTTCTGTTTCTGCAACAGTTTTTTCTTACGGCTGACGTCACCGCCGTAACACTTCGCCAGAACGTTCTTGCGCAGCTGTTTTACGGTGGAGCGGGCAATAATATGGTTGCCGATCGCCGCCTGAATCGCGATGTCGAACTGCTGACGCGGGATCAGGTCTTTCATTTTTTCCACCAGCTCACGGCCGCGATACATCGAATTATCACGGTGGGTGATCAGCGCCAGCGCATCCACGCGTTCGCTGTTGATCAGCACGTCCACACGCACCATGTCCGATGCCTGGAAACGTTTGAAGCCGTAATCCAGCGAAGCATAACCACGAGAAGTGGACTTGAGGCGATCGAAGAAGTCGAGCACGACTTCCGCCATCGGAATTTCATAAGTCAGCGCCACCTGATTGCCGTGATAGACCATGTTGGTCTGCACGCCGCGTTTTTCCACGCACAGAGTGATCACGTTGCCCAGATACTCCTGCGGCAGCAGCATGTGACACTCGGCAATCGGCTCGCGCAGTTCTTCGATATTATTGACCGGCGGCAATTTGGACGGGCTGTCGACATAGATCACCTCGTTGCCGGTGGTTTTCACCTCGTACACCACCGTCGGCGCGGTTGTGATCAGGTCGAGATCGTATTCACGCTCCAGACGCTCCTGAATGATCTCCATGTGCAGCAGACCAAGGAAACCGCAGCGGAAACCGAAGCCCAGCGCAGTGGAGCTTTCCGGTTCGTAAAACAGCGACGCATCGTTCAGGCTGAGTTTGCCCAGCGCATCACGGAAGGCTTCATAGTCGTCGGAACTGATCGGGAACAGACCGGCGTACACCTGCGGTTTAACCTTTTTAAAGCCCGGCAGCGGCTTTTCAGCCGGTTTACGCGCCAGCGTCAGGGTATCGCCCACCGGCGCGCCCAGAATGTCTTTGATGGCGCACACCAGCCAGCCTACTTCGCCGCATTGCAGCGCGTCGCGGTCCACCTGCTTGGGCGTGAAAATCCCGAGACGTTCGGCGTTGTACACCTGGCCGGTGCTCATCACCTTGACCTTATCGCCTTTGCGCAGCGTACCGTTTTTGATACGGATCAGCGACACCACGCCCAGATAGTTGTCGAACCAGGAATCGATGATCAACGCCTGCAACGGCGCGTCAGGATCGCCTTCCGGCGGCGGAATCTCACGCACCAGACGCTCCAGCACATCCGGCACGCCGACGCCGGTCTTGGCGGAACAGCGCACCGCGTCGGTGGCGTCGATACCCACGATATCTTCGATTTCCTGGCTGACGCGATCCGGATCCGCGGCCGGCAGGTCAATCTTGTTCAACACCGGCACCACTTCCAGATCCATTTCGAGCGCGGTATAGCAGTTGGCCAGCGTCTGCGCCTCAACCCCTTGACCGGCGTCCACCACCAGCAGCGCCCCTTCACAGGCGGCCAGCGAGCGGGAAACTTCATAGGAAAAGTCAACGTGGCCCGGGGTATCGATAAAGTTCAGTTGATAGGTTTCACCGTCAGAGGCTTTGTAATCCAGCGTCACGCTCTGAGCCTTGATGGTAATACCGCGCTCGCGCTCCAGATCCATGGAGTCCAGCACTTGCGCCTCCATTTCACGTTCGGACAAGCCACCACAAATTTGAATGATGCGGTCAGAGAGCGTCGACTTACCGTGGTCGATGTGAGCAATAATGGAAAAATTTCGTATATGCTTCATTATAAAAGTTTTTCTACCTTGGTATTTCTGAAATTCTTGCCGAACGGCACGCGCAATGTGATGACAGCCATAGCCACTGTCATATACCTGAATCGCAGCATTCTACATGCCAGACGGTGGAAAACCTAGTCATGGCGCACCGAATCAATTCCTTGATTATGGCAAGGTTGCGAATGAGAAGATGAAAGCAGAGGTAAAAAGTCATTAAAAGCGAAAAATCGGGAGGCGGGCAGGCCAGCCAGCCTGCAAGCCGCCTGCGTTTCAACGCCCCGGCGTCATATCGGTACGCAACAGATTTTCGGGCAAAGAAACCTGCAGAATCACCGGCTGATAACGCTGATTATTGCCGATTTTCGCCGATAAATGCTTTACAGCAGCGAAACTCACCGCCACGCCGGCAAATGCCCCCGCCACGGTCGCCGGTTCGCTGCCCAGCCAGTATTGCATCAAGGCGGCGCCCAGCATCAGCCCCAGCAATGGCAACAGATAAACCAGCATCGCCGAACGCAGCAGGCTTGATTCCGCCAGGCCGATTTCCACCCGTTGACCAGGAAGTAACGGCTGCGAATACGGGACGGTCAGTTGATGCGTTGCCGCTGCGCCAATCTGGTTCAACACGCCGGTGCCGCAGGACGAGCGAGACTGACAGCTCTGGCAACCGGAGCGCTGTTCACAATGCAACACAGCGGTACCGGCCTGCCATGAAACCACCGTGGCCCACTCTTTGATCATGGCTGCGCCTTGAAGATCACGTTATCCGCGATGCGTTTGGCTGTCGCCAGCGGCAGTTCGCCAATCACGGTGATTTCCCGGTTATCCCGCACTTCGGTATGGATAGTTTTACGGCCCAGAGATGCATTCTGGTCAGGATGATTCTCCCCAACCGGGCTTATATTGACGGAAAAACTGAACAATCCATCGCTGTAAAGACGCGATTCCGCCAGACCGGTAACCCCCGGCAGCGGCCGCTGACTGCGTGACACTTCTTCTACGCCAACCGGCAGCCACTCCGTCACCCAGTTGAAATTCGCGGTCGCAGTGGTGGGAATGCTGAGCAGCGGCGGCTGACTGATCTTATCCATCGGCTTCATGGCAAGCCGCACATTTTTATCCACCGTTACGGAAATCGCCCGGTACTGTTCAAGCAGATCGCCATTCTGATCAAGCAGATCAACCCGCAACGGCAAACGCGACTCGGCATCAAGGCAGACGATATAACTGAAACGGGTGCCGTCCCGGGAGACGATTCTCACCACATCGCCCTGGCTGTCCGCCAGACGAATACGGCCGGTAGGAATAAAATCGTAATAAGCGGACAACCGTTCCACATTGGCAAAAATCAGGGCCGGCAGCGAGTCGACAATATGGTCGCCCGACAGGGTAAACGGTTCGGCATCCGCTTCGAAATAGCTGATGTCGCTGCCGCGCTGAATCACTTCACGCTTCGGCCCGTCCAGATGGATCAGCTCGGCCAGCGTCTCGCCATTTTGCACCGAATGACGGTAGCGTAATGACTCAATGCCCTGCCGGGAAACGCTGATGTAGTAAATCTCGTAGTTCAGTGATCGGCTGGCGCTGCTCATCTGCTGCAACAACGCCCCGGAATCACTTGCCGGGGCGAGGGAGGAATAAGACAGGCTGCCTAACAATATGCATGCGGCAAACCAGGAACGCTTCATTACTGCGGCTGAATTCCTAATGACTGAGTACCAGGCACCTGAACGGCGGCTTGCTGTTGGCTCCCCTGCTGTTGCAGTTGGAGCTGATCGGAATGCACGCGGCGTTGCAGTTCATAATCCTGCAACAGCGCATTGATGCGCTCATGCTGCGCCTGCATCTGACGCTGCCCGGTATGCGCTACGCTGTTCTCAGCCGGCACGCTCAGGCTGACCGGAGAAGCTGAACCGCCCATCACAGGCAATGTGCTGAGCGCCGGCGCCGTATCCGCCACACTGTCGCTCATCACATTGCTTTGCTGGTAATGCTGCACACCGACAATCACCGCCAGCGAAACACAAGCCGCCATACCAATCTGCGTCAGATGGCTGGCCAGAGGACGAACCTTGTGCCAGAACGGCAACGCCTGCCAGGTGCGGGGATGAAGCTGGGATTCCGGCACCGCCTGCGGGTTGAACTGCACCGGTTCCTGTTCGAGGGCGGCGGCTACCCGAGCGGCGATATCAATATTCATCAGCGTTTCGCTGACATCGCCCCGCAGAGTGTCACGCACCAGATGGTAGCGCTGCCAGCTTTGCTGCAACTTGTCGTCTTTCGACAAGGCGCCCAGCAGTGCATTGTCCACTGCCTCACCATCCATTAAAGCGGAAAGTTTTTCTTTCTGCATAACTTCACCTTACCTTGTCAAACCCGTCATGAGTAACGTTAAGAACAAGCTAACGCTGAATAAGCGGTTGCACTTTATTATCAATCGCTTCCCGTGCGCGGAATATACGTGAGCGGACAGTGCCGACCGGGCAATCCATGATGGCGGCAATTTCCTCATAGCTCAGCCCATCCAGTTCACGCAGCGTAATTGCCAGACGCAAATCCTCAGGCAATGACTCGATAGTATGGAAAACGATCCGTCGTAATTCCTCAGACAACATTAAGTTCTCAGGGTTCGATATTTCTTTCAACGCGCTGGCATTTTCGTAATTTTCCGCGTCGTTGGCGTCCACATCGCTGGACGGCGGACGCCGCCCCTGAGCCACCAGATAATTCTTCGCCGTGTTGACGGCAATACGATACAGCCAGGTATAAAAGGCGCTCTCGCCACGAAACGATTCCAGCGCGCGATAGGCTTTGATAAACGACTCCTGCACCACATCGGGCACGTCCCCGGCGGGAACGTAACGCGATACCAGGCTCGCCACTTTATGCTGATAACGGACGACCAGTAAGTTAAACGCCTTTCTGTCGCCTTTCTGGACCCGCTCAACCAGCACCTGATCCGCTAACTGCTCGCTCATCCGAGATCATGTCTCCCCAAAACCGTGTCGCCACGCCTAAGCCACGTACTGCCAGCCATATATCTGCAATCGAGCAAGCACCGGGTTGGAGTCTTTTTGCGTCATAAAGTTCCGTTGCGTGAAGCATTTTTTGCATCTTGCCGGATACTCGTCGCATACCGCCGTGCCGCCCGCCGGGGTTTTATTCTCATTGCTGCCCCGTACAACCGCGAAAATCATACGTCAAAAGCCTGCTGCTGGCACCTCGTTCTACTGTTTTGCATCAGCATTGTTTAATTTATAAAACAAAAAACTGCATTTAAGATAAATACCGTGCTAAATTCAAAAATACGGTTTTATAAATTAAACAAAAACTATTATGTCGTCTCCCAAAGACTACCATTGTGATGTGCTGATCATCGGCAGCGGCGCCGCCGGGTTATCACTGGCGCTGCGTCTGGCGCCTCATGCCCGCGTGATGGTGCTCAGCAAAGGGCCGCTAAGCGAAAGCGCCACCTTTTATGCACAAGGCGGGATCGCCGCTGTGTTCGATGAAACCGACAGCGTCGACGCCCACATCGACGATACCCTGATTGCCGGCGACGGCTTGTGCGACCGGGAAGCGGTATCGTTTATTGCCCGTAACGCCCGTCATTGCGTGCAATGGCTAATCGATCAGGGCGTTCGGTTCGATACCGAAACCGCACCGCACGGCGAAGCGCGCTATCATCTGACGCGCGAGGGCGGTCACAGCCATCGCCGTATCCTGCATGCCGCGGACGCCACCGGCAAAGCGGTGGAAACCACCCTGGTCAGCCAGGTGAGACAGCATCCCAATATCGTATTGCTGGAACGTTGTAATGCAGTGGATTTGATCACCTCCAGCAAGCTCGGCCTGCCCGGCCACAAACGGGTGGTAGGTGCTTACCTGTGGAACAGGGAAAAAGAGCATGTCGAATCGTGCCGCGCCAAAGCCGTCGTGCTCGCCACCGGCGGCGCGTCCAAGGTCTACCAGTACACCACCAACCCCGATATTTCTTCCGGCGACGGCATCGCTATGGCCTGGCGCGCTGGTTGCCGGGTGGCGAACATGGAATTCAACCAGTTTCACCCCACCTGCCTGTACCATCCGCAGGCCCGCAATTTTTTGCTGACCGAAGCGCTGCGCGGCGAAGGCGCCTGGCTGACGCGCCCGGACGGCAGCCGCTTTATGCCAGCCTTTGATAAACGGGCGGAGCTGGCGCCGCGGGATATTGTCGCCCGGGCGATAGACCACGAGATGAAACGACTGGGCGCAGACTGCATGTATCTGGACATCAGCCACAAACCGGCGGATTTCATTACGCAGCATTTCCCTACTATCCATGAAAAACTGCTGTCGCTGGGCCTTGATCTGACCCGCGAGCCGATTCCCATCGTCCCCGCCGCGCACTACACCTGCGGCGGCGTGGTGGTTGACCAACAGGGACGCACCGACCTGGACGGCCTGTACGCGATTGGCGAAGTCAGTTATACCGGCCTGCATGGCGCCAACCGCATGGCGTCCAACTCGCTGCTGGAGTGTCTGGTATATGGCTGGTCCGCCGCCGGGGATATTCTGCAGCATTTGCCGGAGAAAACGCTGGTCGAGTCGCTGCCCAACTGGGACGAAAGCCAGGTGGAAAACTCGGACGAAAGAGTCGTGATTCAGCACAACTGGCACGAACTGCGGTTATTGATGTGGGATTACGTCGGCATCGTGCGCACGACGAAAAGACTGGAACGCGCGCAGCGACGTATCACGCTGCTACAGCAGGAAATCAGCGAGTATTATGCCCACTTCCGCCTCTCCAACAATCTGCTGGAGTTACGCAATCTGGTTCAGGTGGCGGAATTGATTGTACGCTGCGCGCTGGCGCGCAAAGAGAGCCGCGGGTTGCACTACACGCTTGATTATCCGCAGCGAGCGGAAAAGGCGCATCCCACCATCCTGCATCCCTGATGATGAATGCCGGGCCAGCGCCCGGCCGCCTTCTACAAATTCCATGAACACGTTCACATGAGCAAGTTCACATGGATAAATAAAAATCCCGCGCCAACGCCTGAAACGACGCCGAATACCGACGGCTGTCGTCACGGATGATTAACGATGTCCGGTCCAGCGTCGTGTGCTGTCGCCCCAACGACAGCAGCACCCGGTTCACCGGCCGGGCCGCATTATCCGCGACGTCAACCCAGGCATCGACATGCCACGCCAGCTGTTGCGCCAGCGTCAGAAAGTTGTCCGCCGCCTGTACCGGCAACACCACACAAAATCGCCCGTCTGACGTCAGCAACCGGCTGGCGCAATCCAGCAACGTCTGATGAGTCAGCGTGGCGGTATAACGCGCCTGCGCTCGCTGGGCTGAGGCACAGTCGACGCCGGGGGTAAAATAAGGCGGATTACTGACAATCAGTGAATAGCGCGATGCGGCAGTACGGGCATACGCAAGAATATCGGTCTGATGAATCCGTATACTCTCGGCCCAGGGCGACGCCGCCGCATTGTCTGCCGCCTGCCCGCTGGCGGCGGCGTCCAGCTCTACCCCATCCACCGGAACTCGCCCACCGCTGCGTTGCGCCAGCATCAGCGCAATCAGACCGGAGCCGCAGCCGATATCCAGAATCCGCGACTCTTCCCGCAACGGCGCCCACGCCCCCAGCAGCACGCCATCAGTGCCGACTTTCATCGCACAGCGGTCGTGCGCCACAAAAAATTGTTTGAAGGTAAAACCACCCGCGCGCAACGCTGGTGTATGCTGCAAAGACGTCATTGTTGTGCCATTTATTGCTGAACCGGGGTTAGCATAGGAGAAACGCCAGCCCGGGAAAAGTGGTCGAGGCCGCTTAAACAGATGAACAACCCCGCCAATGCGTCTATAATCAGCGCCCCGAACAGAGGTAGACCATGACTGCGACCAATTTTTCCGAGTTTGATCTTGACGATAGCCTGCTTGACGCCCTGCGCGACATGGGCTTCAGCCGCCCGACCGCCATTCAGGCCGAGGCTATTCCCCCGGCGATGGAAGGACGGGACGTACTGGGCTCTGCGCCGACTGGAACCGGTAAAACCGCGGCGTATCTGCTGCCGGTATTGCAGCATCTGCTGGATTTTCCGCGTAAAAAATCCGGCCCGCCGCGTATCCTGATACTGACCCCGACCCGGGAACTGGCGATGCAGGTGGCGGATCAGGCTCGGGCGCTGGCCGCCCACACGCATCTGGACATTGCCACCATCACCGGCGGCGTGGCCTACATGAATCACGCCGAAGTGTTCAGCGAGAATCAGGATGTGGTGGTCGCCACCACTGGTCGTCTGTTGCAATACATCAAAGAAGAGAATTTTGACTGCCGCGCGGTGGAAACCCTGATTCTGGATGAAGCCGACCGCATGCTGGACATGGGCTTCGCTCAGGATATCGAGCATATCGCCGGAGAAACCCGCTGGCGCAAGCAGACCATGCTGTTCTCCGCCACGCTGGAAGGCGACGCCATTCAGGATTTCGCCGAGCGTCTGCTGAACGACCCGATCGAAGTGGAAGCCGAACCGTCACGACGCGAACGCAAAAAAATCCTGCAGTGGTACTACCGCGCCGACGATGTTCAGCACAAAACCGCCCTGCTGAGTCACCTGCTCAAGCAGCCGGACGTAACCCGTTCGATCGTGTTCGTGCGTAAGCGCGAGCGAGTGCATGAACTGGTGGACTGGCTGCGGGCGGCGGGCATTGAGTCCTGCTATCTGGAAGGGGAAATGGTGCAGGCCAAACGCAACGAAGCCATCAAACGGTTGAGCGAAGGGCGGGTAAAAGTGTTGGTCGCCACCGACGTCGCCGCCCGCGGGCTGGATATTCAGGACGTCAGCCACGTGTTCAACTTTGATTTGCCGCGCACTTCAGACGTTTACCTGCATCGCATCGGACGTACCGGCCGCGCCGGTCGTAAAGGTTGCGCCATCTCGCTGGTGGAGGCGCATGACTACCTGCTGCTGGAGAAGATCGGCCGTTATCTGAATGAGCCGCTAAAAGCGCGCGTGGTCGATGAACTGCGTCCAACTACCCGGGCGCCGAGCCCCAAAACCACCGGCAAGCCGTCTAAAAAAGTGCTGGCCAAGCGCAAAGAGCTGAAGCAAAAAGAGAAAGAAAAACAGAAAGCGAAGGTCAAAGTGCGCCATCGCGACAGTAAAAATATCGGTAAACGCCGCCAGCCCAGCGCCCAAACGCCGGCGGAGCCGCAGAAAGAAAAACCGGCGGATAACAGCTGAATCAGGCCTGTTGATACTATGACCTGTTGATACGATGATCTGTTGATACAAAAAAGGGAGCCAACCGGCTCCCTTTTCATTATCGGTAAGAAGAACGTGCGTCCTAATGTCACAGCACGTTCCCTTCTTCAAAATCAATCCGCTCCACGCTATCAACCACAGCGACCGGAACTCACTCCCCAGAAAAAACAATGCCGGACACCTTAGGTGACCGGCATTAACCAGACCGTGGTCTTTTTTACCGATGAGCTTACAGGCTTTCGGTAAATGTACGGGTGATCACGTCGCGCTGCTGTTCCGGCGTCAGCGAGTTGAAACGCACCGCATAGCCGGACACACGGATGGTCAGCTGCGGGTATTTTTCCGGATGTTTAACCGCATCTTCCAGCGTTTCACGACGCAGCACGTTCACGTTCAGATGCTGACCGCCTTCGACACGCACTTCCGGTTTGATTTCCAGCGGCACTTCGCGATATTCGAACTGACCCAGATCGCTGACGGCAACGATCTGATCTTCGTTGAAATCGGATTTAGCGCACACGCAACGCGCCTGAGATTTCTCTTCATCCAGCAGCCAGAAAGAGTTAACCAGGGCATTGTTATTTGCTTTGGTGATTTGAATACCTGTAACCATTATTGCCTCCGTTAAGCGGCGTCTTATTGAACCGAATACAAAATCCACGGTTGGTAACAAATCGCCAACGGCATTAACGCCAGCGCAAAACCAACCGAATCTGGTTACCTGTATACCAGTCCTTTCCAGGTCACTCTTTGATATAAGTCAATTTTAACCGGGCATCATTTGGCATGAAATTTATAATCGTTTGTTTTATATCAATTTACATCAAAAACACGAATGCAATTATTTTTGTAAATTTTAAAAAAAATCAGCAAAAGGCGATTCATCGCCTGCCAAACGCGGTTAATGGTTTTCCCTGTTCAGCTTTGACGGTAAGCTTACCCATCAGGACTGACTAATCAGGCTGCGCTGTCGCCAGATGGCATTCAGGCGACGGCCCACTAGCGCATTGAACTCACTACCGTATTGAACAAAGAGCCTCCCATGACCACTTCCCTGACCTGGCACGACGTGCTGGCCCAAGAGAAAGAACTACCCTATTTCGTCAATACGTTGTCGTTCGTTCATCAGGAACGTACAGCCGGCAAGGTGATCTACCCGCCGCAGAAAGACGTCTTCAACGCCTTTCGTTTTACTGAATTCCACGATGTCAAAGTGGTGATCCTGGGGCAGGACCCGTATCACGGCCCGAATCAGGCGCATGGGCTGTCGTTTTCGGTTCGCCCAGGCGTGCCGGCGCCGCCGTCGCTGGTCAATATCTACAAAGAACTGGCTAACGATATCCCCGGATTTGAAATTCCGTCTCACGGCTTTTTGCAGAGCTGGGCGCAGCAAGGTGTGATGTTGCTCAATACCGTGCTGACGGTGGAAGCAGGAAAAGCGCATTCGCACGCCAATCTGGGCTGGGAAACCTTCACCGACAAGGTGATCGAAAAGCTGAACGCACACCGGGAAGGGATTGTATTCCTGCTGTGGGGATCGCACGCGCAAAGAAAAGGCAGCATTATTGATACGCAGCGGCATCATGTGTTGAAGGCGCCGCATCCCTCGCCATTATCTGCCCACCGCGGTTTTTTAGGGTGCCGCCATTTCTCCAGAACCAATCAGTTGCTGGAACAACAAGGCGATTCGCCTATCGACTGGACACCCCGTTTGCCGGAAAATACGTAATACGCCGCGTCATTGTCTTTGCTGGCCAGAGGCTTTTGGCTTGTCTGAGACAATGACCATAAATTTTGGTGTAAAACGGAAAAAACGGGAGTAAACGTCAGAGAAATAAACAGGATGATACTGCGAAAGGAATTTGGTGGAGCTAAGCGGGATCGAACCGCTGACCTCTTGCATGCCATGCAAGCGCTCTCCCAGCTGAGCTATAGCCCCACACCAGATGATACCGTCAAAAACCAAATCTCTATGGGATGAAGATTTGGTGGAGCTAAGCGGGATCGAACCGCTGACCTCTTGCATGCCATGCAAGCGCTCTCCCAGCTGAGCTATAGCCCCGTATCGACACTGTATCGTGTGAACGGGTCGCATGATATGCAACGCCCCCAACCCTGTCAACGCCAAAATCCATTTATCCGATCAACCGCTGAAAAAGCCGTCAAAGTGCGGTGAGAATGGCAACGTACGGAAAAAAGCCGCGTACTTTCAGGCGTAAAAACCACCGCTAATCAAGCCTGTTTGAGATTAGCTTATGACAAAAAAGTTTTTCTTACTTTTCGCGAAAACCCCAACAATGCGTCACCCCCTTCTATTTGCTGGAGTTTTCCAAACATGAAAGATGCCACTATCGCCCTGCACCACGGTTTTAGCGCCGATCCGGTCACCAAAGCAGTAGCCGTACCCATCTATCAAAACGTCGCGTTTGAATTCGACAATGCGCAGCACGGCGCGGACCTGTTTAACCTCGATGTGCCGGGCAATATCTATACGCGGATAATGAATCCTACCAATGATGTGCTGGAACAACGTTTGGCGGCGCTGGAAGGGGGAATCGCAGCACTGGTGGTTTCCGCCGGCAGCGCCGCTATTACCTATGCGGTGCAGACGCTCACCCGACAAGGCGATAATATCGTGTCGACCCCGCAGCTGTATGGCGGTACTTACACGCTATTTGCCCATATGCTGCCAAGTTTCGGCGTAGAAGTCCGTTTTGCCAGCGATGACTCGCCCGAAGCTATCGCGCAACTGATCGATGACAAAACCCGGTTGGTCTACTGCGAGAGCATCGGCAATCCGGCCGGCAATATCGTCGACATCGAAGCGCTGGCGCATATCGCCCACCAGCATGGGGTACCGTTGGTAGTGGATAACACCGTGGCATCGCCGGTGCTATGCAAGCCGATCCAGTTCGGCGCGGACATCGTGGTGCATTCCATCACCAAGTATGTTGGCGGCCACGGCAACTCGCTGGGCGGCGCGATCGTGGACGCCGGTACATTCCCCTGGCAACAGTATCCGGAAAAATTTCCTGGACTGAATCGGCCTGAGCCGGCTTATCACGGCGTGGTCTATACCGAGACATTTGGTCCTGCCGCCTTCATAGCCCGAGCCCGAACCGTCCCACTGCGCAATACCGGCTCGGCCCTGTCGCCGATGAACGCCTTTTTATTATTACAGGGGTTGGAAACGCTGCCATTGCGCATGGAGCGCCATGTGGAAAACGCCCGTAAGGTTGCGGAATACCTGCGTTCCCATCCTAAAGTAGCATGGGTTAGCTATGCCGGGCTGCCGGAACATCCGCACTACGCGCTGGCGCAGAAATACCTGGGTGGCACGCCATCCGCCATTCTGTCGTTCGGCCTGAAAGCCGGTTACGAAGCGGGCGTGCGGTTTTATGATGCCCTTGGGATCTTCAAGCGTCTGGTGAATATCGGCGATGCCAAATCGCTGGCCTGCCATCCGGCCTCGACGACTCACCGCCAGATGACGCCCGAAGAACAAGCCAAAGCCGGCGTCAAACCGGAAATGATTCGCCTGTCGGTCGGCATTGAAGCCATTGAGGACCTGCTGGACGATCTGGAGCAGGCGCTGAATGCCTGACATGCCAATACACCACCGAATCATCCAAGACAAAAAGCAAAAACCCTGGCAAGCCAGGGTTTTCGTTAACAACAGCATCGTTCGAAGCGATTATTGCTGGGCTTCACGCTCGCTGATAAACGCCAGCGCCCGCTCGATGCGCGTCAGCGTACGCGACTGACCAATGGCATGCACCGTCACATCAACGCCCGGAGACTGGCCGGCGCCGGTTACCGCCACGCGCAACGGCATCCCGACTTTCCCCATCCCTTGCTGCAGCTCGTCAGCCGTGCCCTGAATGGCATGGTGGATATTTTCCGGCGTCCAGTCGGTGATGGCCGCCAGCTTGTCGCGCACCAGTTCCAGCGGCTGACGCGCTACCGGACGTAGGTGTTTTTTCGCCGCATCGGCGTCAAACTCGGCGAACTCTTCATAGAAGTAACGGCAGGACTCGGCGATTTCCTTCAGCGTCTTGCAACGTTCACCCAGCAACGTCACCAGTTCGCTCAGTTGCGGGCCGGTACGGGTATCGATGCCCGCCTGTTCGATATGCCAGGACAAATGGGTCGCCACATATTCCGGCGGCAGGTGATTAATATAGTGGTGGTTCAGCCACTGCAGCTTCTCAGTATTGAACGCACTGGCGGATTTGCTGACGGCATCCAGCGAGAACAGCTGTTTCATCTCATCAATAGAGAAGATTTCCTGATCGCCGTGAGCCCAGCCCAGACGCACCAGATAGTTGAGCAGCGCTTCCGGCAGGTAGCCGTCATCGCGATACTGCATCACCCCCACCGCGCCGTGGCGTTTGGACAGTTTCTTGCCGTCATCGCCCAGGATCATGGAAACGTGCGCGTATTCCGGCACCGGCGCGCCCAGCGCTTTAAGAATATTGATCTGCCGCGGCGTGTTGTTGATATGGTCTTCACCGCGAATAACGTGGGTGATGCCCATATCCCAGTCATCGATCACCACACAGAAGTTATAGGTCGGCGAGCCGTCGGTACGACGGATGATCAGGTCATCCAGTTCAAGGTTGCTGAATTCGATAGGACCACGAATGCGATCATCAAAGACAACCGAACCGTCTTGCGGGTTACGGAAACGCACCACATGCGGTTCATCATCCGCGTGATGTTCGTGGGAGTCGCGGCAACGGCCGTCATAACGCGGCTTATCGCCGTCAGCCATCTGTTGCTCGCGTAGGGCTTCCAGACGTTCTTTGGAACAATAGCATTTATACGCCGTGCCATTTTCCAGCATCTGGTCGATAACCGCGTTATAGCGGTCAAAACGTTTGGTCTGATAGTACGGGCCTTCATCCCAGTCCAGATTCAACCAGTTCATGCCATCCATAATGGCGTCAATCGCCTCTTTGGTCGAACGCTCCAGATCGGTATCTTCAATACGCAGAACAAACTCGCCGCCGTGATGACGGGCAAACAACCAGGAATACAGTGCGGTACGGGCACCGCCAACGTGAAGATAACCAGTCGGGCTGGGCGCAAAGCGGGTTTTGATTTTCATTGGGATTACGGCCTTCATTAGACAGCAACGGTCGGTCAACACCAACCAGGATTCCGGACTGTGCCCCGCCATCAAGGGTGAGCGCTGTCAGCGCGCGACACAGCCTGCTTAAAGTGGGCAATATTCTATCACTCCACCCCGATTCCTCAACGCTATAACCACGTCGTCCCAGGGCTAACTCCGGTAAAATGCGCAGGGATTCAACGATAACGCCCATAAATACGGCATATCGACTAATTTTACAACGAACGACTATTTTCGTTTTAAAAAGCGTTGACTCATATTCAAGTATCCCTATAATGCGACTCCACACAGCGGGGGTGATTAGCTCAGCTGGGAGAGCACCTCCCTTACAAGGAGGGGGTCGGCGGTTCGATCCCGTCATCACCCACCACTCTTTAGAGTGCCGCGCTGTGTAAAGTAAGAAGAATTGAGATTGGGTGATTAGCTCAGCTGGGAGAGCACCTCCCTTACAAGGAGGGGGTCGGCGGTTCGATCCCGTCATCACCCACCATTCTCATACCAGCGGTCTTCTTATGACAATGAAGTACAGAAGTGGGTGATTAGCTCAGCTGGGAGAGCACCTCCCTTACAAGGAGGGGGTCGGCGGTTCGATCCCGTCATCACCCACCACTTCTGCGGGTCGTTAGCTCAGTCGGTAGAGCAGTTGACTTTTAATCAATTGGTCGCAGGTTCGAATCCTGCACGACCCACCAATTACCTCGACCAGTCCGGTCATTTTCCTCAAGAATCATGAAAACCGCGTGCGCTACCGCGCAGGGTAATTCCTATTTCTCGTGCCGTTTTCTTTTAATTTCTGTTTCGATCACCTTCAGATTGTCCTCTCGCTACGAATAGCGCACTTTATCACCACCCGCATTCAAACACCCGCCAGGCCGTATCCGCTCTCGCAATGTTCAAAAACTCACCACGCATCACGCAAAATTTTTGATAAGGAACGTCAAATGTATTGGTTTTTTATTCCGTCGCCAAAAGACGACACTAGCATCGTAATAAAACGCATTCTTATAAGGGTAAGACGATGATAGCCAAAGCCAATAAATTCTTTACCGGTTTAACCGACCATCCGAACGGCGGCAAACTGTTGCTGCGTTTGACCGTCGGTATTCTGCTGCTGTTTCATGGCGTCGCCAAAATCGAAAACGGCGTGGGTTGGATCGCCGGCATGCTGGCGCAGCACGGTCTGCCCGGCTTTATCGCCTACGGCGCCTACATCGGCGAAGTACTCGCCCCCATCCTGATTGTTTTGGGCGTATTGACCCGTATCTCTGCGGCCGTGGTGGCGTTTAACCTGCTGGTCGCGACATTGCTGGTCACCATGGGCAAATTATTCACCATCACCAATGTGGGCGCATGGGGGCTGGAAGGGGAAGCGTTCTACTTCCTGTGCAGTCTGGTGATTATGCTGGTGGGCAGCGGCCGTTACTCCGTGGTTTCTAACGAAGACTACCGTTAATCTCTGTATGCTCTTGAAAAAAACGCCCTTGCGGGCGTTTTTTTGTGGTCAGATTTCCCAGTCGTGGTTATAGCGTTTTGGCTTGAACTGTACGACATCGCCGCGGTGCAACCCGGCCAGCACCTCGTCATCATGCGCCACTTCCGCTTCAATCAATTCATTGTTGCCGTCAACCTTCAGCACCAGCCGCGTCAGCGCGCCCAGCGGACGGATATCCTTGACCACCACCGGCTGGAAGTCAGCCTGCGTCTGCTTCGACAACGCCACCTCGTGCGGACGGAACTGAATCGTCTGATCATGACCAGCCAGTTTCAATCGGTTGCTGTCACCCAGGAAGTTGTAGACAAACTCGGTGGCCGGGCGGTTATACACCTCATCAGGCGTGCCAATCTGCTCGATGACGCCCTTGTTCATCAACACGATGCGGTCCGCCACCTCCATCGCTTCTTCCTGATCATGGGTGACAAACACCGATGTCAGGTTAATTTCTTCATGCAGACGCGACAGCCAGCGGCGCAGCTCTTTACGCACCTTGGCGTCCAGCGCGCCGAACGGCTCGTCCAGCAATAAAATACGCGGCTCCACAATCAGCGCACGCGCCAGGGCGATACGCTGGCGCTGACCGCCGGATAACTGCTCCGGGTAGCGATCCGCCAGCCATTCCAGTTGCACCATATTCAGCAGTTCGCGCACCTTGCTTTCGATATCCCGCTTTGACGGCCGTATCGCTTTCGGTTTCATGCGCAGCCCAAACGCCACGTTATCGAACACAGTCATATGCCGGAACAGCGCATAGTGCTGGAAAACAAAGCCGACATGACGATCGCGCACATCGTGTCCCGACACATCTTCGCCGTGGAACACAATGCTGCCGCTGTCCGGCGTTTCCAGGCCGGCGATAATGCGCAACAGCGTGGTTTTGCCGCAACCGGACGGCCCCAGCAGCGCCACCAGTTCGCCGCTCTGGATCGATAAATTGATCTGATTGAGGGCCCGGAACTGACCAAACTGTTTGTTAACGTTGTGAACCTCAATGCTCATTACCGGTCAGCTCCTGTTGTTTCTCTTGTTGTTTCGACAAATGCGCTTCGCTCCACTGGCGCAGCAACAGCACCACCAGCGACATCACCAGCAGCAGAATCGCCACGCTGAACGCAGCGACGATGTTGTATTCGTTGTAAAGAATCTCGATATGCAGCGGCAAGGTATTGGTCAGGCCGCGAATATGACCGGACACCACCGACACGGCGCCAAACTCGCCCATCGCGCGGGCGGTACACAGCACTACGCCGTAAATCAGCGCCCATTTCACATTCGGCAATGTGATGTGCCAGAACATCTGCCAGCCGTTCGCGCCCAGCAGTCTGGCCGCCTCCTCTTCCTGACTGCCCTGTTGCTCCATCAGCGGAATCAGCTCGCGCGCCACATACGGCAGGGTGACAAACATGGTCGCCAGCACGATGCCGGGCACCGCATAGACGATTTCCAGATTATGTTCGGTCAGGAACGGATACAGCTTGCTCTGGGCGCCAAACAGCAGCACATACATCAGGCCGTTTACCACCGGCGACACGGAAAACGGCAGGTCCAGCAGTGCCAGCAGCAGCGATTTGCCGCGGAATTCGAACTTGGTGACGCTCCAGGCGATCGCCAACCCGAATACCATATTCAGCGGCACTGAAATGACCGTCGCCAGCAGCGTCAGCTTGAACGCGGACACCGCATCCGGTTCGGTGATCGCATGCCAGAACGCGCCGATACCGTTATGCAATCCCTGGGTTACCACCATGATCAGCGGCAATACCAGAATCAGTAAAAACACCGCCCACGCCAGCGTGGTGAGCACATAAAAGGTAACAGGGCGCCTGACGGAGGACGGACGCACCGTCACAGGCGTAGAAATACTGTGATCCATGCTCATCCTTTATAATTTCGGTTGAATGCGCCGTTGCAGCAGGTTAATCAGCAACAGCATGATGAAAGAGACAACCAGCATGAACACGCCGATACCGGTCGCGCCCTTGTAATCGTACTGGTCCAGTTTGGAAACAATCAGCAGCGGCAGGATTTCCGTCTTGAACGGAATATTGCCGGCAATAAACACCACCGAGCCATACTCCCCCACGCCGCGAGCGAATGCCAGCGCGAAACCGGTAAGCCAGGCGGGCAGAATCGCCGGCAGCAGGACATGGCGGAAGGTCTGCCACGGGTTGGCGCCCAGACAGGCGGAAGCCTCTTCCACTTCTTTGGGAATATCGGCCAACACCGGCTGCAGCGTGCGCACCACAAACGGTAGCGTGACGAAAATCAGCGCCAGCGTGATGCCAATCCCCGTGTAGGCGATACGAAAAGGAAACAGCGAGCCGATCAGCCCATTCGGCGCATACAGCGACGTTAGCGCAATCCCCGCCACGGCGGTAGGCAAGGCAAACGGCATATCGATCATCGCATCGATAATCTTCCTGCCGGGAAAGGTATAACGCACCAGCACCCAGGCCAGCAACGTCCCCAGAACGCCGTTGATGAATGCCGCCGTCAGCGCGGAACCAAAGGATAATTGCAGGGAAAACAGCACCTGGCGACTGGTGATCAGTTCCCAGAACTGGGTCAGCGTCAACTGACTGGCGTACAGAAACATGGCCGCCAGCGGGATCAGGACAAGCAGCCCCAGATAGCTAAGGCTAAAGCCCAGAGTCAGACCAAAACCGGGAATGACCGGTGAAATACGTCGCGACATAACAAGCCTTTCAATGATGAAACACGGATTGCCGACTCAGACAACCAACGTGGCAAAACCGCCCCGATGGGGGCGGTTTTAACGCTCAGAATACAACTTATTTATTAATCTGTTTGAAGATAGCGTCGAACACCCCGCCATCATCGAAGAATTTAGGCTGCGCGCTTTTCCAGCCGCCGAACTCTTCATCGATCGTCACCAGTTTCACCGGCGCAAACTGAGACTTAAATTCCTCAGCGATTTTGGCGTTGCGCGGGCGATAGAAGTTTTGTGCGATGATACGCTGCCCTTCGTCGCTGTAGAGGTAGTTCAGATAAGCTTCCGCCTGTTTACGCGTCCCCTTGCGCTCCACCACTTTGTCGACCACCGCTACCGGCGGCTCCGCCAGAATGGACAGAGACGGCGTGACGATTTCCAGTTGGTCGCCGCCCTGCTCTTTCAGCGACAGATACGCCTCGTTTTCCCAGGCAATCAGCACATCGCCCAGTTGACGCTGGACAAAGCTGATGGTTGCGCCACGCGCGCCGGTGTCCAGCACTGGCGCATGCTTGTAGAGTTCGGTCACGAATTTCTGCGCGCTTTCATCGGTTCCACCCGGCAGATGCTTGGCATAAGCCCAGGCCGCCAGGAAGTTCCAGCGGGCGCCGCCGGAGGTTTTCGGGTTCGGCGTGATGACCTGCACGTCAGGTTTAATCAGGTCGTCCCAATCCTTGATATGTTTCGGGTTGCCTTTGCGTACCAGAAATACAATGGTGGAGGTATAAGGCGTGCTGTTGTCCGGCAGACGCGCCTGCCATTTAGGGTCGATCAGCGGCTGATTGAGATTGAGCGCATCGATATCGCCCGCCAGCGCCAGCGTCACAACATCCGCCTGCAGCCCGTCGATCACGGAGCGAGCCTGCTTGCCTGAACCGCCGTGGGAGTTTTTGACGGAAATCGTTTCGCCGGTGGTTTCTTTCCAGTGTTTGATAAACGCCGCGTTATATTGCTGGTAAAATTCGCGGGTTGGATCGTAAGACACATTCAGCAGTTCCGTGGCAGCCGAAGCCATACCCGAAAATAACAACGCGGCAGTAGCCAGCGACCATCCCAAACGACGCATTGACATTATTATTACTCCCCTCAAAGTCTGCCCGTTGCCTGCGCGAGCGTTCAAAAGAGCCCCAGAGTCCGGCGGCCTGTCATCATGCAACCGGAACAGCGGCTAAACGACGCAACTGTATCCGGTTTTATCTATGGAAGGGACAATAGTGGATAAGGCGGGAGGGAAAAAATACTGTTTCGAGATAATTTATGCTCTCGGGTTATATTATTGGCGGCTTAACAGTGCATTTGAATCTAAGGTAAGCGGCAGGCCAACCGCCCGCCGCTTCTCGTCGTCATCGACACGAGCATTACTGCTCTTCATCCAGTTGCAGCGCGACATACAGCAACAGCCGATCGTCAAAGTTGCCCAGATCCAGTCCGGTCAGTTCGGATATACGGTTTAACCGGTATTCCAGCGTATTGCGATGTACAAACAGCGCCTTGGCGGTCGCTCCCGGCTGCACATTGTTGCGAAACCAGGCGTTAAGGGTACGGCGCAACAGGCCATTGCTGTCCATCGCCTTCAGCCTGGCCAGCGGACGCACCAGTTCGTTGGCCTGCCAGCCGCCGCGCAGACTATCGAGCAGCACCGGCAGCATCAGATCCTGATAGAAGTAACTGCGCTGCGCCGGCATTCGCTGTTTGCCGACGCTCATGGTGGTTCGGGCGGTACGATAGGAACGCGCGATGCTGCCGGGACCGGTGAAATAGTTGCCCAGCGCCACCCGCACCCGTAACCGGCTGCTCTCTTCCATACGCGACAACAGCGTGTCGACGCGGCGACGATGCTCTTCCGCATCCCAGCGGCCGTGGTTGTTCAGCGCTGGTTTCAGCACCACCATCTCCGTCAGCGAGACAATCGCAATCAGATTGTTGCGCTCCGGCGTGGTCAGCAACGTCTGCAATTGCTGTAATTCGGCCATCGCGCTGTCCACCCCTAGCTGACCGCTATCGACCTCCACTACCGCCGCCACACGCGGCTGATTGAGGTCGATGCCGAGGCGCTGCGCCCATTCCATCAGCGCCGGCGACAGATCATCGGTACGGATCAGGTTCAGCACCAGTTCTTCCCGCAAACGGCTGTCCTGCGCCAGCATGTGCAGCAATCGCGCCTGCTCCAGCATCATCTCGGCCGTCATGCACACCAGTTCGCCGTACTGGCGCAACTGACCAGGGTTGCCGGTCAGGCCAATCACGCCGACGATTTCGCCGTCGATTTTCAGCGGCAGGTTGATGCCCGGCCGGACGCCGTGCAGATGCCGCGCCACCGCGTCATCAATATCCACCACCCGTCCCTGCGACAGCACCAGCAGCGCGCCTTCATGCAATTCCCCAATACGTTCCCGATCGCCGCTGCCGATAATCCGCCCACGCGCGTCCATCACATTGATATTACTATCAATGATTTTCATGGTGCGCGCGACGATCTCCTGTGCCAGTTTGTTATTCAGGTGGTATGACGCCATTTCAACCTCAAGGGATAGAGACAACCGCACCAGCATAACGCCGGGTATCGCGTCATACATTGTGCAAATGAACAAAAACCGGGGAATCACACAGAATCTGTGGAAGAACTCACAAAACAGGCGGGAAATGGCATGGCCGGATGTCGAAGCGCCCGGTCATGCCCATAGTCAGGTTATTGAATCAACAGGTAGAGATCGCTGTTGCCGCGTCGAATGCTCAGTGCCAGCACCGGAGGTTTACTGTCGATGATTTTGCGCAGCTCGCCAATATTTTCTACCGGCTGCTGGTTCACGCCGAGGATGACGTCATCAGGCTTCAGGCCGATTTTCGCCGCCGCGGAATCCGGTTTCACCTTATCAACCTTGATGCCCTTCTGACCGTTGATCTGGGTATTGCTCAACTCAGCCCCTTCGATCGCGGAATTCAGGTTGCCGGACGACACCTGCGATTGCGTGCTCTGTTGCAGGGTCACCTCCACCGTCACCGGTTTCCCTTCACGAATCAGCCCCAGCGCCAGTTTGCTGCCCACCGGCAGCGACCCAATCTGGGCACGCAGGGCAGAGAAGCTACTGATAGGCTTGCCGTTCATCGACACAATCACATCGCCGGCCTTGATACCGGCTCTGGCGGCGGCGGAATCCGGCTGCACCTGGCTAACGAACGCCCCGCGCTGGGCATCCACTTTCATGGCTTTAGCGATATCGGAATTCAGCTCAGTGCCCAAAATCCCCAGTTCGCCGCGTTTGACCTCACCGTATTCGACAATCTGGCTGACCAGGTTTTTCACGATATTACTGGGAATGGCGAAACCAATGCCGATGTTGCCGCCGCCCGGCGCGAGGATCGCGGTATTCAGGCCAATCAGTTCGCCATTCAGGTTGACCAGCGCGCCGCCGGAGTTACCGCGGTTGATGGCGGCGTCGGTCTGGATAAAGTCTTCATAGTTTTCAATATTCAACCCGCTGCGACCCAGCGCGGAGATAATCCCGGAGGTAGCGGTTTCCCCCAGCCCATAAGGGTTGCCGATCGCCACCGCGTAATCCCCCACGCGGAGTTGATCGGAGTCCGCCATCTTAATTTCGGTCAGGTTACGGAAATCCTTCAATTGGATCAGCGCCACATCCGAGCGTGGATCCTTACCGATGACCTTGGCGTCGAACTTGCGGCCGTCACTGAGGCGAACCTGAATCTTGTCGGCGTTTTCTACTACGTGGTTGTTGGTCACCACATACCCTTTGGCCGCATTGATAACCACCCCGGCGCCCAGCGCCTGGAATGCCTGCTGCGGCGCGCCGTCCCCATCGCCCTCGTCATCGTCGCCTTCGCCCTGACACATCGGCGAAGACTGGAAAGGCGAGCCTTCCTGACAGAAGGGCGAGTTTTCGCCGAAGAAAGGCTGCATTTGCGGCGGTGCGCTGGCGCCGCGGCTGGCGGTGGTATGTCCTTCAACAGAAATATTGACCACCGACGGCATCACCTTTTCCAGCATCGGCGCCAGGCTGGGCAACTGCGCGCCGGACGCAGACACCGATTCTGCGGCGGCGGCGGTACCCGGCAGCGTCCCCACGGCCATCGCCAGACTTAATGCCAGCGCGCTCAGCATCAATGATTTTCTTTTCATAGCGATATGTCTCACATTCAGTCAACGTGCAAACTCTGACGGCTACCTTCAGCGGTCAGGTGGAATGAAATCACTATGCGCAGCAGCGCACGCTCTGTGCAAGATGGTGAAGAGTAAGGAAATATTGACCGTATTTACAAAACATTCCCTCTCGTCAACCGCTCTCAATCCACCGCCATCAGCCGACGGTATTCATCGTAGGCGTATAAGTCGGTCATCCCGCTGATGTAATCGAGAATCAGCCGGGCGCGGTAGTAATACTCCCACACCTCCTGTTCGGCGTCGGCTAATGCCGACAAGGCGCAAGTCGCCTCGCGGTAGGCGTGGCAATGCTTACTGGAAAGCTTGTGGTACAACCGGGTTTCGATCGGATAGCGCTTGTGGGTATCGTCATTCACCAACTGGCAAAAATCGCGGTACGGCATGTTCAGCAACGGACTGTAGATCTCCAGCAGGCCGCTGATGATGCGATCGCCCTGCAGTTCCAGTTGTTCAACTTCGTGGTGATTAAAAACGAACTTTCTGGCGACATCTTTAAAGATCTTTAATAACCGCCCGTAGTCGTCCTTGTCCTCTTCCAGCAACGAACGGTTAAAGCTACCGTCATAAATCGCCGGCAAGTGCTCAATAAAACGCCGCGTCACGTATCCCACCATCGTGTTGACCGTGTTCACGCGCAGTTTCATGAAAAACTGGTCACTCTCGCTACGCCCTTGCATATGCTGCCGTTCGGTGTACGCCCGTTCGATAGTACGGCTGAACACGTCCTTCTCCGCCCGCGCTCCCCAGGCGTCCTCCAGCCGCTCGTACAGTTGCTGGTAAGTCACGATCTTCTTCTCCACCGCATCTTCCAGATCGGCGATGCAATAGGAGATATCATCCGCCGCTTCCATAATGTAGGTCAGCGGATGACGGTGAAACTCGCCCATCCCCAGCTCGCTGCGCAGTTGCCGGACAAACGCCTCTTCCGACAGGTAAAACCCGGCTTTTTTCATCAGGTAGCTGTAATCGGGCGGGATGGGCTGCGCCCAATAGGCGGGTTTGGTGTATTTCAAAATGCAGCCGACCTGGGCATAGGTCAGATTAAGCTTGAGCAGCGAATGCACTAAGCGGATCGCCTGGGCATTGCCTTCGAAATTGCTCAGATCATGGCGGATACGGCTACGCAGCGCGTTCAGTTCCGCGTCTCCCTCGTCATCCAGCCGCAGGCAGGCCACCTGACAGGGATCTTCGCTGGTGCCCGGCGGTTTACCTTCCGGCTCCAGCCGCTGACTGAACCAGTTATTGATCGCCGCCTCGCCGAAATGCCCGAACGGCGGATTGCCGATGTCATGCATCAGGCAGGCCATTTCGATCAGACTTTCAAACGGCGTTTCCAGCGTTGCCAGCCCCAGCGCGCCCAATTGCCCGTTTTTGCGCAGTTGCCCGAGGATTTCCTTGGCGATATAGCGCCCGACCTGCTGCACCTCCATCGAGTGCGTCAGACGGGAACGTACGGCGGCGTTGCGCTCCAACGGGAAAACCTGGGTTTTTTGCTGTAGCCGACGGATGGCGGCGGAATTGATGATACGCCCGCGGTCGCTTTCGAACTCCCTCTCGATGGCGTAGGCATCTTTTTTGTCTTTCGGTTTACTGAAAGGCCGCTGAAAACTGATTTTCTTCGAAAAATCGATATCAGACATACTGCTCTCCATGTAATGCCCTGATTAGGCGGTGCCCCGCGCCTGAACGTCGTACCGCGGGCGTTGATGCCAACAGGCGGGGCGCCAACTCAGTCATAGCACGTCCCCGGCGGGGGCACAATCGCTGCACGGCCTAAGCCGTGATAGACTAGAGGGTGTTGACAAACAGCCGGGTGGTTTGGCGGACGGGGATATCTGTCTGAATCAGTGAATGATTTCATGCGGGATAAACGGTGTCATTAATTAAGGTGTTTGTCAGCAATCTGCCAGACGGCATATTTTTGTTATTTCGGACAAATCGGTGGGGAACCCTATGAAAGTTGGCATTATTGGCGCAATGGAACAAGAAGTGACGCTGTTGAGAGAACAGATCCAGAACCGCCAGACCTTCCAGCGCGCGGGCTGCGAGATCTACAGCGGCCAGTTGCACGGCGTGGAGATCGCGCTGCTGAAATCCGGCATCGGCAAAGTATCGGCCGCGCTGGGCACCACGCTGCTGCTGGAACACTGCCAGCCGGACGTGGTGATCAATACCGGTTCCGCCGGCGGTCTGGCGTCTTCACTCAAGGTGGGCGATATCGTGGTGTCCGACGAAGTGCGCTACCACGACGCCGATGTTACCGCATTTGGCTACGAACCCGGCCAGATGGCGGGTTGCCCGGCCTCGTTTACCGCCGATGAAAAACTGATCGCGCTGGCGCAGGGCGCCATCGGCCAGTTGCAGTTGAACGCCGTTCGCGGGCTGGTGGTGAGCGGCGACGCCTTTATCAACGGTAAAGAGCCGCTGGCGCGTATCCGTCAGACCTTCCCGCAGGCGATCGCTGTGGAAATGGAGGCCACCGCCATCGGCCATGTCTGCCATCAGTTTGGCGTACCGTTTGTGGTCGTGCGCGCCATTTCCGACGTGGCGGATCAGGAATCACACCTCAGCTTTGACGAATTCCTGGCGACCGCCGCCAAACAATCCACCCGCATGGTGGAAACCATGCTGCAGTCACTGGCGCAACAGCGCTAATCCATCCCAAACCGGGGTCACGGCCCCGGTAGCTTAACGGGAGACGCTTTTTGAAGCCCTGGTATTTTCACGCTCTGTGCTGTCTGGCGCTGCTGTGGCTCGTCCCCTGTCGGGCGGAGCCGGTGGCGCAGCGCGTCGTCAGTTTGGCGCCGCACGCCACCGAAATGGCGTTTGCCGCCGGGATGGGCGAGCGGCTGGTGGGCGTCAGCGCCTGGTCCAACTATCCGCCCGAAGCCGGGCGCATCGAGCAGGTCGCCAACTGGCAGGGCATCAATCTGGAACGTATTCTGGCGCTGAAACCGGATCTGGTACTGGCCTGGCGAGAGGGCAACGCCCAGCGGCCGCTGGAGCAACTGGCGTCATTCGGCATCCGCATCCTGTACCTCGATCCGGCCACGCTCGACGACATTCCGCGCCAGTTGGAGATGCTGGCGCAGTACAGCCCGCATCCGGAACAGGCGCGGGAAGCGGCGCAGCGATTCCGCCAGCAGCAACAGACGCTGGCGCAGCAGTACGGGCAGAGCACGCCGGTGCGGGTGTTCCTGCAATTCGGCAGTCAGCCGCTATTTACCTCATCGCGCGCGACGCTGCAAAGCCAGGTGGTCAGCCTGTGCGGCGGCGACAACGTATTCGCCGACAGCCCAATGCCCTGGCCGCAGGTGAGCCGCGAGCAGGTTATCCGGCGTCAGCCGCAGGTCATCGTCATCAGCGGGCCGCCCGGCGCGGCGGAGCAGGTTACGGCATTCTGGCGACCGCAACTGAACCCCGAGGTGATCGCAGTCAACGAAGACTGGTTTAGCCGCACCGGCCCGCGGTTGATGCTCGCCGCAGAGCAACTGTGCCGGCAATTCGCCGCATGGCGGCGCTGACGCGCTGTCGGCTACGCATAAAAAAACCCGTGCGCCGGTCAGGCCACGGGTTTTTCTTAACGCCAAATGCCGTCAGATGCTGAAAGAGGAACCGCAGCCGCAGGTGGTTTTCGCGTTCGGGTTGGTCACCACAAAGCGGGAGCCCTCCAGCCCTTCAGTGTAATCCACCGAACCGCCGATCAGATATTGCAGGCTCATCGGGTCGACCACCAGGGATACCCCTTGCTTTTCAATGGTCATATCACCGTCGTTAACCTGATCGTCAAAGGTAAAACCGTACTGGAAGCCGCTACAGCCGCCGCCAGTGATGTAAACCCGAAGTTTCAGTTCCGGATTATCTTCATCAGCAATCAGGAGTTTCACCTTGTTAGCCGCCGCATCCGTAAACTGCAGGGGCAGTGCTACATCATCGCTCATTTTTTTACTCCCAATTCAATACCGGGCGGTATTCAACAGCCCTCGTTATCGTTTTATTATCCAACAGCACCCGGCAACGTTCAAGATTTGATACCGACGTTCGGCGCGACGACGGAGGCTTCCTGCTGCGCCTGACGTGCCAACGTGCGCGCCAGAATACAGGAATAAAGCGGCTTGCCGCCGAGAAACTGCGCCACCAGCGTAGCGCCGAGGCAGGTGATGATCATGGGCAAAATCAGTTGGTAGTTATCGGTCATCTCCAGCACCAGTACGATGCCGGTCAACGGCGCGCGGACAGACGCGGCGAACAGCGCCCCCATGCCCGCTACGGCAAACGTACCTGCCCCCAACTCCCAGGCCGGAAACACATGCGCACACACCATGCCGAACGCCGCGCCCAGCAACGTGCCCAGCGACAGCATCGGTGCAAAGATGCCGCCCGGCGCGCCTGAGCAGAAGCAGAGCAACGTCATGCCCACCCGCGCCAGAAAAATCGTCAGCAACATCCCTACGCCATAGTGTTCCGCCGCCGCAATCGGGATCAGCGCAAAACCGCCGCCGGTCGCGTCGCTGAACGCCAGCGTCATCAGCCCGGACACACCGCCTGCCGCCAGCCCGACCAGCAGAAAACGCGGCATTGAATGGCTGTGGAAACGCAGGAAACGCGCCTGCGCCCCCAGCACCAGCGCATTGAATAAGACCCCCACCGCGCCGAATAAAATACCCAGCAGCAAATACAGCCACAGCGTACCGACCGGCGCGGACGGCAGCCGGCCGACATCGATCACCGCCTGATCGCCCTCCAGCAAGCGATAAACCACACTGGCCATGATCACGCCGATAAACACCGCCTTGATGGAAATCAGGCTGTAACGAAACTGCGGGCGCATCTCCTCGATGATGAACAGAATCCCGGCCAGCGGCGCATTAAAGGCTGCCGATAATCCCGCCGCTGCGCCGGTCGCCAGCAGCGAATGGCGCATTTCCGTTTTCCGCCCTGGGAACAGATCGGCCACCATGCCGCCGATATTGCCGCCCAGTTGCACCGTCGGCCCTTCCCGCCCCAGCACCATGCCTGCGCCCAGCGTTCCCATACCGCCGAAGAATTTCACCGGTAACACCCGCCACCAGCGCACCGGGCGCAAATCTTCCAGCGCGCCTTCGATTTCCGGAATGCCGGAACCACCCGCCTCCGGCGCGAACCGCCGTACCAACCAGTAGCCGATCGCCGCCAGCAAGGCTGATATCAGGATACTCAGCGGCCACACCCAATCGCTCGCCGACAAGGCCGACAGCGAAGTCAGCCGCCAATGTTGCACCACATTGACCGCCTGATTGAATCCCACGCCGACCAAACCAACCAGCGTGCCGGTCAGGGCAGCCATCATCAGGATATACACCGGTGTTTTATCGCGGCAAACGAGTTGTCGGATAGCGGCGCTGCGTACCGCAGCCGGTAAAGAAAAGGAAGAAGGCATGACAGCAATATCAGGGTTAGCATGACGGACAAGGCGACCATTCTAGTCCCGTATCCGCCGCCTTGCCCAGCCTGAATCCCGGCCACTGCGGCCTAAAATGTGTCTGACGATTTCATAACGTGGGTCAGAACATTAGAATGGACGCCACTCGCTATGCAAATCCAATCAGGAAGCCGCAATGAATAAATCTGAAAGTCTGTATGCCGCCGCCCGTCAACTGATTCCCGGGGGAGTCAACTCGCCGGTGCGCGCATTTAACGGCGTAGGCGGCGTGCCGCTGTTCATCGAACGTGCGCAAGGCGCCAGACTCTACGACGCGGATGGCAAATCTTATATCGATTATGTCGGCTCCTGGGGGCCGATGATTCTGGGCCACAACCATCCCGCCATTCGTCAGGCGGTGATCGAGGCGGCTGAGCGCGGCCTGAGTTTTGGCGCGCCCACCGAAATGGAAGTCAATATGGCGCGGCTGGTCACGTCGCTGGTGCCAGGCATGGAGATGGTGCGCATGGTTAACTCCGGCACCGAAGCCACCATGAGTGCCATCCGTCTGGCGCGCGGGTTCACCGGCCGCGACAAAATCATCAAATTCGAGGGCTGCTATCACGGCCACGCCGACTGCCTGCTGGTGAAAGCGGGTTCCGGCGCGCTGACGCTGGGGCAACCCAATTCTCCCGGCGTACCGGCCGATTTCGCCCGCCATACCCTGACCTGCACCTACAACGATCTGGCCTCGGTGCGCGCCGCGTTCGAACAATACCCGCAGGACATCGCCGCGATTATCGTCGAACCGGTGGCCGGCAACATGAACTGCATTCCGCCGCTGCCGGATTTCCTGCCGGGGCTGCGTGCGCTGTGCGATGAATTCGGCGCGCTGCTGATCATCGATGAAGTGATGACCGGCTTTCGCGTGGCGCTGGGCGGCGCGCAGGCGTACTACGGCGTGCGTCCTGACCTCACCTGCCTCGGCAAGATTATCGGCGGCGGTATGCCGGTGGGCGCGTTTGGCGGCCGCCGCGACGTCATGGAAGCGCTGGCGCCGACCGGTCCGGTGTATCAGGCGGGTACGCTGTCCGGCAACCCGATTGCTATGGCCGCCGGTTTCGCCTGCCTGAGCGAAGTCGCCAAGCCCGGCGTCCACCAGAAACTGACCGAACTGACCACTCAACTGGCGGACGGCCTGCTGGCGGCGGCGAAAACGCAGCGGATCCCGCTGGTGGTGAACCATGTCGGCGCGATGTTCGGGATTTTCTTTACCGATGCCGATCGGGTGACCTGCTATCAGGATGTGGTGAAGTGTGATGTGGAACGGTTCAAACGTTTCTTCCACCTGATGCTGGAAGAAGGCGTCTATCTGGCGCCGTCGGCGTTCGAAGCTGGATTCATGTCGCTGGCGCACAGTCAGCAGGATATTGAGCACACCGTTGACGCCGCCCGTCGCTGCTTCGCCAAACTGTAAGCGCTATCTCCCTGTAAACGCTATCTTCCTGTGCCGGTGGGACCTTCCCCACCGGCTATTCCTTCCCGCTTTACCGCGCCTGACGGCGCAGCAGCCAGATAAAATAGGGCGCGCCAATGAAGGTCGCCAGTAAACCGGCAGGAATCTGATTTGGGAACAACAGCATCCGGCCGCACCAGTCGGCCAGCACCATTAAACCACCGCCGACCAGCGCCGAGCAGGCCAACTGCGGGATCACGCGATTGAACCCCAGCATGCGCGCCATGTGCGGCGCCATCAGCCCGACAAAACTCATCGGCCCCACCGTCATGGTCGCCACCGCCGTTAATACCGCGGCCAGCAACAGAATCAGCAAGCGCACCGGCGTCACCGCTACCCCCAACGACCGGGTCGTGGTCACACCCAACGGCAGCATGCGCAGCCAACGCTGACACAGCGGTACCACCAGCAGCGCCAGCAGCGCCACCGCCGCAGACGTCATCGCCTGCGCGCCGGTCACCTGATAGGTCGAGCCGGACAGCCAGGTCAGCAGGCTTCCGCCGCGAGGATCGCCGCTGGCCAGCAGCAGGCTGATCAACGTGGTAAACGCGGTGCCCAGCGCAATCCCTACCAACAGCATGCGTTGCGTCGAAAAACCGCCGCGCCCGGCCACCATCATGATCAGCAGCAGCGTGACCGCAGCCCCGAACGTACCGGCCGGCAGCATCCAGTCCGTGACGTTGCCCGTCACCAGAAACAGCAACGCCACCACGCTAAACGCCGCGCCGGCGCTGATCCCCAGCACTTCCGGACTGCCCATCGGGTTACCGGTTAAACGCTGAATCAGGCTACCGGCCATCGCCAGCATCACACCCGCGGTCAGCGCCGCCGTCACCCGCGGCCAACGCCAGGGCAACAGCGCCGAGAACTCCTGGCCGCTAGCCCAGTACCAACCGGCGGGTTCGCGCCCCAGAGACAGCGCCACCGCTACCACCGCCAGCAGCAAAACCAGCCCCGCCAACCACCATCCGCCCCAGTTGGCGCGTTCGGTCAGCGCTTTCTGCCCGTCCTGCAGCACCGGCGGCGCGGTAGAGCGCAAACGCGGCAGCAGCCACAACAACAATGGCGCGCCAATCAACGCAGTGGCGGCGCCGGTCGGCACCTCACGCCAGACGCCCGCCAGCCACAGTAAGATCTGATCGGTCAGTGTCAGCAGCAACGCGCCCAATAACGGCGACAGCCACAGACGTTGCCCCAATCGGCGCGCGCCCAGCATTTTCGCCATCAGCGGCGCAAACAGGCCGATAAACCCGATGATGCCGGCGGCGTTGACCCACTGCGCGCTGAGGAAAATCGCCAGCAATAATGTGCCGACGCGGGCTACTGACAGGCTCAGCCCCAGATTGCGGGCAACGCCGTCATCCAGCCCCAGCAACGTCAGCGGACGCGCCAGCAATAGCGTCAACACGACACCGACGACCAGCACCGGCAGCACCCGCATTACGCTCTGCCAGTCTTGCTGATTGAGCGAACCGCTGCTCCACAGAAACAGGTTGGTCAATTGCTCGTAGTGAAACAGCGCCAGCAGTTGCGTGACGGCGCTGCAATACAAACTCAGCACCAGCCCGGCCAGAATCAACGTGACCGGCGACAGGCGCTTGCCCCAGGCTACGCCAAACACCAGCGCGCCCACCAGCAACGCGCCCGCCATCGCCGCCAGTTGCGACGTCAGCCAGCCGCCGGGCAACGCCCACAGCGTCGCCGCCGTCAGCCCCAACTGCGCGCCGCTCGCCACCCCGAGCGTTGACGGCTCGGCCAGCGGATTACGCAACACCTGCTGAAACAACACGCCCACCAGCCCCAGCCCGGCGCCGATCAGCAGCGCCAGCGTCAGGCGCGGCAGTAGGCTGTAATGGAACAGCAACTGACGCAGATCGGCGACATCGGGCGACAGCGCGCCCTGCCGCCATAGCGCCAGCGGCAACTGCTGACGCAGATTATAGAACGCCATCAGGATAGCCAGCAGCGACAGCGCCGCCACTACCCCCGCCAGCAAACCGGACTTCGACGCACGCGTTGGCATATTCACGGCATTCTCCACGGTCATGTCAGCCGCTCCATCGCCCCGTCCAGCAGACGGCAGAAACGCATCGCCGACAGGGTGGCGCCATACAGCCAGACAGCCTCGGCACGCTGCCAGCGCTGGTCACGAACAAACGGCAGCGACTGCCAGACAGGATTAGCGCTGACCCGCGACATCAACCCATCGTTGCCATGTTCGAAGCAAATGGCATTGGCATGACCGACTGACGCCAGTTGTTCCATGCCAATCACCGTACTGCCCCAGAAATTGGTGCTGCCCTGCCAGGCGTTTTCAATGCCAAGCTGATCCAGCACGTCCTGAAACAGGCTGTTTTTTCCCACCACCAGCACATGACGATCATCCAGCACCGAAAACAGCAACAGCGGACGGCGGGTATAGGGCTGCAATCTGACGCGGGCTTCCGCCATAAACTGATCGAACGCCGTCAGATGACGTTCAGCGGCGGCGTTCATCTCCAGACGTTCCGCCAGCGTCGTCAGCGACTGTCTTGCGACCTGCAACGGCTTACCGTTACCGTCGCTAAACGCAAAGCCCAGTGACGGCGCAATGCGCTCAAGCTGTTCCGCCGCCGGGCCATACCCCGTCGAATAAAGCAGCAGCGAAGGATTGAGCCGCGTCAGTAGTTCGAGATTGGGTTCGGTGCGCAGGCCGACATCCACTACGCTGGCCGGCAACGCCGGCGCTTGCACCCACAGGCGGTAGTTGTGGATATCCGCCACGCCCATAGGCATGACGCCCAGCGCCATCAATAGTTCTACCGGCAACCATTCCAGCGCCACGATGCGCTGGCTATCCACCGCGGCAGCGTGGGTACTAAAAGGAGAAAACCACGGGGCAACCAGCATTGCCGCCAGCAGACGGCGCCGGAGCGCATCCGGTTTGTTCGGGCTACCCATCATCTTGTTCAGCATACGACACTCATTCAACACACAAAACTGACCGGCGTCCCTTCGACCGGATGGGGCAACACCCCCATCGGGATGCCGTAAATAGCCTGCAGCACCTCCGCCTGCATCAGCGCCTGCGGCGTTCCCTGCGCCACTACCCGCCCCTGACGCAGCGCCACCAGTTCGTCGCAGTAACGCGCCGCCATGTTGATGTCGTGCAACACGGCAATCACCGTAAGACCGCGTTGCTGGCTCATCCGCCGGATCAGCGACAGTACCTCCACCTGATGGGCGATATCCAGCGCCGACGTCGGTTCGTCCAGCAGCAGACAGCGGCTGTCCTGCGCCACAGTCATCGCCAGCCAGGCGCGTTGCCGCTCGCCGCCGGACAGGCTGTCCACCAGTCGGTGGGCAAAGGGCGACAGCCCCACCAGTTCAATGGCGTCATCCACTTTCTGCTGGTCGGCCGGTGCAAAACGCCCCAGCGCGCCGTGCCACGGGTAGCGACCAACCGCCACCAGTTCGCGCACCGTCATGCCGTCGGCGGCGGGCAATTGCTGCGGCAGATAGGCAACCTGGCGGGCGAACGCCTTACCGCCCCATTCCAGCAGCGGTTTTTCCGCCAGCCACGCCGAACCGCCGGAAGGCGCCTGATGGCGTCCCAGCATTTTCAACAGGGTGGATTTGCCGGACCCGTTATGACCGAGCAAGCCGCAGACTTTTCCCGCGGGAAAAGTCAGTGTCAGCGGATGCAGCAGTACCCGGTCAGCCACGGAAAAGCTGACCTCGTTCAGCCGGAAGGTGATCTCCGGCGGCATCATAGCTTTTTGCATCATGAAGTTCGTGCGTTGAAGGTATTCGGTTCGTCCGCCAGTTATCACGGCGGGCGAATATGAAAACGATAATGATTCTTATAAAGATTGAATGATAGGCGTAAGCCGAGGCTATCCGCAACCGATTTAGACGCGGGCGCATGAAATACGGGCGCCGGGAAAATAGCGGAGGAAGGAAGGAAGGAAGGAAGGAAGGAAGGAAGGAAGGAAGGAAGGAAGCACGCCCGGCGAACCGGGCGTGGGTATTGACATATCGTTAGGCGTTTACTGCCCGAACATCTGCTTAATCCAGTCGGGAACGCTGCCGCCTTCCTGCTGATTTTGTTGTGGCTGACCGTTCGGCGAATTGGCCGGCTGCTGCACCGCTTGCTGGCTGGCCTGGCACAACGCCTGCGGGTTATCCGTCCACACCGGCAATGCCCGACCGGCGCTGCCGTTACAGATAAAGTTGCCGCTGCCGTCCACCGTCATGGTGGTAATGCCTTCCGGCGGCGTCAGCATCAGCGGCAACGGCGTCTGGTTTTCCAGATAGCGGCGATAAATAGTCAGCGCGCCGTTGGCGCCGGTCAGTTTCGCCGGGCCATTGTTGTCGCGGCCAACCCAGGTGATCACCACTTCCTTGCCGTCGACGCCGGCAAACCAGCTGTCGCGCAGGTCGTTGGTGGTACCGGTTTTCCCCGCCAGGTGGTAATTACCGAACTTCACCGTCAGCGAACGCGAGGTGCCGCGTTCCACCACCTGTTGCATACCGTACAGCGTCAGGTAGGCGGCCTGTGACGGCACGGCCCGTTCAGCCTGCGGGAAGCTCTGATACAGCACTTTGCCGTCTTCGGCGATCACCGAACGCAGCGCAGAGAGCGACGCGCGGTTACCGCCGCTGGCGATAGTCTGGTATTCCTGCGCCACTTCCATCGGCGTCAGGCTGATAGCGCCGAGCAGCATCGCCGGCACTGCCTGAATCTGGTTCTGCGGGATCCCCAGCTTCTGCAATGTATCGCTGACCTGATCCAGACCGACCGCCATCCCCAGATTGACCGTCGGCACGTTGAGCGAGTTCGCCAGCGCGTCCACCAGCATCACCCGACCGCGGAATTCGCGATCGTAGTTTTTCGGTTCCCAAATCGTACCGTTCGGCTGTTTGAGCGAAATCGGCTCATCCGCCAGAATGGTGTTGAGGCGATAGCGATCCGGCATGCTGAGCGCCGTCAGGTAAGTCGGCGGTTTCGCCAGCGAACCGACCGAACGGCGCGCCTGCATGGCGCGGTTGAAACCGGCGAACTGCGCGTCGGAACCGCCCACCATCGCCCGAATCTCGCCGCTAAAGCGATCGACAATCACCATCGCCGATTCCAGATCCTTGACGCCGCGCGCCGCGCGCAGCGCCGGAATGCCGTCTTCCACCGCTTTTTCCGCCGCATCCTGCGACACCGGATCCAGCGTAGTGAAGATTTTCACCCCGGACAGATCGTTCGCCTTGTCGCCCAGGCGTTGTTGCAGCTCCTGGCGCACCATCTGCATGAACGCCGGCTGCGGGCTGATCACCCCGCCTTTCGGCTGAACCCCCAGCGGACGGGCGCTCAGCATGTTGTAAAGATCTTCGTCGATGACCTGCTGGTTCTGCAGCAATTTCAGCACCAGGTTACGACGCTCCAGCGTCACCTGCGGGTTGCGCCACGGGTTATAGAGCGACGCCCCTTTCACCATCCCCACCAGCATCGCCTGCTGGTCAAGGCTCAGCTCGTTTACCGGCCGCCCGAAATAGTAAAGGCTGGCCAGCGGAAAACCGCGGATCTGATCGTTGCCGCTCTGACCGAGGTACACCTCGTTCAGATACAGCTCCAGAATGCGATCCTTGCTGTAGCGGTAATCCATGATCAACGCCATATAGGCTTCGTTGGCTTTACGCCATAACGAGCGTTCGTTGGTCAGGAACAGGTTTTTCACCAGCTGCTGGGTTAGCGTACTGCCGCCCTGCACCGCCCGCCCCGCCGTCAGGTTGGCGATCAGCGCACGGCCGATGGAGTAGAAACTGATGCCGTCATGCTCGTAGAAATGGCGGTCTTCGGTGGCGATCAGCGTTTGCACCAGCAGGTCGGGAAAACCGGAACGCTGCACAAACAGTCGCTGTTCGCCGTTCGGCGACTGCAACATGGTGATCAGTTTCGGATCGAGCCGGAAGAAACCGAAATTGCGCTGATTATCCATGTTCTGGATCTGCGATAACCGGTCGCTGCTGAAGATCATTTTGGCGTGGATTTGGCCTTCCTTGCCGTCCGGAAAGTCGAAAGGACGCCGCTGGATTTCGATGCTGTTGGCCTGTACCGTGAATTCGCCCGGCCGGGTAATGCGGCTGACCTCGCGGTATTGCATGCCTTCCAGCAAATTGACCATCTCTTTCTTGCTGTAGGCCATACCCGGTTCGAGGTTGACCATGCGGCCATACACCGCCGCCGGCAGTTGCCACACTTTGCCGTCGATACGACTGCGAATTTCCCCGTCGAGGTAAACGCCATAAATCGACATCACCACCACGAAAATCAGGAATAGCCGGATCAGCAACCCTAGCCAGCGGCGCTTCTTACGCGGCCGCTTGCTCATGACTTCTTCCTCGTCATCCTCATCGTCGTCATAGTCTTCTTCGTACTCTTCTTCATAATCGTCGTCGTAGTCATCATCCCTGCGACGGCGAGTCGCTTGCCTGCGAGGGGGAGTTTGTCGTGACGCACTACGTTTGCGCCCGATAGGTTCGCGGTCATCCCGAGACATTACAGTGACATCTCCATCAGGTTACTGACGGCCGTCGGATTGCCCGCCGTGGCCGTCTACTCTGTGTCTCCCACGCTGCGCAAGGAAGGGGGAAACATCTGAAATTAGGTATTCTGGTATTTTCTGGTGCGCCGGGTCGGCGCCGTATTCGCCGGATCGTCCGGCCAGACATGCTTGGGATAGCGCCCTTTCATTTCTTTCTGCACTTCCCGGTAGGCGCCGTTCCAGAACGCCGCCAGATCGCGGGTGATCTGCAACGGCCGCATCGCCGGAGACAGCAGTTCCAGCACCAGCGCCACCCGCCCTTCAGCCAGCAACGGGCTGGCCTGTTCGCCGAACATCTCCTGCAGCCGCACCGCCAGCACCGGCGGCTGATCAGCATCATAACGGATCGGCAAACGACTGCCGCCGGGCACAGTGTAATGGCTGGGCAGCGCGCTATCCAGCCGCTGGCGCTGCGACCAGTCGAGCAAACGCCACAGCGCTTCGCTCAGGTTGATCTGATTAAGCGTGCGACGATCCCGCACGCCGTTGAGCGACGGCAGCAACCATAACTCCAGCGACCCTAGCAGGGCGGCGTCATCCACCGCCGGCCACGCCACCTCCGGCAACCACTGCCGGGCGCACAGCAACCGCTGGCGCAGCTGCAACGCCGGTTCGTCCCAGTTCAACACCGACAGCCCTTGCTCACGCAACCAGTTAAGCATCGCCTGCTGCAACGCCTCGTCCGACGGTTTAGCTAATGGCCGCGACGACAGCGTCAGGCTACCGATCTGCGTTCGCAGGCTGGCGCGCAGGGTACCTTTTTCTTCGTCCCAGTGCATCAGATTCTGTTCTGTCACCAGTTCCGGTCGCTGCCGCGCCAGTTGGTCGATATCAATCGGCAGCGCCAGTAAAATACGGGCGTCGGCGCTGTGCGGGCTTTGCATGAGAACCGGGGCCAGCAGCCATTCCGACGCCGCCAGCGCCTCTTCCGGCGGCAGACTGGCTCCGGACCCGTTCGCCAGTTGATAGCGCCCATCCTGACCACGCCGCCGGGCGATGCGATCCGCGAATCCCGCCGACAACAACCCTGCGGCCAGACTTTCATTCACTTTGCCTGACGTCTTGCCGGCACGGCGCGCCAGCTGTTGCGCCCGGCGCTGCCAATGGCCGGCGGGACGATGCAGGGCGTCGGACAGATTCGGCGACCCGGCGCGCGGCGGCTCTTCGATGATCGCCGCCAGCAACGCCGCCGTCGCCAGCGCATCCGCATCCTGCCCGGCGGCATGCAACATCGCCGCCAGCCGCGGATCGCTGCCCAGCGCCGCCATCTTACGCCCGTCCGCCGTCAGCCGTTGTTGCGCATCGCACATGCCCAGTTGCGCCAGCAAACGGTCCGCCGCCAGCAATGCGGGTTGAGGCGGCGTATCCAGCCAACAGAGCTGCGCGACGTCGTTGCAGCCCCACTGCAGCAGGTCCAGCCGCACCCCGGACAGATCGCTGTGCAGAATTTCCGGCTCGCTTTGCGCCGCAGCGCGTTCAGCCTGCTCGCGGGCGAACAGATGCCAGCACACGCCCGGCTCCAGTCGCCCGGCGCGTCCGGCGCGCTGCACCATCGATGCCTGGCTGATACGCTGCGTCGTCAGGCGAGTCAGCCCGGTTTTGACATCAAACAGCGCCACCCGCTCCAGACCACAATCCACCACCACCCGAATACCTTCGATGGTCAGGCTGGTTTCCGCGATGTTGGTCGCCAGCACTATTTTGCGCCGCCCGGCGGCGGCCGGCAGAATCGCTTTCTGTTGCTCCGCCAGCGTCAGCGCGCCGTACAGCGGGCAGATATCCGCCTCCGCCGGCACCGCGTTTTCCAGTAGCGTCTGCAACCGTTTGATTTCCGCCACGCCCGGCAAAAATACCAGCAATGAACCGGTTTCGTCCTGCAACAGACGGTAAACGAGCCGGGCCGTCGCCTCCTCCAGCCGCTCCTGCGAGCCAATCGGCTGGTAATGCCGTTCCACTGGCCAGGAGCGCCCTTGCGACGACACGCTGAGCGATTGCGGTAATAAAGAAGAGAGCCGGGAATTATCCAGCGTGGCGGACATGATCAGCAGCTTGAGATCATCGCGCAGCCCCTGCTGGACATCCAGCAGCAGCGCCAGCGCCAGATCGGCCTGCAAACTGCGCTCGTGAAATTCGTCCAGCATTACCAGCGAAACGCCATCCAGCGCCGGATCATGTTGCAGCATCCGGGTCAGAATGCCTTCCGTCACCACTTCCAGCCGGGTCTGGCTGCTAACCCGACTTTCCGAACGCATGCGGTAACCGACGGTCTGCCCCGGCGTTTCCCCCAGCCACTCCGCCAGCCGGAAAGCCACGCTTTTAGCCGCCAGCCGACGCGGCTCCAGCATAATAATGCGGCCGGGAAGCCCGCCCTGCTGTAACAGTTGCAACGGCAACCAGGTGGACTTTCCTGCGCCGGTCGGGGCATGCAGCAACACCTGCGGCGCGGTATGCAACGCCTGGATGACGTCATCCAGTACGGCGCTGACGGGGGGTAGACTCACACAACTCTCCGTAATCATGGCTGAATCCGGCGGCACAGCAATACAGCACAACAACTGCAACACTAGCCGGACGTTATCTAAAGACATTATCTCAATAAATAGAAAAGCGGCGCGCCGGCCGGCGTCTGAACACGGCGAATAGCGGAACGCAACCTTAACTTTATGCGGCGGGCATTGTAGCATCGGAACCCCGCAGAACGGAGAGATTGCCATGACCCCGACCCGCCGCCTGTTTTTTGCCTTGTCGTTGCCGGACGCGATCGGCCAGCAGATCGTACACTGGCGCGCCGCGCAATTCGCTCCCGAAGCCGGGCGTCCGGTGGCGGCAGCCAACCTGCACCTGACGCTGGCATTCCTCGGCGAGGTCAGCGACGCCAAAATGCAGGTTTTGCAGACGCTGGCCGGCCGTATCCGCCAGCCGGCGTTTACCCTGACTCTGAACGACGCCGGCCACTGGCCCCGACCTGGCGTGGTGTGGCTCGGTTGTCGTCAGGCGCCGCGAGGATTGCTGCAACTGGCGGATATGTTACGCTCGCAGGCGGCGCGTAACGGTTGTTATCAACCCCCTCAGCCGTTTCATCCGCATATCACGCTGCTGCGCGGCGCCACCCGCCCGGTGCCGGTGCCGGCCGCCACGTTCGGCTGGACGGTGCCGGTCGAGCGTTTTTTTCTGTACGAATCGCGCGCCGACGCGGGGCGAACCCATTATCACCCCATCGCCCACTGGCCGCTGCTGACTTCCTGAGAGACATCATTCATGCAATTTTCCCCACGCCTGCAACCCGCCACGCTGCTCAAACGTTACAAACGATTTCTGGCGGATGTGGTGACTCCTGACGGGAAAACCCTGACGCTGCACTGCCCCAATACCGGCGCGATGACCGGCTGCGGCGCGCCGGGCGATACCGTCTGGTACTCCACTTCGGATAACCCGAAACGCAAGTACCCCCATACCTGGGAACTGACGCAAACCACGCAGGGACACTGGATCGGCGTAAATACCCTGCGCGCCAATCAGTTGGTGCTTGAGGCGCTGCACGCAGGCCGGCTGGCCGATTTCACAGGTTACACCACTATCCGCGCCGAAGTGCGCTATGGTTCGGAAAACAGCAGGATAGATGTGTTATTGCAGGCAGAGGACCGGGCGGACTGCTATATTGAAGTCAAATCCGTCACATTATTGCAACACGGATGTGGTTACTTTCCCGATGCGGTAACGCTCAGAGGGCAAAAGCATCTGCGGGAACTGCAACAGGTGGCGGCGCAGGGTCGTCGTGCCGTATTGTGTTTCGCCGCGCTGCACTCCGGCATCGACCGGATTTCGCCGGCGCAACACATTGACCGACATTACGCCGAATTATTACAACTATCCCGGCAGCAGGGGGTTGAAATTCTGTGTTACGGTGCCCATATCACCCCTGATGGCATGACGCTGGGGCAATTGTTACCGTTTCAATAACGTGACGACAGCGAGCTAATTCTGCCGCACGTTATGTATTATCTGATGGGATTATGCCGTTTCTCACACTTTGTCAGGCCGGTGTCGGGAATCATTGCCAACCTAACCTCCATCTGTTATTTATAGCGGCCTGTTTTTCCCCCCTGGGGGAGTCGATACTGCGTGTCGTGTTTATGTAGGAGAAGCAACATGCAAGAAGGGCAAAACCGTAAGACATCCTCTCTGAGCATTCTCGCGATTGCCGGAGTGGAGCCGTACCAGGAGAAGCCGGGCGAAGAATACATGAACGACGCTCAGCTGGCTCATTTCAGGCGAATTCTTGAAGCATGGCGCAATCAACTCAGGGACGAAGTCGATCGAACCGTATCGCACATGCAGGATGAAGCCGCTAACTTCCCGGACCCGGTAGACCGTGCCGCTCAGGAAGAAGAATTCAGCCTTGAACTGCGCAACCGCGATCGCGAGCGTAAGCTGATCAAGAAGATTGCCAAAACATTGCAGAAAATCGAAGACGAGGACTTTGGCTATTGCGAGTCCTGCGGCGTGGAAATCGGTATCCGTCGTCTGGAAGCCCGCCCCACCGCCGATTTGTGCATTGACTGCAAAACGCTGGCCGAAATCCGCGAAAAGCAGATGGCCGGATGATATCAGCCCGGCGGGAGAGCAAACGCCCTACCGCCGGGTTTTCGCTTGTTATGACCAGTCAGCATCACCTTCAACCGGCATGATGTCGCCGTATGCCTGAATCACGCCCTTACGTCGGACGTTTTGCGCCTTCTCCGTCTGGCGATCTCCACTTTGGTTCCCTGATTGCCGCACTGGGCAGCTATCTGCAGGCCCGCGCCTGCCGCGGACGCTGGCTGGTGCGTATCGAGGATATCGATCCGCCGCGCGAAGTGCCCGGCGCCGCCGCACGCATTCTCCGCCAACTGGAACAGTATGGCCTGCTCTGGGACGGCGACGTGGTGTACCAGTCCCGCCGCCACGATCTTTACCGCGCGGTGCTGGCCGACCTGCAGCGTCAGGGGAAATGCTACTACTGTACCTGTACCCGGCAACGCATCCAGCAGATTGGCGGCCACTATGACGGTCACTGCCGCGATCGCGGCCTGCCGTCCAATCAGGCGGCGTTGCGCCTGCGCCAAAGCCAGCCGGTTCTCAGCTTTCACGATCGCTTGCGCGGGCAGATTGATGCCGACCCGATGCTGGCGCGAGAAGACTTTATTATCCATCGCCGCGATGGCCTGTTTGCCTACAATCTGGCCGTCGTGGTCGACGACCACGATCAGGGCGTCACCGAAATCGTACGCGGCGCGGACCTGATCGAACCGACGGTGCGCCAGTTATCGCTGTACCACCAGCTGGATTATCCGGCTCCGGCCTACGTACATCTGCCGCTGGCGCTCAATTGCGACGGCAATAAGCTCTCCAAGCAGAACCATGCTCCGGCGCTACCGGATGGCGATCCTCGGGCCGTGCTGGCACAGGCGCTGGCTTTTTTGCGCCAGCCATTGCCTGCGCACTGGCGGGACCTCGATCGGGACGCGTTGCTCGCGTGGGCCGTCGCGCACTGGTCGCTGGCTACGGTCCCTGTCGAAGCCGCTCTTACATCGCCGGAAATAACATCAGCATTCTCAAAGGGCTGAGGGTGAGCTATGATTAGCCGCTATTTTTTGTTGTGCCGTTAATTTTCCAATGATTATCGAGGTGTATTATCTTTACCCGGGTAGCTAATTTTTGCCGCAAGGTACTGAATCGTGAGAATGAGCCCGCCAGGGCGGACAATCCGCCGCAGGCGATGACGGTCGTTCCCCGTGACCAGCACGCCATTTCACGTAGCGACATTAGTGAGAATGCGCTGAAAGTACTGTATCGCCTGAGCAAAGCGGGCTATGAGGCTTATCTGGTGGGCGGCGGCGTCCGCGATCTGCTGTTGGGCAAAAAACCCAAAGACTTCGATATCACCACCAACGCCACCCCGGAACAGGTCCGCAAGTTGTTCCGCAACTGCCGGCTGGTGGGCCGCCGTTTCCGTCTGGCGCATGTGATGTTCGGCCCCGAAGTCATTGAAGTCGCGACATTCCGCGGCCACCACGAACAGCATCAGGAACAGGAAACGAAAAACGCCGCCCAGCAAGGCCACAACGGTATGCTGCTGCGCGACAACATTTTCGGCACCATCGAGGAAGACGCCCAGCGGCGCGACTTCTCCATCAACAGCCTCTATTACAGCATCGCCGACTTCACCGTTCGTGACTACACCAACGGCCTGAACGACCTGCGTCAGGGGTTGATTCGCCTGATTGGCGAACCGGAAACCCGCTACCGCGAAGACCCGGTGCGCATGCTGCGCGCCGTGCGATTCGCCGCCAAACTCGGTATGCGCATCAGCCCGGAAACCGCCGAGCCGATTCCCCGTCTGGCCTCGCTGCTGCACGATATTCCGCCGGCGCGGCTGTTTGAAGAATCCCTGAAACTGTTGCAGGCGGGCTACGGCTATCCGACCTATCAGTTGCTGTGCGAATACCAGCTGTTTCAGCCGCTGTTTCCGCTGATCAGCCGTTATTTCACCGCTAACGGCGAAAGTACGATGGAGCGGATGATCGTACAGGTGCTGAAAAACACCGATCAACGCATCCAGAACGACATGCGCGTCAACCCGGCGTTTCTGTTTTCCGCCATGCTGTGGTACCCGCTGGTGGAGCACGCCCAGAAACTGACGCAGGAGAGCGGGCTGGCCTACTTCGAGGCGTTCGCCTTAGCCATGAACGACGTACTGGACGAACAGTGCCGCTCGCTGGCGATCCCCAAACGTATTACCTCGCTTGTCCGCGATATCTGGCAATTGCAGTTGCGTCTGTCGCGCCGTCAGGGCAAACGCGCCTTCAAGCTGATGGAACACCCGAAATTCCGCGCCGCGTATGACCTGCTCTGCCTGCGCGCGGAAATCGAAAACCATCATGAGCTACAGCGCCTGGCGCAGTGGTGGGGCGAGTTTCAGGTCGCCGCGCCGCCGCGCCAGCAGGTGATGCTGAACACACTGGATGACGGCCCGACGCCGCATCGCCGCTCACGTCGCCCGCGCAAGCGCCCTGCCCGCCGGGACAACGCCCGGTGATCCGGGTTTATCTGGCGCTGGGCAGCAACCTGTCCGAACCATTGCAACAGGTGCGCGCGGCGCTAACCGCGCTGGACGCCATTCCGCACACCCGGCTGGCGCGCTGTTCGTCATTTTATCGCAGCCGCCCGCTCGGCCCGCAGGATCAGCCTGATTATCTCAATGCGGTCGCCGAGTTACAGACCGCGTTGCCGCCGGAAACGCTGCTGGACCATACCCAGCGCATTGAGCAGGAACAAGGACGAGTACGTAAGGATCACCGCTGGGGACCGCGTACTCTCGACCTTGATATTCTGCTGTTTGGCTCCCTGACGCTGCATACCGAACGACTCACGGTGCCGCACTATGACATGAAAAACCGTGAGTTCATGCTCTACCCGCTGGCTGAACTGGCGCCGGAACTGGTGTTTCCCGATGGAGAAGCGCTGGCGACGCGGTTACAGCAGGTGCCCCGCAACGGCCTGACCCTGTGGGCCGACCAATAACCATCCCCCCATTCTCCTGCCGACCGCGACGCGCGGTTGGCGCCGGATAGGTACCAATCTCTTGTTTTACAAATAGAAATAGATCGCTGTTCCTGATGCCTGCCTTCCATTAGAATGACTCACCTTTGAAATGCCCTTGAGTTGACTCAGGAAGGTTGCCATGAAAGCGACGACGATTTCTCATCTGCGCCAGTGGAAACAGGAACAGAAAAAGTTCGCCACACTGACCGCTTACGACGCCAGCTTCGCCCAGTTGTTTTATGAACAGGGTATCCGCGTAATGCTGGTGGGGGACTCTCTCGGTATGCCCGTGCAGGGCCACGATTCGACCCTGCCCGTTACCATTGACGATATGGTTTATCACACCCGCTGCGTACGGCGCGGCGCACCTCATTGCCTGCTGTTATCCGATCTCCCCTTCATGGGCGCCGCCACGCCGGAACAAGCCTGCCAGCAAGCCGCGGCGTTGATGCGCGCCGGCGCCAATATGGTCAAGATCGAAGGCGGTAGTTGGCTCGTGCCGACCGTGCGCATGCTGACCGAACGCGCCGTCCCGGTGTGTGGACATCTGGGGCTGACCCCGCAGTCGGTCAATATCTTTGGCGGCTATAAAGTCCAGGGGCGTGACGAAGCCGCCGCCAGCCAGCTGCTGGAAGACGCGCTGGCGCTGGAACAGGCTGGCGCTCAGTTACTGGTGCTGGAATGCGTGCCGGTATCGCTGGCCCAGCGAGTGACCGACGCACTCAGTATCCCGGTCATCGGCATCGGTGCCGGCAATGTCACCGACGGCCAGATTCTGGTGATGCACGACGCGCTGGGCGTGACCGGCGGCCATACGCCGAAGTTCGCCCGCAATTTCATGGCGGAAGCAGCGGATATCCGCGCCGCCGTTCGCCTGTATGTGCAGGAAGTCGAACAGGGAACCTTTCCCGACGAGCAATACAGTTTTGTTTAACACAGGAGCAAGCGTGTGTTGATTATTGAAACGCCGGTGCTGCTGCGCCGCGAACTCCGCCGCTGGCGTCAGGAAGGAAAACGCATCGCATTGGTGCCCACCATGGGCAACCTGCATGACGGCCACCTGACGCTGGTGGACGAGGCCCGGGCTCGGGCCGACATCGTGGTGGTCAGTATTTTTGTCAACCCATTGCAGTTTGAGCGGGCGGACGATCTGGCCCGCTACCCGCGCACCCTGCAGGAAGACTGCGAGAAGCTGACGCGGCGCGGCGTTGACCTGGTGTTCGCGCCCGCACCCGACACCCTCTACCCTAACGGCCTGCAACAGCAGACGTTCGTGGAAGTCCCGGGGCTGTCGCAGATGCTGGAAGGTGCCAGCCGTCCGGGGCATTTTCGCGGCGTCTCCACCGTCGTCAGCAAGCTGTTCAATCTGGTGCAGCCGGATGTAGCCTGCTTTGGCGAAAAAGATTACCAGCAACTGGCGCTGATCCGTCAGATGGTGGCCGACATGGACTACGACATCAGCATCGTCGGCGTGCCTATCGTGCGCGCCAAAGACGGCCTGGCGCTTAGCTCTCGCAACGGTTATCTCACTGCCGAAGAGCGTCAGCAGGCGCCGCAGCTTCGCCGCATCATGAACGAGGTGGTAGAGCAATTATCCAACGGCGACCGGCAAATTGATGATATGCTCGCCAACGCATCAGAGGCGCTGCGCGAGGCCGGATTCACGCCCGACGAGCTATTTATCCGCGACGCCGCAACGCTGCAGCCGCTGACCATCGACAGCACCTGTGCCGTGGTGCTGATGGCGGCCTGGCTGGGCAAGGCGCGCCTGATTGACAACCAGCAGGTGGATTTGACCACCTGATTTTTCCAACCAGAGTGACAGACCGATGATTCGAACCATGCTGCAAGGTAAGCTGCACCGGGTGAAGGTAACCCAGGCAGATTTACATTATGAAGGGTCCTGCGCCATCGATCAGGATTTTATGGACGCCGCCGGTATTCTTGAATACGAAGCGATCGACATCTACAACGTGGACAACGGCCACCGTTTTTCCACCTACGCGATCGCCGCTGAACGCGGCTCCCGCATCATTTCCGTCAACGGAGCGGCCGCACGCTGCGCCTGCGTCGGCGACAAGCTGATTATCTGCTCCTATGTGCAGATGCCGGATGAGCAGGCGCGCGAGCACCGCCCGAAGGTCGCCTATTTTGGCGACAACAATACGTTGCAGCGCACCGCCAAAGCCATTCCGGTGCAGATCGCCTGAGTCATTGCGCCTATAAAAAAGCGGGACGGCACACGCCATCCCGCTTCACATCCGACAAAAACGCCTGATTAACTGCGCAAGCCGCGCCCACGCTCAATCAACCACCAGCTCAGCCCGTAGAACACCACGATAAACGCCAGCAGCACCGCCAGCGTCAGTGGCAGCGGCACATCATGAATACCCAGGAATCCGAAGCGGAAACCGCTGATCATATAAACGACCGGGTTCAGTTTGGACACCGCCTGCCAGAACGGCGAGAGCAACGACAGCGAATAGAACACGCCGCCCAGATAAGTCAGCGGCGTCAGCACGAAGGTGGGAATCAGGCTGATGTCGTCGAAGGTTTTGGCGAATACGGCGTTAATCAGCCCCGCCAGCGAAAACAGCATCGACGTCAGCAACAGTGTCACCACCACCATCCACCAGGCATGGACGTGCAGCGGCACAAAGAACAGCGACACCGCCGTGACCAGCACGCCGACGCAGATGCCGCGCGCCATGCCGCCGCCGACATAACCGGCGATGATGATGTGGGTCGGCACCGGCGCCACCAGCAGCTCTTCGATATTGCGCTGAAATTTGGCGCTGAAAAATGACGACGCGACGTTGGCATAGGCGTTGGTAATCACCGACATCATGATCAGCCCCGGCACGATGAACTGCATGTAACTAAAGCCGTTCATCTCGCCGATGCGGGTACCGATCAGATTGCCGAAAATGATGAAGTACAACGACATCGTAATCACTGGCGGCACCAGCGTTTGGATCCAGATCCGGGCGAAGCGGTTGATTTCCTTGCTCCAGATGCTCTGCAACGCTACCCAATATAACCCCATCATGCTTTATCTCCGTTGTTATTGAGCAGCGCGACAAACAGTTCTTCCAGGCGATTGGCCTTGTTGCGCATACTGAGAACCTGAATGCCTTGCGCGCTGAGCTGGCTGAAAATGCCGTTCAGCCCTTGCTCGCGTCTCACTTCCACTTCCAGCGTAGAGGTATCCACCAGCCGGTGCTGATAGCCTTCCAGCCTGGGAAGGGCGCTCTTCGCCGCCAAGTCGAAAAAGAAGGTTTCCGATTGCAGCTTGGCCAGCAGCGCCTTCATCGAGGTGTTTTCCACCAGTTGCCCGGACTGGATGATGCCGATATTGCGGCACAGCATTTCCGCTTCTTCCAGATAATGGGTGGTCAGGATGATGGTGGTGCCCTGCCCGTTGAGTTCTTTGAGGAACCCCCACATTGAGCGACGCAATTCGATGTCCACCCCGGCGGTCGGCTCGTCAAGAATCAGCAGCTTGGGTTCATGCATCAACGCCCGGGCAATCATCAGCCGGCGCTTCATCCCGCCGGACAACATGCGGGCGCGCTCGTTGCGCTTGCCCCACAGGTCGAGCTGGTTGAGGTATTTTTCGGCGCGCCGCAACGCCTCCTGCCGGGGAACGCCGTAGTAACCGGCCTGATTGACCACAATTTGCATCACGGTCTCAAACGGATTGAAGTTGAATTCCTGCGGCACCAGCCCCAGTTGCCGCTTGGCGTTCACAATATCCCGGTCCAGATCGTGGCCGAACACCTGAATCCTGCCGTCGGTCTTGTTGACCAGTGAACTGATGATGCCGATGGTGGTGGACTTGCCTGCGCCATTAGGGCCCAGCAGAGCATAGAAATCCCCGGCTTCAACGCGCAGGTCGATACCGCGCAGCGCGCGAACGCCCCCCGGGTACGTTTTGGTCACATTCATCAATTCCAGTGCATATGTCATAGCTGAAAGCGTGCCTTATTATCAGTTGAGCGAGTCCTGGTCGGACCCAGTTTTCGATTTCAAAACCCCTGTGATTGCTCTATATTACCCCTCACCGCCCTTTTGTTGTTACAGGTCATTTACTTTCATGAAAACGATAGAAACGCTGATCGCCAATAACCAGCAATGGTCTGAAACGATAGTGAAAGAAGACCCTGATTATTTTGAACGACTGGCATTAGCTCAGCGTCCCCGCTTTCTGTGGATTGGTTGTTCTGATAGCAGGGTTCCCGCAGAAAGCCTGACCAGCCTCGAACCGGGCGAACTGTTCGTTCACCGCAACGTGGCTAACCTGGTGATCCATACCGATCTTAACTGCCTGTCCGTAGTGCAGTACGCCGTTGAGGTTCTGGAAGTGGAGCACATCATCATTTGCGGCCACTATGGCTGCGGCGGCGTGCAGGCCGCGGTTGAAAACCCGGAACTGGGGTTGATCAACAACTGGCTGCTCCACATCCGTGACCTGTGGTATAAGCACAGCTCATTACTGGGAGAATTGCCACCCGAACAGCGAATTAACAAACTGTGTGAAATCAACGTAGTGGAACAGGTGTACAACCTGGGTCACTCCACCATCATGCAGTCGGCCTGGAAACGCGGCCAGAAGGTGACGATTCATGGCTGGGTCTACGGGATTCAGGATGGTCGTCTGCGTGACCTGGAAGTCACCGCCACCAGCCGCGAGACGCTGGAGCAGCGTTACCGCCGGGCGGTCTCGTCGCTGCTGTAATCATTCCTATCGCGCCCATGCCGGCATGGGCGCGATTTCACGCTTTACTGCGGAATCACCTTGCCGATAAACGGCAGATGGCGATAACGCTGGGCATAATCGATGCCATACCCCACCACAAACTCATCAGGGATGGAAAAACCAACCCATTCTACCGGTACCTGAACTTCACGGCGTGACGGCTTATCCAGCAACGTACAAATGGCCAGCGACTTCGGCTCGCGCAGTTGCAGAATTTCCCGCACCTTGCTCAGGGTATTGCCGGAGTCAATGATATCTTCGACAATCAGCACGTCTTTGCCGCGGATATCTTCATCCAGATCCTTCAGAATCTTCACGTCGCGCGACGAGTTCATGCCGCCGCCGTAACTGGAGGCGGTCATAAAATCCACCTCGTGGGAAAGGTCAATGGCGCGGCACAGATCGGCCATAAACACAAAGGAGCCGCGCAGCAGTCCCACCAGCACCATGTCGCTGCCGCTGTTGCGGTAATGCTCGCTGATTTGGCGTCCGAGTTCGGCCACCCGCGCCTTGACCTCCCGCTCGGAGATCATGACGTCCACCGTATGTTTCATCATACTGACAACTCACAGAAAAAAGGTATCCAGTATCGGCCTCTGGGGCCATACTCCGATGCTGACACACAGCCAGGCTGTGCCGCAATTCATCACGGCGCGCAGTATAACAGAAAGCCTGGGTTCACCCACCCCACTAGCGGAGAGAGCATGACATCCTTATCGTCTTCAATGGCTGACAGCGCCATCACCTATAAAGTGAATGATCCCATCAATGTCGATCAGTTTATCCATCTGCTAAACCGAACCTCGCTGGGCCCGAGACGACCGCTGGATCAGCGGGATACCCTTGCGGGCATGCTAACCGAAACGGACCTGCTGGTGACGGCATGGCGCGGCGATGAACTGGTGGGCGTGGCGCGCAGCGTGACGGATTATCACTTTTGCTGCTACCTGTCCGACCTGGCGGTGGATGAAACTTGTCAGCATGGCGGCATCGGTCGTCAGCTTATCGCGCATACCGTACAGCAGCTCAAACCACAGTGTCGTCTGATTCTGATTGCCGCGCCTCAGGCCGTGGATTATTACCCCAAAATCGGCTTTGAAGCCCACCCCAGCGCCTGGCACATTCTGGCGGGCGACTTTCTCGCGCTGGAGCGTTGAGGTCTGCGAGAGGTTTGCCGAGTGTGGTGAAAATATCAACGTATTCGCAAGAGAGTCAGGATTTCGTTATCGGCAGATAAAAGAGGGTAAAACGCGTTGCGCTGCATCAGTACAAGGTTTTTCATATGTCATGACCAACCTATGGAGAGGTGTAACATGACATCACTATCGAAAATTTGCCGTACTGCAGCGCTTATCGCCGGTATTTCTCTGATTTCCGCCGTATCCGTGGCCTCCGCTCATCCGGAAGGCGCCGAGCCGCCGGCATTCAGCAAACCCGGCGCATTTCCACCACCGCCCGGATTCCCGCCGCCGATGCCTGCGCTGTACCAGGCGTCGCTGCAGGCGACCGACCCGGTGCAAGCCGTCAACAAGCTAGTCGCCAATGTGCCGCAAGGCAATGGCAAAACCTATGAAGTCAGCATCAGCGTGCGGGAAATTCCCCCCATGCCTCAGCCTGAACCACACGCGCCGAATGCAGCCAAATAGCATCGCGTGTGATAGTACTGAAACTGATAGTACCGAAGCATTGATGACCATGCCGGTAGCCCGGAGAAAAAAGCAGAACGGTGAGCGCCTGTGTTGAACAAGGTCGTTAGCAGGCGCTCCCGGCGTTCGACGGACGAGGCGGGCCTGACGCCCGCTACTCCTGCGAACCGATCGCCGTTTCCGGCGGAAACAGAACCGGTTGATCGGTGCGAATACTGAGCCGGACCGGCTGCCCCGGTTCAAACCAGTTGCCGCTTTGCACCTGAAGCTCCAGCTCATTGACCCGGACGCGGTAAAAATTGCTGGTTCCCATAAACAACCGATCTTCGATTACGCCCGAGCCTTCCTCATCCAGCGCCAGCGCAATTTCCTGCGGACGAACCAGCCAGTCATAACGTGCGCCATGCGGCAGTTTCAACGCTCGCGTCGCCTGATGCTCGCCGAGAAAACTCTGCCATTGACGGTCACCGCTGATCTTCACCGGCAGGTAATTGGTGTTGCCCATAAAACTTGCCACATAACGATTGACCGGCCGGTAGTAGAGATCGGCGGAAAACCCCTGCTGCACAATACCGCCGTCATGGATCAGGATCAGGTGATCGGCGAAGGCGAAGGCGTCTTCCCGATCGGATGTCGCAAACAGCGTGGCGATCTGACGCTGCCGCAGAATCTGGCGCAGCTCGCTGATCAAGCGGTAACGGATTTGGCTGTCAACGGAGGAAAAAGGCTCATCCAGCAGCAACAGTTTAGGCTGGCACGCCAGCGCACGGGCCAGCGCCGCCCGTTGATTCTGCTCTCTGGACAGTTCATGAGGATAACACCGGGTAAAGGTTTCCAGTTGCATCAACCCTACCGCATCCATCGCCAGAGTGCTGACCTCTTCCGATGACCTGCCGCGCAGCCCGAAGGTAATGTTCTCCATGACCGTCAGATGGGGAAACAGCACATCATCCTGAAACACCATCCCCACGACGCGCGGCGATGACTCGGCGCCCTGCGCCAGGGAGTCCGCCTTCTGACCGGCGATGACTATTCTGCCTTGTTCCTGCGGCAGCAGACCCGCTATCGATTTCAGCAGCGTAGTTTTACCATCGCCGCTGGCCCCAAGCAGGCACACCATTTCGCCTTCATGCACCGAAAAACTCACGTTTTCCAGCACGGAAAGTTGCGGATAGCGGCAACTGAGCGAGGCTATCGTTAGTATCTCCGGGGTCGCCATAACTTACCTATCCTTCCATTCTCATCAATCGGGTTATCCCAAACAGCGGGATCATCCCCACGCCCACCAGCATCAGCGCGGGGGTCGCCACCAGCGGCAGCCGTTCATCCATCATGAAGCGGAACACATAGGTCGCCATGGTTTCCACTTCAAACGGCTGCAACAACAGCGATGCATTCAGCTCACGCAGGCTTTCGGTAAACACCAGCAATACGCCGACAATCATGCAGTGACGCAACTGCGGCAGATAAACCCACAGCACCTGCAGGGCCGGCGTATAGCCAAGCGACTGGCTGACATGAGTCATGGCCCCCGACAGACGGGACATACGGACTTGCAACCGGTCAATCAGCAAACCGCTAAAACGCATGCAGTAAGCCAGAATCAGCACCAGCACTGACCCCGCCCAGGGGTCGTCCACCACACCGCCGGCCGTGGCGCGCCAGGCATCCAGCCCCAGAAACGGCACCAGCAGGCCCATACCCAACGCCGTTGAGGGCAATAACCGATTGAGATTCAGCCAGCGCAGCGGGTTACGGTAAGCGGGATTGCCGATTGCCTGGAAATCAAACGTACACACCACCGCCAGCCCAATCACCAGCAACATCGCGCAGGAGGCCGCCATGAAGCTACTGGTAAACGCCAGCAAAAACGGCAAACTCCAGATTGGCGCTTCGGACACTATCGCCCACCCCACCATCCGACCGACCGGCACCACAAACGCAATCACCACCAGTGCGCCACCAAACAGCATCGTCAGAAAACGCGGCCACCCGTGCAGCACCGGCAAGTTGTTCGGGCATATTCCGCAGTTTTTCTGGTAACGCAACTGACGGGCGCGGCTGCGACGCGCCTGAAACCAGATCAGGAACACCAGCGGCAACAGCAACGACATCAATAATGCCGCCGTACCGTGCTGCGCCTTGTCGCGCCACAGGTCCAGACCGGCCGTGGTGATCGTTTGCAAAGAGAAGTAAGCGGAAATACCGTAATCGCCGAGCGCTTCCGACGCCATCAGCACCATACCCAGCGCGATCGCCGGGCGGGCCATGGGAAAAACGACACGCCAGAATACCTGAGCGCGGGTCTGGTTCATCAGCCGGGCAGCCTGTTGCAGACTGACCGGTTGCGACATCAGCGCCGTTCGAACCAGCAGGTAGACATACGGAAACAGCACCAGCGCCAGACACAGGCTGGCGCACGCCACCATCAGCGCCTGTTGCCAGAATGTCTGGGGCGCAACGTCCGTATCAAACGACAGGGCGTACAGCGTTTGCTTGACCGGCCCTTCGTACCCCAGCGCGTCGCCATAGACCGCAGCCAGCAGATAACCGGGCATCGCCAGCGGCAGCAACAGCGCGCGATGCAGCCACACCTGACCGGCGAAACGGTAGCGCGACATCAGCCAGGCCAGCGGCAACGCAAACAGCAGGCTGAACAGCACGCAGCCCGCCACCAGCATCAGCGAGTTCGTGCCATAAACGGGCAGAGCATGCCATAGCGCCGACACCGCGTCGCCAGGAGCGGACAACGCCATCCCGACCATGGTTACCAGCGGGAATAGAAGTATTCCTGCCAACAGCACACTACTGATGCGCCAGATACCTGAAGTCATGAGAAATCGTGAGATAAATTTAAACTGCACTATTAATATCAAAGCCAGACGCTGGCGTCATGGTGTCAATCGCTGATAAATAGCCGGTAATTGCGCCATTGAACATACACCCCTCCGTTTGCCCCGCCCGGCGCGGTTCTTCGCCTCTTGCGGATATCACGCTGATCTTAATAAAACTTGAAATCCGGGCCGGTAACTGTGATAACGTCATCTGATGAAAGATGAAACAGGTTGAATTATGAAACATTCCGCGCTGGTGCTGCTCCTGCTTTCGCTGTTGGGCTTCTCCTCCGCCAGTAAGGCATTGAATGATTTCGAGGCTGAAGACCTCGCCGATCTGACCGCCATTTTTGTTTATCTGAAAAACAACTGTGGTTACAAAGATCTCCCCAACGAGCAAATCCGCCGGGCGCTGGTGATCTTTGCCCAGCAAAATCGCTGGGATTTGAGCAACTACAATCAGTTCGATATGATCGCCCTTGGCGAAGCCAGTTACCGCGACCTGAGCGGCATCGCCATCCCCACCCCGAAGAAATGCCAGTATCTGGCACGAAATTCGCTAAGTTTACTCGCGAATACTCAGTAAAGCGTAAAATCCTCCGCATTGCGTGAAATTTGACCGTGCAAGCACCATGAGAGTTAGCTATCATAGCGCGCCAATTTTCATGGCTGTTATCGCGGAGGAAGCCCTAACATGTCCCAGAAAGAAATTTGGTATGAGACCCTGCATGCCAACTTTGGTCAGTACTTTTCGATAGACCAGGTGCTCTATCATGAAAAAACCGACCATCAGGATCTGATCATCTTCGAAAACGCCGCGCTGGGCCGGATTATGGCGCTGGATGGCGTAGTGCAGACCACCGAACGCGACGAGTTCATCTATCACGAAATGATGACCCATGTTCCGCTGCTGGCCCACGGCAACGCTAAACGCGTGCTGATCATCGGCGGCGGCGACGGCGGCATGCTGCGCGAAGTCTGCCGCCACCGTAACCTGGAACAGATCACGATGGTGGAAATCGATGCCGGCGTGGTGGCGTTCTGCCGTCAGTATCTGCCCAACCACAGCGCCGGCGCCTACGATGACCCGCGCTTTCGTCTGGTGATTGACGACGGTGTTAACTTCGTCAACGCCTGTCAGGAAAAGTTCGATATCATCATTTCCGACTGCACCGATCCTATCGGCCCCGGCGAAAGTCTGTTTACCTCGGACTTTTATCAGGGATGCGCACGCTGCCTGAACGACGGGGGAATCTTCGTGGCGCAGAACGGCGTCTGCTTCCTGCAGCAGGATGAAGCGGTCAACAGCCATCAGAAACTGAGCCGCTATTTCAGCGACGTCAGTTTTTATCAGACCGCCATTCCGACTTACTACGGCGGAATCATGACCTTTGCCTGGGCCAGCAACAACCCGGCATTGCGTACGATCGATCAAAATAGCCTGCAGCAGCGGTTTGACGCCGCGGGAATCGAATGCCGTTATTACAATCCGGCCATTCATACCGGCAGCTTTGCCCTGCCGCAATATTTACTGAATGCCCTGTCAGCCGCCCGCTGACCACGGCATCCATAAGGGGGTGAATTAAATTGCAAAAGCTGAAACTACATGGCTTTAACAATCTGACCAAAAGCCTGAGTTTTTGTATCTACGATATCTGTTACGCCAAAACGCCTGCCGACCGCGATGGCTATATCGCGTACATTGATGAGCAGTACAATGCGAACCGTCTGACAGAAATCCTGAGTGAAACCTGTTCCATCATTGGCGCCAACATTTTGAATATTGCCCGCCAGGATTATGAACCACAGGGCGCCAGCGTCACTATTCTGGTCAGCGAGGAACCGATGGACCCACGCGACGTGGATACCTCCGAACATCCCGGCCCGCTACCGAACTCCGTCGTCGCGCATCTCGACAAGAGCCATATCTGCGTACACACCTATCCGGAAAGCCACCCCGGCGGCGGCCTGTGCACCTTCCGTGCGGATATCGAAGTATCTACCTGTGGGGTCATTTCGCCGCTCAAAGCGCTCAACTATCTGATTCATCAGCTGGAATCGGACATCGTGACCATCGATTACCGTGTGCGCGGTTTTACCCGCGACATCAACGGCGTCAAGCATTTCATCGACCACAAAATCAATTCGATTCAGAACTTCATGTCTGACGACATAAAATCGCTCTATCACCTGATGGACGTAAACGTTTACCAGGAAAACATTTTTCACACCAAAATGCTGCTGAAGGATTTCGACCTGAAGCACTACCTGTTTAACGTTAGTCCGCAAGAACTGAGCCCGGAAGAGCGCAAACGTATTACCGATTTGCTGTATCGCGAGATGCAGGAGATCTATTACGGCAGAAACATCGCGACCGTTTGACCATTCACCTGAGGGCGCCCGCCCTCAGGTTTCCTTCGCCGACCAATTCCTTTCCCAGGTTCACTTTGCCAAAACCTCTATATATTGCGTGGTTGATATTTTAAAACACAATATCTAGTATTTATTGCGAGACGGACAGCAACGGTTCGCCCGTATGCATTGAACCATGTATTGAACTATGCATTGAAAACCGGCTCACCCAAAAGCGCCCTGACTCTCTCACTTTCGATGACAAAGGTAAATACGAATCATGATCATTAGCGTTTATAGCAAAGCAGACTGCCCCCAATGCGACGCTACCTGCCGCACGCTGGATAGCTATGGCGTGACCTACCGCAAGATCGATATCTCCAGCGATGAGCAGGCGCGGGAACATGTACTGGCGCTCGGCTACCGTCAGGTGCCGGTGGTGGAGACCAACGGGGCGCACTGGTGTGGTTTCCGCCCGGATAAACTCCGCTCGCTGCGCGCCGTCACAGCCTGAGACAACGATGATGAATCCGATCATCTATTTCTCCAGCCAGTCGGAAAACACGCATCGGTTCGTCTGTCGTCTGGGGGTGCCGGCGATGCGGATACCACTGCAGGCCGAAGCGCCAATGCCGGATATCGCCAGCCCCTACATTCTGGTGGTGCCCAGCTACGGCGGCGGCAGTACACACGGCGCGGTGCCCCGTCAGGTCATCCACTTTCTGAACCAATCATCGCGCCGTGCGTTGCTGCGCGGCGTCATCGCCGCCGGGAACCGTAACTTTGGCGCCGCCTACGCCATCGCCGGCGACATTATCGCCGCCAAATGCCAGGTTCCCTGCCTTTACCGCTTTGAGCTGTCTGGCACCCCGGAAGATGTAGACAACGTACGCAGAGGAGTGACCCAATTTTGGCTACAGCAGAATTCCTGACCGAAGCGCCTTCCAGCCAGCTGGATTACCATGCGCTCAACGCCATGCTGAACATTTATGACGCCGATGGCCGCATTCAGTTTGAACAGGATCGGCAGGCGATTCAGGCCTATTTCCGCGATCACGTGCTGCCGCGCACCCGCCGCTTCCCGTCTCTGGAAGAGAAACTGCGCTGGCTGCAACAGGAAGGGTATTACGAACCCCAGGTGCTGACGCGCTACCAGCCTGACTTCATCGCCGACCTGTTCCAGCGCGCGGCCGAACATCGCTACCAGTTCCAGAGCTTCCTGGGCGCCTTTAAGTTTTACACCAGCTATGCGCTGAAAACCTTCGACGGCAGCCAGTATCTGGAAAGCTATGACGATCGGGTCTGCATGGTGGCGCTGACGCTGGCGCGGGGCGACGTCCAACTGGCGCGCCAACTGGTGGATGAAATGATGAGCGGTCGTTTCCAGCCCGCCACGCCGACCTTCCTCAATTGCGGCAAACAGCAGCGCGGCGAGCTGGTGTCCTGCTTTCTGCTGCGTATTGAGGACAACATGGAGTCCATCGGCCGGGCGGTCAATTCCGCGCTGCAGCTCTCCAAACGCGGCGGCGGCGTAGCCTTTATGCTGACCAACATCCGTGAAACCGGCGCGCCGATAAAACGCATTGAAAATCAGTCATCCGGCATCATCCCCATCATGAAAATGCTGGAAGACGCCTTTTCCTACGCCAATCAGCTCGGCGCCCGGCAAGGGGCCGGAGCGGTTTATCTGCATGCCCATCATCCGGATATCCTGCGCTTTCTTGATACTCGCCGGGAAAACGCCGACGAAAAAATTCGCATCAAAACCCTGTCGCTGGGGGTGGTCATTCCGGATATTACACTGCGGCTGGCCCGCGCCAATCAGGATATGCACCTGTTCTCACCCTATGACGTTGAGCGGGTGTATGGCATGCCGCTGTCGGAAATCAGCGTCAGCGAAAAATACGACGAGTTGGTCAGTCACCCCGGGATTCGCAAGTGGGCCATCAACGCCCGTCAGTTTTTCCAGACGCTGGCCGAGATCCAGTTTGAATCCGGTTATCCCTACCTGATGTTCGAAGATACCGTGAACCGCCACAACCCGGTGGCCGGGCGCATCACCATGAGCAACCTGTGCTCGGAGATTCTGCAGGTCAGCCGCGCCAGCGAGTATCAGGAAGATTTGAATTATCGTCAGGTCGGGAAGGACATTTCCTGTAACCTCGGGTCGCTCAATATTGCCCGGGTGATGGATGGCGGCAACCTGGCCCGTTCAGTGGAAATTGCCGTGCGGGCGCTGACAGCCGTGTCTGATATGAGCCATATCGGCGCGGTGCCGTCTATCGCCAACGGCAATACTGAGTCTCACGCCATCGGGCTCGGGCAGATGAACCTGCACGGCTATCTGGCGCGTGAAGGGCTGTTTTACGGTTCGGAAGAGGCGCTGGATTTTACCAACCTCTATTTTTATGCCGTGACGTATCACGCCTTGCACACCTCCAGCCTGCTGGCACAGGAGCATAACCAAACCTTCGCCGGTTTCGCTGATTCGCAGTACGCCAGCGGCGCATTTTTTGATCGTTATCTGTCGCAGGAGTGGCAACCGGCCACGGGACGCGTGCGTGACCTGTTCGCTTCCTCCGGCATTGCGCTTCCCTTACGGGAAGACTGGCTGGCACTGAAAGCGCAGGTGATGCGCCACGGGCTCTACAATCAAAACCTGCAGGCAGTGCCGCCCACCGGTTCGATTTCCTATATCAATCATGCTACGGCGAGCATCCATCCGATTGTTTCGCGCATCGAAATTCGCAAGGAAGGCAAACTGGGGCGAGTTTATTACCCTGCGCCGTACATGACCAACGACAACCAACGCTTTTATCAGGACGCCTATGAAATCGGCCCGGAGAAAATTATCGACACCTATGCCGTGGCGACCCGTCATGTCGATCAGGGGCTGTCGCTGACGCTATTTTTCCCCGATACCGCCACCACCCGCGATATCAACAAAGCGCAGATCTACGCCTGGAAAAAAGGCATCAAGACCCTGTACTACATTCGCGTGCGCCAAAAAGCGCTGGAAGGCACCGAGATTCAGGGCTGTGTGTCCTGCTCGCTCTAATACACGCTGCTGCACCACATGAACAACGGAGATAACTGCATGAGTCCGCTTTCGCCCCTGAAGGCCATTAACTGGAATCGCCCGCAGGATGACAAGGATCTGGAGGTCTGGAACCGGCTGACCACCAATTTCTGGCTGCCGGAAAAAATCGCGCTGTCCAACGATATGCCATCCTGGGCGCAATTGAGCGATATCGAACGTCAACTCACGCTGCGCGTGTTTACCGGCCTGACGCTGCTGGATACATTGCAGAATACTCAGGGCGCCCCTGCGCTGATGGCCGATGCGTTGACGCCGCATGAGGAGGCCGTGCTCTCCAACATCGGGTTTATGGAAGCGGTCCACGCCCGCTCTTACAGCGCCATCTTTTCCACCCTGTGTCTGACCAGCGAAGTGGACGACGCCTATAGCTGGAGCGAACGCAACCAGCCGTTGCAAAACAAGGCGGCGCTGATCCTCTCGCATTACCAGCATGACGACCCGCTGAAAAAGAAAATCGCCAGCGTCTTTCTGGAGTCCTTTCTGTTTTACTCCGGTTTTTACCTGCCGATGTACTGGGCCAGCCGCGGCCGGCTGACCAATACCGCCGACCTGATTCGCCTCATCATCCGCGACGAAGCGGTGCACGGGTATTACATCGGCTACAAATACCAGCAGGGGTTAAAACACGTGGGTACGCAACAACAACGGGATTTGCAGGCCTTCGCCTACGATTTGCTGCAAACTCTGTACGACAATGAAGTGGATTACACCCACGAACTGTATGACGGCGTCGGCTGGAGCGATGATGTAGTGAAGTTCCTGCACTATAACGCCAACAAAGCGCTGATGAATCTGGGCTATGAAGCGCTGTTTCCCGCCAGCATGACCGACGTCAATCCGGCTATTTTGGCCGCCCTGTCGCCGGGCGCAGAGGAAAATCACGATTTCTTCTCCGGGGCAGGCTCATCCTATGTGATTGGCAAAGCGGTGGAAACCGAAGACGAAGACTGGGATTTCTGAGGCCCGGAAACGAAGAAGCCCCGAATCAGATGATTCAGGGCTTCGGAATGGTTGGCGGTGCGGACGGGACTCGAACCCGCGACCCCCGGCGTGACAGGCCGGTATTCTAACCGACTGAACTACCGCACCGCGCTGTGCTCAGTGAGCGAGGTGAATACTACGGGGCACCATCGGTTGCGTCAATGCTTTTTATCACTAACTGCTTCTGTTTGCTTACATTTTCAGCGCAGCGCCGCCTTTGTGATCAAAGACCATAAACTCAGTTACGCCACAGGCAACTGCCGCCTTTTTTCACAATCAAATCCAGACGTTGCTCATGCGCCACCAGTTCTTCGTCACTGGCATACAACACCGCCAGAGCCGATGCCGGGCGTGAAATGCGCTGGATGGTTTCCGCTTGCGCCGCCTGCTGCTGGGTATCGCCCTCCATCGAAAAGGCCAGCGACGTTTGACCGCCGGTCATCGCCAGATAAACTTCGGCCAGAATTTCGGCATCGAGTAACGCGCCGTGCAGCGTACGCTTGCTGTTATCTATCTGGTAACGATCGCACAACGCATCCAGGTTATTACGCTTGCCGGGAAATAACCGGCGCGCCATCAGCAGGCTGTCGGTAATGGTGCAGAACGTCTCGGTTTTCGGGATATCGCGCTTCAGTAAGCGAAACTCATAGTCCATAAAGCCGATATCGAACGCCGCGTTATGGATCACCAGCTCGGCACCGCGGATGAAATCGAGAAAATCATCGACGACATCGCCGTAAGTCGGCTTATCCGCCAGGAATTCATCACTGATGCCATGAATGTTATAGGCCTCCGGATCCACCAACCGGTCCGGTTTGAGGTAGACATGGAAGTGGCGCCCGGTCAGACGACGGTTCACCACCTCGACCGCACCGATCTCAATAATCTTGTGCCCTTCATAATGAACCCCCAGTTTATTCATACCGGTGGTTTCAGTATCAAGAACGATTTGTCGTGTAATTACAGTGCTCATCGGTTTCGTTTATGTCAGACTTGTACTTTTGACCATGAATAAGAGTCTACCAGAGATGCTAAAACAGGTAGAGATTTTCACCGACGGATCCTGTCTCGGCAATCCCGGTCCAGGTGGATACGGGGCACTGCTGCGTTACAAGCAACACGAAAAACCCCTCAGCGCAGGCTACCGGCTCACCACCAATAACCGGATGGAATTGATGGCGGCAATCGTCGCGCTGGAAACCCTGACCACACCTTGCGAGGTAACCATCACTACCGACAGCCAGTACGTCCGCCAGGGCATTACCAGTTGGATCCATAACTGGAAAAAGCGCGGCTGGAAAACCGCGGATAAAAAACCAGTGAAAAACGTCGACCTGTGGCAGCGGCTGGATCAGGCTATTCAGCGTCATACCCTGCACTGGCAATGGGTGAAAGGCCATGCAGGCCATCCGGAAAACGAACGCTGTGATGAACTGGCCCGCCAGGCTGCCAGCGCACCCACGCTTGATGACACCGGCTATCAGCCGGAGTAGCCTTACCGTAACGAGCCCCCCAGACTGACGTTCAATCATGCCGATAACGATAGCTTTTCGTCGCCCCGACCGGGCGATTCAGCGGTGATTTCCTCAGCAGGGTTTTGGACGGCGTCATGGTCAGCGGAATCGTGCGTTTGCGCGCGACAATCAGGTTCAGACATCCCAGCAGCGGCAGCGTATTGTTCCACTTGCCCTGGCCGGGCTGACGCCAGGGCAGCACCTGCAAACTGTTATGATGCACAATCTCGTAATTCAGCAGGCTTAGCCAGTCCATCACGCGCATCTGGCTGAACATCCGGCTGCAATACGGCTGACGCCGGCGCATACCGGGCACCAGACGCCCCAGACCAACCAGACTGACCGGGTTGAACCCGCTGATGATGATCCAGCCATCGTTAATCAAGATCCGGTCCACCTCGCGTACAATCCGGTGAGGATCGGCAGAATAAGCCAGCACATGAGCCAGCAGACAGGCATCCACCGACTTCTCGACAAACGGAAGCTGGTAAGGGTCCGCCATGACATGCGTCGCTTGCGGCTCCCGGCTGACGTTGACCTGATGCGGAATCGTACACGTCTGGCTGTCAATCGCCGTACTCAACCGGCCGATTTTCAGCAGGTGGAATCCAAATATCCGACTCCACCACGGGGACAGCGCCGAATTCAGCGTATGAAGATAGTACTCTCCCCAGGGAATCGCCTCCCAACTATCAGGCGCTACGATTTTCTGGGATGTTTGTGCTGGCTTCATGTTTTAGTATCTTCCGCAGGCTAATCGCAAAAAATGAGGATGCAGCATGAATCTTATCAGTGTACCGGCCTTCAAAGACAACTACATCTGGCTACTGGCCAACGATGAAAAGCAATGCGTGATTGTGGATCCGGGCGAAGCCGCCCCCGTGCTACAGGCGTTGGAAGATCACAAGCTGTTCCCTGTCGCCATTCTGTTGACCCATCACCATAATGATCATACTGGCGGCGTTCGCCAACTGGCGGAACACTACCCCGGCATACAAATTTACGGCCCACAGGAAACCAAACCGTGTGGCGCGACACATACAGTACAGGAAGGCGACGTAATTACTGCGGCCGGCTCGGAATTTTCTATTTTTTCCGTGCCCGGGCACACCGCAGGACATATCGCGTATCATAGCCGCCCATATCTGTTCTGTGGCGATACATTATTTTCTGCTGGGTGCGGTCGCATTTTTGAAGGTACAGCACAACAAATGTTCGAATCATTGATCAAGTTGGCTGATTTACCCGATGAAACCCAAGTATGTTGTGCACACGAGTACACATTATCCAATCTGGAGTTCGCGCACCACGTTTGGCCAGAAGATGCGGATATCCATGATTATCTACTTAAAATCAGGCAATTACGTGAAAAAGGAGAATCATCCCTCCCTTCCACACTGGGGCGGGAACGAAGAATAAATATTTTTTTACGTTACCATGACATTGATTTGCAAAGAAAATTGTCCATTAATACGGACCACAAGGGTGATTGGCAGATTTTTGCGCACTTACGCGCCATGAAAGACCGATTCTGACGGTTTTTGTTGTACTGAATTGCCAATCAAAGTATCATTGTTTGTCTTTTAAGCAACTATTGACACAGATATGAAGACTAAAGCGATATTTATCGCCTCAGTCGTGCTGACCGGTTGCCAGGTGCCGCCTAATGACACCTCCCAACCCAGACAGCATGCACAGAGTCTGTCTTCGGCAGGTCAAAGTGAAGCAGGAAAGTACACAGATGGTCGAGAGACCGGTGCGCGGTGGCTGGATGATGACAGCATCGCGCAAAGAGATCTGTGGAACTTCATTGGCGACGAGCTGAAGATGGAGGTTCCGGAAAACACCCGGATCCGCGAGCAAAAACAGCGTTACTTAAAAAATAAGAGCTATCTCCACGATGTAACATTACGGGCAGAGCCGTACATGTACTGGATAGTCGGGCAGATTAAAGAACGTAAGATGCCGATGGAACTGGTACTGCTACCCATAGTGGAGAGCGCTTTTGACCCAAACGCCAGGTCATCATCCAACGCCGTAGGGCTTTGGCAGATTGTTCCTGGCACCGGGCGCAATTATGGGTTGAAACATACCCAATGGTATGACGGACGTCGTGATGTTGTTGCATCCACGACCGCTGCATTGGATATGATGCAGCGCCTGAACCGCATGTTTGACGGCGATTGGTTACTAACCGTGGCTGCCTACAACGCGGGTGAAGGGCGAATCATGCAAGCGGTGAAAGCGAATAAAGCGAAAGGCCGTCCAACTAATTATTGGGCGCTGGCGTTGCCGTATGAAACGTCAACCTATGTGCCCAAGATGTTGGCGCTGAGCGATATTCTCAAGCACAGCAAAAAATATGGAGTTGAGCTGCCTAAGCCCAATGAAAACCGCGCTCTGGCGCGAGTAGATCTGGGTCAGCAGATGGAGTTGACGCAAGCAGCTGAACTGGCGGGATTATCTGTCACCAAGCTGAAGAGCTACAACACGGGTTACACACGTGATGTTACTGCGCCAAATGGGCCGCATTACATTATGGTACCCAAGTCTCATGTGGGACAGTTGAAAGACTCGCTGGCAGACGGTGACATTGCCGCTGTCCAACCGGCTAAAGCCGCGCAACCGGCGGTCGCGACTCGCTCTGTAGGATACAAAGTTCGCGCAGGTGATACGTTATCAAGCATCGCCAAACGAATGAATGTCCGTACGCAGGATCTGCAAAGCTGGAACCGCCTCAAGGGCAGCGCTCTGAAGGTGGGTCAAACATTGCAGGTTGCCAAAGCAACGGTGCCCGTGACGGCCGGTGTCGTAGCAAGCAACAACAAGTCGAACTCGATTGTTTATCAGGTTCGCAAAGGTGATTCGCTGGCAAGCATTGCCAAACGCCATGGCGTTAACATTGCTGATGTCATGCGCTGGAATACGGTCATCAAAGATGCCAACCTCCAGCCAGGCGACAGGCTGACACTTTATGTCACCAACAGACAATCACCGGACTCCTGATACTTGTAAGTAAAAAACCGCCATTTACGGCGGTTTTTTTATTGGTGCAGCAGGAGCTCAGGAAACATCGAATTCCACCAGCAAAGGGTTATGATCGGATGCGTCGGTAACCAGCACCGACGAATTTGCCACCCCCAGCTCGCGATAAAAGACGAAATCCAACGGACGGCCAAATGCGCGGCGCCGCTGATCGTCAGAAAACACCACCTCTCCAAGCCCCATTCGATGGGCAAACCGATAAAGCGCGCTCACTCTGGGCTGGCTCCAGGCATTAAAGTCCCCCGCCATCACCACTGGTCCGTTATGGCGCTTCAACTGTTCGCCAATAGTTTCCAGTTGTTTTGTATAAGCCTCAACACCCAGGCTAAAATTGACAGCATGAATATTTATGACCATCAATAAACGCCCGTCGCTCAGTGAATACACAGTGATCAGCGCTGATTTAGCCAGACGAATCAACGGCTCTCTCTCGCGCAACGGAAAACAATACATAGGTTGTGCAGATGATAACGTCATCACACCAGAAGGATGAGAGGGAAGAACAAAAGCGGGTACCTGTTCGGCAGAAAGATAATGCGTAGTGGCAAAACGAATCAGTTCAGGACTTGATTGTGCTTCCTGCAACAGCATCAACTGGGTGTTCTCGCCAAAACCTTTCAGGACCGAGAGCCAATTCGTACGCTGTTGTTTAAAAATATTCCACACCATCACCCGCAAGCGATCCTCCGTTGGCATCAGAGAACCCGAAGATGCAGGCTGCTGTTTTAAATAATGCATTGCCGCAGGCTGAAAGATACGTTCAACAGGCTGTCCGGCAACGTACCTCATGGCATAGGTTTTCTTACGCACATTGTTCCTGCTTATAACCGATGAACTGTTAATCGTTATAGGGTTTTTATCTTCGAGTTTCAATGGGTATAACTCGTCAGATGAAAAATTCGGTATCAAGATCGAATAGCATGTAATGCGGCAGATGATAGCTTTGAAAAGATCGATTACGAGTTAAAAACGATCGCCAGCGTCAGTCAGAGAATGATGAGCAGGGAAAATAGCAAAAAGCCCCGAGCTTATGCTCAGGGCTTTTATATGTTGGCGGTGCGGACGGGACTCGAACCCGCGACCCCCGGCGTGACAGGCCGGTATTCTAACCGACTGAACTACCGCACCACCGATTCTGTACGTTATCAGAGGAGTCAATCCGATAACCGGTGTTTTCTTACACCACAATTT
>NZ_CM001984.1:3687005-3840217 GCF_000406305.1 Dickeya sp. MK7
CCGTTTTCTCTGCCTCACACCGCGCCGGCTCATCGCCGTTGCCGTGTCAGTGGAGGCGCATTATAGGGAGTTCTTCTGGCCTGACAAGACTAATTTTCAAAAAAAAACTCAACCGCTCACATTTTGAACCAAAACCACAATTAATGGCGATTTACCACTCCATTAGGCGATAAATAAAACAAAAGCCCGGCATTAGCCGGGCTTCATCATAAGAATAACGATTACTGGCGAATAACAATCGCCTCGTCATCTGCATCCAGGGTAACCGGTTTACCGGGAACTAAAGCCCCTGACAATATCTGCTGCGCCAGCGGATTCTCAATCATCTGCTGGATGGCGCGTTTCAACGGCCGGGCGCCGTACACCGGGTCAAAACCTGAGTTACCGAGCAATTCCAGCGCCGCATCGGATATTGTGACGGTATAGCCGCGCTCCTCCATCCGTTTGTAGAGCCGCTGCAACTGAATCTGCGCAATTGAAGTAATATGGTTTTTACCCAGCGGATGAAATACCACAACCTCATCAATACGGTTGATGAACTCCGGACGGAAATGATGGCTGACGACACTCAACACCATGTCACGCATCTGGTTGTAATTCATCTCACCGAACCGTTCCTGGATCAGATCCGAACCCAGGTTGGAGGTCATGATCACCACCGTGTTGCGGAAATCCACCGTGCGGCCTTGTCCATCAGTCAGTCGGCCGTCATCCAGCACTTGCAATAGAATGTTGAACACGTCAGGGTGCGCTTTTTCCACTTCATCCAGCAGGATGACGGAATAAGGCCGGCGGCGTACCGCTTCAGTCAGATACCCACCTTCTTCATAACCGACATATCCCGGAGGAGCGCCCACCAGACGGGAAACCGAATGCTTCTCCATGAACTCGGACATATCAATACGGACCATGGCGTCATCGCTATCGAACAGGAACGACGCCAGCGTCTTGCATAATTCGGTTTTACCCACGCCGGTCGGCCCGAGGAACAGAAACGAACCGATGGGACGGTTGGGATCCGACAATCCGGCACGGCTGCGGCGAATAGAATTGGCGACGGCTTCCACCGCTTCGTTCTGTCCAATCACCCGCTGGTGCAACTCCTGCTCCATGCGCAACAGTTTTTCCCGCTCGCTTTCCAGCATCCGTGAAACCGGAATACCGGTCCAGCGGGCAAGCACTTCGGCAATCTCGGCATCCGTTACCCGATTACGAAGCAAGCGCATGGTTTTGCCTTCAACCTGTGTGGCTGCGGCCAGCTGTTTTTCCAATTCAGGAATTTTGCCGTACTGCAATTCCGACATCTGGCCTAAATCCCCCTGGCGTCTTGCCTGTTCCAGAGAAATTTTTGCCTGCTCCAGCGCCGCCTTAATATTTTGCGTGCCCGTCAGCGATGCTTTCTCGGCTTTCCACTCTTCTTCCAGTTTTGAGTATTCGCGCTCTTTCTGCTCCAGCTCGGCATTCAGAATCTCCAGACGTTTCAGGCTGGCTTCATCAGACTCTTTCTTCAGCGCCTGTTGTTCCAGCTTCAGCTGGATAATTCGGCGATCAAGGCGATCCAGCGGCTCCGGTTTGGAATCGATCTGCATACGAATACTGGATGCGGCTTCATCAATAAGATCGATCGCTTTATCCGGCAATTTCCGATCGGAAATGTATCGGTGCGATAACATGGCCGCCGCGACAATCGCCGGATCGGTGATTTGCACGTGATGATGCAGCTCATAGCGCTCTTTCAGACCGCGCAGAATGGCGATGGTGTCTTCAACAGTCGGTTCGGCGACAAACACTTTCTGGAAACGGCGCTCAAGGGCGGCGTCTTTTTCAATGTATTGCCGGTATTCATCCAGCGTCGTCGCCCCTACGCAGTGCAACTCGCCGCGCGCCAGCGCCGGCTTGAGCATGTTGCCGGCATCCATCGCGCCGTCAGCCTTGCCGGCACCGACCATGGTGTGCAGCTCGTCGATAAAGAGGATGACGTTACCTTCCTGTTTGGACAGGTCGTTCAGCACGCCTTTCAGACGTTCCTCGAACTCACCGCGATATTTGGCTCCCGCCACCAGCGCACCCATATCAAGCGCCAGCACGCGTTTATTCTTCAGCCCCTCAGGGACTTCGCCATTGACGATACGCTGCGCCAACCCTTCAACAATGGCGGTTTTCCCGACGCCAGGCTCGCCGATCAAAACCGGGTTGTTTTTGGTTCTGCGCTGCAGCACCTGGATAGTGCGTCGAATTTCCTCATCACGGCCAATCACCGGGTCCAGCTTGCCCTGTTCGGCACGCTCCGTGAGATCAATCGTGAATTTTTTCAGTGCCTGACGCTGATCTTCGGCGCTCTGCTCGTTGACCTGCTGCCCGCCGCGAACCTGCTCGATAGCCTGAGTGACATTCTGTTGAGTGGCGCCTGCATTTTTTAGCAGATCACCCAATGCGCTGCGCGATTCAAACACCGCCAGCACGAATAATTCTGAAGAAATGAATGTGTCGCCCTTTTTCTGCGCCAGCTTGTCGCAGATATTGAGCGTCCGTACCAGCTCGCTGGACGGTTGAACATCGCCACCGGTGCCTTCCACCTGTGGTAATCGGCTGATTGCCTGTTCAATTTCACTTTTAAGACGGCTCACATTTGCCCCAGCTGCTGTCAATAACGGGCCGACGGTGCCCCCTTCCTGATTCAGAAGGGCACTCATCAAATGCAGCGGCTCAATGAATTGATGATCTCGTCCGAGGGCGAGAGATTGGGCATCAGCGAGGGCAAGCTGGAACTTATTGGTAAGACGATCCAGACGCATAACTCCTCCCATACATACTGGTCAAAATTGCTACTGGAGATTAAGTGAGGTCATCCCTCAAAAATTCAAGATGATTTTGCCAGTAATAATAGAAGGAAAAACGTTAATCCTCCGGATCGTCTTAATTCAATAGGTTATATCAGCCAAATCAAAGTTGCCATACGTCCGGTTGTTCCATCGCGTCGATAGGAGAAAAACCGGCCGGCGTCGCTGACCGTACAGTCGTCGCCGCCGAACACCTGGCTGACGCCAGCGGCCTGTAAACGTAAACGGGCCAGTTGGTAAATATCGGCGAGGAATTTACCATTACGGGGGATAAAAGCGCAATCGGCGGCGGGGTCGCCCTGCATAAAAGCCTCACGGACCTCACCCCCGACTTCAAATTGCTGCGGACCGATCGCCGGCCCCATCCATGCCAGAATGTCGGCCGGGCGAGCACGAAAATGACGCAGCGTCTGTTCCAACACGCCGGCCTGCAAGCCACGCCAGCCGGCATGCGCCGCCGCCACTTCGCGTCCATCAACAGAGCAGAACAGAACCGGCAGACAATCGGCGGTCATTACCGCGCATACCCGATCCTTACGGGTGGTATAAGCGGCATCGCCCGTCAGTGACGCAGGCGATGTCTGATCAAGGTTAATCACCTCTGTGCCATGCACCTGTTCCAGCCAGTGCGGCATGACCGGCAATCCGGCCGCGGCAACCAGACGTTGCCGGTTATCCTGCACATGCAGCGGATCGTCTCCCACATGATTACCCAGATTGAGCGAGTCATACGGCGCGCCGCTGACGCCGCCAAGACGAGTGGTGCTACAGGCCCGTACCGTCGCCGGAGCAGGCCAGTCGGGTATTAACATCATGTTGTCAGACGCCATGCCATCACCAGTCAAGTTGATCTTTAAACGCATCGGTATCCGCTTTCAACGCGGCAATCAGATCCACCATATCCTGCGGCAAGGGAGCATGCCACTCCATCTCGATACCGCTGATAGGATGATAAAGGCGCAACATGGTGGCGTGCAGTGCCTGACGATCAAAATTGCGCAGCGTCTCGATAAATGCCTCGGAAGCCCCTTTGGGCAGACGCGGACGACCGCCATACAACGGGTCGCCTATCAGCGGATGGTTGATGTGCGCCATGTGGACGCGAATCTGGTGGGTCCGGCCCGTTTCCAGCCGCAGCCGCAGCCGGGTATGTGCACGGAAATGTTCCATGATGCGATAGTGCGTCACGGCCGGTTTCCCCATCGGGTGTACCGCCATGTGCGTGCGTTTGGTGGAATGGCGGGCAATCGGCTCCTCTACCGTGCCGCCCGCCGTCATCGTGCCGATCGCCACCGCTTCATATTCGCGGGTGATTTCACGCGCCTGCAATGATTCCACCAACCGGGTCTGGGCCGGTACAGTCTTGGCCACCACCATCAAGCCGGTGGTGTCCTTATCCAGGCGATGGACAATCCCCGCACGCGGCACATCGACAATCTCCGGATAGTGATGCAACAGCGCGTTCAGCACGGTGCCGTCAGGATTACCGGCGCCAGGGTGTACCACCAGATCGCGCGGTTTATTGATCACCAGAATGTCTTCGTCTTCATAGACGATATCCAGCGAGATCGGCTGCGCTTCCCAGCGGGCGTCTTCCTCGATCAAAGCATCAATAGCGACAGATTCCCCGCCAAGCACTTTCTCTTTTGGTTTATCCACCATCTTGCCGTTAATCTGTACTCGCTGTTCCAGAATCCACGTTTTTATGCGGGAACGTGAATAATCAGGGAACAATTCGGCCAAAGCCTGATCTAAACGTTGTCCAAGTTGGGATTCGGCCACCGTCGCGGTGAGTTGTACTTGTTGGGACATAGTATGCTGCTTCTTATTAACGTTGGGTTTTAACGGCGATGCCGTTTAAAATAATGTACCATTGTAGCTGGTCTTAATCGGGAGCTTAACGGACAGTTTCCCGGAAAAACACTCTGAGGATAATCAAATCGTCATGACGCGTATGAAATACCTGGTGGCTGCTGCCACGTTGAGCCTGACGCTGGCTGGTTGCTCCAATTCCAAAGATGCGGTTCCCGACCGTCCACCTTCAGAACTGTATGCCACCGCCCAGGAGAAACTGCAGGACGGCAACTTTAAAGCCGCCATCACGCAGTTGGAAGCGCTGGATAACCGTTATCCATTCGGCCCTTACTCCCAGCAGGTCCAACTGGACCTGATTTACGCCTATTACAAATCCGCCGAGTTGCCGTTGGCTCAGGCGTCGATTGATCGCTTCATCCGCCTGAACCCGACGCACCCGAACGTGGACTATGTCCTCTATATGCGCGGGCTGACCAACATGGCGCAGGATGACAGCATGTTGCAAGGCTTCTTCGGCGTCGACCGTTCAGACCGCGATCCTCAGTATGCTCGTTCAGCGTTTAAAGCTTTCAGCCAGTTGCTTCAGGGCTACCCGAACAGCCAATACGCCACAGACGGCAGCAAGCGCCTGGCATTCCTGAAAGAACGTCTGGCCAAATATGAGCTTTCTGTCGCACAGTATTACACGAAACGCGGCGCTTATGTCGCAGTGGTTAACCGCGTAGAGCAAATGCTGAAGGACTATCCGGATACGCAGGCAACGCGCACCGCGCTGCCGCTGATGGAAAATGCCTATCGGGAACTGCGATTGACTGCGCAGGCCGACAAGGTGGCTAAAATCATCGCCGCCAACCCTTCTGCCTGAAGAGACGCCTGAAACCCTATTACCACGGCAACTTCGGTTGCCGTTTTTTTCGCCCTGTTTTTTCGATCTATGGCCAGCCATCCTGAATGTAACCGGATAATCCCGCCAATACATCTAATAGATAATGGCACAGCCCTGGCAAGGCGACAAGCGCGCCGCACCGGTTCCCCAAAGCCGCTCACAAATCAATTCACATGACGGAAAAGTGACCAGAAAAGGTGATCAAAATCACCCACTTTGCATCGACTAGGGGTATGCTGAAATCACCCAAGACGGAAAAGGCAGAGAGGTAAGTTTTTATGACTATCAACATTACCAGCAAGCAGATGGATATTACCCCCGCAATACGTCAGCATGTCGAAGACCGTCTCAGCAAACTGGATAAATGGCAGACTCACCTGATCAATCCGCACATTATCCTGTCTAAAGAGCCGCAGGGTTTTGTGGTCGACGCCACCATCAGTACGCCCAATGGCCCGTTGGTGGCCAGCGCCAAACACGAAGATATGTATACCGCTGTCAATGAACTCATCACAAAACTGGAACGACAGCTGAACAAGGTCCAGCACAAAGGCGAAGCCCGCCGTGCGGACAGCTGCATCAAAGATGTCAATCAGCAGGCCCCGGCAGAATAGCAGTACCTGATGACGCGCCCACCGCGTCTCCATTTTTAATGACAGATCCTGTCCGTTGCCTGAAACGCGCCGCAAGGCGCGTTTTTTACGGTTCACGTTTCCTCTTCCCTGATGGAACAACGCTACGCGAGCGCATCGCTCCCGGAGATTTTGTATTGACAGGATGAAAAGGCAACAGTTACCTTAATCAACATTCCCAACAAGGATTTGGTGACATGACGCCACAACCGTTTTTCTTCGTATTCTTCTTTACTCTCCCCGATCCGGGGGGGCGATTTGTCGTGTGAGTAAGAATACGAAGACGAACAAAAAAAGCCTCCTGAATCAGGAGGCTTTTTTATTGGACAGCAAACAGGTACACACCATGACCGATAATCCATTACTGGCGCTGCGCGAGCGTATTACCGCGCTGGATATGCAACTGCTCGAACTGTTGGCACAACGAAGGGAGCTGGCGCTGGATGTAGCGCGAGCCAAACAGCACTCTCATCGCCCTATTCGCGATAAAGAGCGTGAGCGGGATTTACTGTCCCGGCTGGCAGAAGAAGGTAAAAAGCGGCAGCTCGACGGTCACTACATTACCCGTCTGTTCCAGTTGATTATTGAAGATTCGGTACTGACCCAGCAGGCGCTGCTGCAACAGCACCTCAACTCTGGCGCGTCGCATTCCGCCCGCGTCGCTTTTCTCGGCCCCAAAGGCTCTTACTCTCATTTAGCCGCCCGTCAGTATGCCGCGCGCCATTTTGACCAGATTATTGAATGCGGCTGCCAGCGTTTTCAGGACATCATCAGCCTGGTTGAAACCGGCCAGGCCGATTACGCCGTGCTGCCGATAGAAAACACCAGCTCAGGTTCAATCAACGATGTCTACGACCTGCTGCAGCACACCGGGTTATCCATCGTCGGTGAGCTGACCACGCCTATCGACCATTGCGTGCTGGTTGCGGTGGATACGCAATTGGACCAGATCCAGACCGTTTACAGCCACCCGCAGCCTTTCCAGCAGTGCAGCCATTTCATCAACCGTTTTCCGCACTGGAAAATCGAGTACTGCGAAAGCACCGCCGCCGCGATGGCGAAAGTCGCCGAGCTCAATTCCCCGCATGCCGCCGCGCTGGGCAGCGAAGCCGGTGGAATGCTTTATCAGTTACAGGCGCTGGAGCAGAATCTGGCCAATCAGGTGCAAAACATCACCCGATTCATCGTACTGGCCCGCAAGCCGATCGACGTCACCGAACAAGTGCCGGCTAAAACCACCTTAATCATGGCTACCGGACAGCAATCCGGCGCACTGGTGGAAGCGCTGCTGGTGCTGCGCGAACACGGCATCGTGATGACAAAACTGGAATCGCGGCCGATAAACGGCAATCCGTGGGAAGAGATGTTTTATATTGATGTGCAGGCCAATCTGCGCAACGACAATACCCGTAAAGCGCTGCAGGGGCTGGCCGCGATTACCCGCTCGCTCAAGGTTTTGGGCTGCTATCCCAGCGAAAATGTGGTGCCGGTGGAACCGGCATAACCCACTTCGCATCAGTATCCGCCAGGAGCTATGGACTACCCCGTCAATAAAAAAACCACCCTCTCAACGAGGGTGGTTTTTCAGGAAACCATCAAGGCCCTTTGCGCTACTGGCGGATATCGTTCGCCTGACGCAGCAGAGTACGGCTTTCGGCCATGAATCGCCGCGAATAATCACCGAACCAGTGTTCGACTTTCTTGAAGCTGCTGACAAACGCAGCTTTATCTCCCGCTTCCAGCAATGAAATCGCCTCACCAAAACGCTGGTAGTAACGTTTTATCAATGCCAGATTGTTGCCGGAAGACATGATGATGTCGGCATAGAGTTGCGGATCCTGCGCGAACAACCGCCCCACCATCGCCAGTTCAAGCCGGTATATCGGCGAAGAAAGCGCCAGCAATTGTTCCAGCTGCACATTTTCTTCCGCCAGATGCACGCCATAGGCAAATGTCGCGAAATGGCGCAACGCCTGAATGAACGCCATGTTTTGGTCGTGTTCCACCGCACTGGTGCGATGAAGCCGGGCGCCCCACACCTGGATCTGCTCCAGCAACCACTGATAGGCCTCCGGCTGGCGTCCGTCACAATACACGACAACCTGTTTGGCCAGGCTGCCGATATCCGGGCCGAACATCGGGTGCAGCCCCAGCACCGGCCCCTGATGCGCCGCCAGCATCGCCTGCAGCGGACCATTCTTAACCGACGCCAAATCCACCAAAATACAGTCATCCGGCAGTTGGGGCAGACGGGCAATAACCTGTTCGGTGACATGGATTGGCACACTGACGATCACCATGCCGGCATCCGCCAGCAGCGTCTCCGCCTGCGGCCAGTCCTCCTGCTCCAGGATACGTACCTGATAGCCGGACAGCGTCAGCATTCTGTCAAACAGGCGCCCCATCTGACCACGCCCTCCAACGATCACAATCGGGCGCAGCGACGGAGACAACGTTTTAAACCCTTTGTCATTCTCGCTGGCGTAGGACTCCCGCATCACCCGACGCAGAACATCCTCAATCAAATCCGGGGGAACACCCAGCGTTTCCGCTTCCTTACGTCGTGAACTCAGCATCGCTGCTTCCCGATCAGGCGCATAAATTGGCAAACCATAACGGCTCTTTACCTCGCCGACTTCCGCCACCAGACGCAGCCGACGCGACAACAACGCCAATAATGCTTTATCTACCTCATCTATCTGATCACGCAATGCGGTCAGTTCAGCGACCATCTGTTCTTCTCCTTACTGATTGGCGCTTCGCGCACTCAGCTCTTTATGAACCGAGCGCAACAATGTCTCTGTACTTTCCCAACTGATGCAGGCATCCGTCACCGATACCCCGTAACGCATGTCGGCGCGCGGTTGCTCGGAAGACTGATTGCCTTCGTGGATATGGCTCTCCAGCATCAGCCCGATAATAGAACGGTTACCGGATTTGATCTGCTCGATCACCGACTCCACCACCAGCGGCTGCCGACGGTAGTCTTTGCTGGAGTTACCGTGGCTACAATCTATCATCAGCGCCGGATTCAGTCCTGCATCGCGCATCTGTTTTTCACACTCAGCCACGTCTTCCGCGCTGTAATTCGGCTTTTTGCCGCCACGCAGGATCACGTGTCCATCCGGATTTCCCTGCGTCTGCAATAAGCAAACCTGACCGCTCTGATTGATACCGACAAAACGATGCGGCATTGATGCGGCTTTCATGGCATTAATGGCGGTGCCGAGACTACCGTCAGTGCCGTTCTTGAAACCCACCGGCATTGATAACCCGGAAGCCATCTCGCGGTGAGTCTGGGATTCGGTGGTTCTGGCGCCAATCGCCGACCAGCTGAACAAGTCCCCCAGGTACTGCGGGCTATTCGGGTCCAGCGCTTCGGTCGCCAGCGGCAACCCCATGTTTACCAGCTTAAGCAGCAAATCGCGGGCGATATGCAGCCCCGCCTCCATATCAAAGGAACCATCCATGTAGGGATCATTGATCAACCCTTTCCAGCCGACAGTGGTACGGGGTTTCTCAAAATAGACACGCATGACGATATACAGCCGATCGCTCAATTCGGCTGACAGGGATTGCAGACGACGCGCGTAATCCAGCGCGGCATCCGTATCATGAATGGAACAGGGACCACACACCACCAGCAGACGTTTGTCGTTGCCATGAATAATGTCAGCAATGGTTTTACGCGACAAAGCAATCGCCTGCTGCTCCGGCTCATTGAGCGGGAATTTGGCTTTCAGTTCGTCGGGAGTAATAAGAACCTGTTCGGCGCTGATATTAATATTATTGAGCGTGTCTTTTTGCATGATGATGATCCTGTGTGTTCCTTTGGTATAAGGGGAGCGATTTCGTCATTGTCAGTAACAGGTTCACACCTTAACACACAGGTCGTAAATTTTTCAAGCCATAGGTGTAAAGTTAAAATTACTCCCGTAAAACCGGTTAGAAATCACAAAACTGGCTAACGCCTATCGGGCGCGTCTCACCATCGAATACAGTAATTCATTGAAAGCGCTGGACGTTATCAACCTGCCGCCGTTTCTCAGGTATTCAGAGGCAGAGAATCAGCAGATCTGAAATGATTTCACAGCCTGATGATGTTACTGGTGATATTTGGCGAATGCTGATTACGGGCCTTCACAGGACAGATGCTGGCGACCGGTTTAAACCGCGGTAAACCACGTGACTGACGAAAATGCCGACCATCGGTGACGCTACAACCGTAAACAAAATTATACACCGTATTATTCAGCATCATGCCAGCACGTCCCAGCCGCAGCTATCACCGTATGTTGTTGTGTTCGGGAAAGCGGAAACGTATCGTCGCTGAACTGAGTGAAGAACGCCAATCAAGCACAGGGCACTGAAATCATTAAAGGAAAAACAGGAAATTGCGTAATATTAGGCCGTATCTCTTCATTCTGATGCTGTAAAAACAGGTTCAATCATGAGAAACGGTATAGTGTTGATAGGGTTGTTGCTCCTCACCGGCTGCCAGTCCGTTCCGTCGGTATCGCCGACTAAAGGCGAGTCCGATTTCTGGTATGACGCGGGATATAAGGACGCCACCAGCGGTATGGTTGTCAGGGATAACGAGACACTGTCGGAATGGTTTGGCAATCCGGATGTATATCGTCATGCCTATCTGAATGGGTATCGAGCCGGACAGACGGAATGGTGCCACCCCGATAATGTCGCAGCCTGGGGGCGAGCGGGAAAATCCTTCCCGGCTGGCTGTGATGGCGTCAATGACGCAGAAAAGTTGAAAAAAGTATGGCAAAACACGGTGGATAAATAGACTGGTCATAACAGGCCAGCCTGCTGTTTCGCCCCCCACTCTTTGCCCCTCTCCCTGCAAATGACCTCTATTAAGCTCCTGGGTAGATCTGTATGAACCGGCCAGCGTGTCGCTGGCAGGCATCCATCATACTCACGCTCGCCAGCCATTTCAGGCGCGCCCATCGGCAGTCGGTCTGAGTATCCAGCCTGTTTTGTTACCTGCTGAGATGGCTTTCGGATAAATCATCTACCGTTGGTGATAAATCAAACTTATAATAACCTAACTAAATCATAACAATCCGCAACAAACCACTGGCGCCAAATGGAATTGAACGCACACATTCGTTTTGCATTGCCATCATTGCCCTGGTCAGACATTCACCTCATCTATCCACGCAATAAGCTGGCAAACAGGACTTCATTATGAAAAGTACGTCATCGCATTCCGGACAAGGACAACTACTGTCTCATCACCCAAGTTCACCTGATGATCATTACGCTACTCTCGATGCTGTCAGATCAAGAATTCGCCAGGCCGGCGATCTCCCCGGAGCGACGGTGGAAGAGCAAATCGCGATTGCCGAAGAACTGGCGACATTCGACCTCGGGAAATTCCTTCTGGTACACCGGGGGTTGAATGCCTATTGGACCCACCACCTGGTCACTAATCCTTCCGCTTTCGCGACGCGGTCATCCTACAGTGATCTGGAAAAATTGATTTACGAGCGATTACCCGCCGTGCTTGCCACCCGTGAGCGGTTTGGTATTTTCCGCCAGCAGTTACAATCACGCCTACGCGACGGAATGGTATTTGCCTCTGTTCCCTGCGGGCTGATGGGAGATTTGCTGTTGCTGGATTACTCGCATCATCAAGATGTGCGGTTAATCGGCGTAGACCTGGATCTGCAGGCGCTGGAAGCCGCGAATTCGCTGGCTAAACAACAGCATTGCGACGATCGCATCACGTTGCTGCAGTGCGATGCCTGGTCATTACAATTGCCTGAACCCGTGGATGTCCTGACCAGTAATGGGCTCAACGTTTATGAACACGATGATGAAAAAGTGACGGACCTCTATCGGGCATTTAATCAGGCACTAAAACCCGGGGGTACGCTGATCACCAGTTTTCTGACGCCGCCCCCGGTGCTATCGGCAGAATCGACCTGGCAGGTCACCGAGGAAGAGCAGCGCTTACTCCCCTTACAGCATTTGCTGTTCTCACGTATTCTGGAAGCCAGATGGACCGCATTCCGCACCTATGCTCAGACACAGCGCCAGTTGGAGCAAGCAGGATTCAGCGACATACATTTTATTGATGACCGCATGCGGATGTACCCTACCGTGATCGCCCGGAAAATGGAAAACGCCGCATAACGCAAGTAAGGCGCCAAAGAAAAAGGGGTGGCAAATGCCACCCCTTATCGCTTTCGGATGTTGCGAAAGCGTATGCTTAGTTAAGACGCTCTTTGATACGAGCAGACTTACCAGCACGCTCACGCAGGTAGTACAGTTTGGCTTTACGCACAGCACCACGGCGCTTAACGGTAATGCTGTCCACTACCGGAGAGTGCGTCTGGAATACGCGCTCTACGCCTTCGCCGTTGGAAATCTTGCGAACAGTGAATGCAGAGTGCAGACCGCGGTTACGAATTGCGATAACCACGCCCTCGAATGCCTGCAGACGTTTTTTGGAACCTTCAACGACCCATACCTTAACTTCCACGGAGTCACCCGGACGGAACGCAGGTACGTCTTGCTTCATCTGCTCTTGTTCAAGCTGCTTGATAATATTGCTCATAATATGTCTCTTACCCTAGGTAAACTGATATATGGGTTCGTCCGGCGCTGCCGCAACGGCCCCCTAATACTCATGTTGTTCGGACTGATATTCCTGTTGGAATTCAGCCAACAACGCTGCTTGCTCGTCAGTCAGAGCTAGGCTTTTCAGAAGTTCAGGTCTTCTAAGCCAGGTTCGGCCCAGCGACTGCTTCAAACGCCAGCGGCGTATTTCCGCATGGTTGCCCGACAGCAATACCGCCGGCACATCCATACCTTCCAACACTTCAGGCCGGGTATAGTGAGGACAATCCAGCAACCCATCGGCAAAAGAGTCTTCTTGTGCCGAAGCTTCATGACCCAGTACGCCGGGAATAAACCGGGCGACAGAATCAATCAGCGTCATTGCTGGTAGTTCGCCACCACTGAGAACGTAATCGCCGATTGACCATTCTTCGTCAATTTCGGTTTTGATGACACGCTCATCAATGCCCTCGTACCTTCCACAAACCAGAATCATCTTCTGATGTGCGGCGAGTTGACGTACGCCTTGCTGATCCAGTTTGCGACCCTGCGGTGACAGATAAATCACCCGAGCCCCTTCGCCTGCCGCTGCTTTTGCTGCATGGATAGCATCCCGCAAGGGTTGCACCATCATCAGCATACCGGGACCGCCGCCGTAAGGGCGATCGTCCACCGTGCGATGCCGATCGTAAGTGAAGTCGCGAGGACTCCAGTACTGTACGCTCAGCAGGCCATTTTTAACTGCCCGGCCTGTGACTCCATAATCAGTAATGGCGCGGAACATCTCAGGAAACAGGCTAATCACCCCAATCCACATAGCGCCGTTCCACTCATTGACTGCAGACTCTACAGAGTTCAAAAACCAGGATCCCAGTCTACTTCAATACGATGCGTAGACAGGTCAACGTGCTTGATAACCTGTTCAGTCAGAAACGGAATCAACCGTTCCTTGACTCCGTAAGCATCTTTCAGATTAGCTCTTACCACCAGAACGTCATTAGAACCGGTTTCCATCATGTCGATGACTTTTCCCAGTTCATAGCCACCTACGGTGACGACGTCGCAGCCAATAAGATCTTTCCAGTAATAATCACCCTCACCCAGCTCAGGCAGTTGGGCAGAATCCACGACAATTTCGCAATTGGTCAGTAAATTCGCCGCATCCCGATCGTCAATATCTTTGATCTTGATGACCAGGTCCTGATTATGGTGCCGCCAGCTCTCGATTTCGATCGGTTGCCACAGCCCTTTATTCCGGATGAACCAGGGTTGATAATCAAAAATGCTTTCGGCGTCTTCGGTGGATGAAAATACCCTGAGCCAACCTTTGATGCCGTACGTCGACCCCATTTTCCCCAATGTAATCGGGTTGACCGGGGCTTTCGGGCTGAGTTGCTTGCTCATTACCACCACCGCAACAGATTACGCTGCTTTTTTCGCGTCTTTGATCAGCGCGGAAACGCGATCAGAAACGGTTGCGCCCTGACCAACCCAGTGCTCGATACGGTCAAGATCCAGGCGCAGGCCTTCAGCTTTACCGGTAGCGATCGGGTTGAAGAAGCCTACGCGCTCAATGAAACGACCGTCGCGCGCATTGCGGCTATCGGTCACAACGACTTGATAGAACGGGCGTTTTTTAGCGCCGCCACGTGCCAAACGAATTGTTACCATAACATCCTCTTTAGTTAATAAAACAACCGGGCCCCATCGAGGAACGGGGCCCAGTGTCATATAAAAAGCCCGAAGATTTTACTCATTTTGGTGCAAAAAGCAATCTAAAACCATGCATTCACACCACCGACTTTTCTGTTGGGGTCACATTTCCCCGACTTAGCGGCCTGGAAAACCTGGCGGCATCATCCCTTTCATGCCGCGCATCATCTTGGCCAGGCCACCATTCTTCATCTTTTTCATCATGCGCTGCATATCATCAAACTGTTTCAGCAGTCGGTTGACATCCTGCACCTGCATGCCGGACCCCATCGCGATACGTCGCTTACGCGAACCTTTGATGATCTCCGGCTTGGCGCGCTCCTGTTGCGTCATGGAATTGATGATCGCCTCCATTCGCACCAATACCTTGTCATCCATCTGCGATTTCACGTTATCCGGAATCTGCCCCATACCCGGCAGCTTGCTCATCATGCTGGCCATACCGCCCATATTGCGCATCTGCTTTAGCTGATCCAGGAAATCGGTCAGATCAAACCCATCGCCTTTCTTCAGCTTTTTAGCCAGTTTCTCGGCCTGAGAACGGTCGACCTTGCTTTCCAGTTCCTCAATCAGCGAGAGCACATCGCCCATACCGAGAATGCGCGAAGCGATACGGTCCGGGTAGAACGGCTCCAGCGCGTCGGTTTTTTCGCCGACGCCCAGGAATTTGATTGGTTTACCGGTAATATGGCGGATAGACAGCGCCGCACCGCCACGGGCATCACCATCAATCTTGGTCAGAATCACCCCGGTCAACGGCAGCGCCTCGTTAAAGGCTTTGGCGGTATTCGCCGCATCCTGACCGGTCATGGCGTCAACCACAAACAGCGTTTCCACCGGATTAATCGACGCATGCACCTGCTTGATTTCATCCATCATGGCGTCATCGACATGCAGACGACCGGCGGTATCCACCAGCAGAACATCGTAGAATTTCAGTTTGGCGTGCTGCAGCGCACGGTTAACGATGTCGATAGGTTTTTCATGCGCTTCCGAGGGGAAGAAATCGACGCCGACGGTCTGCGCCAGCGTTTCCAACTGCTTGATCGCCGCCGGACGGTACACGTCCGCCGACACCACCAGCACTTTCTTCTTCTGTTTTTCACGCAGGAATTTGCCCAGCTTACCAACGCTGGTAGTTTTACCCGCCCCTTGCAGACCCGCCATCAGCACCACCGCCGGCGGCTGAGCAGCCAGATTGAGCGCCTGGTTGACCTCGCCCATGGCGGTCACCAGCTCGTTCTGAACAATCTTGACGAACTCTTGTCCCGGCGTCAGGCTCTTGTTGACTTCGTGACCAACCGCCTGCTCTTTTACACGGTTGATGAAGTCACGCACCACCGGCAACGCCACGTCCGCTTCCAGCAGCGCCATACGGACTTCACGCAGCGTATCCTTGATATTGTCTTCCGTCAGCCGCCCACGGCCGCTGATATTGCGCAGAGTGCGCGATAGTCGATCGGTTAAATTTTCAAACATATCTCATGCTCAATGTGAAACTGGCCGCTACCGCGACGCGAACAGCGGGGAGTATAACACGAAAGCCAGACCAATCTGCGTGCGCCGGCACGGATAACTGGTTGGTGGCGGTGGCGACTAAGGCTATACTGACCTTTCATTTTACTCAGTTGATAATGAATAACCTATCGTTATGTCTGTCTTCGCCATTGTAGCTTTAGCGGCCTATTTCCTCAGTCTGGGGCTGATTATTCCCAGTCTGGTGCGAAAAAACGGAACCTACCGCCGTCTGGCAGTGGTATCCGCTACGATCGCCCTGGTCTGCCATGCAGTGGCCTTGTATCAGCGTATTTTCGATGTCCAGGTTGGGCAAAACCTGAGTCTGTTGAACATCGGGTCCCTCATCAGCCTGATTATCTGTACGGTGATGACCATTGTGGCGTCACGTAATCGCGGCTGGTTTCTGCTGCCCATCGTCTATACCTTTGCGTTCATTAATCTGGCGTTCGCCAGTTTCATGCCGGGTGAGTTTATTACCCACCTCGAAGCGATGCCTGGTCTGATGGTGCACATCGGTCTGGCGCTGTTTGCCTACGCTACGCTGATGATTGCCGCGTTGTATGCGCTGCAACTGGCGTTGCTGGATTACATGCTGAAAACCAAGAAACTGGGATTTACCGCCGACATGCCGCCGCTGCTGGGCATCGAGCGCAAGATGTTCCACATTACCCAGATTGGCGTCATTCTGCTGACGCTGACGTTATGCACCGGCCTTATCTACATGAACGATTTGCTCAGCAACAAAGAGAACCTGCATAAGGCGCTGTTCTCCCTGCTGGCATGGTTTGTCTACATTCTGCTGCTCTGGGGGCACTATCACGAAGGCTGGCGTGGGCGCCGGGTAGTGTGGTTCAACCTGATCGGCGCACTGTTGCTGACGCTCTCCTACTTCGGCAGCCGGGTAATCCAGAACTTCCTGGCGCATTGACCGCTTCCGCGGCTGACTTTATCCAGCACATAAAAAAAGAGAGCCGCGGCTCTCTTTTTGCTGCACATACGCTGAACGCAATCAGATGTGCAATTCCGCCAGTTTGTCTTTCGGCAATGCCAGATCGTCGTTTTTGTTGACGAGCACGTCGTGATCCAGAATGTGGCGTGCAATGTCCTGCGCTTCGGTCAGGGAATGCATTTCATAGGTGCCGCACTGATATTCGTTCAGTTCCGGAATCTTACGCTGATCGGTGACCTTAAGCACATCAGTCATGGCCGCTTTCCAGGCGTCAGCCACGCGCTGCTCTTCCGGCGTACCAATCAAGCTCATGTAGAAGCCGGTACGGCAACCCATAGGAGAGATATCGATGATTTCCACGCCGTCGCCGTTAAGGTGATCGCGCATGAAACCAGCGAACAGGTGCTCCAGAGTATGGATACCGCGCTCCGGCATGATCTCCTGGTTAGGACGACAGAAACGCAGATCAAACACGGTAATCGTATCACCATGAGGGGTTGTCATGGTTTTGGCCACCCGAACGGCTGGCGCAGCCATACGAGTATGATCGACAGTAAAACTATCCAGTAATGGCATGTTGCCACCTCCTCATGAAAAATTTATTTCTCGTTTCCAGGAAACTTTTCTTACCGGTACCGGTCATAACAAATGAAAGACGCGCATTTATTATCATCATCCCTATTATCAGAGATGTTTCTTTGGCCACCCGATGACAATCGAGTGGCCTTTTCTTTTACCGGCTACGTCACCGGCTACCGGCGTTACTGTCTGGACAGATATGCATCAAAGCTCAGCGTATCTTCCGACTCCAGTTGACGCTGGTGCTGCCATGAACGCTCGCACTCCGAAGTAAACTGGGCTTCAGACAAAATCTCCAGCGGCTCCTGCAACAGTTGCTCGCGGTATTGTCCGGCTAGTTGAAGACCAACGCCGCCGCTGCCATTTTCCAGCATCATCGCCAGAATCCGTGCGGAGAACGTTTTGTCCGGGTCGTCGAACCCTTCCACCAGTTGGTCGCAGACCTGTCGATAGTACGGCTTAGCGTGTCCTTGATCCAACAATTCCGCAACACGCCGCAGATCCGCAAACAGCGAGCGCCCAACCTCAGCAATCGTCTGACGCGTCGTATCGCAGCCCATGCCTACCGTCTGCCCTGGCTTACGGCCTTCCAGAATCACCTGGTTCCAGTTTTTACGTGTGCAGAGCAGTTCCGCTTCGCTCATTTCCGGCGCATCCGCCAGCGCGCACCAAATCAGGAACAGGTCGAGGAATCGAGCCTGTTCGGCGCTGACGCCGGTTGCCGAGAACGGATTAATGTCCAGCGAACGCACTTCGATATACTCGATCCCGCCGCGCAGCAGCGCATCGGAAGGCGACTCGCCCGGACGGGTGACGCGTTTAGGCCGGATCGGCGCATACAATTCGTTTTCAATCTGCAACACATTGGTATTCAGTTGCAGATAACGCCCCTCTTTTTTTGAGACCAATCCCCGCATACTCTTCAGACGGCGTGTGAATCGCCTTTTTCAGCGCTGAAACATAGGTTTCCAGGCTGTTGAAGGTAATACCAAGGTTGCTCTGCGATTTGTTGGTATAGCCCAAATCGCTTAAACGCAACGATGTAGCATACGGCAAATAGAGCATTCCTTTTTCCGAACGCTCAAACGGCAGGTGGGTTTCTTTGCCCTGCAGGAAAGAGGAGCAAATCGCCGGCGAGGCGCCAAACAGATACGGAATTACCCAGCCGAAACGGTAGTAATTGCGAATCAGTTGAAAATACCCGGCGGAAATCGCTTCCTTGCCGCTGATGGCGTCGGTAATGCCATCACGAGCCTGCCAGAATGCCAACGGCAGCGAAAAATTATAATGCACGCCGGAAATGGTCTGCATCAACGCGCCATACCGGTTTTTCAGTCCTTCACGATATAGCGTTTTGAAACGACCAATATTCGAGGAACCATACTGTGCCAGTTCGATATCCTGCCCTGCTTCAATAAAGCAAGGCATACTTAACGGCCACATGCGCTCATCACCCAGATGACGCGCCACATAACGATGAATATCACGCAAAAAGGCGAGAAGGTGATCAATATCCTTGTCAACCGGCGTAATGAATTCCAGCAATGCTTCAGCAAAATCCGTGGTAATCCAGGGGTGAGTCAGCGCCGCCCCCAGCTTCTCCGGATGTCCTGTTTTCGCCAGATGTCCATTTGCCATCACGCGCAGTGTTTCACGCTCAATACCACGCTGGATCCCTTTTATCGACTGAGGATGTTTTTCCAGCCAGGACAGCGCTTTTGATACGTCCGGGATCAAATTGACCTCCCGCTATGAAGATTTAGTCATGTTAATAAGAATAATGGATGGTATATGGGGACAACAATCGTGATTACAACTCACCCGGTTCCCATCGTCCATTTCAGCGTCACGCCGGCCACTACCAGATAGCGCAACGTTTTTCCGATAAAAATACATATTACGGAACTTCCCCAGGGCATCCTTAGCCACCCTGACAATACGCACAATATATCGCCGACTACCGGCACCCAGCTAAATAATAATGCTGCGGTGCCGTAACGCTGCAACCAGCGTCGGGCGGTATTCAATCCTTTTTGCGGCTTAAGTTCGGGTACCAGGCGCCCGACAACAATATTGGTGATCCCGCCCAAGGTATTACCAATGGAAGCGATAACAATCAGCAGCAATGGGCTGGTGCTGTGAGTTAACAACAACGAGACCAGTACGACTTCCGAACTGCCCGGCAACAGCGTCGCGCTCAGGAAACTGCTCCAGAACAGGGAAAAGGCCGCCCAAAACTCGCTCACAGCGTTCTTACGTCAATCACATCCATACCTGCACTGGCGGCAGCCTGAAGACCAAAATCGGCATCTTCAAACACGACGCAGTGCTCAGGGGCAACCTGGATTAATGTTGCGCAACGCAGGAAGGTATCCGGGAACGGTTTATGCCGCTGCACATCATCAGCACCGACCAGCGCAGAAAAATAATCCCGCAGGCCAAGATGGCGCAGCAGACGATCGGCCAAACCATGCGTACTCCCGGTGCCAACAGCCATCGGGCGACGGCCATGATACGCTTTGACGACGTCAATCAACGGCAGTGGCTGTACGGTGTCCATCAGCATGGTTTCGGTCAGGGACGCTTTCTCCGCCGCCAGCTTATGCGGATCAAGATCCGACTGATGCTGGTTGATAATCACCTCGGCAATACGCCATGTCGGCGCGCCGTTCAGCGCTGTCATGGCATCGTTGTCATAGCTCATACCATGCTTTGCCAGTACTTGTTGCCATGCACGGCAATGGGTTGGCTCCGTATCGAGGATGGTGCCATCCATGTCAAAGATGAGGCCCTGATAGCGATCGTACATCATGACTCCGTACCCACCGAAAAGAGACGATTACTTTAACGCAAAGTCAAAACATTGTCGCTTACTCAATAACCTTAGTAAAAACAGTGAAATAGATATATCAGACAGGAAAAATACCAGGAGATTCGATAAAAGAAAAACGATGACCTTGGAAGTAAGCCGGGATGGATTTGAAGAAGATGGTGCATCCGGGAGGATTCGAACCTCCGACCGCTCGGTTCGTAGCCGAGTACTCTATCCAGCTGAGCTACGGATGCATTTTAGAAATCTTTCTGACTATGATTTTACAACAAGAGGAAACAGCATCAGGAGAATGGTGCATCCGGGAGGATTCGAACCTCCGACCGCTCGGTTCGTAGCCGAGTACTCTATCCAGCTGAGCTACGGATGCATTTCAAGACTTACTGCAAACTTCTCTTAAATTGTATAACTGACAGTGCTTTTGTCAGGTAACGCGTCACATTAAATGGTGCATCCGGGAGGATTCGAACCTCCGACCGCTCGGTTCGTAGCCGAGTACTCTATCCAGCTGAGCTACGGATGCATCTTAATGGCGGTGAGGGAGGGATTCGAACCCTCGATGCAGCTTTTGACCGCATACTCCCTTAGCAGGGGAGCGCCTTCAGCCTCTCGGCCACCTCACCGTACCGACTGGTAATCACTGAATTTCGTTTTCATTCAGCGCTCACCTGTCTGCGTGGCGCACATATTACTTTCCCGGACTTATAAGTCAAACAATTTTTCCGATATCAGTTCCGTTTGAACACTTCGCACCCAACAAGAACAGATTAACGACAAAAAGCATGCTTTATCGCCAATAAAACAACCAGTTATTTGCATTCACAACTGCAAATGTCTGGGGGACTATTCATTGGCAAAAAAGGAAAATACAGGGAGCAAACAGAAACACGTGAACAACAGCGCCTCGCCAACACGAGACGCTATTCAATCAATAGGAGGTAGGCTGAGACTTCTCTGCCTGAATACGCTGGTAAATCTCTTCTCGGTGTACAGAGACTTCTTTCGGCGCGTTAACACCGATACGAACCTGATTGCCCTTTACTCCTAGTACGGTAACCGTAACCTCATCGCCGATCATGAGGGTTTCGCCAACTCGACGAGTTAAAATAAGCATTCTTTGCTCCTTGAAAGATTATAAAGAGTCAGGTCTCTCCGTTCTCCCGTCATTATCCATCATGGTTGGGGAAAACGTAAACCTGGATGACGAAAATGTCTCATCATCTCACTCATTGTCTGTTACTAATGTTCAGTTTAGTCGATATAAGACAGCTTGCGCTTTTTGTTATCACAACCAGGCCTCACCTCATAGACCGTCTCTGGAGCCCCACAGACGACCTATGAACAGTCTTGTTTACGGCCATCCTTACCGCAAGCTAAAAACGCCAAAACCACTCATAGTCATGGCGTTTTTGCCGGGATAACACGTATTTAATATTTATAGCTTATCAACCACCCAGGCTTCAATGCTGGTCAACGCCGATGGCAACGCATCGACATCATTTCCGCCTGCTTGCGCCATATCCGGACGACCACCACCCTTACCGCCGACCTGGTTTGCCACAAAGCCAATCAACTCGCCCGCTTTAACGCGATCGGTCAATTCTTTGGTCACGCCGGCGATCAGGCTGACTTTGCCATCCGCCACCGTCGACAGCACAATCACCGCAGAACCCAACTGGTTCTTCAGATCATCGACCATCGTCCGCAACAGCTTGGGCTCAACATTGTTTAACTGCGTCACCAGCAGCTTCACGCCGTTGATATCTTTCGCCTTGCTGGACAGCGAAGAGCTCTCCTGCGCGGCTTGCTGCTCTTTCAACTGCTGCAATTCTTTTTCCAGCCCGCGGGTACGTTCCAGCAAAGAACGCACTTTGTCTGCCAGATTGTTGCTGTCGCCTTTCACCAGTTGCGTTACTTCATGCAGCAAATCATTCTGATGGTGCAGAGCGACAATTGCATTCTCGCCAGTAACCGCTTCAATACGGCGAATACCCGCAGCCGTACCCGATTCAGATACGATCCGGAACAAGCCGATATCACCGGTGCGGCGAGCATGGGTACCACCACACAGTTCGATGGAAAAATCCCCCATCGACAGCACGCGGACATTCTCTTCGTACTTTTCACCAAAGAGCGCCATCGCGCCTTTCGCTCTGGCCGCATCCAGCGCCATCACGTCCGTTTCTACCGGCAGATTACGACGAATCTGGGTATTGACGATATCTTCCACCTGACGAATCTGCTCTGGTTTCATCGCTTCCGGATGAGAGAAGTCAAAACGCAGGTAGCTGTCATTGACCAGCGAACCTTTCTGAGCAACATGTTCGCCCAATACCTGACGCAAGGCCGCATGCAGCAAGTGGGTCGCTGAGTGGTTCAGACGAATACGGTCACGGCGGACATGATCCACCACGGCATCCACCTTATCGCTCACCCGCAGAGAGCCCTGAGTCAGTTTGCCGATATGGCCAATAGCCTGACCATATTTCTGGGCATCAGTGACAGAGAAGCGGGCCGTCGCCGACGTCAAATCACCCTGATCGCCAACCTGACCGCCGGATTCACCGTAGAACGGGGTTTCGCTCAGAACCACGACCGCCTCGTCACCCGCCTGAATTTCCGGCACAGACTCGCCCTGACGATAAATCGCCACAACCTTCGACTGCTGTTCAGTACGTTCGTAACCGCAGAACGTTGTAGACTCATCCACACGGATCAGACTGTTGTAATCGGCACCGAAGCCGCTGGCGTCGCGCGCGCGCTGACGTTGCGCTTCCATTGCACGTTCAAAACCCGCCTCATCCACCTTCAGATTACGCTCACGGCAAACATCCGCGGTCAAATCGACCGGGAAGCCATAAGTGTCATAAAGACGGAAAGCCGCTTCGCCGCTCAGGGTATCGCCCTTAAGCTGTTTGATTTCTTCGTCCAGCAGCAACAACCCGCGCTCCAGCGTACGGGCAAACTGCTCTTCTTCATTCTTAAGTGCCTGCTCCACCAGGCTCTGCTGGCGTTTAAGCTCTTCAGCAGCCGGCCCCATCACCTTAATCAGGGTACCAACCAGCTTATAGAAGAAGGTCTCCTTCGCACCCAGCATATTACCGTGGCGGATAGCACGACGAATGATTCGACGCAGCACATAGCCGCGGTTTTCATTCGACGGCATGACGCCATCGGCAATCAGGAATGCACAGGAACGAATGTGGTCGGCAATAACGCGCAGCGACTTGTTGTTCAGATCATCGGTTCCCACCACGCTGGCGGCTTCCGCGATCAGTGTCTTGAACAGATCGATCTCGTAGTTGGAATTCACATGCTGCAGGACGGCGGAAACACGCTCCAGTCCCATACCGGTATCAACCGATGGTTTCGGCAACGGCAGCATGGTGCCATCGGCCTGACGGTTGAACTGCATGAATACCAGGTTCCAGATCTCGATATAGCGATCGCCATCTTCTTCCGGGCTTCCCGGCGGTCCACCCCAGATGTGATCGCCATGATCGTAGAAAATTTCAGAGCAAGGGCCGCAAGGACCGGTATCGCCCATCTGCCAGAAGTTATCCGACGCGTACGGCGCGCCTTTGTTGTCGCCGATACGGATGATGCGCTCGCGAGGTACGCCAACCTCATTCGCCCAAATGTCATAGGCTTCATCATCAGTGGCGTAAACCGTAACCCACAGTTTTTCCTTGGGCAGACCAAACCACTGCGGGCTGGTCAACAGTTCCCAGGCATAAGTGATGGCGTCGCGTTTGAAATAATCACCGAAGCTGAAGTTACCCAGCATTTCGAAGAAGGTATGGTGACGCGCAGTGTAACCCACGTTTTCCAGATCGTTATGCTTGCCGCCGGCGCGCACGCAACGCTGAGAGGTTGTGGCTCGCACATAATTACGTTTGTCCAGCCCCAGGAAAACATCCTTGAACTGGTTCATCCCGGCATTGGTAAACAGCAACGTAGGATCATTGTTTGGCACCAGGGAACTACTGGCGACAACCTGATGTCCTTTACTATGGAAAAAGTCGAGAAACGCTTGACGGATCTCAGCGGTGCTCTTGCTCATAATTGTCCTGAAATCAAGCTAAAAGAACAGTCGCGGGCAAGGTAGATGCAGCATGCTGATGTGACCGAGCCAAACGCGAACAAAAAAGTGGGAATAAGATAAATTTTCTTAGGGGGGAAGTAAAATCCCGTATGCGTTCAATCGGAAAAATTCATATATACCGACTGAATTTCGTCGTGGGAAAAACCGCGGTAAAGCAAGTAACGCTGAACTTTGGCACGTTCCTGCCAGTTCATTGGCAACGGTGAGCCGAATTTACGGATCGCCACTGCTTCCGCCTGTAGATACCAGTCAATGTCGCAAGATTGTAGCGCCATGCGCTGGGTAGACTTATCGATGCCCCGCTGGCTGAGCTCGGCACAAATACGCTGAGTACCGTACCCTTTACGGCAGCGACTACTAATATAACGCAGGGCATAGCGTGCATCATCCAACCAGCCCTGTTGCCGACAACTGTCCACCGCCTGCTCGATTTGGGTATTGAGCTCGGACAACACAGAGCAGTCGTCTGCATTGTCGCATTCGCGGTTTGTCTGCAAATACGCCGCAATTTTGCGGCGCAATTCCATCTCGCTATGATCTCGCACAGCCAGCACATTCATCGCATAACGGAGTACTTTCGACATACCTGTCATCCCGAGAATGTGCTGCTCATGCTACGACGTTTCATTAAAAATCGTCGTTGAGTTCGCCAGCGGCTTCTGCATCGTACTCGGCGCTTTCACCGCTAACACTCGGCACGGCTTCATTATCCTTATGCAGCAACATTTCGCGCAGTTTCTTGTCGAGTTCAGCGGAGATAGCCGGATTTTCCTTCAGGAAATTGCAAGCGTTAGCCTTGCCTTGACCGATTTTGTCGCCGTTGTAACTGTACCAGGCGCCTGCTTTCTCAATCAGTTTGTATTTCACGCCCAGATCAACCAGCTCACCGTAGGTGTTGATCCCTTCGCCATACAGAATCTGGAATTCGGCCTGTTTGAACGGTGCGGCAACCTTGTTCTTCACAACTTTGACGCGGGTTTCGCTCCCAACAACTTCTTCGCCTTCTTTAATCGAGCCGATGCGGCGGATATCCAGACGGACGGAAGCATAGAATTTCAGCGCGTTACCACCGGTCGTGGTTTCCGGGTTACCGAACATGACGCCAATCTTCATACGAATCTGGTTGATAAAAATCAGCAGCGTATTGGATTGTTTCAGGTTACCGGCCAGTTTGCGCATGGCCTGGCTCATCATACGCGCCGCCAGTCCCATATGCGAATCACCGATTTCCCCTTCAATCTCTGCTTTCGGCGTCAACGCCGCCACGGAGTCAACGATAATCACGTCCACCGCACCGGAGCGAGCCAGCGCATCACAGATCTCCAGCGCCTGCTCACCGGTGTCCGGCTGGGAACACAGCAGATTATCGATATCAACGCCCAGTTTCTTTGCGTAGATCGGGTCCAGCGCGTGCTCAGCATCGATGAACGCACAGGTTTTGCCTCCGCGCTGTGCGGCCGCAATAACCTGCAGCGTCAGCGTGGTTTTACCGGAGGATTCCGGACCGTAGATTTCGACAATACGCCCCATCGGCAAACCACCGACACCCAGTGCGATATCGAGCGACAGGGAGCCCGTGGAGATCGTTTCAACATCCATTGAGCGATCTTCGCCCAAACGCATGATAGAACCTTTACCGAATTGCTTTTCGATCTGGCCCAGCGCCGCCGCCAGTGCCTTTTGTTTGTTCTCATCAATAGCCATTTCTGCTCCTGTCGCGCAGCCTGCCGCTGCCTCTACGCTGTTGCTTATTCATGATTCACCGAACCGATGGCCGCATTATACTGTATACTCATACAGCATCAAGCCTATTTTATAAAAATCTCTCCAGCAGCGTCTGCAGGGCAAACGCCACCGCCTGCAAACGAACATCATGGCGATCGCCGTCAAACTGCATTCTTTGGGCCACGCTGTTGCCGTTTTTATCGCTAAAACCAAACCATACGGTGCCCACCGGTTTGTCTGGCGTTCCACCGTCCGGCCCGGCAATACCGCTGATCGATACGGCGATATCCGCACCGGAGCGGCTCAGCGCCCCTGTCGCCATTTCGTTCACGACGTCGCGGCTAACCGCGCCAAACTGCGTCAGTGTATTTTCCTGCACGCCGATCAGCGCCTGCTTGGCCTGATTGCTGTAAGTTACAAAGCCGTAGTCAAACCATGCCGAACTACCGGGCACATCCGTAATCGCCTTGGCCAGCCATCCGCCGGTACAGGACTCGGCACAGGTCATTTTCGCCTGACGCGCCTTCAGACGTTCTCCCACCAGCGCGCTCAGTCGCAAGATTTCAGTTTCTGTCATCGCAGCACCCTGTTTTATCCATTGCGGCTCAATAGTAATGAACACATTCTCCCTCAGGGTAGCACTTTTCCTCGTGCAGCCCCGTTGCTTAACAGGAATGCGAGACGGCACGCAACATAGCGCGGCCCTTTGTCTTATTATTGTCAACCAGCCTGTATATGATTGACACACAATAATAACGGCGATAGCGTTTTTAAGACATGCATGCCCCGCCTCGGGGCTTTTTTTATTGGCGTAACAAGACACGGCCGATGAATCCCGGCAGACGTGGTTTCTGGACCTGAAATAATGCTGGCCTGCCGGTTGACAGGCCAGTTGGGTAGGAAACCCAAGAAAGGCGTGGCGCCGTGTTGCGAAATACCACTGGCTACATGGTGGATTAACACATCAGGCGAATCGACTTCACGACATACCTGTTATCTTTCAAGCTGCTGACGCATTGGCTGCTTCGTTTCCCCGTCACTGTTTGCCAAGCGACTGAGGGTTCAGTTGTTCGCCTGCGTCCTGCAAACTCGAAATTCCCTGGGTATAAAAGCCTTGTTATCGGTGTTTCATCCCTGGCGGGTCATTAGCGCGACACTCTCCCATTTAGTTTTCGCATCTTGTTCTGCTTTAAGTGCGTTTTGCAATGATATCTTATTTTCTGGAGTGCTCTTTTTCTCTTTTATTTATCGGCGGGGAAATCAATAACCTTATCCCATAAAGAAAATATTTTTTATTTTACGATATGATTATCCCCTGCTGAACTATTGTCATGTTGGAATACGGCGACAGCTGACAGACATAAAAAAAAGCCCACCAAAAGGTGGGCAAAGCTATTGGGTTTTTCAACAGCAAAGATTTGGTAGTACTGGCACGACAGTTATCCACTGTCTGAAAATGAATTTACCAGCCATTCCTTAAAACAACCTTAGTTTTATCTCACCACTCATAATATTGATAAAAAAATCCACCATAAAAATCAAAATAAACCACTGTACTAAAAGCAAAAAAAAGCCCACCAAAAGGTGGGCGAAAATGACACTATTCTCTGGCATGAAGCATCCTGAAGACACAGGTTGGCAGCGTTCCGCTGCCTGATAAGAATTCTATGATATGAATATTAAGCCAACATTAGGAAAAAGAAAAAACAACTTTTAACGTAGCCGTTCACTAAAAATCAAAAAAGACAAAAAACAAAGCCCACCGAGAGGTGGGCGAATACTATCTAATAATTATAAAAAACCTGGTGTTGTGGCGCGGTAAAATCATTACCTGCTGATAAAATTACACCAGAGAGATTAAACCAACCTTAAAAAAACAATTTATCTCATTTATTTTCGTGACCATCACAGCAGAAAAAAACAGAAAACCAAACACACGAAAATAATCCCTATCGTCATTATCATCAGAAAACAAAAAGCCCATCAAAAGATGGGCCAAATAAAAATGAAAATCGAAAAAAAATTCCTTACTCTATAACATGGCACGGCAGTCAATTAACACTAAGTAAAAGTGTAACAGATATCCGCCAACCTGCTCTGGCAGCGGTCATTATTCTTCTGTTTTTGTGAGAATGCGCATCCTCCCCAGCCCGATATCGGTAACGGCGGTCTGGCAATCAGCTAAAGCAGGCTTTTACTTCCTGTAGGTTTGCAGGTTTCCCCAGGCATCACGTACACTCGCCAGAAGACACGACTACGTCCGGTACAAGACAGGGTTCACTCGCCTATTTCGAGCGGTTATGACAATAAGCGCTTATAGCAATAGCAGAACAGAGTCTGTCTCAGGCAAATCAGGAGGGGAAGACAACGTGCCATCCACATTCTTACGTCGATCTGGCATAACGGATAATCACGCCGATCGACTCAGTAGTTCATTGGTCATTTGCCGCCCGGCGGATGTGCTGTTCGATTTGTGGCGCGATCCCAAAACGCTACCGGTGCTGATGAACCATGTCGCCCACATCGATATCATCAACCGCACGGATTCTCTGTGGCGGATGAAAGCGCCGCTCGGCCAGTATATCGAATGGCAGGCGCGTATCGTGGATGAGCAACCCGGCCAGTTTATTCACTGGCGCTCGCTGCCGGGCGCCAGAATCCCGAATGAAGGACGCCTCTCGTTTCGTCCCGCTCCGCACAGTGACGGCACCGAAGTAACCCTCAGCATTCGTTTCGATCCTCCGGGCGGTTTTTTGGGACGCACCCTCAGCCAGGTGTTTCAACTGCTGCCTAAAGAGATGTTGCACAAAACGCTGTTGCGCTTCAAACAGATGGCGGAACAGCCTGGCTCCGGCGCCATGCCGCCTGATGGGCATTAAGCCCCACATTTATTATCCAGACATTCATAAAAAAACAGACGGCGGGAAAACCCGCCGTCTGTCGTATTAACAACCCTCGGTATTATTTCTTGTCGGGCATCATCCGCAGCAGCGTATCGTCGCGTACCACATAGTGATGATACAGGGCGGCTAACGCATGGAGCCCCACCAGGAAATACCCGGCGTTGGCAATCAGTTCGTGAATGTTCAGCAATGTCTGTTTGATATCTTCATCCGATTCGGCAGCGAACGGCATCGCAATACCGAACACCGACCAGTCGGCGCCGCGATAGTACATGCCCAGCACGCCCAGCACCGGCAACGCCAAAAACATCAGATAAATAAAACCATGCACGGAATGGGACGCAATCACCAGTAGCCGCCCCGGCTGTGGGGTGATAGGCGGAGTAGGATAACGAAAGCGTTGCACAACCCGCAGGATCATCAGCACCCACACGGACACGCCGCAGCTGTAATGAATAGTCGACATCAGCGCTCGCGCACTACTCCCGCGCGGAGCGAAACCACGCAGCTCCATAGCGGCATAAGTGACGATCACCAGTAGCAATACCAGCCAGTGCAACACAATCTGAGATGAATGGTACTTGGTCTTCATGGAATTCCTTCTCTGTATGAGCATACAATCTGTGTGAGTATAAAACGCATACAGCCTAGCTTCACTTTATTAAGCTAGCATTAGTTTTTGGCTGACAGCAGCGAAACGTTCTTTTGGACAAAAAAATCCCGCCTTAATGGGAAGGCGGGAAAATGACTACTCTCTGACAGGGATGAATAACACAACATCAACAAGGGTTGAGACAAACATTACCAGTTGCAGTGTATAGAACTGTCATCTGTCGGTAAGGTTGGTTGGCAGGATGTAAGTCGAATTTGACAGGGATAACATTGTCGAACGAGGGCTATCGGATAGGGAAAGAAACGGTAAAAAGCGCGCCCGTGCATACAGAGAGGGCGGTCAACGCTGACCGCCATCGCACCGATCAGCGCCGGCTATCCACCAGCATTCTTACCGCCAGCCCGGCCAACACCGTTCCCATCAGCCAGCGCTGTACGCGTTGCCACAACGGGCGCTCCGCCAGAAAGGCGGCGATATACCCCGCCGCCATCACCAGCGACGCATTGACCGTCATGCTGATAGCTATCTGGGTGATGCCCAGCGTCAGCGACTGCCCCAGTACGCTCCCCTGCTCCGGGCGAATAAATTGCGGCAGCAGCGAAAGATAAAGTATTGCGGCTTTAGGATTCAGCAAGTTAGTGACAAGCCCCATGACAAACAGGCGGCGATTGCTGTCCGGCTTCAGTTCGCGCAGTTGAAAAGGCGATGCGCCGCCGCGCACAGCCTGCCAGGCCAGCCACAGCAAATAGCACGCGCCGGCGATTCGCAGCACATCGTAGGCCAGCGGTACGGCCATCATGATAGCGGTAATACCGAGCGCCGCAGCGCTCATATAAATCAAGAACCCCAACGCAACGCCAGACAGCGACACCAGACCGGCTCGCCGCCCCTGACAGACGGTACGCGAGAGCAGGTAAATCATATTCGGACCGGGCGTCAACACCAGCCCTAACGCAATGGCGGCAAACGGTAACAACTGGGACGAACTGACCATCATCAAACCTCGGCAAACAGCAGACAATCCTCAGATGTAACTGTTTTTGGAAGCCGCCTCAATCTCATTTCGTGCCGGCCGCCATCACGCCCCACCGGCGCCGCCGATTACTCTTCCGGCGGATAGCGGTAATCCCAGCGGAAAAAACCGTGATCCTGAAATGAGCCAGACAGTAACGACTGCTTTCGTGTTTTGACATAGTTTGGCGGCGGACAGGTAACATTGCACATCCAGTAACCGGGAAACCAGCTTCCCATGCCGGGCAGCCGCGCTATTTTGGCATCGAGCGGGTTAAGCTCCGGTAACGAATAATAAACGAATTCGCCGATAGAGTGCTCCACCCACTCCTCGGCAACCCCCAATTCCGATAACGGGTTGGGATGCAGCGGCGAACGAGCCAGATCGACAAACTCCTTAACATGGTTCATCGACCAGCCGCAAAACTCCAGCGAGCGCTGCCGCTCCGCCATTTCGTACAGCCGATCTACCGAGATTGCCGGCAGCGGATCAGGCTGTTCGGGAAAAAATTCATTGTGTTTTTGCAGACACAGCAACAGATAAGATGCCACCAGCGCCCCCAACTGGTGGATGACCAGCGCCGGATGCTCGCCTGCGCCGCCACCGATAATCAGATTGTCTGGCGTACAGGAAAAGTCATCCGCGCCCCAGGGCGAATCCGTCACCTCTTCAAGCGGATGATAGATTGGCAATCCGTTAAGGAAACCAACCAGTTCGTGTTTGATGGTATCGATGTAGCTCATGGTTACCGGCTTTTAAACAGTCATCAAGACAGATATCGGCGGGACATGACCCGGATGATGTTCTTCGCAGGGTACACTGTGTGCTCCGCCTTCTCCAGACCAATCTTTTCCAGACCACGCTTTACCGCGCGAGACAAATCGTTCCTTCAGCTTCTGGCTCATCGCTCAGAATAAAGCTGCATAAAGACCAACAGGTAATAGTGGTAATTAACAGGTTTATTTTCAAATAAAAAAAGTTAATCCATTAAAATGATAGTTTTCGATATTTACTATAAGTTTTCATTCCTGTTATCGCGCGCTAGCCTGCCTGCAGTGGCTATTCTTTCATTCACAACACAGGAAAAGACCATGAAACAGAAGGTAGCATTGGTCACTGGCGCAGGCCAGGGAATCGGTAAGGCCATCGCTCTTCGTCTGGCGAAAGACGGTTTTGCCGTAGCGGTCGTGGACTACAACAGCGATACCGCAGGTCAGGTGGCGCAGGAAATCAGACACCACGGCGGTAACGCCATCGCGCTTACCGCGGATGTCTCAAACCGCGATCAGGTGTTCGATGCGGTACGCACCGCGCACAAACAACTGGGCGGTTTCCACGTCATCGTCAATAACGCCGGTATCGCCCCCACCACACTGATTGAAGATATTACGCCGGAAATCGTCGATAAGGTTTACAACATCAACGTAAAAGGCGTTATCTGGGGAATCCAGGCCGCGGTGGAAGCCTTCAAGGCTCAGGGTCAGGGCGGTAAGATCATCAATGCCGCGTCTCAGGCCGGTCACGTCGGCAACCCGGAACTGGCGGTTTACAGCTCCAGCAAATTCGCCGTGCGCGGCCTGACCCAGACCGCCGCCCGCGATTTGGCGCCGCTAGGCATTACCGTCAACGCCTATTGCCCCGGCATCGTCAAAACCCCGATGTGGGAAGAGATTGACCGCCAGATTTCCGAAGCCGCCGGCAAACCGCTCGGCTACGGTACGGCGGAATTCGCCAAACGCATCACGCTGGGCCGGCTGTCCGAACCGGAAGACGTCGCCGCCTGCGTTTCCTACCTCGCCGGCCCGGATTCCGACTACATGACCGGTCAGGCCCTGCTGATCGACGGCGGTATGGTATTCAACTGATACCGTATTCAGTTGATATGTTATTCAACTGAATCTGCACGATTGCGCGACCTTGCATATCTGCATGTCGCGCCCTCTTACATCCTCACGCGTCTTAACGTGCGCTGAGGATGTTTCCTGTCTGAATCCTGTTCCGATACACAGAAGAAAAATTAACCAGAGTTGTGTTATGGTGGCAACCCGGTTGGCAGGCTATGACCAGAGCGTCGCCTCATGCTGGCAACGTCGTGCACGACGCCACATGTATCTATGCCCCTGAATATCCAGATCACCCCGAATAAGAACGCATGGCATCGTGCGCACAGGGACATTGATGTAGGCTGACGGTCGCCGTCATACCGTCTCCATCATGCAGCCGCCGTCATACAAAGGAGTCAGGATGATGCAAGACGATGAAATCAACACCGACGATTTGTGGGAACGCCCCGGTTTCCTTATTCGTCGCCTAAACCAGATTCACCATACGGTATTCTTTGAAGCGCTCAGGGGCGACATCACCCCGCTGCAATACGGCCTGCTGACGGTAGTCGGCGCCCGCGGCGGCCTGGACCAGACCACGCTCGGCGCCGAGCTGGGGACCGACCGCACCACGCTGGCCGGCACGATTGAACAGCTGGAGCTCAAGGGTTATGTCCGGCGCGAAATCCACTATTCCGATCGCCGTCGCAAAACGGTGGAAATCACGCTCAGGGGTAAAAAAATTCTGAACAAAACCGCCGCCGACATGCATCAGGCGCAGATGAAATTACTGGCGCCGTTACCGCCGGCGTCAAGAAAGACCTTTATTCAGATGATGAAAACGTTGGTTGAAGGCAACAACCATCGTGGCAGCGTGCCGATCAAGCGCTTCAGTTCGCAAACAGAATCGTTCGACTAAACCACCGTACCGGAAAGCCCGTTTCCAGCAGCACCGCGGGCTTTCCGGTATGACGCTTTACTCACCTCCTTCATCCCCATGCGCAATTCCCTTTTCCTGCGTTGTCCGTGGTTGTCTTCACCGTTTTTCCTATTCCCTATTCAGGGCATGCCTATTAATTCGATAGAAACAACTGCCGTTATCCGTTGTGTCAAAAACGGTAAAGTACCTGCTGTTGCTGTGGGCCTTTGCGACTCTCCAGTAACACCGGTGGCAACCACGCCGCCGCCCATAAGCGAAAAACCGTTGCCCGTCATGACGACAGGTAAACCACATTCACCACTTTGTTTCCGCGTTCCTGATGGTGAATTTTCTCTGCTTATAGCTTCGAGCAGTGCAATGGACTCACAGCAATAACCAAACCCTATTGTTGATAATAATCATACGGAAGATGAGGAAAGTTATGAGCAATCACACCGCCACACATCGTGTCCCCAGCTGGAAAAAGCCGCTGGTGATCGTGTCTTCACTGTTAATGACCTATCCGGCGATGGCCGATACCCTGACTCGTGACAACGGCGCGCCGGTCGGCGACAACCAGAACTCACAGGTCGCCGGCCCCAACGGTCCGGTTCTGTTGCAGGATGTTCAGCTGCTGCAAAAACTGCAACGTTTTGATCGTGAACGCATTCCGGAACGCGTGGTACACGCACGCGGCACCGGCGCACACGGGGAGTTCACCGCTACCGAAGATATTTCGGACCTGACCATCGCCGAGGTGTTCAAAAAAGGTAGCGAAACGCCGGTATTCGTACGTTTCTCCAGCGTAGTACACGGCAACCATTCTCCGGAAACCCTGCGCGACCCGCGCGGCTTCGCCACCAAGTTCTATACCACGCAAGGCAACTGGGATCTGGTCGGCAACAACTTCCCCACCTTCTTTATCCGCGACGCCATCAAATTCCCGGACATGGTGCATGCGTTCAAACCCGACCCTCGCACCAATCAGGATAATGACGGACGCCGGTTCGATTTCTTCTCTCACGTTCCGGAATCCATCCGTACCCTGACCCTGCTCTACTCCAACGAAGGCACGCCGGCAAGCTATCGCAATATGGACGGCAACGGCGTCCATGCCTACAAGCTGGTTAACGCCAAAGGCGAAGTGCATTACGTCAAATTCCACTGGAAGACCCTGCAGGGCGTGAAAAATCTCGACCCGAAACAGGTAGAGGACGTTCAGGGTAAGGATTACAGCCACATGACCAACGATCTGGTGGCAGCCATCAACCGCGGCGATTATCCGAAATGGGATCTCTACATTCAGGTACTGACGCCGGAAGATTTGGCTAAGTTCGATTTCAACCCGCTGGACGCCACCAAAATCTGGCCGGGCGTGCCCGAACGTAAAATCGGTCAGATGGTGCTGAACAAGAACCCGGACAACTTCTTCCAGGAAACCGAGCAGGTCGCCATGGCGCCCGCGAATCTGGTGCCGGGAATCGAACCGTCTGAAGACCGACTGCTGCAGGGCCGCCTGTTCTCCTATGCCGATACCCAGATGTACCGGCTGGGCGCTAACGGCCTGAGCCTGCCGATCAATGCCCCGCTGAAAAAAGCCAACAACATCAATCAGGATGGCAGCCTGAACAGCGGTCACACGCAAGATAAAGGGGTGAACTACCAGCCGAGCCGTCTGTATCCGCGTGAAGAACTGGCCTCCGCGCGCTATAGCCAGACGCCGCTCAACGGCACCACCCAGCAGCGCAAGATCCAGAAGGAGCAGAACTTCAAGCAGACCGGCGAACTGTATCGCTCCTACAGCAAGAAAGATCAGGACGATCTGGTGCAAAGCCTGGGTTCCGCGCTGGCGATGGCCGATACCGAAAGCAAAACCATCATGCTTTCCTATTTCTACAAGGCTGACGCGACCTACGGCACCCGTCTGACCGGCGTCGCCAAAGGCGACCTGAGCAAAGTGCAGTCACTGGCCAGCAAACTGGCTGACTAACTGAACGTCGCCGCCCGGACGTCTCATCCAGGCGGCGACAACGACCAGGGAACCGTCATCATGAAACCATTTCGTCCCTTGCTCTGCCTGCTGGCGTTGACGCTGACAACGGCACAGGCGCAGCAACCCGCGGCGCCGGTCACCCCACCGGCATCAGTCTCCAGCGCGCCCGCTGCGCCGGCGCTAAACGAGCGCCAGGTTCAGAATCAGCTTAATCAGTATTTGTGGGATGCCGCCCGCACTGGCAACGACGCCGTGATCCGGGAATTCATCAGCGCCGGTTATAACCTCAATACGCGTGATGAAAAGGGCTACAGCGCGGTCATTCTGGCTGCTTACCACGGCCATTACGACACGGTTTCGCTGCTGCTCGACCACGGCGCAGACCCTTGCCAGCAGGATAATCGCGGCAATACCGCCCTGATGGGCGCGGCGTTCAAAGGTGAGCTGAAAATTGCCCATCTGCTGCTGGCGGCCAAATGCAATCCGGATACCCGCAACAACGCCGGGCAGACCGCCGCGATGTATGCATCGTTATTTCAGCGTGCGGAAATTCTCAAGGCGTTACAGGAACAGGGTGCGGATATGAATGCCACCGACGCGATGGGCAATAGCGTGCAGGCGTTGGGAAAAGGGGAAGTAAAAGGGCAATAAGCGAAGTGCGTCACCTAAAATAGCACGCCCCGCATGAATCAATAACCTTCAGGCGGGGCGTGTGATATCAGGCTGGGTTAGCATTATTCAGTCATCCCATTTGGGGCTCAGAAAAGCGGCCAGAAATCCCGGAACAACGATAACGGCCAGTATCGCTAAATAAACAGTGACCTGTTCAATCATAACAACCTCCTACATCTGCATGTAAAACGACCTCATGGTTTAACTACGCTTTCACTCACTACACGATGATTTTATCGGCCGAAAGTTAAGCAAACATTAATATCTCGTTTATTGATAAAAAATCAGAGCAGGACGAAAAACGCCAAACAACAGGTCCTCACTCTCTTTTGCCAGCGTCATGTCGGACTCACCGCCGCCGACTCACCCAATAACTCTCACCGTAACTACTTATTTCAAAAGCAGTTATCAGTCATCCACCAGGCATTGCTCACGGATAAAACTATACGCCTAAATATATATTTAATTGTAATGCAGCTTATTGATAATAATAAAAACCTATATTTATTGTCAGCAACACCATTTATTGTCAGCAACACAATAAAACACAGAAAAAATGTAATGCTTTTTGAAAACGCTGACCGACAGCCTGTCATTACAAAAAATCGAATAAAAATACCAACCTTAAAAAAACAGTTATAAGTCAGGCTGACATACGACAGCACCTGTCACTTGAAGTATGAAGGATATATAACCTGCCGCACCGCAATTGCAGGGAGAAGACCGGTGAAAATAAGGATTGCCGGATACAACAGCTACGCCCTGTGGTGATGTGCGGCGAAACCGCCCTGCCGCCATGAGAATGCGGGCATTGAAAACGCGGGCTGCTCTGGCAGCCCGCATGCGACAACCGGCGTCGACGAAAACGATACGCCGTTACGGTTGCTGATAGGCCAGCTTGTAGTTACCCGCAGCGACGGTTTTGAACGTCACTTTGTCGGGATACCAGCGGATTTCCACTTCAGCCTCGGTCTGCTTCTTCCAGGCTGAAATGTTGTTTACATTCAAGACCAGCGAATCAATCGCCACGCTGTCCACTGATGGATCAGGCACATTCAGCGCCAGTGCAAACGCCAGATTATCCGGCGCGCCGTTGGTGGCGGGATACAGCAGAGCCCATTGTGCGGCCGTAATCTGATTCAGCACCGACGAAGACATCCCATTTGCAGCCAACTTACTTGCGCCAACCGCATCTGAAGACAACGCACCAATCGATACCCAGGCGCTACCGTTCCAGATCACCCAATCATTCAAATCACGTGAAACCGCAACGGACACCGCTCCTTTGCCTGATAAAACCGTCGACAGCTGTGCCGAATTGATGCTTTGCCAGGATGTACCGTTAATCAGCGATTGCGGCAAAATAATCTGCGGCGCCGGTGAAAACAGTACGTCCACGTCCCCGCCTTGTTCAGCCACTACACTGAGCGGAAGTTTACCAACCAGAGCGGTCGCACTGATTTTTCCTGAGTCGATAAAGCCCTGAGCAGTAATATCTCCAGCCTGAACCGGCGCATTTACCGCACTCAGCACGCCATTGACGCTGGTGTAGTAATCATTGCCTGCACGTAGCAACACCTTCTGAGTACGAATCATCAATCCCAGCTCGGTAATTGACACAAAGTTGGAACTGTTCACCGCAGTTACATTGACCCGAAACGTTTTATAGGTCGCCGGCGCAATGCTGAAAATTTTCTTTTCATTAGCGGTAAACGTCATGCCGCTACGGGAGTCCAGAGTTACCCAAGTGGCGCCATCATCGCTGCCCTGCAAGACCCAGTCTTTCGGCACACCACCCGCAGCAATATTCTGATGCGTAATAATAAAATACGAATCGATGGTTTTAGCGTCGCCGAACGCTACCGACAACCACTGCGGAGCAGCACCTTGCGATGACCATCGAGTGTTATCACCCGTCACATTACGGTCAAACGCCTTCCAACCGAACCAGTTGGGATCATTATTGAACACACTGCTTTGAGATACCGTCACACCCGACGCCGATGTATTGGATGTCAGCTTGGGCACCAGTAAAGTCGGCAGTAAATTGACTGACAACGCGCCAGCTTCCGTCGCCACCACACTGGAATACAGCGTCCCGTCCTGAGCCAGTGAAAACTGGCCGCCAGTATAAGGTTTTACCGTCCCGTCCCAAACCAAAGATGCCGTTTGAGCATATTTGGATTTGCTGACAGCATCGAAAGAGTCCAGCGTGACGGACTGGCTGGTCAGCCCGGTTTCTTCCTTCAGCGCATAGGCATCAAAGCCATAGTCCATCTGACCAGTAGCCGTAAAAGGAAACGAATGAATCTGGTTTGCTGTCGCACCAATACGGGTAACGACCGTGTAATGGCTGCCAGAGCCGGAACCGCCTGCCCCTGTAGCGCTGATAGTCAGGTGGTTGCTGCTGTTGTCATACGCCAGAGAAACGCCCTGACCAGCCGCCAGCGTACTCACCAACACTTTGCGCACCGCATCGGTAAAATCGGTAATTTGGGTGGCGGTATGGGTGTGATTGACCAGGTCCGACTGACGCACCACATCGCTCAGCCCCAGGTTCGCCACAAACTTCGCCTTATCCGGAATATCCGCGCCGTTCAGCGTTTTGTCCATCATCCGGCCGATCGCATCGGTCAGATCCGGCAGGGTTTTCACCACCACGCTCTGGCCGTTGCTGTCCGTCAGGGTCACCTGACCACGCTCGGTCAGCACCGTTTTCCATTGCGCCAGTTGCGCCTGATAACCGGCCAGCATCGCCGCAATCTGGGCCACATAAGCGGCGTGATCAAAGGTATCGCCGCTGCCGAATACCGGGATGGCATAACCCACGTGATTTTCGGTACAACCGATATATTCGCTGGCCAGCACCAGTTCGGTATCCGAAACCACCGACTCGATTTCATAAATCCGGATTTTGCAGTCGGCAAAGATCAGCAGCATGCCGCCCGCGGCCACGCCGTTATTTTTATCCGCCCAGGCGGTGTTATTTCCCAGTACCACTTTACTGCCGGAAAAAAGAGACAAGGTTCCCGTTTTATACCACATAAAGATTTCCTTTATTTTCAGAAAAAAATAAAACAACTTTCACCATGAATTTTATTTCACAGAATATTCAGCAATAAAAAATCAAGTAAAAGGAGAATTAAACCTAACGGGAAATATTAACCTCCAGCGTCATACGAAACTGCTCGTACTCCACGTCAAAGTCGTTATATTCAACCGTTTTATGCGGTTTCAATACAGCCAGCGCCGTGCGTACCTGCTCACGCAAAGCGCGGGCCGCCGCCACGGTGTGGGCATAGCAATCAACACTGACGGTAATTTGCTGGTTCGCCAGTTGCTGCACGCTGTCATAATTATTTTCCTGACTCAGGGAAAAAAGAATGAATGCACATTGCTGATGAGGCGAATGGTATGAACAACAAGGTACGGCATAGGAATAAACTCGACCATCAGCCAGTTTCCCCAGCAGCGGGTAAATATCTTCTTCAGTCATTTCTGTCAGCCTTATTTTAAGATACGCCTATCGCAAAACTTTTTTATCGGCAAGCAGCCGTTAAAAAAGTTGAGCCATGAATGAAACACCGCGTCGTTTCGATGGTTATAATAAAGAAAAATCACCCGATGTTCGCATGGTTCATGTTGTGCCATGCGCCGGCAACAAGCCAAAAGGCAGAATGCCCCAAATATCCATATGCCGGCCCCAGACATGTTAAAAAAATCAGGTCGACGGGAAATACGCCGGCTGTCCACAACACATCACCCGGCGTGATAAATACCGCTATTTAAAAAAAACATGACGTCGCTAGCAGAATATGGCGCTCATCCGTTCAATACCGAAAAAATGACCTAAAACAATATTTGCGTGGAGTCACAGATTCCCCGCTGATGGCTATTTTATCCATAAGATCAGCGAATACGCCCTGACCCTCTCCTCGTGGCAAAAACTACTGTTTTGTCATGACGGTTTGACGGAGGAAAAATAACGCCGCCTGACGCATCCCGAATACGGGCGACAATTCTGAATACCGAATAATACCGCTGTCCCCAAGAACGAAGACCGATAGCCAATGATTACCAGAGAGGACACTTTTATGTGGAAACGCGTCATTTTAGCTTCAGCTGTGTGTGCGTCCCTGTCATCCGTCGCGCTGGCAGCGCCATTAACGGTGGGGTTTTCTCAAGTCGGCTCGGAATCAGGCTGGCGCGCGGCTGAAACCACCGTCGCAAAAGAACAGGCGAAAACACGCGGCATTAACCTGAAAATTGCCGATGCCCAGCAAAAACAGGAAAACCAGATCAAGGCGGTACGTTCCTTCATCGCGCAAGGGGTGGACGCCATTTTCATCGCGCCAGTGGTGGCGACCGGCTGGGAACCGGTGCTGAAAGAAGCCAAAGAAGCCAAGATTCCGGTGATCCTGCTGGACCGCGGCATTGACGTCAAAGACGAGTCGCTCTATCTCACCACCGTACGCGCCGACAATATCAAAGAAGGGGCATTGATTGGCGACTGGTTGATTAAAAACGAAAACGGCAAAACCTGTAATGTGGTTCAACTGGAAGGCACCGTCGGCGCCAGCGTCGCCATTGACCGTAAAAAAGGATTTGAAGAGGCCATCGCCAAAACGCCGACGATTAAAATCATCCGTTCTCAGTCCGGCGATTTCACTCGTAGCGGCGGCAAGCAGGTGATGGAAAGTTTTATCAAGTCGGAAAACAACGGCAAAAATATCTGCATGGTCTTCGCCCATAACGACGATATGGTCATTGGCGCCATTCAGGCTATTAAGGAAGCCGGATTAAAGCCGGGCAAAGATATTCTGACCGGCTCGATTGACGGCGTACCGGATATTTTCCGCGCCATGCTGGCAGGCGAAGCCAATGTCTCGGTCGAACTGACGCCGAATATGGCCGGACCGGCGTTTGACGCGCTGGAAAAATATAAAAAGGATGGCACGCTGCCGCCCAAATTGATTCTGACGCCGTCCACGTTGTTCAAACCCGACAGCGCTCAGGCCGAGCTCGATAAGAAAAAGAACATGGGATATTGATCGTTTATCGTCATCCCCGTCCTGCCGCCGCCGTGGCAGGACATCGCCTGTTTTGTGAGGGAGAATCGCATGAACGGTTTCGACAATCAGGACATCCTGCGTACGGAAGGGCTGAGCAAACACTTTCCCGGGGTAAAAGCGCTGGATAAGGTGGACTTCAGCCTGCGGCGCGGGGAAATCATGGCGTTGCTGGGGGAAAACGGCGCCGGGAAATCCACGCTGATTAAAACCCTCACCGGGGTGTACCAGCGCGATGCGGGCGCCATCTACCTCGAAGGCCAGCCCATCTCGCCCAAAAACACCGCTCACGCCCAGCAGTTGGGAATCGGCACGGTGTATCAGGAGGTGAACCTGCTGCCCAACCTGTCGGTGGCGGATAACCTGTTTATCGGCCGCGAACCCAGGCGCTTTGGATTACTGCAGCGCAAAGAGATGGAAACACGCGCCGCCGCGCTGATGTCCTCCTACGGTTTCGAACTGGATGTCCGCGAACCGCTGAACCGCTTTTCAGTGGCGATGCAGCAAATCGTCGCCATCTGCCGCGCGATCGACCTTTCCGCCAAGGTATTGATCCTCGACGAACCCACCGCCAGCCTCGACACTCAGGAAGTGGAGATGCTGTTCACCCTGATGCGCCAGCTACGCGATCAGGGCGTCAGCCTGATTTTCGTCACGCATTTTCTCGACCAAGTGTATCAGGTAACCGACCGCATCACGGTGCTGCGCAACGGCGCGTTCGTCGGCACCCGCGACACCGCCTCGCTGCCGCAGATAGAACTGGTGAAGATGATGCTGGGACGCGAGCTGGAGCAGAACGCGCTGCAACGCGCCGGCCGCACGCTGCTGAGCGACAAGCCGGTGGTGGAATTCAAAGGCTACGGCAAAAAAGGCGTTATTGAGCCGTTCGAACTGGCGGTGCGCCCCGGCGAAATCGTCGGCCTTGCCGGGCTGCTGGGCTCCGGTCGTACGGAAACCGCCGAAGTGATTTTCGGCATCAAACCGGCCGATCGCGGCGACGCGGTGATCAAAGGCAAGCCGCAGACGCTGCGCTCGCCGCATCAGGCCTCCTGCCTTGGCATCGGCTTTTGCCCGGAAGATCGCAAAACCGACGGCATCATCGCCGCCGCCTCGGTGCGGGAAAATATCATTCTGGCGCTGCAAGCCCAGCGTGGCTGGCTACGCCCGATCCCCCGCAAGGAGCAGCAGGCCATCGCCGAGCGCTTCATCCGCCAGCTTGGCATTCGCACGCCGAGCGCCGAACAGCCCATCGAATTGCTGTCCGGCGGCAATCAACAGAAAGTGTTGCTGTCCCGCTGGCTGTTGACCAAGCCGCAATTCCTGATCCTCGATGAACCGACGCGCGGTATCGACGTCGGCGCCCACGCCGAGATCATCCGTCTGATCGAAAGTCTGTGCGCCAACGGGCTGGCGCTGCTGGTGATCTCATCCGAGCTGGAGGAACTGGTGGGATACGCCGATCGGGTACTGATTATGCGCGACCGGCGGCAGGTGGCGGAAATCCCGCTCGACCAGCTGTCCGTTTCCGCCATCATGAATGCCATCGCGGCATAAGGAGGGCATGGTGATGCCTCGATCACTGCTCACACCGGGCTCCGACAAACGCCCGTTTCGCTGGCCGCCGTTACGGTTGCCGCAAGGTATGCCGCAGATCGTCGCGCTGGCGCTGGTGCTGCTGGTGGACAGCCTGGTCGCCAGCCACTTTTTCCAGATCGTAGTACAGGATGGCCGCCTGTTCGGCAGCCCGATCGATATTCTCAACCGGGCGGCGCCGGTGGCGCTGCTGGCTATCGGCATGACGCTGGTGATCGCCACCGGCGGCATCGACCTGTCGGTCGGCGCCATCATGGCGATCGCCGGCGCGGTGGCCGCGTCGCTTACCGTGCAGGGCTACAGCCTGCCGGTGGTGCTGCTGGCGGCGCTCGGCGTCGGCATGCTGGCCGGGCTGTGGAACGGGATTCTGGTCGCGGTGCTGAAGATCCAGCCGTTCGTCGCCACCCTGATCCTGATGGTGGCCGGGCGCGGCATCGCCCAGTTGATCACCGCCGGGCAGATCGTCACCTTCAACTCGCCGCCGCTGGCGTGGCTCGGCAGCGGCGCGCTGTTCTGGTTCCCGACGCCGGTGATCATCGCGCTGGTCACATTGATGCTGTTCTGGCTGCTGGTGCGGCGAACCGCGCTGGGGCTGTTCATTGAATCGGTGGGGATCAACATCCGGGCGGCGAAAAACGCCGGGGTCAGCACCCGCGCGATGGTCACGATGACGTACATGCTGAGCGGGCTGTGCGCCGCCATCGCCGGGGTGATCGTCACCGCCGACATCCGCGGCGCCGACGCCAACAACGCCGGCCTGTGGCTGGAGCTGGACGCCATTCTCGCGGTCGTCATCGGCGGCGGCTCGCTGATGGGCGGGCGCTTCAATCTGGCGCTCTCGGTGGTGGGCGCGCTGATCATTCAGGGCATGAACACCGGCATTCTGCTGTCCGGCTTTCCGCCGGAACTGAATCAGGTGGTGAAAGCCATCGTGGTGCTGTGCGTGTTGATCGTCCAGTCGCCCCGTTTCATGACCTTGCTGAAAGGAGCTGGCCATCATGATAAAGCGTAATCTGCCGTTGATGATCACCCTGGCGGTATTCGTGCTGGGTTACCTGTACTGCCTGACCCAGTTTCCCGGCTTCGCCTCCACCCGGGTGATCTGCAACATTCTTACCGACAACGCCTTTCTCGGCATCATCGCCGTCGGCATGACCTTTGTGATTCTCTCCGGCGGTATCGACTTGTCCGTCGGGTCGGTGATCGCTTTTACCGGCGTGTTTCTCGCCAAAGCCATCGGCGTCTGGGGGCTGTCGCCGCTGGCGGCGTTCCCGCTGATTCTACTGATGGGCTGCGCCTTCGGCGCGTTCATGGGCCTGCTTATCGACGCGCTGAAAATCCCGGCGTTCATTATCACCCTCGCCGGGATGTTCTTTCTGCGCGGCGCCAGCTATCTGGTGTCGAAAGAATCCCTGCCGATCAACCACCCGATCTATGAGACGCTCTCCAGTCTGGCGTGGGTCATTCCCGGCGGCGGACGACTCAGCGCGATGGGGTTGTTGATGCTGCTGGTGGTCGCCGTCGGCATCGTGCTGGCCCGCCATACTCGCTTTGGTAACGAGGTCTACGCTATCGGCGGCAACAGCACCTCCGCTAACCTGATGGGCATCTCCACCCGCAGCACCACCATCCGCATTTACATGCTGTCCACCGGGCTGGCGACCCTCGCCGGCATCGTGTTTTCCATTTACACTTCGGCGGGTTATGCGCTGGCCGGGGTCGGCGTCGAACTGGACGCCATCGCCTCGGTGGTGATCGGCGGCACCCTGCTGAGCGGCGGCGTCGGCACCGTGCTCGGCACGCTGTTCGGCGTGGCGATTCAGGGGTTGATTCAAACCTATATCAATTTCGACGGCACCCTGAGCTCCTGGTGGACCAAGATCGCCATCGGCGTGCTGCTGTTTGTGTTCATCGCCCTGCAACGCGGGCTGACCGCGCTGTGGGAAAACCGCCAAAACGCACCGGTGCGCCGTATAGCCCCGCACTGATGACGGCAGACCCGGTAATCCCGCCCCAAACGTAGGTGTGAGATTCATCTTCCCAGACCTCACCCTACGTTTGCGCGCTCTGCATTAATCCCCCACAGCAGGTCGCCCATGTTTTCAGCCAATGTCCACGCCGGCGGCAAACTTGCCATCGCCCGGAGTCCGCCTATGCTTGAATACAGAGATAGCGCATGTGGCCACCGGGCAACGACCCGGCATATATAGCCATAGCGCTTTTCGCCCTTGCCACCCTTCACTTTCCTTTCTTCACCCCACCAGGTCGTACGCGGTTAAAACATAACGATAGGCTGCCGTCAGCCCGGCGGTTGGCCTGCGTAACGATTTTTTCGGGTGGCTGTACGTTCATTTTTCGACGCACGTTCATTTTCGACACTGACACGTTCTATCGAGAGGAAATGCCATGACTCGCGCCAAAAGCCACACAGCAAGTACATCTGCAGCAGAACAGCAGCCGCATTACGAAAGCAGCGGACACAACCTGCTGACCCTTGATAACGCCGGGCCGATCCAGATGGGATTTTGGGTACCCAATCGGGTATGGGCCACAGCCAGATTTTTGACGCCGCTGCGCGAACATATCGCCAAAAGAAAACAGGACAATACCCTGACGCCGATGCAGCCGGTGCTCCAGAACTTTAAAAACTGGGTGACTAACCACAGCGTCTACCGCATGTGGCTCAATAGCATGATCGAACAGTCCAACGCCTATGTCGCCTCCCTGCCCGAATCCACCCGTAAGGAAATCAGCGACGACGGCGACGCCACCTGGATCGACAGCTATGACAGCTTCTTCGAGATCCTCAACGAAATCATCACCACCTCGCCGTCATTCAACACCACCGCGCAGGTCGGGACGCCGATGAATGCGTTTCTGGCGGTGGCGATGGGAACGGAAGCGGGCGTGGCGCTGTTCCACGACGCCACCTTCAATCAGCAGTTCCGCCAGGTGCTGGACGCCTGGAACAGCTTCCTGAAAAGCAGCGCCTCGCTCGACAAACTCGATATCGCACAGCCGGAAAAAGCGGGTTCCTGGATCTCCAAAGCCGCGCACCAGGCCGGCGTCTGGCACCAGATGCAGCACGATCCCAAACTGCCGGGCTACGGTTTCGCCAGTTGGAACGATTTCTTTATCCGTCAGTTCGTGCCCGGCGCTCGCCCATTCCAGGGCGATCCGAAAACGCAGATCGACATCGGCTGTGAAACCACGCCGTGGCGCCATGCCGACAAGCTACAGTTGGAGAGCCGATTCTGGGTCAAAGACATACCCTATTCGCTGCTCGATCTGTTCGGCGGGCAGCGGCAATGGGCCAAACTGTTCGAGGGAGGACAGCTCTATCAGGGGTTCCTCTCCGCCACCCACTACCATCGCTGGAACGCGCCGCTGGACGGTTTTCTGGTGCGCTCCTGGGTCGAACCAGGCACTTACTTCGCCCAGCGTCCGGGGCAGGGCGAAGATCAGGGCACCTGGGAAGGCACCGAGTCGCAACCTTATATCGGCCATGTGGCCGCGCGCGCGGTGTTTATCTTCCGGCACAAGACCTGCGGTTACGTGGCGCTGATCTGCATCGGCATGGTGGAGGTATCCAGTTGCGTAATCGAACCCAGCACCTTTATCGTTGAAGAGAGCGCCGAGCCGGTCAGCATCACCCGCGGCGTCGAAATCGGTCACTTCGAGTTCGGCGGTTCGACCCACATGATGATCTTCCAGAAAGATCGGGTGGCGCTGGAAAAATGGGCCATCGACGCCGCCCGTCACCGCAACGATAAAAATCCCACCCCGCTGGGCAGCGTGATCGCCACCGCGTTGGATCACCAAGGCCAATAAGCGCCCGCATCGGGCTCCGGCTGCGGCCGGGCCCGTTTATCCGGAGCAGCGCCGTTCCCGTCACCTGCTGCCCGGGCCGGGCCCCCACCTCATCACCAGCGCTTCCTTTATCTGCTCATCCGGCGTTTCTTTTTTCGTGATCCCTTTCACCTTTTGCCGCCGGATGCCGATTTTTGTTATTCGCTTTGGCGCGCCGTTGCCACAATGACCACAAGTCAACACAGGAGACATCAGACCGGCCCGTCAGAGGGGCCAGGCCTGAATAATGGAAGGGTTCTCTCAGGGATGAGATTCCCCCCGAGCGCGGCGAAATGACGCAGGCCGCCCATCGGCACCCGTTTTCCATGCCGGTAAAGCGTGGTCTGCAGCTGCCGAACCGGACGCTGTCCGACCTGAACCAGACACCGAATTCGCATCCGTACTTTTGCCGCATCAGCACTTTTACCTCATCCGTACTTTTGACTGACGTGGTTTAAACAGGTGACATAACAAGAGGATAGACCCTATGGAATACCCCGTGATTGAACCGATGGTACCGATGCCCACCCCGGTGATGTTTGACGCGCCGAGCGGTATTTTCGACTCGCTTGACGATGCGGTTCAGGCCGCGGCGCAGGCCCAGCAACAGTTGACCAGCGTTGAACTGCGCCAGCAGGTGATCAAGGCGATTCGCGTCGCCGGCGAGCGCTACGCGCAGGTGCTTGCGGAAATGGCGGTGGCCGAAACCGGCATGGGCCGCGTGGTCGATAAATACATCAAAAACGTGTCTCAGGCGCGCCATACACCGGGAATCGAATGCCTGTCGGCGGAAGTGCTGACCGGCGATAACGGCCTGACGCTAATCGAAAACGCGCCCTGGGGCGTCGTCGCCTCGGTTACCCCGTCCACCAACCCGGCGGCTACGGTGATCAATAACGCCATCAGTATGATCGCGGCGGGCAACAGCGTGGTGTTCGCGCCCCATCCGTCGGCGAAAAAGGTGTCGCTGCGCACCATCAGCCTGCTCAATAAAGCGATTGTCGCGACGGGCGGCCCGGAGAACCTGCTGGTCAGCGTCGCCGACCCGAATATCGAAACCGCGCAACGCCTGTTCCGCTATCCCGGCATCGGCCTGCTGGTGGTTACCGGCGGCGAAGCGGTGGTAGAAGCGGCGCGCAAGCACACCGACAAACGGCTGATCGCCGCCGGGGCGGGCAATCCGCCGGTGGTGGTGGATGAAACCGCCGATATCCCGAAAGCCGCCCGCGCTATCGTCAAGGGTGCCTCGTTCGACAACAACATCATCTGTGCCGACGAGAAGGTGCTGATCGTGGTGGACAGCGTGGCCGATGCGCTGCTGGCGGAAATGCAGCGCAACCATGCGGTGTTGCTCACGCCCGAACAGACTGAACGCTTGCTGCCGGTGCTGCTAAGCGATATCGACGCGCAGGGTAAAGGCCGCGTCAACCGCGACTATGTCGGCCGCGACGCCACTAAACTCGCCGCCGCCATCGGGCTGGAGGTCAACGAGTATACCCGTCTGTTGCTGGCGGAAACCGATGCCAGCCACCCGTTCGCCGTCACCGAACTGATGATGCCGGTACTGCCGGTGGTGCGGGTGAAGAACGTGGACGACGCGATCGCGCTGGCGGTTACGCTGGAAAACGGCTGTCGCCACACCGCGGCGATGCACTCCACCAACATCAGGAACCTGAACCGAATGGCTAACGCCATCAATACCAGCATCTTTGTGAAAAACGGCCCCTGTATCGCCGGGCTGGGACTGGGCGGCGAAGGCTGGACTTCGATGACCATCTCGACCCCGACCGGCGAAGGCGTCACCTCGGCGCGCACCTTTGTCCGTCTGCGCCGTTGCGTACTGGTGGACATGTTCCGTATCGCCTGACCGCACGTTCGCCGCCGACAACAGCCGGCGGCGACACGACACAGCAACAGGGAGCAAGGGGGAAACAGGGGATGGAATAAAGTGTGCCGCAGCGCCTGTTCCTCCCCAACCGAATGCCGTATAACGGGTAATGCGCAGGTCTGCATAAGCCCTGTCGCCGGCAAAGCCCGGCCATCATGCCTTGCGGACCTCGCCCGATATTGTCACGGAGGGGAGCTGACGATGAAACACAATCCGGTCAACCTGCATCATCTGGATGCGTTGCGCCGTCTTCCGGCAACAGCAGTGGTGTCGCCGGGCGATAACGTGCATCAACGCCAGACGCAGGACGTCTACGCCCAGTCCCGCACCATTACCGCCTGGCAGCAGATTTACGATCAGGTTTCGCCGGGGCATTTCAACGGCGAACTGCAAGAAATCCTGCTCGACGGCATCCAGCTTTGTCACGAATACACCAGTCTGGCGCTGCGCCAGTCCTGCATGGTGTGGCCGGATTCCTTCTGGTTCGGCATCCCGGCCCGTCATGTCGGGACGGGGTTCATCGGCTCCCATCCCATCAGCAACAGCGCGATTGCCGTCAGCCCCGGCGGTAAAGAGTTCGAACTGAACACGCCGGATGACTACGCCATTCTGGGGGTGGTAGTCTCCCGCGACGAACTGCTGCAATACACCGACGTACTGGAAGAGCCGGAACACCTGACCCGCCTGCTGTCGCAAAGCGCCACGCTGCTGGTGGAGCCGCGCCGGCGCGAGATCTTCTGGTCGTTTGTGCGCGAAGCGCTCTGGTATGGCGGTCATGAACCGCAACGCCTGCGCCATAGCAATGCGGTCAAGGTATTGAAGCACAACCTGCTGACCACGGTGATCTCGTTTCTGGAAAGCGCCCAGCCTGCCGTCGCCAGCAGCGCGCACACCGACAAACGCATCGGTTACCGCAGCCTGATCGGCCGCGCCAGAGAATACGTCCTCAGCCAGCAGTCGGAACCGGTCACCGTGCTCGACCTGTGCCGCCGCCTGCACGTCAGCCGCCGCACGCTGCAAAACGCGTTCTGCGATGTGATGGGGTGCGGCCCTAACGCCTGGCTGAAGATGATTCGCCTCAACGCGGTACGCCGCGAGCTGGTCAGCCCTTATTCCCACCACCGCACCGTGCAGGATGCCGCCATGCAGTGGGGGTTTTGGCATCTGAGCCAGTTCGCCTGCGATTACCAGCGGCTGTTTGATGAAAAACCATCGGTAACGCTAAAAGCACGATTAGCCGGATAGGATAGAAAGAAGGGAAAGCGGTGGTCTGGAGGACATAGGTATCGGGCGGTGTATGACAACGAGCCGGCCGAAATCGGCTCGTCATCTCAGGCGATTATCAGGCGATCAATCCTGCCATTTTTCAATGATGACTTTCACCGTGCCCGAATTGTCCACGCGCTGCCAGTCCTGGAGGTACAAGTCGAAGCCCCCGGTTTGCGGGAACGCATGAATGATGGCGGCGGCATGCATCCCGTCGTCATTCAGGCCGTAATAGCTGACAGCGGCGGTCTTGTCAGTGGTGCTGGTGCGGTCATACACCATCAGCGCCGCCGATTTTGAACGCGTATTACCGGCCTGCCCTGTGGCATAGTCAATCCCAGCCGACGTCGGGTCGATGCGAAAACGATAAACCCCCGATGCAATCGTGGTTTCATTGTAGGCGCTTCCTCCCGGAACGGTATTGTTATACCCATCCAACGTCACGGTTTTATACGGCTGCCAGCCGGCCATCGCCGAGTAAGACGCCAGCAGCGAAGCCGTAGCCACTAAAATTTTGGTAACCTTTTTCATGATTCAATATCCTTCTGAATAAAGTAAACAGCCGTAATATAGTTATCTATAAATTGTTTTCACCAAAGGTAATAAATATAACACTAATTTTCAAAATAGATTAATAGCGTAATAAAAATCACCTGTCATATCTCGGTAAAAGGCAAAATAAGATTCTTGTTGATGACACATGTTGATTGTTGATGCTCTGCGTTACATGACGACCGACGAGTAAACAGAGAAAAGCGATGCTGTAATATATTCAACAACGTTTCTTTTTTCCGGCTCCGCCGGTGTATTTATCCCATGAAGACGGTGTTTTTATCGCACATGCTTTTCCACACGGTGATGATGTCTCATCATCTTTCCACCACGTCGGCCAGCTTTGCCTTCCTGGCAAGTAATGGTGTCGGATATAGTCGATAAACTTGACAACCTGCTCGCCTGTCGTCAGTCGACCATGCGCCGACTGGCCTCTGGGAATAGCAGGGCGCAGTTCTGCAGGAATCACCAACGCGTTTTTACCGAAGTAATAAAATTCATCGGCGATTAAAACATACCTTCCTGATATATCAATCTTTTTATCACTTTCATCGTGGTGAGGATTGGCTATCAGCTCAAAATGCTCATCATCGGTAGCCGTTGGTATCACCGGGCAATAAATATTGTCTCCGCATCGCCCTTCTGTTGTTTCACCAGGGCGTTTGTTTAAAAAGCGTGGATCGTAATAGTAATCACGAATAGGTATTTTTTCGCCAATCCGCATCAGATAAACCAGACGCTCTTCACCCACAGGCTCCCCAGTCAAGGCAGCGGATGTAAACCCCGCAATCCACTGCCCCACCCGCTTTCTCAACCGAAAATGAGGCTTACAGGTTGCCAGTGTTAACGTCTCGCCAAATGGATTTGGCGCGAATCCAGTATCGTGGGTCATTTTATAACTGAATAGCTGCATAAAACCTCCTATCGGATAAACGACAACCACGCCATGCGCGATAATAAAAACAACGACAAAAACACTGAACGTTATTCATGGTCAGTTATTCTGACGAGGACCAATCAGAGGATATGAATAAAAAGGTCAACTATTCGGACCGACCAACGAAGTCCGTTAGTCGTTTATTCAACATCGGAAGTCAACACAAAAATAGAATATCCGACTATTTTTTGAACAGAAAGCAGAGCCTTGCCGGATTGAAATATTCCCGCCGCGTTTCATCCGGCAAGCGTGGTCACGCACTCAGCGCATCAAACGCGCGGCGAATGTCGTCTTCCGGCAGCCGGATGCCGATAAACACCATCACGCTTTCGCGCGGTTCATCGGCGCGCCATTCCCGGTCCCAGTCGGCGCTGTAGAGCCGCTGCACCCCCTGAAACAGCAGGCGACGGTCATCGCCGTCGATCGCCAGCACGCCTTTATAACGCAGCAGGTTGTCGGCGCAGTTCAGCAACAACTGCTCCATCACCGCCGATACCGCCGCCATGTCTACCGGGCGCGTCAGCCGCACCACCAGCGAGGTGATAGCGTTATCCTGTTCGATCAACGGCCGAAAACGCGGCAGAGACACCGACAGGCGATCGTTGAGCATGAAACCGTCGACGCCGAAGATCTGGCGGTGGTCGATCTGACCGTTGACCACCCGATGCAGGCCGGCGCGCGCATTGATGCGCGTCAGTCTCGCCTCCAGTTCCGACGTATCGCCCGCCAGGTCGGTCTTGGTCAGCAACAAACGGTCGGCATAGCCCACTTGAGCCTGCGCCACGGTATGCCGGCTCAACTGCTCGTCGGCGTGCACCGCGTCCACCAGCGCAATCACGCCGTCCAGCAGGAAACGCTGGCTCAGGCGTTCATCGGAAAAAAAGGTCTGAATCACCGGCCCCGGGTCGGCCATACCGGTGCATTCGATCACCAGCCGGTCGAAGAGCAGTTCGCCGCGGTCAATACCGTCCAGCAGGTCATGCAGCGCATCGGACAGCTCGTTGGCGCTGCTGCAGCAGATACAGCCGTTGCTCAGCGTGGTAATGCGGGTCGCCCGGTCGCCCAGCAAGGCGTCGTCAATGGCGACCGCGCCGAATTCATTTTCAATGACGGCGATTTTCTCACCGTGGTCGGCATACAGCAGATGCCGCAACAGCGTGGTTTTACCGGCGCCGAGAAAACCGGTGAGAATAGTCGCGGGTAATACGTTGGTCATAATAGGAAAAAGCTCCTTGTCGCGCCTGTGCGCTTAACAGCACCGGAAACCGCCTTTGCCGCTGCCGCCGTAGCGTGCCTGCTGGCGTTCGCGGAAGAACTCCTCATAGCTCATGATGTCCTTGCCCGGGTGGTTGGTCTGCATGTGCTGCACATAGTTATCGTAATCCGGGATGCCCACCAGCATTCTGGCGGCCTGCCCCAGATATTTTCCCGCTTGCCCAAGGTTTCCGAACATATCGCCCTCTCTTTGTATCCGCTGGTCTGCGCGCCGGCAGGACATGAACGCCGGCAGGCCCGTACAGGCGCCTGCCGGCGACGTCATCCCCGTAGTCTATCAGTGATGGGATGAGATCTTCACGCCGCCTTCCGGCACCGGCACATACGGTGTTTCCCGGTCGGAACGTTCCGACGAGTTGCGCACATTCATCGCGGTGCGGATGCCATAGAAAATTATGCTATACACCACCACCAGGAACAAAACGCTCAGAGCAGCATTAGTATAGTTGTTGACGACAATGTGATGCATGTTGCTGATCTGCTGTGCGCTCAGGTCGGTGCCTTCGGCAATACGCTGTTTGTAAGCGCGAGCCAGATACAGGAAGCCTTCCAGTTGCGGATCATTGCTGAACAGCTTCAGACCCAGCGCCCAGGTGGTGCAAATCAGCAGCCAGACCGCCGGCAACAGCGTTACCCAGATATAACGGGTGCGTTTCATCTTGATCAGCACTACGGTGCCCAGCACCAGCGCCACGGCAGCCAGCATCTGGTTGGAGATGCCGAACAGCGGCCACAGGCTCTTGACGCCGCCCAGCGGATCCACCACGCCCTGATACAACAGGTAACCCCACAGGCCGACGCAACCGGCGGTACCGACGATACCCGCCACCAGCGAATCGGTCTTTTTCAGGAACGGCGCGAAGTTGCCCAGCAGGTCCTGCAGCATAAAGCGGCCGGAACGGGTGCCCGCATCCAGCGCGGTCAGGATGAACAGCGCTTCGAACAGGATACCGAAGTGGTACCAGAAGCCCATGTTGGCGCTCGGGATAATCTGATGGAACACATGCGCGATACCTACCGCCAGCGTCGGTGCGCCGCCGGCGCGGTTGAGCACGGACGGTTCGCCGATGTCTTTCGCGGTCTGCAGAATCTGCTCCGGCGAAATCACAAAGCCCCAGGAACTGACGGTGGCCGCCGCCTGCACGGTGACGTCTTGCAGTTGCGCCATGATGGCCGGTGCGTTGGCGCCGCCCAGCTCATGCAGGTTAGGCATGGTGATGCCCAGCCCCACCGGCGGGGTGTTCATGGCGAAATACAGACCCGGTTCGATGATCGACGCGGCGACCAGCGCCATGATGGCGACAAAGGACTCCATCAGCATCGCGCCGTAGCCGATAAAGCGGGCGTCGGTTTCGTTAGCCAGCAGCTTCGGCGTAGTGCCGGAAGCGATCAACGCATGGAAACCCGATACCGCGCCGCAGGCGATGGTAATAAACAGGAATGGGAACAGCGCGCCTTTCCACACCGGCCCGGTGCCATCGACAAACTGCGTCATGGACGGCATTTTCAGCTCAGGGTTGATGATCACGATGCCGATAGCCAGACCGACAATCACCCCGATTTTCAGGAAAGTCGCCAGATAGTCGCGCGGCGCCAGAATCAGCCACACCGGCAACAGCGCGGAGATAAAGGCATAGCCGATCAGCGCGAAGGTGATGGTGGTGTCTTTGAAGGTCAGCGCCGGGCCCCAGTACGGGTCGTGAGCGATAACGCCGCCGAACCAGATCGCCAGCAGCAGCAACACGATGCCGATCACCGACACTTCCCCTACCCGACCGGGGCGCAGGAAGCGCATGTAGATGCCCATAAACAGCGCGATCGGCACGGTAGAGCAGACGGTGAATACGCCCCACGGGCTTTCCGCCAGCGCTTTCACCACGATCAGCGCCAATACCGCCAGAATGATGATCATAATCAGGAAGCAGCCGAACAGCGCGATGGTGCCGGGCACCGGCCCCATTTCCTCTTTGATCATTTCACCCAACGATACGCCATTGCGGCGGGTCGACATGAACAGCACCATGAAGTCCTGCACCGCGCCAGCCAGCACCACCCCGGCCAGCAGCCACAGCGTGCCGGGCAGGTAGCCCATCTGGGCCGCCAGTACCGGACCTACCAGCGGACCGGCGCCGGCGATGGCCGCGAAGTGGTGGCCGAACAACACATTGCGGTTGGTCGGCACATAGTTGAGCCCGTCGTTGTTGACCACCGCCGGTGTGGCGCGGTTGGCGTCAAGCTCCATCACCTTGCGGGCGATGTACAGGCTGTAGTAACGGTAAGCGACCAGATAGACCGCTACCGAGGCCACCACGATCCACATGGCGCTGACGTGCTCGCCGCGACGCAGCGCGACCACGCCGAGACAACAGGCCCCGATGAACCCCAGCAATACCCAGGGAAGATGCTTGAGAAGTTTATCTTTCATCTCTTTACTCTTCTTATGTAGTAGTAACGTTTCGTGACTTTATTCAGCCAACAAGTCGGGTAAAAGCGGAATTTAGGTTAGCGGTCGGATAAGCCGACGACCGGTCGCATACCGGAATAAGCGGTGACGGATTTTTACCTAAACTGACGAAAATTCACGCTTCGACGGGCAGGAAAAACCGGACAGGAGATACGCCGACGCCAGCCAACGCGTCGGTCGAAAATACGGTGACAGAAAAGCGGAAAAACAGCAGGTCAGCCGGCCCGTACCAATTCGGACCCGGCTTTCAGCCTTTAAGGCCGAGCAGTTGCTTGAGGGTTTTCAGGTAGCGGCGACTGACCGGCAACAGCTGGCCGCTTTTCAGCACAATTTCCGCCTGACCGCTCTCCTCCAGCCGGATTTCGCGCAGATGGTCCATATTGACCAGATACTGCCGATGACAGCGTACCAACGGGGTGCGGCTTTCCAGCGTTTTCAGGGTCAGTTCGGTAAAGCACTCCTCCCCTTGCGGGCCGGTCACATACACCCCGCTCTGCCGCGAACTGGCAAACTGCACTTCGCTGCTTTTCATCAGATAAATACGGCTGTGCCCGGTACAAGGGATGTAGTCGAGACCGGCCTGATGGTCGGACAGTTTATCGATATTCTGCACGGGGCGCTCCCGGTGCAGATTGCGCAGGGTTTTCGCCAGCCGCGGCGGATCAATGGGCTTGAGCAGGTAGTCGAACGCCTGTTCCTCAAACGCCTTGATGGCATATTCATCATAAGCAGTAATGAACACGATGTAGGGCATGTTGTCTGGGTCGATCATGCCGATCATCTCCAGCCCGCTGATACGCGGCATCTGAATATCCAGAAACACCACGTCGGGATGCCACCGGTGGATGGCGCTGATCGCTTCCACCGCATTCGCGCACTCTCCCACCAGTTCAAGGCCGTCATCCTGCTCCAGCAGGCAACGCAGGTTGTCCCGCGCCAGCGGTTCATCGTCAACAATCAGCACGCTCAGCATGAGTGGCTTTCCTCACAAGGCAGGGTTAGATGGATATGGGTGTAGCGATCGGGCTCGCATTCCACGCTCAGGCCATAGTCGTTGCCGTAACGGCTGCGGATGCGCTTATCAACCAGATTCATCCCCAGCCCGGTGCAGTTGGTACGCGGCTGGTACAGACCGGCGTTATCCTCAATGCTCAACAACAGACGATCGCCCTGCTGGCTGGCGCTGATGGTGATCACGCCGGTACCCAGCAGATGCGCGGTACCGTGCTTAATAGCGTTTTCCACCAGCGGCTGTAACGAGAACGCCGGCAATCGCATCGACATCAGCGCCTGCGGCAGATTGAAGCGGATCTGCAACCGCTCCTGAAAACGCGCTTTCTCGATTTGCAGATAGGCGTTCACATGCTCAATTTCATCGGCCAGCGTGACGATCTCTTCAGAGCGTTTGAGGTTTTTGCGAAAGAACGTCGACAATGATTGCACCAGTTGACCGGCCTGTTCGCTGTCGCGGCGGATCACCGCCAGCAGCGTGTTGAGCGCGTTAAACAGGAAATGCGGGTTGACCTGGGCATGCAGCAGCTTGATTTCCGATTGCGTCAGCAACTGCTTGCTGCGCTCATACTGACCAGCCAGGATCTGTGCGGCCAGCAGGCTGGCGATGCCTTCGCCGAAGGTGCGGTTGATCGAACTGAACAACCGGTTTTTGGCTTCATACAGTTTGATGGTGCCGATCACCTGCTGATTCTCGCCGCACAGCGGGATCACCAGCGTCGACCCCAACCGGCAGGTGGACTGCAACGAACACTGGTAAGGCGTTTCGTTGCCGTCGGCGTACACCACTTCGTTGTGCTCGATGGCGCGCCGGGTATGACCCGAGGCGATAGGCGTTCCCGGCAGATGGTGATCGTCGCCGATGCCAATAAAGGCCAGCAGCTTGTCACGATCGGTGATCGCCACCGCGCCGATATCCATCTCCTGATAGATCACCTGCGCCACCCGCATACTGTTTTCTTCGTTAAACCCTTGGTGCAGGATACCTTCGGTACAGGCGGCGATTTTCAACGCCCGGGCCGAAAACGCCGAGGTGTACTTTTCGAACATGGCGCGCCGGTCCAGCAGGATGCGCATGAACATCGCCGCGCCAATGCTGTTGGTGACAATCATCGGCGCGGCAATGTCCTTGACCAGTTTCAGCGCATCATCAAACGGCCGCGCCAGCGACAGAATAATCGCCATTTGCAACAATTCGGCGATAAACGTCACCCCCGCCACGGTAAAGGGATTGAACAGCCGGTCGACCCGCCCGCGACGCATCAGCAAACGGTGCGCCATGCCGCCCAGCAACCCTTCGACGATGGTCGACACCATACAGCTGAACGCGGTCATGCCGCCGAGCGAATAACGGTGTAGCCCGCCGGTCATCCCCACCAGCATGCCCACGCCCGGCCCGCCGAGCAGGCCGCCCAGCACCGCGCCGATCGCGCGCGTATTGGCGATGGAGTCCTGCACATGCAGCCCGAAATAGGTGCCCATGATGCAGAACATGGAAAACATGGCGTAGCACAACAGCTTATGCGGCAACCGAACCGTCACCTGCATCAACGGGATAAACAGCGGCGTTTTACTGAGCAGATAGGCGATCACCAGGTAGACGCACATCTGCTGGAGCAACAGTAAAACCAGTTTGAACTCATACATGATAAAAACTCGGACGGGGCAAAAAAACCGGAAATCTGGCGATGCTCAGGGAAGCATACCCTAACACAAAAGCGCGGCGTTACTTTGACGAGATTCACTTATTTGCATCCCCGCCGGTTTTGTATCTCCGTCACAGTCCTCGTTAAGAACGAGTCGGCTGTTTTGCCCGGCCCACTTCCTGGGCCTTTCCCCTTCGGGAGTGCAGCAAACGGTGTTCAGACTGGCACCGGCAATGCTCCCCAACCACAGACTCAGGTCCGTGGCTGGGGATATACGGTATTACCGCCCCCCGAATGATTTAGGGTATGTACGGTATTAAACTAAAAATATTATATTTAACTAAAACCCCGACATTGAATTAAACATGATGCAGCAAGTAAAAAACCAACCCGACACCATATATTGCATTGAAAACAGGCTGTATTACACGTCAATACAGAATTGACTTCCGGATGATATTATCGTTTCGCCAGCACAGAAATCATTCATTGGGGGATTTAGATTATTACAACGATTTTGCGTTCCCGGCCCATCCGGAATAAAAGTGCCCAGAGCAAATTGCCGGTTCAATCGCTTTTATATCCACCTTAACCAAACCCAGGTTGACGAACGGGTCGTCTGACAACGAGGCACGCACTGCCGCGTTATCCGTGGCATAAGCCAGAATAAACCCGCCGGTTCCGTCTTCTAATGGACCAGCAAAAATCACGGTCCCTTGTTTGATATTATCAGCCAGCCATTTTTTATGTGAATCAATATGCTTTTCAAGTTCGTTTTTGGGGCTGGCATACTCAAGCGTAATTGCATATAACATAGCTACCACCTTAATTAAGTAAATTAGACGGCAAGGGAGTCGATGATTGTCTGGATGGACGCCTTCGCATTTTGGATTTCATGATTTTTTATTTCATCGCCTTTTGATGCGCCTTCCGCACGAATGAAATAAATATCGTTAATACCGAGAAACCGGAAAAAGGCCTGGAGATAGCGTTCCTGAAAGTCCATACCGGCAAAAGGCTGCTCGGTATAAAATCCGCCGCGCGCAGATACCACAATGATGGTTCTGCCGCCGGACAAGCCTACCGGCCCTTTTTCGGTATATTTAAATGTCCTTCCTGCCTGTGCAATTCTATCCAGCCACGATTTCAGCTGACTGGGTACTGAAAAATTGTACATCGGCGCGCCGATGACAATTACGTCATTGGTCAGAAACTCTGACACCAGCTGTTCAGAGATCATATGCTCCTGCAACGTCGAACTGTCCACCGACGCTGACGCTATCTGGCGAAAACCAGCGGCGATAGCACCGGTCAGATGGCGTATTTCATGTTTAACGACATCACGGTAAGACACGGTGGCCTGCGGATAGTGTTTGATCAACTGCGCAATAACATCAGCGGAAATCTGCCGTGTTACTGAACCGTCGTCAAGAATACTGGAGTCTATATGTAAGATTTTCACAATAACTTCTCCTTTATTTTAACGTTACCGTTTATACCCTAAATAATTCGAGTTGCAGGACAAAACGTGTTGCGTTTTGAACAACGCAAAGCGTTGGCCCTTCAGGGCAAGACTCATAATGAGTCTTGTAACGCGGCGACGCAGCGAATCCCCAGGAGCTTACATTAGTAAGTGACTGGGGTGAGCGAGGAAAGCCAACGCATCTGCAACTTGAAGTATGACGGGTATAATCATTTAATTGCTTTGGCGGCACTATCAATAAAATTCGCGACAGCATCAGGGTGCGACACCAGAGACATGTGACTGGATGAAATCGACATGACTTTTGCGCCGATGTGGTCGGATATTTTTTTCTGAACCGATGAATGTAATGCGTGGTCATTCTCCGTCAGCAAATACCACGTGGGTTTATCTTTCCACGCAGCGTGCTGAACCTTATCGCCAAACGCTTTGGCTGCGATCGGCTGTTGTACCGCGGTTAATTCCAGTACTTTTTTTAACGGCACGTCCCCTGCCATCACCGCACGATACTGTTCCGGATTATCCAGCCAGATTAACCCATTGGCATCCGGCGCCATCCCTTCCATCGGCGCGCCCAGCCGTTGCAATAAGTCAGCGGCGGATTCTCCGCTGTCTGGAACCAGCGCCGATAAATAGACGATGCCGCGAACGTTCGGCGCATTCCCCGCCTGGGTGACGACCGCTCCCGCCCATGAATGCCCCACCAGCAAGACGTCTCCCTGCTGTCTTTGCAACACGCGCTCTGTCGCCGCGACATCGTCGGCCAAAGAGGTAAGAGGGTTTTGCACGGCGGTGACATGGTATCCCATGCCTTGTAATTTGGCCGTTACGGACGACCAGCTGGAGCCGTCCGCGAATGCGCCATGCACCAACACGATATTCTTGATATTCATATTGTTAATTTTCGCGGCCTCCGCAGTCTGTTGAACACTGAAGCAGAGCGTCAGAGCCACGGCGATAACCAGATTGTGCAGCCATGTCATGCGGGAATCGGTCATATGCTCTCCTTTGGCGGATTAATCTTGATCGCCGGGTTTTCCCTGGTGCCGGTATTCCCCTGACGATACGGAATGGTTGAAGTTTAGCCGGCCCAAACGCTTGTGGTAAGGTGGCAAACTTGACATAGTTCATGCAAAATTCGCCAAATTGTATGACGGGAGAAAATCACCATGCGTATTTCAATTCTGGCGTTGCCGGGCAGTATGCTGTCGGCCATAGCGGGACTGGCCGATATGTTCTGGATTGTGAATCAGGCGCTGATGGCACGGCCCGAGAAGAACCCGTTATCCTCTCCCCCTGACCTGTCTTTTGAAACAGCCATTATCAGCGTCGACGGAAAACCAGTACGCGACGCACAGGGAAGGCTTATTCATGTCGACAGTTCGTTTGAGGCAATCGGCAAATCCGACGTGGTTCTGGCAACGGGAATGGTGCTCGGCCCCGATAAATTGCCGATAGCAACGTCATCGGTCAGCGAATCGGCAAGCTGGCTAAGAGAGCAATACCAGCGTGGCTCGCTGATAGGCGGCGCATGCGCAGGGAGTTTCATTCTGGGGGATGCCGGGCTGCTGGATGGACGGTTTTGCAGCACGACCTGGTGGCTCTACCATACTTTCAAGCAAAAATACCCAAAGGCAAAACCGGTATGGGGCAAAGCGCTGGAAGAACAGGATGGCATCATAACCACCGGCGGCCCCTTATCCTGGGTTGAGCTTGCCCTGCATATTATTCGGCATAAAGCCGGGCCCAACGTCGCCAAGTTGGCGGCAGATATCGCCGTTGCCGACAGCCAGCCCTTGTCGCAACGTATTTATGCTCCGCAAGGATTTATGAATACGGTTGATCCTTTGCTGCTGCGCGCTGAACACCTGATCCGATACGAAAACCCGTCCATGACCGCGGAGGAATTAGCCAGCGCCCTGAACTTTAGCGATCGGACGCTTCACAGAAAGCTTAAGGAGCTGACTAACGAAAGCCCCAAAAACTTTATTACACGCGTTAGGATCGAAACGGCCTGTCTGCTTCTCGAAAACCCGGCAGCCAACATCAAACAGGTGGCCCGGGAATGTGGTTACAGTGAAGACACCGCCTTCAGGCGCGCCTTTTCACAATTGATGGGAATGGCGCCAATCCAGTATCGAAAGTGGGCGCTATTAAGAAATGATAATTTGCTGAGAAACGATAAAAACATAATATCGGATAACCACGACCAATCCTGAGCGGCGTGATGCTCGCACCGTTTCTATATGGTGGCCGGGAAAAATAGGGTTGCCAGAAAAATAGGGTTGCCGGGCAAAATCGCGCTACCCGGTGGTTCGTGCTCATGTCATCCATCCCTTTATTAACCGGGTGGATCGCATCGGATATATGGATAACCGGTGAGGCAGGCCTTCAAGATTGAACCAGTGATAGATGTCGGCAAAAGCCATAGCGGCGGGACAGCCTGGAGGCTGATGCTTCTGCTGCTTTTCTTATCCGCGTCACCTGAAAAAAAGACCCTGAATGATGACATCCAGGGTCTTGAAAGTACGAAAGCCTTCGCCGGTTAAAGGTTAGCCGCGATTCTCTTCAATGTAACGAGCCAAATCCGCCGGAGTCTTCAGAACGTTGGCGACTTCGGTCGGTGGGATCATGCAGCCGTAAACGTCCTGTACTTCCAGCACCAGATCTACCGCCAGAATAGAGTCGAGAATATCGGACTCAATCAGCTCATCGTTAAAGCCTACTTTGCGGGATAAGACCTTTTCAAACAGGGCGAGTATTTCTTGTTCCATCATTTTTTCCTGGTGTGATCAGTTAGTGCGGGCATGGGTATCCAGCAGCTTACGGTCGATTTTGCCGTTAGGATTAAGCGGCAGCGCATCTTTAATTATAATTTGAGAAGGCACCATATAGGGTGGAATCACCTTCGAAAGCGAGGTTTTAATCGCTTCAGGGGCTAAGTTCGTCACGCAAAACGCCGCAATACGCAGAACGCCGCCGCCCGATTTCATCAGCGGCAGGACCACCGCTTCGCTGATATCGGACATCGCCAGCAGGCGATTTTCAATCTCGTTGATTTCGATACGGTAGCCATTCAGCTTGATCTGGCTGTCATTTCGGCCCTGGCAGTACAGGATACCATCGTCTTCATAGCCCAGATCGCCGGTTCTGTAACCCCGGAACGCTTCACTCTCCCGATGCAGCAATTTCTCCGCGTTCTCCTTAGAGAGCCCGAGGTAGCCACGCATCACATGTTTGCCCCAGATCACCAGCTCACCGTCTGCGGTGATTTCCATTCTGGTGTCCGGCATCATCACGCCGATCGGCAACAGGTCGTTTTCGCTGTGCAGGATTTCATCGGTGATTTCAATGACGGTTGTCGCAATGGTGGCTTCCGTTGGGCCATACGAGTTAAGAATTTTGGCGTGCGGGAAGCGACGGCGTAACTGTTTTACCAGCGCTTTGTTTAACACTTCGCCGATGAACACGAAGACGCTGAGTTCAGGTAAATATTCACTGTTGAACTGCGGAGAGAGCAGCCTCTGGTAGGCAAACGAAGGCGTTGAAACCCAGACGGAAACGCCGTTGTTTTTCAGTCGCTCAAGCCAGTTTTCCGCGGCGATATCCTCTTTCGCATTCAGAACGATATGCCCCCCGGTTGCCAGATTCGCCAGCAGCGGGATCAACGAGAGATCGAAGCTGAACACCGCATGGTTCATCAGCACCGGCACTTCAGGCAGTGAAAAGTCCTGACGCACCCACTTCATGAAGTGCCACAGGCTTTCACGCCCGATCTGCACCCCTTTAGGCTTTCCGGTGCTTCCAGAGGTGAACATGATATAGGCGAGATCCTGTTCGACCAGCACCTGACCAAGCTCACCGGTTGCAACGAACTGCTTTGTCGCCACATCGTAATAGTAAGGGGCGCTCGCCAGCTGGCAAATCTCTTTAAGCCGCTCCTGAGGATAGATGCAGTCCACCGGGATATACGGAATGTTATGCAATAGGCAGCTATAGATAGCCACGGCAAATTCAGCCTGCTGATGTCCGTATAAAACTACCGGTGTCCCGGCAGGCTGCCGGCACTGCTGATAGCGCTGCGACCAGTCGGTAACGGCTACGGATAGCTGTTGCCAGGTCATCGCTTCGTCGCTACCGCTAATCGCCAACTGATGTGGGTTCGCGGGCTCAAGTAATGCCGTACGCAAGAAATCTTGCAGTTCCTGAAGCTCGGAGTGAAGGTTCATAGAGGTGACATTCCGCTAAAGATGTAAAGGGAGACAGCGGCGCTTGCCAGCGTCAGAATTCGTCCCAAAAACACAATAACTGGATAATGTAACCAGTTGCTGAGCGTCGGACTGCGTTTGGCTGACCACTGTAGCATGTTGTGTGCAACGGAAATGGCGCCAAACAGCGCGCCGCTAATGATATAGTGTCGTTCGAGTCCGTTCCATGCCCCCATACAAAACAGAGTGCAAAAAATGCCGATATTCTGCGCCAGCGTTTTGTTCTGGCGGAAAAAGTCGAGCTTCATCAAATTCATATAAATCGGCATAAAGACCACGTCCCTCAACCATTCAGACAGGCTGATATGGAAGCGACGCCAGAAATCCTGTGGATTTTTCGCCAGAATGGGCATATTGAAGTTCGCCGGGATATTCAGGCCAAACAAGCGCCCGGCCCCAATCGCCATATTACTGTACCCAGCAAAGTCAAAATAAAGATACGCGCTGTAGGCCAGCGACATAACGACGCCAACGCTTAACGTAAATGGACGATGACTCCATGACTGAATAACCAGGTTGTCGATAAGCATGGCTAATAAAAACTTCTGGATAATACCGACAAAAATTTGCTCCATGGCGGGTAAAAACTGCTCACGGGTGATAGTAAAAACCTGTTTATTAATATCATTAGTCCATGTCCGCCAGCGATACATCGGACCGGCCGTGATAATAAATGGCAGGAAAAGATAGCAAAAGTAATGCAGGAAATTCTGACTATCTTTTTTGGTGCGATAAAGTAATACATCAATAGCGCGGAAAGTCATAAAAGACAAGCCGAGCATACCCAGATGGTTGTTGAGGTGCAATTTCACCAAAAACAACGGGAGCAACGTCAGGCAGACCGCCTGCCAGGTTTTTAACCACCCTTTCTCTTTCAGCGTGACCAGAATATAAAAGCCCAGGAAAACTGCCACGGGCACAATATAATCACCCTGGAAAATATATCCCCAGCCTAATATTGTCAGCACCGAAAAAGCGGATAAATAAGTCAGTCGGTAATTAAATAGCCGATTAACCAGCGCAAACAGCAGTGCTGATAAAAACAGAAAGAAAAAAAATGTTCCGGAGCTATACATCATTCATCCTTCAGAACTTTTGATATTCAAAATGTACTTTTAAACTCATGCTGTCATCAACAGAGGTCCACGCGACGATGGTAACCGCCAGAAAGAGATAAAGAAAAAAGAGGCGAATAGCGTATTTCATCGTTTAAAACTCTCAGCAATAAAACGGTCCATCACAACCCATGCCGGGTCTGTCGGGTGCAGGCGATCCCAATTCCAGCCGTTCTGATAAGGTTGCGCGTACATATCCAGATAAGGCACCTGATTCGCCTCCAGCTCCGACCTGATTTGTTTATCAATAGACTGGAATTTCTCAGAGTTTTTAATCGCCCACGGATTAATCGCATCGACAATCACCACAACCTGAACGTGACGCTCTTTCAGCAGTTTGATGGTCGCCTGGAAGGCTTCCATTTGTGTGGGATATAGCGGTGCGTCATCCCACACATCCTGCGTGGGATCCTCATCGAATACAGACTTATCCATCCACAATGTCTCCGCGCTTTGCTGGCGAGACTTATTCAATTCATGGGCGTGAGCCAGTTCGTTATCCCAATCGGGAACGATTTCAGTCGCAGGCGGAGTGGGCCACGGTTGTGAAGGCTGAGGGACAATTCCCAACATTGCCAGCCAGTCGTTCTTTACCATCTCGCAGAAGATCGCAAACTGATAGCTTATTTCCTGCCAGACAATATTCAGGTTCCAGCCATAAATGCCCATTTGAGCAAAAGTTAAATGGCTGATCTCTTCCTCATTAATATGATGCTGCAAATAATCAACCAGAAAATTTCGTGCCTGAGTATCTTCCATCAGGGGATTAAAAACGGATGCCGGAAAATTGTCGGCAAAAACTGCCGGTGGGAGGCCATCGCCGTAAAAACTATCCGGCGCCAGTTGTAAAACCACCTTGCTGTTCGCATTCAGGTCATTTTTAAAACGTGAGAGCAGTAAAAAATGCGCGACGTTATCGATATAAGCATCACCATAGGCGACTACCGGTCGTTTTAACTGGTTATTAAAGTAATTATATACCGCGTAATGTTCATCTTCAGATGTGGATACTTCCGAAGCACCGATGAAAAAAATCGCATTTCCCTGCAACGCATGGGAAATGGTGGCCATTTTCTCCTTCAGCTCTTTTGGCGTTCCTTCCAGGGTTTTAATCAGCGGCTGGAATGTTAGCGGCGGATCAAAGCTCGTCACCAGCGGGGGAACGCTCAGAAACAGGATGGCCAGGGTCGCCATCAGGATATGTAGGCAGATAGTATTTTTAATTTTTATCATAAAAGTAAAACCACATCGTATCAAATTGTTTAAAAATTGTTAATTTTTTATCTTCACAGTGAATCGACTACTGTTTTTTTCGACACTATATACCAAGCTAATATTCGATGATGAGTACTGCTGTGTAACGGTATGTACAGGGTTTAGCCCGTCTTAAGTATAAGCCCCATACCGGTACTGGGATGAGCGGAAAAAGGGGTGATGCAGGAGATGATGCCATTGCCAGGCGACACCGTTATACACTTTCCGTCCGGTACGCCGGTTTCAGGGCATGAAGGGGTTTTGGGGGGTAAATCGAACTTTTGGCAGATTACAGGATCGGATCATGCATCATTCTGATAAAACCGGGTATGCCGTGGCAAAGCAGGACAACTGACGAGCCAGCGCTTATCAATCGTGGCTCTCTTCCTTTCTGACTTGGTGAGTCAACCATCCAGACCCGGTTCGGATTGCTGGGAGACTTACACGAGCCTCTCCGTTACCTAAAAATATTTATGGTACGCGCGTAATTTTCGTTGTTCCTTTTATGGTGGAAAGATCGTGATACTGACCATTCGAGTAAATAATCATAACTCTAACCGTGCCGGCATAAGCACCAAATCCATTTTTAGCATTGACCGATACAGGGATAATCCAGCCAAACATTAACTGTTCTTTATCGGCTGGAACATTCATGACCCACGAATAACCTTTATAAGGTTCAAAAAATTTATAATGAGCACTGTAGGGATCTTTTAAGCGATAATAAAAATGATTTTTAATACTTTGCTTATAGTCGCCGGGTAACGTTCCATAATTAGCAAGTTGAACCTGTAACGGATCGGGTGCCTGTGATTTTGCTATACACCCTGTCAACAGGATTGTCATGGCAAAAAAAAGAATACATTTTCGCATGGATTGCATCTCAGCCTGAGTGAAGGGTAAAACCTTTCTTGTCGCAGGAGTACGCTATCACTGCACACGACGTGTGGTCTATATACCATTGATAAACAGATTGTTTATCAACGAGTGAACGGGTGGTGGGTGGCTCATCACCTTTTAGCCATACCGCACGCTGATTCGGCTTAGAGCCTATCTTTCGCCGCCTGGTAAACCAGCGATGCCCACCGCCAGAACCAACACCACGACCTCATGCTCAAGCATTTGATACACTAACCGATAGCCTGCGGAACGCAGTTTGATTTTGTAGCAGTCCGTCATGCCATGCAGCCGATTGGCGGGAAGATGGGGATTTTGCAACACGTCTTTCAGCTTTTTGATGAACTGTTCCCGCACCGGCGCGCCCAGTTTCTTAAATTCTTTCAGCGCGAGCTCTTCACAAACTCCAGCTTATAACTCATCCAGATCGACCGGCACTGATGGTTTCGCGTTATCGTTTCGTGTAACGACAGCCACAGTCGCTCTATCGGATTCAGCCACGGCGAATAGGTCGGCAGAAACAGCAGCCGGAACTTCCTGTTCTCCGCCAGCCAGCGCTCCACTTTGCGGCTTTTATGGATGATGTAGTTATCAACCACCAACGTAATGGTTTTGGCTCGCCGGTATGTGCGTCGTAATGCTCGTCGGCGCGGCTCTGCGCCAGACCATACCCGCCTGTTTGAAGTATCGGTGCAAGGTGGAGCAGTGAAGTGTCACGTCAAAAAGCCGGTTGACGTGCGGGCCAGTAACTCCGTGCTCCAGCATATTGATAGAGCCTGACTATGCTACGGCTACTCGTGAGTACGTGAGTCACAGCTAATTTGCCGCTGCACCGCCTTCCGCTCGACATAACCACTAGCCGGCTCCCTTCACTCGCTGCGGAAATATTTCCAGCAGCCATTCGATAAACACGCGTAGCCGGTGTGTGACATGACGATTCTGCGGATAAACAACGTGGAAAGGATACGGGGCTGGACGCCATTCCTGAAGAATTTCTGTCAAAACGCCTTCCTCAATAGCCTTACCAGCAGAATAGCTGAATGTCTGAACAATACCGATCCCCGCCAGGGCGGCGGCCAGATGGGCATTGCTTTCGTTGATCCCGATACGGTGATCAATTTTAATTTCTTTTTTTTCCCCTTGACGTTCAAAGCGAAAAGGAGAGGCTTTGCCGTTCTGTGGCGAGATAAAGCTCACCAGACGATGCCCGTTTTTAAGCTCTTCCGGATAGGAAGGTGTCCCGTAGCATTTCAGGTAAGACGGCGTGGCGCAGGTTACAAACGTTGCCGAGCCAATATAGCGCGCAATAAGGGACGAATTTTCCAGCGGACCGCCGCGAATGACACAATCCACATTATCGCTTATCAGATCAACGGTACGGTCCGAGACACCTAAATCGATGTGGATATCGGGATAATGCGTCAGGAAATCAGGCAGCGCGGGGATCAGTACATCGCAGGCAGTGGAACCGCCGATATCAATGCGCAGTTGTCCACGCGGTTTGCTTCGCGCGGCGTTGAATGCGCCGTCAATATCTTCCAGATCGCGTAGTATCCGTGTGCTCTTTTCATAATATTCCCGACCTTCGGGAGTCACAGTAACGCGGCGAGTCGTGCGGTGCAATAAACGGACGCCGAGATGCGCTTCCAGCTCCTGAATCAGTTTACTCATTGTGGCATTGGGCATCGCCAGTGAGTCCGCCGCGCGGGTGAAATTACCCGCTTCCACTACCCGGGAAAACGCCCGCATTGCCATCAGTTGATCCATCTTAATCCTCCATACAATAGCCCATCAGATTATACACAGCAGTGAATAGTTATTTTCATTTTTCACTATTTCTCAATAAAAACGACAGCGCTACTGTAGCGCCATAGGCAGCACATCAAGCGTACCCATTAATCTGAATTTGATACTGAGGAGATGAAAATGAGCAAACAACTGAACGGAAAAATCGCCCTGATCACCGGGGGTACGAGTGGAATTGGCCTGGCAACGGCCAAAGAGCTGGCGGCACAGGGCGCACGCGTATTCATAACCGGTCGTCGTCAGGCAGAACTCGACTCGGCGGTCGCTGATATCGGCGGCAGTGCAACCGGTATTCGCGCCGATGCGTCAGTACTGGCGGATCTGGACAAGGTGTATGCGCACATTGCGAAAAGTACCGGGCAACTGGATATTCTCTTCGCCAATGCTGGCGGTGGCGACATGTTGCCGCTGGGAGCGATTACCGAAGAGCATTTTGACCGTATCTTCGGCACCAACGTTCGCGGGGTGTTATTCACCGTGCAAAAAGCACTGCCGCTACTGACCAATGGCGCATCCATCATCCTCACTGGCTCAACGACCTCAGTCCAGGGCTCGGCCAGTTTTAGTGTTTACAGCGCCAGCAAAGCGGCGGTGCGTAACTTTGCGCGCTCATGGTTGCTGGATCTCAAAGAACGCGGCATTCGGGTTAATGTCGTCAGCCCCGGCCCAATACGTACGCCAGGCTTGGGCGGGCTGGTCGCCGACGAGCATCGTCAGGGATTATACGACGCGCTGGCAGCTCAGGTACCACTCGGACGTCTGGGAGAAGCGGAAGAAATTGGCAAAGCGGTAGCTTTTCTCGCTTCCGGTTCAGCCAGCTTTATTAACGGCATCGAACTGTTTGTCGATGGCGGCATGGCGCAGATTTAAGAGTCAAAACAATCGGGCTGCTGCTGATAGCGCTCTGCGCCCTGCCAGCGGCCCGGGCACAGGAGGAGCCCATAGCACCACAAGAACTTACCGGCGCGCAACAACTGGATCGCCCGCCATTTTTTCATCTGGAACAGCCCTACCTGGAACAACAGCAACGCTGGCGTACAAGCCATAATCCTTCATTGCCGAAATCAAGAATGGCGAGCGCAGGCTTGATGTGGTGGAGTTGATGCAACTGGCCCGTTGGCTGGCGCTGGACCAAGTCCACGTACTTGACAGCATTCCCTCCAGGCTCAAGCCACTAAATTACGCCCACCCACCCACCGGCTGTGGATAAATACACGCTGCTCGCCGGCGCAATAGCGATTCAAGCCAATCAACAGCGGCCTGTAAACGGCCCAATGTACCGAGAACCGTAACCCCGGCGTAGCTCAGAGTAAAAACCAGTGCAGGAAATTCAGGTAATCGATTGATTTATATGGTTCGGTAATAGGAATAGAACATGTATCTTATTTTATTGATAATATTAAAAAATAACTCACTCCATCTTTGTAGACACCCGAATATAAGGAAAAAAACCGCAGCGAAGGCGACGTGCAATACCCACCTCGCTTTCATCCGCGCGCTGTTGAATCTTGCCGTCACATGGAAGTGGCTCGACCAGGCACCAAAGATCTCCACACCGCGGATTAAAACGGACGGATACGCTGGCTGACAGAGGAAGAATCAAAGCGGTTATTTGCCAACATCGCGCCGCATTTCTTCCCACTGGTTGTGTTTGCAATTACAACCAGGCTGCGACGATCAAAAGTTACCGATCTCGAATGGTCGCAAGTGGACCTCGGAAAACGGATCGCCTGGATGCATCCGAATGAAACCAAAGCAGGTAACACGATAGGCGTTCCGCTTAATGAGACCGCTCTGCAAATACTGAAGGCTCAGCAGGGCAGGCATTAGCAACTTCCGATTCCACGACTTAAGACACACATGGGCAAGCTGGCTTGTCCAGTCGGGCGTGTCTCTGCTCGCATTAAAAGAACTGGGCGGGTGGGAAACGCTGGAAATGGTACAGCGGTACGCTCATTTGTCGGCGGGGCATCTGAGTGAACACGCCTGCAAAATCGATGCGATTTTAGAACGAAATGGCACAAATATGGCACAAGGAGGGAATGTGATTTATATGAAATCAAGGTAACCGATTGATTTAGATGGTGCCGATAATAGGAGTCGAACCTACGACCTTCGCATTACGAAAATAAAAAAGGTCGATTTCAGCATGTTTCACTACATCCCATGTCACACCAATAAATTACACAAAATCATAAAGTTAAATTTAAAAACCGTCTCATATTGTTCCAACAGATTTCGCTCTATACAATGCTAAATAAGTACGCCAGCAAGTACGCGAGATGAGGTCGAAATGGCAACGATGATCACCCAGGACAGACAGGTAGCAAACCTGACGCCAGAAGAGGGTAAAACCCGTATTGTCGTCAGTGTTAAATCAAAAGCAGGTTCTGGCCTGTCAGTCGAATCCCGATCCGGGAGTCGAACAAAGAGCTGGCTGTACCGTCCTTATCTCAACGGGAAACAAATCAAAATCACCCTGGGTTCTTATCCTGCTATGACGTTGGCTCAGGCGCGTGAAGCGCATGCAGAAGCGGTAGAACTGGTTAAGCAGGGTATTGATCCACGCTATGCCCGAAAAGCGGAAAAACAGCAAAATGAACAAATGCCGATTTTTTCAAAATTGTGGGAAGACTGGCTGGTACTCCGTGAAACAAGTAAACCTATTGGAGTACGCACCCTGGCAGATTACAAGGGAACCTATCACCGTCACCTGGAAAAAGGATTAGGTTCAGTACGTGTCTGTGATTTATCCAGAGCCGTTATTTATGAGCATCTTATAAGGGTAAGGAAAACCAGTGTTGAAGGTGTCCGCAAAGGGCTTATCCTTCTCAATATGACGCTTGATCACGCCGCGTTACAGGGGTTGATTGACCACAACCCGGCACGCTTACTCAAACCAGCTATGTTTGGTGCCTCAATGGGTAAACCACGTGAACGATGGTTGCCACAAGATGAGCTGCAAATGCTGTGGAAGGCACTGGACGAAGCTGGATTCGGCGGTGGTGGTGTTTCATCAGGAGGTCGGGGTATCGCATCCAGCGTCATACTTTCCCAGGCCATCGCCAATGCACTGCGCGTGATTATTCTTACGGGTGTGCGGCGTTCAGAAGTCGTGAATATGCGCTGGGAACAAATTAAAGGCGACCGCTGGACAATACCCGAAACCAAAAACGGTAAAAGCCATGTTGTGACCCTCCACCCTCTTGTCCTGAGCATACTGGAAACGCAACGCATTATTTCAGAAGGTGCCTGGGTATTCGAATCTCTCAGTAAACCCGGTTTCCCCGTCACTGGTGATGCCATAACTCGTGCTCTTGAACGTTTAAGAACAAAGCATATGGCAGAAGTCTCCGCCTTCTCACCACACGATCTCCGTCGCAGCGTTGCAACAGGTTGTGCTGAATATCTGGACGCACCTGAGCGCCTGATTGAGCTATTGCTGAACCATGTTCCCAAGGATCGTTTGATCAGAACCTATCAAGTCGGTCAGCAAGCAGAAAAATTGCGGAATCTGTTTCTTAAATGGGGTGATTTTATTGAACATGAAGTCATTAGGCATGACGATAATTTACCAAATAATGTTGTTAAATTTAGTTTTGGTAAAAAATAACATCCATGAAAGCATACAACATACCCATTTGTATTTTTGGATATTTGATTAAAATTAAAGAACACTCCATATTCATGAGGAAAGATCTAAAATCAGTTTAAAAATATCACTAAGGAATCACAGACAGTAGCCGATAACTATATCTGTCAGTTAAATATCAAGTGATACAAATTTTAAAAATAAAATCAGAGAGCTTACATAGATTATGAAAATAAAAAACAAAGCAACTATATTAACAGCGACTTTATTAATGACAGGATGTGTATCCTCAATCAATCAAACAGACATACAGAAATATAAAGATAAGCAACCACAAGTAATGCTTTCCGATTTATGGTATATAGATAAACTCAACAATAATGTTTTTGGATTTGACACAGCGCTATTTGTCGAAAACCAGGTTAAAGCACCAATGAAAGATGCTGAGTCGCTTTGCTCTATCAGTAATGGTAAAGCTGAATGGACTTCATTAGATTCAGCGTCAATTAATGAGGCGGTGCAGAAATTTAGCTTATCAAGCAAACAAAATACTGAATTGTCAATGCCAGTACCCGGTACACCTGGATATTTTCTCCACAGAAATAAATTCGCTCACAATGACGCCGATCATGTTTATATTAGTGGAAACAGAAAATTCAACTCCGATAAATTCATCGACTCTGCATTGATCGATTATGACAAAAAACATTACTTCGGAAAGTTAAACTGCCAGTTACCAAAAAACATGCAATGGAGTATTATAATATTACCTGGCGATGTATATTATGACAGCAGCAAAGTTCTAACATTACCATTGCTAATCACTACGAATTAGGTTTCATCATCATTACAAGAAACCAGTAGGACTTAATTAAATAAGACCTGTTGAAGCAGGTCTTTGATCATAAAACTCTTTTCTAATTAGTAACTAAAATACCCACATATGAACAAGATATTGGCCCCCCGCTTTGACGGCATTGACAGTAATTCATTGTACTGATTTGACCTGAGCACGTTGAAGCAGAGTTATTATCACAAATATTGTATGGGCACTGATATAAACCAATATTCCTTGAAGTCCCACCCGGCATTGTCCAGACACCATTAACACAAGATAAAATCTTGCCTGAACCATCTCTACCGACCAAACCATTAGGGGAACAACCAGCCCCAGCATTCGCGACTCCATTTAGTTGGGCAAATTCGCCCACGGTGAGTCTGCCATCTGCTTGCACAGAACCTCCTCTGATTTGTCCACCTGTATACACATTCTTGTTACTGTATGCTCTGATCCACGTGCTGTCACTCATATACCAGCCACCACCCCATTTTTGGCTGTACCAACCTGTATCACCTAATGTTCTAAACCAGTTCTGAGTGTAGGTCTCCCCACGCGAAGTAACTGTTGCACCTGATACCGTATTGTTTGAGTTTAATGTGCCATTTACTTGGGTATTTCCTGAAACATTCAGATTTGCACCAACATTAGTATCACCCGTTGAATGTAATATTCCAGAAGTCGTGGTTCCCGATGCAGTGATATTAACAGTATTATTAATGTCCTGACCTCCCATATTCAAATCTCCCGTCATTGGAAGCGTTCCATCACGACGAAGATAAACCGAATACATGGCACTGTTATAACCAACACGATAAGCCAGTAAGCCTTCATTAGTGATGTTTTTATAACTCGCAGCCTGTTCCGTCCACTGACCACTATATCCTGAAACGGATGACGCCGTTTTACTGACACCACTATCGACACCCGCAGACTGCATGGCTTGACCCAGAAGGTCATAACGGATTTTATCGCCTTCTTTCCACTGTGTGGTTGTGGTGATAAGCCCATCGATAACATAGTTGGGAGAACTGCCTGAACGCCTGAGAAGGATGTTATAACCAGAGCGTCTGGCATTCATTCCGCTAAAAGTTGAAGGCAGTAAACCTTCATTTATCAGCGTCTGATAAGTGATAGTACAGGTACTGTCTGCCGTGGAGCAGGTTCTTGGCCCTGGATCAGTTCCTGTTGAAGTGGAAACTGACGTCAGCGTGGAAAGTTTGTCGTAGCGGATATTGATATAACCATTTACAGCATTACCAACTTGTTTAATTTGCTCCCCGACTGCATTCGCCTGAATGTCTTCCTGTTGGTGTTTCAAATCCTGAAACTTCATAAATGAAATAGCTGATGCCACACCTAACACCAGAATTAATTCAAGCAATGAGAATCCTTTTTTACTTCTAATCATTATTATCTCCTTTTATTTACTGTTCACTTCTGTAAATAACCGATTGCTAAAAAATGTCAATAAAGAAGCCCCTTTAAATAAAGGGGCTGAACAGTAAAGTTAAAAATAATGATCACAACAATCCTGTAATAGCACTTATATGTTTCATGTCAATGAAGAATGTAAAATAAATTACTGCCGCACCCGGTGGGTTTGCCCAACCCTTCACAGCCAAAAACAAGTTTTAGTCTGCTCAGCGTTATATCAAAACTAAAAGCGAACAGCCTTTACCTGATTCATAGTAGTGAAACCAGCCTTCTCTTTTTTACATTGTTCGAGCGCTCTGGACAACTTTTCGTAAAACCGCTGATTTGAATATATCTGAGCGAGATCTTTACCAGACATCGCCATTCTGTTTCCAATGTTTTTTCTGTAACTTTTAATGAAATTTTCAATATCAACTTTAAACTCATCATTGAAGATATTTTCAAATTCAGTTGTGGCGATTTCCGGATAACAATCAGAGAGAATTGAGAACAGAAAAAAAGCCATGTGATCTGTTGCAGCAGCGATAACTTCATCGTTACTTTCTATACCTTCCAGTGTGAGTTCATTCATTTTTATTTTTCTTCTTTGCCAGTTTCTTTTCAAGCATTGCGGAAAAAGTGTTATTAAGATGCATTGTTTTATCCTTTTCGGTATTTTTTATTATTGTATCAGGGTGAGAAACACTTTCCGATTCATGATGTACCTTAGTATCATTTTTTTCACGATCTGTTTTTTTGATTGAATTTTTATTTTTTTGCTCTTTTCTCAGATTCTCATTCTCTCTGGCTCTGGCCCCGTTACTTAACCAGGTTTTTCGTTGTACATCTGTCGAACTGGCGAAAGTCAGAAGAAAACCAACTAACACATCATGATTAATATCCAGTCCCAGATACTTTGCGACCTCTCCACCTAATACAATTTTCTGGTGCGTTTTTTCTTTTCGTGTTAATGCTTTTTCTTTTGTCGTGAGTCTGTTCAGTTCCTGCTGTGCTGATGCAAGTAGCTGCTGTAAACTTTTTCTTTCCATTAAATTTCTCCTGTAATATTAAACCCGATCACCAGGCACCACAAAACTGTATTGAGACCCAGCAATATCATTGTACTTTCATTCAACGTACCAAAAACCATGAAGGGTTTGATCTTCATATAGTTCTCCTTATTCAGCAATCCATTTTTCAGTAAACAAAGAGATATATCTTTTTGTTTTTTATTATCGTTTAGTGGCGGCAACCAGAACGTCGAGACGGCTTTTTATCGCTTCATATTGTTGCCCGGCATTAATCACGCCATTAAAACAGTCGAACAGCATTGATTTTTCATACTGCTGTATACTGAACCACCCGCCTTTCCTGTCTGCTCGCCTACTATCTGATGCAAAGGAAGATAAAATAACCTCTCGTTTAACCGAAAGACCAAATAACTGCCTGATGACTTCTCTGGCGGTAGCATATGTACTGTCGATGCTGAAATAATTCAGGAAAAGCCCCGTTACGATGATAATCAGCTCCTGCATGATGCTTCTTTTGAGGGAAGAAACAGCATTACCATACCGCCCAGACAGGGTTCTGAAACGGGTTTGCTCGCTGGCTTCCAGTAGTTGAGGTTCGTACTCGCTTCGGATAGCAGTAAACGCTTCTTTAACGGTGTCTTCTTTTAATCTGATGCGCATACTTTTGTTGTTTTCGCTGTAATCAATCAGAAACCATTTTGTTTCCAGATCGCCATCTCCATTCTCATTATTAATGACATTTATTATTTTATTCATTTTTACCTCTATTGTTGTTTTAATCTGAATAAAACAATTATCACATCTTTTTTATTTAGCAAATTTTACAAATATTAAATACCGAGTTATATTATTAATATAAGCAATACGGAAACATCCCTTCTTCGATTTATATCCCTTTACCCCAAGCTTACGCGCCTCTTCTTTCGGCGCTTAGATCCAGAGAAAAACTTGACCATTGTTTTATTTTGATTCGGCGCAAGCTGAATAAAAAATAAATACAATGCCCACTTATACATTGCTTCGCAACGTGTGGGCCTGGCGGGGGCCTTAAAGTCAAAACATAAGTTTTTCTTGCGAAAAACTAAAAGCAGCAAAGGTCAACACCTTTAAAACAAATTAAAACCGACAGGAGTATTTATTACAGTATGGCAATATTTCATTTATCGTTTAGTATGCTAAAAAGATCCGCAGGGAAATCGTCCTGCTATCTCGCCGCATATAACGCAAGAGAAAGAATAGAAGACGTGAGAACAGGAGACGTGTACGATTATTCATATCGTTCCGACCTGTTCCACCACTGCATTCTTGCGCCAGAACACACACCTTTTAATATTGTGGAAAACTCTGCTGTGTTGTGGAACGAAATTGAAAAAATAGAAAAGCGTAAAGACGCCCAGCTCTCACGTTATTTTGATATCGCTATTCCTGTTGAACTGGATAACGATGCCAAAATTGCGTTGGTTAAAAACTACTGCAAACGTAACTTCGTCAGCAAAGGCATGATTGCCGATATCTCTTTCCATGACCTTGACGGCCATAATCCCCACGCTCACGTTATGCTGACGCTACGCGAGATAACCCCACAGGGTTTCGGCAACAAGAACAGAAGCTGGAACGAGCATGATTTAATGGATGAGTGGCGTGCGTCATGGTCCAGAATGTCCAACCGTGCATTGGAACGCACTGGTTCTGCAAATCGCATGGATCACCGTTCCCTTACTGCACAACGTGAAGAGGCGATTACTCTGGCGAAGGAAGCACAGGAAGCGGGAAGAGAGGATATCGCAAACGAACACCTGGCTAAGGCCATTGAACTTGATCGCCCTGCGCTTACCAGGATAGACCGTAAATCATGGCATACCAAAAGAGCAAAAGCTCTACGTGCCGTAGAGCAGGCGCAAGCAGCGCAGACGAAACAAGCTGCTAACGATTTCATGCAGTTGTTTAACAGTGATGTGAGCCATCTCATTACCGTCAACCTCAACACTTTCCGTATTGAACGTCTGAAAGCAAAACCAGCGCCACAACAGCCTGCACTGGTTATTCCGGAAAGAAAGCGCCGCTTTAAACCTGTTGAAGTGAAGCAAAAGGATATGTCCCTTTACTATGGTGTTGCGGCAAGAATAGAAAAACCAACGCTATTAAGGCGTAAGCGTAAGATCAATCTACACAAGATATATGATTTTATTAAAAGTTTTATGAGTGTGTTGGTTAAACGCCCTGTTCAGAAAGCCGAACCAGAACTAGCTACTGCTACCGTAGCCACACCACCTGTTATCAATCCTCTACAAGACGCAGAAATCCTAACGGATATTTCGCTGGATGAGATCATGATTGACCCAGTTACTAAATTGAAGATCACCCGCAGGCAGTGGGAGGCGATGGGGACTACCAGTAAATCAGCAGACGTTTCCGTACCTCCGGACGCTAACTACAACCACGAGCCAGCGAAAACACAAGAGCCAAGCAAAACCAGCCGACCAGTTGCCTTTCCTCCCCTACCAAAGGAAAGTAAAGTTTCCTCCAAATCAAAAGGTTTCACGCTGCCTAAACTTCGCTTTGGTTCTGGCAAGCGCAAAGATGATTGATTAATAATCAGTTGATAAGCTCGTAACAACAGGAACTTTAAGGCAAAATAGGTCAATCGTCCGTATCTGGAAAATGACCGTAATGGCTAGAAAACCCAAAGAAATCAAAGCAGACCCGTTAGAGGTCATCCTGTGGAAAGCGGCTGACAAGCTACGTAAAAACATTGATGCTGCCGAGTACAAGCATGTCGTACTGGGCCTGATTTTTCTCAAATACATTTCAGATTCTTTTGAGTCTCATTACGAATTGCTAAAAGAAGGGAAAGGTGAATACGCAGGAGCGGACCCGGAAGACAAAGACGAATACACCGCCTATAACGTGTTCTTTGTTCCTGAACTGGCACGATGGAGTTACCTGATATCTAAGGCCAAGCTACCCGAAATCGGTAAGTTGGTAGACGATGCGATGGAACTTATCGAAGCGGGTAACCCACAGCTAAAAGGCGTGTTGCCGAAAGTCTATGCCCGTCAAAATCTTGATGCCACTGTTCTTGGTGAACTGATAGATCTGATTGGCAACATTGCTTTGGGAGATGCCAAAGCGCGTTCTGCTGACGTTTTAGGCCACGTATTCGAATACTTCCTTGGTGAGTTCGCACTGGCAGAAGGCAAACAAGGCGGTCAGTTCTATACGCCTAAATCCATTGTAAGTCTGCTGGTTAATATGCTGGAACCCTATAAAGGTCGTGTCTTTGATCCCTGCTGTGGTTCCGGAGGTATGTTCGTTCAGTCAGAGAAATTCGTTGAAGCCCATCAGGGTAATATTGACGATATTTCGATTTACGGTCAGGAATCCAACCAGACTACATGGCGTCTGGCAAAAATGAACCTTGCGATCCGTGGTATCAACTCAGAACACGTCAGGTGGAACACCGAAGGCTCATTCCTGAACGATGCCCATAAAGATTTAAAATCTGATTTTATCATTGCGAACCCCCCGTTTAACGTTTCCGACTGGTCAGGCGAACAACTTCGTGGTGATGCTCGTTGGCAACATGGTATTCCGCCTGCTGGTAACGCTAACTTTGCCTGGATGCAACACTTCCTTTATCACCTGTCGCCAAAAGGTCAGGCTGGCGTTGTGCTGGCAAAAGGGGCTTTGACTTCGAAAAGTTCTGGTGAAGGTGATATTCGTGCAGCACTTGTTAAAGATGCAAATGTGATTGACTGTATCGTTAACTTACCTGCAAAACTGTTCCTGAATACTCAGATCCCGGCGGCGTTATGGTTTATGCGCCGTGATCGTGAAAACAGCAGCCAGTATCGTGATCGCAGTAAAGAAATTCTGTTTATTGATGCCCGTAACTTAGGCCATTTAATTAATCGTCGTAGCAAAGTGCTTTCAGACGATGATATCAAGACTATTTCCGATACCTACCATAACTGGCGCAACAAAGGTGGCGACTACGAAGATGTGGCTGGTTTCTGCGCGTCCGTAGATATCAATGAAGTCGCTAAACTTGATTATGTGCTGACACCGGGCCGTTACGTTGGTCTTGCTGACGAAGAAGACGACTTCGACTTTAAAGAACGCTTTACAGCTCTTAAAACTGAGTTTGAAGCACAACTCGAAGAAGAAGCTGTCTTGAATAAAGCTATCGCTGAAAATCTGGCGAAGGTGGTATTATGAATCAGTGGGTTAATAGAAAATTACGTGAAGTAGGAACTCTTGAAAGAGGTCGTTCCAGACATAGACCTAGATACGCATTCCATTTATATAATGGCCCTTATCCATTCATCCAAACAGGTGAAGTTCGGGCTGCGTCGAAGTATATAAGTAGTTATGAAAATACATATAGTGAAGATGGATTAAAACAAAGTAAATTATGGCCCAAAGGCACATTATGTATTACTATTGCGGCGAATATAGCAGAGCTGGCAATTTTAGATTTTGATGCATGCTTTCCAGATAGCGTCTTAGGATTTTTACCAGACACAACTAAAACAACTATTGATTATGTCTTCTATACCCTAAGCCATTATCAACGAAGATTAAAACATATTGGTGAAGGTTCTGTACAAGATAATATAAACCTTGGAACATTTGAAAATATTGAATTTCCATTCCCTCCGCTCTCTGAACAAAAAGCCATCGCCTCTGTGCTGTCCTCTCTTGATGACAAAATAGATCTGCTTCATCGCCAGAATAAAACTCTGGAATCTATGGCTGAAACCCTGTTCAGGCAGTGGTTTATTGAAGAAGCACAAGATGAATGGCCTGAAAAAAGCCTCAATCAATATGTTGAGCTAAATAAATCATCAATAAGTAAAAAGTATGATTTCAAAGAGATTCAATACTTGGATACAGGTTCTCTAACCAAAGGGAAAATATCTGAACTTCAAACCATGCTGTTATCAGAGGCACCAAGTCGAGCTAAAAGATTAGTCAATGAGTTTGACATAATAATATCAACAGTACGCCCAGATCAGTGTCATTATGGTATTTGCATTGATCCACCGTCAAATCTCGTTGTTTCAACAGGTTTTTGCGTCATTTCTGGCAAATCAATTAGCCCATTTTTTATTTACTATCTTTTAACTTCTGAGGATATGACCGAATATCTGCACTCAATAGCAGAAGGTTCTACGTCAACCTATCCTTCTTTAAAACCAGAAGACATTGGCAATGTTTTATTCCTCTATCCAGGTGAGGAAAAATTAAAAAACTTTCATAAACTTGTTGGCTCCTACTGGAACAAGATTCATAACAACTACAAAAAAATACAGACCCTGGAAACCCTCCGAGATACTCTCTTACCGAAGCTGATGAGCGGTGAAGTACGGGTTCAGTATGCAGAACAAGCAATCGCGTCAGTAGCATAAAATAATTAAGCGGATACACAGCCCGTTCTCTGGGTAAGCAATAAGGACAATACGCATGGCAAAGATGACCGAATCCGATATTGAAGTAATGGCGATTGAGCACCTGCAAGGCCTGGGCTATGAGTATGTTTACGGCCCGGACATTGAACCCAGTGGAATCAATCCATTACGTAGCTATCAGCAGGTTATCATTGAAGATAAAGTGCGTACTGCCCTGCAACGCCTGAATCCTCATCTTAGTGAACAGAAGTGTGAGGAAGCCCTGAAACAGGTGATGCAGATCAGCACACCTGACCTGATGGCAAACAATCTGGCCTTTCATCGCCTGTTGACCGAAGGAATCAATATCGAAGTCAGCAAAGACGGGAATACTCAGGGGGAACTGGCCTGCCTTATCGACTTTAACGATCCCACGAATAATGAATTTCTGGTCATTAATCAGCTCACCATCAAAGAAGACAACCACACCCGTAGACCGGATCTTATTTTGTTCATCAACGGTCTGCCATTAGTCGTTATCGAACTTAAAAATGCCGCTGACGAAAATGCTACGGTTGCAGGTGCTTATAACCAGATTAAAACCTATCAGAACCAAATTGCCAGCCTGTTTACCTACAATGCCTTTAATGTGATTTCTGACGGGCTGGAAGCCAAAGCGGGAACAGTTTCTGCTGATTTCAGCCGTTATATGACGTGGAAAACCGCTAACGGTAAAACGCAAGCCACCAGTACCCAGCCACAGCTTGAAGTTTTATTACAGGGGTTGCTTAATCCTGTAACGTTGCTTGATATGATCCGCCACTTTATCGTGTTTGAGGCCAGCAAACATGAAGACAGCAAAGGGATTATCAGTATCCGTACTGTTAAAAAAATGGCGGCTTATCACCAGTACTACGCGGTAAATGCAGCAGTACTTTCCACTATTCGCGCCTCGGCAGTGAATGCTGACTCCCCCTCTGCCGAAGTGGCACTGCGCCAACAGGGACGAAACAGTAAAGACCTTGTTAATGCGCAAAAAACCGGAGATCGCAAAGCGGGCGTAGTCTGGCATACCCAAGGTTCAGGGAAATCGCTGTCGATGGTGTTTTATACCGGGAAGATTGTACTGGCGCTGGATAATCCGACTGTTGTTGTGATCACTGACCGTAACGACCTGGATGATCAGCTATTCGGTACATTCTCTTCCGCAGCACAGTTACTTCGTCAGACACCGAAACAGGCTGACAACCGGGAAGAACTCAAAGAATATTTGCGCGTAGCCTCTGGTGGTGTGGTGTTTACTACCATTCAAAAATTCCAGCCTGATGATGGTAGCAATATCTATGAGTTGCTATCAGACAGAACCAATATTGTCGTTATCGCTGATGAAGCCCACCGATCTCAGTACGGTTTCAGCGCCAAAGAAGTTGACGTGAAAGACAGTGAAGGCAACGTAACAGGAAAACGTACTGTTTATGGCTTTGCCAAATATATGCGTGATGCCTTACCCAACGCGACCTATCTGGGCTTTACCGGAACGCCCATAGAAAAAACGGACGTTAACACACCTGCTGTTTTCGGTAACTATGTTGATATCTACGATATCTCGCAGGCTGTTGAAGACGGTGCCACCGTGCGTATCTTCTATGAAAGCCGTCTGGCGAAAATTGCCATCAGTGAAGAAGGCCGACAGCTTATCGAAGAGTTTGACGATGAGTTTAACGAGGACGAACTGACGCTTACCCAGAAAGAACGTTCTAAATGGGCCAGAATCGAAGGGTTGATTGGCAGTTCAAAACGCATTAAAGCCATTGCAGCGGATATGGTTCAGCACTTTGAGCAGCGCTTAAAATCCAATGCCGATCATGGCAAGGGAATGATAGTAACCATGTCCCGCCGTATTGCCGCTGAATTGTATAAAGAAATCGTCACGCTTAAACCAGAGTGGCACAGCGATGATTTAAATGACGGCGTAATAAAAGTCGTCATGACGTCTTCTGCTGCTGACGGGCCAGAAATCGCTAAACACCATACCACCAAAAAAGAACGACAGGTTCTGGCTAACCGAATGAAAGACGATGACGACAAGCTGAAACTCGTGATAGTCCGTGATATGTGGCTTACCGGCTTTGACGCTCCCAGCATGCATACCCTCTATATTGACAAACCGATGAAAGGCCACAACCTGATGCAGGCCATTGCCCGTGTCAACCGTGTGTATAAGGATAAAATCGGCGGTCTGGTGGTTGACTATCTGGGCATTGCCTCTGATTTAAAAGAAGCCCTCTCGTTCTACTCTGACGCAGGTGGACGCGGTGATCCTGCTGAGGTTCAGGAAGAAGCCGTTACGCTCATGCAGGAAAAGCTGGAAATCCTGGAAGGCATGATGCATGGCTACGATTACAAAGTCTACTTTACTGCAACCACTTCACAGCGCCTGACGATTATCCTTGAATCAGAAAACCATATTTTAGGGCTGGATAAAGGCAAAGGGAAAATGCGTTTCCTTGCTGCCGTTGCTGCTATGTCCCAGGCATTTGCTCTGGCAACACCACATGATAAAGCTATGGAAGCGGCACCCGAAGTCGCGTTCTTCCAGGCAGTGAAGGCTCGCCTGAATAAATTTACTGAAAACCCAGACGGCTCAGAAGAAGAACACAATGACAGTCTTGAAGTGCGGGTAAAACAGACTATCGATCAGGCACTGGTCACGGATAAAGTCGTGGATATCTTTGACGCAGCGGGAATACAGAAGCCGGATATCTCTGTGCTATCTGATGAGTTTCTCCAGGAAATGAAGGATTATCAGCACAGAAATATTGCTCTGGAAACGCTTAAAAAGTTGCTTGCTGATGAGATCAAGGTTCGCTCGAACCAGAGTATCACACAAGGGAAAAAACTGATTGATATGCTGACCTCAGCAATCAATGGCTACCAGAACAAGGTACTGACCGCTGCGGAAGTGATCGATGAACTGATCAAACTAGCCAAGACTATCCAGGAATCTGACAGCCTCGCCAGCCAGTTAAATCTCAGTACCTACGAATACGCTTTCTATTCTGCTGTTGCCGATAACGACAGTGCTCGTGAACTGATGCAAAAGGAAAAACTACGAGAACTGGCAGTCGTTCTGACGGAAGCTATCCGCAACAATGTCAGTCTGGACTGGACAGTGAAAGAAGCGGCAAGGGCAAAAATTCGCGTGGTGGTAAAACGTCTGCTCAAAAAATATGGTTATCCGCCTGATATGTCTTTGCTTGCTACTGAAACAGTTTTGAAGCAGGCTGAGTTGTTGGCAGGAGAACTTTCTTAAACTGTATTATCTACCAATGATTAAAGTATGAGGAATTCAATGTCCTCAAATAAAAAATGAAGAACCCGAGAGGATAAAATGGCTTTTGACCTGACCAATACACTTGTAATAGGAATAAGCTCAACCGCTCTGTTTGACATGTCAGAATCTGATAATCTTTTTAAAAAGTTTTCTGCTGAAAACCCAGAGAAGGCGATTGAGCAATATAGAAACTATATGTAGTTGCATGAAGAGGATGAATTAAACCCTGGAACCGGATATCCATTAGTTACATCCTTGCTGGGCTTGAATAAATATAAAAAATCTGATGAAAAAACAGCATTGGTTGAAGTTGTAATAATGTCAAGAAATAGCCCCGATACTGGATTAATGGTTTTAAATAACATAAGGAAAAAAGAGATTGACATTACTCGCTCAGTCTTTTGTGGAGGGGAAAGTGTTGTAGATTATCTTGATGCATTTGATGTGGATTTATTTCTTACAACCGATATTAATGATGCGCAAAGAGTTATTGATTCCAAGACTTGTGCGGTTGCGATACTGAAAGACCCACCAAAAGAGTCATCAAAATATCCAGACAATCAAGTCAGAATCGCATTTGATGGAGATGCTGTATTATTCGATGAGGAAAGTGAAATCGTCTATAAAACAATGGGGCTAAAAAAATTTCATGCACAAGAAAATGAAAAACAAAATGAACCATTGGCAGAAGGACCATATGCAACCTTATTAAAGAAAATTGCAAAATTACAGGCGCGTTTGCCAGCAAAAGTAGACTATTCACCAGTCCGTATAGCGCTCGTTACAGCCAGAGATAGCCCAGCGGATCTTCGTGTAATAAAAACATTAAGAGCATGGGGTGTAAATATTGATGAAGCATTTTTTCTTGGTGGTGTTGAAAAAACAAAAATATTAAAATCGTTCAATCCTCAGATATTTTTCGATGATCAAGAAATACATTTAGACCCCGCATCAATAATAGTACCTTCTGGACGGGTACCTTATGCTTCAAAATCTCTTTTATATAAAGAAATAATATCAATATTACCAAATAATTTTTAGTGGAAATTATTTTACTCAGGTTATTAAAAGTTAACCTGAGTATTTATCTACCTTACGATACCATCTTTCATTTTAATCACCTTCAATGCCATGTTGCCATTGTTATGCGTGTTAAACGTCCTGTCGCCAATATCATAAACAACGCCTGTAATCGTGATTTTTTGCCCTTTCCTGATTTTCAGAATATCGTCATCCTGACCTGGATAGTAAGACAACAGCACAGCCCCACCACAATATTTCGTATCAGACGTCTGGAAAATAATAGCGTAGGTTTTGTGGTCTCGTTGCGCACCCAAGTACTTCATTGTGTCGTAGGCTTCCTGAGCTTCCAGAACCGTGGCATTGCTTATACTAACTTTCTTTCCAACCCAGGTCTTTTTCCCTGCCATCGCATTCGCTTCGTAATCACGACAAATAACGCCTAAACCACTGATGGTGTTCACTGGAAGGTTATCCGCCAAGGATGTACTGCTTTTATTACCAGAGGTGCTCAAAGCGCTGTTCAAAGAAGATAAGGAAGAGTTGATCGACTCTCCTACTTTCCCGGTTGCTTCATTTAACTGCTGACAACCAGTTAATGCCAGAAGAGCGGGAATGAAAAACGCTGCGATTGTTTTTTTCATTTTAGTAAGCCTTATTTGTTATAAAAAACTCACCATCCCGATATTATCGTTCCGGAATAGTGAGTCATTGGTTTTCCCTGATACTGGCAAAGTTAACGAGCTGTGGGTCTAATCCAGGAGATCTTGTCTTTATTCTTTAATTTCAGAAACAGAATGGGGCCGAGCATCATTGCCAACAAGACAATAACCATGAGTGGTGTCGAATGAGTAACAAAAGCAACGAAGAAGGCTGTGGGGATACCCAGTATCGTCCCTGTTATCGCTAAAAACTTTATCGTTTGCTGGCTGACGTAGCCTTTTACTTCTTCCGCGCCACAGCCACGACAAACAGAAGCGCCCTGCTGGACTTCTGTTCTGCAAAACGGGCATTCAGACATGATTTTCACCTTAAAGATATGACGTAACCAATTGATATAATTGATCTACAACTGGAAGAGTGTCATATCGTTTGTAACGATCAAAAATCGACTTGCGATAGACATAGGCTATCATAAACTATATATTGATCGTTTATATCAATTGAGATACCGATCAATTGAAGTGTGTTTGATAGTCAAAAACTATCATTATTACGTTATCGATCGATTTTATGAATTTAACATCAAGCTGATTCATAACATTTTTTTGTGCACGTCACTCAGGTAAACTGATTTTCTGTTTGAAATCTGCTGATAAGGAGATGGATATGAGCAAAGCAAGCATAAAAGCCTTGTCAGTCGTTGCACCTGCTGGTCTGCTTATTGCCACCGGCAAGAAAACGATTGAAGTACGCAGGTGGCTACCTGACCTTTCACCAGAAGAAGACCTTCTCATTGTTGAGAATCTCAATTATCTGACGAAGGACGGTGATGAGGAGCCTGGCATAGCAGTCGCTGTTGTTAACATTTCTTCTGTTCGTCCATTCACTCCTGACGACATTCCTGCGGCTTGTGCATCAAGCTTCGAAGAAGGGTGGTTCGCATGGGAGATCAGTAACATCAGGCAAGTAGGCCCAGCTATAAACGCCAGAGCCGCCAGAAAAATCTATACCGTTGAATGGGATTGAGGGGCTTGCCGACTTTCACCCCATTTTCATTTATGGCATTCAGGGAGATTTCCCGGTTTGCCACTACGAAGAAAATCACTGACTTCTTTTTCCGTTAAATGCTCTTCTGTTTTCTATTGCACAGAAGGGATAACATTAAGCTAGCAGTTTTCTATTTCTATGGCGTGTTTTTTCGTCTTTTTAACATTAGATTTTGATTCTGTCAAAATATAAGATTTAACAAAAGACAAACGATCACCATTAAAAATATAATCAGGATTAATAAAATATGAATTCTGTACTGTCGTTTCAGCAATAAAACCTTTGTTAGCCAGTTCTTTCATTCCTCGATAGTATGTTGACTCCGAGATCTTCACTATTTCTTGATCTATAAGCTCATACGCAAGAAAAACTCTGTCCGTGTCCTTAAAATCCTGTACTGTTCTGTATAGAATTTCAAAAACCTTTGTTCCCGCACCAGTGAGTTCCGTTAACGCTTTTACTCCATTTATATAGAGTTTTAAAAACTGTGTTTTATCAACCTCCTGCCACTGAAAAAAACCAGCACCTGCTAACTGTTCTCCTGTATCTTCATTAATAACCAACAAACGATCGCTTCCTGTTGTAATCCTGCGAGATCCACTTTTTGTATTATTACTTGTTGTTTGCAAGAAAGGATTCTTTTTATATCGTGGTAACCCTCGCCTTGATTTTCTTAAACACAATGTCTCGTTACCTTTGACAATATTGTTATCACAATCTTCCATATTTATCTCCTTTATTATTTTTATTTGATTGATAAGTTACGTGTTAACATCAGAATAAAATATGTCAAGTGTCAAAATCAAATTTATTTTTGCCATTTCCAGTTTTATTTGTCGATACTTAAAGTTCCAATGCGAATAGTATTCTTGACAGTTTATTTTTTGACTATCAGAAAACAGTAAAATAATGACAGCTTACATTACCGATCCTGACAGTTCAATATGCAGGATCTGACAGTAACGATCCTTATTTGAAGCGGTCTGAGAGCAGTTTTCTTCTTCATTATTCATATAGAGTGAAGCAAGAGATGATCTGCATTGTTTCTACAAGATAAAAAACATCTAACGATTTTATTTTGTTTTAAGTAACCCTACACGGCTGTTGTGCCGTGTCATTGGGGTTCATATTTCTTGCTTCTTCTTTCTTTTATAATAAGAACAAAATCCCTAGCCTCTGCTTCTTTGCCTTTGAGGGGCAACCAGCAGGCCAGGGACTGATGGTTTGTTATTTAATTAGTTTTTCTATGCAGCACATTCGCTTGCTCATATACTGCTTTAAAATCAAAACCCTTTGATAAAGGAAGCTGTCTTGTTTTTGCTTCCTGCTGTCAGCAAAACCGCTATGCGCTCACGCGCACTAACGACTTAAATAACATAGATTTTCTGTTGAAACCATTTTCTTCATCGCGTGAAGACTTTTCTTCATTTCTGAATATAAAAATGAAGTAAATCACTTCATCAGGTGATGAAAAAATGTTTTAAACCTTAAATCAAAAGGGCGAGAGCCAGGGTTTTAGCGATTGAGCGCATTAGCTCAATCAAGACAAGCTATTTATCCAAGGTTTTTAAATTTTGCGTAATGCGAGCAAGCGAGCATGTAGCTATGAAAAACGTTACTACTTTACTATTAGTCCATACAGGCATTGCTGGTTGCCCCGAAAGGCAAAGAAGCAAATGCACTGTTATTGTCTTCTGCTACTGTATAAAAGAAGATCTTCAACCACCATGAACCCCACAGGCACAACCTCATGTTGTGCAGGGGTTTAATAACACAATTAAGAACAACGTTTTCCATCGTTATGAAAACTGGAGGAACGTCCAGTTTAAGTAAACATTTTCCAGTCGAAACCCATTGGGGCGATATTAAGATCGCACAGTGTTCCTGTTGTCCTCTTAGATCTTATATTTCTTATACTTCTTAATAGAAAAATAACCATATAAAACAATGCATTAAAAATGCCACTTTCTTCATGTTTGTTGATTTTCCTTCGGGTTTGTAGATCTTTCTTCGGGTTTGTTCTTTTTCTCTTCGGGTTTGTTGTATTTTACTTCGATATTTAAAATAAAAATGAAGCAAACACTTCAAAATATATTTGACATTGTGAAAATCATAGTTATATATGTCTATTATAATAATAAAAAATGAACCATAATGAATAATAACACTTATGACAAGAATCCATTTTTTTTGCAAAACGGCATTGAGATCCTGACGAAAGATAGAAGAAGAACAGTGGCTCGTGGAGAAAAATTTGAATCACCAGAGGGAGAACGATACGAAAGTGTCATTCACTCTGTACAGGAAGTTGATAAAGAGAAGTTCGTTAAGCTTTTCATTTCCAAAATCCGTGTTCTCTTTGATCTGTCTCTGACAGGTAATAAGCTATTTTACATATTTCTCTTTTCCATTTCTGACGCGATTGGTAAAGACCAAGTTTATATGAATTTTGAAACAGCAAAAGATATAGCAAGTCAGTGTGATTTCAACTTATCTAATCCTGTTTTCTATCGTGGAATAAAAGAGCTTATTGACAAGCAGATCATAGCACCAAGTAAATCAAAGTACATTTACTATATCAATCCCGCAGTGGTGTTTAATGGCGACAGAGCCATATTTATCGAAGAAATAAAAATAAAAAATGGAGATAAAAATGCTAAAAAATGAAATAAACGAAATACTAAATATTCATAACGATGAATACGGTATAGCCAACGTCATAACAGAATCACTGATTCGTTATTACTCTGTTAATGGCATCAGCCATAACCAGTTCCAGGATAATTATTTGAACTACCTGAAAAGGATTTTCTTCGGGCGTCGGTTCCATTTTTTGGATAAAGAAAAAATACTATCTTTTAAAGATCAGATCCTTAGCGCTGTCTTACCAATTGTGCGAGACGATCTTATGGAGAAAGTCCAGTCAGAGGAGCTTTTTCAGTCCAGTCAGTGGCAACCAGAAACGTTGGAAAAGGTTCTGATTGAACTTTTTGATAACAGGCGGATTCTAAACATAGTAACCCACTAACAAACTACTAAGCGGTTATACTACACTCCTGACTATTGTTAAAGTTGACTGACCGCTTTCAGAAGCGGACGTTCAAGTTAAATAACAGCTTTTTTAAATTATAATTTCTGACATATCCTCAATTATAGGGAGCCTATTAAACTCTGCAATCAGCTTGCCATTAATTACATGATAATGGGTTGCGTTTGGCAATATATATATTGGGAAAGGATGTAATGCATTAGGGTTGTGATAAACGATTAAACCTTCATCCCAAGTTTCTGTATATCTTCTGGTAGGGACTATTTTTGTTATGCTTTCAATTTTCCAGGTATGAATATTTGGTGACTTTACCGTGCGCTTGATTTTGTATTTATTGCTATTAAATCCATCTTTCAGCCCCATCCGGTTAAACTTGTCAATATCATTCGATGGAGAAAAAAATATTGCACTAATATTTTCAGCACCTTCAAACTCAAAAAATCCTGATGGGACTTCTTTTGTACCCCAGATATGGCAACCAATATTTTCACGCTCTTCTACACCTTTGGATGTTACTTTTTGTTGAAATCCATAAAGGTATAAAGGCAAAGCATCATGACTAACATTACCAGCGCCTTTGAATTGACAATCAGCTATAGCGATTACAAATGGCTTTCCTGAAACATGTTCTTGCTCCCAATATTTCTTTTTTAGTTTTGCAAGCAAAGGTCCAGAATATCGAGTTGGAAAATAATTGACCAAAAGATTATTATATTCATCTATATTTTCTCTGTTTACTTCTGGCATTGGGATTGGTTGACCTGTACGATCCACCGGTTTATTAACAGTAGTGGCCTCGATTGAGAATGGTATTTTGTTGAATCCATTAACATAAGACAAATTAAAATCTGGAGCATTGAATGAAGTATCAAACACACAGTCATTTTCAGTAAATATACAGTAAAGAAGTATTTCCCAGATTCTTTGGTTAAATCCGCTTGTTTGAAATTGCTCTACAAAATTACCATCTATATCAGTGTACCATCTCATCAGTGGTTCTATAATATTTTTGGCTGCTGAATATTCCGGTGAGTTCTTTACTAACATGAAGTCGGGGTTGATGTTTTTTTTATCAATATCAATGAAAAAATCCATTGTTTCAGCACTTTCATCACCTTGTACCCCTTGTTCATCAGCCGATGGATGTAGTTCACGCATTTTATTTAATAAACTTCTCTTTGTTTTAGCTCGGTTGTCGTCAAATTCAGTCATGTCAATAAAACGATATTTTTTATTTAAATCTCGAGCAAATATAATCCCAACATAATCGTCATCAATTGTATCTAACAACAACATACCTAATATTTTTCCGTCGAAGGTTTCGAACCATTCTAACTCATTAGAATGAGATTTAACTTGTGGGTTTCTAGCATAAGTAGCTAGTGCATTGAATCTTGAATATCTTATCGGATTGATAACTATTGACACCATGTAAAACCTCGGAGATACAAAAAATCAGCAAATTATAATTATTAGTAAATTTAGCATAAAAATTATTAATTTTATTGTTTAACATCAGATAAAAATGCTCTTTGGTTATCAGGAGGGCGCACACGCAGTTAAATTTAAGAACATGTCGGCTTCTGGCACACAACAAATCTTCCTCAGATACGCCCCCGCGCCACCGTAATCAAGCAACAAATCCGCTCCCTTTCCATCTGAAAAATCATTTTCTTGATTTTCACCTATTGTGCAGCTTCTTCCCCGTTCTCCGCGTAGAACTCAGAACGCCGTTCAGCCACAGCCACTACCAGTAGCACTTCTTGATATGAAAAACGATGAGAAAGCCCATCTCTGGCCGTTCCACATTATTGCCTAGCCCACGGCATATCCCACACGATCTTTACTTTAACCTCTACTGCATTAACATGCGATTCCTTGATAGCATATTTATTTAAATAATCCTGTAAAGCTATCTTGTCAGACGCTTTTTTCTGTTTGTTTGTCCGTTTCCAGATCCCTGTATCCGTAATCCATTTATCCAACCCCCGTCTCACTGCACGTCTTAGTTCCTCTTCATAAAATTCATCTAAAACATTTACTTCAATTTTAAAATACAAGCTTCTTATATAAAATGTTTTCATCTTTATCTCTCCCATTGTTTATTTCAGGCAAACGCCAGCCATATGGCGTTTACTCACCATTTTTAAAATATGCTGTTATATTATTAACGTTCTGAAATGATTTTATTTTTTCTATACGCCAGATAACTTTTCAGTGATTCCTGACCAAAGCGATCAAGATCACGATAGATTATAATTATATTGTAAAACTTGCTCTTTTTATCGTCGAAATCGGCAATCCAGTGCGGTGTGTATAAATACTCTGCCAATATATCCAAATAACCCCAGTCCAGTTTGTCCATTTCTCTTGTTGCCTTTTTAATTAATGTACTCATAGATACCTCTTTTATTCTTATGTTAATTTAAATTATGCTGCTTTATTGCGTGAAGAATTGATCAGGTTTTCAATCCAGTCATTTACTTCTCTCTCGATGAAGGCAATGGTCTTTTCACTTATTTTTACTGGTGCAGGAAACTTATTTTTATTTACCAGACGATAAATGCTTGATCGGCTTATACCTGTTCTTTTTATTACTTCTGACAAGCGAATAAAACTTTCATATTTTTGGTTCATATTTTTCTCCTTTGTTGTTTTGATGTGAAGAATGATATTGCGAATAGCCATGCTAAAAAATGGACCAAAAAAAAGGAGGGCGTCTGAAACGCTCTCCTTCAAGTTTTACCAGGAAATATTTTTTATCCCTTATCCCTTGACTTTCTCTTTTCTTCTCTTTCTTCCTGTTCCTGATTGAGCTTATCCACGATAGCGGATACTTTCATATCCATCATGTATCTGTTTTTATACAAAAAAGCCATAAACTGATTATCAAAATGGTATGTTTTGGCTTTAAAGGCCATCGGTTTATCCGTTTCCTTGATCTGGGAGTCACCACGAACCGCATCGATCCCTACCCGGTATATGAGCGCCGATAGCTCGGCATCACTCAATTTTATCTCGTTACGCCTCGACCAGTACAGCAAATCAAGTAAGGGGATTATGCGAAAATCCACCAGCTTCTTAATCATCACCTCACCAAAATTAAGCGCCAGCTTTCCGTCGATTAGCTTCACCCCGGTTGCTTTACGCCACTTTGGTAACAGGTAACGCATGGATTCAAGGATTTCATCATCCGTTGAACCCCGCAGGTTGATATGCAATATCATTCGTCCTTTCTGTGATTCGTGCAGTTTTCCCCAGAACCACGAGGCCGGATAGCGGTTGTAGGATGAATCAGATTCAGGACGCCCGAACTCATCCAAAGGAACGATTTTGCTTCTGCGTATCACATCCCTGAGCTGGTAAAGCCACCCGACAGGGAAAAGTCTGACATGTTGATCGCTTTCAAGGTTATGTTCGCCAACAGAGGGTTTATTTTCACCTAGCGAAGCGGTAAGGACAGGACGACCAGAGAAAATCAATTCTTCCTCTTCCTTGTTGATCGTCTCACGTTGCCTCTCGATAGCCGTTTCCAGAGAGTAAAACATGTTCTGCCTGTACCTGAACTCCTGACGTAGTTCTTCCACGGTAAGATCCAGCAAGGCGTCATAGTTATCTGGGTTGAACCACTTTCGCAACGCCAGCATTTTTTCTGTTTTTGTCATTATGTTGCCCGGTTTTTATGTCGTTACACCACTATATGCAACAACCGGATTTCAGCCAACGGTCAAAGGCTAATGCTTTCATATGGGGGATGATGGTTAGGAGCTATACCGTGCTAAATAAGTACGCCAGTAAGTACGCGAGAGGAAAAACGGGAGGATTTTATGAAAGAGGATTTCGTAACTCATTGATTTAATGGTGCCGATAATAGGAGTCGAACCTACGACCTTCGCATTACGAATGCGCTGCTCTACCAACTGAGCTATATCGGCGAGGGAATCATCCTGCGAACGCATGACGATGAACTACGGGGTGACAAACTAGTAAAATCGTTCTGGCAAGTCAAGACTTCAAGGTACCGTCTGACGATTTTCTAAACGACTGGCCCGACAGGTGTGAAAACACGGCCGCCGGGCCTTGATGTGGATCAAGCGCGAACCAAATCGTCGCCGTAACCGATCCATTTGTACGTGGTCAGCGCTTCCAACCCCATCGGGCCACGCGCGTGCAGTTTCTGGGTGCTGACCGCCACTTCCGCGCCCAGCCCGAACTGACCGCCATCGGTAAAACGGGTGGTGGCGTTGACGTACACCGCCGAGGAATCGACCTCGCGCACGAACTGTTCGGCACGGCTCAGAGAACGGGTCAGGATAGCGTCGGAGTGTTGGGTGCCGTGCTCACGGATGTGATCGATGGCGTCGTCAATGTCTGCGACCAGTTTCACGTTCAGATCCAGCGACAGCCACTCGTCGTCATAATTCGCGGCTGCTACCGCAGTGACGTCCGCCGGGCCGCTAGTCAGCAACGGCAACGATGCGGGGCAGGCATGCAAACTGACGCCCACCTGTTTCATCCGCTCGCTCAACGCCGGCAGGAAAGCGTCGGCAATGCCCTGGTGCACCAGCAGCGTTTCCACCGTGTTGCAGGTGCTGGGACGCTGGGTTTTCGCGTTAACAATCACCTTCAGCGCCGGTTCGAACTCCATCGACTCGTCGACATAGATATGGCACACGCCAATGCCGCCGGTGATCACCGGAATGGTGGACTGCTCGCGGCACAGCTTATGCAAGCCGGCGCCGCCGCGAGGGATCAGCATGTCGACGTAGCGATCAAGTTTCAGCAGTTGGTTGACCAGCTCACGATCCGGGCTTTCAATCGCCTGAATCGCGGCGGCGGGTAAGCCGCATTCGGTGAGCGCCTGCTGAATCACTTTTACCGTGGCGGCGTTGGTGCGATAGGTCTCTTTGCCGCCGCGCAGAATCACCGCGTTGCCGGTTTTCAGGCACAGGCTGGCGACATCCACCGTGACATTCGGACGGGCTTCATAGATTACGCCGACCACGCCCAGCGGCACGCGGCGTCGTTCCAGTTTTAAACCGTTATCCAGAATGCGACCGTCGATGATTTCGCCTACCGGGTCGTTCAGACGGCAAACCTGACGCACATCATCGGCAATCGCCTTCAGGCGCGCCGGGGTCAGTTGCAGACGGTCCAGCAACGCTTCGCTCATGCCGTTTGCTCTGGCTTGCGCCAGATCCTGCTCGTTAGCGGCCAGAATGACGTCATGCTGCGCTTCCAGCAGATCCGCTATCGTCATCAGCGCCCGATTTTTCTGGCTGGTGCTGAGCGCCGCCAGCTGATAAGAGGCTTTTTTGGCCGCTTTACCCATTTGCTCAAGCATCGCCTGCTCCTTAAATAATGATCATGTCGTCGCGGTGGACGGCCACCGGGCCGTATTCGTAACCCAGAATCTCCGCAATCTGCTGAGAGTGATGCCCGGCGATCATACGCAGCGCGTCGCTGTTATAACGGGTGACGGCATGTGCCAGGTCACGCCCGTTCAGGCTGCGGATGCGAATCACCTCGCCGCGGGAGAAATTGCCCGCCACGTCGCGGATGCCTTTCGGCAGCAACGAACTGCCGCGTTCCAGCATGGCGGACAGCGCGCCGTCGTCAACGGTGATTTCACCGGCGGGCGGCGCGCCAAAAATCCAGCGTTTACGGCTTTCCAGCGGGGTTTCCAGCGCGTGAAAACGGGTACCGACCGATACATCGTTAATCACATCGGCAATCACGCCGACCCGGTTGCCGGCGGCGATGATCACATCGATGCCGGAACGACAGGCGACATCCGCCGCCTGCAGTTTGGTGGACATCCCGCCCGTACCGAGGCCGGACACGCTGCCGCCGGCAATCTGGCGCAGTTCGTCGGTCACGCCCTGCACTTCACGAATCAGCTCCGCATCGGGATTGGAACGCGGGTCGGCGGTGAACAACCCGGCCTGATCGGTCAGCAGCAGCAGTTTGTCGGCATCCGCCAGCATAGCGGCCAGCGCCGACAGGTTATCGTTGTCGCCGACTTTGATTTCAGCGGTGGCAACCGCATCATTCTCGTTAATAACCGGTACGATATGGTTGTCGAGCAAGGCGCGCATGGTATCGCGGGCGTTGAGGAAGCGTTCGCGATCTTCCAGATCGGCACGGGTCAGCAGCATCTGACCGACGTGAATGCCGTAGATGGAAAACAGCTGTTCCCACAGTTGAATCAACCGGCTCTGCCCTACGGCGGCCAGCAACTGCTTGGTGGCGATGGTCGGTGGCAGTTCCGGGTACCCCAGATGCTCGCGGCCGGCGGCAATCGCCCCGGAAGTCACAATCACGATGCGATGCCCTGCGGCATGCTGCTGGGCGCACTGGCGCACCAGTTCGACAATATGGGCACGGTTGAGACGGCGCGAACCGCCGGTCAGCACGCTGGTGCCCAGTTTTACAACCAAGGTCTGGCTGCCACTCATAATTTTTCTGCCGTTGCGTTGAACAATAAATAATTAAGGATGAAAAAAACGTTGTAACAGGAGAGACGCGCTATGCCAACCGGCACAACGCGAAAACCCTAGGCTCCGGCGCGATGCCGGACAGCATCACGGTCGTGCGGAGAGGGAAAAAGGTGGGTCGAGTTGTTCTACCAGCGCCTGCAGGCGGGTGTGGAAATCTTCACGGGTAGCCAGCACTTTCTCATGTACCTCAGTATCTTTGATGTTTTCTTCGCGCCAGTTGCCAGCCTTGTCAAACAGACCGATGCGGTAGGCATAGAACAGGGTTTGCTCCTGCCACTCCAGATTAAGCCACCAGCCCCAAAACTCTCGCTTTTCCGGCGCAGGTTTTACATTGACACAAACCGCCAGGCAATCAAAGAAAAAACGGTTTTCTTCGCACTGACCTTCACGCAAATAAGGCCCCAACGAAGCAAAGCGCTTCATAAGCCTGCTTTTCACTGCCATGACACCCTCCTTAAATCAGAAGACTTCCAAGCATTCACAGCGATCGAAGATGGGTCAACCCTGCCGGACTTCCAACATGGGTTCAAGTTTTTTCGCATCCGACGTTTCAGGGCGCGAGCCGTGTCACACCAATGTGCATCATATTGATAAGCAACACTACTGATTCACCGTCGCGTCTTCATCAAAGTAGCGTAAAACGCGTTCAAAATCATGACGACGCTGACGCTGTTTATCCTGATACATCGCCTTGTCAGCCAGTTCGATCAGCATTTCCGGCGTCATCGACGGCAACGCCTGCGCCACGCCGATGCTGAGCGACATCACGACTTCCTGCCCATCCGGCAGAATAACCGGCTCAAGCATGACCTGCCGGATCGCCTCCACCCGTTGCTGCGCATCCTGCATGTCGTGTACTCCCACCAGAATCAACGCGAACTCGTCGCCCGCCAACCTGGCCGGTAAATCCTGGTTGCACGCGCAGTGCGTCAGCCGGTTGGCTACCGCCAGCAGCACCTGATCGCCCGCGCCATGACCGTAAGTGTCATTGATTTTCTTGAAACGGTAGCCATCCATAAACAGCAGCGCAGTGTTGGTTTGGTATTGCGGATCCTGCAGCACGCCGGCAAGCGCGCTGAGAAAAGCGGTGCGATTCGCCAGCCCGGTCAGCGAGTCGTGCAGTGAATGTCTGAGCAGCGAATCGTTCTCGTGCTGCATCTGGCGCTGCCAGCATTCAACTTCATCCAGCAAGCTGTTGAGGTCACGCCCAAAACCATCCAGCTCGGCGAGTTTGACCGTCGGCACCCGGCGGGAAAAATGGCGATTTTCGCGGATATCATGCACCACTTCGGCAATATGATGCAGCGACAGGATCAACCCGCGGTGCAGGCGGCGGGAAATCACGATGGCGAGCAGCGACGCCAGCAACATGCATAAGGTCAGCGAACCCAACGAGAAGAACACGAAATTTCTGGCGGGCGTGTCCGCGCCGCTGATTTCCAGATACCCGATCCGCTGGCCGCGGTGGGTGATGGGCTGTATCACGCTACCGGGAAACAACCACTTTGACGTCAGATGACTGAGCCAATCCGGCGTTGCTGCTTCTCCTGCGCTCCATTGCGCCAGCGGCTTGCCTTTGGCATCCGTCAGCAGCGCGCTGCTGAACTGTCCCTGCCGCCCCAAACTGCTCAAGGTTTCGTTTGCCGCCGTCACATCGCGAAACACCACCGCCGCTTCGACGTTGCGACTCAGGGTATAACCCAGCAGTTGCAGGTTTTTCTCAGCATATTGCTTGAAACAGAACATGGAGGCGACGGTAATCAACAGCCATGAAAACACCATGGCGATCACCACCCCCAGCGTATTGATGCGGGTCAGCGCCTGCCTGAAGGTTTTCTGTCGATAAGCGTGCGGTACAGGTATCGCCATCGGTTCAGTTCCGGACCCGGGCCAGCATTAACACGTCCGGATTCACCCTGACCCCAGTACGGGACAGCGCCTCCATGTTGATGGAGAACCCGACGCTCTTCCCGGCGAACACCAGGCAGAACGCGCTGCCTTCATGGCAGTCGGGCGACTGCTCGGCAATGGTCATCAGCGGATGGCCGACGGCGTAACTGGCGATATCCACCTGCTCAGAGACCGTTTCTTCACCGAAGTACACCGCGTCACAATCGGAAGCAAACAGCTCCTGAGTGTCTTTGACGGTCACCGTGTTAAAGAGCCGCTTTTCCTGTGCCTCCGCCGGCATGGTCAACCCCGACAAAAAATGCGCGGAAGAGAACACGCACAGCGTGGGAAGCCCGTTCAGACGCGGCCAGTGGGAATAACTGATGATACCGGATACCGTGCGGCGCACATCGACATCCGAAACCTGCGTCAGGTCATCATGCGGCGCCTGCGCCCTTAACGAGGGGCAAATCAGCATGGATGCCAGTACCATCACGGCAAATAATGTCGCTTTTCCTACCATGTCAGTTCTGGTCGTCCGTTGAAACGAAGTTGCCATACAGTAGCTGACACCGCGGCGGCGAACCAGACGCCACGGCATAATTTTTTCACACGATGCAAAGGCTACCGCAACTGGCGACGTAACCAGTCTGTCATCTGTTGCAGCGCCAGATGAAACGTCTGGTACACCGGCGAAAAATTCAGCGATAGTAATTTACCCTGCAGCGACGAATTGACGATCAGCATCGACTCCTCTTTAGGGCTGATCAGGTCGTCTTTCCAGTAGCCGGAGAACATCGGCGTCGGGCAACGTCGCCCCAGCAATCCCTGTGTTTTCAGGGAATAGCGCCCTACTTCCACCAGCAACGCGGCGTCCGAGGAATAGGTCATGCCGAGGCGGCTCGCCAGCACATCCATAAACATGTCCGGCACCTGCTGCTGGCGCCGGGCGTCCGAGAGCAGATGATGGACGATCGGCCCCAGACAGGCGACCGCCCGCAACCGGTTTGCCTCCAGATAAGCCAGCCGCACCGCGATATTGGCGCCGAAACGGAAACCGAAAGCGCCGACGCGGGTGTGATCAACCCACGGCACATCCGGTAAAGCCCGCAGCACCTGCTGATGCAGAAAGCTGGAATCCTGATCCAGTTTCCAGCGCGAAGACAATCCCACCGACGGCATATCCACCGTCAGCATCGCGAACCCCGCCGGGGCCAGATAGTCCTGAAACAAGCGATGATAATCGCATTGCAGCGTATCCAGACTGCCGCACATCAATACGGTCGGGAACGGCGCCTGCCCCTGAGCCGGCAGATGCAGAAACGCCGTCACCTGTCCCCCGCCTTCCACCGGCAGGGTCAGGGTTTTCAGTTCGTAAGACAAGTGACTGGCGGCTTCTTCATAAGCGCGATTGGCCAGTGCCTGAGCCTGTTCCGCCAGTTCGTCGCCTTTGAGATGAGGATAGGCGGCGATACTGTACAGGTTAGCGGCGTTCAGCCAGCACTGCCCGGCCTGCTCGCCTTGCGGATACTGCCCAGCCTGCTGTTGCCAGCGCATGCCTTGCGATACCCATTCGTATATCCAGTTGCCGCCCCGGTAGCCAATGACCGTATCCAGTAATTGATCGTCGCTGCGTTCCGCTTCGCTGGCGGCAATCCGCGCCAATACTTCTTCAATCTCCCACGGATGCACGCCGCGCCAAATCCATAACAACCGGTTGATCATCCGATACCAGTTGCGGGTGTTTTCCCCCTCCAGCGCCGACTGCATGGCAGCCACGCCGGCCGCATTGCGCGAACGTTGGATCAGCGTAGAAGTTTCCTGATGTTTTACCGACGGTTTAAACAACGTTTCGGACAGGTTGGCCTTAATCACAGCAGCCTCCGTGGACGAATCAAAACAAGAAAGATAATGGTATGAGGGAAAAGTGTACCGAACCGCAGCGGTGAAAAACAAATACGGCGCGCCAATCCCGGTCACAGAAACAAACACGCCCGGCATAACCGGGCGCGTAAAAAGCGATGTGGCGGGATTAACGGCCGGCCAGAGGCGGTACAAACACCACGCCCATGTCCCACGGCTGTTCAATCCAGGTATCCTGCGGGATATCCACTTCGTAGTCATCTACCAGCGGTTTGCCGGCCGGTTTGGCGAAGATGGTGATAAAGTGAGCTTTCGGATACATGTCGCGGATAGCTTTGGCGGTGCCGCCGGTATCTACCAGGTCATCGATCACGATGTAGCCTTCGCCATCGCCTTCAGCCCGTTTCAGCACTTTCAGCTCGCGCTGGTTGTCATGATCGTAGCTGGAGATGCACACGGTATCCACATTGCGGATACCCAGCTCGCGGGCCAGCAGGGCCCCCGGCACCAGACCACCACGGCTCACGGCAATAATGCCTTTCCACTGTTCGGCCGGCAGCAAACGCTGAGCCAGTTTACGGGCGTGGATTTGCAACATATCCCAGGTGACGATGTACTTTTCACTCATAAAACATATCCCAGCCAACGGTGAAGTCGGCTTAATCAGAGTCGGAAGGGGAAAATAAGGTTGCGCGAGATTATAGATAGCTGATCGGACAAAAACCAGTATTTATACAATATGTGCGCCATACGCTAATCAAATGGTAACGCTGCGTAATCAATCAAGCCGCTATAATGTAAAAAAGTTATTAGACTAGATGTTGCCGATACGTTAAAAACAGATTGAATAACCACAGCCAGGAGAACACTCATGACTATTTTCGACAGCTTCCTCCTTGCACAACTGGACGTGTTCATCCCCGTATCCGGCCTCGCGTTGATGATACTGTTTTGTTTTGAGCTGAGCATCAGCTTGCGTCTGTTAATGCGGCGCCAGCCCGCCCTGATCCCCGTCGAGATTCGCCGGGACGAGCAGCCCTCCAGCGCACGCCGTCGCAACGACTACGATTAAGGCCGAATGATGGGAAGAGCGCGCGTTCTCTTCCCCGTCTTCCCTCTCCCTGATCCTTTACGTTCGTTCATCGTTTATCCTCTCTTACTATTCATAATCCTTATGCCGCGGACATTCTCCCCGATCGTGGGAAAGTGTTATTCTGTCTTAGCGTGCCTGCGTTTTCAGGCGATCAATAACGGTTTTTCGGCATCGCACGCCATCCGTCGCGTGGATGCTTAACTGGAGAGGTTAAATAGTGTCAGCCTTGTCTCAACTCTCCCCACAGCCGCTGTGGGACATTTTTGCCAAAATCTGTTCTATTCCGCACCCGTCCTATCATGAAGAAGCGCTGGCCGCTTACATTCTGTCCTGGGCGCAGGAGCGAGGCCTTCATACGGAGCGCGATCAGGTGGGCAATATTCTGCTGCGCAAACCGGCGACGCCCGGCATGGAAAACCGCAAACCGGTGGTGATTCAGGCGCATCTGGACATGGTGCCGCAAAAAAACAACGACACAGTACACGACTTCACCACAGACCCAATCCAACCTTACATCGATGGCGAATGGATCAAGGCCCGCGGCACTACGCTGGGCGCTGACAACGGCATCGGCATGGCCTCGGCGCTGGCAGTGCTGTCTGACGACAGCGTGGAGCACGGGCCGCTGGAAGTGCTGCTGACCATGACGGAAGAAGCCGGCATGGACGGCGCATTCGGCTTGCAACCCAACTGGCTGCGGGGCGACATTCTGATCAATACCGATTCCGAAGAGGAAGGCGAAATTTACATGGGTTGCGCCGGCGGTATTGATTTCCTGACCCGTCTGCCGCTGCAACGCGAAGCGGTTCCGGCCGGTTATCAGACGCTGAGACTGGTCATCAAAGGGCTGAAAGGCGGCCACTCCGGCTGCGACATCCACCTGGGGCTGGGCAACGTCAACAAACTGCTGGCGCGCTTTCTGGCCCAGCATGCCGCAGAACTGGACCTGCGGGTCATCGACCTGCACGGCGGCACGCTGCGCAACGCCATTCCGCGCGAAGGCGCCGTCACTCTGGCGGTATCAGCCGACAAAGCGGACGCGCTGAAAGCCGCGGCGCAAACCTACCTGGCCGTGCTGAAGCACGAACTCGCGGCGGTTGAAAAGAACATCACCCTGCTGCTGGAAGCCACAGACGGCACGGCGGCAGCGCTGACCACCGCCAGCCGAGATCGTTTCATCGCCCTGCTGAACAGCACGCCGAACGGCGTGATCCGCATGAGCGACGACGTGAAAGGCGTGGTGGAAACGTCGCTGAACGTCGGCGTGGTCGGCATGACCGACACGCAGGCGGAAATTCACTGCCTGATTCGTTCGCTGGTCGACAGCGGCAAAGACTACGTAGTGAGCGTGCTCACTTCACTGGGTCAACTGGCGGGCGCCGACACCCAGGCCAAAGGCGGTTACCCCGGCTGGCAGCCGGATGCCCAGTCGCCGGTGATGCATCTGGTGCGTGAAACCTACCAGAAGCTGTTCGACAAAACGCCTAACATCATGGTGATCCACGCCGGGCTGGAGTGTGGTCTGTTCAAGAAACCGTATCCAGACATGGATATGGTTTCCATTGGGCCGACCATCACCGGTCCGCACTCGCCGGATGAACAGGTTCACATCGCCAGCGTCGGCCAGTACTGGAAACTGCTGACCGCACTGCTGAAAGCCATTCCGGAACGCGCGTAACCCGCGCCGGTGATGCCCGATCCGTCGGGCATCACCGCCAAATACCGATGCCCTCGCCGCAGGGCGTCAATCCCACTGGAATACCAGTTGCCGTTCAAGTTGCGGGTCGATCAACGAAACATGCAACCCCACTAGCCGCACGCCCCGCGCTTCACGCCGCTGTTCCCAACTCTCCCGCGCCAGCCTTAGCAAATCCGGTTTATTCAGCACCGGCCAGACATGTTCCTGCGTCGTCTGGCGAAAATCGTCGAATTTCAGCTTTACCCCTTGTCGGGCAATATGCAGGTCCGGGCGAACACGCCGCAGGCGTAGTTCCAGCTCGTCATACAATCGCTCAATCAACGCTTCGCAGGCGGTCCAGTCGTGAATATCCTGCGCCAGCGTTTTCTCAACGCCGACCGACTTACGCAGACGATCCGGCGACACCTGACGCTCGTCAATACCGTGGCAGCGTTCCCACAGCACCCGACCGAATTTACCGAATTCCCGCAGCAGTTCGGTCAGCGCATAGCGGCGAACATCGGCGCAGGTGAGCAGCCCGCACTCCGCCAGCCGTTTGGCGGTCACTTTGCCGACGCCGGGGATTTTTTCCAGCGGCAGCGCCAGCAGGAATGCCTCCATTTGCGCCGGTGAAATCACATACTGCCCGTTGGGTTTGTTCTGTTCGGAGGCGACTTTGGCGAGAAACTTGATTGGCGCGACGCCGGCCGAAGCGGTCAGGTGCAGTTCGTCGGAAATCGTCTGACGGATTTCCTGCGCCATCAGGGTGGCGGAACCGCCGCAATGCAGGCTGTCGGTCACATCGAGATAAGCTTCATCCAGCGAAAGCGGCTCAATCAGCGAGGTGTAACGGGAAAAGATCTCCCGAATCTGGTAGGAGGCGGCTTTGTAAACTTCCATTCGACCGGGCAATAGCGTCAGATGAGGGCAAAGCCGCAACGCGGTGGCGGTCGCCATAGCGCTGCGTACGCCATAACGGCGGGCCGGGTAGTTGGCGGTGCAGATCACGCCGCGCCGATCGGCGCTGCCGCCGATCGCCAGCGGAATATCACGCAGGCGCGGATTATCCCGCATCTCTATCGCGGCGTAAAAGCAATCCATATCGACATGAATGATCTTGCGCATCGCCCCTCCAAATCACTGTATAAATATACAGATCAATATTACAACAGGCAACACCTTCGCTTAAAAGGTTCCACTGCATCAGATGAGCGGCGGGCGCTATTGGCCGGAATAGTCCGATTTTTTATTCTTTTTTCCTTCCTGAATAAAACGGATACGGTGATAATGTGGTTGCGCGACTTGACATCAGGCTATCCCTCGCTATGGGGCATAGCCTAATGGCAGGACAAAGCCTGACAGATAAGAGATGCGGGGCGGCACCGCCACACACCGTATCAGATATACCCAAGATTATTCGATTTACCGGACAATACGCTCGCGTGTTGGACAACGCACCGGCAACTTGAAGTATGACGGGTATAAAATAACAGCTCCAATAATCAGGATTAACAATGCACAAAGTCGCGCTTTCGCTTGCGATGTTGTTTATTTTGCCTTCCGTCGCCATCAGCAACAGTTACGCCAATCAGGTGTCGCCGGCGACGACAGAAATGAAACAGCAGGTGGCAGGATCACCGGTTTATATTCAGATCTTCAAGGAAGAACGGGTACTGGAGCTTTACACCAGAACAGGCGACGAGTACAAGCTGGTGCAGAGTTACCCGATCTGTAAATATTCCGGCGGCCTCGGCCCCAAAATGACCGAGGGCGATTTTAAAAGTCCGGAAGGGTTTTATCAGGTTGATCTGAAGCAACTGAAACCCGACAGCCATTATTATCGCGCCATCAACGTCGGCTTCCCGAACGAGTACGATCGCGCGCACGGCTATTCCGGCCGTTACCTGATGATCCACGGCGAGTGCGTGTCTATCGGCTGCTATGCCATGACCAACAAATATATCGAAGAGATTTACACTTACGTGGAGAAAGCGCTGCGCAACGGGCAGCAGAAAGTGGAGCTGGCGATTTACCCGTTCCGCATGAACGAGCAGAACATGAAGCGCCACAGCCGCTCCAGCTACTACAAATTCTGGAGTCAGCTGCAGCCGGGTTACGCCTACTTCAACCGGACCCACCAGCCGCCGGCGGTGTCGGTGCTCAACGGGCAGTACGTGGTTAACCAGTCCGCGCCCGTCGGTCAGCCTGAGTCAAATTACACGCTCGCCAAAACAAAATAACACGAACTCGCCTGGCGCAATCGGGTGCCAGGTTTCGTTGCCGGTCAACGGCTGAGTCGCCAGCACCGTGACCACATCGTTGGGTGTGGTCTGCTGCTGGAAGTCGATTTCCACATCATCATCCAGCAAGGTCGCCTTGCCAAACGGCGCCCGCCGGGTGATCCAGTGCAATTTGGTCGAACTGAACCCCATCACGAACTGCCCATCCGACAGCAGCATATTGAACACGCCTTTTTTACGCAGTTGATCCGCCAGCGTGGCGATGTAACGGAATACCGCCGGCCAGTTGGACGGCGTGCGTGGATAACGCAGCGACAGCTGATACAGCAGCCAGCAAAAGGCGTATTCGCTGTCGGTTTCTCCGACCGGACGAAAATGGCCGGTTTTCAGACGGCGATACCCTTTGAGCTGGCCGTTATGGGCAAAGGTCCAGTTTCGGCCCCATAGCTCGCGGGTAAACGGGTGGGTGTTTTCCAGCGCCACCGCGCCGCGGTTAGCCTGGCGGATGTGAGACACCACCGCGCAGGACTTGATGGGATAGTTCTGCACCAGTTCGGCAATCGGCGAGTTGAAGCTGGGCAGCGGGTCTTTGAAGGTACGGCAGCCGTTGCCTTCGTAGAAGGTAATTCCCCAACCATCGCGGTGCGGCCCGGTACGGCCGCCCCGCTGCATCAGGCCGGTAAAACTGAAACAGATATCCGTTGGGACGTTGGCGCTCATCCCAAGCAGTTCACACATGTCCGATTCCTTTAATTAACGGCGTCTGATCCTTGTAGCTGCTGTGTGCGATGACCGGCGATCAGTTGCCGGCCATTTCCTTTTCAATCAATTGAATCAGAATATGGATCGCCTTGATGTGCACTTCCTGAATGCGGTCGGCGTAACCAAAGTGCGGCACGCGAATTTCCACATCCGCGGTGCCCGCCATCTTGCCGCCGTCTTTACCGGTCAGCGTAATCACTTTCATACGCTTGGCGCGTGCGGCGCTGATCGCTTTGATGATGTTGCCGGAATTGCCGGAGGTGGAGATGCCGAGCAGTACGTCCCCTTCACGCCCCAGCGATTCCACATAGCGGGAGAACACGAAGTCATAGCCGAAATCGTTGCTGACGCAGGACAGGTGGCTCGGGTCGGAAATGGCGATAGCCGGATAACCGGGGCGGTTTTCGCGATAACGGCCGGTCAGTTCTTCCGCGAAATGCATGGCATCACAGTGAGAGCCGCCGTTGCCGCAGGAGATCACCTTTCCACCCGCCTTAAAGGCATCCGCCAGCAAAACGGCCGCATCCTGAATCGCCTGAATATTGGCATCATCACTTAAAAATGTGTTCAGCGTGGACGCCGCCTCTTTCAGCTCATTACGGATTAAGTCCTGGTACATGGAATCCTCTCATTCAATGACATCATGATATTTAGGCTGTGCCCCTTGATGATGCACGAGCCGCGGCAGCGCAATGTAGTCAGGCTGCGCCGGCGATACCCGGCATGAAGGGACATAACCTGTGCTGCCGTGCAGTGTAGCGGATCGCCCAAACCACGAGAAGCAGACAATTGCCAAACGGCGGCATCGCGCGTCAGCGGTGTCGTTCGGATGTGACTTTGTGAGTCAAGTTGTAATTGCGTTGTAAAAGAATTGATAAAAACATTTCACTGAACTAAAACCACATTATACCAACAGGTCAGACCACCAAGCGTGAACTGATTATACGGACTGGAGAATAAAACCATGGTTGCAGTCAGTGTCCTGATCGTTTTGATGCTTATCGGCGCCCTGTTCTACCACCGGCTGTCGCTGTGGCTGAGCAGTGCGTTGATTGTACTTTGGGTCGTCGCTATGGCGGCGCTGAATCTGTGGTCGGCCTGGCTGCTGATTCCGCTGGGCTTGTTGCTCTTGCCGCTGCTGGCGACGCCGCTGCGGCAACGGTTTCTCTCCGCACCGGCGCTGACGGCGTTCCGGCGCGTGATGCCGCCCATGTCCAAAACGGAAAAAGAAGCCATTGACGCCGGCACCACCTGGTGGGAAGGCGAACTGTTTCGCGGCGCGCCCGACTGGCATACCCTGCACGCCTATCCCCGCCCGGCGTTGACGCCGGAAGAACAGGCGTTTCTGGACGGGCCGGTGGAAGAAGCTTGCCGTCTGGCGAATGACTTTGAAATCACCCACGAACGCGCCGACCTGCCGCCGGTGCTGTGGGAGTTCCTGAAACAGCATCGTTTCTTCGCGCTGATCATCAAAAAAGAGTACGGCGGACTGGAGTTTTCCGCTTACGCCCAGGCGATGGTGCTGCAAAAACTGGCCGGGGTATCCAGCATTCTGGCGATCACCGTCGGGGTGCCCAACTCGCTCGGCCCCGGAGAGCTGCTGCAGCACTACGGCACCGACGAACAGAAGGATCACTACCTGCCGCGGCTGGCGCGCGGCGACGAAATCCCCTGTTTCGCGTTGACCAGCCCGGAAGCCGGGTCCGACGCCAGCGCCATCCCTGATTTGGGGGTGGTGTGCTACGGCCAGTGGCAAGGCCAGCAGATGCTGGGGATGCGGCTAACCTGGAACAAACGCTACATTACGCTGGCTCCCGTCGCCACCGTGTTGGGTCTGGCGTTCCGTTTGTACGACCCAGACCATTTGCTGGGCGACCGCGACGACATCGGCATCACCTGCGCGCTGATCCCCACCCGTACCGAAGGCGTGAAAATCGGCCGCCGTCACTTTCCGATTAATATCCCGTTCCAGAACGGCCCGACGCAGGGCGAAAACATTTTTGTTCCGCTGGACTACATCATCGGCGGGCCGCAGATGGCGGGCCAGGGCTGGCGTATGCTGATGGAATGTCTGTCGGTCGGTCGCGGTATCACCTTGCCGTCCAACGCCACCGGCGGTCTGAAAAGCGTGGCGCTGGCGACCGGCGCTTACGCCCGCATCCGCCGCCAGTTCAAACTGCCGATCGGCAAAATGGAAGGCATTGAAGAGCCGCTGGCCCGCATGGCCGGCAACGCTTACGTGATGGACGCCGCCGCTACGCTTATCACCAGCGGCATCATGCAAGGCGCACGGCCGTCGGTGCTGTCCGCCATCGTCAAATATCACTGCACCCATCGAGGTCAGCGCGGCATCATCGACGCGATGGACGTCACCGGCGGCAAAGGCATCTGCCTTGGTCCGTCCAACTTTGTCGCCCGTCACTATCAGGGCGCGCCGATCGCCATCACCGTCGAAGGCGCCAATATCCTGACCCGCAGCATGATCATCTTCGGACAAGGCGCCATCCGCTGCCATCCATACGTGCTGAAAGAGATGGGCGCGGCGCAGGACAACGACCTGAAAGCCTTTGACCGGGCGCTGTTCGGCCACCTGGGACATATCGGCGGCAATATCATGCGCAGCCTGTGGCTGGGTTTGACCAACGGGCGCACCAGCCGCGCGCCGGTCAGCGACGCCACCCGCCGTTACTATCAGCGTCTGAACCGGCTGAGCGCCAATCTGGCGCTGCTGGCGGATGTGTCGATGAGTGTGCTGGGCGGCAGCCTGAAACGCCGCGAGCGCCTTTCCGCCCGGCTGGGCGACGTACTGAGTCAACTGTATCTGGCGTCCGCCACGCTAAAACGCTACGACGAGGAAGGCCGTCAGCAGGCCGATCTGCCGCTGGTGCACTGGGGCGTGCAGGATTGTCTGCATCAGGCGGAACAGGCGATGACCGAGCTACTGCGTAATTTCCCCAACCGGCTGGTAGCCGGGCTGCTGCGGGCGGTCATCTTCCCGCTGGGCCGTACCAGCCCGGCACCCACCGACCAGTTGGACCATCAACTGGCGCGGCTGTTGCAGGCGCCGTCGGCGACCCGCAGCCGACTGGGGCGCGGTCTGTACCTGAAAGCAGGGGCTCACCACCCGGCCGCGCAGTTGGAGCAATCGTTGCAGGATATTCTGGCTGCCGAGCCGATCCATCAACGGCTGTCGCAGTCGGCTGGTTACCCGTTGCCTTTCATGCAACTGGATAAACTGGCGGAACATGGGCTGGCGGAAGGGGTGATTACGCCGGAAGAAGCCAGCGTATTGATGCAGGCGGAAGCCAGTCGGCTGCGTTCCATCAACGTTGACGACTTCGCACCGGACGCGCTGAGCGCGCACAAGGCGGCGGCAGAGCGACGACTGCCTGCCGATACGGCCGCCTGAAACAATAACGGCGCCTTTCCTGTCTGCACAGAGGCGCCATTTTTCTGCTATGCGCTATCCGAATCAGGCGCCGCTTTGACGCACTCGTGCCAGTAAAGCCTCCGGGCCGTCGATGTGCGCGGCGGCCAGAATCAGCGTCTTGCCAAGCTGAATGGCATGACGCTGGCAGGATTGACGGGCGGCGTCATCGGCAATGGTATCGAGGTCAGCGACATGCGCCAGCCCGATGGTGCGACGAATCAGTTCGGTGCCGCAATACCCCACCGTATCCTGCCACACCTGCTGCAGGAATCGCTCAACGTAGCCTTCCACCGCCAGCGCCGGATCCCGGCTCTTCTCGCGGCCTAATGCCGCAAAACGGCTGGCGAAGGTCTGCCACAGCGTCACGATATCCTCCAGACGCCGTTCGCGTGCGGCGCTAGCCTCGCGCGGCGGCAGCAATCCCGGCAGCCCGCAGTAGTTCAGCAGCAGGTTGCCCAGCGCCGTACCGATATCAAACCCAATCGGGCCGTAGAAACCGAACTCGGCGTCGATCACTTTCAGGCGGTTTTCCGCCACGAAAATCGAGCCGCTGTGAATATCGCCGTGCAGCAGCGTTTCCGCTTTGCTCAGAAAGGCATGCTTGAGCGCGGCGACGGCGCATTTCAGCGGCTGATCATCGCGTAACGCCAGCACATCAGGCAGTAGCGCCGGGTCAAACTGGTTGCGTTCATGATCGATGTAGGGATCGGTGAAAAACAGATCTTCGGTGATCTGGCACAGTTCCGGGTTGGTAAAACGACTCACCGCCGCCTTCTTATCATGGGGCGACTGGTAGAAATCCGTGTGGTGGAATAGCGCTTGCGCCAGGTATTCCCCCAGTTGCGCCGCCGCCTGCGGATAGTCACGCCCTTTCACCAGTTCACGCCGCCAGATTTCATGGTCAGACAGATCTTCCTGCACCATCACCGCCAGTTCCGGATCATGATGCAGCACCGTTACCGTGTGCGGCGGGCAATACTGCGCGTGCGCCAGCAGCGTTTCCGCTTCGATGCGGGCGCGATCCAGCGTCAGCGGCCAGGATTCGCCGACGCACCGGACATACGGCAACGCCTGCTTGACGATCACCCGGCTAACGCCCTGCGTATCACGAATCTTGAACACCAGATTCAGGTTACCGTCGCCGATTTCATCGGCGGTAACCAACGACTGCGGATCGGTAACCCCGCCATACTGACGGGCGTACTGCACGGCATCGTCCGCGTTAAAAGTACGGTAAAGCGACATGACCCACCTCATTGATGTGCGTTTGTGTTTGCTGTTATGCGCGCCCTACTTTTAGACATAAAAGCGTTTGGACGTCTATACTTCTGTATCGCATATTGGCAGAATAAGAATCCTGATGCAATAACGCAACACGGATTTAACCACCCATGCAGACCGTTAACACCACCAGCCTCAACGTCGTTGATAATCAGCTCTGGATCCTTGATCAACAGGCGTTGCCGCAGGAAAAAATCTGGTGCCCTTGCCCGGATACCGATGCGTTGGTCGACCATATCCGCACCCTGCGGGTACGCGGCGCGCCGCTGATCGGGCTGTCAGCCAGCCTGCTGCTGGCGCTGCTGGCGGAGCAGGGTCTGCCGCGGCCGCAGCTGGCGCAGGCGCTGGATACGTTGCGCGCTTCCCGCCCGACCGCCGTCAACCTGATGAACAACCTGGATCGCATGAAGCAGGCGCTGGCCGCCGATGATTTCATCAGCGCCATGACGCAGGAAGCGCTGCGGCTGATTGAGGAAGATAAAGCGCTGTGCGAGCGTATTGCCAACAACGGCGCCGCGCTGGTGAAACCGGGTAGTCGCCTGTTGACCCACTGCAACACCGGTGGGCTGGCGACGGCGGGCGTCGGCACCGCGATTGGCGTCATACTGCGCGCTCACCAGCAGGGCAAGGTGGAAAACGTCTGGGTGGATGAAACCCGTCCGCTGCTGCAGGGCGGCCGCCTGACCGCCTGGGAGCTGGGCGAACTGGGGATTCCGTATCATCTGATCTGCGACTCGATGGCCGCCTCGCTGATGGCGCAGGGCCGGGTCGACGCCATCTGGGTCGGTGCGGATCGCATCGCCGCCAACGGCGACGTCGCCAACAAGATCGGCACTTACAGCCTGGCGGTGCTGGCGCACTACCACGGTATTCCGTTTTACGTCGCCGCGCCGCATACCACCCATGATCCGCACTGCCCGGACGGCAATGCCATTCCGATCGAGCAGCGCGTCGCCAGCGAAGTCACCGGCGTGTCCGGCAGTTTTGGTCAGTGTCAGTGGGCGCCGCATAACGCGCCGGTTTACAACCCGGCGTTCGACGTCACGCCGGCAGCGCTTATCAGCGGCTGGGTTCTGGATTGCGGCGTGATCACCCCGGAACACGTACGCAACGGCGTTTTTCAGCGCTCGCTGGCTGGATGAGAGTAAAGGAATAGGAACCAAAAGCCGTGTCTGGCACAGGCAGACACGGCTTAATGCGGGGTTACGCCAGTTTCGGATAGGCATCGGCGATGGCATCGCCGGTGAAGTGGGCAATCCAACCATCCGGATTGTCGAACAGGCGAATGGCGGTGAAATGCGGCTCGGATCCCATGTCGAACCAGTGCGGAATACCGGCGGGCACCGACAGCAGGTCATTCTTTTCGCACAGGATCTGGAAAATCCGGCCGTCTACGTGCAGGCAAAACAGCCCGGCGCCTTCGACAAAGAAACGCACTTCATCTTCGCCGTGGGTGTGTTCCGACAGAAACTTGGTGCGCAGCGCCGCTTTCTGCGGGTTGTCGGCACGCATGCTGATTACATCCCAGCTCTGGTAACCTTTTTCCGCCACCAGTTTGTCAATCTCATGCTGATAGGCGGACAGCACCTCTTCGGCGGCGGGACTGGCGCTCAGTTCACGATCCGCCTGCCAGCGTTCAAAACGCACATTGATGGCGCTCAGTTGCTGTTTGATCGCCTCCGCATCGCGGCTTTGCCAGACCGGCTCACGGGCATCCGTATCGCTGAAAATGGTTAAAGCACTCATGACGGGTTCTCCTGTTAGTTGGCCTGATAGGCATTCAGATCGATCTGATCAAAACGGTTTACCTGACGATGACGGCTGTCGGTATCCGCGTCGTCACGGATCAACTGGCAGGTATGCCAGCCCGCCTGTTCGGCGGCGTCCAGTTCCTGACGAATATCGGACAGGAACAGCAACGCACCGGCGGGCAACCCGATAGCGCGAGCGATGTTCTGGTACGACGCCGTCTCGCGCTTGGCGCCGACGCGGGTGTCGAAATAGTCGCTGAACAGCGGCCGCAAATCGCCGGCGTCGCTGTGACCAAACAACAGATGCTGTGCTTCCACCGAACCGGACGAGTAGACATACAGCGCGATGCCCTGCTCGCGCCAGCCGCGCAGTTGCGGCGCTACGTCGTCATAAACATGGCCGCGAAAATCGCCGTTACGGTAGCCGCTGCGCCAGATGATGCCCTGTAACAACTTCAGCGCCGGCGATTTACGATCTTCATCCATAAACTGGTTGAGTGCGGCCAGCAGTTGCGCGGGCGAAGCGTCCGGCTGCCCCAGCTCCTGACGCAGCACCGTCAGCGCGCCCGTAATCTCCGGGTCACGGTCCGCCTGCGCCACCGCATCGGCCAGCCTTGCACGGGCGTACGGGAACAGCACGTTGTGGACAAAGCGAATATCGCTGGTGGTGCCTTCAATATCGGTGACAATCGCTTTGATCATTTAGCCTCCAGTAAACGTCGTTGCAGTTCGCACTGGAACAGGAATTCCAGCCCTTCCAGATGACGACGAGCCTCTTTAACGTCATTGCCCCAGCAATAAAGGCCGTGCCCGCGCACCAGAAAACCGTAGCGCAGCGGCGCCGCCTCATGACGGGCCGCCACCCGCTCCGCCAACGCCGGAATATCCTGCTCGTTGTCGAAAATCGGGATCGCCACCTGATCCAGATGGGTACGCTGACCGCTCAGCGATTTCTGCATTTCATACCCTTGCAGCACCAGCGCGTCGCTTTTTTCCACCCGCGACAATACCGTGGCGTTGACCGAATGGGTATGCAACACCGCGCCTGTTGCCGGAAATAAGCGATAGAGCAGCGTATGCAGCCCGGTCTCCGCCGATGGCGTACGGCCGCTCGGCACATGATTAGTGGCGATATCGACCAGCAGAAAATCGTCTTCGCGCAGGCTGCCTTTATCCTTGCCGGATTCGGTAATCAGACACTGCCGTTCATCAAGGCGAACGGACATGTTGCCGCCCGTCGCCGGACACCAGCCTTTCTCGCCGATCCAGTGGCAGGCCGCCACCAGCGCGGCCAGTTGTGAAGTATCACTCATAAATCATCCTGTACAGGTGAAGCTGTCATGCAATTGTCAAACCAATTAATTAGTCTGCTTATCATTTTTGGTTATGGCTTAGAGAATTATGGAATTTAGCCGTTTAAACGTCCAAGCGTCTTGATTGCCAAATACTAGCATCCTGTATATAGTGGCAGCAATACAGGCTTGCAGGAGTCCTTTTCAGCCATGAGCGCCGCACTGATCCCCGACAGTAAACTCCCTTCCCTCGGCACCACCATTTTTACCCAGATGAGCGCGTTGGCGCAGCAGCATCGGGCGATCAACCTGTCGCAAGGCTTCCCGGATTTTGACGGCCCGGACTACCTGAAACAGCGTCTGGCTTATCACGTCAGTCAGGGCGCCAATCAGTACGCGCCGATGACCGGCGTAGCGCCGCTGCGCCAGGCGATTGCGGAAAAGACCGCGACGCTGTATGGCTGGCAGCCGGACGCCGATAGCGAGGTCACGGTCACCGCCGGCGCCACCGAGGCGTTGTTCGCCGCCATCAGCGCGCTGGTGCGGCCCGGCGACGAAGTTGTCTGCTTCGATCCCAGCTACGACAGTTACGTCCCGGCGGTGCAACTGGCCGGCGGCGTACTGAAGCGGATCGCCCTGCAGCCGCCGGCGTTTCGCGTCGACTGGGCCGCTTTCGGCGCTTTGCTGAGCGATCGCACCCGGCTGGTGATCGTCAACACGCCGCACAATCCATCCGCCACCGTCTGGCAGCAGGAGGATTTCCGCCAGCTCTGGCAGGCCATCGCCAGTCGCCACATCTATGTGCTGAGCGATGAAGTGTACGAGCACATTTGTTTCGCCGCCGACGGGCACGCCAGCGTACTGGCGCATCCGGAACTGCGCCAGCGGGCGATTGCCGTGTCCTCCTTCGGCAAAACCTACCACATGACCGGCTGGAAAGTGGGTTATTGCGTTGCGCCGGCGGCGCTCAGCGCCGAGGTGCGCAAGGTTCATCAGTACCTGACGTTTTCCGTCAATACGCCGGCGCAGTTGGCGATTGCCGATATGCTGCAACACCAGCCGCAGCACTGGCGCGAACTGCCCGACTTCTATCGCGCCAAACGCGACCGGTTCGTTAACGCGCTGGCCGCCAGCCGGCTGGATATTCTGCCCTGCGAAGGCACCTACTTCCTGCTGGCGGACTACCGCGCCATTTCCAGCCAGGATGACGTCAGTTTCTGCCGCTGGCTGACCGAGCACGTCGGCGTGGCGGCGATTCCGCTGTCCGTTTTCTGCGCAGCCCCCTTCCCTCATACGCTGATTCGGTTATGCTTTGCCAAACAGGAATCAACCCTGGATGCTGCCGCGGAGCGCTTATGTCAACTTTAAAGGTCACCCTGTTACAACAACCGCTGGTCTGGATGGACGGCCCCGCCAACCTTAGCCATTTCGACGGTCTGTTAGGCGAGATTACCGACCGCGATCTGATCGTGCTGCCGGAAATGTTCACCACCGGTTTCGCGATGGAAGCGGCCAAAAACAGTCTGGAACAGTCGGTGGTGGAAGCCTGGCTGAAACAGTGGGCGCAGCGCAGCAATGCGCTGGTGGGCGGCAGCGTGGCGGTGCAAACCGGCAAAGGCGCGGTCAACCGCTTTCTGTTGGCCGACCCGCAGGGTCGGGTGTACCAGTACGACAAGCGCCACCTGTTCCGCATGGCGGGCGAGCACGAGTATTACCAGTCCGGCCAGACGCGGGAAATCGTGGAGTGGCGCGGCTGGCGTATTCTGCCGCTGATCTGCTACGACCTGCGTTTCCCGGTGTGGTCCCGCAACCGTCAGGATTACGATCTGGCGTTGTACGTCGCCAACTGGCCGGCGCCGCGCGCGCTGCACTGGAAAACGCTGCTGGCGGCGCGGGCGATTGAAAATCAGGCTTATGTGGCAGGCTGCAACCGCGTCGGCATCGACGGCAACGGCCACAGCTATCAGGGCGACAGCCTGATTATCGACGCACAGGGCGCGATTCTGGCTTCCGCGCCGGAACATCAACCCGCGCGTCTTGACGCCGAACTGTCGCTGGAAACGCTGCAAAGCTACCGTGAAGCCTTCCCCGCCTGGCGCGACGCCGATAAGTTCAGTGTGTGATATCAAGAGTCAAGAGCGCTTTGGATTCAGACTGCTAACAAACGCATTAAATACAGGACAAAGCATCTTTCCGGCGTCAAAAACTGCGCTGAGGTGGGCGGCTTCGCCGGGTGAGCGACAGGACGTCGCGAAAGCCCGTGCCGTGTTGGACAAAAACGTCGGGAGCGTTTTTGAACAGCGTTTACGCTGGCCCGTAGGGCGAGCCCCAGGGATGGGGCGAGTAATCACGTCACGGGCGGCCCGAACCGCGAAGTCGAACGCCGAAGGTAGCGCGTAGCGCCGCAGTTTAGCCACCAGCCAGTGGTCAAGGAGAGGTGGCGCTTGCACCTCTCCTTGTCGTGCGTGCAATGAAGCAGCAAAGAAATTACACCGTTTATCCCGCACGAAATTATTCCCTGCCCCAACAAACTTCACCATTCACAAGACAATATAGCTGTTTGTCAACAGCCTCATTATCGGTATCCCAACACCGTCAGCAGCAGCGCCTGCACCGCCAGCGCTACATCGTCCGTCAGCACCGACTCGTCAGGATGGTGGCTGACACCGCCCTTGCAACGCATAAACAGCATCCCTACCGGCCAGCATTCGGCGATGGCGATGGCGTCATGGCCGGCGCCGCTCGGCAGATGCAAATTATCGCCCTGCACCTGCGTCACCGCAGCGGACAGCCGCTGTTGCAGATCGTCGTCGCAACGAGTAGCGGCGATGCGGTAATACTCTTCGGCGCTGAAAGCGCAGCCGCGCTGCATGGCGATGTCGTGCGCCAGCGTCAGCAACCGTTGCAACAACGCATCCAGCGGTTTGTCGTCCGGGCCGCGGATATCCAGCGTCAGCCTGACTTCACCGGGAATCACGTTGGCGGCGCCCGGCAGGCACTGCAAGGTGCCGAAGGTCGCCACCAGATAGGGATCGCTGTCGCGCGTCACCTGCTCGGCCTGGGTCATCCACGCCGCCGCTGCCGCCAGCGCGTCCTGCCGCTGCGACATCGGCACCGTACCGGCATGGCCGGCATGACCGATAAAGGTGCAGTTCAGCCGCCGCGCGCCGTTGATCGCCGTCACCACGCCCAGCGCCAGCCCGGCCTGTTCCAGACACGGCCCCTGCTCGATGTGCAACTCCAGATAGGCCAGAATATCCGCTACCGGACGGGCCGCCTGTGCGATGGCGTCCGGATCCAGCCCGGCCTGCGCCAGCGCCTGCGCGACGGTAATGCCGTTGGCGTCCGGGCGCGACAGCCAGCCGTCGGGCCAGGTGCCGGTCAGTCCGCGACTGCCGAGCAGCGTAACGTCAAAGCGGGTGCCTTCCTCGTCGCCAAAACCGATCACCTCCAGCGCCACCGGCAAACGAACGCCACGCTGATTCAGAAATGACACGGTTTCAATCGCCGCCAGCACCCCCAGCATACCGTCGTAACGGCCGGCGTTGCGTACGGTGTCGAGGTGCGATCCCAGCAACAGCGCCGGCGCGCCCGGCGCACTGCCTTCATAGCGGCCGCAAATATTGCCGACGCTGTCCTGCCACACGCGCATGCCCGCTTCCCGCATCCACTCGCCCGCCTGCTGGTTGGCCTGCAGATGCTGGGGAGACAGATAAACCCGGGTAAGCTGGCCGGCGGTTTCACTGATGGCCGCCAGCCGATCGCAGCGCGCCATCACCCGGCGGGCAGCCGTCTGCGCGTCGAGGTCCGTCATTACGCTTTCCATCAGCACCTCGCTCATGCCGGCGCCCGTGCGGCGGCGTACACATCCCAGGCGGCCTGCAACGCCGCGCCCTGCGCGGAACGGAAGCCAAGGTGGTTCAATACCGCTTCCAGCGCGGTCAGCGTCTGCATCACGCAGTCTTTGCGGGCGTTGTAGCCCATGGTGCCGATGCGCCAGATCTTGCCCTGCAACGGCCCGAACGAGGTACCGATCTCAATGGCGAAATCCTCCAGCAGCAGCTTGCGCACCTGCTCGCCGTGGATCCCCTGCGGGATCACCACGCCCAGCACGTTGTTCATCTTGTTGGCGATATCGCCGTACGGCTGCAACCCCATGCCTTCGATGCCGGCCAGCAGCGCATTACCGTGCAACTGGTGGCGTGCGATACTGGCGTCCAGCCCCTCTTCCAGAATAACGCGGGCGCATTCGCGGGCGGCGAACAGCATGCTGGTGGCCTCGGTATGGTGGTTCAGCCGCTCCGGCCCCCAGTAATCCATGATCATGCCGAGGTCGAAGTAGTTGGAATAAATCATTTCGTCGTCGCCGTCCTGATGATCGACGGTGCGGATGCCCTGCTCCACGCATTTGCGCTGACGAATCACCGCCTCCATACGCGGGCTGAGGGTCACCGGCGAACTGCCGGACGGCCCGCCCAGGCATTTCTGCAACCCGGCGGAGACCGCATCCAGCCCCCAGGCGTCGGTTTCCAGCGGATTACCGCCGAACGACGCGGTGGCATCGGTGTAAAACAGCACGTCATGACGACGGCAGATAGCGCCCAGCTCCGCCAGCGGCTGCAACATGGTGGTGGAGGTATCGCCCTGCACGGTAAGCAGCAGACGCGGTTTCACCCGTTTAATGGCGTCTTCGATCTGGTCCGGCGTGAACACCTCGCCCCACGGCGCTTCGATGGTGTGCACATCGGCGCGGCAGCGGCGGGCAATCTCGCACAGCAGATGGCCGAAGCGGCCGAACACCGGCACCAATACGCGATCGCCGGGGCGGATCGCCGAGACCAGAATCGCCTCGATACCGGCGCGGGATGTACCGTCCACCAGCATGGTCCAGCGGTTGTCGGTGCGGAACAGCTGGCGATACAACGCCATCACCTGATTCATGTACTCGGTCATCGCCGGGTCATACTGCCCGACCAGTTGGCTGGCCATCGCGCGCAGTACGCGCGGGTCGGCATTGATCGGGCCGGGCCCCATCAGCAGGCGATGGGGCGGATTGATCTGCGCAAACAGGTCGTTATGCATGTGATGAACTCCTGATGTCCTTGATAACATTAAAATCGTAATCGCTCATACGGCTCACGGCGTTACAGCCGCACCGAGGCGATAAACTGTTTCAGTTCAGCGGTCTGCGGGTTGGCGAACAGTTCATCGCCTTTGCCTTGTTCCCACACCTTGCCCTGATGCATGAACACCACCCGATCGCCGACCTCACGGGCAAAATTCATTTCGTGGGTGACCAGAATCAGCGTCATGCCTTCGGCCGCCAGCTGTTCCAGCACTTTCAGCACTTCGCCGACCAGTTCCGGGTCCAGCGCGGAGGTGATCTCGTCGCACAGCAGCACCTTCGGGTTCATCGCCAGCGCGCGGGCGATCGCCACGCGTTGTTGTTGGCCGCCGGACAGGCTGGACGGGTAGTAATCGATGCGCTCGCCCAGCCCGACTTTCTCCAGCATCTTCACGCCCAGTTCACGGCACTCGGCGGCGCTTTTACCCAGCACCAGTTTGGGCGCCAGCATCACGTTTTCCAGCGCGGTCATGTGCGGGAACAGGTTGAAGTTCTGAAAAATCATGCCGACCGAACGGCTAATTTCCCGCGCCTGCGAGTCGCGGTCGGTAATGGTCATGCCGCCGAGCTTGATGCTGCCGTCCTGATAGCCCTCCAGCCCGTTGATGCACCGCAGCAGGGTGCTTTTGCCGGAGCCGCTACGGCCGATGATGGAGATCACCTCGCCCACGTCGATATCCAGATCCACCCCTTTCAGCACGTGGTTCTGGCCGTAATATTTATGGACCTGATTAATGGTGATGAGCGGCATTGAATTTCTTCTCCAGATAACGGCTGTAGTACGACAGCGGGTAACACAGCAGGAAATAGCCCAGCGCCACCAGCCCGAACACCTTGAACGGCTGGAAGGTAACGTTATTGAGCATGGTGCCGGCCTTGGTCAGTTCGACGAAACCGATGATCGACGCCAGCGCGGTGCCCTTGATCACCTGCACCGAAAAGCCGACCGTCGGCGCGATGGCGATACGCATCGCCTGAGGGGCGATCACCCGGGTCAGCGTCTGCGTGAAGCTCATCCCCAGACAGCGGCAGGCTTCCCACTGTCCTTTCGGCAGCGCCTGCACGCTGCCGTGCCAGATATCCAGCAGAAACGCGCTGGTAAACAGCGTCAGCGCCAGCGCAGCGGCGGTCCACGGGCTGACGTCGATGCCGAACAATCCCAGCCCGAAAAACGCCAGAAACAGCTGCATCAGCAGCGGCGTGCCCTGAAACACATCGGCGTACAGCCGGGTCAGACGCAGCGGCCACGGACGTTTGGTCAGGCGCAGCAGCAGCAACGGCAGCGTGACCAGCACGCCGCCGAAAAACGCCGCCAGCGACAGCAGTACCGTCCAGCGCCCGGCCAGCAGCAGGTTGCGCACAATATCCCAGTCAGTAAACGTCATCATCAGCGCGGCGTCCCCAAAAAGCGTCGCCCGGCCAGCAACAGCAGCTGACGCATCAGCATCGACAGCGCCAGATAGCAGAGCGTGGTCACCAGATACACCTCGAAACTGAGGAAGGTCCGGGACTGAATTAAATTGGCGGCGAAGGTCAGCTCTTCGTACGACACCTGCGACACCACGGACGAACCGAGCATCACGATGATGCACTGGCTAACCAGCGCCGGATAAATCCGTTGCAGCGCGGGCGGCAGAATCACCCGTGTAAATGTCTGGGCGCGCGACAGCCCCAGCACCCGCGCGGCTTCCCACTGGCCTTTCGGCGTCACCTGGATGCCGGCGCGGATAATCTCCGTGCTGTAAGCCCCCAGATTGACCAGCATCGCCAGCAGGGCGGCCTGCCCGGCGGTGAGTTTGAGCCCCAGCCCCGGCAGACCGAACACGATGAAAAACAGTTGCACCACAAACGGCGTATTGCGGATCGCCTCGACGTACAGGCCCCACAGGCGGCTGACCACGGTCGGCTTACCGCTGCGCAATGCCGCGCCGCAGATGCCGATGGCGATCCCGCCGATCGTCGCCATCGTCGTCAGTTGCACGGTGACCCACAGGCCGGCCAATAACTCCGGCCAGTAAGGCCATAGCGCCGCGAAATGAAGCTGGTAGGTCATGGCTTATCCTTACGCGCCCAGATTGGCCGGCAGCGGCGCTTTCAGCCATTTCTCGGACAGGCCGTTGAGCGTGTTGTCCTTGACGGCTTTTTCAATCAGTTCGTTGATTTTCGCCTTCAGCGCCGGCTCGTCCTTCTTCAGGCCGATGTAACAGGGCGAGTCTTTCAGCATGAATTTCGCCACCGGCGCGTTGGCCGGGTTCTTCTCGGCAATCGCCGCCACCACCAGGTTGCCGGTGGCGATATATTGCACCTGACCGGACAGGTAGGCAGACAGCGTCGTGTTGTTGTCTTCGTAGCGCTTGATGTCGGCGGCCTTGGGCGCGATTTCGGTCAGCACCATGTCTTCCACCGCGCCGCGGGTCACGCCGACGGTTTTGCCCTGCAACGCCTCGGGCGCGCCGACAGCGGTGTCTTTCGGACCAAATACGCCGAGGAAGAACGGCGCATAGGCGCGGCTGAAATCGATCACTTTTTCACGTTCGGCGTTTTTACCCAGGCTGGAAATCACCAGATCCACCTTGTCGGTTTGCAGATAGGGCACGCGGTTGGCGCTGGTTACCGGCACCAGCTGCAACTTTAGTTTCATCTCACTGGCCAGATAGCGCGCCATGTCGATGTCATAGCCTTGCGGCTGCAGATCGGTGCCGACCGAGCCGAACGGCGGGAAATCCTGCGGCACGGCGACACGCAGCACGCTGCGTTTCTGGATATCCTGCAACTGATCCGCCATCGCCTGTCCGGCCTGAACCATCAACAGCGCTGCGCCAACTACCGCCAAAAAACGTTTTCCGATCTTCATTGCTGTGCCCCCGGTTAAGTTAGTTTGAAACCAAAGATTCTTCAATAAAAATATTGAAACCTTCGTTGCAGAAAGAAAAGCAAGATGCATGCCAGATATCACATCGCGACATCACCACTAATAGCAAAGGCAGAGACAGGCTGAGCAGCGCAAGCAACGCTATCGTTCAGTGAGCGAATGCGTCCGGACCCGCCGTCCGCAACGCACAATGACAGGGCATAAAAACGGGAAAGAGTTGCACCAAAAAAGAACAATCGCACCAGCGAGGCGCGCGTTTATCGCTGTTCCAGTTCGTCGAGTTGCAGGTAAAGGTCGGCAATATCGTGGATGCGCTGACGGCCCTCCGCCAGCATCTGATGCAGCAGCGCGTTGCTGATCAGGTTAACCAGACTCATGGCGCTGGCGTAGCTGTCAAAGGCCGATACGCTGTCCAGCGGCGCGGTCAACGCCCAGGAAGCCAGCGGCGGTAGCGTATGCGCCTGCGGTTCGCACAGCAACAACACCGGAATCTGCCGGGCGCGCAATTGCTGCAACAGCGGCAGGATCAGGCGCGGACGGCGGCGGAACGCCACCACCGCCACCACATCCCGTTCATCCAGATCCGCCAGCTCTTCCGCCAGTGTCTGGCCGGGTTGCGCCAGCAGCGGCACCTGCGGGCGGATTTGCAGCAATTGTTGGCGCAGGTGCAGCGCCACCGGGTAGCTGTTGCGCAGTCCGAGAACACAGACGCGCCGCGCCTGCTGCAACGCGGCGATCAGCGCGCCGAACTGCTGCGGATCGATCTGGTTGACCCACTGCGTCAGGTTAGCCATTTCCTGTTTGTAATGGCGCGCCAGCAGCGTGTTGCCCTGCACCGCGTCCCGGTTATCGGTCAGCGGCATACCGCTCTGGCGCAGGGTGCGCAGCTCATCGCGCATCTCCCGGTAGCTGGGGTAACCGAGGCGGCGGAACAGGCGGCTGACCGTGGCTTTGGACACGCCGCTCAGCCGCGCCAGTTCGGCGCTGTTATAGCTGATCAGGTCATCCAGATGATCGAAGATAAACTCCGCCACCCGCTGTTCCTGCGGCGACAATTCGCTGTACTGACTGCGCAGCCGTTCATCAATCTGTTTCATGCCTGTCTCTGCCATTTTTTTGAATCCTGTAACTTTTGTTTCATCCTTTCGGCGCTATGCTGAACATAGCATACAACCGTCGGTCGGCAGCAAGCAGAAAAGGTGGAACGGCTTTTGCTTAGCATCGACCACCCTACAGTCCAACAAGAGCCTTATCCCTCATGATGCAAAGCAATATCGCCCCGTCGGGCATGGCGGTCACGCCGCATCATCTTGCCAGCGCCAGCGCGCAACGTATTCTGCGCGCCGGGGGCAACGCTATCGAAGCGATGGTCGCCGCCGCGGCCGCGATTGCGGTGGTTTACCCGCATATGAACAGTCTGGGCGGCGATGGTTTCTGGCTGATTGTGCCGCCGCAGGGCAACCCGATTGCCATCGACGCCAGCGGCGCGGCCGGTTCGCTGGCGACCCGCGATCGGTACGCCGGCGCCAGCCGCATTCCACACCGCGGCCCAACGGCGGCGCTGACCGTAGCCGGCACCGTGGGCGGCTGGCAGGAAGCGCTGACGTATGCCGCCGAGCTGGATATTAGCCGCCCGTTGCCGCTCGCCAGCCTGCTGGAAGACGCCATCGGCTATGCCCGCAACGGCATTCCGGTCACCCAGTCGCAGGAAGACGCGCTGATCAGCCGTCATCACGAACTGAGCGATTTCGCCGAATTCTGCCGCGTGTTCATGCCGCAGGGCGCCATCCCGCGCACCGGCAGTCGTTTTACCCAGCCGGATCTGGCCGACACGCTGCAGCAACTGGCGCAGGACGGGCTGGACAGCTTTTACCGCGGCGCGCTGGCGGCGCGCATGACGGCACAAATGGCGGAGCTGGGTATGCCGGTCACCGCTGACGATCTGGCGAACTACCGTGCCCGACGCGCCACGCCGCTGGTGCTGAAACACAGCAAAGGCGAGGTGTTCAATCTGGCGCCGCCGACGCAGGGGCTGGTGTCGCTGGCGATTCTGGGCATCACCGACCGACTGGGGATGGCAGACCTCAGCGACAGCCAGACCATACACCGCGTGGTGGAAGCCACCAAGCTGGCTTTCAGGCTGCGCGACAAATACATCACCGACCCGAAACGGATTACGCAGGATATTCAGGCGCTGCTATCCGCCAGCCATCTGGATACGTTGAGCAAGCACGTCGACACCCGCTCCGCCGCGCCCTGGGGACAAGGCAAGGGTCCGGGCGACACCGTCTGGCTGGGCGTATGCGATCGCCACGGCCTGTCGGTGTCGTTTATCCAGAGCATCTATCACGAATTCGGCAGCGGCATGGTGTTGCCGGGCACCGGCGTGCTGTGGCAAAACCGCGGCGCTTCCTTCAGTCTGGATCCGGATCACCTGCTGGCGCTGGAACCGGGCAAGCAGCCGTTTCACACCCTTAATCCGGCGGCGGCGCGACTGTCTGACGGACGCACCATGGTCTACGGCTCGATGGGCGGCGATGGCCAGCCGCAGACGCAGGCGGCGTTGTTCATCCGCCACGTGATGCAGGGCGTGCCGCTGCAACAGGCGATTACCGCGCCGCGCTGGTTGCTGGGCCGCACCTGGGGCCAATCTTCCGACACGCTGAAACTGGAAGACCGCTTCACCCCGGCCACCGTCGAGGCGCTGCGCACGCTGGGCCACGACGTGGAACTGCTCACCGGATTTAGCGAAACCGTCGGCCATGCCGGCGCCATCGTCCGTCATGCCAACGGCATGCTGGAAGGTGCCAGCGACCCGCGCAGCAACGGCAGCGCCGCCGGATTTTAATCTCGCTACCTGGCTAATCTCACCCCCTGATAAGGTCTTTGCTCATGGAAAAAAAGGATATCGATCAGGACGCGCTGGCCGCGTACCTGCAACAGATGGAAACCCTGCTGCAACTGGAGCTGGATGATGCCCGTCGCCAGGAACTGCAGGTGCAATTCACACGCATCGCCGCGATGGCGCAGCCGCTGATGGCGTTCCCGCTGGACGAGCGCCAGGAAGTGGCGGGAGTGTACCGGCCATGAACCCAGCTCAACTGTCTATCCGCGCGCTACGGGCCGAATTGACGGGCGGTCACCTTTCCGCCACCGACATCGCCCGCGACACGCTGGCGCACATCGAACGGCGCAATCCGGCGGTCAACGCTTATACCGGCGTCACCGCGCAACGTATGCTGGCGGAAGCCGCCGACATCGACAGCAAGCGTCATCAGGGGAAGGCGCTGCCCGCGCTGGCGGCGGTCCCCTACGCGGTGAAGAACCTGTTTGACGTCGCCGGCGAAACCACGCTGGCCGGCGCCAGACTATTCAGCCAGCGCGCGCCGGCAACGCAGGACGCGTTTGCGGTGCGTCAGTTACAGTCCTGCGGCGCGCTGCTGTCCGGGCTGCTGAATATGGATGCTTACGCCTACGGTTTTACCACCGAAAACAGTCACTACGGCGCCACCCGCAATCCACACGATCTGACGCGTATCGCCGGCGGATCTTCCGGTGGATCGGCGGCGGCGGTGGCGGCTGGACTGGTGAATTTCTCGCTCGGCAGCGACACCAACGGGTCGATCCGCGTTCCCGCTTCGCTCTGCGGGATCTTCGGGCTGAAGCCCACCTTCGGCCGGCTGTCGCGTCACGGCACCCAGCCGTTTGTCGGCAGCCTCGATCATATCGGCCCGCTGACGCGCAGCGCTGAAGATCTGGCGCTGGTGTATGACGAGCTGCAAGGGTTCGATCCGGCGGATCGATTTCAGGCGATTCAACCGCTGCGCTCGACCGTACCGTCGCTGACGGACGAGACGCCGCTGCGCAGCCGGGTGCTGGGCGGTTACTTCGCGCAATGGTGCGATGAACAGGCCGCCGCCGCGGTACGACAGGTGGCGAATGCGTTAAACGCCGCTGATGACGTGGCGCTGGATAATGCCGCGCTGGCGCGTACGGCGGCGTTTATTCTCTCCGCCAGCGAAGGCGGCAACCAGTATCTGCCCGCCCTGCGCGCCACGCCGGATCTGTTTGAACCGCTCTCCCGCGAACGACTGCTGGCCGGGGCGATGATCCCCGCGGCCTGGTATGTGCAGGCGCAGCGTTTCCGCGATCATTTCCGCCGCGACATGCTGGCGCTGTTCGCCGATACCGATCTGCTGATCGCGCCGGCCACGCCATGCCCGGCAACGCTCATTGGTCAGGAAACCATGCGCATCAATCACACCGATTTGCCGATCCGCGCCAGCATGGGAATGCTGACCCAGCCGATTTCGTTCGTCGGCCTGCCGGTGGTGACGGTACCGCTGGCAACCGCCGGCGGGCTGCCGATCGGCGTACAGTTGATCGCCGCGCCGTGGCGGGAAGATGTCGCGCTGCGCGCCGCCTGGCGTCTGGAACAACAAGGCATTGCCCGGGTTTTACCGCCCGTATCTCTTCATTCACAAGGAGCTTCCGTATGACACCCGAGATCAATCTGCCTGACGTTCTGGCCGAGATCACCGCCGCGTTTTATCGTTATGAAAAGGCGCTCACCGGCAACGACATCGAGGTACTGGACGAGCTGTTCTGGCACGATGAACGCACCGTACGCTACGGCGCGTCGGAAAACCTGTACGGCATCGAACAGATCCGCGAGTTTCGCGCCGCTCGCCCGTCGGCCGGGCTGGATCGCCGGTTGCAAAACACGGTGATCACGAGCTACGGCCGCGATATGGCGGTCGCCAGCACCGAATTTCGTCGTGAAGGCAGTGAGAAAATCGGCCGCCAGATGCAAACCTGGCTGCGTACCGCGCAGGGCTGGCGTATTGTCGCCGCCCACGTCAGCCTGATGGCGTAACCCGATACGGCTTATCAGGCCGGCAGATTGCCGTATCAGGCCGGTGGCGCCTCATCACCCCTGATACGGATGTGCCCGATACCAGTGTTCGGCGATATCCTGACGGCGGCAAACCCACACCCGCTCGTGCTGCTGGATGTAATCGAGGAAGCGCTGCAACGCCCGGAAACGTCCCGGCCGCCCCAGCAGGCGGCAGTGCATGCCGATAGACATCATCTTCGGCGCCTCATCCCCTTCGGCATACAACACGTCAAAGCTGTCCTTCAGATAGCTGAAAAACTGCTCGCCGCTGTTGAAACCCTGTGGTGAGGCGAAGCGCATGTCGTTGGCGTCCAGCGTATAGGGAACGATCAGATGCGGCTGCACCCCGCCGTCCGCTCGCCGCACCGGCAGCCAGAATGGCAGGTCGTCGCCGTAGTAGTCGCTGTCGTACAGGAAACCGCCCTGCTCCAGCACCAGTTGCCGGGTGTGGGGGCTGTCGCGCCCGGTGTACCAGCCCAGCGGCGGCCGGCCGAACAATTCCGTGTGCACCGCGATCGCCTGTTGCAAATGCGCGCGCTCGGCGTCGATATCCATATTCTGGTAGTGAATCCAGCGCCAGCCGTGGCTGACCACGTCATAGTCCGCCGCCCTGATGGCCTCGACCACCGCCGGATTGCGCGCCAGCGCCATCGCTACGCCGAACACCGTCAGCGGCAGGCCGCGGCGCTGAAATTCCTGATGAATACGCCAGAAACCGGCGCGGGAACCGTACTCATAGAGCGAATCCATCGACATGTGCCGCGCCGGGTAGCTGGCCGCGCCGATGATATCGGACAGGAACTGCTCGGAACCGGCGTCGCCGTGCAGCACATGGTTTTCCGCCCCTTCTTCGTAATTGAGCACAAACTGCACCGCGATGCGCGCCTGTCCGGGCCAGCGGGCGTGCGGCGGTTTACCGGCATAGCCGATCAGGTCGCGCGGGTAGTCAGGGTCAGAGCCCCATTGCTGAGAGAGTATCATGGTTTCTTTCCTTATTGTGGTGACCGCAACGTCATACGCCGCCGATTAACGCAAAGCCCCGAAGGCGCCGGTCAACGGCTTGTCCAGCGGATAGTCAAGATCGCCGTGTTTACTGGTGGTCAGCCCCAGCCCGATCAACGACTCCACCATTTTCACCGCCGCGCCCACGCCGTCGATAACCGGGATCCCCAGTTCCTGCGTCAGCGCCTGCGCCAGATCGGCCATACCGCCGCAGCCAAGCACAATGGCGCCGGATCCATCCTGTCGCTTAGCTTGTATACACATTTCCCGCACCTTGTGCTGCGCCAGCCCCTGGCCGTCTTCCAGCGCCAGTACCGGCAGGTCGATGGCGTGCAGCGCGGCGCAGTGATGCTCGAAACCGTAACGCTGCAACAGATGACGGGCGATGATCAGCGTGCGCGGCAGCGTGGTGACGATGGAAAAGCGCGTCGCCACCAGCGTCGCCAGGTGCATCGCCGCTTCGGCGATGCCCACCACCGGCGCGCACGCCAGTTCCCGCGCCGCCAGCAGGCCGGGGTCGCCAAAACAGGCGATGACATGGCCGCTGACGCCCTGCTCGCGGCCCAGCCGAATCTGCTCCAGCACCCCGAGCGTCGCCACCGCTTCGTCAAAATGTCCTTCTATCGACGGCACGCCCTGCGACGGGCATACCGCCAGAATGTCGGTGCCGGGAGCAGCCACTCGCCGCGCCGCCTCGCCGATGGTTTCGGTCATCGCCAGGCTGGTGTTGGGGTTGATCACCTGAATTACGCATTGGCTCATTCGGCTTGCTCCTCTTTATTACGACCGAACGGCTTCAGATGGCTGAACAACCGCGAGAAATCCGGCGTGGTCGCGCCGTCGCCGTCAAAACGCAGGCTGGCGACGATATCGTCGAAATGTTGCTGCATGGCGCTGGTCAGCGCCGCCAGATCCCGGTTACGCAACAACGCCAGCAGATCGTGATGATCGTGACAGCGGCATCCCTGCTGCCAGGGCGCGCCGTAGGCGGCGATCACCAGCGACGATCGCAACGTCAGTTGCGACACCATGCTGGTCAGCACGCTGTTGCCGGAAATCGCCTGTAACTGGATGTGAAACGCCGCCGACAGGCGGATCGCCTCCGGCCCGTTGCGATCCTGATGCGCCTTCTCTTCCGCCGCCATCAGTTTCTCCAGCGCCGCCAGATGCGGCGGCTGGCAGTGCGCAATCACCGCGGGCAGGTTGGCGCACTCCATCAGGCTACGGGTCTGAAAGATCTCACGCGCTTCTTCTACCGTCGGCGTCGCCACCTGTGCACCACGTTTGGGCAACAGTGTGATCATTTGCACCGTCGCCAAACGCTGCAGCACTTTGCGGATCCCGGTACGGCTGACGCCGAACACCTCCGCCAGCGCCTCCTCCGGCAGGCGAGCGCCGGGCAACAATTGATGCTCGACGATCGCGTTTAACAGTGCCTGATAGATAACTTCATCTTTTTGCTCGAAAAATGTCTCATTTCCAAGACCGTAAATATCGCTCATCGGTTTCTTCCGTCATCACGTTCATCGCCAAATCGTACACACAAAATAAATTTATTGTATACAAAATTCACTGATCTGGCCCAAATCCTGCAACACCCCACTGCCTGATTTTTTCACCTTTATTTTTATCGTCACCAAAAGGAGCAGATTCCATGCCAGAAAACATGACGTCCGCCGGAAACACCCCGGCGCATTACAGCCCGAGACTGTGCAATGAAGATTTGGCCCCGACGCGTGTACAAAGCTGGTCCTGGTACAACATCTTTTCATTCTGGATGTCGGATGTACACAGCATGGGCGGCTACGTGGTGGCGGCCAGCTTCTTTACGCTGGGCCTGGCCAGCTGGCAGGTGCTGCTGTGCCTGCTGGCGGGTATCTGCATCGTGCAACTGTGCGCCAATCTGGTGGCCAAACCCAGCCAGCTCAGCGGCGTACCCTATGCGGTGATTTGCCGTCAGTCCTTCGGCGTGTTCGGCGCCAACATTCCGGCGGTGATCCGCGGGCTGATCGCTTTCGCCTGGTACGGCATCCAGACTTATCTGGCCGCCAACGCGCTGATGCTGGTGCTGTTGAAATTCGTGCCGTCGCTCACGCCGCTGACCACCAGCCACTGGCTCGGTCTGTCGGCGCTGGGCTGGCTGTGCTTCGGCGTGATGTGGCTGCTGCAGGCGATGGTGTTCTGGCACGGCATGAGCGCCATCAAGCGCTTTATTGATATCGCCGGCCCGGCGGTCTACATAGTGATGCTGGCGCTGGCCGGATGGATTGTATACAAAACCGGGCTGGAGAATATCTCCTTCACGCTGGGCAGCAAATCCCTCAGCAGCGGCGAGCAGGTCTGGCAGATGATCACCGCCACGGCGCTGGTGGTGTCTTACTTCTCCGGTCCGTTGCTCAACTTCGGCGATTTCTCCCGTTACGGTAAAAGCATGCAGGAAATCCGTCGCGGCAACCGCTGGGGTTTGCCGTTCAACTTCCTGCTGTTCTCCATCGTGACGGTAGTGATCGTCTCCGGCACCCAGTCGCTGTTCGGCCAGATGATCACCGACCCGATCGAAACCGTCAGCCGCGTCGGCAACAGCGTGGCGGTGGCGTTAGGCCTGCTGACCATGATTGTCGCTACCATCGGCATCAACATTGTCGCCAACTTCGTTTCTCCGGCGTTCGACTTCTCCAACTGCGCGCCGCAGCGCATCAGTTTCCGTACCGGCGGGATGATCGCCGCGGTCGGCTCGGTGCTGCTGACTCCCTGGAACCTGTTCAACTCGCCGGAACTGATTCACTACACGCTCGACGTGCTGGGCGCGTTTATCGGCCCGCTGTTCGGCATCCTGCTGGCGGATTTCTACCTGATCAAAGGCGGCAAGATCGACGTAGATGCGCTGTTCAACGACACCCCCAGCGGGCGCTACTGGTATCGCAACGGCATCAACCCGAACGCGGTGCTGGCGCTGCTGCCCTCGGTGGCTATCGGGCTGGTGATAAGCTTTGTGCCGGCCTGGCATGAGGTCGCCAATTTCAGTTGGTTTATCGGCGTGGCGCTGGGCGCCGGCAGCTACCGCTATCTGGCGCGCCGCGAAAAGGCCGTCATGCCGGCCGCCAGCAACATGTCTGGCTTCGTGTTGGGTAAAGAATAAATCACACCGGGATCGCGGCGCGGCGTCGCGATCCGTCTTTGCTCCTTTCCATGCTCCTTTCCATATGCCCGTATGCCCTGTTTTCGAGCCCGCACCGGATGCGACTGTGCCATCGCGGTGCGTTCTTCTGCTGCCAGACCGGGCTTGTCTGACCATAAAGCAAGCAAAAACAGTGCATTAAAAAACTGGCATAAGGTTTGAATGTTGCATTCCATCTTGTATACCAACTGGAATGCATTTCATGACATCGCAGACTGTTTATACCAGCTTCACGTTGCCTCAGTGGCAGCTCCACCACCAGCAGCACCCGGACCTCCTGACTGAAACCCTGCTGACCATCTGGAGATCGCTGCGCACTGACGACCCGGCGTGGATTTATCTGCCCGACGAAGCCCGGCTGCATGAGCAAATCACCCATCTGCTCAGCCAGCCTGACGCCCAACGCCTGCCGCTTTACGGCATTCCGTTTGCGGTCAAAGACAATATTGATGTCGCCGGTTGGCCGACCAGCGCCGCCTGTCCGGCTTTTACTTACACCGCGGCGCAAGACGCCACGGTGGTCGCACGACTGAAAGCCGCCGGCGCCATCGTGCTCGGCAAAACCAACCTTGACCAGTTCGCCACCGGGTTGGTGGGCACCCGCTCACCGTTTGGCGCGGTTCCCAACAGCGTTAATCCGCAGTACGTCAGCGGCGGCTCCAGCTCCGGTTCCGCCTCGGTAGTCGCACGCGGGCTGGTGCCGTTCGCGCTGGGCACCGACACGGCTGGCTCCGGCCGCGTTCCGGCCGGATTCAACAATATCGTCGGTCTGAAACCCACCAAAGGCTGGCTGTCGACGCAGGGAGTCGTGCCCGCCTGCCGTCTGAACGACTGCGTGTCGGTGTTCGCACTGACGGTGCCCGATGCCTGGCTCGTCGCTACGCAGGCCGGCGGCTATGACGAAGGCGACGCTTATTCGCGTCATCATCCCCGCACCACGCCGGCGACGATGTCGGCCCGGTTACGGCTGGCGGTGCCGCATCCGCTGGAATTCTTTGGCGATCGGCAGGCGGAGCAAGCATTTCAGCAGGCACTGTCGCACTTGCAGTCAATGGGCGCGACGCTGGAACCACTGGATTTCAGCCCGTTCGAACAGCTGGCGCGTCAATTATATGAAGGGCCGTGGGTAGCGGAACGCACCGTGGCGGTCGGCAACCTGCTGCACGAACAGCCGGAAGCGATGGACCCGACCGTACGCCGCATCATCGCCAAAGGCGCCGATTACAGCGCCTGCGAGGTGTTTGAAGCGGAATACCTGCGAGCGGGGCTGGCCCGGCACATTGCCGCCCGGTTAAGCGGGTTTGACGCGCTGGTGGTGCCCACCGCGCCGACCATTCATACGCTGGAAGAGATGAAACAACAGCCGGTGGCCTACAACTCGCAGTTCGGCTTCTACACCAACTTCACCAATCTGGCGGATTTGTGCGGGCTGGCGCTGCCGGCGCCGTTTCGCGACGATGGCCTGCCCGCCGGCATCACGCTGATTGCGCCGGCCTGGCACGACGCCGCGCTGGCGGCGTTCGGTCAGCGCTGGCAGTCAGTCACGGCGCTGCCGCTGGGCGCTACCGGCAATATTCTGCCGCCGGTAGCGCCGCAGGAAACAGCCTCTCCTCATCATGTACGACTCGCCGTAGTAGGCGCTCACTTAAGCGGTATGCCGCTCAATTTTCAGCTGCTGACCCGCAACGCCGTCAAAGTGGAAGAAACCGTCACATCAGCCGACTACCGCCTGTACGCGCTGGCGAATACCCAGCCGCCCAAACCCGGACTGGTCAACACCGGTCAGGGGCAGCCGATTACGGTGGAGCTGTGGGATGTCCCGCTGGCGCGCTTCGGCGAGTTGGTGGCGGAAGTCCCGGCGCCGCTCGGCATCGGCACGCTGATGCTGGCGGATGGCCGTCAGGTCAAAGGTTTCATCTGTGAACCGGCGGCGCTTAACGGCGCGCGGGACATTACCGAATTCGGCGGTTGGCGCGCCTTTGTAACCCAACGCTCACCAGCCTGACTACGGGAGGAAACAGGATGCAATTCTCTGCGCCCGATGACCGGAACGCACGTCATAAAAGCAAACCGCCGGTACTGGCGGAACAGGTTTACCAACGGCTCAAGCAGGATATTTTCGATTTTCGGTTGCTGCCGGGAGATCGCTTTACCGAGAACGAACTGGCGGAACGCCTGTCGGTCAGCCGCACGCCGATCCGTCAGGCGCTGTTCCGGCTGGAAACCGAGGGGTTTGTGAGCGTGTACTACCGCAGCGGCTGGCAGGTCAAACCGTTCGATTTCGCTTACTTCGAGGAACTGTATGACCTGCGCATCGTACTGGAGCGGGAAGCGGTGCAGCGGCTGTGCCTGCTGTCGCCTGACGCCTGCGCCGCGCTGCTCCAGCCGTTGCATCAGTACTGGATAGACGACCCGCGGCAGGATGACGGCCAGCAGGTTTCCCGGCAGGATGAAGCCTTTCACCTGGCGCTGGTCGCGGCCGCCGGCAACCGGGAAATGGCGCGCGTGCACCGGGACGTCACCGAAAAAATTCGCATTATCCGCCGGCTGGATTTCACCCGTCAGGATCGCATTCAGGCCACTTATCAGGAACATGCCGCCATCCTGCAAGCCATCCTCGCTCAGCATAGCGGGCAAGCCTGCCGGTTGCTTGCCGAACATATCGCCGGCAGCAAAGCCGAGGTTCGCAACATTACTCTGCATCTGTTGCAGCAAGCCAGAAATCAGGCCAACGATTGACATCGATACTGCCGGCCGAGCCCGGCAGTATTTCCTGATTACATTCCGCGATTATTCGCGCCGCTGGCGCGGTGTCTGCTCCGTTCACTCCCGTCGCTGACCAACGTAAGCCACCGGGGATTCACCCGGTGGCCGCCTTTCTGTCCCCTTACATTATTTCGGGGATAAACACTCAGAATCATCCGATTATTTCATCGAGATAATGCGGCATATCACACCGCATTATCCCCGTCAAAATCGCCGCTCAAACCAGACTATTTTTTAGCGCCAAAACTCATTTCAAAACGACCACTCAAACCATAAATATCCCATTTCAACCACTGACGCAATCCGTTCAATCCATATGAATTTCGCATTAAATGACATTATTATTTCACTCATCTTACACCTTGCAAAAATCATTGTTTTTCTGATGAAATCCCTTTTCAAAAATTCAATTAAACCCCAGACAACAAAAACAGTAACTGAATGAATTTAAAACAAAAATAAACAATTTTACCCACAGAAAATTTCTCTTTCACTTTTCATACAGAAAGAATTAATTCGAATAAATATTGCCATCCAGTCGCCAAAAATGGACATCAATCCTCACCAAAGGGTTGTCAGAGCGTCGGTTTATGGTAGGGTATAAAAAGTGTCACCCACCATGAGGCAGCGAGAAAAAACAATTAAACCACACAGGAAACCCCTAATTACATGGCAATTAAACTTGAAGTAACACATCTATATAAAATATTTGGCGAGCATCCCGATAAGGCATTCAGGCTCCTGGAACAGGGGCTGAATAAGGATCAGATTTTTGAGAAAACCGGTCTGACGGTGGGGGTAAAAGACACCAGTCTGGCCATTGAAGAAGGCGAGATTTTTGTGATCATGGGATTGTCCGGTTCCGGCAAATCCACTCTGGTACGCCTTCTCAATCGCCTGATAGAACCCACTCGCGGTCAGGTACTGATCGACGGCGAGGATATCTCTCGCCTGCCGGACGGCGCGCTGCGTGCGATCCGCCGCAAGAAGATCAGCATGGTGTTTCAGTCTTTCGCGCTGATGCCCCACCTGAATATTCTCGACAACACCGCATTCGGCATGGATCTGGCCGGGGTGCCCCGCGTGGAACGCGAGCAGAAAGCGCTGAGCGCCTTGCAGCAGGTCGGCCTGGAGGCGTACGCCAACGCCTACCCGGACGAACTCTCCGGCGGGATGCGCCAGCGTGTCGGCCTGGCCCGCGCGCTGGCCAACGACCCCGATATCCTGCTGATGGATGAGGCATTTTCGGCGCTCGACCCGTTGATCCGCACCGAGATGCAGGATGAGTTGATCAAGCTACAGGCGCGCCAGCAACGCACCATCGTGTTCATTTCGCACGATCTGGACGAAGCGATGCGCATCGGCGATCGCATCGCCATCATGCACAGCGGCGAGGTGATTCAGGTCGGCACGCCGGATGAGATTCTCAATAACCCGGCTAACGACTATGTGCGCACCTTCTTCCGCGGCGTGGATATCAGCCACGTGTTCAGCGCTAAAGACATCGCCCGCCGCCGCCCGGTCGCGGTGATCCGCAAAACGCCGGGCGTTGGCCCGCGATCCGCGCTCAAGATCCTGCAAGAGGAGGATCGCGAGTACGGCTATGTGCTGGAGCGGGGGCGCAAGTTCATCGGCGTAGTCTCCATCGACTCCCTCAAACAGGCGCTGCGCGAGCAGCAACCGCTGGAGCAGGCATTATTGCCCGCCCCGACGCCGGTCCCCGCGGAGATGTCGCTCAACGAGCTGATATCTCAGGTGGCGCAAGCACCCTGCGCGGTACCTGTTGTGGACGAAAACCATGAATATCTCGGCATTATCTCCAAAGGGATGCTGCTGCAGGCGCTGGATAAGGAGAGTACGCTAAATGACTGACACCACGCAAAACCCCTGGGACGACACCCAAACGCCGGATTCGGCGACCAACGCCGGCCATAACCACGCCGCCGCCACACCGGGCGGGCATGCCGCTACGGCGGGCTCCTCGGGTACCCCAGCGCAGGCCGACCCCTGGGCGGCGTCATCAGCGCCGGCAGGCAACGCCCCGCCGACGGATAACGCCGCCGACGCCTGGAGCAATGCGCCGCCGCCCGCCGCCAGCGACGTACACCAGAGCGGCAGCGACTGGCTGAACAGCGCGCCAACACCGACACAGGAACACATCAACCTGATGGATCCGTTCCGCCATACGCTGGTGCCGCTCGACCGCTGGGTGACCGAAGGCATTGATTGGCTGGTACTGCATTTTCGCCCGCTGTTTCAGGGCATTCGCGTACCGGTCGACGTGATCCTCACCAGCTTTCAGCAACTGCTGACCGGCCTGCCCGCGCCGATCGCCATTCTGGTGTTCTCGCTGCTGGCCTGGCAGGCGTCCAGTTTCGGCATGGGCGTGGCGACACTGCTGTCGCTCGTCGCCATCGGCGCCATAGGGGCCTGGTCGCAGGCAATGGTCACGCTGGCGCTGGTGCTGACCGCGCTGTTCTTCTGCGTGATCATCGGCCTGCCGCTGGGGATCTGGCTGGCGCACAGCGATCGCGCGGCCCGTATCGTCCGCCCGCTGCTGGACGCCATGCAGACTACGCCGGCGTTCGTCTATCTGGTGCCGATCGTGATGCTGTTCGGCATCGGTAACGTGCCGGGCGTGGTGGTGACCATCATTTTCGCCCTGCCGCCGATTGTTCGCCTGACCATCCTCGGCATCCGTCAGGTGCCGGCGGACCTGGTGGAAGCGGCGCAATCTTTTGGCGCCAGCCCGCGCCAGATGCTGTTTAAGGTGCAGTTGCCGCTGGCGATGCCGACCATCATGGCCGGCATCAACCAGACGCTGATGCTGGCGCTGTCGATGGTGGTGATCGCCTCGATGATCGCCGTCGGCGGGCTGGGACAGATGGTGCTGCGCGGCATCGGCCGCCTCGACATGGGGCTGGCGTCCATCGGCGGAGTCGGCATCGTAATTCTGGCCATTATTCTGGATCGTTTGACCCAGTCGCTGGGGCGCGACGCCCGCAGCCGCGGCAACCGTCACTGGTACCACCACGGCCCGCTGGGACTGCTGGTTCGCCCCTTCATCAAATCCCGGGCCTGACCGCGCCCGGACCGCACCACCTGACCCTGCGGCCGGCGCCGGCTGGCCGCACGCTCTGACACAGGTGTCTGTGCATCGTTCACGACTGCTTATTGAATAAGACAATATGAGGACTATCCGTATGCGTAACATCAGCATGGCAACGCTTGCCCTGACTACCGTACTCAGTACCAGCCTGTTTGCCGCCGACGACCTTCCCGGCAAAGGCATCACCGTCAAACCGGTGCAAAGCACCATTTCCGAAGAAACGTTCCAGACCCTGCTGGTCAGCAAAGCGCTGGAAAAACTGGGGTATACCGTCGATAAGCCCAGCGAAGTGGACTACAACGTCGGTTACACCTCAATTGCCGCCGGTGACGCCACCTTTACCGCCGTCAACTGGCAACCGCTGCACGACGACATGTATCAGGCTGCCGGCGGCGATAGCAAATTCTACCGTCAGGGCGTCTACGTTTCGGGCGCGGCGCAAGGGTATTTGATCGACAAGAAAACCGCCGATCAGTACCACATCACCCGTCTGGATCAGCTAAAGGATCCGAAACTGGCGAAACTGTTTGATACCAACGGTGACGGCAAGGCGGACCTGACCGGCTGTAACCCCGGCTGGGGCTGCGACAGCGTCATCAATCACCAGATTCAGGCTTACGGGCTGAGCGACGCCGTCAACCACAATCAGGGCAACTACGCGGCGCTGATCGCCGATACCATTACCCGCTACAAGCAGGGCAAACCGATCCTGTACTTCACCTGGACGCCGTACTGGGTGAGCGACGTACTGGTGCCGGGGCGTGACGTGGTGTGGCTGCAGGTGCCGTTCTCCTCGCTGCCCGGCAAGCAGAAAGGCACCGACACCAAACTGCCTAACGGCGCCAACTACGGTTTCCCGGTCAACACTATGCGCATCGTCGCCAACAAGGCGTGGGCGGAGAAAAACCCGGCCGCGGCCGCCCTGTTCGCCACCATGAAACTGCCGCTGGCGGACATCAACGCCCAGAACCTGCGCATGCATCAGGGCGAAGCGTCTCAGGAAGCTATCGAGCGCCACGTCAACGGCTGGATCAGCGCGCATCAGGCGCAGTTTGACGGCTGGATTAATTCCGCCCGCGCGGCGGCAAAGTAAGTCGCTACGCCACCATAATCCAGAGGATGCCCGCCAGGGTATCCTCTATGTCTTACCCGCCGTTTTGGATCGACTCCGCTTTTCCTTCGCCGTTTTCCCTTTTTATCGGTTTCCGCCTTATCAGTTTTTATCGCCCCGAAAGTAAACGCTTACCCTTTGTCGGAAGCGGAGAATAATAGGCTTCTTCCGGTCTGGCTGATAAAACTCCTGATTATTTTCAGGGAAATTTATAAGATAAATTGCTGGATTCTCCGGCGTGACTGTTCAATACTAAATTAATAAATCCGATTTAACATTAAGTTAACATTTCTCGCATGTCTGCATCTACCACCACCACCGCCGGCCTGAGCCCGGCACTGACGCTGTTGATGTCCGCCGCCACCGGGTTGGCGGTAGCCAGCAACTATTACGCCCAGCCGCTGCTGGACGCCATCGCCCAGGCTTTCAGCCTGTCGGTCAATCAGGCCGGTTTTATCGTCACTGCCGCCCAGTTGGGTTATGCCTGCGGCCTGATGTTTCTGGTGCCGTTGGGCGACCGCTTCGAGCGCCGCGGTTTGATCGTCGGGATGACCCTGCTGGCGGCTGGCGGCATGCTGATTACCGCCTCCGCCCCTTCACTGTGGTTGATGGTGGCCGGCACCGCCATTACCGGCCTGTTCTCGGTCGTGGCGCAGATTCTGGTGCCGCTGGCCGCCACGCTGGCCTCGCCGGAAAGCCGCGGCAAGGTCGTCGGCACGATCATGAGCGGCCTGCTGCTGGGGATCCTGCTGGCCCGAACGCTGGCCGGCGCGCTGGCGTCGCTGGGAGACTGGCGCACGGTGTACTGGGTCGCCAGCCTGCTGATGACGGGAATGGCGTTGCTGATGTGGCGCGCGCTGCCGCGTTATCACCCGTCAACCAACCTTAACTATCCACAGTTACTGATCTCCATCTTCCAGTTATTCGGCAGCTCCCGCCCGTTGCGCACCCGCGCGATACTGGGCGCGCTCTCTTTCTCCAATTTCAGCATCATGTGGACATCGATGGCGTTCCTGCTCTCCGCTCCTCCTTACCATTACAGCGAGGCCGTGATCGGGTTATTCGGTCTGGCGGGGGCCGCCGGCGCGTTGTCCGCCAGCCGGGCCGGCCGTCTGGTGGATCAGGGCAAAGCCAAACTCTCCACCACCGTGGGGCTGTTGCTGCTGGCGCTGTCATGGCTGCCGATCGCCGCCGGCGTCAGCGCCATAGCGCCGTTGCTGATCGGCATTGTGGCGCTGGATATGGCGGTTCAGGGGCTGCATGTCACCAACCAGAGCGCGATTTACCGTATGTTGCCGGACGCGCGCAACCGTCTTACCGCCGGTTACATGACCAGCTACTTTATCGGCGGCGCCCTCGGCTCGCTGATTTCCGCCTACGCTTATCAGCATTTCGGCTGGCTGGGGGTATCGGGAGCCGGAGGCGCGCTAAGTCTGCTGGCGCTGCTGGTGTGGTGGCAAAATCATCATTACGAATCTTCGCAGCCGGAGACGCACGGATGACGCCCCGCCGCCGCCCAATTGACGGTAAAGCGCTATCGCTGACGGCGGTTTGCGCCTATGATGTTGTTTTTTCGACCAGTATATTTTTTCAATCCGTGGATGAGCCCAGACACCGTGAACTCCGTTTCTTCCAGCCAGACTGATGCCCGCACGACGGCCGACGCCTCGTTTGCCAGCGGTCTGTTTGACAGCCTGCCGATCGTCATCGGTTACGTGCCGGTGGCGTTCGCCTTTGGCCTGAACGCCGTCAAGCTGGGTTTCACGCCGCTGGAAGCCATTTTTCTTTCCTGCATCATTTACGCCGGCGCCAGCCAGTTCGTCATTACCGCGCTACTGAGCGCGGGCGCGTCTATCTGGGTGGCGGCGTTGACCGTAATGGCGATGGACGTCCGCCATGTGCTGTACGGCCCCTCGCTGCGCCGCCGTATTATGCAGCGACTGCCGACCGGCAAAACCGTCTGGTGGGCATTCGGACTGACCGATGAGGTCTTCGCCGCCGCGACGGCGCGGCTGTCGCGGGATAACCGACGCTGGAGCGAGTCCTGGATGCTGGGAGTGGCGCTGAGCGCCTGGCTGTCGTGGGTCGCCGGCACCGTGCTCGGCGCGGTATTCGGCAATGGCCCGCTGGAAGGTTACCCCGCGGTCGAGGCCGCACTGGCGTTTATGCTGCCGGCGCTGTTTCTGAGTTTCCTGCTCGCGTCCTTCAAACGCCGTCAGAGCCTGGTGGTAGCCGCCGCGCTGGGCGGCGCCAGTCTGGGGCTGCTGGTATCGTCCATTCCCGCCGCCATCCTGATCGGCATCGGCGGCGGTTGTCTGGCATCGCTGTATCAACCGACATCAGTAAAGGAAGAAACGCGATGAATACTTCAGTATTATTGATTGGTTTACTGGTGGGAACAGTTAACTTTCTGTTCCGATACCTGCCGCTGCGGCTGGGCGCCGACCGGGCGTCCGGTAACCTGCGTCGGGGCAAAACCGCCCTGCTGCTCGACAGTATCGGCATTGCTTCCATTTGCGCTCTGCTGGTGGTGTCCGCCCTGCCGGATATCATGCAGCACACAGAAAGACTGTTGCCAACGCTGGCAGGGTTCGCCCTGCTGACGCTTTGTTTTTACAAAACCCGCAGCATCGTACTGTCGACGCTGTTGGGCGCGCTGTGCTACGGCATAGTGTTTAAATGGTTTCAGACGATGGCCTGAACGTAACCGGCTAACGTCACTCGCACAGCCAAAAACAATAAACGGCGACAGACCGTACCACCTGCACATGTTTCGACCAGTGACAAAATAAGCACTAATCGACAAGTTTCTCGCATTTACCTAATTAGTAACATTCGTTACTATACGGGTCGTGATTAATAAGGTTGACATCTATGGAAAGTTCATTCGCCCCAATTGAAGACATGCTGCGTATGCGGGCTTCACGCCGCCCGGATTTCCCTTATCGTGAAGTCCTGCTGCTGCGTTTATTCCTGCATATGCAAACCAAAATACTGGAACACCGCAACCGTATGCTGAAAGAACAGGATATCAATGAAACCCTGTTCATGGCGCTGCTTACGCTCGAATCGCAGGAAAACTACTGCATTCAGCCTTCCGAATTAAGCGCGGCGCTCGGTTCCTCGCGCACCAACGCCACCCGCATCGCGGATGAGCTGGAAAAACGCGGCTGGATCGAACGACGCGAAAGCGACAGCGACCGCCGCTGTCTGTACCTGTACATGACCGAGAAAGGTAAAGCCTTTCTGGACGAACTGCTGCCGCCTCAGCACCGAAGCCTGAATATTCTCTGCTCCGCCCTTGAAGACAGTGAAAGAGATCAGTTGGAAGTGCTGATGCGCAAGCTGTTACAGCGTCTTGATGAAATGGATCAGGACGGCATTTAACGCCCGTCGCCATTCCTGACAGAGACCATCGCCATCGTTGCCTGCAAACCTTAATGGTTTGCAGGGGGAGTCGTGTTTTTTTAAAAAAAACCGTCACCGCGCGATATCGCCATGAAAGGCAATCAAAGGCCATGAAAGGCCGAAAAAAAAGAAATTTAACTGGGAGAGAACCATGAGTGCCAACGTGGAAAAGCAGACTCCACCAACTATGCCATCGAAGTCCAGAAAATCGCGTAAGGGAATTCTCACGCTGCTGATGATTCTGTTTTTCTTTATTGGCTGTGTGTGGTTTGCCTACTGGTATCTGGTGTTGCGGCACCATCAGGAAACCGATGATGCCTATGTCGCAGGCAACCAGATTCAAATTATGTCGCAGGTCAACGGCAGCGTCGCCCGCGTCAACGTCGACAATACCGACTTCGTTAAAAAAGGCGACGTACTGGTGGAGCTCGACCCAACCGACGCCGAGCAGGCCTTTGAACGGTCGAAAACCACGCTGGCCAACAGCGTGCGTCAGGTTCATCAGCAGATGATCAACGTCCGCCAGTACAAAGCCAACATCGACCTGCAGCAGATTGCGCTGGACAAGGCTATCAGCGACCTGAACCGCCGTGAAGCGCTGGGGCGGGCCAATGCTATCGGCCGGGAAGACCTGCAACATGCGCGCGACCAGGTCGCCAGCGCCAGAGCGTCGCTGGAAGCGGCCAAACAGCAGTATGCCGCCACTCAGGCGCTGGTGCTGAATACCCCATTAGAGCAGCAGCCCGCCATTGCCCAGGCCGCCACTGACCTGCGCAACGCCTGGCTGGCGCTCAAACGTACCCATATCGTCAGCCCGGTGGATGGTTATGTCTCCCGCCGCAGCGTGCAACTGGGCGCGCGCGTCACCCCCTCTTCCGCTCTGATGGCGGTGGTGCCGGCCGCTCCGCTGTGGGTCGACGCCAACTTTAAGGAAACCCAGTTAGCCAATATGCGCATCGGTCAGCCGGCGGCCATCGTCAGCGACCTGTATGGCGACAGCGTGGTGTACAAAGGCAAAGTGGTGGGTCTGGACATGGGAACCGGCAGCGCCTTCTCGCTGTTGCCGGCCCAGAACGCCACCGGCAACTGGATCAAGGTAGTACAGCGCCTGCCGGTGCGTATCGAATTGGATCCGAAACAGCTGGCCGATTACCCGCTGCGTATCGGCCTGTCGATGCTGGTTAAAGTGGATACCGCCAATACCGACGGCAAGGTGCTGTCCGATGCGTCCCGCGCGACACCGGCCTATCAGAGTGATGCACTGGATCTGGATCTGACGCCGGTTGATCAGATGATCGACCAGATCATCGGCGCCAACGCTGGCTGACCCCAGAGGAGAGCAGCGTGACAAGAAAACCACTTGAGGGCATGACGCTGGCTCTGATGACGATCGCCCTGTCGCTGGCGACGTTCATGCAGGTGCTGGACTCGACAATTGCCAACGTAGCTATTCCGACCATCGCCGGGAATCTCGGCGCATCCAACTCACAAGGCACCTGGGTCATCACGTCTTTTGGGGTGGCAAACGCCATCTCCATCCCCATCACCGGCTGGCTCGCCAAACGATTCGGCGAGGTGCGCCTGTTTATCTGGGCCACCGTGCTGTTTACCCTGACCTCCTGGCTGTGCGGCATGTCCACCAGTCTGGAAATGCTGATCGTTTCCCGTATGCTGCAGGGTCTGGTTGCCGGGCCGATCATTCCGCTGTCCCAAAGCCTGCTGCTGAATAACTACCCGCCTGCCAAACGAGGCATTGCGCTGGCTTTGTGGTCAATGACGGTGGTGGTTGCCCCGATCTTCGGCCCGATCCTCGGCGGCTGGATCAGCGACAACTACCATTGGGGGTGGATCTTCTTCATCAACGTGCCGTTAGGCATTGTGGTGGTGCTGATCACCCTGCAGACATTGCGCGGGCGCGAAACCAAAACCGAAATTCGCCCCATCGACACCATTGGGCTGATTCTGCTGGCGGCGGGTATTGGTTGCCTGCAGATGATGCTGGACCGCGGCAAAGAGCTGGACTGGTTTAACTCGACGGAAATCGTGGTGCTGGCGGTGGTTGCGGTGATTTCGCTCACCGTGCTGGTGGTTTGGGAGCTGACCGACGATCACCCGGTGGTCGATCTGTCGCTGTTCAAAATGCGCAATTTTACTATCGGCTGCCTGTGCACCAGCCTGGCGTTCATGCTCTATTTCGGCGCCATCGTACTGTTGCCGCAGTTGCTGCAGGTCGTGTTCGGCTATACCGCCACCTGGGCCGGGCTGGCTTCCGCTCCCGTGGGCCTGATGCCGGTGATTCTCTCGCCGATCATCGGGCGGTTCATGCATAAGCTCGATATGCGCCGTCTGGTGACGTTCAGCTTCATCATGTATGCGGTCTGTTTCTACTGGCGAGCCTACACCTTTGAGCCGGCAATGGATTTCGGCGCGTCCGCCTGGCCTCAGTTCGTGCAAGGGTTCGCCGTGGCCTGTTTCTTCATGCCGTTGACCACCATCACCCTCTCCGGCCTGCCGCCGGAACGGATGGCGGCCGCCTCCAGTCTGTCGAACTTTGCCCGTACGCTGGCGGGCTCCATCGGCACGTCGATCACCACCACATTGTGGGAGCGTCGGGAAGCATTGCATCACGAACAGCTTAGCGAGGTGATCAATCCCTACAACCCGCTGGCGCAGCAGACCTATCAGCAACTGGAAGCGATGGGAATGAGTCAGCAGCAGGTATCCAGCTATCTGGCTCAGCAGATCACGGCGCAGGGGCTGATTATCGGCGCCAACGAAATCTTCTGGCTGTCGGCCGGGGTGTTCGTCGTGCTGATCGTGCTGGTGTGGTTCGCCAAACCGCCATTCGGCAGTCACTCGGCTGGCGGCGCACACTGATTTCCCACGCCGAACAGAGCTAAAGCGCAAAAGCAAAAAAGGTGGCTACGCCACCTTTTTTATTGCCGCACGACATCACACGACAGATTTTAGCCGTGATTCTGGCGCCACCATTCCGCCAGCAGGATCCCGGTCGCGACCGAGATATTCAGGCTTTCCACGTTGCCGGTGCCGTCAATCGACACTTTGACGTCGCCCTGCTGCCAGGCGTTGTCAGACAAGCCATCCCCTTCCTGCCCCAGCACAATCACCGTTTTGGCAGGCAGCGAGACTTTCGACAAGGTCGTGCCTTTGTGGCTGGAGGTGGTGACGATGGTGTAACCGGCGGCACGGAACTGCGCCAGCGCATCGACCAGACCGTCAGCGCTGATCGCTTTCACGTGCTCGGCACCGCCTTCCGCCGTGCGCACCGCCGCGCCGGATTCCAGCTGCGATGCATCGCGCACCAGCACGCCTTTCACACCGAAATGGGCGCAGCTACGCATGATGCCGCCCAGGTTATGCGGATTGCCGACATCTTCCAGCGCCAGCACGCAGTCGGTATCCCCGGCTTCGCGCAGGTACGCCGTCACATCCAGACCACGACGTTTCTTGATCAGGAAACACACGCCGCCGTGATGCTCCGTACCGGACGCGCGGATCAGCTCGTCGTCTTCCACCACGTGGTAAGCCTTACGGTTGGCCGCCATCCAGCGCAGCGCTTCACGAAAACGCGGCGTGACTTCCTGCAGGAACCAACCGCGCACAATCGCTTCCGGACGGCTCAGGAACAGCGCCTGACAGGCATTTTCTCCGTAGACGCGGGTCTCTTCCGACCGCTGGCGACGAATCTGTTCCGGATCGATCTGGCTCTTACCGCTGATACCGCCGTGATCCGGCTCTTCTCCCGGTGCGCGCGATACCGTTTTCCACGGAGAATCCGCATGATCAACCGGCTCGCGACGCGGTGGACGCGGACGCTCACGCCCCGCCGACTCGCTACGCCATTTGCCGCCACGCTCGGCGCCATCTTTATTATCTCTGTCCCGCCCGCCGCGCGGCGCGCTATCTCGCCCTTTACGGCCACGGTTGTCGCCATCGCCACGACGCTTATCCGGCGTACGTTTCTGCTTACCGTTCTTCTCGTCCCCGTCTTCGCTGCGGACGTACATGACGCGGACTTTGCCGCTCTTTCCACTTAATTCATCGCTCATGTTGTTCTCCACCTACGCGCTGGGCGCGAAGATTACCCTATGTCCACCGGCTTAGCCACCAACCCGATCATAAAAGTCACTAACTATTATAACCATTGGGTAAAACGCCTTGTTGGCGTTCGACCCGCTATCCATACTTATCCTGCTTTCGCACCACCGTCTGTTGATCTCTTCGCGTATGCTGGGCGCGCTTCCGTCAACAGTACACTTGATTCCAGCCCTTTTGCTACCGAGGCCCGTTTATGAATACGGTATGTGCATCCTGCAACGCCACCAACCGCCTGCCAGAAGAACGCAGCAATGATCATCAACACGCCAAATGCGGCCGCTGCGGTCAGGCGCTGTTCAGCGGCAAGGTGATTAACGCCACTGAAGAAACGCTGGATAAACTGTTGCAGGACGATCTGCCGGTGGTCGTGGATTTCTGGGCGCCCTGGTGCGGACCGTGCGTTAACTTTGCCCCGGTATTTGAAAGCGTCGCCGACGAAAACGGCGGCAAAATCCGCTTCATCAAGGTCAACACCGAAGCGGAACCCGGCCTGAGCGCCCGCTTCCGTATCCGCAGCATTCCTACCATCATGCTGTTCAAACACGGCAAAGTGGTTGATATGCTCAACGGCGCCATGCCCAAAGCCCCTTTTGAAAGCTGGCTTAGTGAATCGCTGTAAATCATTCCTCACCAGACGCCCCGCTAACACGCGGGGCTTCAGGTCGGCAGCCCGGTCGTTTAGAATGTCCCTTTTTAATGGAAAATCATGACCGGTAACGCCGTCCTGCGTCTGCGCCAGCAACGCCTTGCTCTTTCCACGCGCCCATTTCGCGCCCGCGGCTGCCGTGTCATCCGCTGCCAGCGTTGCCTGCTGCCGGAAGTCCACTGCCTGTGCGACACCCTCTCGCCGCGCACCGCCCGCAGCCGCTTCTGTCTGGTGATGTTCGACACCGAACCGATGAAACCCAGTAATACCGGTCGCCTGATTGCCGATGTCCTGCCGCAGACTGATGCCTTTCTGTGGTCCCGTACCGAGCCGGACCCGGCGTTGCTTGCCGCCCTGCAAACAGAAGAGTATCAACCCTGGCTGGTCTTTCTGGCGGACGACGATGAAAGCGGCCGTCAGGTCTGTCACCAACTGCCCGCCGACGGCAAACCGCCGCTGTTCGTGATGCTGGACGGCACCTGGCCGGAAGCGCGAAAAATGTTTCGCAAAAGCCCGTACCTCGATACGTTGCCGATCCTGTCGTTAAGCGTGGACGCTTTGTCCAGCTACCAGCTACGGGAGGCCAGCAGCGCCGGGCAGCACTGCACGGCGGAAATCGCCATCGCCCTGCTGCGTCAGGCCGGCGATAACGATGCCGCCGAAGCGCTGGCGCAGCATTTCGACCGTTTTCGCCGCCACTATCTGGCAGGCAAAGCCCATCACGCGAAAAAGAAAATTTCTTCCACTGTCACAGCAAAACCGGCAACAGACGTTTAAGATCAATCAGGTGTCTTCTAACAGGAGTAACTGATGAGTCAGCGCGGATTAGAGGCTCTGCTGCGGCCCCGTTCGATTGCCGTAATCGGCGCGTCGGAAAAACCGGGGAGAGCCGGATTTCTGATGATGCGCAACCTGCTTGACGGCGGCTTCAACGGACCGGTGCTGCCGGTTACGCCCAAATATCAGGCAGTCTGCGGCGTACTGGCGTACCGTGATGTCGCCAGCTTACCGATGACGCCCGATCTCGCCGTTATCTGCACCCGCGCCGACCGTAATCTGCCGCTGCTGGAAGCGCTGGGGCAGCGCGGTTGTAAAACGGTCATCATACTTTCCGCGCCGCCGGCGCAATTCGCCGAACTGAAAAACTGCGCCGCCCGCTATGCCGTACGGCTTCTGGGGCCAAACAGCCTCGGCCTGCTGGCGCCCTGGCAGGGACTCAACGCCAGCTTTTCGCCGGTGCCTATTCTGAAAGGCAAACTGGCGTTTATTTCCCAGTCGGCGGCGGTTTCCAACACCATACTGGACTGGGCGCAACAGCGCGGCATCGGTTTCTCCTACTTTATCGCGCTCGGCGACAGCCTGGATATTGACGTCGACGACCTGCTGGATTTTCTGGCGCGGGACGGTAAAACCAGCGCTATTTTGCTGCATCTGGAGCATGTCAGCGACGCGCGGCGTTTTCTCTCGGCAGCGCGCAGCGCATCCCGCAACAAGCCGATTCTGGTGATCAAAAGCGGGCGCAGCCGACAGGCGCAACAGCTGTTGCATGACGGCCAGCACGGGCTGGACGCCGCCTACGACGCCGCCATCCAGCGCGCCGGGCTGCTGCGGGTGCAGGATACCCACGAACTGTTTTCGGCGGTGGAAACCCTCAGCCACCTGCGTCCGCTGCGCGGCGAGCGCTTGCTGATCGTCAGCAACGGCGCATCGCCCGCCGCCCAGGCGTTGGATCAGTTAATTGCGCGTCAGGGCAAGCTGGCGACGCTGAGCGAGACGACGCAGCAGGCGTTGCGTGCCGTGTTGCCCGATACCGTCTCCGTCGGCAACCCGCTGGACTTGCGCGACGACGCCACGCCGCAACGCTATCTGGCGGCGCTGTCGGCGCTGCTGGACAGCGACGATTACGACGCGTTGCTGATTATCCACGCCCCGAGCGCCGCCGCGCCGGGTACGGAAAGCGCTGAAAGCCTTATTCAGCTGTTGCAGCAACATTCGCGCGGCAAACGCATCACGTTGCTGACCAACTGGTGCGGTGAATTCTCTTCCCAGGAAGCGCGCCGTCTGTTTAACGAGGCGGGCATCCCGACTTACCGCACCCCGGAAGGCGCGGTGATCGCGTTCATGCATATCGTCGAATACCGTCGTAACCAGAAGCAACTGAAAGAAACCCCGGCGCTGCCATCGGATCTCACCGCCAATGCCGCACAGGCGCATCAGTTGATCGGTCAGGCGCTGCAGGAAGGCGCCACCCGGCTCGATACCCACGAGGTCCAGCCGATTCTGCAGGCGTATGGCCTGAATACGTTGCCAACCTGGATTGCCGGCGACAGTACCGAAGCGGTGTACATCGCGGAAAAAATCGGCTACCCGGTCGCGCTTAAACTGCGATCCCCGGATATCCCCCATAAATCGGAAATTCAGGGCGTCGTGCTGTACCTGCAGAATGCTCAGGAGGTGCAACTGGCGGCGGAAGCGATGCTGGAACGAGTCAGACATACCAATCCGCAAGCACGCGTACTCGGCTTGCTGGTACAGGGCATGGCTAATCGTACCGGCGCGCTGGAGTTACGTATCGCGGTCGAACAGGATGCCATCTTTGGTCCGATCATCATGCTGGGTGAAGGCGGCATGGAATGGAGCCGGGAAACGCAGGCGGCGGTGGCACTGCCGCCGCTGAATATGGCGCTGGCGCGCTATCTGATCGTTCAGGCGTTGAAAAGCGGCAAAATCCGCAGCCAAAACGCGCTCAAGCCGCTGGATATTCCGGCGCTCAGCCGGTTGCTGGTGCAGGTTTCCAACCTGATTCTGGATTGCCCGGAGATCTCGCGTCTGGATATTCACCCGCTGCTGGCCTCCGGCGAGGAATTCACGCTGCTGGATGTTACGCTGCATCTGGCGCCTTTCAGCGGCGACCCGCAGTCTCGTCTGTCTATCCGCCCTTATCCGCAGGAACTGGAAGAAACCGTCCGGCTCAAGGATGGCGCGTCCTGTCTGTTCCGCCCCATCCTGCCCGAAGACGAACCGCTGTTGGCCCATTTTATCGGCAAAGTAACCCGCGAAGATCTGTATTACCGTTATTTCAGTGAAATCAACGAATTTACCCATGAAGATTTAGCCAATATGACCCAAATTGACTACGATCGTGAGATGGCTTTTATTGCTGTGCGGTCAGGAGCGGAAGGTGAGCCGGAGATCATCGGCGTCACACGCGCCATCGCCGACCCGGATAATACCAACGCGGAATTCGCCGTACTGGTGCGATCCGATCTGAAAGGGCTGGGATTAGGCAGGAAACTACTGGAAAAATTGATCCATTATACCCGCGCCCACGGTCTGGCGCGTCTGAGCGGCATCACCATGCCGACGAATCAGGGTATGGTCACGCTGGCGAAAAAACTGGGCTTCGCCGTTGATGTGCAACTGGAAGACGGTATTGTGACGCTGGAGCTGCCGCTGGACTCGTCCGCACAGCCATAATCAGGCGCGCAGATGCGGGCGGGATCTCGCTACAGGCAGTAAAACTTGCTCACAACGCTTGCCAAGTAGTGGTATCATCGCCCGATTCGGCTATGCCTTAACGTATATTTATGACCACGCGGTCATCCCACGATGAGAGAAGAATCGCACTGTGATGTTGTCAAAATTAAAGCGTACGAAATATCAACAACACCTTGCACAACTGCCTAAAATTCCTCAGTCTGCCGATGACGTCCAGACGCTTCACAGCCCAGCGCTTTTCCGTACTACGCTGACAGAACAGATTCTGCAGGCGAAGAAACGCATCTATCTGGTAGCCCTGTATCTGGAACACGATGACGGCGGCGAAGGCATTCTGTCGGCGCTCTATCAGGCCAAACGCCAATGCCCTGAACTGGAGGTCACCGTACTGGTCGACTGGCATCGCGCCCAGCGCGGCCGCATCGGCGTTGCCGCCGACAGCACCAACGCTGACTGGTACTACGAAATGGCGCAGCGGTACGATGATGCGCCCTTCCCGATTTATGGCGTCCCGGTCAATACGCGTGAAGCGCTGGGCGTCCTGCATCTGAAAGGGTTTATTATCGATGACATGGTGCTTTACAGCGGCGCCAGTCTGAACGACGTCTACCTGCATCAGCATGAAAAATACCGTTATGACCGCTATCAGCTGATTCATAACCCCATGCTGGCTGATGTCATGGCGCGTTATGTGCAGGACCTGCTGGCTGCGTCCGCCGTGCAGCGGCTGGACCGCTCGTCTCGCCCCAAAACCATCGACATCAAAAACGATATCCGCCAGTTCCGTCAGTCATTGCGTTCGGCAACGTATATGCTGCCTGGCGTCGGCGACAACAACCACCAATTGACGGTGACGCCGCTGGTCGGTCTGGGCAAACAGAGCCCGCTGAACCGGACTATCCATCACCTGATGTACTGCACTGAGCAGCGTTTGGTGATGTGTACCCCGTACTTCAATCTGCCGGCCCTGCTGGTTCGCAACATTATCCGTCTGCTGCGCAACGGCAAGCAGATCGAGATCATCATCGGCGACAAGACGGCAAACGACTTCTTCATCCCAGAAGATCAGCCGTTCCGGATTATCGGCGCGCTGCCGTACCTGTATGAAATCAACCTGCGTCGTTTCCTGAGCCGGTTGCAGAAATACATCGACAGCAACCAACTGATGATCCGTCTGTGGAAGGACGGCGATAACAGCTTTCACCTCAAAGGCATGTGGGTGGACGATAACTGGCAACTGCTGACCGGCAACAACCTCAATCCTCGCGCCTGGCGGCTGGATCTGGAAAACGCCATTCTGATTCATGACCCGGAGCAGGAATTACAGGTACAGCGTCAGCAAGAGCTGGAGTGCATCCGCGCTCATACCCAGATCATCACGCACTATCAGCAGTTGCAAAGTATCGCGCAATATCCGGTAAAAGTGCGCAAGCTTATCCGCCGTCTGCGCCGTATCCGCATCGATCGCCTGATCAGCCGTATTTTGTAACCATCTGCCGTATTCCCGGCACAGTTTGTTAATGCTCTGCCGGGAATTATCATGCCTGTAGTAAGCTTTGTCAGGTTTCTTCGGCCAGTGGCGGTATACAGGTCATGAGGGGAGATGATGCGCAAAGCGCTGCTATTACTGCTGTCCGTCTGTTCAGGATGCGCGCACATGGCGCAGGATCAGTGGACGGGGCCCGACAAAGCGAAACATTTTATGGCATCAGCGCTACTAAGCGCCGCAGGCAGTGAATTCGTGGAACATCAGCATCAGAGCCGCGACCGCAGCGCCGCATTCGGATTGATGTTTTCCGTCAGTATCGGCGCAGCCAAAGAAGCCTACGACAGCCGGCCGCAAGGTAGTGGCTGGAGTTGGAAAGATTTCACCTGGGATATAGCCGGCGCAACGGCCGGCTACTGTTTATGGCAGGCAGCCCATCGTTAGAGCGTCTCGCCTTTCCCTTTGTGATGCAGCCCGAGCGAAACCAGAAACGCCAGCGCGCCCATCAGCGAAACATACCAGAAGAAAGCCTCTTCCGTACCCAGCGATTTTAGCGACAGCGCCACATACTCAGCGGAGCCGCCAAACAGGGCGTTCGCCACGGCGTAGGACAACCCAACGCCCAGCGCGCGCACTTCCGGAGGAAACATTTCCGCCTTGAGAATGCCGCTGATCGAGGTATAAAAGCTCACGATCACCAGAGCCAGCATTACCAGCGCAAACGCGATAACCGGGTTAGTCACGCCTTGCAAAGTAGACAGAATCGGCACCGTCAGCAACGCCGAAAACGCCCCAAAAACCAGCATGGAACTACGACGACCAATTTTGTCGGACAGCGCGCCGAACAAAGGCTGCAACAGCATGAAAGCAAACAGCGCCAGAGTCATCAACCCGCTGGCGGATTTGGCATTCATCCCGGCGGTATTCACCAGATATTTCTGCATATAGGTGGTGTAGGTATAGAAGCTCAACGAACCGCCGGCGGTAAAACCCAACACCATGACGAAAGCCTTGCGATTACGCCACAGCGCGCGCAGCGATCCGGCATCCTTACGGGCACGGGTTTCACTGGCGGAGGTTTCATTCAGCGAACGACGCAGAAACAGCGCTACCACGGCCAACGCCGCACCCAATGCGAACGGAATACGCCAGCCCCACGTACGCAAATCCGTATCGGAAAGCAATTGTTGCAGGATTACCACCACCAGTAACGCCAGCAATTGACCACCGATTAGCGTCACGTATTGGAATGAAGCATAGAATCCTTTGCGCCCTTCCAGCGCCACCTCACTCATGTAGGTTGCGCTGGTGCCGTACTCCCCGCCGACCGACAGCCCCTGAAACAAACGCGCTATCAGCAACAATAATGGCGCCCAGACGCCAATCGTCGCATAGCCGGGCAGGCAGGCGATCACTAAGGATCCCAGGCACATCATACACACAGAAATCAGCATCGATTTTTTACGGCCATATTTATCGGCGATATAGCCGAATAACCAGCCGCCAATCGGGCGCATCAAAAATCCGGCAGCAAATACGCCGGCGGTCTGTAACAATTGCGTTGTGGTATTACCGGTTGGGAAAAAGATATGCGCAAAATAAAGGGAACAAAACGAATAGACATAAAAATCAAACCATTCCACCAAATTTCCCGATGACGCGCCGACTATCGCCCAGATGCGTTGACGGGCGGTATTTATAGTTGTTGATTCTGTTTCCTGTTGTGGGTTTATTGTATTTGCCATATAAGCGTTACCCTTCCTGTCTGCTATTTAATGATTATCTTATAGCAGATACAGTAAAACAGGCTCGGTAGTTCAGGCAAAGGCTAACTGGCTCATGTAATTATTTAAGCTGACGGCGTCACTCTACAATGAAATAACAGCAGAGGTTATTTCATTGCAATTAAAACAGGGAATTCCGCGAATATGGTAAGGATATAATCCGTGAATATGGCGATTCTATTGTAAAACGTTTGCCATAAGGCATTCGAAAGGTCATTGCCTGAACAGGACAGAAGCCATCATTTAACGTACCTGAATTGTGCCCCATCGTGCCGCGGCAATACTTTCTTTTACCTGTGTAGAACCTCATGTCTTAACGTTATTCAGGATGAACAATAGAAAAGAAAAAAGGCCATCCGCATGGATGGCCTTTCTTGCTGTTTGATGTCTGGCAGTTCCCTACTCTCGCATGGGGAGACCCCACACTACCATCGGCGCTACGGCGTTTCACTTCTGAGTTCGGCATGGGGTCAGGTGGGACCACCGCGCTCTCGCCGCCAGACAAATTCTTTTATTTAATTTGCCGAACACTATTTAAAACAAGTGGTGCTGATACCCAGAGTCGAACT
>NZ_CM001984.1:3840317-4075226 GCF_000406305.1 Dickeya sp. MK7
AGCAGTGCGACCGGCTTGCAGCCTGCTGTCGCGAGGTGGCGTATACTACGCTTTCCTCATTCAGAGTCAACGACTTTTTTCTCGTTTTCTCTGCCTCACACCGCGCTGGCTTGTCGCCGTTGCCGTGTCAGTGGATGCGCATTATAGGGATCCGAACGGGTTACACAACCACTTTCTCGATCTTTTTTTCCGTTCGCGCATTTTTCCACCCTTACGGCTATTTTACGTGCTGTTTGATCGTTTTTGGCAGGTCCGCCAGGCTATCTATTAGCCAATCAGCCAATTTTTCGCCTTCTTCGGTGATCGGTTTACCGGTTTTAACCAATACTTTCGTTCCTACCCCTGCTGCCTGCGCTGCCTGCATATCTTCAACTTTATCGCCCACCATATAAGAAGCGGCCATATCAATGTGCAAATGACGCTGCGCAGAGATAAACATCCCCGGCTGAGGTTTACGGCAATCACACTGTTGACGATATTCCCCTTCACCTGCATCAGGGTGATGCGGGCAATAATAGATACCGTCCAGGTCAACACCACGGTCGGCCAGCGACCAATCCATCCACTCGGTCAGTTGCATGAACTGATCTTCGGTAAACTTACCTCTGGCAATCCCTGACTGGTTGGTCACCAGCACCAGAGCAAAGCCCATTTTTTTGAGTTCATTCAAGGCGTCAATCACGCCGTCAATGAACTGGAACTGATCGATTTCATGGACATAGCCATGATCAACATTAATGGTACCGTCACGGTCGAGAAAAATTGCAGGGACGCTGTTTGCCACTTACCTTTGCTCCTGATGGCGTAAATTGTGCTTAGTATCGCATGTTTTCATCACCAGAGAGAATGTCATCCCTGACGGGATCTCGATTGACTTAGACGTCTAGACGCCTTAACATCCCCTCCACATTGGGTCGGAATATTATGGTTTCTTGTCCGGCCATCGTCATCTTTGATAAAACTTATGATTGAACTGATTAATATTACAAAGGTTTTCCAGCAAAAAGGACGCGCCGTCACTGCGCTGGACGACGTGACATTACGCGTGCCCGCGGGTCAGATTTATGGCGTGATTGGCGCATCAGGCGCAGGTAAAAGCACGCTGATTCGCTGCGTGAATCTGCTGGAAAGACCGACGCAGGGGAAAGTGTTGATCGACGGGAAAGAGCTGATGAGCCTGTCGGAAAGCCAATTAACGCGCACCCGCCGCCAAATCGGCATGATTTTCCAGCACTTCAATTTGTTGTCCTCACGTACCGTATTCGGCAATGTGGCGCTGCCGCTGGAGCTGGACAACACGCCCGTGGCTGAAATCAAACAGCGGGTGCATCAGCTTCTGGATTTGGTCGGGCTGTCGGACAAGCATGACGCCTATCCTGCTAATCTGTCCGGCGGGCAAAAACAGCGCGTCGCCATTGCCCGCGCGCTGGCAAGCAACCCCAAAGTTCTACTGTGCGATGAAGCAACCAGCGCACTGGACCCGGCCACAACCCGTTCTATTCTTGAATTGCTGAAAGACATCAATCGTCGGCTGGGGCTGACCATCCTGTTGATTACGCATGAAATGGATGTGGTTAAACGTATCTGCGATCAGGTGGCGGTTATCAGTAACGGCAAACTGATTGAGCAGGATACGGTCAGCGAAGTGTTTTCTCATCCGAAAACACCGCTGGCTCAGAAATTTATCCAGTCCACCCTGCATCTGGATATTCCGGATGACTATCAGCAGCGACTGTCGACAACGCCTCGCCCAGGCAGCGTACCGCTGCTGCGTATGGAGTTTACCGGCCAGTCGGTCGACGCGCCCTTATTGTCCGAAGTGGCCCGGACGTTCAACGTCAACAACAACATTATCAGCGCGCAGATGGATTACGCTGGCGGTGTGAAATTCGGCATCATGCTGGCCGAAATGCACGGGCAGGAAACCGACACCCAGGCAGCCATTGCCTTTCTGCAGCAACATCACGTGAATATTGAGGTATTGGGTTATGTCTGAAGCCATGCTCTGGTTGATTGCCCGCGGCGTTTGGGAGACCGTGGTGATGACATTCGTGTCCGGCTTTTTCGGTTTTATGCTGGGTTTGCCCGTCGGCGTGCTGTTGTATATCACCCGCCCCGGGCAGATTATCGCCAATCCTAAGCTTTATCGCAGCATTTCCGCGTTGGTGAATATTTTCCGCTCCATTCCTTTCATTATTCTGCTGGTGTGGATGATTCCTTTTACCCGAGTGATTGTAGGCACCGCAATTGGTCTACAGGCAGCGATTGTACCGTTAACGGTAGGAGCGGCGCCTTTTATCGCCCGCATGGTGGAAAACGCCCTGCTGGAAATTCCGACCGGGTTGATCGAAGCGGCACGCGCGATGGGCGCTACGCCGCTGCAGATTATCCGCAAGATTTTGCTACCCGAAGCCCTGCCCGGTCTGATCAACGCCGCCACTATTACATTGATTACGTTGGTAGGTTATTCAGCCATGGGCGGTGCGGTCGGCGCCGGTGGTCTGGGGCAGATTGGTTATCAGTATGGTTATGTCGGCTATAACGCCACCGTGATGAATACCGTGCTGGTCCTGTTGGTGGTTCTGGTTTATCTCATTCAGTTTTTTGGTGACAGAGCAGTTCGCGCGGTTACCCACAAATAACGGGTTTCACCATCGCGTCTATTATTCTTCGATGCAGGTTAAAACATTAAACAGAGGTAAAAAATGGCAATTAAATTGAAATCTCTCGCGGCGGTTGGTGCGTTGATTGGTGCGCTGGCGCTGGCCGGATGCGGTCAGGAGCAGAAGAACCCTAACCACATTAAAGTGGGCGTGATCGTCGGTGCCGAGCAGCAGGTAGCGGAAGTGGCGCAGAAAGTCGCCAAGGAAAAATACGGTCTGGATGTTGAACTGGTTACCTTTAATGATTACGTGCTGCCGAACGAAGCGCTGAGCAAAGGCGATATCGACCTGAACGCTTTCCAGCACAAACCGTACCTCGACCAGCAGATCAAGGATCGCGGCTATAAGCTGGTTTCCGTCGGCAACACCTTCGTGTATCCGATCGCCGGTTACTCCAAAAAAATCAAATCGCTGAATGACCTGCAGAACGGCGCGCAGATCGCCCTGCCGAACGATCCGACCAACCTGGGCCGTTCGCTGCTGCTGCTGCAGAAAGTGGGCTTGCTCAAACTGAAAGACAACGTTGGCCTGCTGCCGACCGTACTGGATGTGACTGAAAACCCGAAAAACCTGAAGCTGGTCGAACTGGAAGCGCCGCAGCTGCCGCGCTCTCTGGATGACGATCAGATTGCTCTGGCCATCATCAACACCACTTATGCCAGCCAGATCAACCTGACCCCGACCAAAGACGGTTTGTTCGTAGAAGAAAAAGACTCACCGTACGTTAACCTGCTGGTTGCTCGTGAAGACAATAAAGATGCAGAAAACGTGAAAAAATTCGTAAAGGCTTATCAGTCTGACGAAGTAAATCAGGCGGCGCTGAAAACATTTAATGGTGGCGCGGTGAAAGGATGGTAAGTTAATACTTACTTTCTTGCATAAAAGAGATGAAAGACGGGCAACTGCCCGTCTTGTTATTTTCTGTATTGCTTGCTTCAATAACCGCACTTTATCCAAGCCAGAGGAAAATTTATGCGTGCTGTACCTGTTCTGCTGTTGGCGTTTTCGCTGACAGGATGTTCCCTGCTGCACAAACCTGCTGCGCCGGCACCACAACCGCAGACACCAGTGGCTGTGGAACCTCCGCCGAAGCCGAAGCCGGTCACGCATCCCGCCCCTGCCGTGTTGTATAAAAGTGCCGAAGAGTTGGTAGGTAAGCCGTTCCGCGATATGGGTGAAGTGTCTGGTTCATCGTGCCAGGCCAGCGCGCAGGACACGCCGCCCAGCATTCCGTCTGCCCGAAGAAGAATGCAGAATCGCGCCACCGCCATGAAAGCCAATGCCGTGCTGCTGCATGACTGCCAGATCATCAGTAATGTAGCGGGATGCTACCGTCAGGCTGTCTGCCAGGGTTATGCACTGAAAGTTTCCGCGCAATGAGCCAATTTTGCTTTAATCAGATCGGCGTTATCCGCTCACCTTATAAAGAAAAATTTGCCGTACCCCGACAGCCCGGTCTGATTAAGGATGGCGGCGGAGAATTACATCTCCTCTCGCCTTATAACCAACCCGAGGCCGTACGCGGGCTCGAAGATTTCAGCCACCTGTGGCTGCTGTTCATTTTCCACCAGACAGCCTCCGCGGGCTGGCGCCCAACGGTCAGGCCGCCTCGTCTGGGCGGCAATGCCCGCATGGGCGTGTTCGCTACCCGCTCAACGTTTCGCCCTAACCCGATCGGTATGTCGCTGGTTGAACTGAAAGCGATACGCACCATGCGGGATAGCGTGATACTGGAGCTGGGCAGTCTGGATCTGGTGGACGGCACCCCGGTCGTGGACATCAAACCCTACCTGCCGTTCGCGGAAAGTCAGCCGCAGGCGCGGGCCGGTTTTGCCCAGTTGGCGCCCGAAGCCGATATGCCGATCCATTTTTCCGTTATGGCGGAGCAACAACTGACGGAACATCAGCAGCGTCACCCCAATCTGCGGCGTTTCATTAGCCAGGTGCTGGCGCAGGATCCCCGTCCGGCTTACCGTAAAGGAGAAGATGACCTCAAGGTCTATGCCGCGCGGTTGCTGGAATTTAATGTCAAATGGCAGGTTATTGACGGTCAAACGGAAGTCATCAGCCTTGATGCCGGTTAAAAAACGTGGCTGCGCCTTTTGGGGAACGGCCCGCACTGGTAAACTAAACCACTTTTTCTGCCTGAACCACGTTGTGGTTAATGCTATTTATTTGTTCTGACGGAACTCAAACATCATGCGTACAAGTCAATACATGCTCTCCACGCTGAAGGAGACGCCCGCCGATGCCGAAGTCATCAGCCATCAGTTGATGCTGCGAGCCGGGATGATTCGTAAACTGGCTTCCGGCCTTTATACCTGGTTGCCGACCGGGTTGCGGGTGCTGAAAAAAGTCGAAAACATCGTGCGTGAAGAAATGAACAATGCCGGCGCCATCGAAATTTCGATGCCGGTAGTTCAACCCGCCGACCTGTGGCAGGAAAGCGGCCGCTGGGAACAATATGGCCCGGAGCTGTTGCGCTTTGTTGACCGAGGCGACCGCCCGTTTGTGCTCGGCCCAACGCATGAGGAAGTCATCACCGATTTGATCCGCAATGAAATCAGCTCCTACAAGCAGTTGCCGCTGAATTTCTATCAGATCCAGACCAAATTCCGTGACGAAGTACGCCCGCGTTTTGGCGTAATGCGCGCCCGCGAGTTCCTGATGAAGGATGCCTACTCGTTCCACACCACGCAGGAATCCCTGCAGGTCACTTACGATGCCATGTACGCGGCCTACAGCAAGATTTTCAGCCGCATGGATCTCGATTTCCGCCCCGTACAGGCCGATACCGGCTCCATCGGCGGTAACGCATCACATGAATTCCAGGTTCTGGCCAGCAGCGGCGAAGACGACATCGTGTTCTCTACCGGGTCGGATTACGCCGCCAACATTGAACTGGCGGAAGCCGTTGCGCCGGAGCACGGCCGCGCGGCGCCGACTCAGGCCATGACGCTGGTGGATACCCCGAACGCCAAAACCATCGCCGAGCTGGTGGAACAATTCGCAGTGCCGGTGGAAAAAACCGTCAAGACCCTGCTGGTGAAAGCGACCGAAGAAAGCGGCCATAAGTTGGTTGCGCTGCTGGTGCGTGGCGATCATGAACTGAACGAAGTCAAAGCGGAAAAACTGGAGCTGGTCGCCAGCCCATTGACCTTCGCGACTGAAGAAGAAATCCGTGCGGTGGTTAAGGCCGGTCCGGGTTCGCTGGGGCCGGTAAATCTGCCGGTGCCGGTTGTGGTCGATCGTACCGTGGCAGCGATGAGCGATTTCAGCGCCGGCGCCAACATCGACGGCAAACACTATTTCGGCATTAACTGGGAACGCGATACCGCTCTGCCGCAGGTTGCCGATATCCGTAACGTAGTGGAAGGCGATCGCAGCCCGGACGGCAAAGGCACGCTGCTGATTAAGCGTGGTATTGAAGTCGGCCACATCTTCCAGTTGGGCAAGAAATACTCCGAAGCCTTGAAAGCAACGGTTCAGGGCGAAGACGGCCGCAATCAGACGCTGACCATGGGCTGCTACGGTATCGGCGTAACACGCGTGATCGCCGCCGCCATTGAGCAGAACCATGACGATCGCGGCATTATCTGGCCTGACGCCATTGCGCCGTTCCAGGTGGCGATTCTGCCGATGAACATGCATAAGTCCTTCCGCGTGCAGGAAGTGGCCGAGAATATCTATCAGCAACTGCGCGCCAACGGCGTCGATGTATTGCTGGACGATCGCAAAGAACGCCCCGGCGTGATGTTTGCGGATATGGAACTGATCGGCATTCCGCACACCATCGTGATCGGCGATCGCAATCTGGATAACGACGAGATCGAATACAAGCACCGCCGTAAAGGCGAAAAAGAGATGATCAAGGCCGGCGATATCGTCGAGTTCCTGCTGTCTCAGTGTACCCGATAACGCACGAACCTAATTGCAGATATAAAAAATGGTGGGGTATCCCACCATTTTTTTGTGCCATGTTAGTTATTGTGCGAGTTATTCGCGGAACAGTTCTTCGATGTCCAGCCCCTGCACCTGCAGGATCTCGCGTAAACGACGCAGCCCTTCTACCTGAATCTGGCGAACCCGTTCACGAGTCAACCCGATTTCACGACCCACATCTTCCAGCGTGGCGGCTTCATATCCCAGCAGGCCAAAACGGCGAGCCAGCACTTCACGCTGTTTTGCGTTCAGTTCAAACAGCCACTTAACGATATTCTGCTTCATATCGTTATCCTGCGTGGTATCTTCCGGGCCGTTATCCTTCTCATCGGCCAGAATATCCAGCAGCGCCTTTTCCGAATCCCCGCCCAGCGGCGTATCCACCGAGGTGATGCGCTCGTTGAGACGCAGCATACGGTTAACGTCATCTACCGGCTTATCCAGCCGCTCGGCGATTTCTTCCGCACTGGGCTCGTGATCAAGCTTGTGGGACAGTTCGCGTGCGGTACGCAGGTAGACATTCAATTCTTTGACGATATGGATGGGTAAACGGATGGTGCGAGTCTGATTCATGATGGCCCGTTCAATGGTCTGACGGATCCACCAGGTGGCGTAAGTCGAAAAGCGGAACCCGCGTTCAGGGTCAAACTTCTCGACTGCGCGGATCAAACCGAGGTTTCCTTCTTCAATCAGGTCCAGCAACGCCAGTCCCCGATTGTTGTAGCGGCGGGCGATTTTCACCACCAGCCGCAGGTTACTCTCGATCATGCGGCGGCGAGATGAAACATCGCCGCGCAGCGCCCGACGGGCAAAGTAAACTTCTTCTTCAGCGGTCAGAAGAGGTGAGTAGCCGATTTCTCCCAGATAAAGCTGGGTTGCATCCAGCACGCGCTGAGCAGTTCCTTGCGAAAGCAATTCCTCGTCGAGCAGGTCGCTATCGCCGGTTTCTTCCTCCGCCAGCGCTTTGTCGTCAAAAACGTCGATTCCATTCTCATCGAATTCAGCATCTTCATGTAACTCGTTAACTTTCAGCGTGTTTTGGCTCATAAGTGGCTCCTACCCGTGATCCCATGGCAGAATACCGAAATACTCTGCCCGATTTATCGCTGCGGAAGAAAACGCAGCGGGTTTACGGATTTCCCCTTGTAACGAATTTCAAAATGCAAGCGTACTGAACTGGTTCCGGTGCTACCCATGGTAGCAATTTGTTGACCCGCCTTTACCTCTTGTTGTTCCCGGACCAGCATGGTTTCGTTATGGGCATAGGCGCTCAGGTAATCATCATTATGTTTGATGATGATCAGATTACCGTAACCGCGTAACGCATTACCCGCATACACTACACGCCCGGATGCGGTAGCGATAACGGATTGCCCACGTGAGCCGGCGATATCAATCCCTTTATTTCCCCCCTCTGAGGCTGAGAAACTATCTATGACTTTCCCGTCTGTAGGCCAACGCCAGCTGGCAATTGCCGTGTTCGTTTGCGTCGGTTCGGTGGTCGGAAGCGTGGTCGCGGCTCCCGCCGTGGGCAACATCTTACCCACATTCTGTTTACCCGAACTTTCAGAATACGCATTAGTTGGTTGAGAATCAACCTGCGTAGTCTGCATTTGTGTTGCCGATGACGGCTGCGCGGCAGCTGCGGCGGCTGCGTTAGCCGGCAGCATATGACCGCTGCTGCTGGCGGTGGCGTTGCCTGACAGCATACGGCCGCTGCCAGAGGCTTTAGCGGCATTTTCAGGCAGCATATGACCGCTGTTGGACGGGCTGATTTCCACCGGTGCGGATGTCGTTACCGTCGTCGGCGCGCTGGCAATCGCCATGCCCTGGGTGCTACCGCCGGCATTCATATTGCTGCCGAGGCTTAACGACTGGCCCACATTCAGGCTGTAAGGTTCCTGAATGTTGTTGCGCTGCGCCAGTTCGCGATAATCGTTGCCGGTAATCCAGGCAATATAGAACAGGGTATCCCCGCGTTTGACGGTGTAGGTATTGCCGCTGTAGCTCCCTTTGGGGATGCTGTTATAGCTGCGGTTATAGACAATCTTACCTTCACGGGTAGTGACCCCCGCATCGCTGGGAGGGCGGCTGATGCCCGCCGAAGGAACGGTTTGAGTATTATTGCTCACGCTGCCCACGCTGGAAATGCGCGGCGGCGGCGAATAGGTGGTGGTACTGCCCGAACGACTTCCTGCGCCGTTATCTCCCACGCTGCTGATCGGGGCCGCCTGATTATTGTCATTTGCACAACCGGCCAATCCCAGAGTAATAACCGAACACACAGCGATCTGACGCCAGTTCACGATTTGGCTTCCCATGCGCCAAACTCCCCCTATAACCAAAAATGACGAAATCTGTCCGGTCCCGACGCGTATTTTCGTTCGGAACACCCTGATAAAGGCAGGCAATAATGCGAAGCGAGGAACGTAAAACGATTACCGTTTATTTTATTCGTCGACGCAAACAGGCGGTACCATAAGGTCTGTCTGGCGGTTACGCCATACCAACAGGGTCAGAATCACGGACAACGACGGGACACAGCCTATCAATATCAATCCGTTATCACCATAAGACAGTTGTATTGAAATTTTAAAGACGGACTTTTTACCGAGATTGGCAACGGTATCAGGCCAATTCTCCTTTGACCAGCGGAACAAACCGAACCATTTCCACCGTCTGAACGATAAACTCGCCGTTGCGGTGCAAAACGACCTGTAATGTCTGCTGCTCTTCGCCTACGGGCAAGACCATGACGCCGCCTTCGTCCAGTTGCGCCATCAGTGCGGACGGAATCTCCGGCGGCGCCGCCGTGACGATGATGGCGTCAAACGGCCCTTTGGACGCCCAACCTTGCCAGCCGTCGCCATGACGGGTGGACACATTGTGCAGGTCGAGTTGCTTAAGACGCCGCTTGGCCTGCCACTGCAGGCCTTTAATACGCTCCACCGAAAACACATGCCGCACCAGATGCGCCAGAATCGCGGTCTGATAACCGGAACCGGTGCCGATCTCCAGCACGCGGGACTCCGGCGTCAGCCGCAGCAGCTCGGTCATTCTGGCTACGATGTAAGGTTGAGAGATGGTTTGTCCGGAACCGATCGGCAGGGCGACGTTATCATAGGCTTTATGTTCGAACGCCTCGTCAACAAAACGCTCGCGAGGAACCGAGGCCATGGCCTGCAACAGGCGTTCGTCCTGAATTCCCTGCTGGTGAAGCTGCGCCAGCAACGTTTGCACGCGTTTATTCACCATTCCCCGTCAACTCCGGCGTTAGCCCACCTCATCAATTCGCCCCGTTCTCCGATAGCAAAGAAAATCGACAGCCCGTATCAGGATAAATCACGCGTCTGAAGCCGAAAAAAGCCGCCTGCTATCAGGCCGCCCACTCGTTTTCCTGTTGCACGGGAAGCAGTAGCTCCCGCACCACGCTGGTGGCGAAGCACCCTGCCGGCAACCAGAAGTGTAACTCAAGCGTGACGTCATCCCGCCATGACCAGCGCAGGTCTTGCGGATATAACATGACGGCGCGGCGCGCGCTGTCCACTCGCTCACGCGTCAGCAATGACAACAACAGCGTCTGGCCTTCCAGGCATTGCTGCTCGAACGCCAGCGCCTGCTCCTGCACACCTGATTCGCCCTGCCCCGGCAATGCGGCGGTAATCTGCAGTTCGCCGGCTATCACGCGCGACTGCGCCTCAGCCTGCTCTTCCGGCTTGACCACAAACCAACTGCCGCGGCCAGCCAGTTGCAGCGCATCGCCGGTCAACACCTGCGTTGCGCCATACGTCGCCAGACGCGCACTGGCCATCAGGTTGAATAACTCACTGCGCACGGCGGAAAGGTAGAAGCTGCGCTTGCTGCGATCCTTAACCCGAATCTCGTCATTCGCCCAGCGGCGGGCCTGTTCCAGATTGTTGCCGTCACGACCGAAACGCTGGCTGCCGAAATAGTTGGGCACGCCTTCACCGGCGATCAGCGCCAGACGGGCTTCAACATCGGCACGGTCGCTAACTTCGCGCAGCACCAGACTAAAATGGTTGCCGCGCAACGCGCCAATACGCAGTTTACGGCGATGACGCTGCGCTTCAAGAATTTCGCACCCTTCCAGCGCAAATGCCGCCCACGCCGGCTCCGCTTTGCCCGGCAAATGCAGGCAGAACCATTGTTCGGTTACCGCATGGCGATCTTTCAACCCGGCATAGCTGACGGAACGCGCCGGAATACCGGCGAACTTCGCCAGCGCTTCCGCCACAAACGTGGTGTTGCAACCGCGTTTGCGCACACGCACCAGCACATGCTCGCCATCGCCATCCGGTGCAAATCCCAGATCTTCGGCGACAAAAAAATCATCCGGCGATGCTTTCAGCCCCCCCGTTGCGGCCGGTTCGCCATGCAACCAAAACAGTGATTCACGCATTACCATGCCACCACGCCGGTAGCATCGCTCTTGACCAGCAACACCACCGCCTCGCAGGCAATCCCTTCGCCACGGCCGGTAAAGCCCAGCTGTTCAGTCGTGGTGGCTTTGACGTTGACATCATCCATGTGTGATTGCAGATCTTCGGCGATGTTGACGCGCATCTGCGGGATGTGCGGCGCCATTTTCGGCGCCTGCGCGATGATGGTGACATCAAGGTTGCCCAGTTGGTAACCTTTGGCGGTGATGCGACGCCAGGCTTCGCGCAGCAATTCGCGGCTGTCAATGCCGCGGTAGGCCGGATCGGTGTCGGGAAACAGTTTACCGATATCGCCCATCGCCGCCGCGCCCAGCAGCGCATCGGTGACGGCGTGCAGCACCACATCGCCATCGGAATGCGCCAGCAAGCCACGCTCATAGGGAATACGTACCCCACCGATCACCAGCGGACCTTCTCCGCCAAATTTATGCACATCAAAACCGTGACCGATACGCATCACTCAGGCTCCTTTATTATCTTGTTGATGATGATCCGGGCTACGCGTCAGATAAAACTCCGCCAGCGCCAGATCTTCCGGGCGCGTGACCTTGATGTTGTCTGCCCGTCCTGGAACAATCCGCGGACGATAGCCGCAATATTCCAGCGCCGACGCCTCGTCGGTAACGGTCGCGCCTTCGCGCAACGCTCGCTCCAGGCAGCCCCGCAGCAGCGCCAGCGGGAACAGCTGCGGCGTCAGGGCGTGCCACAGCGCCTCGCGCTCCACCGTATGGTCGATGACGCCATCCCGGCTCCGCTTCATGGTATCACGCACCGGCGCCGCCAAAATGCCGCCGACCTCACTTTGCCCGGTCAGCGCCAGCAGCCGGGACAGATCGTCCTGATGCAAACAGGGCCGCGCCGCGTCATGCACCAGCACCCAATCGGTGTGCGGCAACTGCAGTAAACCGGCCAGCACCGAATCGGCCCGCTGGCGGCCGCCGGTCACTACCTGAATACGCGGATCAGTTGCGAGGGGCAGTTCGGGAAAATAACGGTCATCGGCGCTGATGGCGATAACCACCCGTTGAATACGCGGATGACGCAACAAAGCCGCGACCGTGTGCTCAAGAATGGTTTTACCGCCGATGGAAAGGTACTGCTTGGGGCGGTCGCTCTGCATCCGGCTGCCGTTACCGGCCGCCGGCAAAACAGCAACCACCTCAGCCAAAGACTGATTTGGAGTAGACATACCTAGCGAGACGTCGATGATGAAGTGGAAGGGGCCGTCGACGGGTTCGCGCCGACGCGACGATCCGCCTGGTCGGCCACCAGACGATAAAAGCTTTCTCCGGGTTTAGTCATGCCCAGCTCGTTGCGCGCCCGTTCCTCAATGGCTTCCTGACCACCATTGAGATCGTCTATTTCCGCAAACAGCTGTTCGTTGCGGGATTTCAGTTTGACGTTGTTGGCCTGTTGCACCGCCACGTCATCCTTCACCCGCACGTAGTCATGAACACCGTTTTTCCCCAGCCAGAGCGAATATTGCAACCAACCGAGAAGAATCAACAATAACAGCGAAAGTTTTCCCATCCAGCCCCCTGAAAAGCCGCCTAATCATCCCATAACTTTTGTCAGGACTCCACCTTCGCCAACAGCATTCCCCTCCGGCAGGAAAAAGCCAGGCACACACCGGGTGGCGAAGGATAAAATTGCTCACACAGGGAAATAGTTTCACGAAAGGAGTAAATAATCTGAAATCGGTTTCTCTGAAATCGATATCCTGGTGAGATGCGTTGCCTGAGCCGCTACCACCCGGTGATCAGTAAGAACACCAGCCAGAACACGCCCGGAATGCTGACTGCGCAGCAGAACATCATCCACACCACATGATTCGGCAACAGCACGCGAAACAGCATGCCGATCAATACCGACAGGGGCATCAGCGCCAGAAAAAAGGGCCAGGTGTAAAGCATCAGCAATAGCGTGGAATTCAGGCCATACACGATAAACGGCAGAGAAAAAGCCAACCAGTAAAAGCAGAAGCCTGCCAGCGCCCCTACCAGCGGGCTGCAAGAAACGAAGGACGCGTCCTCCTCCTCGGCATGGTCGGCTTGCGTATTGCTATCAGGTAATGGCGTCACACTCTGCATCATCGTTCCTGCTTTACCCCATCACCGGGTAACCGTTGGGCCTGAAGACTGCCCCTTCGTCAGGCAAACGGCAGCGAGGCAAAACACGCATACCGTAGCGCCTGCAAAGGGGCAAGCTGAGGCTTAGATGATAGCTCGACCGTGCAGCATATCTAATAATTCAGCGACTAAATTTGTTACCAATTGTTGGCCGTCCAGATGCAATTCCGGCTGTTCCGGCGCCTCATAAACCGCGTCAATGCCGGTGAAATTGCGCAACTCGCCGGCACGGGCTTTCCTGTATAAACCTTTGGGGTCGCGGGCTTCACAAATAGCCAGCGGCGTATCGACGAACACTTCAAGAAACTGCTCCTGATCAAGCAGTTCTCGCACCATCTGCCGTTCAGCACGGTGCGGAGAGATAAACGCGGTTAATACAACCAGCCCGGAATCGACCATCAACCGGGCCACTTCCCCCACCCGGCGGATGTTCTCCCGCCGGTCGTCATCGCTGAATCCCAAATCCCGACACAGCCCATGCCGAACGTTATCGCCATCCAGCAGATAGGTGCTGACGCCACGGGCAAACAAGGCCTGCTCCAGTGCGCCGGCCAGCGTAGATTTGCCGGAACCGGACAGCCCGGTGAACCACACCACCACGCCACGGTGCCCATGTTGACGCTCACGGTCTTCGCGCGTGACCGCATGGTCGTGCCACACCACATTGTCGTCGGCCGGCGCGCCCGGCCGGGAATGCGTTTGCGCCACGTTATTTTCCTCCCAGCAGATCGCGCGCGCCCCAGTGCGGGAAGTGGCGGCGAATCAGCGCATTCAGTTCCAGCTCAAAAGCGCTGTAACTGCCGGTTTCCGCTTCCGCCAGCTCGACCGGCTCACGCACCAGCCCGGCGCCGACCGTCACGTTGCTCAGGCGATCGATAAAAATCATGCCGCCGGTGACAGAATTTTGCTGATATTTGTCCAGCACCAGCGGTTCATCAAAGGTCAGCTCGACCAGACCAATGCCGTTGAGCGGCAGCGACTCGGTAACCCGCTGAGTCAGCGTATTGATTTCCACCTGATAGTCGATGTTTTCCACCCGCGCGCGGGTTTTCTTACCGGTAATCTTGATGTCGTAGCTTTGTCCCGACACCAGCGGCTGCTCCGCCATCCACACCACATCCACCTTCGCGCTGCGTACCGGCTGGAGCGTTTCCTCGCTGCCGACCAGCAGGTCGCCCCGACTGATGTCGACTTCGCTGGACAACACCAGCGTCACCGCTTCGCCAGCCTGTGCCTGTTGCAGGTCGCTATCAAAGGTGACGATGCGGCTGACGCTGGACTCCACGCCGGACGGCAGCACTTTCACACGCTGTCCGACCCGCACCACGCCAGACGCCACCGTGCCGGCGTAGCCGCGAAAATCAAGGTTCGGGCGGTTGACGTACTGCACCGGGAAACGCATCGGCTGGCTCAGACTGCGGGAAGAGACATTGACCGTCTCCAGCACATCCAGCAGCGTCGGACCGCGGTACCAGTTCATGGTCGTGCTCGGCGTCGCGACATTGTCGCCATCCAGCGCGGAAATCGGCACAAAGGTGATATCCAGATCGGTCGGCAGTTGACTGGCGAAGTCCAGATAATCCTGTTTGAACTGCTCGAAGACCGCCTGCTGATACCCCACCAGATCCATCTTGTTGACCGCCACCACCAGATGACGAATGCCCAGCAGCGTGGCGATAAAGCTGTGGCGGCGAGTCTGATCCAGCACGCCCTTGCGCGCGTCGATCAGCAGGATCGCCAGCTCGCAGGTGGAAGCGCCGGTCGCCATATTGCGGGTGTACTGCTCATGCCCCGGTGTGTCGGCAATGATGAACTTGCGTTTTTCCGTGGAAAAATAGCGGTAAGCCACATCAATGGTGATGCCCTGCTCGCGTTCCGCCTGCAAGCCGTCCACCAGCAGCGCCAGATCGAGTTTTTCGCCCTGGGTGCCAAGGCGCTTGCTGTCATTGTGCAGCGTAGAGAGCTGATCTTCGTAAATCTGACGGGTATCGTGCAACAGTCGGCCGATCAGGGTGCTTTTGCCATCGTCAACGCTGCCGCAGGTCAGAAAACGCAACAGGCTTTTGTTCTGCTGTGCGTGAAGATAAGCCTCAACCCCGCCCTGATCGGCAATCTGTTTTGCAATACTATGATTCATTTGACGATTCCTCAGAAATACCCTTGACGCTTTTTCAGCTCCATCGAGCCGGCCTGATCGCGGTCAATCACCCGTCCCTGACGCTCGCTGGTGGTCGACACCAGCATCTCTTCAATGATTTCCGGCAGCGTCTGCGCCTGCGATTCCACCGCGCCGGTCAGCGGCCAGCAGCCGAGCGTACGGAAACGCACCATGCGCTGGGTAATTACTTCGCCAGGCTGCAGGTCGATGCGGTCGTCGTCCACCATCAGCAACATGCCGTCGCGCTCCAGCACCGGACGCTCAGCGGCCAGATACAGCGGCACGATATCGATATTTTCCAGATAGATGTACTGCCAGATATCCAGTTCGGTCCAGTTGGACAGCGGGAACACACGGATGCTCTCGCCCTTGTTGATCTGGCCGTTATAGTTGTTCCACAGCTCCGGACGCTGGTTTTTCGGGTCCCAGCGATGGAAGCGATCGCGGAAAGAGTAGATACGCTCTTTGGCGCGGGATTTCTCCTCGTCGCGGCGGGCGCCGCCGAACGCGGCGTCAAAGCCGTACTTGTCCAGCGCCTGTTTCAACCCTTCGGTTTTCATGATGTCGGTATGCTTGGCGCTGCCGTGCACAAACGGGTTGATGCCCATCGCTACCCCTTCCGGGTTGCGGTGCACCAACAGTTCGCAGCCGTAGGCTTTGGCGGTACGATCACGGAATTGGTACATTTCGCGGAATTTCCAGCCGGTATCCACATGCAGCAGCGGGAACGGCAGCGTGCCCGGAAAGAACGCCTTACGGGCCAGATGCAGCATCACGGAGGAGTCCTTGCCGATGGAATACATCATCACCGGGTTGCTGAACTCAGCCGCTACCTCACGAATGATATGAATACTTTCCGCTTCAAGCTGTTTTAAATGCGTGAGTCTTTTCTCGTCCATAACCTTAACCTTAAGCCAGATTCACCACGGCCGAGCGCCCGTCAGTCGGCGTCATCCGCGCTTGTTCACCAAACCAGGCGATGTGTTGATGTAAATTCACCACCTCGCCAATCACCAGCAGCGCCGGCGTCGGAGCCTGCTGCGCCAGTTGTTCCAGTTCCGTCAGCGTGCCGGTCAGCACCTGTTGATCCTGCCGCGTGCCGCGGCCGATTACCGCCACCGGCGTGTGCGGCGCCCGGCCATGCGCGATCAACTGCTGGCTGATTTCCGCCGACTTGACCGCACCCATGTAAATAGCCAGTGTCTGTCGGCCGCGCGCCAGCGTCGACCAATCCAGCGCGTCGCCATCCGGGCGGCAGTGCCCGGTGATAAATATCACGCTCTGCGCGTAATCCCGGTGCGTCAGCGGAATGCCGGCATACGCCGTGGCGCCAGCCGCCGCGGTGATGCCCGGCACCACCTGAAACGGAATCCCCGCCTGCGCCACCTGCTGCAGCTCTTCGCCGCCACGACCAAAAATAAAGGGGTCGCCGCCTTTCAGCCGCACTACCCGCTTGCCTTCCTGCGCCAGCCTCACCAGCAGCGCGTTAATCTCGTCTTGCGGCAGCAGATGCGCGCTGGCGCGTTTACCGACGCAAATCCGCTCCGCGTCACGGCGCACCAGATCCAGCACCTCATCGCTGACCAGATGGTCGTAAAGCACCACATCCGCCTGCTGAATCACCTGCAGGCCGCGCAGCGTCAGCAAACCGGCGTCGCCCGGCCCGGCGCCAACCAGCGCCACCTCGCCTTGCTGAATATCGGGCTGCGCCAGCTGCTGTTCCAGTTCCTGCTCGGCCTGCGCCAGTTGCCCGGCGGCCACCAGACTGGAAAAACGACCGGTAAAAATGCGCTCCCAAAAACGACGGCGTTCCGTTATCGACGCCAGCCGCTGCTTGATGCGGCCGCGCCATTTTCCGGCCAGCGCCGCCATCTGCCCCAGACGGGCGGGCAGCAGCGCCTCCAGTTTTTCCCGCAGCAAACGCGCCAGCACCGGCGCCTGACCGCCGGACGAAATCGCCACCATCAGCGGCGAGCGGTCGATCAGCGAAGGAAAAATGAATGAGCATTTGGGCTGATCATCCACCACGTTGACCAGCAACTGACGGCGATTGGCTTCCTCAAATACCGTGGCATTCAGCGCGGCATCATCGGTCGCGGCAATCACCAGAAACACGTTATCCAGCAGCGCAGGCGAAAATTCCTGCGCGACCCATGCCAGCCGACCCGCCTGATGCTGCTCATGCAGCGGCTCGCACAGCGACCGCGCCGCCACCCGAACCTCAGCCCCGGCGCGCTGCAGCAGGTCAATCTTGCGGGTTGCCACCTCGCCGCCCCCGACGACCAGCACGGGGCGTTGCCGGAGATCGGCGAATATAGGGAGATAGTTCACAGATGCCTTTACTAAGCTAAAAATTTTATAAAGCGACTATAAAACGTGAAGAGAAAGGTTATGAAATGCCGAATTAGTATGATTAGTTCCGTAATGGAATAACAAACCATGCGGGAAAGAATAAAAACGCTTAATAACGGTTTTCATGACTATTTTTACACTTCGCGTTCACCTGGGCCTGCTTCGGGCAGGCGGAAACATCAGCACGCAGGCGGTGACGTTTCACAAAAATACGGCTGATAATCTTCAAGACGCTGTTGACGTAGGTACCACCGGACTTCCTGAAGCCAGGGCTGAAGATGCAGCACCGCCCGGCTGAATGTCACGCCAGATAACTACCCGTAATTATCATACAGGTTAATCATCGTCTGGTTGATACCCGCGATCGGGATGGGTCGACTCGGTGCTGCTGCTGCCGTCACATTCATCCATAAAAGGATAATAGTCAGCCTTCATGCAGCCCGCATTCGCGTTTCAGGCCGAAGAAACGGGTTTCTTCCTCGCTCATGCCCGGTTCCCACTTGCGGGTGGTATGAGTATCACCCACCGACAGATAGCCCTGTTCCCATAGCGGGTGGTAGCTCAATCCGTTGGCTTTCAGGTACTGGTACACCGTGCGGTTATCCCAGTCGATGATCGGCAAAAACTTGAATACGCCGCGCTTGATCGCCAGCACCGGCAACCCTTCGCGGCTGCCCGACTGTTCACGGCGCAGACCGGCGAACCAGGTGCCGGCGCGCAGTTCTTGCAACGCCCGATCCATCGGCTCGACTTTATTGATCTGGTTGTACTGCTCAATGCCGGTCAGCCCCTGCTCCCACAGTTTGCCGTAACGCGCCTCCTGCCAGGCGGGAGACTGCGCGGCACGGTAAACCTGAAGGTTAAGACCCAACTGTTCGGTCAGTTGATCGATGAACTGATACGTCTCTGTAAACAGATAACCGGTATCGGTGAGGATCACCGGAATATCCGGCCGCTGTCGGGTAACCAGATGCAGGCACACCGCTGCCTGAATGCCGAAACTGGAGGAAAGCACAAACTCGCCCGGCAGGTTTTCCAGCGCCCAGCTGACGCGCTCCTGCGCGGACAGACTCTCCAGCTGTTGGTTAACGTCCGCCAGCGCGGCGGCCTGTTCCGGTTGGGGCAAGGCGCGCAGCGCCTCCAGATTCAACATAGACATCAGGTTCTCCTGTCAGTCGTAAAAATCAACGGCGGGATCCAGCACCGGTTTAACGATGCCGACACGGATCGCAAAATCGCCAAACCCTTCGCCGCTCTCGCGTTCGCTGGCCCAGCGCCCGACCAGTTGGTCGATATCGGCCAGAATCTCTTTCTCGGTGATGTTCTCCCGATACATGCGCGGAATACGCGTGCCTTCGCGGTTGCCGCCGATATGCAGGTTGTAGCGGCCGATGGCTTTACCCACCAGACCGATTTCCGCCAGCATGGCGCGGCCACAGCCATTAGGGCAGCCGGTCACGCGCAACACGATATGGTCGTCACCCACGCCATGCGCCTGCATGATGGCTTCCACCCTGGTGACAAACTCCGGCAGGAAGCGCTCCGCCTCGGCCATCGCCAGCGGGCAGGTCGGCAGCGATACACAGGCCATCGAATTCTGACGCTGCTCGGTGACGCTGTCGTCGATCAGGCCATACTGGCGCGCCAGCGCCTCGATTTTGGCTTTGTCGCGGGTAGCGACGCCGGCCACGATCAGGTTCTGGTTGGCGGTCAACCGGAAATCGCCCTTGTGGATTTTGGCGATCTCCGCCATGCCGGTTTTCAGCGGGCGCCCCGGATAATCCAGAATGCGGCCGTTTTCAATAAACAGCGTCAGGTGCCATTTATTGTCGATCCCTTTCACCCAGCCGATGCGATCGCCGCGACCGGTAAACGCATACGGGCGAACGGCCTCAAAAGTGATGCCGGCGCGGCGCTCCACTTCCTGTTTGAACGTCTCGACGCCCACCCGTTCCAGCGTGTATTTAGTCTTGGCGTTCTTGCGGTTGGTGCGATTGCCCCAGTCACGCTGAGTGGTCACCACCGCTTCAGCTACCGCCAGCGTGTGCGCTAATGGAATATAGCCCAATTCGCTGGCGGTGCGCGGATAGGTGGCCTTGTCGCCGTGGGCGATAGACAGACCGCCGCCTACCAGCACGTTAAAACCTACCAGTTGGCCGTTATCTGAAATGGCAACAAAGTTCAAATCGTTGGCGTGCAGATCCACATCGTTCTGCGGCGGGATCACCACCGTAGTCTTGAACTTGCGCGGCAGATAGGTCGCCCCCAGAATCGGCTCCTCGTCGGTGGTGGCGACTTTTTCCTTATTCAGCCAAATCTCGGCGTAGGCGCGGGTGCGCGGCAGCAGGTGCTCGGAAATCGTCTTCGCCCATTCATAGGCCTGCTGATGCAGCTCTGACTCCACCGGGTTAGAGGTGCACAGCACGTTACGGTTGACGTCGTTGGCGGTCGCCAGCGCATCCAGCCCAACCTCATGCAACAGTTGATGGGCGGATTTCAGGTCGGACTTCAGAATGCCGTGAAACTGGAACGTCTGGCGGTTAGTGATGCGGATGCTGCCGTACAGCGTCTTTTCACCGGCGAACTGGTCGATGCCGAGCCACTGCTTCGGCGTCATCACCCCGCCCGGCAGGCGGCAGCGCAGCATCATGGCATGACGCGGCTCCAGCTTCTGCTCCGCGCGCTCGGCGCGGATATCGCGGTCATCCTGCTGATACATGCCGTGAAAGCGAATCAGCAGAAAGTTGTCGCCGTTAAAGCCGCCGGTCAGGCCGTCGCTCAAATCCTCTGTAATCGTGCCGCGCAGGTAATTGCTTTCCAGCTTCAAACGCTCGGCATCAGCCAGCTTGCCCTCGACCACCAGCGGACCAGAATATCTTTCGCTCATTAGTACACATCTCTCTGATAACGCCGCTCAAGACGCAGCTCGCTTAAAAACTCATCCGCCTGTTCGGCGTCCATTCCGCCGTGTTCAGCCACCACGGCCAGCAGCGCCTGCTCTACATCCTTCGCCATGCGATTGGCGTCGCCGCAGACATAAATATGGGCGCCATCCTGAATCCAGCGCCACACATCCGCGCCTTTTTCACGGATTTTGTCCTGTACGTAGACCTTGTGCGCCTGATCGCGCGACCAGGCCAGATCGATAGTCGTCAGCAGCCCGTCTTTCACGTAGCGCTGCCACTCCACCTGATAGAGGAAATCTTCGGTAAAGTGCGGGTTGCCGAAGAACAGCCAGTTTTTACCGCCGGCGCCTTCAGCCTCACGCTGCTGCATAAACGCGCGAAACGGCGCGATGCCGGTGCCCGGACCAATCATGATTACCGGCGTTTCGGGGTTGGCGGGCAGGCGGAAATTATCATTGTGCTCAATGAACACGCGAACGTCGCCGTCCTCTTCCAACCGGTCCGCCAGATAGCCTGACGCGCCGCCGCTACGCGCACGGCCTTCATACTCATAACGCACGGCGCCGACGGTGATGTGCACTTCGCTGCCGACATCGTCCTGCGACGAGGCGATGGAATAGAGGCGCGGCGTCAACGGACGCAGCAATCCGGTGAGCTGTTCCGGCGTCAGTTCCACCGGCGCTTCACGCACCATATCCACCAGCGGAGTACGCTGTGCGTACTGCTGTAGCGCGGATTTATCGGCAACCAGCCCCAGCAACGCCTCGTTGCGGGACAACGCCGCGTATTTGGCGACAATCGGCGCGGTATTTTGCGTCAGTTCGAAATGGCGTTGCAGCGCTTCGCTCAACGGCAGGGTATTGCCGTCCACGACAACGGATTCGTCGCCTTTCAGCCACAACAATCCCAGCAGTTCCTGCACCAGCGCCGGGGCGTTCTCATACCAGACACCGAGCGCATCACCCGGCTGATAATGCAGTCCGGAATCGCCCAGATCGATTTCGATATGACGAACGTCTTTCTCCGAGTTGCGGCCGGTGATCTTCTGGTTGACCGACAGCGATGCGGTGTAAGGCGCCTCTTTGTGATAGGGGCTGGTGGTGATGGCGTTGACCTGACCGCTGGCCGCGGTTTGCACCGCCACCGCCGTCTGGCTGGCAAAGCGCGTCTTCAACGTTTCCACAACCTGACGACGCCACTGCTCCGCCAGCGGCTGGAATTCCACATCGGCATCGACGCGATCGAGCAGGCGTTCGGCGCCTAACTCAGCCAGACGGCCGTCAAAATCCTTACCCGCCTTGCTGAAAAACTCGTACGAGGTATCGCCGAGGCCGAACACCGCAAACGCGGCGCCCGCCAGCGACGGCGCTTTCTTCGAAAACAGGAATTTGTGCAACGCCACGGCTTCTTCCGGCGGCTCGCCTTCGCCCTGCGTCGAGGTGACGACCAGCAGCAGTTTTTCCTGCGCAATCTGTTTGAATTTGTAGTCGCCGGCATTCACCAGCGTCACCGGCAGGCTGGCCGCCAGCAGATCGTCGCGCACCTGCTCCGCCACGCGGCGGGCATTGCCGGTCTGAGAGGCGGAAATCAGCGTGATGGACGCCGGCGGCGCCGCGTCAACCGCTGGCGCCGCCGCTGCAACCGGTACGGCAAGCGCGCCGGGCTGCTGCTGAATCACGCCCCAGAAATAGCCGGACAACCAGGCCAGTTGCGTCGGTGAAAGATCACCGGTCGCGGCCTGAAGACGCGAAAGTTGCTCCGCGCTCAACGGGAGCAGCGGAGTCGGAGAAGCCGGAGTTGTCATTGTAGTGTCGGTATCCTTGTTCTGGTCGCGGGCGCTAATGCCGGGTTGCCGCAATAGTCAAATTCATGAAATAGAAAGTCAGATGGGACATAAGGTAACCATCCCCATCTTAACAATTAAAGACATGATGGAAATATTTAATAACCAAAACGACTAAATGGTTTTTTTGATAACACTTATTGCTTTAAGTGTTATTGATCACAATTTACTGCATTGATTATTTTAATGTTTCTTTTGCGCCATCGCGCCGGCGTTATACTCGATGCTCTGTGGTTCGGGGAGCACACCGATTATGTGGCAGCGTCGCGCACTGGAACTGAACACCCAGGATATCTGGCACTGGCGGCATATTACCGCGCTGGCGGACTACGCCCGCCGTTACGGTTTCAATACGCTGGTGCTGGGACAGGCGGACCTGCTGGACAAGCTGGTGACGCCGCCCGCCTATCAACATGCCCGCTTTGACGATCGCATCAGCAGCCAGCAACGCTCGCGCTGCGTCTATCTCAATCAGGTCGCCGCCTATTGTCGCGAACAGGGGCTGGCGCTGTACCTGCAATGCAAGGAGCTGGCCTTCCCCACCGATCTATTGCTGCAGCACCCGCAGTTGCTGGACGACGCGCGTCAATTCCGTATCGACACCCATTTCTGGTGCGATTATCTGGCCGCTAAAGTGGATCTGTTGATGCAGCAGATCCCGCGTTTGAGTGGATTGATGCTGGCGATTTCCAACAGCGATAGCCTGATACGTTTTGCTCCGCCGCCCGGCGAAGAGATGCAAAACGGCATTATTTCACCGACGATGCCACCGGCAATGCCGCCAACACTAGACAGCGAACCAATTTACCGGCAATTGTTTACCGCCGTTTCCCGCGTCGTTCACGCCCATCAGCGTCATCTGGTCTTGCGCGCCTTTCCGGCCAATCATCACGATATGTCTCACGTACTGGAGGCCATCCGCAGCCTGCCGGTCACCGTCTCCGCCGCCATCAAGATGACGCCGGAACGCTTCTGGCCGGAATTCCCCAACAACCCGGCGCTGCTGGAGCTGGATGACCGGGAGATTTGGGTCGAGTTGGATCTGGCGGGCGAGGAAGTCGGCTGGGGCAATCTGCCGTTTCTGCGTTACACCGAGATTCAGGGGCGGTTGCTGTGGTGTCGGGAAAAGAACCCGGCCATCGTCAGCGCAGCCTGCCGCATCAGTTGGGACGGCGTCGATAACCACAGCGTGCTGGGGTCGTTGAGCGAATTCACGCTGTTCGCCTGCGCACGCCTGTTGAACGACAGCGCGCCGCCGGTTAACGAAAGCGAACTGTTTCGCCAGTGGCTGGCGGAATGCTGGCAATGGCAGCCGGACGATGCGGTCCGTCACACCATGCGCGCCCTGCTGGAACAGGCGCAGCAAGCGCTGTCGTTGTCGCTGTATGCGCGTCACCATGTGTTCCACCGCCATAGCCTGCTGCCGTCCAGTTACGGTCAGGCGGTGTGGAGTTTGTACGGTCAACTCAACCGCAACCACTGGTTGCCCGGTTCCGGGCGCGACATCACCTTTGATCGCCGCGAAACGGAACTGGCTTCCCAGAATCTGTACCAGATTGTGCGGGAGAAAGATGCGGCCTGGCAGTTGGCCGACCAGAGCCAGCAGGCCGCCAGCCAGTTTGCCCGCGACCACGACCTGCCGGAACCGCTGCGCCAGCGCTGGCAGCAGGAATGGCGCGGCCTGGCGCTCTATTGCCGCGCCTTCGTCCATGCCCAGAAAGCCTTTTTCACCCTGCACTACTGCCAGCGGGTGGAAAACAACTGGACGCTGCGTGAAATCGCCAAAACCAATATTCAGGCGCTCTACGGCATCGCGCATGAAATGGACGATTTCTGCCTGCAACACCGGGACTACCCGGTGAGTATGCACGTCATGTTTGATGCCGCCCGCCCGCGCGCGCTGGCAGACAGCCTGCAACAACAGCTGACTGTGCTGACGCAGGACACCGGCGGCGGTCATCAGGCGGCGTCACGTCACGAGGCGTAACGCCGCCGGGCCGGTAAATCAGCGGATCACTCGTTTCAGGATGCGGTTGCCCGTGTCGTTGAAATTCTTCGCCGACGTCTCCACGCTCCTGTTGCCGTAATCCAGTTGTTCAACCGTTTGCAGAATCAGGCTGGCCAATTGCGGATCTTCAATATACGAGGACACTGGCGTCTGCATCGGTTTTTCCAGCGCCTGCATCAGCCCTTTCACCGCCAGATCCTGCGTATCCAGCCGCTGACTGTCCTGCAACGCCTGACGCGCCACCCGGCTGAGCGGTACGCCGCGCTCGGTGCCCATCAGCAGGCTGCCTTCCGGGTCATTCATCAGGAAATTGAGCAGCAGCGCCGCTTCTTTCGGGTGTTTGCTGCTTTTGCTGATGGCAAACAGCATCGATGGTTTGAAGAATTGCCCCGGATTGTCGGAGCCCGGCGTCATCATGTACGGCCCCAGCTCCAGTCTGGCGGGCGGCGCCAGCGGTTCGGCGTATTTTTTCACCACCGAGGCCCAGAGCTGCGCCCCGCCGTATTCGCCGTTGATCCACGGCCTTGTCTCAAACACCCCGGCTTTGCCAAAGGCGTTGTAGTATTTCGCCGACGGAATGACATGATCATCCACCAGCCGTTTGTAGAAACGAAACGCCTCCAGCCACTGCGCCTCGGTGTAATTGAAGCGTTTGTTCTGCTCGTCAATCATGCCGATATGAAATTTCTGGGTCATATAGGTGTTGAGAAGCTCCAGCAATCCCTCGCCGCTATCCTGCGCCGGGGAAGCCAGCGGGAAGTAGTTGTCGCCGAGCTTATCCCTGAACACCTTGCCAGCCTGGAACAGCTCCTCCCAGGTGGTCGGGTACGCCAGACCGGCCTTTTTCCAGGTATCGACGTTGTAATACATCACCAGCCCGTTGAGCGAAGTGGAGATGGCGTTGACTTTGCCGTCCACCGTGGTCAGCGCATCCGCCGGAAAATCCTGCAGTTTTAGGGTCTCTTTCAGTTTGTTCAAATCGTAAAAGCCGGTACCGGTGCGGGAGAAGATCGGTATCCAGTTCCAGTTGATCTGCACCACGTCCGGCTCTTCGCCGCTGGCGATTTGGGTGGTCAGGCGCGAGAGGTAGCCATCCCAGCCGGTATATTCGGCTTTGACCGTGATCCCCGGGTATTTTTTCTGAAAGGCTTCAATGGCGGCCAACGTGGCCTGATGACGGCTGTTGCCGCCCCACCAGGACATACGCAATGTCACCTGCTCCGCGGCCTGAACCTGGCCCAGCACGGTAAACGCCAACAACACCAGTCCTACCAGCAATTTCATCATGTCCCCGATCCTCTTTATGTTGTTATTTCAGGGCGGAAGGTTAATCAGGCAGGTACAGGGCGCCTCCCGCTGGGAAACAAGATAGGCAGATTGTTTTTTTCTTCACCAGCGCCGGGGAACGACCAAATGCGCGTTATGCGGAGCAGGCTGAAAAAATGAGTGTCGACAACCCCGGTAACGCTCATTTCATGGAAGCAGGTTCACCGCCCGGCGCATTGCCGCGCCCTTGCCTCACAACCAGCGTTCAACTGTGAACACGTCGCGCGATCGAGTTCACAGTTATTTAACAAAAATAAAACACTATGCGCCGACAACGCTACGCGCATTCGCCGGAAGGGATAAAAAACGTGATGAAACACACATCGCGTTAGGGCCGCAGCGAGTATGACGTTATCACGCTCACATTCCGTCGGATGGCGTCAGACAGGCTGTGAAGGCGCTCTAACCCTGAGCGATTTCCCGCCGCGCCGCGGCTGCCTGCGATGAAAAACCGTGCTGGAATGACCTCCGTACCCCTATCGAAACAGGATAAAAACCATGAGGCTATCCATTCGCTCCTACACGCCCGCCGCCGATGGCGTTACCCCCGACACCGTGCTGTTCCAGCGGGCGATCGACGACCTGACCGCGCAAGGCGGCGGCACACTGGTGGTGGAAGCGGGGCGTTATCTGCTGGGAGGATTACGGCTGCCCTCGAATTTCTGCCTGCAACTGGACGCCGGAGCGGAACTGATCGCCAGCGCCTGCTATGACGATTTTGCTCAAACCACTACCGTCAGCGTGGCCGAGCTTTCCGATCGCGCGTTTCTGTACGCCCGCCGGCAGCGCAACATCACCCTGTGCGGAAAAGGGAAAATCACCGGTAGCGCCGACGCCTACTTCTCAGCCGAGCCCGATGAGCAGGGCTATCGCCTGCCGGCGCAGCATCGCCCGCGGATTCTGGTGCTGGAGGACTGCGAACAGGTCAGTTTGCAGGACGTGACCATCGAACAGGCGCCGATGTGGACCGTCCATCTGGTGAGTTGCCGTCAGGTCAACGTTGAACGCCTGACGGTGGATAACGACATGACCATGGCCAACACCGATGCGCTTAATCTCGACAGCTGTCAGGATGTGACGGTACGTCACTGTCACCTGAGCGCCGCCGATGACGCCTTGTGCATCAAAACCACCGCCAAGCCCCCCGCCATGCAGTATAAGGCCCAGCGAATGACGGTCAGTCACTGCCGGCTGCGTTCGCGCAGCTGCGCGCTGAAAATCGGTACCGAAACCTTCACCGACATTGAAGACCTGACCGTCAGCCACTGCGCCATCTACGACTCCAACCGGGGGATTGGACTGATTTCCCGCGACGGCGGCGCGTTTCGCCGTATCTGTTTCAGCGATATCACCTTCGAATGCGTCGCGGCGCCGCCCTGTCACTGGGGCAAGGCCGACCCGGTATTCGTGTCGGTACGTTACCGCGACCCGATGATTGAACCCGGAGTGATTGAGAATGTGCGCTTCGTGCGGCTGTCCGGCGTTAGCGAAGGCGCCATCAACCTGCACAGTACGCCGGCGGGTTATATCCGCGATATTCATTTCGACGGCATCACGTTAGAACAGCGACCGAGCGATTCGCCGGAACAGGGCTTGTACGACGTCCGCCCGCCCTGCAACCCGGAGCGCCCCACCGGCATGGGGCTGGACAATGCTTATCTGGTCAACCCGGAGACCGGGCGCGCTTACGGGGTGGAAACCTACCCAAGCGGGCTGCCCGCGCTGTTTGCACGCGGCGTCAGCGGATTAACGTTACACAACATGACGTTGCAGCGTCCGTCTCCGTTGCCCATCGGCTGGAGTCACGATGCGGTTATCGAACTGACGGAATAGCCCGATTGACAGCCTGGCAGGATGGCGCGCAGATACTGGCAGAAAGGACAGTTTGGTGTCAGGAAACGTGCTTAACACGGCACTTTCCGGTAGTATGCGACGGTTTTTTGAATGACACGAGAGCCTCACCATGCCAACCACACTGTTTAAAGATTTCCAGTTCGAAGCCGCGCACCGGCTTCCCCATGTGCCGAACGGCCATAAATGCGGCCGCCTGCATGGTCATTCGTTCATGGTTCGTCTGGAAATTACCGGTGAGGTCGATCCTTATACCGGCTGGGTGATGGATTTCGCCGAGTTGAAAGCCGCATTCAAACCCACCTGGGAACAGTTGGATCACCATTACCTGAACGATATTCCAGGGCTGGAAAACCCTACCAGCGAAGTGCTGGCGCGCTGGATCTGGCAGCAACTCAAACCGACGCTGCCATTATTAAGCGCGGTGACCGTCAAAGAAACCTGCACCGCCGGTTGCGTATACCGCGGCGAGGACGACTGAGTCAGCGGCCTGCGCGGCTATCAGCTAAAACGACGCCCATCAGGCAATATTGAGGTATTTGTGGGTCTGCATCGATAAACGCCAGTTGCGGGCGATGCAGGTTTCAATACACAGCCGGGTGGCGTCGTCCTTCTGACTAATCGGCTGCAACGCCACAACCCGCGCCTTGTCGTCATCCAGTCTTGCCAGCAACGCATCCAGCGCCTCAATATCCCGCTCGCGCGCCACCGGATGTTTGATTTCATTCGCCCGTTGCAGCGCCTGATCCAATACCGCCAGACCGCCGCGCATATTCACTTTGGGAGAAACCGTCACCCAGCAATCGGGTGAGCAGCGTACTTCGTGGGTGCCGCTGGTTTCGATCTGAGTACTGAACCCCCGCTGCTCCAGCGTCTGCGTCAACGGCGTCAGATCGTGGATACAAGGCTCGCCGCCGGTAATCACCACGTGTCTGGCGCTGTACCCCTGCAATGCCATCTGCTGCAACAGATCCTCAACGCTGGAACCGCTCCAGGCGTCGCTTTCCCCGCTTTTAACCAGTACCTCCGCCAGCGGAATCTGCCGCTCAGGCAGTTTTTCCCAGGTATGTTTGGTATCGCACCAGCTGCACCCCACCGGGCACCCTTGCAAACGGATAAACACCGCCGGGACGCCGGTGAAAAAACCTTCGCCTTGTAGGGTCTGGAACATTTCGTTAATCGGGTAAAGCATCGTGTTTCATTATTCCTTCTGGCTAAACCACTATTATCGCCGATAGCGCAAGCCATGCCAAACCGCCGGATGCAATAACCAAAAAGAACGGCTGCCCGAAATTTGTGCCTGTGCGATTCCCGGTTAATAATCAACAGGTCGCACATGATGCGGCCATACCTCTATCGCCAATCGATCTCGCATTGCAGGACAAAATGCTTGCGTTTTGAACAACGCAACGCGTTGGCCCCTTAGGGCAAGGTAGAACGCGGCAACAGCATGAATCCTCTGAGCTTGCTTACCGCAGTAAGCGACGGGCATGCGCGACAAGTTTGCGTAAGCCGATTTGAGCGCTGCCGGCTGCAATGTGGAAGATGAAAGGTATATTTACAAATAAGGAAATGTAAGATGACGTTATTAAAGCCCCTTGCTGTTTTCTGTTTGTCATTATCTCTGGTTCCGGCATTCGCCAATGCCGAAGCGGTCGCCCAGGTTAAAACTCAGCCCGGTTATTACCGCATTATGGTCGGGCAGTATGAAATCACCGCGCTGTCCGACGGTACCAACACCATGCCGATGGACAAGCTGCTCACCCGCACGCCGCGGGAGAAAATCGTCAGCCTGCTGGAAGCCAGCTACCTGAAACCGCAGGTGGAAACCTCTATCAACGCGTTTCTGATCAATACCGGAAAAAACCTGATTTTGGTTGATAGCGGCACCGGCGCGCTGGGTGGAAAAACCACCGGTAAAACGCTGGCTAACCTGAAAGCAGCCGGGTACAAACCGGAGCAGGTCGATAGCGTACTAGTGACTCACCTGCATGCCGATCACTTCGGCGGACTGGTCAGCGACGGAAAACTGGTTTATCCCAACGCCACCATTTACGTGAACCAGAAAGACACCGATTTCTGGCTAAGCCCGGACAATCTGAAAAAAGCGCCGCAGGACAAAAAAGCCGGATTTGAGCGCGTGCAGGAAGTGTTCCGCCATATCCGCGAAGCCGGCAAACTCAAGACCTTCACCGATCATCAGTCACTGCCCGCCAGCATTACCGCCGTGCCGACGCCAGGTCATACCCCCGGCCATACATCGTTCCTGGTCAACAGCGACGGCCAGAAAATCCTGCTGTGGGGTGATATCGTGCACGCCGAAGCGGTACAAATGCCGCTGCCAGACACCGCCATCGCGTTTGACTCTGATAGCGAGCAGGCGGTTCGCACCCGTGATGCACTGCTGAAAGAAACGGTGAAACAGGGTTACTGGGTAGCGGGCGCGCACATGCCGTTCCCCGGCATCGGTCATGTGGCGGTACAGCATGACGCTAACGGTAAAACCAACGGTTACCGCTGGTTGCCGGTCAATTACAGTCTGTCGGGGTTGTGAGTCACACAAGCCTCAAAAAACGGGCTTCCACTGGAAGCCCGTCCAAAACTCGCTATCTCTTCGACACGTTTTACAGATAGACGCGCAAATACTCCGACAGACACAGAATCGCCATCGCCTGACCGTATGGCATCGAGGTCAGCGGAATCTGGCGGTAGTAGTCCAGATCCTTACCCATCGCCGTCCCAAAGGAGACGTTCAGCAACTCTCCGTTCTCGCTGATATTCGCTACCACGCCGCGCATCGCCTTTTCCGCCACGTCGGCGTAGCGACGATCGATATAGCGCTTGCGCACCGCTTTGAGGATACCGTAGGCAAACCCGGCGGTCGCCGAGCTTTCCAGATACGAGGTCGGGTCATCCAGTAAGGTGTGCCACAGGCCGCTGTCGTCCTGATACTTCGCCAGCGCTTCCACCTGACTTTCCAGCACCTGAATCAGAAAACGACGGGTGGCGTTGTGTTCGGGCAGATCCAGCAATTCGATGAATTCCGGGATCACGATGGTCAGCCAGCTGTTGCCGCGCGCCCAGCGGGCCTGCGCAAAACTGTGGTTACCGTCGAAAGTCCAGCCGTGGAACCACAGGCCGCTCTGGCGATCCATCAGGTACTGCACGTGCAGCAGGAACTGGTAGGTAGCTTCTTCTACAAATTCGGGGCGGTTGAGCAGCTTACCGATTTTCGCCAGCGGCAGCACGCTCATCATCAACGTGTCGTCCCACAGTTGATCGGTGTTTTCGCTGTTGTAGACGATATGCTGCAAGCCGTTCTTGTGGGTGCGCGGCATGTCGTACATCACCCATTCCGCCCAGCGTTCGAGATACGGCACCCAACGGCTGTCGCCGGTTTCTTCATAACGGTAGGCCAGCGTCAGGAACGGACACACGGTATTGACGTTTTTGGTCGGCGTGCCCTCTTCCAGCCGGGCGGTGAACCAGTCATCGATGATGGCGCGCATCCGCTCGTCGCCGGTCTGACGATAATACTGGTAGATGCCGTACAGCCCGATGCCATGCGTCCACTCCCAGCCGGCCCAGCCTTTGGTATCGATCACCCGGCCGTCATCCAGCCGCAGCAGGAATTCACCGGTTTTATCCTCAATATTGATCAGATTGTCGGTCACCCGGCAAATCAACGCCTTTAAATCGTCCCGGGAGATGAAGTATTCGGGCTGGCGCAGCAGCGCGCTATGTTTTACAGGAAAAATGGTCATAACAGATATCCGATTCCAGTTTTATTACCTATCAATCGATGACTTCTCGATACGCATCAATCTGCACAGCACGGCTTAATGCACGCCGTGGTGAGGCGTTCCGCCGGTGATCGGCCGGGCCGGCGCCTTGTGACGATTGAGATAACCAATGTTGTTGTTCCCCCACAGGGATTCGTATGGCATACCGGCCAGCATTTCCACCGTGGCGCGGGCTTCCGGCGTGACTTTTTCCGGCACGATGCGGCCTGCTTCGCGCATTTTCGCCGTTTCCTGACGCAGCACTTCATGCGTTTGCAGGTTCAGCTTGAAGCGCAGCGACACCAGGAAGCCTAACGCCAGTACCCCGACAGTGCCGAAACACAGCACCATCAGAATGGTGTGGCTGACGCCCGGCGCCTGCACGCTCTGACCGGAAACAAAGCCGGACAGCTGCAGCACCACGCCCACCAGCATCACCGCGCCGGCCTGAGAGGCTTTACGGGTCAGGGTCATAATGCCGGCGAAGATCCCTTCACGGCGCTGAGCGGTGATGACTTCATCCACGTCAGCGATGTAGGTATAAGTATTCCAGGGCACATAGTTGATGCCGCCGCGGCCCAGACCAGCCAGACCGGACACCAGCAACAACAGCGAAAACGCCGAATGCATGCCGCTGTAGTACAGGAAGCCATAGGAGAGCGCGCTCAGACCAAACAGGCAGACCACCATACGGTAGGACGGCGCCGGGCCGAACTTGATGCACAGCGGGATCATCGCAATCACCGAAATAAACTGCAGGATCGCCATCGTCCCCATCAGGTTGGACGCCATGGTCGGGCTTTGCATCAGCACGAACACCACGTAGTAAGTGAACACCGCGTTGAACACGTCCTGTGCAATATAGCCGCCCAGATACATCCCCAGATGCTGACGGAAGATGCGGATACGCAGCGTGGACAACAGTTCAATGTTCAGGCGTCTGAGACTCTGCCCCAGCGTCAGCGACTGGCGTTCTTTTTCCGCCTGCAGCGAGGCTTCCGACATTTGATCGCGCGGCCGCTCCCAGGTGAAGAAGTACACCAGCGCCAGCACGCAGGCGCAGATCACCGAGAACACCAGACTGGAGTAGAAGAAGGAGACCGCATTGTCTTTGCCGAAGTACCCCAGCAGGATACCGGGCAGAAACGCCGCCAGAATCGCCGACAGTTGCGCCAGCGCGATACGCGCGCCGGAGAACTTGGTCTTCTGTTTGAAATCATCGGTCATTTCCGGCACCAGCGTTTCATACGGCACCAGCACCATGGTGTAGATGACGTCAAACAGCAGGTAAGTAATCAGGTAGTACCAGTAATCCATGTGGCCGACCCACATCAGGCTGTAGCTGAAGACACAGGGAATACCGAGCAAAATAAAAAACTTACGGCGCCCGAAGCGTTTGCCCAGCCAGGTAGAGCCGAAATTATCGGTCAGGAACCCCATCAGCGGACTGACCACCGCATCCAGTACCCTGGCCATGGCAAAAATAAAGGTCGCCTCGATAGGCGTCAGGCCGCAAAACGTGGTGTAAAAATAGAGCAGCCAGCCGGCGGTGAGCGCCGTGGTGCCGGCCCCGAGGAAATCGCCGGAACCGTAGGCCAGGTAATTCGCCAGCCCAATTTTACGTGTTTTCATCGCCATCCTTCCTCATTGATTTATTTATGAAGGTGTTGCGGCGGACCCAAAAACATCGTTGCCGCCGTAGCGTTAAGGTAACGAGGCGGCAAGGCAAAAACCTTTGCGCGTTTGCCACCCCATCGCCGCTACTGGCATCCGCGGGAAGAACCAACCGATCGGCTTCAAACTTCTGGTCGAAATACGATTTCGAATTAACAGAACCTACGGTCCAAAATTACTCTAGCGGGTAGAGACGCTGCTCGCATGCAGTGAAGAAGGGATTTGGGATCGGGTTCATTGTTTGTCATGCCCATGACCCAACGGGGCAGAAAAGTCTGGAAGCACGCTCGCAATTCACATGATTCAGCGCCGAATCAGGCAGGCTGATAGCGGGCCATAAAACCGCACAGAGGCCAACCGGCAGGCAAAAAAAATCCGGAAGCAGAAATGCTTCCGGATTGTCAGACGTGATGACCGGCGAGTCGAGTTCGCCGGTCGGCAGGCGCTTACGCCTGGCCTTTCACTTCTTTCAGGCCGTTGAACGGTGCAGAATCACCCAGCGCTTCTTCGATACGAATCAGCTGGTTGTATTTAGCCACACGGTCAGAACGGCTCATGGAACCGGTCTTGATCTGGCCAGCCGCAGTACCTACCGCCAGGTCGGCGATGGTAGCGTCTTCGGTTTCGCCGGAACGGTGAGAGATCACAGCGGTGTAGCCTGCGTCTTTCGCCATCTTGATAGCAGCCAGCGTTTCGGTCAGAGAACCGATCTGGTTGAATTTGATCAGGATGGAGTTAGCGATGCCTTTCTCGATACCTTCTTTCAGGATCTTGGTGTTGGTTACGAACAGGTCGTCGCCCACCAGCTGGATTTTGTCGCCCAGCACTTTGGTCTGGTAAGCAAAGCCAGCCCAGTCGGATTCGTCCAGACCGTCTTCGATGGATACGATCGGGTACTGTTTGGTCAGCTCTTCCAGGAAGTGGGTGAATTCTTCAGAGGTGAACGCTTTGTTGCCTTCGCCAGCCAGAACGTATTTACCGTCTTTGTAGAATTCAGATGCGGCGCAGTCCATCGCCAGCGTGATGTCTTTGCCCAGCACGTAACCAGCCGCTTTCACCGCTTCAGCGATAACAGCCAGCGCTTCGGCGTTGGAACCCAGGTTCGGCGCGTAGCCGCCTTCGTCGCCAACAGCGGTGTTCAGGCCTTTGCCTTTCAGTACTTTAGCCAGGTGATGGAAAACTTCAGAACCCATACGGATGGCTTCTTTCACGGTTTTCGCGCCAACCGGCTGAATCATGAATTCCTGGATGTCGACGTTGTTGTCGGCGTGTTCACCACCGTTGATGATGTTCATCATCGGCAGCGGCATGGAGTATTTGCCCGGGGTGCCGTTCAGTTCAGCGATGTGAGCATACAGCGGCAGGCCTTTAGAAGCCGCAGCAGCTTTAGCTGAAGCCAGAGAAACGGCCAGAATGGCGTTGGCGCCGAAGTTGGATTTGTTTTCAGTGCCGTCCAGGTCGATCATGATCTTGTCGATGGCAGCCTGATCCTTGGCGTCTTTGCCCAGAATAGCCTGTGCGATCGGACCGTTTACCGCAGCAACGGCTTTGGTCACGCCTTTGCCCAGGAAACGGGATTTGTCGCCGTCACGCAGTTCCAGCGCTTCGCGGGAACCCGTGGAAGCACCTGACGGTGCCGCAGCCAGACCGACGAAACCACCTTCCAGATGAACTTCAGCTTCAACGGTCGGGTTTCCGCGTGAGTCGATGATTTCACGGCCAATGACTTTAACGATTTTGGACATCAGATTTTCCTCAGTACAAGTTAAACTAAAACCTCAGACGGCAACGCGCGATCAGAGGACCGCGCGTTGCTGCAAAACTCATTTCACCGGTAAAACCTTACTTCACCTGACGCTTCTGGTACGCCCCGGCGGCTTTCACAAAGCCGGCAAACAGCGGGTGCCCGTCACGCGGCGTGGACGTGAATTCCGGATGGAACTGACAAGCCACAAACCACGGATGATCAGGGATCTCGATAATCTCCACCAGCTTACGGTCGGCGGAGACACCAGCAACACGCAATCCCGCCGCCTCAATCTGTTTCAACAGCATATTGTTGACTTCGTAACGGTGACGATGACGTTCAATGATCGTCGGCTCACCGTACATCTGGCGCACCAGGCTGCCTTCAGTCAGATGGCACTGCTGCCCGCCTACGCGCATAGTGCCGCCGAGATCGCCGTCTTCGCTGCGCACTTCGATATTACCCTCGGCGTCACGCCATTCGGTAATCAGCGCCACTACCGGGTATTTACAGTCTGGCACAAACTCGGTGGAGTTGGCGCCTTCCATACCGGCGACATTGCGGGCGAACTCCATCAGCGCCACCTGCATACCCAGACAGATGCCAAGGTACGGGATGTTGTTCTCGCGGGCATAGCGCGCCGCCATGATTTTCCCTTCCACCCCGCGGTAGCCGAACCCGCCCGGCACCAGAATCGCGTCTAACCCTTTCAGCACATCGACGCCGCGCGTTTCCACGTCCTGCGAATCGATGAGCTTGATGTTGACCGTCAGGCGGTTCTTCAGACCGCCATGTTTCAGCGCTTCAATCACTGACTTGTAGGCATCCGGCAGTTCTACGTACTTGCCGACCATGCCGATGGTCACTTCGCCGCCCGGATTGGCTTCTTCGTAAATAACCTGTTCCCATTCTGACAGGTTTGCTTCCGGACAGTTCAAGCTGAATCGTTTACAAATATAATCGTCCAGACCCTGAGATTTCAATAGCGCCGGAATTTTATAAATGGAATCAATATCCTTCAGCGAGATGACCGCTTTTTCCGGCACGTTGCAGAACAGCGCGATTTTTGCGCGTTCGTTAGCCGGCACGGTGCGGTCGGAACGGCAGATCAATACATCAGGCTGGATACCGATGGACAGCAGTTCTTTCACGGAGTGCTGGGTCGGCTTGGTTTTCACTTCACCCGCCGCCGCCATGTACGGCACCAGCGTCAGATGCATGAACAGGGTGTGCTCGCGGCCCACTTCCACCGCCATCTGGCGAATCGCTTCAAGGAACGGCAGCGATTCGATATCGCCGACCGTACCGCCGATTTCCACCAGCACCACGTCGTGGCCTTCGCCGCCTTCGATAATGCGTTCTTTAATGGCGTTGGTGATGTGCGGGATAACCTGAATGGTCGCCCCCAGATAGTCGCCCCGACGCTCCTTGCGCAGAACGTCAGAATAAATGCGTCCGGTGGTGAAGTTATTGCGGCGCGTCATCTTTGTGCGAATAAAACGCTCGTAGTGACCCAGATCGAGGTCGGTTTCGGCGCCATCTTCGGTGACGAACACTTCGCCGTGCTGCGTCGGGCTCATCGTGCCCGGATCCACATTGATATACGGGTCCAGTTTCATGATGGTCACGTTGAGGCCACGGGCTTCGAGAATAGCCGCGAGAGAGGCTGCGGCAATGCCTTTACCCAGAGAGGATACGACCCCGCCGGTCACAAAAATATAATTAGTTGTCATGCTGAACCTGAAAGTTTAGGTTTAAGGACGATGGAAAGACCAGGACGGGAAAGTAGTATACCCGAACCTGGGAGGCGTCACAAATGATCGTTTTACCCTTTGTGACGTTGACAGGCTCCGGCTGATGCGGTATCTCCCACCCACGCGGGAGACGATGACCGGGTTTAAAATCAGCCGGATAGCGCCAAAAACCGGGGAAAACCCGACTTTCGTTCAGGAAATGATTTCAATCCTTTTTTTCTGATGCTTTTACCTGTTGCCAGGCTGCTTCCATCTCATCAAGCGTGGCGTCGGCAAGGGATTTGCCGCTTTCGCCAATCAGTTGCTCCACCTGCTGGAAACGGCGGGTGAACTTGCGATTGGCCTGCTGCAGTGCGATTTCCGCCTTGTGTCCGAGATGGCGAGACAGATTGACCGCCGCAAACAGCATATCGCCAATTTCTTCGCCCAGTTTTTCCGGGTCGATCACCGCCTGCTGCGCTTCGACCATCACCTCGTCGATCTCTTCGTACAGTTTGTCCACCACCGGTCCGAGCGTGGTCCAGTCGAAACCGACGGCGGCGCAGCGCTGCTGGATTTTATGCGCCTGCATCAGCGCCGGCAGCGCCTGCGGGATGTCGTCCAACTGCGAATGACGATCTTTTTCCGCCCGCTCCTGCGCCTTGGTCTGCTCCCAGTTAGCCAGCACCGCGTCGCTGTCCGGCAGCGTGGCGTCGCCGAAGATATGCGAATGGCGGCGTTCCAGCTTGTCGCTAATGGCGTCACACACGTCCGAGAAATCAAACAGCCCTTGCTCTTGCGCCATTCGGGCGTAAAACACCACCTGAAACAGCAGGTCGCCCAGTTCGCTGCGCAGGTCGTCGAAATCCTTACGGCTGATGGCGTCGAGCACCTCGTAGGTTTCCTCCAGCGTGTAAGGGGCGATGGTGTCAAACGTCTGCTCGCGATCCCACGGGCAACCGGTTTCCGGGTCGCGCAGTTGCTGCATGATGTGGAGTAAGCGCTCGATGGCGGATGAATTCATAATAATCCTGATAATGACATGATAAAGGCGGGACAGGCCCGCCTTAGGGTAGTAACAACAGTATCAATTGCCCTGCAAGCGCCTGGCGTCGATCACATCCGGCAGTTGATTGAGCTTGGCCAGCACCCGGCCCAGCACCTGCAGGTTGTAGATCTCGATGTCCATGTCGATAGTGGCGAGCTGCTGCTTCACGTCGCTGCGGCTTGAAACCCCCAACACATTGACCTTTTCGTTAGCCAGAATGGTGGTGATGTCACGCAACAGGCCGCTGCGATCGTTAGCGGTCACCCGTACCACCAACGAATAGCCGCTGGAGTAGCTTTCGCCCCATACCGCTTCGACAATACGCTCCGGCGCGTGACTGCGCAGGTCGTCAAGCTGTTCGCAGTCCGCACGGTGGATGGAAATGCCGCGTCCGCGGGTGATGAAACCGATAATATCGTCGCCCGGAATCGGCTGACAGCAACGCGCGATGTGGTGCATCAGGTTGCCGACGCCCTCCACCACCACCCGGCCGTTGTCTTTAGCGCTGGCGCGCTGGGCCGGTTGCTGGGATTTCTGCGTCAACTGGCGCAGCGCCTCGCGATCCTGCTCTTCGGCGCTCGGCTGGTTCACCTTCGACTGCAGGAAGTTAACCAACTGATTAAGGCGGATATCGCCGCCGCCGATGCCGGCCAGCAATTCATCCATCGAATTGATGTTGTAACGCGGCAGCAGCAGTTTTTCGGCCATTTTCAGGCTCACGCCGAGATGCGCCAGTTCGTCTTCCAGAATCTGTTTGCCCGCCAGGATATTCTTGTCGCGATCCTGCTTGCGGAACCAGTTGTGGATTTTGGAACGTCCGCGGCTGGTGGTGATGTACCCCAGATTGGGGTTCAGCCAGTCGCGGCTCGGGTTCGGCTGCTTCTGGGTGATGACCTCGATCTGGTCGCCCATCTGCAACTGGTAGGTGAACGGCACGATACGCCCGCCCACCTTGGCGCCGATGCAACGGTGGCCGATGTCGCTGTGGATGTGATAGGCAAAATCCAGCGGCGTGGAACCGGTCGGCAAATCCACCACATCGCCCTTGGGCGTAAACACATAGACCCTGTCGTCGAACACCTGGCTGCGCACTTCGTCGAGCATTTCGTCCGAGTCGGCCATCTCTTCCTGCCAGGCCAGCAATTTACGCAGCCAGGCGATACGCTCTTCGTAACCGGAACGTCCGCTGGTGGCGGCGCCTTCCTTGTATTTCCAGTGTGCGGCGACGCCAAGCTCCGCGTCTTCGTGCATCTGCCGGGTACGAATCTGAATTTCCAGCGTCTTGCCGCCCGGCCCCAGCACCACGGTGTGGATCGACTGATAACCATTGGGTTTGGGGTTGGCGACATAATCGTCGAACTCATCAGGCAGGTGACGATAGTGGGTATGCACGATCCCCAACGCGGCGTAGCAGTCCTGCAACCGCTCCACCACGATACGCACCGCCCGCACGTCGAACAGTTCGTCGAACGACAGCGATTTCTTCTGCATCTTGCGCCAGATGCTGTAGATGTGTTTAGGTCGGCCATACACCTCGGCCTTCAGTTCCTCTTGCGCCATAGAGGCGCGCAGGTTTTTGACGAAATCGTCGATGTACTGCTCACGGTCGATACGGCGTTCGTGCAGCAGTTTGGCGATGCGTTTGTACTCATCCGGGTGCAGATAGCGGAAGCAGAAATCTTCGAGTTCCCACTTAAGCTGGCCGATACCCAGCCGGTTAGCCAGCGGCGCGTAGATATTGGTACACTCTTTGGCCGCCAGCACGCGCTCTTCTTCCGGCGCGTCCTTCACTTCGCGCAGGTGGGCGATACGCTCCGCCAGCTTGATCACCACGCAACGGAAATCTTCCACCATCGCCAGCAGCATACGGCGGATATTATCCACCTGCTCGGAGGCCATCGAATCGTGCTGGGTGGCCTTGAGCTGGCGAATCGCATCCATATCGCGCACGCCATGCACCAGATTGACGATATTCTTGCCGAAGGTTTCCCGCAGCGTTTCTTCATCCACCACGTTGGCGTCCGCCAGCGGGAACAGCATCGCCGCGCGCATGCTGTCGTTATCCATACTCAGCGTGGAGAGGATTTCCACCATCTCGATGCCGCGCCACAACAGCAGCATCGCATCAGGGTGGCCTTCTGTTTTTTCTTCGCAGTAGCGCCAGGTTTCGGCGAGGCGTTCGCACGACGTTTTACTGGCGATACCCAGGGAGGCAATCCACGCGTCCGGCACGAACTTGCCTTCAGTATTCAAATGCGCACTTCTTACCGCAACCATAATTTCTCCCTACTTTACCGAGCCATCGGAACCAAGCAAAAACAGTGCCATCGACTCAAGATGTCCGGTATGTGGAAACATATCCAGCATGGCCAGCCGGGCCAGACGATAACCGGCGGCCATCAGCACTTTGCTGTCCCGCGCCAGCGTGGTGGGATTACAGGATATATACACCACCCGCCGGGGAGCCAGTTTCACAATCTGCGGCATCACGCCCGGCGCGCCGGCGCGGGCCGGATCGAGCAGTATCTTATCAAATCCCATCGACGCCCACGGTTGCCGGGTGACGTCCTCTTCCAGGTCATGATGATAAAATGTGACCTGCGTCAGCCCGTTGCGCTGGGCGTTTTCCCGCCCTTTGTCCACCAGCGCCGCCACGCCTTCGACCCCGACCACGCTGGCGGCGCGCGCCGCCAGCGGCAGGGTAAAATTGCCCATGCCGCAAAACAGGTCGAGCACCCGGTCCTGCGGCTGCGGATCCAGCCACGTCAACGCCCGCTCCACCATACGCTGGTTGATGTCGTCATTGACCTGAATGAAATCCCGCGGGCTGAACGCCAGCGATAATCCGGCGATGCGATAAGACGGCATGCCGCCGTGCAGGCATTCCAGCGCGCCGGCTTCCGGCGCCGCAAACAGCGCCGCGCCATGCTGAGCGGCGAACGCCGTCAGCGCCTGACGGTCAGCGTCGCGTAACGGATCCAGATGGCGCAAGATCACCAACGGCCCCTGCTCGGCCAGCACCAGCTCCACGTGCCCAAGCCGCCGGACGGCCTGCAACTGCCCGAGACAATCGCGCAACGGCGCCAGCAGTGCTTCCAGTTCCGGCCGCAAAATCGGGCAGGCGCCGATATCCACCAAATCGTGCGATCCCGCCTGCCGGTAGCCCATCTGTAACCGGCGCGTTTTCGCCTGATAGTATAATGCAAGGCGCGCGCGGCGGCGGTAGGCATAGGCCGATCCGGCGATCACCTCCGGCTCCGGCGGGACGGCGCCGGTTTCCCGCGTCATCAGGTGTGTCAGCGCGGCCGCCTTGCTGCGGTGCTGCAACGGCTGGCTGGCATGCTGTTGCTGGCAACCGCCGCAAACGGAAAAGTGCGGGCAGCGCGGCGTCACGCGCTCTTCGCTGGTGGTCAACAACCGCCGCAGCCGGGCATGGGCAAACTGGCGTTTCTCTTCCGTCAACTGCACCTCGGCCTGCTCACCCGGCAGCACGCCGGGGATGAACAGCGTTTTTCCCTGATGGCGGGCTACTCCCTGTCCGAATGGATCCAGATCATTCGCCGTCACGGTAAGGGTTTGCCGGGTCGTCACGCGCCGGTTTGGAGAGTAGAATTGCGCCATAAGTGTGCTGTCATTGATTTAATGGAATAGTCGACCTTAATTGTCCCACATTGGAACCTCATGACCAAATACAGTCTGCGCGCACGTATGATGATACTGATTCTGGCCCCGACCATGCTGATCGGTCTGCTGCTCAGTAGTTTTTTCGTCATCCACCGCTATAACCAGTTGCAGGAACAGTTGGCCGACGCCGGCGCCAGTATCATTCAACCGCTGGCGGTCAATAGCGCCTATGCCTTGACCCAGCGTCAGCCGGAATCGCTGCGGCAACTGGTCAATATGCTGCATCGTCATCATTCCGGCATTGTGCGCACCATCAGCGTATTCGACGCCCGCAACCAGCTCATCGTCACCAGCAACCCCAATAACCCCCACGGCCAGCTGTTGCAGGTGCCGTCCGGCAATCCGCTGCCGACCGCCCTGCGGCTGCAAAACGAAGAAGAGTGCCTGGTGTTGCAGATGCCTATCGAAAACGAAGGCGAAGTCTCCGCCGGTACGCTGATCAGCCGGCAGGCGCCGATGGGTTATGTCGCAGTCGAGCTGGATTTGAACACCATCCGGTTGCAGCAATACCGTGAGATGTTCATGGCCGCGATGCTATTGCTGTTCTGCATGGGCGTGGCGATGCTGCTGGCCTATCGGCTGATGCGCGATGTCACCATCCCCATCCGCAACATGGTGGAAACGGTGGACCGTATCCGTCGCGGCCAGTTGGACAGCCGGGTGGAAGGCCACATGCTGGGCGAGCTGGACATGCTGAAAAACGGCATCAACTCGATGGCGATGTCGCTCACCGCCTATCATGAGGAGATGCAGCAAAACATCGATCAAGCTACCTACGACCTGCGCGAAACGCTGGAACAGATGGAGATCCAGAACGTCGAGCTGGATCTGGCCAAAAAGCGGGCGCAGGAAGCGGCGCGCATCAAATCCGAGTTCCTGGCCAATATGTCCCACGAACTGCGCACGCCGCTCAATGGCGTCATCGGCTTTACCCGCCAGACGCTGAAAACCCAGCTGACGCCGACCCAGAAAGATTACCTGCAAACCATTGAGCGCTCCGCCAACAATCTGCTCAATATCATCAATGACGTACTGGACTTCTCCAAGCTGGAAGCCGGGAAACTGGTGCTGGAGAATATCCCGTTCTCGCTGCACAACACGCTGGATGAAGTGATTATGCTGCTGGCGCATACCGCCCATGAGAAAGGGCTGGAACTGACGCTAAACATCCAGCATGACGTGCCGGAACAGTTCGTCGGCGACCCGCTGCGCTTGCAGCAAATCATCACCAATCTGCTGGGCAACGCCATCAAATTTACCGAACAGGGCAACATTGATATCCGCATCGAAAAGCGCAGGCAGGAGAGTTTGCAGGTGCTGCTGGAAATCCAGATCAAGGATACCGGCATCGGCATTGCCGAAGCGCAGCAGACTCAGCTGTTTCAGGCGTTCCGTCAGGCGGATACCAGTATTTCACGCCAGCACGGCGGCACCGGTCTGGGGCTGGTGATTACCCAGCGGCTGGTGCGGGAAATGGGCGGCGACATCAGTTTCCACAGCAAACTGAATCAGGGCACCACCTTCTGGTGTACCGTTAATCTACAGATGAACCCGCACGTGCTGGAGCCTGATTATCACTTTGATAGTTTGCAGGGCAAACATCTGGCCTATGTGGAAGCTAACCCGGCGGCGGCTCAGGCGACGCTGGACATTCTGGTGCATACGCCGCTGACCGTCAGCTACAGCCCGACGATGGAACAGTTGCCGGAACGCACCTTCGACATCCTGCTGATCGGCGTACCGATCCACTACCGCAATACGCTGTTGGATTTCACGCCGCAGATTCGTGACTTCTGTCGCCTGGCCTCCTGCGTGATTCTGGCGCTGCCGAGCATGGCGGAAATGGAAGCGGAGCAGTTGAAATCGTTCGGCATCCACGCCAGCCTGAGCAAGCCCATCACCGCGCCGCGGCTGCTGCCGATGCTGCAGGATAACAGCCTGTTTAGTCAGGACAGCAGCGAGCGCGCGCTACCGCCGCCCGCCGCGTCGCTCAGTCGTTTACCGCTCAGCGTGATGGCGGTGGACGACAACCCGGCCAACCTGAAGCTGATCGGCGCGCTGCTGGAAGAACAGGTGGAGAATATCATTCTGTGCGAAAGCGGCGCCGACGCCATCGCCCGCGCGCAGGGCACCCATCTGGATATCATTCTGATGGATATACAGATGCCCGGCATGGACGGCCTGCAGGCCAGCGAGCATATCCGCCGATTGTCGCAGCACGCGCATACGCCAATCGTGGCGGTAACCGCGCACACCATGAGCGGCGAGCGCGAAGTGCTGCTGCAATCGGGTATGGATGATTATCTGTCCAAACCCATCGACGAACAGATGCTGCGCCAGACGCTGCTGCGCCATGCCTGTAAAACGCCCAGCGAACTGCCCGCGCCGCCGATGCCGATGATGGCGGTCACGGCGCAATCGCCGCTGTCGCTGGACTGGGATCTGGCGTTGCGGCAGGCCGCCAGCAAACCGGATCTGGCGCGCGACCTGCTGGCGATGCTGCTGGATTTTCTGCCGGATGTCCGTCAGCAGGTAGACGCGGTGCTGGCGGGCAACTCACCAGACAATCTGGTCGACATCATTCACAAACTGCACGGCAGTTGCAGCTATAGCGGCGTACCGCGGCTCAAACAGATCTGTCACTACCTCGAACAGTCGCTGCGCAAAGGCCTGTCGGCTGATGAACTGGAGCCGGAATGGCTGGAGTTGATGGACGAAATGACCAATGTGGAAAAAGCGGCGCGCAAACGGCTGGAAGCCTCAGCCTGAAACGCCGGCGGCGATAACAAACCAGAAATACCATCAGGCAGGCGGGTGCACGCAAAGGCAGCGCCTGCCGGTTGGTCAGCCGTCGCGGTGACGGCCAGCGACGAGCTCAGGAAATCGCCTGCGCCAGTTTGATGGTGGCGGCAATATTGCGCGCAGTCATCCGCACGTTGGCGGCGGCGTTGTCCAGCGCTTCCTCCAGCGAACAGATGTTGTAAAGCACGCTGAATACCGCATCAAGCCCATGATCGTGCACCACGCCTACGTCTGCGGTCAGGCTACCGGCAATGCCGATCACCGGTTTGTGGTAGCGTTTAGCCACAGAAGCGACGCCGATCGGCACTTTGCCGTGAATAGTCTGGCTGTCGATACGGCCTTCGCCGGTGATCACCAGCGACGCGTCCCTGACCAGTTCGTCCAGCCCTAACGCTTCGGTGACAATCTCAATGCCGCGACGCAATTCCGCGCCGCAGAACGCCAGCAACGCCGCGCCCATGCCGCCGGCGGCGCCCGCGCCCGGCACCTGCTCCACGTCGATATCCAGATCGTTGCGGATCACGCCCGCATAGTGGCGTAATGCCTGATCCAACTGTTCTACCATCGCCTCGGTGGCGCCTTTCTGCGGCCCAAATATCGCCGATGCGCCCTGCTTGCCGGTCAGTGGATTGGTGACATCGCAAGCCACCTCAAACCGGCACTGCCGGATACGCGGGTCCAGCGAATGAATATCAATGTGCGCCAGCCGCGCCAACTCCGCGCCGCCAAACCCGATCGGTTGCTTCGCGTCGTCCAGCAACTGCGCGCCCAGCGCCTGCATCATCCCTGCGCCGCCATCGTTGGTGGCGCTGCCGCCGATGCCGATAATACAGTGGCGAACGCCGTGATCCAGCGCGCTGCGAATCAGCTCGCCGGTGCCATAGCTGGTGGTCAGCAGCGGATTGCGCAGATGCGGCGGCACCCGTTCCAGCCCGCTGGCGGCCGCCATCTCGATAAACGCCGTTTTTTCATCCCCTGACAGCCCGAAAAAAGCGTCGATATCATCGCCCAACGGACCGGTGACGTTCACCTTGACGATTTTACCGCGGGTTGCCGCCACCATGGCTTCCACGGTTCCCTCTCCCCCATCGGCGACCGGCAGTTTCACGTAGCTGGCGTCGGGGAACACCTCCCGAAAACCGGCCTCAATCTGCGTCGCCACTTCCTGGGCGGATAAGCTCTCTTTGTAAGAATCCGGTGCGATAACTATTTTCATAAACGACTCGCGTCATCAACTACCCGCGCTGTAGGCTGTGTCCCGCAATTATTCGCGTCGCCGGCGCAGAGCCGGGGCCAAAACGCAGTATCCCGCACGACCCGACGTGTGTCTGGGCTTCCCCAACCACGCGGTTCGCGTCCGATCTCGCTGCGATTTGACCGCCAGCCGCTGTCACGCACAATTGCGGGACACAACCAGGAACCGGCGCAAGTCAAAAATGTTCCGTCAACCGGGCGGCCCCGCGCCTTGCGCCGACGCCGCCCCGTCAACTACCGAGTAACTTCCACTTTCGCCAGTTTCTCGTAATAACAAGCCAGCGCGCTGTGGTCGGCGCCGCCCAGGTCATCGGCCTTCAGCGCCTGCATCATTTCCATCACCGCGGCGGTCAGCGGCAGCTGCGCCCCGACGCCGTGAGACGTATCCAGCGCGTTGGCCAGATCTTTGATATGCAGGTCGATGCGGAAACCGGGCTTGAAGTTGCGATCCATCACCATCGGCGCTTTGGCATCCAGCACGGTGCTGCCCGCCAGACCGCCGCGAATCGCCTGATACACCAGGTCCGGATTCACGCCGGCTTTGGTCGCCAGCACCAGCGCTTCCGACATGGCGGCGATATTCAGCGCCACGATGACCTGATTCGCCAGCTTGGTGACGTTGCCCGCGCCGATATCGCCGGTGTGTACCACCGAACCCGCCATCGCCTTCATCACCTCATAGCTACGGTCGAAGACCGCCTTGTCGCCGCCCACCATCACGGACAACGTACCGTCGATCGCTTTTGGCTCGCCGCCGCTGACCGGCGCGTCCAGCATCTCGACGCCTTTTTCCGCCAGCGCCGCGGCAATTTCACGGCTGGCCAACGGGGCGATGGAACTCATGTCGATTACCACCGTGCCTTTACGCGCGCCTTCGATCACGCCGTTTTCGCCCAGCACTACCTCTTTAACGTGAGGCGAGTTCGGCAACATGGTAATCACGATATCGCTCTGCTCAGCCACGGCTTTCGCCGTTTCAGCCGAGGTGGCGCCCGCCGCCACAACTTCAGCGACCGCCGCGCTGTTTCTGTCCAGCACGACCAATGAGTAACCCGCTTTGATCAGGTTTTTGCTCATCGGTTTGCCCATGATACCCAGTCCAATAAAACCAATTTTCATTGCGATAACCTCGTTGTCCATTCAGTGACATGGTCAGATATGTTTACGGCCGATGCGGCCCTGATTAATCCAAGTTACTTTTTGAATTTGTCGCACAGCGCCTGCGTAGCGCCGCGGAACACGCCCAGATCGCTGCCCACCGCAACAAAACGCGCGCCCCATTCCAGATAACGACGGGCATCCGCTTCCACCGGCGCCAGAATGCCGCTCGGCTTACCGTGGGCGGCCGCGCGTTCAAAAATATGGCGAATCACTTTCTGCACTTCCGGGTGGTTGGGCTGCCCCAGATACCCCAGCGCGGCCGACAGGTCGCCCGGGCCGACGAAAATACCGTCAACGCCGTCCACCGCGGCGATCGCGTCCAGATTGTCCACCCCTTCCTGCGTTTCGATCTGCACCAGCACGGTGATGTTGTCGTTAATGGTGGCGAAATAGTTCGGCTCGGTGCCGTAGGCGTTGCTGCGATGACCGACCGACACACCGCGAATACCGGCCGGCGGATAACGGGTCGACGCCACGGCGCGAATCGCCTCTTCTTCACTTTCCACAAACGGGATCAGGAAGTTGTAGAAACCAATATCCAGCAATCGCTTGATGATCACCGGCTCATTGCAGGGCGGACGTACCACCGGCGCGCTGTGGCTGCCTTTCAGCGCCATCAGTTGCGGGATAAAGGTGTTGATATCGTTCGGCGCGTGCTCGCCGTCCAGTACCAGCCAGTCAAACCCGGCCAGTCCCAATACCTCGGTGGAAATAGGATTACCCAGCGCGCACCAGCAACCGATCAGGGTTTTCCCCTGCTGTAAATCCTGGCGAAATTGGTTAGGCAACAGTGGCGTCTTCATGTTTTGTCCTTACTCTTTACCTCGCCGCCCCGGATGAGGCGGCGCACCTCAATTAACGACTGTCGATAATTAACGAACAGCGATGGATTAGCGAACCAGGCAAGGACGTTTGTTATCAAACGTCCAGTTGGGGATCAGGTACTGCATGCCGACGGCGTCGTTACGCGCCCCCAGCCCCATGTTTTTATACAGCTCATGGGCCTTCATCACCTGATCCATATCCAGTTCGACGCCCAGACCCGGTTTCTTCGGCACTTCGACCATGCCGCCGACGATCTGTAACGGCTCTTTGGTCAAACGCTGATTGCCTTCCTGCCAGATCCAGTGGGTATCAATGGCGGTAATCCGACCCGGCGCGGCGGCAGCCACGTGGGTGAACATCGCCAGCGAAATATCGAAGTGGTTGTTGGAATGCGAGCCCCAGGTCAATCCCCACTCGTGGCACATCTGCGCCACGCGCACCGACCCCTGCATGGTCCAGAAGTGCGGGTCCGCCAGCGGAATATCCACCGACTGCAGGGAAATAGTGTGGCCCATCTGACGCCAGTCGGTGGCGATCATGTTGGTGGCGGTGGGCAGCCCGGTGGCGCGGCGGAATTCCGCCATCACTTCACGGCCGGAGAAGCCCTGTTCGGCGCCGCACGGGTCTTCGGCGTAAGCCAGCACGCCGCGCAGTTGTTTGCCAAGACCAATCGCCTCGTTCAGCGACCAGGCGCCGTTCGGGTCCAGCGTAATGCGCGCCTGCGGGAAGCGTTTAGCCAGCGCGGTGACCGCTTCGGCCTCTTCGCTGCCGGCCAGCACGCCGCCTTTCAGTTTGAAATCGTTGAAGCCGTATTTTTCGTACGCCGCTTCCGCCAGACGCACTACCGTTTCCGGCGTCAGCGCCTCTTCGTGGCGCAGGCGATACCAGTCGCATTTTTCATTCGACTGATTCTGGTACGGCAGGTCGGTCTTGTTGCGATCGCCGATGTAGAACAGATAACCCAGCATCTCCACCGCGTCACGCTGCTGACCATCGCCCAGCAACGCCGCCACCGGCACGTTCAGGAATTGACCCAGCAGGTCCAGCATCGCGGCTTCGATTCCCGTCACCACGTGAATGGTGGTGCGCAGGTCGAACGTTTGCAGACCGCGGCCGGTGGCATCGCGGTCGGCGAACTGGTTACGCACCGCGGTCATCACGTTTTTGTATTCGCCCAGCGTTTTACCCACTACCAGCGCAGCGGCATCTTCCAACGTCTGGCGGATTTTCTCGCCGCCAGGGATTTCACCCACGCCGGTATGGCCCGCATTGTCCTGGAGGATCACGATATTACGGGTGAAGTACGGCGCGTGCGCTCCGCTGAGGTTCAGCAACATGCTGTCGTGCCCGGCGACAGGGATCACCTGCATACTGGTAATAACCGGGGTGGAACTTTGCGACGTCATGATAGTTTCCTTCTGTTAAAACGTTGAATTCTTAGGTAACTCGCGTCCGAACACCGGGCGCTTGCGATCAAATTTCCAGCCGGGGATCAGGTACTGCATGGCCGCCGCGTCATTACGCGCGCCGCTCGGCAGTTTCTTGTGTAGCTCATGAGCTTTCATCACCTGTTCCATATCCAGCTCGATACCCAGCCCCGGGCGTTCCGGCACCTTGATTTTGCCGTTCACAATCTGCAGCGGTTCTTTGGTCAGATGCTGACCTTCCTGCCAGATCCAATGGGTGTCGATGGCGGTCGGTTTACCGGGCGCCGCGGCGCCCACATGGGTAAACATCGCCAGCGAAATATCGAAGTGGTTGTTGGAGTGGCAACCCCAGGTCAATCCCCACTCGTCACACAGTTGCGCCACCCGCACCGCACCGTGCATGGTCCAGAAATGCGGATCCGCCAGCGGAATATCCACCGCCTGCAGCATCACGGCATGGTTCATTTCACGCCAGTTGGTGGCAATCATGTTGGTGGCGACCGGCAAACCGGTGGCGCGGCGGAATTCCGCCATCACCTCGCGGCCGGAGAAACCCTGCTCGGCGCCGCACGGGTCCTCGGCGTAAGTCAGCACGCCGTTCAGGTCCTTGCACAAGCCAATCGCTTCGTCCAGCAGCCAGGCGCCGTTCGGGTCCACCGTGATGCGGGCATCCGGAAAACGTTTTTTCAGCGCCTTGACGGCGTCGACTTCCAGCTCGCCCGGCAGTACGCCGCCTTTCAGTTTGAAGTCTTTGAAGCCGTAGCGATCGGCCGCCGCTTCCGCCAGCCGCACCACCGCCTCGCTGTCCATCGCCTTTTGGTGACGCAGGTGATACCACGGATGCTTGCCCTGCTCGCCTTCAAGGTAGGGCAGATCGGTTTTGGTGCGATCGCCGATGTAGAACAGGTAACCAAGCACCGTCACCTCGTCGCGCTGTTTGCCCGGCCCCAGCAACTCGGCCACCGGTACATTCAGGTGCTGACCCAGCAGGTCCAGCAGGGCGGCTTCCAGTGCGGCGACAGCGTTGACCCGCAATTCGAACGTCCAGGCGCCTTTGCCGAACGAGTCGAAATCCGAAGACTGGTTGCCTTTGTGAACCTGATGCACCAGATGGTTCATGCGCGCCACCTGCGCCCCCACCACCTGTGGGATTGCCGCCGTCAGCGTGTTGTAAATCACCTCGCCGCCCGGCGCTTCACCTACGCCGGTGTGCCCGGCGTTGTCTTTCAGAATCACGATGTTGCGGGTGAAATACGCCCCGTGCGCACCGCCAATGTTGAGCAACATGCTGTCATAGCCCGCGACGGGGATGACTTTCATGTCGGTAATGACGGGGGAATCTTGCGTACTGCTCATAGTCACGTCCTTACCCTGCATCAGCGGGATTGATAAGGTTTCAATTCGATACGTTTAATATCCTGCACGATGAACAGGAAGCTCAGAATCGCCACCAGCGCATGGATACCGACATAAATCAGGCCGCCGTTGAAAGAGCCGGTGCTACCGACGATGTAACCGATGGCAATCGGGGTCACAATGCCGGAGATGTTGCCGAACATGTTGAACAGACCGCCGCTCAGGCCGCTGATTTCCCTCGGCGCCGTATCCGCCATTACCGCCCAACCCAGCGCGCCGATGCCTTTACCGAAGAAGGCTGCCGCCATCACCGCAATCACCACCCATTCCGTGGTGACGTAGTTACAAATCACCATCGACATGGACAGCAGCATACCCAGCACAATCGGCGTTTTACGCGCGACAGTCAGTGACTGAGTACGACGCATCAGGAAGTCGGAAATCACCCCGCCCAGTACGCCGCCGACAAAACCGCAGATCGCCGGGATAGAGGCCACAAAGCCGGCTTTCAGAATCGACATGCCGCGAGCCTGCACCAGATACACCGGGAACCAGGTGATAAAGAAGTAAGTCAGCGCATTGATGCAGTATTGACCAAGATAAATCCCCATCATCATGCGGGAAGTCAGTAATTGCTTAATCTGGTGCCATTTCTCGCCGCGGGCGACCTCTTTTTTAGTCGCCGCCGCATCCATATTGACCAACGCGCCGCCCGCTTCGATGTACTCCAGTTCCGCCTTGTTCACGCTCGGGTGATCTTTCGGGTCGTGAATCACTTTCAGCCACAGGAAGCTGATGATCATGCCAAGACCGCCCATGAACCAGAACACGTGCGCCCAACCCACTTCGTGCGTCAGCCAGCCCATGATGGGAGCGAAGATAACGGTGGCGAAATACTGTGCGGAGTTGAAGATGGCGACAGCGGTGCCGCGTTCCTGCGCCGGGAACCAGGCCGCAACGATACGGCTGTTACCAGGGAAGGACGGGGATTCACACAATCCCACCATAAAACGCAGCATAAACAGTGAAATCACGATGGCTGAACCGTGGAACAGATCCACGAACCCTTGCAACAGGGTAAACAGCGACCAGGTGAAAATACTCCAGAAGTAGACCCGCTTGGAACCGAAGCGGTCAAGCAGCCAGCCGCCGGGGATTTGGCCTATGACATAAGCCCAGGAAAACGCGGAGAAGATATAGCCCATGCCCACGGCATCAAGACCAATCTCTTTGGACATGGCGGAACCGGCGATGGAGATCGTGGCGCGGTCGCCATAGTTGAATGACGTGACGATAAACAGCATCACGACAATCCAGTAACGGGCGTTGGTTTTCTTTTGTAATACGCCTGCTGCTGTGCTGACGGTATTCATGATGAACTCCTACTTTCAGATAGCGGTTAGCTCATTCATTCCGAATAACAACACAATGTAGGGTTGGGTTACCAGAATGAAATCAAGAGTCGGTAATGGTTTGAAACCTGAGCAAAGGAACAAACAGAACAGCAAAAATAAACCACGAGACCTCTTCGACTTCTGGGGAGAATTATAAAGGGCGGCCCTGGGAGCCTCACTGGACAAGCGCCCAACAATTACCATCATCACCAACACGGATTCTTGCAATCGCCTAACGAATTGGGAGTCATTTCACGAAAACGCCGTTTTTTGTCGTTCTGGTCACAGGGCGCGACGGTGTCGATAAGGCGGGAGAAGACAGGGGAACGGAATAATGTGACAAGTCTCACTGCATGTTGTTTCTTCGCCAGAGAAATTAAGCACAGCGCATCAGGATGTCAGTCAATTGCATAATGCCCGGATGAGGAAAGCTCCTCTATACTGGTGCCGAGCAAAGTCATTATTAGCAGCAGTGAAAATAAACCGCGCGTTATAACTTTAACCAGCGTTATATACCCCAATAATTCGGGTTGCAGGACAAAACGTTCGCGTTGGCCCTTCAGGGCAAGGCTCATAACGAGCCTTGTAACGCGGCGACCGAGTGAACTCCCAGGGAACTTATCGCAGTCAGCGGCTGAGGTAAGTGACAAACCGGCGCGAGCCGATTTGAACTCGGTGGGCGGCAGGCCTGAGTACGGGCCGGTAGCGCCGCCGACATCCCGGCAACCTGATGCATGACGGGTATAACATAATAAAGGTTAGCACCATGTCAGATAACACAAACAAGGGTGTGGCCAGTGAGCGGCCGCTTTATATCAAGGTCCATGAGTCTGACAATGTTGCCATTGTCGTTAACAATAACGGCCTGAAAGCCGGCACCCGATTCAGCTGCGGCCTGGAACTGAAAGAGCACGTACCACAGGGCCACAAAGTGGCATTAAGCGATATCGCCCTCGGCGACTCCATCGTCCGTTATGGCGAAATCATCGGCTACGCCCTCAGAGACATCGCCCGCGGCAGTTGGATCGATGAATCTCTGGTGGAATTGCCCAACGCCCCGGCGCTGGAAACCTTGCCGCTGGCGACCCGGGTTCCACCGTCTCTGCCGCCGCTGGAAGGTTATACCTTTGAAGGCTACCGTAACCCGGACGGCAGCGTCGGCACCAAAAACCTGCTTGGCATCACCACCAGCGTACACTGCGTCGCCGGCGTGGTGGATTATGTCGTCACGCTGATCGAACGCGACCTGTTGCCCCGTTACCCCAACGTGGACGGCGTGGTAGCGCTGAACCATTTGTACGGCTGCGGCGTGGCGATCAATGCCCCGGCCGCGGTAGTGCCGATTCGCACCATCCATAACCTGGCGCTGAACCCAAATTTCGGCGGCGAAGTGCTGGTGGTCGGGCTGGGCTGCGAAAAACTCCAGCCGGAACGGCTGCTGCAGGGTACGCCGGATGTACAGGCCATTTCACTGGACGACACCAGTATCGTGCGGTTGCAGGATGAACATCATGTCGGTTTCAAATCTATGGTGGACGACATCCTGAGCATGGCGGATAAACATCTGCAACAGCTCAACCGCCGTCAGCGCGAAACGGTGCCGGCTTCCGAACTGGTGGTCGGCATGCAGTGCGGCGGCAGCGACGCCTTTTCCGGCGTAACCGCTAACCCGGCGGTGGGATTCGCCTCCGATCTGCTGGTGCGCTGCGGCGCCACGGTGATGTTTTCCGAAGTCACCGAGGTCCGCGACGCCATCCATCTGCTCACGCCGCGCGCCATCAATGAAGAGGTGGGTAAACGCCTGCTGGAAGAGATGGCCTGGTATGACGATTATCTGGACAGCGGCAAAACCGACCGCAGCGCCAACCCGTCTCCCGGCAACAAGAAAGGCGGCCTGGCCAACGTGGTGGAAAAAGCGCTGGGTTCAATCGCCAAATCCGGCACCAGCGCGATTGTCGAAGTGCTGTCGCCGGGTCAGCGCCCGACCAAACGTGGCCTGATTTACGCGGCCACGCCCGCCAGCGACTTTGTGTGCGGTACCCAGCAATTGGCTTCCGGCATCACGGTACAGGTATTCACCACCGGACGCGGCACCCCTTACGGGTTGAAAGCCGTACCGGTTATCAAGATGGCGACCCGCACGGCGCTGGCGGAACGCTGGCATGACCTGATGGATATCAACGCCGGCACCATCGCCACCGGCGAAGCCACTATTGAGGATGTGGGCTGGCAGTTGTTCCGCTTTATTCTGGATATCGCCAGCGGCAAGAAAAAAACCTGGTCCGATCAATGGGGTCTGCACAACGCCCTGTCGGTGTTCAACCCGGCGCCGGTGACCTGATATACGCAGTTAGACGTAAATCGCCCTGTTCGCCGCCGGATGGTTCATCCGGCGGCGAACGTTTTAAAATATTTTCCGCCCATCGCCTTTTAATCCGCCGACATTAATTAGAGATATCATCTACGTAAATTTATTTACGACAGAAAATAACCCGCCGTTCCTTTCATTGAGTCACCATTTAATTTCACTTAATAATTCGCATTATTGCCTTTTATTTTTATAACGCACTTTTTCGTTATTGCTGTTAATAAAACGTTTTTATTGTGATCCTAAGTTTAAGAAAAAATCGAACAATATTTAATAAACCCAAAGAAGGTAAAAAAAACGCTGCTCAAAAAATGATTTGATTGACAACACAAAGACGCAAAGCATAAATTCCCCCTTACAAAAAAATGGAACAACTTTACGCAGGGATGCTTTGAATTTTAAAGCGCCCTTTTTTTCGCATCTTTTAACTTTGCGTTAAAAAAATAAAAACGATTATTCAACACACCTCTCAGCCCGTGTGATTAATCAGGCCGTGCTCACACGTCGGCCCTTCTATTCTCACGATATATTACTGATACACAGCATCGGGGTTTCCAATGAGGGTTAATGCACCTATTACACAACAGGAATACCTGTTGGATGACGACACCACATTAATGTCGACCACGGATGTTAAAAGCCACATCACTTACGCCAATTCCGCCTTTATTCGCGTCAGCGGTTTTGATGAAGACGAATTGATGGGAACGGCGCACAATATCGTGCGTCATCCGGATATGCCCATCGAAGCCTTCGCCGACATGTGGTACACGCTGCAGCAGGGAGACAGCTGGACCGGTCTGGTCAAAAACCGTCGCAAGAACGGCGATCATTACTGGGTACGCGCCAACGTCACGCCGGTTTATCACCACAATCAGCTCGCCGGTTATATTTCGGTGCGCAATACCCCCAAAGCGGAAGAAATTCAGGCTGCGGAACCCTTGTACGAAGCGGTACAGAATAAGCAGGCCCGCCATATCCGGTTTTATAAAGGGCTGGTGGTCCGGACCGGTCTGTTCTCGGTTCTGTCCCTGTTCCAGCGGCTATCGGTGCGCTCGCGGTTACGGCTGGCCGTTCTGCTTGGCGGTCTGGTGCCGCTGGCGCTGATCTTACTGGGTTTCGGCGCCGCAACGTCGATGGTCGCCACCCTGCTATTGATGGTAGCGCTCGATCGATTTCTGCAACGGCAAATCGCGCATCCGCTGCGTTTGATTCTGCGTCAGGCGCAACAGGTGGTGTCCGGCCGTCGGGCGGACAGTATCCATCTCAACCGGGTGGATGAAATCGGCCTGCTGCTGCGGGTGGTCAATCAGTTCGGGCTGAACCTGCATTCGCTGGTGGACGACGTCGGCACGCAGGTCGCGGGCATCAACAGCGTCAGCCAGCAACTGGCCGACAGCAACGGCGATCTGAGCGCGCGTACCGAGGAAACCTCCGCCAATCTGCAACAGACAGCGGCAGCCATCGAGCAGATTACCGTCGCGGTTCAACAGAGCGCGGACACCGCCACGCAGGCGACCAATATGGCGCAAAACGCCAGCCTGTCCGCCGGTAAAGGCGGCGATATCATGGCTGAAGCGGTGGGTATGATGGAGGCGATTTCGAACGCCAGCCGCAAAATCGTCGATATCATCGGCGTCATCGACAGCATCGCGTTTCAGACCAACATTCTGGCGCTCAATGCCGCGGTGGAAGCGGCGCGGGCCGGTGTGGAAGGACGCGGCTTTGCCGTCGTGGCGGCGGAAGTACGCAGCCTGGCGCAACATTCCGCGTCTGCCGCCCGCGAAATCAAAACGCTGATCGACGCCAACATGACCAGCGTTGAAAACGGCAGCGCGCTGGTGGACAAAGCCGGTCAGCATATTCAGGACATCGTCAACGACGTGCAACAGGTCGCGACCATGATCAGCGAGATCAGCAACGCCACCCGCGAACAAACCGCCGCGCTGTCGCTGATCAACGACTCGATTGCCCAAATCGAGCAAATGACCGCCGGCAATACCGGCATGGTCGATCAGTCAGCCGAGTTCGCCACCTGCCTCAGCAGACAGGCTCTGCGGTTGACCGATGCGATTAATGTCTACGGGAAATAATGGTTGGCGTAAAGATACAATTCTTTACGCCTCGCCCCGAACAAAGGGTAGATAGAATTCGCTTTTTGGTTAATAATCACTCATAAGATCGCGCCAGGTGCCGATAATAGAGATAGCAGGGACAGTCCCCTGCCCAGACGACATAATCAGGAGGATGTATGCTGAGTCCAATTACCAGCTCTGCGTTTGCAGTGATGCCGGTGCCAGCATCCACCAGCGTCGAAACCAACACTGAACAGAAGGTTTCCGATCGCAATCTGCAAAACCTGAAAGCCGCCGAGACATCGGGCGAGAGCACTAAAAAGCAGCAGGAAACCACGATTAACGGACAGCAGCAGTCGATGCAGGCTCAGATTGTGGTGATGCAAGGCCAAATCGCACAGTTGCAGACTCAGCAAGTGCCGCCGCCGCAGGAAAGCAAACCGCTGGTCAAGCCGGTTGAAGGCGTCAATCGTCCGTCTGCCGAACATGCGATCGATATTTACATTTGATTGGTCAAGAGCGTGAAACCGAATAACCAAGCCCGCTGCCAGACAGCGGGTTTTGCTTTTTTAGGGAAGCGGCACAAAGGACGCTAAAGTCACCAGAGAGCGGTGCCGATAGCCATATCGCAGGTGTGATCATTCTTAGGAAGTAGATTATTTCTCAGAAAGCAAAGGAGGTAGGTATGGTAAGTTCCGTCGGTTCAGCAACATCAGCGGCCTCAGGATCAGCAGGTACCAGCACTGCAGGCATTGAGCAAAAGATCATGCAACTCACCAAACAGATTCAGACCTTGACCAAAGATCTGAGTAAAACTGTGGCGAAAATGCTCGAAGCCAAGAGCGATGAAGAACGCCAATTGTTGCAGCAGCAACAAAAAATGGTCCAGGCGCAAATCCAGCAATTACAGCAGCAGATTCAGCAACTGCAGCAACAGAAAGCGCAGCAGCAATCACAATCAGCGACTGATGCTGTCTCTTCGCAGACCGAGAAACAGGAAAAGACCAACCCGCTTTCATCCGATCGCACAATCGATACCTACATCTGACGGGATGTTATTATCCTGATGTATTTGTATGTTTATCGTCAGGAAAGCGAAAAGCCAGTAAGGATGCAGCTGGGCTATGTCGATAACGGCATAGCCACTATGGCTATTTTCAGGAGGAATTTATGGCAAGCTCTATCGGCTCGGCAACATCGGCCGTCTCTGCATCCTCGGGCAGCAGCGGTACCAGCGTTGATCAGCAGATCGCCCAGCTCAATCAACAGATCCAGAAGTTGACTCAGCAGGCGACAAAACTGGCGACACAGCTGGCATCAACCCAGGATGCAAATCAGCAGGAAGTTTATAAACAACAGCAGGTACTGATTCAGGCGCAAATCCAGCAGTTGCAGGCACAGATTCAGCAGTTGCAGCAGCAGAAAACGCAGCAGTCTCAGTCCCAACAGTCTGATGTGTCGTCCTCAGTGCAATCGACCAAACCTCAGGAAGGCGTCAACGCGCCGACGGATGAGAACAGCATCAATATCTACATCTAATCCTGTAGCTGACTGATTATTGTCTGGCATGAACAAAGCATCATTATCGAGAGGATTAATGGTGCTTTTTTATTTCAGGGGACTCGATACGGCAGGCAGCGTAAATAATAGAGACGCCCGAGAACAGCGAAGCGGTGAGATCATCGGCGGTGGACTCCTGCCATGACAACCTCAATCTGATAACAACCTGCCCAGATGATAACGTTCCAGAGCACAACCCATTCGAACCACAATGTATCAGGGCTGGGGACGGCGCAGCGGCTTAACCAGCCCCTGCAACCCTTCCATCTTGATCGCCAGCGTAATCTGCATCAACTCCCCTAACCGCCCGGCCGGGAATTCGCCCTTGCGGGCGAACCAGAGGAGATACTCTTCCGGCAAGTCGATCAGCATCCGGCCTTTGTATTTGCCAAAAGGCATCGGCGTATTGGCTATCGCCAGCAGATCCGCTTTTTCCATGTTCCCCTCACCCCAGCAAGCGCATCATTTCCGCTTCATCGATGACCTCAATGCCCAGCTCCAGCGCTTTGGTCAGCTTGGAACCGGCCGCTTCGCCCGCGATCACCAGATCGGTTTTCTTCGACACGCTGCCGCTGACCTTCGCCCCCAACGCCGTGAGGCGATCTTTGGCTTCGTCACGGGATAATAGCGTCAGCGAGCCGGTCAATACCACGGTTTTTCCGGCGAACGGGCTATCCGAAGCCTCAACATCCACCACTACCGGGGCCGGCCAGTGAATGCCAATACTCTCGCTGATCAAGTCCTGAATCACCTGTTGGTTGTGCGCTTCATCAAGAAAATTGCGCACATGGGTCGCCACCACGATGCCGACGTCCTGCACCTGCTGTAGCGCCTCCAGATCGGCGGACTGCAATGCCTCCAGCGTACCGAAATGCGACGCCAGACTGGCGGCGGTCGCCTCACCGACATCGCGGATCCCCAACGCATACAGGAAACGGGCAAAGGTGGTGGATTTGGCTTTATTCAGCGCATTCACCAGATTCTGCGCCGATTTCGGCCCCATACGGTCAAGTCCGGTAAGAATACCAGCGCTCAGGCGAAACAGGTCCGCCGGCGTCTTGACGTACTCTTTCTCCACCAGTTGGTCGATAATCTTATCGCCCATCCCTTCCACATCCAGCGCGCGACGGGAAACGAAGTGCTTCAACGCTTCTTTACGCTGCGCGCCGCAGAACAGGCCGCCGGTGCAACGGGTCACCACTTCGCCGTCTACCCGCTCCAATTCTGAACCGCACACCGGGCACTGCTCAGGAAACACCACCGGGCGGGCATCCACCGGGCGCTCGGACAGCACCACGCTGACAATCTGCGGGATCACATCGCCGGCGCGTCTTACTGCAACCCGGTCGCCAATCTGAATCCCCAGACGCTCGATTTCATCGGCATTGTGCAGCGTGGCGTTGCTGACCACCACCCCGGCGACGGCGACCGGCTCCAGCCGCGCCACCGGCGTAATCGCGCCGGTACGGCCGACCTGAAATTCAACGTCGCGCAGCCAGGTCAACTGCTCCTGCGCCGGGAACTTGAACGCCACCGCCCAGCGCGGCGCACGAGCGACAAACCCCAGCCGTTCCTGCAGCGTCAGCTCGTTGACCTTAATCACCACGCCGTCGATATCGAACCCCAGCGTCTCGCGTTCCTGTTCCACCTGACGGTAGAAATCCAGCACCGCATCGCTGCCGGTACACAGGCGGATGCGGTCGCTGACCGGCAGCCCCCAGTCCCGGAACTGCATCAGCCGCTGCCAGTGGGTGTCCGGCAGGGTTCCGCCTTCCACCATCCCAACGCCATAGCACAAAAAGGTCAACGGGCGGGTAGCGGTGATGCGCGGGTCCAGTTGACGCAACGAACCGGCCGCGGCATTCCGCGGGTTGGCGAACACCTTGCCGCCGGTGCGGCGCGCTTCCTCATTCAGGGCTTCGAATCCCTTGTGTTTCATGAACACTTCGCCGCGCACTTCCAGCCGTTCCGGGATGTTGTCGCCGCGCAGACGCAACGGAATCGCGCCGACGGTGCGAATATTGGCGGTAATATTCTCGCCGGTGGTGCCATCGCCGCGCGTCGCCGCGCGCACCAACAGACCGTTTTCATACAGCAGGCTGACCGCCAGACCGTCGAGCTTCAGTTCACAGCAAAATGCCAACTCGCCATCATTTTTCAGACGGTCGTTGATACGTTTGCTGAACGCCAGAAAACTGGTCTCGTCGAAGACGTTATCCAGCGACAGCATCGGCACTTCATGCGCTATCGTGTCAAACGCATCCAGCGGCGCGGCGCCGACCCGCTGGGTCGGCGAATCGGGCGTCACCAGTTCAGGATGCACCTGCTCCAGCGTTTTCAGCGCATTCATCAGCTTGTCGTATTCCGCGTCGGGAATTTCCGGCGCATCCTCGACATGATATTTGTACTCGTGATAGCGCAGTTGAGCGCGCAGCGCTTCAATCTGCACCGACACGGTGGAGATATCGTCGGCAGGCTTCGACTCTTTTTCCAACATAAGCGCGCCCGTCAGTCTCTGGCTTTGATGGTGTTGATGATATTGGTGGTCGAGCAGCCGTCTTCAAAGTTCAGCACCCGCACCTCGCCGCCATTGGCCCATACTTCCTTGCTGCCGGCGATGTCTTCCGGCTTGTAGTCGCCGCCCTTCACCAGAATATCCGGCAGGACTTCGCTAATCAGGCGTTGCGGCGTGTCTTCCTCGAACGGCACCACCCAGTCCACGGCTTCCAGCGCGCCCAGCACGATCATACGCTGCGTCAGCGGATTGACCGGACGGCTCGGCCCTTTCAGGCGTTTGGTGGAGTCATCGCTGTTCACCGCCACAATCAGGCGATCGCCCAGACGGCGCGCATTAGCCAGATAGGAGACGTGTCCGGCGTGCAGAATATCGAAACACCCGTTGGTCATGACCACCGTTTCGCCGCGCTGACGCGCCAGCGCCACCGCGTCTTTCAACTGTGCTTCGGTCATGACGCCAAAGCCGGTGTCGGCACGGCCGCGAATGGCGTTTTCCAGCTCGATCGGCGTTACCGTGGAGGTGCCGAGTTTGCCGACCACCACGCCGGCCGCCGCGTTGGCCAGGAAGCAGGCTTCCTCCAGCGGTTTGCCCGCCGCCAGCGCCGCCGCCAGCACGCCAATTACGGTATCGCCGGCGCCGGTGACGTCATACACTTCCTGCGCCTGCGTCGGCAGATGCAACGGCGCTTTGCCCGGTTGCAGCAACGTCATGCCCTGCTCGGAACGGGTGACCAGCAGCGCAGACAGATCCAGCTCCGCCAGCAGCTTCACGCCGCGTTCCACCAGATCGTTTTCATCTTTGCAGCGCCCGGCCACCGCTTCGAACTCAGACAGGTTCGGCGTCAGCAGAGTCGCACCGCGATAACGGTTGAAATCGGTGCCTTTCGGGTCGATCAGCACCGGCACGCCGGCGGCTCTGGCGGTCTGGATCATGCTCTGTACATGCACCAGCGCCCCTTTGGCGTAGTCGGACAGCACCAGCGCGCCGATTTTCGGCAATGCCTGCTGGATGCGTTCAATCATCGGCTGCGGATCGACGCTGTCGAACCCTTCCTCAAAGTCGAGGCGGATCAGTTGCTGGTTGCGCGACAGCACACGCAGCTTGGTGATGGTCGGATGGGTGGGAACGGAAACGAAGTCGCATTTGACGTTGACTTCGTTCAGTTTGGCGCTCAGGGCGCGGGCGGCATCATCGATGCCGGTCAACCCCACCAGACGCGAACCCGCTCCCAGCGCGGCGATGTTCATCGCCACGTTGGCCGCGCCGCCGGGACGTTCTTCGATGGTATCCACCTTGACCACCGGCACCGGCGCTTCCGGCGAAATACGGCTGGTCGGGCCGTACCAGTAGCGGTCCAGCATTACGTCACCCACAACCAGAACACCGGCGTGGCGAAAATCAGGTAGCGTTACTTTCATTCCCTGGCTCCAAAAACAGGTTCATTTTTAACGCGCGCTATACTATCACATTCAACTACCACACCATCACACTCAACTACCACACTCACCGGGTAGCCACAGCCCCCTGGTGGGCCATTTTGCGCGGCGCGTCTCACTCCAGCCACTTTTGCCAGCTCTGTTGCACCTGCCGCCGCTCGGCGCTGAAACGATCCTGACCAACGCGGCCGGGCAGTTCCTGCAACGCCAGATGATGGATTTCATCGCGCAGGGTGATGTAAGCCAGCCGTAAAGCGTCAGCCTCTTCTTCCGCCATCACGCCGTGGCGGGCCAGCAGTTCCAGAATGCGCACGTTATCGGACCAGCGCGTCAGCCGCGGCTCCTGCGCCGCGTAACGCAGCACCAGATACTGGGCGATGAACTCAATATCGGTGATGCCGCCGGCGTCGGCCTTGATATCAAACCCCGGGTCTTTGCTGGCATGGTGCTGACGCATTTTTTCCCGCATTTCCCGCACTTCGGTACGCAGCGCATCGCCATCGCGCTCACGGCACAGAATCCGCTGGCGAATCTGCTCAAACTGCTGCTGAATAGCGGGTTCGCCATACACCACCCGGGCGCGCACCAGCGCCTGATGTTCCCAGGTCCAGGCTTCATTGCGCTGATAATCCTCGAACGCCGCCACGGTGCTCACCAGCATCCCCGCCGCTCCCGATGGTCTTAAACGGGCGTCGACCTCATACAAGATGCCGGACGAGGTACGGGTGCTGAACAGGTGCATCACGCGCTGGGCCAGCCGCAAATAGAACTGACGGCCGTCGATGCTGCGTTCGCCATCGGTCGCCACGTTATCCGGGCAATCGATCAGAAACACCAGATCAAGGTCGGAACTGTATCCCAGTTCCCAGCCGCCCAGCTTGCCGTACCCCACCACGGCGAACCCGCGCCCGGAATGAGAATGCAGGTGGGCAGGCTGGCCGTAACGCGCCACCATCTGGTTCCACGCCTGCTGTACCACGGCGGCGATGATCGCCTCCGCCAGATAAGTTAAGTGATCGCTCACTTTCATGACCGGCAGCGCGCCGACAATATCCGCCGCCGCGATACGCAAATGCTGCGCCTGCTTGAACTGACGCAACGCTTCCAGTTGCTGCTCTTCGTCCTCTTCCGGCACGCGCATCAGGTATTGACGCAATTCGTCGGCGTACGCATTCAGCGCGGTCGGTTGGTACAAGCTAGCCGGGTCCAGCAGTTCATCCAGCAGCAACGGATAACGCGCCAGCTGGCTGGCTATCATCGGCGACACGGCGCACAGACGAATCAGCTGCGTCAGCGCCGGGCGCGACTCCAGCAGCAGTTCCAGATAGGTGGTACGGGTGACGATACCCAGCAACAGCGGCGTCAGGCGCGCCACGATGACGTCGGCGTTGGCGTGACCGCAGGCCTGCGCCAGCAACGCCGGCATCAGTTGGTCAAGCACATCGCGCCCGCGCGGCCCGATGGTACGGCGGGATAAATCAGCGCGAAAATCCGTCACCCGCGCCAACAGCCGTTCGCACACCTCCGGGGTCAGGTCAGGCGCCAACGTCGCCAGGTCGGTACTATCCAGGCCATCCTGCCACAGGCTGCTGTAATGGCTGTGTTCCGGGGTTTCGCTGCCGTCGGGCGCGTCATCGCCAATCAGCTCATGGAACACCGCACGCACCGCATGCATCTGCTGATGTAAGCGTTCACTCAGTTGCAACCAGTCGTCGCAGCGCATCCCCCACGCCAGCCGCGCCTGATTAAGCGGGTCTTCCGGCAGGGTCTGCGTTTGTTCGTCGGCGATTGATTGCAACAGGTTTTCCAGCCGACGCAAAAACAGATAAGCCTCGCGCAGTTGAGCCGCCTGCGCCGGGGTCAACAGCCCCAGCTCGCCGACCTGCGTCAGCGTCGGCAGCAGAGAGCGCCCCTGCAACGTGGGCTCGCGGCCGCCGCGAATCAGTTGAAACACCTGGGTGATGAACTCCACTTCGCGGATGCCGCCCGCTCCCAGCTTGATGTTATTGCGCAGGTCTCGTCGCCGCACTTCGCGGGCGATCATGCTCTTCATGTTGCGTAGCGATTGAATCACGCTGAAATCGATATAGCGGCGGAACACGAACGGCCGCAACATGCGGATCAACTCCAGGCTGTAATGGTCGTCATCGCCGCCCATCAATCGGGCTTTGACCATCGCATACCGCTCCCAGTCGCGCCCCTGTTCCTGATAGTAATCTTCCAGCGCGGCGAAGCTCATCACCAGCGGGCCGCTGTCGCCAAACGGCCGCAGGCGCATGTCCACCCGGTAAACGAAGCCGTCCACGGTCGGCTGGTCCAACGCTTTGATCAGCCGCTGGCCGAGGCGGGTAAAGAACTGGGCGTTATCCAGCTCCCGGCGTCCGCCGCGGGTCTGGCCGTTTTCCGGATAGGCGAAAATCAGGTCGATATCCGAGGAAAAATTCAGCTCGCCGCCGCCGAGTTTGCCCATGCCCAGAATCAGCAATGGCTGAGGCTCGCCCGCCGCATTGCACGGCGTGCCCCACTCGCGGCAGCAGGCGTCATACAACCACTGGCGGGCGGCGACGATCAGCGCTTCCGCCAGGACGCTCAGTTGCTGCAATGTCTGCACGGTGGTGCTGAGCTGCAGCCATTGCCCCCAGGCGATGCGCGTCAGGATGCGGCGGCGGAACAGGCGCAGCGCCTGCATTAACGCCGCTTCATCGCTGACGCCGCTCAACGTCTGCGATAGCCAGTCCGCATACTGCCGCCACTCTTCCGGCTGGGGCGGCTGCCGCACCATCTCCTGCCGCCACTCCGGATAGCGCGCCAGCGCGTCGCTAACGAACTCGCTGCAAATCAGTACCGCCATCGCCTCATCGGCCAGCGGCGTCGGATCGGAAGTCAACAGACGTTCCGCCTCATGGCGCGCCTGTTCGGTCAGTGGTTCAGACAGCGGAAACAACGATGCGGGATGACAGGTCATGGCGATATCCTTGCACAGCTGCCCCGTCAGGCAGCTTCAATAAAATGTTGAACCGGGGTTATCCGCCTTGCCGGTGCAGGAAAAGCGATAACCCCGAAGCGCGACAGGCGGATTACTGGCCGCTGTGCAGCCAGAACGGCGGCTGTTCGAGCGCCTGCTTGCGGCAGTGCTCCAGTTCGCTGGGTATACTCTGGCCGGCGGACAGCGCTTCAATCAGTTGCATCAGCTCACGCCACGGCTGCAGATAGCGGTGGGCCTCCTCCGGCGGATAAGAGCCGCCCAGCAGCAAAAAGGCGTACACGCCTCGCTGCAAGCGCGGCAATTGCTGGGCGTAATGCAACGCATCCAGCGCATGGCTGAATACGGCTTTCAGTTCAGCCAGCCCGCGGCTCATCATGATATCGGCAAAGCGCTTCCAGGAACTCTGCAACCGCATCAGCTCACGGTTGTCCATGTAGCCGCGCCAGCCGTGTTTTACCAACCACGAGGTCAGAATCAGTTTGCCCTTCAGGTAATCGGCGCTGTAGCAGAGCGTACCCGCCGTTTCCGTACGCTCAATCCCCTCTTCAAGATGGGTCAACGCCGCACGGAATTCCGAGGTTATCTTACGCGGCACCACGCCCCCGACCAGCACCAGCAGTTCCCGCATCATCGCGCCGGCTTCCAGCAACGCCTGGCGTGCCGCATTATCGCCGCGCGCCCACAGTTCCTCATGGTATTGCCAGTGACTGAACGCATATTCCAGTCCGGCGGCAATGCCCTGATCGAGCGTCATTTTCGGCTCCACCGGCAGAAAACCCAGCTCGCTGCGCGGCCGGGCCGGATTGCCTTTCGCCAGATGATAGCCGCGGGCGGCTTTGCTCAGGCTCCCTTGCCGTAAGCCGCCGATGTCGGCCAGTTCGCTGGCGAACGCCAGCAAATCCGCGGTGCGACCGTTTTTCAGCTCCAGTTCCAGTTCGCACAGCGGTTCGACGAATTCGCCGGCGCTGACCTCGCCCTGATCAATGGCGATCTCAATCAGGCTCTGATGGTGGGACACCACCCAGGCTTCCCGCTGAAAATCGGTGCTGAACAGCGGCTGCAACGCCAGAGCCAGCGCATCGATATCGCAATCCTCCGGCCAAATCTCCGCAGGCAGCAGACGAATATCCAGTTGCGGCCCGGGCAGATCCACGTTGTATTCCGGATGTTGATGTAATCCGCCCACCACTTTCCCCGCGGTCTTCACCGTCATCTCATAACGGCCGTTTTCACCGCGGATACGCAGCCCAATGCCATGCCGGCGCAGATAAGCGTCGGCGGTTTCGTAATAAATATTCGCCAGTTGACGGGTATGCAGATGGTTGCTGTGCCCCACGTCGCTCTGCCAGTTTTTCAGGCCCTGTTTGACCGTCTCCACCGCATCGGGGTGAATGATAAATTTTAACTCGATCTCTTCGCTCATAGTCTTGCACTACCGGATATTGCGGAAATGTCGCCAGTAAATAACATTTTATCTCAGGTTGCCACTTTTGCGGCATGGCGTCGCAAACACCCTGCGAGCGTTCTCACAAGGCGTATGCAACCGGTTTTCGCCATCGCCGAATTTTGGCTATGCTTGAGTCCTCATCACGAATTAACCAACGCACTGATTTACAAAACCAAGTTTACAAAACCAAGAGTAAGACTGTTCCCATTCAGGTTTGCCGGCGGCATCGTCAGACTGGGCGCGCTAACCGCAGAATCTCAATGAACTTAATATATTGAATATGATGAATAAATTACCCTTGTTCCTTGCCGCGATCCTGGGCCTGTCCACCACATTGGGCCTGCATGCGGAAGAAAAACGCTACATCTCCGATGAACTTGTCACCTACACCCGCAGCGGTCCGGGCAACCAGTATCGTATCGTCGGCACGTTGAATGCCGGTGAAGCCGTGACGCTCATCAGCGCCAACGACGGTGCCGGTTACGCACAGATTCGTGACGAAAAAGGCCGCACCAGTTGGATTCAACTTGACCAGCTCAGCCAGACGCCCAGCCTGAAAACCCGGGTGCCAGAACTGGAAAATCAGGTCAAAACCCTGACGGACAGACTTAACAGCGTCGATCAGGACTGGAACCAGCGCACCGTCGACCTGCGCCAGAAAGTCGCCGCCAGTGACGGTACCCTTTCCTCTTTGCAAAAAGAAAATCAGGCGCTGAAAACCCAGTTGGAAGTGGCGCAGAAAAAACTTGAGGTAGCCAACCTGCAATTGGACGACAAGCAGCGCACGCTGATCATGCAGTGGTTTATGTACGGCGGAGGCGTGGCGGGCGGTGGTTTGGTGTTGGGGCTGCTGTTGCCGCACCTGTTGCCCAGACGCAAAAAGAACGACCGTTGGATGGGGTAACACCTGAACACCGGCTCGCCAGCCGCACGGACGCCCCGTTGTGTTCGAGAGGATGTTAATCAACAATAACCGAAATTATCGTTAACTATCATTTCGGTTACGGTTGGTTATTATTTCAATTATCGACACAGCCTAACATCGGGAGCCGGGTTTGAAGATTTACCTTGTAGGGGGCGCAGTGCGCGATGGCCTGTTGGGCAGGCCGGTCACCGAACGCGATTGGGTAGTGGTCGGCGCTACGCCGGAAATGCTGTTGCAGCAAGGCTACCAGCAGGTCGGGCGGGATTTTCCGGTTTTCCTGCACCCGGAGAGCAAAGAGGAGTATGCGCTGGCGCGTACCGAGCGCAAATCCGGCAATGGGTATACCGGGTTTACCTGCCAGGCCACGCCGGACATCACGCTGGAAGAGGATCTGCAACGGCGCGATCTGACCATCAACGCCATCGCGCAGGATGAAGACGGGCGGTTGATTGACCCTTACGACGGTCAGCGTGATTTGCAAAATCGGCTCCTGCGCCATGTATCCGGCGCCTTCAGCGAAGATCCGCTGCGGGTGCTGCGGGTCGCGCGCTTCGCCGCCCGTTATGCCCACCTCGGTTTTCTGATTGCCGAAGAAACCCTGAACCTGATGCAGACGATGACCCGCAACGGCGAGCTGGATTTCCTGACGCCGGAACGGGTGTGGAAAGAAACGGAGAAAGCCCTCGCCACTCAGGATCCGCAAGTCTATTTTCAGGTGCTGCGCGACTGCGGCGCGCTGGCGGTGCTGTTCCCCGAAGTCGACAGTCTTTACGGCGTGCCGGCTCCCGCCCAATGGCATCCGGAAATCGACACCGGCATCCACGTGATGATGAGTCTGGCGATGGCCGCCCGCCTCAGCCCGGCGCTTGATATCCGCTTCGCCACCCTGTGTCACGATCTCGGTAAAGGATTGACGCCGCCGGAACTGTGGCCGCGCCATCATGGTCACGGCCCGGCCGGCGTGCCGCTGGTGGAGGCCTTGTGCCAGCGATTGCGGGTGCCTAACGCGCTGCGCGATCTGGCCTGTCTGGTGGCCGAATACCATGATGTGGTCCACACCGTGCAGATACTGCAGCCCAAAACCCTGCTGAAGCTGTTTGACGCCATCGATGTCTGGCGCAAGCCTCAGCGTCTGGAACAGTTGCTCCTCGCCAGCGAGGCGGACGCACGCGGGCGGGCCGGACTGGAGCAACAGCCCTATCCGCAGGGAGACTATCTGCGTGAAGCCTTTGCTGCCGCCAGCAGTATAACCAGCGCGGAAGTGGTGGCGGCCGGATTCCAGCATGCCGCGATCAGGGAAGAGTTGCAGCGCCGTCGCTGCGCCGCGTTGGAACAATGGAAAGCCCGGCGCGCCGAAGCTGCCGGGCCGTCATCATAAGCACATAACCATTATCGTCATCGTCGGGATGCATCGGCGCATCCCGGCGGCATCACATCAGCACCAGCCACACCACGGCCGCCACGATGAAGCGATAAATGGCGAACGGCACGAAAGAGATGCGCTTAATCAACTGCAGGAAAGTCTTAATGGCGATCATCGCCACCACAAACGCGGTCAAGAAACCGGTAGCGAACATCGGCAGGTCGGACAGCGACAGGAAATGCCAGCTTTTATACAAATCCAGCCCGCTCGCGCCCAGCATAATCGGCACCGCAAGAATAAAGGAGAATTCGGACGCCGCGTAGCGATTGACCCCGACCAACATCCCGCCGGAAATGGTCGCGCCGGAACGCGAGAACCCCGGCCACAGCGCCAGACACTGAAAACAGCCAATCAGGAACGCCTGAAGATAGCTGATGTCATCCAGCCCTTCCGCCTTCGCTTTTTTCGGTTTAAACCACTCCGCCAGCAGCAACAGCACGCCCCCGACCACCAGCGCGTAAGTCACGGTAACCGGATTGAACAGCGACTTGATGAAGTCATGCAACACCAGCCCCAATACCACGGCGGGGATCATCGCCAGCACGATGTGCGCCAGCGTCAGATGGCCTTTGCCGCGCCCTTCATGCTGCGGCGGTTGCCCGAAATGAATGCCGATCAAACCGAACATTCTCCGCCAGAACACCACTACCACCGCCAGGATCGACCCCAACTGGATGATGACTTCAAAGGTCTTGGCGGTGTCGCCCTCGAACCCCAGCCAGTGACCGACAATGATCATATGCCCGGTGGATGACACCGGCAGAAATTCGGTGAGCCCTTCCACCACCCCAAGAATGAACGCCACCAGCAACGAATGCAGATCCGCCATCGACCGTTAACTCCCTACCTGCCACATAAAAAAGCGGCCTTGCCGTCAGCAAGCCGCAACGTATAAAGCACATCGAAGATGTCCCGCGCTTTGGGGACCAACTTAAAATAGAGATATTATCTTTTGATTACCTTAAGAAGGGTCTGTGTTTGCGCCGAAATGATCGCCAACCGATTCATGCCGACGGGCGGACGCCGCGTTCAATCACCACGCCCACGCTGCGCGCCTGCGCTACCGCGCCGGGCTTGCTGACCTTCAGCCGCAGCCAGGGAATGCCGAAGCGCTGCATCAGTGTGGCCGCCACCTCTTCAGCCACCCGCTCCACCAGCGCAAATCGCCCGCCGGCGACCAGTTCAATTACCGCCTCGCTGACATCGGCATAGCTCAGGCAATCGGCTACGTCGTCGCTGGCGGCGGCCGGGCGGTTATCCCAGGCCATTTCGATATCGAACATCAACTTCTGCTGGATGGTCTGTTCCCAGTCATAAACACCGATGGTGGTGATTACGCTCAGTTCTTCAATAAACACGATATCCATCACGTCATCCCCTGTTTTTGCCGCCGCCGGATACCACTTCCGGCAGAAAGTGCGTATTATCCACAGATGCTGAACTTAAAACGACCTTTATTGGACGGAAGCCGTTTATGAGTGTTATCGCGCCCGGAATGATTATCGTCGCGTATCTGTGTGGCTCGATCTCCAGTGCGATTCTGATTTGTCGCATCGCCGGTTTGCCCGATCCGCGCGAACACGGTTCCGGCAACCCTGGCGCCACCAATGTGCTACGCATCGGCGGTAAAACCGCTGCCGCCGCCGTACTGGTTTTTGACGTTCTTAAAGGCATGCTGCCGGTGTGGGGCGCTTACGCGCTGGGCAGTTCGCCGCTGTATCTCGGCCTGACGGCCATCGCCGCCTGTCTGGGCCATATTTACCCGATTTTTTTTCGCTTCCACGGCGGCAAAGGGGTCGCTACCGCGTTTGGCGCCATCGCGCCTATCGGTTGGGATCTGACCGGCCTGATGACCGGCACCTGGCTCCTGACCGTGCTGCTGAGCGGCTATTCCTCGCTGGGGGCGATTATCAGTGCGCTGATCGCGCCGTTCTACGTCTGGTGGTTCAAGCCCCAGTTCACCTTTCCGGTAGCCATGCTCTCCTGCCTGATCCTGATGCGGCATCACGATAACATCCAGCGGCTGTGGCGCGGTCAGGAAAGCAAGATCTGGAAAAAGCTGCGTCGCAAACACCATTCGGCGGACGATACGCCAGATAAACACGACGTATCCTGAGCGTAAAAAAAGCGGCCTTAATTGGCCGCTTCGTTTTTCATCAGGTTAGAGGTGGTCTTCCCGGTTTTAATCAGTAACGTCCTAATGCTGCCAGAGCTTGCTGTTCCAGCCGGAACTGAGCCATGCTGGCCGCCAGTTCGCGCGCCTGCTCTTCCAGCGAGCGGGTCGCCGCCGCCGACTCTTCTACCAGCGATGCGTTCTGCTGCGCCACCGAATCCATCTGCGACACCGCCAGGTTTACCTGCTCAATGCCATTGCTCTGTTCACGGGTCGCGGTGGAAATTTCACGCATCAGGGTGGTCACCTGCGACACCGACGACGCCACGTCACTCATGGTTTCGCCGGCGACGCGGGCGATTTCGGCGCCTTCGTTGACCTGCGTTTGCGAATCCTGCATCAGCACCTTGATCTCTCTGGCCGACTGAGCGCTGCGCTGCGCCAGACTACGCACCTCGCCCGCCACCACGGCGAAACCGCGGCCCTGCTCGCCGGCGCGCGCCGCTTCCACCGCCGCATTCAGCGCCAGAATATTGGTCTGGAAAGCGATGCCGTCGATCATCGTCAGAATGTCGGCCACCCGTGCCGCCGTAGCGGAGATCAGCTGCATTTTGTCCAGCATCTGATCAACGGCCTGGCTGCCTTTCGTGGCGGTATCGGATACCCGCTGCGCCAGCAGATAAGCCTGATCGGCGCTATCGGCGTTCAGCTTCACGGTGGAAGCCAGCTGTTCCATGCTGGCGGCGGTTTGTTCCAGCGACGCGGCGGACTCTTCGGTACGCTCCGCCAGATGACTGTTGCCGGACGCCAGCTCGCTGGTGCCGATATCAATCTGACTGCCGGCGTCGCGCACGCGCCCCACCGCCACGGCGAGGGAGTGCTGCATGGATTTCATCGCCCGGATCAGCCGGCCGATTTCGTTGTTGCCGCCGTCTTCAATGGTGCGCGACAAATCGCCTTGCGCAATCACTTCAAGCTGCCGTACCGCGCCGTCCAGCGGGCGCAAAACCACCTGACGGATCGCCCACCATGCCAGCACCGCCAGCAACAGCGCCACCGCAAATACCACCCCCATCGACCACAGGCGGCCATAAGCCAGTTCGTCCGCCTGCTGCAACATAGTTTCTCCCACCTGCAGCGCAAAATCGCGGAAATCGGCAATAGAAGTATCCATGCCGATGCTGAGCGCCGGCAGGGTATCCTGCATCAGAGAATAATAGTCATCCAGATTGTCTTTCTTCAGCGCGGCGATCATCGGCGTCATGCCCTGACGATCGTAGGCTTCATAAGCGACTTTGACATGCTCGGCCATTTCGGCGCCGCGTTTGGTCACGGTGCCATACGCCAGAAACCGCGCCATCTCCCGGCGCGACGCCTCGGCATAATTTTCCACGCGCCCCACGGTTTCCTTCGCCTTGTCGATCAAACCGATTTCATACAGCCTGACTGCCTGAGCCGCAGCGGTGCGGGCACGCAACGTGGCGGTATAGCTTGACGACAGCGCGCTCAGTTCTTTCCCCTGAATTTTATCGATAGACAGTAGCGAGCGGTTCCCCTGGCTGATCGCGCTGGTGCCGATTCCAACGACAATCGCCAGCAGCACCAGCATGATGCCCACCAGCGCCAGCAGGCCATGCTTGACCGTAATGTTCTTTAGCATCCGTACTCTCCCTTGTGATTCAAAATAATAAAAAGCAGCAAATAAATAAGATGGCGTAGTCCAGTACGACGCACCATGCCGGTGCATCGCGGAACACGCCGGGTGACACGATTCAGGATCCACGTTTATCGGAATCCTGCCGTTGTTCTTTAATTAGATTAATTATTTAATTTCCATTGATTAGGCTTATGGGAATCCGGTACGGCAACCGGCAAACAGACGCAATGCGCCCGGCCTAAAAAATCACGACTTTCGCCATCAGTTGGCTATAATGAGCGCCACTCCATTCTGGTTTGAAGAAGAAGGAAACCGACATGAGTTTGAATACGGTACCGGCGGGCAAAGACCTTCCGGAAGATATCTATGTAGTGATCGAAATCCCTGCCAACTCTGATCCGATCAAGTACGAAGTGGACAAGGAAACCGGCGCCCTGTTCGTAGACCGCTTTATGTCTACCGCCATGTTCTATCCGTGCAACTACGGCTACGTCAACAACACGCTGTCTCTGGACGGCGACCCGGTTGACGTTCTGGTGCCGACCCCGTATCCGCTGCAGCCGGGTTCAGTGATCCGCTGCCGTCCGGTTGGCGTACTGAAAATGACCGACGAATCCGGCGAAGACGCTAAAGTGGTGGCGGTACCGCACACCAAACTGAGCAAAGAGTACGATCACATCAAAGACGTGAACGACCTGCCGGAGCTGCTGCGCGCCCAGATCGGCCATTTCTTCGAGCACTATAAAGACCTGGAAAAAGGCAAATGGGTGAAAGTGGACGGCTGGGCCGACGCCGCCGCCGCGAAAGCTGAAATCCTGACGTCTTTCGAACGCGCCAAAAATAAATAAGGCTATTCTACCGGTTGCAGCACGCGCGAACCGGCAATGCCAGAAACAAAAACACCGCCGAGGCGGTGTTTTTTTTACTGCTCTTCGTTACGCTTCAACCAGTCGCCGCTGGCGATGCGGCGCAGACCGGTAACCGGGCGCTGATACAGGTAGATCCAGGCGCTGCCGAAAGGCGTGGCGATAAGCTCACGCTGGTAAACGCCGTCTCCCCGCTTCAGTTCATCCAATTCGGTCAGAATAGACGAACTGATGCGGTACACTTCGCAGTAAATCTCTCCTTTGCCTGCAACCGCCGCCGGGTAGTGTCCCAGATCGTACAGCTCATACCCTTCAAGCTGATGATCCCCTAACCACTGAGCGTTGGTCATCCAATGACTGTTTCCCTGTTTGCGCCGTAAACTGCCGTAGACAATAATTCGCATTGCTAAAACTCGAACTGATAGAGCACATCAAGCGCCTGATTCACACCAGACACCGCTTCCAGATATAGTTTTGGCATTAAACGGTAACGTAAGGTTAACGTTGCCAATGAATCGAACAGGCCGACACCATACTTGACCTGTAGGCCCGGAAGGACGTAACCGCTGACAACCACCTGCGATTTGTCGCCAACCCCCTGTGTATCCAGAGCTAAATTGCTTACGCCAAAGGCCTCGCCGATTTTACCCACAACTTGACCACTTTGTGCAACCCCCAAACCGATCAGGGCCGATGTCATCATCGAACTATCCGTTCCGCTGCTGTTCAGTCCCTGGCCGCGCAACAGGTAGGACAAGGCCTCTTCCTGAGATAAGGTCGGGTCGGAGAACACTTCCAGCTTAGGCGCGGTGGCCGTGCCAGTTACCCGCACGCCGACCGTCACGCTGTCTGCGGTATTGTCCGGATTGCGGATCGCCTCGATATTCAGCACCGGCAGCGTCGGCGGGCCGGAGAACAGCAACTGTCCCTTGCGCACCTGCAGATCCTGACCATACGCCTTGAAACGCCCTTCCGGCATCGAAATCTGGCCGTTCAGGCCCAGCCCCTGCGTGTCCTGCGTGACTTTCAAATCGCCGCTCAGCCGGGCGCGCAGGCCATAGGCGTCGAGCCAGACATCATCGCCCACCCGCACGATCAGGTTGCTGGCAATCGGAATCGAACTGGCGGCGGTCGGCATCGGGCGTCGCCGTTCATCCAGAATAACCTCATCCGACGACACATCCACCGCGCTGGCCGGCATGTCATGCACTACGATTCGCGCCCAGGGGATCGTCACCGTGCCGTTGAGCGTCAGCAACTGCGGCGTCGCCTCGAACACAATATCCGGCGACACATCCAGTCGCGCCATCGGCGGCACCGTCACCCGCATGCGGTCGCCGTTGACGGCGATGCGCGCCCGCCAGGCTTCAGGCACCGACCAGTCGGCGTTCCCCGCCAAATTAATCTGCCCTTGCGTGGTGCGAAATACGCCCTGCAACGTCGACGACATGCCGTTGAACAACAGCGCCAGCCGCCCGCTGGTCAAATCCACCGGCATCCAACTGCCGTCCACGTCAAGATTATCCAGCGTCATCTGCCCGAACACCTGCGGGCGTTGCAGGTCGCCCCCCAGCCGCAGATCGGCATTAACGACCCCGGCCGCCTTCTCGTTCTGGCGCAGAATCGGCCGCAGCAGATCGAGCGACAACGCGTTTAACGTCACCGTACCGCTCAGGCTACGGCGTCGCTGCGGGTCGGCAATCTGTACATCGCCCCGAAAACGGCCATTGCCCTGAATCCCCATCAGCCATGCCAGCCGCGCCTGCCCTCGCTGCAACCCGGCCTCCAGCGTCAGCGTATCAAAGACCACCGGCAGCGTACCGCCCTGTACCTGCTGACGCACGGTTACGCCATTGCCGGCCAGCGCGACGTGGGCTTCCGGCAGACCGCCGTTTGCCTGCCAGCTAACCTGAGCGTTGCCGGTAATCGTGCCGTTGACCGCCGTCTGCTGGCCGATAAAGGGTTTCAGCATCGCCAGATTAAACCGGTTCAGATTGACGCTCGCCTTGCCGCTGGCGCCCGCCTCGATCGGCTGCGGCACGCACAGCTCGGCATCCGGGTTACGCCAGCAATGCGCGCCCACCGTGACTTTCTGCGCCGCCGCCTGATAAACCAGCGACATCGCCGGCGCCAGCCGCCACTCGCCGACCGGGGTTTCAAAGCGCGTATCGCTGAGTTCCCCCTGCCAGCGCTGCTGCGCACGGTCGAAATGACCGCTCAACAACAACTGACCGCCTATCGGCTCACCGTTCATGGTCAACCGCAACTGGTGTTGGTTTTCGTCGCCGGTAGCGCGCACATTCAGGGACGCCAGACGCAGGTCGCCCTGCGCCAGTTGCTGTAGCTGCAATGTCAGCGTGCCGTGCACCTGTTTATCCGACTGCACATCGCCATTGAGTGTCAGTTTGCCAAGGCTTAGTTCCTGCCAGCGCAGCGCCGTGGCATTGATTTCCGTCTGCAACTGCGGCGCGTCGCGTTTGCCGCTCAGTCGCAATTTCCCCATCACCTGCCCGCCCAGACCCGGCAGAATCCCGTTGAGCGACGGCGCGTTGATATCGCCGTTCAGCCGCCACTGGTCGCTTAGCTCACCCTGCAGCGTCAGTTGGTTACGCCCCAATGCCAGCGTCACGCCTGGAATCGACCACTGGCCGCCGGCGTTGCCGCTCAGCGCCCCTTTGACCATCACCTTGTTCTGCCGTACCTGCCCGTCCAGCGCCAGCTGCGGCACGTCCAGTTGCCACGTCTCGCCCGCCAGACTGCCGCGGGTGGTCAACGATCCTTCCAGCCGCGCCGGCCACTCCGGCCATTGCTGTGCGGTATTGATGCCTTTCAGGGTCAGTTTGCTGTTCCAACTGATTGCATCGCGCCAGTCCAACTGGCCTGTGATATCCGCCGTGCCCTGCAACGCGGCCAGCCGCAATCGCGTCAGCGCGAACTGCTGCTCACTGCCGTTGCCCTCCAGCGTCAACGTGCCGGGCGGTAACTCGCGGCCGCGAATATCGCCCCGCAGGGCCAGCGAGTAATCGGTGGCTTTGCCGCCGATGTTCAGTTGTACGTCGTTGAACTGATATTGGGCGTCGCCGGTCAGCGGCCAGCGCAGTTGCGGGCTGTGCAGGCTGATATTCAAAGGCAGTCCCGGCTCGGCCAGCGCGGTTTGGATATCCAGTTGCGCCCGCTGCGGGCCGGACAGGTTCATCGCCAGCCGCAACTGCTGACGCAGACTGCCTTCGGCCGTCAGTCGCAGCCGTTCGCCTTTGAGCGGGTCGCGGTTCAGAATGCCGTTAACGTTGAGCGTTACCGGCCAGTCGCCGGCCAGCCGGGCCTCGCCGTGGGCGTACAGCGCGCCTTGCGGCGACTGCACCGTCAGCTGTTGCAACGTCAGTGTTTGCTGCCGGGTAGCGGCCTGCAACTGAAAACGGGAAAGGGTCACCGGCTGGCCGCCCAGAATCTGCCACGACTCGCCGCGCAAATCGGCGATGGTGATATCCAGCGGCAGCGTAAATTCAGGCATCGCCGGCAACAGCGGTGCGGCAAACAGGGTGCGCAGCGTCTCGCCCAGCGGTTGCGGTTTACCCGCAGTCGCCGGCGGCGTGGACGGCGTTTTCGGGGCGGCAGGCAGCGCCACGGTGAGGCCCGATACCTGCGTCGGCAGCAGCGTCAGCGACCGCCCCTGCCAGTTTAGGCCGGTTTGCAGCAACGACAGCGACACATCGGCGCCATCGACAATAATACGGCTGTTGCTCAGGTTTACACGGCGCAGCAGCACTGCCACCGGCGCGCTGATTTCGGTCACCGGCGCCGCCTGCGTCACCGGCTCGGGTTCAGCAGGCGGCATATCGCTGGTATTGATCGCCACCGTCAGATTTTGCAACGACAGGTCGTCCAGACACAGTTGGCTGCGCCACAGGCAATCCGGCGCCAGCGCCAGATGCAAATTGTCCGTCTGCACGGTCACGCCGGGCATTTGATAGCGTACCGCTTTCAGCGTCAAATCGCGCCAGCCGCCCTCGACCTGCCCTATCTCCAGCCCCGGCACCCAGCGCACGGCGGCGCTGAGTAACAGATGCAACCCCGGCGTCGTGGTCACCAGCAACACCACCGCCAGCAACAACGCCAGTACGCCAGCCATTAGGCCAATTCCGGCTTTTTTCATCCTGCTCATAACTCCGGCCCCAGCCCGATATAAAACTGCAATCCGTGTTTGTCGTCATCCCCAATCGGCCGGGCGATATCGAATTTGATCGGCCCCACCGGCGACGCCCAACGCACGCCGATGCCGGCACCGGTCTTGAGGTTGGTGCGCGCCAGATCGTTGACGGCCTCGCCGCTGTCCACAAAGACCGCGCCCCACCATTTCCCGGTGACGTTGTACTGGTATTCCAGCGAACCGGTTGCCAGTTTTGAGGCCCCGGTGAGTTTGCCGTCGCTGTCGCGCGGAGAAACGGACTTGTATTTATAGCCGCGAATACTGCGATCGCCGCCGGCGAAGAAACGCAGCGACGGCGGTACGCGGGAGAAGCTGCCGGTTTCAATCCAGCCCAGATTGGCGCGCGCCACGAAGCGGTGTTTTTCCGCCAGCGATCGGATCCAGACGTTCTGGGCCTGAAACACCGCAAAATCGATATCCGAGCCCCACAGGGTATTGGAGACATCCACCGAATAGCGCTGGGTATCGCCCCAGTCGGGCATCAGCCCGCCCCTCTGCCGGGTACGGTTAAAGCTGAGACCGGGGTATATCAGCATGGTGGTATTGGTGACGTTGGCCTGGGTAAAGTGATCCAGCGTCCAGCGCAGGTTGACCGCCCGCTGCCAGCCGCTGGACAGCTCCCAGTAACGCGCCAGGTTGAGCGACGTCGAGTCGGACTGGGTGTCATTGAGATCTTCGCGCTTGAAACCGCCCTGCACCAGATAGTATTGCTCCAGCGGACTTTTCAGCAGCGGAATCTTGTAGCTCAGATCCAGTTGCTGCTCCGGCGCGGACAAACTCAGGCTGCTTTCCAGGCTGTGGCCGTAAGAATTGACCCAGGGTCTTTTCCAGGTGGTTTTCAGCCGCGGCCCGACATCGGTGGCGTAGCCGACACCGGTTTCCACGCTGTTGCGGGTGCGCGGCGTCAGCACCGCATCCAGCGGCAGCACTTTACTCTGGCGGCCCTGTTCGAAATCGGGCGCCACCACCACCGAATTGAACCAGCCGGTAGCGGACAGACGTCGGTTAAACTCCCCCAACTGTTCCGCAGAGTAAACATCGCCCTCCTGAAACGGCACCAGATTGTACAGATAAGCCGACTGGATCTGGGAACCGCGAAAGTTGACCTTGCCGAAGCGATAACGCGTGCCGCTGTCGTAGTCAATATCCCACCAGGCCTGATGGGTGGACGGCATCACGCCCAGTTGGCTTTTATTGAAGCGGCCGTCAAAGTACCCCTTTCGCATCGACAGGGTGCCGAGTTCGCTTTTGAAATCATCGTAAGCGCCGTGATTGAGGATACTGCCTTCGGCGGGGCGATGCTGTCTCACCAGTTTTTGATAGTCTTCATCACTCTGCGCGCCGCCGCGAATGGCAATGCTGGAGCCGGCGATTTTCACCGGTTCCCCCGGCTTGACGGTCACCTTCAGCACCGGACGGCCGCGCCCCTGCGCCGGGATAAACTCAAAGCGGACCTCCGGGTCGTAGTAACCCAGCGCGCGCAACCCTTTGCGGATCGCTTCATCGACCCGGGCGCGGAAACGGCCATCGGCGTTGACTTCATCTGGCGTGATGGTGGAAAGACGGGCACGTACATTTTTCTGCAGTTCGCCCTCCAGCCCGGTGAGCTGCAGGCGCACGTTCGATGCGGCAAGCGCCGGCGCCGCCATCAGCAGCAGACTTCCGAGTCCCAACATGCGGCAGAACATGACGCCGCGACGGCAAAATTTGTTTTTTGTCCTGATAAAAATTGTCACTTAACTTCCCGGCAGTGTCAGCAGAATCGACGTATTTTCTGATTAACCACAGACAAGTATGCCTGTAACGGTGTTGTTAACTATAGATAGTCGTCGCCATGCAGACAACGCTATCGCCCTGAAAACCCCCATCGCTGATGTCGGACATCGCCAGTCGACGGGCAGGTCTGACGGTCTCCGGATGCTGACCATACGTGCGCCTATCGTTGCAACGCGCCGCCCGACGCCAGCATCGCTGTCATATTGCCGTGCTATTTCGCCATAAAGACAGAGCGCATTAACTCGGTTATGCTCTGAAAGTATGAAACACAGGGTGATAATCAGGAGCCAAACGTGATAGCGAATTTTGATAAGACACAGCTGATCGGCCAGTCGGACGCCCTGCCGGGCCGCACCACACCGATGCCGGTCGCCCGTCTGCATGTGGTGAATCAGCATTCCATGACCCATGTGCCGGATCACATGGAGGTGGCGATCTTCGCCATGGGCTGCTTCTGGGGCGTGGAACGGCTGTTCTGGCAACAGTCCGGGGTGTACAGCACTGCGTCCGGGTATTGCGGCGGCTATACCCCCAACCCCACTTACCGGGAAGTGTGCACCGGCAAAACCGGCCACGCGGAAGCCGTGCGGGTAGTGTTTGATCCTGCGGTGGTGAGTTACCCGCAGTTACTGCAACTGTTTTGGGAAAATCATAACCCGGCGCAAGGCATGCGACAGGGCAACGACATCGGTACGCAGTATCGTTCCGCTCTCTATACGTTAACCCCGGAGCAGGAAACCGCGGCGAAAGAGAGCTACCAGCGCTTCCAGCAGGCCATGCGCGATGCGGGCGAGAACCGCGACATCACCACGGAAATCCAGCCCGCCGGGCCGTTTTACTACGCCGAAGACGAGCACCAGCAATACCTGCACAAGAACCCGAACGGCTATTGTGGGCTGGGCGGCATCGGGGTTTGCCTGCCCCCGCAGGGGTGAAACTGGCGGCGATTTAACCTCGCCTGCTATACTGGGCGACCACGGGCCGGCTTCCGGCCCCTGTTGCGGCGATGCCGCACCCATAATGTTATTCCCTTTCAGAGGTTCGCCGTCCGTGACGACTGTGCGAAAAAACTATGTTAAACAGTCTGTTAATTATTTTATGTCTTATCGCCATCAGTGCGTTTTTCTCTTTGTCTGAAATATCGCTGGCCGCTTCACGCAAGATCAAACTGAAGCTGATGGCCGACGAAGGAGACCTGAACGCTGCTCTGGTACTGAAATTTCAGGAAACGCCGGGCATTTTCTTCACCGTGATTCAGATCGGCCTCAACGCGGTCGCCATCCTGGCCGGTATCATCGGCGACGCCGCCTTCTCGCCCTATTTCGAAATGCTGTTTGCCAGCTTTCTGCCGCAGGACATGGTCGCCCGCGCCAGTTTTATCTGCTCGTTTGTGCTGGTTACCAGCCTGTTCATCCTGTTTGGCGACCTGACGCCGAAACGCATTGGTATGATTGCCCCGGAAGCGATAGCCATTCGGATCATCAACCCCATGCGCTTCTGTCTGCTGGTGTTCCGCCCGCTGGTCTGGCTGTTCAACGGTCTGGCTAACCTGATTTTCCGGCTGTTCAAGCTGCCGATGGTGCGTAAAGAAGACATCACTCCCGACGATATCTATGCGGTGGTGGAAGCCGGCGCGCTGGCCGGCGTACTGCGTAAACAGGAACATGAGCTGATCGAAAACGTGTTCGAACTGGAGTCGCGCACCGTGCCCTCTTCAATGACCTCGCGCGAAAGCGTGGTCTATTTCGACCTGCATGAAGATGAAACGCAGATCAAAGAGAAAATCGCGCACCAGCCGCATTCCAAGTTTCTGGTGTGCAACGGCACCATCGATCAGATTGTCGGCTATGTGGATTCCAAGGATCTGCTGAACCGGGTGCTGGGCAATCAGAGTCTGGAACTGACCAGCGGCGTACAGATTCGCCCGGCGCTGATCGTGCCGGACACGCTGACGCTGTCGGAAGCGCTGGAAAGTTTCAAAACCGCCGGCGAAGACTTCGCGGTGATCCTCAACGAGTACGCGCTGGTGGTGGGAATTATCACCCTTAACGACGTAATGACCACGCTGATGGGCGACCTGGTTGGGCAGGGGCTGGAAGAGCAGATCGTCGCCCGTGACGAGAACTCCTGGCTTGTCGATGGCGGTACGCCGATAGAAGATGTCATGCGTGCACTCAGCATCGATGAGTTCCCCCACTCCGACAATTACGAAACCATCGGCGGGTTCATGATGTACACGCTGCGTAAAATCCCCAAACGCACCGATTTTGTTCGCTACGCCGGGTATAAGTTCGAAGTGGTGGATATCGACAGCTACAAGATCGACCAGCTGCTGGTCACACGGCTGGAAGAAAAAACGGCGCTCAACGCTGAAACGCATCCGGCATAAGCCGCTTCGCGCACTAACTTCAACAAAGAGTACAACCCCAACAAATAACAACGGCCCGTTAACGGGCCGTTTTCCTGTCGCAGGGGGCGAGTTCCTTCAACCCAATTCAGCCTGCAACTTCAGTACCTGACGGTTGACTTCGGACATCACCACCAGATGCTGTTTATCCTGCGTTTTGGGCAACAGAATGCGGCCCTGATCAAATTCAAAAGCGCCAATCCCTTTAATGTAGAGTCTTCCACGAAACAGGATTTTCACATACTTGGCGACCTTCAGGGGGTTGTAACGTTCGAAGATCCTCATCGTCTTCCTCTCCTCCCGTTTTTTTTCCACTGCGCTACCCGTTCCCAATTAGGGTCGGATGATGTTCAGCACGGCAATCACGTACAACTGGTTAGTGTCCTTATCCTGCGGTTAGTTCCCGCAATGACAGAATTATTTACGGCGTTTACATATTTTTACCGAATAGACTAATGCCATACTTTTTAAATCAGTATAAACCTTCAAGTTATTGCCGTATGTGCGATATGCCGCAAACTCACATACGCGACGGTAACCGCATCAACGGCCGCCAATCTACCGTGAAAATATGACCAAAAAACGACAGTGCGCCGCCAGCGGCATAAAGATAAAAACGGGAAGGCGGGAAGAGCACGGCAGGCCTATCGCCTGCCGTGGCTATCATCAGGAAAAATCCGGCCGGAGCGACCGGAAAAGGCATCAGAACAGTGAAACGCGAAAGCCCGGATTCAGGAAGGATTCGCGCGGCAGATAAGAGAGCGAGCGCCCTTGCCAGTCATGCACCTGCGCGCCGGCGGCCAGCGCCACCGCGTGCCCGGCGGCGGTATCCCAGATATTGGTCGGCCCAAAACGCGGATAAAGCTGGGCCTTGCCCTCCGCCACCAGACAGAACTTCAGCGACGAGCCAATGGACACGGTCTGGTGTTCGCCCAACTGTCGCAGATAATCGTCCAGCTCCGCATCGGCGTGAGAGCGGCTCACCACGACCAGCGGCGGTCTGGCGTCTTTTACCTGAATGGCGCGGCGTTTCCCGCCTTCTTCCTTCCAGGCCTTGCCGTCCGCCGCGGCGTACATCACCCCGGTCACCGGCACGTATACGACGCCCAGCACCGGTTTGCCGTTATCGATCAGCGCGATATTGACGGTGAACTCGCCGTTGCGATTGAGAAATTCTTTGGTGCCGTCCAGCGGATCCACCAGCCAGTAACGCTGCCAGTGCTGACGTTCGGACCACGCCTGCGGGTCCTCCTCCGACAGCATCGGAGTCTCGGGGTAGTGTTCGGCCAATCCACGCGCAATCACCTGATGCGCCGCCAGGTCGGCGGCCGTCACCGGCGAGTCGTCTTTCTTTAGCGCCACGTTCAGCGGCTGCTGACCGTTATAAACCTGCATGATGGCGTCTCCCGCCTCACGCGCCAGTTGGCAGATCTGTTCTAACATCGTTTCACCTCATTATACGTACAGGCCATGTGTCAGGTGCCGCGACAGCGCACGCACCGGGCCATTTTTATGTCTGCCCCGGAATTCTATACCCAAAATAATTCAAGTTGCAGGAAGGCGGCGACGCAACGAATCCCCAGGAGCTTACTCAAGTAAGTGACTGGGGTGAGAGAGGAAAGCCAACGCACCTGCAGCTTGAAGTATGACGGGTATATGCCATGCTTCACACTTCCAGCTGATATTTAACACGATATTCATCAAAATCTGCGATACACATTTTGGCCGCGCCGCCATTGCCGGACAACCGCCCGACTGCGCAGGCGCCGCCATGTTAATACCTCGTCACAGGAGCGACCTTTATGAAGCATAAGCTGGTGCTGAGCCTGCTCGCGATAGCCATCGCTAACGCCACTCAGGCAGCCACCGTCGATTTACGGGTGCTGGAAACCACCGATCTTCACAGCAATATGATGGACTATGACTACTATAAAGACAGTCCAACGGATAAATTCGGACTGGTCCGTACCGCCAGCCTGATTCAGGCCGCCCGTCAGCAAGCCGTCAACAGCGTGCTGGTGGACAACGGCGACATTATTCAGGGCAGCCCGCTGGGCGACTACGCCGCCGCCAAAGGGTTGCAGAAAGGCGACGTGCACCCGGTCTATCTGGCGATGAACACGCTGGATTATGCGGTCGGCAATATCGGTAACCACGAATTCAACTACGGGCTGGACTACCTGCACAACGCGCTGGCCGGCGCCCATTTCCCGTATATCAACGCCAACGTGCTGGACGCGAAAACCGGCAAACCGCTGTTTACCCCTTACCTGATCGAAAAGAAAACGGTGAAAGACCGCGACGGCAAATCCCACGAGCTGCGCATTGGTTATATCGGCTTCGTGCCGCCGCAAATCATGGTATGGGACAAAGCTAACCTAAGCGGCAAAGTTACGGTAGCGGACATTACCGAAACCGCGAAAAAATGGGTGCCGGAACTGCGCAAACAGGGGGCGGACGTGGTGGTTGCCATACCGCATTCCGGCCTGTCGGCGGAGCCGTACAAAACGATGGCGGAAAACTCGGTCTACTACTTAAGCCAAATCCCCGGTATTGACGCCATTATGTTCGGCCACGCCCACGCGGTATTCCCGAGCAAGGATTTCGCCAGCATCAAAGGCGCCGATATCGCAAAAGGCACGCTGAACGGCGTTCCCGCCGTGATGCCCGGCCAGTGGGGCGACCATCTCGGCGTGGTGGATCTGGTACTGAACAACGACAGCGGCCAGTGGAAAGTGACCGAAGGTAAGGCGGAAGCCCGCCCGATCTACGACAAAGCGCAGAAGAAATCGCTGGCGGCGGAAGACCCGCAACTGGTCAACGTGCTGTCGGACGCCCATCAGAAAACCCGCGAGTTCGTCAGTAAGCCGATCGGCAAAGCTTCCGACAATATGTACAGCTACCTGTCGCTGATTCAGGACGACCCGACGGTGCAGATTGTCAACAACGCGCAGACCGCGTACGTCGAGCACTTTATTCAGGGCGACCCGGATTTAGCCGAACTGCCGGTGCTGTCGGCGGCGGCGCCGTTCAAAGCGGGCGGCCGCAAGAACGACCCGGCCAGCTACGTGGAAGTGGAAAAAGGCCAGTTGACCTTCCGTAACGCCGCCGACCTCTATCTCTACCCCAACACGCTGGTAGTGGTAAAAGTTAAAGGCGAGCAGGTACGGGAATGGCTGGAATGCTCCGCCGGTCAGTTCAACCAGATTGACGCGCACAAACGCGAGCCGCAGTCGCTCATCAACTGGGAAGGCTTTCGCACCTACAACTTTGACGTTATTGACGGCGTGAATTATCAGATCGACGTCACCCAGCCCGCCCGCTACGACGGCGAGTGCCAGTTGATCAACGGCAATGCGCATCGCATCAAGGATCTGACCTTCAAAGGCAAACCCATCGATCCGCAGGCCACGTTCCTGATCGCCACCAACAACTACCGCGCCTACGGCGAGAAATTCGCCGGCACTGGCGAAAAACAGGTCGCGTTCGCCTCGCCGGATGAAAACCGCGCGGTGCTGGCCGCCTATATCAGCGCCGAAACGAAAAAAGCCGGCGAGGTAAAACCAGCCGCGGACAACAACTGGCGTCTGGCAAAAATTGTCAGCGATACCCCGCTGGATATCCGGGTGGAAACATCGCCGTCGCCGAAAGCGGCTGCCTTCATCAAGGAAAAATCGCAGTACCCGCTAACGCTGGTAGGTAACGATGACATCGGCTTTGCCGTCTACCGTCTGGACCTGCAAAAACAGTAACCCTATCAAACCGCGCTCCCACGGCGCGGTTTTTTTTCGTCTCCCCCGCATTCGCCATCGTAATCCTTTTTAGGGATAGCTAATTTTAAAAGATGCATTTAAAATACATTTTATAAATTACACCGTTCAGGGGTACCCATCATGCATTACCGCGACCAATCATTAGGCGAACTGGCCATCACCATCCCTCGCGCCACCGCGCTGTTTCGTGAATTCAACCTCGATTTCTGCTGTGGCGGCAAACAGACGCTGCTGCGCGCCGCCAGCAAACAGGCGCTGGATATCGAGATACTGGAATCACGCCTGGCCGATCTGGCGGCGCAGCCGTCAACGGAGAAAGACTGGCAGCAGGCCTCGCTGAGCGAGATGATCCAACACATCATCAGCCGTTTCCACGATCGTCACCGTGAGCAGTTGCCGGAACTGATCCGCATGGCCGAAAAAGTGGAACGCGTGCACCACGATAAACCAGCCTGCCCGCACGGACTGACCAATCAACTGATGCTGATTCACGACGATCTGGCGCAGCACATGATGAAAGAAGAACGGATCCTGTTCCCGATGATTCAGTCCGGTATGGGCGCGCAAGCCGGCGGACCGATTTCGATGATGGAACACGAACATGATGACGCCGGTCAGCAACTGGAAGTGGTCAAAACGATCACCAACAACGTTACGCCGCCCGCTAATGCCTGCACCACCTGGCGGGCGCTGTATACCGGCATCAACGAGTTTATCGACGACCTGATGGAGCACATTCATCTGGAAAATAACCAGCTGTTCCCACGGGCACTGCGGGGCGAGTAATTGGCGTTATCCGTCAGCGCCTATCCATCACACCGCGCCCGCCGCCATAAAAAAACCGCGCCGTTTTAGCGCGGTTTTTGTCTTTTCGTTATCGGCCGCCCGGCTTACCAGCGCGGGCCGCCGCCATGATGGCCCCAGCCGCCCCACCCCGGGCCAGGCCCCGGACCGCGTGGTCCGGCAGGGACAACGTAAACCGGTTGCGGGCGTTCAATCACCACAACGCGTGGCGGGGGTGGCGGTGCGTAGTAATAAACCTGGCGGGCATGATGGTGCCGACGCTCATACCAGCTGTCGGGATCGCACCAACGATTGCCGTCCCAGTAATAGCCACGATCGTCACGATCGCCGATGTGAAGATACACACCCGGCAGCGCCAGACTCAGGCTGTCGGCCTGTGCGGCGGGCATCGCCGACAACAGTACACCCGTCATAATGGCACCTAATAAAAGTGGCTTAATCATAATGCTAACCTCTGCTTCACCGCGATGCGGCGGATGACTCACTTATACGGCGCGCCGCCATGAGCCGCTATCAGAAAATGGCTAAATATTAATACCTTCAGGAAAGCAATTCAGGTTTGGCGACGCTTATCGACGTCAGCATAACGAGGCAATCGTCAGACCGCCTTTACGAGGTGTATCGACGGGTTACACGACACGGAATCAGCAGGGATGAAAGCAATGAGGCCGATGCGGCTAACACCATGATAGGTCAGAGAAAAGTATGCCGGGTCACGACGTCCCCGGCAGGGAAACTTACAGGATTTCCAGCAGTTCCACTTCAAAAATCAGCGTGCTGAACGGCGGGATGGACGCACCCGCGCCACGTTCGCCATACGCCAGATTCTGAGGAATATAGAGTTCCCACTTCGAACCGACCGGCATCAGCGTCAACGCTTCGATCCAGCCAGGAATCACGCCGCTAACCGGGAATTCCGCCGGCTGGCCGCGCTGCACCGAGCTGTCGAACACGGTGCCGTCAATCAGGCGGCCGGTGTAGTGAACCCGCACCCGATCCTGACGCGCCGGGATAGCGCCTTCGCCCTGCGTCAGTACACGGAACTGCAGGCCGGTCTCGGTGCTGCTGACGCCGTCTTTACTAGCGTTGGCTTCCAGAAAGCGCTGGCCTTCCGCCGCCTGCTCACGCTGACGCTCACGACGCACCGCATCCGCCCGCTCATGCACTTCACGCAACGCGCGATGTACCACATCAACCGGCACCACAGGCGCTTTTCCTTCCAGCGCATCGCACAGACCCGCTACCAGCGCATCGGGGATCAACCCCTCCAGACCAGATTCCTGCAGTTGTTGACCAATCTGCAGGCCAATGCCGTAGCTTGCCTGCGCTTCGACGCTGTCATAAGAAGGCGTTGTCATGAATGTTCCTTTAATCTGTAAAATACGAAAGCGCAGCATAGCAGCGAGTCGGTTGAGGGTAAAACGTTCTGTCGCGATCTCGCCGTGTTGCCGGCCGGCACAGCGTCAAACCGCTCATGTTTGCGGCGTCGGAACCCAATGACGATGACCTTAACTGGTTATCTGTCCTTGATTACCGATATAATTAAGCTGTTTCACCTTTATACGGTTCTAAGAGAGGTCACCATGGGCAGAATCGCGCCCAGGAGAAAGCAATCCACCTGGAATCACCTGACGCTATGGCAATCCTGCCAGAATTGGCTGGCCCAATGGCGTCGACGCAAGGAAATTCCCGGTGAACCGGAAGAAAGCGCAGACGAGACGGAGACGGTTACCCCGGACCCCGCTCCACGCCGCAGACATCGCAGACAGCAACCCTGGCTGCGAACGCTTTGGCATCTGCCGGATGATTTCAGCTGGATGGAACCGCTGCCCTATTTTCACCGTCGTTGTATTTTGATTTTGCTGTGTTTGCTGTTGCTGGTGCTGCTGTGGCCGGTATCCCCCCCAGCCCCCGCGCCTTCCCGTCAGGTGGACGTGCCGCTCAGCTCGCAGACCGCGCCGATACAGGCGCAATTGGTGGCTCCTGCAGCCACCGCCAGCCAGACGCCGCGCCCGGCGACGTCTGGCGCCACCTGGCAATCCTATCAGATCGCGTCCGGCCAGACGCTGGCCCAGCTGTTTCGCGACAACAACCTTCCCGTCAACGATGTCTTCGCCATGGCGCAGGTGGAGGGGCAAAGCAAGCCGCTCAGCAATCTGCGGACCGGGCAGAAAGTCCAGCTGCAGCTCAATACGCAAGGTATGGTGAGCCAGCTTGAGATCGACACCCCGGACGGTCAGCAGGTGCAGTTCGTTCGCCAGCAGGACGGTTCCTTCATTCGCGTTCGCTAAGCGCAGCCTGTTCTATCAAAAAATCACGCAACACCACCGCATGATTCCGTTCCGTATCCCGGCTGCCATACAGCAGGGTTATCGGCTGCGACTGACGCAGTAACGCCGCCAGCGGCTGCCACGCAGTGTGCTGACTCAGCTCCGCGCGGTACATCCCGACGAATGTTTCCCACTCTACTGGGTTAGCATGATACCAGCGGCGCAATTCATGACTGGGTGCGACGTCTTTAAGCCAGACGACGTCGGGTAGACGGATTTTGGCGATGCCGCGCGGCCACAGCCGATCGACCAGAAACGTGGGGGAAGAAAAAGGAGGCTGCGCATCATAGACACGCATCAATTGGACCAGCTCGCTCATCTCGTATGTCGTTCAGTGATACACACGTTGATGATAGGCCGCTTTGACCGACTTACCAATGCAAAACGCTGGCACAAGGCCAGCGTTTTACCTGTTGTGGTCAACCGAAGTAAAAATTACTCGGCAACAACCACGACGTTCAGCTTGGCGAATACGTCGCTGTGCAGCTGGAAGCTTACTTCGTGCTCACCCAGCGTGCGCAGAACGCCGTTCGGCAGGCGAACTTCGCTCTTGGCAACATCAACACCAGCAGCGGTGACCGCGTCAGCGATGTCGCGAGTACCGATGGAACCGAACAGTTTGCCTTCGTCACCCGCTTTAGATGCGATGGTCACGGAAGCCAGCGCGTTGACTTTCTCAGCGCGGGCTTCAGCAGCAGCCAGAACGTCAGCCAGTTTGGCTTCCAGTTCAGCGCGGCGGGCTTCGAAAAACTCAACGTTTTTCTTGGTTGCCGGCACAGCTTTGCCCTGCGGAACCAGGAAGTTACGAGCGTAGCCCGCTTTAACGTTAACCTGATCACCCAGGCTGCCCAGGTTTGCTACTTTATCCAGCAGAATAACTTGCATTACCTTATCCTCTCAAAGTCTCGTTAATGGACAGTGGCCGATTACTGATGACGATCAGTGTACGGCAACAAAGACAGGTAGCGCGCACGCTTGATAGCGCGGGCCAGTTGACGCTGGTATTTTGCACGGGTGCCGGTGATGCGGCTCGGTACAATTTTACCACTTTCAGTGATGTAGTTTTTCAGCGTTGCGATGTCTTTATAGTCAATCTCTTGAACGCCTTCCGCGGTGAAACGGCAGAACTTGCGACGACGGAAATAACGTGCCATTTGGCTAGTCTCCAGAATCAATCAATTCAATCTGCTCGGCATGCAGCACCACTTTGCTCAGGCCATTGCGCCCTTGATGGCAACTAATGAACCCCTGAACCCTGAGTTGCATACCGACCGTTATACTGTGGGTAAATGCCTGTGACGGGTGTCCGCTGACAATCACGGGCATACGGCACCATGCTTGTCGGCTGAGTCCGGCTTCTTCCTGCACTGAGCGGTGCTCAAGCACAAACTGACAGTGAGGAATACCCGACGGACTGACTTTTCGAATGGGCGTCTTGCACACCGTGCCCGACAGCTCCAGTCGATTCACCGTCACCACAACAATTACTCTTCAGAATCCCCAACTTCAGCATCATCATCGGCTTCAGCGTATTCGTCACGACGCTCACGGCGTTCGTCTTTCGCTTTAACCATCGGAGATGCTTCAGTTACCGCGTGCTTAACGCGCATAACCATGCTGCGGATAACGGCGTCGTTGAAGCGGAAGTTAGTTTCCAGCTCATCGATCACTTCCTGCGGGGCTTCAACGTTCAGCAGAACGTAGTGAGCTTTGTGCAGTTTGTTGATCGGGTAAGCCAGCTGACGACGGCCCCAGTCTTCCAGACGGTGGATCTTGCCTTCCGCTGCTGTGATAGCACCGGTGTAACGCTCGATCATGCCCGGAACCTGTTCGCTCTGGTCAGGATGAACCATAAAAACGATTTCGTAATGACGCATCGAATTGCTCCTTACGGATTATTCAGCCTCCTGTCAGGGTCAGCCGCGGCCCATGGAAGCAAGGAACGTGTTGTGTGTACGGCTGAAAAAATGACGCGCAATTGTACTGACTGCCACGCGGGAAAACAAGCCATATCGCTGATTTCCATCATGAGGGGGCTGGGTCAGGAGAAATAGCCCGCCGCTGGCGGGCCATAGGCGGGTAAATCAAAGCGAGCGCGAGAAGAAATCCGCGCCGGCCTGCAGGGCGGTCGGGGTGATCTTGTGGCCGATGCCGGCCTCGGTCAGGTAAGTCAGATGCTGGTGGGACTGGCGAGCGGTTAACTCCCGGTACAGTCGTTCGCTCTCCTGCGCCGGCACCAGCTCATCCGCCAGACCGTGCCAGAGCAGCAGCGGCCGGTCGGAAACCTTGTCCAGTTGATGACGCACATCAAAGGGCGCGACGCGATCAGCCAGCGCCTGCAACTGCGCCTGCGCGCCCGGCTCTTCCGGCGCGACCGGCGGAAACAGCGTCTGCGACAGCGATGAAAAGTATCCGGAGCCCATAAAACAGGCCACAGCCCGCAGCCAGGGATATTGCGTCATCGCAGCCAGCGCGGTCATTCCCCCCATTGATGCGCCGCAAATCCCGACCCGATCCCCGTCAATCAGCCCCTGCTCCCGACACCAGTCCAGATGGAGCGGCAATTCACTGACATTATTCAGGAAAATATCCCAGAAACAGCGCCAGCGACGCGCTTCATCGCCGTCAAACCGCGCGCCATGCATCAACGCATCCGGCGCGATGACGCGGAACCCGGCCTTCGCCAGCGCGTAGGCAAAATACGCGTAGACTTCCTTCGACGAGGTATAGCCATGAAAGAAGAAAATGGTTGGCAACGGCCGCATTCGGCTGCCGGATGGAAAGGCATGCAACACCTCTATCCCTGAAACATTCTCACTTCCCATTTCTACCATCCTTGCCTCCATTCCTTCGTTGATTGACAGGTAAAACCGTAAAAAACGCCTACAATTATTCTGTATATCATTTAACCATCAACAACAATCGACACATAGAAAAATAGATCGCAATGATCTTGATCAAATTAGTTACAAAAGCACCAGTTAGTGTAAAATTTCGCACTTTTTTGCCGTTAACGGCATTAACCACCCCTAATAACGTCTCACAATAAAGAGAATTATCATGCAGCTTGCTTTTAGACGCTGGAGCCTCGGTGTCAAACTTTCAGTTATCGCCTCCCTGAGTGTGGCCGTGCTGTTTATCGCATTCAGCCTCAGCCTGACACGTTCGGCCGGTGAAAAACTGGAATCATTGACAATGCATGACATGGAAAGTCAGGTTACGGGTATTACAGATATGATAGCCATGTACGACACCAGCCTGCAGGCCAGCGTCGACAGCTATACCAATCTGTTTGCCAGCTTTCTTCCTTCTCGTTTTACCGTGGACAATCAGGCGCGTCTGCCCATCAGCGGCACGACCGCGCCGACCCTGAAATCCGGCGATACCGTCCTCAACATGAACACCGCCGTCACCGACGACTTTCTCAGCCGTACCGGCGCTATTTCCACCATTTTCGTGCGCGACGGCGACGACTTCGTGCGTATCACCACCTCGCTGAAAAAGGAAGACGGCTCGCGCGCCATCGGCACCAAACTGGATCGCGCCAGCCCGGCATTTGCGCCCGTCTCCGGCAACAAGTCCTTCAGCGGCCTGGCGGTACTGTTCGGCAAGCAATATATCACCCAGTACAAACCGGTCACCGACGCCAGCGGCAGCGTGATCGCCATTTTGTTCGTGGGGATTGATATCAGCAAAGAATTTGCCCAGATGCAAAAACGCATTCTGGATAAGCGTATCGGCGATACCGGCCACTTTATCGTGCTCAGCAAGGCAGGCGCGACGGCCGGCACCTATCTGGTGCACCCGTCGCTGGCCGGGCAAAAACCGGACTGGTCTGGCGATGCTCTGCAGCAGGTGCTGAAAAACGACGGCGGCAGGCTGGAATACGCTGATAACAGCCTGAGCGGCGATGACCGTACCCAGGTGATGGTATATCGCAGCGTGCCGCAGTGGAAATGGGTCGTCATCGGCACCATCAGCAAGGCCAGCCTGCTGGCGGAAATCAACACGATCCGCAATCTGTTTCTGGGCGGCGGCATCGCGCTGGTGGTGCTGTTCGCCGTGTTCTTTGTCTACCTTACCCGTCGCTGGCTGAGCCGGCCGCTGGAGGAAGTGGTTAAAGTGGCGGAGCAGTTCGCGGCCGGTAACCTGCAGGCGACGCTGACCACCGACAGCCAGGATGAAGTCGGCCGTCTGGTGGACGCCATCAACGGTATGGGCCACGGCCTGACCCGCCTGGTGTCTCAGGTGCGCGACGCCGCGGAAGAGATCGCCGCCGGTACTGACGCGCTGGCCGAAGACAGCGGCAACATCAGCGAGCAGATTTCCCGTCAGGCCAGCAGCGTGGAAGAAACCTCGGCCACGATGGAACAGTTGTCCTCGACGGTGAAACAGAATGCCGACAACGTCTCCGCCGCTAAAGGGCTGGCGGCGGAAAGCGCCAGCGCCGCGCAGAACGGCAGCATCACGGTGACGGACTCGGTGGAAACCATGAGCGAAATCAAACGCTCGTCGCAGAAGATCGCCGACATTACCACCACCATCCAGTCGATCGCCTTCCAGACCAATATTCTGGCGCTCAACGCGGCGGTGGAAGCCTCACGCGCCGGCGAGCACGGCAAGGGCTTCGCCGTGGTTGCCGCCGAAGTGCGTTCGCTGGCCCAACGCAGCTCTTCAGCGGTGAAGGAAATCGAAGCGCTGATTGCCGAATCGCTGCATCAAATCGAAACCGGCTACCGTTTCTCGGAAAAAACCCGTTCGGTGATGGACGATCTGCTGCATCGCATCCAGCAGGTCAGCACTATCGTCAACGACATTGATATCGCCTCGCGCGAGCAGTCGCTGGGCATTGAACAGGTTAACGTGGCCATCAACCAGATTGGGCAGGCCATCAACCAGAACGCTTCGCTGGTGCAGAATTCGGAAAGCACCGCGCAGGGACTACGCGAAAAAGGCCATCATCTGAGCGATGTGGTCAGCGTGTTCCGCATCCACTCCTGATCGCTTCATTACCTCTGCCGGCTACCGGCAGAGGTCCGCTTAGGCGGGTTATCCTCCGTTACACGCCGGCGGTATCCCTGTCTGCCTCAAGGGGTTACACTATATCCACCCAGTACCGGACTGACCGGAACACCACCAATGACACGCCCATCATGGCTCTTAAGCATTACGCCGTTGAACCGAGTGTTGCTGAGCACCCTGTTGTCGATGCTGATCAGCGGTTGCACGTTGCTGGCCGGTAAGCCGGTCCCGCCGCCGCCGCCCGCGGAACAGGCGGCCGAAATATCCAGAGAACAGAGCTATCTGCTGGAAAAAACCGGTTCAGTTTCGGTCGATGTACGCGGCAGTCTGGATGATGCGGTACGGGAAATACAGCGTCAGGCCAACGCTCGCGGCATGCCTTACTACCGGGTGGTCAGCCTGACGGAAAACGAACATGTGCGACGGGATAGCTGGCACGGCTATGCAATCTTCTACCGCCCGCCTGCCGCCGCCCGCCCCTGAACCAACCAGGCCAATCAGCGCCCCAGAAAGATTGAGAGGATAAGGATGAAAACAAAGATTGCCGCCATCGCCCTGTTACTGCTGACAACCGGCGTTAGCGGCGTGGCTGCGGCCTCGGAATACCCGTGCCGCAGCCCGGAATGGAATGTCTGGGTTGAAATGCAGGTGAATACCCGCGGACAGTTGGGCGATGTGGAAGTCGGTTCGCTGGTGTGGCAGCAGGCGGTAGAAAGCCGACTGCCTGCGACCTCCTGGCCATCGCGCAATTCCGTGCTGTGGTGCGCGGCCGTAGAACAGAAACTCGCCAGCCTGAAAAAATAACGCCCATCCTGAAGTGGATAGCAACAGGGCAACCTATCGCGGTTGCCCTGCCTGTCGGGAATCTTGTCTGACGCCCGTTCTCTTTTAGCGCGCCTGCGCCATGATTACGCCGAGCGCTGACGTACCGCCTCAAACAGGCAGATTCCGGTGGCGACCGACACGTTCAGCGACGACACGCTGCCCGCCATTGGAATGCTGATCAGTTCATCGCAGTGTTCTCGGGTCAGGCGACGCATCCCTTCCCCTTCCGCTCCCATCACCAGCGCCAGCGGGCCGGTAAGTTTGCTCTGATACAGGGTGTGATCCGCTTCGCCCGCCGTACCAACGATCCAGACGTTCTGCTCCTGCAGGAAACGCAGCGTGCGCGCCAGATTGGTCACACGAATCAGCGGTACGGTTTCCGCCGCGCCGCAGGCGACCTTTTTCGCGGTAGCGTTGAGTTGGGCAGACCGATCGCGCGGCACAATCACCGCGTGAACGCCCGCCGCATCGGCGCTGCGCAGGCAGGCTCCCAGGTTGTGCGGGTCGGTTACGCCATCCAATACCAGCAGGAACGGGGTATCCAGCGATGCCAGCAGTCCCGGCAGATCGTTTTCCTGATACTGTCGCCCCTCTTTCACCCGGGCGACAATGCCCTGATGCACCGCGCCTTCCACTTTGTCGTCCAGCCACTGGCGGTTAGCAACCTGCACCGCGATGCCGCTGGCTTCCAGCTCGGCGATCAACGGCTGCAGGCGGCGATCCTCACGCCCTTTAAGGGTGAACACTTCCAGAAAACGTTGGGGGTCTTGCTCCAGCAGCGCTTTCACCGCATGGATGCCGTAAATAATTTCGCTCATTACAACTCTTCAATAGTACGCTTCAAACAGGTTAACGGGGCAGCCGGCCCGGCTGCCCATGATACAGGTGCGATGGTCAGCCGACTTCCGTTATTCCGCCGGCGCCTTCTTTTTGCTGGCGCGTTTGGCGCGAGTGGCGGCAGCAATTTTACGCGTTTTTTCAGCGTTCTTTTGCGATTTAGCCGTCTTCTTCCTGCCGCCGGTTTTCGCTTTATCTTTATCCTTGCCCTTGCCGGCAGGCTGACGCTTGCCGTCGCCGTCGCTGCGGAATGCGCTATCCGGCTCAAAGTTGGCGCGCTGCCCGGTACGACGACGACGCGGCGGTTTTGCGTCCGCTTCGCCGCCTTTCTTCGCCCGATCGCGCGCGGTTTTGCCTTCGCCGCGCACCTTACGGGTGGAAGACACCAGTGCGAAATCGATCTTGCGTTCATCCATATGCACGGCTTCAACGCGGATCTGCACTTCATCCCCCAGTCGGTACGTCTGACCACGGGATTCGCCGATCAAGCGCTGGCCGACATTGTCATAACGATAGTAGTCGTTATCCAGCGTGGAAACGTGAACCAGACCGTCGATAAACAGGTCGTTGAGGCGCACAAAGAAACCGAAACCGGTGACGCTGGAGATAATGCCGGTAAAGGCTTCACCGACATGATCCTGCATGAAGTCGCACTTCAGCCAGTCAGCCACGTCGCGCGTGGCTTCATCGGCCCGGCGTTCGGTCATCGAACAGTGTTCGCCCAGTTGCAGCATCTCGTTGAAATCCGAGTGCCAGCCGCCGCTGTGAGTCCAGCGCGCCTTACGGTCGCTGAGCAGGTACTTGATGGCGCGATGCAGCGACAGATCCGGGTAACGCCGAATCGGCGAGGTGAAATGCGCGTACGAAGTCAGCGCCAGGCCAAAATGACCGCGGTTTTCCGGGTCATACACCGCCTGTTTCATCGAACGCAGCAGCATGGTTTGCAGCATTTCGTGGTCCGGCCTGTCGGCGATGGAATCCATCAGTTCGGCGTAATCTTTCGGCTGCGGCTTCATGCCGCCTTTCAGCGTCAGCCCCAGTTCGCCAAGCACGCTGCGCAGCGCCAGCACGTGATCCTCGCTGGGTTGGTCATGCACGCGGAACAGCGCCGGCTCTTCGCTCTTCTCGACAAACTTCGCCGCCGAGATGTTGGCCAGAATCATGCACTCTTCAATCAGCTTGTGCGCGTCGTTGCGCACCACCGCTTCCACCCGCTCAATGCGGCGTTCGGCGTTAAAAATGAATTTGGCTTCTTCGGTTTCGAAAGCGATGCCGCCGCGCACCTCGCGGGCATGCTCCAGCACCTTGTACATCCGGTGCAGCTCTTCCAGCGGCGCCACCAGCGGCTGGTAATGCTCACGCAATGCCTCGTCGCCCTGCAGGATGCTCCACACCTTGGTATAAGTGAGACGGGCGTGAGAACTCATCACCGCCTCATAGAATTTATAGCCGGACAGTTTCCCCTGGGTGGAAACCGTCATTTCGCACACCATACACAGGCGGTCCACCTGCGGGTTGAGCGAACACAGTCCATTGGAAAGGACTTCCGGCAGCATCGGCACCACCTGCGACGGGAAGTAAACCGAAGTGCCGCGCGCGCGGGCTTCATGGTCCAGCGCCGTGCCGGGGCGTACGTAGTAGCTGACGTCGGCGATCGCCACCCACAGCCGCCAGCCGCCGCCGCGTTTCTTCTCGCAGTACACCGCATCGTCAAAATCGCGCGCGTCTTCGCCGTCGATGGTCACCAGCGGCAGGGAACGCAGATCCACCCGGCCTTTCTTGGCGTTTTCCGGCACCTCGTCCGTCAGGTCGCCCACCTGCTCTTCCACCTTGGGCGGCCAGCTGTGCGGAATTTCATGGGTACGCAGCGCGATATCCACCGCCAGCCCGGTGCCCATGTTGTCGCCGAGGATTTCCACGATCTTGCCGATAGCCTTGGTACGGCGAGTGGCGCGCTGGGTCAGTTCCACCACCACCACGGAGCCCATGCGGGCGCCGGCGATAAATTCCGGCGGGATCAGGATGTCGAAGCTCAGCCGGCTGTCGTCCGGCACCACGAAGCCGGTACCGGCCTCGGTGAAGTAACGTCCGACGATCTGGCTGGTGCGGGGCTCCAGAATACGCACGATGCGCCCTTCGCGGCGCCCTCTGCGGTCTTCGCCCAACGGCTGGGCCAGCACCACATCGCCGTGGATCACCGTCTTCATCTGTTCGGCGGAGAGGTAAAGATCGTCTTTGCGCCCTTCCACCCGCAGGAAGCCGTAGCCATCGCGGTGGCCGAGCACCGTGCCGCGCAGCAGATCCAGTTTTTCCGGCAGCGCGTAGCACTGGCGGCGGGTGAACACCAGTTGACCGTCGCGCTCCATAGCGCGCAGCCGACGACGCAACGCTTCCAGTTGTTCATCATTGGTCAGTTGCAGGTCGGCGGCCAGTTCCTCACGGCTGATGGGCGTGTCCCGTTTTGCCAGATGCTCAAGAATGTACTCGCGGCTGGGGATGGGGAATTCGTATTTTTCTGCTTCACGTTCCAGAAACGGATCTTGTGACATTGCGGTTCCTCCGTTGTCATCAGCAGGCGGCTGAACAGGCTTATTCAACCAGAAGTAATTTATAGAGGGGCGGGTTTTCTTCCACCATATCGGCGAGCGTGTAATTATCCAGTTCTTTCAGGAAATTCTGTACAGCCTGCTGCAGCACCTGCTTCAGGCGGCAGGCGGAGGTGATATGACAAAATTCCTTGCTGCAGTTAACCAGCGACAACGGTTCCAGCTCTCGCACCACATCTCCGATGCGAATCGTGGACGCATCGCGGCCCAGCCGGATGCCGCCGTTTTTGCCACGCACTGCCATGACCAGCCCGGCGCGGCTCAGCTGATTAATGATCTTCACCATATGGTTACGTGAAACGCCATACACTTCAGTTACTTCTGAGATGCTGGTCATTTTGCCCTCCGGCAATGACGCCATATAAATCAGCGCCCTCAAACCATAATCTGTAAAACTTGTTAACTGCACAGAGACCTCTGGGTACCTTGCCGGACAGTCAGGCGACCGCCCCGAAAAACGCGGGCTGGAACCGGGATGGCGCTCGTTAGCCCTGGTTCGTGCCCGTCATGTTCATTTTTTATCAGCAGATGATAAACCAGTGATCAACGCCGGGCGAATTTATTTAGCGCTAACCGATCCTTTCCAAAGTGGAATTCCCCGAGTCCATGCATTTCCATTCACAAAAGATAAGAGAATCGTGCTTCCTAACATGCTGTTTCATCTGTTATGTTCTGAACAAAAATAACCCTACAACACCTTAACGTACGGCGAGCCCGGAATAGGCTCTGTCAGTGGTTTTTTGCTCTGCACACACTAGGAAATGAACCATGCGTTTGAAAAATCTCTCCATCCGCACCGGTCTGCTGACATTGCTGGCCGTCATCACCCTGTTGTTGCTGCTGGTCAGCGGTATGGGGATTCAGGCCATCAACAAGAGCCGCGCCTCCCTGACGGCGCTCAATCAGATTCAGGGAGAACAACTGGGCGCGTTGATGAATGGTTATAACCTGACGCTACGAGCCAGAGCCTCCGCCACGCTGGCGGTGCGCAAAATCGAAATCGGTTTGCTGGACGTCGGGGCCAAGGAAACCGAAAAGCTGGAAGGTTATGTACAACAATCGGAAAAAGAGATTCGCCAGTTCAGCAGCGTGGGAACCAATGGCGAACAGGAGCAGAAACTGGCGCAGCAGGTGTTAAAAAGTTATCAGGACTACCTGAATCAGGGACTAAAACCGATGTTGGACTCCCTGAAAAAGCAGTACACCGACGAATATTACACCTTGCTGGAAAACAACCTGACGCCCCTGAGCGACGCATTTGATAAATCCATCCAGAACTTCCGCAGCTACTCCCAGCAACTCTCCGAACAACATATCCAGCAGGCCAATAACAACGAACGGATAATGCTGATGCTGATCGCGTTCGCCTGCCTGCTGTCGCTGCTGCTGGTACTGCTGGGTTGGCTGGCGCTGCGCCACATGCTGCTCAAACCGCTGGATCACGCCATTGAACAGCTGGAACACGTGGCCTCCGGCGATTTGACCCGCCGCATTACTCAGGGGGGCAACAATGAACTGGGCCGGCTGAGCGACGCCATCGAGCGCATGCAGCTGGCGCTGCTGGATTCGGTCAGTCAGGTGCGTGACGCCAGTCATCAGATCGATCAAGGCAGCCGCGAGTTGTTCAGCGGCAACCGCAATCTGGCGGAACGGACCGAAGAGTCGGTCGCGGCGCTGGAACAGACCGCCGCCAGCCTGGAAGAACTGAGCGCGACGGTTAAACGCAACGCCGACAACGCCGAGCTGGCGCATCAGTTGACCAATCAGGTTTCCGACACCACCGATCGCGGCAACGAATCCGTTAACTACGTGGTGGAAAAAATGCGTGAAATCGCCGCTAGCGCCAAACGAATCAGCGATATTCTCGGCGTTATCGACGGCATTGCCTTCCAGACCAATATTCTGGCCCTGAACGCGGCGGTGGAAGCGGCCCGCGCCGGCGAGCAAGGTAAAGGCTTCGCGGTGGTGGCAGGCGAAGTGCGGAGTCTGGCGCAGCACAGCGCTCAGGCGGCCAAAGAGATCCGCACCCTGATCCTGGATTCTCAGTCCCATGTGTCGGAAGGGTTGGACCTGGCTGCCAAAGCCGGTACCACCATGGACGACGTGGCGGAAGAGATCAACCGTATCACCAGCCTGATGAAAGAGATCTCCTACGCCTCTCAGGAACAGCATCGCGGCATCGAACAGGTGAATATCGCCTTCACCCAGATAGACAAAGTGGCCCAGCAAAACGCCTCGCTGGTCAAGGCTTCCGCCGACACCACCCAATCGCTGGAAGAGCAGTCTCGCCAGTTGGTGCAGGCGATGGCCATGTTCCGTATCGAAGACCACACCGCGCTGCTGCAGGCGCGCTGATTCTCATCCCCGCTTCGGCAGTGACCGGCCATCGGTCACTGCCTTTCCCGTCTAACCGAACGCTCAGCCTTTCCCAGCCCGGCAGATTCACGCTTTCAGTGCATAACACAGCATGACGCACAACAAACGGGCGCAGTATGCCTGTTTTCAGCGCCAAACCATGCAACCTGCACAGTGAGCCACGCCCTCGCCGCCCGGCTGCCGCTAACCGAAAAACCGGCACGCTCCTTGCTGTAACTCCAAGGACGTCATTCCACGGACATTGATTGCTGTTCCCCATGTCGGGGCAAAACCAGAGGGACCATCATGCCGGTATTTCATCACAGGAACCTGCCTCATCATCATACCGAAAGTGAGCAGGACAGATGGCGAAGCGACTTTCTGCTCCAGTTGCTGACCAGCGATCATCCGGATCTGCCCCTCCTTCATCAGCGCGCCGCCTGGCTGCAGTTGCCGCTGGACAGGCCTCATCGGGTAACGGCATGGCGTCTGTCCGGTATGCCGTCGCTGTTTTCCCCGTCGTATTCCGGCTGCCCGGAAGCGCAACTGCACGGGGCGCGCCAGCAGTTGCAACAACAGCTACAGGAACTCATGTCGGAATACCTGCCGCCGGTCATGCTGGGCGACCTCTGCCTGCTGGCGCTGCCGGCCGACAGCCCGCTGCTACGCCGCGGACACCAGGAGTTCACCGCATTCCGTCAGGCAATCAACGCCGATATCGCGCCGCTGACGCTGTTTGGCGGGCTCTCCGGCCCGGTCAGTGCGGCCGAGCACTATCGACGCGGGCTGAGCGAAGCGCGGCAGGCGCTTAACGCAGCAGAAAGCATGCGCCCGGAAAAAGGCCTGTGCGACTACACTGATCTGGGGGTGTTGCAATTGCTGACTTCCGTCAGCGACCCGACATTGCTTACCCGCTTTATGCACGACGCGCTGGGTAATCTGGTGGAGAATAACCGCAAATCGCCCCATTTGCTGATTGAAACGCTGGATGCGGTATTGCAGGAAAACGGCAATCTGATCAAAGCCGCCGAGCGGCTGACGATCCATCGCAATACGCTGCATCAGCGTCTGCAACGTATTGAACAGCTGTCGGGCGGCGCGTTGAACGATCCGCTGTTTCGCCTCAACGCTTCCGTCGCGCTATTAGTCTGGCGCCTGTCTGGTTCACAGACGCAGGGAACCGCCATACCGTCGTTCAAGACAACCTCACAGGAGTGATTATGAAGATTATCAACGCCGCCCTGCGCCATCAGGCCGGGCTTCACACGCTGCAACTGCAGGACGGCCTGATTGCCGCGATGGTCCCCCAGCCCGCCATGCTGCCCGCCACGCCGGATACCATCGACGCCGCCGGGCAACTGGCGATCCCGCCGCTGGTGGAACCGCATATTCACCTTGACGCCGTCCTGACCGCCGGCGAACCGGAATGGAACATGAGCGGCACGCTGTTTGAAGGCATTGAACGCTGGAGCCAGCGCAAGGCCGCCATCACTCACGAAGACACCAAGCGCCGGGCGCATACCGCCATCGGCATGTTGCGCGACCACGGCATCCAGCATGTGCGTACCCACGTCGATGTCACCGACCCGTCGCTGGCGGCGCTGGAAGCCATGCTGGAAGTTAAAGAAGAAGCGAAGGAGCTGATCGACCTGCAAATCGTCGCCTTCCCGCAGGAAGGCATCGAGTCGTACCCGGCAGGCCGCCAGTTGATGGAACGCGCCATCGCACTGGGCGCCGACGTAGTTGGCGGTATTCCCCATTTTGAGAACACCCGTGAACAGGGCGTCAGCTCGGTGAAATTCCTGATGGATCTGGCGGAACGCACCGGTTGTCTGGTGGACGTGCATTGCGACGAAACCGACGATCCGAACTCGCGTTTTCTGGAAGTGCTGGCGGAAGAAACGCGGGTGCGGAACATGGGTGCCCGCGTCACCGCCAGCCACACCGTGGCGATGGGTTCCTATGACAACGCCTACTGCTCAAAACTGTTCCGTCTGCTGCGCCGCTCGGGCATCAGCTTCGTCTCCTGCCCAACCGAAAGCATCCACCTGCAAGGGCGCTTCGACACCTTTCCCAAACGTCGCGGCGTCACCCGGGTAGCCGAGCTGGACCGTGCCGGCATGAACGTCTGCTTCGGGCAGGATTCGATCAAGGATCCCTGGTACCCGCTCGGCAATGGCAACATTCTGCGCATTCTCGACGCCGGGCTGCATATCTGCCACATGATGGGGTATCAGGATCTGCAGCGTTGTCTCGATTTCGTGACCGACAACAGCGCCAAAGCGCTGCATCTGGGCGACGGCTACGGCCTCGCCGTCGGCCGCCCGGCCAACCTGCTGATTCTGGATGCGGAAAACGACTACGAAGCGGTGCGGCGTCAGGCCAAGGCGCGCCTGTCGATACGCCACGGCAAGGTCATCATGCAGCGTGAACCGGAGCTGATTCGGTATCCAAACCGCCAACCTGATTAACGTCATCCACAATAAGCGTGACCAAATGAGCGTGACGAAGAGCTTATTGAAACAGGCTCTTCGCTGCGCCCGCACAGGATACGGGCATGCATTCAACGCTATATATGCATTCAACGCTATAATAGTGCGGTGTGATACTGAAGGCCGGAGGATATCATGGGACGATATAATGTTTTCAACAGCGAAGGACAGTACGCACAAGGCTCGGAAGATCTGGTGTTGAAAAACAGGCTCGGTATTACCAACCCTGATGACATTGACGGCGCCGAATTAGTCCTACTGGAAAAACTGTATCATTTCGTCTTTGAAGACCACTTTCCCGCCGACCAGCAACTGAGTGTCGACCAGATCAGGGCATGGCACGCGCTTTGGCTCGGTAACCTGTATGACTGGGCTGGTCAAAACAGATCCGTCAATATCAGCAAAGGCGGATTCCTGTTTGCCAGTGCGTCACAAATCCCCAGCCTGCTTACGCAATTCAATGATAAATGCCTCACTCGATACACGCCTTGCACTGGCATGGCGCGCGATCGGCTGGCCGAAGCCATTGCTGTTGTCCACGTAGAATTGATACTGATTCACCCTTTTCGCGAAGGAAACGGGCGCATATCAAGGTTGGTGGCAGATGTGATGGCCGTTCAGGGTGGTTATCCCCCGTTGGACTACCAACCCTGGGAGCAGAATAAGACCCAGTATATTGGTGCTATCCATGCCGGGGTCGGAATGGATTATGAGCCGATGACATACTGGGTTAATCAAGCACTGACGGGTGGGTGAACAGCCAAACTCAGGTAAGCGAACTTATCCCGCTGCTCGTCCAGTGAAGAGACAATCATGCTGGAGGACTGGCCGGTTTCAATGGCTGTCGATGTCGCCACAGTACGGATGATTTGTTCGCGAGAAGGCATAACATACTGCTCATTCCGGTGCTTTTGGTTGACAGCCATATCGTCCTCCCCATGTTGGTCTGTTTATTATACATGCAACCTGGCATGAAGTAATCCTGTGCTGAAAGCAAAAGGAAACCCTCCCGATCTGTTTAGGCACATTGCCGCCCCGGCAACACACCATGACCTTCACTGGCATCCAGATTAACCGGCATTCATTTCAGGCCGCAGCCTCCCCTCCCGGCATCGCTGCTGGTAACTCTGTTCAAAGGTCTGCATGCCGACCTGGCCGCCGGTTTGCAGCAGGCTCGGCAACTGGTGGGTTTTACCTTCGCGGATCAGGTTGCTGACCGCCGGGGTGGCGAGCAGTACTTCAAACAGCGCCACGCGCCCGCCTTGCGCGCCCGGCAACAGTTTCTGCGCCACCACCGCCTGCAAACTGGCGGCCAGTTGCGTGCGAACAAACGCTTTCTCCTCGGCGGGAAAGACATCCACCAGCCGGTCCACCGACTGCACCGCCCGCCGGGTATGCAGCGTCGCCAGCACCAGATGACCGGTTTCCGCCGCCGTCAGCGCCAGCCGAATCGTCTCGCTGTCGCGCAACTCGCCGAGCAGCAGCACGTCCGGGTCTTCGCGCAGCGCCGCCCGCAGCGCACTGGCGAACGCATCGCTATGACGGCCAATCTCCCGCTGTTGAATCAGACAGCGTTGGCTGACATGCAGGAACTCAATCGGGTCTTCCAGCGTAATAATGTGGCGCGCACGGCGTTGATTGAGCGAGGCGATCATCGCCGCCAGCGTGGTGGATTTACCGCTGCCGGTCGCGCCGGTCACCAGAATCAGACCATCGGGGCGATCGGCCAGCTCCGCTACCACCGGCGGCGCGCCCAACGCCTGTAGATCCGGCTGATGTGACGGGATCAGGCGCAGCGCCGCCGACAGGCCGTGGCGCTGCATAAACAGATTGGCCCGTAACCGCTGCCCCTCCGGCAGCGTCAGCGCGCAGTCGGTCTGTCCGCTTTGCCGCAGTTGCTGCTCGCAGGCTGGTTCCAGCCAGCTGCCGCACCACTGCTCCAGCTCGTCGTTGTGCAACGGCGGCTGCGCAACATCCGCCACCAGTTGCCCGTCGATACGCCAAACCGGCGGATGACCGCTGCACAGGTGCAGATCGGACACATTCTGTTTTACACTAGACCGCACCCATTCACTCACATCCATTGATTGGCCTCCTGAACCATTATGACGATATCGACAGTCACTACATCGACAGTCCAGCAAAATCTACAGGACGTCCGGCAGAGAATCTCGGCGGCGGCGGAACGTTGCGGGCGCGCGCCAGAAGAAATTACGCTGCTTGCCGTCAGCAAAACCAAACCTGTGAGCGCGATCGAAGAAGCCATTGCGGCCGGGCAGCGGGCATTTGGCGAAAACTATGTGCAGGAAGGGGTCGACAAGATTCGCCATTTTCAGACACATCAGCCGGATACGGCGCTGGAATGGCACTTTATCGGACCGTTGCAGTCGAATAAGAGCCGCCCGGTAGCGGAGCACTTCGACTGGTGCCACACCATCGATCGGCTGCGTATCGCCCAACGCCTGAGCGAACAGCGCCCGGCGCATCTGCCGCCGCTCAACGTGCTGTTGCAGGTCAATATCAGCCAGGAAGAGAGCAAATCCGGCATTCTGGCCGGCGACCTGCCGGAACTGGCGGCCAGCGTGGCCCAGTTGCCGAACCTGCGGCTGCGCGGGCTGATGGCGATCCCCGCGCCGGAAACGGATCATGACCGTCAATTGGCGGTATTTCGCCAGATGACCGAACTTTTTCTGCAACTAAAAGCGGATTATGGCACTTTGGATACCCTGTCGATGGGCATGACCGACGACATGGCCGCCGCCATTGAGGCCGGCAGCACGCTGGTGCGGATCGGCACCGCGATTTTTGGCGCACGTGATTACCGTTCACCGGCCAGTTAACCTTAACGGACAGATGAGAACAGCGAGAATCTGATGGAACACCGTAAAATAGCCTTTATCGGCGCGGGCAATATGGCGCAGGCGATCATCGCCGGTCTGATGGCGGGCGGCTATCCGGCCAGCCAGGTCAGCGTCAGCGCGCCGTCCGCCACAAACCGGGACGTACTGGCCGCCCGTTATGGCGTTGCCAGCCTGAGCGACAATATCGCCAGCGCCCGCGATGCCGACGTTGTGGTGTTGGCGGTCAAACCGCAATTGATGGCGGACGTCTGCCAAACGCTGGCGCAGCAGGTGGATTTCAGCGGCAAACTGGTGTTGTCGATCGCCGCCGGCGTCAGCGTCGCCCGTTTCCGTCAGTTACTGGGCGATTCGCTCAACATCGTACGCATCATGCCCAACACCCCATCGCTGGTGGGCCAGGGCATGAGCGGGCTGTACGCGCCGGCGAACGTCGGCGAAGCCGATCGGGCGTTTGCCGCCGACCTGATGAAGAGCGTCGGTAAGCTGTGCTGGGTCGCCGACGAAGCGCAGATTAACGGCGTGATTGCCGCCGCCGGCAGCGCTCCCGCTTATTTCTTCCTGTTCATGGAAGCCATGCAGCAGGAAGCGATTCGTCAGGGCTTCGACGCCGACACCGCCCGGTTGCTGGTACAGCAGGCAGCCAGCGGCGCGGCGGCGCTGGTGGACGCCAGCCCGGACATCCCGCTGTCGACACTGCGGGAAAATGTGACCTCCAAAGGCGGCACCACCGCTGAAGCGCTGCGCGTGTTCAACGAGCGCCAGTTGGGCCAGATTGTCGCCGATGCTATGCAAGCCGCCGTACACCGTGCGAAGGAAATGGAATCGCTGTTCTGATTGCCGTCTGAAACATGATTTTTAATGAAGGAATAACCGTCTCATGCTGACCCTGACTTTTCTGGTCAAGACCCTGATTGACCTGTACGTGATGGTGTTATTGCTGCGCATCTGGATGCAGTGGGCGCGCAGTGATTTTTACAACCCGCTGGCGCAATTCGTGGTGAAGCTCACCCAGCCGATCATCGGGCCGCTACGTCGCATCATCCCGTCGCTGGGGCCGATCGACAGCGCCTCGCTGCTGCTGGCGTTTCTGCTCACCACGCTCAAGTATCCGTTACTGTTGCTGATTCAGGTCGGCTCGCTGTCGCTCAGCCCGATCAACCTGCTGGTGGGGCTGCTGGCGCTGGTCAAATCTGCGGGTTATCTGGTGTTCTGGGTGGTGATTATCCGTTCGCTGATGAGCTGGATCAGCCAGGGCCGCAGCCCGGTGGACTACATGCTGCATCAGTTGACTGAACCGCTGATGGGGCCGGTGCGCCGCATTCTGCCGTCGGCCGGTGGGCTGGATTTCTCGCCGATGGTGGTGATTCTGGTGCTGTACCTGTTGAACTATCTCGGCATGGATTTTTTCCCGGGGCTGTGGTTCCTGTTGTGAGTGCCGTCAGTCGTTGCGAAGACGGGCTGGTGATTCGGCTGTATATTCAGCCGAAAGCCAGCCGGGATCAGATTGTCGGGCTGCATGGCGACGAGCTTAAAGTCGCCATCACCGCGCCGCCGGTGGACGGTCAGGCCAACGCTCACCTCATCAAATTTCTTGCCAAACAGTTTCGCGTCGCCAAAGGCATGGTGACCATCGAAAAGGGCGAGCTTGGGCGTCACAAACAGATTAGAATCGTCAACCCGCAAGCCATCCCGGCCGATGTCGCGGAACTCATCTCCTGAAGTTATTCTCTGAACAGAAGTGATTCCCTGAACGGAAGTGATTCCCTGAACAAATACCCTGAACAGATTGCAGGAACAACAGATGCAAAACGTGGTTTTAGCCACCGGCAACGCCGGTAAAGTGCGTGAACTCGCCGGTCTGCTGGCGGATTTCGGCCTCGACGTGGTAGCGCAAACCACGCTGGGGGTCGAATCCGCCGAGGAAACCGGTTTAACCTTTATCGAAAACGCCATTCTGAAAGCGCGCCACGCCGCGCGTGAAACCGGTCTGCCAGCCATCGCCGACGATTCAGGCCTGGCGGTGGACGCGCTGGGCGGCGCGCCGGGGATTTACTCCGCCCGCTACGCCGGGGAAGACGCCAGCGATCGGCAGAATCTCGACAAACTGCTGGCGGCGCTGGACAACGTACCGGACGAGCAGCGTCGGGCCAGCTTCCACTGCGTGCTGGTGTATCTGCGCCACGCCGACGACCCGACGCCGCTGGTGTGCCACGGCAGCTGGCAGGGCGTCATCGCCCGCGCGCCGGTCGGCGAAGGCGGCTTCGGCTACGACCCGGTGTTTTTTGTGCCGTCAATCGGCAAAACCGCCGCCGAGCTGAGCCGCGAAGAGAAAAACGCCCTCTCCCACCGCGGTCAGGCGTTGCGTCAGCTGCTGGATGCCCTGCGACATGCTTAATCTGCCGCCGCTCAGCCTGTACATCCACATTCCCTGGTGCGTGCAGAAGTGCCCCTATTGCGACTTCAACTCCCACGCGCTGAAAGGCGAGGTGCCGCACGACGACTACGTGGCGCACCTGCTGGCGGATCTGGATGCCGACCTGCCGCTGGCGGGCGGACGCCCTCTGCACAGTATCTTTATCGGCGGCGGCACGCCGAGCCTGCTCAGCGCCGACGCGATGCAACAGTTGCTGGATGGCGTGCGCTCAAGGCTGTCCTTGCCGGCCGAGGCGGAAATCACTATGGAAGCCAATCCCGGCACGGTGGAAGCCGACCGCTTCAGCGGCTACCAGCGGGCAGGCATCAACCGGATTTCCATCGGCGTGCAGAGTTTCAGCCCGGATAAACTGACGCGGCTGGGCCGCATCCACGGTCCACAAGAGGCCAAACGCGCCGCCCGGCTGGCCGCCGGTCTGGGGCTGCGCAGTTTTAATCTCGACCTGATGCACGGGCTGCCGGAGCAATCGCTGGACGACGCGCTGGACGATCTGCGTCAGGCCATCGCGCTCAATCCGCCGCACTTGTCCTGGTATCAGTTAACCATTGAGCCCAACACCCTGTTCGGTTCGCGCCCACCGGTGCTGCCGGACGACGATGCGCTGTGGGACATTTTCGAGCAGGGTCACCGTTTGTTGAGCGACGCCGGGTATCAGCAGTATGAAACCTCGGCCTACGCCAAACCGGGTTACCAGTGCCAGCACAACCTCAATTACTGGCGTTTCGGCGATTATCTGGGCATCGGCTGCGGCGCTCACGGCAAAATCACCTTCGCCGACGGCCGTATTGTGCGCACGGTGAAAACCCGCCATCCACGCGGCTACATGCAGGGCAATTACCTGCAGCAACGCAGCGAGGTGGCGATGGCCGACCGGCCGTTCGAGTTCTTCATGAACCGTTTCCGGTTGCTGGAACCAGCGCCGCGCGCTGATTTCACCGCCTACACCGGACTGCCGGAAAACGCCATCCGTCCGTACATCGACGCGGCGCTGGCGCAAGGCTACCTGACCGAAACCGGGCAGCACTGGCAGGTGACCGAACACGGCAAGCTGTTTCTCAACTCGTTGCTGGAGCTGTTTCTGGCGGAAGAATGAGTAGCTAAGAGACACGGTCGCAGCACAAAAATCCGGCTTAACCGACTGACGACACGTTGAATTCCGGCACGGGATTATGACAAAGTGAAGGCGGGATTTGCCCCGTTATACGCTATAAAAGGTAAACCACCATGAAAACGATCACCCTACTGGTTGCCACGCTATTTATGGCGACCGCATTGACCGGCTGCAACACCGCTCGCGGATTCGGTCAGGACGTTCAGAAACTCGGCAGTTCCATTTCCCATACCGCCAGTTGATCGGCGCCCCGCCTGCCGCGCAGGCAGGCGGGTCACCTTTACAGAACCGTCATTACCCCGCCGTGCGCATCGGCACGTGGGGAATCCCATCCTCGTCGTAACCGTCGCCACAGACGGCAAAACCAAACTGTTGATAAAAATGCTGCAGGTGCGCCTGCGCGGACAAGTACTGCGCCCGCCCCGGCCAGTGTCGGGCACAGGCGGCCTGTGAATGCATCAACAACTGATGCCCCAACTGCTGACCGCGCGCGTCGGGCGCGACGACCACCCGGCCGATGGTTACGGCGTCCTGCCCGTCATGGGGCGCCAGCAATCGCGCGCAGGCGATCAACCTGCCGTTTTGCCAGGCGGTCACATGGCGGTTGCCGTCCACCAGATCCAGACCGTCCGGGTCCTGATAGGCGCACTGCTGCTCCACCACAAAGACCTGACTGCGCAGGCGCAAAATGTCGTATAGCGCATAAGGGTTCAGGTCTTTCACGCCCCAGTCATGCCAAATCAGACTCATCGCCGCTCCTTATTCGCCGTCAGCCGAATGGGTCGTTGCCGCCGGTTCAGGCCGACGCCGCCACTGGGTGACCTGCACCCATACCCACAAGCCGGCAATGGCCAGCGCAAACAGCACGCCGAAGCCGACGCCGATCGCCAGTACCGGCACGCCGACCTTCACCGCCAGCGAGTAGAGCGCCAGCATCAACAACATGGCGCCGTTTTCGCCCAGGTTCTGCACCGCAATGGCGTTGCCCGCCCCCACGCTTTCCCGGCCGCGTTCCTGCAACAGCGCATTGAGCGGTACGATGAAGAAGCCGCCCAGCGCCCCCAGCACCAGCAGGCAGGCGTAAGCGCTAATCAGGCTGTGTTGCAGGGTGAACACCACCACCATCACGCCGATCAATACCCCGGCGGGCAGGCAGCGTCGCACGGTTTTCAGCGTGACCAGCTTACCGGCCGCCGCCGCGCCGACCACAATCCCCACCGCCACCATGGCGTTGAGCAGCGTCGGCGTCGAATTGTCGTTGATGCCCAGCGCCAGCGGCACCCACAGCACCAGCAGGAAACGCAGCGTCACGCCCGCGCCCCAGAACATGCCGGTGCCGACCAGCGAAAAACGGGTTTCGCCGTTGCGCCACAGCACGCGGCAGGCGTCAAAGAACGAGCGGGTCATGCGCGCCGGGCGCCAGGACGCGCCGGGGCGCGCCGCCGCCAGTTTCGGAATCAGCAGGTTGGCGGCCAGCGCGATGCCATAAGCCAGCGCACACACCGCCAGCGCGCCGTAGATCTGCCAGTCGGCCAGCACGCCGCCCACCACCGATCCGGTGAGAATGGCGGCGATGGTGGACGCTTCCATCAGGCCGTTGGCTTTCACCAGCTGATCGCCGCGGGTGATTTCGCCCAAAATGCCGTACTTGGCCGGGGAATAGGCCGCCGCGCCCAGCCCCACCAGCGTGTAACCCAGAAACGGATTGCCGCCCAGGCAGATCAGCAACGCGCCGGCCAGCTTCAGGGCGTTGGCGAACATCATCACCCGCCCTTTGGCGAAACTGTCGGCGAACTGGCCGACAAACGGCGCCAGCACGATATAGGCGGCGACAAACCCCATCTGCAGGAAAGGCTGGCTCCAGTCGGGGTAAGCCAACGATTTCACCAGCGCCAGCGTAGCGAACAGCAGCGCGTTATCGCCGAAGGCGGAGAAAAACTGCGCCACCATCACCGCGTTCATGCCGCGGGAAAACAGCGATGACGAGGGAGAAATCTGATTACTCATGCATCATGCTCCGGTTGTTCCCCGGCCTCCTCCGCCGCCTCACCAGCGGGCTGTTCCGCCAGTTGGCGCAGCGTGACGAAGTCCGGTTTGCCGCTGCCCAGCAACGGCAGCTCTTTCAGGTAACGGATATCGCGCGGCACCGCCAGTTCCGGCATGCCGCTCTGGCGCGCCTGCGTCAGCAAGCTGTCGCGGGTAAGACCGGCATCGGTGGTAAACAGCACCAGCGCCTCCCCTTTGCTGCTGTCGCTACGGGCGCTGGCGGCGTGCTGCGCCTGCGGCGATACCTGATTCGCCAGTTGCTCCACGCTCTCCAGCGATACCATTTCCCCGGCCAGCTTGGCAAAGCGCTTAACGCGGCCGACGATGGTGCAGAAGCCCTGTTCATCCAGATCGACGATGTCGCCGGTGTCGTACCAGTTCGATTCACGCTACCCCAGCTCGTTTTCCGCCGCGGGCAACTCCAGCTCGCCGGGGTTTTCCACCCGCAGATAGCCTTTCATCACGTTCGGCCCGCGCAGTTGCAGACGGCCGCCATGATGGATGCCCGGCACCGGAATCAACCGCGACTCGATGCCCGGCAACAGCCGACCGACGGAATGCAGTTTGCAAGCCATCGGCACGTTGATCGCCACCACCGGCGCGCACTCGGTCACGCCGTAGCCTTCCAGAATGCGGATGCCGAATTTGTCCTGCCATACGGTCCGCACCCGTTCGGACAGTTTTTCCGCCCCGGCCACCACGTAGCGCAGGCGGGCGAAATCGTACGGATGGGCGAAGCGCGCATAGTGCCCGAGGAAGGTGGAGGTGCCGAACAGCACCGTGCAGTTGCGGTCATACACCAGCTCCGGCACGATGCGGTAATGCAACGGACTCGGATAGAGGAACACCCGCGCGCCGGTCATCAGCGGCGTCAGCAGCCCCACCGTCAGCCCGAAGGCGTGGAACAGCGGCAGCGCCGACATAAAACGGTCGCGCGGCGTGAAATCGGCCACGGTGCGGATCTGCTCCACGTTGGCCGTCAGGCTGTTGTGGGTATGCACCACCCCTTTCGGGTTGCCTTCCGAGCCGGAGGTAAACAGGATGATCGCCGCGTCGTCCGACTGTTGCGGGCGCATGGCGCGCGTCGGGAACAGCAGGTGGAACAGGATCCACAGTTTGTCCGGCAGCGTAACGGTATCCTTCAAATCTTCCAGATAGACCCAGTTAGCCTCTTTCACCTGCTGCGGCAGGTAGGTCAACTTGCCTTTCTCCAGAAACTGCCGCGAGGTGACGATGGTTTTAATCCGCGCCGCGGTCATCGCGCTCTGAATCCCTTTCGCCCCGGAAGTGTAGTTGAGCATTGCCGGCACCCGGCTGCCGAGCGACGCGCCGAGAATCGCGGCGGCGGTGACGGTGGCGTTGGGCAGCAGCAACCCGACATGTTCGCGCTCGCCGGTAAAGCGCTGCAGAATGCGCGACACCCCGAGCGATTTTTTCAGCAATCCGTGGTAGCTGTCTTCCTTCAGGTTGATGTCTTCAATGCACGGCGAGTGGTAGCCGTAACGGGCGCAGGCAGCCAGAAAGGCTTCATATAACGTATGGTGCGGGCGCACCGCCATGCGTGCGTCCATCATGATGCGGTGCAACGCTTCTCCCGCCAGCTCGCGGCGTTCGCGCGCCGAAGACGCCACCGGCATCGGCAGCTGGGCCGGCGGTAAAAAATGGAGGGAAATCTGTGGAAACAGACGGCGACGCAACACGCCGCCCAGACGGCCGAAATGGGTGAACTCCGGTCCTTCGATACGCACCGGCACCACCGTTGCGCCAGCGCGGGCGGCCACAAACGCCGCGCCGCTGTAAATCTTCATCAGCGAACCGGTGACGGAGATACGCCCCTCCGGGAACACCACCACCGGGCGACCCAGCTCCACCAACCGGATCAACTGTTTAATCGCCAGCGGTTTGGTCGGGTCCAGCGGCAAAAAATCAATATACGGTTTCAGCCAGCGCATGAACCAGCGGTCGGTGATGCTGGAATAGACGGCGAACACCGGTTTGCTTTGCACCGGCAGAAACAGCGCCATCAACATGCCATCAAGGAATGAAACGTGGTTTGGGGTAATCAATATCTTTGACTGCCGGAAACTGCTTTCATCACCCGTGATCTGAATGCGGTACAGATGCTTCAGCACCCAGCGTAAAAAGGTATAAATCATCCCACCTCCCTATGTGTAAACAGTAACCCAGTCCGGTTTGGACCCACATACCGCCGATGGTTCATGGTCGCTCGCTCCCATCGATTGTTCACTTTCGCCGCCGGCATAACCGCGACGTCGGGATAGCGCGCGCACCGCGGCGCGGCCCCCCATCAACGGGTTCACCATACCATAAACCGCACCAACATTAGCGATGAAAACACCGCCGGAATCAGCGGCAATAGGGAGTAAAAAAACGGCCGAAAATCATCAGGCTGCGGCGGGGAAAGATCGGGCGGGTGCGGCCCGCCCAGGGGAAGGGGGTTACAGCACTTCGCCGTTACTGGCGATCACCTGCCGGTACCAGTCAAAGCTCTTTTTCTTACGGCGCGCCAGCGTGCCGTGGCCGTCATTGTCTTTATCCACGTAGATAAAACCGTAGCGCTTTTTCATCTCGCCGGTGCCGGCGCTGACGATATCAATCGGTCCCCACCAGGTGTACCCCATGATGTCGCAGCCATCGGCAATCGCCTGCGCCACCTCGTGCAGATGCTGTTGCCCATAGCGAATGCGGTCGTCATCGTTGATGACGCCGCTGGCGTCCGGCACATCCACCCCGCCGAAGCCGTTTTCGACAATAAACAGCGGCTTTTCATAGCGATCCGCCAGTTCGTTACACACCAGCCGCAAACCTTTGGCGTCAATCGGCCAGCCCCAGTCGGTGCTTTGCAGATACGGATTTTCCTTGCCGATCACCCCGCCGGTATCCGCCAGCACCGGCATACCGGCCTGATAGGTGGCGCTACGGTAATAGCTGAACCCGAGGTAGTCGGACGGATGCGCCGCCAGCAACGCCAGATCGCCCGCTTCCATCGCCAGTTCAATGCCATGTTCGCGCCACATCCGCTGACTGTAAGCCGGGTAGCGACCGCGCATCATCACATCGGCGTAAAACAGCGAGCGACGCCGCATCTGCATCGTTTCGAACACGTCATCCGGGCGGCAACTGTGCGGATAAACGGTGCTCAGCGACAACATGCAGCCGATGCGGGCGTCCGGAATTAGCTGGTGACACAGCTGGTTAGCCAGCGCGTTGGCGACAAACATGTGATGGCTGGCCTGATAAATCACCGCCAACCGTTCCTCCGTCCCCGGCTGCACCGCGCCGGTGGCGAACGGGATGCGGTTCATGTTGTTCAGTTCGTTGAACGTCATCCAGTACTTCACCTTGTGCCGGTAACGGCGAAACACCGTGTCGCAATAGCGGACGAAATACTCCACCAGTTTACGGTTGTGCCAGCCGCCGTAGCGCTGGTACAACGCCAGCGGCGTTTCATAGTGCGACAGGGTAATCACCGGCTGGATGCCGTACTTCAATAGTTCGTCAAACAACTGGTCGTAGAAACGCAGCCCCGCTTCGTTGGGCTGCGTCTCATCCCCCTGCGGGAAAATGCGCGACCAGGCGATCGAGGTACGAAAGCATTTGAACCCCATTTCAGCGAACAGGGCGATGTCGTCCCGGTAGCGGTGATAGAAATCGATCGCCTCGTGGCTGGGGTAGTAACTTGCGGGGTCGACGGCCGTATCCGGTTTACCCGCCACGATGCCGCCGCGTACCACATCGGCAATCGACGGCCCTTTGCCGTCCTCATTCCAGGCGCCTTCCGCCTGATTGGCGGCAATCGCGCCGCCCCATAAAAACCCTTGCGGGAAACGAGCCATGATCACTCCTTACATGTCCGGTAAAGCCGACGGCCCGCGCCGCCGGCGTCTGGGTCAGTCGAGGTCCGCGCCGTTGGAGGCGATCAATTTTCGATACCAGTAGAAGCTCTTCTTGCGCGAGCGCTGCTGGGTGCCGTGGCCGTCGTCGTCCTGATCGACGTAAATAAAACCGTAGCGCTTGGAGATTTGCGAGGTGCCGGCGCTGACCACGTCGATCGGCCCCCACCAGGTGTAGCCGAACAGTTTGACGCCGTCCGCCAGCGCTTCCTTCATTTGTTCCACATGTTGACGCAGGTATTCGATGCGGTAGTCATCGTCGATTGAACCGTCCGGATTGACGCTATCCACCGCGCCCAGCCCGTTTTCGGCGATGAACAGCGGTTTCTGATAGCGGTCATACAGCTGGTTGAGCGCCAGCCGCAACCCTTTCGGGTCAATCTGCCAGCCCCACTCGCTGGTGGGCAGATAGGGATTGCGGATGCCGCCGGTGATCAGGTTGCCGGTCGCGCCTTCCAGCTTTTCCGGGTGGGCGCTGATGGTGCTGGACATGTAGTAGCTGAACGACACGTAATCCACCGGGTACTGCCGCAGGATCTCGTCGTCCCCCTGTTCCTTGTTCAGCACCACGCCTTTTTCCGCCAGCATACGGTCGGTATAGGCCGGGTAGTAACCGCGCGCCTGCACGTCGCTGAAGAACAGCGATACCCGCTGCGCTTCCTCGCAGGCCTGCAGATCGTCCGGGTGACAGGTGTTGGGATAGAGGATCTGGTAGCTGATCATACAGCCGACCTGCGAACCGGGAATGATCTGATGACAGGCTTTGGTCGCCAGCGCGCTGGCGATAAACTGATGGTGCACGCCCTGATACTTGTCCTGCTCCAGATGCGGATTGTCTTCTTCGATCACCCCGACGCTGACGTAGGGGTGATGTTTGACGCAGTTGATCTCGTTGAAGGTCATCCAGTATTTGACCTTGTGTCGATAGCGTTCGAATACCGTGGTGGCGAAACGCACGTAAAAATCGACCAGCTTACGATTGGGCCAGCCGCCGTATTCGGTAACCAGACACAGCGGCATCTCGTAGTGGGACAACGACACAATCGGCTGAATGTTGTGCGCCAGCAGGGCATCAAGCACCCGGTCGTAAAACGCCAGCCCATCTTCATTCGGTTCGGTTTCGTCGCCGCGCGGAAAAATGCGCGTCCAGGCGATCGACATACGAAAGCACTTGAAGCCCATCTCGGCGAACAGCGCGATATCTTCCTTGTAGTGGTAATAAAAGCCGTTGCCCTTACGTTTTGGATAGTACTTTTTACTGTGCGGGTCCTGCGCGTCCGCCACCTGCTGGTGGGTCATAAACAGCCACTGATCCAGCCAGCGTTCTTTGGGCGTGCGGCTGTCAAAGGTATACACGTCCGATACCGACAGCCCTTTGCCGCCCACGTTCCAGGCGCCTTCCAGTTGGTTGGCGGCCGTCGCGCCGCCCCACAGAAAATCCGGTGGAAACGCGTTTAAATCCGATGGACACGTTTTTGATACGCTCATGCTTGTTTCCTCTCCCTCAGGCCGCCGCAGCGGTCAGTTTCATTAAGGCGTCGCGCGAGTGGACGTCGCCATTCAGCAACGGGCTCACTTCGCCATAACATTCGGTATTGGTGACGATCACGATCACGCTGGGGTCGATGCCTTCCGCCAGCAGCGCCGGCAGGTCGAAGCTCACCAGCGGTTCACCGACTTCCACTATCTGCCCAGGCTGGGCGTGACGGATAAAGTGGCGGCCGCCGAGTTTGACGGTGTCGATGCCGATGTGGATCAGCACCTCGGCGCCGGTGTCGCTTTTGAGCGTCAGCGCGTGGTGGGTGTCGAATATCGACTCGATGCGCCCATTAACCGGCGACAGCAGTTCGCCGTTTTCCGGGTAGATGGCGATCCCCTTGCCGAATACCTCCCCGGCAAATACCGGGTCGCTGAGGCTCTCCAGCGCCACCACCCGACCGGCCACCGGCGCGAACAGTTTTTCGTTATGCAATAGCTGTTCGTTATGCTCGCTCAGCGCCACCGGCGCGGCCGGCATCACCGTCTGCCCTTCATGCGGCGTGGCGGCTTTTCCCACGTTCTCTTCAAATCCGAGTAAGCAGGTCATCACCGTTGCCGTGGTGAACGAAATCGCCATGCTGGCCAGCGCGTACAGGAAGGTCGGCCCCACCAGCGCGGGCAACCCCGGCAGCCCGCTCAAGGCAAAGGCGTAGGTCTTCACCCCGAAAAACATGGCGAACGCGCCGCCGCAGGCGCCGCCAATCAGCGCGGCGGCGAACGGGCGTTTGAAACGGATATTGACGCCGTACATCGCCGGCTCGGTGATGCCCATAGTGGCGGTCAGGCTGGTGGACAACGCCAGCGACTTGGTTTTCTTGTCGCGAGCGCGCAGGAACACGCCGAACGCCGCCCCTGCCTGCCCCATGTTGGCGATATAGAAGATGATCTTGAACGGATCGAACCCCATCTTGCTGATGTTGTTGATCATGATGGGGATCAGCACATAGTGCATGCCGGTGATGATGATCATCGACAGCGTGCCGCCCAGAATCAGCCCGGCGAGAATGCCCATGTTGTCCACCAGCCAGACGATACCGGTGGAAAGATGGTTGCCGACGATGATGCCGAGCGGGCCGATGGCGATCAGCATGACTGGCGCGACGATAAGCAACGTCAGCAGCGGCACGAACATGGTTTTCAGCGCGCCGGGCATGATGCGGTCGACACGGCGCTCCACCCAGGACATCAGCCACACCGCCAGCAGAATCGGGATCACCGACGAAGCGTAAGACACCGGCGATACCGGCAGCCCGAGGAAGGTAATCTCGCCGCCGCCTTGAAACAGCTTGGTCAGAGTGGGATGCAGCAACGTAGCCGCCAGCGCCACCGCCACATACGGATTACAGCCAAACTTGTGGGCGGCGCTGAACGCCAGCACCAGCGGCATAAAGTAGAAAATACCGTCGCTGATGGCGGACAGAATCAGGTAGGTTTGGTTGGTGTTGGATACCCAGTGCAGCGCCACCAGCAGCGACAGGATCCCTTTGAGGATACCGGCGCCGGCAATGGCCGGGATCACCGGCGAGAAGATGCTGGAAAACGCCTCCAGCAGCGCCGAGATAGGGTGTCGCGGCCGCCCGGCCTCCGGGGCGTCGGCGGTCTGGCTCGCCAGCAGCGGAAACTGCCGGATCAACGCGCGGTAGACATCCGCCACGTCGTTGCCGATGATCACCTGAAACTGTTCGCCGGCGACATTAATACCAATTACCCCGTCTAATGCTTCCAGCTGGGCGCGATCGATACGCTGCGCTTGATGCAAATAAAAACGCAATCGGGTAATACAATGAAAAACCTGTCGGATATTTCCTTCCCCCCCGACAAGCGCCACAATGTTCTTTGCCATCTCCTGATAATTAACTGACATAACAATTCCTCTTTCCAGAAAGAAATCTTACGATTTCTGCAACAACCGCACGGTATTTACCGTGGCGCCTTGTTCCTCTGGGGTTTGCCTGCGTCAGCGGATATCGCCTCGTCTCCGACGAATCGCCGCTGCCAGTAACAAGCCTATTCGGAATGATTTATACCCTTTATACTTCAAGTTGCCGGTGTGTTGGCTGCCCTCATTCACCCCGGTCACTTACTTATGTAAGCTCCCGGGGATTCATTCGGTTGCCGCGTTACAAGGCTCTTATGAGCCTTGCCCTAAAGGGCCAACGCGTTGCGTTGTTCAAAACGCAGAACGTTTTGTCCTGCAACTCGAATTATTTTGGGTAAGATAATGAATCATATTATCGATATGAATGGTTAGGTAGAGTTTCTCCGAATTGGTCATGGTGTGTTGGTAGTTTTTTTTGATAAAGGTATTGATGGCTTCCACACAGCCCAGCGTTTTTTGATAACGTTGCTGAACCATGGTAAATAAATCGCCGTCGTCATTATCCAGCGAAGCGCCTTCCACCACCCGCTGAGAAAAAAACTTCAGGTGGGTAATGAAGCGGTAATAATTGCCGTTGTTTTCATCCAGCGGCACCTGAAAATAATATTTGACGATATTCTGCACCTGATAAATCAGCTGCGTAATCTGCTTCATATTACCGATATTGTCGCCAAGCTCGGCATTGACGATATGCAACGCAATACTGCATGCCTCATCTTCCGGCAGAGTGACGCCCAGCGTTTCCCGTATCAACGCGAGCGCTTGCTCCGCCACGGCATACTCTTGCTTGTAGAAGTGGCGCACTTCCCAGTGCAGCGGGTTCTGAATCAGGGTGCCGTTGCGCTGGCACTGCAGGGCAAACGCGAGGTGGTCGGCCAGCGTGACGTAAATGCCTTCGCTCAGTTTCTGCTGTAGTTGCTTTTTCACCGTTTCGACAATGTCGCTGGTCAGTTGCAATATTTCCAGCGGGACTTCCTGCGCCAGGTCCTTAAAACGCGCGGAAATGACGTTATCCTGCAAACGGAATATTTTTTCCACCCGCGGCATTTCCACATCCTGCCCGGTTCGGGAATGAAAACCCAATCCGCAGCCGGTCAAGATAAGCTCCTGCCCCTGATTGTCGGTCACGCTGACTACATTATTATTCAGGACTTGAGTTATCTTCATCGCATTTCCCCTGAAAACAGAAACGGGCAAAACGTAAATACAGCAGACGGCGAAGTCATTCGACTTCATACGATTGCTGCACTTATGTTTTGCCCGCCGAACGGTAACAAGCCTTATGCAATGAGCAAAAACTATCACCCGCTATTTTTGGCGTCAATCGCGCCTCTGACAGGTGGCAGGATTTCTTTTTTATTTGTGACAAGGGTATTATTTTCCCGCCAGTCGGAACGCAGGCAAAAAAAACCTACGCATCCGCGTAGGTTGGTGCAATTTGAATGGTTCAATGTGGAGAACACATCGATTTGTCACCCATCAATACCTCTGGGACTTGTTACTCTAAAGAGAGTCATCCCGAATCACTAGCGCAGAATCGAAAGATAAACGTTCGAAGTGCAACCAACTGTAAAATTCTCGAGTGAGCTGTAATAAAGCCGTGAAAAACAACGGTTGTCATGCAATTCGGCCGACTTTACCGGCCGACGCCGACCAGAATTCAGCCGGCGGACGATCGCCGCTCGGGCTGGCTATAACGCCAGCCAGATCAGCGCCGCAATACCGCCGAACAACGTCCACTTCACCAGATAGTAAACCGGCTTGTTCCAGCTTTTCAGCCGCTTGCCCACTTTTCTGATCGCATAGACATAGCGGAAGATCCGGTTAATCCCGCCGGTGCGATCCGCGTCGGTATTAGGCGCGGCCGCCGCGCTCATCAGATTGCGCCCCACCCAGTGATTGATCGCCTGCGCCCAGCGATAGCGCATCGGCCGTTCAATATCGCAAAACAGGATCAGCCGATTCTGACCGCTGGTGTTTTCCGCATAATGAATATAGGTTTCGTCAAACAGCACGCCTTCGCCATCACGCCAGCTGTAGCGCTCGCCGTCGACCTCGATAAAACAGCGATCGTCATTGGGCGTCTTCAGCCCCAGATGGTAACGCAGCGAACCGGCGTACGGGTCGCGGTGGCGCGGCAAACGGCTGCCATCCGGCAGGGTGGCGAACATCGCCGCCTTTACCGACGGCAGCGAACGCAGCAACGCCGTAGTATTGGGGCACATCACATCCGCGGACGGATGAGCATCCTCATACCATTTCAGGTAGAACCGTTTCCAGCCGGTCTTGAAGAACGAGTTGAAACCGGCGTCGTTATAGCGATCCGACGCTTTGATTTCCTGCATTGCCAGCAGCTTTTCCCCCTCTTCCCGGATCATCGGCCAGTTCTCCTGCAACACCGCCAGTTCGGGGAAATGGCCGGGCCTGAGATACGGCGTCACCGGGACGCGGGAAAACAAGTACATAAAGCCGTTGAGCGGCGCGGTAAAGGTCGAGTGATCCGACAGTTGGCGCCAGAACTTATAACGTACGCGACCACGAAAGTGGACATAGGCGACCGCCAGAATAAACACCATCAGAATGACATATTTCATGCAGTGACTTCCCTGAGAGCGATGAGCCCATCCTGCCCGCATGGGAAAGGCCGGCCTACTTTCCGGCGCCATTCCCGATACAGAGCATCAGCACCCGGCGCAGGATGACGGCTCGTTGAAGAAACACATTTATAACGTATGGTAAACAACACATTCATAACCTATGGCAAACAACACATTTACGTTTCACCAATATTGCTGCCGGGGAGAATATGACGACGCGCCGACAGCGAAAGTTGCGATCCCCGCCTCTTGCGGCTGCGGCTTAATTCCGTGACACTCTGGCAGTCACTTGATTCAGCGCACCATTTCACATCAGGAACAACAGGAAACCTCCATGGCCACCATTAAGGACGTCGCCAGGCTGGCGGGCGTGTCGGTCGCAACCGTGTCGCGCGTCATCAACGATTCGCCGAAAGCCAGCGCACAGGCGCGCAACGCCGTACTGCAGGCCATGCAGCAGTTGCAATACCATCCGAACGCCAACGCCCGCGCGCTGGCCCAACAATCCACCGAAACGCTGGGGCTGGTGGTGTCCGATGTGTCCGACCCATTTTTCGGCACCATGGTCAAGGCGGTGGAGCAGGAAGCCTATCGCACCGGCAACTTCCTGTTGATTGGCAATGGTTATCATGTGGCGCACAAGGAGCGTCAGGCGATCGAACAGTTGATTCGCCATCGCTGCGCGGCGCTGGTGGTCCACGCTAAAATGCTGCCGGATGAGGAACTCACGCAACTGATGGAACAGATTCCGGGCATGGTGCTGATCAATCGCATCCTGCCGGGGTATGAAGCGCGCTGCGTGGCGCTGGATAACCGCTATGGCGCCTGGCTGGCGACCCGACACCTGATCCTGCAAGGGCATCGTCAGATCGGCATCCTGTGTTCCAACCACGCCATCTCCGACGCCGATGACCGTCTGGCCGGCTACCGGGACGCGCTGGCCGAGCACGCGATTCCGCTGGATGAGCAGTTGATCGCCTACGGCGAACCGGACGAAAGCGGCGGCGAAGCCGCGATGATCACGCTGCTGGAACGCGGCCGCCCGCTGACAGCGCTGAGCTGCTACAACGACCCGATGGCCGCCGGCGCGCTGGCGGTGCTGAGCGATAACGGTATTGAGGTGCCGCGGGATATGTCGCTGATCGGCTTCGATGATGTGCTGCTGTCGCGTTACCTGCGCCCGCGCCTTACCACTATCCGCTACCCGATTACCGCAATGGCGACGCAGGCGGCGCAGATTGCGCTGGCGCTGGCCAACGACACGCCGCTGCCCAACGCCATCAACCTGTTCCACCCGACGCTGATCCGCCGTCATTCCGTCGCCAGTTTGAATAATGGGCACTAGTGGTGCGTCAAGGCTGTTAACAAACAGCCACGTTGTCTCACTAATAATGGATTTATATCTGGTTGGTGAATGGTTTCGTGCGGGATAACCGGTGTCGTTTCCTTGTTGCTTCATCGCACGCACGACAAGGAGAGGTGCAAGCGCCACCTCTCCTTGACCACTGGCTAAGGGCTAAACCGTGCCGCTAACGCGGTGCCTTCGGCATTCGTCTTCGCTGTTCGGACCGCCCGTGACGTGCTCCCGACACGGCACGGGCTTGCGCGGCTTCCCTGCCGCGCATCCGGCGAAGCCGCCTGCCTCAGCACGGTTTTTGACGCCGGAAAACCCATCATATAAGCCGTCATTGGTTAGACTTGCCAACGAAATAGATTACCTTAACGCGCGGTGGTACAGCCGCACCATTTTGTCGGGGTACTCCGGCGCGTCGCCGAGATAGCGCCAGCCGTGGCGTTCGTAGTAACCGCTGAAATCGGCGTAGAGATAGAGATCGTCAAAGCCGCGCTCGCGGCTGAATTCCACCACAAAGCGCTGTAGCTCGGCGCCCAGCCCGCGATCGCGGTAGCGCTCGTCCACATAAAGCGCCGCCAGCCAGGGGGTCAGATCCTGCCGGCTGATCAGATCGCAACGCCACAGCCCGACGGTGCCCACCAGTCGCTCGCCTTCCAGCGCCACAAACGTCAGCGGCAACGCCCGTTTGTCCATGCTGTGATGCACGACGCTGGCAAAAAAATCCCGACTCAGCCCGTCGCCAAACGCCTGCCACAGCCAGTCGACGACCTGGGTTTCAAAATGCGGGTAATCCGCCAGATAGCCAATCGTTGGCTGAGATTCCATCGTCGTCATGCGTCAGACCAGTTTTCCCTGAAAGATCGGTACCGAGTCGAACAGGTAGCCGTCAAATTCCGGCGCTTCGGCGTCGGAAATCTCCATCAGCGTGGTTTTGACGTTTTCCAGATGCTGCCACATCGCCTGATAAGAACCGCTGACGTCCCGACGGCGCAGCGCCGCCAGTATCGTCTGGTGGTCCGCCAGCCATTTCAGCCGGTAGCCGTGGTTGCCGACATGGCTGTAAAGCTGCTGCCAGATGGGGCTTTCGTCCCGGCAGGACCAGATATTGCTGACCGTTTCCAGCAACATCTGGTTTTGGGTGGCGCCCGCCACCTGCAGATGAAAGATTTTGTCGAAATCGCTGCGGTAATCGTTGGCGGCGATGGCCGCCTGCTCCTGCTCCAGCGTATGCCGCAGGGTGTCGATGTCATTACGGGTCGCCATGCGGGCGGCAAAGGCGGCGATATTGCTTTCCAGCAACTGACGCGCCTGCAGCATTTCAAACGCGCCGATGCGGTTTTGCGCATTGGGAGACGGCTCTTCCGCCGACGGCACGCGCAGCACGTACACGCCCGACCCCTGGCGGATATCCACCGTGCCTTCCAGCTCCAGCATCAGCAACGCTTCACGCACGATGGTGCGGCTGACGCCGTAAGTTTCCGCGATATTCCGCTCCGGCGGAAGACGCGACCCGACCGGGTACTCCCCCTGCTGGATTTTCTCCCTCAGGTCACACCCTATCTCCTGGTATTGCTTTCTTTCTTGTAGAACCACAACCTTCGCCACAATGCCACCCTGAACGGCCGAGAATTGAACACCGCTGCCGCCCCGACGCGGGGCCGGATACCAGGCTGCGCGCCCCTGAATCATCGCCTCGCCGGCACGGCGCGCGCATTCGTCAGGGGCTACAGCCTAAACGCGGACCGGGGTCTGCACCACCGGTCCGCGCTTTACAGCAATCAGGGGCTCAGTTTACCAAACTCAGCGCCTGATCGAGTACCTTTGCGCCGTTCAGGGTGCCGTAGGCCACCGAGTCGATCACCGCAATCGGAATCTGGTACTCGTCGGTCAGTTTCTTGTTTTCCGCCAGCTTGAAGCGCACCTGCGGCCCAAGCAGCACCGCAATGATATCGTCGCCGTAGGTTTGCAGTTCATCCCGCAGGTTCTGTTCGGGAATGGCGTAAATCTGGTATTCCATGCCGCGCGCCGTCGCTTCTTTTTCCATCTTGGTCACCACCAGCGACGTGGACATGCCTGCCGAGCAGGCCAGTACGATCCGTTTCATCTTTCCCCCTTATTTATCTTCATCGTCCAGTTCGAACGCCAGCACGCCGCTGTCCCGCACCTGACGGAACCAGCCTGCCGATTTCTTCGGCCGCCGCTGCCGGTCGTGCTCCAGATCGATTTCAATCAGGCCGTAACGGTTCTTGAACGCGTTCATCGGCGAGACGTTGTCGGTAAACGCCCACAGCATGTAGCCCAGACAGTTGGCCCCGTCTTCGCGCGCCTTCAGCGTCCAGTAAAGGTGCTCAGCGATGAACGCGATGCGGTAATCATCCTGCACCACGCCGCGGCTGTCTTTGAACTGCCCTTCGTTTTCAATCCCCATGCCGTTTTCCGACACGAACCAGGGCACGTTGCCGTAGTCGTCTTTCAGGCGCATCGCCATGTCGTAAATAATGCGGGGGTTGATTTCCCAGCCGCGGGACTTATTCATGCGGCGGCCGGGCAGCTCGAAATGCTCGTAGTAGTAGGCCGGGTGGAACGGCGTGCTGCTGTTCCACGCCCGACTGGGCGCTTTGACCCGGTGTGGGTAGTAGAGGTTGATCCCCACCTCATCCACGGTATTGGCGCGGATGATCGCCAGCTCTTCCTCGTTGTAATCCCATTTGACCTGATGTTTTTCCAGCAGCGCCAATAGCTCCGCCGGGTACTCGCCTTTCAGCGCCGGATCCAGAAATACCCGGTTGTAGAACAGATCATACAGGCGCGCCGCTTCCACATCGTGCGCGGCGCTGGAGCGGGGATAGGTCACTTCCGGATTGAGGATCACCCCGATGCTGCCGCCCTGCCGGTGATAGCCTTTGTCGCGGAACAGCTGCACCACTTTGGCGGTCGCCAGATTCTTGTGATGGTTCCACTGCATCCAGACGCCGGTGTCCTGCTGGTAGGGATAGCGCGCCGCGTCCAGATAGACGCGGGTCTGCACCACGACAGGCTCGTTGAAGGTGAACCAACGTTTAACCTTGCCGGCATAGCGGGCGAACACCGCGTCGGCGTACTGTACGAACCACTCCACCACCTGTTTGGACGACCAGCCCTGATATTTCTCGAACAGCACCGCCGGCAGTTCATAGTGCTCCAGACACAGCATCGGTTCGATGCCCTGCCGGTGCATTTCGTCGATCAGGTTGTCGATGTAGGCGGCGTATTCTTCATCCACCACACCGTTCTCGTAGTCCAGCATAAAGCGCGACCAGTTGATGGAGGTGCGGAAATGGGTCAGCCCGGTTTGCTTCATCAGCGCCACATCTTCGCGGTAGCGGTTGTAGAAGTCGGTAGCCACCGCCGGGCCGTAGCCGTTGTGCCACACCTGACGGTCGCGCTTGTACCACAAGTCCAGATAGGAATCCTGCCCGGCTTTCTTACCCGACCATCCCTCGGTCTGCCAGGCGGACGCCGCCGCCCCCAGAATGAAGCCCTCGGGAAGGGTCATTGATACCTTGCTCATGCCTGTCTCCCTTTCATTTTTCGATTCGCTTCGTGTTTCGATTCGCTAGTTTTTCGCTGCACTGACCTGCTCGGCTTCCGCGTCTCGCTGCGCCTGCTCGGCGCGACGGGACGCCACTTTGACGAACGGCAGGTAAATCAGGGTGGCGACGATGATGCAGACAATCTGCGTCGCCACCGCGCCCATAGAGCCTGCGGTGGACAGCCAGGCGTTGATGATGGGCGGCGTGGTCCAGGGCACCATCACCACCGCTTTACCGGCAAAGCCCATGCTGGTGGCGAAGTAACCGATGGTGCCGGTCACCAGCGGCGTGATGATGAACGGAATAGCCAGAATCGGGTTGAGCATGATCGGCATGCCGAAGATCACCGGCTCGTTGATGTTGAACACGCACGGCCCGAAAGAGATTTTGGCGATCTCTTTCATCTCCCGGCGTTTGGAGGCGATCATCACCGCCAGCAGCAGACCGATGGTCAGGCCGGACCCGCCGATGCTCATGTACACGTCCCAGAACGGCATGGTGATGATGTTCGGCACCTCGTGGCCTTGCTCGAACGCGGTCATGTTCACCGCGATGGCCCCCAGCAGCAGCGGTTCGCGGATCGGCTTGATCATCTGGTTGCCGTGAATACCGATCACCCAGAACAGCTGCGCGACGAACATCAGGATCAACAGCCCCGGCAGGCTCTGCACCACCGACTCCAGCGGCTGCTGCACCACCATATAGATGGCGTCATACAGGTACATGCCGGTCACTTTCTGGAAGGTAAAACCGAAGGTCGCCACCAGCGTCACGGTGATGATCGCCGGGATCAACGCCGAAAACGACGCCGACACATTCGGCGGCACGCTGTCCGGCATCTTGATGCGCAACCGGTCCACCGACTCCAGCTTCGAATAGATTTCGACTGACAGAATGGCGATAAACATGCCGAGGAACAGGCTTTTGGTGTCGGAAAACTGGCGCGCCAGCACGTCTTTCACCGGCAAAGTCTGTCCGTTGATCACCATATCGATGGTGGTGGGAGTGATGGAAATGAAGCAGATCACCGCCAGCAAGCCGGGGAAAAGCCCGCGGGAGCCGTTGATGCGCCCCAGCTCGATGCCGATCAGAAACACGGCGCCGATGGTGAGAAAGTTCAGCGTGGCATAGTTAATGCCGCTCATGATCGGCTTGAGCGGCGCCAGAAATGAGAACATGGCGAAACTCGCCAGTCCGTTCCTGGGGTCAAGCACCATATTGGAAATCAGCACGGAGAACGCGCCCACGATGATCACCGGCATCAGCGTGATGAACGAGGCTTTGATCGCCATGATGTATCTCAGGCTGTTGAACTGGTTGGCGAACGATCCCAATGAATCGATGGCCTGATCCTTGAATGACATAACTCCACCTCTTTGATTTACCTGCATTTTCAGGGGTTGTTGTTATCAGGGGCTATCGCCCCCGTAGTGGCCGTTACGCGCGGAAGAATGGACGGCAGGTTCAGCGCTTTCGCGTTTGGCATGCCAAAAAATAAAACAAATGAATAATTTTTCTGTGACATTGTTCTCACAAGCCAATATTGGAATTCCAATAACATGGAAAACATCAAATTTGGCATACCAAGAGGACAATGCGATGGAATTCGATATGGAACAGACCGTGATGGAGTTACTGATCAACGCCGGAGAAGCCCGTTCCAGCGCCATGATGGCGATTCAGGCCGCCCGCGGGCAGGACTGGGCGCAGGCCGACGCACAGTTGCAGGCCTCGAAGGAAGCGGCGAAAGCGGCCCACCTTATCCAGACCCGGCTGATCGGGCTGGATGAAGGCGAAGGCAAGGTGCCGGTCAATCTGATCATGGTGCACGCGCAGGATCATCTGATGACCGCCATGTTATGCCACGATCTGGCCGAAGAGCTGGTGCTGCTGCGCAAAGAACTGTTTGAGCGCCCGTCTGCCTGACGACGCCGCGCCGGCAGAGAGATATTCTGCGCCTGCCCCACTGACGCTGTGCCAGTGTGCTAGTATGTGACAAAGATTGATAACAACTCTGTGACAGACTTCGGTAAAAACAGGGAAGGTGCAAACCATGATGACCATGCTTGATGTGGCAAGGCATGCCGGCGTATCCAAAGCAACGGTATCACGGGTGCTGAACGGTACGGGTCAGGTGAAGCAAAGCACACGCGATGCCGTGTTCAAAGCGATGGAAGAATTGGGCTATCGCCCCAACTTTCTGGCGCGATCGCTGGCGCAACGTAGCTCAAACAGCCTTGGCCTGGTGGTATCCAATTTCGACGGCCCCTATTTCGGCCGTTTGCTGCGCCGGGCGGCGGAACGCACCGAAACCAGCGGCAAGCACCTGATCGTTACCGACGGCCACGACACGCCGGAAGACGAACAACAGGCGGTGCAACTGCTGACCGATCGCCGCTGCGACGCCATTGTGCTCTATACCCGCCACATGTCCGACGCGGCGCTGATGGCGCTGCTGGAGCAATCCACGGTGCCGATCGTGGTCATCAACCGCCACCTGCCGATGGCGCCTGACCGCTGCGTCTGGTTCGAACAACAGCAGGCGGTGTTTCAGTTGATTGATTATCTGGTGCAGCAAGGGCACCGCGAAATTGCCTGCATCACCGGACCGATCAACACCCCGACCGCACGCGCGCGTCTGGCGGGTTACCGACAGGCGCTGGACCATCATCACATCCCCTATGACCCGTTGCGGGTCATCAACGGCGACAATCTGGTGCCCGGCGGTTATCAGGCGGTGCGCGAACTGCTGGCGCATGACGCCGGTTTTTCCGCTATCTTCGCCAGCAACGACGATATGTGCATCGGCGCGATGAAAGCGCTGCTCGAAGCCGGTAAACGGTTGCCGCAAGACGTGTCGCTATTTGGTTTTGACGATATCCCCAGCGCCCCTTACCTGAACCCGGCGCTGTCCACGGTGTATTTACCGATTGAAGAGATGATCAGCGCCGCTATTTCCCAGGCGCTGAAATTGTGCGAGGGCGAATCGGTCAAACCGATCGCCCCGTTTACCGGCGAGTTGAAACTGCGCGCTTCAGTAGCGAAGGGGCCGCACGCGCGCTGAATCAGCGCAGCGCGGTTACACCCGCTCCAGCGCCAGCAGCTCGTCCAGCGTCTGGCGACGGCGGATCAACCGCGGCTGACCCTGCTCAAACAGCACTTCGGCAATCAGCGGGCGGCTGTTGTAGTTGGAAGACATCGACGCGCCGTAAGCCCCGGTGTCATGGAACACCAGATAATCGCCCACCTGCGCCGGCGGCAGCGCCAGCGTTTCCACCCCGCCGCCCGCCTGCTGGGTAAACACATCGCCGGATTCGCACAGCGGGCCGGCCACCACGGTGTCGCGCAGCGCGGACTGACTCAGGTCGCGCCCGTCGCCCGGCAGCAGGGTGATGTGATGATAACTGCCGTACATCGCCGGGCGCATCAGGTCGCTGAACCCGGCGTCCACCAGCACAAAGTGACGGCTGCCCATGTCTTTTACCGCGCGCACCTGCGCCACCAGCACGCCGGACTCCGCCACCAGAAACCGCCCCGGTTCGATTTCCAACGTGACCGGATGCTCCAGATGAGCGGCGATCTGCTCCCGCGCCCGGTTCCACAGCCCATAATAGTGTTGAGTATCAATGCGCTCGCCGCCATGACGATAGGGAATCGACAACCCGCCGCCGGCGGAAATGGCGTCCAGATCCTGCCCGACCGCCAGCACCTGTTGCACCATCGCGTCGCACACCTGCTCCAGATGCCCGTAATCAACGCCGGAGCCGATATGCATGTGGATGCCCACCAGCTTCAGACGGTAACGGCCCAGCGCCTCCAGCGCCTGCGGCAAATCGGCATACCAGATACCGTGTTTGCTGTTTTCGCCGCCGGTGTTGGTCTTCTGACTGTGACCGTGACCGAACCCCGGATTAATACGCAGCCACACCGGGTGACCCGGCGAGCGCTCGCCCAATTGATGCAGCATGTCGATAGAACCGGCGTTCACCGGAATGTTCAGCTCGTGCACCCGTTGCAGCGTCGCTTCATCCAGCACATCGGCGGTAAACACGATCTCATGCGCGTCGGTGCCCGGCTCGAACCCAGCCGCCAGCGCGCGTTCGATTTCGCCCAGCGACACGGAATCCACCTTCACGCTCTGCTGGCGCATCAGCTTCAGAATATGGAGGTTGGAGCAGGCTTTCTGCGCAAAACGAATCGTGTCGAACTGGCGCAGCTGACCGATGCGCTCAATGATGGTCTCGGCGTCGTAGGCCCACAGCGGGCAGCCAAAGCGTTCCGGCAGCGCACGCAGGCTCTGGGCGTTCAGCGCGTGAGAAAAGTCATTCAGGTCATGTGGCATGGATATCGTACCGTGGCGTTATCAGATGCCGAAATTGTGCTGGCCTGCAACCTATAATACAAATATCCTTTTTCGCAGACTCTATTCATTTCTGATATGGGAAACCCGAACAAAAGAGGGACAGATGGCTGATATTTCCCTGCGCCACATCGAGATCTTTCACGCGGTCATGACCACCGGCAACCTGACGGAAGCCGCTGCGCTGCTCAATACCTCGCAGCCGACGGTCAGCCGCGAGCTGGCGCGCTTCGAACATCTGGTGCAGATGCCGCTGTTTGAGCGCCTGCGCGGGCGGTTGCACCCTACCGCGCAAGCGTTGCAGCTGTTCGACGAAGTGCAGCACTCCTATTACGGGCTGGATCGCATCATCAACGCCGCGCGCGATATCCGGCAGTTCCGGCAGGCGCCGTTATCGGTGGCCTGTCTGCCGGTGTTCTCCCAGTCGTTGCTGCCCGAGGTATGTCAGCCGCTGCTGGCGCGCTATCCGGCGCTCAACCTGCACGTCATCCCGCAGGAATCGCCGTTGCTGGAAGAGTGGCTGTCGGCGCAGCGCCACGATCTGGGGCTGACGGAAAACCTGAATACGCCTGCCGGAACAGAACGACAGACGCTGATGGAGCTGAATGAAGTTTGCGTGTTGCCCATCGGCCACCCGCTGGCGCGCAAAGCGGTGCTGACGCCGGAGGATTTCCGCGACCAGCCGTTCGTCAGCCTGTCCAGTACCGACAGTTACCGGCAGTTGCTGGACCAGCAGTTTGAGCAGGCGAACGTGACGCGGCGGCTGGTGCTGGACACCCACAGCGCCGCCTCGGTGTGCGCGATGGTGCGCGCCGGGGTCGGGTTGTCGATCGTCAATCCGCTGACGGCGGTGGATTACGCCAGCAGCGGCGCGGTGGCGGTGCGCCGTTTCAGCATCGAGGTGCCGTTTACCGTCAGCCTGATTCGCCCGCTGCACCGCCCGGCCTCATCACTGGTGGAGCAATTCACCGAACAGCTGATCGCCTTCGCCGAAGGCTTTCCCGCCCGGTTGCAGCACTGGCTGGCGCACGACCCGGTTTAAAGCAAATCCCCCTTTACGCCACCTCACGCAGCGCGCTGAGATCGATCTGCACCCCGACCCGGCTGCCGGCCGGGTGTAAATCGGCCACCGAGCGGTTGAGCACATCCACCGACAGCTCCACCTCGCTGATGCGCACCCGATAGCGCACCACGTTGCCCAGCAGGCTGTGACCGACGATCTCTCCGGCCAGCCCTTGTTCCGGCGCGCACAGCAGCACCGATTCCGGGCGCAGCGCCACCTGGCTGGAAAAACGTCCGCCGGTCAGGCGCATCGCCTGCTCAGCGCTTAGCAGGTTATAGCTGCCGATAAACCCGGCGGCGAACAGGCTGGCCGGCTGGGTGTAGAGCGATTCGGCGTCGCCGTTCTGCACGATTTCGCCCTTGTTCATCAGCACGATACGGTCGGATAACGTCAGCGCCTCTTCCTGATCGTGGGTGACGAAAATGGCGGTCAGGTTCAGCTCCTGCTGGATACGGCGGATCTGCTCGCGCAGATGGCGACGAATACGCGCATCCAGCGCCGACAGCGGTTCGTCCAGCAGCAGCAGACGCGGGCGGGTCACCAGCGAGCGCGCCAGCGCCACGCGCTGACACTGGCCGCCGGACAACTGATGCGGATAGCGGCGGGCGTAGTCGCCCAATTCCACCAGGGCGAGCACTTCCGCCACCCGCGCGCGAATCTCGCCGGCCGGCAGTTTCTGCATCTTCAGGCCAAAAGCCACATTGCCTTCGACGGTCATATTGGGAAACAGCGCGTAGTTCTGGAACACCATGCCGATATCGCGCTTTTGCGGCGACAGCGGCACGATGTCGCGGCCCTGCAACAGAATCTGGCCGCTGTCCACCGACGTCAGCCCGGCCAGACAGCGCAACAGCGTCGACTTGCCGCAGCCGCTCGGCCCCAGCAGGGTGACGAACTCGCCTTCATCGGCCGAAAATTGGATATCCTGAAACACTCTGGTCGGCCCGTAGTGTTTATTCAGATTGATGACGTCAAGGTAGGCCATGTTCAGCGTGTCCCTTTTTACTCATTGCTTGATTCATTGATTGCGGTTAAGCGCATTCGCCAGCCAGGTCACCAGCAGCACCACCAGAAAATAGGAGATCACCAGCGCGCTGGTGAAATGCCCGCTGTCGTTGCGTTTGTTGTAGAGGTACACCTGCAGGGTTTCGTAGTTGGTGCCCGCCAGCAGATTGGCGAACACGAACTCGCCGATCAGGAACGAAAACGACAGCAGGACGGCAATCATCACCCCTTTACGCAGGTTGGGCAGCACCACCCACAGCGCCGCCTGCCAGGTGCTGGCGCCGAGCAGGTGCGCCGCGTCCAGCAATTCCTGCAAATTGATGGCCTGCATGTTGTTGGCGATGGCGCGATAAATAAACGGCAGCGCGATGGTGAAATAGCAGCCGATCAGAATCCAGGGGGTGCCGGTCAGCGCCAGCGGCTCGGCGGAGTAAAGCTGCAACAGCCCCACCGACGACACCACCGGCGGCACCGCGAACGGCAGCAAAATCAGCACGTTCATCACCCCGTCCAGCTTCGGAAACGCCCAGGCGATCACGAACATCGCCGGCAACACCAACAGCAACGAAAACAGCAATGCGCCGAAACAGATCAGCAGCGAGTGACCCAGCGCCACCAGAAAACGGCCGTCGCTCCACAGTTGCGTAAACCATTTTAGGGTCAATCCCTGCGGCAGAATGGTCGCGCCCCACTCGGTGGCGAGCGCGTAAACCAGCGTGGAGAGCAGCGGCAACATCAGAATCAGTAATATCAGCCAGACCACCAGCAGGTGATAACGGCGTTCAGCGTGGGACATCGCGACCTCCGACGACAGAATTAGCGGGCAGCATGGAGGTAACTCCGGCGTAGCAGCGATTGGTGGGCGACGGTAATCAGCGCCATCAGCAGCACCAGCAGCATGGACAGCGCGCTGCCCAGATTCGGGTCCAGCGAGATATCGCCGGAGACCAGCGCCGCGATGCGGATCGGCACCACGTTGAAATTGCCGGTGGTGAGCGCGTAAATCGTGGCGTACGCCCCCAGCGCATTCGCCAGCAGAATGACGAAGGTGCCGAGCAACGCCGGCGCCAGCACCGGAATGCCGATATGCAGCCAGTAGCGCCAGCGGCTGGCGCCCAGCAGCGCCGCCGACTCCTGCCATTCGCTGCGCAGCCCGTCGAAGGCCGGATAGAGCAGCAGGATGCCGAGCGGAATCTGGAAATAGGTATAAATCAGGATCAGCCCGTCGCGGGAATAGAGATTAAAGCCGTCGATCAGTCCGTTTTGCTTGAGCAACAGGGTGATAAAACCGTTCAGCCCCAGCATGATCACGAAGGCGAACGCCAGCGGTACGCCGGCAAAGTTGCTGGTCATATTGGCGAACGACATCACCAAGCGCCTGATTCGCCCTTCCCCCAGCTGTTGCAGCGAATAGCCGCCGACCAGCGCGATGAACAGGCCGTACAAACTCGACCAGAACGAGATATCCAGCGAAAAGCGCATCGCCTGCAAATAGAACGGCGACGTCAGCAGGTCACGGTAGTTCGCCAGCCCCCAGGCGCTTTCCATGTCGCTGTAAAAACTGTTGATCGCCATCCACACCAACGGGGCTATCTGAAACGCGATAAACACCGCAAAAAACGGCAGCAGAACCAGCGCCGCCAGCCATCGACTCCTCACGCTCGCCCCTCCGCGGTGCCTTTTATCAGTAAATTGCGGCTCACAGGCTTGTCATGCGCCACGCCAAGCAGCTGGCACACCGTACCGCACAGCTCGGTTTGTTGCGGCGCGGCATCCGGTTGCAGCGAGAAACCGTCGCCGAACACATACAGCGGCACCTGACGCTCTTCCGGCAAAATACCGCCGTGACTGCGGTCGTCATTCATGCCGTGATCGGCGGTCACCAGCACCTGATACCCCTCCTCCAGCCAGCGCGGCATCCAGTGCGACAGGTAGCCGTCCGCCATGCGCGCCTTGTTGCGGTACTGCGGGGTCGACAGGCCGTAGCGGTGCCCGGCGTCATCGATGTTCATCGGGTGAATCAGCAGAAAGTCCGGCTGGTAACGCAGGCGCAGACTTTCCGCGTCTTCAAACAGATGGGAGTCGGGATAGCTGTCGTCATGGTAGAAGTGGCCGTACTGGATCGGCAGCGACGGCTCGACGGTATGACGATCGCGCGCCGCGTCAAACGGCGTGCGATTGTACAGCTCGCTGACCCAGTGATATGCCGCCGCCGCGGTAGTCAGGCCGGCGTCGCGGGCGTAATGGAAAATGCCGCGCTCGCGGCTCAGCCGGTCGACGCCGTTGTGGATAATGCCGCTCTGCACCGGCGTCACGCCGGTGAGAATGCACTCATACAACGGGCGCGACAGCGACGGCAGCTCGCACTCCAGTTGGTAGAGGCAACCGCGCCCGGCGGCGCACTCCGCCTGCAGGTAGCCCATTGCCTCGCGTCCGACCTGAAAGCTCAGCCCGTCCAGTATCACCAGAATCGTTTTCATCCCGTGCTCCCGCCTGCGCCGTTACTGCTTCATGTTGATGATGACGTTTTCCTGCCACAGACGCGGCAGCGCTTTCACCGTCTTGTCCCAGGCTTCGGCGTCGGCGATCGGATGCGCGTTTTTATACTGTTCCTGCGGCAGCAGCTTGGCTTTCACGTCATCCGGCAGGGTAATGTGCTGGGCGCGGATCGGGCGAGCGTAGCCGCGCGCCAGGTTGATCTGACCGGCGTCGGAGAAGATGTACTCGCGCGCCAGTTTGGCGGCGTTCGGGTGTTTGGCGTATTTGTTGATGATGGTGGTGTAGCCGGAGATCACCGAACCGTCAGACGGGATCAATACCTCGAAGCGATCCTTGTTGATCTTGTCGCGGTAGTTCAGGCCGTTGAAGTCCCACACCACGCCCACCTGCACTTCGCCTTTCTCGATATTGGCGATAGCCGGGTTGGTCAGACCGAGGCGGCCTTCTTTCGCCAGTTTGGCGAAGAAATCCAGCGCCGGTTTCAGGTTCTTCTCGTTGCCGCCCAGCGCGAAACTGGCCGCCAGCACGCCGCTGGAGGCCTGGGACGCGGTGCCGACGTCGCCGATGGTCACCACGTATTTGCCTTTTTGCAGATCCGCCCAGCTATGCGGAATGTCTTTTACCTGCTGTTTATCGATGATAAACGCAATGGTGCCGGTGTAGGCCATCGCCCAGTGGCCGTCTTTGTCTTTCGCCCAGTCCGGCACCTGTTCCCAGGTGGTCGGCTTGTACGGCTGGCTCACGCCTTTCTGCACCGCTACCGGGCCGAAGGCCACGCCCACGTCGCCGATATCCGCGCTGGCGTTCTCTTTCTCGGCGGCGAACTTGGCGATCTCCTGCGCGGAAGACATGTCGGTATCGCTGTGTTTCAGGCCATATTTGGCGCTCAAATCGTCCCAGGTATCTTTCCAGTTGGCCCAGCTGTCCGGCATGCCGACGCTGTTAACTTCGCCCTCGGCGCGGGCGGCTTTTTCCAGCGCCGCCAGATCCTGCGCCATGACCGCGGTCGAAAACAACGCGCTGCTGATTAATACAGAAGACAACAATTTTTTCATCATTATGCTCCATAGGAAGGGGAGTGATACGCTGTTGGTCTGATACTCTGCTGGTCTAGTCCAGCAATAAGTACGCCAATTCAGCACACGGCGATGAAGTTTTCATGTCGGCAGCATGACGAAAAGGTTTCAGCGCCGGTCTGCAAGCGCCTGCTGGCGGCCTCTAACGCCCGTCGGCTTGGGATTTGCATCATCCCGACAGACATGCAACCTGATAGTCAACAATCCCTGCTATGGTGCAGGCTGCACAACATCAAGGCTCTAACGATGATGAAAATACAACCAACCGCCGTCGCCCAGATTGCCGATGCGCTGCTCGAACGGATTCGCCGGGGCGAGTTCGCCCACGGGCGGCTGCTGTCCGAACGGGCGCTCAGCGAGCAGTTTTCCACTACCCGCATTACCCTGCGCGAAGCGCTCACCCTGCTGGAGTCGCAGGGCATCATCTATCGTGAACTGCGGCGCGGTTGGTTCATCTCACCGCCGCGGCTTAGCTATAATCCGCTGCACAGAAGTCACTTTCATGAAATGGCGGAAAAACAGGGGCGTAAAGCCGCCACCGAGGTGCTGGATGCCGGCGTCATCACGGCGAATGCGGCGATCGCCCGTCATCTGGAGCTGGAGGAAGGCGCGGATATCTACCGTATCCGCCGTTTGCGGCGCCTCGACGGGCGCGCGGTGCTGTATGTGGAACACTACCTGAACCCGGCCTGGTTCCCGGATCTGCTGAAGAGCGACCTGACGCGCTCGCTCACCCAGCTTTACCAGTCGCAATACGACATTCGTTACGGCCGGGTGCGTTTCACCATGCTGCCGACGCCGCTGCCGCCGGTGGCCGCCCCGGCGTTAAAACTCGCGCCCGGCAGTCCGGCGCTGTTCATCACCCGCATCAACCGCGATCAGCACGACCGCATCATCGACTGCGACTGCGAGTACTGGCGCTATGACGCGTTGTATATTGATGTGGAAGCGTGACCCGTAGGCCACGCAGGGGACAGGAAGACCGCCGGAACTACAACAGGCGGGAATCGAAATAGAACGGCACCACCTGCAGCGTGGATAACACCTGCTGCGCCTCTGGGTGTTCAGGGTTGAACAGCGCGTTCCATTCGCCGGTCAGCGTGCTCGGCACTTTCAGCACCAGACTGACGCGCGACGCCAGCCACTCATCGCCGATCTGCCGGGTGGCGTCCGGCGGCGGATCCTGTTGCCAGTCAGCGGGCAAGGCATCCCGGCTTAATTCCATCACCAGTGTATCGGGTACCTCCACCGATAGCAGCGAAAACGCCGGCAGCATGGTCACTTCCCTCAGATGTACCAGCGTCTCCAGCAGGCACAGCGCGATGGTGCCGCCCAGATAGACGCAGGGAACGCCCTTGTTGTTCCAGCGCCCGCCGTACAGTTTCGCGCCCGCGCCATCAAACGCCTGTGACACATATGTCTGCTTTACCAGGCGGTAAAACGTCGCCATCAGCTGATGACGCCGTGGCCGATGCGACCAATCAGATCCAGCACCGCTTCGGTGCCGGCCGGGGTTTTCAACATGGCGGCCGGCGGTTGCCCACCCAGCGCCTTAGCCGGCTGATTCAGCCAGTCAACGGCTTTGACGTAATCATGATCGAACAGCCGGGCGGCGGCATCCAGCACCCGGACGCTGGCGTAAATTCTGGCGCCCTGCTCCACCGACCAGGTTTTCTCCGGATGTTTCAACCGGCGGTGGTAGGTGCTGCGATCGACGCCGACCAGCCGCAGCAAATAACCTTCATCCAGCTGCGCCTTATTGGCGGCTTCGCGGATGATGCTGACCGGTAAGCCTTCGCTGATCTGTTCATGCGCCCGCACCAGCGAAGAAGAGAGGGACAGGGCGGCTAAGATCCCCTCGTGCTCAAGTACACGGACGGTCGGCGTAAACAGCGCTGTCATAATTCCCTCCTGATTCGTTGCAGTTGCAACATCAGTTTATTGCAATTGCACGGGAAACGCAAAATCCGCCGCCGACCTCCCAAAGACCGGCAAATCACGCTACTATAACGCCCCTTTATTTTCAGCCAGACAGTGAGTTCGTATCGTGACAAGTCCAGCCCCAACCGCTTTCGCCACCGACCAGCCCCAGACCTTCTGGCACGGCCGCTTTAGCGTGGCCCCGATGCTGGACTGGACTGACCGTCATTGCCGCTACTTTCACCGGCTGCTGAGTCACAACGCGCTGTTGTACACCGAGATGGTGACCACCGGGGCGATTTTGCACGGCAAGGGCGACTATCTGGCCTACAGCGAGGAAGAGCATCCGCTGGCGTTGCAGCTCGGCGGCAGCGACCCGGCGGCGCTGGCGCAATGCGCGGCGCTGGCGGAACAGCGCGGCTATGACGAAGTCAACCTCAACGTCGGCTGCCCGTCCGACCGCGTGCAAAACGGCCGTTTCGGCGCCTGCCTGATGGCGGAAGCGCAACTGGTGGCGGACTGCGTGAAAGCGATGCGCGAACGCGTCGGCATTCCGGTGACGGTCAAAACCCGCATCGGCATCGACGATCAGGACAGCTACGAATTTCTGTGCGATTTCATCCGTACCGTTTCCGAGCAGAGCGGCTGCGATACCTTCATCGTACACGCCCGCAAAGCCTGGCTGTCCGGCCTTAGCCCGAAAGAAAACCGCGAGATCCCGCCGCTGGATTACCCGCGCGTCTACCAGCTCAAGCGCGATTTCCCGTCGCTGACGCTGGCGATTAACGGCGGCGTCAAAACGCTGGCCGAGGCGCAGCAGCACCTGCAACACGTGGATGGCGTGATGGTGGGCCGCGAAGCCTATCAAAACCCCGGTATGCTGGCGCAGGTCGACAGTGAACTGTTTGGCGCAGGCTCGATTGCGCCGGATCAGGCCGACGTGGTGCGGGCGATGTACCCGTATATCGAGCGCGAACTCTCCGGCGGCGCATCGTTAGGCCACATTACCCGCCATATGCTCGGGCTGTTTCAGGGCGTGCCCGGCGCGCGCCAGTGGCGGCGTTACCTGAGTGAAAATGCCCATAAGCCCGGTGCGGATGCCGCCGTGGTGGAACGCGCGCTGGCGCTGGTTAACATCGCCTGAAAAAAACCAATTATTGGTATTTTTGACCAACCTTCTATCCCCACCCTTCTGCCTGTCGCTGATAAATCAATAACTTATCAGCGACGCATTCTGGCACGGTTCTTGTAATACCGCTCTTGTCATGAACGATGTTTTCCCCTGCGCAAGACGCGGTTTAACGGCTAAGGAGCACACCATGTTGGAAATTTTCTTCGTTATCGGCTTTTTTATCATGCTGCTGGTCACCGGCGTGTCGCTGCTGGGGGTAATGGCGGCGCTGGTTGTCGCCTCTCTGGTTATGCTGATTGGCGGGCTGTTCGCCGTGGCGATAAAAGTACTGCCGTGGCTGCTGTTGGCGGTCGTCGTAGTATGGCTGTGGCGGCGGTTTCAGGATCGACCGGTATCCACTGTGCACCGCTACAGCTACCGTAAAAAATATACCTTTCGTCATCGCCGGGGCGGTGAGTGGTAATACCTGAAAAGTAACAAAATCTGCATAACGGATGGAAATGACGGGCATACCGCGCCTGATGCAAAATTGTGCGCCAGCAGATATTTTTTCCTTATCGTGGCTGCTAGGATGTCGCTCACTATCTGGCTCGCCCTTTTCATTAAGGTGCGAGCTGATCCTTTAATTCATCATCGTCAGGAAATAATAGCCGCCCAGCGGTACCTTCGTGACGAGCACCACACTGTACCCTACATGCAGTGGATGAAATTAGCGTAATGGCAACAGCCGTCCTGTGGAATAATGCCGACTCGTCGAGGGTCGGTATTATTACCCGGTTCTATCGCAGCACAGAAAAATCCCCCATGTCATGACTTTTCCACCACCCGCAGAGCCATCAAAAACACAGCCCATATTGCAATAAACTGCAATATCAAACCTCATGTTGGGCGGTATCGGGTTGAGGTCGCTTATGTAACCTCACGCGAAAACCGGTCGGGGTCATGGTGAAGGCAAAACTCTCCATCACGTCCGACGCGGGTTGTTGCGCTTCAACACGAAATCCGCTGCACAGCGCATGAAATCCCTGTTTGATTTCAATTAACGCCAGCGATCGTCCGGGGCACATGCGCGGCCCCCCGCCAAATGGCTGCAGATCGGAAAAAGACGCCTGTCCGCGCTCAAGCCACCGCTCAGGCATGAAATCACCGGGCTGATGGAATAAAGCCTCTTCAAATCCGCTCGCGTTCAGCATCAGTAAAAGGGGCGTTCCCTTTTTGATAAGGAAATCAGCAATGACGGTATCTTTGATCGGCTCCAGGTAAAGCAGCGGCGCCACCGGTTTAAGCCGCATCGACTCATACATCACGGCGGTGAGCAACGGCATGCGAGGCAAAGGCCACGGAAGTCCCGTCCCCACCTCCTCAGTCGCCTGATGGCACTCTCTAACGACCTGCGCCTCCACCGAAGGTGAAGAGCAAAGCAGAAAACTCATCCAGGCAAGCGTATTCGCGGTCGTATCCTCTCCCGCCAGCAGTAGCGTAAACGCATTAGCCAGAATGTCCGCGTCCGTCATCGTCCCGTCTTTCTGCTGTTCTGCGATCATGATTTGCAGCATATTTTCAGGGGCATCCATGAGCTGGGGAGACTGCTCGATTCGCTCCCGCTGACGACAAATAAATTCGTTAAGCTGGTCGTGAATCAGCTTCAGGCTGACATCAAACTGCTTATCCCGCGCCATCTTGATATAGCGCCATAACGGAATGGGAGAACCACAGCGTTCATTAATCACCGGGAACAGGCGACGTAAACTTTCCGATAGCGGATTCTCGCCCTGCTCAAGGATATTGATATCCTCGCCAAAGGCTAATAACGACGTGATATCCACCGTATAGCGCTTAAATTCATCCACCAGAGAAACCACTTCCCCGGTTTCAGCCAATTTGGCGAAACGTTCTGATAAACGCACGGTGACTTTCCTGAGACTGGGATAGAAATGTTTCAGATGCGCAGGCTGAAACATCGGTTCCGTCAGTTTCCGCTGATGCATCCATCGCGCGCCTTCCGCGGAGAAAACGCCGTTCAACCCGGCTTCCTGAAAAACGGATTCAATACTGCTTCTACGCCGAAAATCGTCAGGGCGGGCTTTCATTATGGTACGAATCCATTCTGAATCGGCGATCACCATCGCCGGCGTGAATCCCAGTCTTAGCCGGTAAAAAAGGCCATAGCGCTCTTTCCAGTGCAGCATCTGCAAATGGATGTCAGGTCGTTTTAAATAATCAACATGTCCGAGAATGCTTCTGGCCGGAGGCGCCGGCAGTTGCCTGATTGATCTCATACTCAATGTCCTTCCTGCTCAGGTGATAAGTGACCTGCGAAAAAGCGACTATCGTGATCCCGAAGAGATAAGGAGAGAAGGAATGGCAAATAACGACGCTAAAAACGAGATATGAGACGCTAAAAAGACAGCACGCAAAAGACTACGGAACAGTGCGTTCGCCCGGTTTTCCGGGGCATGGTTGACGTTATAAATAATCCGCAATGGGTCACATCGTACCGGCCGGCAGGTTAAAAAATAAACATTCCTCTGTGGCTTTTTTGTTAATAAGTAATACACCGGCAAGGGGAAGTGAGAAGGTGTGGCGGGTGCGCCTTTCCCTGTGTTTTAGCACGGGGAAAGGCGCCTGTTCCGACCGTTCTCAGGTTACTTAACCATGAGAGACGGAACCGGGAATCAACAGGCATGACCCCTGAGTACTACGGCTTTCCAGCGCGCGGTGAGCGGACCGGGCGTCTTCCAGCGCGAACTTCTGGCTGTCCGGCACGTCCACCCTGATGGCGCCGCTGGCAATTAGAGCGAACAGTTCACGGCTAGCCTGCTCCAGTTCCTGACGATTGGTGATGTAACTGAACAGCGACGGCCGGGTAACGTACAGCGACCCTTTCTGGTTAAGAATGCCGAGATTCACCCCGGTGACCGGGCCGGACGCGTTGCCGAAACTGACCATCAGCCCGCGACGCTTCAGGCAGTTGAGCGAGGCTTCCCAGGTGTCTTTACCCACCGAGTCATACACGACCGAGACTTTTTCTTCATGGGTCAGTTCCAGCACCCGATGAACGATATCTTCCTTGCGGTAGTTAATGGTAGCCCAGGCGCCGGCCTGTTTTGCCAGTTCCGCCTTGTGGTCGGAACCGACGGTGCCGATCAGTTTCGCCCCCAGCGCCTTCGCCCACTGGCAGGCAATCAACCCAACGCCGCCGGCGGCCGCATGGAACAAAAATACTTCGCCCGGTTTCACTTCATAGGTCTGGCGCAGCAGGTAATACACCGTCAGCCCTTTCAGGAATGAGGCCGCCGCCTGCTCAAAGCTGATGTCATCCGGCAGCAGCGCTACCTTGTCCGCCGGAACATTATGCCGTTCGCTGTAAGCGCCCAGCGCCGCCTGGGCATACACCACGCGGTCGCCCACCTTGAGATGTTTTACGTTAGCCCCGGCTTTCACCACCACGCCAGCCGCTTCGGTGCCCAGACCGGAGGGAAACGACGGCGGCGAATACAGCCCGGAACGAAAATAGGTATCGATAAAGTTAATGCCGATGGCGCGGTTTTCCACCTGAACGTCGTTAAGACCCGGCTCGCGCGGCGTGTAATCCACATATTCCAGCACCCCCGGCCCGCCGTGGTCGCTGAACTGAATACGTTTTGCCATGATGATCTCCTCGCTCTATCGTGTGTGCCCGGTGATGTCATCGGACATATGTCATTCCTGAGTTTAGGATATACAATGCTCCCACCCCTAAAGGTAAATCAACCAGTAAAGAACGCGTTTCATGGCAGAAAAAAAACCAACTAAACCGGCAGAATCCCGCGACCGTCAGGTAGAAGGGCTAAAACTCCCGCCCCATTCCATCGAAGCGGAACAGTCGGTGCTAGGGGGGTTGATGCTCGACAACGAGCGTTGGGACAACGTCGCCGAGCGCGTCTCCGCCAACGACTTTTTCAACCGCGCCCACCGGCTGATCTTTAACGAGATGCAGCGCCTGCTGGAAATGAGCAAGCCCATTGACCTGATTACCCTGTCGGAGTCGCTGGAGCAAAAAGGCGAGCTGGAGTCCGCCGGTGGTTTCGCCTACCTGGCGGAACTGGCGAAAAACACCCCCAGCGCCGCCAATATCGGCGCGTATGCCGACATCGTGCGCGAACGTGCGGTAGTGCGTGAAATGATCGCCGTCGCCAACGAGATCGCCGACGCCGGTTACGATCCGCAAGGCCGCAGCAGCGAAGACCTGCTGGATCTGGCCGAATCCCGCGTGTTTCAGATCGCGGAAAACCGCGCCAGCAAGGATGAAGGGCCGAAAAGCATCGACCGCATTCTGGAAGACACCGTCTCGCGCATCGAACAGCTTTACCAGCGCCCGCACGACGGCGTGACCGGCGTTTCCAGCGGCTATCAGGATCTGGACAAGAAAACCGCCGGCCTGCAAAAGTCGGACCTGATTATCGTGGCGGCGCGCCCCTCAATGGGGAAAACCACCTTCGCCATGAACCTGTGCGAAAACGCCGCCATGACGCAGGAAAAACCGGTGCTGATCTTCAGTCTGGAAATGCCCGGCGAGCAGATCATGATGCGTATGCTGGCGTCGCTGTCGCGCGTGGACCAGACCCGTATCCGTACCGGCCAGCTCGACGACGAGGACTGGGCGCGCATCTCCAGCACCATGGGGCTGCTGCTGGAAAAGCGCAACATGTACATCGACGACTCCTCCGGCCTGACGCCGACCGAAGTGCGTTCCCGCGCCCGCCGGGTATTCCGCGAGCACGATGGCCTGAGTCTGATCATGATCGACTACCTGCAGTTGATGCGGGTGCCGTCGCTGTCCGATAACCGAACGTTGGAAATCGCCGAAATTTCCCGTTCGCTCAAAGCGTTGGCAAAAGAATTGCAAGTGCCGGTCATCGCGCTGTCGCAGCTCAACCGTAGTCTGGAACAGCGCGCCGATAAACGTCCGGTCAACTCCGACCTGCGTGAATCCGGCTCCATCGAGCAGGACGCCGACCTGATCATGTTTATCTACCGTGACGAGGTGTATCACGAAAACAGCGATCTGAAAGGCATCGCTGAAATCATTATAGGGAAGCAGCGTAACGGGCCGATCGGCTCCGTTCGCCTGACCTTTAACGGGCAGTGGTCGCGTTTCGATAATTACGCCGGGCCACAGTATGACGATGAATAACCACATGACGATGAATAACCGCATGACGATGAATAACCGTCGATGAATGAATAACCGTCGATAATGAATAACCGTCAATGACGAATAAACGCACTAAGGACTCAGAATGAAAACGGCAACCGCCGTCATTGATCGTCAGGCTTTGCGCCACAATCTGCAATGTATCCGGCAGATGGCCCCGCAAAGCCGGCTGATCGCCATAGTCAAAGCCAACGCCTACGGACACGGCGCCGTGGAAGCCGCCCGCGCCTTTTCCGACGCCGACGGTTACGGCGTTTCCCGCCTCAGCGAAGCGCTGGCGTTACGCGCCGTCGGCATCACCAAACCCATCCTGCTGCTGGAAGGTTTTTTTGCCGCTGACGAGCTGCCGTTGCTGGCCGAACACCAGTTGGAAACCGCCGTGCACTGCGAAGAACAGCTGGCGGCGCTGGAGCAGGCGCACCTGCCGCACCCGTTGACGGTGTGGATGAAGCTCGATACCGGCATGCACCGCCTCGGCGTGCTGCCGGAACAGGCCGAAGCCTTTTACGCCCGGTTGAGCGCCTGCTCCAGCGTGGTGCAACCGGTGAACATCATGAGTCACTTTTGCCGCGCCGATGAACCGGAAGCGGGCACCACTCAGCGTCAGCTCGACTGCTTCGACGCCTTTGTGCAAGACAAACCGGGCCGCCAGTCTATCGCCGCCTCCGGCGGTATTCTGTTGTGGCCGCAAGCTCACCGCGACCAAATCCGCCCCGGCATTATCCAGTACGGCGTCTCGCCGCTGGCGCAGGGCGACGCCAGCCAGTGGCAGCTCAAACCGGCAATGACTCTGACTTCGCACCTGATTGCGGTGCGCGAGCACCACGTAAACGAGCCGGTCGGTTACGGCAGTACCTGGAGCAGCCCGCGCGATACCCGGCTGGGCGTGGTGGCGATTGGCTACGGCGACGGCTATCCGCGCGACGCCAAAAGCGGCACGCCGGTGTGGATCAACGGCCGTGAAGTGCCGCTGTCCGGCCGGGTTTCAATGGATATGATTACCGTCGATCTGGGACCGGACGCGCAGGACAAGGTCGGCGATGAAGTGATTTTGTGGGGCGGTCCGTTGCCGGTGGAAAAAATCGCCGCCTGCACCGGCATCAGCGCTTATGAACTGATTACCCGCCTGACCAGCCGCACCCGGCTGGAGTACATCGGCTAGCCCCGGTTCGTTGTTCAATACCGAGCATGCCATACGCAAAAAGCCCGAACCTCGGATTATCCGGGGTTCGGGCTTTCTCGCTCACCGTTAGAGAAATCAGTGATTAATCAATCAGCGATTAATAAACCGGCGATTAGTTGTACAGTTCGGCAACACCGCGCAGTTGTTCATCGCCGGTAGCGGTGATAATGCGGAAAGATTTGGCGCCGGCGGCATCGGCTTTGGCGGACAGCTGAGCCTGCAAATCATCCAGAGTACGGGCAGTGGCGGAAACGGTGCCCAGGTCGCGGCTCTGTACCGATTGCACTTCGGTGGCGGCCATCGAACCGAAAGAAAGAGTAGCCAGAGCGGCAGCAGCAACAACAGTTTTGATCGATTTCATGGTAAGCCTCTTCACGTTAATCAGGTTGGGAAGGCTTGACGGCCTTCGATGTGAAGCAGGATAGCGCTGTTAGCAGGCTGTTAAAATCGGGTTAATTTGCTGTCATTTATCAAAAAAATTGAATAAAAAAAGCACCAAAAGATAAGCAAAAACTATCTCATGGTGCGCAATAGCGGGATATTATCCCGCCATATACTCTTCAATATATTGCCTTACGTTGATTTACATAACAATAGCCAACTTTTATTCCGCTTTACCCAGCCATTCAGAAATTATCCTCTGGTATTCCCCGGTCGCTTTCGTCAGATGTAGCCATTGATCCACGTATAACTTCCAGCTCATGTCGTCGCGCGGCAGCATATAGGCTTTCTCGCCATACTGCATCGGCGAGGACGGATTGACCGCGCACAGTTGCGGGTAGCGTTTCTGCTGGTACAAGGCTTCCGAGGCATCGGTAATCATGACGTCCGCCTGCTTGTCCACCAGTTGCTGGAAGATGGTCACGTTGTCATGAAACATCAGGTTGGCCTGCGGCAAATGAGCATGAACGAACGCCTCGTTGGTACCGCCTGCCGGTTCGATTACCCGCACCGACGGCTGATTAATCTGCGCCACCGTCTGATACTTGCTCTTGTCGTCGCAACGCACCAGCGGGATCTTGCCGTCCACGTCCAGCATGCTGGAGAAAAACGCCTTTTTCTGACGCTCCAGCGTCACGGAAATCCCACCCATAGCAATATCGCACTTGCCGGACTGAAAATCCGGCATCAGGGTTTTCCAGCTGGTTTTTATCCACTCCACTCTCACGCCCAGGCTTTTAGCCAGCGATTGCGCCATAGCGATATCGATCCCTTCGTAATCGCCATTGGCGCTCAGCGACGTGTACGGCTTATAGTCGCCGGTGGTGCACACCTTCAGCACCCCTTGTTCCTGCACCTGATCGAGATGAGACGCGGCGCCGGCGCTGCCGGCCAACCCCAGTAACAGAATGAATGAAAACCGTTTTTTCATGATAGTTCCTTGCAAGTCACGCCTGTCTGGCAAAAGCGTCACTGTAGCACGCCGCTTCCTCGCCCACCGATTTTGACCCTTTTTTTCGCCCATTTATAACTATCTGATTTTTAACGATGATAACGATCGGCTTTAAAAAAGGGTTTTCAGACAAAAATCCTCGTTTCTCTTTTAAAATCAGCCCACCAGCGATAAATTGCTACGGTTCACTGCCGTGTAGGCAGCTTAGAAAACAGCGAGAATACTGTCACCTGGCCGGATGACGTTCACTGCCGTGTAGGCAGCTTAGAAAATGTATTCAAAATGTTCCCCACATCGTGGGGAGTTCACTGCCGTGTAGGCAGCTTAGAAAATCCGGGAGTACCACATAATGCCAACATGGCCGTTCACTGCCGTGTAGGCAGCTTAGAAATCCCCGGAACTGCTTGAATCACCGCAATACGCGTTCACTGCCGTGTAGGCAGCTTAGAAACACCCCGCAATCGGCAGCCAGAAATTCGGAAAGTTCACTGCCGTGTAGGCAGCTTAGAAATTGTTAAATAAAACGCCGGGGATATATGAAACGTTCACTGCCGTGTAGGCAGCTTAGAAATTGATGTGCTCCAGATTGACGCGGGCACCGCGGTTCACTGCCGTGTAGGCAGCTTAGAAATGTGGTTTGTTGCCGCCGAATCGCGTGCCGAGGTTCACTGCCGTACAGGCAGCAATATCCCGCTGATGCCGTTGCCCCGGCATCAGCGGATTCAGGTTTATTCTGCCGCCAGTGCGCGAACCGCCCCTCTTTTCTTTTTGATGGCATAACCGGCGGCCAGCGCCAGCAGCCAGAACGGAATCAGCCACACGGAGATCTGGATGCCCGGCGTCATCGCCATGATCACCAGAATCCCGGCCAGAAACAGCAGGCACAGCACGTTGGTAAGCGGGTAGCCCAGACTTTTGAAGCGGGTTTGCTGTTGCGCGCGCTGCTTGGCCTGACGGAATTTCAGATGGGTGATGCTGATCATCGCCCAGTTGATCACCAGCGCCGACACCACCAGCGCCATCAGCAGTTCAAACGCCTTGCCCGGCATCAGGTAGTTGAGCAGCACGCACAGCGCCGTCGCCAGCGCAGAGACACCGAGCGACACCAGCGGAATGCCGCGGCGATTGACCGTCAGCAGCGCGCGCGGCGCGTTGCCCTGCTGCGCCAGCCCGAACAGCATACGGCTGTTGCAGTACACACAACTGTTGTAGACCGACAGTGCGGCGGACAACACCACCAGATTCAGCACGTTCGCCACCAGATTGCTGTCCAGCGCGTGGAAAATCAGCACGAACGGGCTGCCGCCTTCCACCACTTTCTGCCACGGATACAACGACAGCAGCACCGCCAGCGCACCCACATAAAACAGCAGGATGCGGTAAATCACCTGATTGGTAGCGCGCGGAATGCTCTTTTGCGGGTCATCGGCTTCAGCCGCCGTAATCCCCACCAGCTCCAGCCCGCCAAAGGAAAACATGATCACCGCCATCGCCATCACCATGCCGCTGATGCCGTTCGGGAAGAAACCGCCGTGCTGCCACAGGTTGGCGACGTTGGCTTCCGGCCCGCCCTGCCCGCTAAACAGCAGATAGCCGCCAAACACGATCATGCCGATAATCGCCGCCACCTTGATGATGGAAAACCAGAACTCCAACTCGCCGTAGACTTTGACGTTGCTTAGGTTGATGGCATTGATGGCGACAAAGAACACCGCCGCCGATACCCAGGTCGGCACCGCCGGCCACCAGTACTGGATGTAGATGCCCACCGCGCTCAGTTCCGCCATGCTCACCAGCACATACAGCACCCAGTAATTCCAACCGGACATAAACCCGGCAAAATTACCCCAGTATTGGTTGGCGAAATGGCTGAACGAACCGGCCACCGGCTCCTCCACCACCATCTCACCCAGTTGACGCATAATGAAAAAAGCAATCACGCCGGCGATGGCGTAACCGAGCAGCACCGACGGCCCGGCCATACGAATCGTCTGTGCGATGCCGAGAAACAACCCGGTGCCGACCGCGCCGCCCAGCGCGATTAGCTGGATATGCCGGTTCTTTAGCCCCCGTTGCAATTGGCTGTCTTGCTGTGTGTCCATCACCCTTCCCCCAGAAAAATGGTTTAATTCATTTGAAGTAATCACTCTCTCACTGCAATTATCCAGCAATTATCAGGCCAACCACGTCATCGCCGACCGCGGCGACATGTTTAAGGCGCTTAACAAACTGAATCAATTTAAAAAAAGTTTCACATTCACGCTTTTTGCAACAAAACAGCCATCGCGTTGATTTAGTGTGAAAAATACTCAGAATTTGCATGAAATCACCAGGCAGCCTTGCCGACATACACTAAAATGAACCAGGATGGTGCAGCCGGTCAGACGGAAAAACGCGCTGGCGGCATAAGATGGCAAACAACAAACTTCCGGAAGTAAAAAAAGCTGATAGTCTGTCTTTTTGTGCTTCTGGCAAGGCAGGGCTATGTACAACATTGATGATTTTGATCTGAAGATCCTCACACTGCTGCAGGCGAACGGACGCCTTACCAATCAGGAACTCAGCGATCTGGTTGGGCTGTCTGCCTCACAGTGTTCTCGTCGTCGTATTGCCCTCGAACAGGCGCAACTGATTCTCGGGTATCATGCCCGACTGGCGCCGGATGCGGTCGGGCTGGAAGTGATGGGCCTGATTGAAGTGCGATTAATCAATCACACTCAGGAATGCGTAGACAGCTTTCACCAGATGCTGGGCGAAGTCGATGCCATTATCGACGCCTACAAAACCACCGGCGACGCGGATTACATGTTGAAAGTAGCGGTGGCGGACCTGCACGGCCTGAGCGCGCTGATCAGCCAGATTCTGGCGCGCAACAAAAGCGTGGCGCACCTGAAAACCTCGGTGGTGCTCAACCGCCTGAAAGAGAACGGTCTGATGGCGCCGGCGACCGTGTTGCCCTAAATTGGTGCGGACGCTGCTTCCACACGGTGCAAGATTGCATAACTCTTGCATCAAAAACAAAACAAACACACGACATAACCACAAAAACCACAATTCTCGCACAAAATACGCATAATAAATTCATCCTGTGCATTCAATGCCTTACCCCTTCTCCCGTACAGAAAACCTTCAAACGATACCTGCCGTCATAACGACTGGTGCGTTTTTTGCTTGAAAAGACAGGTATTCCTTCTTTTATCAGGCGATATTTCATGGATAACGTCATTACCCCCCAACCGATTTCACATACGCTGCTGGAAGACGTTCTGGCGCTGCTTATCGGCACCCTGATGGTGTCCTTCGGGGTTATTATGCTGCGTCAGGCGGGAGCGCTGACCGGCGGCACCGCCGGGATGGCGTTTCTGTTGCACTACGCCACCCATATCTCGTTCGGCGCCGCGTTCTTCCTGCTTAATCTGCCGTTTTATTACCTCGCCATTCGGCGTATGGGCTGGCAATTCACGATCAAAACCTTCTGCGCGGTAGCGATGGTGTCGCTGTTTTCCGACCTGCACCCGTTATTCATCCATTTTGACCACCTGCAACCGATTTACGCCACGCTGTTTGGCAACCTGATTATGGGGCTGGGGTTCATTGTGCTGTTCCGGCATCGCGCCAGTCTGGGCGGGGTGAATATTCTGGCGCTCTATTTACAGGACAAAAGTGGAATCCGCGCCGGAAAATTCCAGATGGCGGTGGATGTTACCATTGTGCTGACTTCCCTGTTCGTGGTAAGCATACCTATGCTGATCGCGTCTGTGCTGGGTGCGGCGGCGCTGAATCTGATTATCGCCATGAATCATCGACCTGGCCGTTACACCGCCTAGCGAACAGCTTGACCCTTTATATCTCAGGAGAGTTACCGACCGTGTTCCAGAATGTTGACGCCTACGCTGGCGACCCTATCCTGTCCCTGATGGAAAAATTCAAACAAGACCCGCGTACTGACAAAGTAAACCTCAGTATTGGGCTTTATTACGACGGACAGGGCGTCATTCCCCAGTTGCAGGCGGTCAGCGCCGCGGAAACACAGATGCAGGCCGAGCCGCAGCAGGCTTCGGTCTACCTGCCGATGGAAGGGTTGGCCGCCTACCGCAGCGCGGTACAGACGCTGCTGTTCGGCGAACACCACCCGGCGCTCACCGCGCAGCGCATCGCCACCATCCAGACGCTGGGCGGTTCCGGCGCGCTGAAAGTGGGCGCAGACTTCCTCAAATGCTATTTTCCGGATTCCGAAGTCTGGGTCAGCGACCCGACCTGGGAAAACCACATCGCCATTTTCTCCGGCGCGGGCTTTACGGTGCACACCTACCCGTACTTTGACGCCGACACGCTGGGCGTCAACGTGGAAGGCATGATCAACGCCCTAAAACAGTTGCCGCCGCGCAGCATCGTGCTGCTGCATCCGTGCTGCCACAACCCGACCGGCTCAGACCTGACCCACGCCGAGTGGGACCGCGTCATCGAAGTGCTGATCAAAGGCGAACTGGTGCCGTTCCTTGATATCGCCTATCAGGGTTTTGGCGGCGGCATTGACGACGATGCGTACGCCATCCGCGCCATCGCCAGCGCCGGCCTGCCCGCGCTGGTCAGCAACTCGTTTTCCAAAATCTTCTCGCTGTATGGCGAGCGCGTCGGCGGGTTGTCCGTGGTGTGCGAAGACCAGGACGCCGCCGGCCGCGTACTCGGCCAGTTGAAAGCCACCGTGCGCCGCAACTACTCCAGCCCGCCGAGCTTCGGCGCGCAGGTGGTATCGCGCGTACTGAACGATAGCGCGCTCAACGCCAGCTGGCATGAAGAAGTGGAAGCCATGCGCCTGCGCATTCTGGAAATGCGTCAGACGCTGGTGGATGAACTGAAAAAAGCGCTGCCGAATCGCAACTTCGACTACCTGCTGACCCAGCGCGGCATGTTCAGCTACACCGGCTTTAGCGCCGCACAGGTGGACCGCCTGCGCGAAGAGTTCGGCGTGTACCTTATCGCCAGCGGCCGTATCTGCATCGCCGGTTTAAACCATCACAACGTGCAGCGCGTGGCTGCCGCATTCGCTGCCGTACAGTAAGTTATTCCTTTCACTTTTTTACGCCTTTTCCCCCAGCCGATAACGGGTGGGGGATTTTTTTATTCCTGTGCGGGAATGGGGCTGTTGAAAAATATCGGGAGTTTGAGTTACTGGTGAATATATGCCGGGGTAGCGAGTCATTTCGTGCGGGATAAACCGTGTCGCTTCTTTGCCACATCATCGCACGCACGACAAGGATAGGCTCAAACGCCGCCTCTCCTTGACCACTGGCTGGAGGCTAAACTACGCCGCTACGCGGTGCCTTCGGCGTTCGCCTTCGCTGTTCGGGCCGCCTGTGACGTGCTCCCAGCACGGCACAGGCTTTCGCCGCGTCCGTGCGGCTCACCCGGCGAAGTCGCCCACCTCAGCGTAGTTTTTAACGCCAGAAACCCCGTCAACCGCTGCCTGTACGGCAGAGAACCCTTTCAGAACAGTTCTGTGTAACTCCTGACTTTTCTAAGCTGCCTACACGGCAGTGAACTGGCGGCCTCAACAACGCAGCCCGCACAACAATTTCTAAGCTGCCTACACGGCAGTGAACGATTCGCTGCAGCGATCATCCCGATGGATGTTTTTCTAAGCTGCCTATACGGCAGTGAACAATAAGACAAAGCGTCATGGCTTATCCTGAGTTTTCTAAGCTGCCTATACGGCAGTGAACATCAGGGAGTTAAAACGCGAAGTTGAGGATTGTTTCTAAGCTGCCTATACGGCAGTGAACTTCGATCGCCAGCAAAATCTTTTTGCGTTTCATTTCTAAGCTGCCTATACGGCAGTGAACTTGATGGTTTTCATGTGACTAATATCCTATGCTTTCTAAGCTGCCTATACGGCAGTGAACTTCTGGACCAGTTCGGTGCGTGGGTGTACTCCTTTCTAAGCTGCCTACACGGCAGTGAACGCCTGGCTGACCTGGGTCCGGTGCTGCACGTATTTCTAAGCTGCCTACACGGCAGTGAACATTCTGGAACGGTCGCAACGTGGCCGTCAGCTTTTCTAAGCTGCCTACACGGCAGTGAACATCGAGCTGGTCATCGTGCGTGTTGAATTCAGTTTCTAAGCTGCCTACACGGCAGTGAACGGGGTAGGCCAACAAGATTTGTCGCCGGGGCGTTTCTAAGCTGCCTACACGGCAGTGAACTCAGTCCTAGGACTGGCGTTTGTTTATGTTCTGTTTCTAAGCTGCCTACACGGCAGTGAACTGTAGTGAATTATCGCTTATCACCTGATTATTAAAGAAAAAACGCTATTTTGACGAAAAAAACCTTTTTTCTGGCGGCCAGATTTCGGTATTTAAAATCAATACGTTAGCTCTGGCCGCAAAAAAAGGGTCAAAACCACGGGATGGTGGCGGCGGCGCTTAACCCGTAGCTGGAGAACGCCCCGGCGACCGGTTTATCCTGCAACGGGCCGTGCTCGACAAACAGTAAAAACGCTTGTCCGTTGGAGAGGCTGCGCAGCGGCAGATACGGCAGCGAGGTGCGTTTTTCTACCGCATAGGGAATGCGGGCGATGGCTTCATCCTCCGTCATCCGGCCTTTATTCACCGCGCGGCGGCGCAACCGTTCGGCGCTGCTTTTCACCTGCACCCGGCGCACGGTGCGGTGCTTCGCCCCCGCCGGCACCGGCAGCGGTTCGGTGATGGCGGTATAGTCGCGCAGCCCTTTCAGCCAGCCAGTCTGCTCCAGCGCCGCCAGCTCCTGCACGCTGCCGTGCAGCCGCAGCCGTTCTCCCAGCGTTTTGCCCGCATCCGGAAAGCTCACCCCGATGGCGCCCGTCGCCCGCTGCCCCAGCGCCCGGTGCAGCTTGGCGAACAGCGCGCTCAGCAACTGCACGCCGTTGAACTCCGGGTCGGGCAGCACCCGAATCTCGATATAGTGGTCCATAGCGCGTTACTCGCCTTTCTCGCCGAACACCCCGCCGCGAATCAGCGTGGCGATCACGTAGTGCTGCTGCGCCACCTCCGGCACGTTGCCTTTGATTACCCAGTTATCCAGCAACGTGTAGAAATCCATTTTATCTTTCGGCTGACGGTAGGCGCGGCCGCGGCTGGTCACCGAGCCATAGGGTTCGACCGCGATCGGTCCGGTTTCCGCCGCTTCCGGGTGCCAGTCATCGACGGTGCGCAGCGCGTTGCCGATTTTCTGTGAATGGATCGCCGCCACGTCGTTGACCTGATACAGAATCTTGCTCTTGCCGCTGCGCGCCCGCTCATCCAGCACCAGTTCCTGCGACGGGAACACTTCCTGCCCGTTGCCCAGCTTCACCTGCGCTTCCACGCGGAAGAACGCTGAATCACTCCCCGCCAGCGCCTGCTCAATGGCGTGCGCTAACTCGGCCAGCGCGCCAGACGGTTGGCTAAACTGGCGCAGCGAGTAATCTTCGCCGTTGAATTCCCAACGCTTATCGTTATGTGTCACCACCACCTGCACCGCTTCTGCGCCGATACGGTTGCGCCACAGGAAACGACCGCTGGCGATGTTCTCGGCGTAACGCGCCGCCAGTACGCCAAAGCCCGGTTCACGAGCGTAGCCGTTAATCAGTTCGGTCAGCGCCTGCTGATAATCCTGATCGTTACACACCGACGGCAGCGCCAGATTACCCAGCACCCGCAGGGTAAACGCCACTTTCAGCGTGTCGGCGTCAAACGGCAGCGCCGCCACATCCACCGTTTGCAGGTTGGCTTTCTGGATTTCGGCGTCCAGCTTGGCCGGGTCGCTGCTGACGGCGTTTTTCAACCGGTTGGAGATGGTGCCGCGCACCGATTTTTCCTGAATCACTACCGGCGTCCACTGGTCCTGCTGCCAGTTGCCCGCCAACATCAACGCATCGGAATTCGCCAGCTTGCGCTCAAACGCCAGTACCGATGCGGTTTTCAACGTGGTTGCTGCTTTTGCCATGTTCTTAATCCTTTTCTCAGTAATTGAATTCGAGTTCGTCGTAATCATCCGCCGCGCTGTTCAGGTCGTCAGCGGTTTGCAGGCATCGGTAGGTGCCGTTTTGATAGTGGTAACGCCAGAGGATACGGTTGATATCATTAATGCGATGCGCGCCGCACCACTCGCCAACGCCGTAAATGGCCTCGGCAAAACAGAACGGGGTGGACGGGTCACGGGTTTTCTCCACCTCGCCGGGGGCATACAACGGCGAAATGGCGCGGTAGCCGGTCATCAGCGGCACCAGATAGCCGCCGTCAGGCTTGGGCAGCGGCTGCCAGCTCACGTCATCGTCCGGGGAGCGCACCGCGTGATGTTTCAGGGCGGCGAAATCCAGCCAGGCATCCAGCATCTCTGCCTGCGGGTCACTCTGCTGTAAAGTCTGATGATGAGACGGCAACAGCGGGGTGCGGTCCAGCAGCACAAACCCCGGCAGCAAACGACGCATCAGGCCGCGGGTCTTGCTCTCGTCGGCAGGCAGGTCATGGACGTTTACCTGTTCGATATCCACAATCAGCCCGCCCGCCAGCCGCTGGCGCAGCGCCAGTTGCTGCAACCGCTGTTTTAACGCCTCAAGCCCGTCTTCACCGGGTAACATGCCGTGACATTCAATCAGCAGCGACACGGTGAGGTGCATCCGCCCTTCTTCATTAAAGGCGGCGGTTTTTTCTTCTTTGGTCAGCGGGTTGCGCGTCAGCGCAAAGCTGCGGTTCCAGCCGCTGCCGTAAGCGTGCAACTGGTGCTGATGGCACACCACGCCGCAGCCTTGCAGCGTCAGGCCATGTGATAGCTGCAACTGGCGCGACAGCGCGTGGGTAAAGCCGAGAAAATGGCTGATGGCGGGAAAACCGTAAGTGTGCCCGGCGATGGCGTTGGCGTTTTCCACCTGAATACGCCGCAGAATAATCAGGCTGCTCATGCCAGTTCCTCCTTCAGCAGTCGCTCGTTTTCCCGCAGCCGCTGTTTGAACAACGCAGCGGTGGACCACTCGCGGCGCTCCACTTCGCCGAAAATCAGTTTTTCGTGCTTTAAGCGCGCATTCAGCCACTGACCAAACTCATGGGCGACGTCCTGCTGCCAGTCGCCGGCGTCTCGTTCACGCAGAAAATCCTTATCCTGCAAGCCGCGCAACGGATCCAACCACAGTTGCAGGGGAACATTCAGACGGGAATCCACACTCCAGCCCGCCGGGAGCAGGTTTTGTACCGTGGCGACATAGCCAAATAAGGTATCGATCAACTGGTCGAGGTAGCGCCGGCGCTGATTGCGAATCTCGCGGTTGTTTTCCACCTCTTTGACGCTGAGCAGAAATTGCCGCATCTCCCGGCGCTCGGTATAGGTCAGCGCATCCACCTCACCTCGTTCACGAAAGATGGTGTCATGCTCAACCGGCGGTTTTAGCTGGCTACGCCATTGCGGCGGCGCGCTGCTGAGCAGATAGGAACGGCCGCTGCGGGCGGAATTGAGCGCGGAGATATTTTGCGGCTTGGTGCCGCCCATGTTCTGCACCGCAATACCGGGGTAGCTGACGTCAACCTCATCGTGCCAACGCTTTTGCCGCCGGGCTTCACGGGTGGCTTTGGCCGCTTCGCCAAAGCGCACCGCCGTCAGGCGCTGGTCCAGCGCCTGCGACAGCGAGGACGAATACAGCGGGCTGAGTAAGTGATATTGCCCTTCCCCCACCGGAAAATAGATCTGTTTGGCAAGTTTATGGGTACTGGGCTGTTTATCGGTCAACACCTGCCCGAACCCGGCCAGCCACTGTGTGAGCTGCTGCGGGCTTTCCGCCAGCGCCTCCAGCGCGCGGTGGTCGCCCCGTTGCAGCGCCGCCAACAGTGAATCGCCGTGATACTCGGTTTGCAGCAGCTTAGCCACGTCCAGCGCCGCCGCGTTGCCCACCGCGTCAATCGCCGGTTGCGCCAGCGACGCGGTAGACAGCACCGCACTGTCGGCAGCCGGTTCGGTGCTGAACACACTGCTGCCTTTGGCGTCGCTGTGGGTAAATTTCAGCGCGTGGGTCACCAGGCTAATCTGTCCGGCACGGCTGGCGGCGTCGCTCAGCCAGGTACGTACCTGGTAAGTCTGTTCTATCTCACGCCGCTGCTGCGCCAGCGTCAGTTCCGCTTCGGCCTGCGCCTCACCGCTTAACACCGCCCGCTGTTTATCGGCGGCTTTATCGAAGGCATCCAGTTTGGTCTGCTTTCGGGTTTCGATATACGACAGGATAAACGCTTGCAAACCTTCACTACTCATAGTCGATTCCTTGAGCGTGTTATAACTCACTGATTTATTAAGACCATTGATAAATAGCCCTGTTATTTTGTTACAGGCGAATTAATGCCAGCACAGTGGAAGGTTTCGTGCGTAATGGCCTCCGTTATCTCTTTGCAACGCCATCGCTCGCACGACAAGGAGAGGCTCAAGCGCCGCCTCTCCTTGACCTCGGGCTAGAGGCTAAACTGCGCCGCTACGCGGTGCCTTCAGCTTACGCCTTCGCTGTTCGGGCCGCCTGTGACGCGCTCCATACGCGGCACAGGCTTTCGCCGCATCCATGCGGCTCACCCGGCGAAGTCGTTCGCTTCAGCGCAGTTTTTAACGCCGGGAAAACACCACCATCGTGTCCCTGACAGCCTCACCAGTAATTCCATTAGTTATGATTAATGTTTACAGAAAAAATCGAGAACCACTGCGCTTTTACTGACGAGTCAGATGGATTACTGACAGTCATAGATACCGGTCTCATCAGCAACCCTGCAACGATAAAAAGCACAGTGACACAGAACAACGTTGAACGATGGCGCTTCATTTGATTAGCCTCACTAATAAATCAAGACAGTGAAGCCATGCTACACAATGCCCATCAAACGATCAACACCCTAGAGCTGCTCTTTATCCAAATCATTGTATAACCCAATTTCCATATATATGATGCGAGCACTGTCGAACCAGACAGTTTAGAAACAAGAACTGCTGTTTATCAGCATCATTAACTGCCGCATAGGCAGCGGCGCACTCATTTGAGTGCGCCAAACACCCCCAACAGCGGATGCCAGAACCATTCGTTATCTCGCTTGCTCAGGTTGATTTCACCGAAGCGGGCGCTGACCCACGCCAGTTCCCACTGTTTTTCCTCCGCCAGTTGCGAATAGCGGGCGGCGCAGTCCATCTCCACCCAACTGGTGACGCCCTCGGCCAGCGTCAGCGTTACGGGCCGGATCGCGTCGCTGTCTTTCCAGCCGCTCGGCCCGTCGTCCGGCACCATAAAACGCGGCGCGTCGCTTTCGTCGTCCAGCCACAGGCAGTAGCGCTGCTGTGGTTCTGACTGGCGAAACGCCGTGCGCCGTTGCAGTTCGCCGTTCCAGTGCAGCGGTTCGCGCCACCACAGCACCGCCGTTGGCTGCGAAGGCGATACGTTTTTCTGCCCAAACAGTTTCCCGGCCAGCGCGGCATGTTCCAGCGTCACCAGCGTCAACGGCTTTTTGAGTTCCGGTGGCTGAATACGCGGCGCGGCGCTGATAGCACGATAGTCCTCCGGTTTAAGCAATTCCCGCAGGTCATGGCTGGTCAGTCGGCGATCTTTCGATTCAAAACCGGGGCGGCAAAACGCCACCGGTTCCCCTTTCAGCGCCCGCACGTTATGGCTCAGCAAATAAAAATTGGGCGAAGTCGGCACAAACTCGTCACGCTGGCGGTGGCGCAGAATACGCCCGGCTAACTGGATAAATGAACGCATCGAGCTGGGTTCGGCGATGGCCCAGTCATAGTCGTGGTCACGGCCCACTTCAGCCACCGAGGTTGCCAGCACCACAAACAAGTGATGCCGTTGCGGCTGCTGTTCGATGGCGTCACGAATTTCCGCCACCTGCCACAGTGCCTCTGGGTCTTTGCGCATCAGTGCCGCATCCAGCCGCGCTTCGATGTGGGAGCGCATCGCCAGCGGGTGCTGGCTGTGATAAACGCAATAATGCACGCAGTAATCCGGCGGGGAAGGCATCTCCATCAGTTCACGCGCCACCGCCACCAGCGGGTTGATGTTCGCCATGCGAATCAACCCCAGCGACACGGTTTTGCCGCCGGAATGCGTCTGGTGATGGTGCTGATGCAGCGCAAACAACCGTGGGTGTAGGGTTTGCGCCAGCGCCTGGCACACCGCGCTCGCCTCTTGCGTCGGGCTTGCCACCGGTTCAATCTCCGCCCAGCGCAGTCGCTGTTCCTGCTGTTGCAGCTTGTCGATACGCCCGGCGACAAACGCCTGATGCTGTTCGGCAAAGGCGTCGGTATTCGCCAACTGCCGGCAGTCACTGTCGAATTCATCAAACCAGCCGCAGCAAATATCCAGCGGCGTTCCCGGCTCGCCATACGCCTGCTGCCAGGCAGCGCGACCGTTCAGATAAGCCTCGAACAGCGCGCGAATCAGCGCCGGCGGCAGCGTGGCGGACGACAGCAACACCCGTGAACCGAGCATCCCCGCCCAGTTCACCAGCCGACACAGCGCGGGCAGGTCTTCCAGCCCGAAATCGTCCGGTTCGTCCAGCACCAGATCGGCGGTCAGCAACCGCAGCATCGGTGCAATCTGATGACCGCCGCCCAGGCTTTCGGTCGCCGGCATCAGGTGATCAATGGTAGTGACCAGCACCGGCGCGCTCAGCAGTTGATGCAGCGTCGGCGATTTTTCCAGCCAGGTTTTCAGCCGCCCGTCATCCAGCGAACCTTCGTAGCTGACGTACTGATGTTCCGCAAACAGCGCCTCGGCGGATTCGCTGCCGGTCTGCGCGGCACGTTCCTCTTGCTGCCGTCGCTCATGCAGCTCCTGCACCGCCTGCGAGCCGATCAATACCGCCAGATCGTCCTCTTCCAGCGTCAGGCGCTGGCGCAGCGCGTCGCCGGTTTGCAGCGTCAGCGTGCGCAGACCGAGCGCCACCGAAAAGCGACACCCGGCGGATTCGTCTGCCAGCGCGTACATGATGCGGGCATTGGCCAGCGTCTTGCCGCGCCCGGTAGAGGCCATGTTGACGCCAAAGAAGCCGTGGCGGGCGGCCTGCTCACGTATCGCGCAAACCTTATCAAACGCTTTATCCTGCCAGCGAAAACGCGCATCGGTGCTGCGCTGGCGAAAGCCTTTGTGCCGGGTGATGGCGGGCAGCGTGTCGCGCAGGTGCGGCACGCTGCGCCCCAGCAGCAGCGCATTCTGCCCGACGCCGACGCAGTGTTCGTCCAGTTGCTGCTTAAGTTTGCCGGTCTTCCTATCCGTGTTAGCCCATACCGTATAGCGGGGATCCTGCCAGCCGCTTGTGGCTGAAGCAGATGAATAGTGGTGATCCGCCAGCATCAACACCAGCCGCGCCAGATGCACTGTCAACCGTTGATCCAACTGACCGAAGGTCGGCAGCGACGGCAATTTCAGCGCGCGGGCGGCGAACTTGCGCGCCTTTTCGCACCAAACGCGGCTTTGCAGCGGCGTGCCATGCGGGAATTGCCACACCTGTTCCCACTGCGTATCGCTGCCATCAAAATTCAGATGGTTGACGGCATTCCAGCGCGGTGAAACCTGCCCGGTAAGCCAACGGTCAGCGCACGCCAGATCGGGCGAAACGTTGTCGCCATCTTGCTTTTCCCACGGCTGAAACAGCGGCAAGCGGTGATGCGACACAATCAGCCAGCCCACCACCTGCGCCAGCGGCGGCAAAGCGCGAAACGGCGATGCCCATGACTCCGGATCATCCTGCTGCAACCGCGCCAGCAGCGCGGCCTCATCCTCCGGGCTGACGGCGGTAAGCCCCGTCAGCCAGCCGGTGTCATCCCGATCGCCGACAAACGCCTGAAACAGCCGCAGCGACACCCATTCATGGCGATAGGGCTGGCTGCGCGGCCCTTTACCCTGCAATCCGGCCTGAAATAACCCATTGGCTTTGCCGATGTCGTGGAACAAGCCGGCAATCGCCGCCAGCAGGCTGAAGGCTTCGGCGCTATGCCACGGGTTTTCATCGTTGCTGCGCAGAATATCGCGCTCGGTGCGGTTGGTCGGTACGCTGCCCTGCAGATTGAAACGCCGCAGATTGCCGACAATCCACAGCAGTTCGGTGTGATTGGCGCTGCGAATCCAGTGACAGGCGACGGCGGTGTTACGTCGCGCGGTTTTACGCAGCAACTGGCGCAGCGTTTTCAGCCCTTCTGCGGTGATGGCGGTCTGCCAGGTGCGCTCTCCCTTACGCTCGGCGAACTGATCCAGCACCCGGCGGGTTTCCACCAGCGCCCGCTTGTTGCATTCGGAAACTAGCAGAATATTCATCGCGCCACCTGGCTGCGCTGCTGCGCTACCTGTTGCAGGCTGTCGATCATCACATCCAGCGCCTCTGACTGGCGAAACGCCGTCAGGCAGCGCTGGCGGAAATCCTGCTCGTCTTCGCCTTCCATCGCGGCAATGAACGCCTGCGGCAAAATCAGCGCGTCTTTGATCAGATCGGCCACATCAAACACCAGCCCGCCGCGCCGGGTTTTGCCGTGCAGCACCGCCAGACCATGCGGCAGGCCCAGCACCCACAGCGCCACCGCCGCCAACCCATAAGCCAGATAGTTGCCGTGGTCGAGAAAGCGGTTCGCCAGATCGGTGCCGCCGCCGCGTTTGGCACGGGTAAACTCGCCATAGCTCACCGCGTTGGCCGCCAGCCGGTACAGCGCTTTGGTCATCATCGCTTCCTGTACCAACACATCGTTACCGGTGCGACAGTCAACCAGCCCTTGCTGATAGCGGTTAAGCAAGGCTTCCACCTGTTCCGGTTTGATGGCGAAACGCGATTCGCGCGACAGTCGCCCTCCCAGCCAGTGCTGGCGAATCTGCCCGATGCGTACCTGCTGAAAGGCAATGGCCGCTGCCAGCCGCTGTTGTTCGTCAAACCAGAAGCTGACCCAATCCTGCAAATATTCGGTAGGTCGGTACTCGCTCTGCGGCGACAGCCACGACACCGCCACTTCGGCCTCATTGGCGGCGAACAGCGGCGTGCCCCCACCGCCGCAAAACCCGACCATCACCCCGGCGCGGGCAAATTCCCGCATCGCCGCCTGCGTCACCGAGGTGCCGGTGCCGAGCATCACCACGCTGGTATTGGCGATAGGGATATTCCAGTACAGCGACTGATTTCCTTCTTCAGTGACATATTCCACCCGTCCGCCATTCACCAAAATACGGCAATGCTGGAGGTAATAAATATTGGCGCGTTTGGAATGCAGAATGGTTTTTAAATCCGACGGGCTGAATACGTTATCCATAAAACAGACTCTCTGACGCAGTGATAGACAAACACCACCCGCGTAATAAAACGCAGGCTAATAATGAATTAGAAAACACGTAATCTACTGGAAAGTAACGAAAATCAGCCTAGCACAGCCCAAACGGGAAAGTGAATGACGCCAGAAACACTTTTCCCGCTTCGATACCCTTTTTTTCAGCCGCCTTTTTCGGCATTGAAAAATCAATAAGTTACCGAGGGCCGAAAAAAAAGGGTCTGACGGCGAAAATCGCCAATTGTGGGCCGAGATACAAAGGGTTAGAGTCAACGAGCTACAGTTCACTGCCGGATAGGCAGCTTAGAAAGCTGAAAAATGCCTGAATGGGTTGCCAGTATTGTTCACTGCCGGATAGGCAGCTTAGAAAGATCAAATCAGCCAGGCCACCGCCCGCTATAAGTTCACTGCCGGATAGGCAGCTTAGAAAGAAACCTACAAAAAAGGGCGGATGCCAATAACGTTCACTGCCGAGTAGGCAGCTTAGAAAAACATGACGCTGGCGACATCTGAACGCTGGAAGTTCACTGCCGAGTAGGCAGCTTAGAAATACAACCCGCAGGCCGGCAGCAATGAAACGTTGTTCACTGCCGAGTAGGCAGCTTAGAAAGCAAGAATCGCGCCTTTTTCCAGACGCATGAAGTTCACTGCCGAGTAGGCAGCTTAGAAAAGCTTGTCGAGGTGGAAATGCGCGGGCGTATTGTTCACTGCCGAGTAGGCAGCTTAGAAACGGTGCCACCGCTGGAAGACCTGACGTTATACGTTCACTGCCGAGTAGGCAGCTTAGAAATGGCGGCGCAACTCTTCTTCACGCGCAATTTGGTTCACTGCCGAGTAGGCAGCTTAGAAATGTTGCGGGAAATAATCTCGTCAGCGCGGGCGGTTCACTGCCGAGTAGGCAGCTTAGAAACAGTTCTACAGCAACAGGCGACATCCCGTCATGTTCACTGCCGAGTAGGCAGCTTAGAAAGCCGTATATCCCGCAAACGCCAACGGCCAGCTGTTCACTGCCGAGTAGGCAGCTTAGAAATCAGGCAGTGGCATGTAACTAATGACCCTGAAGTTCACTGCCGAGTAGGCAGCTTAGAAAGCCGCGCTCAAGCCCTTTATCCGCTATTGCTGGTTCACTGCCGAGTAGGCAGCTTAGAAAAGAAACCGCGCTCGTTGTCGATGCGAGCGATAGTTCACTGCCGAGTAGGCAGCTTAGAAAAATGACGTAGTTGTGCGTGCAGAGGATAGTACGTTCACTGCCGAGTAGGCAGCTTAGAAAGTCAGGCGCAGGCGGGCAGCAAAGGGCTATCCGTTCACTGCCGAGTAGGCAGCTTAGAAACCTACACTTAATCAACGCCTGCAGGATGCCTGCGTTCACTGCCGAGTAGGCAGCTTAGAAATGACTACAAAACCGTAGAAATGACGGTTGAAAGTTCACTGCCGAGTAGGCAGCTTAGAAAAGCACAGCCGCATCGATTGCGCCGTTCCACGAGTTCACTGCCGGATAGGCAGCTTAGAAACGAAAGGGGAATAAGTCCGCGGCTTCACTGAGGTTCACTGCCGAGTAGGCAGAGGTTGGCGGGTTTTCTGGCGTTAAAAACTACGCTGAGGTGGGCGACTTCGCCGGGTGAGCCGCACGGACGCGGCGAAAGCCTGTGCCGTGCTGGGAGCACGTCACAGGCGGCCCGAACAGCGAAGGCGAACGCCGAAGGCACCGCGTAGCGGCGTAGTTTAGCCTCCAGCCAGTGGTCAAGGAGAGGCGGCGTTTGAGCCTATCCTTGTCGTGCGTGCGATGAAGTGGCAAAGAAACGACACTGTTTATCACGCACGAAACCCTTCACAGCACCGACATGTTCTCTCTATCCTCATCCGGCAGTATTCCCTCCCCCACTCGGGGAGGGAAATATCACTCAGAACGACGTCCAGTCGTCATTGCTACCAGCGGTGGCGGCGGCACGTTTTTCAGTCGCAACCGGGCGAACGGAAGCGGCAGACGGCAGCGCGTGGGATAGCGCCGCTGACCGGCGGGCCGGCGACGGCGCGCCGTTGTTGCCCTGCGGCGTCAGGCGGAACGCGCTGACCGCTTCGGCCAGCAGCGACGCCTGCGATTGCAGCGACAGCGCGGCGGATGCCGACTCTTCCACCAGCGCCGCGTTCTGCTGGGTGGTGGTGTCGATTTGTCCGACCGCGATGTTGATCTGGCTGATGCCATCGCTCTGCTCATGGCTGGCCTGCGAGATCTCATTGATAATGCTATGCACATCTTTAACGTGACCGGTCAGGCCATCCATAGTGGATTCGGCGGTATCCACCAGTTGCATCCCTTCCTGAATCTTGTCCACCGAATCGTCGATCAGTTCCTTGATCTCTTTGGCCGCAGTGGCGCTACGCTGCGCCAGCGAACGCACCTCGCCGGCCACTACCGCGAAACCGCGCCCCTGCTCGCCGGCACGCGCGGCTTCCACCGCGGCGTTCAACGCCAGAATGTTGGTCTGGAACGCGATGCCATCGATCACGCCGATGATTTCAGCCATACGCATAGAGGCTTCACGAATACTCCGCATCTTATTGGTGACCGACAGCATCACTTCGCCGCTACGGTGCGCGGCCGACGACGCCTGATTGGCGATCGACGTGGCCTGCTGGGTGTTTTCCGCGGTGTTTTTGATGGTCGACACCAGCTCTTCCATCGACGCCGCCGTCTGCTCCAGCGAACTGGCCTGTTCTTCGGTACGGGACGAGAGATCCTGATTACCCGCGGCAATTTGCGAGGCGGCGGTGGAAATCGCCTCCGCGCCGTCGCGCACCTGGCCGACAATCTGGCGCAGGCTGTCGTTCATGTTGTCCAGCGCCTGCAAGAGCAATCCGGCTTCATCCTTGCGGCTGGTGGAAATCTGCGAGGTGAGATCGCCCTGCGATACGCGGTCCGCCATCACCAGCGCCTGCTGAATCGGCTGGGTGACGCTACGGGTGATCGCCAAGGCAATCCACACACTGAGCGCCACACCCAACCCCAGAATCACCAGCAGCACCAGACGGATCTCATGATAGGTAGCCGACATGCTATCGACAGTACTCATCATCATATCGTCCTGATAATCCACCAGTTGGCGCACCGCCTTGCGGTAGGCTTTTTGTAACGGATTAAGGTGGTCGTTGAATTCGTTGATCGCCGCGTCCCGATCATTGGCTTTCACCAGCGCAATCACTTTTTGGCCGGAACTCAAAAAATCAGCACGAATAGTGCGAATATCACTAATGACCTGCTGAATTTTTGCATTATTGGATTCGTTGGCGTATTTTTCCAGCTCGCTCATCAGCCGGGTAATTTCCTGGGAAACAGGAGGAATTTGATCGGTGACGGACTTGATTTTGTCATCACCAGACACCAGCAATAATTGCTGAAATACCCTGACACCTTCACTAACATTTTCGATCAGATTATTGGCATCAACAGTTTTGGGATATATCTCTTGTACGATATCGCGTGCATTGTCATGAAAACTCGACAACTTCAATATTGATAGTATTCCCACTATCAACAGCATGGCTGCCAGGGCGGCAAATCCGGCCCCCAGACGATAACCAATTCGCCAGTCAGATAAACGCATTCTCAGCTCCTCACTCCTTTACTAATAACAAAATGTCATAAACATGACGTCCTCAGGGGCAAAACACAGAGCCGCGTTAAAACAGGCATCGCATCCGTTACTGTCAGTAATCGTGATAAGGGCACAGCAACAATCAGGCTAATACGTCGCCAGCCATCACGATGAAATACTTCTCATCCCCTTTTCAGGCGACAAAAATCATTTCTTTTCCACAGTGTGTAAGACAAAAACATTATAAAAAAAAGAAATTCAAAAATAGTAAGGCTAAGACCGGACGCGGAATAGTATTCATCGGCCGCCATGACATGCACTCTGGCCTGCTCCCTGACCTACTATCGGCACCTCATTCTAACAACCTTTATGATTCGATCGATAAAAACATTCAAATAATGACTATAAATAGCAATTGGCTATTGGTTTTCAGATATCGATCGGAAATAACCACAAAAAAGACATACTCTTTTCAAGGTTAACGCACATCAGCAGCGAAACGTTAACAAGGTTCCGCGGCAACGCCGGCTAAAAAAGAGAGAGGGAGAAGAAGAGCAACCTGACTATTTTTCATTAATAAAAATAATCAGTTGCAAAAAAAATTGCGAACGGTGATCGCGGTAAACGGCCAGAATGAGTTAAAAAGACCGTCGCCAGACCGGTTTCCTTAATCCCTATTTTTGAGCAAACCAGGGAGTAAGAAAACCAAACGAAATTAATACCAGGCTAATCAAAAGCAGCCAGACGTGATAACAATTCTTATATCCGACATTCATAATCATGGAATTAATTTTATTAAAACACGGTTCCTTCCCTTATTCCCGTTCCTGCTAAAAATTTCCCGTAGCGTCTGTTGACACTATTTTAAACCTTGACTAATACTTAATCATTAAGGGTAATACTCTGCCTTAATTGGGAAATGAATTAATTGCACATTTTGTGCAACCAGAAATGGTAATAAGCCGGTAAATATAACTAAATGCGGATAAAAAAACTGCTACAAATAAATCTTTTGCATTTAATCCTGTTCATTTCTCTCTCCAGCATGTTCGTTACGCTATTGAATAGCTATTTCACCTTTTATCATGTTCAAAAGAAATTGCTTATTGAACAGGCAGTTAAGGTAAATTCTAGTTATTCAGCCAAATTATCCGCGACCGTGGATAACTTTTTCTCTACGTCGGAAGAACAGCTGGACTACAGCGCCAGGCTGATCGCCAACCATATCCAGTCCGGTAATTTTCGGTCGCTACAAGCCGAGCTGCAACGTATTCATCAGTTAAGCCACGGATTCAACTCGATGTTGGTGATTACGGCAAACAGCCAGGTCATTGCAGCCTCGCCGACGTCGCTAAATTTGACAGGCATCACACTTACCTCAAACGAACACCTGGCGACATTAAAAGCCAGAAGATTTTTTATTAGCTCACCTCATACGTCCCTAAGCGGCAATTATATTGTCTATATATCCTACCCTATCGTGGATGACATCGGTAATTATCTCGGTTATATCGGTGGCTCCCTTTATCTTAATAACCGCCGTATTCTGAATGAATTCATGAATACGCAATTCAGCAATGACAGTTTTAATACTTATGTGATTGATAAAGAAGGCACCATTATTTATCACCGCGACGCCAGTCAGATTGGCAGAAAATTCAGCGACTCAAATATTCTGAATTCGATCGCCAATCAGGGTAAGGGCAGTTTTATGATGCCGGACGAACAAGGTATCCCTTCACCGGCGTCGTTTATCCGAACACAAAAGGCGGACTGGATTATTATCACCCAGCAGTCGTTCCATTCGCTTGAGGAAGCGCTGAACGATGTGATGCTCAGCGTCCTGAAGCAAGGCACGCCGCTGGGTATCCTTACTCTGCTGGCGCTCAGCATTCTGGCCTATTACATCTCCAAACCGCTGCGTCAGTTGGCCAAATCGGCCAGCAGCATGGATCAGCTCGGCGTCATTAGCAAAATCCGCTCGGTCAAGTCCTGGTACCTGGAAGCAGAACAGCTAAAACGGGTCTTACTAATGGGCACTGTATTGCTGCACAAGCGTATTGGCCGCCTCAGCTCGGAAGCCCATACCGACCTGCTTTCCGGCATGTTGAACCGACGAGGCATGCTGGAAAGCATGGAAGAGATCCGCAGCGAATATAAGAAGGTCTCGGTGATCGCCATTGATATCGATCACTTCAAAACGATCAATGACTCTTTTGGTCACGACGTCGGCGACGAGGTGATCCGCAAACTGAGCCAGCAGATCCGTAAAAACTTCCGCAAGACCGACCTGGTCTGCCGCATTGGCGGCGAAGAATTCCTGATTCTGCTGCCGGGCGCCGATATTCATGTCGCCACGGTAATTGCCGAACGGCTGCGCAATAACGTCGCCAACACCGTCTATATGCCAGGTTCCCGTCACCATCAGGTCACCATTTCAATTGGCGTGACGACCTTTAACCCGCAGAAGTCGGCGCTGGATATCGCCATCAAGACGGCGGACAACGCGCTGTACAAAGCCAAAAATGGCGGCCGTAATCAGGTGGTGGTGGAATACCTCTCCGACGATATTTCTCTGGCACAGCATTAACCACGCCCGGCCGCTGTGTCGCGGCGCGGTTCCTCCGCCTGCCTAAAGGCTCGACCTGGGCGCATTAGCTTAATTGTGAGACCCTGCCTAATGTTATAGATTCGTGTAATCACAACAAAAAATCGGACGTTAAACGACAATGGCAGACTGTCAAAAAACCAAACTTTTTTGTGCCGGTTTATTGGTATCTTTTTGTTTATCTTATTTATTTTTATTTAACATCCAGAATGCGAAAATTGCCCCGCTCTGGCCGGTTAACGCTTTTATGGCTTTCATGGCGATAACCAACAGAAAGCAGCTCCATTACTCCGTTTTTTTTGTCCTGTTTTTTATTAGCCACACGGCGGCCTCATTCAGCATCCCGCAGGATATTTCCCGACAAAATCAGATGCTGCTCGGCGTTATCGACAGCCTGTTTGTGCCGCTCTATTTTCTGTCCTTGCAGACGGTTATCCGGTTTAAGAACCTGTACTACCCCATTCGAAGAACGGTCATTTTGTGTGCGCCGATAGTGGTGACCAGTATTCTCCAGTCGTTGGTATATTGCAGCCTGCTGTACTCGCTTGATAACGGCAATTATGTGATGGCATCGCTCGACTGGGCGACCGAACAGATCGCCACCGGCGTTCTGCTGTTCCTGATTCTGACCGGATTCATGGCCTATAAACGGGTAGGCGCGCCATTATTAAAGGCGGTTCAGCGGCATAAAGCCGACGCGATGCTGATCGCCGCCTCGGTGCTGGTGCAAATTCTGCTGATACAAAGCAGCACGCTGGAACAAACCATACTGCTGCTTATCCCGCTGGCGCTGGTTTCGATAAAACTGAATTTCTATCCGTCGGCCCTGCTGTCGGGCCTGACGCTATTCATCGTCTATACCCTTATCTCCACACGTTATTATGGCGACTACTGGAAAGACACCTCGCTTATCTATCTTGAAAACCTGATTTCCTATCGCCTGAACACCCTGATTTCCTGTCTGGTGATCATGCTCATTTGTGAAAAGAATTACGCCAAACGTTTCGCCATCAACATTATCAAGCGGAAAGTTTATACCGATTATCTGTCAGGGCTATACAACCGGAAATTCCTGTGGAAAAAGGTCCAGGAAATACCCAAAGAGACCACGCTGTCGGTCTTGATCTGCGATATTGATAACTTCAAGCACATTAACGACACCTATGGGCACGGCAATGGCGATAAAATTATTCAGGCCGTCTCCCACACCATAAAAACGCATATTTCGCACCACGATCTCGCCGTGCGCTGGGGCGGCGAAGAATTTCTGATTTTGTCGCGCTCACCGGACAAACCGTATCTCAATACCCTCAGCACGCGCATTCTGGACAGTATCCGCGAGTTGCAGATTACGCTTGACGGCGACATTGCCCGGCACGTCACGGTGAGTATCGGCGGTTGCACATTCGAGTATCGGCAATCACCGGATTTTGTCATGGCGATCGAAACGGCGGATAAACTACTGTATCAGTCCAAGCAGGCGGGGAAAGATAGAGCTACCCTGCGCATTCTGGCGCAGGACACAAACGAATCGGAATCATACCTGCCCGTCTTACCGTCGGCGGAACACGAGAAACTGTAATAACTTACTCGCCCTGCAGCGTCGCCACCAGCGAACGGCTGCCGCCGTTATTGCGGTGTTCGCACAGGTAAATTCCCTGCCAGGTGCCGACATGCAGCCGACCATTGCGCACCGGCAACATCAGGCTGCTGCCCAGCAAACTGCTTTTCAGGTGCGCCGGCATGTCGTCGCTGCCTTCGTAGGTATGGCGGTAATACGGCTCGTCTTCCGGTACCAGATGGTTAAAGGCGCTTTCAAAATCCTGCCGTACCGTCGGATCGGCGTTTTCATTGAGCGTCAGCGAGGCCGAGGTGTGGCAGATAAACACATGCAGCAACCCCACCTTAACGTCACGCAGATCCGTCACCTGCGCCAGCACCTCATCGGTAATCAAATGAAAACCGCGGGCACGGGGTTTCAGCCGAATATCGTATTGTTTCCACATCTCACGTCTCCTGTGGTGATGAATGATTGCCGGAGGATGCCATAAAAAAGCGCGGCAAGCCGCGCTTAACAACCGCCGTCTGGAACACGCTTAACCGCGTTCCAGAATCGGTTTCAGGAAACGGGCGGTGTGGGATTTCTCGCACTGCGCCACCGTTTCCGGCGTGCCGGAAACCAGAATTTCACCGCCGCCGCTGCCGCCTTCCGGCCCCAGATCCACGATCCAGTCCGCGGTTTTGATCACATCCAGATTGTGTTCGATCACCACAATGGTGTTGCCCTGATCGCGCAACTGATGCAGTACCGCCAGCAGTTGCTGAATATCGGCAAAGTGCAGGCCGGTGGTGGGTTCGTCCAGAATATAGAGCGTCTGCCCGGTGCCGCGTTTCGACAGCTCGCGCGCCAGCTTCACGCGCTGCGCTTCGCCGCCGGACAAGGTAGTGGCGGACTGCCCCAGTCGGATGTAGGACAAACCGACATCGATCAGCGTTTGCAGTTTACGCGCCAGCGCCGGGATGGCGTCGAAGAACTCGCGTGCTTCTTCGATAGTCATCTCCAGCACTTCATGGATGCTCTTGCCCTTGTATTTAATTTCCAGCGTTTCGCGGTTATAGCGTTTGCCTTTGCATTGATCGCAGGGGACGTAAATATCCGGCAGGAAGTGCATTTCCACCTTGATCACGCCATCGCCCTGACAGGCTTCGCAACGCCCGCCGCGCACGTTAAAGCTGAAACGACCGGGGTTATAACCGCGGCTGCGCGCTTCCGGCACGCCGGCGAACAACTCGCGGATCGGCGTGAACACGCCGGTGTACGTCGCCGGGTTGGAACGCGGGGTACGGCCGATCGGGCTTTGATCGATGTCGATCACCTTGTCGAAATGCTCCAGCCCCTGAATGTCGCGATACGGCGCCGGTTCGTTCAGCTCGCCGCCGTTGAGCTGGCGCTGGGCGATCGGGAACAGGGTATCGTTGATCAACGTCGACTTGCCGGAGCCGGACACCCCGGTAATGCAGGTGAACAGCCCGACCGGCAGGGTGAGAGTCACGTCTTTCAGGTTGTTGCCGCGTGCGCCAATCAGCTTAAGGACTTTACCCGGATCCGCCGGAATGCGCTGCGCCGGGATCTCGATTTTGCGCGCGCCGCTCAGGAATTGGCCGGTCAGCGATTCCGGCACCGCCATGATCTGGGAGGCAGTCCCTTCGGCGATCACCTGCCCGCCGTGAACGCCCGCGCCGGGACCGATGTCGATGATATGGTCGGCGGCGCGGATGGCGTCTTCATCGTGTTCCACCACAATCACGGTGTTGCCGAGATTACGCAGATGGATCAGCGTCTCCAGCAAGCGCTCGTTGTCGCGCTGGTGCAGACCGATAGACGGCTCATCCAGCACGTACATCACCCCGACCAGACCGGCGCCGATCTGGCTGGCCAGGCGAATACGCTGCGCCTCGCCGCCGGACAACGTCTCCGCCGAGCGCGACAGCGACAGGTAATTCAGGCCGACGTTGACCAGAAAACGCAGGCGGTCGCCAATCTCTTTCAGCACTTTTTCGGCGATTTTCGCCCGCTGACCGCTCAGTTTGATGTTATGGAAAAACTCCATCGCGTGGCCGATGCTCATATCGGCAATCTGCGGCAACGTGGTCTGCTCCACATAGACGTGGCGCGCTTCTTCACGCAGTCGGGTACCGTTACAGCTGGCGCACGGCCGGTTGCTGATGAACTTCGCCAGTTCCTCGCGCACCGCGGTCGATTCAGTCTCTTTGTAGCGGCGCTCCATATTATTGAGCACCCCTTCGAACGGATGGCGGCGCACCGACGTATCACCGCGATCGTTGATGTATTTGAACTCGATGTTTTCTTTGCCGGAGCCATAAAGAATGACTTTCTGAATCGCCGGGCTAAGGCTATCGAACGGCGCTTCAACGTCGAATTCGTAATGATCCGCCAGCGAGCGCAGCATCTGAAAATAGTAGAAGTTACGGCGATCCCAGCCGCGAATAGCGCCGCCGGCCAGCGACAGTTCGCCGTTTTGCACTACCCGCGCCGGGTCGAAAAACTGCTGTACGCCAAGCCCGTCGCAGGTCGGGCAGGCGCCCGCCGGGTTGTTGAATGAAAACAGCCTGGGCTCCAGCTCATGCATGCTATAGCCGCACACCGGGCAGGCGAAGTTGGCGGAGAACAGCAGTTCCGGCGCGTTCGCGTCATCCATATCCGCCACCACGGCGGTGCCGCCGGACAGCTCCAGCGCGGTTTCAAACGATTCGGCCAGACGCTGCGCCAAATCGTTGCGCACTTTAAAACGGTCCACCACCACTTCAATGGTGTGCTTTTTCTGCAACTCCAGTTTCGGCGGGTCCGACAGGTCGCACACTTCGCCGTCGATACGGGCGCGGATGTAACCCTGCGTCGCCAGATTTTCCAGCGTCTTAGTGTGTTCGCCCTTGCGCTCTTTAACGATCGGCGCCAACAGCATCAGCCGTTTGCCTTCCGGCTGCGACAAGACGTTGTCCACCATCTGGCTGACGGTCTGGGCATCAAGCGGAATATCGTGTTCCGGGCAGCGCGGCTCGCCGACGCGGGCGAACAGCAAACGCAGGTAATCGTGGATTTCAGTGATGGTGCCGACGGTGGAACGCGGGTTGTGCGACGTGGATTTCTGCTCAATGGAAATGGCGGGCGACAACCCTTCGATGTGATCCACATCCGGCTTTTCCATCAGCGACAGGAACTGGCGGGCATAGGCCGACAGCGACTCCACATAACGACGCTGCCCTTCGGCATACAGCGTATCGAACGCCAGCGAGGATTTGCCGGAACCGGATAACCCCGTCACGACGATCAGTTTATCGCGTGGAATAATCAGGTTGATATTCTTCAGGTTATGGGTACGGGCACCACGAATTTCGATCTTATCCATGCACACTTTTCCCGCAATAGACGCTGTTCTTTCATCCTTTCCGTACGAAAGGAAACCGGTAGAAACGGCCGATTATGGCACAAAATAAACTGAATGGATATCCAGTATCCGATTGCAAACAACGGCAACGCAGGAAAAAAGACCGGAGCTGGCTCGCGACTCTCACACCGGTATAATCTGCGGCACTGACATGCTAGAATTCTTCGCTTAAACTTTAAAAAGTGATTGATCAGGAGACACCAACATGGCCAGCAGAGGCGTTAATAAAGTGATTCTTATCGGGAATCTGGGTCAGGACCCGGAAGTCCGTTACATGCCGAACGGCGGCGCAGTCGCTAACCTGACTCTGGCCACGTCGGACAGCTGGCGCGACAAGCAGACCGGCGAGCAGAAAGAGCGCACCGAATGGCACCGCGTCGCGCTGTACGGCAAGCTGGCGGAAATCGCCGGCGAATACCTGCGCAAAGGCTCTCAGGTGTATATCGAAGGCCAGCTACGCACCCGTAAATGGCAGGATCAGGGCGGTCAGGATCGCTACACCACCGAAGTGGTGGTTGATATCTCCGGCAGCATGCAGATGCTGGGCGGCCGTGCAGGCGGCGGCGCTCCGGCCGGCGGCGGCATGGGCAACAATGCGGGCGGCAACGCGCCACAAGGCGGTTGGGGGCAACCACAGCAGCCGCAGCAAGCTAACCAGTTCAGCGGCGGCGGTCAGTCCCGTCCGCAGCAAAGCGCGCCGATGCCGAGCAACGAGCCGCCGATGGATTTTGATGACGATATTCCGTTCTGATAGCCGTCACCACATTTCCCCCCTCAACGCCCTGCTCTTGCAGGGCGTTAGTTTATGGTCACGACTCTTTCGCATCCAGCGCATCGCCGATGGCGTAGTAGTGCCCGCCCGCCACATGATGCAGGCTGCGCCATTTCGGGTCGGCGGCTTCAAAATGCCAGTGACCGTGGCTGAATACGTGCGAATCGGCCCAGGCGCCGATGACCTCGCCGATAAACAGGTCGTAGGTTTGCTGGTTGTGGGGTTCAGGAATCAGTTTGCACAGTAACCAGGCGGCGCAACCGGCAACCAGCGGAACATCCGATTCGTCGGAGCGAAACAGTTCCACCAGGCAGCGCGCCAGCTTATCCGGGTTATCCCGCAGGCTGATGCTGCCGACCTGATTGGTCAGTTCCAGCTGTGCCGCCGTCGGCACCTGAATGGCGAAATAACCGCTGTTTTCCAGCAGCTCGCGTGTTTTTGTCGCCTTATCCAGCACCACGGTCAGCTTGGGCGGTGCGAAATCCAGCGCACAACACCAGGCCGCCGCCATCACATCGTCCACACCGTCATGACAAGCCGATACCAGCACCGTCGGCCCGTGGTTAACCAGCCGATAGGCTTTTGCCAGTTCAACCGGTGAAATCGCGCTATTCATATTGACTCCTGCGTTATGCTCTTTGCCCTTCACTTTACACCAGATGTTCAGAGGTAATCGCCCGTACACCCGCGGCAGGATTCAGCGCCGCCGCCAGCAACGCGTCCGCAATCCGTTCGGCCGGATTAATACGCCAGCTTAACGGCAGCAACGGATGTAGTACGCGCAGCGCCTGCTGCGCCACCCATTCGCCGGGCCGGCGCTCGTCACGCTCGCCGCCTATCAGACCGGGACGCACCAGCGTCAGCGAGGAAAACCCCACCCCGGCCAGATCCCGCTCCAGCTCGCCTTTCACCCGGTTATAGAAAAAACGTGATGATACATTGGCGCCCGACGCCGAATTCAGCACGTAGGCCGGCGTGCCATGCGCGTGAGCCAGCCGCGCGGCTGTCAGCGGATAGTCGTGGTCAACCCGATAGAACGCCGTCTGACTGCCCGCCGCCTTGATGGTGGTGCCCAGCGTGCAAATTACCGCATCCGCCTGCCACCAGTCGGCGTCTTCCGGCAATTGTTCAAAATCCACCGGCGGCGCGATCAGTTTGTCATGAGCCGATAATGCACGACGCGCCGGCGCCACCACCTGCGTAATACGTGTATCGGCCAACGCTTTTACTAACACCTGATGACCGACCAGCCCGGTTGCTCCGATCAGTAATAATCTCATGTTTATTTCTCTTTATTGGGTAATGAGGCAAAGCAGCTTCGAAAAATAGTAGATCACGCTAAGGGTACGCAGTCCGAATAGTGCGATCGCATTAATCGCCAGATATCACAAATCACCAATCGGGCTGAGTCATGTCCGACATAGCATTTAAGCATAATTGCAATCAATGGGCGGTGATGTTGCGGAAATAGAAACGAATGCCCCGTCGGTTGTTTGTGTTTCTAAAACAGATGAAATTCAAAGAACGTACAATAACAATAGTTTTTCATTATTTCCCAAGCTGTAACAACGCACCGAAATGAATGAAGTCTAATTATAGAAATGAGCGGACCGCGCAACTTTTTGCGCAAGTCCGTTCAACCGGCAGATCCGTTCAACTCAAAGGTTGAGCTGCCTCACCATTATGGGTTGCAAACAATTTCCTTGCCTTCAACCTTCGAAAATTTGACCGTCTTGTCATTGATGCGCCAGGCGTGTTCAACCGTCCTTGGCCATGGTTTTTCCTCCGATGGGATAAACGTAACAAACGTATCGAAGGAATTCGAACCATCAACTACACACGAAACGATTTGTGCTTTAGGGTTTTCTTTCGGTGAAGGTGACGATAGGACGTCTTTGACGATTTCGCGACGCTCGAGTAAGAAATACTCCCGACCGCATATTTGCCATGATATAAGCGACCATGGATCACCATCACTTTCCATGCCGTAAGTCCCCAGATCTTTTAGATCAATACTCTTGTAACGCTCTTCAATGGCAACAACACGCTCATTTGGCATATGACGCCCGATTAATGCTGAGGGAATATCACTCTTACAGGTTATACCATCGAATGACTTCGCCGCTCCAATAGCGTGGGAAGAAAGTAAAATAAGGGGTAAAAGTAGACTGACAGAACGCCCCAAGGTCATGTATAGCCTCCGAATAGCTAATATAGAGATAATAAAATCATCAAGAAAAAAGATGAGAAAAACCTCAAATACGGGTTCAAAATCCTGACAATCGGCAGGGTCAAACCCAATAATCGCGTAACAATACCATAAGAATCAAGCACAAAAAAGCGCCAAATAGATTTAACAAAAGCAGGTAAAAAACATCACATCAAAAACAGAAGCAATAAAAAAGACAATAGAAATGAATAAATCATTTCAAACACCAGTAAAAATCATGATTAATTCAGTCAGAAATCCGAATGCTCTTTTCAGCATGAATGTCATCAGCAATACTTGCTGTACGACTTACAGCCACCTCATTTATAGCGAGTTCTAAAGAGGATAATTAATAAAGGCCCCCCCATGATCCACGCCTCTATCCATTACCTGACCCGACAATTAAATCAATACCTAAAAAATACCCTAAATCTGCATGACGATGTCGTAGTGATAGCTAACCCGGCCGATGACGATGGCAAGATGTTTCCGCTGGCGAAAAATAAGCTGGTGGTATTTCTGTCGAATATTGAAAGGGAAACGCTGACGCACCGGGGCAATGCCGCCAATCCCGGTAACCGCTTCGCGGTCGCCACGCCGCCGTTATACGTTCGGGTTTCCATGGTGGTGGCGGCGAATTTTACCGGCGCGCAATACGCGGAGGGATTACAGGTAATTGCGCATGCGATGGCGTTCCTTCATAAGAATGCCCAGCTTAACCGTTATAACGCCCCAGATATGGACGAGGCAATTGAGCAAATATTATTGGAAATGGACAGCCTGCCGCGCCATGAGCTTGGAAATATGTGGAACATGCTGGGAATCCGCTATTTGCCGTCCGCCGTGTATCGCCTGCGGGTGAGAATCGCCGACAGTCAGGCGATTCAGTCTCAGTCGGAAGGCGTCGGGCAGTTGCATACTGTCGTGACAAAGGATTACGTGACAAAGGATTAATCACCATGAGCGATTACGGCCTGCTGTTTCAGCTGCGTATTGAGCACGAATTCTTTGCCGGCTGCGCCAGCCTGCCGTTTTATGGCGAACTGGCGCCGTCCAGCCAGCACGCCGCGAAACAAGCCGGACTGTTGTTTAAACCCTTGGCCGACGGGCTGATGGTACTGGCGGATCGGGCGCAGAGCGCCCTGCTCATAACGGAAGCGTTATCGCTGCAGTGGTGGTTTTGCAGTCGGGACGCCGGGTTTTTCAGCTATACCGCGATACCAGGGCTGGCGGAGCGGGATACGCCGCGTTTTCGCTACACGCTTGGCGAGTCGGAACCCGGCGAGGTGCGTTTGCAGGCGGCCAATGACACGGCGCCGGCAGGAACAGCCAGTCTGCGCGCCCGGCCGGCGAGCCTGGCCTGGCTGGTTGATATTGAGATAAGCGCCGCCGCTATCGCTGCCTTTATCGATCATCAGGCGGCGCCATTATTGATTGTGCCGTTTCTCAGCCAACGGCGGCGCTGGAAATATCTGTTCACCGCGCCGTATGTGAATGCGCAATCGCGTATTCAGGATAGCCGTCAGGACAATCAGTTTGATTATCTGGGAACGGAAACCCTGGCTAACGGAAAAAGTGCGCAGGCGTTTATTTCCCGGGAGCCGTTAAAAATGCAGAAAAAGTCCGATTACCATTTTCAGCTTTATCAGGAAAACAAATTATTAATTGACCCATTACCCGTGGCGACACCGCTTAGTCAATGTCGATTAAAAATTGAAAAGACATCAGAAGTCGTTTCGGAAATCATTGTTAACTGACATACCGATTAAAAAGGGCAATAAAAAACAAACAATAAAATATCAGCAATCAGCACATTACTCACTGGAGCAGGCACCATCCTTTATTATACGCGCCGTAATGCGTGGGGTGGATATATATACCTCAAATCAGAAGGAATCAAATTATGGGTGTAATGAAAACCCCAGGCGTTTATATTGTTGAGAAAAATGCCTTCCCCAATTCAGTGGTGGAAGTCGCCACTGCGGTGCCGGCATTTATCGGTTATACCGAAAAGGCGGAAAATGGCGGCGTATCGCTACGCAATAAAGCATGGCGTATTACTTCCATGTCGGATTTTCGCCATTATTTCGGCGGCGCGCCGTTGCATAAATTCGATATCGTCGAAAAAACCGACACGGTATTAGGCGACGCCGCGTTCAGTCAGGCCGGCAAAACCTATGCCCTCACCCAGGCCAATACCCGCTACCTGCTGTATTACAGCATGCTGTTCTTTTTCCAGAACGGCGGCGGCCCCTGCTACATCGTTTCGGTGGGCGGCTATCAGGACGCAATCGACGCCGATACCCTGAAAAACGGCATCACGCCGCTGCTCAAGGAGCCGGAACCGACAATGGTGCTGACGCCTGAAGCGGTATGCCTGAAGGAAGACGACTGCATCAATGTGCAGCAGGCGGTGCTGACTCACTGCGGCGGCACAATGAAAAACCGCGTCGCCATTCTCGACGTCTGGGAAGGCTATAAAGACAGGCAGGATCCCAGCGGCGATTGCATCGCTACCTTTCGTTCCAAGCTGGGCATCAACTACCTGGACTACGCCACCGCGTACTACCCGTGGCTGAACACCTCGATCATTCAGGACAGCGACATCAGCTTCGCCAATATCAATAACCCGGACATCCTGACCACGGTGCTGAACGCCGAGATCGCCGGGGCGTTCAAAGATCTGGACGGGCTGAGCGCCGAGCAGTTGAACAGCGGCGGCAACAAGCTGAAGGCGGCCAAAAAGCAGCAGATGCTGGACGAAGTCGCCAAACTGACGGTAGATCAGAGCGAAGCGGAAAAAACGCTGCTGCACAAGATCCTATTCTCCATCAGCCCCATCTACAAAAGCGTGCTGGAAAACATCCGGCGCCAGCAGAACCTGCTGCCGCCCGCCGCGTCGATGGCGGGCATCTACACCATGGTCGATAACGCCCGCGGCGTGTGGAAAGCCCCGGCCAACGTCAGCCTGAACGCGGTGGTTTCCCCCAGCGTCAACATCAGCGCCGACGAGCAGGAAGACCTGAACGTCACCACCCAGGGCAAATCCATCAACGCGCTGCGCACGTTTACCGGCGAAGGCACGCTGGTGTGGGGCGCCCGCACGCTGGACGGCAACAGCCTCGACTGGCGCTACGTCAACGTGCGCCGGACCATGATCATGCTGGAAGAGTCCATCAAACAGGCCGCCAAAGCCTACGTGTTCGAACCCAACACCGCCAATACCTGGGTATCGATGGAAAGCATGATCGAAAACTTTCTGTTCGGGATCTGGAAACGCGGCGGGCTGGCTGGCGCGTCGCCGGAAGACGCCTACAGCGTGGACGTCGGGCTCGGCAAGACCATGACGCCACAGGACATTCTGGAAGGGATCCTGCGCATTACGGTGCTGGTGGCGATCAGCCGCCCGGCCGAATTTATCGAAATTACCTTCCAGCAGCAGATGCAGAAATCCTGATTCTGACCGCTGACGATCTGATGTTTTATCACCTCTTCAAGGAGAACACCCATGGCAGATGACGGTTCCGCTCAGTCAAGCACCGTATGGCCGATGCCCAAATTTCACTTTGAAGTGAAATGGGACGGCGGCGCGGGCGCCAGCATGGTGGCGTCGTTTCAGGAAATTACCGGCCTGGATATCGAAGCCCAGATTATTGAATACCGCGCCGGCAACAGCCCGGTATTTTCCACCATCAAGATGCCCGGCATTATCAAATCCGGCAACGTGACCCTGAAAAAAGGCATTTTCGTCAAAGACAATAACTTCTACGACTGGTTCTCGAAAATAAAGATGAACACCATCGCCCGCACCGCCGTCACCATCAATTTGCTGGATGAAAGCGGCAGCCCGGCCATGACGTGGAAGCTGAAAAATGCCTGGCCGACCAAAGTCAGCGGCACGGATTTGAAATCAGACGGCAATGAAGTGGCGATTGAAACCATTGAGCTGGCGCACGAAGGGCTGGAAGTCGCGGTATAACCGCACCCGGTTAACGCGGCGGGCAGCCGCGTTAACCACACGAAAATGACACGACCCGGTAATGCCGATGCAAAAAAAATCGCCCGGCGGCGAATGGCCGCTACCCGCGTTTTATTTCAGCGTGAATATCGACAACAGCGGCGAAGACCAGGCTTTTCAGGAAGTGTCCGGCATCGAATCGCGCATTGAAACCGAACCGTTCACCGAAGGCGGCAATAACAGCGTTTATTATCTGCCGACCGCGGTGAAACAGGGGCCGTTGACGCTGCGCCGCGGCCTCAGCCCTGCCGACTCGCCGCTGGTGCGCTGGTGCAAAAGCTGTTTCGAAGGACAGCTGAACCGCCCGATCGTCACCAAAGAGGTGAGCGTCAGTTTGCTGGATGAACAGGGCGACCCCTTGCGGATCTGGCTGTTTTATAACGCCTATCCGATCAGTTGGAGAATCGATCGCTTCCACGCCGCCCGTAATGACGTGGCGATTGAAGAGATCGTCCTGTGTTTCAGCCGTTCCAAACGCAAACAGTGACCCAGAAGGAAACATGATCATGGCGATAGAAGTGCGACAACTGACGATTTATTCCCGGGTCATCCAGCCGAATGAGCCGGACTCGCCCCATCAGGCGGAAAGCGACGCGGAAAACCGCGACGCCGGGCCGTCGACCAACCCGTCCGCCACGCCGGGAGCGATTTCATTTCATCACCTGCAAACCGAGCCGCGGGAACGTTAACCGGAGCCGTTCATCATGCAGAAGCTGACTATCCGCACCCTCGACAAAAAACAGCAATTTGACGTGATGCTCAACCCCGCCGGCATCCGCCATGAACACGGCATCAATTACACCAACCGGTCAGCCGCGGGCAATCGCGCGCTCGGCAGCCTGGCGCCGCGGCTCGGTTTCGCCAGCTATCAGAGCGAAACGCTCAGCTTCGAAATGATGATTGACGGCACCGGCGTGGTGGAGCAGCCGCAAAAACCGGACGTCGCCGGTCAAATCACCCAGCTTAAAAACGTGGTGTACCGCTATGTCGGCGACAAGCACGAACCCAGCGTGGTGGTGCTGACCTGGGGCACGCTGTCGTTCAAAGGGCGGCTGACCCGCCTCGCCATCCGCTATTCGCTGTTCGACGCCGCCGGCGCGCCGCTGCGCGCCACCGTCGAGCTGCGTTTTGACAACTATCTGGACAGCAACGAGCAGGCGCTGCGCGCCAACCGCTCCTCGCCCGACCTCACCCACAGCGTGGTGGTGAAACAGGGCGATACCCTGCCGCAGCTGTGCCAGGCGATCTATCAGGACAGCGCCTATTACGTGGCGGTGGCCCGTTACAACAATCTGACCAGCGTGCGTCACATTGTGCCGGGCACCCGCCTCTACTTTCCCCCACTGGCCTAACGGAAGGACGATATGGCGGACTCCCCGGCAACACACAGTGACGGCGTGGTGACCTGCACCATCAAGAGCAACGGCGCCGAAATCGGCAACGATATCCAGCTGTTATCCATTCACGTCTGTAAACGGGTGAACCATATCGCCCGCGCGGAGCTGGTGATTCAGGACGGCGACATGCCGCAAAACCGCTTTCCGCTCAGCAGCGGCGACCTGTTCAAGCCGGGCAACAGCCTGACCATCGCGGCCGGCTACGCCAGTCAGGAACAGCTGCTGTTCGACGGGATCATCATTCGCCACGGCATCAGCATCAGCGGCGCCGGTCATTCACGGCTGGTGATCGAATGCCGGGACAAGGCGATCGCCATGACGGTAGCCCGCCGCAACGACAACTATCTCAAGCAGAAAGACAGCGACATTTTAAGCCGCCTGATTAACCGCTGCGCCGGACTCAGCGCGCGCGTCGACACCACCCATACCCAGCACGACGAACTGGTGCAGTTCAACTGCAGCGACTGGGATTTTCTGCTCACCCGGGCGGAAGCCAACGGGCTGGTGGTGTGCAACGACGACGGCGCCGTCGCTGTCGCCGCCCCTTGTCTGAGCGCCTCGCCGGTGCTGACCGTCACCTACGGCGACGACCTGGTTTCACTCACCGCCGACATTGACGCCCGCCACCAATTTACCTCGGTGACCGGCGTTGGCTGGGATATCAAAAACCAGCAGCCGCTACAGGAAAAGGCCGCCGCCCAGTCCGTCAGCCGGCAGGGCAACCTGAGCGCCGACGAGCTGGCCCGCGTGCTGGGACTGACGGAATACCGGCTGCAAAGCGCCACGCCGCTGGTTAACAGCGCGCTGCGGGACTGGGCCCGCGGCCAGCAGGTCAAATCCGCCCTTTCTCGCCTGCGCGGCACCCTGACCTGTCAGGGCTGCGCCCGCGCGCGCATCAATACGCTGATCGAACTGGCCGGGGTCGGCGCGCGCTTTAACGGTCACCTCTACGTCAGCGGCGTCCGCCATCACATTCAGGACGGCCAGTGGCTGACCCACATCGACTTCGGCATGCCGCCGGCGTGGTCGGCCGAACACCGCGATCTGACGCCGCCGCCCGCCGCCGGTCTGCTGCCCGGCGTGGACGGATTACAGATAGGCATCGTCAAAAAACTGGATGGCGACCCGGAACAGCAGCATCGCATTCAGGTGTCGGTGCCGGTGATGCAGGCGGAAAACGACGGCATCTGGGCGCGGCTGGCCAGTTACTACGCCTCAACCGGCATCGGGGCGCAATTCATGCCGGAGGTGGGTGACGAGGTGGTGCTGGGTTACTTCAACAATAACCCGTCGGACCCGGTGATCCTCGGCAGTCTGTACAGCAGCAAAAACCCGCCGCCGGTCACGCCGGACGCCAAAAACACCATCAAAACGCTGGTGACCCGCAGCCAGTTGACGCTGCAGTTCAATGAAGAGGACAAGGTGATCACCATTACCACCCCCGGCGGCAATCAGGCGGTGCTGAGCGACAAGGACAAAACGGTGACGCTGCTGGACCAGAACGGCAACAGCGTAACGCTGGATTCCTCCGGCATCACGCTGGACAGCCCGAAGAACATCACCCTCAACGCCAAAGGAAAAATCGAACTGACCGCCGCCAGCGCCATCAATATCAGCGCCAAAGCCAACGTCACCGCAGAGGGAATGAACGTCAGCCTGTCAGCCAAAACCGGCCTGACCGCCAAAGGCAACGCCACCGCCGAACTGTCGGCCTCCGGCCAGACGGTGGTGAAGGGCGGCATCGTGATGATCAATTAACGCTGATTAACAGAGATCAATAGAGAGGCAGTTATCGAATGTCTGGCGGAATTGAGCAACATTTCGTGCGGGATAAACCTCATTTTTTCTTTGCAACGTCATCGCACGCACGACAAAGAGAGGCTCAAACGCCGCCTCTCCTTGACCACTGGCTGGTGGCTAAACTGTGCCGCTGCGCGGTGCCTTCGGCGTTCGCCCCCGCTGTTCGGGCCGCCCTTGACGCGCTCCCGGCGCGGCAAGGGCTTTCGCCGCATCCATGCGGCTCACCCGGCGGGAGCAACCACCTCAGCACAGTTTTTAACGCCAAACAGGCACGACACGCAACGAGACAACGTTGTTAGTTATCTACAAAAAATAAAGGAAAGTATTGATGCCGCCAGCTGCCCGCCTGACCGATTTGCACGCCTGCCCGATGGTGACGCCGGGGCTGCCGCCGATCCCCCATGTCGGCGGTCCGGTCATCGGTCCCGGCGTGCCGACCGTATTGATCGGCAAACTGCCGGCGGCGGTGATGGGCGACAACTGTATGTGCGTCGGGCCGCCGGACGTCATCGTTAAAGGCTCCGCCACCGTGCTGATCGGCGGTAAACCGGCCGCCCGTATCGGCGATACCACCGCTCACGGCGGCAACATCGCGCTCGGCGAATTCACCGTATTGATAGGAGGATAACGTGGATAACGATAATGCGTTTCTCGGCACCGGCTGGGGGTTCCCGCCGCAGTTTGACGCCGCCGCGCAAAGCATCGGCATGGTAAGCGGCGACGAAGACGTCCGGCAAAGTCTGACGCTGCTGCTCTCCACCCGCCCCGGCGAGCGCATCATGGCGCCGGAGTACGGTTGCGATATTCAGGGCATGGTGTTTGAAGACCTCACCCTCTCCACCCTCACCGACATGAAAGCCCGCATCGAACAAGCCATCCTGTTCTTCGAGCCGCGCATCCGGCTACAGGCGATCGTCATCGACAACCAGCAGGCCATCGACGGCAAGCTGTTGATTCATCTCGACTACACCCTGATCGCCACCAATACCCGCAGCAACATGGTGTACCCGTTCTATCTGCGCGAAGGCACGCTGGTGACGACGCCGTGACGCGCGCCGCCACGCCAAGCCACCGGTTTTCATCCATCACTGACAACCATTAACCGAGGCCTGCCGCCCCATGACCATGACCTGGAATCCCCCGCTGCCGCCGCCGGCCACTTCGCAGCAACAGCGCCTGCCGCCGGCACTGGAAGACGGCGCGTTCCTGGCGGATGAGATGTCGTTTGAAACGCTGCTGGTGCTGGCTAGCGACATCGCCGCGCAGTTGTCATTTGACCGCGGCGACACCACACAGCCGGGCAACTGGCAGGCGCTGTTCGCCAAAAGCGAAGTCACCGGTATGGCGATCATCCTGTCGTTCGACGCCGCGCTGGAACAAAACCGTTTTCGGCAGGCGCAGTCGCGCGGCATGGATCAGACGCTGACGTACCTGATCGCCCTCTACGCGAATCTGGATCGGTGGTACCGCGCCTTTATTCCCGTCCAGACCACCAGTGCCGACCACATCAAACTGACCATCCAGACGGTACTGAAAGCGCAGTTGGTGCGGCCGTTCCAGTACGTGGTGATTCTGGCGCAGGCGCTGGACGGCTACCGCCCGTCGCTGCTGGCGGACCCAGCGTTGAAAACCCTCGACCCGCTATGGGGAATTCGCTACGACAACGGCCGATTTATCGCCAGCGAACAGCAACAGTTACTGCAACAGCAGTTGCCGGGCATTCAGGTGCTGGAAGAGCAGTTACAGCTCTGTTTTTCCGCCGCCGTCAACGCCGTCAGCCAGCTACAGACCGACGGTCGTCGCCGGATGCAACAGGCGCTGTCCCACGCCGATCACGCCCCGGAAGTCGCGCTGTACCTGACCTTCCTGCAGTTATTCGCCCGAGCGCAGGCCCGGCTTAACCGTTTTACCGAACGGCACCTCGACTTTTACTACCGCCAGGTACTCCGGCAGCAACCGCAGCCGCTCACGGCTGATGCAGTCTTCCTGAAACTGACGCCGGAAAACGGGCTGACCACGCCGCTGTCGCTTGAGCGCGGCGTAGTCTTCAGCGCCGGGCAGGACGCCCGCTTGCGCGACATCCTCTATCGCAGCGAACAACCATTGCAGGTTAGCGACGCCGAGGTCAAACAGGTGCATTCGCTGCTGCTCAAGCGCGATCCGTTGATGTCGCCGGAACGGGAGCTGGATTTCGTCACCGCCATTCACAGCGACAGCCTGTGGCCGTGGCGCAGCGACCAGCCCCGCTCACGCACGCTGCTGACGCTGTTTGGCGAAACCCCGGCCTTGCAGCGCCATCCTTCGCCGTCGGCGCCGGGCATCGCTATCATCGACCCGGTGCTCTACCTGCCGGAAGGACGGCGGCGGGTCAGCCTGACCGTCAATCTGCACGAGGCGGAGCGGCCGCATCTGGCGCAGCAACTGTACCTGCTCAGGGATGCCCCTTACCCGGCGGTATTGCGCAACCGGCTGACCACCCTGCTGCTGACGCTGGCGAAGACGCTGACGCCGCTGCTGCCCGACGACGACGCCCCCGCCGTCATCGGCGCGCTGGTCGACGCGCTGACGCCCCGCCAGCTACAGGCGTTGCAGCGCAGCCGTGACGATGAGGCTATCGGCCTGCTGTACAAGTATTTCCTGCTTGGCGTACTGCGTCAGACCCGCGATCCGGCGTGCGGCTGTCGTGTGCTGGGGCACCTGTTCAGCCGCCAGACCCTGAGCCGCGCCGACTGGCTGAATGACGATGAACAGCGGTTGGTGCTGGAAAAAAGCCGCCAGTTGCTGCCCGACGACAGCCAGCCGCCGCTGGCGGAACTGCTGAACGGCAACCGGCAGGTTAATTTTTACCGCCTCTACAGCGAGCTGTTTACGCTGCATCTCAGCACCGAAAGCGGCTGGCAAACCATCGTCTCTTACCGTATCCACCCGTTGAGCGCGGACGACGACGGCCCGTACGGCTTCCGGCTCACCTTTACCCTGTCGCCCGGCTTCGGGGCGGTAATTCCCTGCGATCCGGCCATTCATGGCGACCTCTGGCATTACCGCGCGCCGGCGCTGCAACTGGAAATGAAGCCGGAAACGCCGTTTTTTCCCTACTCGGTGTTCCGCGATTTCGTGCTTGGTCCGCTGCTCCTCGCCACGCGGGTATCCGGCGTGCAGACGTTCCAGATAGACACCTGCGACGGGCAGGTCGACATCGGCAAAACCTTTTATCCGTTCGGCGCGCAGCCAACCGGGCAGCCAGCGCTGACCCTCGCCAGTTACGAACTCGCCCAAAAGTCGGTGCAGGACATTACGCTGACGATCGACTGGGCGAACCTGCCGGGCGGCAGCGACGGTTTTCGCCAGCATTATCAGGGTTACCCCGGCGACTACGCTAACCGCCGTTTTCAGGCGCAGTTGGCCGTGTTGCGCGAAGGCGAGTGGAAGGCGGTCGGCGGCCCGCTTGCGCTGTTCGCCAGCGAACCGGGCAGCGATCGGCTGCGCTCCGACATACAGATTCAGGGCGACCTGAAGCAGGATTTTCAGCCCGTCCGCCCCGCGGCCGACGCTGACGCGTTCCGCGTCGATCACGCCAGCCGCAACGGGTTGATCCGCCTGTCGCTGTGCGAGCCGGAACAGGGCTTCGGCCATCATCAGTACGGCACGCTGCTCAGTCAGACGCTGATGCACAACGCCCGACGCCGAAAACCGCTGCCGCTGCCCAATCCGCCCTATACCCCGGCGATCAACCGGCTGACGCTCGGCTATCGGGCCTGCGCCCGAATTCATCCGGGCCACTCCGGCCACGAACCGGCGCCGGACAGCCATCTCCTGCATCTGCACCCGTTCGGTCATGAAATGCTGTACCCGGCGGCCGAAAGCGGCGGAGATACCCGCCCCGTCGCCTTTTTCCCGCGCTATGACGACGACGGCAACCTGTTCATCGGGTTACAGGCGTCGTCGCTCGGCGGCGCGCTGAACCTGTTCTTCCAGCTCGACGATCGGGCCGCCCCCACGGCCATCCGCCACCGGCAGGCGTTCCAGTGGCGTTATCTGGTCGACAACGACTGGCGCGTGCTGCCGCCGCATCAGGTGATCGCCGATACCACCCACGGCTTTATCACCTCCGGCATCGTCACGCTGGATATCCCACCGGCGATCAACGACCGGCACACCGTGATGCCGGACCGGCTCTACTGGCTGCGGGTCAGCACCCGGCAGGGCATCGGCGAGTACGCCAGTTGCCTGCACGTCGCCGCCCACGTGGTGCAGGCCGTGCGCCAGTGGCCCGACGGGCAGGAACCGGACGACGAGCCGACGCCGCCTGCCGCGGCGTCAGGCTGGCGAGCGCTCAACCCGCCGGCCGGGCTGGGCGCCATCAGCCTGATGATGCCGTCGACCGGCGGCGCGCCGCGAGAATCCCCGCGACAATTCCGGCAACGGTTAAGCGAACAACTGCGCCACAAAGGGCGGGCGTTAACCGGCTGGGACTACGAGCGGCTGGTGTTGCAACACTTTCCCGAGATCGAACAGACACGCTGTTTTCCGCATACCCGTTTCGGCGTGCCGGGCCACCATCCGGGACAGGTACTGCTGCTGGTGCGCCAGCGCCACCCCGCCTGCCGGCACCAGCCGTGCGAACCTTTGCACGCCAGCGCCGCGCTGCTGCACCGGATACAAACCTGGCTGCAGACGATCGCGCCGCCGGGCGCCGTCGTTACGGTTCGCTCGCCGGTGTACGAAAGGGTTCAGGTGCGCTGTAGCGTCGCCTTTCAGCCGGGGCATCACCCGGGGCAGGCGCTGCGCCGGTTGAACCGGGATATCTCCGCCTACCTCTGTCCGTGGCGTGAAGAAAGCCCCAATCAGGGGTTTGGCGCCGGAATGGCGCTGCGGCAAATCGAAGCCTTTATCGCGCATCTGGATTACGTGCGTTTTGTGACCGGCTTTTCGCTGATCACCCTCCGTCAGACCGGCCTCGGCCAGAGCGATGGGCAAACACAGCGCTGGCGACTGACCGACAGCGCCGCGCCGCACGACCAAACCGGCGATCCCGCCGGAAACAACCCGAGTCTGACCGGGCTAACTCCACGCTATCCCTGGAATATTATCCTGCCGGTTGAGCAGCATGACCTGCGGCTCAGTCCGGACCTCAGGCTGCGAGCGCCGGAAAAAATCGGTATCGGCGACCTGATTATCGGCGACAGCTTCATCACCGTCCGTTAGCCCATCGCGGAAACACGCCGACTCGGCGACATGGGCATAACGGCGAGATGAGAATGACGGTGAGATGGAGAATAACGGCGACATGGGGAGTATGTGAGTGGCAAAACGAAATCGCGGCACCTTGAAAAACTATTTTCGTCAGGGCGCCATGCCGTCCGCCGAACATTTTTCCGACCTGATCGATTCGTCAGTCAACAAAATCGAGGAAGGGTTCGATAAAACGCCGGAACAGGGGTTGAAGATCGCCGCACTCGATACCCACGCCAGACTGATGACGTTTTACCGCGACAGCGACCCCACCCGGGCGTTGTGGTCGGTCAGCCTGCAACCGGACAGCGACCTGCTGCGGGTCAACCGCCACGCCGGCGACGGGCAGGACGCCATCGCCGACGCCGACCCCTTGCTGACGTTCACCCCCGACGGTCGGGCCGGCATCAACACCACCACGCCGCGCCACGCGCTGGATGTCAACGGGGTGATCGGCGCACAAGGGCGCGCAGGCGCGCAATGGGCGGACCGCCTGCCCGCCGACGGCGAATGGCACGACCTCACGCCGAAACTGGAAGGGTGCCAGGCCTTCGAGGTGGTGGCGGGCGTCGGTATCCGTCACTCCGGCCGTTACGCGCTGATCCACGCCATCGCGCTGAACACCTGCGCGCCGAGCGGTTTTCTCTTCAATTTTTTCAACCGCAAAAACCGCATCAGCGCCCGCCACGCCTATTACCATTCGCGCGCCGACAAGCTGACGCTGCGCTGGTTGCGCGACGACACGCCCGCCGGCGGCCACGACGGCATCCGCCCCTACCGGTTGCAGATCCGCACCCACACCAGCTATGGCGACGGCATCGTTATTCGTTACCACCTCACCCGGCTGTGGCATGACGCCTACATGCATAACAGCCTGCTGCCGGCGGACGAGGAGTAAGGCATGGCGCAACCGTCATTTATTCCCAGACAGGCGCCCCATGACGACCCTGACAGCGTCGCCAGCCTGCTGCGCGCAGGGCTGGAGCAGGTCCAACGGCTCAGCGGCAACCGCTGGACCGACTACAACCTCCACGACCCCGGCGTCACGCTGCTGGAACTGTTGTGTTTCGCCCTCACCGACCTGATTTACCGCACCGACTTTGAGGTAGCGGATTACCTGACGCAGCCGGACGGTCGCCTCGACTTCGCCGCGCAGGGGCTGATGCTGCCGGAACAGATTTTCCCGCCCCGCCCCTGCACCCGGCAGGATTATCAGCAGGCGGTGCTGGACGCGATGGACGAGGTGGAACAGGCGTGGGTCACGCCGGACGGTCAGGGTCGCTACCACATCGATCTGCTGCTGACCGAGGCGGCGCGTCAGCGTTGCGACCACCATCCGGCGCTGCGCGACGACATTGTCGATGCGGCCTCGCATCTCTACCACCGCGCCCGTAATCTGGGCGAAGACCTCGCCGGCGTCCGCATCATCGACAGTCGCGAGCTGCGGCTGCACGCCGATATCGAGCTGCACTATTACGATAACACCAACTACGATAACACCAACTACGATAACACCAACAATCTGCACGATAACGCCGACAACCTGGCGGCTGAAATCTACTTTCAGGCCGAACAGTGGCTCCGGGGCGACGAGGCCGACAGCCACACCGCTAGCCATGCTGATAACTATGCTGACAGCTACCCTGATAACTATGCCGATAGCTATGCCGATAACTATGTCGATAACTATGCCTATAACTACACCGACCACCACGGCGCGCCGGGCAACGAGCGTGTTGCCGCCGTCAGGCCGCTATCGGCGCTCTATACCCGGTTGATCAACATCGACGGCGTCGGCCACATCCGACAGTTGCAGCTGATCCCGCAACCCTGTCGGGACGGCCATCCCGACAATGCGCAGGACCACTTCAGCCCCGGCGACTGGATCCTGCTGCCGAAAAAGCACGACGACATCGACCTCAACCTGACCCATCAGGGCCACCCGTTGTCGATTGATTTCAGCGCCATGAGCATCCGGCTGGTGCGGCGTAAGGCGCAAAACGGCACGCTGCACGAGCAAATCCGCCGCCAGACCGCCGCCCTCATCCCGCCGCCGCACGGCATCTGGCGCGAGCTGGCGGATTACCGGTCGATCCAGTCGCTGTTCCCCGGCGTCTACCGGCTGGACGCGCCGCGCGTCCCGACGGCGCTGAACCGGCAGGAACAGGCGCAGATCCAGCAATTTCGCGGCTATCTGCTGCTGTTTGAACAGCTGATGGCCAACTTTTGCGCCAACCTGGCTAACCTGCGCGACCTGTTTTCCCCCGCCACCGACGCCGGACGCAGTTACGCCTTCAACCTGCTGGATGATGAGCAGTTCCGCGGGGTGGATCTCCTGTATCCCGACGATGCGGCGGCGCGTTTTCATCACCTGCTGGCCGAGGTCGACCACTACCCGGACCGCAAAGGACGGCTGCTCGACTATCTGCTGGCGTTATACGGCGAAACGCTGGACGCCCGACTGTGGCGTCAGCCGGGCGAGGCGTCGGATCAGCGCGTGCAGAGCCGTCAGCAGCTTGAGTACCAGCGCCGGTTTATTCAGGCCATCGACCGTCTGACCCGCGATCGCGGCGCCGGTTTCAACACGCGCCGGCCGATGACCGAACGGGAAAACCGGGGCGGTTTCGCCGACCGGGTGGCGCTGCTGCTCGGGATGGACGACGCCGACGCGTGGCCCTATAGCCAGACGCTGGCCCGGCAGGGGTGGCAGTTGATGGCCGATGACGCCTTCCTGCACAGCGCGGCGGGTCAGTCGCATCTGCAATGGCTGGATCAGTCGGCCCTCGACAGTTTGCTGGATGTGCCGCTGAGCGACGCGGCGCCGGGCAGCGCCGATGCGGCGGCGGCGCGCGATGTGCTGGCGCTGCGCCTGCGGCCACTGCCGGTCGAGCTGCTGCAACGCGGCGTGATGCTGGCGCATTACCGCATTCTGCCGCCCGATGTCAGCGGCTTTTATCAGGCGCTGTTCCGGCTGTCGGCGGCGCCCGGCTCGCAAAACGGCTTATGGCTGCACCTGGGCGCCAGCAGCCAACCGGCGCACCTGGTGCGCGTCATCAACCAGCTGCGCCGCGAACTCATCCGCCTTAATCAGCGGTGCGAAGGGGTGTACGTGGTGGAGCACCTGTTGCTGCGCCCGGCGCACGGCGGTGATGACGCCCGCGCCGACAGCGACCCGTTTCCCGGCCAGATCAGTCTTATTCTGCCTGGTTACACCGCCCGCGGCGGCAACCCGGTGTTCCGGGCGCAGGCCGAGGCCCTGATCGCCCGACAGTGCCCGGCGCATCTGCTGCCGCGCTGTCACTGGCTCGATATTCACGCCACGGTCGAGTTTGAAACCGCCTGGCTGGCATGGCTCGACGCCAGACGGGAAGCTCCCGGCCAGCCATCGTGCGACGACGCGGCCGCCCGGCTGACGGCATTGTTGCAATCGTTGCACGCTCAATCCCCCACTTCTCAACCATCAGGACAGGACGCATGACGCAGCCACACCGGATTCACACCGCCAGCCTGACGCTCGACTTTCGCCATTCGTCCGAGGCGGAGCGGTTCGAGCGAGACGCCCCGCGCTGGGTGCAGCAACAGCTGTTGCCGTTGATCGACGCGCTGTTCGACCAGTTTTCGCCGCCCCATCAACTGTGGGTGATCGACCACCTGCGGCTCGATCTGGGCGCGCTGCCGGCGTCGGATTTGGAGTCGGCGCTGCTGGCGGCGCTAAAGCGGCAGCTGACGGAGGCGCTGCGCGCCCAGCAACCGTCCGACCCGGCCCAGCCACATCAACGCCACGACGCCGATGCCGCGGAAATACAGGTGCTGGATGGTCCGGCGGCGCAGTGGCGTCAGTTGCAGTTTTTCCTGCAACACGGCGTGATGCCCTGGCATTACCCCGGTCGGCAAGGCTGGCGGCAGGCAGACCGCCACCGCCACTGGCTGGCCGACGCCGTGCGCCAACACCGCGCCGGACTGAACCGGTTACTGAACGCCAGCGCTCGCCCGACCAGCCTGATCGCCCGGCTGGTTTCTCAGTTGCCGGCTACCGCGCTAAACGGCTGGCTGGAACAGCTGACGCCCGCGCATCAGGATATCGCGCTGCGTTGTCTGGCGGCCCAGCCGGAAGCGGATGCGCTGCCAGCCGCGCTAAAGGCGCGGTTGCACCGCCACTGGCATCAGCGCATCCATCAGGCGCTGCGCCAGCGCCGTCTGCGACAGGAGTTGCTGCCGGTCTGGGCCACGCTGCTCGGCGACCAGCGTGGCCGGTTTCTGCTGGCGCTTTACGCCTGCGGGCAACAGCCCGAGGTGGTGCGCGGCATGGCGCAGGCGGTGGATGACCACGCCTTCGACGATCTGCTGGGGTTGCTGGCGCCGCAGGCGCAACCGTTCATCCAACAGGTGCTCAGGCATCCGGCGTGGTTCCATCATCCCGACGACGCGGCGCCCACAGACCCGAGCGCCCCGCTGGATCAGCTGCTGCGTGAATTCACCCTGCATTATCTGCTGGTGCAGCGCGGCAGCCAGTTCAACAAACAGCGCTACATGGCCGGGCTGATTGGCCGCATGGCGGCGCACCACAATATGGAACGAACCGACCTGCTGCAAACGCTGTACCTGCGGCTGGCGGCGTGGCCGGGCGACCACGCGCTGAAACAACCGTTGCTGTCGCTGCTGACCACATTATGGGGAGAAATGGCGCCGCTCGCCCGCGCGCTGCCGGTCATGAGGTCGGGCGCTCAACCGGTGCGACGCGGGCCGGTTAGCGGCGAATCAATAAGACATCGGGAAGCGGCCGCGGCAGAACCCGCCGTCAACACGCTACGGCAACAGTGGGCTGACGCGCTGCAACAGGCGGATGAAGCAGCGCTGAATCGGGTGTGGCGCCAGTGCACGCCGGCGATGCTGCTGACGTTACGCCCGGCGCTGATCGCCTGCGGCCAGCAGAGTCAGGTACGCCAGCGTTGGGTGGTGCGCTTTTCCGCGGCGACGCAATATCGCCTGCTGACCCTGCTGGAACCAGCGGACGCGCCGTTTATCCGCGAGCTGATGGAAGAAGTGCGCGCCAGCCAGCCGGCTATCGCCGACCATTCCGCCCACGCCCCCGGCGAGCCGCTGTTGACGCACAGCCTGTGGAGCCTCACGTTCAGCTACCTGCTGGCGGAGCGCGGCAGCGAATTCAACCGGCAAAGCTATCTGGACGCGCTGCTGCGGCAACTGGCGGCGCACCATAACCTGTCGCGTCAGGCGCTGATCGACGCCTTGCTGCAACGCCTGCGCCACGCCCCGGCCGATACCGCGGTGCGCCGGGCGCTGCTGACGCTGCTTACCCGGCTGCGCGAAAGCTCGCCTCCCGCGCCGCCGCCGTCACCGCAGCCTGAGCCGCAACCTCAGTCTCAACCTCAACCGCAAGCCGCGGCGCCGTGTCACATCGACGCTGACCTTCCGCCGCCGGAGCAGCCGTTGCTTGACGCCGCCTGTTACCACTATCTATACGACGTGTTAGTCCACGCCGACCCGACGCGCCGCTTTACGCCGCCGGATCAGGCGCGCACCGTTTGGCGCGCCGCGTCCTCGTATGCCGGTAATGACCTGCAGCGCTGCCTGCAACGGTTGCTGACCCATAACCCGTTGCTGCTCCAGCGCTGGCTGGCGGTCTCCACACACCACCCCGCCAGTTGGCTGCGGCTGTGCGCCGCTCTGCGCCCATCGCAGGCCGCCCAGTTGCTTGCCCAGCTAATCGCGCTGCGTCAGCCATCGGCCAACCTACGCAGCCTGTCGGCCACGCTCGACAACGTCACCCGCCGCCTGACCGTTGCACAGCGGCAGGCGTTTTACGGGCAGATGATCGACGCGCTGGCCGCCAACCGCACGCCGGACTGGCTGGCTCTGCGCGATGCGGTCAGCCAGTCCGCCCCCTCGTCAGTGGATGCCCCGCGCCAGCCTGTCGGCGCCACGACGCCTGATGCCCCAATGCCATCGGCGATGGATGACGACGCCGCGCTGGCGCTGCTGAACCGGATCGCCGGGCACGCTGCAGCGACGCTCGCCGCCGATGACATCGCCGCGCTATCCGCCGCGCTGGCGCGCCTGCTGCCCTCGCAGCCGGAAGCGGTACGCCGGTTGCTGCTGCCCGCGCTGCGTTCGCCCGCTCTGATCGAACGGTTGGCGGACACGCTATCCGACAGGCTGCACACCGCCTTACTGCTGCTGTTGCGCCGCACCGACTTTCTGGCGCTATACCCTTACGGCCGCTTTATCGCCAACCTCTGTCATCGTCACCCGGCGTACCGCGGCGCGGCGCAGCAGCTGGAAAATCTGCTGTGGCGCGCGCTGTATCACCGTCTGTTCGCCGCCGGTTCGCCAGCGGATATCGCCGCCTTTATCAGCCATTATCTGGGCAGACAGGCCGCCGACTGGCAACAGCGCAGCCATCAGCCGTCGCCGTCTGCGTTCTACCGTTTTCTGCTGGAACAGGCGCAGGCCGAGCGCTTCCCCTCGACCCGCACGCTGGCCGAACGCCTGCAACGGCTGATCACCGCCGCCGGGCTGCATCAGGACACGCCGCCGGTCGTCGCCGTCACGGATGCCGGGCAACCGCCTGAACGCGACATCGCCGCCGCGTCGCCCCCTGAACAGCCGGACCTCGCTGATGCCGTAGCCGATACCGATGCACCGCAGCCTGCGGCCGTGCCGGATATGGCTGCTCCGGCGGTTGTCGACTGGCGGGGCGACGAGACGCTGAGCACCGATGAGCCGCTGCCGGTCGCCAATGCCGGGCTGGTGCTGGCCGCGCCCTGGCTCCCTCGCCTGCTGACAAAGCTGGCGCTGGTGCAGGACGGCGCCTTCCCGCAGCCGGACGCCCGCCATCAGGCCATCCACTGCCTGCAATATCTGGTCGATCGGGGACAAAACTGCGCCGAATACCAGCTGGCGCTGAACAAGCTGCTGTGCGGCCTGCCGCTCAACGCCCCGCTTCCGTTAACGCTACCGCCTGACGCCGCCGCCCGCGACACGCTGGACGCGCTGCTGGACGCCCTCCTTCAGCACTGGAATGCGCTGGGCCACACCTCGGTTGACGGATTGCGCCAAACCTTCCTGCAACGCGAAGGCACGCTGTGGCGACAGGCGGACAGCTGGAAACTGGAGGTGGTTCCCGGCCCGTTCGACATGCTGCTCGACCGGCTGCCGTGGGGATATTCGACCATCAAATACCCCTGGATGGACCGGCCGCTGCACGTGGTCTGGCGCTGAACGCCGATTGCCGGACAGCCTGCGCATCACTGACAACCGTAAGGGAGAGAGCCATCGCCATGAGGATTCACCGTTTCACCGGGCGCAACGCAACGCTGGCGCGGCTGCTGGCCTTGTTGCTGCCATTGGCATTACTGCTCCCACCGGCGGCCTATACCGCACTGCCGGAACCCGCGCTCATGCCATCCGCCGTACCCGACGCCCCGACTTACGCCCAATGCCTCCAGGCGCTGGAACGGATGGACAGCCGACGCTTTACCCGCATCACGCAGGATAAACTGGCGATTATCTATCACGACGACCCGGCGTATCAGGCGGATTACCGCCAGCCGGGCGACTACCTCGCCGACGGGCTGTTCGGCCCCAAGACGCGCAAATGGCTGGCGACGTTTTGCGGCGAATTCGGCATCACGCCGCCGCCCAACCGCAATACCTTCGCCGAAGCGCTGCTGGTGTCGCTGGCTAAAGTATCGGAGCTCGATCAGCTCTTCCCTTACTGGCGCAGCCGCATGGGCGCGCCGGAGCTGTTGCAGTGGCCGGCGCAGAAAACCATCGAATTTCTCACCGCGCAGGCGGACGCCGCCGCCGTCCCGCCGCCGCCGGAAGTGACGTCGCCGCAGTACTACGCCCTGACGGAGGATGACCTGCGCAAGCTGGCGGAACGCAACGCTATCCAGAGCCAACTGGACGGCATGATAGGCCACCAGTTCGCCAGTCCGGTGGAACTGAACAACGCGGTGCGCCCGTTGATCCGCCAGTTGCGCGGCAATGAGGAGCAGATCCTGCAACAGATTGTGGACGCCGTACCGGTCAGCAACGGCAACCCCAGCCGCACCCAGACCACGACGCAGAGCGACAGTTCTTCGCAGAACGATAATGCGCACCCCGACAATCAGCTACGTACTGAAATCGCCGACACCCGGCAGAACAGCGACGCCAGCACCGCCACGCCGATCACCGTCTATTCGCTTAATCAAAATGCGCTGGAGCTGGCTTATCTGGATCTCAATCTGGTATCGGTAGACAAAGACGCGCTGGCGCGGCTGGCAACGCTGAAAGACACCCCATTCGCCGACCGCTACCAGCTGGCGGTGGCGATGAAAATGGCCGGACTTGACCGCCTCAGCCACCAGAGCCGGCAACGCATTCTGGACATCGCCCGCAAAGACGGCGCGCCCCCGTCAACCACCCCGCCGATGGTCTGGCGCGCGCCCGCCGACTGCGGTTGTGAAGACAGCACCCCGAACGTTAACGGCGCCGACGCCACCTTCTACGGTTTTTACCCTTACTGGCAGCCGTTGGCCGACGGGCAGACCCTCAACTTTCGTCAACTGGACCGCATCGGCTATTTCTCCGCCGCGGTCTTGCCGGGCGCGCGCGACCCGCAACTGGTGCTGCCGCCCAACTGGCGGAAAACCCGCCCCTACGCCGATTTCATCCGGCTGGCGCACCGCTACCGCACCCATGTCGATCTGGTGGTGTCCACGCCGAGAAAACTGCCGTCGCCGGCGCTGGTCAGCCTGTTCACCTCGTCGCTGGTCGCCCGTCTCAGCGCCAACATTCAGACCCCGCTTGACGATGACTGGATCAATCGGGCCAAACCCTGGCTGACCTTCGGTTTGAGTCCGTCGGATACCCTGGCCGACGGCGTGACGCTGGACTTCGACCTGACCCGGCTCACCACCCGCGCCGGTCAGCAGACGTTTATTCGCTTTGTGCAGGCGCTGCGCAAAACCCTCACCCCCGCCGGACACGCGCCCGACTCACCGCCCCGCTACGCCGTCAACCTGATGGTGCCGGTGGAGTCGCTGCTCAAAGGACAAGGGTTCTACACGCTGGATAACCTGCGGGAACTGCTGCCGTATGTGGATCGGTTTATTTTGCAGCCGGAGCCCCCTGACGGAGTGGTCAAACCGCGCCGGACGCTCGATCAGTTGAGCGACCTGCGCCATTTTTTAAGCCAGCAGCCGCAGGCCGCGATTCCCGAGCTGTATCGCAAGCTGGTGCCTGTCCTGATTACCGACGCCAACCGCCATCAAACGACCGAGCTGGCGGAACTGGTGCGTTACAGCAGTTGGAGTTTTCTCGGCGCCGCCTACTGGCCGCTGCCGCTCGACGAAGCCAGCCAGCAGCTCATCAGCCAGACCTACTACCCCGCCGCCGATCTGCCCGCGCCGCTGGCGCGCATCGCCTCGGCCGTCAATGCGGTCATCGACGTGATCTGCCCCAACCGCTGGGTGCTACGGCTGATGCTGTTTATCACCTTCTGGGGGATTGTCGTCACCGGCGTCGCCAGCCTGTGGCTGTTCCCGGTGCGCAAGGTCACCGACTCGCTGTGGTTCGCCGGTTTTGTGGTGCTGTTCGCCGCGGCATTGATGCTGGCGCTGGTGGCGGACCCGTACTGGCAGCAATATCAGACGTTAATCCTGCTGCTGTTCGCCGCCGTGGTGGTCGCCATCGCCGTGCTGCAACGCATCAGGAAAAACCGGCGGGAGCGGAATCCTTGAGTGAGCATCATCCAGCATCCAATGGTCGGGATACGATCCGCCCCTGGGGCATAGTCTGAATGGCATTGTTATGCGGATTAATGCCCTGAGGCTGACCAATAAACTCCCACCCCCCCTGATGCAGGTTGAAATGCATCACATTGGCAGACACCGGCATCAACGCCACACTGTTGTGCTGGAAATACTCGCCTTCGGTAAACGAGTCCACCGGGCCGCCAGCCACCGTATCAATCATGTCGCTCTGTTGCTTGCTGGTAGGGTGCTGGTTATGAAACACCCGGTAATAATCACTGCGTCCCGGATGCTCTCTGACCTCCAGAGCACAACCATTCATACCTGGAGTAAAAGCAAACATGGCACTATCTTCTCTGGCGGCATGGTGCGGATATTTAGGAATATCAGTATAACCCGGCAGCACATTACCACTTTTAAACGGGATCCAATGCGCATAAATCACGCTGCCTGCTTCGGCGGTGCTGGCAACCGTGATTGGCTTGAGGCTGACTTTGTTTTTTTCTACCCCATCGGGAATTAACGCGAAATAACCCTTTTTGAGATTTTCATTGAGCAAGGCATTCATACCCGTTTGGTCATTGGTACGCATCACACCGGAAATATCCATCAGGTGGCTATCCAGATAACGTTTGGGGTCTTGTTTAAATGCCTGAGTATTTTCCAGCGCCGCTTTTGACAGCTCAGAAGCCCGGATAACGTTAGCAGCGGCGGAAGTCGCGCCAGTATGTGAAGTATAAACTGAGCGTACGTACATGTTGCCTTTCCTGATCAGTAATGATGACAACACTAGGTGTTGTAGCTCTGAGCCTCAGTTCCATCCCATAACAAAATAATAACCAAAAGGTAATATAATCACGCAGATAAAAATCCATCCGGCTATCCGCCCCCCTTCGCTCTGCACCTGAATACGTCGATTTATCCCCCAGCCAGCCCCCCTACCGAATCCCTCACCACCAGATGCCCGGCCAGTTCGATGCGCTGGGCGACGCCGAGCGCCTGCGCGGGCAGCAGTTGCTGGGTAAGCAGTTGCAGCGCGGCGCGCGCCATCTCTTCAAACGGCAGATGCACGGTGGTGAGCGCCAGCGGCAGCATATCCAGCGGCAGAATATCGTCCATCCCCATCACCGACAGGTCGTCCGGCACCCGCAGGCCGTGCTGGTTGAGCGCCTCCGCCACGCCAATGGCCTGATTGTCGGCGGCGCAGAAGATGGCGGTGACGCCGAGCCGATCCGGGTGGCGCGCCAGCCAGTCGAGCAGCGCGTCGCGGGCGGTCAGCGGCTGGAAATCCGGCAGCGACAGAATCAACCGTTCGTCCAGCGGGATACCGGCTTCAGCCAGCGCGTCGCGGTAGCCGCGCTCACGCTCGCGAATGGTCAGGCGGGAATGCCAGGTCAGATGCAGAATGCGCCGATGCCCTTGCGCAATCAGGTAACGCACCGCGGCGGCGGCCGAGTAGTGGTTGGCGGGCATCACGGTGTTAAGCCGCATGGTCGGGTCTTCGCCGTTGATCAGCACCGCCGGCACGCCGCTTTCCGCCACCGCGTTGAGCAACGTGGGGTGGTCGTCGTTGACGATCAGAATGCCGCTTTCCCGCCCGCCGCGCAGCGCCTGCAACAGTTGCTGTTCGTTGATGCTGTCCGGCTCGCCGACAAACGGACTGAGCTGGATGTTGCGCTGCTGACACAGGGTTTTCAGCCGGTTGATCAGCGTCAGCGACACCAGATTGAGGTCGCTTTCCAGCATCAGGTTGCGCGGCGTCGCCAGCATGATGTGGCGCAGCGGCTCCGGGTTGTCCGCCGTTTTGCTCGCCTTATGCAGCGGATACCCCTGCTCGGTGGCGATCGCCATAATCTGCTGGCGCACTTTGGCGCTGATGGGCGCGGTGCCGTTCAGCACCCGGGATACCGTGCTGATCGACACCCCCGCGCGGTCGGCAATATCCTTGAGCGTCGCCATTTATTTCATTCCCGTGTTGGCAATGCCGGTGGTGATGTATTTTTGCAGGAACACAAACACCGCCGTCACCGGCAGCAACGACAGCATGGTCATCGCCAGAATGTAGTGCCACTGCACCGAGAATTGCCCCTGAAACGCATTCAGGCCGATCTGCAACGTAAAGTTGTCCTGACTGGACAGCACGATCAGCGGCCATAGGAAGTCGTTCCAGCGCCAGATCACCGAGAAGATCGCCAGCACCGCCAGCGCCGGCGCGGTAAGCGGCAGGATGATTTTCCAGTAAATACGAAACTCGCTGGCGGCGTCGATACGCGCGGCTTCGATCAGCTCATCCGGGATGGTCAGCATGTACTGGCGCAGCAGGAACACCCCGGTGGGCGTGGCGATGGTGGGGATAATCACCCCCCACAGGTTGTCGCCCATGCGCAGGCCGATCACCACCAGAAAGGTCGGCACCATCACCACCGACAGCGGGATCATCATGGTGGACAGAAATAGCGTCAGCACCGTGCCGCGGCCGCGAAACTCGTATTTCGCCAGCGCGAATGCCGCCATTGAACTCAGCAACAGCGTCAGCAACGTCGCCATCACCGTCACGAATACGGTGTTTTTCAGGTAGGTGGCGAAATGGAATTTCGACATCGGCGTGGTGTAGTTGTCGGTTTCCAGATGCAGGGTTTTCTGCGGCGTCAGGTTCTGCACCGGCACCCGCACTACCTCCTGCGGCGCTTGCGGGTCTACCATCTGCGCCAGCAGGCCAATGCGCCGCACCATCGCCAGCGTCTTGCTGCTGCCGTCGTCCTGCTTCGCCTGCCACAGCTCCAGCGGTTTCGGGTAGTCGGGCAGCGTGACGGTGCTGGCGGCCTCCGGCAGAAAACTGGGCGGAAAGCGGTTGATCTCCGCCGGGGTTTTCAGCGACGACATCGCCGCCCACATCACCGGGATCAACACCAGCAGCGTGCCCACCACCAGCCAGACCCAGCTCAGGATGTCGGTGACGTGAATCCGCCCCGGATAACGGGTGCGGGTAAGAAACGCGATTATCTTCATCATGCCGGCTCCCGGTTATTTTTTGCCTTCCAGACGGCGGGTCAGCAGGAACTGCAACGCCGTCAGGATCATCAGCACCACCCCCATCAGCACCGACGCCGCCGAGGCCAGCCCGTACAGCGACGCGTTGGAGGAAAACGCGGTCTGATAGATGTACTGCACAATAAAGTTGTTGGCGGTGCCCGGCCCGCCGCCGTTGGTCAGCACCCAGGCTTCATCGAAAATCTGCACGCTGTTGATGGTCAACAGGATCACCACCACCAGAATGTTGGGCGCCAGCAACGGCAGCGTCAGGCGATAGAAACCGCGCCAGCGCGAGGTGCCGTCCACCGCCGCCGCCTCGTAGATATCACGCGGGATCGCCTGCAACCCGGCCAGCAGAATCAGGGTATAAAAACCGACGTGAAACCACACCGACACGAACACCACCCAGAAGCGCGCCAGCGACGGCTCCAGCAAAAACGTAATCGGCTGGCCGCCCAGCGACGACAGCACCAGATTCAGCAGCCCGTTACGATTGAGGAACCACTGCCACACCAGCCCGACCACCACCGGCGACAGCAGCACCGGGTAGAAGAAGATGGCGCGGAAAAAGCCGCGGGCGATGATCTTGCGGTTGAGGATTAGCGCAGTGACCAGCGCCACGCCGAGCGTGCACGTCACATTAAAAAAGGTGAACGAGACGGTGTTGTAGACGCCGGTCCAGAACAGATCCTGCTCGCAGGTGGCCGGCACGGTGTACTGCTCGCAACTCAGCAGGGTGGCGAAATTCTGCAACCCAACGTACGGCCGATCCCACAGCAGGATGTTGGTGCCGCCGGTGAAGGCGTAGCACACCGCCAGCAGGATCGGAATAAACACGAACACGGCGAACAGCAGCATGTTCGGCGCGATGAAAAACCACGGCATCACCCGGCGGCCGCCGAATTTTTGCAGCAGGTTGACCGATTTCTCCACCGGCGTCACCAGCGTATCCACCAGCGACGCGCCGGGCTGAATCAACGATTTTCGGTTCATGCTTGTCTCCTGCAATCAGGCATGCTGTTCCGTCAGACGCGGCAACGTCTGGCCGCTGTCGGTATCAAACAGGTGGCAATAGTCTTGCGGGAAGCGGACAAACACCAGCTCGCCGGCGCGAAATTCATGATGCCCCGGCAGGTGCACGATCAGCTCGTCGTCGATACCGCCGCAGCGGCCATAGATAAAGGTTTCATGCCCCATCATTTCGCAGCGGTCGATGCACAGCGACACGCCGTCGTCGTGCTCGCCCACCAATTGACAGTGCGACGGACGAATACCCAGCTCCACCGTTTTACCCTCTTCGCCGCGAAACGGCAGGCGCAACAGGTTGCCGGACGGACAGCGCACTTCCACCCCGTCATCCGACGCGCTGCTGATGGTGGCGAGGAACATGTTCATGCGCGGCGAACCGATAAAGCCGGCCACAAACTTGTTTTTCGGCCGGTTGAACAGCTCCAGCGGCGTCCCCACCTGTTCGATGCGCCCGCCGTTGAGCACCACGATGCGCTGGGCCATGGTCATCGCCTCCACCTGATCGTGGGTGACGTAAATCATGGTGGTGCGCAGTTTCTGATGCAGCCGGGTCAGCTCGCCGCGGGTCTGCACCCGCAGTTTGGCGTCAAGGTTGGACAGCGGCTCGTCAAACAGGAACAGATCCGGGTCGCGCACGATGGCGCGGCCGATGGCGACGCGCTGCTGCTGCCCGCCGGACAACGCCCGCGGTTTGCGATCCAGATACGGCTCCAGCCCCAGCATGCGCGCGGCTTCCGCGATGCGCCGTTCAATTTCGTCTTTGGGGAAATGCAGGTTTTCCAGCCCGAACGCCAGGTTCTTGCGCACCGACAGATGCGGATACAGCGCATAAGACTGGAACACCATGGCGATTTTGCGCTCCGCCGGGCCAAGATCGTTGACCTTGCGATCGCCGATCCACAGCTCGCCGTCGGTGATCGGCTCCAGGCCGGCGATCATCCGCAGCAGCGTGGATTTACCGCAGCCCGACGGCCCGACGAACACCATGAACTCCCCGTCGCGGATCGTCAGATCCACGCCTTTGATAATCTGTATCGACCCATAGCTTTTATGGACGTTTTTCAGTTCCAGACTCGCCATCACCGTTTCCTCAAACCCGTTTCTGTTTTTCAAACCTGGTTCTGTTTTTCAAACCCGTTTCTGTTTTTCAAACAGAATGCCGCTGCGCCAGCAGCATCAGCATGACCAGCGCCTGCCCGTACGGCACGGCGACATTGGGGATATCGTGATAAAACTGCAGGTCGTGCCCCATCGCGGTGCCGTCCGACACTCCTTGCACCACGCCCTGTTCATCAATCTGCGCCATCACCGCCGCCAGCCCTTTATCCAGCACCGCCTGCGGGAAATCCGCCAGCATGCCGAGCTGGCGGGCGGTGAGAATGCCGGCGATGAAACCGGCGCTGGCGGAGGTTTCCAGCGGCGAATCCGGGTCGTTGAGCAGGGTGTGCCACAACCCGGAATCATGCTGACAGGCCGCCAGCGCGCGGGTCTGCTGAGTGAGAATCGCCTCCAGCGTGCGGCGTACCGGCACCGAGAGCGGCGCGTCCGCCAGACAACAGATTTCCGGCAGCACCAGCGTCACCCAGGCGTTGCCGCGCCCCCAGAACGCCCCGGCGTAATGGTGGCGGCCCAGGAAAGTCCAGCCGTGATACCACAGCCCGGTGGCGGCGTCCGCCAGATAGCGCGCGTGGGTCAGCAACTGGTATTCGGCTTCGTCCAGCAGTTCGCGGCGTTTGAGCACTCCGGCGCTGACCACCAGAAACAGCCCGGCCATAAACAGCGTGTCGTCCCACAGCTGCCCGGTGTTGGGGCGCTCCTTGACCGTATGCTGGAAGCCGCCGTCTTCGGTTTTCGGCAGCGAATGCAACAGCCAGTCCGCCCATTCCGCCACCGCCGCCAGCCAGTGCGGGCGCGGGTTGTCGCGGCACAGCAGCGCCAGCACCAGCATCGGTGCGGTGGAGTTGATTTGCCGCGGCGGCAGCCCGGCCTGCAATTTCTGTTCGTACCACTGTTCCAGCGCCGCCAGCATGGCGTGATCCTGCCGCTGTCGCGCCAGTTTCCAGAAGCCGTACAGGCCGACGCCCACTTCCCAGTCCCACTCTTCGAACTGGATAGTCAGCGTGTCGCTGGCCTGTGCGTCATCGGTCACGCTGTTGATGGCCTTCAGGCGGCAGAACGCCAGCGCCACCTTGTCCAGCAGCGCATCAATTTGCTCGCGGTCGGATGGCCCGATCGCGGATAAAGGCGCATTCATGGATTGAGTCGTCATGTTACCGATCCTCCTCGGTACGCTCAGGCATCACCGACACCGTGTCGGGAAACGCAAAGGGATGATGATTGACAGAAAAACCGCTCGCCGGCTGCCAGGCCATCAGGCCGTAGTCCGGGTCGTCAAACTGCGCCGCGCCGTCGTCCGACCGTTGCGCCTGGCGGTGGCGGAAGCGTTCGATAAACGCCGGGAAACCCGCCGCGCCCTGCCCGCTGTCCACCGCGATGTACCAGACGTTATGCTCGCCGAAGGCGCGCAATTCGCTGTCCGGCTGTCCGCCGTCCGGCGTATGCAGTTGCAGCCCGGCCGGGTTGTGCAGCGCGGCATAACCGTTGCCGCCGCGCACAAAACACCAGCACGCGTCCACCACCACCTCGTCCAGCGCGGCGCGCGGCAGGTAAAGATGGGTCCAGCGGCGCAGGTCGTGCTGCAAATCGAAAATCATCCAGGCGCGGTTGCGATGCTGCATCACGTGCGGCAGGCGGCCGTTGCCTGCCCAATAAGATGGGCGATGCACGCCGTCCGGGCGATCTTCGCCGGGATGGTTGACCCACAACCGGGCGGCGTAATGCCGGCCAAGACGGATATCCAGCACATGCTGCTGGTGCCCCGGCTGGCCGGGGTGATGATCGAATACCGAGGAAAACGCCACGTCCTGCTGCTTCCAGGCAATCACGCGGGCGCTGCGGTTCAGCCCCTGCACCCAGCGCGCCTGCGCGCCCTGCGGCGACGGCCAGTGGGCGATGGCGAGCGTCTCGTCAGGCGGTTGATACTGGCTCAGGCACAGGAGCGGCAGCGCCGCGCAATGCGGAATCAACCAGCCTTCGCCCCACACCAGCGCACACAGGCCTGACAGTTCGGTCAACATGCCGGAGCGCAGTTCCTTATCGTAGGCGCGGCCCATAGTGCCGACCGCCACGCCGTTCTGATGCACCCAGGCGGTCATCAGCAGGATACGGTCGATAACGGTGCGGGCGCGTTCACGCAGGCTTGCATCGCTGGCCAGCTCGGCTAGCGCCACCAGCCCGATCAGATCGATAGGGTAGTAAGCGGCGGAGTTCCACTCCACCAGCCCATGTTCCAGAATGGCGTCAAACCAGCGATCCAGCCGCTGACGGGCGATGGCCTGCTGCTCGCGGCCCCGACGGCCGCTGCACACAAATACCGCATCGGGAAAGTTTTGTCCGGCCAGATACTGCGCGACGTGAAAACAGAGGCAATGGTTCTCGCTCCAGAACCACATGGTGTCGTTGCCCGGCTCGTCGATCCAGTAACGAAAACCGAGGATTACGCTGCGCACGCGCCGCCAGTCATGCGCCGTCAGCCGCTGGCCCTGATAGCGCTGCCACAGCCAGATGAGCGGCACCAGTTGAAAGTCGGCGCAGTCTTCCCGACGGCTGATCTTGTGCAGCGCCTGATTGAGGGCAGGCATGATATCCGCCGTCCCTTCGCCGGTGGCGAAGGCAGCCAACACCCGGCCAATCCGTTCGAAGCCGTGCAGCGCGGTGTGGCGCAGCAGGTAGTCGCGCCGGGCGGCCAGCGTCGGCAGCGACGGCATGGTCTGCGTCGGCAGGCGGCCGAAGCTGATACTGCGATTCAGCGTGATGCCGTCGCACACCGCGCTGCATACCAGATCGTAATAGCCCACCAGCCCTGTCGGCAGCGTCACCTGCCAGCCGGCGTTGCCCGCCGCCAGCGATTGCTGTTGCCGCCAGGCCGGCGCCGATTCGTTGACGTTGCATAGCAGCCGATGACTGACGCTGGCCGCTTCCGGCAACGGCGCGGCGGCCCGCAGCGTCAGGGTATCGCGGTCGGTCAGGTTATCGACCAGCGACAGGTTGTTGAGCCAGTGGTCCAGCGCCTGTATACGTTCGCTGCAGGCGGCGTCCGGCGTGGCCTGCCAGCGCAGCGGCGGCTCATCAAGATAGCGCAGGCTGAACAGGTAGTCGGTATCACGCTCGCACAGCTCCTCGGCGTGCACCACCAGCGTATTCAGCCCCAGTTGCAGCGGCAGCGTCAGTTCACAGTGTTGTTCGGTGTTGCGGCTAAACGGGGTAAACCGGCAGATCTGACGGCCGTTAAGCCAGACGGTCACGCCGCCGCAGGTAGACAGCCGGAAACGCGCCGGTTGCAGGCTATCGCTGTGCAGGTAGCAGCGGGCAAAACGCTGCACATGGGTGGGGCAAGGCCAGAAATCGCTGAAATTGACCGACTGGCCGTCATCGCCGCCGCTCCACAGCGTATGAAAACGGAGATGCTCCGGCAGGCTGACGGCGCGCGGCGCGGTTTCTTTCAGGAACCGCACCCGACAAGGCAATACGCCGACATCCACAAAGCCATTAATAAAGCGGTAATTAACATTATCCGGCAGGGTGTCCGCTTCGGCAGGATAATATTTTTCCTCCAGTTCGGTAATCATAAACCGGTTAATCACGCTATTTTTCTTTAACACCCAACCGATATTCATGGCGAATCCTTGTTACCGCGCGAGCGAATAAATGAAATATCGAAAACGCATTACCAAATAAAAAATGCTAATGAATAAGAAATACCTTATGGCATTTATTTGCACAGTTGTATTTATTTGCACCGTTATTGTGCGCTCGCCGCCTTTATTTGGCGCAATGCAACTTTCCAGTGCCCAACCCGGAAATCAACGGCAATTAATGCAAAATTTGCATACATTGGTAATTTGCACTTAACATCGTATTTTTGCATTATAGAGTAAATTATCGCGTGAACAATATGCGATTCTTATCACAAAAAGACGTTGACTCAGCCATGAGTCGAAATATATTTAATATGCTTCACAAAAAAGAACGCTATTTTTGTTCATGATTAGTCGCTGAATAGGCTATTCATGCAAATTTGCATAACGCATCAGGGCTGTCGAATATACCCGGAGTAATAAAGCCAACGCGCCTGCAACTTCCAGCAACTTGAAGTATGACGGGGCTACCCAAAATAATTCGAGTTGCGGGAAGGCGGCAACCGAGTGAATCCCCAGGAGCTTACATAAGTAAGTGACTGGGGTGAGTGAGGGAAGCCAACGCACCGGCAACTTGAAGTATGACGGGTATATATATCCATATGGGTGGGAGAGTATGATGAATCGCTATCAGCACGCGCTGTTATTTTCCTTTATGACGCTGGGCGCTTTTGCCAGCAGCAATGCCATTGCCGCCAAAACGCAAATCACCTTTTTATACAGCGACGACGATCCGGAGCTGGTCCATTTCATGGAGCAGAAGGTTAAGACGTTTTCACAAAGCAACGATCACATCGACGTGAATTTCGTCAGCACCGGCTACAACGCGCTGCAAACCCAGTTGCCGATGCAACTGGCCGCCGGTCTGGGGCCGGATATCGCCAAAACCACCCAGATGGGCCTGCTCTCCTACACGCTCGACCTGCGCCCTTATCTGGCCGACCCGGCCGGTTTTGAAAAACGCTACGGCGCCAGTATTGAAAAAATCATGCGCATCAAAGGGGTACACAAGGATAACGCCCTGCCCGGCTTCGTCGCCTCCTGGACCGCCGACCTGCCGTTCGTCAACGTGACCCTGTTCCAGCAGGCCGGCGTGCCGCTGCCGCAACCAGGTTACACCCTGGAGCAGCTGATGCAGGCGTCGAAACAGGTGGCGGAAAAAACCGGCGTCGCCATTCCCTTCACCATTGACCGCAGTGGTTTTCGCTTCTCCGGCCCGGCCTACTCCTACGGCACGCGCTACGACAAAGACGGCCTGATCAACTTCCCGGACGCCGCTGCGCAGGCGTGGATCAAGGATCTGAAGCGCTGGTCGGACGAAGGCATCTTCCCGCGTGAAATGTGGGGCGCCGCCGGCGGCGGTCAGTACAAGAGCATGGCGGACGATTTTGTGAACGGCAACATCGTCACCTACTTCTCCGGCAACTGGCAGTTGAACCAGTTCAGCAAGCAGATCGGCAACGGCTTCGACTGGAAAATGCTGCCCGCTCCCTGTAAGGAAAAATGTATCTCGATGGGCGGCGCCACCTTCATCATGCCGTTCAAGACCACCAAGCATCCGAAAGAAGTGGCGGAATTCATGGAATGGCTGGGCAGCGACGCCAACCAGCGAGACATTGCCGAGCACTTTAATATCATCGTCGGCGCTGACATTCCGGATCTGCATTACCAGACCAAGGATCAGCACGTGATCGACGGGCTGAACACCGCCCGCGCCGAGATCGCCAACATCCCGGCCTACGTGTTCGACTGGGAGAAAATGGAAAGTCTGGGCGGCAACGAGCTGTACCCGATTATCCTGACCCGTTTTACCCAGTACCTGAACAATCAGGTGTCCTATGACGAGTATCTGCGCCTGACGGAAAACGACGTGAAACGGCTCAATCAGACCATCGCCGCCAACCGTCAGCAGCAGAAAGCTCAGTAACGGAGGGGTATGAAACGCCAGCTGATTCACCTGCCCATCGATGGCGACACGCCGTTCGACTGGCAGACGGAAAACGACCTCTGCCAGCAACGGTGGCCGGATGAAGACCGTTTTTTGGTGGTGACCGGCACCTTCACCCGGCTGCTGTGCTGGCGGCAAGGTCGGCTGCAACGCTACGGCGGCAGCCTGTTTCCGGTGGGCGACCCGGCCAGTCAGGCAAGGCTCGGGCTGTGGGGCGTGCAGGCGATGCTGCAGGCGGTGGAAGGTATGACGCCGCTCACGCCGCTGGCCGGCACGCTGTTTGCCCGTTTCGACAACCACATCGAACAGGTGGTGGATTGGTCGAAGCAGGCGCAGGCCGGTGATTACGCCGCGCTGGCGGCCGATATTCTCGCGCAGCCGGACGACCCGCTGGCGGTGCCGCTGCTAAAATGCAGCGCCCGTGAACTGGCGGCGTTGCTGCGCATGTCTGAGGCACGCCAGCCGGAGCAGGTCTGCTTTAGCGGCGCGCTGGCGGCGGCCTGTCTCCCTTATTTCACGCAGGAGGCTCGCTCATGACCGCCGCGCCTTATGCCACTGACATACCCTATGCTGGAGAAACGCTTTATGCCGGCGTTGACGGCGGCGGCACCGGCTGTCGGGCACGGATTTACCGGGCCGACGGCACGCCGCTCGGTCAGGGCGGCGGCGGTCGCGCCAATCTGCTGCTGGGCGTGGAAACGGTGCGTCAGGCGGTGGACGACGCGCTGATGCAGGCGCTGAAACACAGCGGATTGGGCGAGCAGGACAGCTCGCGTCTGCACGTCGGGCTGGCGCTGGCCGGCGCCGAACACCGCAGCGCTTATCAGGCGTTTCTGGCTTTGCCGCATTCCTACGCCGCGCAGGTGTTGAATACCGATGCGCTGGGCGCCTGTCTGGCGGTAAATCAGGGAGCAGACGCCGGGGTGGTGATCGCCGGCACCGGCTCGTGCGGGCTGGCATGGCATCAACGCGCCATCACCGCTTACGGCGGCCACGAATTTCCGATTTCCGATCAGGGCAGCGGCGCGCGTCTCGGGCTGGCGGCGCTGCAATATCTCTGGGGAGTCAAACAGGGTTGGGCGGCGCCGTCGGCATTAAGCCGCCAGCAGGCGCTGCCGTTTGACGGCGACGCGCAAGCGACGGACTGGCTGAATCAGGCCAAGCCGGGCGATTACGCCCGTTTCGCCCGACCGGTATTTGACTGCGCCCGTCAGGGCGATGCGCTGGCGACCAGCCTGCTGCAACAGACCGCCCGTGAAATTGAAGGGCTGCTCACTGCGGTGGCGAAACATGAACCGCCCCGCCTGTCGCTGATGGGCAGCATCGGTTTGCATATCCGTCCCTGGCTGGCCGAAGCATGGCAACAGCGGCTGTCGCCGCCCGCCGGCGACGCGCTGGACGGCGCGCGGCTGATCGCCGTCAACCGTTACGCGCTCTACGCCTGACGTTCACACCGCTGATACCTCACGCACGCGCCTGTCGCTGCGTCGCCCAGCGCAGGCAGAGCAACGGCAGCGGCAACGTCATCGCCAGCAGCAGCCACACCAGTGCGTACACCGCGTCCACGCCGTCATTTTGCAGGTTGATATACAGCTTCACCGGGATGCCTTGTGGAAAATAGGCGAAAATCATCACGATGCCGAATTCGCCCATCGCCCGCACCCAGGCGATGGCGACAGCCGCCGCCAGCCCGGAAGCGGCCTGCGGCAAGGTCAGGTAGAGCAGGCGTTGCCAGGCGGTGGCCCCCAGAATGCGTCCGGCCTCGTCCACCGCCGCCGGAATACCGGCGAAAGCGGAGCGCGCCGCGGTGATGAAATAAGGCAAAGCCCCGTACACCTGCGCCGTCACGAACGCCGCCGGGTTATTCACCAGCGCCAGCCCGACGCGGGATAACAGACCGCCGATCGGACTGTACGGTCCGTACACCGACACCAGCAGGATGCCCATCGCCAGCGGCGGCGTCAGCAGCGGGATCATCACCAGCAGTTCCACCAGCCAGCGGCGGCGAGAGCTATTCGCGCGCGCCAGCCAGAGCGCCACCGGCAACCCCAGCAGTATCACCAGCGCGATCGACAGCAGGCCGAGGCAGACGGAAACGGCGATAGCGTCGCCGTCGCCCCACGCCAGTTGGAAATGATGCCACGGCGTAATGCCCAGCAGCGTGACAAACGGCACCGCCAACAGCAGCAGTGCCGGTATCGCCAGCCAAAACGCCATCGCGGCGGTTACTTCGCGGCGTAGAGCGCGGTTCCTTTCGGAACGTCGTAGCCGTTCTGGCGGAACAGCGCCTGCCCTTCCGCGCTTAACATAAAGTCGACGAATTTACGGGCCTGCGCCGCATCGGGCGCGTTTTTCAGCACCGCGGCGTAGAACACCAGCGGCTGGGTGTGCAGCACCTGATCTTTGCCCGCGCTGTCTTTGATGGTGAAGCTAACGGTGTCATACCACTGTTTCGACATCGCCGGGTTGCTGAGGTTGATCTCATCCGGCAGCGACACATACGGCAGTTTGGCGGAGCGTACCGCGCTTTCGTAACCGGAGGTGGCGTCGATCTGGCCGGATTCCAGCCGGGTCAGCAGCCCGCCTTCCATGAACACCTGCGCCGGGTTCTGCACCTCGCCCAGCGCCTTTTTGGCGGCATCCGGCTGATGGTAGTACTTCTCGGCCAGCAGCATGGTGAAGACGATATTCTGTCCCTGTGGGTCGTTATACGGATCGGTGCGGCCGAATTTCAGCGATTTGTCTTGCAACACGCTCAGCCAATCACTGTTTTTCGCCTTATCGGACGCCGCCAGTCTGGCGGCAAACGGGCTTTTCGGGTTGTAGGCGATGACCATACGGGTACTGGCGACCGGGATGGCGTCGTCGATCAGTCCGGCGTCTTTCAGAATCTGCATCGGCCCCGGCGTGATCGACACGAATACGTCCGCCACCACCTTCTTGCTGGCCAGCAGGCGCGCCATACCGTACGCGCCTTGCCCCTGTCCCTGATAGGTCAGGTTCTCTTTTTTGGCGAACGTCGGCCCCAACGCCTTGTCCATCACCACGCCCATCGACCCGGCATAGGTTAACTGAATTTTATCCTGCGCCTGCGCGACGCTGCCCCCAAATAGCGCGGCCGCCAATACGGCAGCCAGTTGATACCTAACCCGAATGTTCACTCTCGACTCCATCCGTTATATACAAAAAGAAACAACGAGGTTCCTCCTGAATGCGGGCAAATTCAAAAAATAAAATGCGACAAAATATGTGATCCCGATCGTGCTGTAAGGCGTTACAGGGCCGGGCAGCGACGTCAATACATTGAAATTCCTCGATAACGCCTTTCGCCACGACGTTTTCTTCGTCGGCTTGCCGCCTTACGATTCAGACACATTTTTTTACCTCTCGTCAGCTGGCGCAAAATCGTTATGTTATATTATAACGATAATGATGGAGGATACTGTGACCAGTCTTTACGCTTTTTCCGCTTTTGCCCGGCTGGGTATCGCCGGTGTTGTGCTGGCGCTGTTATGGGGTCTGATTTCCTGGGCGGTGACGCTGGCATGATTGCACCACACTCGATAACACTACATACACTGATGTTCGGCTATACCGGCCAGCCCCCGCTGGGCACGCTGGACGGTTGTTTTGACAGCGGTTCGCTGACCGCGATCGTCGGCGCCAACGGCACCGGTAAATCCACCCTGCTTAAAACCCTGGCCGGTTTGTTGCCGCCGCTTGGCGGTCATTTCTGCATGGCGCCGCAGGCGCGCCGCCAACTGGGCTACCTGCCGCAACTGACCGAGTTCGACCGCCAGTTTCCGCTCAGCGTCAACGATCTGGTGCTGATGGGGTGCGTACCGCACTGCGGCATGTTCGGGCGCATTTCCGGCGCATGGCGCAAAAACGCGCTCAATGCGCTGGATACCGTCGGCATGGCGGAATTCGCGCAGGCGCACATCGGCACGCTTTCCGGCGGCCAGTTGCAGCGCGTCCTGTTTGCCCGGCTGCTGGTGATGCAGTCGCCGGTGATCCTGCTGGATGAGCCCTTCACCGGCATTGATGCCCAGACCACCCGCGCGCTGCTGACGGTGATCCGGCAATTGCATCAGGAAGGCCGCACCATTCTGGCGGTGCTGCACGACCTGGAACAGGTGGAAGCCCACTTCCCCCGCGTGCTGATGCTCCACCCGGAAGGCCACCGCTGGGGCGACTGCGGCGAGGTGCTGTCGTCCACAACCGGCGTAACCACGCCTTTGCAAGCAACAACATCTTTGCAAACAGCTATGCCGCCGCAACTGAGGCTGGTGCCATGATGCTGATTCATTTATTGACCGAACCGTTCGGCGATTTTGGTTTCATGCGCCGGGCGCTGGTGGGCTGTCTGGCGCTGACCCTGAGCGCGGCGCCGCTCGGCTGTTTTCTGTTACTGCGCCGCATGAGTCTGATCGGCGATGCGCTGTCTCACGCGGTGCTGCCCGGCGTGGCGATCGGCTACCTGATTTCCGGCATGTCGCTGGTGGCGATGGGCGTGGGCGGGTTTATCGCCGGGCTGGCGGTGGCGATGCTGTCCGGCGTGGTCAGCCGTCACACCGAATTGAAGGAAGACGCCAGTTTCGCCGGGTTTTATCTCGGCTCGCTGGCGCTGGGGGTGACGCTGGTATCGCTGCGCGGTTCCAGCGTCGACCTGCTGCATGTGCTGTTCGGATCGATTCTGGCCATCGACGCCGACGCGCTGATCACCATTGGCGTCATCAGTTCCTGCTCGGTGCTGGTGCTGGCGTTGATCTACCGGGCGCTGGTGATCGAATCGTTTGACGTCACCTTCCTGAAGATCCTGTCGCGCCGCTCGCGCGCCTTGATCCACGGTCTGTTTCTGTCGCTGGTGGTGCTGAATCTGGTGGCGGGCTTCCAGTTGCTCGGCACGCTGATGGCGGTCGGCATGATGATGCTGCCCGCCGCCTGCGCCCGCTTCTGGAGCCAGCGCCTGCCGGTCATGCTGATGGTGGCGGTGGGCATCGGCGCCTGCGCCAGTCTGGTGGGGCTAACCTGGTCTTATTACGCCGACCTGCCGGCCGGCCCGGCGGTGATCCTCACTACCACGCTGTTGTTCTGTTTTTCGGTACTGTTCGGCTCGAATGGCGGCATGTTGCGTACGCGCCGCTGATATTTGATGGTTTTTGCATGACACGCTGTCTGTCACAAGCACACTGCCTGTCACAAATACATTGTCCGTCATAAATACATTGTCCGTCACAAATACACTGAGAGGGAAAAGATGAAACGTTCTGTTTTGGTTATGGCGCTGTCCAGCCTGTTGTTGAGCCCGCTGGCGATGGCGAAAGATCTGAATGTGGTGGCGAGTTTTTCGGTACTGGGCGACATGGTCAGCCAGATTGGCGGCCAGCACGTGCGCGTGACCGACCTGGTGCAGCCGAACGGCGACCCGCATGAGTTCGAACCGTCGCCGAAAGACAGTAAAACCCTGTCGCAGGCCGACGTGGTGTTCGTCAGCGGCCTCGGGTTGGAAGGCTGGCTGGACCGTCTGATCAAAGCCTCCGGCTACAAAGGCGACGTCATCACCGCCTCCACAGGCATCAAAACCCTGAAAATGGAAGAAGACGGTAAAACCGTCACCGACCCGCACGCCTGGAACAGCATGAAAAACGGCATCACCTACGCCCACAATATCGTCGATGCGCTGGTCAAAGCCGACCCGGAACACGCCGATGATTACCGCAAACAGGGCGACAGCTACATTCAGCAGCTACAACAACTGGATGACTACGCCACCCAAACGTTTTCCGCTATTCCGAAGGAAAAGCGCAAGGTGCTGACCAGTCATGACGCCTTCGGCTATTTCGCCGCCGCCTACGGCGTACGTTTCCTGTCGCCGATCGGTTACTCCACCGAGTCCGAAGCCAGCAGCAAAACCGTCGCCAAACTGATCAATCAGATCAAGAAAGAGCACGTGAAACTGTACTTCATCGAGAATCAGACCGATCCGCGACTGGTGAAACAGATCGCCGACGCCAGCGGCGCGCAGCCGGGCGGCGAACTCTATCCGGAAGCGCTGACCGACAGCAACGGCCCGGCCGCTACCTACACCGCCGCGTTTAAACACAACGTCGACACCATTGCGGCAGGCATGAAGTAATCGGGATAAAACCGGCCACGGCTATTTTCTTATTTCGCCCGGCGGCAGCGTCGGGCGACGCAATAAAAACCCTTCAAATTATATCGACAAAATAAAAAACCCAACGCGATAAAAATATAATAAAAGCATTTATTAGAAATTAATTTAAATTTTAATTTATTCAAAACCCTCTATTCCACGAAAAAAGCAACCGTTTGCATTCCGAATAAAAAAGCGTAGTATGCCTTTCGTTACAATAAGGCAACATTGCATCACCCATATATTTAACCAGCACCCTGAAATACGCCGCCATGTCGGATATTTCCAGACATGATGGATTATTGGCGTTTTATACCTGACTAATTCACGTTGCGGGGCAACACACCTGCGTGTTGAACAACACACCTGCAACCTGAAGTATGACGGGTATATCGATTGATGAAAGAGACAATTATTCATTGTTGAAGGCAGGGACAATTCTCGTCCCTATTCACGGTTTTACCGAAACGGAATTTAACAGAGGATTTATGTCTGATTATCTACAGAGGATGCAAAAACCCCGGAATGTTTATGTTAATGGCGAACCGGTCAGTCATCTCTCCCGACATCCCATGTTCTGCGGCGCTATTCGGTTTATCAATCGCTATTATGAATTACAGCAGCAGGACCCGGCCGTACATCTGGTTAATCACGAGTACGCCGCCAGCCTGCTGATCCCCCGCTCCATTGAAGACCTGAGACAAAAAGGCCGTTCCTACAAAGCGGTGGCGGACACCTCCTACGGCATGCTGGGCAGAACGCCGGACTTCATCAACAGCGCGATTGCGGCCATCGCCAGTCATGCGGAAGCGCTGGGACACGATCAGTATTGCGATTACGCGCATAACGCCCGCCGTTATTACGACTACTGCCGGGAGAATAACCTGTATGTCTCGCATGCGGCCATCAATCCGCAGGTGGACCGCAGCCGCGCGCTGTCCGAACTGCGCAGCCCATCCGCCGGCGTCAGGGTAACCCACTACGACAGCAACGGCATTACCGTCAGCGGCGCCAAGATGATCGCCACGCTGACGCCGGTTTCCGACGAAGTGCTGATCTTTAACATGCCCGGCCTGACCGAGAACGACAAAGACTTCGCCATCGCCTTTACCCTTGATGTCACCGACCCCAATCTCAGGATGCTGTGCCGCAAAACCCTGACCTATCCGGAACACTCGCCGCTCGACCATCCCATCGCCAATCTGTTTGATGAAATCGACTGCCTGCTGCTGCTGGATAACGTTCAGGTGCCCTGGGAACGGGTGCTGATTTTCCGCGACGTGGAGAAATCCAACGCGTTCTACGACAGAACCAAGGCCCGCAACCATACCGGCCATCAGGGCATCATCCGGGGGCAAGCCAAAGCCGAATTGCTGACCGGCGTCGCCACCCGCATTGCGCAAACGCTGGGGCTGGACCGGTTTCTGCACGTGCAGGAGAAGTTGGGGCGTATGACCACCAGCCTTGATTTGCTCAAAGGCGCTATCCAGCTTGCCGAAAACGCGGCGACCATCGACGACCACGGCGTCTGCAACCCCGACATCAGCGCCATTCAGGCGATCCGCTACCATTTCCCTTTATGGTACAAAGACATGCAGCAAACTATCCAGTCGCTGTGCGCGGGTTCGATGCTATCGATTCCCGATGCCGTCACGCTGGGCGTTCTGCCGCCGCAGCAGCAGGACGAACTGTTCGATCCATACCGGACCGCGCTGCTGAATCTGGGCTGGGACCTGACCGGCGACGGCTTCGGCCAGCGACAAATGGTGTATGAAATCTACCACGCCGGCGATCCGCTGCGTATTGCCGCCAAACATCATCAGGAATATGACAAACGGGATCTCCTCGCTACGCTCGATCAACTGCTGCATTCATCCTGCCAGGAGAGAAACCATGATTAGATGCGCCTGCCTGGTTCATTATCTGAATAATCAATTGCTGGTCGTAAAACCCCGAAATAAGAATGTCTGGTATCTACCGGGCGGCAAAATTAATGACGGAGAGAATATTCGCACCGCATTAATTCGGGAATTGCAGGAAGAATTGAATATCCAGTTACGCGAAGAAGACATGACGTATCTGCGCAGCGTTATCGGCCCATCGCATGATTATTCCGACGACACGCTGCTGCATTGTTTTACAACGTCGGTGTCACTGGATATTCGGCCGGATAATGAAATTGAACAGGTGAAATATATTACTTCCGGCGATGTCGAGGTAGCGCCGCTGGTGACCGCATTTATCAGGTGACAATATGATTTATCATTCAAGTCGTCTAAAAAGCATCATGCAAGAGCATGATGTTGAGATGGTTATCGCCGCAACGGCGCAGAACATCAAATATTTTTCCGGCTTTATGCCCGTGGTGAAAACGCTGCGGCCTTATCAGGGCGAATGCTACGTCATGATTACCGCCAGCAACGTCGGACAGATCCACCTGGTGCATGCGATCGGCGAAATCGATCAGGTGCTGGATAGCCCAGGCAATATCGGGCTGGTGCATACCTACGGCACGTTTTTCCGTGAGCCGAACGATGAAGTCATGCTCACCGACGAGGAACGTCGTCTGCAGTCTTATTCCTGCCAGAACACGGCGTTCGCCGATGCGGAAACCGCGTTAATACAGGCTGTCGCCGCGCTGATTTCCCCCGAAATGCGCCGAATCGGCATCGACGAAGACGGCCTGCACGCCATGACGCTGCTCACGTTGCAGCGCACATTCCCGGCGATCCGCTTTGTGCCGTTTGCCGCCATGCTGCGCCGCACCCGGCAGGTCAAAACCGCGTTTGAAATCGAACAGTTGTCCACCTCCGCCATCAACAACGAAAAAGCCGTGCGCCATGTCTGCGAGCACGTACACGCCGGCATGCCGGAAACCGAAATCGTCCGGCTATTCAATGCCTCGCTGGCGGGTGACGGCAGCATTCCCGATCTTACGATGTTGAAAATCGGCCGGCATGCCGTCGGCGGGCAACGCCTGCCTCGCGTGGAGAACCGTCTGCAACGCGGCGACGTACTCTGGTTCGACGCCGACGCCAGTTATCAGGGGTTCTGGTCCGATATCGCCCGTACCGTGATTTTCGATCACGACAACGAGGAGTACCGGGAAAAGTACGGCGCGCTGAAGCAAGGCATGGACCTCGCACTGCAACAGATTGAACCCGGTATGACGGGGCGGGACGTCTTTCATATGGTGATGGACAAGATTAACAGCAGAGGCCTGTTTCACTACCGCCGCCATCACGTCGGACACGGCATCGGGCTGGAGCCGTATGAACTGCCGCTACTGGGCCCCAACGACACGACGCCGATTGAAGAAGGCATGGTCCTGTCCGTCGAAACGCCCTACTACCAGTTTGGCACCGGGGCGCTGCACATTGAATCTCCGCTGCTGGTTGCCCGCCAGCACAATATCTGCCTGACCCGCGAATGGGCGCCTGAATGGACTGTCATTAAAGGAATGTCACTATGAGCGAACACCATACCCAAACCGTCAATCACACCCAGATCGTCAACCATACTCACGAACTGATCGGTCACACCCCGGTCTATCGGTTGCAGCATGATTTCGTGCCGGCAGGAAAATCCTGCTACATCAAACTGGAGCAGTTCAATCCTAATCTGAGCATCAAGGATCGCACCGCCTAGGGACTTATCAGTCAGGCGCTGGCGGACGGGCGGCTGAAACGGGACGGCGTCATCGTCGAATCCACCTCGGGTAATCTGGGCAAGTCGCTAGCGATGATCGGCGCCTCGCTGGGCATCAAGGTCATGGTGGTCGTTGACCCGAAAATTTCGCAAACCACGCTCAACTGGTTCAAAGCCTACGGCGCCGAGGTGATTTGCGTTACCGAGCCGGACGCCAGCGGCGGTTACCAATCCCGGCGCATCGAAAAAGTCAAAGAACTGCTGAACCGGCTCCCGAACGCCTATTGGCCGAATCAGTACGACAACCCTGACAATCCCGCCTATCACGAAGCCAATACCGCCGGTGAATTTGACGATCTGGCGTTCGACATGCTGGTGGGCTGCGTCAGCACCGGCGGTCATCTTTCCGGCATCGCCAAAGGCATCAAGGCGCGCCACCCCGGCAAGAAAGTACTGGCCTGCGATGTCGTCGGCTCCGCCGTGCTGGGCGGCCAGTTTCGGCCTTATCTGCTCAACGGCATCGGGCTGGCCTGGCGGTCAGACAATACGGCGCTGGAGCAATTCGACGACATCATGAAAGTGCCGGACCAACTGGCGATTTCGATGTGTCACGAGATTGCCGCCAGCCGCGGGCTGTTGTTGGGCGGGTCGGCAGGTCTGGTGCTCTTCGCCGGTCTGGTTGCGCTGCAACGCAGCGATATCAACAGCGTGGTCGTGGTCGCGCCGGACACCGGCGTCAACTATCTGGATAGCCTTTACGATCGCGACTGGCTACAGCGCAAAGGGGTCGCGCTGCTCGACAGACCGGCGCTGCAGCATCACATCACCCATTTCAATCCGTACGATTATGACTGAGCACCTTCATCGCCTGATTACCCACGTGCTGCGCCGTCTGCCGCCGGAATTCGCACACCGTTGCGCCATCAACGGACTGCGCTATGCGCCGCGCATCCGCGCAGGAACGCTGTCGGCCGAGCTGACGGCCGGTATGTCGCAACCGTTGCTGGGTAGGCATTTTTCGCACCCGATTGGGCTGGCGGCCGGTTTTGACAAAGATGCACAAGCCGTGAATGCGCTGGCGGCGCTGGGGTTTTCCTTCGTCGAGGCGGGCGCGGTGACGCCTTTGCCGCAGCCGGGCAACCCCAAGCCGAGGCTGTTCCGGTTTCCCAAACAGCAGAGCCTGATCAACCAGTATGGCTTCAACTCCCGCGGGCTGGATTACGTTGCCGCCAATCTGGCTCAGGTTCGACGCGACACGCCGGTGGGGATCAACATCGGCAAAAACAAACACAGCGACGATCCGCTGCAAGATTATGCGACCTGCGCATCGAGGCTGATGGAACAGGTAGATTTCATCACTCTCAATTTCTCGTCGCCCAATACGCCGGGCCTGCGCAGTCTGGTCGACGAAAAGCACCTGCGCCCGGTACTGGCGACGGTCCAGTCCCTCCGGCAGGCATCGTCGGCACCGGCCAGAATCTTGTTCAAGCTCTCGCCCGACATGGAACACAGCGCCGTTCGTGACCTGATTGAACTGCTCATCGAGCATCAGGTGGATGGGATTATCGTCAGCAACACCACCACGCAAAGAGAGAGCATCGACCACCCGAAAGCCCGCTCGCTTGGCGGCGGCTTGTCCGGCCTGGCGCTGAAAAAGCTGTCGGAACAGATGCTGGAACGCGTCTATCCGCTGGCTAAAAACAGACTGGCGATTATCGCCTCCGGCGGCCTGTTCACCGGGCAGGATATTTACGACCGCATTATTCGCGGCGCCGATCTGGTGCAAATATTAACGTCGTTTGTCTATCACGGCCCCGGCATTATTTACACCATGCTGCGGCAACTGCGGGAAATTATGGACCAGCAAGGCATTCGTCATTTATCTTCAATAAAAGGAAGTTACTATGAGTGATTTATCAGCGCGCGTCGCCAAATTTATTGTTGACGCCGAGATCATTATTTTTGGCGACTTCACGCTAAAATCCAAACGACAAAGCCCTTATTTTTTCAATTTCAGCCGGTTCTCCTCAGCAGAAAAGCTCAATACGCTGGCAAACTTCTACGCTGAATATATTCTGCAGGAAAATATCTCCGCGAATATTATTTATGGCCCGGCCTATAAAGGCATTCCATTGGCGATCGCCACCGCGCTGGCGTTATCCGGACGTAAACCGGGTATCAGCTACGTCTTCAATCGCAAGGAAGCGAAGCAGTACGGCGACGGCGGCATTACCATCGGCGCCGATATCGCCAACCAACCGCTGATCGTGCTGGATGACGTCATGACCTCCGGCAAAACCGTAGCGGAAACACGCGAACGGGTAACGGAGCAACAAGGCGTCATCACCGACTATATTGTGGCTATCGACCGGCAGGAAGCGGACGACAGCGGGCGATATGCGCTGGAAAGCGTTCGACAGGAAAACACATTCCGCGTATCCGCGCTGACCACCATCGCGGATATCCTGCAGGTGATGCGCCAGCGACCTCAGCACGCCGAACAGGTTCGCCGGATGGAAGCCTATCTATCGCGCTACTGCCAGTAACACCGCGGCGACGCAGTGAATTCCCAGTCACCAGCATCAGCAGGTGACTGGGGAACCAACGCACAGGATGACGGATATATGCTTGCGCGATACCGCTGTCAGGCGGTGAATCGCTCTCATAAACCATCCGAATAATAATTAACGAAACCAGTTAGGGTTTATTTTAAAATCAGTAGATTATTATTTCGCTTATCATTTATCACACCGACAACCTGAAGCAGGAAGAATATATTACCGGCTATTTCTCGCTGAATAACATCGCTTGATTGCCCCTGACACTTCCAGTACCCTCATTGCTCTCCGGTATATTTGCCCGCAGCGCCAGACTCTGGATTTATTTCATTGCTGGCACCGCCTGACTAAAAGGGAATATATGTTAAATTTCTGCGTATTCTGTGGTTCCGCGCCTGGCAATAACAATATTTATCAGCAGGAAACCGAAAAACTTATTCAATATCTGGTCGGGAAAGAGGCCGGTATTGTCTACGGCGGCGGCAAAGTGGGCCTGATGGGGCTGGTGGCGGATACCGCGTTGCAGCACGGCGGCTCCGTGACCGGAGTCATGCCCGTACATCTGGTGGAAAAAGAGATTGCCCACCCGAAACTGACGGAGCTGGTCATCACCGCGGATATGCATGAACGCAAAGCGAAAATGGCCGAACTGTCGGATGTATTCATCGCGCTGCCGGGCGGCGCCGGTACGCTCGAAGAGATCATCGAACAGTGGACCTGGGCGCAGCTGGGCATTCATCACAAGCCCTGCATCCTGTTCAACGTGAATGGCTATTACGACGAATACATCACCTTCGTGAACAAGATCGTCACCGAAGGCTTCATGAAAAAAGAGTACCTCGACATGCTGATTGTTTCCGACCGCCCGGAAGCGGTGCTGGATAGCGCACTGTCCTATGTTCCGCCCAAAGCCAAGTGGGATAAATAACCGCAGCGCTACGCTGAGGCAGCCGTGCCTCAGCTTTTTAACTATTCATTAATCAACCGAAACGTCATCAATCAACCGAAACGCGCCAGTTCGCGCTCGAAGTCCAGCGGCTGAATGCCCTGGTGATCGCGGTCCGCGTCCGTCAGTTGGTCGGCGGGAATAAACCAGGTGACCTCAAACAGCAGGCCGTCCGGGTCGTGGCCGTACACGCTCTTGTGTACGCCGTGGTCTTCCTCCAGCCCCAGCCGCCCGTCTTGCGCCAGCCGGTCACGAATCCGCTTCAGTTCATGCAGCGTATCCACTTCCCACGCCAGATGGTACAACCCCGCCGGCGGCTCATGTTCGCCGGGCTGCTCGCCGCGGGCGCGAAACACGCCGGCCCGCTGCTGACCGAGATTTTTGGCGAACAGCGCCAGATCATGATCGTTATCCGATTCCGCCGCCTGGGTAAACACGGCCTGACTGCCGCCCGGTTTGGGGCGAAAACCTAACGTATCGCGGTAGAATGCGGTGCTTTTCTCCACGTCGGACACATACAGCACCGCGTGATTCAGGCGGGTAATCCCCATGCTTATCTCCTTGTAGCCTGATGGTATAAGCAGTCATCCTGACACACTATCGCGGTGGAACATATGCCGATTTCCGGCAACCAAAGTCGCCGTACGCATGAGCCGGAGGAAATCAAAACGGGCAAGACAACGAAGGAAAAAGAGAGTGAAGAGCAACGCAAGAGTAAAGAGAAATAGAGAGTGAAGAGAAATAGAGAGTAAAGGGAAATGGGGAATAAAGGGAAATAGAGAATAAAGGCAAAGCCGCCGGTCAGCGGCCCGCCACGTTCACCAGTTGCAGATTGAACGGCTGCGCCCGCAGCTGGCGCTCCACCTCCGGCGGCAAATCGCTGTCGGTGATGATATCGGTCAGTTCAGACAACGGCGACACACAGAACAGCGAGTAGGCGCCGTATTTGCTGCTGTCCGCCAGCAACACCCGGCGGCTGGCGTTCGTGCCCAGATCCTGCTTGATGCCGGCTTTTTCCTCGGTGGGCGTGGTGATGCCTTTCTCCAGACTCCAGGAGTTGCAACTGATAAAGGCGATGTCTGGATAGACGCTGCGCAGTAAACGGCGACCGTGCTCACCGATGCAGGACTGACTGCTGTCGTCGATGCGCCCGCCGATGATCGTCACTTCGATCTGCTTGAACTCGGAGAGAAACAGCGCGATCTGCAAATCGGCGGTGATCACCCGCAGCGGCAGATGCGTTAAATTGCGCGCCAGCTCCAGCATGGTGGTGCCGGCATCTAGCACTACCGCGTTGCCGGGCTGCACCAGCGACGCCGCCTGCCGCGCAATGGCCTGTTTTTCCGACAGATTGCGCTGCAGCTTTTCATTGGTGGTCGGCTGGGAAGGGATAAAGCGGTTGAGCGTCACCCCGCCGTGGCTACGGCTGATGACGCCCTGCTCGTCCAGCTTGATCAAATCGCGGCGAATCGTCGCCGGGGACGCATCAATGACCGTCACAAGTTCATCCACCGTCACCAGATTATGGCTTTTCAGATAGTCCAGAATCTGATCGAGACGGCTTTGTCCTTTCACGCGTTCTCCGCTTATGCGCAACGTATCAGTCAATGTGTGTGCCCCACGACGTATTCAAAAAAATCATACCCGTCATACTTCAAGTTGCAGATGCGTTGGCTGCGTTACTCGCCCCATTTCATGGGCCTCGCCCCTTCGGGGCCGCTGCTAGCAGCGTTCAAATCGGCTTACGCCAATTTGTCACTCACCCCAGTCACTTACTCATGTAAGCTCCTGGGGATTCACTCGGTTGCCGCCTTTCTGCAACTCGAATTATTTAGGGTATATACTCTGCGATTCTATCAGGCCAGTTGCATCGCTAATTTGATAGAGATCGCCATGCTCTCAGACTTCGCTTTACCTGTCCAGGCGATATCAAACGCGGTGCCGTGGTCCGCGGAGGTGCGGATAAACGGCAGTCCGGCGGTGATATTCACGCCGTCATAAAAGCCCAGCAGCTTGAGCGGAATGTGCCCCTGATCGTGGTACATCGCCACCACCATGTCGTATTGCCCCTCGTACGCCTGCAGGTAGACGGTATCCGGCGGGCACGGGCCGTAGGCGTCGATGCCTTTGGCTTTCATCGCCTCGATGGACGGGCCGACGATAGTGATCTCTTCGTCGCCGAACAGGCCGTTCTCGCCCGCGTGCGGGTTCACCCCGGCCACGGCGATGCGCGGCGCCTGGTAGCCGACGCGTTTCAGGAAGGTGTCCGCCATCGCAATCACGGTTTCCACCCGTTCACGATTCAACGTATCCAGGAACTTGCGCAGCGCAATATGGGTAGTAACGTGGATCACCTTCAGTTTGTCGGTGTACAGCACCATCGCGTAGTCGCGGCTGTTGGTCAGCTTCGCCAGCAGTTCGGTGTGCCCCGGATAGAGATGCCCGGCGGAATGCAGCGCTTCTTTGTTCAGCGGCGCGGTGGCAATGGCATGTACCTCGCCCGCCATCGCCAGTTCGGTGGCGCGTTTCACGCAACGATACGCCAGATCGCCGGCCTGCGCCTGCACCACCCCTTTTTTCAGGCCCTGCGGATCAGCCAGCGGTTCGTTGATCACGTTGATAACGCCAGGCGCAAAACGCGCTTCGGCAGGACGCGTAATCTCGTTCAGCTCCACCTGCGGCACAACGCCTAACGCCAGAATGCGGCGCAGCGTCTGCACGCAGCCCACTACCACCGCCGGTGCGCCGGACAACTCGCCTTCCGCCAACGATTTGATGATGATTTCCGGGCCGATGCCCGCCGGGTCGCCCATAGTTACCGCAATAATTTTACTCACACGCGCTCTCCTCAATAAATCGCAAAACATTTAGCAGGGTGGCCTCATCGCCAAACCCGCCCGCTTTCGTCATCACGGGAATATCGCCTACCAGACTGTCCAGCAGACGCCCCCAGGGTACGCAGGATGCAATCTGTCCATTGATACGGAATCCGCTGGCCTGCAATGCGGTCGCCGCGGCAATGGCGATATCCCCGCCGGATAAATAGAGCCCGCCCGGCCGCTGACGCTGCACAATTTGCCGCGTCAGCTCACCCAGCCGGCGACTGATCGTGTCTCCCAGTTGCTGACGGCTCATGCCGTAGCGCTGGCACAGACGGTCCACCTCAAATCGCTGGTTATCGTCGTGACAGGTACGAATCACGCAGTGGCGGCCCGCCGCCAGCACCGCCGCCGCCTGCCAGCACGTTTGCGCCAGCGTGTCGTCGCCGGTCGCCAGCAATCCGGCGATATCCAGGTCAATCAGCGTGACGTCCGGCCGCTGGCTGACCGCTTTGATCTGCAATTGAGCGATTTCACTCATCGAACCAATCACCGCCAGCAACGCGCGACAGGGCGCCGGAAACGCCAGATGTTGCGCCAGCGCCTCGCTCAACCCGGCGGAGCCGACCAGCAGCGGTTTTTCCGCCAGTTGCGCCGCCGCGTCAATAATACGGTCGAGGTCCTGCTGGCATTCGGCGTCCAGCACCACCAGCCGTATCCCGCTGTGCTGCAACTGTTGCAGGCGCGCCGCCAGATCGCCGCCGCGAATCTCGTTCAGAGACAGCGCCGCCTGCGCCAGGCCGGTCTGTTCCGCCAGCCGCTCGCCGATTGACGCCGAACGCACCGGCGTTTTCGGGTCGCTGGCGAACTCGGTGTCGGTCAGCAACTTACCGTGCACCCATACCTGCCCGTCACGGGTGATGCGGCCCAGCGCCGGCGCCGCAGGCGCTATCAGCGCCAGCGACAGATCGGCGGCGTTCAGCGCGGCTTCGATTTCCGCGCCCGGGTTGCCGCGCAACGTGGAGTCCACCTTTTTGACAATCCAGCCGCGTGCGCCGCTTTTACGCCACATTCCCACCGCCTGCGCGGTACGTTCCGCCGCCAGCGAAGCCGCGACCGCACGGCTGTCGGTGTTGACCACCAGCGCGTCATCCGGCTGCCCGGCACGGATCGCCGCGGTGTCAAACATCACATTCACCCGTGCGCCCTGCAGCGCCAGTCCGACGCCCGCATCGTTGGCGCCGGTGAAGTCATCCGCCACCACCAATATCCGGGTGAGTTCACGCCCGTCCGACATAACCGCTCTCCGTCAGTTCGATTACCTGAAAATGATTATATTGAATCACGTTTGATTATATGTGAGCAACATCAAATTATTCAAAACCAATTTAACCTATAAATTATCCACACAATGCGAGCAAAACGATTTTTTTCTGTCATGAAACGGAAATATGATTGAAAAAAATCAGACTTATCCAGCTGAAGTCACAGCGAAAAGACAAGGTACCAGTATGAATATCAACAGCACCCTCATCAGCGGTTATCAGGCACTTCAGGATCTGGGCTACCTCCTGCGCGGCAGGCAGCACGTGCTGCTGGTGACGGACAAGAATATCGTGGGGCTGGCCGGGGTACAGGCCCTGATCGCGCAGCTGAAAGCAGGCGTGCCGCAACTTTCCCTGATAGATAATGTGCCGGCCGAACCCAGCCAGCATGATGTGGCGGCCGTGCTGCAACAGTTGCCGGCCACCCAGCCGGACCTGGTGGTCGGCGTGGGCGGCGGCAGCGTGCTGGACGTGGCGAAACTGCTGTCGCTGCTGTGCGCCGGTGAAGAGGGCATCACGCTCGACAGTCTGCTGGAAGGCCGTAAGCCGACCCGCCGCACCACTTCCCTGTTGATCCCGACCACCGCCGGTACCGGCTCTGAAGCCACGCCGAACGCCATTCTGGCAATCCCGGAGAAAGAAACCAAAGTCGGCATCATCACCCCGGTCATGCTGCCGGACTACGTGGCGCTGGTGCCGGAACTGACCACCAGCATGCCGGCGCATATCGCCGCGTCTACCGGCATCGATGCGCTGTGCCACCTGATCGAATGCTTCACCGCCACCATCGCCAACCCGGTGGCGGACAACTATGCGCTGATCGGCATGAAGAAACTGTTCGCCAACATCGAAACCGCGGTGAACGAACCGGACAATCTGGAAGCCCGTCTGAATATGCTGTGGGCCTCCTACTATGGCGGCGCCTCCATCGCCCATTCCGGCACCCATCTGGTGCACGCCATGTCTTACCCGCTGGGCGGCAAGTACCACATCCCGCACGGCGTGGCGAACGCCATCCTGCTGGCGCCCTGCATGCGCTTTGTTCAGCACGCGGCGGCGGAAAAATTCGCACAGGCCTACGACTTGCTGCCGGATGCCGACCTGTCGCTGACCACCGAACAAAAGGCCCAGGCGCTGGTGGATTACTTCACTGCGCTGGTGAAACGGCTGAACCTGCCGTCTTCGCTGCAACAACTGGGGATCAGCCCGGATCACCTGCCGTATCTGGTGGAATCCGCACTGCAGGTGCAGCGGCTGATGAAAAACGTCCCGACCGCCGTTACGGCGCAAGACGTCCATGCCATTTATTCAACGCTGTTTTAATCGTGAGTTTTAACTGTTTGTTTTAACTTCGATTTTTAACAACGTCGCTCTGGATGATGAAGATAACGAGGAACAATAACGATGACTAGACCGATTACAGGCGTACTGACGGCGATCGTCACGCCTTTTGACCATCAGGGGGAATTTAGCCCCGCCGCCATGCGCCAGCAGGTTCAACGCCAGATGCGCTACGGCAACGGCATTTTCTGTAACGGCACCAACGGTGAGTTCTTTGTGTTGCACACCGACGAGAAAGTGGCCGTCACTGAAACCTGCGTCGATGAAGTCGCCGGCAAGGTGCCGGTGGTGGCGCACATCGGCGAAATCTCCACCCGCGAAACCATCAAGCTCGGCAAACGCATCGCCGCGCTGGGCGTGGACGCGGTGTCGGTGATCACCCCTTACTTCGTGCCGCTCAAACAAAGCGAGCTGATTGCCCACTACCGTGAAGTAGCGGACGCGCTGCCGGTGCCGATATTCCTGTACAACATTCCGGCTCGCACCGGCAACACCCTGCAACCGGAAACGGTGCGGGTTCTGGCCGAACATCCCAACATCATCGGCATCAAGGACAGCGCCGGCAGCTACGAAAGCCTGAGCGGCTTCCTGCAGGCGGTGAAAGACATGCCGAACTGCGACGTGCTCAACGGGCCGGACTCGCTGATCCATCAGGGCTTTGTCGACGGCTGTTCCGCCTGTATTTCCGGCCTCGCCAACGTGGCGCCGGAAGCCATCAGCCAGATCTGGCATCGCTTCCACGCTGGCGACATCGAAGGTTCCCGCCAGGCGCAGGAGCAGGTGAGCGAACTGCGTAAGACGCTGTACGCCGTGGCGTTCTCACCGGCCGTGGTGAAGAAAGCGCTGACGTTGATGGGACAGGATGTGGGCGTCAGTCGCTACCCGATTCAGTTCTCAGCACAAGACGAAGACGTTATTCGCACCATTATCAAACCGTTCTCGCACTGAATGAGAACTTACCCTTACTCCTACAGGATCGAAAACCATGAACCATTTTGATCTGACAGACACACTTATCATCGTCGGGATAATTGTCGTCTACATCGCCCTTACATCCTTGCTGACGCTGCGGCTGCGCAGTAACTCCAACTCGGAGTTCATGGAAGGCTCACGCGCGCTGCCGGCGTTTATCGTCGGCGTGCTGCTGATGACCGAGTTTATCGGCGCCAAGTCCACGGTCGGTACCTCGCAGGCGGCCTTTGAAAGCGGCATCGCCGCCTCGTGGTCGGTGATCGGCGCCGCCATCGGCTTCCTGCTGTTCGGGATGATTCTGGTGAAAAAGATCTATAACACCGGGAAAATCACTATTTCTGGCGCTATCGCCGAACGTTATGGCAATACCACCAAGAACATCATCTCCATCATCATGATCTACGCGCTGTTGCTGGTAAACGTGGGTAACTACGTCAGCGGCGCCGCCGCCATCTCCACCGTGCTGAAAGTGAGCCTGCCGGTAGCGGCGCTGATTACCGCCATCGTCAGTACCTTCTACTTCTACTTCGGCGGTATCAAAGGCGTGGCGTACGTGACGCTGATCCACAGCGGCCTGAAGTACGTCGGGGTGATGATCATCCTGTACGTGGCGCTGAAAATGACCGGCGGCATCACGCCGATGGTCGAGAAGATGCCGGAATTCTACTGGACCTGGGACGGCAACATCGGCGCCAGCACCATCGGCGCGTGGCTCATCGGCACCATCGGCTCCATTTTCTGTACCCAGTTCGTGATTCAGGCTATCGCCTCCACCAAGGATGAGAAATCCGCCAAGCGCGCCACCTGGATTGCGTTCCTGTTCTGTATGCCGATCGCGCTGGCGATTGCGATTATCGGTGTGGCCGCCAAGTTCGTACACCCGGAAATCAAGAGCCTGTACGCCCTGCCGATCTTCCTGCAGGATATGAACCCGTGGCTGGCCGGCGTGGTGACCACCTCACTGGTAGCGTCGATCTTCATCAGCGTGAGTACCGTCGCACTGGCGATCGCCTCGCTGATCGTGAAAGACTTCTATGTGCCTTACTGCAAACCGACGCCGGAAAAAGAGTTCAAGATGACCCGCGTGTTCTCGCTGATCATCGGTTTCCTGCCGCTGGTGTTCGTGCTGCTGGTGCCGGAAGTGCTGAAGCTGTCGTTCTTCACCCGCGCCATTCGTCTGTCGATTTCCGTGGTGGCGATGGTCGCTTTCTACCTGCCGTTCTTTAGCAGCTCCCGCGGCGTCAACACCGGCCTGATCCTGTCCTGCGTGGTTACCTCCATCTGGTACATCATGGGTAACCCGTTCGGCATCGACAATATGTACATTGCACTGTTGACCCCAGCGGTGGTGATGGCGATCGACCGTCTGATCCCCAACAAGGCGGCCAAGGCCAAACAGCAAAGCGAACCCTCCGTACCTCATTCTGGAGCATAAATAGTCATGACGACCGAAACCATTACCATCGAACGCAGCGGCCTGGTTCACCCGGCAGACGGCGACAGCCAGCGCATCGACGCCTATATCCCGTCGGAACGCCCGCAGAATCACGCCGCCAACCTGCTGCACCTGCCTAACGGCGATGTGCTGTGCGTCTGGTTCGGCGGCACCCAGGAAGGGGTGTCCGATATTTCGATTTACCAGTCAAGGCTGGTAAAAGACAGCGGGCAATGGACGCCCGCGGTCAAGCTGTCCGACGACCCGACCCGTTCCGAACAAAACCCGGTGCTGTTCCTGGCGCCGGACGGCGTACTGTGGTTGCTGTATACCGCGCAGAAATCCGGTAATCAGGACACCGCCATCGTGCGTTACCGTCAGTCGCTGGATCAGGGCTACACCTGGGGCGAAATCGGCACACTGCTGGAACAGCCCGGTACCTTCATCCGCCAGCCGATTACCGTGCTGCCCAACGGCGACTGGCTGCTGCCGGTGTTCTACTGCCGTACCCAGCCGGGTGAAAAATGGGTCGGCAACGACGACATCAGCGCGGTGAAAATCTCCAGCGATCAAGGTAAAACCTGGCGTGAATCGGTGGTGCCGAACAGCACCGGCTGCGTGCACATGAACATTACGCCGCTCAAGGACGGTTCTCTGCTGGCGCTGTTCCGCAGCCGCTGGGCCGATTTCATCTACCGTAGCCACTCCACCGACGGCGGCGAAACCTGGTCCGAACCAGTGCCGACCGTTCTGCCCAACAACAACTCGTCCATTCAGGTGACCACGCTGGACAACGGCCATCTGGCGCTGGTGTTCAACGCCATGAGCGCCGAAGGCGCCACCGAGCGTCGCCTGTCGCTGTATGACGAAATCGAGGACGAAGAAGCAAACGACGCCAAAATGCCGGAGATCTCATCCGGACGCAGCGCCTTCTGGGGTGCGCCGCGCGCGCCGATGACGCTGGCTATCTCCGAAGACGGCGGCAAAACCTGGCCGTGGCAGCGTAATCTGGAAGTGGGCGACGGTTACTGCATGACCAACAACTCGACCGAGAAACTTAACCGCGAGTTCTCCTACCCCAGCATCAAGCAAGGGCCGGACGGCAAGCTGCACATCGCCTTTACCTACTTCCGGCAGGCCATCAAGTACGTCTGCGTTAGCGAAGAGTGGGTCAAGGGGTAATACCTCGCTCACCCTCCCCCGCCCAGGGGGAGGGACAACACCGGTTTCCCACTCGCCGACGCACGGCGCCGCCCGGTGGGCTGTCATATCCATTGCCTTCAGGGAGGCTATCTCCGCCTCCTTCAGTTAAGGAGCCATCCATGATCGCAGGCAATCTGAATCATCTGCCGCTGGCGACGTTACCCGAGCCGCTGTGGCGCATCCTTTCCGGTTTCACGCTCGACCAGTTGAACGCCCTGCCGGAAGGCAAGTACCAGCCGGACAATGTCGACTGGTTCTACTCCATCGGTACCGTCTCCACCGCCCCGAAAGCCGAACGCCATACCGAATTCCACCGCCGTTATCTCGATATTCAGCTGATTCTCGCCGGCGAAGAGATCATCGGCTACGACCTGAATGACGCCGGCGATCGCGCCGCGACCGAACGTAAACCGGACTTGTTCATTCTGGAACAGCCGCAGGTGCCGCACGCCATCCGGCTGGCCGCCGGGGATTTCGTCACCTTCTATCCGGGTGAACCGCATCAGGCGCTGTGCGCCATTGACGATCAGCCGGCTCCGGTGAAAAAAGCGGTGTTCAAGGTGCCGGTCGAATTACTGAACGCACAGGGGTAACGCCGTATGCCAGGACCAAAACAGGTGGTAATCACCGGCAGCAGTTCCGGTATCGGCGCCGCCATTACCGCTACCCTGCTGGCGGCGGGCTGGAAGGTTGTCGGGCTATCGCGTCAGCCGGGCGCGCATCAGCACCCGAACTTCACGCATCACCCGCTGGATATCACCGATACGCCGGCGCTTATCGCGTTGCTGGACAGCCTGCCCGCCGTCGATGCGGTGATCCACGCCGCCGGGGTGATGAAAGCCGCCACGCTGGGCACCCTGTCGTATGCCGACAGCGAGCAACTGTGGAAGCTGCATATTCAGGTGGCTGAAGTGCTGGCCGACCGGCTGGTGGACAAACTGCCGCAGGGCGGCCGCATCGTACTGCTGGGCAGCCGTACATCCAGCGGCGCCGCCGGGCGCAGCCAGTATGTCGCCACCAAGTCGGCGATGATCGGCATGGTAAGAAGCTGGGCGGCGGAACTGGCGCCGCGCGGCATCACCGTCAATATCGTCGCGCCGGGCGCCACCGAAACGCCGATGCTGAATCAGCCGGGACGGCAAAGCTCGCCGCCAAAGCTGCCGCCAATCGGCCGGTTTATCCAACCGCAGGAGGTGGCGGATCTGGTGGCGTACCTGCTGTCGCCTTCAGCGGCGGCCATTACCGGGCAACAGTTGGTGATTTGCGGCGGCGCCTCGTTATAGCCATGCCGCAATAATAACGACGCCACGAAATAGCCACGCCATGATAGTCACGGTCAGCCACAGTTAACCCATACGTCACACAGGGGTATAATCAACCGGACCTCGACGCCGCCACCGCGCCGCCCGGAAAAAGGAGTACCCCATGTTGATGTGGCTGGCCGATCCCAACGCCTGGTTGACCTTGTTCACCCTGACGCTGCTGGAAATCATCCTTGGTATCGACAACATTATTTTTCTGTCCCTGGTCGTCGCCCGACTACCGCACGCTCAGCAATCCCGCGCCCGTTTTACCGGGCTGGCGGGCGCAATGCTGATGCGCCTGTCGCTGCTGGCCTCGATAGCCTGGCTGATGCATCTCACCGACCCGCTGTTTAGCATCGCCGATCGCGCATTTTCCGCCCGCGACCTGATCCTGCTGACCGGCGGTTTGTTCCTGATCGTTAAATCCGGCGGCGAGATTCACGCCATGCTGGCGGGGGAAGAAGAGGCACAGCGCCGCAGCCGCACCACCGCGTTCTGGGGTGCGATCGTGCAGATCATGCTGCTGGATATCATCTTTAGTCTGGATTCGGTGATCACCGCGGTCGGGCTGTCGCAGCACCTGCTGATCATGATGCTGGCGGTGGTGCTGGGCGTAGTGATCATGATGCTGGCGGCGCGAACCATCGGCGAATTCATCGATGCGCACCCGTCAGTCAAAATGCTGGCGCTGGCGTTTCTGATTCTGGTAGGCGGCACCCTGATGCTGGACAGCCTGCAAATCCATGTGCCAAAAGGCTATGTCTACTTCGCCATGTTCTTTACCATCGGCGTGGAGATACTCAATCTGGCGCGCCAGCACAAGCATCACCCGGCGATGGAAACACGCCTCAGCGAACAGTAATCCGTATTCCTGCGGTTTCGTTTACCTGACCCGGTTGCATCCGGGTCAGGACTTATCCACAAACGCCCGGTATTTCTCCAGCAGCTCAAGAAAGTCTTCCAGCCCGCACAACGACAGGCTTTCTTCATCGTAATAACTCATGCCTTCTTCCAGCTCGTCGGTTTCAAACGCCAGCTGATTGGCACGCACCATCACTTCCTCGCTGTCCAGCAACAGCGTGTATTCATGGCCGGGGCGCTCCCACTGACGTTCGCTGCCGGCCAGCTCACGAACCGCGGCTTCCACTTCATCCAGCACCGCCTGCTGGCCTTTAACTTCTTCATTCAGCCAGTGCCCTACCACTTCATGGCCCATTGACATCCGGACCACTACCTGCCCGGTCACATCACGCAAAAACTCATAGTCCATGATCGTTCTCCTCTGCCTGATTCGCCACCGCGCGCCACCACAGTAAAAAAGGGAGACCTCTCGGCCTCCCTTCCTGTTAATTGCTGCGAACTATAGCGGTTTACACGGCGGTCTGGAAGATCACCTTGTCCGCTTTGTTCGTGTACTGCTGCAACTGGTCAAAGTTCAGATAGCGGTAAGTGTCGTCCGCGGTCTTGTCCACCTGCACCATGTACTGCTGGTATTCGTCCGGCGTCGGCAGACGCCCCAGCAGCGACGCCACCGCCGCCAGTTCGGCTGACGCCAGATACACATTGGCGCCCGCTCCCAGACGGTTCGGGAAGTTACGGGTCGACGTCGACACCACCGTCGCGCCATCCGCCACCCGCGCCTGGTTGCCCATGCACAGCGAACAGCCGGGGATTTCGACCCGCGCGCCGCTCTTGCCGAATACGCTGTAGTAGCCTTCTTCGGTCAGTTGCGCCGCGTCCATACGGGTCGGCGGCGCCACCCACAGCCGCGTCGGCAGCTGCCCTTTGTGTTGATCCAGCAGTTTGCCGGCGGCACGGAAGTGACCGATGTTGGTCATGCACGAGCCGATGAACACTTCATCAATCTTGTCGCCCTGCACATCGGACAGCAGGCGCGCGTCGTCCGGATCGTTCGGCGCGCACAGGATCGGCTCCTTGATATCCGCCAGATCGATGTCGATCACCGCGGCATATTCCGCATCGGCGTCGGCTTCCAGCAGCTGCGGGTCCGCCAGCCATTTTTCCATGCCCTGCACACGACGCTCCAGCGTACGGCGATCGCCGTAGCCTTCGGCAATCATCCACTTGAGCAGAATGATGTTGGAGTTCAGGTACTCGACGATCGGCGCCTGGTTGAGCTTGATGGTACAGCCCGCTGCCGAGCGCTCCGCCGAGGCGTCGGTCAGTTCGAACGCCTGCTCCACCTTCAGGTCCGGCAAGCCTTCGATTTCCAGAATGCGGCCGGAGAAGATGTTTTTCTTGCCCTTCTTCTCCACGGTCAGCAGGCCCTGCTTGATCGCGTAGTACGGGATCGCGTGCACCAGATCGCGCAG
>NZ_CM001984.1:4075326-4076911 GCF_000406305.1 Dickeya sp. MK7
CGTGATGCCCGGCTGCATCTGGCCTTTGAAACGCACCAGCACCGATTCCGGCATGTCCAGCGGCATCACGCCGGTGGCGGCGGCAAACGCCACCAGACCGGAGCCGGCCGGGAAGGAAATCCCGATCGGGAAACGGGTGTGGGAGTCGCCGCCGGTGCCCACCGTATCCGGCAGCAGCATGCGGTTCAGCCAGGAGTGGATCACGCCGTCGCCCGGACGCAGCGACACGCCGCCGCGGTTCATGATGAAATCCGGCAGGGTGTGGTGGGTGTTGACGTCCACCGGCTTCGGATAGGCGGCGGTATGGCAGAAGGACTGCATCACCAGATCGGCGGAGAAGCCCAGACAGGCCAGGTCTTTCAGCTCGTCGCGGGTCATCGGGCCGGTGGTGTCCTGCGAGCCGACCGAGGTCATCCGCGGTTCACAATAAGCGCCGGGGCGAATGCCGGCGACGCCGCAGGCGCGGCCGACCATCTTCTGCGCCAGCGAGAAGCCGCGGCTGCTCGGCGCCACGTCTTTGGCGTGACGGAACACGTCGCTGTGCGGCAGGCCCAGCGACTCGCGCGCTTTGGACGTCAGGCCGCGGCCGATAATCAGCGGAATACGGCCGCCCGCGCGCACTTCATCCAGCAGCACGTCGGTTTTCAGTTCGAAGCTGGCCAGCAATGCGTTGCTGTCGTGGTGACGCACTTCACCCTGGTACGGGTAGATATCAATCACGTCGCCCATGTTCAGTCCGGCGACATCCACCTCGATCGGCAGCGCGCCGGCGTCTTCCATGGTGTTGAAGAAAATCGGCGCGATCTTGCCGCCCAGCACCACGCCGCCGCGCGTTTGTTCGGCACGTTCGGGATATCGTCGCCCATGAACCACAGCACCGAGTTGGTGGCGGATTTACGGGACGAGCCGGTGCCGACCACGTCGCCGACGTAGGCCAGCGGGAACCCTTTCTGGTTCAGCGCCTCGATTTGTTTGATCGGACCGACCACGCCGGGCTGATCCGGCTCGATGCCTTCGCGGGCGTTTTTCAGCATCGCCAGCGCGTGCAGCGGAATGTCCGGACGCGACCAGGCGTCCTGCGCCGGGGACAGGTCATCGGTGTTGGTTTCGCCGGTCACCTTGAACACGGTGACGGTAATCTTGTCCGCCAGTTTCGGGCGGGACAGGAACCACTCGGCGTCGGCCCAGGATGTGACCACCTGCTGCGCGTGGGTATTGCCGGCTTTGGCTTTTTCTTCCACATCGTAGAAATTGTCGAACATCAGCAGGGTGTGAGATAGCGCGTTGGCGGCGACCGGGGCCAGGGCGGGATTATCCAGCGCTTCAATCAGCGGCTGAATGTTGTAGCCGCCTTGCATGGTGCCCAGCAGCTCGGTGGCTTTTTCCGGGGTAATGAGCGGAGAAACGGTCTCGCCTTTGGTGATGGCAGCCAGGAAACCGGCTTTGACGTAGGCCGCTTCATCAACACCCGGCGGCACACGATTGACTAACAGATCGACTAAAAACTCTTCTTCTCCGGCGGGGGGAGTTTTCAACAATTCCACCAGTGCCGCCATTTGCGAAGCCTCTAGCGGTTTGGGTACGG
>NZ_CM001984.1:4077011-4138400 GCF_000406305.1 Dickeya sp. MK7
ATCCCTTGTGCAGCCCGCTCGGCTACGTGCTTGCGATAATCTTCTAGCACGACGTTCTCCTCGCTCTCATTGTCTAATTATGCCCGGCGCTCAGTTCCAGGTTTAGGCTGATTATCAGCGTGTGGATAAGTAAGGTCAGAGTGCCCGGTCCAGCCCGTTGAGCATATCAGAGTTTGAATCGATTGTTAATTCGTTTACATAAAGGCAACATTTTATAAATACGGTGCCCTTTCAGAGGTATTACTGCGTTCAGAAGCATGAATCCGGACGTCCTGACTTCAGGCCAGCATAGCAGTTAGCGGCAAAATCAACCACCGGTTACCCCGCAGAAACGACAAGGAGAATAAAGAAAAACGCGCGTGCGTCGCTGGTGCCGGACGCGTTAGCGCACGTCCGGCGTTTGACGTCGTTACGACGGCTGGAAGTGATGGCGCAAAGCGTGCAACAGGGCGGGAAACGACGCCGACATATGGGACTGTTCGGCGTAAACATGCAGCGAAACCGTCAGCAGCGGCGTCGTCAGGCGCAGTTGCGTCGCCAGTTCCCGAATGCCATCCACCATACGCCGCTGGCCGCGGTGCTGGCGCAGCCAGCGTTGCCGCTCGTCAGGCAGCCGCTGCTCCCACGCTTCCAGCGATTGCTCGTGTTCCCCCACCGACAGCGCCAGGCTCACCGGCGTATTCAACGGCTGCGCATCTACGTGCTCGACAAACACGTGCTCGACAAACGCTTCGGCCTGCCGGGACAGATAGCCGCCGTTCCACCACACCGACGGGCTGGAGGCATAAAAATGCTGAAAACTGTCCGGCTGCTCAAGCAGCGTATCCACCGTGAATAACCCGCCGTAGGAGTGGCCGAACAGCGCCTGGCGCTGGCTGTCGATGTCGTAGCGTTGATGGATGAACGGTTTGAGTTCCTCCAGTAAAAAACGGCGAAAGCCGGCGGCATCCCCTTGCTCACCGGGGGGACGGAGCCCGCCCGCCGGGTCAGGTTCCGGAATCAGCCGTTCCACCGCCGGGCGGTAGTCCCGGTCGCGTCGGGTCGGGCCGTCGTAATCCACCGCCACAATAACGCCCGGCGTCATGCCGCAACGCGGCTCGCGCATCGCCGTCAACAGCGATACCGCCGTGGCAAAGTAGCGCTCGCCGTCCAGCAGGTACATCACCGGCCAGCCCCGTTTGGGCGCCGGGCCGTCCGGCCAGGCGATCAACAGGCGGTAGTGCCCGCACGCCGCCGACGCAAACGTCTCGACCCGGGTGTTGGACAATTGGTACATATCGACATTCTCACTGATTAGTTACGGCATCGGCCGGCGTCAACGCGCCGGCCGTGTCACCGCTTATTGTCAGAAGTGGGTGTTGATGCTCATGTAGAAAGTTCTGCCAGACTCATTGTAGGTCGCCGCCCCGGCGCCGGCGATGTTAATGACGCTGCAACTGCCGTCGGACGCCACGGTACAACCGGCAGAGGCGTTACCGCGGCGGAACTGGCGTTTGTCGAACAGGTTGCTCACCCCGCCGGTCACGCTGACGTTCTTGGTGATGGCGTAAGTCGCGCTGGTTCCCACTACCGCGTACGGACTGAGTTCGTTCAGTTCGTCACCCGAGGCGGCAAGGCCGCGATAGTTGTATTTCTTCGGTTTCTGACGGCCGAACCAGGTCAACGTCGACTGCAACGACAGATCGTCGGTCGCCTGCCAGCTCAACGAGGAGTTCAGCGTGAACTCCGGCGTCACCGACAGAATGTCGCCGGTGCTCTTGTTCTTCGAACGCAGCATCCAGGTGATGTTGTTATTCCACTTGATGTTTTCCGATACCGGCACGTTCAGGGTGCCTTCCAGTCCCTCGACCACCGCGCGGGGAATGTTCTCCCAGCGGTAAACATTGGTTTTGCCGTTAGTGGTGGTCCCCACCGGCGTCAGCCCGGATTCAATCTTATTGCGGTAATCGTTGCGGAAATACGTCACCCCGGCCTGATAGCCGTCGCGTTTGAACTCGATACCGATCTCTTTGTTGACGCTGGTTTCCGCCTTCAGTTCCTCGTTACCGATCAGATAGCAGTTATTGCTGGCGCCGTTGATCAGATAGCAGCCCTGCCCGCGGCTGTAGAGCAGATAGTTAGGGTTGACCTGATACAGGTTGGGCGCTTTGTAAGCCTGGGCGATGCCCATTTTCAGGGTGAAATCATCGCCCAACCCCTGCGACAGGTTCAGACCGGGGCTGACCTTGCTGCCCGCCAGCGAGTGGTAATCAAAACGCAGCGCCGGAGTCAGCATGGTGCTTTGGGTCAGTTCGACGTTATCTTCGGCGAACAGCGAGAAAGTATGGGCCTTGATATCGCCGCTGCGGTTACTGCTGCCATAACCCGCAATCGTGCCGGTGGACGACATGTCATACGAGGTAGAGCCGGGGTCCGTCATTCGTTGATCCGACGCTTCGATGCCCAGGGTAGCGGTCTGGCTGAAGTACGCCTCAAACGGGATATTCACCTCGCTATGGGCAGTCAGGGTGCCCAGCTTGACGGTGGTGTAGTCGTCGGGGGAAGAGAAAATCCCCTCGGTGCCGCCCGCCAGCCCTTCGCTGATGCGGGTGTTATGGGTGCGCTCGTATTGCAGATAAGACGTGGAGCTCACGCCGCTGTCCCAGAAGCCGCGATGCGTCACGGCATAGGTTTGCCGGTACATGCGGTTAGTCTCTTTGCCGTAATTGCTGGCGACATAGCTGTTGGTGTTGGTGTTTTGGGTATCGCCGGCATAGATATTGCCCTGACGGCTGGAGCCGACTTCAAACTCCAGCGACTGCTGTTTGGTGATATCCCAGCGCAATACGCCGTTGATATCTTTGTTGCGTACCCCTTCGCGACCAGAAGGCACCGAATTGGCGTAGCTGCCGGTTCGCGCCGATTTATAAGGCTCGTTGATGTCGGCGGCGTCCGCCTGCGTTTTGTTGAGGTTGCCGTACAACCGCAGGCTCAGATTGTCGCTCAACCCGCCGGACAGGCTGAAATCGGTGCGTTTGGTGGCGCCTTCCGCTTTATGCACCGGCGCATTGAAATAGGTATTCCAGCTACCGTGCCACTCCTCGCTCGGTTGTTTGGTGATGATATTGATCACCCCGCCCATCGCGCCGGAGCCGTAGCGCGCCGCCGCCGGGCCGCGCAGCACTTCAATGCGCTCCACCATGTCGGACGGCACCCAGTTGGTATCGCCGCGGCTATCGCGCTCGCCGCGCCAGCCGTAGCGCACGGCATTGCGGCTGGAAATCGGCTTGCCGTCCACCAGAATCAGGGTATTCTCCGGCCCCATGCCGCGGATATCGATCTGGCGGTTGTTGCCGCGCTGCCCGCTGGTGGAGTTGCCGGTCAGGTTAACCCCCGGTTGGGTGCGGATAATGTCGGACAGATCGTTGGCAGGAGGATGTTTGGCGATATCCTCGGCGGTAATCACCGATACCCCCGGCGCCTGACGCGTCTGCTCCGCCGCCGTCACTACCATCGTATCGCTCTGCGTCTGACCCGTATCGCCGGCCGAGGTGGTACTGGCTGATGTGGTATTAGCTGATGCCGTATTGGCCGCGGTTTTATTGGTCGCTGTTGTCGCGGTGGTTGCTGTTGTCGCGGTAGTTGCTGTTGTCGCAGAGGTTACTGTGTCTGCCGCCCAGTTCAGGCTCGGGAAAGTCGCGCAACTTAACCCGATCAGCGTCGCCAGATAATGGCGTGGTCGTAGTGTTATCATCAAAGTCGCCCTGTATAAATTAAAGTCAGCAACGAAAGGTGCTACTGAGAAGTATTTGCATTACCATTCAGGCGCGATCATTGTTACATTTGTTGTTCGGGATGGGGTTTGTATAAACCGCAAATTGCTTTGCGAAAGCGGCAAAATGGCCTGAAATAACCAGACAGAGCAAGGGGAAATCATGCGTAATCATGTTCCGTCATCAGCATCCATTTATAAGAACCAGATTATGCAGATGTCCAGCCTGGTCTCCAACCATTACCGTTTCCTCGGCCCTCAGATGATTGATGAAACGCCGCTGCTGTTCGGCCATTTCAACGTCACGCCGCTGCACCGCGATTTGATTCTGCACACCGCCGACGTGATCAACCTGCATAGCATGCAAACCCAGACCACGCTGAACGGCGCGCTGAAGCTGGCGGTTGTCGTGAACGGCAACGCGCATATCAGCTATGGCGAACGGCGGCTGCATTTGGGCGAACGCCAGCCGGCCTCGCTGGTTTCGCTGACCGAACCCACGCTATTTAGCCGCTACGGCAAACGTGACGACTATGAGCGCACCGTTTCTCTGACCTTTAGCCGGGAATGGCTGTACGGCAACCTGATGGACAGCGTCGACGATTGGCAAGCCATCTATGATTTCACGCAGACTCACCTGGCCACTCATCGCTGGATGCCGTCGCGTCAGGCGCTGGCCGCCGCCTGGCAGATCCTTAACGCCGGCGACTGTCGGACGCCGCTGCAACGCCTGTATCTGGAAACCCAGTGCATGACGCTGATTATCGAAGCGTTCAGTTCGCTCACCGAGCAGGCGTCGATGAATAAACAGATGTCGGGGCTGCCGCTGCGCCACCGCCAGCGGATGCAGCAGGTGAAGGAGATGCTGGAAAGCGGCGAGGCCGATCATCTTGCCATCGCCGATATCGCCAAAAGCGTCAATATGAGCGAAAGCTCGCTGCAGCGCTATTTCCGCCAGACCTTTGATATGACGGTGTTTGAATACCTGCGCAACTGCCGCCTGCAGCGCGCGGTGCTGGCGATGCAGCGGGAAGGCGTCGGTATCGCCCAGGCCGCCAGCCTTGCCGGTTACACCAGCCCGGCCAATTTCGCCACCGCCCTGCGGCGCGTCTACGGACTAACGCCGGGGCAGTTGAAGAATCGCGTTTAGCATCCCCGGTTGGCCGTCCGAACCGCCCGGAAATGAAAAATCACTAGGCTTCGCGCGTCATTCGCGGCATTGTCTGTCATCATGTCCACCGCTCAATAACACGTACCGATATCGCCATGTCCGCCCATTCCAGCATCACCACCCAACTGGCGCGCCTGATCGTCGCCACCCAGCCGGATACCGCCGTCATCGACCTCGCCCGCGACGGGGTGACGGATTTTATCGCCTGCGCGCTGCCGGTCTGGCATGGCGCCGTAGCGGACAGCGGGCTCGCGCCGTTGAAATCGGTCTATCCCGGCCACGACAGCCAGACCCGCAGCCTGCTGCTGGGCTACGCCGGTCACGCGCTGGATTTTGACGATTTCCATTCCGGCTTTCGCGGCCACCCCGGCACGGTTATCCTGCCGGCCCTGCTGGCGCTGGCCGGCGAGCAGCCGGCAATCACGGAAGAACGATTTCTCGTTGCCTATGTCATTGGCGTAGAAACCGCCGGTCGACTGGGGCTGGCCGCCGGCCCGCGCCATTACAGCCAGGGTTATCACAACACCGCTACGCTGGGCGCCGTCGCCGCGGCCGCGGCGATTTGTCGCCTGACAGGCGCCACGACCGACCAGACCGCCAATGCGCTGGGGCTGGCCGCTTCACAAGCCGCCGGGCTACGCGCGCAATTCGGCTCCGCCATGAAACCGCTGCACGCCGGGCTGGCGGCGCGGGCCGGGTTAAGCGCCGCTCAGCTGGCATTGGCCGGGTTCCACGGCAACCACGATACCGTGCTGGAGGCGTTTCTCGCGGCTCATGGCGACGGTCAGCATCACAGCGACGCGTTGATAACCGATTGGGGCAAACCGTGGCGCCTTGTTGCTCCCGGACTGACCTTCAAGCGTTACCCTACCTGCGGCGGCACCCACAGCGCGGCGGAAGCGGCGTTTATCCTGCGGGAACAATACCTGCAAGAACAGGGGGTGCAGGCACCAGGATTGCCAAAACAAGGACTGCAACTCCCCGGACAACCCTCAGACGACGTGTCCGCCGCCGTTGATCGCATCACGGTGACGTTTCCGCCGGGCGGTGACGCCGCGCCGTTTATCCGGCAGGCCGCTACCGGCGTCGAAGGACGATTCAGCCTCGAATACGTGATTGCCGCCGCGCTGCTGGAAGGCGAGCTGCGGTTGGATCGTTTTACCGAAGGCCCGGTCGATCCCCGCATTGCCGCACTGGCTGACAAGGTATCGCGTCAGGCAGACCCCAGCGCCCCGCCGGATGAGCAGAATCCCGACGCCCGTTTTCACGACGTCAGTCTGTGGTTGAAAGACGGCTCGCGTCTTAACGCCAGAGTCACCTGGCGGCAAACCGCGGCCGTAAAAACCGATGTCGCCGCCAAACTGCGTCAGACGCTGAGCCTGCTGCCGCAGTTACCGGCCGACAACGTGCTCCAGCATTGTCAGTTGCGTACGCCCGGCTCACTGGCGGCACTGGTTCGGCTGCTGTCATAACAGCCGCCGGTACCTCGCCGCGATGCCACCAGGCTAGCGCGCCGCATTTCCCGGCGGCGATGCCAGCCAGCGATCCAGCCACTGGAACACCGCTTCCTGCTGCTCCTGATAGAACACATGGCCCAATTCGGGCCAGATACGGGTTTCCAACCGCTCGTCGGCATGCTGCGACTGCCACACCTGATGCATACGGTCGTACGCCGCCTGCACCGCCTGCTGCGGGAACAAAGTGTCTTTGCCGCCGTTGAAGAACAGCATCGGCCGCGGCGCGGCAATACTGGCGACATCCGGGAAATCAAGACGGGCCGGCAGCCCTGGGTGCAACATGTAGAAAGAAGACTGACCGCGCAGCACGTTGTTGCCCGGCACCATCAATCCGTCATAGGTGCCGATCCAGGAAATGGCCGCCGTCGCGGCGGCCTTATCCGACAACGCCGCCAGTTGCCAGGCGCGGTAAGCGCCCATAGAGAACCCCACCACCCCGACCCGCTTCGGGTCGACCGAACGCAGCGAAGCCAGAAAATCCAGCGAACGCATGTCTTCATACGCCAGCGAGCCCGCCAGCGAGCGCCCCAGATTGAAGAAATTACTGGCCAGCGCCTGCTGCTGTTCGTACTTGAGCGGCCCGCGATCGCCCCACCCCAGCGCATCCACCGCCAGCACCACATAGCCCCGTTTTGCCAGTTCATCGCCGACAAACCGACCGGTGAAGTAACGGTCAGCCCAGGCGTTAGCGGAGGCTAAACGGGTGTCGTCGCCCCACGGCCGGATCATTTTCTCTTTGCCGATATCGAATTTCGCGCCGTGGTCATGCAGCAGCAACACCGCCGGATGCGGCCCCGGCGTTTTCGGCGTCAGCAGTAATCCGGGCACCCGGCTTTCATCGGTAAGGTTGAAGGCAACCTTCTGCGCCACATACGTGTCGCGATCCTGACTGTCGACAACCTGCGGCTCAAAAGCACGGTGGGAATCCGGCGTCAGCAGCAGCGAGCGCACCACCTGGCGGGCATGTTGCCGCCATTCGCCGAAATGCGCATAACGCCCGGACAGCCACGAGTCGGGATAGGTCAGTTGCTGTTTCAGTTGCGGGTAGAACGTGGGCAGCGCGTCATCGGTTACCGACGCCGTTGTATAGGAATGATCATTTGCCATAAGCGGGGCGCTCGCCAGACAGCACATCAGAACACAGAGGGTACGACGTAATCCGCGTCTTTTCATTATTATTCTCCAAAAATAAAACATCGTTTCTTTTCGGTGATTTGGATTGTAAATGAAGCAGATAACTCTGGCAGGAAGAGATCGGAATTCTGGGAGGCAGGTAAAAAAAAATCCGGCAACATGTGCCGGATAGACATTGAAATGGCAAGAAGCATCGCGCCCCGCCGCTATCGCGACGGGGAAACGGATTATTTCTTCTTCGCTTTCGGGTTCGGCAGGTCGGTGATGCTGCCTTCGAACACTTCAGCGGCCAGACCCACGGATTCGTGCAGGGTCGGGTGTGCATGGATCGTCAGTGCGATATCTTCCGCATCGCAACCCATCTCGATCGCCAGGCCGATTTCACCCAGCAGCTCGCCGCCGTTGGTGCCGACAATCGCGCCACCGATTACGCGGTGCGTTTCTTTGTCGAAAATCAGTTTGGTCATACCGTCGGAGCAATCAGAGGCAATCGCACGGCCGGATGCCGCCCACGGGAATACCGCGGTTTCATAGCTGATGCCTTTTTCCTTCGCTTCTTTCTCGGTCAGACCGACCCAAGCCACTTCCGGCTCGGTGTAAGCGATGGACGGGATCACCTTCGGATCGAAGTAGTGTTTCTTGCCCGCGATGACTTCAGCCGCCACGTGGCCTTCGTGCACGCCTTTGTGCGCCAGCATCGGCTGACCGACGATGTCGCCGATAGCATAGATGTGCGGCACGTTGGTGCGCATCTGCTTGTCGACACGGATGAAGCCGCGATCGTCAACTTCCACGCCAGCCTGGCCGGCATCCAGCAGTTTGCCGTTCGGTACGCGGCCGATAGCAACCAGCACCGCGTCATAACGCTGAGGTTCAGCCGGCGCTTTCTTGCCTTCCATCGACACGTAGATACCGTCTTCTTTGGCTTCTACCGCGGTCACTTTGGTTTCCAGCATCAGGTTGAATTTCTTGCTGATGCGTTTGGTGAAGACTTTAACGATGTCTTTATCGGCAGCCGGGATCACCTGGTCGAACATTTCAACCACGTCGATCTGAGAGCCCAGCGCATGATACACGGTGCCCATTTCCAGACCGATGATACCGCCGCCCATTACCAGCAGACGTCCGGGAACGCTCTTCAACTCCAGCGCATCGGTGGAATCCCATACGCGCGCGTCGTCATGCGGAATGAACGGCAACTGAATCGGACGAGAACCGGCCGCGATGATAGCGTTGTCGAAGTTCACCGTGGTGCTGCCGTTTTCGCCTTCCACCACCAGGGTGTTCGGGCCGGTGAATTTACCAAAGCCGTTGACCACTTTGACTTTACGGCCTTTGGCCATACCAGCCAGACCGCCGGTCAGCTGATTGATGACTTTTTCTTTCCAAGTACGAATCTTATCAATATCGGTCTGCGGTTCGCCGAACACGATGCCGTGCTCAGCCAGCGCTTTGGCTTCTTCGATAACTTTCGCAACGTGCAGCAGTGCTTTGGAAGGGATACAGCCTACGTTCAGACATACGCCGCCCAGCGTGGAGTAGCGCTCGACCAGCACGGTGTCCAGACCCAAGTCTGCACAACGGAACGCCGCGGAGTAACCTGCGGGGCCCGCGCCAAGTACCACCACCTGAGCTTTAATTTCAGTACTCATCATGACCTCTTAATTAATTTCCGGCGGGTCTGTGACGTCATTATTGTGAGTCTTAACGCCCTCTTCCACCGGGACGTGTCTTTGCCGCGGTAGTTTACAAAATCGTTAACAATTTTGAAACAACAAGCGACTAACGATTTGTCCTTAATCACTGATAGCTGCAACAAATAACAGCTTATCAGAAAAAAGCCGGCCGTCAGGCCGGCTTTTCGATTACATCACCAGACGGCGGATGTCAGACAACGTATTGTTGATGATGGTAATGAAGCGTGCACCATCAGCACCGTCAATGACACGGTGGTCGAAGGACAGAGATATCGGCATCATCAGACGCGGAGTGAACTCTTTACCATTCCAGACCGGTTCCATCGCGGACTTGGACACACCCAGGATAGCCACTTCCGGCGCGTTGACGATCGGCGCGAAGTGAGTGGTGCCGAGGCCGCCGATGCTGGAGATGGTGAAGCATCCGCCCTGCATTTCGCCTGCGGTCAGCTTACCGTCACGGGCTTTCTTGGAGATAACCGTCAGTTCACGAGACAGCTCGACGATGCCTTTCTTGTTCACGTCTTTGAACACCGGAACCACCAGACCATTCGGCGTATCAACCGCCACACCGATGTTGATGTATTTCTTCAGCGTCAGACGTTGAGCATCTTCAGACAGCGAACTGTTGAAACGCGGCATCTGCTCAAGCGCAGCGGCAACGGCTTTCATGATGAACACAACCGGAGTGAACTTCACGTCCAGTTTGCGCTTCTCAGCTTCTGCGTTCTGCTGTTTGCGGAACGCTTCCAGATCGGTGATGTCGGTTTTGTCGAAGTGCGTAACGTGCGGGATCATCACCCAGTTACGGCTCAGGTTCGCGCCAGAAATCTTCTGGATACGGCCCAGTTCCACTTCTTCGACTTCGCCAAACTTGCTGAAATCGACTTTCGGCCACGGCAACAGACCCGGCAGAGAACCACCGGTAGCGCCAGCCGCCGGTGCGGACTCAGCACGTTTCACCGCTTCTTTCACGTAAGCCTGAACGTCTTCGCGCAGGATACGACCTTTACGGCCGGTACCTTTGACTTTCGCCAGATTGACGCCGAACTCACGCGCCAGACGACGGATAACCGGAGTAGCGTGAATGTAAGCGTCGTTCTCGGCGAACTCGCCTTTGCTGTCGGCTTTCGCAGCAGCAGGAGCGGCGGTCGGCGCGCTGGCAGCCGGTGCCGGTGCGGCAGCGGCCGGAGCAGCGGCAGCAGGAGCGGCGCCTTCTACTTCGAACACCATGATCAGCGTACCGGTTTTCACCTTGCTGCCGGTGCTGACCTTGATTTCTTTGACGGTGCCCGCGAACGGCGCCGGCACTTCCATGGAAGCCTTGTCGCCTTCCACGGTGATCAGCGACTGCTCGGCAGCCACTTTATCGCCGACTTTCACCAGCACTTCGGTCACTTCGACTTCATCGCCGCCGATATCCGGCACGTTGACGTCTTTAGCGCCGCTGCTCACTGCCGGAGCAGCCGCTGGGGCGCTGGCAGCCGGAGCCGGGGCAGCGGCAGGCGCAGCGCCGGCCACCTCAAACACCATGATCAGCGAACCGGTTTTCACCTTGTCGCCGGTCTTGATGCGAATTTCTTTCACCGTACCGGCGAACGGCGCCGGGACTTCCATCGAGGCTTTATCGCCTTCCACGGTGATCAGCGACTGTTCTGCCGCCACGGTGTCGCCGACTTTTACCATCACGTCGGTCACTTCAACTTCGTCACCGCCGATGTCCGGCACTTCGACTTCTTTGGCAGCGCTGGCGGCGGCCGGAGCCGCGGCAGGTGCTGGCGCAGCAGCAGCCGGAGCCGGTGCGGCAGCCGCCGCACCTTCTGCTTCAAAGACCATGATCAGTTTGCCGGTTGCGACCTTGTCACCCACCGCCACTTTAATCTCTTTAACCACACCGGCTTGCGGTGAGGGCACTTCCATGGACGCTTTGTCGCCTTCAACGGTAATCAGCGACTGCTCGGCTTCCACTTTGTCACCCACTTTGACCAGCACTTCGGTGACTTCAACTTCATCTGCACCGATATCCGGTACGTTGATTTCGATAGCCATTACTCTTTCCCTCTTATGCTACGCGCGGGTTAACTTTTTCAGGGTCGATGTTGAATTTCTTGATGGCTTCAGCCACCACGGATTTTTCAACTTCACCGCGTTTAGCCAGTTCGCCCAGCGCAGCCACGACCACGTAGGACGCGTCCACTTCGAAGTGGTGACGCAGGTTCTCACGGCTGTCGGAACGACCGAAGCCATCGGTGCCCAGTACGCGATAATCGCTGGCCGGAACGTAGGTGCGAACCTGCTCGGCAAACAGTTTCATGTAGTCGGTAGATGCGACCGCCGGTGCATCGTTCATCACCTGAGCGATGTACGGTACGCGCGGAGCTTCGGTCGGGTGCAGCATGTTCCAACGTTCGCAGTCCTGACCGTCGCGGGCCAGTTCCGTGAAGGAGGTAACGCTGTACACATCGGAACCGATGCCGTAATCCTTCGCCAGAATCTGCGAGGCTTCGCGCACGTGACGCAGGATAGAACCGGAACCCAGCAACTGAACTTTGCCTTTGCTGCCCGCCACGGTTTCCAGCTTGTAGATACCTTTGCGGATGCCTTCTTCGGCGCCCTGCGGCATGGCCGGCATGTGGTAGTTTTCGTTCAGCGTCGTGATGTAGTAGTAAACGTTTTCCTGCGCTTCGCCATACATGCGGACCAGACCGTCATGCATGATTACCGCAACTTCGTAAGCGAAAGCCGGGTCGTAGGAAATACAGTTCGGGATGGTCAGCGACTGAATGTGGCTATGACCGTCTTCATGCTGCAGACCTTCGCCGTTCAGCGTGGTACGACCGGAGGTCCCGCCGATCAGGAAGCCGCGCGCCTGCTGGTCGCCCGCCGCCCAGCACAGGTCGCCGATACGCTGGAACCCGAACATGGAGTAGTAAATGTAGAACGGGATCATCGGCAGGTTGTTGGTGCTGTAAGACGTTGCCGCCGCCAGCCAGGAAGCGCCTGCGCCCAGTTCGTTGATGCCTTCCTGCAGGATCTGACCTTTCTGGTCTTCCTTGTAGTAAGCAACCAGTTCACGGTCCTGCGGGGTGTACTGCTGGCCGTTCGGGCTGTAGATACCGATCTGGCGGAACAGACCTTCCATACCGAAGGTACGCGCTTCGTCGGCGATGATCGGAACCAAACGGTCTTTGATCGACTGGTTCTTCAGCATCACGTTCAGAGCACGAACAAACGCGATGGTGGTAGAGATTTCTTTGGTCTGCTCTTCCAGCAAAGGACCGAAATCTTCCAGCGTCGGCAGATCCAGTTTTTCATCAAACTTCGGCTGACGGGACGGCAGGTAGCCTTCCAGCGCCTGACGACGTTCGTGCAGGTATTTGTACTCTTCGGAATCTTTGTTGAAGGTAATGAACGGCAGGTTTTCGATATCGGCGTCAGACACCGGCACATTGAAACGGTCGCGGAAGTAGCGCACGCCGTCCATGTTGATTTTCTTGACCTGGTGAGCAATGTTCTTGCCTTCGGCTGCGTCACCCATACCGTAACCTTTGATGGTATGAGCCAGGATAACCACCGGCTTGCCTTTGGTTTCCTGCGCTTTTTTCAGTGCAGCGAAGACTTTCTTCGGATCGTGGCCGCCACGGTTGAGCGCCCAAATCTGATCGTCGGTCCAGTCTTTGACCAGTGCGGCGGTTTCCGGGTATTTGCCGAAGAAGTGCTCACGCACGTAAGCGCCGTTTTTGGATTTGAAGGTCTGGTAGTCGCCGTCAACGGTTTCGTTCATCAGTTGAATCAGCTTACCACTGGTGTCTTTACGCAGCAGTTCGTCCCAACGACCACCCCAGATAACCTTGATTACTTCCCAGCCTGCACCACCGAAGATGCCTTCCAGCTCGTTGATGATCTTGCCGTTACCGGTGACCGGACCATCCAGACGCTGCAGGTTACAGTTGATGACGAATACCAGGTTGTCCAGTTTTTCACGGGTCGCGATGGTGATGGCGCCTTTGGATTCCGGCTCATCCATTTCACCGTCGCCCAGGAAAGCGTAAACCGTTTGTTTCGTGGTGTCTTTCAGACCACGATTATTAAGATACTTCAGGAACTTAGCCTGATAGATGGCGTTGATTGGACCCAACCCCATTGATACGGTCGGGAACTGCCAGAATTCCGGCATCAGCTTCGGATGCGGATAGGAGGACAAGCCGTTACCGTGAACTTCCTGACGGAAATTGTTCATCTGATCTTCGGTCAGACGACCTTCCAGGAACGCACGCGCGTAAACCCCTGGAGAAATATGTCCCTGGAAGAACACCAAATCACCGCCATCCTGTGCGTTACGGGCACGGAAGAAATGGTTGAAGCACACTTCATAGAAGGTGGCGGAAGACTGGAAAGACGCCATGTGACCGCCCAGCTCCAGATCCTTTTTAGATGCACGCAGAACTGTCATGATCGCGTTCCAACGGATGGTGGAACGAATACGGCTTTCCAGATCAAGGTTACCCGGATATGCGGGCTCATCTTCAACCGCGATGGTGTTAACGTAGTTGCTGCCAGCGCTGCCCGCAGCCACTTTCACACCACCTTTGCGTGCTTCGGACAGTACCTGATCAATCAGGAACTGAGCGCGCTCAACACCTTCTTCACGGATAACCGATTCGATCGCCTGCAGCCAGTCACGCGTTTCGATCGGATCCACGTCATTGTTCAAACGTTCTGACATGGTGTATTCCTTATCTGTTTCTAATCAGTGGATTTGTCTGGAGCCTGTCTTCCTGCGTTCTGTTCCTGCCGGAGAAAGCGCAGGAAGACAGGCCCTTCGTCTTGTTACCGCACACGACCGCCACCTGGCGGTCTAATCCTTGCGTTGCTGGAGCCGGCGCAACGAGCGTTCCCGCCGACTATGTTCCCGGTTAAGTTCCAGCAGTACTTCCTCAATAAATGCCAGATGGCGATGTGATGCTTCGCGCGCCTTTTCCGGCTCGCGGGCGACAATCGCCTCAAAAATCCTGGCACGATGGCTACTCACCTGCGTCAGGACTTCACGACTCAGATAAAGCAACTCAAAATTCTGTCTGACGTTCTGTTCGAGCATCGGTCCCATACAGCGTAACAGGTGCAACAGCACGACGTTATGCGTGGCCTCGGTCACCGCCACCTGATAGTGCATGACAGCCTCGGACTCCCCTTCCAGGTCACTGGATTCGCGCGCGGTTTCAATCTGGGCATGGCAATCGCGGATGCGCTGCAGATCTTCTTCAGTGCCGCGTAACGCCGCGTAGTAAGCAGCTATCCCTTCAAGGGCATGACGGGTTTCGAGGAGGTCGAACTGAGATTCGGGGTGATTACTCAACAGTTCCGCCAGCGGATCGCTAACGCTCTGCCAGAGGTTGTTCTGCACAAAGGTGCCACCGCCCTGACGGCGCAACAGCAAACCTTTAGCTTCCAACCGTTGAATCGCCTCGCGCAGCGAGGGACGGGAAACATCAAACTGTTTTGCCAGTTCGCGTTCCGGCGGCAGTTTCTCACCGGGGCGCAAGGTTCCCTCAAGGATCAGAAACTCCAGTTGCTGTTCAATCACATCTGACAGTTTGGGCTGACGGATCTTGCTGTAGGCCATGTAGATTCTTCCCGGCGAAAAAGCGCGGAGTCAATTGGTAATACCAATTTTAAAAACGTGACGCACAAAGTAACAAAGTATTCACCTTCTGTCCATACGGACGTTGTGCGAAATCACCAATCACCTCACTTTTTAACAAATGCCCATAATCTTGCGGCAAAAGCACGAATCGGTCAGTGGTATGACCATTCTTGAAGCCCGGACGTTTTAACTTTTTTGAAACCCTAATCAGGCAAAGCTGAACCGTTCAACCCGCAACATTTTGCATTTTTATACGAAATAAAAGAATAAAAAATCAAAATGATGATGGCCTGCCATCGTCTTATTCAGCAATATCCCTAACATATCGCAACTGTATGACATGGATAAGGCAACCTCGCCGGTTCCTGTCCTCGCCACGATAAAATAGCAACCTCATACCGTACAGATGACGGTGATCATGACATCACACTTTTATGTCGTATCTCGCAAGAAATCAGTGCAATTCTCTGCGCGTATCACTATTCTCTGACGCGCGATAGCGTTGGCGGCGATTTAGGTTTGTCAGCGTCGTAAATATAAAATTACACATACGTAAAAAGACAAACACCAGCCCGCGCCACACCGTCGGTGAACGGTTTGTCTTTTCATCGGCAGAGGGTAAAAGTATGCAAGATCAACAAGACGGTACGCTGCAACGCGGCCTCAAAAACCGTCACATACAGTTGATTGCTCTGGGGGGTGCGGTCGGTACCGGGCTGTTTCTTGGTATCGCGCAAACGATCAAGATGGCCGGGCCGTCCGTCCTGCTGGGGTATGCAATCGGCGGTCTGATCGCGTTTTTCATCATGCGCCAGTTGGGCGAAATGGTGGTGGAAGAGCCGGTTGCCGGTTCGTTCAGCCACTTTGCCTATAAATACTGGGGTAACTTCGCGGGTTTCGCTTCTGGCTGGAACTACTGGGTGCTCTATGTGCTGGTGGCGATGGCGGAACTGAGCGCCGTCGGCATCTACGTTCAATACTGGTGGCCGGACATTCCCACCTGGGTTTCCGCCGCGGTGTTCTTTGTGCTGATTAACGCCATTAACCTCGCCAATGTGAAAATGTACGGCGAACTGGAGTTCTGGTTTGCGATTATCAAGGTAGTGGCGATTGTCGGCATGATCGCGTTCGGCGGTTGGCTGCTGATGAGTGGTCATGGCGGACCGGAAGCCACCATCACCAATCTCTGGGCGCAAGGCGGTTTCTTCCCCAACGGCGTCGTCGGTCTGGTTATGGCGATGGCGGTGATTATGTTCTCTTTCGGCGGGCTGGAGCTGGTGGGTATTACCGCCGCAGAAGCGGACAAACCGGAAGAAAGCATTCCCCGTGCCACCAACCAGGTTATTTATCGCATCCTGATTTTCTATATCGGTTCACTGACCGTTCTGCTGTCGCTCTATCCGTGGGGTAAAGTGGTGGAAGGCGGTAGTCCGTTCGTGATGATTTTCCATGCGCTGAATAGTGAGCTGGTCGCCAATATCCTGAATATCGTGGTGCTGACGGCGGCGCTGTCGGTTTACAACAGCTGCGTCTACTGCAACAGCCGCATGCTGTACGGTTTGGCTAAACAGGGGAACGGCCCGCAATCGCTGCTGAAAGTCGACCGTCGCGGCGTGCCGGTGGTGGCGATTGGTATTTCTGCGCTGGCAACCGCGCTGTGTGTGCTGATCAACTATGTGTTGCCCGGCAAAGCGTTTGAACTGCTGATGGCGTTGGTGGTGTCCGCGCTGGTCATCAACTGGGCGATGATCAGTCTGGCGCACCTGAAATTCCGCGCCAGTAAAGAGCGCGAAGGGGTACAGACCCGCTTCAAAGCGCTGTGGTTCCCGTTCGGCAACTACCTGTGCCTGGCTTTTATGGCCGGCATCCTGGTGATCATGTATCTGACGCCGGGAATCCAGATCTCCGTCTTGCTGATCCCGGTCTGGCTGGCAGTGCTGGGCATCGGTTATCGTTTCAAAAAGCGTCGCTAATCCGCGACGCAACTATCATGGCCGCGTCGGCGGCCATGATGTTTTCACCTCGCCTCGCGTTATACCAACGTACCGTAAATAGTCAGCAACGCTACGACGACAACCAGCACCAGCGTTACCTTCTTCGCCAGCGACACCGCCGCCCTCGGGGTGGAAATCGGATCGCTATGCGTCTCCCGCTCCAGTGAAAATTGCGCCAGTTGCGTCAGTACCCAGTATTGGGAAGAACGCACGTCCGTCATGGCGGCAAACCAGGCCGGCAGCGCCTTCTCGCCATGCCCCAACAGCGCATAAGCCGCGCCGGCCAACCGCACCGGGATCCAGTCCAGCCAATGCAATAAAGTATCGACGCCGGAATTTGCCCGCTCCAGCGGCGTGTGATGCCGGGCCAGGCAGCACTGACGTGCGCGCAACACCGCGTAACCGACCAACGCCACCGGGCCATAAGGGCCGGCAGCCACAAACCAGAACAACGGCGCCAGATAAAAGCGGAAATTCAGCCACAGCAACGCGTTCTGCAATTCCCTTAGCCGTTCACGTTCACTGGCATCCAGCGGCAGGCCGTGAATCAGCGCCAGTTCCTCAGCCATTTCCCGGCAGGCATTCGCTTCGCCACGCTGGGCGGCCTGAATATAGCGATGATAGTGCTGCCGCGTTTCCCCGGCGCCGATGCACAGCAACCCAACCGCAATCCATAAGAGCAACAGCGGCAAGCCAAACAGCAATCCGCTAAGCAACCACTGCGCCGCCAGCACTATCGCCATTCCAGCGATAGTCAGCAGCAAGGTCTGTACCAGCGATGGCGCGGAAAGATGACGGAACACCCGTTCCAGATGGTGATCCAGTTGCCAATGGTCGCCACGTTTAAACAATCGCTCCCACCCCAGAACCAGCAATAGGCTAAACAACGTCATCAGTGGTTACTCCCCTTGTTCCGGCTGTGTCTGCCATAACCGTTGATACCGCGCCCAGTCGAACATGGGACCGGGGTCGGTCTTGCGTCCCGGCGCGATATCGCTATGTCCGGTAATGCGTGCTGGCGTAATACCATAGGTTGCGCTCAACAGACGGGTCACTTCCGCCAGCCGGGCATACTGTTCCGTGGTAAACGGCAGCGTATCGGTGCCTTCCAGTTCAATGCCGATGGCGAAATCGTTACAACGCTCCCGCCCTTCAAACTGCGACACCCCTGCATGCCAGGCTCGCTGACCGAACGCCACGTACTGTACGATTTCGCCGTCGCGGCGGATCAGGCAGTGCGCCGACACTCGCAGATGGCATATCGAGGCAAAATAGGGATGCTCTCCCCCATCCAGCGTACCGGTAAATAGTTGATCGATATAAGGCCCGCCGAATTCACCCGGAGGCAGGCTGATGTTGTGAATCACCAGCAGAGAAGGCGACTCTCCTTCCGGACGGTCGTCCTGATGCGGCGACAGAACGCGCCTGACGTCTGTTAGCCAGCCATGTTCCACTTTCATCAACGCTCCTTTAATCTGACCTGCCATTCAGCAAACTCTCGTCGCCCATCCAGCCTGTTTATATCCGGTCCAATCCGGACAAGGCGTTACGTAATCTAACCGACTGATCGCGCTCATCATGCGACCATCTTACCGCATCCATCATGTTCCTGACGTGTTAAAAAAACCATTCCGGCTCATCCGCCGACACCATGTCAGGATACGCACACAAATCATGATGTTCTTCTCTTCTTCTGGTATGCTGCGACCCTTCTTTCCGACAGGCACCCGACGTGCGCGCCATAACAGGCAAACGTTTTCGTCACTGCGCATCGCCGGAAAGTTTTTCAGCACTTATGTTTCACAGTTTTGTTATCACGGTCCGAATCGCTATCCGCTGACCCGGCATGTGCATGCCAGGCGGCCGACAACGGTTCAGGCAATACAGAGAATCGCCATGAAAAAAATCCTTGCCGCCTGTGCAATCAGCACACTGTCATACAGTTTACCCACCCTTGCCGAGGGGAATTCCCCGCAATATCTCTCCGACTGGTGGCACCAGAGCGTCAATGTGGTGGGCAGCTATCACACCCGTTTCGGACCTCAGTTAAACAATGATTTGTATCTGGAATATGAAGCTTTCGCCCATAAGGACTGGTTTGATTTCTATGGCTATGTCGACGTGCCGAAAGTTTTTGGCGCCGGCAACACGCCAGATCGCGGCATCTGGGATAAAGGCTCCCCGCTGTTCATGGAGATCGAGCCACGCTTTTCCATTGATAAGCTGACCAACACCCAACTGGGCTTCAGGCCGTTCAAAGAGTGGTACGTCGCCAACAACATCATTTACGATCAAGGGCAAAATAACGACTCACGCCAGAGCACCTGGTACGTAGGTCTGGGAACCGATATCAATACCGGAACAGACCTGTCGCTGTCCGCCAATATCTATGCCAAGTACCAGTGGCAGAACTACGGCGCGCCGAATGAAGATCGCTGGGATGGCTACCGCTTCAAAATCAAATACTTCTACCCGATTACCTCATTGTGGGGCGGCAAGCTGACTTATATCGGCTTCACCAACTTCGACTTCGGTTCCGATCTGGCTAATAACGCCGGCCCGTCCCGCACCAGCAATGCGATTGCCTCCAGCCATATTCTGGCGCTGAATTATGATCACTGGCACTACTCGGTAGTCGCCCGTTACTTCCATAATGGCGGCCAGTGGGCCGATGGCACCGAGCTGGATTTCGGCCGTGGTCCGTTTAATGTCCGCTCCACTGGATGGGGCTATTATCTGGTGGCCGGTTACAACTTCTGATCCTCCACCATTGCGTATCCCGGTCACGGCCGGGATACCAAAAAGATAAAAGCAATACACTGAATTATATATACATTTAATGTAAACACCGCCTACTAACCAGCGGGTGGCACGAATTCCGGATTTCCGTCGGAGTAAAATGATGACAACACGTCGTTATAGTCAGGAACAGCGTCAGGCTGAACTGTTCAGCCGCATCGAGCAGGATATTCCCGTCAGCGTAAGTCTGGCATTGCGTGAAGACCTGGGTGGCGAAGTCAACCCGGAGCACGATATCACCGCACAGCTGTTGCCAGCGGAAACGCAGGCCAACGCGGTGATCATTACCCGCGAAGCCGGCGTTTTCTGCGGGCAGCGCTGGCTGGACGAGGTGTTTCGTCAGTTGGGCGGCCACATTGCCATTAACTGGCTGGTCCGCGACGGCGATGTCCTGACGGAAAACCAGCCGCTGTGCCGTCTGCACGGACCATCCCGCATACTGCTGACCGGTGAACGTACCGCCCTGAATTTCCTGCAAACACTGTCCGGAGTGGCAACCGAAGTCAGCCGCTATGTAGCGCAGTTGGCAGATACCCCTACCCGATTGCTGGACACTCGCAAAACGTTGCCCGGCCTGCGCACAGCGCTCAAATACGCGGTACTGTGCGGCGGCGGTAGCAACCACCGCCTCGGCCTGTCGGATGCGTTTCTGATCAAGGAAAACCACATTATCGCCGCCGGCTCCATCAAACAGGCCATCGAGCAAGCCTTCCTGTTGCGTAGCGATGTGCCGGTAGAAGTCGAAGTGGAAACGCTGGATGAACTGCAGCAAGCGCTGAGCGCCGGCGCGGATATCATCATGCTGGACAACTTCACGCTGGAAGGCATCCGCGAAGCGGTAACGTTGACGCATGGCCGTGCGCTGCTGGAAGTGTCCGGCAACGTGACGCTGCAAACGCTGCCGGATTACGCCGCCACCGGCGTTGACTATATCTCGGTAGGCGCGCTGACCAAGCATGTGCAGGCACTCGATCTGTCGATGCGTTTCAGTTAGTTCTTCTCGCTCCATCATGGCTCAACTCCATCAGCCCGGCATCTCCGGGTTGGTGGCTATCCTGCTTCCTCTCTGGCTTTTTCGCTAATACATCTTTCGCTTTACCCCATCATTTTGCGAGCGAGCACGTCTGTTTTCTGCAATTACCAATCGTTGCACTCCCGGTTTTCGTAGCGGATTCCTGATTGAAAACATGGCCGTCGCCAGCCATGCCCCTTGCCGTTATCCTGCCGCCACCAGCCACACCAGGGAACCAATAACATGACACAACAAGGATTTTCACTGATTGAACTGATGGTGGTCATTGTCATCATCGCCATCCTGAGCGCGCTGGGGATCCCGGCGTATCAGGGCTATCTGCAAAAAGCCGCCATGACCGACATGCTGCAAACCATGAGCGCTTATAAAACCGCCGTAGATCTCTGCGGCCTCAGTAACGCGGGACTGGATGGGTGCAGCGCGGGCAGCCAGGGAATTCCAACGCCAACCACATCGCGTTATGTCAGCGCGGTCACGGTCAATCAGGGCATCATTACCCTGACCGGCCAGTCGACCCTGCAGGGGCTGAGCATCGTCATGACGCCGACGTTGGATGCGCAGAACGGCGCCTCCCGTTGGACGAGAGCCTGCCAGACCGGCGCCAACGCAGATAGCCTGCGTCAGGCATGTGAAGACGTCTTTCGTTTTGACGCTACAGGCGGATGATCATCATGACTCACAACGCATTACAGCATGAACTGCAATTACTTTGTCGGCGCTACCACGCCCTGCTGCTGGATATGGATGAGCAGGTGGTTTCTATCGCCGTTTCAGGTCTGGTGGCGGAGGAACTGGTCGCCGCGCTACGTTTCGCCAGTCACCGGCGAGTTCTGGTCGAACAATGGCCTGCCGCACGACTGGAACAACAGCTCACGTCGCCACAGGCCGAAGAAACCATCGCGCCTTATCAGGCCGATGCAACAACGCTCGACGAACCCGATGATGCACCGGTGGTCCAGTTCATCAATCAGACGCTGAAACTGGCGATCCAGCGGCGTGCCTCTGATATCCATTTCGAACCGTTGCCTGCCGGTTATCGCGTCAGATTACGTATTGACGGGGTCTTGCATGAAATCCCGCCGGCACCGGATTCTTTGGCCGGACGGCTGATCGCCCGGCTCAAAATCATGGGAAAACTCAATATCGCCGAGCGGCGTTTGCCGCAGGACGGCCAGTTCAGCCTGCGGCTGGATCAGTACGCCTACTCGCTGCGCATCGCCACGTTGCCGGTTCAGGGCGGTGAGAAAGTGGTGCTGAGAGTACTGCAGACACAACAGCAAGCTCTGGAACTGGATGCGCTGGGTCTGCCTGCCCGCGCGTTGCAGCAATTCAAACGGACGCTGAGTTTGCCGCAAGGGCTGATTCTGGTTACCGGCCCTACCGGCAGCGGCAAGACGTTCACACTGTACAGCGCCATTCGCTGGCTGAATGATGTCAGCCGCAATATTTGCAGCGTAGAGGATCCCGTTGAAATTCCGCTGGCCGGCATCAATCAAACCGCTATTCATGCCCAAAGCCAGCTGGATTTCGCCCGGGTACTGCGCGCCCTGCTGCGTCAGGATCCGGACGTGATCATGATTGGCGAAATCCGCGATGCCGAAACCGCAGAAATTGCCGTCAAAGCGGCGCAAACCGGCCATCTGGTACTGTCGACCCTGCATACCAATTCCGCCGCCGACACGCTGGTCCGCCTGGGGCACCTGGGAATTCCCGGTTATCTGCTGGCTGCCGCGCTCAAGCTGGTGATAGCCCAGCGGCTGGTCAGGCGACTGTGCCCGCATTGCCGTCAGTTAGCCGGGGATGCCGCAACCTTGCCCGATAATCTGTGGCAAGGCCCGTTACGGCAATGGCGAGCGACAGGGTGCGAACACTGTTTCTCCGGTTACTACGGCCGGGCGGCGCTTTATGAACTGCTGCCAGTCACGCCAGCGCTTCAGCAGGCATTGGCTGGTTCAGCATCATGGTCCGATAGCGGTCAGGCACAGCCTCTGCAACAGGAAACCGGGCTGCTATCCGCCGGGCTGTCGCTGGTCCACGAAGGCATTACCTCGCTGGAGGAAGTCTATCGGGTAGTGGGCGATCGTATTGAATAAGGGCGAATGATGGCGGTACAAAAACTCTATTACTGGCAAGCGCTTCGCAGCAATGGCGAATTCTGCGCCGGTGAACGCATCGGCACTAATCGGGATGAGATTTACCAGTATCTGCTGGAGCTTGGCTACCAGCCGTTGCGCCTCAAAACCGGGCAATACCTAACGCCGCGTTACTGGCGCGGCCCTCAGCTATCAGTCATCATCCGGCAACTGGCGACATTGCTGCAGGCCGGGCTGCCATTGCTGGAGGCATTGGACCTGCTGGGCCGCCAGCACGAAAAAGCAGGCTGGCGCTGCCTGTTGCAGGAAATTCGCCTGCAGGTGTCTCAGGGGCGAGCGTTATCAGAAGTATTAGCCGACTATCCCGCCGTTTTTCCGGTGATGTGCAGCTCGCTGGTGGCTGTCGGCGAACTGACCGGTAAACTGGATGACTGTTGCGACCGGCTGGCAAACTATCAGGAAAACCAGCGCCAACTAACCGGAAAAGTGGTCAAAGCCCTGCGCTATCCGGCCTTTGTGATAACAGTAGGGCTGCTCGTTGCGCTGCTGATGTTAACGCTGGTATTACCGGAATTCGCCGGATTGTACGCCTCCTTTAATGCGCCGCTCCCCTGGCTGACCCGCATGATGCTGGGATTATCGGATACGCTGAGTCGTCACGGTACGCTGCTCGTCACTCTTCCCGTGGCGATATTGCTGAGCTACCGGCAGATACGCCGACAAAAAGCAGAATGGCAAAAACGGGAGCAGCGGTTATTGTTGAGGCTACCGCTGCTATCCACACTGGTACGAGGCCATTGCCTGAGCCAAATCTTTCATACTCTGGCGATGACGCAGCAGGCGGGATTAACGCTGCCTTCCGGCCTGAGCGCCGCCGCGACGCTGAATAACCCGGTTTATCGGCAATCGCTCGCTGAGATCAAAAGCCAGCTTGAGCAGGGCATTCCGCTCGGACAAGCTATCCATGATGAGCCCTGGCTCTATCCGGCTCCTTGCCATCAACTCATCAGCGTCGGGGAGGAAACCGGCGCGCTGGATCAGCTGTTCGCCCGACTGGCAGGCTGGTATGAGAATCATACCCGGCAATTTGCGGATACACTGACGCAAACGCTGGAACCGCTGTTGCTGGTCATCGTCGGCGGGCTGGTGGGAACACTGGTTATCGCCATGTATCTGCCGATTTTCCAGTTAGGGAATGTACTGGCGGGCGCCTGAGCTCGCCAGTACATATACTCACCATGCTTTACTCGTCATACTTCAGGTCGCCGGTGCGCTGGCTTTCCTGCAACTCGAATATTTGGGGTATATCAGCAGGGGATCAGCCGTTAAACACCCGATTTTCCTGCTCGGCAACCCGAATGAAAGTAGTTCGTTTGGTCAGTTCTTTCAGCCGCGCTGCGCCCACGTAAGTGCAGGCGGAGCGAAGTCCGCCGAGAATATCGCGCACGGTATGTTCTACCGGACCGCGCAACGGCAAACGCACCGTCTTGCCTTCCGCGGCACGATAATCGGCAACGCCGCCGACATGTCGCTCCATCGCCGAAGCGGAACTCATGCCGTAAAACAGCATCATTTTGCGGCCATCCTCCTCAATGATATCGCCGCCGCTCTCTTCATGGGCCGCCAGTAACCCACCCAGCATCACGAAGTCTGCACCGCCGCCAAAGGCTTTGGCGACATCGCCCGGCACGCTACAGCCACCATCGCTGACAATCTGCCCGCCCAGACCATGCGCGGCATCAGCGCACTCGATAACCGCCGATAACTGCGGATAACCCACGCCGGTTTTCACCCGCGTAGTACAGACAGAACCGGGACCAATACCTACTTTGACAATGTCCGCCCCTGACAATAACAGCTCTTCCACCATCTCCCCGGTTACCACGTTACCGGCACAAATCACTTTGTCCGGAAAGACTTCGCGTGCCCTCTGCACAAAATTGACGAAATGCTCCGAATACCCGTTAGCCACATCAATGCAGATAAATTTCAGAGCCGGCGATAACGCCAGAATCTGCGTCATTTTCTCGAAATCACCGTCAGACGTGCCGCTCGATACCATCACATGACGTAATACAGCAACGGGCGTACTCTCGATAAACTGCCGCCACTCGGCTACCGAATAGTGCTTGTGTACGGCGGTCAGCAGCTCAAATGACGCCAGTACCCGCGCCATCTGGAACGTACCCACCGTATCCATGTTGGCTGCAATAATCGGGACGCCGGACCAGTCGCCGCCGGCATGCAGAAAGGTAAACTCACGCGTCAGCTCCACGTCTGCTCGGCTTTTCAACGTAGAGCGTTTGGGGCGGATAAGCACATCTTTAAAACCCAACTTGATATCTTCTTCAATACGCATGGTAAACGACCTGATGAAGTGAGAATGATGGTCAAGGAAGGAACGGGCGATAAGCGCCAATTCATAATGATCATACGCCCGAATAATCCGGCGGCAAGACTGCGATTTTCCCTCGATTTGGGCTAGAATCCGATAAATTTACCCAGCCATTTCCAGTTGATTACCATGGCATACATCGTCGCGCTGACAGGCGGCATAGGCAGCGGAAAAAGTACGGTTGCTCAGGGCTTTGCAGCGCTAGGCGCCAGCATTGTCGATGCGGACGTAATCGCCCGCCAGGTGGTTTCTCCCGGGCAGCCCGCGCTGGCAGCCATTGTTGAACATTTTGGCCTGGAGATATTACAGCCTGACGGCGCGCTGAACCGAAGCGCCCTGCGAGAACGCATTTTTTCCAGCCCGGAGGACAAACGCTGGCTCAACGCCTTGCTGCATCCGCTGATCCATCAGGAGACCCGGCGTCAGTTGGCGGCCGTCACCACCCCTTACGCGTTATGGGTGGTTCCCCTGCTGGTGGAAAATCAGCTTCAGGAGCAGGCTCAGCGTATTCTGGTGGTGGATGTTCCCCTGGAGACGCAATTGCAACGCACCATGGCCCGGGATGGCGTTTCCCGCGCTCAGGCGCAAAACATTCTGGCGTCGCAGGCCAGCCGTGAACAGCGGTTAGCCTGCGCCGATGATATTATCGATAATAATAGCAATCCGAGCGTACTCGCTCCGCGGATTGCCGCTCTGCATCAGCATTATCTGGCGCTGGCTACATCCGCAACTGACAGGACGACCCATAATGAGTGACGTTTCCTCAACAGTTCTTTTTGAATATCCGCTGAATGAAAAAATGCGTACCTGGCTACGCCTGGAGTTTCTGCTGCAACAGATGTACGACAACCACGCGTTAAAGGATATTGGCGTTGCCCTGACCTTCTTCCGCGCGGTGGCGGAATTGCTGGATATTCTCGAACGCGGGGACGCCCGCCCCGACCTACTGAAAGAGCTGGAACGTCAGCAACAAAAACTGGCGCAGTGGGGCGAACTGCCGGAAGCGGACATTGAGCGCATTAACACGCTGCGTCAGAAGTTACGAAACCTGTCGGGCGAACTGATTGCCGCTCCGCGCATGGGGCAAGGGTTGCGTGAAGACAAGTTGATCGGTATGGTTCGGCAACGCCTGAGCCTGCCGGGCGGATGTTGCAGTTTTGACCTGCCCACACTGCATATCTGGTTACACCAGTTGCCAGAACAAAAACAGTGGCAAACCAGCATCTGGCTGGACAGTGTCTCGCCGTTGAAACGCTCGCTCGACAGCATACTGGAATTGATCCGCCATGCGGGCGCCTTCAAGGAACAAATCAGCCTTAACGGTTTCTATCAGGATAATGCGACCGACGCCGACCTGTTACGTTTACGGATTGGTCTTGAGCATCAGATCTATCCGCAAATATCCGGTCACAAGACCCGTTACGCTATCCGTTTCCTGCCGCTGGATAGCGATGGGCAAACACCTGCGCGACTGGCATTCGAACTGGCTTGTTGCTAAGCGAGAACTGTTTTCTGGAGATAACCGTGCCGAGGATAACGAGATGACCGTTGTAAAATGCCCCACCTGCACCAAACCGGTGGAATGGAGCGAAAATAGCCCTTATCGGCCGTTTTGCAGCAAACGTTGCCAGTTGATCGATTTAGGGGAATGGGCCGACGAGGAAAAATACATTCCCAGTGCGGAAGATGTATCCGACAGCGACGTCTGGAGCGAGCCGCAGCACTAATCCGGTATTGCTACTAATTCCGGTATTGCTACTAATTCCGGTATTGCTACTAATTTCGGTATTCGCTTATTGCCATTCCGCACCGCGATTCATGCCGGCTTCAGCGCATGAATCGCCGGCAGTACGGCAAACCCCGGCTGGAATTTAGGCGATGCCCGCCTTCAGGCGACGAATCATCTCGGCGTTGGCGGGCGGAAATTCTGCTTCATCCAGTTCGTCAGCCGTCAGCCAGCGCGAGGGTTGGCCTTCACGACCATACGGCTCGCCGCGCCATTGCTCCACCAGGAAGAAATGCAGTGTAATCAGGCGTTCGCCTGCCGAAAACGTTTTGCTGTCCAGCGGTTTTGGATTGATCACCTCAATCCCCGCTTCTTCATGCAGTTCTCGCACCAGCGCCTGCTCCGGCGTTTCACCTTCTTCGACCTTGCCGCCGGGAAACTCCCATTTGCCAGCCATGTGCACCCCGGCCGGGCGACAGGCGATGAAGAACTCTCGCTGCGGATTCCGAATAATCCCCACCGCCACAGATAAAGTTTTTTGCATCATTATCCTTTCAACCAGTGAAAAGGCGGTCAATGACCGCCTTTTATTTGATATATCGCTACGTTACCGGCCTTATTTCTGCAGGCGACCGTGGCACTGCTTGTATTTCTTGCCGGAGCCACACGGGCATGGGTCATTACGACCGATCTTGCGATCGGCATAAGGTGAACCGGTAGCCGCTTCATCCTGATGGCTCAATTGCTGCTGGCGGGCCAGACGCTCGGCTTCTTCACGGCGCTGCTGTTCCAGCGCTTCGATTTCTTCCGGCATCCGCACCTGAACCTTACTCAGGGTGCTGATCACTTCGTATTTGAGGCCTTCCAGCATAGCAGCAAACATGGCGAACGACTCGCGCTTGTATTCCTGCTTCGGATCTTTCTGCGCATACCCGCGCAGATGAATCCCCTGACGCAGATAGTCCATCGCCGCCAGGTGTTCTTTCCACAGCGAATCCAGCGTCTGCAGCATCACGCCCTTCTCGAAGTTGCGCATGACATCGCTGCCGACCACTTCTTCCTTACGGCCATACACTTCCACCGCCTGCGCGTAGATACGTTCCCGCAGCGTCTCTTCGTGCAGATCAGGCTCCTTGTCCAGCCATTCGGCGATCGGCAGTTCGAGGTCAAAGTCATTTTTCAGACGCTGTTCCAGCCCCGGAATATCCCACATCTCCTCCAGCGACTGCGGCGGAATATGGGCATCGATGGTGACCTTGAACACGTCTTCACGAATGCTATTGATGGTTTCGCTGATATCAGATGCATCCAACAGTTCGTTGCGTTGAGTATAGATAGCGCGACGCTGGTCATTGGCCACATCATCGTACTCAAGCAGCTGTTTACGAATGTCGAAGTTGCGGTTTTCCACCTTGCGTTGCGCATTGGCAATCGCCTTGGTCACCCACGGATGCTCAATCGCTTCGCCTTCCTTCATCCCCAGTTTACGCATCATGTTGGAAACGCGATCCGACGCAAAAATACGCATCAGCGCATCTTCCATCGACAGGTAGAAACGGGAAGAACCCGGGTCGCCCTGACGGCCGGAACGACCACGCAACTGGTTGTCGATACGGCGGGATTCATGACGTTCGGTGCCGATAATGTGCAGACCGCCTGCAGCCAACACCTCATCATGACGTTGTTGCCATTCAGCTTTAATGGCGGCGATTTGGGCTTCGTCCGGATTTTCCTGTTGCGCCACTTCTGCCTGCCAGCTGCCGCCCAGCACGATATCGGTACCACGGCCCGCCATGTTGGTGGCGATGGTCACCGCCCCCGAGCGCCCGGCCTGCGCCACGATATCCGCTTCCATCGCATGGAATTTGGCGTTCAGTACGTTGTGTTTGATGCCGGCTTTAGTCAGCGCATGCGATACCACTTCGGATTTTTCGATGGAAATGGTCCCCACCAACACCGGCTGCCCCTTGGCGGTACGATCTCTGATATCTTCGATGATGGCGCCGATTTTTTCCTGTTCGGTCATGTACACCAGATCCGGCAGATCTTTACGGATCATTGGGCGGTTGGTCGGCACGACGATAGTATCCAGCTTATAAATCGAGCTGAATTCGAACGCTTCGGTATCTGCCGTACCGGTCATCCCGGCCAGCTTCTCATAGATACGGAAGTAGTTCTGGAAAGTGATCGAGGCCAGCGTCTGGTTCTCGTTGTTGATCTTGACGTTTTCCTTGGCTTCCACCGCCTGGTGCAAACCATCGGACCAGCGGCGCCCCTGCATGGTACGGCCGGTATGTTCGTCAACGATAATGACTTCGTCGTCTTTCACAATGTAGTCGACGTCGCGGGTAAACAGCACATGAGCGCGCAATGCCGCCGTCACGTGGTGCATCAGCATAATGTTGGCCGGCGAATACAACGACTCGCCTTCTTCCATGATGCCGCCTTTCACCAGCAACTCTTCGATTTTGACCAGACCGCGTTCGGTCAGGTTAACCTGACGGGCTTTCTCGTCCACCGAGAAATGACCTTCGCCGTGGAAAGTATCCGAATCCTCTTTCTCCTGACGGATCAGGTGCGGGATGATTTTGTTTACCCGCATATAAAGTTCGGAGCTGTCTTCCGCCGGACCAGAGATGATCAGCGGAGTACGCGCTTCATCGATCAGGATGGAGTCCACTTCGTCCACCAGCGCATAATACAGTTCACGCTGCACACGCTCTTCCGGGCTGAACGCCATGTTGTCGCGCAGGTAGTCAAAACCGTATTCGTTGTTAGTGCCGTAGGTAATATCGGCAGCGTAGGCTTCACGCTTGGCCGGCGCCGGCATCCCCGGCAGGTTGATGCCGACGGTCAGCCCCAGGAATTCAAACAACGGGCGGTTATTTTCGGCGTCACGCTGGGCCAGATAGTCGTTGACGGTCACCACATGCACGCCTCGACCAGTCAGAGCATTGAGGTACGCCGGCAGGGTTGCGGTCAGGGTTTTACCTTCACCGGTGCGCATTTCCGCGATGCAGCGCTCGTTCAGCACCATACCGCCGATCAGCTGTACGTCGAAGTGACGCATGCCAAAAACACGCTTACTGGCTTCGCGCACCACAGCGAAGGCTTCCGGCAGCAGCGACTCCAGAGTTTCGCCTTTCTTGATACGGTCACGAAAGACCTGGGTTTTCGCCTTCAGCTCATCATCGGAGAGTTTTTCCATGTCCGGTTCGAGGCGATTGATCACATCCACAATTTTGCGCATACGGCGCAACGCACGGTCATTACGGCTACCGAAAACTTTGGTCAATAACTTGATTAACATAGTAATTTTAATCTCAACAATGCCAGTCCATCGATGCTGGCACGACATCAGAAAAGGAATCTACGGCTACTTGCCATAGAGCAGCACACTATCGAAGTCAGGCGCGCGGCCCGGCACGAATGCCCTGAACCTGCGCCAGCCATAGGCCGGTATGATGAGAAGGTGAAAAATGAGTCGGCGCCAGATCGGCGCTGGCAGAAGCGTGCGGTGTCGCTTCGCGCGTCAGCAACGCATTCAGCGTTTCCAGCAATACCTGGTGATGTAACCGGGAAGCCTCCGTCGCCTCAACCACGGTAACAGGTGGCGTAAAAGCAAACGACAGGTGACGAATCACCGTGCGGATGGCATGCTGATGCCAGAAATCATTACTGAATGGCGAACGACGGCGGGAATCTTTTAAGGCCGCCAGGTCGGTGAGATTGAAATAAGATACGTTCGGACGACTGATCGCCGATGCGGAATTGGGTGCAGTAGAGGCATCACGTGATTCGGTGAAGTTGGCAGGCAGGCCGAGCGTCGCCGCGACCATCCCCAGCAGCAGGTGAGGCCAGAAATAACGTCTGCCAAATTGTCGCCAACGATTTAAAATACCAATCACAAGTTTCTTTCCGTCGGAGCCTGCGTTATGCGTGATAACCGTCCACAATCACTGGAGTCATTTTTCGATGGCGCATCGCAAGCCGGGTCAGGCCCGCTGCATGATATTCAACAACGTGCGCTCGCACTGTTGAAACTCAATCGAGCGGTGCACGCCCTGTTGCCAACAGCGCTGCGTTCATACTGCCGAGTGGCTAACTATCGTCATGGTCTGCTGGTACTGGAAACCGCCGGCGCCAACTGGCTGATGCGATTACGTTATGAACAACCAGCCCTGCTTTCCGCTCTGCGCGCACAAATACTACCATCATTGGCGGCAATCGACATCAGGATTAATCCAGCGCTGGCCGCAAAAATGCATGAAAACGAGAAAAACCATGCTATTGCGCCGACAGATGAAACCGCTGTGGCAACAACACGAATTCTCAGTGCGCAGAGTGCGGAGATATTAAAGGGGCTGGCGGAGCAAAGTCCGGAACGACTACAGAAAATATTAAAACGACTGGCTTCGCTGGCCGGAGAGAATACCAGCGAAAACCAGTCGTCATGATGTCATGTATTGCGGATCAGGCCAGAACGGTTGACGGCGCTTTGAAAGCCAGCGGCATTTCCGCTTCATCTTCAAAGGTCACGAATTCCCACGCTTCCTGTTTAGCCAGCACAGCCTGCAGCAGTTTGTTGTTCAACGCGTGGCCGGATTTGAACGCCGTGAACGCGCCAATGATGTTGTGACCACACATGAACAGGTCGCCAATCGCGTCCAGCATTTTGTGGCGCACGAACTCATCGTCAAAGCGCAGACCGTCTTCGTTCAGCACACGGTAATCATCCACCACGATCGCACTATCGAGACTACCGCCCAGGCACAGACCGCGGGACTGCAGATACTCGATATCGCGCATAAACCCAAAGGTACGCGCACGGCTGATCTGGCGCACAAACGCATCAGCGGAGAAATCCAGCTTAAAGCGCTGTGAACCGGCATCAATCACCGGATGATTGAAGTCGATGGTGAAATCGAGGCTAAAGCCGTTGAACGGCTTCAATTCTGCCCATTTGTCACCGTCTTCTACGCGTACAGGCTGTTTGATACGAACAAACTTCTTGGCACAGTTCAGTTCTTCGATACCAGCATCCAGCAGCAGGTAGACAAACGGACTGGCGCTGCCGTCCATGATCGGAATTTCAGGCGCATCTACGTCAACAACAATGTTATCGATGCCTAATCCCGCCAGGGCCGCATTCAGATGCTCCACCGTCGAAATGCGCACGTCATGCTCATTAACCAGGCAAGTACAGAGCATGGTATCACGCACGGATTTGGCATCAGCCGGAAAATCAACCGGTGGATTCAAGTCAGTACGACGATAGATGACCCCGGTGTTCGCCGGTGCAGGACGCATAGTCAGGGTGACTTTTTTGCCGGTATGAAGACCGACCCCTGTCGCCTGTACGATACGTTTTAATGTACGTTGTTTGATCATCGTATTATCTCGCATTCATCTGAACCTACGGCCTTAGCTTACACCAAGGCCGGCGGCACAGTTTAGCACAAAGAGCGGAGATTCCAACCTAACCTTAGTCAGCCTGCTTACGCAGGAAAGCAGGAATATCGAGATAGTCCGGCTCTTTATTGGTTTGCACGCTCTGGTCATTCACCACTTTGGCCGCAGGTTTTTCCTGCGTCAGCGGCGCCATGCCATGTTGCTGATAGCGGTGGTCCATAACCGGCTGGCTGCTTTGCTTGTTGGTAACCAGCGTAATTTCCGGACGTTTGTCCATGCCGATACCGGTGGCGACCACGGTCACCCGCAGTTCGTCGTTCATATCCGGATCCAGCGACGTACCAATCACTACCGTCGCATTATCGGATGCAAACGCGCGAATGGTATTACCAACAGTCTCAAATTCATCCAGACGCAGATCGAAACCAGCGGTAATGTTAACCAACACGCCGCGCGCGCCGGAAAGGTCGATATCTTCCAGCAGCGGGCTGGAGATAGCCATTTCCGCCGCCTCTTCCGCACGGTCTTCACCGCGAGCCACGCCGGAACCCATCATGGCGTAACCCATTTCGGACATCACGGTGCGCACGTCGGCAAAGTCGACGTTCATCAGACCCGGACGGGTAATCAACTCGGCAATACCCTGCACCGCGCCTTTCAACACGTCGTTAGCCGCGCCGAACGCGTCCAGCAGGGAGATGCCGCGCCCCAGCACTTTCAACAGTTTATCGTTGGGGATGGTGATCAGCGAATCAACGTGCTTGGACAGCTCCGCGATCCCCTGCTCGGCAAACGCCATGCGTTTCTTGCCTTCAAAATTGAACGGCTTGGTCACCACGGCAACCGTCAGGATACCCAGATCCTTGGCAACTTCCGCCACCACCGGCGCTGCGCCGGTACCTGTGCCGCCGCCCATACCGGCTGCGATGAACACCATGTCCGCACCTTCCAGCGCAGAACGCAGTGCTTCGCGATCTTCCTCGGCGGAATTGCGGCCCACTTCCGGGTTGGCGCCTGCGCCCAGACCTTTGGTAATACCGCTACCGATCTGGATGGTCTGGCCGACCGCCGTTTTGCGCAGTGCCTGAGCGTCGGTGTTAACCGCAAAGAATTCAACACCTTCGATGCGTTCACGCACCATGTGTTCGACAGCGTTGCCGCCGCCACCACCGACGCCGATGACTTTAATCACCGCGTCGTTGGTTAACTCCATTGGTTCAAACATAGTTTCTCTCCGTCTTGTGCCTGTGTTACTTCAAGATCAAAAAAGTCGTGCTAAATGATCTCTTTTGATAACCGTCAAAATTCTTTTCTCAGCCAGCTGTTCAGGCGTTTAAACCAGTTGCTGACTGAGGCGCGTTTCTCAACCTCGTGTTCGCCACTCAGATGAGACTCTTTGCCGTAATGCAGCAGCCCCACTGCTGTCGAGTAATAGGGCTCCTGCGCATAATCCGTTAATCCGGTGATATTCAGCGGCTGGCCGATGCGCACCTGCGTGTGGAACACGCGCTGCGCGCAGGCCGCCAGACCGTCAATCTGCGCCGCACCGCCGGTCAGCACGATGCCGGCCGCCAGATGATGCTTCACGCCCTGCTGGCGCAGCTGTTCCTGCAACTGCAACAGCTCGTCATTCACCAGATTCAATAACTCGGTATAGCGAGGCTCAATCACCTCCGCCAACGTCTGACGCTGCAGACTACGCGGCGGACGACCGCCGACGCTCGGCACTTCTACGGTTTCATCTTTGCTGACGATGGAACCGAGCGCGCAACCGTAACGTACCTTGATCGCTTCCGCATCCGTGGGCGGCGTGCCAAACGCATAGGCTATATCGCTGGTGACTACGTTACCAGCATAAGGAATCACTTTTGTGTGACGCAGCGCGCCGCCGGTATACACCGCCATATCCATGGTGCCGCCGCCGATATCCACTACGCACACGCCCAGTTCGCGCTCGTCTTCGGTCAGCACCGCATAACTCGATGCCAGCCCGGCGAAAATCAGTTGATCCACCTTCAGACCGCAACGCTCCACCGCTTTAACAATGTTCTTCGCCATGTCGTTATGACAGGTGATCAGGTGCACCTTGGCCTGCATCCGCACGCCAGACAGCCCGACCGGATTTTTAATCCCTTCCTGATAATCGATGGCGTATTCCTGCGGGATCACATGCAGAATACGGTGCTCATCACGGACCCGGACAGATTTGGCCGTATGCACCACGCTTTCGACATCGTCCTGCGTGACTTCTTCTTCGGAGATAGGCACCATGCCGATCTCGTTCTGGCAGCTGATGTGCTTACCGGACAACGCCAGATACACGGATGAAATCTGGCAATCAGCCATCAGTTCGGCCTGATCGATGGCGCGCTGAACGCACTTGACCACCGATTCCAGATCGTTAACGCCGCCTTTATCCATGCCCCGTGACGGGCAGCTTCCCACACCGATGATATTGATCATGCCATCTGGCAGAACTTCACCTACCAGCGCAGCCACCTTTGCTGTACCGATTTCCAGCCCAACTACCAGTTTTCTGTCCGTCGACTTGATCATTGCTGTTTAGCCTGTGCCTGATTTTGTTGCTGATTACCGTTCTTTTGCTGATCAATGTCTTTTTGCTGATCAATAAATGCCGGGCTCCAACCTACCGCTGCGCCGGTTTCATAGCGCAAATCCACGTAGTTAACCCGCTTGTTTTCATTCTGGGCCTGCCGCTGCAACAACGGATAGATCTCCAGAAAACGCGCCAGACGCCGACTTCTGTCATCACGTCCCAGATCGAGGCGGATATCATCGTCCAACCCAACCTGCCATGAATGGCGCGCGGTCATCGCCACCATCTTCACCGTGAACTTGCCTGCCGCCAGTACCTGGTTCATCTCGCGATACCCCTCCAGCACGTCTTCTTCACCGCCCTCCGGACCGTACAACATCGGCATTTTTTTGTTGCCGATGCGCTCAGCCGGCACGCTGAAGGTGTTACCCTCGCTGTCAACCATGAGCTGGTCATTCCAGCGCGCAAACGGAACGTATTCAACCAGATGAATCTTTAATTCGTCCGGCCACTGCTTACGTACGCTGGCCTGTTTAATCCAGGGCAGGCGCTCGATCTGCTGCTGGATGACATTCACATCCTGCGTCATGAACGTCCCCGGCGAGCCCAGCGACAAAATCGCCTGGCGAATATCGTCATTGGTGGTGTAGTGCCGCTCGCCGGTCACCACCAGTCTGGACAGCGGCAGACGGCTGGCATCTTTCATCCAGCCCAGCACCATCCAGCTTCCCCACAAGATGGTGCCGGCCACCATCAGCAGGAAAAAAATCCCCGCCAGCTGACTGCCATTGCTGCGTCGTGCGCCCTTTTCCTGCTCACGTCCGCGTGTATTCAACGCCGCCTGCGACATACTAATCAGCCAACTCCACAACAGATACGCGGCGGTAACCGTTGTCTGTCTGGACTGAGCGCGAAACGTCGGCGCACCGAACCTCAGCCAGCCATCGGCCGGTTTCGTCGTGGTCAGCGTGGGTGCGTTTCATCACTACCATCACGTGCTCAGTCATCCTGTTCTCAGTCTTTGGTCTTCGCCTGCAGACGATTTTCCGCCAGCCGACGCGCCAGTTTGCCAATGTTGCCGGCGCCCTGAACCAGCACCAGATCATCGCCCTGCAGCGCCTGCGCCAGCAGTTCAGGCAGCGTCTCCACATCCGGCACCATGATCGGGTCGATTTTGCCGCGTCCGCGAATGGTGCGACACAGCGACCGGCTGTCCGCTCCCGGAATCGGCGCTTCGCCGGCCGGATACACATCCAGCATCAGCAGCACATCCACCTGGGACAGTACGTGCGCGAAGTCATCGTACAGATCCCGCGTGCGGGTATAGCGGTGCGGCTGAAAAATCATCACCAGGCGTTTATCCGGCCAGCCGGCGCGCGCCGCCTTGATGGTGGCGTCCACTTCCGTCGGGTGGTGCCCGTAATCATCCACCAGCATGGCGCTGCCGCTTTTGCCGTTGACCGGCTGTAGCGGGAATTCGCCCAGAAAATCAAACCGACGCCCCGTCCCCTGAAAGCGCGCCAGCGCTCGCAGAATCGCGTCGTCGTCAATACCTTCTTCCGTCGCCACCGCTACCGCCGCCGCGGCATTCAGCGCATTGTGGCGGCCCGGCGCGTTCAGCGTCACATTCAGCAGCGGTTTGCCCTGACGCGCCAGCGTAAACAGCCCCTGCGCCCCAACCTGCCGGTAGTCAGCCACCCGCACATCCGCATCGTCGCTGAAACCATAAGTGGTGATGTGACGCCCCACTTTCGGCAACAGTTCCCGAATCACCGCGTCATCCAGGCACATCACCGCATGGCCGTAAAACGGCAGGTTATGCAGGAAGTTGATGAACGTCTGCTTGAGGTTCTCAAAATCGCCCTGATACGTGTCCATATGGTCGGCTTCGATGTTGGTCACAATCGCCACCATCGGCTGCAAATGCAGGAACGACGCATCGCTCTCGTCCGCTTCCGCAATCAGGTAACGGCTCGACCCTAACCGGGCGTGCGTCCCCGCGGCTTTGACCAGCCCGCCGTTGACGAACGTCGGATCCAGCCCCGCTTCGGCGTAGATACTGGTCACCATCGCCGTGGTCGTGGTCTTGCCATGTGTCCCGGCGATGGCGATGCCATGACGAAAGCGCATCAATTCTGCCAGCATCTCTGCCCGGCGAATCACCGGAATACGGGCCTCATGTGCCGCGATAATCTCCGGGTTATCCGCCGTAATCGCGCTGGATACCACCACCACGCTCGCTTCGTTCACATTTTCCGGGCGATGGTGGAAATAGATCTGGGCGCCCAGATCGGTCAATTGCTGCGTCACGGCGTTGGGCGCCAGATCAGAACCGCTGATCTGATAGCCCTCGTTAGCCAGGACTTCGGCGATACCGCCCATGCCGGCACCACCGATGCCAACAAAATGGATGTGCCGGACGCGGTGCATCTCGGGCACGATTGAACGCAGTTTCGCCAGTTCTTGAGTATTCACTATCTTCTATCGCAACCTACATCAACGCCGGCTATTGCCGGCCATTATCATTAATTCCGGACAGCGTGAGCCGCCCGCTGCATCGCCGCCGCCGCGACTTCGGCCGCCACCCGTTCCGTCGCATCGGGAATCGCCACGGTTCGGGCTTTTTGCGCCATATCGCGTAACGTGGCGCGATCCCAGGCCGCCAGCACCTCGCTGATCGTATCCACGCTGAGGTCGGCCTGTTCGATAATCTTTGCCGCGCCCGCCCGCTCCAGCGGCAACGCATTCCAGTACTGCTGCCGATCCTTATGCTGGAACGGCACAAACAACGCCGGCAACCCGGCTGCGGCAATCTCGCTGACCGTTAGCGCGCCGGAGCGGCACACCACCACATCGGCCCAGGCATACGCCGCCGCCATGTCGTCGATAAACTCGGTAATCCGATGCTGCGGCTGACCGGCCTGCGCATAGGCAGCCTGTACTTCCGCCTGAGCCCCTTTGCCGGTCTGGTGCCAGATGGTAACGGCGTCATGCAACCGCGCCGCCACGCCGGGCAGGGTTTGATTCAGCACTCGCGCCCCCTGACTTCCGCCAACCACCAGCACCCGCACCGGGCCGCTACGGTCAGCCAGCCGCTCTGTCGGCGACGGCAGCGCCAGCACATCGGTACGCACCGGGTTTCCCACCACATCCGCGTGGGGAAAGGCACCCGGGAACGCTTGTAATACTTTTTTGGCGATGCGCGACAGCCAGCGGTTGGTCAACCCGGCAATACCGTTTTGCTCGTGCAAAACCACCGGGATGCCGCACAGCCAGGCCGCCAGACCGCCGGGGCCGGACACATAACCGCCCATCCCCAGCACAACGTCCGGCTGATAGCGGCGCATAATCGCCTGCGCCTGCCGCACCGCCCGAAAGATACGCACCGGCGCCAGCACCAATGCCGCCAATCCTTTGCCGCGCAGACCGGAAATACGGATAAAGTCGATGTCGATGCCGTGTTTCGGCACCAGATCCGCTTCCATCCGGTCGGCCGTGCCCAGCCAGCGCACCTGCCAGCCCTGCGCCATCAGATGATGCGCCACCGCCAGACCGGGGAACACATGCCCGCCGGTACCGCCGGCCATCACCATCAAACGCTTGCCTTCGCCACTCATCGGGCACCTCTCGTAAACGCCTGCGCTTTGGTCAGGCGCGTTTCATAATCAATTCGCAGCAACAACACGATAGCCGTCGACATAATCAACAGACTGGAACCGCCGTAGCTGATCAGCGGCAATGTCAGCCCTTTGGTCGGCAACATGCCCGCGGCCGCGCCGACATTCACCAGCGTCTGAAAACTGAACCAGATACCGATGGAGCAGGCCAGAAAGCCCGAAAAACGCTGATCGATTTCCAGCGCCCGTCTTCCTATCGACATCGCCCGAAAAGCGACGAAGAATATCATTAACAACGCCAAAACCACACCGATATAGCCCAGTTCCTCCCCCAGAATGGAGAAAATGAAGTCGGTATGCGCTTCCGGCAGATATTCCAGTTTCTGGATAGAATTGCCGAGCCCTTGCCCCCACAGTTCGCCGCGGCCAAACGCCATCAACGACTGGGTCAACTGATAGCCGCTGCCGAACGGGTCGTCCCACGGATTCCAGAACGACGTCACGCGGCGCACGCGGTACGGCTCTGCGATAATCAGCAACCCGACGGCGAAGATGCCACAACCGATGATCGCCAGGAACTGCCACAGTTTTGCTCCGGCCAGAAACAACATCGCCAGCGTGGTGATGAACAGCACCACCACCGTACCGAGGTCCGGCTGAGCCAGCAGCAGCACCGCCAGCACCACCATCACGCCCATCGGCTTGCAAAATCCCCAGAAGTTATTTCGTACCTCTTCGACTTTGCGCACCATGTAGCTGGAGAGGTAGCAAAACAACGACAACTTCGATAACTCTGCCGGCTGAATACGCAGCGGACCGAGAGAAATCCAGCGTGACGCCCCGTTAACCGAGCTGCCCACTACCAGCACGATCAACAGCATCACTATCGACGCCAGCAGCAATACCACGCTGTAACGCTGCCAGACCTCCATCGGTACCCGCATGGTGACCAGCGACAAACCAAACGCCAGCCCCAGATACAGCGCATCGCGCTTGGCGAATAAAAAGGGATCGCTGGCCAGCCGCTGCCCGACCGGCATCGACGCCGAGGTCACCATCACAAAGCCGATCACCGCCAGCCCCAGGGTCAACCACAGCAGCGTCCGGTCATACAGCACGGTGCTGAGGTTGTCGCTTTCACGCGTCCCCATCACCCAGCTTTTCAGACGTTCGACTATGCCGGCCCCGATAAAACGCATTATCCCAGCTCCTCCGCCAGGCGAGCGAACTCGTCGCCGCGCTGTTCGAAACTGCGGAACTGATCGAGACTGGCGCAAGCCGGCGACAGCAACACCATGTCACCCGGCTGGGTGCGGCCGGCGATAAGACGCATCGCCTGCTCCATGGTTTCGGTCTGCTCGGCGATTTCCGGACGCAGCGCCGCCAGTTGCCCGCCATCACGGCCAAAGCAGTACAGACGAATGCTGTCGCCTTGCAGGTAACGCAGCAACGGAGAGAAATCCGCTGATTTCCCGTCGCCGCCCAGCAGCAGATGCAGCGTGCCATCGACATGCAGCCCGCTCAGCGCCGCCTCGGTGCTGCCGACATTGGTAGCCTTGGAATCATTGACCCAGCGCACGTCATGACGCGCCAGCACTAGTTGGAAACGGTGCGGCAGGCCGGTAAAGGTAGTCAGCGCGATCAGGGCCGACGAGCGGGGAATGCCCACAGCGTCCGCCAGCGCCAGCGCAGCCAGCGCATTGGTGTAGTTGTGCTGACCGACCAGTTTGATTTCGCGGGTATTCAGCACCCGCTCGCCTTTCACCCGCAGCCAGGTTTCACCCTGCTGCCGGTTCAGGTGGTAATCGCCCACATCCACGCCGAAACTCAGGCAACGCGCGTCGGCGCCGCGCACCGGCATGGTCAGGGCGTCGTCCGCGTTCACAATGCAGACTTTGGCGTTTTCATAAATGCGCAATTTGGCGGCGCGGTACTGCTGCAGCCCCAACGGGTAGCGGTTGGTGTGATCCTCGGTAACGTTGAGGATCGTGGCGGCGGCGGCGTGCAGGCTATAAGTGGTTTCCAACTGGAAGCTCGACAGCTCCAGCACATACAGCTGGCTTTCCTGCTTGAGCAGCTCCAGCGCCGGTACGCCGATGTTGCCGCCTACGCCGACGGCCCAACCGGCCGCACGCGCCATTTCACCCACCAGCGTGGTAACGGTGCTTTTACCGTTGGACCCGGTGATAGCGACGATCGGCGCCTGCGCTTCGCGACAGAACAGTTCGATATCGCCGATAATTTCAATGCCGGCTTCCGCCGCCTCGCACAGGATCGGCGTCGCCAGCGCGATACCCGGACTGGCGACGATCAAATCAGCGGACAGCAGCCACCCATCATTAAGGCTGCCCAGATGACGCTCAACGGACTCAGGCAGTTTATCCAGGCCCGGCGGACTAATACGGGTATCCACCACGCGCGGCACCACCCCGCGTGCAAGGAAAAAATCAACACAGGAGAGCCCTGTCAGCCCTAACCCGATAATGACAACCTTTCTACCCTGATAGTCCATTTTTTACCGTACCTTGAGCGTTACCAGACCGATGAGCATCAGCATCAGCGAAATAATCCAGAACCGCACGATCACCCGCGGCTCCGGCCACCCCTTAAGTTCGTAGTGATGGTGGATCGGCGCCATACGGAAAATCCGCTGGCCGCGCAGCTTGAAGGAACCCACCTGCAAAATCACGGACAGGGTTTCCACCACAAACACCCCGCCCATGATTACCAACAGGAACTCCTGACGCAGCAGCACCGCGATGGTGCCCAGCGCGCCGCCCAGCGCCAGCGATCCGACATCACCCATAAACACCTGCGCCGGATAGGTGTTAAACCACAGAAAACCGAGACCGGCGCCGACAATCGCGGTACACACCACCACCAGCTCGCTGGCATGCCGGATATACGGAATGTGCAGGTAGCTGGCGAAATTCATGTTGCCGGTCGCCCAGGCCACCAGCGCGAAACCGACCGCCACAAACACCGTCGGCATGATGGCCAACCCGTCCAGACCATCGGTGAGGTTGACGGCGTTGCTGGTGCCGACAATCACGAAGTAGGCCAGCACGATGTACATCAGGCCCAGTTGCGGCATCACGTCCTTAAAGAACGGCACCACCAGCTGCGTCGCCGGCGTATCCTTGCCAATCGCGTACATGGAAAACGCGACTGCCAGCGCCAGTACCGACTGCCAGAAGTACTTCCAGCGGGCAATCAGCCCGCGGGTGTCCTTACGCACCACCTTGCGGTAGTCATCCACAAACCCGACGATGCCGTAACCCACCAGCACCAGCAGCACGCACCAGACATACGGGTTAGCCAGGTTGACCCACAACAGCACCGAAATAATGATCGACGCCAGAATCATCACCCCGCCCATAGTCGGCGTGCCGCGCTTGCTGAAATGGGACTCCGGCCCTTCGTTACGCACCACCTGACCGATTTGCAGGCGTTGCAGCCAGGCGATCAGATGCGGTCCCATCCACAGGGAAATGATTAACGCCGTCAGCAGGCTGACAATGGCCCGGAACGTCAAATACGAAAAGACGTTAAAGCCGGAATAAAACTTGACCAGATGCTCGGCCAGCCAAACTAACATGTGGCATTCTCCTGTAATGCGTGTACTACCTGTTCCATCGCAGCGCTGCGTGAACCTTTAATTAAAACGGTAATGGTATTGTGCTGTGCCACCAACGCCCGCAAACGGGCGATCAACGCAGTTTTATTGTCAAAATGCTCGCCTGCGCCGCTGGCGTCGCCGATAAGCGCGCTCAGCACGCCCACGCTCAATACTTTCTCAATGTTTGCCTTGCGGGCCGCCTCGCCCACCTGACGGTGACACGCCTGCGCATTCTGGCCCAGTTCGGCCATATCGCCGACCACCATCACCCGGTAGCCCGGCATCTCCGCCAGCACCTGCGCCGCCGCGGTCATTGACCCGACGTTGGCGTTGTAACTGTCGTCCAGCAGCAATTTTCCAGGCGCCAGCGCAATCGGGAACAACCGCCCCGGCACAGCCTGCAATTGCGCCAGTCCGGCCTTCACCGCAGCCAGCGACGCGCCTACCGCCAGCGACAGCGCCGCCGCCGCCAGCGCGTTGGCGATGTTATGCCGCCCCGGCAGCGGCAAGGTCACCGCGATATTGCCTGCCGGCGTATGCAGCACGAAATCGGTCCCACGTTCGCTGATGCTGACATCGCTGGCGTAAAAATCGACGCCCGCGCGCGCCTGCGGCGAAAAGCGCCACAGGGTTTTCCCGGTCAGCGCATCGTGCCAGCGCGCCTCATCGTGGCTGTCGGCATTGAGGATCGCCACGCCCTGAGCTGGCAAGCCGCTAAAGATTTCGCCTTTAGCCTGCGCCACGCCTTCGAGCGAACCAAATCCTTCCAGATGAGCGGCGGCCAGGTTATTCACCAGCGCCGCTTCCGGGCGCACCATCGCCGTGGTGTAAGCAATCTCGCCGATATGGTTGGCGCCCAGCTCAATCACCGCGTAATCATGCTCAGGCGTCAGGCGGAACAGCGTCAGCGGCACGCCGATATCGTTGTTGAAATTACCGGCGGTATACAGCACGTTGCCGCACTGACGCAAAATCGCCGCGGTCATTTCCTTGACGGAGGTTTTTCCCGATGAACCGGTCAGCGCCACTACGCGCGCCCGGCTTTGCTGCCGCACCCAGCCCGCCATCGAACCCAGCGCCAGACGCGTATCATCCACCACCAGTTGCGGCACTTCTATTGGTAAGCGCTTACTTACCAATAACGCGGCCGCCCCATGATTAACGGCATCCGCCGCGTAATCATGAGCGTCAAATTTTTCCCCGCGCAACGCGACGAACAGACAGCCGTCGGTGAGTTTACGGGTATCCGTGGACACCTCGCTGATAATCAGGTCTTCCCCCACCAACCGGGCGCCCAGCACATCAGCCAACTGCCGCAACGAAACGCTGATCATACGATAACCCCCAGCAGACGCGCGACAGTAATGCGATCCGAATAATCCAACCGCTCATTTCCTACCAACTGATAGTCTTCGTGTCCTTTGCCTGCGACCAGCACCACATCATCGGCGCCAGCCTGCATCACCGCGCTGGTGACGGCTTCCGCCCGACCGGCAATCACCTGCACCCGGCCCGCATCCAGCAATCCGCTCAGGATATCGGTCACAATCGCCTGCGGGTCTTCGCTGCGCGGGTTATCGTCGGTAACAATCACCCGATCCGCCAGCTGTTCCGCAATCGCGCCCATTAGTGGGCGCTTACCTCTGTCGCGATCGCCACCGCAACCGAATACGCACCACAGTACGCCCCGGCAGTGCAAACGCGCCGCCGCCAGCGCTTTTTCCAGCGCGTCCGGAGTATGGGCGTAATCCACCACCACCGTCGGCCGGCCGCCGGCAAGAAAAACTTCCATTCGACCGCAGACCGGCTGCAGCGCAGAGCCGGTCTTCACCAGCTGTTCCAGCGAATAGCCCAGCGACAACAGCGTCGCCAGCGCCAGCAACAGGTTACTGACGTTGAACTCGCCCATCAGGCGGCTATTGATCTCACCGGCGCCCCAGCTGGAGTCGAATTGCACGGTGAAACCGCTGTCGTGATAATCGATACGGGTGGCTTTCAGCCAGTGCGCCCGGCCGGCATCGACCTCGCCCGCCACGCTCACCGCCACCGCTTCCGGCAGGCGGCTTAACCAACGACGGCCAACGTCGTCATCGGCGTTAATGATTTTCTGCCCGACCTGATGCTCGGCGAACAGCCGCCATTTGGCCGCTTCGTAATTCGCCATGTCGCCGTGATAATCAAGATGATCGCGACTCAGGTTGGTAAATACCGCGGCGGCGAACGACAGCGCCTCCACCCGGTGCTGCACCAGCCCATGCGAAGACACTTCCATTGCAGCGAAATCCGCCCCTTGCTCCACCAACTGACTCAGGATCTGCTGCACATCCACCGCCGAACCGGTAGTGTTTTCCGACGGCACCACATGCCCCAGCAAGCCGTTGCCGACGGTGCCCATCACCGCGCTGGTTTTGCCCAGCGCCTGACTCCACTGCGCCAGCAACTGGGTGGTGGTGGTCTTGCCGTTGGTGCCGGTAACGCCGATCAGTTGCAACGAGGCCGATGGCTGGCGATAAAAGCGCCCTGCCAGCGCGGATAAACGCTGGTTCAGGTTACCCAGATAAATCACCGGTACGCCGTGCATTTCAGTCAGGGTGCCATCGGGCGTGGCATCATCCGCCTGTGCGACAACCGCCGCGACGCCCTGCGCAATAGCCTGCGGAATATAGTGCCGCCCATCCGTCTTGTGGCCGACTATCGCCACAAACAGATCCCCGGCAGCCGCCACGCGGCTGTCTAATGTCATTTCCCGCAGCGCGCGCTCCGGGGCATCGGTCACCCACGGAGCCAGGACATCGCGCAAGTTACGATCTGTCACCTGAACCCTCTTTTCTGTTGATTACAAACTCGCTTTTTTCACCCGTCGGCAACGCATCCGGTTCGATATTCATGGTGCGCAGTACGCCGCCCATGATCGCCCCGAATACCGGCGCCGACACCGCGCCACCGTAGTATTTCCCCGCCTGCGGGTCGTTAATGACCACTACCAGCGCAAAGCGCGGGTTACTGGCCGGCGCCACCCCGGCGGTATAGGCGATATATTTGTTGATGTACTTGCCGTCCGGGCCGACCTTTTTCGCCGTACCGGTTTTAATCGCGATGCGATAGCCCTTCACCGCCGCCTTGGTGCCGCCGCCTCCGGGCAACGCCACGCTCTCCATCATGTGCACCACGGTACGGACAATCTGTTCGGAAAAGACGCGCTCGCCCGGCACCGGCGGATCGACTTTGGTGATGGATAGCGGGCGATAAATGCCGAAGCTGCCGATGGTGGCGTAGACACGCGCCAGTTGCAGCGGGGTCACCATCAAGCCGTAGCCAAACGAAAACGTCGCGCGCTCGATATCCGACCAGCGTTGGCGATTGGGGTACAGACCCAGACTTTCCCCCACCAGCCCCAGATTGGTGGCTTTGCCCAGACCAAAACGGGAGTAAGTATCCACCAACGCGGAAGCCGGCATCGCCAGCGCCAGATGCGATACGCCGACGTTACTGGACTTCTGCAGCACGCCGGTCAGGGTCAATTCGCTATAACGCGCCACGTCCTTGATTTCATGGCCGTTGATGTAATACGGCAACGTGTTGAGCACCGCATTTTCCTTGACCACGTTGCGCTGTAGCGCCGTCATCACCACCATCGGTTTCACGGTCGAACCGGGTTCGAAAATATCGGTGATGGCGCGGTTACGAATCACGTCGGTCGGCGTGCCGGTCAGGTTGTTCGGGTTGTAGGAGGGACTGTTGGCCATCGCCAGCACTTCGCCGGTGTTCACATCCACCAGTACGGCGGTGCCCGATTCGGCCTTATTGAACGCCACCGCGTTGTTCAGCTCGCGGTACACCAGCGCCTGCAGGCGCTCATCGATACTGAGCATCAGGTTGTGCGCCGCCTGACTGTCCACCGAGGAAATGTCTTCGATGACCCGCCCAAAGCGGTCTTTACGCACGGTACGCTCGCCGGGGCGGCCGGTCAGCCAGCGATCGAAGCTCTTCTCGATGCCTTCAATCCCCTGGCCGTCAATATTGGTAAAACCAATCAGATGCGACGTTACCTGACCGGAAGGATAGTAACGACGAGATTCCTGCCGCAAATTGATGCCCGGCAGTTTCAGTTTGTGGATGTATTCGCCGATCGCCGGGTTCACCTGGCGGGCAAGATAGACAAAACGGCCGTTCGGGTTGGCGTTCACCTTAGAAGCGATTTGGTCCAGCGGGATTCCCAGCGCATCCGCCAGCGCCTTCCAGCGGGTATCCAGTGAAATGCCGCCATGATCGTTGACGTCTTTCGGGTCGGCCCAGACCGCGTTAACCGGCACGCTCACCGCCAGCGGGCGACCGGCGCGATCGCTGATCATGCCGCGAGCGGTCGGAATCTCCTGCACGCGCAGGGAACGCATGTCGCCTTCACGCACCAGCTTGTCGGGCGCGATCACCTGCAGGTACGCCGCACGCAACATCAACCCGACCATGCACAACAGAATACCGCCGCAAAGCAACGCAAAACGCCAGCTGACAAAGCTGGCATGTTCTTCCTGACGCTTCAATTTTCCCGGTCGCGCTGCTCTCATAATTTAGGCGATACCTGTCAATTCATTGTTGTTTAACCACAATATTTTCCTGTGAAGGATCAACGTGCACCATATGCAGTTTCTCGGTGGCGATCTGCTCGACGCGGCTGTGATCGCCCAGGGCATTCTCTTCCAGAATCAGGTTGCGCCACTCGATATCCAGCGCATCACGTTCCAGCAACAGCCGCTCACGCTCCGCCGTCAGCAGGCGCGTGCGGTGCGCGGTGGTCACCACCAGAATGGCGGACACCAACACCGCTATCAGCAGCAACAGCGGCAGTTTTCCGTGTCGCAGCAGATCGTCGCCAATCACGCCGCCCAGCGAATGGCGCTCGTTCCCGATCACGACGGCAGTCTCTCGGCAAAGCGCAACACCGAACTGCGCGCGCGCGGATTTTCCGCCACTTCGTCATCAGGCGGCATCATCTTGCCCGCCGCCTTGAGCGTCTGGCCGCCCTGGCTACGCAGTTGTTCTTCCGTCAGCGGCAGACCAGCGGGCACCTGCGGCCCCCGGCTGTGCTGGCGGATAAAGCGTTTCACAATCCGGTCTTCCAGCGAATGGAAGCTGATCACCGACAAACGTCCTTCCGGCGCCAGCACCTGCAGCGCGCCATCCAACGCCCGCTCGATCTCTTCCAGTTCGCTGTTGATATAGATACGAATGGCCTGGAAGGAACGGGTCGCCGGATGCTTGTGCTTCTCGCGAATCGGGCTGGCGGCGGCGATCAATTCCGCCAGCGCTTTGGTACGGGTCAACGGTTCGACGCGGTTACGCTCCACAATGGCGCGCGCGATACGCTTGGCGAAACGCTCTTCGCCGAAGGTTTTCAGCACCCAGGCGATGTCTTCCGCTTCCGCTTTCATCAGCCATTCCGCCGCTGACAGGCCCCGAGTGGGGTCCATCCGCATGTCCAGCGGCCCGTCGCGCATAAACGAGAATCCCCGTTCGGGATCGTCGAGCTGAGGCGAAGAGACGCCCAAATCCAGCAGGATGCCGTCGATTTTGCCGGTTAGCCCGCGCTCGTCGACATACTCAGCCAGTTCGGAAAAAGGCCCGTGAATGATGGAAAAACGCGCATCATCAATGGTATTGGCGACCGCGACAGCTTGCGGATCGCGATCGATGGCCAACAAACGGCCTTCCGGCCCAAGGCGGGACAGAATGAGACGGGAATGGCCACCCCGGCCAAACGTACCGTCAATGTAGATACCGTTGCTGCGAATGTTCAGGCCGTTGACGGCTTCATCCAGCAACACGGTGGTGTGTTTAAACGTTTCTGCCATGACTATAGTGATAAGTCCTGCAGCCGCTCAGATAAGGGCTCCTGAGTTGACTGCTCAGCGTCAATATCTTCCTTGACTTGTCGATACCAGGTCTGTTCATCCCACAGTTCAAACTTGTTGAACTGGCCGACCAGCATCACTTCTTTCGTAAGACCCGCATGCTGCCGCAGCGTAGATGCAATCAGTATCCTTCCGGCGTTATCCATCTGGCATTCGCTGGCATGCCCGAGTAGCAGGCGCTGAACACGGCGTTCAGCGGGGTTCATACTCGACAGGCGAGAAAGTTTCTGTTCGATAATTTCCCATTCGGGTAGCAGGTAAAGCAGCAGGCAGGGCTGATGAAGGTCAATGGTGCATACCATTTGCCCTTGAGCTTCCTCGTTCAGTAAGTCCCGGTAACGGGTGGGAACGGCAAGCCGTCCTTTACTGTCGAGGTTGACCAGTGTCGCCCCACGAAACATGACAGTATTTAACCCTTCATGACCTTTTTCACCACTTTGCCCCACAAATCCCCACTCTTGAGAGTTTACGGAGGGGATGAAAAGCTTGTCAAGCCAGCACGGATGCGCCCGGGCATTATTTCCCGTCGAATCAGAGAGTGAAAAAACCGCAAAAAAACCACCACGAAGAAATAATGAGGATTAACGCTGTGATTATTTAAGGAAAATTAATGGCTCTCGGGGAGGCGCATAAAGATATAGGATTTTTCATTCGGTGCAATATTATTTTGTCTGTCACAGTTCGATACGTATTTCTTAAATCTTCATACGATATCGAAATATTTTTATCGACTGATTTTTAAGCACTTTTAAAAGTCATTTTTCCTGCCTGCACAAAATATGACGGGAAAAATGAATTTATTGGACGCGGGATCCCATTTTTTTGACCTGAACCACACTGTCGGTTACTTCAACTCAGGTTATCTATTCATGTCTGAAACATTAACCCGCTGTTTCATCAGTGTCAGAAAGAATAACTGGATTTATTTCCAGTATTGTTCACATTCACTTGCACTTTACCGTTCCGCAACTTTTTCATTCCAAACCACGCCGTTTCCGGTCGGCTTTTCCTCCTATCGCCAGCATCTCATTAATTGGTTGTTTTATATAAAATTAAATACCCAACTCATGATAATCGAATGAAAAAGACGATTTGCAACCATAAAGTTGCGCCATTGAACAAAAAACGAGCAAAAATAAGTTTTTTAAGCTAGTTAAAACGCAATAAATAGTTATGTAGACTACAAATAAAGCAATAAAGCAAAACTAAACACCAATAAAATACGCCAAAAGCAACGTTATTATCCTTCACCATGGAGCCATACAATATGTTTTCCCCCGTTTCCCGCGTGCGTGGCATCGTTGCCGATACCGTTGCTATGGTGGTGTATTGCTTCCTGACCGGCATGGCGATTGAAATCCTGCTGTCCGGCATGACCTTCCAGCAGTCGCTCTCTTCCCGACTGCTGTCGATTCCGGTCAATATCGTCATTGCCTGGCCCTACGGCCTTTATCGCGATCGCATCGTCGCCCTGGCGTTACGCCTGAACGCGGATTTACGCTGGGGAAAAAATATGGCGGATCTGTTTGCCTATGTCAGTTTTCAATCGCCGGTTTATGCCGCCATTCTGCTGACGATTGGCGCCGAGCCGTCGCAAATCATGAAGGCGGTTGCCAGCAACGCGGTAATTTCCATGTTCATGGGCGTGGCGTACGGTTATTTTCTGGAATATTGCCGTCGCCTGTTCCGGGTCGGCGTTCCGGCTCGTCCGCAAATTGTCAGCCATTAATCCAGCGCAACAAGCGGCTGTGGAATATATCCGTCCTACTTCACGTTGCTGGTGTGTTGGCTGCGTTCGCTCACCCGAATCACTTACCTGAGTAAGCTCATCACGATTCACTCACTTGCCGTCTTCCTGCAACTCGAATTATTTTGGGTATAAATATAAAAGAAGAGAAAAGCGGGGAAAAAATAAGAATTATCCGATGCGGCGTGGAACAGAAAATTATTCCAGCGCCGCATGCTATCGTTCAGAAACGACTTACCGATCAGAAACGACTTGCGATCCGCAACGGCTTACGATCAGAGGCGGCTTAGAAAACCGCGGCGATAGAGATTACGACGAATACGGTATAAACCCGGTTTCGGTTTACGCGGCTCATCCAGACTCGCCAGCACCAGCTCCAGCACCCGCTCCGCCACTTCACGATGACGCTGCGCCACCGCCAACACCTGGCATTCCAGGAAATCCAGCAATTCATTATCGCCGAATGTGGCGATAGCCAGATTGTTCGGCAGGCGTCCGCTCTGTCTGAGCGTCACGTCCATCACCCCTTGCAGCAGCGGGAACGAGGTCGTAAACAACGCCTGCGGCATCGGGTTGGTTTTCAGGTATTCCTCAAACACCGCCGCCGCCGCGCTGCGTTCATAGCTGTTGGCATAGATGTAATTCACCTGACGCGGATCTTCCTCCCAGGCGCGTCGGAATCCCTGCTCGCGCAGGAAACTGACCGACAACTCCGGTAGCGCGCCGAGGTACATCACCGATTCCGCCGGCACCTTGCGCAGCTCCTGCGCCAGCATCTCCGCGTCTTCCATATCCGCGCCGACCACGCTGGTGAAATGCTCGCGATCCAACGCCCGATCGAGCGCGATCACCGGCAGGGGATCATTAGCCCAGCGCTGGTAAAACGGATGTTCCGGCGGCAGCGCCGTTGAGACGATAATCGCATCCACCTGACGTTGCAGCAGATGCTCGATGCAGCGCATCTCGTTATCGGGTTGATCTTCAGAACACGCAATCAGCAATTGATAGCCGCGCTGACGAGCCTGACGCTCCAGATAATTGGCGATACGGGTATAACTGGTGTTCTCCAGGTCCGGAATAACCAGCCCGATGGAACGGGTGCGTCCGGCGCGCAGACCGGCTGCGACAGCGTTCGGATGGTAGTTGTGCTCCCTGACTACCGCCATCACTTTCTCAACGGTCTTATCGCTGACGCGATATTGTTTCGCCTTACCATTAATAACGTAACTGGCCGTTGTACGCGAAACCCCAGCAAGACGCGCGATTTCATCCAGTTTCACTGGCAACCCCTTAATAAGCCGGACAAAAAATAAAGAATGAAACGATAACCATGAATTAACCGTGGATATGATACCGATCTAAGCGCAGAAAACACTGACGGGCAACCGCTTTTATTATTTACTTCAATCAGGATCAGAAAAGCCCGGCGTCATGGCCGGGCCAGATATTACCATCAGAAAAGCCAGTATTGCTGTATGAAAATCAGCAAACCATCAGACAAATGGCCGAATTTCAGCACGGCGTCAGCGCATGACGCGATCGCCGCGCGATACGCCCACGATGCCTGAGCGCGCGACTTCAACAATTTCCGCCACTTCGCGCACGCTATTGAGAAACGCATCCAGCTTCTCGCTGGTTCCCGCCAGTTGCACGGTATACAGCGATGCGGTGACATCGACGATCTGCCCGCGGAAGATTTCCGCGCTGCGCTTAACTTCTTCACGGCCGTAACCGGTAGCCTGCAGCTTGACCAGCATCAGCTCGCGTTCAACGTAGGCCCCTTGCCCCAGCTCGCTGACCCGCAACACGTCCACCAGCTTGTGCAGTTGCTTTTCAATCTGTTCCAGCACTTTTTCGTCGCCCACCGTCTGGATGGTCATCCGCGACAGGGTTGGGTCGTCCGTCGGGGCGACGGTCAGACTTTCAATGTTGTAACCGCGTTGAGAAAACAGGCCAATCACGCGCGACAGAGCACCCGATTCGTTCTCCAGCAATACCGACAAAATACGACGCATGATCAGGTCCTCTCCGTTTTGCTTAACCACATCTCATCCATCCCGCCGCCGCGGATCTGCATCGGATAGACATGCTCGCTGCTGTCCACCCGCACATCCACGAACACCAGACGGTTTTTCTGTTCCAGCGCCGCTTTCAGCTTCGGCTCCAGCTCATCCGGAGTATCGATGGTGATGCCGACGTGACCGTAAGCCTCCGCCAGTTTGACGAAATCCGGCAGGGATTCCATGTAGGAACTGGAGTGACGGCCGGAGTAGATCATGTCCTGCCACTGTTTCACCATACCGAGGAAGCGGTTGTTGAGGCTGACTACCACAATCGGCAGGTCATACTGCAACGCCGTGGACAACTCCTGAATATTCATCTGGATACTGCCGTCGCCGGTGACGCAGATGACCGTTTCCTGCGGCAACGCCAGCTTGATGCCGAGCGCGGCGGGCAGGCCGAAGCCCATAGTGCCCAGGCCGCCGGAATTGACCCAGCGGCGCGGCAAATCAAACGGGTAGTACAGCGCGGCGAACATCTGGTGCTGCCCCACGTCGGATGCCACGTAAGCCTTGCCTTCCGTCAGACGATGCAGGGTTTCGATCACCGCCTGCGGTTTGATGGCGTCGCCGTCGGTGTTGTATTTCAGGCACTGACGCGCGCGCCACTGTTCGATGCGCAGCCACCAGTCGCGCATCGCGTCGAATTGTTGTTGCGCTTCCCCTTGCGCCAGCAGTTCCAGCATCAGGCCAAGCACCTGACGGGCATCGCCGACGATCGGGATATCCGCCGCCACGGTTTTGGAAATGGACGCCGGGTCGATATCGATATGCAAAATGGTGGCGTTCGGGCAGTACTTGGTCAGGTTATTGGTGGTTCGGTCGTCAAAACGCACCCCGACGGCAAAAATCACGTCGGCGTTGTGCATCGCCATATTGGCTTCATACGTGCCGTGCATGCCGAGCATACCGAGACTCTGGCGATGCGTGCCCGGAAAACCGCCCAGCCCCATCAGCGAGCTTGCCACCGGCAGGTTGAGTTTTTCCGCCAGTTCGCGCAGTTCCTGATGGCAATTGGCGTTGATCACGCCGCCGCCGCTGTAAATCACCGGACGCTCGGCGGCCAGCAACGTCTGCAACGCGCGTTTGATTTGGCCTTTATGGCCCTGCACCGTCGGGTTGTAGGAGCGCAGGCTGACCTGATCGGGATAGGCATAAGGCAGTTTTTTGGCCGGGTTGAGAATGTCTTTCGGCAAATCCACCACCACCGGGCCGGGGCGGCCGGTAGACGCGAGATAGAAGGCTTTTTTCAGCACGGTGGGAATGTCTTCGGTCTGTTTGACCAGATAGCTGTGCTTCACCACCGGGCGGGAAATCCCCACCATGTCGCACTCCTGAAAGGCGTCATAGCCAATCAGCGAGGTGGCGACCTGACCGGAAATCACCACCAGCGGAATGGAATCCATATACGCCGTGGCGATGCCGGTAATGGCGTTGGTGGCGCCCGGGCCGGAGGTGACCAGCACCACGCCCACTTCGCCGGTCGCTCTGGCGTAACCGTCGGCCATATGCACCGCGCCCTGCTCGTGGCGCACCAGAATGTGTTCTATGCCGCCGACGGTGTGCAGCGCATCATAAATATCCAGCACCGCGCCGCCCGGATAGCCGAACACATGTTTTACGCCCTGATCGATCAGCGATCGAATCACCATCTCGGCGCCTGACAACATCTCCATGGGTTTGCCTCTTATTTTATTGTTCAGATGCGAATTGTTCAGATAGCGGGTCGCTTCTGTATTGACAGGGAACACCCCGTGCTCATTGAGACGGCGTCTGGTGAATGAAGACGCAAAGCGGGGATTCGGTTTCCAATCACACGCCGGCCTCATCGCCCAACACCGCCCGGGTTTTTACATATAACTTATTAACATAACGCCGGATTATGAAGCAGGCAAACGCCGCGCCGCCGCTGGGAGTGACGCGATTATGGTAAATCAACTGTTAAAAGAGAGAGCAAAGAGATAAAACGCTGGGGAGTGACCACAGCGTTAAAAAATATCCCGCCGTGGTCAGGCATTACAGAGTGAAATATTGACGATAAAATTGCGATGCAGCGCGATGATTTGCCACCGATACGTCTGCTAGTCGGCGTACATGGCCTCGATTTCCAGCTGATAACGCTGATGAATGACCTTGCGGCGGAGTTTTAATGTCGGGGTCAGTTCGCCCTCTTCCTGACTAAACGGCGCAGGCAGCAGGGTAAATTTCTTCACCTGTTCAAAACGCGCGAACTCTTTTTGCACATCGCGCAACCGCTGTTCAAACAGCGACAGGATATGGTTGTGGCGCAACAGCTCCAATCGATCCTGATACCCCAGATTGATCGAGCGGGCGTACTCCTCCAGCGCCTCAAAGCAAGGGACGATCAGCGCGGAGACGTACTTGCGGGCGTCGGCGATCACCGCCACCTGTTCAATGAAGCGATCCTGTCCCAACGCGCCTTCCAGATGTTGCGGCGCAATGTATTTGCCGCCCGAGGTTTTCATCAGATCCTTAAGGCGTTCGGTGATGAACAGGTTGCCATTGGCGTCCACCTCGCCCACATCGCCGGTTTTGAACCAGCCATCCGGCGTAAAGGCGGCTTCCGTATCCTGTGGGCGGCGATAGTAGCCGCGCATCACGGTGGCGCCGCGCACCTGGATTTCATTTTGTTCGCCGATGCGCACATCGATGCCCGGCAGCGGCGTCCCGACCGACCCCAACCGGTAGTGGTCGGCTTCCCAACAGGACACGGTGGCGCAGGTCTCCGTCAGGCCGTAACCATAAACGATACGGACGCCCATCGCCTGGAAAAAGGCGATGATATTGTCATCCAGACGCGCACCCGCCGCCGGCAGAAAACGGACCTTTCCTCCCAGCAACTGGCGCAGACGCGACAGCACCAGCCGATCGGCAAGACGATACGTCAGCGCGTTCCACACTCCGGCGCGTTTCCCATCCTGCCGGCGTAAAAACCGTTTATGGCCCTGGGCGATCCCCCAGTGAAACAACGTGCGCCGGTGCCACGGCGCCTGCGCCACTTTCTCATGGATGGCGCTGAACACTTTCTCGTAGAAACGCGGCACCGCGCACATAACGGTAGGGCTGACCGCCGCCATCGCCGCACGGACCTGATCGGTGTCGCGCAGGTACACGTTCTGCGCGCCGCGGTGCATGATGAAGAAGCTCCAGGCGCGTTCGAAGACATGCGACAACGGTAAAAAGCACAGCGATACGTCCTGTTCGCTCGTCTGCAGCCGCCCATCATGCAGCACCAGTTGGGTCGCCATGTTGGCATAATCCAGCATCACCCCTTTGGGCTCGCCGGTGGTGCCGGAGGTGTAGATCAACGTAAACAGATCGCTCAGGTCCCGATCGGCCACCCGTTGGCGCAGCACCGGCTCCCACACCGACAACTCCGCCTGCGCTTCAAATTCCTCCAGCGATACCGCGATGTCGCAACCGCGACGGCGAATCTGCTCATCCAGCAGAATAATGGTGCGCAGTTGCGGACAGCTGTCGCGCAGCGACATCAGCAGATCAAACTGCGCCTGACCGCCGACAAAAACGGTACAGATATCCGCGTCATTCAGAATGAACGACGCCTGCGACGCCGCGCTGGTGGCATACAGCGGTACGGTAATCGCCCGCAGGTGCAGCAACGCCAGATCCGCCAGCGACCAGGTGATGGCGTTGTCGGAAAAGATCGCCACCCGTTCCTGAACATCAACGCCCAGCCCCAGCAAGCCGCAGGCAATGCGGCGGATACGCTCGCCTACCTGGTGCCAGTCGAGCTGCTGTTCCTGTTCAGGCGCCCATTCGCGAAACGCCAGCGCGTTAGGGCGCTGAGCAATTTGCTGCTGAATACGGTGAACCAGATGGTAGTGCGAGAGTGAATTCGTCTTCATGCGCGTGCGAGCCTGGCAATCTCAAAAATGGGCGTAAAAATTGGGCAGGCAGTCTACCGCGCCCATCAACAGCCTCAAAGCGCTTTCCGCCGCTTTTCAGCCGGGAATGTGACGGGTAAAACACACCGGATACGGCTACCGTATGCGATCCCGAGGTTGACATCAATGCGGGAATCAAGTACCAATAAAAGCAGAACTGAATTTTTAATCGATTTGGACAACGAAACAGCATGTTTAACTTCGCTCAGCTACTAGGCCTACTACTAAACGCATCTCACGTGCGCGGTATGCCGGTGGGCGAAATCCAGAGCTGATTTCACGTCACACCTCATATAAAAAACCCGCGCCGTTGCGCGGGTTTTTTTTTACTCGCCGGGCGCCCAAGCAAACAGAACAAAGGAACCAGACCGATGAACCAACAAGTTATTATTTTCGATACGACGTTGCGTGACGGTGAGCAAGCGCTGCAGGCCAGCCTGAGTGTGAAGGAAAAACTCCAGATCGCGCTGGCGCTGGAAAGAATGGGCGTCGACGTGATGGAAGTGGGTTTTCCGGTGTCCTCCCCCGGCGATTTCGAATCCGTACAGACCATCGCCCGCAATATCAAGAATAGCCGCGTCTGCGCCCTCGCCCGCTGCGTCGAGAAAGATATCGATGTCGCCGCCGAATCCTTGCGCGTCGCCGAGGCATTCCGCATCCACACCTTTATCGCCACCTCGCCGATGCATATCGCCACCAAGCTGCGCAGCACGCTGGATGAGGTGATTGAACGCGCGACCTACATGATCAAACGCGCCCGCAACTACACCGACGACGTGGAGTTCTCCTGCGAAGACGCCGGCCGCACCCCGATCGAAGATTTGAGCCGGGTAGTGGAAGCCGCGATCAACGCCGGCGCCCGCACCATCAACATCCCGGACACCGTCGGTTACACCCTGCCCCACGAATTCGGCAACATCATCGCTTCCTTGTATCAGCGCGTTCCCAACATCGATAAAGCCATCATTTCCGTGCACACCCACGACGATCTCGGCCTGGCGGTGGGCAACGCTATGGCGGCGGTACACGCAGGCGCACGTCAGGTGGAAGGCACGCTGAACGGTATCGGCGAACGCGCCGGCAACTGCTCGCTGGAAGAAGTGATTATGGCGATCAAAGTGCGCAGCCAGTTGATGAACCTGCACACCGGCATCAATCATCAGGAAATCTACCGCACCAGCCAGACAGTCAGCCAGATCTGCAACATGCCGATCCCGGCCAACAAGGCGGTGGTGGGTTCCAACGCCTTCGCTCACTCTTCCGGCATCCATCAGGACGGCGTGCTGAAGAACCGCGAAAACTACGAAATCATGACGCCGGAATCCATCGGCCTGAAAGAAGTGCAGTTGAACCTGACTTCCCGTTCCGGTCGCGCCGCGGTCAAACACCGCATGGAAGAGATGGGCTATAAAGAAGGCGACTACAATCTGGATACCCTGTACGCCGACTTCCTCAAGCTGGCCGACAAGAAAGGCCAGGTGTTCGATTATGACCTGGAAGCGCTGGCGTTCATTAATAGTCAGCAGGAAAGCACCGAGTTCTATCGTCTGGACTACTTCAGCGTTCAGTCCGGCTCCAGCGTGATGGCGACCGCGTCCGTCAAATTGTCATGCGGCGAAGAGACACTGTCCGAAGCCGCTACCGGCAACGGCCCGGTAGACGCCGTGTACCAGGCCATCAACCGTATCACCGGCTACCCGATTACGCTGGTCAAATACCAGTTGTCCGCCAAGGGACAGGGTAAAGAAGCGCTCGGTCAGGTGGACATCGTGGTGGAATATCAGGGACGCCGTTTCCACGGCGTGGGTCTGGCGACCGATATCGTGGAATCCTCCGCCAACGCGATGGTTAACGTATTAAACAACATCAAACGCGCGCAACTGGTTGAAAAAGAAGTGCAGCGTTTGCAGCAACACAACAAACACAACAGTCAGGAAACAGTGTGATGAGCAAGAGTTACCATATTGCCGTCTTACCCGGTGACGGCATCGGCCCGGAAGTAATGACTCAGGCGTATAAAGTATTGGATGCGGTTCGCCAGCGTTTTGGTCTGCGCATCACCACCAGCGAATACGACGTGGGCGGCATCGCCATCGACCGTCAGGGCACGCCGCTGCCGCAGGGCACGGTTGAAGGTTGCGAGCAGGCGGACGCCATTCTGTTCGGTTCGGTCGGCGGCCCGAAATGGGAACACCTGCCGCCGGCGGAACAACCGGAGCGTGGAGCGCTGCTGCCGCTGCGCAAACACTTCCGTCTGTTCAGCAACCTGCGCCCGGCGCGCCTGTATCAGGGGCTGGAAGCCTTCTGTCCGCTGCGTAGCGACATCGCCGCCAACGGCTTTGACATCCTGTGCGTGCGTGAACTGACCGGCGGCATCTACTTTGGTCAGCCGAAAGGCCGCGAAGGCAGCGGCATGTACGAACGCGCCTTTGACACCGAGGTGTATCACCGTTTCGAAATCGAGCGTATTGCCCGCATCGCTTTTGAGTCCGCGCGCAAACGCCGCAGCATCGTCACCTCCATCGACAAGGCCAACGTACTGCAAAGCTCGATCCTGTGGCGCGAAATCGTCAGCGAGATCGCCCGCGACTACCCGGATGTCCGTCTGAACCATCTGTACATCGACAACGCTACCATGCAGTTGATCAAGGATCCGTCTCAGTTTGACGTGCTGCTGTGCTCCAACCTGTTCGGCGACATCCTGTCCGACGAGTGCGCGATGATCACCGGTTCGATGGGCATGTTGCCGTCCGCCAGCCTGAATGAACAAGGTTTCGGCCTGTACGAGCCGGCAGGCGGTTCCGCGCCGGACATCGCCGGCAAGAACATCGCCAACCCGATCGCCCAGATCCTGTCCGCCGCGCTGCTGCTGCGCTACAGCCTGGGGGCTGATGACGCCGCCACCGCCATTGAGCAGGCGGTCAATCAGGCGCTGGCCGAAGGTTACCGTACCGGCGATCTGGTCAGCGGCGGCAACGCCGTCACCACCGATGAAATGGGCGACGCCATCGCCCGATTTGTAGCAGAAGGGGCCTAATCATGGGTAAGACCTTATATCAGAAACTGTTCGACGCGCACCTGGTGCACGAGGCGCCGAATGAAACCCCGTTGCTGTATATCGACCGTCATCTGGTGCATGAAGTGACTTCGCCGCAGGCGTTCGACGGCCTGCGCGCCATGGGCCGCAAAGTCCGTCAGCCGGGCAAAACCTTCGCCACCATGGACCACAACGTGTCCACCCAGACCCGCGACATCAACGCCAGCGGCGAGATGGCCCGCATCCAGATGCAGGAACTGATCAAGAACTGCGCCGAGTTCGGCGTGCAGCTTTACGACCTGAATCACCCGTTCCAGGGCATCGTGCACGTTATCGGGCCGGAGCAAGGCATGACGCTGCCGGGCATGACCATCGTCTGCGGCGACTCCCACACCGCCACCCACGGCGCGTTCGGCTCGTTGGCGTTCGGCATCGGCACCTCGGAAGTAGAGCATGTGCTGGCGACGCAAACCCTGAAACAGGGCCGCGCCAAAACCATGAAGATTGATGTCGCCGGCGACGCCGCCACCGGCATCACCGCCAAAGACATCGTGCTGGCGATCATCGGTAAAACCGGCAGCGCCGGCGGCACCGGCCATGTGGTGGAATTCACCGGCAAGGCGATTGAAGCGCTGAGCATGGAAGGCCGCATGACCCTGTGCAACATGGCGATCGAAATGGGCGCCAAAGCCGGTCTGGTAGCGCCGGACGACACCACCTTCGCTTACCTGAAAGGCCGCCAGTTCGCGCCCACCGGCAGCGACTGGGACGCGGCGGTGGAATACTGGAAAACCCTGCGCTCCGATGCCGACGCGCATTACGACGCAGTAGTGATGCTGAACGCCGCCGATATCGCCCCGCAGGTGACCTGGGGCACCAACCCCGGTCAGGTGATCGCCGTCGATCAAATCATCCCGGCGCCGGAATCCTTTAGCGACCCGGTGGAGCGCGCCTCGGCGGAAAAAGCGCTGGCTTATATGGGCCTGCAGCCGGGCGTGAAACTGACGGAAGTGGCGATCGACAAAGTATTCATCGGTTCCTGCACCAACTCTCGTATCGAAGATCTGCGCGCTGCCGCCGCCATCGCCAAAGGCCGTAAAGTGGCCGCCGGCGTGCAGGCGTATGTCGTCCCCGGCTCCGGTCCGGTCAAGGCGCAGGCGGAAGAAGAAGGTCTGGATAAAATCTTTCTGGATGCCGGCTTCGAATGGCGTCTGCCCGGCTGCTCCATGTGTCTGGCGATGAACAACGACCGCCTGAATCCGGGCGAGCGTTGCGCCTCCACCAGCAACCGCAACTTTGAAGGGCGTCAGGGCCGCGGCGGCCGCACCCATCTGGTTAGCCCGGCTATGGCGGCGGCGGCGGCGGTTACCGGTCGTTTCGCAGACATTCGTGAACTGAATTAAGAGAGGCAATCCATGGCTAAATTTACCCAACACACTGGTTTGGTGGTGCCGCTGGATGCCGCCAACGTCGATACCGACGCGATTATCCCGAAGCAGTTTCTGCAAAAGGTGACCCGCACCGGTTTCGGTCAGCATCTGTTTCACGACTGGCGTTTTCTGGATGACGCGGGCCAGCAGCCCAACCCGGATTTCGTGCTGAACCAGCCGCGCTACAAAGGCGCCAGCATCCTGCTGGCGCGCGAGAACTTCGGCTGCGGTTCTTCCCGCGAGCACGCGCCGTGGGCGCTGACCGATTACGGTTTCAGGGTGGTGATCGCCCCCAGCTTCGCCGACATTTTTTACGGCAACTCATTCAACAATCAGCTGTTGCCGGTCAAACTGAGCGAATCCGATATCGACTCCCTGTTCAAACTGGTGGCGAGCCACGAAGGCATCACCTTCACGGTGGATCTGGAAGCGCAGCAGGTGAACGCGGGCGACAAAACCTACTCGTTCGATATCGACAGCTTCCGCCGTCACTGCATGATCAACGGGTTGGACAGCATCGGCCTGACGCTGCAGCACGAAGCGGCCATCTCCCGCTACGAGCAGCAACAACCGGCATTCCTGCGTTAATTCGGCCTCGCCGTTTGACAACACGCACAAAGCCCACTTCGGTGGGTTTTTGATTACAGACAAACCACGTAAGTGCAAGGTGAAGAGGTTTTCGGCGTCAAAAACTGTGCTGAGGTGGACGACTTCGCCGGGTGAGCGACAGGACGTCGCGAAAGCCCGTGCCGCGCCGGGAGCGCGTCACGGGCGGCCCGAAAAGCGAAGGCGAACGCCGAAGGTAGCGCGCAGCGCCACAGTTTAGCCCCCAGCCAGTGGTCAAGGAGAGGCGGCGTTTGAGTAACCGTGTTGCCAGTCAAGTATTTCAACTGACTACCACCCCATAATTCTTGTCATACCGCTGCTGCGTATGCAGCACGCCATAACACAGATGGACCAGTTTCCTCATCGCCGCGCCTACCGCCAACATCTTCGCCTTGCCTTTCAGCAAAAGTCGCTCGTATTGCGCTTTTACATGACGATTGTGACTGATGGCGGCTATGGCTCCCATATACAGCTTTGCCCGCATCGCGGGCGGCCCTATTTTCGACAACCTGGCC
>NZ_CM001984.1:4138500-4329220 GCF_000406305.1 Dickeya sp. MK7
AGGTAACCGTTCAATGTTAATGCTGGCGTGAAAGGTGAAACATAGGGCTTAAACTCAACCACAAGGTTTATAGCCCTGGCTCTCCTTCGAAGCTCACTCTGTTTCATGTCGTGATAGCTAATCACGACATGAGCAAGATACAAGCCTCTCCTTGTCGTGCGTGCGATGACGTTGCAAAGGAACAACCGTCTTTATCACGCACGAAACTTCTCACTGCTCTTGCATAAATTCGCCAGCAACAAAACAACACGGTTGTTTGTCAACAACCTCAGTGTGGACGCGGACCGCGGCTCCAGTAAGCCATAAAAGTGATGGACTCCTGCGTCATGCCTTTTTCTCCCAACAGGTAACGGCGCAGTGCTTTCACCGCTGACGATTCGGCCGCTACCCAGCCGAAGAACTGACCTTGCTGGGCATTTGCCCGCTCCCACATGATTTCGCCATCCGGAATCTCAGCCACCGTTACCGCGCCAGCGTGAGTGTTTTCCGGCAGACGTACCGACTGACGCGCCGCGTCCAGCAAGCGCTCGCCATAGCTCGCGTCGGTACCTTCGCGCGGTAGCCACACCACTTCGGCGAACGCCAGATGGCGATAGTCGATGCAATCCGCCTGCAACGGTACTTCGATAAAAGCCTGCACCTGCGGCGGGTTATCCAGTTGCGATAACTGTTCCAGAATGCCTTTGATCGCCGGCAGCGCGGTTTCATCCCCCATCAGCAGCACCTGACGGGTATTTTCCGACAGTACCCATTCATAGCCGCCGTTATCGCCGGCAAAATCGCCGCGCGGCGCCACTACCTGCAATTCTTCGCCGGGCTGCGCGCTCATCGCCCAGGCTGAAGCCGGGCCTTCGGTGCCGTGCACCACGAACTCCACCACCATTTCTCCGGCGACGGTATCCAGACTGCGCAGCGTGTAGGTGCGGGGAATCGGGCGTTGCGCTTTGGGCATTGCCTGCACCAGCTTGTACCACTCGCCGACATCCGGCAGACGCGGCGGCGTGCCGTCCTCGGCGGGCAGCAATACTTTAATTCGTTGATCCGGCGAGCAGATTTTCATCTTCTTCACCGCTTCGCCGCTGAATACACAACGCATCAGCGATGGGGTAAGCAATGTCTTGTGGGACAACGTAACATCAAACACTTTATATTCCTTTACCCCAGCCATAACTCGCCTCTACCTCTCTGCTTGTGACTCTCCGGCAACGTGCCGCCTGTTAATGACTTGTGCCGATAACGGCCTCAAACCCCGCACAGTTTTATCACTTACTCACGATAATGAGAAACATTATTGACTCAATTTCTATTCTCACATCAATCATCGCCAGCCACCTCCGGATTGCCTGCGGGATCACGGTTTTGTCCGCCGCTTTTCGCCTATTCTGATTATTCGTTACTCACGAGATAAGGAGACCTCATGACACGCGTTATCCGGTGTTATCGCCTGAGCCTCTCCGGCGATTGTCGCCCCTGGTTCAACATCGACCACCGTCTCACCAACGATTTCCCACGCCCGTTTCATGCCTGATTCAGCTTTGCTCTGATTTTTCCCTTTTATTTCAATTTATTTTTGACGTCATACCGCGGCGGTTACGTCTGCCGACGGGCGTCATGGAGATATCGCATGAAACGCATTCCTGAGCCTTTTCGCATCAAAATGGTAGAAAACATCCGTATGACCACCCGCGACGAACGGGAACGCGCCCTGCAGGAAGCAGGCTACAACCCGTTTCTGCTGCGCAGCGAAGATGTTTATATCGACCTGCTGACCGACTCCGGCACCGGCGCCATGAGCGACCGCCAGTGGGCGGGGCTGATGATGGGCGACGAGGCCTACGCCGGGTCGCGCAACTACTACCACCTGTGTGATCAGGTGAAGGCGCTGCTGGGTTATCCGTTCACCATTCCGACCCATCAGGGGCGCGGCGCGGAGCAAATCCTGTTCCCGTGTCTGATCGCCAAAAAACAGCGCGCCGGCGGCGGCAAGAAACCGGTGTTTATTTCCAACTTCCATTTCGATACCACCGCCGCCCACGTGGAACTGAACGGCGCGCGCGCCATCAACGTGGTGACGCCAAAAGCCTTCGATACCACCACCTATTACGACTGGAAGGGCGATTTCGACCTTGACCTGCTGCAAACCACCATTGAACAGCACGGCGCGGACAACGTGGTGGCGATCATTACCACCGTCACCTGTAACAGCTCCGGCGGCCAGCCGATCTCGATGGGCAACATGCGCGCGGTGTATCGCATCGCGCAGCAGCACGGGATCCCGGTAGTGATCGACTCGGCCCGGTTCTGCGAAAACGCCTGGTTTATCAAACAGCGCGAAGCCGGCTATGAAAACCGTTCGATCAAAGAGATCGTCCACGAGATGTATCAGTACGGCGACATGCTCACCATGTCGGCGAAAAAGGATCCGATGGTGAACATCGGCGGCCTGTGCTGTTTTCGCAGTGACGAAGAGCTGTTCAATGAGGTGCGTATTCGCTGCGTGCCGATGGAAGGCTTCGTCACCTATGGCGGCCTGGCCGGGCGCGACATGGAAGCGTTATCCATCGGGCTGGAAGAAGGCATGAACGAGGACTATCTGACCTACCGCATTGGTCAGGTGACCTACCTCGGCGAGCGCCTGCGCGCCGGCGGTATCCCGATTCAATACCCGGTAGGCGGGCACGCGGTGTTTGTCGATGCCAAAAAGCTGCTGCCGCATATCCCGGCGGAACAGTTCCCGGCGCAGGCGCTGAATAACGAGCTCTATCTGGAAGCGGGTATCCGCAGCGTGGAAATCGGCTCATTGTTGCTGGGGCGGGATCCGGACACCGGCGAGCAGAAACCGTCGCCGCTGGAACTGCTGCGCCTGACCATCCCGCGTCGGGTGTATACCAACGACCACATGGATTACATCGCCGACTCGCTGATCGCGCTGAAGGAAAGAGCCGGCAGCATCAAAGGCCTGACTTTTACCTACGAACCGCCGGTATTACGCCACTTTGTCGCCCGCTTGAAACCGGTGGAATAACGCTCCGCCATAAAAAAAGCCAGCGGAATACGCCGCTGGCTGGTGAACAGCACCATTACTCAGAACACTGCGGCGGTTTCCCGCCGCTGTTCTCACTCTCATTCGATGTCGCCGCCGGCCTTACAACCAGCGACGATAGTCTTCCTCATCCATGTCCCGGATCTGCCATTGGGTAACCTGCAGCAGCAACGCCATCCGCTGGGCGGCGGTGAGTGCGCCCCATCCCCGGCGGCATCCCCGGCAGAGCCAGTGATGATAAAAGCGGAATAACCGGCACATATTGCCTCCCCTTCGCGGCGGTTCACGTACTGAACCATTCACTGACTGAAAGTATCCGCGTAATATAGGGAAAAATATATTGATGAGCTTGAGCCACGGAGTTCCTCTTTTATGTCCTCGCCACGCCTGCAACAACAATTCATCCGGTTATGGCAATGCCTGCAAGGTCAGGATACCGACACCACGCTGCAGGAACTGGCGCTGCTGCTCAACTGCTCCCGCCGTCATATCCGCTCTCTGCTGAACGCCATGCAACAACAGGGTTGGCTCACCTGGCAGGCGGAAGCCGGGCGCGGCAAACGCTCGCGCCTCGGCTTTCTCTACACGGGGTTAGCCCTGCAACAGCAGCGCGCCGAAGACCTGCTGGAGCAGGACCGCATCGACCAGTTGGTGCAACTGGTGGGCGACAAGGAAACCGTGCGCCAGATGTTGCTGTCCCACCTCGGGCGTAGCGTGCGGCAAGGGCGCCATCTGCTGCGTATCCTGTACTACCGGCCGATGCACAACCTGTTGCCCGGCAGCGCGTTGCGGCGTTCGGAAACCCACATCGCCCGTCAGATTTTCAGCGGGCTGACCAGCTTAAATGAGGAAAATGGGGAACTGTTGCCGGATATCGCTCACCACTGGCAGGCGCTGTCGCCGCTGCACTGGCGTTTCTATCTGCGCCCGGCCATCCGTTTTCACCACGGTCGGGAGCTGACCATGGAGGACGTGATCGCCTCGCTATCCCGGCTGACGGCGCTGCCGCTGTTCTCACACCTGACCGACATCTCCTCCCCTACGCCGTTCGTACTGGATATCCGGCTCAGCATGCCGGATGACTGGCTGCCGTGGCTGCTCGGCAGCGTACCGGCGATGATCTTGCCCAAAGAGTGGCAAACGCTGCCGGACTTTATGCGCCAGCCCATCGGCACCGGGCCGTATCAGGTGGTGCGCAACTCGCCCAACCAGTTGAAAATCGCCGCGTTTGACGACTACTTCGGCTACCGGGCGCTGATTGACGAAGTCAGTATCTGGGTGCTGCCGGACGCGCCGATCATTCCCGCCTGTACGGTTACATTGCAGGGAGACGACACCACGGACAATGAACTGGAGAACCGGCTGGAAGAAGGCTGCTATTTCCTGCTGTTCGACCGCCGTTCGCCGCAGATGGCGGATCCGGAGATCCGTCACTGGCTGTGTCAGGTGTTAAGCCCGGTGGCGATGCTTGGCCTGGCCGATAGCCCGTACCAGAGCGACTGGTCCCCCGCCTATGGCCTGCTGCCGCGCTGGCATCACAGCCCACCGCGGGCGGTACGGGAAAAACCGGTTGGCCTGACCCACCTCACCCTCATCTGCTACCGTGACCATCCCGAATACGCGGTGATAAGCAGCATCATGAGCCGCCTGCTGGCGTCGCACGGCGTCACGCTGACGCTACGCTGCCTGGAGTTCGATGCCTGGTGTCAGGGCGACGACGCCAGCGATCTCTGGCTTGGCAGCGCCAACTTTTATCTACCGCTGGAATTTTCGCTGTTCGCGATGCTGTACGAGCTGCCGCTGCTGCGGCACTGTCTGGGCGATGACGAGCTGGAACACACCGCGCGTCAGTGGCGTCAGAGCGAGCTGTCGCTGGCGGAATGGTGCCAGTCGCTGGTCAGCCGCCAGCAACTCCACCCGTTGTTCCACCACTGGTTGCGGTTGCAGGGGCAGGCCAGCATGCGGGGGCTACGCATGAACACGCTGGGCTGGTTCGATTTCAAATCCGCCTGGTTTGCGCCGCCGAACCCGACGCCATGAGCGCTCGTCGCCGGTCATGGCGCTTTTCCTGATGTGACAAACACTTTACAATACCGCCGTTCTCAACGGGGTGCGGTCAACGCGCATAGGCGTTGCATCGCTGAGAAAATACCCGTCGAACCTGATCCGGTTAATACCGGCGAAGGGATTTGAGACTGCATCCCGCTTGCTCAAAGACCTTTGCCGCCTTCAACAATTGGAGCGCAAAGTGTTAAAGAAATTACTGTCCTGCCTGTTACTGCTGTCCGCCCCTGTGTTCGCCAAACCGACCCTGACGGTCTACACCTACGACTCGTTCGCCTCGGAATGGGGCCCCGGTCCGGGCGTCAAAACCGCGTTTGAAAAAGAGTGCAACTGCGAGCTGAAATTCGTGGCGCTGGAAGATGGCGTCGCTCTGCTCAACCGCCTGCGTATGGAAGGCAAAAATACCCCGGCGGATGTGGTGCTGGGGCTGGATAACAATCTGGTACAGGCGGCAGCGCAGACCGGCCTGTTCGCCCCGCATGGCGTCAACACCAGCGAGTTGACGGTGCCCGGCGGCTGGCATAATGACACCTTCCTGCCCTTCGACTATGGCTATTTCGCCTTCGTCTACAACAAGGACAAACTGAAAAACCCGCCCAAGAGCCTGCGCGAACTGGTGGAAAGCGACCAGCCGTGGAAAGTGATCTATGAAGATCCGCGCACCAGCACGCCGGGTCTGGGCCTGTTGCTGTGGATGCAGAAAGTCTATGGCGACAAGGCGCCGCAAGCCTGGCAGAAACTGGCGGCCAAAACCGTCACCGTCACCAAAGGCTGGAGCGAAGCCTACGGCCTGTTCCTGAAAGGCGAAGCCGATCTGGTGTTGAGCTACACCACCTCCCCGGCTTACCACCTCATCGCCGAGAAGAAAGACAGCTACGCGGCGGCCAATTTCAGCGAAGGCCACTATCTACAGGTCGAAGTAGCCGCGCAATTGGCCGGCAGCAAAAATCCGCAACTGGCGGCGCGCTTCCTGCAGTTTATGGTCAGCCCGACCTTCCAGCAGATCATCCCGACCACCAACTGGATGTACCCGGTTGTCAAAACCGAGCTGCCCGCGGGCTATAACACCCTGTCGTTGCCGGCTACCGCGCTGGAGTTCACCTCGCAACAGGTGGCCGAGCAGCGCGCGAATTGGGTACAGGCATGGCAACGCGCCGTCAGCCGCTGATTCCCGGCTGGCTGTGGCCGGGGCTGCTGGCGGCCGCGCTGCTGACCGGCACCGCGGCGCTGGCGTTCGCCGCGCTGTGGCTGGACGCGCCCGGCGCGCCCTGGCGATCGCTGTGGGATGACAGCTACCTGTGGCATGTCATTCGCTTCAGCTTCTGGCAGGCGCTGCTGTCGGCGCTGCTTTCCACGCTGCCCGCGCTGTTTCTGGCGCGGGCGTTGTACCGCCGCCGCTTTCCCGGCCATCGCCTGCTGCTGCGCCTGTGCGCGATGACGCTGGTGCTGCCGGTGCTGGTGGCGGTATTCGGCATCCTCAGCGTCTACGGCCGCGAAGGCTGGCTGGCGCGCCTGCTGATGCAATTCGGTATCGAATACCGTTTTTCGCCTTATGGTTTGCAGGGCATTCTGTTGGCCCACGTCTTTTTTAATCTGCCGCTGGCGACCCGGCTGTTTGTGCAGGCGCTGGAAGGCATCGCCACTGAGCAGCGTCAACTGGCGGCCCAGCTCGGCCTGCGCGGCTGGCACTTTTTCCGGCTGGTGGAGTGGCCGTGGCTGCGCCGTCAGTTGTTGCCTGCCGGCGCGCTGATTTTCATGCTGTGTTTCGCCAGCTTCGCCACCGTACTGGCGCTGGGCGGCGGCCCGCAGGCCACCACCATCGAACTGGCGATCTATCAGGCGTTGAGCTTCGACTATGACCCGGCGCGCGCCGCGCTGCTGGCGCTGTTGCAGATGGCGTGCTGTCTGGGGCTGGTGTTGTTCAGTCAGCGGCTGAGCCGGCTGCTGGCGGTGGGAGCCAGTAGCCGCCTGCGTTGGCGCGATCCGCAGGACAGCGGGTTCAGCCGCGTTACCGATACGCTGCTGATTGCGGCAGCGTTGCTACTGCTGTTGCCGCCGCTGCTGGCGGTGGTGGCGGACGGCCTGAACCGTTCGCTGCCGGATGTCTTGCGTCAGCCCGCGTTATGGCAAACGCTCTGGACGTCGCTGCGCATCGCGCTGGCCGCCGGCGCGCTTAGCGTGGTGCTGACATTGATGCTGCTGTGGAGCAGCCGGGAACTGAAACTGCGCCGGCGGCGGCTCTCCGCCCAGTTGCTGGATATAAGCGGGATGCTGATTCTGGCGATGCCGGGGATTGTGCTGGCGTCCGGTTTTTTCCTGCTGTTTAACCGCACCATCGGATTACCGGCTTCTCCCTACGGACTGGTGGTGTTGACCAACGCGCTGCTGGCAATACCCTATGCGATGAAAGTGCTGGAAAACCCGATGTATGACACGGCGGCGCGTTATAGTCTGTTGTGCCAGTCGTTGGATATCCGCGGCTGGCACCGTCTCAGAGTGGTGGAACTAAAGGCGCTGCGCGCGCCCATCGCCCAGGCGCTGGCCTTTGCCAGCGTGCTCTCGGTGGGCGATTTCGGCATCATCGCCCTGTTCGGCAACGAACAGTTTCGCACCCTGCCGTTTTATCTCTATCAGCAGATTGGCGCTTATCGCAGCGCCGACGGCGCGGTGACGGCGCTTTTACTGCTGATGTTGTGTTTTATGCTGTTTACCCTGATTGAAAAACTGGCAGGCCTTAATGATCGCGCTCGATAAGTTGACCTATCTCTACCAACACCTGCCGATGCGCTTCGATTTACAGGCGCAGCCCGGCGAGCGTATCGCCATTCTGGGCCCAAGCGGCGCGGGAAAAAGTACCTTGCTCAGCCTGATCGCCGGTTTTCTGCCAGCCGACGGCGGCCGCTTGCAGCTTAATGGACAGGATCACCGCGCCACGCCACCGGCAAAACGCCCGGTGTCGATCCTGTTTCAGGAAAACAACCTGTTTCCCCATCTGACGCTGGCGCAGAATATCGCGCTCGGCCTGCATCCCGGCCTGAAACTGAATGCGGAACAGCGAGATACGTTGCGCGATATCGCCGGCCGCATGGGACTGTCGGAGCTGCTGGAGCGCCTGCCGTCGCAGGTTTCCGGCGGTCAACGACAACGGGCGGCGCTGGCGCGCTGTCTGATCCGCCGGCAGCCGATCCTGCTGCTGGACGAGCCGTTCTCGGCGCTCGACCCGGCCCTGCGTCAGGAGATGTTATCGCTGGTGGACGAGATCTGCCGGGATCGCCAGTTGACGCTGCTGATGGTGTCTCACCAGTTGGAAGACTCCGCGCGTATTGCGCCGCGCAGCGTGCTGGTGGTGGACGGCCGCATCTATCACGACGGCCCGACCAACGAACTGGCTAGCCATCCGGATGCGGCGCGGGTGCTCGGTCTGGGATGACAGTTCGGTCTGAAATGACAAAGTGAAACCCTTACCAAAAAAATGTGATCTATCGCACGATTTTGCTTTTTCAGCGTAACGGAGCCTTGTCTGATTTTCCGCACTCATGGTTAGATGAAGACGCTGATTAACCCAAACGAATATAAGGTTCTCCGTGAAACACGCCGCCTCTACTTTCGCACTACTAAACAACACCGCGCTGCTTGACGCGGTCGTCGTCGTGCGCGTGGTGGTCGTGGTCGGCAGCGCGCCGTAACGGGTTCCGAATCAAGCCTAGATTCCCAAACCCCGCCGGCGCAAGCCGAGCGGGGTTTCTTTTTTCCACCCTCCCCGCTCCTCCTGACACCGGCTCTGATAAAGGATATGACTATGCGTTATACAGGAGCTGAGCTGATCATCCGTCTGCTGGAGCAGCAAGGCATCACCACAGTGAGCGGCATCCCGGGCGGCGCGGCGCTGCCGCTGTACGATGCGCTGGGAAAAAGCCGCACCATTCGCCACGTACTCGCCCGCCATGAGCAGGGAGCCGGATTCATCGCGCAGGGTATGGCGCGCGCCAGCGGTAAAGCCGCGGTTTGCATGGCGTCCAGCGGCCCCGGCGCCACCAACCTGCTCACCGCCATCGCCGACGCCAAACTCGACTCCATTCCGTTGGTGTGCATCACCGGCCAGGTGCCGTCCGGCATGATCGGCACCGATGCCTTTCAGGAAGTAGACACTTACGGCATCTCGATTCCGGTCACCAAACACAACTATCTGGTGCGCGACATCAGCGAACTGCCGCAGGTCATCAATGACGCCTTCCGGCTGGCGCAGTCTGGTCGCCCCGGCCCGGTCTGGGTAGACATCCCCAAAGACGTGCAAACCGCCACCATCGAACTGGCGGAGCTGCCCGCGCCGGCCGAACTGACCCCTGCGCCAGCAGTGGATCAGGATGCCATTCGCGCCGCCGCCGCGATGATCAATCAGGCCAAGCGACCGATCCTGTATCTGGGCGGCGGCATCATCAGCGCCGGCGCACATCAGCAGGCTATCGACCTGGCGGAACGCGCCGGGCTGCCCACCACCATGACGCTGATGGCGCTGGGCGCCATGCCGGTGGATCATCCGCTGTCGCTTGGCATGCTCGGCATGCACGCCGCCCGTTACACCAATATGATCCTGCAACAATCGGACTTACTGATCGTACTGGGCGCCCGCTTTGACGATCGCGCCATCGGCAAAGCGGAAGAGTTCTGCCCGGATGCCCGCGTTGTCCATATCGATATCGATCCGGCGGAGTTCGGCAAGATCCGTCAGCCGCACGTGGCGCTCCACGCCGATGTGGCGCAGGCGCTGGATCAGTTGCTGCCGCTGGTTGACCGTCAACCACGCGCCGACTGGCTCGCTCAGGTGCGCGCGCTGCAATGTGAATTCCCATTCAGCATGCCAAACGCCGACGACCCGCTCAGTCACTACGGGTTGATCCGCGCCGTGGCCGAGCAACTGGACGATCAGGCCATCATTACTACCGACGTCGGTCAGCATCAGATGTGGGTGGCGCAGGCGTATCCGCTGCGACGCTCACGCCAGTGGCTGACCTCCGGCGGTTTCGGCACGATGGGTTTTGGCGTGCCCGCAGCTATCGGCGCCGCGCTGGCGGAACCACAGCGAACCGTGGTCTGTTTTTCCGGCGACGGCAGCCTGATGATGAACATTCAGGAAATGGCCACCGCCGTGGAAGAGAACCTGAACGTCAAAATCGTGCTGATGAACAATCAGTCGCTGGGGCTGGTGCACCAGCAGCAGGATCTGTTCTACCAGCAGAATTTTGTGGCGTCCGACTACCGCTATCAGACTAATTTTCTGGCGATTGCCGCCGGATTCGGCTTCGCCACTTGCGATCTGAACGCGGCGGATAATCCGCAAGCCGCCCTGCGCGACGCACTGCAACGACCCGGCCCGACGTTGATCCACGCCGCTATCGATATCAACGAAAAAGTGTTCCCGATGGTACCGCCGGGTGCCGCCAACATTGAGATGATTGGAGATTAAATCATGCAGACCCCATCCATTACCGCACAGGTCACGCTGGAACTATCGGTACGCAACCATCCGGGCGTGATGTCGCACGTGTGCGGGCTGTTCGCCCGTCGCGCTTTCAACGTGGAAGGCATCATGTGTATGCCGCTGCCGGGCAACGAGCAGAGCCGCATCTGGCTGCTGGTGAAAGACGATCAACGCCTACCGCAGATGATCAGTCAGGTGGAAAAGCTGGAAGATGTACTGCAGGTGACCCGCCACGGCGAAGAGATGCGTATCTTTGATCAGGTCGCGGAGTTTTACCGCTGAGCCGCAGGGGCCATACCGATTCCTGGTATGGCCCTCGAGCCGGATTCAACCAATCAGAATTTGCCACAGCAGGCGACGGTACACCGGCATCAACGGATGCTGCCACAACTGCCACAGACTGGCGGCGGCGATAACCGAAACCAGCGGCGCCATCCAGTACAAACGGGCAGGCGTCAACCAACCGGTTGATTCGGCTTTTGCTCCACGACGCGCACGCCACAGACGCCACACCAACCAGCCCGCTCCCCACAGCAGGATAGCCGTGATTAACAGCAGCCATTTAAAACTGCCGCTGTCGGCCTGCTTGGGGATATCGATCGCCACTCCGGCCAAAATGCCGGGCATCAGATAAACCGGCGGCCAGGTGAGACAGCCGATGATGTTCGGCAACGCAAAGCGCCGGGGCGACAACTCCAGCATTCCCGCCACCATCGGGATCAGCGGACGAGTCGGGCCAAAAAACCGCCCAATCAGAATGGTCGCCATATTGTGCTGATGCAGCATTTTTTCGGTGCGATACAGGTAAGCGCGGTGCTTTTGCAGGAAAGACCAGTTATGCAGCCGATCCTTGAAACGCCAGCCAATGAAATAGGAAATCCAGTCTCCCAGCAGGCAACCGATAATGCCCATGCCCCAGGCCGGGTAAAGCCCCATATTGCCGCTGCCGATCAATGCGCCCAGCGACGCCATCATCAGCGTGCCGGGCAACAGCAGCCCCACCAACGCCAGCGACTCCAGAAACGCCACCAGCAGTACCGCCGTCAGCGAATACGCTAACGATTGAGTGATCAGATGCTCCAGCCAGGCTTCCATAAATCTCTACATTTCTGCTTTTTTATGAACAAAGATAACGGGATGATAGCAGGAAACGGCGGGAATATGGCAGATAGTAGTAAAAACGCAACTGACGCGAGGTTCATCATTACCGGACGGCCACTTCCTTGAAGCTGCGCCATTTTGTTGTTATAAAAGCATCACTTTAAGAAAATAAATGGATTGATTCATGGAAGAAGCCAGGATTGCTTTTCCTGTTGGCAAGGGGCAGGTTAACAGGGCTGAAGACGTAAAAACCGTTCAACAGTTGCTGAATAGCCGGTCAAACGGAACTCTGAGCGTTGATGGTATTGTCGGCATCAGAACACAAACCGCGATTACTCAATTTCAACGCCAGATATTAGGAATGGGTACGCCTGACGGCATCGTCTCCCCACACGGACCCACACTGAGAAAATTAAACCACCTTCACACCCGACGCCCGGCAACCTCTCAGCCTTCTTTCTCTGACAATTCTGGCGACAGCGTTTCCGAAGAGCTCTACCTGAATGCGGCCAGAGAGCTGAACTGTGAAGTGGCGGCAATTAAAGCAGTTGTGATGACCGAAACCGCGCTAAATAGCGCGTTTCTCAGTCCGGGAAAACCCAAGATACTTTATGAACGACACTACTTTCGTCGTCTGACACAAGGTAGATACGACCGGTCACATCCGGATATATCGGGTTCTCGTTATACATCCTATGGTTTAGAAAGCCAACAATATGAACGACTTGAAACAGCAATGATACTGGATCGACGAGCAGCGTGGATGTCAGCCTCATGGGGGGCATTCCAGATTATGGGGGAGAATTATAGAACCGCAGGCTTTGATGATATCGAAAGTTTCGTTTCTGCAATGAGAAGTATTGACGGTCAGGTGTTCGCTTTCATTAATCATGTAAAAAATACCCCTATTCTACTTTCTGCATTAAGGCATAAAGACTGGGTAAAATTTGCACGATCTTATAATGGTGTGTCCTACGCAGAAAAGCACTACGATGTTAAAATAGCAAATAATTATCAAAGATTAACTAATAGGTAATATTATATGAAGAAAATAGCATTAGCTTCACTATTAATGGCACTACTGGTTTCGTTCCATTCGAATGCAACTATTAATTTAATAAAAAATGAAGATAAAACTTTATCAAGTGAAATAATAAAAGAAGGAAATAGCAAGGGAATTATTGAGATAAGCATTCAAGACAATCAACAGTTTGATATTACTGATGATGGAAAATACATCGGAACAATAATACCTGCAAAAGGGTTTCATAATAATTATGATCCATTATGCTTTATTGGCTGGTCAACTGATAAAAAAACAATATCAAAAATTATCCCATCAATAGGGCAAGGGTATTTTGAGCTTTCCCTCTGTTCAAAACTTGATGCAATAGGAAAAATAGAGGAAAAAGGAAGAGCCTTTATTGGTTTTGTATACACTGTAGGGTTGAGAGACAGGTATGCTCAAAACTACTTTCTCATCGAACTGAATAAAGAAAAAACAACTATAGAAGATAAAAGTCAACTTATTGAAAAATTTCAAAATGACTCAGAAAAAAAGAGTATAGCTGATCTCAGAAGAGATATAAAGAAAATCGATGAGAAATAGCATGAAGAAATTACTGGTAATAATGATATTATCAATATCACTTCAAGCGTATGCATCAATTACATTAATGCCGATTGATAGCAATAATCTATTATCATTAGTATCTCTAAAATCTCAGCTCTTGGAAATAGACCAGATAAAAACACATAAGGGTCAATCTTTTAACATCATTGAAAATGAGGAATATATAGGTACATTAATTCCTGCTAAAGGATATTATAAAAAATACAACCCGATGTGTTTTATTGGTTGGTCTGTAGACAAAAAAAACATTAGTAATATCGTTCAATCTATTGGCCAGGGTGATTTTGAAAACTCAATCTGTCTAAACCTTGATGCTGTTGGAAAAATAGAAGTTAGAGAAAAAACATATATAGGATTTGTTTACACAGTTGGTTTGAGAGATAGACGAGCGAAAAACTATTTCGTGCTAGAGTTAGATAAAGAGAAAAGAACAATCATAGATAAAAGTACAATTGTTGATACTCTACAAAATAATGGTGAGAAAAAAAGCATTGCAGCGCTACGAAAATATCTTGAAAATTTCGAGGAAAGACAAGAGTGAGAGCAACATAGTGATATTCACAATGATAATTTCATTACAATCTTATGCATCGATTAAAAATTATTGCTGCAATCAGAAAACATCTTAAAAAAATGATGGAAAAGAAAGAATGAAAGCTCTGTTGACAATACTCATATTGATAATTCCATTGAATTCATACTCTACTATTAGACTAACTCAAAATGATGATAGTAGCATATTGAATAATTTAATAAAAAAGGGGAAATCATCAGAAATAAGCCGTATAAAAATACAGAAAGATCAGACTTTCGACATCAGCGAAAACGGGAAATACATAGGCACTATCGTACCTGCAGAAGGATATTACAACAACATTGAACCACTCTGTTTCATTGGATGGTCTTCAGATAATAAAAATATCTCAGATATAAAAATTTCTATCGGTCGGGGATTTTTTGAAACAGTGACCTGCCTGAGTCTCGATGCGGTAGGAAAAATTGAAGTTAAAGGAAAAACGTTCATTGGTTTTGTTTATACCGTAGCATTGCGCGACAGAACATCGAAAAACTATTTCTTACTTGAATTAGATAAAGAAAGAAAAACGATAACCGATATAAGTAATACAATTAAAAAGCTACAGTTTTATTCTGAAAAGAAAAGCATCATTGATCTTAAAAAATATCTTGAAGAAAATCCGTAAGCTGTGAAAAGCTAAAAACACTAAATTTAAAACTAATTATCTGGCACCTAATATCACACGATGATGCCAGATAATAACACAGGAAGAACTGCTAATTAAAACGACTGACTTTCCCAAATACAATATGCACTGGTTCCAGCTTTGATATGTTCGCACAGCATGTTTTTATAAGTAAAAGAGATAAATTCTTCTGGTTGATATTCGTTGTGTGTTATCGAACTGGGATAATGCATTCTGATATTTTTTACTTTTGCATCAGTCAGTTTCATTGAAAAATATTGCTCCATCCCTCCATTTTCTGAGGTTCGGTAGAAAATGAAGGTACAGGTTAAGTATTCATTTTCGTTTAACGCGCTTAGCAATAGCGGCGTCGATTTATCGATTGGTTTTCTAATTTCAACAGGTTGATATGCAACATTATCAATGCGCTCTGCCGCATTGTTTAACTCATAGACAAAAATTTCATTCTCATGACCTTTCTGCCATTTGTTCCCCATTGAGTCATAAGATCCACACCCTGAAGAAATCAGCCCCTGGTTTTTGCCTTCTATTTTCAGATAAATGATATTGGCCATAAAATTCCCTTTAATTCAATATAATTGATGGTGTAAAGCATAAGCAAAGCAATAAGGCAATTATAATAATTTAATTTATCTTATCTATCCATAAGTCTAATCAATAAAAATTGCCCTATCGACGACGCATTAATCCAGGTTTCCCCGCTTTATGCAAAGCAGGGTCCCGTGTAAGCGTCATCGGCACACCATCATCTATCCCCCCAAATACATCCTTTTCACCTCTGGATTGGCGAGAATGTCCTGCGCCGGGCCGTGCAATGCAATACGTCCGTTTTCCAGCACATAGGCGCGATCGGCGATTTTCAATGCGGCGGTGGCGTTCTGTTCTACCAGCAGGATGGTGATGCCTTCCCTCTGCAACTGCTTGATGGTTGAAAATAATTCGCCTACCACCTTCGGTGCCAGCCCCAGGCTTGGCTCGTCCAGCATCAGCAACACCGGTTCGCTCATCAGCGCGCGGGCGATCGCCAGCATCTGCTGTTCGCCGCCGCTCATGGTGCCCGCCATCTGGCTGCGCCGCTCTTTGAGACGCGGGAACAGCGCATACATTTTGTCGCGCAGATAGGCGAAATTGACCGGGTTGTTGTAGGCGCCCATGCGCAGGTTTTCCTCAATGGTCAGATTGGTGAACACCTTGCGCCCTTCCGGCACCAGCGCCAGCCCTTTACGCACGATCTGATGCGTTGGGCTGTGGGAAATATCCTCGTTGAGAAAACCGACCGTCCCGGTGGATTTCACCAGATTAATGATGCCGTTAAGGGTTGAGGTTTTCCCGGCGCCGTTACTGCCGATCAGGGTGACGATTTCGCTGTTGTTAACCTCAAGATCGATGCCTTTTAGCCCCTGAATCAGCCCGTAAAACACCTGCAGATCGCTGGCTTTAAGCATAATCGATGTCCCCCAGATAGGCGGCGATCACCTCGGGGTGATTTACCGCATCCTGCGGCGTACCGCTAAATAGCGGTTTGCCGTAATCCAGCACCATCACTCGTTCGCACAGTGTGTTGACGAACGACATATCGTGCTCGATCAGCAGTACCGTCAGGCCGTAGTCGGCGCGCATGCGGAAAATCAGCTGCGCCAGCTCGGCCGTCTCTCGTGGGTTCATGCCGGCAGCCGGCTCGTCCAGCAGTAAAAGCTTGGGCGAGGTCGCCAGCGCGCGGGCAATCTCCACCTTGCGCTGGTTGCCGTAGCTGAGGTTGGTGGCCAGCGAATGCGCGTGTTCGGCGATGCCGATGTATTCCAGCAACGCCATGCCGGTTTCCCGCGCCTGTCGCTCGGCGCGGAAAAAGCGGCCGATACGCAGCGCCGCCTCCAGAAACGAGTACGGGATAAAGCGATCGAGACCGATCAGTACGTTCTCCAGCACCGTCATCGACGGAAACAGGCGGATATTCTGGAAAGTACGGGCGATACCGCGGTTGACCACCTGATTGGGTTTCAGCCCGGCCAGCGTCTGCCCGTCCAGCCAGACGGCGCCGCCGGTCGGTTTATAGTTGGCGGTGATCACGTTGAACATCGTGGTTTTACCGGCGCCGTTGGGGCCGATCAGCCCAAAGATCTCCGCCGGATTGATAGTAAAGCTGACGCTATCGATGGCGCGCAGGCCGCCAAATTGCATGGTGACGCCCTCAACACGCAATAACGGGTTATTTTCCATTCGCGCTTCTCCTGCGGATATCCCAGACTTCCTGCTTGCCCAGCAGCCCTTCACGGGCAAACAGCATGATCACCAGCAGCACCAGCGAAAACACCACCATGCGCAGCCCCGGATGCGCGCCCAGATCCTGGCCGAACAGCGTTAGCGGTTGATCGAGGAAGCGCAGCCACTCGCCGCTGCCGATCACAATGATCGTGCCGAGCATGGCGCCGGTGGTGCTGCCCAGCCCGCCGAGTACGATGATGATCAGCAACTGGAAGGTCAGCATGAAGTCGAACAGATCCGGCGAGATGATGGTCAACAGCGACGCCAGCAGCCCGCCGCCGATCCCCTCGAAAAAGGCGCTGGTGGCGAAAGCGCAGGTCTTGATGCGAAAGGTATTGATGCCCATCGCAATGGCGGCGTCTTCATCGTCACGCACCGCTTTCATGGCGCGGCCGTATTTGGAGTACACCACCTGCAGGATGAACAACACCGCCGCCAGCGCAATGAAACCGCACCAGTACAGAATGTGACTGACCTGCGGGATCTCGTTCAGGCCGATGGCGCCGTTGGTGAATTGTGGATTGTTGATAGCGAAAATCTTGATGATGAAGCCGAACCCCAGCGTGACGATCGCCAGATAATCGCCGCGCACGCGAAATACCGGAAACGACAGGCACACCGCCACCGCCGCCGCGCATACGCCGCTGATGATCAGCGCCGGCAGAAACGACGCATGCACCGCCAGAATCAGCGGGCTGGGCGCCGTCATCTCGAACATGTTGGTTTTGGCGTCTGCGCTCAGCAACAGCAGCGCGGTAATGTAAGCGCCGATCGCCACAAAACCGTTAGGCTCCAGAGACAATTGCCCGGTCACGCCGTTAATCAGGTTATAGCTGACCGCCAGAATCATAAAAATGAAGATGTTACAGAAGATGCGCACGATATAGTCGTCGAACAGCGTATCCAACCCGGTCAGCGCCAGCAAAGCCAGCGCAAACACAGCAAGGTACCCCAGCCACATCGTCGGGGAAGTCCGCGGCATTCTCATCAGAAACGGCTCCTTTCCAGTCGTTCGTCGCCCATGATGCCCACCGGTCGGAACAGCAGCACCAGAATCAAAAACATGAAGGCAAAGGCGTCTTTATAGCCGCCCAGTTCCGGAAACATCGCCACCGCCACCACTTCGGTGAACCCAAGGATAAAACCGCCGATCACTGCGCCGGTGACGCTGCCGATGCCGCCCAGCACCGCCGCCGCGAAGGCTTTCAAACCGATCAATACCCCCATCAGCGGATCGATTGAGGGATAACTGATGGCGTAGAACACGCCGCCCAGCGCCGCCAGCGCGCTGCCGAGGGCGAACACGAAGGCGATGATCTGATTGGCGTCGATACCCATCAGCCGCACGGTGTTGACGTCAAACGCCACCGCGCGGATCGCCATCCCCTGCCGGGTGCGATACAGAATGCACAGGATCACCGCCAGCAGCGCCAGCGTCATCAACGGTACGATCCAGGCCACATTGGTGACGACGATCGGCCCGAGATTGATGGTCTGATTAAAGAACGGCGGCGACTCGAAGTAGCGCGGGCTACCGCCGAACACCACATTGAACAGATTCTCCAGAAAAAAGCTGACGCCGATGGCGGTGATCAACATCGAGATCTTCGACGCCTGCCGCAGCGGGCGGTAAGCGATTTGATCGATGGCGATCCCCAGCAGCGCGGCGATGAGAATGGCGAGAATCACGGCGGCCCCGAAAGGCAGCCCGAGGGAAGTAAAACCGAGCAGGGCCATAAAAGCCCCGACCATCATGATATCGGCATGAGCAAAGTTGATCAGCCGCAGCACGCCGTACACCATGGTGTAGCCGATAGCGATCAGCGCGTACATGCTGCCAAGGCTCATGCCATTGACCACTTGCTGTAAGAAAACGGCAAGATCCATCATGTCATCCTTTACTGTTAGGCGGCGCCCCGCCTTTTTATTCGCGGATGCCGCTGGCGGCGAGGGTTCCGCGCGGCAGGGCGCCAGCCGTGAAGTGTGGTAGACCAGACCAGCGGCGAGTCACGCAGCGGCGCGGAAAAAATAGGGCATCCGCTTTCTGCATTATCGGGCTTGTCCATCGGCTCCTGTGAACCCGCGTCCTGCGCGTTGATAGCGGCATGTCGGCCGCGGGCACCGCCGATTACGGATTGATCACCGTTTTAAACACCATCTCGCCGCCTTTCACCTCGTTGATCACCGCCGGACGAATGGCGTCGCCGTCTTTCAGGGTCAGGGTGCCGGTGATGCCGGTGAAGTTGCTGGTGGCGCGGATCGCCTTGTTGACGCAAACGCGATCGTGCGGATCGCTACAGGTGTTCATGGCGTTGACGATCATCTTGTAGGCATCCGCCGTCATCGCTCCCCAGGTGTGGGTCGGTTCCTTGTATTTGGCGGTCCAGGCTTTGATGAACTTTTCCCCTTCCGGCGTCTGCTCTTTGGCGTTCGGCGAGTAGTAGTCGGTGGTCATCCACCCTTCCACCGCGTCCTGTCCCATTTTGAAGAACACCGGGTCCGCCGCCAGACCATCGCCGCCGACCACCGGCACCTTCAGCCCGAGCTGTTTGGCCTGCACCGCGATCAGCGCGCCTTCGGTGTAGTAAATCGGCATATAGATCACGTCCACATTGTGAGATTTGATGGTGGAGAGCTGGGCTTTGAAATCCTTACTGCCGCCGGGCGCCTGTACTTCAATCGGAATGGTGCCGCCGTTTTTCAGGAACTGGGTGCGGAACGATTTGGCCAGCCCGACCGAATAGTCATTACTGCTATCGAACATGATGGCGGCTTTCTTCGCTTTCAGATCGCGCGTCGCCAGGTTGGCGCCCACTACGCCCTGAAAACTGTCGGAGAAGCAGACGCGGCTGACGTACTCTTTGCCTTTGGTCACCCGGTCGTTGGTGGCGGTCGGCGAGACGATCGGCGTTTTGGTATCTTCCGCCATCTTGGTCATCGCCATAGTATTGGTGGAGGTTACCTCGCCGATCACCGCGTCCACCTTATCGCTGGACACCAGTCGCTGCATGGCGTTGGCCGCTTCCACTTTGTCGCTCTTGTCGTCAATCACCACCAGCTTGATGGTGTCGCCATTCTTCAGTTTGGTTTCGATACCGTTAATCAGCTCCAGTCCTTTCAGGGACGGCTGACCGTAACCGCTCAATGCACCGCTCAGGGGCAATACCACGCCAATCTTGATGTCATCCGCCCACGCCCCCACTGAAGCCAGTGAAGACGATACGGCTACCGCTGCGACAGTAAATCTGAAAAATTTGTTCTTCATGATCGCCTCTTCAAAAATAAACATCACATTTCAGCTATGAAATGACGCTGTATACAGGGTGATAAAAAGAAGATCTGTGTGACAGGATATCCAGGCTGTTCACCGGGGAAGAGGCAGCAATAAATATGCCAAATACACAAAAATAATTAATGTATTAATAATCAAAACGTAAAAGAAAAAGATATGAATAATTTCCAGCTCAGCTGATTAACCGTTAACGCTCATGCACCAATTCGTCACCGCCATGCTTTTTATTAGTGCGAAAACGGCGTAATTTTTCACAGATAAATCAACCAATAGCAAAACATGCCATATTGATGCTCATGTATTTCCCCATAAATGTATTATTCTCTGTTTATCCTTTTTCGGCCTGCCGGTTTCAGCGATTATTTCTGGAATAATTTCGTTTTCGTCGTTTTATTCTGAGTTGTTTTATTCTGAATGGAATACGCTCAGGTTAAATAAATAAACGTTTTTAACAATGACGCAACACACCAGGCCAGCCATCACGATGCAGGGGAATAGCGCTGGACAAATACTGTATGCATATACATAATTTACTGCATTATTTCATTTATCCATCTGACTACACGCCATGACCCTTTCACCACCGCGTCAGGGATTCGTATTGACCCGCCACTGGCAGGACACGCCCGCCGGGGTTCAGGTCGAATGCTGGCTGGCGACCGATAACGGCCCCTGCCGGGTCAGGCTATCTCCGCAGCAGGCCGTGGCGTTTGTGCCGATGCGGCATCAGGCACAGATTACCCAGCTACTGAGCGGCGAAAGGAACTGGCAACTGCGGCCGCTGGCGCTGAAAAACTTCCACCACGAACCGCAACTCGGGCTCTACTGCCTGCAATATCGCCAATTGCTGCGCCTGGAAAAGAAACTGCAGGAAGCCGGGATTCCGGTGTACGAGGCGGATATCCGCCCGCCGGAACGGTTTCTGATGGAGCGCTTTATTACCGCCCCGGTCTGGTTCAGCGGCGAAGAAAGCGCCGATGGTTTGATCGACCAGGTCAGGCTGAAACCGGCGCCCGACTATCGCCCGCCGCTGAAAACCGTGTCGCTGGATATCGAAACCAGCCGTCACGGCGAGCTGTACTGCATCGGTCTGGAAGGCTGCGGCCAGCGTCAGGTATTTATGCTGGGGCCGGAGAACGGCAACGTCGACGATGCCGGCGATCTGACGCTGGAATACGTCGCCAGCCGCCCGCAACTGCTGGAAAAACTCAACCAGTGGCTGCAAACCCACGACCCGGATGTGATCATCGGCTGGAATCTGGTGCAGTTTGACCTGCGGGTGCTGCAACAGCACGCCGAGCGCTACCGCATTCCGCTACGGCTAGGGCGCGGCGGCCAGGAGCTGGAATGGCGCGAACACGGCTACCGGCAAGGGCACTTCTTCGCCGGCGCGCCGGGCCGGCTGATCGTGGACGGCATCGAGGCGCTAAAATCCGCCACCTGGAACTTTGCCTCGTTCAGCCTGGAATTTGTTTCCCAATCGCTGCTGGGCGAAGGCAAGGCCAGCGATAATCCCTATCAGCGGCTGGAAGAGATTGAACAACGCTTTCAGCAAGACAAGCCCGCGCTGGCGCGCTACAACCTGAAAGACTGCGAACTGGTAACGCGCATTTTCGAGAAAACCCACCTGATGCCTTTTCTGCTGGAGCGCGCCAGCGTAACCGGGCTGGCGGCGGACCGCAGCGGCGGTTCGGTGGCGGCGTTCACCCACCTGTACCTGCCGCGTATGCACCGGGCCGGGTTTGTGGCGCCCAATCTCGGCGAAGTGCCGCCGGAAGCCAGCCCCGGCGGCTACGTGATGGATTCCCGCCCCGGTCTGTACGATTCGGTGCTGGTGCTGGACTACAAAAGCCTGTATCCCTCGATCATCCGCACTTTTCTGATCGACCCGGTCGGTCTGGTAACCGGTTTACAGCAGCCGGATGAGCAACATGCGGTGGAAGGCTTTCGCGGCGCCTGGTTCTCCCGCCGGCACCATTGTCTGCCCGCCATCGTGGAAGGCATCTGGCATGAGCGCGACCTCGCCAAGCAGGAAAACAACAAACCGTTGTCGCAGGCGCTGAAAATCATCATGAATGCGTTTTACGGCGTGCTGGGATCCAGCGGCTGCCGCTTTTTCGATCCGCGTCTCGCCTCCTCCATCACCCTGCGCGGCCATGAGATCATGCGCCAGACTCGCTCTCTGATTGAAGCCAAAGGCTATCAGGTGATTTACGGCGATACCGACTCTACCTTCGTCTGGCTTAAACGCGCTCACCGCGAGGATGAGGCGGATGCTATCGGCCGTGAACTGGTGGCCTATATCAACGACTGGTGGCAACAGCACCTCCACCAGCAGCACGGGCTGAACAGCGCGCTGGAGATGGAGTACGAAACCCATTTTCACCGTTTTCTGATGCCCACCATCCGCGGCGCTGAACTGGGCAGCAAAAAACGCTACGCCGGCATGACCATTACCGGGCAAGGCGAGCAGATGGTGTTCAAAGGGCTGGAAACGGTGCGTTCCGACTGGACGCCGCTGGCGCAGCAATTCCAGCAACAACTTTACCAGCGCATCTTCCACCACGAACCGTATCAGGAATGGGTGCGGGAGTACGTGGCGAAGACGCTGAACGGCGAACACGACGACCTGCTGGTGTACCGCAAACGTCTGCGTCACAAACTGAGCGACTACCAGCGTAACGTGCCGCCGCAGGTTCGCGCCGCCAGAATGGCCGACGACTACAACCGCCAGCATGACCGGCCGTTGCAATACCAAAGCGGCGGCTGGATAAGCTACGTCATCACGGTGAATGGTCCGGAACCGCTGGAGAATCGCCGCTCGCCGTTGGATTACAGTCACTACGTGGAAAAGCAGTTACAACCGGTGGCCGATGCGATACTGCCTTTCATTCACGATGATTTTGCTACACTGATTACCGGACAGATGGGGCTATTTTAACAATCCGATGGTGCCTGACAGGTGACGAACAGGCTACCATCCAGTACCATAGCGCCCTTTCAAAAATATCAGGCGTGAGTCCACGTCTGTCTGTTAGACAGCGGTCAATTAAATATACCCTAAATAATTCGGGTTGCAGGAAGGCGGCGACGCAGCGAATCCCCGGAAGCTTACTCAAGTAAGTGACCGGGATGAGCCAAGGAAGCCAACGCACCTGCAACTTGAAGTATGACGGTTATAACCGGAATACCCGGGGCGTTCCCCACACCCGCATCACAGGCTGTGCCCGACATCACCACTGTCGCGCAGGGCGGGTCAGGTATTGCCGGACGCAGGGGTCGGCGGCCCTCTGTTCAGACATTCTCCGACAACGACGAGTATCGAGCTTAGAATTTATGCCTTTTACACTTGGTCAACGCTGGATCAGCGATACAGAAAGCGATTTAGGATTGGGTACGGTAGTGGCGATGGATGCCCGCATGGTCACTCTGCTGTTTCCGGCCAGTGGCGAAAACCGTCTCTATTCAAGAAATGACGCCCCCATTACCCGTGTCATGTTCAATCCCGGCGATACCGTCACCAGCCACGAAAGCTGGCAGTTACGGGTGGAGGACGTGCGTGACGAGAATGGTCTGCGCACCTATATCGGCCAGCGGCTGGACACCGATGAACCCGCCGAACTGCGGGAAGTGTTCCTCGACAGCAAGCTGACGTTCAATAAGCCGCAGGATCGGCTGTTCGCCGGTCAAATCGACCGAATGGATCGCTTTGCGCTGCGTTACCGCGCGCACCGTCACCAGCTCGAACAGGCGTTGCAGCCGTGGGGCGGACTGCGCGGCATGCGCGCCAGCCTGATTCCGCACCAGTTGCACATCGCCCGCGAAGTGGGCCAGCGCCATGCGCCGCGCGTGCTGTTGGCGGACGAAGTGGGGCTGGGCAAAACCATTGAAGCCGGCATGATTATCCACCAGCAGTTGCTGGCGGGCCGGGCGGAACGCGTGCTGATCGTGGTGCCGGAAACATTACAGCATCAGTGGCTGGTGGAGATGCTGCGCCGCTTCAACCTGCTGTTCTCGCTGTTCGACGACGAGCGCTACGCCGAAGCCCGCCTTGACAGCGACAACCCGTTTGAAACCGAGCAGTTGATCATCTGTTCGCTGGATTTTGTACGCCGCAACCCGTCCCGTTTCGAACAACTGCTGGACGCCGACTGGGACCTGCTGGTGGTGGACGAAGCGCACCATCTGGTATGGAGCGAAGCCGCGCCCAGCGCCGGATACAAGGCGGTCGAGCGTCTGGCGCGCGCCATCCCCGCGGTGCTGTTGCTGACCGCGACGCCGGAACAATTGGGTCAGGAGAGCCACTTTGCCCGTCTGCGGCTGCTCGATCCGAACCGTTTCCATGACTACCACGAATTTATCGCCGAACAACAGCAATACCGCCCGGTGGCCGACGCGGTCACCCTGTTGCTGAGCGGCAACAGCATCAACGACAGCGATCGCAACGCGCTCGGCGACATGCTGGGCGAGCAGGATATCGAGCCGCTGCTGAAGTCCATCGCCAGCGGCAGCGACGACAGCGCCGCGGCGCGTCAGGAACTGATCACCATGCTGATGGACCGCCACGGCACCAGCCGCGTGCTGTTCCGCAACACCCGTCAGGGGGTGAAAGGCTTCCCGAAACGCGAACTGCATCAGATCAAGCTGCCGTTGCCGACGCAGTACCAGACGGCGATCCGCGTGTCCGGCATCATGAATGCCCGTAAATCCGCTGAAGATTGCGCGCGCGACATGCTCTATCCGGAGCAGATCTATCAGCAATTTGAAGACGACAACGCCACCTGGTGGAGTTTCGATCCGCGCGTCGAATGGATGCTGGATTTTCTGACCAGCCACCGCGACGAGAAGGTGCTGGTGATCTGCGCCAAAGCAGCCACCGCGCTGCAGCTGGAGCAGGTGCTGCGCACCCGCGAAGCCATCCGCGCCGCGGTGTTCCACGAAGGGCTGTCGATTCTGGAGCGCGACCGCGCCGCTGCGTACTTCGCTTCCGAAGAGGAAGGCGCGCAGGTGCTGATCTGTTCCGAGATCGGTTCCGAAGGCCGCAACTTCCAGTTCGCCAGTCACCTGATCATGTTTGATCTGCCATTCAACCCGGATCTGCTGGAACAGCGCATCGGTCGACTGGATCGTATCGGCCAGAGCCGCGATATCCAGATTCTGGTGCCCTATCTGGAAAACACCGCTCAGGCGCTGCTGGTACGCTGGTACCACGAAGGGCTGGATGCGTTCGAGCACACCTGCCCGACCGGCCGCTCGATTTACGACAGCCACTACGAGCAATTAATCAACCTGCTCGCCAAACCGTCCGAACAGACGGGGCTGGACGAGTTCATCCACACCTGTCGCCAGCAGCATGACGCGCTGAAGACCCAACTGGAACAAGGCCGCGACCGCCTGCTGGAGATGCATTCCAACGGCGGCGAACAAGCGCAGGCGCTGGCCGAAGCGATCGCCAAGCAGGATAACGACGTCAATCTGGTGAATTTCGCCCTCAACCTGTTCGACATCATCGGTATTCATCAGGACGACCGCAGCGATAACCTGATCGTGCTGACGCCGTCCGATCATATGCTGGTGCCGGATTTCCCCGGTCTGCCGCAGGACGGTTGCACCATCACCTTCGACCGCGATCAGGCGCTGTCCCGCGAGGACGCGCAGTTCGTCAGTTGGGAACACCCGCTGATCCGCAACGGTCTGGATCTGATCCTGTCCGGCGACACCGGCAGTTGCGCCGTGTCGCTGCTGAAAAACAAGGCGCTGCCGGTCGGCACCCTGTTGGCGGAACTGGTATACGTGGTGGAAGCGCAGGCGCCGAAGAAATTGCAGTTGACTCGCTTCCTGCCGCCAACGCCGATTCGCGTGCTGCTGGACCGCAAAGGCACCAATCTGGCGGCACAGGTGGAATTCGAGAGCTTCAACCGCCAACTGAGTTCGGTCAATCGCCACACTTCCAGCAAACTGGTGAATGCGGTGCAGGACGATGTGCATGACATGCTGCAGAAAGCCCAACCGTTGGTGGAAGCGCAGGCGCAAGCGCTGATCGCCGACGCGCAGCGCAACGCCGAAACGCAGCTGCGCCGCGAACAGGAGCGGCTGGAAGCGCTCAAGGCGGTCAACCCGAACATCCGTGACGACGAACTGGAGGCGCTGGCAGAACAGCGCGAACAGGTGCTGCTCAACCTGCAGCAGGCCAACTGGCGTCTGGATGCCATCCGTCTGGTGGTGGTGGCGCACCAGTAAGCCCCATCGGTTGTCTATATACTTCGCGGCAAGATCTTCTTGCCGCGATGCCGGAGCCATTCATGGAACCCTACAACCCGCCCCGCGATCCCTGGCTGCACATCCTGTATCAGGATCAGCACATCATGGTGGTGAACAAACCCAGCGGATTGCTCTCCGTTCCCGGCCGCGCCGAGGAACACAAGGACAGCATCATGACCCGCATTCAGGCCGACTTTCCCGCAGCCGAATCCGTCCATCGTCTGGACATGGCGACCAGCGGCGTGATGGTGGTGGCGCTGACCAAAGCGGCGGAACGGGAATTGAAACGCCAGTTCCGCGAACGGGAACCGAAGAAATCCTACATTGCCCGCGTCTGGGGCCATCTGGCGTCGGATGACGGGCTGGTGGATTTGCCGCTGATTTGCGACTGGCCGAACCGCCCAAAACAGAAAGTCTGTTTTGAACAGGGTAAACCCGCTCAGACCGGTTATGCCGTGTTATCACGGGACGGCGACGGCACCACCCGTGTGAAGCTGATGCCGATCACCGGCCGCTCGCACCAGTTACGCGTCCACATGCTGGCGCTGGGCCACCCGATTCTCGGCGACGGCTTCTACGCCCACCCGCAGGCAAAAGCCATGGCGCCCCGCTTGCTGCTGCACGCGCAGGAACTGGCGATCACCCATCCGGCTTTTAACACGCCGATGCATTTTCGCTGTGAAGCGGATTTCTAGCGCACGGGCCCGGGCGCTAAATCGGGTTCACAGAAAACGACGATTCCTGCCAAACAAGTGCTAACAGGAGACGGTCAGAGGACAAAGGGAAGAGGATCAGCGGGAAAACTTGTTGATTTTGAGAAACTCATAGGCGGCCTGAATATCCTGCGCTTTGCGCTTGGCCATTTCAATCATGCGCGGCGACAGGCCCTTGCCCATCATCTTATCGGGGTGGTGTTCGCTCATTAGTTTACGGTAAGCCCGTTTCACCGTGGCGGCGTCATCGCTGCTGCGCACTCCCAGCGTGCGGCAGGCGCTCTCAACCGTCGGCCCGTGCGACGACACAGGCGGCCGCTGGCCGTAAGACTGTCCGCCATACGACTGGTTTCGCCGCTGGTAAGATTTGTTGCCCTGACGCGATGACTGATTGCTGTTTTGTCGGGACTGATAATTACTGTTCTGCCGCGACTGATGGCTGCCCTGTCGTGATTGATAATTGTTGCCCTGCCGCGACTGGTAACCGCTGCTGTTGTTCTGTTTTGATGACTGGTGGTTGCCGCGTTCCATATTACGCATGAACAACTCGAACTGTTCGCGGGTCACGCCCAGTTCATCGGCGAACAGATACAGCAACCGCCGCTCGCTAGGGTGCAGCGCGCCGTCCACAAACGCCACCTGTAGCTGAATCTCCAGAAACATCCGGATCAAATCAAAGCGGCCGATACAGGCGTCACGCAGTTTGCGCAGTTTGCCGCGTACCGGAAACTGGCTGGCTTTGCCTTCGCGAAACGCCTGTTGCGCGGCATTGCGCGCCTCGCCATGCAGTTCCAGCCGGTCCATCATGGTGGTGGCGATACGGATATCGGACTCCGTCACCCGGCCTTTCGACTTGGCCAGATGCCCCATCGCCTGAAAGGTTGTCAGACAAAACAGCGCCTGGCGGGTGGCTTGCGCGGAAAAAAAGTCGCGCTGACGGGATGCACGGGCTCTGTCAAGCAAATGACCCAACAACAGTCCGATTATCAACCCGCCGACACCGGCGCTGGACGCAATCCCCAGCGCTAGCCCCAGCAACTTTCCCCAATACCGCATATACTCCTCAAATCCCCATGCCGTCGGCCAAAAATTGCTTTATCATACCCGTCATTTATCTTTGCTCCTAACGGCAACGCATAGAAAATGGCGGGGATTTTGCACTGGCGCCACGCCGGTGGCTGATATAGTCTCTGACCGTTTGCCGGCATGATGCCCTTGATGACGGAACACCAGATACCGCGTATGAAAAAAAGTTTTCCAACCCTGCTGGCCTCATTAATTTGGTCGGCGCTGTACAGCCAGCACGCGCTGGCCGATCTCGCCTCTCAGTGTATGTCGGGCGTCCCCGTATATAATCGTCCGCTGGTTAATGGCGACACCAGCCAGTTGCCGGTGCACATCAAAGCCGATCAATCACAGGCTAATTACCCGGATAGCGCCGTTTTTACGGGTAACGTCAACGTCGAGCAGGGTAACCGCGTGCTCACCGCCGATCAGGTACAGCTGCACCAGAAGCCGCAGCCCGGTCAGGCCGACCCTATCCGCACCGTCACCGCCATCGGCAACGTGCATTACTATGACAACCAGGTCATCCTGAAAGGTCCGCGAGCCTGGTCCAATCTCAACACCAAAGATACCGACGTGGAAAACGGCGACTATCTGATGGTGGGCCGTCAGGGGCGCGGCGATGCCGACAAGATGAAGCAGCGTGAAAATAACCGTTACACTATTCTGGATAACGGCTCGTTTACATCCTGTTTGCCCGGTGATGATAGCTGGAGTGTAGTCGGTTCGGAAGTGATCCAGGACCGGCAGGAAGAAGTGGCTGAAATCTGGAACGCCCGCTTCCACATCGCCGGCGTACCCGTGTTCTACAGCCCTTACATGCAACTGCCTATCGGCGATAAGCGCCGTTCCGGTTTCCTGATCCCCAATGCCAAATACGGTAACCGTAATGGTTTTGAACTGATCACCCCTTACTACTGGAACATCGCCCCCAACTACGATGCCACCATCACGCCGCATGTGCAGACCAACCGCGGCATTCAGTGGCAGAACGAGTTCCGTAATCTGTCCCGCTTCGGTTTCAGCGTGGTCGAATTCGACTGGCTGCAAAACGACAGACAGTATAAAAGCGATGTGCTGTCTGGAAAGTCAGGCTACGCGGCTGATGATAATTACAACCGTTGGCTGTTCCACTGGATGCACAGCGGCGTTGTCGATCAGGTCTGGCGTATCAACGTCGACTACACCAAGGTCAGCGATCAGAACTATTTCACCGACCTGGACTCGGTCTACGGTAACACCACCGACGGTTACGCCACCCAGAAGTTCAGCCTGGGTTACGCCACCCGCAACTGGGACGCCACGCTGTCGACCCGCCAGTATCAGATCTTCAGCAACCTGGCTAATCGGGACGTGTACCGGGCCATGCCGCAGTTGGATATCAACTTTGCCAAGAATGATATCGGCCCCTTCGATTTATACCTTTACGGTCAGGCGGCGAAATTTACCAACGTCAACCCGAACATGCCGGACGCCACGCGGCTCCACATTGAGCCGACGCTGTCGTTGCCGCTTTCCAACGGCTGGGCCAGCCTGAATACCGAAACCAAGCTGATGGCCACCCACTATCAGCAGGAAAATCTGGATACTTATAGAAACAACCCCAATAATTCAGCAGAGCAACGATTAGAATCGCAACGACTGAAAGACAACGTCAACCGTGTGATGCCGCAGTTCAAAACCGACGGCAAGATGGTGTTTGAACGCAACATGGATTGGGCCAAAGGCTACACCCAAACGCTGGAGCCGCGGGCGCAATACCTGTATGTGCCATACCGCGACCAGTCTACGATCCGCGCTTATGACTCCACGCTGCTGCAGGCGGATTACGCCGGCCTGTTCCGCGATCGCACCTTCAGCGGTCTGGATCGCATCGCGTCCGCCAATCAGGTCTCGACCGGCGTCACCACCCGTTTGTACGACAGCACGCTGGAAGAACGTTTCAACGCCTCGCTGGGGCAGATTTATTACTTTGAACGTCCGCGTACCGGGACTGCGTCCACCATTGACCAGAACGATGACCGCGGCAGCCTGAGCTGGGCGGGGGACTCTTACTGGAAGTTCGCCGACAACTGGGGTATCCGGGGCGGCGCGCAGTATGACCAACGCCTGAAAGATTTCACGCTCGGCGACGCCGTGCTGGAATACCGTGGCGGCGGCGAACGTATGTTCCAGTTGAACTACCGTTTCGCCAGCTCGAAATATATTCAGGCTATGTTGCCGACCGTGACCAACCCAGGCTTCCAGCAAGGCATTTCCCAGATTGGCGCCACCGCCAGTTGGCCGTTGACGGATCGCTGGGCTATCGTGGGCGCTTACTACTACGATACCAAGGCCAACCAACCGGCCGACCAGTTGCTGGGCCTGCAATACAATACCTGCTGCTGGGCGGTGAACGTCGGCTATGAGCGCAAAATCACCAAGTGGGATAGCAACACCAATCAAAGCGTTTACGACAACAAGATTGGCTTCAGCTTTGAACTGCGCGGCCTGAGCAGCAATTACGGTCTGGGTACGGAAAAAATGCTGAAAAACGGTATTTTGCCTTACCAGCGCGCGTTCTGATGAGGTAACGCCGGGAACTCTGGCGGCAATAAACGTCTAATGACCGGTAGCGATTAAACATTTAACCCGCCCTGGCGGATAAAATTAACGGGAAAGGTATGAAGAACTGGAGAGCGCTTGTTCTGGGGCTGGCACTGAGTGCCAACATGGCGTTTGCGGCGCCGCAGGAGGTCAACAAGATCGCCGCGGTCGTCGACAACAGTGTGGTTCTGGAAAGCGATATCAATAGCCTGCTGCAGTCCGTCAAGCTGAACGCGCAAGAAGCCGGTCAACAGTTGCCGGACGACGCCACGCTCCGGCACCAGATTCTGGAGCGCTTGATCATGGATAACATCGTCCTGCAGATGGCGCAGAAGATGGGCGTTCAGGTAACCGACGAGCAACTGGATCGTTCCATCGCCAACATCGCCGCGCAGAACCGCATGAGCGTGGACCAGTTGCGTAGCCGCCTGGCGGCCGAAGGCGTCAGCTTTGATACCTACCGCAACCAGATTCGCAAAGACATGGTCATTGCCGAAGTGCGCAACAGCGAAGTGCGCCGTCGCGTCACCGTGCTGCCGCAGGAAGTGGATTCGCTGGCCCAGCAGATTGCCAGCCAGGGAGCGAGCGGTCCCGAGGTTAACCTGAGCCAGATTCTGATCCCGCTGCCGGAAAACCCGACGCAGGATCAGGTCGACAAAGCGGAAAGCCTGGCTAATCGTCTGGTGAAAGAAGCCTCGCAGGGCGCCGACTTCGGCAAACTGGCCATCACCTACTCCGCCGATCCGCAGGCGCTGAAAGGCGGACAAATGGGCTGGGGCCGTCCGCAGGAATTGCCGTCGCTGTTCGCCGAACGTCTGACCAATCCGCAGAAAGGCCAGGTTATCGGGCCGATCCGCTCCGGCGTCGGTTTCCATATTCTGCGCGTCAACGACACCCGCGGCGGCGATCAGTCCGTATCGGTGACCGAAGTTCACGCCCGTCATATTCTGCTGCGTACCTCGGTGGTAATGAACGATGCGCAGGCCAGAGCCAGACTGGAAGACATCGCAAGCCAGATCAAAAGCGGCAAGTTAAGCTTTGCCAACGCCGCCAAACAGCTGTCGCAGGATCCGGGCACCGCCAATCAGGGCGGCGATCTGGGCTGGTCATCGCCGGACATGTATGACCCCTCATTCCGTGACGCGTTGACCCAATTGAAGAAAGGCGAAATCAGCGCGCCGGTGCATTCCTCCTTCGGCTGGCATCTGATTCAGTTGCTGGATACCCGTCAGGTGGACAAGACCGACGCCGCCCAGAAAGATCGCGCCTATCGCATGCTGTTTAACCGTAAATTCGCCGAGGAAGCGCAAACCTGGATGCAGGAAAAACGCGCCGCGGCTTACGTGAAAATCCTGAATGGGCAGAACTGATGCCGACTGAAGCGCTGGTGCAGCGAGTGGTGATCACCCCCGGCGAACCCGCCGGGATTGGTCCTGACCTGGTGGTGGCGCTGGCCCAGCAAAACTGGCCGGTGGAACTGGTGGTGTGCGCTGACGCAGAGCTGCTGTTGAGCCGCGCGCTGGCGCTGAAACTGCCGCTGACGTTACGTGAATACCAGCCGCACCAGAGTGCGCAGGCGCAGGCCGCCGGGACGCTGACGCTGCTGCCGGTCGCCGCCGACGCCACCGTGGTGCCGGGGCAACTGAACGTGGCGAACAGCCGCTATGTGCTGGACACGCTGACCCACGCCTGCGACGGTTGCCTGAACGGCGACTTCGCCGCGCTGATCACCGGGCCGGTGCACAAAGGCATCATCAACGAGTCAGGGATTCCGTTTTCCGGCCACACCGAGTTTTTTGCCGAGCGCAGCCACTGCCGGCGTGTGGTGATGATGCTGGCGACCGAGGAGCTGCGCGTCGCGCTGGCGACCACGCATCTGCCGTTGAAAGACGTCGCGGACGCCATCACCCGCGACAGCCTGCATGAAGTGATCACCATTCTGCATCAGGACTTGCAGCGCAAGTTCGGCCTCGCCCAACCGGTCATCTACGTCTGCGGCCTGAATCCGCACGCCGGCGAAGGCGGCCACATGGGACGTGAAGAACTGGATGTCATTATTCCGGCGCTGGATGAACTGCGTCAGTCCGGTATCCAGTTGGTCGGCCCGCTGCCGGCCGACACCTTGTTCCAACCCAAGTATCTCGAACACGCCGACGCCGTACTGGCGATGTATCACGATCAGGGCCTGCCGGTGCTGAAATATCAGGGCTTCGGCCGGGCCGTCAACATCACGCTGGGGCTGCCGTTTATCCGTACTTCCGTCGACCACGGCACCGCACTGGAGCTTGCCGCCAGCGGTCAGGCCGATCCGGGCAGCTTCCGCACCGCATTAAATCTCGCTATCCACATGATTGCTAACCGTAATGAATAATCGCGTCCATCAAGGCCACTTCGCCCGTAAGCGTTTCGGCCAAAATTTTCTCAACGATCAGTTTGTGATCGACAGTATTGTTTCCGCCATCCACCCGCAGCCGGGTCAGGCAATGGTGGAAATCGGCCCCGGTCTGGGGGCGCTCACCATTCCGGTCGGCGAGCGTATCGACCACTTTACCGTGGTGGAACTGGACCGCGATCTGGCCGCCCGGCTGGAGGTTCACCCGACGCTCAGGGACAAGCTGACCATCATCCAGCAGGATGCGATGACGGTGGATTTCGCCGCGCTGGCACAACAGGCGGGACAACCGCTGCGGGTTTTTGGTAACCTGCCGTATAATATTTCGACACCGCTGATGTTCCACCTGTTCGGCTATACTCAGGCTATTCGCGACATGCACTTCATGTTGCAGAAAGAGGTGGTAAACCGGCTGGTGGCGGGGCCGGACAGCAAGGCTTATGGCCGTATAAGCGTGATGGCGCAGTACTATTGTCAGGTGATTCCGGTGCTTGAAGTGCCGCCGACGGCTTTCAAACCGGCCCCGAAAGTGGATTCCGCAGTGGTTCGTCTGGTGCCGCACACCACGTCGCCTTATCCGGTGGTGGATACCCGTATGTTGAGCCGGATTACCACGGAAGCCTTTAATCAGCGACGCAAAACGCTGCGCAACAGTCTGGGCAACCTGTTCACGCCGGAGCAATTGACCGCGCTGGAAGTGGACCCGAACGCCCGGGCGGAAAACGTCACTATTGCGCAATACTGCCGTCTGGCCGAATGGCTGACCGCGCACCCCACATCGCAGGAATAAGCTGGAGTTGTCGTCATGATGAACGCGCCCCGAGTGTGTATACAGGTTCAGAGCTTCTATGTAGAAGCGCAGTCCCAGCCAGAGGAAGGGCGCTTCGTGTTCGCTTACACCATCACTATCCGCAATCTGGGTCGTCATGACGTCAAACTGCTCAGCCGTTACTGGATGATTACCAACGGCAACGGCAAACAAACCGAAGTACAGGGCGAAGGCGTGATCGGCCTGCAGCCCGTGATTCAACCGGGCAATGAATTCCAGTACACCAGCGGCGCCATTCTGGAAACGCCGATGGGCACCATGGAAGGCCATTACCAGATGATTGACCATCAAGGTGAAACATTTCAGGTCCCCATTACGGTATTCCGCCTGGCCATTCCCTCACTGATACACTGAAAGACTATGGCTACCTATCTTGTTGGCGACGTTCACGGCTGCGCCGTCGAACTTAAAGCGCTGCTGGCGCAAGTCGCCTTTGACCCCGAGTATGACACGTTATGGCTGACCGGCGATCTGGTCGCCCGCGGCCCCGATTCGCTGGACGTGCTGCGCTATGTCCGTTCGCTGGGCGATGCGGTGCGCATGGTGCTCGGCAACCACGATTTGCATCTGCTGGCGGTGTACGCCGGCATCAGCCGCAACAAACCCAAAGATCGTCTGGATGCGCTATTGTCGGCGCCGGATGCGGACGACCTGATCAACTGGCTGCGCCGTCAACCGCTGTTACAGGTGGACGACGAGCGCAAACTGGTGATGTCTCATGCCGGCATCACGCCGCAGTGGGATCTGGACACCGCGAAAATGTGCGCGCGGGAAGTGGAAGCGATCCTCAGCAGCGACAGTTACCCGCTGTTTCTGGACGCAATGTACGGCGACATGCCGAACCACTGGAGTCCGGAACTGAGCGGGCTGGCGCGTTTGCGGTTCAGCACCAACGTATTTACCCGCATGCGTTACTGCTTCTCCGGCGGTCAGCTCGACATGCTGTGCAAGGAGCCGCCGACACAGGCGCCGTCGTTGCTGAAACCCTGGTTTGACCTGCCGGGACCGGTAGCGGCCGAATACGCGATTGCGTTCGGCCACTGGGCGTCGCTGGAAGGCAAAGGCACGCCGGCAGGCATCTACGCGCTGGATACCGGCTGTTGCTGGGGCGGCGTTCTCACCTGCCTGCGCTGGGAAGACCAACGCTACTTCACCCAACCGTCGCTGATGGCACCGGATACGGAAGCCTTCGCCATCTGATGTAACCGGCGGTTCTGCCGCCGGTCATATTGCCTCTCGCGTGTATCTCGCGCCGTTACGCCCCGATCACGCCGCCGCCTTCACGGGTGATCATGATGACTGAGGAACGGGGCCGCACACTGTTATTCGGGAAATGCGAATCCCCTTTTTCTCCGGGATGCTGCACATTGACGAACATCGTACGGTAGTCGGACGTGAACGCAATGCCGGTCAGTTCGCAGGATTTCGGGCCGACCATGAACCGACGGATCTCGCCGCTGGTCGGGTCGCCCGCCAGCATCTGGTTATTCCCCTGCCCGGCAAAATCGCCCTTGTTGCTGTAATTGCCGTCGGTCAGGATCCACAGACGCCCGTCGTGATCGAACCCCAATCCATCCGGGCTGTTGAAACTGTTTTCCGCCGTGATGTTCGGCGTACCGCGATTAATGCCATCCGGATGCGCCACCGGATTACCGCACAGCGCGTACATGTCCCAGTCGAATACGTCCGCCGTCGCATCGCCGTTTTCGTTCCAGCGAATGATCTGGCCGTAGACGTTATTCGGCCGCGGATTGGCCGCATTGATCGGCATACCTTCCTCGCCGCGTTTGCTGTTATTGGTCAGGGTACAATAGGCGCGGCCGTCATGCGGGTTGACCGCAATCCACTCCGGGCGATCCATCCGCGTCGCGTTCACTTGCGAGGCGGCTTTGCGGGCAAAAACCAGCACCTCCGCCTGATCGCGGAACCCGTTTTCCGGCGTTAGCCCGTTCTTGCCGAACTCCAGCGCTACCCAGCGTCCTTTGCCTTTCAGCGGCGTGCCGCCCGCATCGCCGTCAAACTGCGCCACATACAGTACGCCGTCATCCAGCAGACGTGCGTTGGCCGAGGGATTAGCGTGATCCACCTTGCCGTTGGAAACGTATTTGTAGATGAACTCGCCGCGCTCATCATCCCCCATGTACACCACCAGATGCCCATTCTTCGCCACCGTCACCGCGGCGTTCTCATGCTTGAAACGCCCCAGCGCGGTACGTTTTACCGGGGTCGATGCCGGATTCAGCGGGTCGATTTCTACAATCCAGCCATGCCGGTTAAATTCATTGGGGTGCTTCGCCACATCGAAACGCTCGTCAAAATCCACCCAGTTGCGTTCCGGTTCATGCACTTTCAGCGTATAGCGCTTCTGTTCCGGCGTGGTGTGGTAATCGGCCTGCCGGGTGCCGAAATAGGTATCGAAATTCTCTTCACAAGTCAGATAGGTGCCCCACGGCGTTTTGCCGTTGGCGCAGTTACCGAAGGTGCCCAGCACGTTCATGCCCTGCGGATCCGCCGCCGTTTTCAGCAACGCATGACCCGCCGCCGGGCCGCTGAAGGTCATAACCGTATTGGCGGTAATACGACGGTTATAACGTGAAGGGCGTTCCACTTCCCAGCGCGCCGAATCGGCTACGCGTTTCACCGCCACGACCGACACGCCGTGCGCCGCCTGAGATTTACGCACATCTTCCAGGCTGGCTGCTTTGGCGCCGCCGTGCGCAAACAGGTATGGCTCGTTCACATATTCGTTGTTGATAGCCATCACGCCGTGACGGTCATCAATCGGGAAAAAACTCATGCCGTCGTTGTTGTCGCCAAACTGCTTTTCCTGATCGATGGCGCTGTTCTTGCCTTCGGCATGAAACGCCGGCGCGCCGTCCACCAGCGGGTCGCCCCAGGAAATCAGCACCTCGGCCCGGTAGCCGGGGGCAATGGCGATATGATCATCGGCGGAGGCGGTAATGCCCTTGAAACCCAACAGTTTGCTACCCGGCGGCTGACCTTCCGCCAGCCCCGTTGCCGGAAAAGACCAGATACCGCCGCCGAGAAAACCGGCCAGTCCCAGCGCCCCCGCATTGCCCAGCAGTTTGCGGCGGGCAGGATTGCTCAGGCGGTCGACATTCAGCTCATCAGTGCTCAGGTGCTCAATCTTGTCGGTCATGTTCGACTACGTCCTCTTGCTTTCGTTCTGGTTCCAGCGCCGTTACCGTCCGGTGCTGAGGCGATGATAAAAAACCAAAGCAGATACTACGCAATGATTGTGACCAGTTAGTTACATGTGGATACATTAGGATAACAAAAGAAAAACCCGCTCGATGAGCGGGTTTGATATCGGAAAAGCAGCGGCAATCAGCGGCGTTCGAGGATCTCGAAGCAATAGCTGTGGGAGTTTTGTTCGTCCGCGTCATGGAACTCGCTGAAGGTGGAAACCCACTCGTCCGGCTCGTAATCCGGAAAATGGGTATCGCCTTCCACCTCGGCGTCAATGTGGGTCAGATAGAGACGGCTAGCCTGCGACAGCATCTGCTGATAGATACTGCCGCCGCCGATCACCATCACCTCGTCCACGTCGCCGGCCGCCGCCAGGGCTGCGTCCAGCGACGCCACCCAGGTCACACGGTCATCGTCGCCCGGTTGACTGCTCACCACAATATTCAGCCGCCCCGGCAGCGGCCGACCGATGGAGCGGAACGTGTTGCGCCCCATAATCACGGGTTTGCTGAGTGTATTGCGCTTAAACCACGCCAGATCGGCCGGCAAATGCCACGGCATGGCGTTCTCCATACCGATCACACGATCCACTGCCAGTGCGGCAATCAAACTAATCACCATGGTAAAACCCTGCAGGCTACAAAATTGGTGCCACTATACGGAAAGCCCGTTCATGCGTCGATATGATTACCGGGTCGCCGCCCAATATTTAAGAGAACACCGAATCCTTATACCCCCGGCCGTTTGCGATAAATCCAGATCCCCGGCAACGACAGCCCGATGGAGAGCGCGCCGACGATAAAACTGGCCTTCAGGAAGTTGGTGATCAGCGTTTGCATCAACGCTTCGCTGTACCCCTGATGGGAAAGCTGCACCACCGAAATCATCGCGGTATAGGCTGAAATACCGGGGAACATCGGGATTACGGCCGCGACGGTAAACACTTTGGGGTGCGCCAGAAACCAGCGGGACCAGCGAATACCGATGATGCCCACCATGATCGATGCCACGAAGGTCGCCCATTCGATGGGAATACCGAAGTGAATCATCAGAAAACGCGCGCTGTGCCCCAGCCCGCCCAGCAACGCGCAGTAAGGCAATGCCTTCACCGGCACGTTAAATACCATGGCGAACCCCACCGCCGGCACCGCGGCCAGCACCATGTCCTGAATCAGCGCCCAAATCAGTTCAATGCCCATCCGTGCAGCCCCCATACCGCCATTGCCGTTACCACGCCAATACAGGTCGCCAGCGTCAGCAGGCTGGCCATCGTCCAGCGCGCCAGCCCGGTGTTGACATGGCCTTTGAACATATCCGCCACCGCATTAATCAACGGGAAGCCGGGCACCAGCAGCAACACGCTGGCGGCCATCGCCACGGAGGAGCTGTGCTCCAGCCCAGGAACTCGCATCAGCAACCCGGACGCCGACGTCGCCACAAAAGCGGTAATACAGAAGTTAATCAATGGATTGAGATGCCGGCCGGTCAGCACCTGCCGTACATACATCGCCATGCCGCTGGCAATCAGCGTGACCAGAAACGCATCCCAGCCGCCGCCGTTCAGACGGCTGAAGCAGCCGCACGACAGCGCCACGATCGTCACCATCAGCCAGCGCGGATAACGCAGCGGTTTGATATGACTAAAGCGCTTTGCCACCCCGTCCACATCCAGCAGCTTATGTTCAGCCATGATCACCACATGCTGCACCTCGGTCACCACGTGCATATTGATACCGCGATCCACATTTTTACGGGTGGATGTCAGGCAATGCCCCTGCATGATGGTGGTCAGCACAATCGCGTTAGCCGAAATCGAGCTTTCCACACTGTCCATCCCCAGCGCAACGCCGAGCCGCGACGACAGCTGCTCGACCAACATACTTTCCGCGCCATGCTGCAACAGCAACAGCGCGCACTGAATACACAACCGGGTGATATCCCGCTGCTGTGTGGTTTCATTTACCATGTTACTTTCCCGTCCCCTGCCCGAATACAACCACTATAAGCGCGGTTTTTATAAGTTTATTAACATTTCAAATCGATGATTGATAGTGCGAAAAAATGCCACCGGCGGTATTATGCCCACCTTTTTCCGTCGGTTCCTTGATTGTCATTCTGAATCCATCATGCTTGAAACCTCTTTATTCGTTGCGACCATCGCCGCGCTGGGGATGATCTCTCCCGGTCCGGACTTCTTTTTGGTGATCAAAAATGCGGTCCGCTACCCGCGTCTGGCCGCCATGATGACCGCTGTCGGCGTCATTGCCGGCGTCGCCACCCACATGGCCTACTGCGTCGCCGGGCTGGCGGTGGTCATCACCACCACGCCCTGGCTGTTCAGCCTGCTGAAATACGTCGGCGCCGCCTACCTGATCTGGCTGGGCATTCAGGCGCTGCGCTCGCGCGGCGGCAACAAGCTGGACCTGTCCGGTCTGGCGCCGCAGCGCGTCGGGCTGTGGAAAGCCTTTATGCAGGGCTACCTCTGCAACCTGCTGAACCCGAAAGCCACGCTGTTTTTCCTGGCGGTGTTTACCCAGGTGTTGAGCCTGAATTCCAGCTTTGGCGAAAAACTGTGGTACGCCGGGATCATCTGGGGACTGACGCTGATTTGGTGGCCGCTGCTGGTTATCCTGATCCAGAGCGAGCCGGTACGTCGCGGCCTGACCAAAGCCCAGAAGCTGATCGACAAACTGCTTGGCGGCGTGTTGATCACCCTCGGTATCAAAGTCGCCTTAAGCTAAACGCGCCCCCTGTATACAGACGAAAAAAAACCGGTCAGACGCAATTGACCGGTTTTATCTTTCACAGAACCGTGCCGGAACCGGCACGTTTTTTTTGTACCCGTTACCCCTGAATACGGGCATGCATTTCCTGAACGGAAATTACCTGCTCGGTCGGGTCGGCATTCAGCGACATCGCCGTGGCGAAACCGCCGTTCATGGTGGTGTCGTAGTGCACCTTATACTGCAGCGCGCTGCGGCGAATCAGTTTGGAATCCTCAATCGCCTGACGGCCGGCCGTGGTGTTGACGATGTAGGTGTATTCGCCATTCTTGATGCGATCCTGAATGTGCGGACGGCCTTCATGCACCTTGTTCACCAGACGCGGGTTGATACCGGCTTCGCCCAGCACCACGGCGGTGCCGTGGGTCGCGTCCAGTTCAAAACCGTGCTTGAGCAGTTTAGCCGCCAGATCCACCACGCGCGCCTTGTCGCCTTCTCGCACCGACAGCAACGCACGGCCGGTTTTCTTCATCGGCGAGTTGCTGCCCAGCATCGCTTTGGCAAACGCTTCGGCGAAGGTACGGCCCACGCCCATCACCTCGCCGGTGGAGCGCATTTCCGGCCCGAGGATCGGGTCTACGCCCGGGAACTTGTTGAACGGCAACACCACTTCCTTGACGGAGTAGTACGGCGGGATCACCTCTTTGGTGACGCCCTGCTGCGCCAGCGTCTGCCCAACCATCACGCGGGCCGCCACTTTCGCCAGCGGCACGCCGGTCGCCTTGGAAACGAACGGTACGGTACGGGCGGCGCGCGGGTTAACCTCAATCAGGTACACTTCGTTGTTCTTCACCGCGAACTGCACGTTCATCAGGCCGCGCACGGAGAGTTCGAACGCCAGTTTTTCTACCTGACGGCGCATCACGTCCTGAATGTCTTTGCTCAGGGTGTAGGCCGGCAGCGAACAGGCGGAGTCGCCGGAGTGCACGCCAGCCTGCTCGATGTGTTCCATGATGCCGCCAATCAGCACGCGCTCGCCGTCGCAGATAGCATCAACGTCCACTTCCACCGCGTCGTCCAGGAAACGGTCCAGCAGTACCGGCGCATCGTTGGACACGCTGACCGCGGTCTGGAAGTAACGGCGCAAATCGACTTCGTCGTAAACGATTTCCATCGCGCGGCCGCCCAGTACATAAGACGGACGCACCACCAGCGGATAGCCGATGCCGACCGCTTTTTCCACCGCCTGATCGATGGTACTGACGGTGGCGTTAGCCGGCTGCTTCAGGCCAAGACGGTTGACCGCCTGCTGGAAGCGCTCGCGGTCTTCCGCGCGGTCGATGGCGTCCGGGCTGGTGCCGATTACCGGCACGCCGGCGGCTTCAAGCTGGCGCGCCAGTTTCAGCGGGGTCTGGCCGCCGTACTGCACGATGACGCCTTTCGGCTGTTCGATACGCACGATCTCCAGCACGTCTTCCAGCGTTACCGGCTCGAAGTACAGGCGATCGGAGGTGTCGTAGTCGGTAGATACGGTTTCCGGGTTGCAGTTGACCATGATGGTTTCATAGCCGTCTTCGCGCAGCGCCAGCGCCGCGTGCACGCAGCAGTAATCGAACTCGATGCCCTGGCCGATACGGTTCGGACCGCCGCCCAGCACCATGATCTTGTCGCGATCCTGATTCGGATTGGCTTCGCACTCCTCGTCATAGGTGGAGTACATGTAGGCGGTATCGGTGGCGAACTCGGCGGCGCAGGTGTCCACGCGCTTGTAGACCGGGTGCAGGTCGTATTTGTAACGCAGCTTGCGGATTTCACCTTCAGACACGCCGGCCAGCTTCGCCAGACGGGCGTCGGCAAAGCCTTTGCGTTTCAGCAGACGCAGGAATTCCTTCGTCAGACCGTTGGCGCCCTGCTCGGCTACCTGCTCTTCAAGACGCACCAGCTCTTCGATTTGCACCAGGAACCAACGGTCGATGTTGGTCAGGTTGAATACGCCGTCAACCGACATCCCGGCGCGGAACGCATCCGCCAGATACCAGATACGGTCGCCGCCGGCGTCTTTCAGCTCGCGGCGGATTTTGGTCAGCGCTTCCGGGTCGTCCAGATCCACTTTCGGATCGAAGCCGGTGGCGCCCACTTCCAGACCGCGCAGCGCTTTCTGCAGCGATTCCTGCTGGGTGCGGCCAATCGCCATCACTTCACCCACGGATTTCATCTGCGTGGTCAGGCGATCGTTGGCGCCGGCGAATTTTTCAAAGTTGAAGCGCGGGATCTTGGTGACCACGTAGTCGATGGACGGCTCGAACGACGCCGGGGTGCGGCCGCCGGTGATGTCGTTCATCAGCTCATCCAGCGTATAGCCAACTGCCAGCTTGGCGGCGATCTTGGCGATCGGGAAGCCGGTGGCTTTGGAGGCCAGCGCCGAAGAGCGGGACACGCGCGGGTTCATTTCGATGACGATCAGACGGCCGGTTTTCGGATTAACCGCGAACTGCACGTTGGAACCGCCGGTTTCCACCCCGATTTCACGCAGTACCGCCATCGAGGCGTTACGCATGATCTGATATTCCTTGTCGGTCAGGGTTTGCGCCGGCGCCACGGTGATGGAGTCACCGGTGTGGATCCCCATCGCGTCGAGGTTTTCGATGGAGCAGACGATGATGCAGTTATCGTTTTTATCCCGCACCACTTCCATTTCATACTCTTTCCAGCCGATCAGCGATTCGTCGATCAGCAGTTCCTTGGTCGGCGACAGATCCAGACCGCGGGTGCAAATCTCTTCGAACTCTTCACGGTTGTAAGCGATGCCGCCGCCGGTGCCGCCCATAGTGAAGGACGGGCGGATAATGCAGGGATAGCCCACGTCCGCCGCCACCGCCAGCGCTTCTTCCATCGTGTGCGCGATGCCGGAACGAGCGGTTTCCAGGCCGATTTTCTTCATTGCGATGTCGAAACGGCGACGATCTTCCGCTTTATCGATGGCATCGGCGGTAGCGCCGATCATGGTCACGCCGAATTCTTCCAGCACGCCCTGACGTTCCAGCTCCAGCGCGCAGTTCAGCGCCGTCTGGCCGCCCATCGTCGGCAGCACCGCATCCGGACGCTCTTTTTCGATGATTTTGCGCACCACTTCCCAGTGGATCGGTTCAATATAGGTGGCGTCGGCCATCTCCGGGTCGGTCATGATAGTGGCCGGGTTGGAGTTCACCAGAATCACGCGGTAGCCTTCTTCGCGCAGCGCTTTACACGCCTGAGCGCCGGAGTAGTCAAACTCGCACGCCTGACCGATCACGATCGGGCCGGCACCGAGAATCAGGATACTTTTTATGTCTGTACGTTTTGGCATTTTTCGCTCCTGCGAACCCGTTTACTCACCGCCGCGCCGGCGTTTTCGCCTTGTACTTTTATCGCAGCGTGACTAAACGGATTCTGATTATTTGGTATGGCTACGGTAAGACTCAATCAGCTCGATGAAGTGATCGAACAGCGGCGCGGCGTCATGCGGGCCGGGGCTGGCTTCCGGGTGACCCTGGAAGCTGAACGCCGCTTTATCGGTGCGGTGAATGCCCTGCAGCGAACCGTCGAACAGCGATTTGTGCGTCGCGCGCAGCGTGGCGGGCAAAGACGTCTCGTCTACCGCAAACCCGTGGTTTTGCGCGGTGATCATCACCCGATTGCCGTCCAGATCTTTGACCGGATGATTGCCGCCGTGGTGACCGAATTTCATCTTGATGGTTTTCGCGCCGCTGGCCAGCGCCAGCAACTGGTGGCCCAGACAGATGCCGAACACCGGAATCTCGGTTTCCAGGAAGGCTTTGATCGCGTTGATGGCGTAATCGCACGGCTCCGGGTCGCCGGGGCCGTTGGACAGGAAAATGCCGTCCGGATTCAGTTTCAGCACGTCTTCCGCCGGGGTTTGCGCCGGCACGACGGTCAGGCGGCAGCCGCGATCCACCAGCATACGCAGGATATTGCGCTTCACGCCATAATCGTACGCCACCACGTGGTACGGCAGTTCACTCTCTTCTTTCGCCGCCGGCAGCTCGCCTTCCAGCGTCCAGCTGCCCTGTAGCCAGCTATAGCTGGAACGGGTGGTGACTTCTTTCGCCAGATCCATACCTTTCAGGCCGGGGAAGGCTTTGGCCTTTTCCAGCGCCAGCGCCGCATCCGGCGCATCGCCCGCGATGATGCAGCCGTTCTGCGCGCCTTTTTCACGCAGCAGTCGCGTCAGTTTGCGGGTGTCGATATCCGCAATCGCCACGATGTTGTTGCGCTTGAGGTAATCAGACAGGCTTTCTTCGCTGCGGTAGTTGCTGGCAATCAGGGGTAAATCGCGGATAACCAGGCCCTGAGCATGAACGGCGGGGGATTCTTCATCGGCTTTATTGGCGCCGACATTACCGATATGGGGATAAGTAAGAGTGACAATCTGGCGGGAATAGGAAGGATCAGTGAGGATTTCTTGATAACCGGTCATTGACGTATTGAAAACCACTTCCCCCACTGCCGTTCCCTCTGCCCCAATGGCCCGACCGTGGAATTGGGTTCCGTCTTCCAGAACCAATAGCGCTGACTTAATCAAAACACCCTCCAAGGAATAAAAAATCATGTTATTTGCATATTAATTCAGATTTGACGTACTAAATCAATGCAAAAACCACCTGTAAGGCAAATTTTTGGCAAATTGCGCGCATTTTAATGAGGCCCCTGACCGTTGTCTAGCCAAACCGGATTTTTTTTCACTATTTTATGGCTTCAGGAGGCAATATGCGGTAATACCCGCAAAAACATACATCAACTATCGGAAGTAAACGGTTGCCAGCGCCAATGAGTAATGAAATGATTAAAATCACGCCAAAAACGGCAACCGGAATCGTAAATGGCTAACGCACACCGGAGAAAAAGACAGATAACACCGATAAAAATCGGTTTTGATTAAAAATAAATACCAAACCAACATTTTCACATAAAAACAATGGCGCTAAATTTAGCGCCATTAAAATCAATAGATTAAAGACAGGAAGATTTTCACCTGTTATATATCATCAAGCCCCAGCACATCTCTCATATCAAAAAGACCATGATTACGAGAGCTTACCCACAATGCGGACCTGACTGCGCCATTTGCAAACGTCATTCGGCTGGAAGCCTTGTGCGTTATCTCTATACGCTCACCGACATCCGCAAACATAGCGGTATGTTCGCCCACGATATCGCCGGCCCGAATGGTGGCAAAACCGATGCTTTTCGGCTCACGTTCGCCGGTATAGCCTTCACGTGCATAAACCGCGCATTGCTTCAGATCGCGGCCCAGCGCCCCGGCGATCGCTTCGCCCATCGCCAGCGCGGTGCCCGACGGCGCATCGACTTTGTGGCGGTGGTGCGCTTCAATGATTTCAATGTCCGTGTAGTCGCCCATCACTTTGGCCGCTTTTTCCAGCAGCTTGAGCAACACGTTCACCCCAACGCTAAAGTTGGCGGCAAATACAATCCCAATGTCGGCGGCGGCCTGCTGGATCGCGGCTTTACCCTGATCGTCAAACCCCGTGGTACCAATCACCATCCCTTTACCGTGCTGACGACAAAAAGCCAGGTGGCTCAGCGTGCCTTCCGGACGGGTGAAATCGATAAATACATCGAAATCGTCAACGACCGCCTCAAGGCTGCTTTGTACGGTGACATCCGTTTTACCTGCGCCGGCCAGTTCTCCCGCATCGCTGCCCAGCAGGGACGAACCTTCACGTTCCAGCGCAGCGCCCAGCACTACGCCATCCATCTGCAACGCAGCCTGAATCAACTGCCGTCCCATGCGGCCACCCGCTCCCGCGATGGCGACGCGGATTTGTGCATCACGCATATTCGTACTCTTTATTTGTTGATGAATGAGAAAACGTTATCAGGTTAACCAGCCCGGCCAAGGGCTGCCAGCCGAAAACGCCAATAATTAGAAATTTATGACAAAACAGCGGGGATATCAGTAAAAGCTATCGATTAGCCAGAGCCTCCCGGCCGCCGCGGTTATCCGCCGCCGGCGAGTAGACTAAACCCCGCAAGTATTCATATCGCCAGCGCCTATTCATGACGCTAGCCGACGGCGCATCGTTACGCGAGGCTGCTTAAGGCGCCAGCGCCAACACCTGCGCCACCCAGACGCGGAAACCGTCCACATCCAGCGCTAACGCCACCTGTGCGTTGGCCGGGCGATTCAGCCGATGTTGAAGATCCACCACTGTGGTGCCCGCGGTGTACTCGCCCCGGGTTTCCACCGCCACAAAACAGTGTTCCAGAGTAAACAACGCCGGTTTCACCAGATAAGCAATAGCGCATAGATCATGCATACGCAAACCGGTCGCCATGCTGCCGCTGCGGTAGTGACTGAACAACGCATGAAGCATGGCGCCCGTTTGGTTAAGCCCCGGCAACGTTTCCAGGTAATCCGGCGCCAGCACCGCGTTATTGGTGACGTCCAGACCGCACATCACAATGTCGATTCCGCTGTCGAACACCCGCCCTGCCGCTTCCGGGTCAATCGCGATATTGAATTCCGCATTCGGCGTAAAGTTACCGCGTCCTGACGAACCGCCCATCATCACCAGACGCTTGATGTTGTTTTTACATTGCGGGTATTGGGTCAGCAGCAGTGCAACATTGGTGAGCGGCCCAATGGTGACCAGCGTTACCGGCTCGTCGCTGCTGTTCAGGCATTCATACATCGCCTGCACGGCGGGCTTTTCCAGCGCTACCCGGTCATGCGCCACAAAGTCGTACCCCGCCATCCCGGACTCGCCGTGGACGTAGGCCGCATCACGCAACGCGCGCGTCAGCGGCGTCGCCGCGCCTTGTGCGACCGGCACCGTCGAGCCCCAAAAATGCAGCAGTTGCAGCGCATTGCGGGTGGTTTTTTCCACATCCACATTTCCCGCCACCGTGGTGACGAGCTTCAGCTCCAGTTCAGGCGCGAACAAGGCGGCGGCGATAGCAACGGCATCGTCAATGCCCGGGTCGGTATCCAGAATAATGGGGATTCGGTTCATGAGCTTGCTCCCAAAAAAATGCCAGGCGATTTTCATCGTCTGGCATCTTCTCATAATGATAAGGCGAACGTGTTATTCCACTTCACGAACGTCCATACGCAGTTCCTTCGGCACTTCAAACACGATGTTCTCTTCGCGCCCCTGCATCTCCATCGCGATCTGTCCGCCCATGTTCTGCAGGCGTTTGATCACCTGCTGAACCAGCACGTCCGGCGCGGAAGCGCCAGCCGTAACCCCGACACAGACGACATTCTTCAGCCACTCTTCCTGAATATCATCAGCGGAGTCAATCAGATAAGACGGTTTACCGACGCGCTGCGCCAGCTCGGCCAAACGATTGGAGTTGGAGGAGTTTTTCGAGCCGACCACCAGCACCACGCTGGCTTCCGCCGCCAGATTACGCACCGCTTCCTGACGGTTGGTGGTGGCGTAGCAAATATCGTCCTTGCGCGGCCCGACAATCTGCGGGAAACGCGCCCGCAGCGCATCGATCACCGCCGAGGTATCATCTACCGACAAGGTGGTCTGGGTCATGAAGCAAAGGTTGGATTCGTCTTTCACCCGCAACGCCCAGACATCCTCGGGACCTTCCACCAGATACATGCCGCCGTTCGGGTTGTTGTACTGGCCCATGGTGCCTTCCACTTCGGGATGCCCGGCATGGCCGATCAGGATCGCTTCCGTTCCCTTGCGGCTGGCGCGCGCCACTTCCATATGCACTTTGGTCACCAGCGGACAGGTAGCGTCGAAAACGGTCAGTTCCCGGCTTTTGGCTTCCGCCCTCACCGCCTGCGATACGCCATGCGCGGAAAAAATCAGAATAGCGCCATCCGGCACGTCTTCGATTTGCTCGATGAAGATGGCGCCGCGCTCGCGCAGCCCTTCCACCACATAGCGGTTATGCACCACTTCATGACGGACGTAAATCGGCGCGCCGTAGACTTCCAGCGCCCGCTCGACAATGCTGATGGCGCGATCGACGCCAGCGCAAAATCCACGGGGATTAGCCAGCAGGATTTTCATGCGTTGCCTCCGTCTGAAGGGGGATGAATCTCCAGTACTTCCACATCAAACGTGATGGTGTGCCCGGCCAGCGGATGGTTGAAATCCACCGTTACCGACTCTTCCGTCACGTCGCGGATAATGCCCGGCATATCGTTACCGGCCATGCCGCTGAACAACATGATGGTGCCCACTTCGGGCACCCCGGTCTGCGCAAAGTCGCGACGCAAAAAGAACTGGATCAGGTCCGGATTCGAGGGACCGAACGCCGACTCCGGCGGCAGACTAAACTGGCGCCGGTCGCCGACCCGCAGGTCCAGCAACTGGGCCTCCAGCGCTGCCGACAGACTGCCGTCGCCCAGCCGGAACATCGCCGGCTTGCCGCTTTCGCGCGTCGCTTCCGCCACGGAACCGTCTTCCAGCATCAGCGTAAAATGCACCAGCACTTCACCGCCGTTTGTCACGAATTCCGTCATGCGTTATTTACCTTCCGCCTGCTTTTTTTGCGGAGAAGCCAGAAACCCCTCCAACACAATCAGCAGTGCGCCGACCACAATCGCGCTATCCGCCAGATTAAACGTCGGGTAATGCCAGTTGCCGACATAAAAATCCAGAAAATCGATCACATAACCATGTACCAGTCGATCGGCCAGATTGCCGATCGCGCCGCCGATAATCAGCGAATACGCAATATTATTCAGCTTCTGGCTGGCGCTGGAACGATGCATCATCGCCAGCAGCGCCACAATAATCACCAACGCGATCACGGCAAACAGCCAGCGCTGCCAGCCGCCTTTGTCCGCCAGGAAGCTGAACGCCGCGCCATAGTTATGGGCGTAGGTAAAATTGAAGAATGGCACCAGCGATACCGATTCGCCCAGCTGAAAGTGGGTCATCACCCACTGTTTGCTGCCCAAATCGACCACCAGTACTAGTGCGGCCAGCCACAGCCAGCGCAGACCCGTTGCTCCAATAGATTTACTCATCAGACAAATTTACGCTCTTCGCCATTGCCGCCAACATTGGTCGCACAGCGACCACACACCTCTGGATGCGCGGCATCGCTGCCGATATCCGTTTCATAGTGCCAACAACGCGGGCATTTCTCCCCGTCGGCCTTACTAAGGACAACTTTCAGGCCGGGTAATTCACTCTGCTGGGCATCCGCCGGCGCATTTTCGTAATGTTCCAGACGCGCTTTGGAGGTTAACAAGGCAAAGTGCAGTTCGCCTTGCAGGCTGTTGAGCTGCGTAAACAGTGCGTCGTCGGCATATAACGTCACCGCGGCTTCCAATGAACCGCCGATGCGCTTGTCGTTACGCGCCTGCTCGATCACCTTGTTCACTTCGCCGCGCACGTTCAGCATGTCGGCCCAGAAGGCATCGTTCATCGGCTCGCTGTCGGTCAGCCCGAACAAACCGTCATACCACTCTTCGGTGAAGACAAACTGCGCGCGCTCGCCCGGCAGATAAGCCCAGATCTCATCCGCAGTAAAGGAGAGGATCGGCGCCATCCAGCGTACCAGCGCTTCGGCAATATGGAACAGCGCGGTCTGGCAACTGCGGCGCGCCACGCTGTCGTGCTTCGCGGTGTACTGGCGGTCCTTGATGATATCCAGATAGAACGACCCCATCTCGATGGAGCAGAACTGCATCAAACGCTGCACCACACGGTGGAAATCGTAGCTCTCATAGGCTTCGACAATTTCGTCCTGCGCGGCTTTGGCGCAGCCCACCGCCCAGCGATCCAGCACCACCATGTCTTCCGGTTTCACCGTATGCTGCGCCGGATCGAAACCATTCAGGTTGGCCAGCAGGAAACGCGCGGTGTTACGGATACGACGGTAGGCGTCGGCGGAACGCTTGAGGATCTCGTCGGACACCGCGATCTCGCCGGAATAATCGGTAGAACCGATCCACAAACGCAGAATATCGGCGCCCAGCTTATCCATCACGTCCTGCGGGCTAACGGTGTTGCCGATGGATTTCGACATCTTGCGGCCCTGACCGTCCACGGTGAAGCCGTGGGTCAGTACCTGACGGTACGGCGCCTTGCCTTTGATAGCGGTAGAAATCATCAGCGAGGACATGAACCAGCCGCGATGCTGGTCGGAACCTTCCAGATACATATCCGCCGCATGGCCGCTGAATTCCGGACGCACATCCACCACCGAAGCGTGGGTCGATCCGGAATCGAACCAGACATCCAGCGTATCCGGCACTTTTTCATAATCGGCGGCGTCCGCGCCCAGCAGGTCAGCCGGGTTCAAATCCCACCATGCCTGAATGCCGTCCTGTTCGACGCGTTTTGCCACCGCTTCGATCAATTCGGTCGTGCGCGGATGCAGCGCCTGCGTCTCTTTGTGAACGAACAGCGACATCGGCACGCCCCAGGTACGCTGACGGGAGATACACCAGTCAGGACGGTTCGCCACCATGGATTCAATGCGCGCCTGACCCCAGTCCGGGATCCACTGCACTCCCTTGATTTCGGACAGCGACTGCTTACGCAGACCATTCTGATCCATGCTCACAAACCACTGCGGCGTGGCGCGGAACAGGATCGGCGACTTGTGGCGCCAGCAGCAAGGGTAGCTGTGCTGCAGTTTTTCATCATGCAGCAGCGCGCCGCGCTCACGCAGCAGCTCGACAATCTTGTCGTTGGCTTTGAACACGAACAGGCCATCCAGCCCCGGGAACGTGCCCGGCAGGTAGCAACCGTTCGGCCCGACCGGGTTGGCGATTTCCAACTGGTATTTCTGGCTGATGACATAGTCGTCAGGGCCGTGGCCGCCGGCGGTATGTACCGCACCGGTACCCGCGTCCAGCGTAACGTGATCGCCCAGGATGGCAGGCACGTCGAAACCCATGAACGGATGACGGAAGCGCAGCAGTTCCAGATCGCTGCCTTTGACGGTGTGACCCAGACGGGCGCTGACGTCGCTCCCGGCAATGCGTTTAGCGACCGCGTCGGCCAGCCCTTCGGCAACAATGATGGCTTTGCCGGCCACCTGAATCAGCACGTAGTCAATCTCGGCGTTCAGGGCAATGGCGCGGTTGGCCGGCAACGTCCAGGGGGTGGTGGTCCAGATGACCAGCGCGACATCGCCGTTTACCGCATCGGCGGTCAGGCCGAATTTCGCCAGCACCGCCGCGCGATCGACCGCGTTGAACGCCACATCAATCGCCGGAGAAGTTTTGTCGTAATACTCCACTTCCGCTTCCGCCAGCGCGGAACCGCAGTCGGCGCACCAGTGCACCGGCTTGGCGCCCTTGTGCAGATGGCCGTTTTCGATGATGCGGCCCAGCGCACGAATAATGTTGGCTTCGGTTTTGAAATCCATCGTCAGGTACGGACGATCCCAGTCGCCCAGCACGCCCAGACGGATAAAGTCTTTCTTCTGCCCGGCAACCTGCTCGGCGGCATACTTACGGCACTCTTCGCGGAACTGCGCGGCGCTCACCTTCTCGCCCGGCTTGCCCACCAGTTGTTCTACTTTCAGTTCGATCGGCAGGCCGTGACAGTCCCAGCCCGGCACGTACGGCGAATCATAGCCGGACAGCCCTTTGGACTTGATAATAATGTCTTTGAGAATCTTGTTAACCGAGTGACCAATGTGAATGTTGCCGTTCGCATACGGCGGGCCATCGTGAAGGATAAAGGTTTTTTTACCCTTCTTGGCGCCACGAATAATCCCGTACAAATCCTGCTCATACCAACGTTTCAGCATGTCAGGTTCGCGCTTGGCCAAATCGCCACGCATCGGGAACCCTGTTTCCGGCAAATTCAGGGTAGTTTTATAGTCACTCATTCGCTTCTCGATTTCGTTTTCGGCTAGAGAAAAATTAGACCGGCGCCTTCAACCCGAAGAACTCACGGGCGGCCACCACATCGTTGGCGATTTGCTGCTTCAGCGCATCCAGCGAAGCAAACCGCTGCTCACTACGTAATTTTTTACACATCACCACATCTATATGTCGGCCATACAGATCCAGCGTTACATCCAGCAGATGCACTTCCAACTGCTGACGTTTGTCTCCGGTCACGGTCGGGCGGGTGCCGATATTGGCCACGCCGGGTAACGGCGCGTCGCCCAATCCATACACCTGAACCGCATACACGCCGCTGACCGGCGATACCTGGCGCTTGAGAGGCAGGTTGGCCGTTGGAAAACCGATGGTGCGACCCAGCTCGTTGCCGTGCACCACCCGACCAGAAATACTGAACGGGTGTCCCAGCAATTCCTCCGCCAGGATCAGATCGTCCTGCGCCAGCGCTTCGCGCACCGCGGTGCTGCTCACCCGCTTGCCGCTGCTGCAGAAAGTGGTGGTGCTGATCACCTCGAAATTCTGCTCGGCGCCAGCTTTCTGTAATAACAGGAAATCCCCCTCCCGGCCAGCCCCGAAGCGGAAGTCATCCCCCACCACCAGAAACTTCACCCCCAGCTTTTCCACCAGCAGACTGGAGATAAAGGTATTGGCATGGTTAGCGGCAAAGCTGGCGTCAAACGTCACGCACAGCAGGTAATCCACGCCGGCCTGCGCCAGATATTTCACCTTGTCGCGCAGGCGGGTCAGCCGTGCCGGCGCTTTCTCAGCGGCAAACAGCTCCAGCGGCTGAGGTTCGAAAATCATCACCATCACCGGCAACCCGCGTGCCTGCCCTTCCTGCTTCAGGCGTTCAAGCAATGCCTGATGTCCGCGGTGGACACCGTCAAAGTTACCAATAGTTAGCACACAGCCGTAATGGCAGGCCTGAAGATTGTGTATACCGCGAATTAGCTGCATAACTGGCTCAAAACAGTGGAAATCGGCGGATTATACCTTGTACAGCGAGCAAGGTTAACCCGCGATTCATGCCTTTTGTGCCGGCCCGGCGGATTTCAGCATCCCGCTTCGATGAGAATTTTTCATATACCGAAAATCGGGCGCATCGCCGGGCGTGCGGCTTTTAACCCGTAATCAAACGCTTGACGCCACAAAGGCGGCAAACGGTGAATTTATGACGCGAAAGGCTGTATTCCCGACGCTTAAGCTGTTAAAATCCCGCGCCATCACAACGTAACAAGCGCTGGCGTACAAACGGCGCTTATTTGCACAAATCCATTGACAAAAGAAGGCTAAAAGGGCATATTCCTCGGCCTTTGAATTGTCCTCGATAGAATATATTTGGGAGTTGGACCTTGGCTAATATCAAATCAGCTAAGAAACGCGCCGTACAGTCTGAGAAGCGCCGCAAGCACAATGCAAGCCGTCGCTCCATGATGCGTACTTTCATCAAGAAAGTGTATGCGGCCATCGCCGGTGGCGATAAAGAAGCTGCACAGAAAGCATTTAATGACATGCAACCGATCGTGGATCGTCAGGCCAGCAAAGGTCTGATCCACAAAAACAAAGCTGCTCGTCATAAATCCAATCTGACTGCGCAGATCAACGCGATGCAATAATCACGTTTACGTGATGAATCGCTGAAAAAACCGGCTCAGGCCGGTTTTTTTGTGCCTGCTCGAAAGTGAAATTGTTTCATTCGCAAAACAGGGAAGAGAAATCCGCATTGCAGACGCGCTGCACCGCCGGATGCTGAATCATACGTTCCGCGAAAATGACGTAATACTCGTCCTGAATGTTGTCGAGGCGACCGATTTCCATAATGTCGTCTTGTGCGGCCATCTCGCGGGCATGCAGCGACGGCGCGACGAAAACCGCGTCATGGTTCATACCGAAAGCGGTCATCAGCGCCGCGTCATCAAACTCGCCCATAATGTCCACCGGCAGATTCTGCTCGCTGAACCAGTTGAGTAACTTGCGGCCCAGCATGGTGCGGCGCGCCGGGATCAATAGCTTACGCTGCGACAGACAATCGGGGAAAGGCAGACTCGGCCCCGGTCGGCGACAGTAAAAACTCACGCCGCACTCGCCGAGCTTGCGGGAAAACAGCCCCGCCTGCTGGCCGGAATCGACCGGGCAATCCGACAGAATCATGTCCAGCTTATGCTGACTCAACTGCTCGATCAGCATCTCATGGGTGGACTCGAAACAGCGCAGGTGAATCGGCGTCTGTTCATTCACCACCGTTTCCAGCACCCGGCTCACCAGCCGTTTGGACAAGGCATCCGCAACGCCGACATCAAACAGCAGGCTGGACTCCTTGCGGTAATTCACGATATCCAAGCATTCCTGGCTCAACGCAAACATCTTGTCCGCATAGCGGAACACCAGTTGCCCCAGTTCGGTCGGCTCCAGACCGCGCCCTTTACGTTTGAATAACTTGCCCTGCAAACGTTCTTCCAGCGACTTGATCTGCCCGGTAATGGTCTGCGGCGTCAGGAACAACCGTTCGGCGGCGCCCGCCACCGAACCGGTCTTGCACACCTGCCAGAAATAATAGAGATGATTGAAGTTGATGTGCGACATACGATCGTTCCCCTTCTCTCTCATGCACGCCTTAGCGTTGCGCGGCAGGCAATACCGAACGCAACGTCAGGTAGCCCAGCACCGCCGTCGTAAGCGACGTCAGCAAGATCGCCAGTTTGGCGTACAGGATGTCCTGCGCGGCCACCTCGCCAAACGCCAGCAACGTAATGAAGATAGACATGGTGAACCCGATGCCGCACAGCACCGATACCGCCATCACCTGACGGAAATCCACGCCGCCCGGCAACCTGCCCAGCCCAAAGCGGATCACCAGCCAGCTAAACAATGACACGCCAATCGGTTTACCCAGCAATAACCCGCTGGCGATGCCCAGCGTCAATGGCGACAGCAAGTGTTCGACGGCGACGCCCTGCAGCGTAATGCCGGCATTGGCAAAGGCAAACAGCGGGATCACCAGAAACGCGATCCAGCTTGTCAGCCCATGTTCCAGCGTACTGGCGGGCGAGGGGTGGCCCGCCAGAGCGCGCAGCGGAATAAAGAAACCGACAATCACGCCGGCCAGCGTGGCATGCACGCCGGATTTCAGAATGCAGACCCACAACACTATCCCGACCAGCAGATAAGCAGACGTTTTCATCACCTGCTGGTGATTCATGTACGCCAGTAAAGCGATCGCCGCCAGCGCGCCCGACAGCGCCAGCCAGTGCAATTGCTGGGTATAGAACAGCGCGATAATCACGATCGCCCCCAGATCGTCAATGATCGCCAGCGCCAGCAGGAACACCTTCAACCCTGCCGGCACTCGTTTACCCAGCAGGACCAGAATGCCGACCGCAAAAGCGATATCCGTCGCGGTAGGAATCGCCCAGCCTGAACGGGTTTCCGCTTCAGCGGCGTTAAACAACAGGAAAAACAGCGCGGGAACCAGCATCCCGCCAAAGGCCGCCACCACCGGCAGTATCGCCTGCCGCCGGCTCGCCAGCGCGCCGACCACCAGTTCGCGTTTCACTTCCAGACCGACCTGCAGGAAAAACAGCGCCATCAGGCCGTCATTAATCCACAACAGCAGCGGCTTGTTAATTTCCAGCGCGCCAATGCCCATCACCACCGGTATCTCCAGAAAGGACTGATACCACGGCAATGTGGCCGGTATGTTGGAGACCAGCAGCGCCAGCAGAGTCGCGGCAATCAAAATCATGCCGGCGGCCGCTTCCAGCCCGGTCAGATAGCGGAACAGCTTTATCACGTTTATTCTCCCTTACAGCATCGGCGGGCATCACTCATCACTGCCCGATAATGGATAGCAAGGTTAAGCCACACCACTCATCGTTAAAAGCAGTTTTAAACTGGATTAATACTCGAAAAAACCGAATCGGTGGATAACGGCAATAAAAAAACCGGCCAGGATAAACCGGCCGGTTTTTATCACCGCGTCACGGTGGTAATCAGGATCAGCGCGTCAGGTCGTCAAAGAATTTCTTCACGCCGTCGAAGAAACTTTTGGAGCGCGGACTGTTGCTTTCGCCAGTCGGGCCGCCAAAGCTCTCCTGCAATTCCTGCAACAGCTGTTTTTGACGATCGCTCAAATTGACTGGGGTTTCCACCACCACCCGGCACAGCAGATCGCCCTGAATGCCTCCGCGTACCGATTTCACGCCCTTGCCGCGCATGCGGAACAGTTTGCCGGTTTGCGTTTCCGCCGGTACTTTCAGCATCACGCGCCCGTCCAGCGTCGGCACTTCAATTTCACCGCCCAACGCCGCCATAGCGAAGTTGATCGGCACTTCGCAGTAGAGGTTATTGTCTTCGCGCTGGAAGATCGGGTGCTCGCGCACCTGCACTTGTACGTACAGATCGCCGGCCGGGGCGCCAAATTCCCCCGCCTCCCCTTCACCCGCCAGGCGGATGCGATCGCCAGTGTCCACGCCGGCCGGGATCTTGACCGACAGCGTTTTGCTTTTCTCAACACGCCCGTGACCATGACACTTCGTGCAAGGATCTTTGATGATCTTGCCGCGGCCATGACAGTGCGGACAGGTCTGCTGCACGGTGAAGAACCCCTGACGCATCTGCACCTGTCCGTTGCCGTGACAGGTTGGACAGGTCACCGCGTTGCTGCCCGGTCTGGCGCCGCTGCCATGACAAACGTCGCATTCCTGCAGCGTCGGGATACGGATCTCTTTGGTGACGCCGCGTACCGCTTCTTCCAGCGTCAGCTCCATGGTGTAGCGTAAATCAGAGCCGCGACTCGCACGCTGACGGCGACCGCCGCCAAAGATATCACCGAAAACATCGCCGAAAATATCGCCGAAATCAGCGCCGCCGAAACCACCTGCGCCGCCACCGCCGCCCATACCGCCCTGCTCAAACGCGGCATGTCCATACTGATCGTAGGCCGCGCGTTTCTGAGCATCGGTCAAAATCTCATAGGCTTCTTTGACTTCCTTGAATTTGGCCTCGGCGTCTTTGTCACCCGGATTGCGATCCGGGTGATATTTCATCGCCAGCCGTTTGTAAGCCTTTTTGATTTCGCGCTCATCCGCGTCTTTCGCAACGCCCAGAATCTCGTAGTAGTCTTGCTTCGCCATTCTTTTTTCCTGCCCTCAACATGCGTGCACGGGCGCAGAGTTTCCCCGACGCCCGTGCTGGTTGCCAGCAACAGTATGAGCTACCGCTACTGCGCCCGCTTAAGGGCGATTATTTCTTGTCTTTGACTTCTTCGAACTCGGCGTCAACGACATCATCATCCTGACGGGCTGCATTGTCGGCGCCGGCAGCACCGGCCTGAGCCTGTTGCTGCTGAGCGGCTTCCAGCAGTTTGGTAGACGCTTCCGCCAGCTTCTGGATCTTCGCTTCGATGTCTGCCTTGTCTTCGCCTTTCAGCGCAGTTTCCAGCGCTTTCAGCGCCTCTTCGATAGCGGTCTTGTCGGCAGCGGCCAGTTTGTCGCCGGTTTCTTCCAGCTGTTTGCGGGTGCTGTGCAGCAGGTGGTCGCCCTGGTTGCGCGCCTGCACCAGCTCTTCAAACTTACGATCCGCTTCGGCGTTGGCTTCAGCTTCACGCACCATCTTCTGGATTTCGTCTTCGTTCAGGCCGGAAGACGCCTTGATGGTGATGTTCTGCTCGCGACCGCTGTTCTTGTCTTTAGCGGAAACATGCAGGATACCGTCGGCATCGATGTCGAAGGTGACTTCGATCTGCGGCATACCGCGCGGCGCCGGCTGAATACCGTCCAGGTTGAACTGTCCCAACGATTTGTTATCGTGGGCGCGCTTACGCTCACCCTGCAGTACGTGGATCGTCACCGCGGACTGGTTGTCTTCCGCCGTCGAGAACACCTGACTGTGCTTGGTCGGGATAGTAGTGTTCTTGGTAATCAGCGGAGTCATCACGCCGCCCATGGTTTCGATACCCAGAGACAGCGGAGTAACGTCCAGCAGCAGCACGTCTTTCACGTCGCCAGCCAGCACGCCGCCCTGCACCGCGGCGCCAATCGCCACCGCTTCGTCCGGGTTCACGTCTTTACGCGGTTCTTTACCGAAGAAATCGGCAACTTTCTTCTGCACCAGCGGCATACGGGTCTGGCCGCCGACCAGAATCACGTCGTGGATTTCGGAAACCGACAGCCCGGCATCCTGCAACGCCACTTTCAGCGGCTCCAGAGAACGGGTTACCAGATCTTCGACCAGCGATTCCAGTTTGGCGCGAGTTACCTTGATGTTCAGGTGTTTCGGGCCGGTGGCGTCCGCCGTGATGTACGGCAGGTTAACATCGGTCTGCTGGGCAGAAGACAGTTCGATCTTCGCTTTTTCCGCCGCTTCTTTCAGACGCTGCATCGCCAGCGGGTCGTTACGCAGGTCAAAGCCCTGCTCTTTTTTGAATTCGTCAACCAGGTAGTTGATCATACGGCTGTCGAAGTCTTCGCCGCCCAGGTGAGTATCACCGTTGGTCGCCAGTACTTCGAAGGTTTTCTCGCCGTCGACATCATCGATTTCAATGATGGAGATATCGAACGTACCGCCGCCCAGGTCGTATACAGCGATAGTGCGGTTGCCGACGCCTTTGTCCAGGCCGTAAGCCAGCGCAGCCGCCGTCGGTTCGTTGATGATACGTTTGACTTCCAGACCGGCGATACGGCCGGCGTCTTTGGTCGCCTGACGCTGGGCGTCGTTGAAGTATGCCGGTACGGTGATGACCGCTTCGGTGATGGTTTCACCCAGATAATCTTCCGCCGTCTTCTTCATTTTTTTCAGGACTTCAGCGGAAATCTGCGGCGGAGCCAGTTTCTGGTCTTTCACTTCCACCCAGGCGTCGCCGTTGTCGGCCGGCAGGATTTTGTACGGCATGATGTTGGTGTCGCGCTGTACTTCTTCATCCTGGAAACGACGACCAATCAGACGCTTGATGGCGAACAGCGTATTTTTCGGGTTAGTCACCGCCTGACGTTTAGCCGGTTGGCCAACCAGAGTTTCACCATCTTGCGTATAGGCAATAATGGAAGGCGTGGTGCGATCGCCTTCGCTGTTTTCCAGTACCTTAACCTGCGTACCGTCCATAATCGCTACACAAGAGTTGGTTGTACCCAAGTCGATACCAATAATCTTACCCATCTAAACATCTCCACTTAAAAGTCATATCCGGTGTGGTGGTTTAACCTACTATGCGGGCGAAATGTTGCTTTTCAACACCCCGAAATCGTCTTTGTCTTTTCGGTCAAACCGCTTTGATGACTCTAAGATGGGGACGACAATTCCTGCATCAAGGGGCACTAACCAAAAAAAACTGCATCTTCCCGGTTTTTGATCAAAGTATTCGCATCCTATCTGGTTGTATCGCCCATTCCCGCCCGCTATGATGCCGCGCTCGCCGCAGAAAAGGGATTGCCCCGGCCTGACAGCGGGTACCGGCGACGCTCCGTTTACCTCATGGGAACGCCCGCCGGGCAAACCTTGAGACACAACAACACATTGACCATTTTGTTATTGCAGAGGATGTATGCACGCGAAAACGTTGGCGAATCCGGGCCCACTGGGACTGATGGGCTTCGGGATGACCACCATTCTGTTAAACCTGCACAACGCAGGCTTTTTCCCACTGACTTCCATTATTCTGAGCATGGGAATCTTCTACGGCGGCATCGCCCAGATCCTGGCCGGTCTGCTGGAGTATAAGAAAGGCAATACCTTTGGCGTGACTGCCTTTACCTCCTACGGCGCGTTCTGGCTGACGCTGGTCGCCATCATCATGCTGCCGAAAATGGGCCTGGCGGAAGCGGCCGACGCGCAGTTCCTCGGCGTGTTCCTGGCGCTGTGGGGCATCTTCACCCTGTTCATGTTCTTCGGCACCCTGGGCGCCAACCGCGCACTGCAGTTCGTGTTCGCCAGCCTGACCGTGCTGTTCGCCCTGCTGGCGATCGGCAACATCACCGGCAACCACGCGCTGCTGACCTTCGCCGGTTATGAAGGCATTATCTGCGGCGCCAGCGCTATCTACCTGGCGATGGCCGAAGTGCTCAACGAACAGTACGGCCGTACCGTACTGCCGATTGGCGCTCGCGGCGCGCACTGACGGAAAACCGTTTAGAGCGGCACCAACGCAAATCAACGCAAAAAGAGAGGCGCATCAGGCGCCTCTCTTTTTTTGTCCGGATGTCCACGCGGGTCTACACCCCGGCCGGAGAACCGACCTGCTCAGCCTGTGCTTCCACCTCGCGGTGAGTCTGGCTTTGCAGATAAACGCCCAGCACCAGCCCCAACGCGCACAACGCCAGCACATAGAAGGCCGGCGCCAGCGGCGTCCACTTCATCATCAGCGTAACGAAAATGGGCGTCATGCCGCCAAAAATGGCGTATGCCACGTTATACGAGAAGGAAATGCCGGAGAAACGCACCGCCGCCGGGAACGCCCGCACCATCACGTAAGGCACCGCGCCCACCACCCCGACGCTCAATCCCGCCAGCGCATAGCTGATAAACAGCAGGCTATGGCTCTGCGCGGCATGGGAGTAAAACAGCCAGCTGCACGTCGCAAACAACAGACTGCCGATGATGAAGGTACGGCCGACGCCAATCCGGTCCGCCGCCAGCCCGGCGATAATACAGCCGACCATTAACGCAACGGTGGCCAGACTGTTGGCCTGTAACGTCAACGCCGCCGGGATACCATGCAATTTTTGCAAATACACCGGCGCCATCAGAATCACTACCACAATTCCAGCGGACAACATCCAGGTCAGCAACATGCTGACCAGTATCGCTTTCTTATGACGTAACACGATTGTCTTGAGCGGCAGTTCGTCCGCCAGCGCTTTGTGCGCCTGCATCTCGCGGAAAATCGGCGTTTCCTGCAGCCAGCGGCGCAAATACAGCGCGATAAGTCCGAAGATACCGCCGATAAAGAATGGGATACGCCAGCCGCCGGCGACGATCTGCACGGGCGGCAGCAAGGTATTAAGCAGCGTGGCGATCATCGAACCGAACAAAATCCCCAGCGTCAGCCCGGCGGTCAACGTGCCGCAGGCGATGCCGATACGAGAGCGGGGAACGTGTTCCGCGACAAACACCCAGGCGCCCGGCACTTCACCGCCGATCGCCGCGCCCTGCAGCACCCGCATCAACAGCAGCAGCAAAGGCGCCGCGATGCCGATGGAAGCATAGGTCGGCAGCATCCCCATTCCCAGCGTGGGCAGGGCCATCAGTAAGATGCTCAGGCTGAACATTTTTTTGCGACCGACCCGATCGCCAAAATGCGCCATCACGATACCGCCCAGCGGGCGAGCCAGATAGCCGGCGGCAAAGATGCCAAAGGTTTGAACCTGCCGCAGCCATTCAGGAATATCCGACGGAAAAAACAGATCGCCGATAACAGCGGCAAAAAAGACGAAGATGATGAAGTCGTAAAACTCCAGCGCGCCGCCCAGCGCCGCCAATGAAAGGGTTTGATAATCGTGTCGATTCAATCGACGGTGTTGTTCGCCAGCCATAAATCACCGCACAATGCCAGTACAATAAGAAAATAATTTCAAATCGCTGTGTAAATGAAACCTTACTATAGCGGCAGATTTTTGGCACACCAGCACCGGGCGATGGTTATCAACAAATTGCGTTAACTTCAGCTTTTTATATCGCGTATCGCACTCTTGGGGCGAAAAGCTGCTACTACGTCCGGATTGGTTTCGATATAAGGTCCTTCCAGCAGTTGGATGCAGTAGGGAACACTGGCGAAAATCCCCGGTACGATGACCTGGCCGGACGCATCTTTCAGGCCGGTCAGGGTCTCGCGGATGGATTTCGGCTGCCCCGGCAGGTTGAGGATCAGCGCCTGTTTACGGATCACGCCAACCTGACGCGACAGAATGGCGGTGGGAACAAACCGCAGGCTGATCTGCCGCATCTGCTCGCCGAATCCCGGCATTTCCCGATCGGCCACCGCCAGCGTGGCGTCCGGCGTCACATCCCGACGCGCCGGGCCGGTGCCGCCGGTGGTCAGCACCAGATGGCAACCGCACTCATCCACCAGTTCACACAGCGTCTGCTCAATCAGCGGCTGTTCATCCGGCACCAAACGAGTTTGCACGTCGAAGGGGGTGGTCAGTGCTTCCGCCAGCCATGCCTGCAGAGCCGGAATGCCTTCATCCTGATAGACACCGCTGGAGGCGCGATCAGAAATGGATACCAAACCAACACATAGACTGTTCATAAGCACCTCTTGTTTATCAAAAAATTTATTCTATCAGTCTGATTAATAATCCGAAGCGTTAAATCCGTTCAAAAATCCGCTCGCTAATGCGACAATGTTCGAAATCTGCGCGGTTCCACAAGAAAATACGTTATGACCGTGCACAATATCTAACGATTCAACGAGTTAATTCTCGCTCATCGATTAATGTTTCTGACAATAACAATAATTAAGAGTCTACCTCAGCCAGCGTGATTGTCGCAGCCAGATTGAACAAGGAAAGTGAACGGAAACCACAACGTTAATCACGACTGTGCGAATTCCGGGCACCATTCGGTTCAACCCGGTAAGCGAAATCCCCGAGCGGAGCAGACTCGGTAAGTAAGACCGATTGCCGGGCAACGGCGCATCATCGGGAAATGCAGGAAAAGTGAATGAATTTTATTAAAAATCACATTGTCAGATTGCTTGCCAATCCGGTTTCCGCTTTTGTTTTGTTTGGCCTGTTCTCGGTTGCTCTAACCAGCCTGTTGTTGCTGAACTCCCGCCAGAAAGACTGGCAGGAGGAAAAACGCAATTTCGACAGCATCATCCGTCTGTACGAGTCCTATAACACCAGCGGCGAAATCGCTGAAAGCGACCATTTCTACAAGGTCGGCAACTCGATGTTTTCCCGGGTGCGCATTATGGCGTTCAACACCCGCGACGTCGGCCACGAATGCATCAACCGCCTGTCAGAACTGAATCTTTCCCTCAACGACATGGCGATCATTCGGGTATGCCAGAATCTGCTGCCGTCCGCCGGTAACCCGCCGGAAAAGGAGCAGCTCACCACCGTCATGCCGATTCTCTCGCCCACCGACAAACTGATCGGCTTACGCATACGCGTCACCACGCTGGGCTCCTCGCCCGGCTTTGGCAACATTGCCACCACCTCGGCGGAAGTCATCACGCTGGCCTGCATCAGCCTGATGGTTGCCGTCATGGGCAGCCTGCTGTCGCTGGTCGCAAAAAAATATCTGATTGAGCTGCCGACCACCGCCCGTTACGACGATCTGACCGGCTTTCTGCGCCGGGATGCGTTTTACCAGTCAGCCAACCGCGCGTTGAAAGCGGCGCGTCATGAAAACAAGCCGCTGTGCGCCATGCTGATTGATATCGATCACTTCAAGCAGGTCAACGACACGCTGGGACACGCGGCGGGCGACGAAGCGCTGAAAGCGGTGGCGGACGTTATTCGGCATTCGTTTCGCCGTCATGACATCCTCTGCCGTCTGGGCGGCGACGAGTTTGCCGTCATATTGCCCAACATCTCGCAGGAAAACGCGGTGCGCGTAGCGGAGCGCGTCAGAGAGGGAATCCATGAGCTCGGCCATGCCTCAACATCCATGTCGCCGGGAATTACCGTCAGCATCGGGCTAGTGACCGTCGAGTCGCCGGATGAAGGGCTGGATGAAATCATCCGCCGCGCCGACGTTAACCTGTATCTGGCAAAAAGAACCCGCAACTGCACGATCACCACCCCGCTCGCCCGGCCTCTGCAAGGCGACGCAGAAACAAAAACGGCCAGCGCCAGCTGACCGTTTTCCACACGAAAAAGACGTCGCGTCTTACAACAGCGCGGCGATCATTTTTTCCAGTTTTTCCTGGTCTACCGCAAACTTACGGATACCGTCGGCCAGTTTGTCCACCGCCATCGGATCCTGATTGTGCTGCCAGTAGAATTCGGACTCGGTCAGTCTGGCCGGACGCGCTTTCACCTCACCGCTGTAAGACAGTTTGTGCGCCACGTCGCCCTGGCTTTCCGCCAGTTCTTTGAGCAGCGCCGGCGCAATGGTCAGGCGATCGCAACCAGCCAGTTCCAGAATCTCGCCGACATTGCGGAAGCTGGCGCCCATCACTACCGTTTCATAACCGTGCTGTTTGTAATATTTGTAGATGTCGGTAACGGAGATGACGCCCGGATCTTCGTGCGGCGCAAACTCTTTCTTGTCGCTGTTGGCTTTGTACCAGTCCAGAATACGGCCCACAAACGGGGAAATCAGGAACACGCCCGCTTCGGCGCAGGCACGCGCCTGAGCAAACGAGAACAGCAGGGTCAGGTTACAGTTGATGCCTTCTTTTTCCAGCTGCTCGGCGGCGCAGATCCCCTGCCAGGTGGACGCCAGTTTGATCAGGATACGGTCGTTGCTGATGCCGGCATCGTTGTACAGCTTGATCAGGCGTTTCGCTTTGGCGACGCTGGCTGCGGTGTCATAGGAAAGACGGGCGTCCACTTCGGTGGAGATGCGCCCCGGAATCAACTTGAGAATTTCCAGACCGATATTAACCGCCAGTTTGTCCGTCGCATCGACAACCTGCTGCTCGCGTTTGTCGCTCTGCGCGCGGGCCCAGGCCACAGCGTCATCAATCAGCGCACGGTATTCCGGGATTTGCGCGGCATTCAGAATCAGGGAAGGGTTGGTGGTGGCGTCCTGCGGCTGGTAAAGCTTCATTGCCGCGATATCGCCGGTATCCGCCACCACAGTGGTGAATTGGCGTAGGGAAGTCAGTTTATCCGTCATGTTGGCCTTTCTCATTGTTTGTGCATGAACTGGTGGCAGGAACTGTCGCCAGAGCCTGATAATAACACGCGCCCAAGCCCGCGCAAGCGGACCAGAAAAAAACCGCACGCAGGAAACAAAACCTTTTTTCAATTAAAAATCAATAGAATAAACATCATTCATTTTTCTTTTACCCCTGTTTTTGATGAAAAATCACACGAGAGCCTAAACCACGCTGATTTATCACGCCTGTCACAGCCATCGCCCCTTTTTTACCGGCTTTTGCTACAGTAAGGCCATTCAAGACACCAACGGGATACGTTTATGCTGATCACCCTTTCACCTGCCAAAACGCTGGATTACACCAGCCCGCTGCCCACGCAACGCTACACGCAACCCGCTCTGCTGGAGTATTCCCAGCAGTTGATGCGGCATTGCAAACAGCTGACCCCGGCGAATATCGCCTCGCTGATGGGTATCAGCGATAAGCTGGCGGACCTGAATGCGGCCCGTTTTCAGGAATGGCACCCGGAATTTTCGCTGGATAACGCGCGTCAGGCGTTGCTGGCGTTCAAAGGCGATGTCTACACCGGGCTGGCGGCGGAGGATTTCAACGAGGCGGATTTCGATTTCGCCCAGCAGCATCTGCGTATTCTGTCCGGCCTGTACGGCGTGCTGCGGCCGCTGGACCTGATGCAGCCTTACCGGCTGGAAATGGGTATCCGGCTGAAAAACGACGCGGGCAACGACCTGTATCAGTTCTGGGGCGATACCATCACCGACACGCTCAATCAGGCGCTGAAAGCGCAGAACGACGATATTCTGATCAATCTGGCGTCCGACGAATACTTCAAATCCGTCAAACCGGCCAGACTCAAGGCGCGGCTGATAAAACCGGTCTTTCTCGATGAGAAGAATGGCAAGTTTAAGGTGATCAGCTTCTACGCCAAGAAAGCGCGCGGCCTGATGAGCCGCTTCATCATTCAGAACCGCCTGACCACGCCGGAGCAACTGAAAAACTTTGACAGCGAAGGCTATTACTTTGACGCCGCCAATTCCTCGGCAGACGAACTGATCTTCAAGCGCCGCGAACGCGACGCCTGACAAAACGGGTTATCCGCTCCATAAACGAACACGGCCGGAAAGCGGTTTCCCCCTTTCCGGCCGTAATACGTGCAGAAGTAATACGTTGCAGAAGTAATACGTTGCAGAATTAGCGCGGCAGTTCCATCAGGAATTGACGCAGCTGCGCGAAGTCCGGCGCGAAGTGGTGCGACAGCAGCGCCAAATCGGCGCGTTCGGCCAGCGCTGCCGGCAGCGGCAATGTCTTAGCGAGAATCGCCTCGACGCTCTCCTTGAACTTCGCCGGATGGGCGGTGCCCAGGAACAGGCCGTATTCGCCCGGCTGCAACTGATCGCGCAGCAGGCGGTAAGCGATCGCCGCGTGCGGCTCGGACGTGTAGCCCAGCGCCGCCAGTTCCAGCATGGTGGCTTTGGTGGTCTCATCGCTCACCGCGCCGAACGCCAGCTCTTTCAGTTGCCAGTTCTTGCGGCGGAACAGCTCTTCCACACGCGGCCAGTTGTTCGGCTGGCTCACGTCCATCGCATTGGACAACGTCGCCACGGTCGGATTCGGCTGCCAGGCGCCGCTTTGCAGAAAACGCGGCACCGTGTCGTTGGCGTTGGTGGCGGCGATAAAGCGCTTCACCGGCAGGCCCAGCGATTTCGCCAGCAGGCCGGCGGTCAGGTCGCCGAAGTTGCCGCTCGGTACCGATATCACCAGTTGATTGCGAGCTTCCTGCGGCAACTGCGCCACCGCTTCGAAATAGTAGCTGATCTGCGCCAGCAGACGGCTGATGTTGATGGAGTTGGCGGAATTCAGCCCTATCGCACGTTTCAGCTCTTCATCATCAAACGCCTGCTTCACCAGCGCCTGACAGGCATCGAAATCGCTGTCGACGGCGATAGTGTGAATGTTGCCGCCCAGCGTACAGAACAGTTTTTCCTGCAACGGACTGATCTTGCCGTTCGGATACAGGATCACCACCCGCACGTTCTTCAGGCCGTAGAACGCATGCGCAACCGCCGCGCCGGTATCGCCCGAGGTGGCGGTCAGGATCGTGATCTGCTGATCGCCCGCGACTTCCGCCAGCATCTGCGCCATCAGGCGGCCGCCGAAGTCCTTGAATGCCAGCGTCGGGCCGTGAAACAGCTCCAGCGCGGCGATGTCTTCGCTCACCGGCACTACCGGCGCCGGGAAGCGGAAAGCCGCTTTAACGCGCTGGTAGACGGTTTCATCAGACATCTCATCACCAATGAACGCCGACAGAATACGGCTGCTGCGGGTGACAAAATCCTGTTCCAGCAGTTCATCAATCGCCGTGCGGTCGAATTCCGGCAGCTCCAGCGGGAAAAACAGGCCCTGATTGCTCCCCAGCCCTTTGCGGATCGCTTCGGCGAAATTCACCTGTTCATTGTGATCTTTCAGATTGTACAGTTTCATGCGTTATCCCAGTTGTCGCGCGCCTGCGGTATCCAGACGGCAAATATGAACAAAACCTTCGTCGTTCTGCAGATAGTTTTCCCGCAGCCAGCTTGCCAGACGCTCTGCCGAGCCCATGTTGTTGCACACGGAGAACAGCGTCGGCCCGGAACCGGAAATACCGCAGGCCAGCGCGCCCAACTCGTTGGCCGCCTGACGCGCTTCGGCAAAGCCGGGTAACAGACGCGTGCGGTAAGGCTCGGCGATGACATCTTTCATCAGGGTCGCCGCCAGCGCCGCCTGGCCGGTATGGCAGGCGTGGATAAAGCCCGCCAGATAGCGGCCGTGGCTGATGCAATCCTGACGACGATACTGCGCCGGCAGGATCGCCCGCGCTTCAGCCGTGGACACCTTGATGCCCGGATAGGCCATCACCCACAACCAGTCGTCAAATCCCGGCACCGGCTGACTGACGATGCCCATCTCTTCCACCATCAGTTGAATACCGCCCAGGAAGCACGGCGCCACGTTGTCGTAATGCACGCTGCCGGAAATGCGCCCTTCCAGTTCGCCCATCAGCGTCAGCAGGCGGGTGTCGTCCAGCGGTTTGCCGCAGAATTCGTTCATCGCCATCAGGCCGGCTACCACCGAACAGGCGCTGGACCCCAGCCCGGAACCGATCGGCATGTTTTTTTCCAGCGTCATGGCCACCGGCACGGTCTTGCCGATTTCCTGACAGAAACGTTCCCAGCACTGATATACGATGTTTTCTTTCGGGTTGTCCGGCAGCTTGCTGACAAAACGCCCTTCGTTGTACAGGCTGAACAGTTCGGCTTCCCGCACGGTGACGCAATCGCCCAGCAGGGTGCCGTCCACCGGCGATACCGCCGCGCCCAGCACGTCAAACCCCACGCTCACATTCCCGATGGATGCCGGGGCATAAATCTTCACCATTCTCACACTCCCACCTTCCACGACAGCGTACGCAACAGGTCTGCAAACACCCCGGCCGCCGTCACATCATTGCCCGCCCCGTAACCCCGCAACACCAGCGGCAGCGGCTGGTAATAACGGCTGTAAAACGCCAGCGCGTTCTCGCCGTCCTTCACCTTGAACAGCGGATCGTTGCCGCCCACCGCGCTGATCGTCACCTGGCACTTGCCGTCGTCGATCTTACCGACGTAGCGTAACACTTTACCTTCCGCCCGCGCCGCTTCAACCCGACGGGCGAATTCGGCGTCCAGCTCCGGCAGGCGCGCCAGGAAGCTGGCGACATCGCCCTGCGCATATTCCGGCGGCAGCACGGAATCGACCTGAATGTCGTCCAGCTCCAGTTCATAACCCGCTTCACGCGCCAGAATCAACAACTTGCGCGCCACGTCCATACCGGACAGATCGTCGCGCGGATCCGGCTCGGTAAAGCCTTTTTCTTTCGCCAGCAGCGTGGCGGCGGACAGCGACATGCCTTCATCCAGCTTGCCGAAGATAAAGGACAGCGAACCGGACAGAATACCGTTGAAGCGAATCAGCTCATCGCCGGCGTTCAGCAGGTTCTGCAGGTTCTCGATCACCGGCAGACCGGCGCCGACGTTGGTGTCGTACAGGAACTTGCGACGGGATTTGGCCGCCGCCTGACGCAACTGGTGGTAATAACGCAGCGTGCCCGTGTTGGCTTTCTTGTTAGGCGTGACGACATGGAAGCCGTTCGCCAGGAAATCGGCGTATTGATCGGCAACCGCCTGACTGGAGGTACAGTCGATGATGACCGGGTTCAGCAAGTGATACTCTTTCACCAGACGGCTGAGCGCAGCCGGGCTAAACGGTTCACGCGCCCGCGCCAGCTCGTCGCGCCAGCGATCCATTGGAATACCGTGCACGTTGGTCAGCATCGCTTTGGAATTGGCGATGCCGCATACCCGCACGTCGATGTGTTTTTGTTTCAGCCACGGCTGCTGGCGCTGAATCTGCTCCAGCAATGCGCCGCCGACGCCGCCGACGCCAATCACGAACACGTCCAGCGCCTGATTGGTGTTGAACAGCATCTGATGCGCCACCCGCACGCCGGTGGTCGCTACGTCATTGTTCACCACCACCGAAATCGAGCGCTCGGACGAGCCCTGGGCAATCGCCACGATATTGATGTTGGCGCTGGCCAGCGCGGTGAACAGACGGGCCGACAGGCCGCGCAGCGTACGCATACCGTCGCCCACCACGGAAATGATCGCCAGCCGTTGCACCACGTCCAGCGGCTCCAGTACGCCTTCTTTCAGTTCCAGATAGAATTCGTCTTCCAGCGTTTTGCGCGCGCGCGGCAACTCACTCTGAGACACGCAGAAACTGATGCTGTACTCGGAAGAGGACTGGGTGATAAGCACCACCGAGATACCGGCGCGGGACATGGCGGCGAACACGCGCGCCGCCATCCCGACCATCCCTTTCATACCAGGGCCGGAAACGTTGATCATCGCCATATTGTTCAGGTTGGTGATGCCTTTGACCGGATACTGGTTATCGTTGCTTTCCAGACCGATCAGCGTGCCGGGCGCCTGGGGATTTTCGGTATTCTTGATAAGGCAGGGAATCTGGAACTGGGCGATGGGGGCGATAGTGCGGGGGTGGAGAACTTTGGCGCCGAAGTACGACAATTCCATCGCTTCCTGATAGGACATCGACTTCAGCAACCGCGCATCCGGCACCTGACGCGGGTCACAGGTGTACACGCCGTCGACGTCAGTCCAGATCTCACAACAGTCGGCCCGCAGACACGCGGCCAGCACCGCCGCCGAATAGTCAGAGCCGTTGCGGCCCAGCACCACCAGTTCGCCTTTATCATTGCCGGCGGTAAAGCCCGCCATCAGGATCACATGGTCAGCGGGGATCGCCTGCTCATCAATGCGGCGGGTGGATTCAGCGATATCTACCGTGGATTCCAGATAATGGCCCTGCGCGAGCAGGCTGCGCACCGGGTCGATGATCGATACCTGATAGCCGCGCGCCTGAAATACGGCTTCCATGATGGCGATGGAGAGTTTTTCGCCCCGGCAGATAATGGCGGCGTTAACGCTGTCCGGGCACTGCCCCAGCAAAGCGATGCCATGCAGCACCTGTTTGAGCTGGGAAAACTCTTCGTCCACCCGCGCTTTCAGCCGGTCATAGGCAAAACCAGGCTGGGATTGCGCCAGTCCCTGCAGCAAATCGGCAAAAATGACTTCCGCTTCGGTGATATTTGGCTGGATATCCTGTTTAGCCACGGTTTTTTCAATCATGGCCACCAAGTGATTGGTGATCTTCGCCGGTGCCGACAGCACCGTAGCGACCTGTCCCTGACGTGCATTGCTTTCGATGATATCGGCAACACGCGCAAATCGTTCTGCGTTGGCTACCGAGGTCCCGCCAAATTTCAACACTCGCATTTTTGTCTGTTCTCCTGAATTTTCAGTTGCCAAAAACGCCGGGAGCGTTTTTGAAAGCCATTTGCAACGGCCTTATAAGGTTGGCGGGCAGCAATAAACCCGCGATAACGGTAAAAAAAAAGCCCGCACTGTGAAGTGCGGGCTTTTTCTGGATTCATCTGTACGCGTCAGCCCGCACCGTTACTCGTCGTACCGGTGGTAATAATAATGGTGGTGGTAACCAGGCTGATGTGATGCATTGCGTAACGTTCTCGTAGAGCGAAAAATTATCTGCCCTATTAGTTAGGGCAATCGCCCTGCTAAGTCAACGGATTTCTTCATTCCTCCCTCCACTTTACGCCGGTGACGGCGGATAAAGTCACTATGGAAAAACAAAAAACCCAAACAATGATTCAGAAAAAGCGGCCAGTCGTGATGATTCGCCAGAGAATCCTCATTTTCCCTGATCTTCTGCCGATAGCGCTTTTTCCACATCATGCAGCAGCCTATGCAGCATAGCGCTGTCACGTTGCTCCAGTAATCCGAGCCGCTGTTGCAGCCAGTCGCGCAGTTTTTCGTCCTGCTGCGCGCCGACCCGAACCAGCAAACGCGCAAACCGCTCGCGCAACGCCGCCAGTTGTCCGGACTCAGCCTGCGTCGGCTCGGCCGCGGTCACCTGCATCAACGACGCTAGTTGATAACAATACACCATCACCGCCTGCCCCAGATTCAATGACGGATAATCCGCCGCCATCGGCACGCCGGTCAGGATGTCCGCCAGCGCCAGTTCCTCATTGGTCAGCCCGGAATCTTCGCGGCCAAACACCAGCGCTGCAGAACTGACCCATTGCCGCTTTTCCTCCAGCACGCTCAGCAACTGCGCTGGCTCACAGTAGTAATGAAAACGGGCGCGGCTGCGGGCGGTGGTCGCTACCGTGAACTCAACATCCGCCAGCGCGTCGGCCAGCGTCGGGAAAACGTCGACCCCATCAAGAATATCGCCGGAGCCATGCGCCACCCAACGCGCCGCCGGCTCAAGATGCGCAGTGCTGTCGACAATCCGCAACCGGCCAAACCCCATGGTTTTCATGGCGCGCGCCGCCGCACCGACGTTTTCGGCCCGGGCGGGCGCCACCAAAATGATATAAAACTGCACACAACCTCCCAGCACGCACCTGGCAGGTGCGCTGACGAATAAAATGTAGCGATGATTTACGCTGGAAAATAAGTCCCTACCGGGATTTGACGCATCCCGCCAGATGGCCTGAAATCGTAGCCGCATTGACGCGCCGCCGAATGACGCGACGGAAATGGAAACGCTTCAGCTATCAGCATTTATTATGCCGTGGTGAATATAAAAATGTTAAATTGTGATAGATAGCGGTATTCGTGGTGCGTTTTCCACAAATTGCTAACGTGCTACAATGAAATTTGATATATGTCAATGGAACCGTAGATTTGCCAGTCGGCGAAATCAGTGCTCACTGTTATGTTGCTGTTAATAAGGTTAAACTGTGCGCCACAATAGGCTCTGTTGCAAAACCTCATCGCCACCTGTTATCAGGCTCGCGTCGGGTGGAAACAAGTGCTTCAAAACGTATTTACGTACTTGAGTCAGTCGGCGAAAAAACGGTGAACACGATTTCCCAAAGCGCCCGAGAGAACCAGGACTTCTGTACTTTCGAATCTCTATATTAGTTGGCAATTTTAGGTAGCAAACATGCAGACCCCCCACATTCTTATTGTCGAAGACGAGTTGGTAACTCGTAACACCCTCAAAAGCATTTTTGAGGCCGAGGGATACGTTGTTCACGAAGCCACCGACGGCGCCGAGATGCATAACATCCTGTCCGAACATGACATCAATCTGGTCATTATGGATATTAACCTGCCGGGCAAAAATGGCTTGTTGCTGGCGCGTGAACTGCGCGAGCAGGCAAGCGTGGCGTTGATGTTCCTGACCGGGCGCGATAACGAAGTCGACAAGATTCTAGGCCTGGAAATCGGCGCAGACGACTACATCACCAAGCCGTTCAACCCGCGTGAACTGACCATCCGCGCACGCAATCTGCTGTCCCGCACCATGAATCTGGGCGGCGGCACCGAAGAGCGTCGTCTGGTGGAAAGCTACCGCTTCAATGGTTGGGAGCTGGATATCAACAGTCGTTCGCTGGTCAGCCCGAACGGCGAGCAGTACAAACTGCCGCGCAGCGAATTCCGCGCTATGCTGCACTTCTGCGAGAACCCGGGAAAAATCCAGTCCCGCGCCGAACTGCTGAAGAAAATGACCGGCCGCGAGCTGAAGCCGCATGACCGTACGGTAGACGTCACCATCCGCCGTATCCGCAAACATTTCGAATCCACTGCCGATACGCCGGAAATCATCGCCACCATTCACGGCGAAGGTTATCGCTTCTGCGGCGATCTGGAAGACTGATTCCCGGCGCGGTCATCACGCGCCAATATCCAATATGTAGAAAGCCGGGTTTGCCCCGGCTTTTTTATTTCTGAGATGTTGTTTATTTCCGGGATAGATCGCCGTTACTTGCTCCAGGGCAGAATCGGCACCGCGCTGAGCGCGTTTTTCGGCGACCCTTCTACTATACGATCGGAATAGGTCAGGTAAACCAGCGCATTGCGTTTTGCATCGTAAAAACGCACCACCTGCAGTTTCTTGAAAATCAGCGACGTGCGCTGCTGAAACACCACGCTGCCTTTTCCCTTGCTACTGGTGATCTTATCGCTCAGGGTAATCGGCCCTACTTGCTGACAGGAAATGGCGGCATCCGACGTATCCTCCGCCAGGCCAAGCCCCCCTTTGATGCCACCGGTTTTGGCTCTGCTCAGATAACAGGTCACGTTTGCCACATCCGGATCGTCAAACGCTTCCACGATGATTTTGTGGTCTGGTCCCAGCAGCTTAAAGACCGTATCCACCGTTCCGATTTCCTCGGCCCAGACTGACGTTGCACCGCAGAGCAGGGCCGCAGCCATCAACACAATTCGTCTTTTCATCATTGCCTTTCTCTCACTTTGTCGCCGCCATGGCGTAGTTTCTGTGGTTCAAAGACCATTTGTCGGATAGATTTCTTTAGCAGCCTATGTTAATCAGATTCTTTATTCATCAGGCACAAAAATCTTGGTAAGTGCCCCAGGGAAAAAGTTGCTATTATGCCGGGCTTATACGCTTAGCTCTCGGTGTGTTCTATGAGGACGATCTATGGATCAAGCCAGTATCATACGTGACCTGCTCAACTGGCTGGAGGGTCATCTTGACCAGCCTTTATCGCTGGATAATGTCGCAGCCAAGGCCGGCTATTCCAAGTGGCATTTGCAGAGAATGTTCAAGGACGTAACGGGTCATGCCATCGGTTCATACATTCGTGCCCGTCGGCTCACCAAAGCGGCTGTCGCACTGTGTCTGACCAGTCGCCCGATTCTTGATATCGCCTTGCAGTACCGTTTCGATTCACAACAGACGTTCACCCGGGCGTTCAAAAAGCAGTTTGCCCAGACGCCGGCATCCTATCGTCGGGCGGATGACTGGAATACTTTCGGTATCCACCCACCGATTCGTCTCGGCGCTTTTACCATGCCGCAACCGCACTTCGTCACCTTGCCGGAAACGCAGTTGGTTGGTCTGACCCAGAGCTATACCTGTAATCTGGAGCAAATTACCTGTTTTCGTACCGAAATACGCGTCCATTTCTGGCGGCAGTATTTGGGAGAAGTCAAACAGGTCCCGCCGGTGCTGTACGGTCTGCATCATTCTCGCCCAAGCAAGGAGAAGGATGATGAACATGAAGTGCTGTATACCACCGCGCTGGAACCACACCATGTTCCGGAGGGCGTGCATCCCGGCGAACCGGTGGTATTACCGAGCGGCGACTATGCCATGTTTATTTATGAAGGCCCGGCGGATGATTTGCAGGATTTCATCATCACCCTCTACGACACCTGCCTGCCGACTTATAAACTGACACGCCGCAAAGGTTTTGATGCTGAACGCTTTTACCCCAAAGGCCACAAAGAAGCTGAACCGCCCAAAATCATCCGCTGCGAATACCTGATTCCAATTCAGCGTTAACGCTGCAATTCATCCAACGCCGGAGCGTCAAGATGGGAGACGTCTCCGGCGGTTTCTACTATCCATCCAGGCGCCAGCCAGGGGCTCTGTTGATAATCAACACGAGACAATGAACAGTTGCGCAGCCGCAAGCGGCGCTCCGCCCAGGCCGGTAATCCCAACAACGTACTCAGCAGGCAGCCCAGCGCAATACCGTGACTCACCAGCAGTGGGCGGCTGCCTTCCGGCAACGCCAGGCACTTTGCCAGCACGCTCTGCATACGCAGAGCCAATTCCGACATGGACTCGCCGTTGGGGATACGGCCATCGCGGGTGCCATCCACCAACTGTTTACGCCAGCGCTCTTCTTCAAGGCTCAGCGAATCAATCAGCCTTTCCTCCAGCACGCCCATGTTCAGCTCTCTCAAAGCCGGCTCCATGATCACCGGGCAGTCGCCGCAAGCCTGCGAGATAATGTCGGCAGTGCGGCGGGTCCGCCCCAGATCGCTGGTAAAAATATGGGTAATCCCCAGTTTCCTGACCCTTGCAGCAACCAGCCGGGCCTGATGCTCGCCACCCGAGGTCAGCGGACTGTCCGACTGCCCCTGAATGCGTCGCGCCACGTTCCACTCTGTTTCACCATGGCGAACAAGATATACCTGTAACATGATTTTTTTCCGTTATACTGCGTCAAATTAACTACAAGGTAGGGAAACATTATGTACCATGTTGTCGCTTCTACGACCAACCCGGCCAAGATTAACGCCATCACTTTAGCATTTGCCGACGTTTTTGGTGTGGATAATTGCCGCATCGAAGGGGTTGATGTAGATAGTGGAGTTCCCAGTCAACCGTTAGGTTCCGTCGAAACCCGAACGGGCGCCAGGAATCGGGTGATGAGAGCGCGGCAGGTCCGTCCAGAAGCTGATTTCTGGGTAGGCGTGGAAGCCGGCATTGAAGAAAGCATGACGTTCGCCTGGATGGTGATTGAAAATGCAGTCATCCGCGGCGAATCCCGTTCAGCCAGTCTGGTATTGCCGGAAAGCATTCTGCAGGGAATTGGCGAAGGCCGCGAACTGGGTGATGAAATGGCCCGTCTGACCGGCATTCAGGATATCAAACGTCAGGGTGGCGCGATTGGCGTATTCACGGATGGCAAACTGTCCAGAACCAGCGTGTATTATCAGGCGTTGCTGCTGGCGCTAGTGCCGTTTCATAATCCGGTTTATCAGCACCCGATTCATGCGCCGTCCGTTTGATTGCTTCCCGAACGCTAGCCCTTCTTCTCCGGTAGCAATTGCTCCTCCAGCCAGACTTTCAGCCTGGCCGGGGCGGATTTGAGGCTGTTGGAACCTCGGGTGATGGTCGCAATGCCCGCACCCAACTCATTTTTCAGCTCACGCTGGCTCATCTCGCCGCGCATCAATTCCTGAATAATACGTACCCGAGTTCCCAGCGCGGTTCGCTCATCCGGCGTTAACAGCAGTTGCAGCAGCGGTTGCTCCAGCCCTTCCGCCATCGCCTGTTGGAACAGGCTGACAAACGCCTGCCAGTTTTCATCGTCTTGTTCGGAAAATACCGGATCATGAAGTGAAGGTGATGTCATAACGGCCGCCATACTATTTAACTAGTACATCAGCATAACATACTCTTCATGATGAAAAAAAGCGTAACAAATAGGATAAACGCCCGCCTTAACGAGACAGGCGTGAGGTAACGACTGCCAGCATGATGAGACTTTTCTTCACCTGCGTAAGGCGGGGAATGCGTATATCGTGCAATCCCCGCTAACGGTCAGTAACGCCGCTGCCACTCGTTGTCCATCAGCAACGTCGTCGGGCGCTGTTGCATCAGGCTACGGTAGAAAACGTCGTAGGCCAGTACATTTTTGACGTATCCCCGCGTCTCGGAAAACGGAATACTTTCCACAAACGCGATGGCGTCGATCCGACCGTCGCTGTCTTTCAACCAGTTACTCACCCGCGATGGTCCGGCGTTGTAGGCAGCGGATGCCAGAATGCGGTTCTGACCGAACGATTGATAAACATAATCCAGATAGCTGGTGCCAAGCTGGATATTCATCTGCGGATCCAGTAACTGGCTGCTGTTGGTATAGCTGGCGATATTAAACATTTCGGCAGTGTGCTGCGCGGTGGCGGGCATCAGTTGCATCAGGCCGGCCGCCCCCACGGCGGAATGCGCTTGCGGGTTCCAGGCGCTTTCCTGACGGGCAATCGCCATGGCATAACTCTGGCTGATGCCCTTACCTTGCGTCGCCCGGCGGAAATCGTCATTCCATGCCAGCGGGAAGCGTTCCTCCAGATTGTCCCAGAGTTTCGCCACAATCGTGGCCTGAACACTCAGGTCATACCAATGCTGTTCGAACGCAAAACGCGCCAGCGCTTCCTGCTGCGGACGATCCCGGCTAGCCACTAGCCCCGCCCATTCGGAACGAGCCAGACTTTCCAGTCCCCAGAACATCAGCTCGCGTACCCGCGCCACTTCCGGTAACTGCCCAATCGAGCGCTCCGGTTTGGCGGCAATCATAATGGTCAGCGGATAGTTCACATTGAGCTTCTGCGCGGCGGCCATCGGGTAAAAACCGCGAATCGTCATCAATTCGCGCAGTTGATTCTCGCCTTCCTGCTTTTGCCCTTGTTCGATCAGCAGTATCGCTCGCCAGTAGCGCCACTCATCCTTTTGCTGCACGTCGGCCGGCAAGCGCGCCATCCACTGCTTCAGCCCGGGCCGATCCCCCTGACCCAGCGCCATACGGACGCGTCGCTCCAGCAGCGGCGCCGAGGCGCTACGCAGAATTACGGCATCACGCCAGAGCGCCTGCTCCTCGGTGGTATCGCTGCCCATCAGACGCCAGGCGATGTCATCTTCCATGCTCTGGCGTTCCTGCGGGCGCATTTTCTGCAGGCGAATCAACTGCGGCAGCAATGCCCGCGCCTCATCCGGATCCTGACGGGCAATGCGGCTGAACGCCGATAATACCGCTCTCCGGGTAAAATCCGTCGGGCCGACAGAGCGGGCGAAGCGCTCGATCGTTTTAGGATTGCTTTGCAATCTCAGCAACGCATCGGTGATGGTCTTGTAATCTGCCGGCAATTGTCTGGAAAGATGATTCACCAGACCTGCGCTGCCCGCATCCATCGCCAGTCGCATCCGTTCAAGAACCATTAACGACGTCAATCCGCCTTGCTGCTGCCAGGCAGAGAATAGCTTGTCACAGGTCGGCGGCAATGAACGACCGGTCAGCCAGATTTCGCGGGTCTGCTCCCAGACGCCTTGCGGTTGCCCCACCATGACTTTGGCATACAGATAGTTGCAGAGAGAGGCGACCGGCTTGGGTTGCTCCGGGCTGAACACCAGCAGCCCATTCCAGTCCTGACGACGAGCCAGTTCATTGATAAAGCTGTTATTGAGCGTACGCACCGCAGGCAGTGTCGGGTGCGAAGCCATAAACTGTTTGACCTGCGCCTCGCTGACCGTCGATAAATCCTGCGTCAGCGCTCGGTATTCCAGATAAGGGTAAAGCGGGTAATCACGTAGCGTCGGCATTAATTGGGAAACCACATCCATCTGGTTATTATCCCACGCGGACTTTATTTGCTGATAACGCTGCCGCTGCTCATCCAGAGAATCCGCCAACGCCTGGCACGATACCCCAATGAGACACAGTGCGGCGGCCACATATCGCCAATACCCTAATTTGAACATAACTGCCCTGACCTCACTCGTTATCGTTTCCGCCATTACCGCCGAACGCCGTCATTAATGTTCACGGCCATCGTTCATACCCGTGACGGCTGCATTGCATTGACTAACGTTGGTTTTTTCAAACTAAATCAGTGTGGCATATCCTGCCCGGCAACGATACGCCGAAAGCAGCTTAAAACAGAACGAAATTCGCAGCGTTAACATCCTTTTACCAGAGCGCCCGCAGTTTCGGCTGATATTCGTCCCAATGGTTCCATCATGGGTGGAAGCTGCATCGCAGAGTCAACAACACGATGACGGGATGGCTGGGATCATGCAGCGAAAACAGCTAAACTCCGTCAACAGTAAATTCCTTTTGCCGGCGGGGCGTCAGCGCGCTTCCGGTATCATGCCCCTACAGGCGCCATGCTTTAATGGCATAACGCTAAACTGGACAGAAAGAGGCTCAGAGCAACGTGGCTCAATACGTTTACACCATGCACCGCGTCGGCAAGGTTGTTCCGCCGAAGCGTCATATCCTGAAAAATATTTCCCTCAGTTTTTTCCCGGGCGCCAAAATCGGCGTGCTGGGTCTGAACGGGGCGGGTAAATCCACCCTGCTGCGCATCATGGCGGGGATTGATAAAGACATCGAAGGCGAAGCCCGCCCACAGCCGGGGATCAAAATCGGCTATCTGCCTCAGGAACCCCAGTTAAATCTGGAACATACCGTCCGTGAAGCGGTTGAAGAGGCTGTCAGCGAAGTGAAACGCGCGCTGACCCGTCTGGACGAAGTCTATGCCGCCTATGCCGACCCGGATGCCGACTTCGACAAGCTGGCGAAAGAACAGGGCGAGCTGGAATCGATTATTCAGGCCCACGACGGCCACAACCTTGATAACCAGCTTGAGCGGGCCGCCGATGCGCTGCGCCTGCCGCCGTGGGAAGCGAAAATCGCCAATCTCTCCGGGGGCGAACGCCGTCGCGTCGCAATCTGCCGCCTGTTGCTGGAAAAACCGGACATGCTGCTGCTCGACGAACCCACCAACCACCTGGATGCGGAATCGGTCGCCTGGCTGGAGCGTTTCCTGCACGACTACGAAGGCACCGTAGTTGCCATCACCCATGACCGTTACTTCCTCGATAACGTTGCCGGCTGGATTCTGGAGCTGGACCGCGGCGAAGGGATTCCGTGGGAAGGCAACTACTCGTCCTGGCTGGAACAGAAAGACCAGCGTCTGGCACAGGAAGCCTCCACCGAAGCCGCTCGTCGCAAATCCATCGAGAAAGAGCTGGAGTGGGTGCGTCAGAATCCGAAAGGCCGTCAGGCCAAAGGCAAAGCGCGTCTGGCTCGTTTCGACGAACTCAACAGCGTCGAATACCAGAAACGCAACGAAACCAGCGAACTGTTCATTCCGCCTGGCCCGCGCCTTGGCGACAAAGTGCTGGAAGTGCAGAACCTCACCAAATCCTACGGTGACCGGGTGCTGATTGATAACCTGTCGTTCGCCATCCCGAAAGGCTCCATCGTCGGGATTATCGGCCCCAACGGCGCCGGTAAATCGACCCTGTTCCGTATGTTGTCCGCGCAGGAACAACCGGACTCCGGCACGATCTCGCTGGGCGAAACGGTGCAACTGGCGTCGGTGGATCAGTTCCGCGACAAGATGGACGGCAGCAAGACCGTATGGGAAGAAGTCTCCGGCGGTCAGGACATCATGCGTATCGGCAATTTCGAGATTCCGAGCCGCGCCTATGTCGGCCGTTTCAACTTCAAAGGCGTCGATCAGGGCAAACGTATCGGGGAACTCTCCGGCGGCGAACGTGGTCGCGTACACCTGGCAAAACTACTGCAGGTTGGCGGCAACATGCTGCTGCTTGACGAACCGACCAACGACCTGGATATCGAAACCCTGCGCGCGCTGGAAAACGCCCTGCTGGAATTCCCCGGTTGCGCCATGGTGATTTCCCATGACCGCTGGTTCCTGGACCGTATCGCCACCCACATCATCGACTATCAGGATGAAGGTAAGGTGGAATTCTTTGAAGGCAACTTCACAGAATACGAAGAGTACAAGAAACGTACTCTGGGTGCGGAAGCGCTGGAGCCGCATCGTATCAAGTACAAGAAAATGGCGTGACAGTCCGTCTGCCACCTGTCACGGTCAAGACGCCGTGACAGCAAAAGCCCGCCAACCGGCGGGCTTTTTCATTGTCAGCGTTAAACCACCTCCTGGGAGGTGGTAACTGTTTTGACCATTTTCATTCGATCGCATTTGATTCCATCAGATATGTGGCCTGCTGATGACCGCCACACATCACTGCAATCAGAACGTTTCCCAGTTCTGGTCGTTACGGCCTGATCTGCCCGCACCAAGAGCGGCTACCGCCGGCACCGGCTGAGCGACCGGCCGGGATGGCAACGAGGCGCGGCCCGGCTCGTTTTCCTTGTGGTGTCTCAGCTTGAAGACCGCCACCGCCTGAGTCAAACGTTCAGCCTGTGATTCCAGCGAGACGGCGGCGGCCGAAGCCTCCTGCACCAGCGCGGCGTTCTGCTGGGTTGTGCCTTCCATCTCCAGCACGGCCTGATTCACCTGACCGATGCCCCGGCTTTGCTCATCAGACGCTGAAGCAATTTCCCCCATGATATCCGTCACGCTGACTACCGCTTTCACAATCTCTTCCATCGTACTCCCGGCTCTGGCAACCAGTTCCGAACCGGTATCCACCAGCCTGCCGGATTCGCCAATCAGAGATTCGATTTCTTTCGCCGCCTGCGCACTACGCTGCGCCAGACTACGCACCTCTCCGGCAACCACCGCGAAGCCCCGGCCCTGCTCGCCAGCGCGTGCAGCCTCTACGGCGGCGTTCAGCGCCAGAATGTTGGTCTGGAAAGCAATGCTATTGATAACACTGGTAATTTCAGAGATTTTCTTCGAGCTGGACGAAATATCCCCCATCGTCTTCACCACATCCTGAACGATATTGCCGCCCTGCTCCGCCTTACCGGAGGCGTTGCGCGCCAGCTGGCTGGCATGGTTGGCGTTATCCGAGTTCTGTTTCACCGTGGAGGTCAACTCTTCCATGCTGGCCGCCGTCTGCTCCAGCGCCGCCGCCTGTTGTTCCGTGCGGGAAGAAAGATCGACGTTGCCGGCGCTGATTTCGGAAGCGCCCTGATAAATAGAGTCAGCGCCTTCACGAACCACCGTCACGGTGTTGGTCAACGACTCCTGCATATGCTGCAGGTTTTGGCCCAGAATACCGATTTCGTTACGCCCCAGATTTTCGGCCGGCTGCGTCAGGTCGCCCTGCGCAATTTTCTGGATACGGGTAATCAGCACATTGACCGGCACCAGAATCGCCCGGCGGATCACCAGATAAGTCAACGCTGCCAGCAGAATAGACAGAATGAACGACACGCCCATCAGGATATTCCCCAGACGAGCATTATCAGAAGCCAGCGTATTAATATTGTTCGCATGGTCCGTCAGGTATTTCACTTCCTTTCGTACCTGCACGGCATAACTGGTATCCAGCTGGCGCGCCAGCGAGGTTTCCAGCTCAATGGTGCTTTCGAATTCGCCGTTACGCACAAACTCCACCATCGGCACCATTACTTTGTCCCGATAGGCGGTGTAATTGGTGGTCAGGTCAGCATCCAGCGCCTTCTCTTCATCCGACTTATCGGTGCGAGCCATATAGTCATCAAAGCGTTTCTGCGAGCTTTTGATGCGTTCCATGCCTTCATTGAAAGCCTGATTGTAGGAATCCTTATCACCAATACGCGATGCGGCTACAGCCTGCACCAGCAACTGGCGGGAAACACGGAAATTGTCCATGCTGCTGCTGATCCCGGCACGGATCTCGGACACCAGATTAGCCCGCCCCAGAGAGGCATTACTCTGTTTGAGAAAATAACTGGCAGTACCAATTGAGAGGGCAAACAGAATCAGAATAATAGTTAACAGCGTGATAAAGAGCGTCACAAGACGAATGTTATTTATGGAAGAGATATTCCCTTTTTGTTCTGCCATTCCGATTTCTCACTTTCACTACAGGATGCTGATCACTTCCGCCGCGTCAACAGCAGAAGCACGTATAGCTTTGCGCCATTCACTCTTTCCTGACAAACACCGACCACTGCACGTAAGCGCCTAAAAAGGCAACAGACGTCACACAGGAGCAGGAAAACAAAACAACATTTTAATTTAATTGCATTGTTGTTTCTTTAAAAAAGAAAAACCGTGATGACTGTAGCATGCTCTGCTGATAAGTGGTCAACAGAAACGGTCAGGTTCCTTTTTCTGGCCGAGTTATTCATGCGTGGCAGGGACATAAACCGGAAAAACCGCGTTTGCAGCCAGAAGATGCAAGATTTGAAGCTATGAAGTTATTAAGGTTTCACGGTTTCAAACCGCTGAGGTTTAAAACCACCAGGTTTGAAGCCATTAAGGCAAGCAATAACGTTCTCTGACGAGGCGGACGGGCAGCGTGTAATCACGCGTGATCAAATCTCCGGCTCCGTGGAGAACGAGATACAGCTTAACGAGCAGAATAATCACACAATGCCTCAAAACTCAGGGCAAAATCAATAAAGCAGTTCAGGGCGGGCGAATTCAGTTTGCGTCCGGGATAAATCAGATACAGATCGTTGGTATCCGCCCGCCACCCAGGCAACAGGCAGACCAGCTCGCCACGGTCCAACTGCTCTCGGCACAGGAACTCCGGCAACAACGTAATGCCGCCGCCGGCCAGCGCGCAGGCTCGGGCATACAGCAAATTATCGGTAATATGCGACTGCGGCAGTCGCCAGAGGAAATACTCCGCTTCATGGTGAAAACCCCACTCCGGCCAGGCTCGATGTGCAATACACCGGTGCGACTGCAATTCACGCGGATGCGCGATCGGCGCGGAGCCAGCCAGATACCCGGCCGACGCGACCAGATAATGCGGAACCCGCCCCAGCGAGCGGCCAATCAGGGAAGAATCCTGCGGCTTGCCGGTGCGCAGCGCGGCGTCAAACCCTTCCTCCACCAGATCGATTACCCGGTCGGCAACAATGATATCCAGCGAAACCGCCGGAAAGCGCGACTGAAACTCCGCGGTCAGGCGCGCCAGCAGGGTGGCCCCCAAGCCGGCCGGACTGGTGATCCGCAAACGCCCGCTGGGGTTATCGCGCAAATGCTGCATCGCCATCTCGGCGCGTTCGCTGGCTTGTCGCATCTCCCGGCAATGCACCAGATAGCGTTCGCCGGCAAAAGTCAGGTTGAGCTTGCGGGTGGTGCGGTTAAACAGCCGTAGCCCCAGCGACTGCTCCAACTGGCTGATGCGCAGGCTAAGGCTCGACTTGGCCATGCCCGCCTGTCTGGCGGCTTCGGTAAAACTGCCGCATTCCGCCACCAGCGTAAATAGCGCCATATCCTGTAATTGTTTGAACATAATTGTTCTTCATAGCCGAACACTTAGTTAGTAATTGTCCATCTTATCAGCACTATCGACAGGTTCTACACTGTTATGCAGTCCAACACGTAACAATGGAAAAACGCATCATGACAGTAAAAGCAATAGCCGTTGACCCCAGACAACCCGAGAACTTCGTAGAAATCACCGCCGAATTACCGCAACCCGGCGAGCACGACCTGCTGGTAGCCGTAAAAGCGGTATCGGTTAACCCGGTAGATACCAAAGTTCATGCCGGGTTGCGTCGGGACGGCCTGCAACATCCGCGCATTCTTGGGTGGGACGCCAGCGGCGTGGTGATCAAGGCCGGCTCAGCGGTAAGCGGTTTTCAACCTGGGGACGAAATCTGGTATGCGGGCGATATCACCCGCCCCGGCAGCAACAGCACGCACCAACTGGTCGATGCGCGTATCGCCGCGCATAAACCCGCCACGCTGGACTGGGCTGAAGCAGCCGCCCTGCCGCTGACGGCCCTAACCGCCTGGGAAGGATTATTCGAGCATCTGAAAATTCAGGACGCGGCTAAAGGTAAAACGCTGCTGATTATCGGCGGCGCCGGCGGCGTCGGTTCGCTGGCTATTTCTCTGGCGGCGCAGCGCAGCGAAGCGACGATCATCGCTACCGCTTCCCGTCCCGACTCCGCACAATGGTGCCGCGACCGGGGCGCGCATCTGGTGGTGGATTATCGCCATCTGGTGGATGAATTGAAAAAGCAGAATATTGAGCAGGTCGATTACATTTTCTGCCTGAATGACACCGACGGCCATTGGGATGCCATCAGCCGGTTAATCGCACCGATGGGGCACATCTGCACCATCGTGGAAAACACCCGGCCGTTGGACCAGAATCAACTTAAGCTGAAAAGCGCGGCGCTGCACTGGGAATTCATGTTTACCCGCAGCATGTTCACTACGCCGGACATCGCGCGTCAGGGAGAAATCCTGCGCGAGGTGGCGCAACGGGTGGATAGCGGCGAATTGCAGGGCACCCTCAGCCAGACGTTTAACGGACTGACGACGACAACGCTGAAACAAGCGCACGATGCCGTACTGGCCGGTCATATGCGCGGCAAGGTCGTAATCACGCTGTAGCGCCAAACCAGCGTAAAAAAAGCCAGCCCGGTGGGCTGGCTTCCTCATCAAGCCGAATTATCGGTTACAACCGGCCGGCACTCGCACTTAGTACAGCAAACGGGCGCGAATGGTGCCAGGGATGGATTTCATCAGTTGCAGCGCGGTGTCGGCGCCGTCGGTTTCCACATCGATAACCACATAACCGATTTCCGGGCTGGTCTGCAGATACTGCGCCGCAATGTTGATGCCCTGCTCGGCAAAAATGTGGTTAATCTGCGTCATGATACCCGGGCGGTTTTCATGAATGTGCAGCAGACGGCTGGCGCGGTCGCTGTGCGTCGGCAGCGACACTTCCGGGAAGTTGACGGCAGACAACGTGGAGCCATTGTCGGAATACTTCACCAGCTTACCGGCGACTTCATCACCAATGTTCTCCTGTGCTTCTTCAGTAGAGCCGCCGATGTGCGGCGTCAGCAGCACGTTATCGAACTCGCACAGCGGCGACAGGAACGGATCGCTATTGGTCGCCGGCTCCTGCGGGAACACGTCGATAGCCGCGCCGGAGAGGTGCTTGCTGGCAAGCGCATTGCTCAGCGCCGGAATGTCCACCACGGTGCCGCGCGATGCGTTGATCAGGATAGAACCCGGCTTCATCAGCGCCAGTTCCTCGGCGCCGATCATATTCTGGGTGCTGTCGGTTTCCGGCACATGCAGGCTGACCACATCGCTCATGTTCAGCAGATCGGACAAATGACGTACCTGTTGGGCGTTGCCCAGCGGCAATTTGCTTTCGATATCGTAGAAATAAACGTGCATCCCCAGGCTTTCGGCCAGAATACCCAGTTGGGTACCGATGTGACCGTAACCAATAATGCCCAGTTTCTTACCACGCGCTTCAAAGCAGCCAACCGCCTGTTTGTGCCAGATACCACGGTGAGCTTTGGCGTTGGCGGTCGGAATGCCGCGCAGCAGCAGCAGCAATTCGCCGATCACCAGTTCGGCCACGGAACGGGTATTGGAAAAAGGCGCGTTGAAGACCGGAATACCGCGTTTGGTCGCGGCCGGCAGTTCAACCTGATTGGTGCCGATGCAGAAACAACCAACGGCCACCAGTTTCTCGGCAGCGGCGAAAACCTCTTCCGTCAGATGCGTGCGCGATCGAATCCCCACAAAGTGCGCATCGCGAATCGATGCTTTCAGCGCTTCCGGGTCAAGCGCCCCCTTATGGTATTCAATATTGGTGTAACCTGCGGCGCGCAGATTCTCCAGCGCATTCGGGTGTACACCCTCCAGCAGCAGAAACTTAATCTTGTCTTTTTCCAGTGATACCTTTGCCATTTCCCGACCTTATTTTCAGACTTCAGATATGACGGTTTGCAAACCGGTCTCTGCAAACATAACAAAAAATACGCAAGCGGCAATACAAACGATTGCCTGCCCATTTTTTCGCGCCACCTCGCTCAGCCGGTTTCATGGCAAAAAATACTGCCAACCACCAGCCGGACCACACAGGGATGATGCGAAATAAGAAAAACTGATATTAAGTACCAAAAATGAGCCGTTAAGAATAGCCGGATTTTTTAGATAAAAAAATCCGGCCGCCGTTAGCGTCACCGGATGTTGGCAAGAAACAACAACGAGTTATTTCAGGCGAACCGTTTTCACCCCGTCGGATGAGCCTACCAGCGCGACATCCGCGCCGCGATTGGCGAACAATCCCACCGTCACCACGCCGGCCAGCCCATTGATACGGTTTTCCATCGCCACCGCATCGGACAGATCCATGTTATGCACATCCAGAATGATGTTGCCGTTGTCGGTAATCACCCCGTCGCGGTATACCGGCTGCCCGTCCAGCTTGACCAGTTCGCGGGCCACGTAGGCGCGCGCCATCGGGATCACTTCCACCGGCAGCGGAAAACGTCCCAGCACATCCACCTGTTTGGACGCATCGACAATACACACAAACTGACGAGCGATCGCCGCCACGATTTTTTCCCGGGTCAGCGCCGCGCCGCCGCCCTTGATCATCTGCATGTGCGGGTTGATTTCATCCGCGCCATCCACGTAGACATCGAGCACATCGACGTCATTGCAGTCAAAGACCGGGATCCCCAAACTTTTAAGCTTGGCGGTGGAAGCGTCCGAGCTGGAAACTGCGCCTTCGATCTGATGTTTGATCGAACCCAGCGCATCAATAAAGTGGGCGGCGGTGGAGCCGGTGCCCACGCCAACAATAGTACCGGGGCGAACATAGTCGAGTGCGGCCCAGCCAACGGCTTTTTTCAGTTCATCCTGCGTCATGGTGTGCTTGTGCCTGTAGCTACGAAAACGTGTGCGTATTATAGGGCATGGCATGCTCAAAAGCAGAGGGTTGTACCCTGAGCGCGGCAATATTTCAGCTTCCGTGCGCAGAGTCAGGCGATTTTTTTCGGCGGTGCATCACAAAAATGTGGCATATTGCCGAAATGGTTTTTACGCAAAGGAATCTTCACCTTCATGAAACGCCCGGACTATCGCACCCTTCAGGCGCTGGACGCCGTGATCCGTGAGCGAGGCTTTGAACGCGCCGCACAAAAACTCTGTATTACACAGTCCGCCGTCTCGCAGCGCATCAAACAGCTGGAGAACCTATTCGGCCAGCCGCTGCTGGTGAGAACGATTCCGCCGCGTCCGACCGAGCAAGGGCAGAAGCTGCTGGCGCTGTTGCATCAGGTGGAATTGCTGGAAGAAGAGTGGCTGGGCAACGAAAATAGCAGCGAAACGCCGCTGTTGCTGTCGCTGGCGGTCAACGCCGACAGCCTGGCGACCTGGCTGCTGCCCGCGCTGCAACCGGTGCTGGTGGATTCGCCGATCCGGCTGAATCTGCAGGTGGAAGATGAAACCCGCACCCAGGAGCGCCTGCGCCGGGGTGAAGTGGTGGGCGCGGTGAGTATTCAGCCTCAGCCGTTGCCAAGCTGTCTGGTGGATAAACTGGGCGCGCTGGACTACCTGTTCGTCGCGTCGCCGGGATTCGCCAACCGTTACTTCCCGAACGGCGTGACCCGCTCCGCGTTGCTGCGCGCGCCGGTGGTGGCGTTCGACCATCTGGATGACATGCATCAGGCGTTTTTGCAGCAGAACTTCGATCTGCCGCCCGGCAGCGTACCCTGCCACATCGTTAACTCGTCCGAAGCCTTCGTTCAGCTCGCTCGTCAGGGCACCACCTGCTGTATGATCCCCCATTTGCAAATCGAGAGAGAACTGGCCAATGGCGAGCTGATCGACCTGACGCCGGGACTGTTCCAGCGCCGCATGCTGTACTGGCATCGTTTTGCACCGGAAAGCCGGATGATGCGGCAGGTCACCGACGCCCTGCTCACGCATGGGCGTCAGGTTCTGCGCCAGTCCTGACGTTAAAAACCGCAGCCCTATTCAGTCTATTTTAGGGCTGCGCCGCGCCCGGCTCAGGGGGCGCGTTGCAGTTCAAACACCACATCCACCTGATCGTCAAAGTGAATGGTCTGTTGTTCGTAGGTCTGAGAGACTTCGCTTTGCGCCACCATGTCGGCCGTTTTAAACATGCGGGCGACCGGCACCGGCTGATAATTGGCGACGTGATAGCGGATGCTGTAAACAGGCCCCAGCGCGGCGTTAAACCCGCTAGCCAGCGACTGCGCCTGCTGCGTTGCCTGTTCTATCGCTTTTTTGCGCGCCTGCTCGCGGTAGGCGTCCGGATTGGCGACGCCCAGATCCACCGCCCGAATCTCGTTAAGACCGGACTTGAGCGCGCCGTCCAGCAGTTCGTTGAGTTTGTCCAACTGGCGTAATGTCACCTCCACCTGGCGCACCGCCCGGTAGCCTTTCAGCACCGAACCGCCGTTTTTCAGGTAGTCGTACTCCGGCTGCGTGCGCAGGTTGGCGGCGTTAATATCTTTTTTATCGATACCGCTTTTATCAAGAAAAGCAAAGTATTGCGCGACCCGTTCATCCACCTGCTTTTTGGCGTCGGCCACATCCTTGGATGAAACGCTGACTTCTATCGCCAGCCGGGCGATATCCGGCGTCGCATCGACGCTGGCGGTGCCGGAAGTCACGATGTGCGGCCCGCTGGGTAATTCATTGCCGGCCTGAACCGTCATCGACGACAGACCAATACCAAGCAGAGTGGTCAGTGCCAGAACTTTCAGCTTCACGTTATCCCCTTTGCATGTGAGTGAATGACAAAGCCTACCGCGGGCAGGCTCCATTCAATATAGGCGAATGTCCGAATACCGGTTAAGAATGACGTAACCGGATGAAAACCGGACGAAGACGCTTACGCCGACGGCGTAAAGCCCAGCTCGTGGGAAATGTTCCGGGCGGTTTCCTGCAACGGCGCGACCAGCGCATCAATGCCAATCTGCTGCAAACGCGCCATCGACAGCGAAATGGAAACGGCATAAACCACCCGATGCTGAATATCAAACACCGGCGCGGAAATACAGGAGACGCCCAGTTCATTCTCTTCCCGATCCATTGCCAGCCCCTGGCGACGAATCTCCGCCAGTTCCCGCTCCATGTCGGGTAGTTCGATGATGGTATTATCGGTCAGCGGACGAATGCTGTCCTGATGGGTATGCCAGTATTCGGCCGGGTAGTCATCTGCGCCATAGGCCATGAAAATCTTGCCCATCGCCGAACTGTGCAGAGACATATGCTGTCCGATATAAGCACGGGTACGCATCATGCCGGTGGTGGGTTCCAGCTTGTAAATCAGGATGGCGTGGTCGTCTTCACGGGTTGAAAAATTGACGGTCTCGCCCACCGTCAGGTTGAGTTCTTCAAGGTGCGGCGCCGCCACGTGCAACACATTTAGCGACGAAAGCGCCTTCTGCCCGATAGCGATGAACTTGGTGGTCAGGCGATAGCTGCCCGGCTGGCGTGCCGGCGCGACATAACCGCACCCGGCCAGCCCTTGCAACAAACGGTGGACGGTGCTTTTGTTCATGCCGGACAACTCGGCAATCCGCGCCAGCGGGCACCCGTTGGGGTAATCGCTCAGTATTTCGATCAACTGCAAACCGCGAAACAGGCTTTGGCTACCCAGCGGCTTTTCCGCCTTCCCCTCTTCATCAATGCTATGTTCATTTATCACGTCTGATCTTCCTCATCATAACGCCCGCCAGGACATCAACCTCTGACGGGACGGGGACCATCATGAAACAGCATTTTATGTGATGCAATAGAGGAAACCGCCTCCGCGCCGTCATCAGGTGCCGACCGGAGGCGTGTTGTTACAGCGTAGGCGCGCCCTGGGAGCCCGTCTGCGCCGAAGAAGCGGCCTGATGCAGGTGCACGTCCATCTGCGGGTAGGGAATACCGATACGGTGTTCATCCAACGCGCGTTTGAAGCTTTCCAGCAGGTCCCAGTACACCGCCGCCGCATCGCCGTTGGTGGTCCATACCCGCACGACGAAATTGAGCGAGGAAGCGCCCATTTCATTCAAACGAATGGTGACGCCCTTATCCTGCAGGATGCGCGTATCCGCCGCCACAATGTCGCCCAACACCTTTTTCACCACATCGATATCCGCGTCATACGCCACGCCGACAATAATTTCGGTGCGGCGATCCGGCTCACGGGAACTGTTGGTGATATTGCCGGCGATAATCTTGCCGTTCGGCACCACGATGACTTTACCGTCGGCGGTCAGCAGCGTGGTGGAGAAAATCTGCACCTGCGTCACCGTACCGGCGACTCCGCCCAGATCCACCGATTCGCCGGTACGAAACGGCCGGAACACCACCAGCAGCACCCCGGCGGCAAAGTTCGACAGCGAGCCTTGCAACGCCAGACCGACCGCCAGGCCGGCGGCGCCCAGTACGGCAATGACCGATGCGGTCTGCACCCCGACCCGGCTTAACGCCGCGATCAGCGTAAAAGCGATGATACCGTAGCGCACCAGCGCGGACAGAAAATCCGCCACCGTGACGTCGATGCCGCGAGCCACCATCAGCCGGTTTATCGTGTTCGACATAATGCGGGCGATAAGCATCCCGATGCACAGGATCACCAGCGAAGCGACAATATTCACCGCGTACTGCAGCAAGATATGTTGGTTGTTTACCAGCCATGACTGCAGGCGACCCATGCTTTCGGCTACGTTGAGTTCTTCCATCTGTTCGCTCCTGTTAGCGTTATTAGCGTCATCTGTGCGCAGATAAAATTAAGGCTCCCGTAGGAGCCTTAGTCAAACCATACTGAGAAAATTACAGCACGTCGATCGCGTTCAGTTCTTTAAACGCTTTTTCCAGACGAGCTACCATGCTCGCCTGACCGGCACGCAGCCAGACACGCGGGTCATAGTATTTCTTGTTCGGCTTGTCGCTGCCTTCCGGGTTGCCCAGCTGGCCCTGCAGATAGCCTTCGTTTTTCTTGTAGTAGTTCAGGATGCCTTCCCAGGTCGCCCACTGGGTGTCGGTGTCGATGTTCATCTTCACCACACCGTAGCTGACCGCTTCGGCGATTTCTTCCGCAGAAGAACCGGAACCGCCGTGGAATACGAAATCCAGGCTGTTGTGCGGCAGGTTGAATTTTTTGGACACGAATTCCTGAGAGTTGCGCAGGATTTTCGGCGTCAACTGAACGTTACCCGGCTTGTACACGCCGTGTACGTTGCCGAAGGACGCCGCGATGGTGAAACGCGGGCTGATGGCGTTCAGTTTTTCGTAGGCGTAAGCCACGTCTTCCGGCTGGGTGTACAGCGCGGAGTTGTCCAGATGGCTGTTGTCCACGCCGTCTTCTTCGCCGCCGGTGCAACCCAGTTCGATTTCCAGCGTCATGTCCAGTTTGGCCATACGCGCCAGATACTTGCTGCAAATCTCGATGTTTTCTTCCAGAGATTCTTCAGACAGGTCGATCATGTGGGAAGAGAACAGCGGTTTACCCGTGGCGGCATAGTGCTTCTCGCCGGCGTCCAGCAGGCCGTCCAGCCACGGCAGCAGTTTCTTCGCGCAATGGTCAGTGTGCAGAATCACCGGCACGCCATAATGCTCAGCCAACTGATGTACATGGTGAGCGCCAGAAATCGCACCCAGAATTGCCGCCTGCTGACCTTCAGCTTTCAGACCTTTACCAGCGGTAAATACAGCGCCGCCGTTGGAGAACTGAACGATTACCGGCGCGCGCACTTTGGCTGCGGCTTCCAGAACGGCGTTAATAGAGTCGGTACCGACACAGTTAACCGCCGGCAATGCAAAGTGGTTTTCTTTGGCAATTGCGAATACTTTCTGAACGTCATCACCCGTGATGACACCAGGTTTTACGAAATCAAAGATTTTAGACATGTCACGTGTCCTGTTTCGTTGGCCGTGGAGGGTTAGAGATTTGTCTGTTGCTACTTACCGACATAACCGCGATTGTGCCGGCATCATTACGCTTTACTGCACGATTTACTTGCTGGTTGCCCGGCCGCTGACCGGGCAACCGGAAGCGGGCGTGTTTCCCGCTTCGGATAACGGATTAAAACCGCTTACTGACGAGCGCGCTCTTCCAGCATTACCACCGCCGGCAGTTTTTTACCTTCCACGAACTCCAGGAAAGCGCCGCCACCGGTAGAAATATAGGAGATCTTGTCGGCAATGCCGAACAGATCGATCGCCGCCAGCGTATCGCCGCCGCCTGCGATGGAGAACGCGTCGCTGTTGGCGATGGCATTGGCGATGATTTCCGTACCTTTACGGAAGTTCGGGAATTCGAATACGCCGACCGGGCCATTCCACAGAATAGTTTTGGCGTTTTTCAGAATTTCAGCCAGACGCTCTGCGGACACATCGCCCAGGTCCAGAATCTGTTCATCATCTTTAATGGCGGCAACGGATTTCAATGTCGCCGTGGCAGTTTCGGAGAATTCCGTAGCAACGCGAACGTCGCTTGGTACCGGAATATCACAGGTTTCCAGCAGTTTCTTCGCTTCCGGAATCAGTTCTGCTTCATACAGCGATTTACCGACGTTATGGCCCTGAGCGGCCACGAAGGTATTGGCGATACCGCCGCCGACGATCAGCTGGTCAGCGATTTTGGACAGCGAGTCCAGCACGGTCAGTTTAGTGGAAACTTTAGAACCGCCTACGATAGCGACCATCGGACGGGCCGGGTTGCCCAGCGCTTTGCCCAGCGCTTCCAGTTCGTCGGACAGCAGCGGACCGGCACAGGCGATCGGCGCGAATTTGCCCACGCCGTGGGTAGAAGCCTGGGCGCGGTGCGCGGTACCGAACGCATCCATCACGAACACGTCACACAGCGCGGCGTATTTTTTGGACAGGACTTCGTCGTCTTTCTTCTCGCCTTTGTTGAAGCGGACGTTTTCCAGCACAACCAGTTCGCCTTCCGCTACGTCAACGCCGTCCAGGTAGTCTTTCGCCAGACGCACCGGTGAAGACAGGCGATCTTTCAGGTAGTTCACGACCGGCAGCAGGGAGAATTCTTCGTTGTACTCACCTTCGGTCGGACGGCCCAGGTGGGATGTCACCATCACGCGGGCACCCTGCTTCAGGGCGATTTCAATGGTCGGCAGGGAAGCGCGGATACGGGCGTCAGACGTCACTTTGCCATCTTTAACCGGCACGTTCAGATCCGCACGGATCAGCACGCGTTTGCCAGCCAGATCCAGGTCGGTCATCTTAATTACAGCCATGGTGAATCCTCTTGTTGATTCTCTTTAAAGTTGCTTGAGTGAGGCGTCGGTCTCCCGGCGCCGCCTATCAGAAACCGCAGGCCGCCATCGCCCGAGTTGTATCCAACATCCGGTTGGCAAAGCCCCATTCGTTATCGCACCAGACCAGCGTCTTGATCAGATGCCCTCCGCTGACCCGGGTTTGCGTTCCATCCACAATCGCGCTATGCGGGTCATGGTTGAAATCCACGGAAACCAACGGCAAATCGGTATAGTCAACTATACCACGAAATGTATTCTGCGCTGATTGACGAAACAGCGTATTGATTTCACTTACGTTTACCGCGTTTTTCACACTGACGCTCAGGTCAATGGCCGTCACATTGATGGTCGGCACCCGCACCGAAATCGCCTCAAAACGGTCTTCAAATTTCGGAAAGAAACGGGTAATACCCACCGCCAGTTTGGTGTCCACCGGGATGATCGACTGGCTGGCCGCACGGGTGCGCCTCAGGTCATGGTGATAAGCGTCAATCACCGGCTGGTCGTTCATCGATGCATGGATCGTGGTGACGGTGCCGCTCTCGATGCCGTACGCATCGTCCAGCAGCTTGATAATCGGAATAATACAGTTGGTGGTGCAGGACGCGTTGGACACCAGACGGTGAACCGGCTGCAAATCCGGATGGTTGACGCCGTACACGATGGTGGCGTCGAGATCCGGCGCGCCGGGGTGGGAGAACAACACTTTCTTCGCCCCCGCCGCCAGATGGGCTTCGCCATCGGCGCGACTGCCGTATACCCCGCTGCAATCCAGCACGATATCGACGCCAAGCTCCCCCCACGGCAGGGAACGAAGGTCCGGCTCATGCAACAGGCGGATAGTGTCATCCCCTACCGACAAACGATCGCATTCCTGACGCACATCCCACGAAAAGCGGCCATGACTGCTGTCGTATTTAAGCAGGTGGGCAATCCCTTCGGCGTTGGCCAGTTCGTTAATCGCCACTACCGCAATCTCGGCCCGCCGACCGGACTCATACAACGCGCGCAGTACGCTACGACCTATGCGACCAAAACCGTTTATCGCAATACGGATTGTCATGAAATTCCCTGTGTAGTGATAAAAGCATCGCGCATCATAGAATAATCAGTACGTCGTCAGGAATAAACCGCTTGTTGCGCGCGGTGGGCTGCGAACCGGATCCGATTGGGATCCCGACGGCCAAATGCTGTCACACCAACAACTGAAACGCTTCAGCTAGCATAAACGAATTGCCGGTCAAAGGAAATATGGCGACAGGACGGATGCCAGAAGAGTGATCTGCGTCAAAAAATTACCGCACGGTTTGCTACCAAAAAGCTGACGGGATCAAAAAAGGCCGGGAGACGATCCCGGCCTTGCATGAGAGGCTAACAAAGCGATGTGCTTATTTCAGCAATGCTTTCGCCTTCGCAACCACGTTGTCGGTGGTGAAGCCAAATACGTCGAACAGTTTTTCTGCCGGCGCGGATTCGCCAAAGCTTTCCATACCGACAATCGCGCCATTCAGACCGACATATTTGTACCAGTAGTCAGCGATGCCGGCTTCGATCGCCACACGGGCAGCCACAGCAGACGGCAGTACCGCTTCACGGTAGGCCGCATCCTGTTTGTCGAACGCATCGGTAGACGGCATGGACACCACGCGCGCCTTAACGCCTTCGTCGGTCAGTTTCTGCCAGGCGGCAACCGCCAGTTCCACTTCAGAACCGGTCGCGATCAGAATCAGCTGCGGCTGGCCGCCGCTGTCTTTCAGCACATAGGCGCCTTTGGCGACGTCCGCCAACTGCTGAGCGGTACGATCCTGCTGCGCCAGGTTCTGACGAGACAGGATCAGCGCCGTCGGGCCGTCTTTGCGCTCAATGGCGTATTTCCAGGCCACCGCGGTTTCTACCTGATCCGCCGGGCGCCAGGTGCTCATGTTCGGCGTCACGCGCAGGCTGGCCAGCTGTTCCACCGGCTGGTGGGTCGGGCCGTCTTCGCCCAGACCGATAGAGTCGTGGGTGTAGACATAGATGCTGCGCACTTTCATCAGCGCCGCCATACGCACCGCGTTACGGGCATATTCAACGAACATCAGGAAGGTCGCGGTGTACGGCACGAAGCCGCCGTGCAGCGAGATACCGTTGGCGATAGCGGTCATGCCGAATTCGCGCACGCCGTAGTGGATGTAGTTGCCCGCCGGGTCTTCATTCAAGGCTTTGGAACCGGACCAAATGGTCAGGTTGCTCGGCGCCAGGTCGGCGGAACCGCCCAGGAATTCCGGCAACAGCTTGCCATAGGCTTCCAGCGCGTTTTGCGAGGCTTTACGGCTGGCGATCTTGGCCGGATTGGCCTGCAGTTGTTCGATCACCTTAGCCGACTCCGCCTGCCAGCTAGCCGGCAGTTCGCCGCTAACGCGACGGGTGAATTCGGCAGCCAGTTCCGGATAAGCGCTGGCGTAAGCGTTGAACGCCTGTTGCCAGGCCGCTTCTTTGCTCTGACCGGCTTGGCGGGCATCCCAGGCGGCGTAGATATCAGCCGGGATTTCAAACGGACCGTATTTCCAGCCCAGCTGTTCGCGGGTGGCGGCCACTTCGGCGTCGCCCAGCGGCGCGCCGTGGGAATCGTGGGTGCCGGCCTTGTTCGGCGAACCGAAACCGATCACGGTCTTGCACAGCAGCAACGACGGTTTGTCGGTCACGCTCTGCGCTTCTTTGATGGCGCGCTGGATAGCGTCGGCGTCGTGGCCGTCAACACCGCGCACTACATGCCAGCCGTAGGATTCGAAACGGGCGGCGGTGTCATCGGTAAACCAGCCCTCGATGTGGCCGTCGATGGAAATGCCGTTGTCGTCGTAGAAGGCGACCAGTTTGCCCAGTTTCAGGGTCCCGGCCAGCGAACAGACTTCATGGGAAATCCCTTCCATCATGCAACCGTCACCCAGGAACACATAGGTGTGGTGGTCAACGATGTCATGACCCGGACGGTTGAACTGCGCCGCCAGCGTGCGCTCGGCAATCGCCATACCGACTGCGTTGGCGATCCCCTGGCCCAACGGGCCGGTGGTGGTTTCCACGCCCAGCGTATAACCCACTTCCGGGTGACCCGGCGTTCTGGAGTGCAGCTGGCGGAAGTTTTTCAGTTCTTCAATCGGCAGATCGTAACCGGTCAGGTGCAGCAGGCTGTAGATCAGCATGGATGCGTGGCCGTTGGACAGCACGAAGCGGTCACGGTTGGCCCAGTGCGGGTTGGCCGGATTGTGGTTCAAATGGTCACGCCACAGGACTTCGGCGATATCCGCCATACCCATCGGTGCGCCCGGATGACCAGATTTGGCCTTCTGCACGCCATCCATACTCAACGCACGGATAGCATTGGCAAGTTCTTTACGAGAGGACATGCTTTACTCCAGATCGGATTGAACAGTTGCCTGTCGAACATAAAACATATTAATCAATGTGTTAGCTCAAAAAGGCAAAGAAAAGATATCCACAAATGTACATGAAAACCCGGCCGATTGCACATGGAACAGCAAGCGGAAAAAACGCACGGATCTGCTGACATGCAGGCCGGATAGCAGGCTTTTCGCTTTATCAGGGCGGTTTTATTCGTTCCAGCTCACACGATGTAGCAGCTTTGCCTGTTTACGCCCGCGATTTTTCATTACATTTGGGCGGTATAATTTTGCACGGATATAATCGCAGCACTCACCGGGGCGGCGGTTCGTCTGGCTCGGGGCGAGCGCGTCCGCTAAACAATCACGCGGCATCCATCAGAAAGATTGATAAAAAAAGGCATCCCCAGGGATGCCTTTTGGTGTTACTGGCCGGAGTTTATCCCCGATTAATGCGCGGCGGCCTCATGCCCGTGCAGACGGTGACGGGTCACCAGCCCCAGCAGGAAGCACATCACGAACACCACAAAATACAGGCCGTTGGCGGTCACCAGTGCGGCATGCACGCCAAAGTGTTGTACGATCGGCCCGGTGACGATAAAGGTCAGCATGGTCCCGACCGTTCCGCAGGTCAGAATGAAGTTCACCAGTTTCGGCGACGGCACTTTAGTCTGCTGGGAACCCAGCGTAATCAGCGTGGTGTAGATAGCGCTGGAAATAAAGCCCAGGCCGAAGATGAAGTATTTCAGCAATTGGGGCTGATCGCTGCTCACGAACAGGTACATCGCCCCGGCGGCCAGAATAGCCAGTACGGTAACGACGCGCTGCAAATCAAAGAACTTGAGCACAAAGCTAAACACCCACATGCCGATCATGTATGACGTCCAGAAACTGCTGACCAGTTCGCCGGCATCGCCGATGCTCATGCCAAAGGATTTGGTCACATACTCCGGCACCCACTGGATAAACGCCAGTTGTCCCAGGATGTAGCACAGCGCGGCGATCGACAGAAATACTACGCCCATGCCCCATTTTTCCGTCTCGACAGCCGTTTTCTGAGCGCTGGTTTTATCCGTGCCGATGGCGGGGAAGTCAGACAACAGCGTCAGCACCAGAATCGCCACGTACAGCAGCCCGATACAGGCGTAAATCCAGTACCATCCGAAATGGCGGGACAATAATGCCGCGGCCACAATCGGGAAAATCATGCCGGCCATACTGAAAAACGAATCGGTGAACAACAGACGGGCGCCGCGCTGGCGGCCGGAATACAGTTGCGTAATCAGGAAGGTGCCGATCGACATGGTAATGCCGCTGACCACGCCCAGCGTAAACATACAGACGGAAAAGACAGCCAGCGATTTACCCACGAACAGCCCGATGATCGACAGCACGATCAGGACAAAACCGAAGACCAACTGTTTTTTCAGCGGGAAAATATCCATCAGCCACACATTGAGGAAAATGGACAGCAAAATACCGGCGTTCAGAAACGTAAAGGTATTGCTCATATTGGCTATCGGAACATTGAAGTACTGGGCGATATCACCCATGACCATACCGGTCACGATAACCAGCGCACCGGTCAACGCATAGGAAAAGCAGCTGGTAAAAAATAGCCGCTGACGATTCAGATCAGACATATACCCTTTCCTGTCATCAAATATGAAAAGCGCAATGCCATACCACATTCAGTATCGGTATTGCGCCACAACGTTATCATCAAAGTATTTATAAGCCGTATGCAACAACATACTAACTGGAACCCGATTCCGCAGAGCAATCAGAACCGGCTATTCTGCCACCCTGAAAAAGAAAAAGGTTGAGTACCTCTTCAGTACTCAACCTTTCCGTACGAAATATTATTCGTCTTCCAGATACGTATAACCGTACAAGCCGGTTTCAAATTCTTCAAGGAATTGTGCTTGCAGTTCCGGCGCCAGATCGGTTTCCTTGACCTGATCGCGGAAGCGGGACATCAGCACGTCCGGGTCCAACTGCACATATTCCAGCATATCGGCCACGGTGTTGCCTTCGTCCGACTCTTCCAGTTCGACGGTGCCGTCCTGGAATACGAACACGTCCACGGTGGAGGTGTCGCCGAACAGGTTATGCATGTTGCCGAGAATTTCCTGATAAGCGCCGACCATGAAAAAGCCCAGCAGCGGCGGGTTTTCCGGGTCATACGGCGGCATCGGCATGGTGGTGGCGACGCCGTCGCCGTCGACATAGTGGTCGATGGCGCCATCGGAATCACAGGTGATATCCAGCAGCACCGCACGACGCTGCGGCGGCTTGTCCAGCCCTTCCAGCGGCAGCACCGGGAACAACTGATCGATCCCCCAAGCATCCGGCATCGACTGGAACAGCGAGAAGTTGACGTACAGCTTGTCCGCCATACGCTCCTGCAGTTCATCGATAATCGGCCGGTGGGCGCGGTTGCTCGGATCAAGCTGCTGCTGAATCTGCTGACAGATATTGAGATACAGCTGCTCCGCCTGCGCGCGTTGGGTCAAATCCAACATGCCGTGGGTGTATTGAGTGTGGATGTCGTGCAGGTCCATCTGGCTGTCGTGCAGCCACTCGCGTAAAGAGCGACGGTTGCCCGGCTCCTTGATTTCCTGCCAGGTATTCCACAGGCTTTCCAGCGCGCGCGGCGCGTCTTCATCCGGCGCTACCGGCTCGCTGAATTCGTTGCGTTCCACCCCGATGATGTTGGACACCAGTACGGTGTGATGCGCGGTGACGGCGCGTCCGGATTCGGTGATCACCGTCGGGTGCGGCAGACCGTATTCGTTACAGGCGTCGCCGATACCCCAAATGACGTTGTTGGCGTATTCGTTCAGGCCGTAGTTGACCGAACAGTCGGACTGCGAACGGGTTCCTTCATAATCGACGCCCAGACCGCCGCCCACGTCAAAGCATTGGATGTTGACGCCCAGCTTGTGCAGTTCGACGTAGAAACGCGCCGATTCACGCACGCCAGTCGCGATATCGCGGATGTTCGCCAACTGTGAGCCGAGATGGAAATGCAGCAGTTGCAGGCTGTCGAGGCGATTGGCCTTGCGCAGCAGTTCTACCAGTTGCAGTACCTGCGTCGCCGCCAGGCCGAACTTGGATTTCTCGCCGCCGCTCGACTGCCATTTGCCGGAGCCCTGCGATGCCAGACGAGCGCGCACGCCCAAACGCGGCACCACGTTCAGCCGCTCGGCTTCTTCCAGCACCATGTTGATTTCCGACATCTTTTCGATGACCAGATACACCTTGTGGCCCAGCTTTTCGCCGATCAGCGCCAAACGGATGTACTCGCGATCTTTATAGCCGTTGCAGACGATTACGGAGCGGGTCATACCGGCGTGGCCCAGCACCGCCATCAGTTCGGCTTTGGAACCCGCCTCCAGTCCCAGCGGCTCGCCTGAATTGATCAACGATTCAATCACGCGGCGATGCTGGTTAACTTTGATGGGATATACCAGGAAATAGCCGCCTTCATAGCCGAAGGACTCACGCGCGCGTTTAAACGCCGCGTTGATGGAGCGCAGACGGTGCTGCAAAATCTGCGGGAAGCAGAATAGCGCTGGCAGACGCTGGTTGCCCTGTTGACGGGTTTTCACCAGCTTGGCCAGGTCAACGCGCGCTTCCGGCACATCCGGATCCGGGCACACGCTGATGTGCCCCAGCTCGTTGACGTCGTAATAGTTGTTGCCCCACCAGGCAATATTATAGGTTCTCAGCATCTCGCTGGCGTCGCGGTCATTCATGGCTACCTCCTGCATGGAGCGCAGATGATCGTGTTTACCCGCCGCTGACGAGTACGGTTGAATCATATCGTCAGACATGGCGATCCCCTTCTTCCACTTCTTGATGAATAATCACATTTTTTCCCGCAACAAACACCGGCGGCACGGCAAAAGCGCGCAACGTCGGCAGTGAAAAACCCGACGGGCAGTAGTATGCCGCCGTTTTATGACTCTTATTAGTGTAAAACACGATGTCAGACTCCGAGGTTCGGGTCGGTGAAAACCAGGGAAAACATCACCAGGAAGAATGCAAACGCATTCACTGGCGCGGAGAAAAAAGCAGGTTAGCCAGCTCGGGAGTCCTGCGTTGCGCTGCGGGACAGGCAACTTCGGGCAAATGTCGGAAAGGATTGAGTCAGTGACGCGATGGCGTCAGAAGAAAAGCGCAGCGGGCGCAACTCACTCAATAAACAACGGATCATTAATCCTATCACCTCCACGCTCGCCGCAGATGATGCGGTCAGGCTATCACGAAAAACCATCAGGAAAATGGTCAAACAGTATCGGGCCGAACCCCGTCGCCAACGCTCGCGCATCACCCTGGATAAGCGTCGCGCAGCGCGCCGGAATCGCCCGAATTACGGACAACAAAACCGCCCGCCGTTTATACCTATCCGGCCCCGGAAAAGCAAAATGAAAATGGTAAAAAACCCTATCATTTCTGCAAAAGATGCCGATGAACATCTTCAACCGGCCCGTGCGGCATAAAAACTGCTGGCATGGGGCTACAGTGTGACCTAGAATAGCCGTCCAGATGTTAATCCATCTATACTGATTAACTGATATATTGCTTAACGGCTTTAGCTTATAAGGTAAAGAAACTCATGGCTAAACACCTTTTTACGTCCGAGTCGGTCTCCGAAGGACATCCTGATAAAATCGCTGACCAGATTTCCGACGCCGTCCTTGACGCGATTCTGGAGCAGGACCCCAAAGCGCGGGTTGCCTGCGAAACTTACGTAAAAACCGGTATGGTGTTAGTTGGTGGCGAAATTACCACCAGCGCCTGGGTTGATATCGAAGAAATCACGCGCCGCACCGTCCGCGAAATTGGTTATGTCAACTCCGAGATGGGTTTTGACGCCAACTCCTGCGCCGTACTGAGCGCGATTGGCAAACAATCTCCGGATATTAATCAGGGCGTTGACCGTAAAGACCCGCTGGAACAAGGCGCGGGCGACCAGGGCCTGATGTTCGGTTATGCGACCAACGAAACCGACGTGCTGATGCCGGCGCCGATCACTTACGCGCACCGTCTGGTACAGCGTCAGTCCGAAGTGCGTAAAAACGGCACCCTGCCGTGGCTGCGCCCGGACGCCAAAAGCCAAGTGACCTTCGCATACGACAACGGCAAGATCGTCGGTATCGATGCGGTGGTGCTGTCTACCCAGCATTCGGAATCCATCGCGCAGAAAGATCTGCAGGAAGCGGTGATGGAAGAGATCATCAAGCCGGTTCTGCCGTCTGAATGGCTCTCCGCCAATACCAAATACTTCATCAACCCGACCGGCCGTTTCGTGATCGGCGGCCCGATGGGCGACTGCGGCCTGACCGGTCGTAAAATCATCGTCGATACCTACGGCGGCGCAGCACGTCACGGCGGTGGCGCGTTCTCCGGCAAGGACCCGTCCAAAGTGGACCGTTCCGCTGCCTACGCCGCCCGTTATGTGGCGAAAAACATCGTTGCCGCCGGTCTGGCGGATCGCTGTGAAATTCAGGTGTCCTACGCTATCGGCGTAGCGGAGCCGACCTCCATCATGGTGGAAACCTTCGGCACCGAGAAAGTGTCCAGCGACCGTCTGGTCGATTTGGTCCGCCAGTTCTTCGATCTGCGCCCGTACGGCCTGATCCAGATGCTGGACCTGCTGCACCCGATCTACCAGCAAACCGCGGCTTACGGCCACTTCGGCCGTGCGGAATTCCCGTGGGAAAAAACCGACGTGGCAGAAAAACTGCGTGACGCCGCCGGTCTGAAATAATCGACCCGCGCTGTCATGCCAAACGGCGAAGCCTCTGCTTCGCCGTTTTTTATTGTAGAGCCGCCGCGGGCATTATTGCATCCGGCCCGCCCAGACCGTAAGCTGCCAGCATGAACACGCCACGACTCCCTATCGCCCTGCAGCAAGCGGTGATGCGCTGTTTGCGGGAAAAACTTCAGCAGGCCAACACGGTATTGGGCTGTGATTACCCCGAACCCGTCATCAATTATCAGCAACGCGGCTCCACCGCCGGCAGCGCCTGGCTAAAAACGTGGGAAATCCGCCTTAATCCGGTATTGCTGCAGGAAAACCAGCAGGCGTTTATTGATGAAGTCGTCCCGCATGAGCTGGCGCATCTGCTGGTATACGCCCGTTTCGGCAAAACCGCGCCGCATGGCCGGGAATGGCGCTGGATGATGGAAAACGTACTGAACGTGCCCGCCCGCCGGACCCACCAGTTTGCGCTCGCCTCGGTGCAGGGCAAAACCTTCCCTTATCAGTGCGCCTGCCGCCGGCATGAACTGACGCTGCGCCGCCATAACCGGGTCGTTCGGGGCGAGTCGGAATACCGCTGCCGGTCTTGCGGCGAGCGGTTACGCGCCCTCGTAACAAACTCTGTTTAAACCATAAATCCAGCGTTTCATGCTGCCTTTTTTGCGTTTGCCTGCATGGTGTTCTTCAGGTACGCTGCCCACTTTCAACCCTGCTGGTGATTCTGGAATATGCTTCGCAATCTTGTCATTTTCGCTGTGTTAGGCGCGGGCCTGACGACGCTGGCCGCCGCCGGTCAGAACATCAACAATTTTACGCAGGCCAAGGCCGCCGCCGCCAAAATCCATCAGGATGCGCCCGGTACCTTCTATTGCGGCTGTAAGATCAACTGGCAGGGCAAAAAAGGGACGCCGGACCTGGCTTCCTGCGGTTATCAGGTGCGTAAAGACGCCAACCGCGCCAGCCGCATTGAGTGGGAACACGTGGTGCCGGCGTGGCAGTTTGGTCATCAGCGCCAATGCTGGCAGGACGGCGGCCGCAAAAACTGCACCAAAGACGATGTTTACCGCCAGATAGAAACCGACTTACACAACCTGCAGCCGGCGATTGGCGAAGTGAACGGCGATCGCGGCAACTTTATGTACAGCCAGTGGAATGGCGGCGAACGCCAGTACGGCCAGTGCGAGATGAAGATTGATTTTAAAAATCAGTTGGCGGAGCCGCCCGAACGCGCCCGCGGCGCGATCGCCCGCACCTACTTCTATATGCGCGACCGTTACAACCTGAACCTGTCCCGCCAGCAAACCCAGTTGTTTGACGCCTGGAACAAGCAGTATCCGGTCACCGCGTGGGAGTGCACCCGCGAAAAACGCATCGCCGCCGTACAGGGCAACCACAACCCGTACGTGCAACAGGCTTGCCAGCCCTGACGCCGCTCCCTACTATAACGGCTTGTCTCTTATAATGATTGCCTGCCGCTGTCGCCACCGTCGCCGCACGGTGGCTGACGTCCGTCGGGCCATTCGCCCATCCGACTGATAACCACGTAAGGCCAGATTATTCATGCGAATACCGCGTATTTTTCATCCCGATACGCTTGCCCCGCAGGGGGGAGAGACGGACCTGAGCGAAGACGCCGCCAACCATGTGGGCCGAGTGCTGCGCATGAACGCCGGACAGGCGCTGCAGCTGTTCGACGACAGCAATCAGGTATTTGACGCCGAGATTTTGCAGGCAGGGAAAAAAAGCGTGCGGGTCCGTTATGCCGCCGGGCAGACCGAAGATCGGGAATCGCCGTTGCACCTGCACCTGGGCCAGGTGATGTCGCGCGGCGAGAAAATGGAGTTCACCATCCAAAAATCCATTGAGCTGGGGGTGAATGTCATCACCCCGCTGCTCTCCGAACGCTGCGGCATCAAACTGGACGGCGAACGGCTGGAGAAGAAAATCACTCAGTGGCAGAAAATCGCCATTGCCGCCTGTGAACAATGCGGCAGAAACCGCGTGCCGGAAATTCGCCCCGTCCAGACGCTGGAAAGCTGGTGCGCGGAACCGGACAATGGGTTAAAACTGAATCTGCATCCGCGGGCGGCGAACAGTATCAACACGCTACCGTTGCCGGTATCGCGCATCCGGCTGCTGATTGGCCCGGAAGGCGGGTTGTCGGCGGACGAAATCGCCATGACCGCAACCCAGGGTTTTACTGATATTCTGCTGGGGCCTCGCGTTCTGCGAACAGAAACCACCGCGCTCACCGCAATCACCGCGCTGCAGGTACGATTCGGCGATCTGGGGTAAAGGAGATAACAATGATTAAAATCGGTATCGTGATGGACCCAATTTCGTCCATCAATATCAAGAAAGACACCAGCTTTGCAATGTTGCAGGAAGCGCAGCGTCGCGGCTGGGAACTGCACTATATGGAAATGGGCGATCTCTACCTGCATGCGGGTGAAGCTCGCGCTACGACCCGTATCCTGAGCGTTCAGTACGACTACAACGGCTGGTACAACTTCGGCGCGACGCAGGACATCGCCCTGCATGAACTGGACGTGGTGCTGATGCGTAAAGACCCGCCGTTCGACACCGAATTCATCTACGCCACCTATATTCTGGAGCGTGCGGAAGAGAAAGGGACGCTAATCGTCAATAAACCGCAGAGCCTGCGCGACTGCAACGAGAAACTGTTCACCGCCTGGTTCCCGCAACTAACGCCGGACACGTTGGTGACCCGCAACGCCGACCGACTGCGTGCGTTCCATCAGCAACATACCGACGTGATCCTCAAGCCGCTCGACGGCATGGGCGGCGCGTCGATTTTCCGCCTGAAACCGGAAGACGCCAACGTATCAGTGATCATCGAAACCCTGACCGAACACGGCAGTCGTTACTGCATGGCGCAGAATTACCTGCCCGCCATCAAAGACGGCGACAAGCGCGTGCTGGTGGTGGACGGCGAGCCGGTGCCCTACTGTCTGGCCCGTATCCCGAAAAGCGGTGAAACCCGCGGCAACCTGGCGGCCGGCGGCCGCGGCGAAGCCCGCCCGCTCAGCGAAAGCGACTGGCAGATTGCCCGTACCGTAGCGCCGGTGCTGAAACAGAAGGGACTGATCTTCGTCGGACTGGACATCATCGGCGACCGCCTGACTGAAATCAACGTCACCAGCCCGACCTGCGTGCGTGAAATCGAAGCGGCTTATCCGGATGTCTCTATTACCGGCATGCTGATGGACGCCATTGAGCGCCGGCTGGCTCAGCGTTAACGATACACGGACCGTATCCCGGTCGGTGATGTATCCCTGCCCGGTTCGCTGCCCGGCGGCGAACCGGAAACATCCACTCCGACAGAGAAGCGATAATAAGACGATGAATTTACAGCACCATTTTCTGATTGCGATGCCCTCTCTGCTGGACCCCGTGTTCAGGCGGACGGTGATTTACATCTGCGAGCACAATGAGGACGGCGCCATGGGCCTTATCATCAACAAGCCAATGGAACAGTTCACCGTCGAAAATATCCTCAAAAAGCTGAAAATCACGCCTAACCCGCGGGATACGGCGATTCGCCTCGACAAACCGGTCTTTTCCGGCGGCCCGCTGGCGGACGATCGTGGTTTTATCCTGCATACGCCGCTCCCCGGCTTCGCGTCCAGCATCAGCATTTCCGACGAAACCATGATCACCACCTCAAAGGATGTGCTGGAAACGCTTGGAACGCCGGAACAACCGCGCAATACGCTGGTAGCGCTGGGTTATTCCGCCTGGGAAAGCGGTCAGTTGGAAAACGAACTGCTGGAAAATGCCTGGCTGACGGTGCAGGCGGACCATCATCTGCTGTTCCACACCCCGATTGCCGAGCGCTGGCGCGCTGCCGCTAAAAAACTGGGCGTGGACATTCATAATATCGCCGCCGAAGCGGGGCACGCCTGATGGGAAATCGTACTTTGCTGGCCTTCGACTTCGGCACCCGCAGCATCGGCGTCGCCATCGGTCAGGAGATCACCGGCACCGCTCGTCCTCTGACGTCGCTGAAAGCGCAGGACGGCGTACCCGACTGGCAAAAAGTGGAAAAGCTGCTCAACGAGTGGCAGCCCGCGCTGGTTATCGTCGGTCTGCCGCTGAACATGGACGGCACCGAGCAACCGCTGACCGCCCGGGCGCGCAAGTTTTCCCAGCGCCTGCATGGCCGTTTCAGCGTCAAGGTTGAGCTGCACGACGAGCGGCTCAGTACCGTAGAAGCGCGGGCAGACCTGTTCGAGCGCGGCGGGTTTCGGGCGCTGGACAAAGGCAGTGTGGACGCCGCCTCCGCCGTGATTATTCTGGAAAGCTGGTTCGAGCAGCAACTCGACAGGCCGCAGTAAATCAGGCTCAGTGTTTCACACCACGTCCTTTCCTGATGCTATCAACGCCATAAACGACTCAGGCCCGCATTGGCGGGCCTGAATTAAACTGCTGGCGTGAATTTACGCGTCCGGATAGTCGCGCAGGAACCCTTCCAGATCTTCCACCATCGACGTGTTGCCGACGAAGAACGGCGCACGCTGATGCAGTTTCTTCGGTGTGATGTCCAGAATACGGTTTTTACCATCGCTGGCTTTGCCGCCCGCCTGTTCCGCCAGGAACGCCATCGGGTTGCATTCGTACAGCAAACGCAGTTTCCCTTCCGGATAGCTGGCCGTGCTCGGATAGAGATAAATACCGCCTTTCAACAGGTTACGGTGGAAATCCGCCACCAGCGAACCGATATAACGGGTGGTATACGGGCGCTGAGTCGCCTCATCCTGCTCCTGGCAGTATTTGATGTACTTCTTCACACCCTGCGGGAATTTAATGTAGTTCCCCTCGTTGATGGAGTACATGTTGCCTTTCTCCGGGAAACACACACGTTCGTGAGACAGGCAGAATACCCCCAGCGACGGGTCATAAGTGAAGGCATGCACGCCATGACCGGTGGTGTACACCAGCATGGTGGAAGAGCCGTACACGATATAACCGGCAGCTACCTGCTTGTGGCCGGGCTGGAGGAAATCCTCTTCGCGCACCGGCATACCCAGCGGGGTGATGCGGCGGTAAATAGAGAAAATGGTTCCGACAGAGACGTTTACGTCGATATTGGAGGAACCGTCCAGCGGATCCATCAATACCACGTATTTGGCGTTTTCGGCGCGCTCACCGTCGAAGATAACGATCTCGTCTTCTTCTTCGGAAGCAATCCCAGCCACCTCGCCACGTGCTTTCAGCGCCGCTTTCAGCTTTTCATTGGCGTACAGATCGAGCTTCATCTGCACTTCGCCCTGAACGTTGGAAACGCCGCTGGTGCCCAGAATATCCACCAGACCAGCTTTGTTGATGTCGCGGTGGATAATCTTCGCACCCAGTTTGATGGCCGACAGCAGCGCAGTCAGCTCACCAGTGGCGTGAGAGAAATCGTGCTGTTTTTCGACGATAAATTCGCCTAACGTTTTCATAACACTATTCCAGAATCTACGAATGAAAAGCGGTTTCATTTTTGTACCGCCAGCGTTTGCGTCTGCAGTGTAGCCCAAAGAGAAAGCGAGTACCTAGCAAATCCATTTCTTATGACGTATTCCAAGCGTTAGAATGGACGGCAGACTCTCTGAATATAGATGGAAAACGTATGCGTATTCATATTTTAGGAATCTGTGGCACCTTCATGGGAGGACTAGCGTTGCTGGCCCGATCACAAGGACATCAGGTAACCGGTTCGGATGCTAACGTCTATCCGCCAATGAGTACCTTACTGGAAGAACAAGGGATTACCCTTATCCAGGGATACGACCCTGCGCAGTTGGACCCGGCTCCGGATCTGGTCATCATTGGCAATGCCATGACCCGTGGCAATCCCTGCGTTGAGGCGGTGCTGGAACAAAATATCCCTTATATGTCCGGTCCGCAATGGCTTCATGATCACGTGCTGCGCGAACGCTGGGTTATCGCCGTCGCCGGCACCCACGGCAAAACCACCACCGCCGGCATGGTGACCTGGATTCTGGAAGACTGCGGCTACCAGCCGGGATTCGTCATCGGCGGCGTGCCGGGCAACTTCACCGTCTCCGCCCGTCTGGGCGAAAGCCCGTTCTTCGTGGTGGAAGCGGACGAGTATGACTGCGCCTTCTTCGACAAGCGTTCCAAGTTTGTGCACTACAGCCCGCGCACGCTAATTCTGAATAATCTGGAATTTGACCACGCGGATATCTTCGACGACCTCAAGGCCATCCAGAAACAGTTCCACCATCTGGTGCGTCTGGTTCCGGGCAAGGGCCGCATCATCGTTCCGTCTCACGACCTGCATTTGAAACAGGTGATGGGCATGGGATGCTGGAGCGAACAGGAACTGGTGGGTGAGGAAGGCATCTGGAAAGCGAAAAAGGTCACCACCGACGCCAGCGTGTTTCAGGTGTACCTCAACGACCAACTGGTCGGGGAAGTCACCTGGAATCTGGTGGGCGAACACAACATGCATAACGGCCTGATGGCGATCGCCGCGGCGCGCCATGTCGGCGTCCCGCCGGAAGAAGCCTGCCGCGCGCTGGGCGGTTTCATTAACGCCCGTCGCCGGCTGGAACTACGCGGCACCGCGCACGGCGTGTCGGTCTATGACGATTTTGCCCATCACCCGACCGCGATCCTCGCCACGCTGGCCGCACTACGCAGCAAGGTGGGAGGCACCGCGCGGATTCTCGCCGTGCTGGAGCCTCGCTCCAACACCATGAAAATGGGTCATTGCAAAAACGAGTTAGCACCGGCGCTGGGCCGCGCTGACGGTGTCTTCCTGTTCCAGCCCCAGCATATTCCCTGGCAGGTGGCTGAAGTGGCTGACGCCTGCGTTCAGCCAGCCTACTGGAGCGCGGATATCGACACGCTGGTGGAGATGATCAGCAAAACCGCTCAACCTGGCGATCATATTCTGGTCATGAGCAACGGCGGTTTCGGCAATATTCACAACAAACTGCTGGATGCGCTGAACGCCAAAGCGCAGGCGACGAACGACGAAGACTAACGGGTTTATCGCAGGCTGCGTACATCGCCGGCAACATGTTTGCCGGCAAGCGGATAGCAAAAAGGACGGGCAAGCCCGTCCTTTTTCATGCAGTCACCATTGTGATTACGCGTCGAAAGGATCGCGCAGAATCATGGTTTCTTCACGGTCCGGGCCTGTGGAAATGATATCCACCGGCACACCGGTCACTTCTTCGATGCGTTTAATGTAGTTCAGCGCAGCCTGCGGCAATTTGCTGTACTCTTTCACGCCAAAGGTGCTTTCAGACCAACCCGGCAGCGTTTCATAAATCGGCTCAATGCCTTCCCAGCCTTCAGCAGCCAGCGGGGTCACATCCACCTCGCTGCCATCCGGCATACGGTAGCCGACGCAGATTTTCACTTCTTTCAAGCCATCCAGAACATCCAGCTTGGTCAGGCAGAAACCGGACAGAGAGTTAATCTGCACCGCGCGGCGCACCGCGACCGCATCCAGCCAACCGGTACGACGGCGACGGCCAGTCGTTGCGCCAAACTCGTTGCCCTTCTGCGACAGGTGCTCGCCAACGTCATCGAACAGCTCGGTCGGGAACGGACCAGCGCCAACGCGGGTCGAATAGGCTTTAACGATACCCAGCACGTAATCCACATAACGCGGCCCCAGACCGGAACCGGTCGCTACACCGCCGGCGGTGGTGTTGGAAGAGGTTACATACGGATAAGTACCGTGGTCGATGTCCAGCAGCGTGCCCTGCGCGCCTTCGAACATCACCAGATCGCCACGCTGATGCGCTTTGTGCAGCAGATCGGAAACATCCACGACCATCGCGGTCAGGATGTCGGCAACCGCCAACACGTCGTCCAGCGTTTTCTGGTAATCCACCGCATCTGCTTTGTAGTAATGCACCAGCTGGAAGTTATGGTATTCCATAATTTCTTTCAGCTTGACGGCAAAGTTTTCCCGGTCAAACAGATCGCCGACGCGCAAACCGCGACGCGCAACCTTGTCTTCATACGCAGGGCCGATACCACGACCGGTGGTGCCGATCGCTTTAGCGCCGCGCGCTTTTTCACGGGCATTATCCAGCGCGACATGGTACGGCAGAATCAGCGGGCAGGCTTCGGAAAGCAACAGACGCTCACGCACCGGCACGCCACGTGCTTCGAGTGCGGTCATTTCTTTCAGAAGCGCATCCGGCGCCAGCACCACACCGTTACCGATGATGCTAATGACATTTTCGCGCAGAATACCTGAGGGAATTAAATGGAGAACGGTTTTTTCACCGTTGATAACCAGCGTGTGACCAGCATTGTGACCACCCTGGTAGCGCACAACATATTTGGCCCGTTCAGTCAGCAGGTCTACGACCTTGCCTTTACCTTCGTCACCCCATTGGGTGCCCAATACGACAACGTTCTTACCCATCTCAAGAATCACCAGATTGGTTAAAAAAGGATTCTAGCATCTCATCTTGCGGCTTTCAGTACTTTTAGCACACGTTTGCGCACATTTTTAGCGGAAATTTCAGCCGCCTGCCCGACTACGCAACATGTAGTAGATCACACAGCCGGCGACCACAATACCCCCGCCAAACCGGCGCAAAACATTATCGGGCAGTTGTGCCATGGTCAGGATCATCCGCCGCCAGATACGCGGAAACAGCAGCGGCCCCAACCCTTCCATGATTAGCACCAACCCCAGCGCCAGCCAGATGCTCACATTCATAAAAAAACTCCAGACAGAAAAAAGCCCGTAAACACGGGCTTGATAGTGGCGGTAAATAACCTTAACGAGTAGAGAGGCTTTTCTCGGGCGATTTCATATAACGGAAGAAATCACTGTCGGGACTCAGCACCAGCACATCCTGATTGGTGCTGTTAAAGCTATTCTCATAGGCTCGCAGGCTACGAATAAAACCATAAAAAGCCGGATCCTGACTAAACGCGCCGGCGAACAGTTTAGCCGCGTCGGCATCCCCTTCACCGCGCAGGATTCGACCCTGGCGCTCAGCTTCCGCCAGCGTACGAGTGACCTCATAATCGGCCGCCGCCTTGATTTTCTCGGCCTGCTCCTGGCCCTGAGAGCGATGACGGCGTGCAACCGCTTCACGCTCGGCGCGCATACGCTGGTAGATCGCGTCCGATACTTCGGTTGGCAGGTTGATCTGCTTGATACGCACGTCGATCACCTCGATCCCGAGCGCCGCCATACTGTTAGGGTTGATCCGCGGACCACCGCTGGAAGTCTCGCGTTCCACACGCGCCGCCGCCGAGGCAATGGCGTTATCCGCTTCCGTAGTCTCGCCGGTACCGGCGTTCAGCGCCTCACGCACATCGGACATCAACTGGCCGCGGGAATCGGTCACGATGCCTTTCACATCCAGACGACCGATCTCGGAACGCAGACGGTCGCTGAACTTACGTTTCAGCAGGACTTCCGCCTGAGACACATCGCCACCGCCGGTAGCCAGGTAATAACGGCTGAAATCGCTGATACGCCATTTGATATAAGAATCGACAATCAGGTCTTTCTGCTCTTTGGTAATGAAGCGATCGGCCTGGTTTTCCATGGTCTGGATGCGGGCATCCAGCATTTTTACCGACTCAAGGAACGGAATCTTCACATGCAGACCGGGCAAATACACCAGCGGCTTGTTTTCGTTGTCGCGCAGGACTTTGCCAAAGCGCATCACGATACCGCGCTGACCTTCCTGCACCACAAACAGCGAGGCATAGACCACCAGCAGTAACAGGACAAGAATAAAGAGGACTGACTTACGCATTGATTATTCTCTCCCTACGCGAATGTTCTCGTCGCGCTGCGCGTTGGCGCGGCGTTGATCCATAATGTTGCCGTTGTTGCCGGAAGAACGCGGCGCATAGCCGACACCACTACTGTTTGATGAGGTTGACGGCAGACGCAACGGCGCCGGATTGGCGGCGTTGCCGCTCGTCGGCGCACTGGTCGAAACGCCCCCCTGACCACGCATAATTTGATCAAGCGGCAGGACCATCAGATTGTTGCTCTTGTCGCTCACCAGAACCTTGTTGGTGTGGCTCAGCACGCGCTCCATCGTCTCTATGTAGAGACGCTCGCGGGTAATTTCCGGCGCGGCTTTATACTCCGGCAACAGACGCGAGAAGCGGGACACTTCACCCTGCGCTTCCAGCACGGTGCGGTCTTTATAGGCGCGGGATTCCTCCAGAATACGCTGCGCCTGACCATTGGCGCGCGGCTGGACTTCGTTGGCGTAAGCTTCCGCCTCACGAATGTACTGCTGCTCGTTTTCACGAGCGGCGATCGCATCGTCGAACGCGGCTTTGACTTCCTCCGGCGGACGAGCGGTCTGGAAGTTCACGTCCAGCAGGGTAATACCCATATCATAAGGACGCACGGTTTCTTCCAGCACGCGCTGGGTATCCGTACGCACAATGGTGCGCCCTTCGGTCAGGATTTTATCCATGGTGTATTTGCCGATAACCCCGCGCAGCGCGCTGTCGGTGGCCTGACGCAGGCTGTCATCGGCATTGGTGACGCTAAACAGATACTTGTCCGGCTGGGTGACGCGGTACTGGACGTTCATCTCCACCCGCACCACATTCTCGTCAGACGTCAACATAACGCCGGACGTCGCCAGTTCACGAACGGACTCAACGTTTACGGCACGCACCGAATCAACAAAGGTCGGTTTCCAGTTCAGGCCCGGACCAACCAGATGGCTGAATTTGCCAAAACGGGTGACCACGCCGCGCTCGGCTTCCTTGATGGTATAGAAACCGCTGACGCCCCAGACCACCACGGCAGCCGCCACGACCAGCCCCAGAATACGGCCGCCGTTACCGCCGCCGCCCTGAGAACCGGTACCGGAACCAGACGACTTGCCACCCAGTTCGCCGAGCTTTTTGCTCAACTTACGGAAGATATCGTCGAGGTCAGGCGGTCCCTGATCCCGTCCACCTTTATTGTTTCCGCCAGAGTTGCCGCTATTGTTATTGCTGCTCCCCCACGGGTCGCGGTCCTGTCCGTTGTTACCGGGCTGATTCCACGCCATGTTTAGCTCCATTCATTATGATAGGTATTTTTCGGGGTCAATGTCCCAGAGTTATGAGACTGTCTGTGTCGCTCAGACAATATAATCCTGCAATTTCTGCTCCTGCTTGCACAGGCGCCGCCAGTCGATAATGGGCATTCTGACCACCAACCCTACGCTGCCGTCTTCCTCAATCCATTCTTTTTCTATTGCCTGAAGCTGGTAGAAACGGCTTCGCAGACGCCCGGCCTGCGGAGGAAGATGCAGAGAATAATGCGCAATTTCTCCGGAAAGCCGTTCAGTCAACGCCTGGAATAATAATGGAATCCCTTCTCCGGTCTGGGCAGAAAGCCATACCCTGATCGGTCGGTTCTCTTCATCACGGTCGATACGCGGTTCAATGTTTTCCAACCGGTCGATCTTGTTCATGATCAGCAGAAACGGAATATCGTCCGCTTCGATTTCAGCCAATACCTCATTCACGGCATCAATGTTTTCATCGATGCGAGCGTCAGAAGCATCAACCACATGCAACAGCAAGGTCGCTTCACGGGTTTCCTGCAGCGTCGCTTTAAACGCCGCCACCAGGTCATGCGGCAACTCACGAATAAAGCCGACGGTATCCGCCAGTACGGTATCCCCGACGTCATCCACATTGATGCGTCGCAAGGTCGGATCCAGCGTGGCAAACAGTTGGTCGGCGGCATACACATCCGCCGATGTCATGCGGTTGAACAGGGTCGATTTCCCGGCGTTGGTGTACCCCACCAACGAAACCGTCGGCACTTCGGCTCGGGTTCGCGCCCGACGCCCCTGTTCACGCTGCTTTTCCACCCTTTCAAGGCGGGACAAGATCTGACTGATACGATTACGCAGCAAACGCCGGTCGGTTTCCAACTGGGTTTCACCCGGCCCGCGCAAACCAATCCCGCCTTTCTGTCTTTCAAGGTGGGTCCAGCCGCGCACCAGACGCGTCGCCAGGTGGCGCAACTGCGCCAGCTCAACCTGCAGTTTACCCTCATGGGTGCGGGCGCGCTGAGCGAAGATATCCAGAATCAACCCGGTTCGGTCGATAACCCGGCATTCGCACAGCCGTTCCAGATTACGCTCCTGCGCGGGCGTCAACGCATGATTGAACAACACGACAAAGGCGCCGGTCGCTTTGACCGCCTGCGCGATCTCCTCCGCCTTGCCTTCGCCGACAAAATATTTGGAGTGCGGCGCCTTACGGCTGCCGGTAATCACCTGCAACGCGTCTATTCCGGCTGAAGACACCAGAGATTCAAACTCCAGCAGATCCTCAGTATCTTTCTCTTGCGAAAAGTAAATATGAACTAGTATGGCCTGTTCACCGGCTTCATAACGGTCAAACAACCGGGCACCCTCTCAGAAAAAAGCGACCACGGCAGTGAAAGTCGCTGCAATCAGCGCTTTTCCCGCCGTGGTAAACTGGTAAGGACGCGTTATTCAGCGTCATCACTTTCCTGCTGCGGCTGTTGCTGCGCAGACTGGTTATTGGCATGGTAGTTATTTGAGCCGGGATTATTGCTATGATGCGACACCGGGCGAGACGGAACTACCGTAGAAATGGCGTGTTTGTACACCATCTGACTAACCGTGTTTTTCAGCAGAATCACAAACTGATCGAAAGACTCAATCTGGCCTTGCAGCTTGATGCCATTAACCAAATAAATCGAAACCGGAACACGTTCACGACGCAAAGCGTTCAAGAACGGATCTTGCAAAGATTGCCCCTTAGCCATTCTATATTTTCCTTATTTGCTTGTTATTTGTAACAAAGAACCCTGCGGCCCTAAAATAACGTTATAAAAATTTGTGCCGAGAATCAGTCAATTGTAGACACAGGCAATTGTACACAATCGTCTAACCTATGCACTAACAACCTGAATCACCTTGCGTAACGCCTCTCCGGGCTGGTCGCTGTCAAGCCAGCAAACTTCTTCCCAGCCACGCAACCAGGTCATCTGGCGCTTCGCCAGCTGCCGGGTGGCGCAGATGCCACGATACACCATCTCATCGTAATCGATCTCGCCCGACAAATATGACCACATCTGGCGATATCCGACACAACGGATTGACGGCAACGCAGGATTCAAATCCGGCCGGGCGAACAGCGCCCGAGCCTCTGTTTCAAAACCTGATTCCAACATCTGCCGGAAACGCAACGCTATCCGTTCATGCAGCAACTCGCGCGTTGCCGGAGCAATCGCAAACTGATGAACACGATAGGGCAACGCTTCACCGGATGTCTTTGTCAACTCGGTTAAAGTGTTACCTGAAACGAAAAAAACTTCCAGTGCCCGAGACAGTCTCTGCGGATCATTTGGATGAATCCGAGCCGCCGACACCGGATCGATGGCACTCAACTGACGATGCAACGCTTCCCATCCCTCGGTCCGTGCGCGTTCTTCGATTTCCCGCCGTACCTGCGCATCCGCCGACGGCAGCGGCGACAACCCTTCCAGCAGCGCCTTGAAATACAGCATGGTGCCGCCCACCAGCAGCGGAATGCGCCCGGCGGCGGTGATCTCCGCCATCGCCTGCAGCGCATCGCGCCGAAAATCCGCGGCGGAATAGGCCTCGGCCGGATCAAGGATATCAAGCAGGCGATGCGGGGCTCGCGCCAGCTCTTCCGAACCAGGCTTGGCGGTACCGATATCCATACCGCGATAAATCAGCGCCGAATCCACGCTAATCAACTCAACGGGAAGTTGCTCGCGCAATGCCATCGCCAGCGCGGTTTTCCCGGACGCCGTCGGCCCCATGATAAAAATAGCAGGCGGATGCTGCGCCGTTTTAAACTCATTCATGCTTCTTCAACGCCTTGATGGCGGATTCAATATCCATCACATATAACAATTCTGACGGCGGCGTTTTCACGTGCAGAGGACATAAACGCTCTACATCGGACAACAGCTGTACGGCCTGAGCAAGCGTCCAGTTTTCACGCTCGCTGCCAAGTCGCCCGGCTATCCACGCCGCCACTGCATCAGGCTTCGCGTCATGAGAATCAGCAAGATAGCCTAGCAGGTCAGAAATCAAGTTTTGTAAATTTTGTTGTCTCAATGGTAAAGGTACCGCCCGCAGCGTAGCGCGCGGCGGCGCCAGTTCCACCTCGATTCCCATACGGGTCAATAGCGGCTGTTGCTGCTGCATGACCGCCAGCTCGGACGGGTTCAGCGTCAGCCGTTGCGGAATCAGCAACGGCTGCGGTCGTAATCCCTCGCCGGCGTCCAACGGCGTCAACTGCGCCTGCCTGAGGTAACGTTCCGCCACAGTCAACGACAACAACGCCAGACCTTGCTGATATTCCACCAGCGCATAGCTGGGCGGATACACCGTCAACACACGCCCCAGCCCTAACGCATGGCTCTCCAGCGGCGCTTCGCCAACTACCGCCGCCTTTACCGTCACATCGCGCTGCGCCGCAGGCACATCCCTGACCGGCGACATCTCTCGGGCGACCGTTTGCTGCCGCGATGACTCAGCATGCAGCAACTGCTGGTACAGCTCGCCCTGTTTCTTTTGATAACCGGCCGTCTCGGTCCGGGCAGGCTGGCGCTCACGAGCATGGTGACTCTCTACGTGACGCCCCGCGCTACCCGACGATACCGCTCTCGGCGTCTCCGGCGTTGGTTCTGCCGGCCGGGCAAACTGGTTTTCACCGGCGGCAGTCCGGTTTTCCGGCTGCCATGTCGTCGCCGGCGTCTGCGTATCGCCGACGCCGGTCAACCCCGGCGAGGCCGCCTGCTGTAATACCGTTATCACCGCCTGATAGATAAAGTCGTGTACCAGCCGGGCCTGATGGAAGCGAACCTCATGCTTGGCCGGATGCACATTGACATCCACCTGATGAGGGTCGACCTCCAGATACAGCACATAAGCCGGCTGTTGTTCATCGCGCAACTGATCCTGATACGCCTGACGAATCGCATGATTGATTAAGCGGTCACGCATCATGCGCTGATTGACGTAGCAATACTGCATTTCCGGCAACTGGCGCGACCCAGCCGGATCCGCCACCCAACCGTGAATTTTCAGATCGCCATGTTGCCAGGAGATCGCCAGCGCATGTTGCAGAAACGCCGCGCCACAGATGCTGCCAAGCCGCCTCTCGCGCTGGGCGGGCTCCGACACCGCGCGATATTGCCGGATCAGCTTACCGTTGTGATGCAACGTGATCGCCACATCGAAGCGCGCCAGCGCAATGCGGCGCACCACTTCATCGATGTGCATGAATTCCGTTTTTTCGGTACGCAGAAACTTGCGTCTGGCCGGGGTGTTGTAAAACAGATCCAAGACTTCCAGCGTCGTGCCAACCGGGTGCGCCGCCGGTTTGACGGTCACCGCCATCTCTCGCCCTTCGGCGTAGGCCTGCCACGCTTCCGCCTGCGCGTCGGTACGGGAAGTCAGCGTCAGGCGAGAGACCGAACTAATACTGGCCAGCGCTTCGCCGCGAAACCCCAGGCTGACGATCGCTTCCAAATCGTCAAGCGTGGCGATCTTGCTGGTGGCGTGGCGAGCCAGCGCCAGCGCCAGATCCGCCTTACCGATGCCACAGCCGTTATCCCGAATGCGAATCAGCTTCGCGCCGCCGCGTTCGATTTCGATATCGATCCGCGTCGCTCCGGCATCCAGGCTGTTTTCCACCAGTTCCTTGACGACGGAAGCGGGCCGCTCCACCACTTCGCCGGCAGCGATCTGGTTCGCCAACTGGGGCGGCAGCACCTGAATCGACATGGACTCTCCTCGTTTTATCACCCTGATCAGGCAGAAGGGATAATCAGCGTTTGCCCCAACTGCACGGTTCCGGAAGACATGTTGTTCGCCTGCTGGATCGCTTTCATACTCACGCCATACCGGCTGGCGATGGCACTCAGCGTATCGCCCCGCGTCACTTTGTGTTTTATCACGGTTGCGCTTTTCTTCACGCTCGAAGACAACGCGGCCGCAACGGGTTTGCTCTTCGTCGCCGAAACCGTCTTGACCGCCGGTGAGGCGCCGGACGGGATCCTCAGCCGTTGCCCCACCCAGACCACGTCTTTTTTCAGGCGGTTTGCTTCACGAATGGCGTTCATACTGACGCCATAATGCGCGGCGATCCCCGATAATGTTTCGCCGGTCGCGACAGTATGGCGTACCGTTGCTCCTGTTGCGATCTGAGCCGGCTCAGGGGCTGCTGCGTTTTTCACCGTCTGCGAGCCGAGCGGACGGTTTTCCTGCTTTGGGATATTTTGTAACGGATGAGTCTGGAAATAGCTGCGCAACCCCTGATAGATGGCGTTGGCAATCTTTTCCTGATACTCGTTGCTGCCCAGCAGCCGTTCCTCGCTCGGATTAGAAATGAACCCGGTTTCCACCAGCAAAGATGGAATATCCGGTGAACGCAATACGCCCAGGCTGGCGTGTTCCGGTCGGCGCTTATGCAGGCTGCCGACACGCTGCAGCTCGCGCAGCACTTTCACCGCCACATCATACCCCACCCGCTGCGAATGCCCGAACTGCAGATCCAGCACCGCCTGACTCAGGTACGGATCGGCCGCGCTGTTGGCCAGCAGATCGCCCGCGCCCCCCAGCAATTCGGACTGTTTTTCATGCTGTTCCAGCCAGTTGGCCATTTCACTGTTGGCGCGCCGGTTGGACAATACCCATACTGATGCGCCGGTCGCGCCGCGGTTAGGCGCCGCGTCCGCGTGAATCGATACCAGCAGGTTAGCCCCTTGCTTGCGCGCCACGTCGGAGCGCCCCATCACCGAAATAAAATAGTCGCCGTCGCGGGTCAGCACCGGTTTAAACTCCGGATCGGCGCTCATAATGGCGCGAAGTTTACGGGCTATCGAGATGGTGACATTTTTTTCATGTAGCCCGCCCGGCCCGGTGGCGCCCGGATCCTCACCGCCGTGGCCGGCGTCAATCGCGACAATGATTTTCTCGCCGCTGCCCGCCCGCCCAGATACCCGGGTCGGCGCAGCCGCTACCGCCGTGGCCGATGTCTGAGGAACCAGAGGATTGCGCCCGGCCTGCGCCGACGGTTGCATAGGCTGGGCCACTGGTTTGCGGACCACCGTTTTGCGTTCGCCAGTCAGGGTAAAGACGGCGCCATTGCCTTCTTTCACGGCCCGAACCTGCACCTTCTGGGTCAGGTCCAGCACCAGACGCAGGCTTTTCGGGTCTTTGGCGTTGCTGGTGCGAATGCGGGCAATCAGATTCTGGCCGTTAAACGCTAGCGGCAGCCCTTTCATCATGCCGGACTGGCTGATATCGATAACCACCCGGTTTGGATTATTCAGCGAAAAGTATTCATACACCGGCTGACCGCTAAAACTCAGCGTAACGACCGCCTCGCCGGCGGCGTTATTCACCCGGATATCGGTCAGGCTGCTCGCCCACAGCGGCCATGACAACATCAGCAGTAGCCCCAGCAGGGCCTTCATCAACCGCACAGTCATGGCGCTTCCTGCTCCGGCCAGGCGGCCAGCGCCGCTACGATCTGCTCGCCCTGCGGCGTACGGGCCTTGATCTCCGCCTGTCGGCCCGCCCCCTGATAGCCAAGATGTAATTCAACATCGGCTTGCGGCAAGAAGCCTGCGCCTTGTTGCGGCCATTCAATCAGGCAGAGGGCGTCCTGCGACAAATAGTCACGAATGCCCATAAACTCCAGTTCTTCAGGATCCGCCAGTCGATAAAGGTCGAAGTGATACACCGGACGCGGCAGCAGCGCATAGGGCTCTACCAGCGTATAGGTCGGGCTTTTCACATTGCCCTGATGCCCCAACGCCTGCAGAAATCCGCGGCTCAGCGTGGTTTTACCCGCCCCCAGATCGCCCAGCAGATAAATAATGGTGGCGCGCTCGCAGGCTCGGGCTAACGCCGCTCCCAGCGCAATCGTGGCTGCCTCGTCCGGCAAAGGTAACAAAAGCGTCTTCATTCTGTGTTTTCTAAGGATATCCGCTCAGGATTTACATACTGCGGCAATACCGCCATCAAATCGGTTGCCAACATCCCGCGTGTGCCCTGCCGCTGCGCCAGCCAGTCCGCTGCCGCTCCGTGGGCTACACAACCGGCGCAGGCGGCGTCGTACAACGACAGCCCTTGCGCCAGCATCGCCCCAATCATGCCTGCCAGCACGTCCCCCATACCGCCGGTCGCCATGCCGGGATTTCCCACATCGGCGATCGCCAATTCGCCCTGCTCGCCAGCCAGCACCGTACCGGCGCCTTTTAGCACTACCACGCCGCCATAGCGTTTCACCAGGCGTTGTGCAGCAAGTAAGCGATCACTTTCAATATCGGCAATCCGGCAGTTCAACAGACGGGCGGCTTCGCCGGGATGAGGCGTTAAAACGCGATTCTGACGTTTATGCGGGCTGATTGCCAGCAGGTTGAGCGCATCGGCATCCCATAACATGGATTTGTTACAATTTTCTGCGATTCGCAGTGCGTTTTTTCCCCATTCGCGCTGCCCCAGCCCCGGCCCGATCACCACTACATCCGCCCATTCGACGCCAGCCTTGACCGAATCGGTGGTCAGCTCCTGTACCATCAGTTCCGGGCGAGCCACCAGCAAGGCGGCCAGATAGCTTTTGTGAGTAAGCACTCGCACTAGCCCTGCGCCACTGCGTAACGCCGCTTCTCCCGCCATGAAAATCGCACCGCCGGTGCCTTCGTCGCCGCCGATAATCAACAAACGGCCGTGCTCGCCTTTATGCGCGCCCGCACGCCGTGGTTTCAGCCATTGTGTTAGCGACGCCGCGGTCAAACGCGCGATCGGCGCCGATTGTTGCGCCAGCCAGTCGCCAAGCCCTAAATCATGGTAATGAAGCTGTCCGACGACATCCCGTGCCTGGCCGGTTAATAAACCGAGCTTCAGCGCAATAAACGTCACCGTGTGAGCGGCATGGATCGCAGCCCCTGCGCAGACGCCGGTTTGCGCATTCAATCCGGAAGGAATATCCAGCGCGACGATCGGTGCCGGATGGCGGTTGGCCTGAGCGATCAGGGCGTCATAAGGCGCGCGGGGAGCGGACGACAGCCCGGTTCCCAGCAGGCCGTCAATGATCAGGTCGACATCATCAGGCCACGGCGCATCGACATGCTGCTCGCTGCCCCCGGCATCGAACCATGCCTGACGCGCCAGATGCGCTTCTGCCGGCAGCGGCCGATCGCCGCTCCCCGCAACCACCGTGACCGCAATTCCTGCGCCGCGCGCCAGAGCGGCGACCACATACCCGTCGCCGCCGTTGTTGCCGTGCCCACACAGAATCAGCCAGTGCCGGGCGGTAGGGTATCGCTGTTGCGCTATGCGAAAAGCGGCATCGCCCGCGCGCTGCATCAGCGTATTTAATGAGACGCCGACATAACGCGCGGCATAAGGCTCCTCACGGCGCAGCCAGTCGGGTAAAAAAACAGTATGAGGCAGGTCGGGTAATGATCCGCCGGGCTGATACACGCGATGGTCTTGATGCATGTCATCCCTCCGTCGGTAGCAGGATAGTGCGCCTCAACTTAGCAAGCTCTGCCGGGAAGCGCCATATGCGGAGAAACGGAATAAGGATAACAATAGGCTGAACGCAATTCAGCGTAGCGATCCTTCCAGCACGTCGACAAACTGTCTTAATGCTTGTACATGCGTCTGCACGGTTTGTTCGTCGTAGCTCATCAGCAACGTTTCACGCACATCGTTAATCAACGTCGCCGATGAAGATAGATCCGCCGAGGCAAAACGGTTCGCTACCTGGTCGCCGGCAATCGACTGGAACAATTTCCCGGCATTCTCCTGATATTCACTAATCCATTCGGGGTGCTGGGGAAATTGCTTCACAAAATCGAGATAAGGCGCAAACCAGTCGCCACCGCTTTCCAGCGCGCCCAGATATGCCTGATAGCGGCCAGGATCTTTTTCCTTCATCAGTTCGGCGACATCCACTTTATACTCGTTCGTGCCGGGAACACGCTCAGGCAGGGTAAGATAAGAAATGTTGCCGTTGTCATCGACCTGACGTGTTTTCACTACCGATGCCAGCAGATTCATGCTTTCCATAAACGCCGTTTTCTTATTGCCGCTCAGATAGCGCTCGGCGAAATAGCCGGCCTGCGACAAACCAAGCTCCAGCGCCAGCTGACGCTGCTCGTCGTCCAGCTCAGCCGCATTCACGAAGTTGTCGTCAATCAGGCGGTATATGGCTTGCGAAACCTGCTCCGGCTGATCGGCCAGCGCCGCCGACACCCCATTATCGATCTGCGAAGAAAAATAATACCGCGCCGGCGAGTCCACAATATCGCCCTCTGCCAGCTGGCGTCCCTCATTGCTGATTTGGACGTATTCAACCATCGGTTTCTCCGCGCGCGTCACATACGCCAGCGTCGTCTCCTGTGGCTGATTGGGGTCAATACGCAAATTCAGATCCTGATTCACCAGCCGATAGGCTGAAAGCGCTACTGTTTCCACTTCATCTCCTCCCAGAGCCATGACGAAAACCGCCAATTCGCTCAAGTTATCGACACCTTGTGGGAAAATATTAATAATTATGTCTATTTGTTAATTGCGCTACCACCGACTCGCCGCGAACGATGCCGGGACAATGTGATAAAATCAGACGCCCGATTTCTTCTTGATGGTTACGCATGACATACCCCTACGATCTCAACGAACTCGCACAGCTCATCAAGCAATGGGGGCTTGAATTGGGTTTTCAGCAAGTGGGGATTTGCGACACGGATTTGTCTCATGAAGAACCCCGCCTTCAGGCGTGGCTCGACAATCAGTATCACGGCGAAATGGAATGGATGGCGCGCCACGGCATGATGCGGGCCCGCCCGCATGAACTGCTGCCCGGAACGTTACGCGTCATCAGCGTGCGCATGAATTATCTGCCGGCCAAAGCCGCGTTTGCCAGCACGCTGAAAAACCCGCATCTCGGGTATGTCAGCCGCTACGCTCTGGGGCGCGACTATCATAAGTTACTGCGCCAACGGCTGAAAAAGCTGGGCGACCGAATTCAGGAGCATTGCGGCGAATTACAGTTTCGTCCCTTTGTCGATTCCGCACCGATCATGGAACGGCCACTGGCCGCTAAAGCTGGGCTTGGATGGGTTGGCAAGCACTCACTGGTGTTGAACCGGGAAGCGGGTTCCTGGTTCTTTCTGGGGGAACTGCTTATTGACCTGCCTTTGCCGGTAGACCAGCCGGTTGAAGAGCAGTGTGGTAAATGCGTAGCCTGCATGACGACCTGCCCTACCGGCGCAATCGTCGAGCCTTACACTATTGATGCCCGCCGCTGTATTTCCTACCTGACCATTGAGCTGGAAGGCGCAATTCCGGAGCCTCTGCGTCCATTGATGGGAAACCGCATCTACGGCTGTGACGATTGCCAGTTGATTTGCCCCTGGAATCGCTTCTCACAACTTACCGACGAACCCGATTTCAGCCCGCGGGCGGCCTTGCATGCCCCAGAATTACTGGCGCTGTTTAGTTGGGATGAAACCCGTTTTTTGCGGGTAACTGAAGGTTCCGCTATCCGGCGCATCGGCCACGAACGCTGGCTGCGTAATATCGCCGTCGCACTGGGCAACGCGCCCTACGAAGATAAGATCATCCTGGCGCTGCAGAGCAGGCTGGGAGAAAGTGCCCTGCTGGACGAACATATTCATTGGGCCATCGACCAACAGCTAACCCGACGCAGCCAGCAATCTATCGACGTTCAGCCTATTGATGTTCAGCCGCCGCAAAAAAAGCGGTTAATCCGCGCGATAGAGAAAGGTTTGCCGAGAGACGCCTGAATTTTGCGTTGCGATTGTTTGACGATCCTGAACCATCCATCTGTGGATAATTTTAAAAAAGCGTTGTCAATCAATCATCACAAAAAGTACAAGTGATCTGGATAGCGTTTTTTATCATAAATTTATCTTTTTATTTCAATATCTTGAAATGACATCTTTTTCATGACATTTCCAGACAAACGCACGCAACCCATTTTCAGGCTGTGGATAAGTCTGTTCAGAAAAGTATGAACATATGCAGAAAAGTTGTATGAAAATGAAGAGATGAAGAAGTGTAAAACTGGAGCGGGAAACGAGACTCGAACTCGCGACCCCGACCTTGGCAAGGTCGTGCTCTACCAACTGAGCTATTCCCGCACACGCAACGCTTAAGTATCGACGCTTTTCCGCCAAACGCAAACTGACGTGATCACATTTTGCGCTACTTTTATTACATCACAGCTAACTTATTGATTTAACTGTGTTTTAAAAGCTGTATCGCAAAGAGGGCAGCATTATGAACCAATCCGCCCATTCTGACAAGGGGGGAAAACAACTTTCTTTGCGCCGCGCAGACACCCGATAAATGATTTTATCCGCCAGCCATCGCAGCACCTCCGTACTCTGCCGATGACGCAAAAACTTATCCAGCCTTACTTTTGAAGTAAGGAAGCGCTGTCCTATTTCAGAACACTCTACTATATAAGGTAGTAAACGATAAAGATTCTTATTATCGAAAATAGCAAATAGGAAAATCACCACTAAAAAAAGTCTGTCATTGCTGTAAAATAGTGACTTAACCTGTAAAATCGGCGCAGTAAAAGATAGGTACTGAACATAGACGATGCAGGCGCATCTGCTTGATATATATAAAACCCATACAATTCAGAGCTTTGGCAACTGTGAGCCAAGGGCGGTAGCTTGTCTGAATTAATATATCCCCAAGCGATTCGAAAAACCCTTTTTCGAACGGAAAACAATCAAGGTTATTACAAGATGTTACTCCCCGTAATCATGGCTGGTGGTACAGGTAGTCGCCTGTGGCCGCTTTCACGTGAACTTTATCCCAAGCAGTTCATTTGTCTCCACGGTCAGAATTCCATGCTGCAGGAAACGGTTAACCGTCTGAGTGGTATTGAAACACGAGCGCCTGTAGTTATCTGTAACGAAGAACATCGCTTCCTGGTTGCAGAACAGTTGAGACAAATTAACCAGCTATCCAACAATATCATTCTGGAACCTGCGGGGCGTAATACCGCTCCGGCGATCGCGTTAGCCGCACTGAATGCGATCAGGCAGGGAGAAGACCCTCTCCTCCTGGTGCTGGCCGCCGACCACATCATTGAAAATAAAGCCGCCTTTCACTCCTCCATCAAAAAAGCCATCGCTTACGCCCAGAAAGGAAGTTTGGTCACGTTTGGTATCGTCCCTACCGGCCCTGAGACCGGCTACGGATATATTCAGCGCGGCGAAAAATTACCCGGTGACGAATTTGCGCCTCATAAGGTTTTACGGTTTGTTGAAAAACCAAGCCTTGAGATTGCAGAGGAATATTTGCAATCGGGCGAATATTACTGGAATAGCGGTATGTTCATGTTCCGTGCCAAGCGTTATTTGCAGGAACTGGAAAAATTCCGCCCCGATATTTTGAAAGCGTGCCAATTATCTATTGATGGCGTTAGTCAGCAAGGGGACTTTATTAATGTCCAGACCGAGCACTTTATTACCTGCCCGGATGAGTCCATCGATTACGCTGTAATGGAAAAAACGGAAGACGCCGTTGTTGTTCCTTTGGACGCAGGATGGAGCGATGTCGGCTCCTGGTCGGCGCTATGGGAAGTCAATGACAAAGATGACGACGGCAACTCCCTGAAAGGCGATACCTTCCTGCATAACACCAAGAACTGTTATATCAATACCGATGATCAGTTGGTTGCCGCAATCGGCGTTGATAACCTGGTAATTGTAAATACCAAGGATGCAGTGCTGGTGGTCCAGAAAGATCAGGTTCAGGATGTAAAACGGGTGGTTGAATTCCTGAAAGAAAAATGCCGCCGCGAATACCGCCGTCACCGGGAAACTTACTGGCCCTGGGGACGCTGCGACCTGATTGTACGCACTGACAGATTTAATGTTAACCGCATTACCGTAAAACCCGGCGAATCATTCCCATTGCAGATGCATTATCACCGCACCGAGCATTGGGTCATTCTGTCTGGTACAGCCAAGGTGACCATTCAGGACAAAACCCAGTTATTAACTGAAAATCAATCCACTTTTATCCCAATCGGCGCTATGCATAAGCTTGAGAATCCTGGGAAGATCCCGCTGGAAATGCTGGAAATCCAATCTGGTTCCTATTTGGGTGATGATGATTTTATTGAAATAAACTGATAATCAAAATTTCAGAAGGGATATATGTCAGCATTAACGTGTTTCAAAGCATACGATATTCGCGGCGAATTAGGCAAAGAGTTGAATGAGGATATCGCTTATCGCATCGGCCGAGCCTACGGGCAATTCCTTTCACCCAAAACGGTAGTCGTAGGCGGCGATGTTCGTCTAACCAGCGAATCCCTAAAAATGGCGCTGGCAAACGGGTTGATGGACTCTGGCACCGATGTGCTGGATATCGGATTAAGCGGCACGGAAGAAGTGTATTTCACCACTTTCCACCTGAACCTCGATGGCGGCATTGAGGTCACAGCCAGTCATAACCCGATGAATTACAACGGCATGAAGTTAGTCCGGGATAATGCAAAGCCGATCAGCGGCGACACTGGGTTACGAGATATTCAGCGGCTTGCGGAAGAAAACAATTTCCCTGCGGTTGATCCGCAAAAGCGCGGTTCTTATAAGAAGATCAACATACTGAATGCGTATGTCGACCATCTAATGAGCTACATCGATCTCAACAATTTCACGCAACCGCTCAAGCTGGTCATCAACTCTGGCAACGGCGCCGCTGGTCACGTTATCGATGAGATCGAGAAACGATTCAAACAAGCCAACGCCCCGGTTGAATTTATCAAGGTACACCATCAGGCGGATGGTAATTTCCCTAATGGTATCCCTAACCCTCTACTGCCTGAATGCCGCAAAGATACCTCTGATGCCATGCTCAAGCATAATGCGGATATGGGCGTTGCGTTCGACGGAGATTTTGATCGCTGCTTCCTTTATGATAATCATGCCGATTTTATCGAGGGTTACTACATTGTCGGCTTGCTCGCCGAAGCCTTTCTGCAGAAAGAATCTGGCGCAAAAATCATCCATGACCCACGCCTGACCTGGAATACGATTGATATCGTTAAGAAAGCCGGCGGCGTTCCCGTCATGTCAAAAACCGGCCATGCGTTCATCAAAGAACGGATGCGTAGCGAAAACGCTATTTATGGCGGTGAAATGAGCGCACACCACTACTTCAGAGATTTCGCCTACTGCGATAGCGGTATGATCCCCTGGTTGTTGGTTGCAGAGTTACTGTGTATTAAAAAAACCACGCTTTCAGACACCCTGAATGAAAGAGTAAATTTATTCCCGTGCAGCGGAGAAATAAATTATCGCGTTGAGAATTCAAAAGAAGTTCTGTCCCGGATTGAAGAAGCCTATATAGGTAATGCCAAGCGCGCAGAATATGTTGATGGAGTGAGTATTGAATACGAGGATTTTAGGTTCAATGTCCGAGTTTCCAACACCGAACCGCTTCTGAGACTGAATGTAGAGACCAACAACAGCAGCGAGTTACTGCGTGCCGAAGTTGAGAAGCTAGATAAAATTATTAAATCTTAATATCAAGACAGTAAAATAATATTGGAGAATTATAGATGAAGAAAGTTGCTTTGATTTCCGGTGTAACAGGGCAGGATGGTTCTTATCTTGCTGAGTTCCTTTTGGAAAAAGGTTACGAAGTTCACGGTATTAAGCGCCGTTCATCACTCTTTAATACACAGCGTGTTGACCATTTGTATCAGGATCCCCATGAAGAGAATGTAAAATTCAACCTTCATTATGGCGATCTGACTGATACCTCCAACCTGACTCGTATTATTGCTGAAGTTCAGCCTGACGAAATTTACAACCTGGGCGCCCAGTCACACGTTGCAGTCAGCTTCGAATCCCCGGAATACACGGCGGATGTTGATGCTATCGGTACGCTTCGCCTGCTGGAATCCATCCGTTTCCTGGGCCTGGCCGAAAAAACCCGTTTCTATCAGGCATCCACCTCCGAACTGTATGGTCTGGTGCAGGAAATCCCGCAGAAAGAAACCACGCCGTTCTACCCGAGAAGCCCGTACGCCGTAGCTAAAATGTACGCTTACTGGATTACAGTAAACTACAGAGAATCCTATGGCATGTACGCCTGTAACGGTATCCTCTTCAACCATGAATCTCCGCGTCGCGGCGAAACGTTTGTGACTCGTAAAATCACACGCGGCCTGTCCAACATTGCACAGGGCCTGGAAAAATGCATTTACATGGGCAACCTCGATTCTCTGCGCGACTGGGGTCATGCTCGTGACTACGTCAGAATGCAGTGGATGATGCTGCAGCAGGAAAAACCGGAAGACTTCGTCATCGCGACCGGCGTTCAGTATAGCGTACGTGATTTCATCAGAATGTCTGCGGCCAAACTGGGTATCGAACTGGAATTCACCGGTACTGGCGTCAACGAAAAAGCAGTAGTATCCAAAATCACCGGTAATAATGCGCCGGCACTGAAAGTAGGCGATGTGATCGTGGCTGTCGACCCACGTTACTTCCGCCCTGCTGAAGTAGATACGCTGCTGGGTGACCCGAGCAAAGCCAAAAACAAACTGGGCTGGGTACCGGAAACAACACTGGAAGAAATGATCGATGAAATGGTCGCTTATGACCTGGAAAAAGCCAAGCAATTCGCTTTGCTGAAATCCAACGGTTACGATGTAAGCGTAAGCGTAGAATAACTCGATACAACAAATTAAAAGAGCTGTGTTAATCAGCTCTTTTATTAATTTGGGCATTTCCTACATGTTAAATGACTTAAAATCAGCGTTAAAAAACCCAGAGTCGTGGGTCGTTTTATCCTGGTATGATATAAAGCAGAGATATAAACGTTCAACACTAGGCCCTTTTTGGGTAACGATCAGTACTGCTATTCTGGTAGGGATGTTGAGCTTATTGTGGTCAACTCTCTTTAAGTTGGATGTACAAGATTACCTTCCTTTTTTCTGTATTGGTCAGGTATTCTGGACATATATATCTACCCAACTGACAGAAGCCAGCAATGGTTTTATTCAGTTTGATTATATAATCCGTCAGTCGAAAATATCTTTCACATCAATAATGTTAAGAATATTAAGTAGAAACATTATTGTTTTCCTTCATAACTTCATTATTATTATCTTTGTTATTACCTTTGTCGGTCCAGGATGGACTGTTACCGCCCTGCTATCCATTATAGGGTTTGTATTGCTATCAGTGGCATTAGTCTCAAGCTCTCTGATCTTAGGTATCATATGTACCCGATTCAGAGATATGCAGATGATTATTCAAAATATTCTGCTCGTCAGTTTCTACTTTACTCCAATAATGTGGAAAACAGATCAACTGAATGAACAATGGCTTTATTGGGTACAATTCAATCCATTAGTTCATTTCTTTAACATTATCCGTGAGCCCATGCTTGGTCATTTGCCAGACCAGAACTCAATAATTATCGCGACCGCGATAACTGTTGTTCTGTTTATACTGTCAATGATAACTCTCAATAAGACTAAAACCAAGATTGCGTACTGGCTTTAATATATGAAGAAAATAATTGAGGCGGTAAACGTCAGCGTTGAGTTTCCGATATATTCATCATCCCAGCGAAGCCTGAAAAAGATGCTTTTCAAGCGTACCGTCGGGGGTGGATTCAACGATAGCACAAGTTATGTCACGGTTAAGGCCCTGAATAATGTCTCCTTTGATATACATGAAGGCGAACGGGTCGCGCTGATAGGGCATAACGGCGCAGGGAAAACTACGCTGTTACGTGTTCTGGCCGGTGTCTATCACCCTTCTTCCGGCGCTATCAATATTGAGGGGGAAGTTGTCTCCCTCATCGATATGGCAATGGGAATGGACAGTGAGGCAACGGGATACCAGAATATTTTTATACGAGGAATCCTGCTTGGTTTGAGAAGAAAAGAAATCTCCAAGCATATCGATTACATTATCGAATTCAGTGAACTCGGTGATTATATCAATCTCCCCGTCAGAACCTATTCCAGCGGTATGCTGTTACGCCTTGCCTTCTCCATCATCTCTATCCTGAAACCCAGTGTTCTGCTGATGGATGAATGGCTGACCGTTGGCGATACCTATTTCAGAGAAAAAATGGGGAAAAAACTGGAAGAGATGATCAACAATACATCTGTCCTGGTACTGGCCTCTCATTCCAAAGATATTATCAAAAAATACTGTAATAAGTTCTTCTTACTACAGAACGGAACTATTACAGAACTGGCACTCTCTGAGATAGATAATTATCTATAATGGTGAATAAATGGAAAGGAAGAGCAAGATTTTAATCACTGGCGCAGGCGGTGTCTTAGGATATGGCTTAATCGATGCGCTGGCGAAAAATGGTTATGATAATGTACTCACACCGAATAGAAATGAGATGAACTGCCTGAGTCAGGAAAGTGTTGATGATTATTTTAATCAGCACCAACCTGATTATGTTTTCCATCTGGCATCGCTTGTATTCGGTTTGAAAGGAAATCTGGATAACCAGCTAAAATCGATATCCAACAATACCATTATCAACCAGAACGTTATTCTGGCTTGCCATAAGTTTAACGTAAAAAAAATCTTCTTTGCTGGTACCGTCGCCTCTTATCCTTTCCCGTATGTTCAGCTACCATTGGATGAAGACGACTTGATGTTGGGCGAGCCTCATGGAGGCGAGTATGGGTATGCCATGTCCAAACGGCATGCCCTGGCCTATCTCAAAATATTGAACCAGTATCATAATGTTGATTATTGTTATGCCCTGTTCACCAACCTGTTTGGCGCAAACGATAAGTTTGATCCAATCAATGGACATGTCATTCCTTCATTGATCGATAAAACATACAACAGTTTGCAACGCGGTGATAATCAACTGACAGTATGGGGTAGACCTGAAACGACACGAGATTTCTTATACAATAAGCAGGCTGGTCTGGCAGCACTACACGTCATGAATAACCTGAGCGGTGTGGTCAATATTGCCAGCGGCGTAGAAACGTCAATGGGAGATATCGTTAACGCGATTGCCCGTTATTATGATAACAAGATAACGGCAGTGTGGGACGCGAATGCTCCGATCGGAATTCCGAAAAGAAGTGTATCAATAAAACGCTTGAATGATTCAGGCTTTCAGCCAGAGTTTGATTTAAACCTGCAAATCTCAGATACAATTTCTTGGTATGAGAACAATGTTTCCAGGATAAGAAAATGAAAAAAATAGCTATAATTTCCAGCTTCTCCGAAAGCTGTGGCAATGCTTATTTTACAAAGATTTTAATGGACTCCATGACAGATGCTGGCGTTCATGTTGAGTGTCTCAGCTTAAACTTGTTGTTAACTCAGTCTGTTAACCCTGATATCAGAAAGAAAGCCGACAAACATATCGACGATCTGTGTGAAAAACTCAAACAGTTTGACGGTGTGAATATTCAGTTTGAAGCCGGACTCTATGGCACTATCCCGTCCGATATCATCAAGCGCACATTAAAACTGGTTTCCGCCAACCCGCACACCAGTGTGACGCTGCATAGCCCAAGACTGGTTAGCGATAGCGCGTCACAGCGTGAAGCCATTAAACAGGCTCTCAAGCTGCGCGTCAAAACAGCCATCAGAATGTATTTCGCCGAACTCAGACGTAATGTATCGACCCGCCTGAACGCGACCATTATCAAGAACCTTATCAAAAGAAGAATCAATATTATCGCTCATACCTTAAGAGCGAAGGAGCAAATTGAATTATTCTTTAATTACGATAACGTTCATGTACATCCGTTGAAAATCGTTGATGAATCACATGAAACATCGCCGGATCTCCTGAAGGCGATTAGAGTAAAATATAAATTCCGTGAGAATGATAAAATCATCGGTATGTTTGGCTTTGTGAATGAATACAAAGGCCACTCAATGGCGATCAAGACGTTATCCTGCATGCCGAAAGGTTATAAATTAATGATCTTTGGCAGACAGCACCCTCAGACGATCAAGAATAACGAACTGGTTAACCATTACATTTCATCACTTCAGCATCAGATTCATTGCGATAAAGTCGCGGACCGCGTCTTCTTCATGGGTGAATACGATAACGAAGATTTTATCAACCTTGCAGGATCGGTTGACTACGTTTGGTTGCCATATGTGGAAAACGGCCAGGATGGTTCCGGTATCGCCTCCATTTGTATGGACGTATCCAAACAAGTGCTGTGTTCTTCGTCATTTGCATTTGATGAATTATTCCGTCTGATTCCAGACTACAGCAACTATTCTCGATTCGATATCGGTAACTATTTGGAACTGGCAACCAAAACAACACGTTTTATTCCTGCCAAGCCCAAAAAACCATCATCTGGAGAGAAGAAATATACTCTTCAGTCTCAGGCTGAGCTTTATATCAAGCTGTCAACAGAATAAAGCGAAAGAGCCGTCTCTTTATGAGGCGGCTCGTTATCTTCTGGGAAAAACATGATTAACGTTCTGCATTTTTATAAAACTTACTATCCCTATACTTATGGTGGAATTGAGCAGGTTATATTTCAGCTTTGTGAGGGTGCGGCTCATCATGACGTTAACTCAACGGTTGAATATATTGCTCCTGGTAAAGACAGCGGTATAGAAAAGTTTCACCACCATAACGTTACCTGTGACCATAAACTTTTCGAAATATCTTCGACCCCGTTTTCCCTATCCTCTATAAGAAAATTCAAAAAGCTGGCAGAATCCGCAGATATCATTCACTACCATTTCCCTTATCCTTTTGCTGATATGCTGCATTTTATCTGCAAAATTAAAAAGCCGACAGTCGTCAGCTATCACTCTGATATCCTGAAACAAAAGTATCTGCTGAAATTGTATAAGCCGCTGATGTACAATTTTTTGGAGTCGGTGACATCAATTGTGGCAACGTCGCCAAACTATCTGGCAACAAGTGAGACGCTGCAAAAATTCAGCCATAAAACCTCGGTGATTCCCATTGGGCTTGATTCCCGTGCTCATCAGGTTATTGATAATGACAATAAGCTGAAATGGCAGAAAATCCTACCTGAACGCTTTCTGCTTTTTATCGGAAATCTAAGGTATTACAAAGGACTGGGCACGCTTTTAGCTGCCATAGAAAATAATCCGGAAATAAACATTGTTATTATTGGGTCCGGGCCTCAGGAAAAACAGCTAAAAGAACAAGTCTCAAGAAAAAACATTGAAAATGTCTATTTTCTTGGCGCACTGCCTGACAACGATAAGAACACATTACTTGAGCTGTGCTCCGGCATTGTTTTTCCGTCTCAATTACGAACAGAGGCATTTGGAATCACCCTGCTGGAAGGGGCAATGTATGGTAAACCGCTGATTTCTTGTGAAATTGGCACAGGCACATCTTTTATTAACATTGATGGACAAACCGGAATTGTCGTGCCGCCATCGGATCCGGCAAAACTGCGTGAAGCAATGGAATATCTGTGGATTAACCCGGAAAAAGCGCAGGAAATGGGCCAAAACGCCCAAAAACGATTCCATGAGTTATTCACGGCTGAAAAAATGGTGAATGACTACGTCAATCTTTACAAAAAGCTTCTGCATAGAGAGCACGTATAGTCATCCCCTTTTCCGGCGGCAAGGATGCCTGATTTCCTGCCTTAGCATCAGTAACTTCTATCGAAATCCACCTCTCCCGCTAACGTCTGTCCTTGTCGGAAGCGCGGCAGGTTGTCCAGAAACAGTTTCCCCAGCCGAGCAGGTACCAGCGGCCCGGCGACATGCGCCGTGATGGTGAGGTTCGGTGTCCGCCAGAACGGATGATCGCCCGGCAGAGGCTCCTGCCGAAATACATCCAGCACCGCCCCGGCAATCTGCCCCTCGTGCAAGGCTGCGCACAAATCTGTATCCACCACCGCGGTGCCACGGCCAACGTTGATAAACAACGCCGAAGGCTTCATCGCTGCAAACACGCCGGCGCGATAGATATCCGTTGTAGCCGGCGTATCCGGCAAAATATTGATGACGTAATCCGCAGACGCTACCGCTTGCTCAAGCGATGACAACCCTTCTACCCGTGCAAACATCGGCATCTCTCGCGGTGAATAAGCAACCCCGAACAGTTCCACGCCAAAAGGCTGCAAAAAAGCCGCCACCTCCCGGCCAATATCCCCCGCGCCGACAATCAGCACCCGACGCCCGAACAGCGACCCCGGCAATATCTTTTTCCACTCGCCGCTTTGCTGACTCCGCAACCGTTGTGATAAATGAAGCTCATGTTGCAACAAGTAGGCCAGCACGTATTCAGCAATAGGCTGCCCAAACACCCCGACAGCCCTGCTCAGCCGATAATCACGCGGCAACCCCGCTGCCAGTAAAGGTTTATAGCCGGCCCAGGTCGATTGTAACCAACGAGGTTTCGCCCCCTGAGCCAGCAACTGGGCAGCCTTATCCGGCTCGCCCACCCAGATATCACAGGTCGCAGCCTGAGCAACCTCACCTGAGCCAATCAGCAACGGTAAGTCCGGCGCCGCTTCACGCAGCACGTCCCGTAGCTCATCCGCACGGGAGTCCAACAGCAGAATGGATGTCATGTTCGTCGTCTATGAAAAACTCATGCGACGATAATATATGAAATCGAGATAGCGCCAAATAGCAGTGGCTTATGACTGAGGCTGTTTGGGAAACGATAAGAAAATAAGAAAAAACAGAGAGAAAACTTGGAGCGGGAAACGAGACTCGAACTCGCGACCCCGACCTTGGCAAGGTCGTGCTCTACCAACTGAGCTATTCCCGCGTATGATGGTTATTCAAAGCGCCTTGAAGCATCTAATTCTTTGTAACCAACTGATTAAAAAGGCTTTAACACTTTAAGGCGTTTGGAATGGCGCTGATTATGGACCGGTTCGCCCACTATGGCAAGTGTTTTTTCGTGCCTTTAGTTTCGTTTGTTTATAATATCGACAATCCGTTACTGCGCATCCCCCGGCTGGCGATACAGCGCGGCAATGCCGCCCGCGCCCTTTTCCCGCCCTCGGCGCCGTTCTCAGGATGACACCGACGCGGCCGAGGCCACGCCAACGCCTTCCCGGTTTCCATCTGTCAGGCAAGATGGTTATTCAGCGCAACAACTCTCCGTATTTTAGTTTTTCTCCAATCATTACCATCTATTGCGCAGCGTCATAATATCGCTGTGGAATAACTGTCATTTTAGAACGCTCGCCATCACGTGGGTTTATCGGTAATATCTGGCGAGTGAAATGAATAAGATGCGGTAGATATAAAATCTGATTGAGCACACGCTGGCATTCTGGCAAATTAAATCGACATCTAATGGCGCATCAATCACTGTTGATGTCATGAATTAAAAATAAAGCCGTTAATTTCACATAGCGTTATTACTCGACAACACCACAACCACTATTTCATTCTTCTTTTATGCAGGCTTTTGAGAAGCAGGTTGCTGGCTCATTTCTGGAGAGAACGCGTATGCCAGATATCAATATATTTTTTTCTTCCCTGCTCGAACGGCAATTACATGATGCCGCCAGGCGCGCCAGCGCCCGGGCGGAAGCGTTGAGCCGTCAGGAATTGCATCAAAAAGCCCGTGCGCTGCTCGACCAGCTCACCGGTATAGACAACGACGATAGTTATCAGGATGACCGCTCCGGGCAACCCGCTGACGATGCCCCTGAACGGCTGGCGCGCGCCCGGCAGGCCTCCGCCTTTGTCAACGACTACGGCGCAAACCCGTTCAACGGCCTGACTTACCAGCAACTATCGCTGATTGTCTACGATGAAAGCGGCGTGTTTACCCTGAATGAACGCCGGGCCGCCTGGAGTGAAGCCTACGCCCAGGATCAAGCCTGGCGACAGCACGTCGTCACGCAGGCCCGCTTGAACTACCGCCATCCTCAGTGGCAAATACGCTTTTTTACCGAGGTTCTGAAAAACTACCGGGCGCTGTCGGCGATTGAAAAAGCGCAATACCCGCGTTACTACGAACGGGAATTGCAATGTCACCTGCTGCCCAATCGCGACGGGACCCACCCCTTTGACTTTTCCGGTCTGGCTGATTACCCAAGCCTGCTGGAAATGCTGCTTGCCATCCGGCAGGACAGCCCCAGACGGGAAATGTCGACGGCTACCGTCAATCCTGCGCCCTGAGCCCGGCGGCCAACCCTCTGATTGACGTCAGCCGCGCTGCCGGGTCGTTAACCGGGGTATGAATAATGAACTCGCTGACGCCAAAGCGCTGGTGATAGTGCTGCAACTGGCGGTGGACCTCCGCCGCCGTGCCATACAGGATGTTCTGCGCCTGCTTCTCGATACGAAACTGCGCACTGCCGGACTGCTGCACCAGCGTATCCGCCTGTTCCTGCGACAGCACGTTCAGCGGCGCCCGGTCCCCGATATACACCTTGTAGTTATACCGCTCGCCCGCCAGCGCTTTCGCCTCGTCATGGCTATCCGCCACGATCACCGATAGCGACAACAGCGCCTGCGCCTGCTCGGGCTGGTACTCGCGCCAGGTCGACAATGCTTCCGTCAACAGGGCTTCACTGGGCTGGATAAACCCGGCGAACACAAAATTCCAGCCCAGCGACGCCGCCAGACGCGCGCTTTCCGCACTGGCGCCCAGCAAAAAACGCGTGGGCGGCGCCGGTGGCGACGGCGTAGCGCGCAAGTCGGCATCCTGTGTCGCTCCCGGCTCCAGCAGCTCATGCAATTGCCGCAGTTTATCGGCAAACGACACCTGACGCGCCGGGTCAACCTCCTGTTGCAGCGCACGGGTCGACAGGGGAAAACCGCCCGGCGCTTTGCCGACGCCCAGATCGACCCGATCCGGCGCCAGCGACGACAGAACATGGAAATTCTCCGCCACCTTATAGGGGCTGTAGTGCTGCAACATCACCCCGCCGGAACCAATCCGGATATGGCGGGTATGGGCCAGCAGCCAGGCAATCAACACTTCCGGCGACGATCCCGCCAGTGCATCGGAGTTGTGGTGCTCAGACACCCAGAAACGGGAATACCCCGACGCTTCGGCGAGGCCGGCCAGCTCGACGGTCCGGGCCAGCGCATCGGCGGCGGTCATCCCCTCCGCAATCGGGCTTTGATCCAATAAGCCAAGACGATAACTCATATATTTCCCTTCTGTGATCCAGCCTAAATTTCCCGCATATTTTCATAGCCTGGAAAAATCCATAAATAACAAAACAGGGTTTGGTTAGTACAAATCCGCACTATAAATAAAATGAGAATCACAATAATCAGCGTAGTGAACTGCATACTTTCCTAACTTAATTTTTATTCTGCTCGCGTTCGAAAAATAGGCGTACGCCATAAGCGTCAATTTCAATTCCTGAATAAACAAATCACAAAACCCCCTGAGACGTTTTTTTGCTTTGTCATATTCAATTTTGTTGTTTTACATCCTGTAGCCTCTCATCAATAGTATTTTTCAGTTTTCTTAACTCTCCATTAACCACCTGAACATGAGGTTTCTCCAGCGCTTTATCCGTGCCGGAGACGGGTTTCTTTTCGCCAAATTTCGCTGTAGGGAGCATGCTGATGAGTGAAAAAACGATTCCCCGACAAAAGACGAGTCCTGACCAGCGTCAGCTGAGGCTGGGCGTGATATTGCAGGGCGCGGCCGGAAACATGTCGGCCTGGCGGCACAACAATGTGGTGCCGGACGCCAGCATCAACTTCGGTTTTGTGCTGGATACCGTGAAAAAAGCCGAACAGGGGAAATTCGACTTCGCCTTCGTGGCTGACGGCCTGTACATCAACGAGAAGTCCATTCCCCACTTTCTCAACCGGTTCGAACCGCTGACGCTGCTGTCGGCGCTGGCGGCGTCAACCCATCACATCGGCCTGGTCGGCACCCTGTCCACCTCCTATAGCGAGCCGTTCACCACCGCGCGGCAGTTCGCCAGCCTCGACCATTTGAGCCACGGTCGCGCCGGCTGGAACGTGGTGACCTCGCCGCTGGAAGGATCGGCGAAAAACTTCTCGCGCGCCCAGCACCCGGAACACGCCCTGCGCTATCGCATCGCCGATGAATTTTTGCAGGTGGTGAAAGGACTGTGGGACTCCTGGGAAGACGACGCGTTTATCCGCGACAAGGCCAGCGGCCGCTTCTTCGACCCGCAGAAACTACACCCCCTGAATCATCAGGGGGAATTTTTCTCGGTCGCCGGACCGCTGAATATCGGCCGCACGCCGCAGGGCCGCCCGATTATCTTCCAGGCCGGCGCATCGGATGACGGCAAGAAACTGGCCGCCAGCCACGCCGATGCCATCTTCACCCACCAGCACACGCTGGCGGAAGCGCAGGCGTTTTACCGCGACGTTAAGCAACAGCTGGTGGAACAAGGGCGACGCGAAGACCAGTTGCACATCTTTCAGGGCGTCAGCGTACTGGTAGGCGACAGCGCGGAAGACGTGGAACGCCAGTATCAGGACACCGCCGCGCTGGTGACCATAGAAGACGCGCTGAATTACCTCGGCCGCTACTTCGAACACTACGACTTCTCGCAGCACCCGCTGGATGAACCCTTCCCGAATATCGGCGCGCTGGGCCAGAACAGTTTTCGCAGCACCACCGATGAAATCAAGCGCAACGCCCGCGAGCGCGGACTGACGCTGCGTCAGGCGGCGCTGGAAGCCACCACCCCGCGTCCGCTATTCAGCGGCACGCCGCAACAGGTGGCGGACGGGTTGCAACTGTGGTTTGAACAGCGCGCCGCCGATGGCTTCATTATCCAGAGCGCCACGCCGGGCAACTTCACCCGCTTTGTCGATCAGGTGGTGCCGTTGCTGCAACAGCGCGGCCTGTTCCGCCGGGAGTACCCCGGCTACACGCTGCGGGAAAGCCTGGCGTTGGATTATCCGACCAATCGCTACGCCGCCACCCACCAACCGGCAGAGGAAACGGCACAGTGAACGCGCACCATGCCACGCCGCTGCTGCTTGCCGCACTGCTGTTCAGCGCCGGCGGGCACGCCGAACCCGCCACCGTCGGCCGCATCGACCTGAAGGCCAACCAGTTGCCGGTGCGCGCGCCGGGCAACCCGCAGGCCATCGCCGAGATCCCGGCCGGGTTTACCTTTGCCGAACCCGGCACGCTGACGGTGGCGATCTCCAACCACAGTTCCCCGCCGCTGGCGCTGCTGGCGGAGGACAACAAGACGCGCATCGGCAGCGATCCGGACATCGCCCGGCTGCTTGCCGACGCGCTGGGGCTGAAGCTCAAGCTGGTGCCGACTGCCTGGGAAGACTGGCCGCTGGGTATCGCCTCCGGCCGCTACGACGCCGCCATCATCAATATCGCGGTGACCAAAGCGCGCAAGGAGCGATTCGATTTCGCCACCTACCGCGTGGATACGCTGGGTTTTTACGTCAAATCCACCAGCCGGATTCAGGCGATTCGCGGGCCGGCGGACGTGGCGGGGCTGAAAGTGATCGTCGGTTCCGGCACCAATCAGGAAAACATCCTGCTGGGCTGGGATCGCCAGAATCGCGCTCAGGGCTTGCCGCCGGTACAGCCGATTTACGTGACCGACGATGCCGCCGCCAACCTGAGTATTCAGTCCGGCCGGGTGGACGCCTTTTTCGGCCCGCATTCCATCGGGGCCTACAAAGCGGCGTTGACCGGCCAGACGCGGATGGTGGGCATCGGCCCCACCGTGGCGCCGGTGGCGGTCACCACCCGCAAAGGCAACGGGCTGGCGCAGCCAATCAGCACCGCGCTCAACGGCGTCATCGCCGGCGGGCAATACGCGCAGGTGCTAGATCGCTGGGGCGAGAATGACGAAAAAGTCACGCGCTCCGACGTCAACCCACGCGGTCTGGACGAATAACCCGGCTCGCGCCGACCGTCGATTTTTTATGTTCAAGGAATACGCTATGCAGACTCTCGCCGTTCGTCCGTTTTACCGTCTGGCCGCCACGCTGTTCGGCGGCTGGCTGTTGCTCGGCAGCGCACACGCCGCCGGCATCGACCTCCAGGCTAATCAGCAACCGATCCATGCGCCCAAAAACCCGCAGGCCATCGCCCAGATTCCGGCCGGATTTACCTTTGTCGAACCGGGCAAACTCACCGTCGCGGTCGCGGCATTGGGTTCCTCGCCGCCGCTGGCCTTTCTGGCGGACGACAACAAAAGCGTCATCGGCAGCGAGCCGGACATCGCCCGGCTGGTAGCCGACAGCCTCGGGCTGGAGCTGAAGCTGGTGTCGACGTCGTGGGAAGATTGGCCGCTGGGCGTCGCTTCCGGCAAGTACGATGTCGCCATCACCAACGTGACGGTGACCAAAGCGCGCAAAGCGCGTTTTGACTTTGCCACCTACCGCGCCGATACGCTGGGCTTCTACGTGAAATCCAGCAGCAAGATCCAATCGATCCAAAGCGCTAAAGACATCGCCGGGCTGCGGATCATCGTCGGCTCCGGCACCAATCAGGAGGCTATCCTGCTCGACTGGGACAAGCAAAACCACGCCGCCGGCCTGCCGCCGTTTCAGCCGGTCTACGTCACCGATGCCGCCGCCGCCAACCTGAGCATTCAGTCCGGCCGCGCCGACGTCACCTTCGGTCCGAACGTCACCGGCGCGTACAAAGCGGCGCTGAACGGCCAAACCCGGCTGGTGGGCACGGTCAACGGCGGCTGGCCGCAGGTGGCGCACATCGCGGTGACCACCCGCAAAGGCAACGGGCTGGTAAGCGCCCTCAATACCGCGCTCAACGGCGTGATTCAGAGCGGCGAGTACGACCGGGTGCTGAACCGCTGGGGAGAAAGCGTGGAACGCATCAGCCGTTCGGAGATCAACCCGCCGGGCCTGGGCGACACGCCGCTGTAACCCGTATCCGGCTGAACAGGGAGGACACCATGTCTGACGAACGCTTTATTATCACCTACCCGGAAGACGCCCGCATTGCACCGGTACTGGACGGCCTGTTCGCCGAATACCGCCAGCGCTATGGCGATTACTTCGCCCATCGGGATCCGGAACCGGAAGGACTCTATCTGCAGCCGGACGGCATCTTCATTGTGCTGCTGCGTGATGAGCGGCCGATCGCCACCGGCGCGTTCAAGCGCTACGACGCCACCACCGCTGAACTCAAACGGATCTGGACCGACAGAACCCTGCGCCGTCAGGGGCTGGCCAAACGGGTGCTGCATGAGTTGGAACAGCACGCCCGTCGGCTGGGCTACCGGGATTTATTCCTGACCACCGGTTTCCGTCAGCCGGAAGCGGTCGGCCTGTACCTGAGCGAAGGCTATCAGCCGCAGTTCGATACCCAGGTCGACCCGGAATACTACAGTCTGCCGCCGCACGATGGCCGCTTGCCGTTTCGCAAACCCTTGTATGGCCCGGTGCCTAACCGGGCGGCGCAACAGGAACGGGTAAAGGTATAAGCTCATGACGCAATCCATCCATCCTTCACTGTCCCAGAACCCGGCCGATATCCCTGCCGCTCCGTTGCGCGTGGTGCCGGCGCGTTATCCGCTGCGTATCGCAGGCGCGCTGTTTTCGCTGTTTATTTTCGCCGGCATCGCCGAGTCGGTGGCGCTCAACAGCCGCTGGGAATGGTCGGTGTTCGCCAGCTATTTCTTTAACCCGGTGATTCTGGAAGGGCTGGGGCGCACGCTGCTGCTGACGCTGCTCGGCACCCTGTTCAGCATTATCGCCGGCACCGGGCTGGCGCTGGCGCGGCTGTCGTCGTCCACGTTACTCAGCACGCTGGCCTGGCTGTACATCTGGCTGTTCCGATCGCTGCCGCTGATTCTGGTGCTGATTATCCTCTACAACTTTTCGTACCTGTACGACGCGCTGGCGCTGGGCATCCCCTTCACGTCCATCGAGTTTTTCCGCTATCCGACCATTGATGTGCTCGGCCCGTTCTCCGTGGCGGTGCTGGGGCTGACGCTGGTGCAATCGGCCTATACCGCCGAAATCATCCGCGGTGGCATCCTCGGCGTCGACGCCGGACAATTTGAAGCCGCTGCCGCGCTCGGCCTGCCGGGCTACCGCCGCACCTGGCGGATTATTCTGCCGCAAGCGCTGCGTTCGATTCTGCCGACCGGTTTCAACGAAATCATCAGCCTGGCCAAAGGCACCTCGGTGGTGTACGTGCTGGCGCTGCCGGAGCTGTTTTACACCGTGCAGGTGATTTACAACCGCACCCAGCAGGTGATTCCGCTGCTGATGGTCGCCACCGTCTGGTATCTGGTGATCACCAGCGTACTGTCGGTGCTGCAATATTTCGTGGAGCGCTACGTCGCCCGCGGCGCGGTGCGGGAAATAACGCCTCATCCGCTGCAACGGCTATTCCGGCGCCTGAGCGCACGCCGCCGACACTGATTTTCAGGGAGAAGCACCATGTCTGAAGCCATTGATCTCTATTCCATCCCACGTACCGCGCCACGCGCCGTGACCGAACAAGGCCGGATCGATATTCAGGGGGTCGGCAAGTGGTTCGGCGCGCACCGGGCGCTGGATAACATCAACCTGACGCTGCCGCCCGGCTCGGTCACGGTAATTATCGGGCCGTCCGGTTCCGGCAAATCCACCTTGCTGCGCGCCATCAACCATCTGGAGCGGGTGGACGAAGGCACCATCCGCATCGACGGCGACTACATCGGCTACCGCCGCGAAGGCGATACGCTGTACGAACTGAAAGAACGGGAGATCCTGCGCCAGCGCCTCGGCGTCGGCTACGTATTCCAGAACTTCAACCTGTTCCCGCACCTGACGGTGCTGGAGAACATTATCGAAGCGCCGCGGGTACATCGGTTGTATCGCCGCGCGCAGGCGCAGAGCGTGGCGCTGGCGCTGCTGGACCGGGTCGGATTACGCCACAAGGCGAACGCTTACCCGCGCCACCTGTCCGGCGGGCAGCAACAACGCATCGCCATCGCCCGCGCGCTGGCGCTCAACCCCAAAGTGATGCTGTTTGACGAACCGACCTCGGCGCTGGACCCGGAACTGGTGGGCGAAGTGCTGGACGTGATCAAGGATCTGGCGCGATCGGGCGTCACGATGGTGATCGTTACCCATGAGATCGGCTTCGCGCGCGAAGTAGCGGATCGGGTGGTGTTTATGGTGGACGGCAGAATCGTGGAAAGCGGCGACGCGCATCAGGTGCTGAACCATCCAGCCCATCCGCGCACCGCCAGCTTTTTAAACAAGGTGCTATAGCTTTAAACAAGGTGCTATAGATTGTGTCCCGATTCCCCGGCTGACGCCGGGGAGAGAGGGTTATTTCAGTCGTTCACGCAGTTCGGTGGACGCCTGCAACAGCGCGGCGCGGGTAGCCGGCACGTCGCTCAGCGCATTGAGCAGACCGAAGTCATGGATCATGCCGTTATAGCGTGTGACGGTGACATCCACCCCGGCGGCATCCAGTTTACGGCCGTAGGCTTCGCCTTCGTCGCGCAGCACGTCCAGTTCGGCGGTTTGAATCAACGCCGGCGGCAAGCCGGTCAGTTGTTCGCGGGTCGCCTGCAGCGGCGAGGCCAGAATATCGCGACGCTGTTTGCTGTCGGTGGTGTAGGCGTCCCAGAACCATTTCATCATGTTGCGGCTCAGGAAGTAGCCATTCTGGAACTGCTGATAAGACGCCGTGTTGAAGTTGGCGTCGGTCACCGGCCAGAACAGCACCTGATAACGAATACGCGGCGTACCCGCCTGTTTGGCCTGCTGCGCCACCGCCGCCACCATGTTGCCGCCCACGCTGTTGCCCGCCAGCGCCAGTCGTGAACCATCAACGCCGATGTCTTTACCATGCTCCGCCACCCAGCGGGTCGCGGCATACGCCTGACGAATCGCCACCGGATAATGCACTTCCGGCGATGGAGAATAATCGACGAACACCGCCGCCGCGCCGGACTGTACCACCAGATCCCGCACGAAACGCTCGTGCGTCTGGTAATCCCCCAGAATCCAGCCGCCGCCGTGGAAGAACATGAACACCGGCAAAACCCCGGTGCTGCCCGCCGGCTTGACGATGATCAGCGGGATTTTCTGACCGTCGACGGTAATGGTTTTCTGGGTGACGTCGGCCGCCGGCAGTTTCGCGCCCGCCTGCGCCGCCACCAGCACTTCGCGCGCTTCCGCCGGCGACAGCTGTTCGATCGGCTTGCCGCCGCCCGCGTTCAGTTTATCCAGAAACGCCTGCACATGACGTTCGGCATACGGCGCGTTGTTATCCGCGGCGGAGGCGTTTCCCGTTACAGCGGCCAGCAAGGCCGCGACAAGACATTTTCTCATGATGAATTACCCTGGTGTTAAGTGAAAAAGAGTTTATTTTTTATTTATTTACACTTACTTCTCACTGACTCAGATAACGGTCAGTGTTACATCGATGTTGCCGCGCGTCGCGTTGGAGTACGGGCAAACGATGTGCGCTTTCTGTACCAGGTCTTCCGCTACCGCACGGTCCAGACCCGGCAGAGAGATTTTCAATTCGACTTCGATGCCGAAACCGTTCGGAATCGCGCCGATCCCCACGCTGCCATTGATGGTGGTCGCCGCCGGAATCGACACTTTGTCGCGTGCGCCGACGAACTTCAGCGCCCCCAGGAAACAGGCGGAGTAACCGGCAGCAAACAGCTGCTCCGGATTGGTGCCTTCACCGCCGGCGCCGCCCAGCTCGCGCGGGGTAGTCAGTTTGACGTCCAGCTGCTGGTCGGAAGAGACCGCACGTCCGTCACGACCGCCGTTAGCCTGGGCATGAGCAACATAGAGAACTTTTTCAATAGACATGGTGTGACTCCTTTTGAGTGGATTGGGTTGGCGATTTAAATCGATAAAAATTAAATCGTACACTACTTAATTGGATATAAAAAAACATAATCAACAACCGCGCGTCCCGCTACCTCCATCATCAAATATGTCTGATGAGACTGGCGCGCAGCGTTTCCAGATCCGTCTTGATAGCGCGTAACTGCTCGATATTACATTCCGCCGCGCAGAACACGCCTTCCGGCACCGCCTTCGCCTTATTCTGCAATCCACGACCGTCATCGGTCAGCTCAATCAGCACCTGACGTTCGTCTTCAGTACCGCGGCGGCGCGTCACCAGCCCGGCGGTTTGCAGGCGCTTGAGCAGCGGCGTCAGGGTGGCGGAATCCAGAAACAGACGTTCACCCAGTTCAGATACCGTTATTCCGTCGCGCTCCCACAGCACCAGCATCACCAGATACTGGGGATAGGTGAGGTTCAACTCGGTCAGCAAGCGGCGATACAACTTGTTCATCGCCAGATTCGCCGAGTAGAGCGCAAAGCAGAGTTGGCCGTCCAGCCGGAGGGCGTCATCACTCAGTGCTGGTTTGGTGTCGGTATCTTTTCTGTTCATGGTCGCCACTCTACATCGCTCAAAATTAAATAGCAAACGATTTAGATTAAAAAATGACAAAAACCAAAAAGAAAATCCTAATACATTGATAACAAATAAAAACCGGCGGATAGCACCGCCGATTTACCGTCAGTTATGGTTACAGGCAACTTTGGTTACAGCCAACTCTGGTTACAGCCAACGTTATGCCGTATGGCGATTATAAATGCGGATAAACACCTGGTCCGATCGGCAGCCCCAGCAGATACCACACCAGCAACAGCGCCAGCCAGACGGTAAAAAACACCAGCGGATACGGCAACACCAGCGAGTAATAGGTGCCCAGCCGCGCCTCTTTGTTATAGCGCTGCAGAAATCCGAGGAATAGCGGAATGAACGGCGACACCGGCGCCAGCGGGATCACCGACGAATCCGCCACCCGGAACACGATCTGGGCAAAGGCCGGATGAAAACCCAGCAACATGAACATCGGCACGAAAATCGGCGCCAGAATCGACCAGATGGCCGAACCGCTGGCGATAAACATGCACAGGAACGCCGACAGAAAGATCAGCCCGACAAACGCCGGTATCCCGGTCATGCCCAGCGATTCCAGCAAGTCGGTCAGCCCGATGGCGATGAACTTGCCCATGTTGCTCCAGTTGAAAAACGCCACGAACTGCGACAGCGGAAACACCATGACGATGAAACCGGCCATGCCCTTCATCGGGTCGACCATCAACTGCGGCAGGTCGTTCTGGGATTTGATTTGGCCGGTAACCATGCCGTAAGGAATCGACACCACAAAGAAAAACGCAATGATCAACGGCACGATGCCCTGAATAAACGGCGACGGCATCACGGTATGCTTGACCGGATCGCGCAGCGGCCCCCATTCCGGCACCACCAGCAAGGCGACGATAGCGATGAACGCCAGCGCGGCGATACCGCTGGCGCGCAGGCCGCGATTTTGTTCCGGCGTCAACCGGGACAGATGTTCGTTACGCTCGCCCTGATAAGGCGGCAGACGCGGCTCGATGAATTTGTCCGTCAGCAGCGCCCCGGTAATGGTCAGCACGACCACCGACGCCGCCATGAAAAACCAGTTATCAATCACGCTGACATGTACCGCCGGATTGATGACCTTGGCCGATTCGGTACTCAACCCGGACAACAGCACATCGGTGGTGACGATCAGCAGGTTGGCGGTAAAACCGGAACCGACGCCGGCGATCGCCGCCAGCAGACCGGCCACCGGGTGACGGCCGACCGCCAGAAAAATCAGCGCCCCCAGCGGCGGCATCACCACCAGCGCGGCATCCGACGAAATGTGGCTGAAAAAAGCGATAAACAGCACCATGTAGCTGGCGTAGCGGGCGCTGACGCGCGAGGCCATCTTGTACATCAGCGTTTGCAGCAGGCCGACGCGCTCCGCCAGCCCGGCTCCCAACACCAGCGCCAGAATGGCGCCCAGCGGGGTAAAGGCGCTAAAATTCCTGATGACGTTGGGCAAAATCCATTGCAACCCTTCTACGCTGAGCAGGTTTTTCACCCGCACCACCTCGCCGTTGGCCGGGTTGGTGGCGGTGATGCCAAACCAGGAAAACAGCGCGCTGGCCGCCATCAGCGCGGCGATCAGGTATACGAACAACAGAAACGGATTGGGGATTTTGTTCCCCACCCGCTCTACCCACTGAAATAGCCCGCCCGGCTGCGGCTGGCTGCTTTCCGCTGTCACACTCATGGTTTTCCCCTCTGTACTGAATTTTTATGTGGTTGTTTTGTTGTGATTTATAGGTAAAACACGGTCAGGTATCGGGCGGTGATTCACGTGTATCTCTCTGAACACATCGTTGACTCGCCCCCAAACCCTGCCGTCGGGTAATAGCGACCTTCCCCTGCTCGGTTTCTCCGACGTTTGCGGCGGTTGCGGGAACGACGCAACGACAGCAAACGATTGCCGGACTACGGTCAACAAACCGGGAGCATTAGCCTTGCAACGGCGACGGCTGGATACCGGCCGGGATCGGGCAGCGGTACGGCGTTTCCTGCCGTTGCTGCCGCCATTCCTGCCGACAGGCTTGCAACAACGCGCTGTCGGTCAACAGCGCCAGCGCGGTGGCGGACATCACTTTCGCCGCCAGCAGCATGCCCTTGTGCGCCAGCGAAGTGCGGCCCTGCGCCACCGCCTGCCAGGTATGCAGCGGCGTGCCGAGCGCGTAGCAGGGGCTGAAGCACTGGGCGGTCGGCACCAGCCAGCTGACATCCCCCACATCGGTGGAGCCGGATAGCAACGATTCGGTCGGCGCATAGGGCGCGACCTGCGAGGTCAGCGCCAGGCCTTTCAGCGTGCGGCTGAACGCCTGACCGGCCGCGCCGCCGGTGCGGGCGATGGTCGCCAGATTGCTGGCGATATCCTCGGCGCTCAGCGTCCGGGCTATCTCGGCGGCGTACTCCTGCTCCTGCCCGCTGTACGCCGGCACGCCAAACGCCGCGACAAAACCGTACATCGCCTGTTCCAGCGTCCGGTTGGGCACATAGTTGGAACAGGCCTTGTCGAAGCGCACCGTCAGGGCGGTGTCGGTCATCAGCGCCGCGCCGCGGGCGATATTCACCACCCGCTCATAGATGGCCTGCGCCTGATCGATCTGCGGCGCGCGTACCAGATACAGCACTTCGGCGTCCGCCTGCACCACATTGGGCGAATGGCCGCCGGTGTCGGTCACGGCGTAATGCAGCCGCGCGTCGGGAATGATGTGCTCGCGCAGGAAATTAGCGCCGGTGTTCATCAGCGTTACCGCATCCAGCGCACTGCGCCCCAGATGCGGCGCGGCCGCCGCGTGCGCCGCCACGCCCTTGAAACGAAAGGCGGCCTGAATATTGGCCAGCGTCGGGGTACAGAACATGCCGCTGAAGGTTTCCGGGTGCCAGGTCAGCGCCGCGTCCACGTCATCGAACACGCCCTCGCGCGCCATGAAGGTTTTGCCGGAACCGCCCTCTTCTCCCGGGCAGCCGTAAAAACGAACGGTACCGGCCTGCGGGTGTTGCTCCAGCCAGGCTTTCACCGCCAGCACCCCGCCCAGCCCGGCGGTGCCGAGCAGATTGTGGCCGCAACCGTGGCCGTTGCCGCCCGCTGTCAGCGGCGACGGCGCGGCGCAACCGGCCTGCTGGCTCAACCCGGCCAGCGCGTCGAACTCGCCCAGCAGCGCTACCACCGGCTGGCCGCTGCCAAAGCTGGCGACAAACGCGGTATCGATGCCGGCGATGCCGCGCTGCACGCAAAAGCCCTCCGCTTCCAGGGCACTGGCCAGCCGTTCGGCCGAGTAATGCTCGCTAAAGCGGGTTTCCGGGTGATCCCAGATATCATCCGCGATGGCGGCCAGCTGTTGCGCGCGTGCCGCCAGCGTGTCGTTAACAAATCCGACGATTGTCTGGGTCATTGCGCCTCCCCAAACTCGCGGATATTGAGCGCCAGCAGCGCCAGTGTTTTCACCGCCACCGCCATCACGCTTTCGTCGAAATCGAATTTCTCGTTGTGATGCCCGGCGCTGAGTTCGGTGCCGAACACCGCGTAAGATGCCAGACCGCCGTGCGCTTTCACCCGCTCCATCAGGTAGGTGGCGTCTTCAGAACCGGCCGCGCCGTCTTTGCGGTCGATGATATGAGTCAGTTCCCCGACTCTCCCGGCCTGACGGCGAATGAACGCCACCCATTCCGGGCTGGGCTGGCTGCACTGCGCCGCGCCCATCAACGCGATATCCACCTCAACGCCGTGCATGGCGGCGGCGCCGTCGATCACCTTCAGCGCCTGCTGATAAATAAACTCGTTGACCTCGTTGGTGGCGCCGCGGGTTTCCACTTTCATCGCGGCGTGCGACGGCACTACGTTGCGCCCGGTGCCGGCCTGCAACACGCCGACGTTGATACGCGAGCTGCCGCCGCTGTGGCGTGGAATGGCATGCAGCCCCAGCGTGGCCTGCGCCGCCGCCAGCAGGGCGTTGCGGCCCTCTTCCGGTCGACCGCCGGCGTGAGACGCCACGCCGCGGTAGCTGACGTCCAGTTTGGTGGTCGCCATAAACGTATCGTTGCCGCACACCAGATGCCCATTCGGAATGCCGGTGCCGATATGAATGGCGGTGAAGTAGTCCACGTCATCCACCACGCCCGCTTCCGCCATTGATTTGCCGCCGCGGGTGCCCTCCTCCGCCGGCTGGAACAGAATTTTGATGGTGCCGCACAGGTGCTCGCGCATCGCCATCAATACCTGCGCCAGTCCCAGCCCGATAGTGGTGTGGCCGTCATGACCGCAGGCATGCATCATGCCGGCGTTGCAGGAAGCAAACCCGTCGCGGAACGGGCGGTGATCGTCCGCCAGTTGTTCGTTAAGATCGAGCGCGTCCATATCGACGCGATAGCCGATGACCGGGCCGGGGCGTCCGGTGTCCAGCGTCGCCACGATGCCGGTAAAACCACCGGAGAAATAGGGCAGCCACTGCGGCAGCGCCCCCTGCGCCAGCGCCCGTTGCTCCTGCGCCTGCAATACCTCGTCCGGCGGCAGCCCCATGCGGGCGTCGGCATTGATCACCTCCCGCCCGAGCTTCAGCGGATAACCCAGTTGGTGCAGCGCTTCGGCGACCCGCGTGGCGGTACGAAACTCCAGCCAGCCGGATTCCGCATATTTATGCAAATCGCGGCGCGTTTCCCGCAGCCACGGAATGAGTTTTTCCACGCGTTGTGACAAATCGGAATAAAGAACGTCTGAGTGCATAAGCCTGTTTTCTCTGGTGGTGTCCTGATCGACGACGCCCGCGCAACGGGCTGTCACGTAATTGAAAAAAATGTACACAAACCCACCAGTGTGAATAAGATGTCAGGATCTTTGGCGTGATAAATCATAGTTATCACCAGAATGGCGATCAGAGAACCAGATGACTCAGAACGTAAAGCTGCATCAGTTGCAATCATTCGTAGAAGTGGCGCGCCACGGCAGCATTCGGGCCGCGTCGCGGCAGTTGAATCTGTCGCAACCGGCGCTGACCAAATCCATTCAGGAGCTGGAAGCCTGTCTGGGCGCACGCCTGTTTCTGCGCCACCGCCAGGGGATGGCGCTGACCGACTGCGGCGAAGCCTATTTCCGCCACGCCAGCCTGATTATGGAAGAGTTGCGCGTGGCGCGCGAAGACATCCAGCAGCGGCTTGGGCAGGCCAGCGGACGGGTCAATATCGGGGTCGGCGCCAGCATCGCCCACACGGTGATGCCGGAGATCGTCAGCCGTTTTCACCGGCTTTATCCGCAGGTCAAACTGCGCATCACCGAAGGGCAACTGGTGGCGATGATCCACGAGCTGCGGCAGGGAGAACTGGACTTCACCGTCAATACCTACTCCGGCTCATCCTATGATAACGAACTGTTATACGAAAAACTGATGGAAAAGGAATACTGCGTGGTGGTGCGGCGTGATCACCCGATTCAACGGGCGCATTCGCTGGAGGATTTACTGGACTACGAGTGGACCATGCCCACCCCGCGCGGCAGCTACTACAAACAGCTGTTTGACCTGTTCGCCACACTGCCGGTCACGCCCCGGGTCAGCGTCACCTGTGAAACCCTGATGTCCAGCGTCAGTCTGGTCGCCAAAACCGACTTCGTCAGCATCCTGTCACGGGATGTCATCCGCGACCCGATCCTCGGCGAACGCCTGCGGGTGCTGGAACTGGACCAGCCGCTGCCCAAAGCCACCTTCTATCTGATTCAGCGTAAGGACACCATGCTGTCGCCGATGGGCGCCCAATTAGCCAAACTGTTTCGGCGCTATTGCCGGTAATCGGCGCCATGCACGCTGGCTCAGGTTTTTCGCCAGACAACAGCACATCTACGGTTTAGTACATCTACGGTTTAGTACATCAATGGCTTAGCACATCAATGGCTTAACACATCAATGATTTAACACATCGATGGCTTAACACGTCGCTGAGGCAAAAAAGCGGCGACAACCCGCAGGTCGCCGCCGCAGTAAAATTCGTACCAAAGGCGCCGTGTGAAGCCGACGCCGCCGGGATTAGAACGACGTCCAGTCGTCGCCGGCCTTCTCCTGTCGGGATGCCGGGCTCAGGTTCGCCAGCGCGGCTACCTTCCCGGCCGGTTTGAGTTCCCGACGCGCCGCCGTTGCATCGGCCACGCCCGGCAGTTTGAATACCGAGACAATCTCGTTCAGTTGATGCGCCTGTTCTTCCAGCGAAGACGAGGTTGCCGAAGACTGTTCAACCAACGCCGCGTTCTGCTGCGTCACGCTGTCCATCTGCGTGATGGCGGTTCCCACCTGGGAAATCCCCTTGCTCTGTTCGCTGGACGCCGAGGCGATTTCTCCCATGATATCCGTCACATTGGTGACCGACTTCAGAATATCCTCCATCGATTTGCTGGCCAGCGACACCTGCTCGTAGCCATTCTTGACGTTGTCTACCGACTCGTCGATCAAGGTTTTGATTTCTTTCGCCGCCTGAGCGCTGCGCTGGGCCAGATTTCTGACCTCGCTCGCCACCACTGCGAACCCGCGACCGGCTTCTCCGGCGCGCGCCGCTTCCACCGCCGCATTCAGCGCCAGAATATTGGTCTGGAAGGCGATACTGTCGATCACATTGATGATGTCGACGATTTTCTGCGAACTGTGGGTGATGTTCTGCATGCTGTTGCTTACCGCTTTCACCACGTCGCCGCCGTTGTTGGCCGCTTTTGACGCATCCCGCGCCAGCGAGCTGGCCTGATGGGCGTTATCCGCGTTCTGTTTCACCACCGCGCTCAGTTGTTCCATGCTGGCGGCGGTTTCACTCAGGGCGGCGGCCTGCTCTTCGGTACGGGAGGAAAGATCACTGTTGCCGGCGGCGATCTCGCTGCTGCCGTGATAAATCTCGCTGGCGCTGCGGCGAATATCGGTCACCGTCTTTATCCAGTTATTCTGCATGGTGTGAACAAACGGAATTAACTGCCCAATCTCATTGCGTCCCATCTCGCCGATTGTCGAATCCAGTTGTCCGTTCGACAGGATTTGCAGATGCGCTTTCACCCTCTCCAGCGGGCGGCCCATCTGAATAGCGAGATAGCGGTCGGTTAATATCACCGCGCACAACCCAACAATCATGGCGACGATCAGCGTAACCTTACACCAGTATACCCAGGCTGAAATGCGGGCCTGCGCTTCTGTTTTCAGATTTTTAATAATCTGATTATATTCGTTGATGGCGGCGGTGAATTTTACCCGCAGCGGGTTGTATTTCTCCCTGACGAGTTTGTCATAGACATCGTGGTTATTCTGTTTGACCGCATCCAACATCGGCACAATCGCTTCGCTGAACAGTTGATAGGAGCTATTGTAAATATCATCAATGGTGTTGCTGCTGATATTGGCGTGGTCGGTCACTTTGAACTGCGCCAGCCCGCCTTTCAGAAAATCCACGTCCGCGGTGGCGTCGTTGAGCAATGTGCGAGCGCGTTCACTGTTATTTCCGGCAATGACGGCTTCGTCCATCGACAATTTAACTTTGTAGTAACGATCGCTGGCGCCATTAATAATATCGCCGTTAGTTTGCTGCACATTCGTCAGACCAATCTCGCCGGTCAGACTATTCAGTGAATACAGAGAGAAAACTGACACCCCGCCCCATAACAAGGTAAATATGATCAGGATAGCCAGCATCATAATTTTAACCCTGACGTTACAAATAAAACTCATTTAATACCTCTCGAACATGCGATTGATTATTGGTTTTATGGCTATTGATTCGTTCTCATTTTAATTAATTGTTATCCGCCTCCTTTTATCGCTGCAGAGATGCCTGCTATATCGGCCATTCCGCCTTTTTATTTAACCGGCGGCTCGAAAATGATAAGTAAGAAAGATATTTAAAATAAATATATTTTTAAACGCGGGAGGAACGAAAGAGAATAAAAGTGGAAACGGCAGGAAACCATCCGCAGGACCAGTCGTAGTATAAATGCATCATTTACGCCTCATTGCAGGGCGTCGTCGGATGAAATTATTCCGGCGCAAAGCACAGCGCCCATTCGCAGCAGTCGTCGCAACTGGGGGAGCGGCACACCAGTTCACCGTCCTGATGCAGGCAACGCTGACGGTAGAAGAATTTTTTCCAGCGCATGTTTTGGTGGTTCAGCGCCACCAGTTCAGGGAAGCAGTCGCTCATCAGCAGACGCAGCTCGGCGCGGGAATCCAGCCCCAGATCCTGCCACAGGTGATTGAAGCCCAGCGAAGCGCTGGCGATGATCTGATGCATCGGCGCGCCGTCCGCCGCCAGATAGCCGTACAGCCAGTCGGCCAGTTGCGCCCGTTCTTCCCGCCGGGTTTGTTGCAGTTCGCTCATCAGCGACTGGCGTTGATCCCGCGCGGCGTTCTCCCCCGGCGCGGGCCCGTTCAGCCGCTGTCGCAGCGCCAGCCAGGCGGCGTTATCCAACCCCATTTGCCGGGGGAAGCAGGCCGCGCCGGCGTCATGCAACGCCAGCAGCCGCCGCAGCCAGTACTCCGCCCCGGCCATCAGGCCGCTCCCTGCGCGCGTTCCCCGACGGGTTGCGCTTGCTGACGTTGCCGCCACCAGCGACCCAGCACCTCGGCGATATTCTGCCAGGCGCCTTCCACACAGGGCTGGATACCCTGCTGTTCCAGCTTCTGCCACGGCGCGTAGCCGATGCGGGCGCAGAACACCGCCTCCACGTCCGCCAGCAACGCCAGCATCGCCGCCATGCGATCCTCGCTGTCGGTCGGTTCGCAGTCATCGCCGCCGCGGCAGTATTTGGGCGCAAAACGCTCGTTGACCAGAATCACCCCCGCGGCCGACAGGCTGTAGATTTGAAAGCGATCGGCATGGCCGAAATGGCAGTCGATCACCTCGCCGCCGGACGACGCCACCGCCACCAGACAGGCGTCCGGCTCCTCGGACTCGCCGCGCGAGGCGATACTGGCGTGTACCTGCGCGCGCTGGCGCAGCAACGGCAGGTAAGGCTGCGGTTCGGCAGGCAGCGACGACAGCCGAAACTGCTGGCTGCGGTCTTCGCCCAGCATGCCGATAGCGTCGGCCCGGCACTGCTGGCAGTGCGCCATTTGCGGCATCGCCGCGCCGCACTGCGTCCGCGCCGCCGCCAGCGCCTCGGCGTCCGGTTCCGGCTGACCGTTGAGGCCGAATACCGTGCCGTGTTCCGGCCGGGCGATCAGCGGCATGATGTTGTGCAAAAACGCCCCCCAGCGCCGCGCCTGCTGGCTGACCTCAAACAAATGCCGATCGTTGATGCCGGGGATCAGCACCGAGTTGATCTTCACCAGCACGCCGTTCTCCGTCAGCCGCCGGATCCCCTCCTGCTGGCGTTCCAGCAGGATCGCCCCCGCCTCGCGCCCGGTATAGCGATCGCCGTCCAGCCACAGCCAGGCGTAGATCCGCGCCGCGATATCCGGATCGAGCGCGTTGACCGTCACCGTAACGTGATCGACGCCGACATCCAGCAGCCGATCCACCGCCTCCGGCAGCATCAGGCCGTTGGTGGACAGGCACAGCTTGAGATCCGGCAACTGTTCGCGCAGCAGCGTCAGGGTGCGAAAGGTGCGGGCGAGATTCGCCAGCGGGTCGCCCGGCCCGGCGATGCCGACCACCGACAGTTGGGGAATAGCCGCCGCCACCTGATGCGCTTTCGCCACCGCCTGCTCCGGCGTCAGCAGTTCGGACACCACGCCGGGGCGGGATTCGTTGCTGCAATCGTACTTGCGGTTGCAGTAATGGCATTGCAGGTTACAGGCGGGCGCCACCGCCAGATGCATGCGGGCGTAGTGATGGTGCCCGCTCACCGAGTAGCAGGGGTGATGCGCCACTTTGCTGGCTTGCAAGGGAGTAAAACGGTCGGTCTGGTCGGAACGGCAACCGGATGCGGAAGGGCAGGATGTCATGGTTATGGCCTATCAAAGGATGGAATCATATCCGGAGAGTGCAAGCGCCATACCGTATAGCCAAAAAATTTATTATTGAAAAAACAACGTGATAATAAGGAAAACTGCCAAAGCGGTTTGTCGGGATTGCGGCATTCGGCCGACAATGTGCCACATGCCACAATCCCGTCGTCCGGTTACAGACGGTGCATATTGATGTCCATAATCTGGATGCGATAGGCCACCTGCCGCGGCGTCATTCCCAACAGCCGCGCCGCCTTGGCCTGGACCCAGCCGGTTTTCTCCAGTGCGGCGATCAGCCGCTGGCGTTCATCCAGATTTTGATCGAGCCAGCCCTCTTCGGCGGCGGCCGGCGGCGTCGGTTTGTTCATCATCGGCGCCGCGTCGTGGTGGTTAAACAGGATAACGTCGCGGTCGATCAACCCGGTGTCGGTCATCACCGCCGCCCGCTCCAGACAATTTTCCAGCTCGCGCACATTGCCCGGCCAGTTGTACCCCATCAGCAGGCGGATGGCGCCGTCGCTGATGCGCAGCGCCCGGCCCTGATGCGCGGCGATCTTCTTCACCAGAAACTGCGCCAGCTCGACGATATCCTCCTGCCGTTCCCGCAGCGGCGGCAGCGACACCGGCATCACGTTCAGCCGGTAGTAGAGATCTTCGCGGAAATGGCCGGCGCGCACCTCCTCCTCCAGATGGCGGTTGGTGGCGGCGATAATCCGCACATTGACGCGCAGGGTTTCGTCGCCGCCCACCCGCTCCATCTCCCCTTCCTGCAGGATACGCAGCAGCTTGGCCTGAAACGAGGCGCTGCTCTCGCCGATTTCATCCAGAAACAGCGTGCCGCCGTCCGCCAGTTCAAAGCGCCCCTTACGCTGACGCACCGCGCCGGTGAAAGCGCCTTTTTCATGGCCGAACAGTTCGCTTTCCAGCAGGTTATCCGGCAGCGCCGCGCAGTTGAATTTCACGAACGGCGCCGCCGCGCGCGGCGAATTGTAGTGGATGGCGTTCGCCACCAGCTCTTTACCGGTGCCGCTCTCGCCGCGCACCAGCACCGTGGTGTCCCAGCGCGACACCTGACGGATGATCTCCATCGTCTGGCGCATCGCCGCGCTTTTCCCCACCATGTTGTCAAAGCCGAACGGCCGCGGCGTTTTACAGGCGGCCGGGCGGCTCGCCGCCGACGGTGATTCGCCGTCGCGCCGGGGGCGCGCATCAGCCGCACCGTCTGCACGATCAGGCTGGCCACCGTTTCCAGAAAACGGGTGCTGGCCGGCAGGCGTTCCTCGTAACGCGCCATCGGCTGGGCCGCCAGCACGCCGATCGGCTGTTGTTCGATGCCCAACAACGGCACGCCGATAAACGGCAGCTCGTAGTCATACAGATTAAGCCGGTCGAGAAAACGCTGATCGTCCGCCACGCGCGGCAGCGTCAGCGGCTGACGCTGGGTCATCACCGTGCCCACCAGCCCTTCGCCCGGCCGGTAGCACACCTGGCTGCTGCTGGACAGGACTCGCTGATCCTCGCAGTACAGCGCTTCCACTCTCAGCCCGCCGCGCTGCGGGTCATACAGGCAAATCATGCCGTGCTGCATGAAGGCATCATCATGCAGCACCCGCAACACCGCCTGTAACGCCTGCCCGATGTCGGTGGCCCGGCTCAGCGCCGCGCTAATGCGCTGCACCGCGGTAAACTGCTGAGACAAATCAAAACGCCATACGACGTTCCCCGTATCGGGTGCCTGTGTCATTTTGAGCCTCCTGTCAGTGAAGTGGGGAGTCTGGTTAGTGAAGCCGAGTGTGCCGTGAGTGCAGCAGATAGGGGGAAGCGCAGGACCAGACAGGTGCCGCCGCCCGGATGGGACGTCAGGTCTATCGCCCCCTGATGATGCGCCACCAGCGTCTGGATCAAACGCAGTTCCATGCCCTTGCCCGGCGTGGTGAGCGCGGTCTGGGTGCTGACGTAGCGCACCTGCTCCAGCGGTACATTGTCTTCCAGATATAGCGCCAGCCAGTCGCCGTCCTGACGGGCGAACAGATGCACCGAAAGCGCGAAAGGCCGGATTTCTCCCGCCAGCGCCAGCGTACGGTCCAGCCACAGGCTAAGACAGGCCAGAATCTGGGTACGTTGCCCGAACCCGGTCAGCTGCGGCGTGTCCAGTTCGCAGCGCAGCTGGTCGCCGTCGGTAAAACGGGTGTGATACAGCGCGGCCAGATCCTCGGCCAGCACGCCGATCGGCCAGTCCGCCGCCGGTTCGAAATCCAGCGACGGGCGGCAGGCCTGCAACCGCGCCACCGCCTCTTCGCCTTCGCGCCAGGCGGATTCCAGCGCCACGTTGCTGCGGTCCGCGCCGTTGAGCCGGCGGGCGGCCGCCAGCATGTTGAGCGGGCAATTGAGCTGAATCAGCGCCGCATCCAGCGACTCGCGGATCGCCGCCAGCAGCTTGCCGTTGGTCATCTGCTGTTTGAGACGATCGAGCCGCCCCTGCTGCTGCTGTTGCTGCTGTTCGGTGCAGTCGCTGATGACGATCAGCGTGCGCGGCAGCGCGGTGTCGGTGAAATAGCGGCTGGCTTCCTCATTGACGCCGGGCAACGCCCAGTAGCCGAGCGTCAGCCAGCGCACCGCGCCGCGAATGGTGACCGGCAGCGCCGTTCCCTGCTGCAACGCCGCCTTATTGGCCGGGTAATCCAGCACCGCCAGCAGTTCGCGGCCGCCGCAGTCGGCGCACAGCGTCTTGTAGGCCAGGTTATCCATGATCACCCGATCCTGCTCGTCCACGACTACCACTGCCGCCGGGATATTGTTCAGCACCGCGGTGATCATGGTCATGTGGTTGCGCAGCCGCTGTTCCAGCGCATAACCGGCGCTGATGTCTTTATGCATGCCGAGGTAGTGCTCCACCTCGCCGTGGGAATTGAAAATCGGCGTGATGTCGATTTCCGCCAGATACAGGCTGCCGTCGCGGCGGCGGTTAATCAGTTGACCGCGCCAGGCGCGCCCCTGCAGCAACGTCTGCCACAGCGTCTGATACACCTCGGTCGGGGTCTGCTGGCTGGCGAGAATGCGGTGATTCTGCCCGAGCAATTGCGGCAGGCTGTAGCCGGTCAGGCGGCAAAACGCCGGGTTGGTGTACACGATATGGGCGTGCGGGTCAGTCAGGGAGATCGCCACCGACGACTGTTCCACCACGGTGGAAAACAGCGACGGATGCTGCCGGGACAAATGGCTGGCGATTTCGCCCAGCGGAAAAGATTCCGTCATCAAATGCATGGACATGGGGTGACTCCCTTACGGTTTGGCGGCGGGGATGTCGGCTTGTCGACAATTTGTCGCAGGCTGCGACACCCCGTCCGGCTGGCGAATAACGGAGAATAACCATGCAAACACTGCACCTTTTATTGATTAAGCCGACTAAACATTGATCCGGATCCCTGTTTTACCGCCCAAAAGCGCCCATCCCTGTTGCCATGCGCCCTGACCGTGAAAAACCGCCGGCTCGCCAGTACAAAAAAAGCACAATAAAAGTGCAGCGATGCGCCATCAATGTGCAGAAAAATCCATATTGCGCACAGTCAAAACTGGCACGGGATTCGCAAATGGCAAATGAATGAACGGCCTGATCCTTCAGGGTGGGCTGCTTCTCTTTTCATTACCTGTTTTTTCATCACGTAATCAGGAGCAACGCTATGGCGAACATTGGCATTTTCTTTGGCACCGATACCGGCAAAACCCGCAAGATCGCCAAACTGATTCATCAGAAACTGGGCGAGGCGGCGGACGCGCCGGTCAACATCAACCGCACCTCGCTGGAAACCTTTCTGTCCTACCCGGTACTGCTGCTGGGCACCCCGACGCTGGGCGACGGCCAGCTACCCGGTATCGACGCCGGTTGTGAAAATCCGTCCTGGCTGGAATTTGCCGATGAGCTGGCCGGCACCGACCTGAAAGGCAAAATCGTCGCGCTGTTCGGGCTGGGGGATCAGCAGGGCTACCCGGATAATTTCGCCAGCGGGCTGAAACCGCTCTACGACGTGATGACCGATCTGGGCGCGCGCGTGGTGGGCGACTGGCCGAGCGACGGCTACGAATTCAATACGTCCGCCGCATTGCAGGAAGACCGCTTTGTCGGCCTGGTGCTGGATCAGGACAACCAGCACGACCTGACGGAACAGCGCCTCGACAGTTGGCTGGCGCAAATCAAGCCCGCCATCCTGTAACGCGCATTCGGTTCCCCGCCCAATACCCACCCGGCCTTTCCCGCACCTCGGAGAAAAGGTCGGGTACATCCTGCTCAAAAACACTAATTATTTGATTTTTAAAATCAAAAAATATCCGTCACGTTTTTTTGTGACGAAAATCACATTTCCTCACCAAGACCACTATCCTGTTCCGAAACGCGGAAGATTGGGGAACGCTTTTGCGGTTTACTGAAGGCCGGAATTCAGGGGAGAACCACATGAACGATACCGTGCTGACCACATGGCAACAGGCGAGAATCAGCCGCGATCCGCGTTTTGACGGCACCTTTTTCGTCGCCGTCAAATCCACCGGTATCTTCTGCCGCCCCATCTGCCCGGCGCCGTTGCCGCTGGAGAAAAACGTCGTTTACTACCGCACCCGCACCGAGGCGATTCAGGCCGGTTTTCGCCCCTGTCTGCGCTGCAAGCCGGAATACGCGCCGCGTTTCGCCGAACTGGACCGCAAGCAACAACTGCCGGTGCGCATCGCCGCCGCCATCGATAGCGGCGAACATCTGCTGTCGAAGGTGGAACAGATTGCCGCGGCCCACCATCTCTCCAGCCGCTACCTGAACCGGCTGTTCCGCGAGCATTACGGCTGTTCGGTGAAGGAATACCAGAACATCGCGAAGATTTTTTTCGCCAAGAAACTGTTCCAGAGTTCCAGCCTCAGCATCACCGACATCGCCGCCTCGTGCGGGTTTAACGGCCTGAGCGGGTTTTATCAGCTTATCGACAAGTACCTGAAAACTACGCCCAAACGGATGATGTTGTCGCCACCGGACAGCCGGGATAAGGCGGAACACATCAGGCTGCGCCTCCCGGTCGGCGGCCGCTACCATTGGGATTATTTTCTGGCTTTTCAGTCCCGGCGGTTGATCGACGGCGTGGAATGGATCGACGGCGCGACTTACGGCCGCCGCTTTATCCTCAACGGCGAGAAGGGATCGTTTCAGATACGTCCGGCGACCGGCGGGTTTGACGTGACGATCGCGCTAAGCCGCCTGACGCTGTTGTCTCAGGTGCTGGAGCGGATCCGCAACATGTTCGATCTTAACGTCAATATCGACGCGATCGAGGATCAGTTGCGTCAGGCTTATCCGACATTGCCGATCGCCTCCGGCATCCGCATTCCCGGCGTGTTCTCGCCGTTTGAAGCCGCCATCCGCGCCGTTTGCGGGCAACAGGTGAGCGTCAGTGCCGCGACCACGCTGCTAAACCAACTGGTGTCGCTCTGCGCCATCGAGGAAGACGGCCAGCGTTACTTCCCAACGCCGGACCGCATCACCCCAGAAATTGTTGAGCAACTGCGCAGCATGCGGTCGAAAAAAACCACGCTGGCGAATGTCGCTGACTGGTTCTGCCGCCACGACATCAGCGACATCGATCGACTCACCGAGGTGAAAGGCATCGGTCGCTGGACGCTCGATTATCTGAAACTGCGAGCGCTCAACGATCCCGATATCTGGCTGGGCGGCGATCTGGGTATCCGCAACGCCTTGCGTCAGTTGGGGGAGATCGACCCGCAACGCGCGGCGCCGTGGAAAAGCTATCTGACCCTTCATCTGTGGAACACGCTGTAAACATGCAACCTGTGGTGAAAAAACATCCTGTGGAGGAAAATCGTGTGAAAATGGCGACGCAACAACTGGACTGCCCAGACAGCTTTCCCTGGCGCTACGCCGACGTCACCGCGGCAGACGGCTGCGTGACCAGCGTGCTATTCAGCAATGAGCAAAAACCCACCCGGCCGGACGCCGTCACGCAAGCCTGCTGCCAGCAGTTGCAGGCGTATTTCGCCGGTCAGCGCACCACCTTCGACCTGCCGCTGCATCAGGACGCCACGCCGTTCCGCCGGCAGGTCTACGCCCGGCTGCTGGACATCGGCTACGGCGTTACCCGTACTTACCAGCAAATCGCCGCCGCCGTCGGCAATCCCAACGGGTCGCGGGCGGTAGGCATGGCGTCGTCCAAAAACCAGATTTCCATCATCGTGCCCTGCCACCGGGTGATCGCCACCTCCGGCGCGCTGACCGGTTACGCAAGCGGGCTGGCGACCAAGCAGTGGCTGCTGGAGCACGAGCGGCGTTATGCCGTCAGCACGGCAACAACATCTGCAACCATTGGCGCTGGTGCTGACGCTGACGCTGCGCCCGCAGATAATCGGCCGCTTTAGCCAGCGCCTCCGCCTCCGGCAGCGGCGCGGCCGGGCGAATCGCCTCGCAGCGCAGCAGATGCAGGCCCAGTTCGGTTTCCACCGGCTCGCTCAGCGCCCCCGCCGTCAGAGCAAACAGGCAGCGGTCCAGCGCCGGAAACAGCAAACCCCGGCTGACCCAGCCCATCAGCCCGCCGTCCAGCGCGGTCGGGCAGTGAGAATGCCGCCGCGCCAGCGATTCGAAACGCTCCGGGTCGGCGCGCAGCTGACGCAACAGCTCGGCCATCTGCTGCCCGACTGCCGGGCGATTATCGTCGACGGTCAACAACAGGTGGCGGGTCAGCCGCTGCTCCGGGCGACAAAAACGCCCGGCGTGTTGTCGATACCAGCGCCGAATCTCGGCCTGTTCCGGCTCGCCGGCCTGCGCGCCAACGCTCGCCAGTTGCAGTTCCATCAAGGCGTGGTGCAGCACGATGGCCTGTTGCTCGTCGGCGGAAAAGCCGGTGCGGGTCAGTTCCTCCGCCAGTTGCTGCGCCACCTGCTGCAACTGCGCGCCTGTCGCCGCCAGCGATTGCCGACGGGCCGCCGTCACCACCGCGTGCTCCAGCGCCAACTGACGCTGCAACTGGCGCTCAAAGCGCGGCCGATCCGGCTCAGGCAGTTGCTCCGGCAGACAATGCCAACGGGTCTGCGCCAGCCGCAGGCGACTGAAGCGCTGCCAGGCCGGTGGCGTCATTCGTCCACCTCCAGGCTATGCAACGCCGATATCGGCACCTGAAACTGCCGCTCGCCGAACAGGACGATGCAGCTGTCTCCCCGTTCGCCCTGCGCCGTCGCCAGCACCTCGCCCTGCTGGCCCATCGTCACAACGATGTCGCCATTGATCGCCAGCGGCTGCATGCTGCACACCCGATCGCCGTACTGAAAATCGCCCGCCCGCCAGGGCCGATCCGCGTCGATCAGCTCTGACTCGCGACAGCCGACGACCCGATCCCGATCGAGAAAATGCACCTGATAGACTATCTGATCCTGCAGGAATACCCCCCACTCGCGCACATACCCGACGCTGCCGCGCCGCACCAGCAGTTCGCCGCGCGCCCGTCCGACGAACGTGCCGTCGTTGCGCAGCGCGCGCACCACCCGCACGGCATCGCCGCATTCAAACCTCGGCGTCATCGCGGCCTCCCTTCACCCAGTGTTGATAGCTCTCCGCCAGCAGCCGCCGCGCTAACTGCCAGTCAGCGTTCGGCGCATCGTCCAGCGCGTTGCGCAGCGGTACCGCTGTCGTCAGCCGACGGTGAAACTCGCGCAGCACCGGCACCTGACACCGGTTCAACCGATCGGCGTCGTACGGCACCTCAAAAAAGGCAAAAAAAGCGTCGGCGCCCTGTAACGCCTGTACTCCCGGCAAACGGTAGAACCACTCCATCGCCTTATCCCCCCTGACAGCGCAACGCCCGATCGTCGCCAAACAGATCCTGATAGATCTGGCGCAATTCGGTATCCCGCGGGTTGCGTTTCCCGTTTTCCGCGAACACCCGCACCGCATCAAGCAACGCGTCGACCTGCTGCGCATCCAGCCCGTAGCCCAGACGGGCGAACACACCGCCCACCGCCTGGCGGCCGGAATGCTTGCCCAGAACCAGCCGGAACTCCCGCCCCATCAGATGCGGATCGATGCCCTGATAGCTTTCCCGATCGTGCAGCAACGCCGCCACATGCACCCCGGACTCATGGGTGAACACCTGCTCCCCCACCAGCGGTTGCTGTACATCAATGGCGCGCTGCGCGGCGTTCGCCACCAGATGGCATAACGACGGCAACTGCGCGAAGCGGATGCCGCTTGAGCGCCCGAGGCAGCGCTGCAACCCCAGCGCTACTGATTCCAGCGCCGCGTTGCCCGCCCGTTCGCCCAGCCCCAGCACCGTGGTGTTGACGTGGGTGGCCCCCGCCCGTACCGCCGCCAGCGTGTTGGCGGTCGCCAGCCCCAGATCGTTATGGGCGTGCATCTCGATCTCGCCGGGCCAGCACTGGCGCAGCGCCTGAATCCGGTCATAGGTGGCGAACGGATCCAGCACCCCCAGCGTATCGGCGAAACGCAGCCGCTCCGCACCTGCGGCCTGCGCCGTCTGCGCCAGCTGGCGCAACACATCGTCGCCGGCACGCGAGGCGTCTTCACACCCGATGCTCACCCGCAGCCCGCACTGACGCGCCAGCGCAATCAACGCCGCCAGCCGGGGCAACAGCACGGACAGCGGCTGGCGCAGTTTCTGCTGCCGCAGCCGATCGGACGACGGCACCGAAATATCCACCCAGTCCATACCCAGATCGGCGCTCTGACGAATTTCGTCCTCGTTCATCCGGCACCAGGCCATCATCACGATGCCCGGCAGCCGCCGTCTGACCAGCGCCATACGTGAGCGCTCTTCCAGCCCCATCGCCGGCGTACCGACCTCCAGCGCCGGCACGCCCGCCTCCGCCAGCGCTTCGGCAATCGCCAGCTTTTCGCTGGCGCGAAATGCCACACCGGGGCTCTGCTCGCCGTCGCGCAGCGTGGTGTCGTTGATGATCACCTGCTCCATCGTCGGCGCTCCTTAACCGTAGGTCGGCGCGAACGCCGTCCCGGCCAGCGCCGCCGGTTTGTCTTGCTGCCAGTAAGGCGACAGCGTTCTCAGCCGGGCAATAATCGGCGGCAGTTGTTCAATCACATAGTCGATCTCTTTTTCGCGGGTATAGCGCGACAGCGAGAAACGAATGCTGCCGTGGGCGGCGGTATAGGGAATGTCCATCGCCCGCATCACATGCGACGGCTCCAGCGAGCCGGAGGTGCAGGCGCTGCCGCTGGACGCAGCGATGCCGACATGGTTCATCAGCAACAGGATCGCTTCCCCTTCGATGAATTCGAACGCCATATTGAGGGTATTGGGGGTGCGCGGCTGCCCGTCGCCCATCACCATCACGCTGGGAATGCGGCGAGCCAGTTCGTGCTGCAAGGTGTCGCGCAGCGGCGCCACGGCCGCCGTCATCATCGGCAAATGCACCTCCGCCAGTTCGCAGGCGCTGCCCATGCCGACAATACCGGCGATATTTTCCGTACCGGCGCGACGGCCGCGTTCCTGATGCCCGCCGCGCAGCAGCGGACGAAAGCGGGTGTTGCGACGCAGATACAGACAACCAACCCCTTTCGGGCCGTGGATCTTGTGCGCCGAGCACGAGAGCATGTCGATATCGGTGGCGGAGAGCACGATCGGGATCTTGCCCACCGCCTGCACCGCGTCGCAGTGGAACAATACGCCGTGCTCATGCGCCAGCGCCGCCATCTCCGGCACCGGGAACAGCACCCCGGTTTCATTGTTGGCCCACATCACGCTGACCAGCGCGACGCGATCGCTCAGCAAGCGGCGGTATGCCGCCAGATCCAGCTCGCCCTGCGGCGACACCGCCAGCCGATGGATGGTATAGCCCTGCCGCGCCAGGTGCTCGCACACCTCCAGCGTGGCCGGATGCTCCACCGCGGTGGTGATGATTTCGCGCCGTTCCGGCGCCAGATTCACCGCGGAATGAATCGCGGTGGAGGTGGCTTCGGTGGCGCAGGAGGTAAACAGGATCTCGCTGTCATAGCGCGCCCCCAGCAGGCTGGCGACCTGCTGGCGCGCCCGTTCCAGCGCGCCGCGGCACGGCGTGCCGAAATCGTGAATCGACGACGGGTTGCCGTAGTGTTCAGTCAGAAACGGCAGCATCGCTTCCAGCACCATCGGGTCAAGCCGGGTGGTGGCATTGTTGTCCAGATAGATTTTTTTGTCTGGAGCGCTTTTTTTGTCCGGATAAACGTTGTTCATGGTTGTTTTCCTCATGCCTGTTTGCCTGACGGTTATGCCGCCACCACGTCCATATACTGCCCGGTGCGTTCCACCAGCTTCTGTTGCAGCCAGGCCAGCGTCATGTCGGTCATCATGCAACCGCTGCAACTGCCGGACAGGCTGACCGTGACCTGACGCTCGCTGACATTCACCAGCGACATATCGCCGCCGTCGGCCTGAATGTGCGGCCGCAGCTCCGCCACCGCCTCCGCCACCTGTTGCCAGCGCGCATCCTTCACTACGATCGTCGCCGCCGCCGGCGTCGCCTCGTGCTCGCTCAGGATCTGCGCCAGCGCCAGTTCGATCTTCTCATGACAGGCGCTGCAACCGCCGCCCGCTTTGGTGTAGTTGATCACGTCCTGCAGCGTCGTCAGGCCGTTGGCCACCACCGCGCGGCGGATTTGCCCTTCATCCACCGCAAAGCACTTACAGATCAGCGCCCCTTCCTCGTGATCGTCCTCCAGCGTTTCGCCACGGTAGTTGGCGATCGCCACCCGCAGCGCTTCCTGTCCCATCACCGAGCAATGCATTTTTTCCGGCGGCAGGCCGTCGAGATAGTCGGCGATCTGCTGGTTGGTTACCTGTTCCGCTTCCCGCAGGGTGCGGCCGATGATCAGCTCCGTCAGCGCCGAAGACGACGCGATGGCGCTGCCGCAGCCGAAAGTCTGAAAGCCGGCGTCAAGGATGGTTTCGCTGTCCGGATCGACGCGCAGCATCAGCCGCAGGGCATCACCGCAGCTGAGCGAGCCGACATCGCCCACGGCGTTGGCCTCCGCCACCACCCGTGCGTTGCGGGGATTAAAAAAATGGTCTTTCACTTTCTCGGAATAGTTCCACATCTGCTCTGCTCCCTACTGAATGGGTGAAAACGCCGGGCACCCAGCCGCCCGGCGCTCACCCGCGTTGCATGGTCTGAGTAAACAGAGTCAGAGCAAATGTGATGCCAGTCACAGAAACAAATGCAGATCAACGAGATAGCGGCGATAGCCGATAACAAAACCGCGACCAATGTCGCGGTTTATGTCGGTTTTGTCAGAGAGGTGACACTAATCAAAGGCAATCCTTCCGGCACGGAAGGCTGACAGCAGGGAAATAGATTCCCTGCTAATGTATAATCGAATTGAAAAATTATTTAACCATTTTAATTCAGAAAAATATTATTTATGATATAAGATCGTCGAATTAGAAGGTGAAGGAGAAATGAATTTTTTCATAAGGAGATGGTATGGATACTATTGAGTCATCAGTTGGCCTTGGTGGTATAAATAGAAAAAACGATGTTACTACCGTACAACAATTACTGAAAAAAAGTGGTTTCCCATATCTACGCGTGGATGGAATTTGTGGGAGAAACACAAAAAGAGCAATTATTGCGTACCAAAAATACTTTCATTTTCCTCCCTATGGAATTATAAATCCTGGCGGAAAAACTATTGAAAACCTTACATCAGAATCGCATGAAGACTCTCTACCTAATCCTCATGGCTCAACCGGAATAAATCCCAGAGGCGAAAGGAAAAGAGCATCCCTCATGTCTCCCAGCTCTCAATGTATTCATTTAATGAAGCAATATGAAAAACTAAAAACCAAACCCTATGATGATCAAACAGGGAGAGAAACAACATATTGGAAAGTAGGTGCTACGATAGGCTATGGGCATTTAATTAGCGAGAATGAATTTGAAAGATATAAGCAGGGAATAGCTATTTCAGAAGCAGACATGTTATTCTCTCAGGATATCAACAGATTCATACTCGCGGTTAGAAATTTTGTTAAAGTAGATATAACTCAAAATGAATTTGACGCAATCGTCATGCTATCTTTCAATATTGGAATAAAAGATAGACAGAGACACAGGGGGCTATATTACTCAACCGTATTAAAAATAATAAACGGTGAATCATCAGAGAACATAGATAACGCATGGATGAGATATACAATATCTCAGGGACACCAAATGCGAGGGTTGGTTAATAGAAGAAGAAGCGAACTCAATGTATATCAAAAAGGTATCTATGTGAAATTATGAAAAATATAATTATATCTATAATCGCAGTTATTATTTCATTCAATGCGTTTTCTAAAGAAGAAAATCTCCCATTCTTTGAAGGAAAAACGTATAATATTTATCTATCCTATGGTAATTGCTCACAGAATGATATCGAATGCGGTGATATAACATATCATTCAGTTAACAAAAAAAACAAAAGCGAGCTAAATATAAAAGGGAAGACATTAAACATTGGACCATCAAAAAACTTCAGGGGATATATATTCAAAAACGGAGAATATACTTATACATTAACCCCCTCTCCAGAAGCAGATAATTATGATGACAGCATATGGTTTCTGGATGTCTATAAAGCAACAGATAATGGTGACAAGCCTATCTTCAGAGAAAAAGGAAGAGTCTCTGATTAGAAAATCCGGGAAAATAACAAGTGTATCACTCTGAAGTAAAAGCCTGTCATTACAGGCTTTTAATAAAAAACCATATTAATCAGAATTGACTATCATTCCATATACTATACCCTGATGTACCTGCGGTTTTATGGGTCCATGCTATAGTATTATATCTGAGCATGATAACTTCATATGGCAGAGAGTCACTATCATTTAATGAATGTGGATAGGTCGCTGATACCTCAACAACTCTGGCGTCAGTGAGCTTTAATTCATAGAAAACTTCTAATTGCCCAGCCTGGTTTGTCCGATAAAAGAAAAAAGTAGCAGTAAGTGACTCATTTGATGTAACCGAAACACCAAGCAAAGGAGAAGATTTATCTATCGGTTTAATTAACTGTATAGGGTGATGAGCCACATTCTCCTCTCGGGTTATCGTATGATTTAGTCCCAGCACCTGTATTTGGTCCTCATGTCCTTTCTGATAACGATTACCAATAGAATCAAATGTTGAACACCCCGAAGAAATCAACCCTTGCTGATTACCTTCCAGAGTCAGATAAATAACATGTGACATTGATTACCATCCTTGTGAAAAATAGTACAAAAAACTACATTGATAGTAGTCCACGAATAATACATGAATAGCATTCAACAAAGAAATTAAATTAGCAGATAAATACATAATCCTTGGATAGTTATCCAATTAGGTCGTTATCTAAATAATTTTAGAATAGTGAATAATTAAAATTTATTCAAAATGATATCATTAATTAACAAACATTTATAAAAACACTTCATTATTCATTATAAGCTTCCGATATAGCATGTAATAGAACCTCATCAGGATGATTATATCAATACTGAAAGTGATAGCCGATAACAAAACCGCGACCAATGTCGCGGTTTATGTCGGTTTTGTCAGAGAGGTGACACTAAACGGCTGGAACAGGGACGTGCATGTGAATACGCGCAGATACCCGCTAACCGCCCCAGTCACGGCGTTCAACGGTCAGGTTCACCAGCAAACTAACAGAAAAAACTACTTTTTCTTTTTTAACAGTATTCCGCCCAGATAAGTCACGGTAAAAGACAGAACGGATGATATCAGCACCCTGGTAATCAATACTGAAAAAGAGAAATCATCCATTGCTTCCTCACCATCACCGCTGATGGTTAAGTGGCTGATAACCAAATTCCTTAATACATGTTCAGGCAGGACAGATGCGATCAAGAAAAACAAAATAAGAAAATAAATTATATTTTTCATTACATTATGCCAAATCAGTTCAGGCCGAAGCACAAAGCGATCGCGTGTTGAACAACGCCATACGTTGGCCCTTCAGGGGCAAGGCTCATGACGAGCCTTGTAACGCGGCAACCGCGTGAGTCCCCAGAAGCTTACACAACCATCACTCACAACACATCATCCTCCTCGCTCCATTCCTGCTCGGCGATCAGCCGTTCGAAACGGTTAGGGTCGCGCTGGCGGCGGGTGACGCGCGGCTCGCCGTCATGCCAGCATTGCTGGATCTGCTGCAACAGTTGGGCGATCGGCGTATCGGTCGGTACGCGCACCGCCCGTACCCCCACCTGCAATAGCTGGCGGAATACGGCGTCGCCAATCGCCACGCAATACAACGTGACGCAGTCCTCCAGCGCGTCGATGCGACAGGTGAGTTTGTCCTCCTGATGACCGTAGCGCACGTTGAAGTCCACCACTTTCAACAGCGTGACCTGATCTTCTTTCACGCCGTAGATCACCAGCCGGGGCGTGGCGCCAAAGTGTTGATCGACATGGTGATAATCAGAACTGGCGAACGCCACTTTCATTGACCAGACGCCGGCGCTGATGGCGCTGAGATGCCGGTTAACATGCTGCATGGTCCGCCTCCTGACGCCGCGGCGGCGCAAACTGCTGCTTGAGCGGCGAGTGGTAAACCGGCTGGTGGTGATGGCCCGCCAGCATCAGGTTCGCCAGTTCGAACAGGGTGTCGCGCATACCGGCATAACCCTGACGCGGGCGGCGGAACTCGCCGATCTTATCGAAGATTGGAAATCCGGCGCGGATCAACGGCATGCCGAACTGTTCCGCCAGATCGACGGCATGGGAATTGGACAGCAGCAGGTCGGCCGGGTTGTCGCACAGGAGATCCTGCAAATCCTCCAGATCGCCGATCACCACCTGTTCCACCGGCAACGCCGCCAGACTTTGCTGGTTGACCGGCGCCACCACCGGGCCCGGCGTGATGCCCTGACTGAGAGCGAAGTCGCACCAACCCGCCAGCAGATCGCCCTCCGCCGCCAGCGCCATCCGCCGACCTTGCAGCCACATATGGCAGTCGATCATCGCGTCCTGCAACTGGCCGCGCTGACGGTCGATCCACGCCGGGACCTCGCGCCCGGCCAGCTGTTGCAGATGCTGGATAAAGCAGTCCATGTTCTCCAGCGTCATCAGATGCGGCAGGCTGAGCGACTGGCCGCGGCTGCGCATCGCCAGCAAACTGGCGGCGCGCTGGAATGACGCCCCAATGGTGATGGTGCTCAGGCTTTGCCCCATCTGCTCGATACCGCGCAGCGGCGTGCCGCCCTGCGTCACCGCCTGAAAATCGCCGCCGGCGAGATGCCCGTCCAGCGATTGCGACAGATCCGGCAGGATCACCGGTTGCAGCCCAAACGCCTCGACGTAGCTGCGGATCAGCTCGACATCGCCGGGATTGAGCAGATGACTCAGCAGCAGGTTGACGCGCCGGTTGCGCATCCCCACCGGCGGTTTTTCCGGCACCCACTGCTGGATAATGCTCTCCACCACCGCGCTGAAGCCATTCTCCAGCGATCCGTAAAAATCCGGCGTGTTGACCGTCAGGATCGCCACCGATTTAAAGCGCGGATAGTCGTCGCGGAACTGCCGCACCGCCCGCGCCATATCGCTGCCCTGCGCCTCGGACAGCCCGGTGCTGACCAGCACGATCGCTTTCGGCGTATTGCGCTGGCACAGCGTGGCGAGCGCGGTAAAGATGTTGTCGTCCGCTCCCATGATGGTGGTGGTCGGGTCCATCGCGGTGGACTGCAACGGAATCGGCTCGTGAAAATGCTGGATGAAAAACACCTTGGCGAACGCGCTGCACCCCTGCGCGCCATGTACCAGCGGAATGCTGTGTTCGATGCCCTGAGCGGCCAGAATCGCCCCCAGCGGCTGACCGCTTTTAATCGGGCTGGTCGCCAGCGGTTTTTTACTGCGAATCACCTGTGCCATCGCTGCTCCTTAGTGCCACGGGGCCCGTTGATGAGTTTGCCGCCAGATGGGGCTATCGAGCGTCAGGCACAGCTGCTGCGCCAGCGCCACCAGCCCGCGATACCCGGCGAAAGCGTGCTCGCGCTCCTGATTGATATCCAGAAACGGCAGCCGCGCCTTGTACGCGGTATACATGTTGCGCCCGCCGGCGATCATCATGTCCGCGCCGTAACGGTAAACCACATCCAGCAGCGTGCGGGCGTTGCCTTCTTCCAGCATCAGCGCGTCGTCGCCCATCAGCTCGCGGATGCGCTGCTTGTCCTCCTCGGTGGATTTACGGGTGCCGGTGGCGACTACGGTGATGCCCAGATCCTGCAACGCCGACACCACCGACCAGGATTTGACGCCGCCGGTGTACAGCAGGACTTTGCGCCCCTGCAGACGTTCGCGGTACGGCGCCAGCGCCCGCGTCACGGCGGCCTCTTCGCGGGCTATCAGCGCGTCGGTGCGGGTTATCAGGTCCGCATCGCCGGTCATCTCCGCCAGTTGCCGCAGCGCGTCGGACATCGCCCGCACGCCGTAGAAGCTGCCTTCAAACCACGGAATGCCGTAGCGCTGCTCCAACTGCCGGGCGACATTGATCAGCGCCCGCGAGCACACCAGCATGTTCGCTTCGGCCCGGTGCATCGTCTGGATTTCAGCGAAGCGGGCATCGCCGGACAGGCTGCCCAGCACCCGGATACCCAGTTCGTCCAGCAGCGGCAGCACGTTCCAGAACTCGCCGGCGATGTTGAACTCGCCAATCAGGCCGATATCGTGCCGGTGTTCGGGAGCGAATGGGGTGTCCTGCGGCCAGGGCGCCGGTTCCCGCTGACCCATCACCTTTTTCACCATCACCTCGCCCGCCAGCCGGTTGCCGAAATTCTTGCTGCCGTAAAAACCGGCGGCGTCGATGGCGATCACCGGCACGCCCACCGCCTCCGATGCCGCCAGACATACCGCTTCAATGTCGTCGCCCTCCATCGCCGGTACGCAGGTGTTGTAGATAAACACCGCCGCCGGGCGGTAGCGGTTGACGATATGCCGCACCGCATGGAACAGCCGCCGTTCGCCGCGCCCCATGATCACGTCCTGCTCGCTGAGATCGGTGGTGAAACCAAGCCGGTTGAGCGTCGGGCCGGAGCTTTGGCTGCCGCGGTTATCCCAGGAACTGCCGGTGCAGCCAATCGGCCCGTGCACCAGATGGGCGACGTCCGCCAACGGCAGCAACGTGATCTGCGCGCCGTCAAACGCGCAGCCGCCTGCGGTGGCGCCGGGTTTGGGCGCGCTGCACCCCGACTTTTGCTTGTGGTTATGTTCACAGGCTGGCTCGTCGAACAACGCCAGAATCTCACTTCCCTTCATCTCACCCTCGCCGCGTTTGTTGATATCCCTCATGCGGTGCAAAACGCAGGCCAGCGCTGATAAATTGATTTATAAGGAAAAAGTGATGTGAGGTTTACGACAAAGCAGACAATTGGCGGAGATTACCAGCACAGGGGACGCGAATCATTGCGGGGCACAGCCTGACCTACATCAACAACCATTCGTTATAAAACTATTAGGCTGTCCCCCCTATCGGGCCGGCACGCCACGTCTGATGAAAAACACAGCTTAATAGTCGCCTTACCGATATTGACTTCATGTCAGCAAGACATAAGAAACCATAGCGGCAGGCAGGGAAAACCCGTCGTTTAAAGGAGATAGGGAATGTTAGAAAAAATCAAAATAAAAAATGGGCTTTACTGCGTTATCGCCGTATTTGTGCTGCTATTACTTTCTGTTTGCACGTTCAGTCTGTATTCCTCCATGCAAAGCAACCTGTCTATCCGCAAGGTCAGCAGCATCGAGGGAGAACAGCTTATCCCGCTTTATTCCGCCTATTCGGAAATGCTGAATGCCAGGCTGGCCGGCATTAACGTCGCGTTGGCCATTGAGAGCAAAAAGGATGACGCCACCATTCAGGCCGGTCTTGAACGGCTGAACGGCTACATCGCTTCCGCCAACAGCACCATGTCGGAACTGCGCGGTATTCCGGCGCTGACGTCGCAAGGCCGGGCGCTGCGCGGTGAAATCGACGACGCCTTCAATGACTACATGAACAACGCCGTCGCTCCTATGCTCACGGCGCTGCGCGACCGAAACGTTGATCGGTTCTACACGACGCTGGTGCCCGATGCGCTGGAAAAAGGCGCGACCTTCCGCCAGAAGCTGACGCAGTTTGTCACCTTCGCCAAAGGTATCGGGCATGAAGAGATCGCGCATGCGGACGGCTTCTATCAGCAGACATTAACTATCCTGATTTCCACGCTGATAGTGGTGCTGTTCATCAGTCTGTTCACTCTGAAATTCATTCGCACCGTGGTGCTGACGCCGATGCAGAAAGTCAGAACCTATTTCGGCATGATGGAACGAGGCGTGCTGACGCTGGATATTCCTCCTCAGCACAATACCGAGATGGGCGGGCTGATGGTTTCGCTGAAAGACATGCAGCAGGCATTCCGCAAAATCGTGCTGGATGTCAGAGACTCGGCCGGTTCCGTGGCGGCCGGCGCGGAACAAATCTCCGCCGCCAACCGGGATTTCGCCGCCCGTACCGAAGCGCAGGCGTCATCCGTCGAACAAACCGCCGCCAGCATGGAGCAGATCACCGCGTCGGTGCAGGAAAACACCGCCAACACCGGCAAAGCCATGACACTGACCAACTCCGTGGCGGCGCTGGCGGAAAAAAATGCCAGCAACTTTAGCCAGATGATCGAACGCATCCAGCACATCGCCGACAGCTCCAACAAGATCAACGATATCATCAGCATCATGGACGGCATCGCCTTCCAGACCAACATCCTGGCGCTTAACGCGGCGGTGGAAGCCGCCCGCGCGGGCGAAGCCGGTAAAGGCTTTGCGGTCGTGGCGTCTGAAGTGCGCAGTCTGGCGCAGCGCAGCGCCGGGTCTGCACGCGAAATCAAAGAGTTGATCGAAAAAACGGCCAATGAAATCGCCCAGGGCGAAAAAGTCGCGTCGCTCTCCACCCAGGATATGGCGCGGCTGATGGACGAGATCAAACGCGTGAATGAATTCATGGCGGATATCTCGATGGCCTCATCAGAGCAAGCCAAAGGCATCGAACAGGTTAACACCGCCATCACCCTGCTTGAGCAATCCTCCCAGCAAAACGCGGCGCTGGTCGAAGAGTCCGCCTCCGCCAGCTCCTCGCTGCACGAACAGGCGAAAAATCTGGACGACACCATGACGTTTTTCAATCTGAACGACAGTAACCCGCTGGCTATCGCCGCGCCGCGTTGATGCTTTCCGGCAGCAACCGCCGCCCCTTGGTCAGCCCGCCATCAACGGCGGGCTGATTTTTCTCAATATTGCGCAGGCAGAAACAGCCGCTCACACCAATCAGCGCGCTTGTTACACCCGGCACGCGATCTTTTACATCCAGCGACGATAATAGACGGTGTCCCGCCATAAGGCGTGACACCGCCCAACGTTGAAGAAGGCTACCTCTTACCCGCAACGGCTTTATCAGGAGGCATCATGGCGCTCAAGCCTGTCCGAACCGGCATTATCCCTATGAGATCGTTGTTGTCCGGGACATTTTTGTTATGCGGTACGTTGCTGTTGTCCGGCTGCCCCCGCACGTCGGAATGGCCTGATAGCGGCGCCGGTACGCCGCCGGCCAACCAGCCGGTGCCCTACGGCCAATGCGACAAAGTCGGCACCTACGACATCCGTTTCGATCGCTTCGACGAAACCGCCCAGCAGATCGCCCACGCCACCGGCTGCGGCATCATCACCGACACCAGCAAAACCGGCGCGGTGCGCCCTCACCCGGTTATCGGCACGATGACCATCCGTCAGGCGGTGCAAACGGCGATCGCCGGCACCCGATTGCGGATCACGCATCAGGACGGAGAGAGCATAACGGTGGAGTGATAACACGGAACTTAATTGAATTTTTTCTTTTTATCATGACGATACGGCTTCACGCTGTAAGTCGGCGTCATGACTGTCGATACCGCGTGTTTAATTGACGTTTTTAATCCTTTAAACACGCTGACTTCATTTGAAATATCCAGATAATCACTAATCCCCTGAGCCAGGGACTCAATAATAGTTTGGGCGTCACGAATACGGAAAGTAGGCGACTCCGCCAGTTTCAGCAGGCAGGCTTTATCCGGAAACACCTTACTGTTTGCCATCTTGAGCGCCATTTTATTATCAATGGTGTCATAAATCAGGGTGTGGGTGATATCAAACGGTGGAGAAACAAATATCCGTTTCATGTCGGGCGTATATTGCAAAGCAAAATTTTTCAGATGCGCATCGCCATTACCGATCAGACAATTAAACACAATGTACCGATACATTCTGGATACTTCATCGTAACTACCGGTGTAAAGATGCGTTGCTTTCAACAATGTCTCATAGCTGCCGCTATATTTCGCATCAGGATTGTTGGGTTTCTTCAACAATGTGGTGAAATCTTCATACCCCAATCGCTGCCCTTCTGGTTTGTCGAAACGCGCGACGATGAAGGTTTCGAGATTCTCCGACAACCAGGTTTCAGGCGGTTCCAGACCGCAATACCTCGCCGCGCCCATACATACAAACTCATTAACCGTCAGTAATGGAAATAGCTCGTCAAACGATTTAACGATAAGCGCTTTCTGTTCCACCGTCCTGCCTGTTTCAGGCAAGCTGACCTTGGGCTGCACGCCAGCCAGCGTATTACGTAAATAATATTTTTCCAGCAATTGGGGAAACAACGGCTCCGATCCCTGATAATGCAAAATCTCGGATAACGAGATATTTTCAGTTTCAGGAAAATGCAAATCGCTTTGGTAATCCAGCATGCCGATACCATGTTCTCCCTGCAATGCAAGCAGATACATATCATTAACCCGCGCATAACGGGCCAGTTTTTCCGCGATGTAGCGTCGGTTAAATCCCTCAGGCAAGTTTTGCGCGAAAACAGGATGCAGGGCGCCGGATACATAGCCATCCAGCGTAGAGTTGGTCATGGTTAACGATACATGGCGCTGAACCTGAGTGGGCTGGTAATGATGAACCGAGCCATGCGTTAGCACGCCCAATGGCTGACCTGACGAGCACACGGTAATCTTATCGATTTTTCTGGGTAGTTGCTCCAGCACCATTACTCATCCTCCGCAAAGAGCTTGTCGACCTCATCCCAGCCTGGCAGCCGATGCTGCTTCGTCACCAACTCAAGCTGTAAACCGACCGCATCCAGATACCGTTCAAAAATATCCAGCGAGCCAGTAAACCGGCCGTTCTCAATCTCGGATAGCGTGGTTTTGTTAATCCCCGTTTGCTCCGCCAATTGTCTTTGTGTTAGCCCGCGCGCCTTACGGGTACTGGCTATCGTTTTCCCCATACTCTCTCTGCTTGCCATGCTCGCCGCCGTCAACGTGATGCCATCGCCTATCAAAAGAATACCACCGAAAAAGTTAGCCATATAGCTAACAAGTGAAATAAAATACAAAAAGTTAGCCATACGGCTAACCTTTATCAAAAAATAGACGTCAACCATCAACGATGATGGCACCAATCAACGGCGACACGATGCAGAACAACGGACGCCAGCCATCAGGGAAAGCATACCAACGCACTGGTATGCTTTTAGGATATCAAAACACCCTATCCTCCAGCGGGTTGCCCTTTTCCAGCCGCTTGGCGAGCCACGGCGGCAGCGTGCCGGCCAGCAGGGTTTGCAGCGCGTCGCGCTGGGGTTGAATCCGGGTGCCGGGCGCGACCTTGACCGGGTGGATGTTGTGGCGAATGATGCGCGCCGCCGCCGGGCCGCCAATCGCCTCGCAGAACAGCAAGTGGCAGTCGTTCAGCAGCGCCGAACGCACTTCATTGCCTTCCTGCTCGCCGCCGGCAGGCTGATAGCGGCGCAGGTCGTGCAGCCAGGAACCGTCCTGATCGAACGCGTAGATAAAAAACAGCCGACACTGACCGAAATGGCCGTTAATGGTCATCCCATCCTGCGAGGCGAACGCCGCCAGCAGTTGCGGCCTGCGTCGGGAAGGCGCCGCGACAGCCAGGTGCGGCGGCAGCGCGCCGCGCAGGCAGTCCATCACCGAGCGCCAACGCGCCGGGGTCATGGCGTCGGCATCAATCGGGAAACGCGCCGCCAGTTCCGCCTGCGTCAGCGACGCCAGCCGGTCCGCATCCAGCGACGCTTCATCGCCGTCGCCAAGCCAGCCCAGCAGCCGTGGCGGCGGCAGCTCCGGCAGGCACTGGATCAGCGCGAACAGGCGCCAGAACAACACATCATCATCAGACATGCTCCTTTCTCCTTATCCGAGCTCAGCACGGCTGGCCCGCAGGCTGACCGGGAACACGGGTTTCGTGTCCTGAGGATTGACGTAATAACACTTGCCGCCTTCCAGCTCGACGCGTCCGCCCCAGTAATCGTGCCGATCAAACTCCATGCCCGTTACTTTGGCTTCCAGGTCCAGCTTGGCGACGTAGCAGTACAGTTGTGCGTTGCGTTCACGAAAAATCACCACCGGCATCGGTTTCTCCTTAACGGAACAGGACAGCCCGGACAACGCCGGGCGCCTGATAGTGGAAGAAGGTTGCAGCCCTCCCTGTTCACAGGGAAACGCCGCCACCTCAGCGGATCAGATCGAAGTTGTAATCGGTCTTGCCGAGCGTCATGGTGTCGTGATCCAGTTTCTCCAGCACCGCATTCACCAGCGTGGTGAGGATCGACATCGCTCCCTCGTAACCCCAGGTGGTCTGGCGATGCAGGTGGTGACGGTCGAACAGCGGGAAGCCGAGCCTGATCAACGGCACTTCAAACTGTTCGCCCTTCGCCAGCGTGTCGCGCTGAATGAACTTGCCGTAGGAGTTGCCGATCATGAAATCCGGTTTGTTGGTAAACATCAGCGAGCGGAAGTGCCACAGGTCGCAGTTGATGTACACCTCGCTGTCCTGACCATAGGGCGACGCTTCCAGTAGTTTCTTCATCGCCTTTTGCCAGCGTTTGCTGCCGTTGTGGCACAGGATCACCGTCGGTTCGCAGCCCAGCTCCAGCAAAAACTGGGTTAACCCCATGACAAAATCCGGATCGCCGTACAGGCCGAAGCGCTTGCCGTGCAGCCAGGTGTGGGAGTCGAGCATCATGTCCACCAGCCGGCCGCGCTCCAGCGTTAGCGCCTCGCCAATCGGTTTACCGGTCAGTTCGCTGACCGTCATCAGTAGTTTGTCGGTGGCGGCCAGGCCGATCGGCACCGGCACCTCGGTGGCGGGCTGGCCCCATTCGTCATGCACCATTTTTTTGGTCTTCACCAGATGCCACGGCTGCAGCAGCAGCGTATCGATGGCGTTCGGCGCGTCGCGCATCTCCTGCTGGCTGGTGCCGCCGGCGTACATACGGTAGTGACCGTCGGCCGGGGTATCCAGCACCTCGGACGGATCCGACAACAGGCTGCACGGCACTTCCATCTGCGCCATCATCCGTTTTATCACCCGGTAGTTGCCGAGGTAGGTTTCAAACCCGGTAACCAGATTCAGCCGCGCCAGCGAGCCGGGCTGATGGTTTTTCCCTTCGCCGGTGGTGAAAGTGCGGGCGAAACCTTCGAACATGTTGTCCCAGCCGGTGATGTGGCTGCCGATAAAACTCGGGGTGTGGGCGTATGGAATCGGCATGTCCGCGGCGACAAATCCATCTTTCTTGGCGTTGGCGATAAAGGCCTGTAAGTCATCGCCGATCACCTCCGCCATGCAGGTGGTGGAGACGGCGATCATTTCCGGCTGGTACAACGCGCTGGCGTTCTGCAAGCCGCTGTTCATATTGTTATTGCCGCCGAATACCGCGGCATCTTCGGTCATCGAGTCGGAAACGCAGGCGATCGGCTCTTTAAAGTGACGATTAAAGTAGGTACGAAAATAGGCCACGCACCCCTGCGAACCGTGTACGTAAGGCAGGGTGTTGGCAAACCCGAGCGCGCACAGCACCGCGCCCAGCGGCTGGCAGGCTTTCGCCGGGTCGATGGTCAGCGCTTCGCGCTGGAAATTCAGCTCCTGGTACTCTTGAGTGGTGGTCCACTCGAAGACGTCGCGCACGCGCTGTTCGTCGTGGGCTTCCTCCATACCGCGCTTGTTGCGAAACAGCGTCTGGTATTCCTCCTGCTCGAACAACGGGTAGCAGGGCTGGGTTTTTTCAGCAGTTTGACTCATGGTTTTCTCCTCCCGCGCCACTAATCGGTGAACTAACGGGATATCAGGCTGGTTTTATAAACAATCATCGTTGATAAATCATCATCAGGCGGACTTCAGCCACGGGGCGGTTAATTCGCTCCAACTGGGGTTATTGAGCGTCATGTCCATATCGCGGGCGAAGATGGCGAAGCCGTCATAGCCGTGGTACGGACCGGAGTAATCCCAGGAGTGCATCTGACGGAACGGCACCCCCATTTTCTGGAAGATGTACTTTTCCTTGATGCCGGAGCCGATCAGGTCCGGTTTCAGCGCCTTAACGAAGGCTTCCAGCTCGTAGCTGCTGGCGTCGTCGAACATCAGCGTGCCTTCCTTCAGCTCCGGCAAGGTGCGGTCGTAATCGTCGTTATGACCGAATTCATAACCGGTGCCGATGATCTCCATGCCGAGGTCTTCATACGCGCCGATGATGTGGCGCGGCCGCAGCCCGCCGAGGTACAGCAGCACCTTGCGCCCTTCCAGCCGCGGGCGGTATTTGGCGATTACCGCGTCGGTTTGGGCCTGATAGCGGGCAATCACCGCCTCGGCGTTTTTCTGGATGGTTTCATCGAACTGCGCGGCGATTTTGCGCAGCGACTCGGCGATTTTGGTGGGACCGAAGAAGTTGTATTCCATCCACGGAATGCCGTGTTTTTCCTCCATGTGACGCGAGATGTAGTTCATCGACCGGTAGCAATGCACCAGATTCAGCTTCACATGCGGGGTGTTTTCCATCTCCACCAGCGTGCCGTCGCCGGACCACTGCGCCACCACCCGCAGCCCCATCTCTTCCAGCAGAATGCGCGAGGCCCAGGCGTCGCCGCCGATGTTGTAGTCGCCGATGATCGCCACGTCGTACGGCGTGGATTCGAACGGTTTGCCGTCGCGGTTATCCAGCACCCAGTCGCGGATCACGTCGTTGGCGATGTGGTGCCCGAGCGATTGCGACACGCCGCGAAACCCTTCACAGCGTACCGGCACCACCGGTTTGCCGATGGCTTTGCGGCTGGCGTTGGCGACCGCTTCGATGTCGTCGCCAATCAGCCCCACCGGGCACTCCGACTGAATGGAAATGCCCTTGGTCAGCGGGAACAGCTGTTCCAGTTCCTCAATCAGTTTGGTGAGTTTTTTATCGCCGCCGAACACGATGTCTTTTTCCTGAAAATCAGAGGTGAAATTCAGGGTGCCGAAACTGTTCACGCCGCTGACGCCGGTGTAGTAATTGCGGCGTCCGGCGCGGGAATACTGCCCGCAGCCGATCGGCCCGTGGGAAATATGGGCCATGTCCTTGATCGGGCCGAACACTACGCCTTTGGAACCGGCGTAGGCGCAGCCGCGAACGGTCATCACCCCCGGCTGGGATTTGCGGTTGGACACGATGCATTTGCCCACGCTGTCCATCGCCGGGTCGGTCACCATCATGTGTTTTTTGCGCTCTTTGCGCGCTTTTTCAGGGAAGACCTCCAGCACTTCCTGGATGATCGCCTGATTGCGTTCACTCGTTGCGTTTGTCATTCCGGCTTTCCTTTATTCATCGCCAGACGCCCGCCCCCGCGGCCGCCGGCACAGGGTTCATCAGGCGGCATTCTCTTCGGCGGCGGTCTTGCCGATGATGCTGGTGTCTTCTTCTTCCATGATGCCGAACTCCATCAGCAACGCTTCCAGTTCGTCCATCGTTACCGGCGTGGGCACCACCATTTTGGTGTTGTTGACGATCTTGCCCGCCAGCGTGCGGTACTCATCGGCCTGTTTGCATTTGGGGTCGTATTCGATCACCGTCATGCGGCGGATTTCGGCGCGCTGCACGATGTTGTCGCGCGGCACGAAGTGAATCATCTGGGTGCCGAGTTTTTCCGCCAGCGCGATGATCAACTCATCTTCGCGATCGGTCTGACGGGAATTGCAGATCAACCCGCCGAGGCGCACCTTGCCGGACTTGGCGTATTTAACGATGCCTTTGGAAATGTTGTTGGCGGCGTACATCGCCATCATCTCGCCGGAGCAGACGATGTAGATTTCCTGCGCCTTGTTTTCGCGGATCGGCATGGCGAAGCCGCCGCACACCACGTCGCCCAGCACGTCGTAGAACACAAAGTCGATGTCCTCTTCATACGCGCCCTCCTCTTCAAGGAAGTTGATGGCGGTGATGACGCCGCGACCGGCGCAGCCCACGCCCGGCTCCGGGCCGCCGGACTCGGCGCAACGCACGCCGCCGTAGCCGATTTGCAGCACATCTTCCAGTTCGAGGTCTTCCACCGAGCCGACTTCCGCCGCCATTTCCATAATGGTGTTCTGGGCCTTGGCGTGCAGGATCAGACGAGTGGAGTCCGCCTTCGGGTCGCAGCCGACGATCATCACCTTCTTCCCCATCTCCGCCAGCGCGGCGACCAGATTCTGGGTGGTGGTGGATTTACCAATACCGCCCTTGCCATAGATGGCGCATTGACGCATTGCCATGATTGCTTCTCCTGTTCGGGTTGAATGCTTGTTGCACACCCCATGAGGAGTGCAGGGAACGTACCAGCCGGGCCATATCCATCAATTCATTGATTTACTTTGATTTTTAGAAAACGTCAGCCGCCACGGCGGCACAGAGACAAGACAATCGGCAGACCAATTGTTGGAAAAGGGACAATCAGGATAGCGTCTGAATGCGGTATGCGGCCGGCAGCGCCGCCAACCGGCATGCAATCGGAATACGGTACGTTTTCTTAAACGCCGCCATAGCCGATGCGATAAAGAAATGACCGACGCGATAAAGAAGATGAATGAAAAGAAAAATAAAAAAACCACGTATGTTATCCAAACGTGGTTATTATTGAAGAATACATTTATACATATTTTATCTATGATTCTGAATTATCTTTTCAGAAAAAAACCATCGTTATGAAATTTTCTGTATAGAGATGGAGCCATCCTGGGTGGTATTAGCCGCGGATATCGGTGAATAAACCAGTTGGCTCGAAACACCGTAAAAATTCTTGGTATAAGAATTCCCCGGATTCACCAGAATATCAAAATCCGCGCTGGCAATACCGCTGCCGGAGGTGGCAATCACTTTGGTTCTTAATACCTCCTTGATTTCATTTGGCGTATTAACCGCAATAACATCAATACGATTGCCGGAGAAATACAGCCCCACCTGCCCGGTATTACCGGATTGAACGGTCAGTGCATACCAGGCCAGCGGCGGGGTGGCGTACGAGCGGGAATAACCGTTAAAGTGTACGGCACGCCCATCCAGCGGGATTTCCTGATTCTGGATTTTACCCAGCGGAAAATAGAGACTGACCGCGTAGACATCAATGGACGATCCCTGCTGTTCCGTTTTCGGTACGGAAACCGTGATCTCGCTGGCATGGGTCACGCCGGGATTGATGAGATAAGCCAGCCCGAGAGAAAAACCCTGGGACTGTACGGAATCAATCTGATAACTGGTCGGCGCCTGATTGTTATATACCACATTAAAACTGGTTGTATTCCCGGTATTGTTATACGCCACAATGGCAACCGGCTGATTGGGTAAATTGGTGAATGTCACTGCATCCCCCGTACCTAATGTCGTACGGCTGCCGTCATCAATACTTTTTTTCAACTGCACCGCATTCAGAGTTTCAACTGCAATAGCCATATTCCGTTCCTCTTAATGAATAATATATTGGAGTGAAAGCGGTAATATCACCGCCGTCTGATAACTGTAGGCAGTGAATATTTTCCTCTCAAGAAAATAGAATATGATATTTTCGTCAATACTAATCCATTAATGCCAATTGAATTAATTAATTCATCGCATGATCCATCCCCATTGATATATAGAGATATTTTTAAAACATCCACGCATATTATTTAGAATAAAATAATTCAAAAGCGTATTTCTTATTATCAGGCCACAAAATTTGATGGCGGCGACTCTATTATGCGCGCCGCCCTCGTCTGACGCCCGGCAACAGTAGCCACAAGTGCGGGAAGCGGCACAACACTTTGTTGGCAGGCCGACAGGATGTCGCAGTCCGTGTCTTGTTCCGCTCAATCACACCGGCGCCGCATCGCCACAGCCGCGGCAGCAGCCATCGTAACCCTTTCAATCTCCTGCTTTTCCTGTATCAGGCGCTAACTGGCATAAGCCGTGCTAGGTCAGCCCATGACGGTGCGTCAGCCGGCAAAGCGTAGCTGGCGGCCTTCGACACCACAGAGAGGAACCCGTACATGGCAAGAAAGATGAAAACAATGGATGGCAACGCCGCGGCGGCGTATATCTCGTACGCCTTTACCGAGGTGGCGGCTATCTATCCCATCACCCCCTCCACGCCGATGGCTGAAAACGTGGATGAATGGGCGGCGCAGGGCAAAAAGAATCTGTTCGGCCAGCCGGTCAGAATGGTGGAAATGCAGTCGGAAGCCGGAGCGGCGGCGGCGGTGCACGGTTCGTTGCAGGCCGGCGCGCTCACCACCACCTATACCGCGTCGCAGGGGTTGTTGCTGATGATCCCCAACCTCTACAAAATCGCCGGCGAGCTATTACCGGCGGTGTTCCACGTCAGTGCCCGCGCGCTGGCCACCAGCTCGCTCAATATTTTCGGCGACCACCAGGACGTGATGGCGGTGCGGCAAACCGGCTGCGCCATGCTGGCGGAGAGCAGCGTACAACAGGTGATGGACCTGTCCGCGGTAGCGCATCTGGCGGCGATCAAAGGCCGGGTGCCGTTCATCAACTTCTTCGATGGTTTTCGTACCTCCCACGAGATCCAGAAGATCGAACTGCTGGAGTACGACGAACTGGATGCGCTGCTGGACCGGCAGGCGGTGGAGCGCTTTCGCCGCGGCGCCCTGCATCCGGACCACCCGGTGGCGCGCGGCACCGCGCAAAACCCGGATATCTACTTTCAGGAGCGGGAATCGGTTAACCGTTTCTATCAGGCGCTGCCGGAACTGGTGGAAGAGACGATGGCGCACATCAGCCGGCTCACCGGCCGCGAATACCACCTGTTCAACTATTACGGCGCGCCGGACGCCGAACGCCTGATTATCGCGATGGGGTCGGTGTGCGAAACCATTCAGGAAACCGTCGATTACCTCAACCAGCGCGGCGAACAGGTCGGGCTGCTGACCGTGCACCTGTACCGCCCGTTTTCGCTGACGCATTTTTTTGCCGCCATCCCGCCCACGGTGCAGCGCATCGCGGTGCTGGACCGCACCAAAGAACCGGGCGCACAGGCCGAGCCGTTGTACCTGGACGTAAAAAATGCCTTCTACAATCACGATACCCGGCCGCTGATCGTCGGCGGCCGCTATGCGCTGGGCGGCAAAGATATCGCACCGGCGCACATCGCCGCAGTTTTCAATAACCTGCTGCAGCCCATGCCGCAGGATGGTTTTACCGTCGGCATCGTGGACGATGTCACCCACAGCTCGCTGCCGCTGCCGGTCGATGACATCGATACCGCGCCTGCGGGCACCACCGCCTGCAAGTTCTGGGGACTCGGTTCCGACGGTACGGTCGGCGCCAATAAAAGCGCCATCAAGATCATCGGCGATCAGACGCCGATGTACGCGCAGGCCTATTTCTCCTACGACTCGAAAAAATCCGGCGGGATTACCGTGTCGCACCTGCGTTTCGGCTCCCAGCCGATTACCTCGCCGTACCTGATCCGCAACGCCGACTTTATCGCCTGTTCGCAGCAATCCTACGTCGATAAATACGACCTGCTGGCGGGGCTGAAACCCGGCGGCATTTTCCTGCTCAATTGCACCTGGAACCCGACGGAGCTGGAAGCGGCGTTGCCGGCGGCGATGAAACGCTATCTGGCGCGCAACCAGATTCGCTTCTATGTGGTCAACGCGGTGGACATCGCCCGACAGCTCGGGCTGGGCGGCCGCTTCAACATGATCATGCAGGCGGCATTCTTCAAACTGACCGGGATTATTCCCGCCGATACCGCCGCCGATTACCTGAAAAGCGCGGTCGCCCTGTCCTACGGCAAGAAGGGCCAGAGCGTGGTGGAGATGAATCAGTCCGCCATCGATCAGGGCATGCAGGCGCCGGTTCAGGTACGCATCCCGACCGAGTGGGCCGACCTGCCGGAACCTGTTGCGACCCTCGACGACACCCAGCCCGATTTTATCCGGCGTATTCTGACGCCGATGAACCGGCAGGAGGGCGATAACTTGCCGGTCAGCGCCTTTACCGGCATGGAAGACGGCACCTTTCCGCTCGGTACCGCGGCGTTTGAGAAACGCGGCATCGCCATCAGCGTGCCCGCCTGGCAACCGGAAGGCTGTACCCAGTGCAACCAGTGCGCGTTTATCTGCCCGCACGCCGCCATCCGCCCAGCCCTGCTGACCGAAGAAGAGCGGGCGCTGGCGCCCGACACCCTGCTCAGTAAACCGGCCACCGGCGCTAAAACGCTGCATTACCATCTGGCGGTGTCGCCGCTGGACTGCTCCGGTTGCGGCAACTGCGTGGATATCTGCCCGTCGCGCGGTAAATCGTTGACCATGCAGCCGTTGACGTCGCAGCAGCCCAAAATCGCGCTGTGGGAACAGGTGCTCGGCCTGCCGCCCAAAGCCAACCCGTTCAGCAAAACCACCGTCAAGGGCAGCCAGTTCGAGACGCCGCTGCTGGAGTTCTCCGGCGCCTGCGCCGGGTGCGGCGAAACCCCGTACGCCCGCTTGATTACCCAGCTGTTTGGCGACCGCATGCTGATCGCCAACGCCACCGGTTGCTCCTCCATCTGGGGCGCCAGCGCGCCGTCCATCCCTTACGCCGCCAACCACCGCGGACACGGCCCCGCCTGGGCCAATTCACTGTTTGAGGACAACGCCGAATTCGGATTGGGGATGCTGCTGGGCGGCAACGCCATCCGCGAACAGCTGGCCGGCGACGCCGCGACGGCGTTGATGCAACCGCTCAGCCCGGCGCTGGCCGACGCGCTCAATCTGTGGCTGGAACTGAAAGACCGCGGCGACGACACCCGCAAACGGGCCGATCGATTAATCACCCTGCTGGAGCATGAAAAAGGCGACGACCCGGTGCTCAACCGTCTCTATCAGAACCGGGATTACCTCGCCAAACGGTCGCAATGGATTTTCGGCGGCGACGGCTGGGCCTATGACATCGGCTTCGGCGGGCTGGACCACGTGCTGGCCTCCGGCGAAGACATCAACGTGCTGGTGTTCGACACCGAGGTGTATTCCAACACCGGCGGCCAGTCGTCCAAATCCACCCCGGCGGCGGCGATGGCGAAATTCGCCGCCGAAGGCAAACGCACCCGCAAGAAAGACCTCGGTCTGATGGCGATGAGTTACGGCTACGTGTACGTGGCGCAGGTAGCGATGGGCGCGGACAAAGCGCAAACGCTGCGCGCCATCGCCGAAGCGGAAGCCCACCCCGGCCCGTCGCTGGTCATCGCCTACGCCGCCTGTATCAATCACGGCCTGAAAGCCGGCATGGGATGCAGCCAGCGTGAAACCAAGAAGGCGGTGGAAGCAGGATACTGGAATCTGTATCGCTTTAACCCGCAGTTGCAGGCGGCGGGCAAAAACCCGTTCACGCTGGACTCCGACGAACCGGAAGCCGATTTCCAGGACTTTTTGATGGGAGAAGTGCGCTATAGCGCGTTACGGCGCCAGTACCCGGAGCAGGCGAGTCAGTTGTTCGCCAAAACCGAACAGGACGCCAGAGAGCGTTTCGAGCGGTACAAACGTCTGGCGGAGGGGTAATGCTGCCAGCGCCTATGATTGTCAGGCAAGGATAGCCGTTGCTCTGGCGCCTGCGTTGCAGGCGCCATCTTAATCACCGGGGAATCAGAATGACTGCAACGCGCCGATCTTCCCTTGCTGCCAGTTGGTTTCAGACTGGCGCAGCGCCTGACTGATATCCGCCAGCCGGTCGGAAGGCAGCGTTTTCGGCAGCAAATCCAACCCAACGGTCGAGAGAATTTGGCCGTAGGTATTGCGCAGTTCCGCGTAGGCCAGATCCTGACGCAGATTAGCATTCAGGGCGTTCAGTTCGCCTTGAATCAATTGCAGTTCGCCGATGCTGTTGGCCTTATAGCGATTGCGCAGTTGTTCGGCAATCTGGCCGTCGAGATCGCGCAGTTCCACACTGGTTTTATACTGGCGCACCGCTTCGTTGAAGTTGGCGCGGGCGATATACAACTGCGCCATAACGGCCAGCGACATTGCCTGACGCTGCACTTCCGACACCTTTTCATTGGCCTGAGCGGTCTTATACGCTGCCGGTCCGGACAGCAGATTAAACAGGTTCCAGGTCACCTTCACGCCGACGTCGGCCCAGCTCTGGTTAACCATGAACGAGTTGCTGTCGTAGTGGCCGCCCGCGCTGACCTCCAGCCCCGGCAACATGCGCAGCAGAGATTTACGGGTTTCAGCTGCGTGAACGCGCACCTGATAATCCTGCTCCTTCAGTTCCGGACGGCTAAGCAGCGCGGTCTGTTCCAGGGTATTGAAGTCGACGTTTAATTGCGGCACCGGCATGTCGTTACTGTTCGGCAACGCCAGCGTATACGGGGTATCCAGCGGCAGATTCATCAACGTCGCCAGTTCGGTCTTCGCCAGCGACAATGCCCGGCGTTGTTCTTCCAACTGGCGCACCGCGTCAATCAGCGCACGGCGATAACTGAGCGCTTCAACCGGATCGCCGACCTGCTGCGTACTCATGTGCTCACTGGCTTCGCGCGCCTGATTCACCCGATCGATCAGGCTATCAATCCGCCCCAGCAGGCGCTCTGCCGCTACCGCCCGCCAGTACGCCGAGCGCACGTCCTGAATAATGGTATGGACGACCTTGCGCTTACGCTCGTCGGCGATCCAGCGCTGATCGGCCTTTTGTTTGGCGCTGACATAACTGACGCCGAAATCCAGCACGTTCCACACCATCGTCAGGTCGGCAACGTCGCGGTCGCGTTCCAGCGAGGTGGAAGGCTCCAGCGATTGCCGCCCGGTTTCGATGCTGCGGCTACTGGACGCGCTGGTGTTGCTGCGCCCGACATAGCCCGCCGACATCGCCATCTGGGGCAGCATGTCATAGCGCGCCAGCTCCAGTTGCTGTTGCGACAACGCCTGCTCCATCACCTTAAGCCGGGCTTCCAGGTTGTATTTAAGCGCCCTCGCCATCGCATCGTACAAGGTAATGGGCGCCGTTACCGGCTCCTGTTTGCTGAACATGGCGACCTTATCCAGCTGGATACGTTGCTCGCTTTGTTCTTTCGAAATAGGCTGACTGGTGACGGCACAACCGCTCATCGCCATGACGATGAGGCTGAGACTGAAAAGTTTCCGACCCTTTGACACGATTTCACTCCTGACCTTTGTTGTTATTTTTCGGCTGCTATTGTCATCACTACTGCTATTGCCACGAATGCCTTGTCCCAAGACCGCGTTTATCCTTGCTGTCTATCGTTACTGCTCTGACCGCGATCGGCCTGAGCGCTATTGAACTGCCCCATATCGAGCAACGCCTGTTCAATGGCGGCCAAACGTTGCGATTCCATGTCCCCAATGTGCCGCAACTGACGCTCCAGGCCGGGGGCGAACTCCATCGCCATGCCGCCGGATGGCGTCGTAAGCTGCGCCTCATTTCCGGTGTTGCCTGCGTTGACGCTAATGTCACGCCAGCTACCGCCGGAGAACACCGCCATCGGCGACAAGGAAGGCAGGTTGATCCCTGAAAACACGCCTGCCAGCGAAGAGCTTCCGCCCAGCGCGCCGCCGGTATTGAAACTGGGGAATGACCCCAGCGAACTTTCAAACCGGTTGGCGCCGCCGGAAACAGCGCCCTGCCCGAAGGCACCGGCGATCTGACTGACCGGCGCGCTACCGGTTTGCTGCGTATTCTGGGACGCCTGAAAGATCGTTGACGTTGCCGTCGTGTTGTCTGTCGTTACGCCGGTATTCAGTGAGCCGAGCGGCGTCGGGGCAAATAATGCGCCTAACGTGATCGGCGCATTGGGCGCCACCGTAATCATCGGCACCGGCGCAGCGTTAGTCGGCATCGACCCCGTGCCGTTGACCCTGAATTCCGGGTCGCCGTTATCCACACTATTGCCGTTATCCACATTATTGCTGTTATCCACACTGCTGCCGGTGACGACAAGCCCAAAGGTGGTGCTGACCGAGGCATTACCGCTGTCGGTCGCCGTTACCCGAATGGTCAGGTTACCCACATCGCCGTTGCCCGGCGTGCCTGAGAAGGTGCGCGTCGGCGGATTGAAAGCCAGCCAGCCCGGCAGCGCCGAACCATCCGCCTGCGTCGCGCTCAACGTCAGCGTATCGCCGGTATCGGGATCGGTGAAAATACCGGCCGGTACGGTAAAGCTGAAGCCACCGTTTTGTGTCGCCGTTTGAGCATTCAGCGAGCCGGACACCACGGGCGCATCGTTGACGTTGGTGACGGCCAGCCCGAAGGTGGTGCTGACCGAGGCATTGCTGCTGTCGGTCGCGGTTATCCGGATGGTCAGGTTGCCCACATCGCTGTTGCCCGGCGTGCCCGAGAAGGTGCGCGTCGACGGGTTGAAAGCCAGCCAGACCGGCAGCGGCGAACCATCCGCCTGCGTCGCTCTTAACGTCAGCGTGTCGCCGACATCGGGATCGGTAAAAGTGCCGGCCGGTACGGTAAAGCTGAAGCTGCCGTTTTGCGCGATGGTCTGGTCGGCCACGGGTAGGGAAACGACCGGCGGAAGATTACTGTTGTTAACCGTTAACCCGAAGGTGGTG
>NZ_CM001984.1:4329320-4385692 GCF_000406305.1 Dickeya sp. MK7
GAAGCTGCCGTTTTGCGCGATGGTCTGGTCGGCCACGGGTAGGGAAACGACCGGCGGAAGATTACTGTTGTTAACCGTTAACCCGAAGGTGGTGCTGACCGAGGCATTGCTGCTGTCGGTCGCGGTTATCCGGATGGTCAGGTTGCCCACATCGCTGTTGCCCGGCGTGCCCGAGAAGGTGCGCGTCGACGGGTTGAAAGCCAGCCAGACCGGCAGCGGCGAACCATCTGCCAGCGTCGCGCTCAACGTCAGCGTGTCGCTGCTGTCGACGTCAATAAACGTACCGGCTGGCACCGTGAAACTGAACACCGTATCTTTCGTCGCGCTTTGACCACTGACAGTGCTGCCGACAGTCGGCGCATCATTCACGCTGGTCACCGCCAGCGACGCCTGCGCACTATTGGTAGAGAACGCGCTGCTGCCGCCGGAGGTCGAGGTATCCGCCAGGCCCTTGCTGGCACCCGCCGTCGCCGTGCCGCTGGTTTGATCCCACGCTCTGAAACCCAACGTTGCGGTTTCGCCGTTGGCGCGGTCCGGCATATAGCGAATCTGCGCCGTCGATCCAAGCAGCAGGGCCGATGACCCCGATACCGTACCGACATTAAACCAGTTGGCTCCGCTGTCGGTGGAGTATTGCCAGCCGCCATTCCCCACCGTCGAGGTAATGGCGATACCGCTGGAGGCTCCGCTGTCTACGTCGCCATAGCCGGCATTGCCGAGCAACGACGACACAGTGGTCGCGGCAGATGTCACGTCTTCGGTCGTCGGCGTCAGTGCAACGGTCACGCCGCTGGATAAGGTCGGCGCATCGTTGACGTTGCTCACTGCCAGTGACGCCTGCGCGCTGTTGGCGGAGAACGCGCTGCTGCCGCCGGTAGTCGAGGTATTCGCCAGCCCCTTGCTCGCGCCCGCCGTCGCCGTGCCGCTGGTTTGATCCCAGGCTCTGAAACTGAAGGTGGCGGTTTCGCCATTGGCGCTGTCCGGCATATAGCGGATCTGCGCCGTCGAACTGAGCAGCAGCGCCGACGAGCTGGATACCGTGCCGACGCTGAACCAGTTGCTCCCGCTGTCCGTCGAATATTGCCACGCCCCGTTGCCGGTCAGCGCCGTCAGCGCGATACCGCTGACGGCGCCGCTGTCCACATCCGCGTAACCTGCAGAGCTCAGCAGCGACGATACCGTCGTGGACGACGAAGCGGCGTCTTCCGTCGTGGTGGTCAGCGTAACCGTGGCGCCGCTGGATAAAGTCGGCGCATCGTTGACGTTGCTCACGGCCAGTGACGCCTGCGCGCTGTTGCTAGAAAACGCGCTGCTGCCGCCGGTAGTCGAGGTATCCGCCAGCCCCTTGCTGGCACCTACTGTCGCCGTACCGCTGGTTTGATCCCAGGCTCTGAAACTGAAGGTGGCGGTTTCGCCATTGGCGCTGTCCGGCATATAGCGGATCTGCGCCGTCGAACTGAGCAGCAGCGCCGATGAGCTGGATACCGTGCCGACGCTGAACCAGTTGCTCCCGCTGTCCGTCGAGTATTGCCACGTCCCGTTGCCGGTCAGCGCCGTCAGCGCGATACCGCTGACGGCGCCGCTGTCCACATCCGCGTAACCTGTAGCACTCAACAACGACGACACCGCCGTGGACGACGAGGTGACGTCTTCCGTCGTGGTGGTCAGCGTCACCGTGGCGCCGCTGGATAAAGTCGGCGCATCGTTGACCGGCGTAATAGTGAGCACCGCCTGATTGCTGCCGGCGCTGTTTAGCGAACCGTCATTGAAGGTCCAGTTCAGGGTTACGCTGGTCGGCGGATTGTCGGAACTGTTGGCATAGGTCAGGGATTGCAGCACGGCATCGACGATGACCGAGGTCGCGTTGATGTTGAACGTCAGCGCCAGCGTACCGTTCGAATTGGTGGTGACGCTGCCCACCGTCGTGCCGTTGTACGTGAAGTTTTGTCCTTGCGTCAGCCCCCCCAGCAAGCCGCTGTTGCCGAAGATATCATTACTGCTGGCTCCGCCGTTGCGGGCGATGGTAATCGACGCGCCGTTATAGTTGCCAAGTCCGGTGTTAAGCGCATCCAGCTCGGTGTCAGCGACCGTGACATCGCTGTCTATCACCACCGCGCTGCCATTTTCGGTATAGGTGGCTCCGCCGTTCAGGTTGCTGAATACCGGCGCGGTATTGGAGGTCGAGGTTATCGACGAGCTGTTGCTCGCCGTCAGGCCGCCCGAGGTAGCCCGCAGCGCCAGCGTATTGGTGCTGCCGCTGTTGGTGTACTGGATAATGAGGCCGGTGTAGGTGGCAATACCACCGGAGGGCGTCAGCGTCACCGTCGTGCCGCTGGCGTCCTGATCGCCGGAGGTGACCGACAGGCTGTTGACGGTGCCGTCAACGGTGCCGTCGTTAGGATCGGTCACCGAGAGCACGATATTGGTGGTGTAATCCTGATCCACCATGCCATTGGCATCTACCGCCTGCACGACCGGCACCGTGCTGAAACTGGTGCTTTGCCCATTCTGAATGGTGACGGGCACCGGCTGGGTGGAAAAAACCAGCCTTGTTGCGACCACATCCGGATCAATTGACGCCGAGGCGGCGCTGACCAGGCTGCCAGATGCGGCGGTAAGCACAAAGTTGGCGTCGGCGTCGCTGGCCGAGGTGTATTTCACGCCGCTGAAGGTAGCGATACCGCTTGATGCCGCCACCGACGTGGTGCCGGTCAGCGAGCCGCTGCCATTTTCGCTCAGCGTGACGGTGCCGCTGAAATCAGTATCGATATTGCCGCGATCGTCAACGGCGATCACGACAGGCTGGGTGGTAAAGTTAATGCCGCTGACCACCGCGGTGGACGGCGACTGGCTGTAAATCAGTTTGGTTGCCGCCACATCAATGCTGGCGCCGCTGCCGTTGGTCACATTGGCCTGGCTGCTGGCAAAGGTGGAACTGCCTGACCCGGTAGTGAAGCTGCTGGCATTCACCGACAGCACCACCGTGTGGTGATCCGTAATGTCGTTACTGCCGGTGTTGTCGTTGTAATACGCCTTGATGGTGTAAGTTTCGCTGCTGCTATTGGCAATCGACAGGCTGAGCCCGGAAAACGTGATTCTGCCGGTGCTGCTGTCGTACGTACCAACTACGTTGGTGGCATCCGGGCCGCTGAGCAGAAACCGCATCTGGCTCAGCTCCGATGACGTCGCCGTCCCGCTGACATTGGCGTAAAAAGCGCTGACGGTAGTGGCCGAACCATCCGACGTACCGGGGTCGGTAATGGTGAAGTCCAGCAGCGAGGCGGCGCTGGCCGCAGAGGTGGCGGTGGTGGAGAATGTCGTCGCTTCGCTGGCCGGCCCGGCAGTCACGGTCGATGTCGCATCTACCGAAGACGCGGCCCGAATATTGTTTAACACCAGGTTATCCAGGTAGTACTCGTTGGTACCCGAGGTAGTAATGGTAATTGAGGACACGCCGACAAAATTGCTGTTAAAGCCGCTGACCGTGGTATAAGACACCGCCCCGGGAAATGTCAGTACCCCGCTCTTATTGTCCCCACTGGTCGATTTACTGGATGAAACCGTGTAGTTCATGTTCCCGACGCCATCGGCATTCAACATATCCAGTGAAGACAAGTCAAAAATATAGCCGGGAATGCTGATGGTGAAAGTCAGCGAATTTGACGAGCTGGAACCATCCGTTTGCACGTCGTATATCATGGTATTGCCATCGCTGTTTAACCCAGCCAGCACGTTACCGACAAAATCGAAATGCAGGGTGTGCGTCCCTTCCTGCCAGGTCTGGTTATTACCGCTACCGCCGCTGGAACCGGCTTCAAAAGTAAAGGTATCCAGCACGCGGGTATATTCGCTCTGCGTAGCCGCCGTTAGCGCGATGTCGGTGTTTATCTCGCCTACTTGCGCTTCCAACACCCAGTCGCCGTTCAACGTCGCCGACCCGGTCAGATCGGTAGACGCCGCCACATCGGCCCCGGTTAGTGCGGCCAGATCGCTGATGAAAGCCTGCCCATTGGTTCCTTCCGCCACATTACAGCCATAAAGCAGAATATCGCCGGAGTCGCTCAACGCCTGGCCGATGGTCGTCAGGTCGGCGCGTCTGCTGGCAAGCATACTGTCGGTCAACGTGACGCTCCCCAGCGTCAGGCTGCCTTCGCCACCATTGCTGATGATATGGATGGCTTCATAACCGGTATGCGTTTGCGCCCATTGCGCTATCTGGCTTAATCCATCCTTGCCGGCATCCAGCAGCACCACCTCAACCCCGTCTTTCACACCGCTGGCCAACTGCTGGTAATCCGCCACCGAGGTGTCAATAAACACCACTTCTTTATGCGTGGCGCTGCCAGCAACCGCAACGCTGCTGTCTGCCGAAGTCGTCGAATCCTGGGTATCGGTATTGTGGCTGGTCGCCTCAGTCGCTTTTTGGTCAGATTGACTGCTGTCGGCATGCGACGCGGTATCGGTTGTCGCGGTTTGCGTAGCCGTATTTTGAGTGGCGGCAGTCTGTTCAACAGTGGCAGCCACCGCGCCATCAAACAGCATTCGCGCTTCCAGCATGACCCCCAGAGGCGATTCCGCGTTGAACTCAGCGCCCTGTGAAACCTGACGACTTTTTTTACCCAGCCAATGACGCCACAACATAAGGATACCTTTCAGGATGTGATTTATTTACAACACAGACCAGCCCGCGTTATGCCGAACTGGTCTGTTTTTTCAGATAATTGCCCCGCGAACCATCCTGTTAGTCATCAATCAGGACGCGGTGGATACAGTCCATTGGCCATAATGCAAACAGTCAGCCCTTGCGAAGGCGACTGGGTCGCCACGTTAACCACCGGCTGCGCTACCCCTGTTACGCTTACCGCCACTGTTCCGCCAGTAACTGTCGGTATCGTTATCGGGAACGACGGAATCGTTGGCGTACCCGTTACCGTACCGCCGCTAATAGACGAGGTAATGGTGCCGCTCACCGGGCCGGTAAGCGTCTGGCTAGGCCCGATAGTAGTATCGGCAGCCGCCGTAGGATTATAAATATTAGGCGCCCCCAATGCGGGTTTGGCCAGTATCGCGCCATTGGTGGGTAGCGGCGCGCTACCGGCGACAGTCGCCCCCCCGGCAATCTTCAGCAGGCCGGAAGTCGCTGCCGTCAGGCTGTGCGTATTGGTGATGGTCTGGCCGCTTACCGTTAGCCCGGTACCGGTTTTTTCCGGCACCGTTACCGTGGTCGTAGAGGTGGTTGCGGTAAAGGCCGCGATGTGGTTATGCGCGGGTAAAGGCACGGTAACATTCACCGCCGGATTACCGATTTTCTGCCCGAGGGTGACGGTCTGTAACCCGAGCCCGGTACCCGTTCCGACTGCCGAGCGTCCACGCAAATCAGGTATCCCGAAGGTGGTTGAGCCGTTGCCGCCGAACTGGAATCCCAGCAGGGAGTACAACGCCTGATAGCTATTGATAGGGACAGTCTGACCGTTGGCCGGAAGCCAGCCGCGCGGGCAAAAAGACATGGCAAAAGAACACACGGTGCCGGTGTAGGCTTCGTCATTACAAGCTGCCGCACTTTGGGGCAGCAAAGCGCTCACGGCAATAGCAGTAGTGATGGCTGATTTTACAAATAAACGCTGAATATGCCTCATACACATCCCTCCTGGAGGAATAGTTGGTTTAATAAATTAACGTTATTAATAGCCAGCATTATAATTTGGATTGAAAATCAAATAACAAGACTACGGTGACGCTGTAAAATCTGTATGACTACTCTGGAATATAGCTCAGCCAGAGAAAAATCCCCTACAAAAAAACAACACTACTTTACATTTTTCATTCAAATGAAATAAATAGAAAAAACAATTTTTTTTGTTTTAATTAGAATAAGATAGTGTGGCCGCACCCGTTCGGAGCCATATCACAGCGAATCCTCACCTTACAACGATGACAAACGCCTTACGGCCACAGCCAATATGACGAACATCCCCTGAAGCCTCCCGGCGTATTCGCATCAGAAACCGCTTTCCCGGATCCCCAGCGCCGCCACCCGACGCCATACCGCACCGAGGATGGATTCTTTTTCTCCTTCAAGAATGACGCTGCCCCGTAGCGGCTGTTGCGGCGGCGAAAACCGCCCGTCCTGCACCGTAAAACGGACGCCATACTGCGCCTGCACCGGTTGGGGGTTATGGTCCCGATCCCGGCGCACGGCGATAGGGCCGTGGCGATCGGACGCCAGCATCTCTTGCTGTAGCCAGGCCACGCCAGTTGGCGCGATGTCTTTCAACTGCACCGCAATGCGGGGATAAGCCGGGTCATCCGCGATAAAATCACCGGTCATGCCCACCTGAGCCCGTTTCAGCGTGTCTTCGGGCAAATACCCTTGTACTTTTCCGCTCCCTTGCTCGACGACGCGTAACAAAGGCATGTCGGTGGTCAGCCAGCGGCCTGCGGTCATATCCCGCGCCACATCTCTGATTTTCCCTGCCTGCGGCGCCGTGATCGACAACCGCTGACGCTGCGCATCCAGTCCCCGATAACGAGCCAACGATTCGGCCAGTTGCCTGTCAAGCACCTGGGTTTCGCTGGCGGTTTCCTGACGCCCGGCGCCCCGCTGCCGTTTTTGCTGCAACACCGCAATCTGTTGGCGTTCAATGTTGATGCGATAATCCAGATCGGACGACGTCAGTTCCAGCAACACCTCGCCGGCTTTCACCTGCTGGCCGTCCGTTACATGCAAGGCTTTAACCTGTGCGGCAATGGGCGCGTAAAGCACGCTGACGCTTTCAGCCTCCAATACCGCCGGAATACGGACGCTGCCGCGCCAGGGGAACAGCAGAAACAGCAGCACAGCCGCCAAAATCAACCCCGAACGCCACAGGCTGACAGGATGAGCAGTTTTACGCATGGACCACCAGATATGCGCTTCCTTAACCACTGGAAGCGCGATAAACCAACCAATTTCCACCAGCATCAGGACGATGCCGACCACCTTGATAAAAAAGTGATACACCACCAGCGCAATGCCGAAAAACAGAAAGAAACGCCATATCCACGAGGCGTATCCCCAGATCAGCAGTTTGCGTTGCATCGCGGGCGACCAGGTTTGCGGCGCCGGGCGGCCGTAGCCAAACAGCGCTTCGCGCAGCCGCCAGCGACACAGGGCATACGCGCGCTCCTGCAGGTTTTCCACCCGCCAAAAGTCGCTCAGCAGAAAGTACCCGTCAAAACGCATCAACGGGTTGAGGTTAACCGCCAGCGTGGTTATCCAGGTTACGCTGGAAAGCATGAAAGCAGCGGTGCGTATCGGTCCGTCAGGCAGCAGCGACCACGCCAGCAGGGCGACGCATGCCAGCATCAGCTCCGCCAGAATACCGCCCGCGCTGATCAGTAGCCGGGCGTGGCGGTCCCGGAGCTTCCAGGCGTCGCTGACATCGGTATAAAACAACGGGAACAGCACGATAAAAGCCACCCCCATGTTTTGCACCCGGCAACCGGCGCGTTTAGCCATAAAAGCATGCCCCAGCTCATGGATGAATTTGGCGCCGACCAGCGCCACACCGAAGGCGGCCGCCCCTTGCAGGCTGAACAGATGGGGAAAAGAGTGGATATAACGGACCCAGTCCCGGCTGACTAAAAATCCCCCCAGCAGCAGTATTAGCGGTAACGCGATCCGCAGAAACGGCCGGCCGTAACGTTGCAGCCAGGGCCAGCAACGGCTGAGCACCGGGTCCGGACGCCATAATGGAATCCGGAAAAACAGATACTGATGCAGCAGGGTTTTCCACAGACTGATCCGCAATGCCGCAGCCTTGATGGCATAGCCTTGCCGTTGCAGCGGGTCGCTGGCGGCAATCAGATCGTGGTTACGCAGAAACCGCAGCAGTTGTTCCAGTTCTTTATCCTGCAAGGGCAAACCGGGCTCGCGGTTGGCGGCGTCCAGCACCCATTTGGGATGGCGCAGCGACCAGTGCCGCAACAGACGGATCGCCGACGGCGCCAGTTTAAAGTAGCGCCCGGTGACCGGGTCGGCCAGCACCCACTGCGGCGCGCCGTCCAGACCGGTGGCGGACTCCACCAGTTGCAGGTCGGTTCTCAGTTCGGGCAGAAAACCACTCATAGACCGACCGATTGACGCAACACGGCGAGCGGCCGCCGGAACAGATACACCGCCAGCGGCACATATTCGCCGGAAACTTTAGCGGTGCCGCGTAGCCCGATGCGCGGCGGCTCGCCGGTGAAACGCGCATCCAGCCGGTAAGCCAGGTTGCCCGCCGGGGTCTGTTCCGACTCGTAAGCGACGCGATCCAGCAGGGCGCCATGCGGCGTCACCGGATCGCTATCGAGAAACAGGGTGATCGGCGCATCCGGCTCCAGTCGAATGGCATCGCCGACATCCAGTTCGATGCGCAGCGATACCGATGCCGGATCGGCTAATTCCATCAATCGTTCACCGGTACGGACCGGTTTACCGGTCCAGCGTTCGGCCTCGGCAAACACCGCGATGCCGTCGCGTTCTGCTCGAATTTCAGCGCGACTCAACAAGGCATTGGCGTAATCACGCTCGGCGCGCTTTTGCGCCACCTGTGCGGCCAGAAAATCCAGCTTCGCCTTGGAATCGGCGTCCTGAAAAGCGCGTTGCGAATTGGCGCGGTACTCCGCTTCCGCCACATTCAACGCCCGTTCGGCAACATCCGCCTGCGCTTTCAGGGTGGTATCGTCAAAGCGCACCAGCAGGTCGCCCTTGCGCACGCTCTGGTTTGGTTGAACGGCAAACGCCTGAATCACGCCATCCAGCGGCGCGGCGACTACTCGCCCGTTGAACGGAATCACCTCAGCCGGAGCAAGCACTGACTGACGCACCGGGATGAACAGGCACCCGACGAGCAGCAGGCAGGGAATAGCCAGTTTCCACCGCCAGCGGGTGCGCCGCCAGACCGGTTGCGGCTCCAGCGCCAGCCAGGCATGACTAAACGCATGAGCCAGTTGTTCCGCCAGCAATTGCTCGGCGCTCTGCCAGGGCTGCTCGCGGGCATACCAGATGCCGCCAAATGTGCGTCCCTGACGGTCTTGCAGCGGCGCCCACAGCACTTCGGGCGCCGACAACGCCAGCCAGTCATTACGGCTTTGTTGATCCAGCGACGCTGCGGTTACCACCGCACACTGCTCATGCTGCTGAGCGTTCTGCAACTGCGCGCCGGCTCGCTCGATAAACGCGACAAAGGGCGCATGCGGCGCCGGCTGAGTCACGCCAGTCACCGCCCGCACCGTGCCGTTGATCACCAGCGCGGCGTGGCGAAACCCAAACAGCGTCTGGCTGTCGTTAACGATGCAATAAGCCAGCGCTTCGGTCGTGTTCGCCGAGCGCGCCTGACGTTCGATGTCCAGAAAGCGGGCGAAGATACGTTCGCCGGAAACAGGGGGCGTATTGCTCACGGTTTCTCCGGAAAATGTGCGGTACCACTCATTCCTGCCATCAACGCAGTGTCTTTGGTTTCGATGACGCCGGTCAGGCTGAGAGTCTGGCTGCTTTCATCAATACGCGCCCCCAGTCTGGATACGCTGGCCTGCAGCGGCGTGCCGGTTTCATCGGGCGTAAACGTAAAGGTCAGCCCGGGTTTCAACATCGACAACCAGCGGGACGGCACCAGCAGATTAATCTCCAGATGGCGGTTGTTGACGATATCCAGCACCGGCGCGCCCGGCGCGACGCTTTCATAAGCCTGAGCGCGCCGCTTAACCACCTGACCGTCGAACGGCGCCAGAATACGGCAACGATTAACCTGAATCTGGTAAACCTGGCTTTCCGCCTGCGATTGCGCCAGACGCGCGGCGGACAAGGATACCGCATGCTTTCCCACCGACTTCAGTTGCGCCAGTTGCTGGTTCTGGCTCAGTTCCGCTTCCGCCGCGCGCATCGCCGCCTGAGACGCCGCCAACTGCGCCTGATAGATGGCACAGTCAAAACGCGCCAGCAGGTCGCCTTTTTTGAATGACTCCCCTTCCCTGAACGGCATTTCCACAATGCGCCCGGCCAGATCGCTGGAAATCGTCGCCTGATCCACCGCCACCAGCATCCCACGCGCCTGATTGTCTGCCGTAGCAAGCGGCTGACCCGCGCTAGTGGGAAGCGGGGAAAGTTCGGGAGCGCTGGCCTGGCTCGCTCCACTGAATCCCGCAGTACAGAAAACCAACACCTTCAACGCATCACAAAACATGAATTTGCTGAAATTATTCACACCAGCCTGCCTTAATCTCGTTGTAGCATAAATTTAATTATTAACAGGTTATCGGCTCTGAATCGCTGAGCCACAGAAATATATCCGCCGTCCGTCCATCAGACGCGAATCAAATCAGTCATCAGGGCAAACAAAACGACCGAGGGCACATTGAACGCCATCGGTCGCGGTTCTGTCGATTATTTCCGTCACACGTTTATGACGCGGGTATCACGGCATATATCCATCATACTTCAAGTTACCGCTGCGTTGGCTGCCCTCGCTCACCCCAGTCACCGACTAATGAAGGTATCGCTCCACGGCGCTCACACACGTTAGCGTGTAAAAAAATTAGTGATAAAGCAATCAGGCCGCCTCCTCTTTTATGCGGTCCTCTCAGCAATGAGAGGCCGCATTCCCCAAGAGTAAAACGCGTGAGATGAGAAAAATCAGTCGAGATCTTCTGGCGGCAAAAAACGCGGCGACTGGCGTAACAGCGTCAACAAGTGTGCTTGCAGCGGTTGTTCCAGCACGGCAAGCCGGGCATCAACCGTTTGATAAAACGCCTCCTCTTTGGCGTCGAAATCAGCGTTTTCCTCCTGCCATTTCGTCTGCCATGCGTTGAACTTCTCGTTAGTCGGCGCCTGATCAGACATCAAGTCTTCCTGCGCTTTGAACCAGAGGTCGCGTTTTGCCGGCATGGCCCGTTCCGCCGGCGTCCAGCCCGCGTCAATTTGCGCGATTTGCCACAAAATGACATTGATGGGATCCCGTAGCGTTTGCCATGTTTCCGAAGCCGCGACAGGGGCAGGCGACAACGCGGCGAGGATATCGACCAGCGCATTCTCAAGCTCTTGCGTCACGTCCTGTTCGGCTTTCCAGGCGGAGGTATATTGCCGGAAAGGCTCCCAGTCGCGTTCCGACACCGCCTGTCCCGATAAATAGCGGTCGGTCAGCGCCAGCCACTGTTTACGCAAGGCATCCAACTGCGGCGCCCGCAGCCAGTCAGACCAGGGCTGGCAGGCATCGCTCAACAAAAAGCGCACCCATTGCAGCGGCACCGCCCAGATGTCCTTGTCCGGCGTCAACACCTCAAACAGTGCCTCGGCCTGTTCCGGCGTCAGGAACGGCGCCGACTCCAGAATCACGGCGAAAGCGGTCGGCAGTCCGGTCACACGCTCAAACACCGTCATGGATTCATGGTGCGCCAGCGTGGCGGAAATCGTCCCGCGATCGTCCACCCAATACGGAGTGGAAGCGCGCACCACCGCCCCTGCGGCGGCATGCTGTCTCAGCCGCTGCGCCAGAAAGGCGTGTAATGGCGGGTCACCGTAAAACGCAGGCCAGGGCGCGTCGGTTCGAAGCGATGCGGCCGGCAGGTTTTCCAGAACGATGCCCTCAGACTGTAGCCATTGCTTAAGCTCCGATAGCGTCAGGGCGCCCATTTGCCGCGAGGCCAGCTTCCCATGCTTAAACAGCAGCAACGTGGGAATAAACCGGGGCCGGGCGCCTCGCACGAATTCATCGTGGAAATAGAGGAAAATACCGGTACACAAAGAATTCTGGTTAAAGACACGCTGGGTCAGACCCATATGACCGCCATCAGTGCCGTCAATCAGGTCGAGCGTGTTTTGGGCTTGAATCACCGATTGCCGCCCGCTATCGGCATCACGTATCCGGAACAGTCCGCTGATTTGCAGGCCGATATTACCGCTATGGCCGCCATGGGGTTGTCGGTGCTGCATTGTTGATTAATGCTTTTGTTAAACCCGATGAGAGGCAAAGACCCGATTATGAATTTGTCGTGGCGATCGACAACAGCGCAATAATGGGCTGCTGCGATCCTTGCACTAAAACATCGTTGACGCCGATTTATAAAACATCGATGCAGCGAAAAGAGAGATGACGAGCGAAGCGCCGCGATAAAACAGCGTTGGCTTTAGCCTGCGCTGACTTGAAGCGTCGTTGAGACTAATCAGCGTGCCGGCGTAGGTCCATATAAAAGAAATGGGAAGCAATGCCAACAGCAGAGCGAACATCGCTTGAATATAACTGTCTTGATATATGAAAGCCGACGGAGGAATGATGGAATCGGCGAATAAAAAGGCCTTGGGGTTGAGTAAGGTCGTGATAAAGACCGTGCCGAAAGTGATATCGCCGCTAATTTGATGAAGCGAAAACCGCCACACTTTTATCGCCAAATAGACGACATAACAGGCCGAGAACAATTTAATGACGCTCAGCACCAGATTTCCATGTTGTGCCAAATAAGTAAACAACAGCCCCCATGCAGAGACTGCCAATAGATATCCGAGCCATTCTGATAAAATCAGTTTTATGCTTTTAATAAAACCGTGGGTATAACCAGAACAAAGAAGCAAAGTGTTGGTCGGCCCCGGAATGCTCAGAAATAATGCGATATAGAATATAACTTTTATGTATTCATTTTCATGAATCATGTTGATATTACCTCAATTAAGCCAACAGTGTTTGGTCTGGGTATCGTTCCGGGTTCGGTATACCGATATAGTCCGCTCCTAAACAAAACAATCACCTTTCTATCTGGATCTGCTAGACTGGGCGCCTTGTCTGATAACTCATTTGGTTTGTTGATGAACACGTCCCAACATCACGATAAAGCAGAAACAACATCCATTAATATTGGAAACAAAATCAAACAATTAAGAATGACCAGAAATATTTCTCTTAATGATCTTTCCAGGTTATCAGGCGTGTCAAAAGCCGCGTTGTCCAAGCTAGAGTCTGGTCACTCGAACCCACGAGTCGATACGTTGGATGCGATTGCCAGCGCCCTGCGAGTTCCTCTAAGCGATCTGCTCGCTGTTAATACCAGCGCTTATCCTTACATGGAAAAAGGTATTCCAATGCAAGGGGAATACGCCCAAAAGATGAAATTCCGTATTGGGCTGGGCAATATCGCTGAAATATGGCATTTGCAAATGAACCCCGGCGTCATTATCAATAGCCCGCCACATGCATCTGGAACACACGAGCATATTCTGGTGCATTCAGGCTCATTAATGCTCAAGCTTGCCGATGACGAAAGCATCGTGCTTAAAGCGGGCGATTTTTACTGTTTTTCCGGAAATATCACTCACTCTTATATATGCACAGATAGTGCGGTCAGTGCGACCGTGGTCATGTCTAACGCTATTCAGGTTTAGTCAAACGGGGCGCCGCCGCCCCCAATTGACATATATCCTTCAGCTATCCTTTCCTTTCATATCGACGTCTGCAATAAAACGAAGAATGATGTCGTAAATGTCTTGCTCCTGCTCCGATTGAATAAAATGCCCTCCCGGCACACTCTCCATACGATAAATACCGCTGGTACATTCACACCAGCGAGAAGGAGCAAAGGGAAGATACGGGTCGTCCTCTCCATAGATCACTAACAACGGCACATCCTCCAGCGGACAAGTGCTTTCGGGCTGAATAGAATTGGCAACGTCCAAATCGGCAGCCAGCACCTGAATAAACTGCTGACGTAACACGTCGTCTTGCGTCAACCAGTCAGGAAGTTCCCCGAGTTGGGTCGCAAAATGCCATATCGCTTGCTGCGACTCCGGGTTAAGCTCCTGCCACGGAAAGCGCCTGCGGCAATGGATAGGGTCGTTAGACATCGCCACCAGTACGATATCCCGATCCGGCGTTCTGCTCCGGCAGTAGCCGGCCAGCAAATAGGCCATATAGGCGCCCAGGCTGTGTCCAACCAGGATGAGCCGGCCCTGAGGGGGAATGCGCGAGGCAAAGTCATCCACGATACGCCCGGCGTCACGCATCAGTTCTTCCTGACGGCGCCGGCCGCGCCCCGGCATTTCCATCAGCATGGTGTCGAACTGTGGCGAAAAACGCCGGGCAATCGCGTTCATAGCCGAGGCGTTACCGCCGGCATGATGAAACAGAACCATGTGATGCTGGGGCTCATTCATAGCGTTTACCCTCAAGCACACGCCCTACCAACGCAGCAAAAACGATGACGGCTCCACCGATGCCCTGCCAGACCCCAATCACCTCGCCCATAATGGAGACAGCAAAAAATGCGGCAAAAGCGGGCTCCAGCGACAAAATGAGCCCAACCCGAGTCGGACTGGTGAGCTTCGCCGCATAGAGTTGCATCAGGAATGCAAATGCCGTCGCCAGCAGGCTCAGAAAGAGAATATAGCCCCAGATATCAAGGGAAATGCTGGGGATAGTACGCATAGACTCCGGATCGGAAACATAGACAAACGACAAGCCAAGCACGGCGACGGTCAGCAGTTCGACCAGCGTGATATTGATCAGCGAATAGGGTTTGCCGGTCGTCTGCCTGCCAAACATGAATATCTGGAGTCCGCGAATTAATGCCGCCAGCAGCACAAGCCAGTCACCGAGGTTGAAGCCGACTTGCCCACCATTGGAAAAGCTTATCAACCCGCCGCCAGCCAATGACAGGAAACAGGTAAAATAGATGAGCTTGCTCTGTCTGCGCTTGCCCAGCACCCGTTCATAAAAAGGAACCAGAACCACCGACAGTGCAATCAGAAAACCCGCATTGGCAGCGGTAGTATGCTTCACGCCAAGCGTTTCGAGCGTCAAAATGGCGTAGAGCAAGGCACCGAAAATCACACCATTAACGACTTCGCCACGTGTAAAATCGCGCAAGCGGATGCGAGTGCCAATGAACATAAAAGGAACAGCCAGGGCAAAGCGCAGCATCAGGAACAAAGGAACAGCCACCCCCGCATGAATGATCATCTGCATCAATGAGTAACTTGCGCCCCATGACAGGGCGACCGCCAGTAATCCCAAATCCACCAGATACAGTCGTGAGCGTGAAAGTTGCAGGGTCGTCTCATTAGACATTGTCATTCCTCGGGGCGGTATGGCTGGCGTCATAACTGATACGCAGCTGGTTTTTCTTGAATTTAGCCGATTTGATTGAGAAATCGGCGATCTTACTGAGGTTATCCACGTGCGTTCCGCCACAAGGCATCGCTTCGGTATCGTGAATCAGAGAGTAGCGGGTATCCCCCTCCAGCCATATCTTGACCTCGCCGCCATCCCTCAGACGTGAGCAGATGCCGGCTTCGATATCCTCAAGCGGCAAGCGATCAACCAGTACCGCGCTGGAACCCATAGGGGAAAAAACGACGCGAGACTCCCCGGGGAAATGGTGCCCGGCAGTCGCCATCCATCCATACCGACGCATTTCCCAGTTCAGCAAATGCCCGGCGGTATGCAACGCAGCATTTCGCATACGTTCGGACGCGGATAACCTGGACTCCAACAGGTCCGACTCAGCGGACTTGAGTGGAGATTGCGGATAAACGACCACCAGACCGGACGCATCTTTGCGGACGCTAACGGGGATGTCATTGACCCACCCCGTATCTGCGGGCTGCCCCCCGCCCTGCGGGTGAAAAATGTTCTCCTTCAGGGCTAGCCATGTTCCAAACTCATCAGTGCCGGCGGCAATGACCTCGCTTGTTGCAGAAAAGCAGTAGGTATCATCCAGATAGCGTTGAATTTGAATCATTTGGGGGCTCCTTTTTATAGGGTTTCAGTCAGGGGAGTGAAGGGTTGCCCGAGCAGGTTATTTGAAGCGATACGGTTTCTTCCGTTGAGGCTCCGGCCTGAAACAATAACGCACCCAAACTTATCGAGCGGAATACTGCCGCCGTACTCCTGCACGACGTCGGTATCGGGATAGATATCGACAACGCTTGGCGCATAGCGCGTGGCAAACCCCATACGGAAGTCTTTTTTGGACGAGTTGGGATAGGAAGCGTGCATCAGCGTGGACCAGAAGATCACGCATTGGCCCGCCTTCATTACCAATGGAACCGCTTTGCTTTCGTCTGGTTTCCAGTCCGGCTCGATTTGCAGTTCACGGTAGTCATAGCCAAAGAACCCCCGGCTTTTACCCTCTTTCGCGCGGTTATTGATAATATCTGTCTGATATGCCATCGACTTGGTTTCGTCGTAATTCATCTTGTGGTGCGTGCCGGGCATGATTTCAAGACAGCCATTTTCAATCGTGGCGTCGGTAAAGGCCGTCCAGACGGTAAGCGTTCCCTTGCCGAAGCGATCTTCCGTTTCGCCGGGCCATAGAATCTGCGGCTTGCCGCTGGCGTTGGCGAAGGTGTCGGCCTGATGCCAGTCAGTCCCCTCATCCCCCGGATATTTTGGGAAAAACTCGGTCCGCCAGCACAGCACATCCTTGCCCAGAATATCGGAAACAGGGGCGACGATACGTGGATTGGTAATATGCCGGCTAAGGAGTTCAACATCCAGATGACGATCATAATTGGAGATGTTTGTCGCCGCGCTGTAGGAGTCGGATGGATAGGCGGCATTACTCCGGTCAGGTAATTGGCGACGCACTTTATTCCAGATTTCATTCATTTCATCCGGAGTATAAATAGTTAACGGGCCGATATAACCGTTGCGATGAAAGCCATCCAATTGTTCTTCTGTCAGGTGTAATGTCTTACTCATTTTACATATCCTCTGTTAGGGAACTATTTGGCTGCAAAGAAAACGTCTTTTAATGTCGTGTTATATAAACGCTCCATTGATAGCGTAAGTCCGAATTCTTTTTTAACCCTTTCATTTAACGAAATAGCAATCATCGAGTGACCGCCTGCGTCGAGAAAGTTATCGCCGGGTTTAACCGACTGCTCCAGGATATCGCTCAGCCACAGTAAATATTGCTCTAGTGCTTTTTCCTTCTGGGCTGTTTTATTCTGGATATGGTCTTGGGAATTTAAAGCATCAGTGACAGTCATGATTTACTCCATTGAATGCAAAATTAATTTTTTATCAACCTTTCCGTTTACCGTTTTTGGCATCACGTCGACTCGCCTGTAAAGCATCGGACGCATATATACAGGCAAAGCGAGTCGGGCCAGAGACTTCAACTTCTCCTTTACATCACCTTCTGCAATCTTCGATGAAGTGGTAAAGAAACAGATCAAGTGATGACCATGCATTTCGGTCTTTGCCGCCAGCACTGAAATGTCGTCAATGTCGTCTATCTGTGCCAGGACAGATTCGATTTCGCCAGTTTCAATCCTGAATCCATTGATTTTCACCTGGTCGTCGCATCGACCAAGATAGAGCAGTTCACCGTCATGGTTATGCTTTACCACGTCACCGGAACAATAATATCTTCGCGATACACCCTCTGTTTCCAGCCAGATAAATTTTCGGCTTTCGTCGTTGTTTATATTCAGGTATCCATGAGTAACCTGTGGACCGGATAACAGAAGCTCACCACCTTCCTCTGCGGAAGGCTCGTTTCCGATAGGTCTAATAATGTAATGAAAATCTGGCAGCACTCGCCCAATATTGGAGTCGGGGTTGATTAAATCGGCGTCGCTGACAATGTGCCAACTGGTATGCACCGTCGTTTCGGTGATGCCGTACATATTCACCAGTATGGGGGAATGTAATCCAAAATGATTATGCCAACGTTTCAGCGTTTGGAAATTCAATCGCTCCCCACCAAAAATAATGCAACGTAGCGAGAGTTCGTCTGGTTTAAATTGGCAGAGTTTATCGGCATTCACAGAAAATGCGGTGGGTGTTTGATTTAATAATGTAATATTTTCTTCTTTAATTAGTCTGGCCAGAGCATCCGGAACAATTCTGGTTTCATCGTCAGGTATAACCAATTTTCCGCCATAACCCAGAACCGACCATATTTCCCATACTGAAAAGTCAAATGCATAGGAGTGATACAACAGCGTTGCGTCTTGTTGGTTGAAATTATAAATAGCGGCGGTAGCGGAAAATAATGCTTCAAGATTGCCGTGGGTAATCGGCACACCTTTGGGTTTTCCTGTGGTACCTGAGGTGTAGATGATATAAGCCGTGTTTTCGAGCCGTGACTGATCGTATATGTCGGATGAAGCAGAAGCAGACGTCAAAGCCTGTATGTGCACATTTTTGACATCCCGATGAGGAGTCATGTCGCTATCGGAAATAATCAAAGCGGGCCTGGCGTCATTCACGATCAGTTGGTTTCTTTCCAGCGGCGCCTTCTTATCCAGAGGAACATAAGCAGCCCCGACATATTGCACGGCGAGCAATGCCGCGATCAGCTCTTTGGAAGGGGTAAGTTCGACGGCGACGCGGTTACCCGGCACCACCTGCAATTCACGCAACGCGCTGGCGATATTGAGGATCAAGCCCTTCATGGCCTGGTAGGTGAGACTTGTTTCGCGATCTTTGACGGCGATGCGGTCGGGATACTTTTCCGCCGCTGCCAGAAAGCACCCCAAGAGTGTCCTTCTCGGCTGCGTGGATGAGGGCTTAGCGTTCACACCATCCTCCTTTTCGTTCACATTGGCATCACATTTGTTTTTTTAAAGACTATACAATACCACTAAAGCGAACAAGCGTTTTTTATATGCTGATTTTTTTATTAAGAAGTCATTTTTATACGCTGTTAATCGAACCGCCCGACGTCAGGCATGCCACACCGCACCTTGTCAGTTCGCAATGGTTTTCTTATCAAAGCGGTGTAAAGCGAATAAGGGGAGAACGCGGATGTCGGGGTTTCCCCGTCAGGCACGCTGCGGACACGCCGATTGCAGGAAGGGCGAGGACAGGAATCAGGGAAGACCCGCTCGTGGGAAAAAGCGGTGGGAAAATCGTGTTGGTAAGAATCAGTCGGCGGGTTTGCTATAACGAACGGCAGAAACAAAAAAACCACCTTTCGGTGGTTTTCTGCATCATGCAGACATTCATCTGCACAACTGAATTTGGAGCGGGAAACGAGACTCGAACTCGCGACCCCGACCTTGGCAAGGTCGTGCTCTACCAACTGAGCTATTCCCGCAGGGTGTGGCGTAACGTCGCACTACTTTCTGTCGTTACGGGGAGCGCATTATACGAGAAACGTTTTTTCCCGCAACCCCCCTGACGAAAAATGTCGTTCAAGTGCTGACAAAATCATCAATACGCTGAAAATGCCCGCAGAACCGGGCGATTTTCCTGGTTTCCTGGTGGAGGATGCCGTTACAGCTGGATAAAGTGCTCGCGGTAGTAAGCCAGTTCCGCTACCGATTCGCGGATATCGTCCAGCGCCTGATGGGTGTTGCGCTTTTTGAATCCGGCCAGCATCTCCGGCTTCCAGCGGCGCGCCAGTTCTTTGAGCGTGCTGACGTCCAGATAACGATAGTGGAAGTAAGCTTCCAGTTCCGGCATGTAACGGAACAGAAAGCGGCGATCCTGCCCGATGCTGTTGCCGCAAATCGGCGATTTGCCCGCCGGCACCCACTGCTGCAGGAATGCGATGGTTTCCCGTTCCGCGGCGCTTTCGTCAAAGGCGCTGGCTTTGACCCGATCCACCAGCCCGCTGGCGGTGTGGGTGCGCACGTTCCAGTCATCCATCAGCGCCAGTTGGCTGTCCGGCTGATGCACCGCCAGCGTCGGGCCTTCCGCCAGTACGTTCAGGTTGGCATCGGTCACCAGTGTTGCGATCTCGATGATCCGGTCCCGCTCGGGATCCAGCCCCGTCATTTCCAAATCGATCCAGATCAGGTTGTTTTCATTTACCATCGTCGCCTTTCCCGTGTCGCCGTTGCTGAAAATTTCGCCGGCGGCAGGCTGACAGGCCCGCTGGCGGCGGTTAATTAAAATAAAATAGCGTGTATTATAGTCGCTTCCATCGCCACCGGCGATAAGCGCCGAACCAAGAGAGACTGCGTGAGTAAAAAGAAACTGTCAAAAGGTCAGCAACGGCGGGTCAGCGCCAACCATCAGCGCCGCCTGAAACATGCCGACAGCAAGGTCGAGTGGGATGACAGCCAACTGAGCGAACCGCAGGAAGGCGTCATCATCAGTCGTTTCGGCATGCACGCCGATGTGGAAGCGCCGAACGGCGAGCTGCACCGCTGCAACATTCGCCGAACCATCCACTCGCTGGTCACCGGCGATCGGGTGGTCTGGCGCGCCGGCAACGAAACGCTGGCCGGCATCAGCGGCATCGTCGAGGCGGTGCATCCGCGTCAGTCGGTGTTGACCCGCCCGGACTACTATGACGGTCTCAAACCCATTGCCGCCAACATCGATCAGATTGTGATTGTCTCCGCCATTCTGCCGGAGCTGTCGCTCAATATTATCGATCGTTATCTGGTGGCCTGCGAAACGCTGGAAATCGAGCCGCTGATCGTGCTCAACAAAACCGATCTGCTGGATGACGAAGGCCGGGCGTTTGTGGAAGAGGTGATGGATATCTATCGCGCGCTGCACTACCGGGTGTTGATGATGTCCAGCCACACCCAGCAGGGCGTCGCCGAGCTGGAAGCCGCGCTAACCGGCCGCGTCAGCATCTTTGCCGGGCAGTCCGGCGTCGGTAAATCGAGCCTGCTCAACGCACTGCTCTACCCTGGCGACGCCCAAATTCTGGTCAACGACGTATCCGACGCTTCCGGACTGGGCCAGCACACCACCACCGCCGCTCGTCTGTACCATTTCCCGCACGGCGGCGATGTCATCGACTCGCCGGGCGTGCGCGAATTCGGGCTGTGGCATCTGGATCCGGAACAGGTGACGCGCGGTTTTATCGAGTTCCGCGAATACCTGGGCAGTTGCAAATTCCGCGACTGCAAACACGACACCGACCCCGGCTGCGCCATTCGCGCCGCGCTGGAACGCGGAGAGATAGCACCAGAGCGTTTCGACAATTATCACCGTATCCTTGAGAGCATGGCGCAGGTAAAAACGCGTAAATCCTTTTCTGCTCCGGATAACTGACATTTATCGTATCCACCGCTACAATGCGCCCCTTTTTACGGCGTACCCTTAAAAAAACGACGAGGCTCACTGTGCTGGACAGAATCAAGATTGCTCTACAACATCTGCTCCCGAAGGTCTGGCTGACGCAACTGGCTGGCTGGGGAGCCGACCGTCAGGCCGGCATGCTCACCAAACTGGTGATTGACCTGTTTGCCCGCATCTACAAAGTCAACATGCAGGAAGCGCAGCAACCGGATACCGCATCCTACCGCTCGTTCAACGACTTCTTTGTGCGCCCGCTGAAGCCTGGCATCCGCCCGGTAGACCCGCTGCCGAACCGGCTGGTGTTCCCTGCCGACGGCGCCATCTCTCAACTGGGCACCATTGACGACGACCGGATCCTGCAGGCCAAACAGCACGACTACACGCTCGAAGCGCTGCTGGCCGGCAATTACATTATCGCCGACCTGTTCCGTGACGGTCTGTTTGTCACCACCTATCTCTCCCCGCGCGATTACCACCGCGTCCACATGCCGTGCGACGGCATTTTGCGCGATATGATTTACGTGCCGGGCGACCTGTTTTCGGTCAATCCACTGACCGCTGCCAACGTACCGAACCTGTTTGCCCGCAACGAACGCGTGATCTGCCTGTTCGATACGCCGTTCGGTCCGATGGTGCAGATTCTGGTCGGCGCCACCATCGTCGGCAGCATCGAAACCGTCTGGGCGGGGGTGGTAACCCCTCCGCGCGAAGGCATCATCAAACGCTGGGCCTATCCGATGGAAGGCGAAGGCGCGGTAATTCTGGAGAAAGGCGACGAGATGGGCCGCTTCAAACTCGGCTCCACGGTGATTAACCTGTTTGCGAAAGACCGGGTGCAATTGATGCCCGGACTGGCCAGCCAAAGCGCCACTCGCATGGGTGAAGCCATGGCCGAAGCGCTGGATGAGGACGTTTTGGCGCGCATGAATGCCGCCAACGACAGCGATACCCCCTGACCCCATCAACCCGCCTGAGGAGGCCAGCCGTGCGTCTGATTCTGATTTTCCTGTTGGGATGCCTGTTATCAACCACGTCGCTGGCCGCCCAGTTGCCTGACGAAACGCAACTGAAGCAGGAGCTGCAACAGGCCGAAGCCAACAAGAACACCCCGGCGCAGGCCGATATCGTCAAAGAGTTACAGTCGGCGCTGCGGCTGCTGGACGAACGCCGGGACACCCGCCAGCGTGCCGACCAGTACCAGCGCGCGATTGACGACTTTCCCAAATTGACCCGCGAACTGCGCCAGCAGTTGGATGCCGAAAACGCCAAACCGGCCGCGCCGCCGAAAACGACATCGGTCAACGAGCTGGAACAACAGATTGTCCAGTTCAGCAGCCAGTTGCTGGAGCAAGGCCGCCAGTTGCAGCAGGAACAGGACCGCCAGCGGGAAATCAGCGATTCGCTGGCCCAACTGCCGCAACAGCAAACCGAAGCCAACCGTGCGCTGAGCGAAGTCGAACGGCGTCTGCAGGCGCTGGGCAACCCGACCACCGCGCTCGGACAGGCTCAGTTGGCCGCATTGCAGGCCGAAGCGGCGCTGCGTAAAAGCCGGGTGGAAGAGCTGGAGCTGGCGCAGCTTTCCGCCAGCAACCGTCAGGAACTGTCGCGCCTGCAGGCGGATGTCTACAAAAAGCGGCGCGACCGGCTGGACAATCAACTGCAGCTGTTGCGCAGCACGCTGAACACCTTGCGCCAGCGCGAGGCGGAGCAGGCGCTGGAGCGTACCGAGCAACTGGCGGAACAGGAAGGCCAACTGCCTGCGGCGGTCGCCGGCCTGCTGCAAACCAACCGCGAACTCTCCGTGGCGCTCAACCAGCAGGCGCAGCGCATGGATCAGATCGCCGCCCGTCAGCGCCAGACCGCCGCCCAAACGCTACAGGTACGTCAGGCGCTGAGCACGCTGCGCGAACAGGCGCAGTGGCTCGGCTCGTCGCCGGCGCTGGGGGAAACCCTGCGCGCGCAGGTGGCGCGACTGCCGGAAATGCCCAAGCCTCAACAACTGGACGGCGACATGGCGCAACTGCGCGCCCAGCGTCTGCATTACGAAGACCTGCTCAACAAACTGTCGGCGGCCGGCGAACCCGCCCGGCAGGACGACGGCACCCCGTTAACCGCCGCCCAGCAAAAGATCGTCAACGATCAGCAACGCACCCAGCGCGATCTGCTCACGTCGCTGATTTCCGGTTGCGACACCCAGATTCTGGAACTGACCAAGCTGAAAGTCGCCAGCAGCCAGCTGGAGGACGCGCTGACCGAGATCCGCGATGCGGCGCATCGCTATCTGTTCTGGGTGGCGGATGTCGACCCGATCGGTTTCGCCTACCCGCTCAACCTGCTGCGCGACCTGTCGCGCCTGCTGTCGCTGGATACCTTTACCCAACTTAGCGGCGCGATGCTGATGATGGCGACCAGCCAGAGCACGCTGTTGCCGCTGCTGGGCGCGTTGCTGCTGGTCGGACTCAGCATCAGCTCGCGTCGTCATTATCATGCTTTTCTGGAGCGCGCCAGCAGCCGGGTGGGCAAAGTCACCCTCGACTATTTCATGCTGACGCTGCGTACCGTGTTCTGGTCGGTGATGGTGGCGATGCCGCTGCCGGTGCTGTGGGCCGCGCTCGGTTATGGCCTGCAAAACGCCTGGCCCTACCCGGTGGCGGTGGCGATCGGCGATAGCGTTACCGCCACGGTGCCGCTGATGTGGGTGGTGATGGTCTGCGCCGCGTTTTCCCACCGTCAGGGGCTGTTCATCGTGCATTTCGGCTGGTCGCCGAAACAGGTGGCGCGCGCCATGCGTTACTACCGCCTGTCCATCGGCTTTATCGTGCCGCTGGTAATGGCGCTGATCACCTTTGATAACCTCAACGACCGGGAGTTTTCCAGCACGCTGGGGCGGTTGTGCTTTATTCTGCTGTGTATGGCGCTCAGTCTGGTAACCACCAGCCTGAAACGCGCCGGTATTCCGTTGTATCTGGATAAGGAAGGATCCGGCGAAAACCCGGTGAACCGCGCGATGTGGAATCTGATGATCTGCATCCCGCTGATTGCCGCGCTGGCATCCTGTCTGGGCTACCTGACCACCTCGCAGGCGCTGCTGGCGCGGCTGGAAACCTCGGTCGCCATCTGGTTCTTCCTGCTGGTGATTTATCACATCATTCGCCGCTGGATGTGGATTCAACGCCGCCGCATCGCCTTTGACCGCGCCAGACAGCGCCGGGCGGACATGCTGGCGCAACGCGCCCGCGGCGAGGAAGACACCAACCCGTCGTCGCACGAAGCCGGCGTCGACGTGGTGGAAGAACCGGTGGTGGATCTGGACGCCATCAGCGCCCGCTCGCTGAAACTGGTGCGCTCCATCCTGACGCTGATTGCGCTGGTGTCGGTGATTGCGCTGTGGTCGGAAATCCATTCCGCTTTCGCGTTTATGGAAAATATCAGCCTGTGGGACGTCACCAGCACGGTGAAAGGCGTAGAGAGCATACAGCCGATTACCCTCGGCTCGGTGTTGATCGCGCTGCTGGTGTTTGTCATCACCGCGCAGCTGGTACGCAACCTGCCCGCGCTGCTGGAGCTGGCGGTGCTGCAGCATATCGAGCTGTCGCCCGGCACCGGCTACGCCATTATCACCGTCAGCAAATACCTGCTGATGCTGGTGGGCGGGCTGATGGGGTTCTCGCTGATCGGCATCGAATGGTCAAAATTACAGTGGCTGGTGGCGGCACTTGGCGTGGGGCTGGGGTTCGGCTTACAGGAGATCTTCGCCAACTTCATCTCCGGCCTGATCATTCTGTTCGAAAAACCGATCCGCATCGGCGATACCGTGACCATCCGCGATCTGACCGGCAGCGTGATGCGCATCAATACCCGCGCCACCACGATTTCCGACTGGGACCGCAAAGAGATCATCGTACCCAACAAGGCGTTCATCACCGAGCAGTTCATCAACTGGTCGCTGTCCGATTCGGTCACCCGCGTAGTGCTGACCATCCCGGCGCCCGCCGACGCCAGTACGCAGGAGGTCACCACGCTGCTGCTGGACGCGGTGAAACGCTGCTCGCTGGTGCTGGATAACCCGCCGCCGGAAGTATTTCTGGTGGACCTGCGTCAGGGCATCCAGATTTTCGAACTGCGTATCTTCGCCGCGGAAATGGGCCACCGCATGCCGCTGCGCCACGAACTGCACCAGCTGATTCTGGAAAGCTACCGCGAACACCATCTGGTGATGCCGTTCCCGCCGTTCCAGGTACAGATGGATTCGGTGCAGATCGTCGGGCGTAACGCCGCCACGTCAACCCGCACTGCTGGCGGGCTGTAACCCCTCTGCAAAAAGAAAACCACGGTAAGCGATGGCTTCCGTGGTTTTCAGTCAGACTGAATAATAAAGGAAAAGCGGCGTCAGGCGCGATCCACCGTAAACGCCATCACCTCGCCGATAGACTCGGCATTCAGCGCCATCATCACAAGACGATCAACGCCCAGCGCCACGCCGGAACACGGCGGGATGCCGGCTTCCAGCGCCGCCAGCAGGTTTTCGTCGATCGGCTGCATCGGCAGGCCGCGCGCCGCGCGTTTACGGTTATCCTGCTCGAAACGCTGACGCTGCTCTTTGCTGTCGGTCAGTTCGCAAAAACCGTTAGCCAGTTCGATGCCTTTGTAATAGACCTCGAAACGCTCCGCCACCCGGTGATCCTCGGTGCTGATTTCCGCCAGCGCCGCCTGCGTTGCCGGGAAATGGTAGACAAACGCCGGTTTGTCGCGGCCGATTTGCGGCTCCACGCCAAACGCGAACAGCAGTTGCAGCAGGGTGTCGCGATCCTCTTCCCGGTTGGCGACATCCCCCACGCCGATTTTCTCCGCCGCTTCACGCAGCTGCGCCTTGTCCGCCGACAACGGATCCACTTCCAGATGACGCTGGAACGCCTGCTGATAGGAAAGCATCTCCGCGCTGTCGCACTCCAGCACCTGTTGCAGCAGGTCATCCATTTCGTTCATCAGCCGGTACATGTCATAGTGCGGGCGATACCACTCCAGCATGGTGAACTCAGGGTTGTGATAACGGCCGGATTCTTCGTTGCGGAAACTGCGGCACAGTTGGTAAATCGGCCCGCTGCCCGCCGCCAGCAGGCGTTTCATGTGGTATTCCGGGCTGGTCATCAGATACAGCGCCATGCCATCGGCGGCGCCGGGGCCGACAAAGTGGGTCTGGAACGGGAACAGATGCACATCCGTCACCGTCGCCTGGCTCATGGCCGGCGTTTCCACTTCCAGCACGCCGCGGTCTGAGAAGAAACGCCGGATTTCTTTCATTATCGACGCCCGCTTCAACAGATTGGCGACAGGGGCGCTGGGCTGCCAACTTGCCGTTTCGCTCATGATTTCCACTCCACACTAAAACTGGAGGTGCAGTCTACCCGCATCACCACAGCCAGACAAATTTATCCCGCGAAGGGTTTTTCTCTATTTGGCTTACCTATATTCATAATTACCAGGCGCCGCCTAATCCAGACTCCCGGAGATTCACCCGGCGGCCCTCTTGCTGCAACTCAAATTATTTGGGGTATGAAAGTGCTATTTGCGGATAAATCACATTTTCCGGAATATGTCCGTATAGATATTAAAAAACAGCAAAATGCTGGATCACATCAAATTTCAGTCATCTACAAATCGCTATAATCATTTCCATACAAAAAAAGGGTGATTTAATCTCTCAGTACTGTTTGACCGGATATTTTTTCACTCGATTTAATGTCTTGGAAATTAAAACGGAAAATAAGTGGCTAAACTTAATTTCATATTATTTTCTTAATTTAATTTATTTAACTTAAGTAACTGGAGGCATGCAGTGCAAACCTTTAATGCCGATTTGGCCATTATCGGGGCCGGGGGAGCAGGTTTACGGGCGGCGATCGCCGCAGCAGAAGCAAATCCCCAACTCAAGATTGCGCTGATTTCCAAAGTCTACCCGATGCGCAGCCACACCGTGGCTGCCGAAGGGGGATCGGCGGCAGTCACACAAGATCACGATAGCTTCGACTTCCACTTCCACGACACCGTGGCCGGGGGAGACTGGTTGTGTGAACAGGACGTGGTGGATCACTTCGTGCAGCATTGCCCGCGTGAAATGACCCAGCTTGAACAATGGGGCTGCCCGTGGAGCCGCAAACCGGACGGATCGGTCAACGTGCGCCGCTTCGGCGGGATGAAGATCGAACGCACCTGGTTCGCCGCGGATAAAACCGGCTTCCACATGCTGCACACCCTGTTCCAGACATCGCTGAAATACCCGCAGATTCAGCGCTTCGACGAGCACTTCGTGCTGGATATCCTGGTGGATGACGGGCAGGCCCGTGGGGTCGTCGCCATCAACATGATGGAAGGGTCGCTGATTCAGATTCGCGCCAACGCCATCGTGATGGCTACCGGCGGCGCCGGCCGCGTCTATCGCTACAACACCAACGGCGGCATCGTTACCGGCGACGGTATGGGCATGGCCTTCCGTCACGGCGTACCGCTGCGCGACATGGAATTCGTACAGTACCACCCCACCGGCCTGCCGGGCTCCGGTATCCTGATGACCGAAGGCTGCCGCGGCGAAGGCGGCATCATGGTCAACAAAGACGGCTACCGTTACCTGCAGGACTACGGCCTCGGGCCGGAAACGCCGCTGGGCGAGCCGAAAAACAAATACATGGAGCTGGGTCCGCGCGACAAAGTTTCGCAGGCCTTCTGGCACGAATGGCGCGCCGGACGCACCGTGTCCACCCCGCTGGGCGACGTGGTCTACCTCGACCTGCGTCATCTGGGCGAGAAGAAACTGAAAGAACGCCTGCCGTTCATTTGCGAACTGGCAAAAGCCTACGTCGGCGTCGACCCGGTGAAAGAGCCGATTCCGATTCGCCCCACCGCGCACTACACCATGGGCGGCATCGAAACCGACCAGCAGTGTGAAACCCGTATTCAGGGCCTGTTCGCCGTCGGCGAATGTTCGTCCGTCGGTCTGCACGGCGCCAACCGTCTCGGTTCCAACTCACTGGCGGAACTGGTGGTCTTCGGCCGCGTCGCCGGTGAAAAAGCGGTGGAACGCTCGCAGGCGGCAGCGCCGGCCAACGCCAGCGCGCTGGATGCGCAGGCCAAAGACGTGGAACAGCGCCTGCACGCGTTGATGAAGCAGGAAGGCACCGAAAGCTGGGCCAAAATCCGCGACGAAATGGGGCTGTCGATGGAAGAAGGCTGCGGCATCTACCGCACCACCGACCTGATGCAGAAAACCGTCGACAAACTGGCGGAACTGAAAGAACGCTTCAAGCGCGTGAAGATCACCGACCATTCCAGCGTGTTCAACACCGATCTGCTCTACACCATCGAACTGGGCCACAGCCTGGACGTTGCCGAGTGTATGGCGCATTCCGCCATCAACCGCAAAGAGTCCCGCGGCGCGCACCAGCGTCTGGATGAAGGCTGCACCGAACGCGACGACGTCAATTTCCTGAAGCACACGCTGGCGTTTTATAACCCGGAAGGCGCGCCCCGCCTGGAATACAGTGATGTGAAGATCACCAAGCTGCCGCCGGCGAAACGCGTTTACGGCGCCGAAGCGGAAGCTCAGGAGAAAAACAAGAAGGAGCAAGCGAATGGCTGATATGCAAACCCTGAAAATGGAAGTCATGCGCTATAACCCGGAGCAGGACAACGCCCCGCACTTCGAAACCTACGAGGTGCCGTATACCCGCGAAACCTCGCTGCTGGACGCGCTGGGCTACATCAAGGACAACCTGGCGCCGGACCTGTCCTACCGCTGGTCCTGCCGCATGGCGATTTGCGGCTCCTGCGGCATGATGGTCAACAACGTGCCGAAGCTGGCCTGTAAAACCTTCCTGCGTGAGTACACCGGCGGCATGAAGGTCGAAGCGCTGGGCAACTTCCCGATCGAACGCGATCTGGTGGTGGACATGACCCACTTCATCGAAAGTCTGGAAGCGATTAAGCCGTACATCATCGGCAACAACCGCACGCCGGACCAGGGACCGAACAAGCAGACGCCGGCCCAGATGGCGAAATACCACCAGTTCTCCGGTTGCATCAACTGCGGGCTGTGCTACGCCGCCTGTCCGCAGTTCGGCCTGAATCCGGAGTTCATCGGTCCCGCCGCCATCACGCTGGCGCACCGTTACAACCTGGACAACCGCGACCACGGCAAGAAAGAGCGTATGGCGCAACTGAACAGCGACAACGGCGTCTGGTCCTGTACTTTCGTGGGTTACTGCTCCGAAGTGTGTCCGAAGCACGTCGATCCGGCGGCGGCTATCCAGCAGGGTAAGGTGGAAAGCGCCAAAGACTTCATGATCGCCATGCTGAGACCACAATAAGGGAGGCAACAAATGATCACCAAACGTAAAGCGTATGTCCGTGGCATGACGCCCACCTGGTGGCAGAAGCTCGGTTTCTACCGTTTCTATATGCTGCGCGAAGGCACCGCGGTACCCGCCGTCTGGTTCAGCATCGTGCTGCTGCATGGCGTGTTTTCGCTCAAAGCCGGTCCGGAAGGCTGGAGCCAGTTTGTCAGCTTCCTGCAAAACCCGCTGGTACTGTTGCTCAACATCATCGCCTTGCTGGCGGCGGTGTTGCACACTAAGACCTGGTTCGATCTGGCGCCGAAGGCCAGCATTATCATCGTAAAAGATGAAAAAATGGGGCCGGAGCCGGTGGTTAAAGGGCTGTGGGCGGCCACTGTGGTCATCACGCTGGCGGTGCTGGCCATCGCCTTGCTGTTCTGAACAGGAGGAATCTCGTGATTAATCAACAACCCAAACGTTCCGACGAACCGCCGTTCTGGGGCCTGTTCGGCGCCGGCGGCATGTGGAGCGCCATGTTCGCGCCGGTTATCATCCTGCTGGTGGGCGTTCTGCTGCCGCTTGGTCTGTTCCCGCAGGCGCTGACCTACGATCGCATCGCCGCGTTCAGCCATAGCCTGATCGGCCGCGCGTTCCTGCTGCTGATGATCGTGCTGCCGCTGTGGTGCGGCCTGCACCGTATCCATCACGCCATGCATGACCTGAAAATCCACGTGCCGGCCGGCAAATGGGTGTTCTACGGTCTGGCGGCGATCCTGTCGGTCGTCACTATCATTGGTGTGGTTACGCTGTAAAACCGCCGCCTCGCCATGTCTCACGGCTCGCACTATGCGGGCCGTTTTTTATTGCATCTTCGCTTCCCGCTTCCTACTGTTAAACCATGTTCAAACCAAAAGGCACAGGAAGCCGCGCATGAAGCACTGGCGCTTATTGCTGACATCGTTTATCGCACTGTTTACGACCGCATGCAGTACCACAACGCCACAGGGCGTTCAGATCGTGGACAACTTCGAGCCTTCCCGCTATATGGGAACCTGGTATGAAATCGCCCGACTGGACCACCGTTTCGAGCGTGGTCTGGAGCAGGTCACCGCCACTTACAGCCCGCGCGAGGACGGCGGCATCACCGTGGTTAACCGCGGTTTCGACCCGGTTAAGCGGGTCTGGCGCGAAAGTATCGGTAAGGGCTACTTCACCGGCTCGCCGCAACGCGCCGCGCTGAAAGTGTCGTTCTTCGGCCCGTTTTACGGCGGCTACAACGTGATTGCGCTGGACAGCGACTATCGCTACGCGCTGGTATGCGGCCCAAACCGCGATTATTTGTGGATTCTGTCCCGCACGCCTGAAATCCCTCCGCTCGTCAGGCAGGCGCTGCTGGCGACCGCTCAACGCAATGGATTCCAGACGGACAGCTTAATCTGGGTTAAACCATTCTCTGGGTTAATCCACTCGCCGGTTCAGGGAAATAATCAGGCTGACCGAAACAACACAGGAAATAAATAAAACAGCGTTTTGATATTGTTATTTCCTGCAATAACAGGCCAATTCGTCCGGCTTATTTTCAGCCGGCGATCGCGCCGACTGTTTTTACGAAATATCGTTACGCGATGGGTCAACCCATAATTTTATCGCGGAACATAAAGAATACCGCGCCCAGCAGACACAGCCCGGCCCAAATATAGTCGGTACGGAATGGCTCTTTGAGAATAATTATCGAAAAGGGAATAAAGACTGACAGGCTGATCACTTCCTGCAGAATTTTCAGTTGCCCGGCAGACGCCACCTGATAACCGATACGGTTGGCCGGCACCTGCAACAGGTATTCAAACAGTGCGATCCCCCAACTGACCAACGCCGCCACCATCCAGGTACGGCCGCTGAAATAGCGAAGATGCCCATACCAGGCAAAGGTCATGAATACATTACTGAGGGTCAGCATGAAAACCGTGATAATTAGTGGGGACATAGCACTCTCCTTAACCAAGACGCGGCATTATTACGTCAGGCGGCGCAAAATACCATCAGGCAACGCTCGGCGTGTGTGAGAGAATTTTTCAGGCGGGATATCAAAGGCAAAGCAACGCGTAAACCGCCCGACGGGCAGTTTACGCGCCGGGAAGATTACTTCACGCGGGAGACGTATTCGCCGGAGCGGGTGTCAACCTTGATCACTTCGCCGATCTGCACGAACAACGGCACTTTTACCACGGCGCCGGTGGACAGGGTAGCCGGCTTGCCGCCAGTACCGGCGGTATCGCCTTTCAGGCCTGGATCGGTTTCGGTGATTTCAGCTTCGATAAAGTTCGGCGGCTGAACGGCGATCGGCCGACCGTCCCACAGGGTAACGATACATTCGGCGTTATCCTGCAACCACTTAGCAGAATCACCCACGGTTTTCGCTTCAACCTGATGCTGTTCAAAGGTTTCAGGATGCATGAAATGGAAGAACTCACCGTCGTTATACAGGTAGTTCATGTTGGTATCCATCACGTCAGCGCCTTCAGCCGAGTCGGTAGACTTGAAGGTTTTCTCAACGCGGGACCCCGTCAACAGACGACGCATTTTGACGCGAGCAAAAGCCTGGCCTTTACCCGGTTTCACAAATTCACTGGATTCGATGGCATACGGCTCGCCTTCGAACATGATTTTAAGACCGGAGCGGAAATCGTTGCTAAAATAAGTCGCCATAATGGCCCTCTACATTAATACTGGTACTTAGCCAAAAAAATGGCACACATTGTAACCCTAAATATACCTTCCCGAGAAGATTGGTTGCAGCAACTCACCGACGTTATTACCGATCCTGATGAATTGCTGCGACTTCTGGCGCTGGATAACCATCCGCAACTGACCGCCGGGCGCGATGCCCGCAAACTTTTCCCACTGCGGGTGCCGCGCGCGTTTGCCGCGCGCATGCGGCCCGGCGACGCGCGCGATCCGCTGTTGTTGCAGGTGCTGACCGCGCAGGACGAGTTCATCACCACCCCCGGCTTCAGCCACGACCCGCTGGACGAACAGCACAGCGTGGTGCCCGGACTGCTGCACAAATACCGCAATCGCGCGCTGCTGCTGGTGAAAGGCGGGTGTGCGGTCAACTGCCGTTACTGCTTCCGCCGCCATTTTCCCTACCAGGATAATCAGGGCAACAAAGCCAACTGGCGCCAGGCGCTGGAGTATATCCGCCGGCACCCGCAACTGGACGAAATCATCTTTTCCGGCGGCGATCCGCTGATGGCCAAGGATCACGAACTGGACTGGCTGCTGACCGAACTGGAACAGATTCCCCACCTGAAACGGTTACGCATCCACACCCGCCTGCCGGTGGTGATTCCGGCGCGCATCACCCACGAACTCTGCCAGCGGCTGGCGCGCTCGTCGCTGCGCGTGGTGCTGGTGACCCACATCAACCACGCCAACGAAATCGACGCGGAATTCACCGACAGTATGGCACGTTTGCGCCGGGCGGGCGTGACGCTGCTCAATCAAAGCGTACTGCTGCGCAGCGTCAACGATAACGCCGACACGCTGGCGGCACTCAGCAACGCGTTGTTCGACGCCGGTATTTTGCCCTATTACCTGCATGTGCTGGATAAAGTACAGGGCGCGGCGCACTTTTTGGTGCCGGACGACGAAGCGCGAACCTTGATCAGGGAATTGATGACGCGGGTATCAGGCTATCTGGTGCCGAGCCTGACGCGGGAAATCGGCGGCGAAGCCAGCAAGACGCTGCTGGATATCGGTATGCCGCAACAACAGGAAAATCAGAACTGAGACACCGCCAGCGTCACGCGACGCTGGCGGCCTTCGACATCAGGGGCACTTATAAACCTGACCCTGCATCTTGCTGTCCAGCGGCGCGAAGCTGGACAGGAACGTCTGGCTCGGCGTAGTCGCGCCGTAAATCACGTTGCCGCCCATCTCCGCCGCCCTGTTGCGCAGGTCATTCGCCGCGCCGCGCATTGAGCTGCCTTCATCACCGCCGCCCGACAACCAGTTGGATTGCGTGCCAGTAATATTGCCCAACAACTGGCATTGCGCCGCTGGTTTACTGTCGGTAAAACGCACCGCCTGACCGGCAGCACTGAGTTCGTTGGTGGTGCTGCATCCCGCCAGCAAGGCGACAGCAGCCAATCCCATCAGAATACGAGTCCGCATGCTTCTCTCCGTGATAGTCGATACACTGGTCGAAGCCGGGCTACCCCGACCCGACAATCGAAAACTTATGCCAAAACAGGCTCATGTTACCACCATCGGGGTGGCAATTACCGGATAAACGACAACAATTTCTGTTGCCATGACTGTGATCACGCCCGGCTTCACATCGGCGGGCACAGCATTGTCGCGCTCTGCCTCGGGGCATTCGTTGCAACCGAGGCTTTTCCCTTCACCAACAGGATATATCGCATGAAAAGGACGTATCAGCTATTTCGCCAGATATCACTTGCCGCCTGTCTGATGACCGCCACAATCAGCCAGGTCGGCGCCCATACCGTGTCACCAGTCACTCCCAACGCGATGGCGACGACCCGCGCCATCTACAACTGGATGGCGCACCTGCCGAATCGCAGCGATTCCCGCCTGCTCTCCGGCGCATTTGGCGGCTACGCCAATATCGGCGGCGATGACGCCTTCTCGCTAGCCGAAGCGGAGAACATCGCCGCCCGTACCGGTCAGTATCCGGCCATCTACGCCTGCGACTACGCGCGCGGCTGGGACCGAACCTCCGCGGGTAACGAGGCGGATCTGGTGGATTACAGCTGCAACAGCACACTGATCGATTACTGGAAAAAAGGCGGTCTGGTGCAAATCAGCCATCATCTGCCCAACCCGGTATTTGCCGGCAACGATCCCGGCACCGGCGAAGGCGGGCTGAAAAAAGCGGTCAGCAACGAGCAACTGGCCGCTGTGCTGCAATCAGGAACGCCGGAGCGCACCCGTTGGTTGGCTATTCTGGACAAGGTGGCGGCCGGGCTCATGCAGTTGCAACAGCAAGGCGTGGTAGTGCTGTACCGCCCGCTGCATGAAATGAACGGCGAGTGGTTCTGGTGGGGCGCCACCGGCTACAACACCCATGACACCACGCGTATGAACCTGTATATCCGTCTGTACCGCGACATCTACACCTATTTCACCCGGACCAAAGGGCTGAACAACCTGCTGTGGGTGTACGCGCCGGACGCCAACCGCCAGGACAAGACCGGGTTCTACCCCGGCGACGCTTACGTGGATATCGCCGGGCTGGATATGTATCTGGACAACCCGGCCAATCTCAGCGGTTACGACGAGATGTTGCGGTTGAACAAGCCGTTCGCCTTAACCGAGGTCGGCCCGTCCACCACCAACCAGCAGTTTGATTACGCCCGTCTGGTCAGCATCATCAAAAGCAATTTCCCTAAAACCGTCTACTTCCTGCCCTGGAATAACGTCTGGAGTCCGGTGAAAAATCTGAATGCCTCCGCCGCCTACAACGACAGTAGCGTCGTCAACCGGGGCGGCATCTGGAACGGCAGCCAGTTGACGCCGATCGTTGAAGCCAACTGATGCTATAAAAAACCAATGCCATAAAAAACAGGCCCCGAAATCGGGGCCTGTTTTTATTGAGCGCCTGCGCCGTCATTACGCACGCCACTGTTTGAAGCGGTTGATCAGCCCGTTGGTAGAACTGTCGTGGCTGCTGACGGCGCTGTCATCCTGCAGTTCCGGCAGGATACGGTTAGCCAGCTGTTTGCCCAGCTCCACGCCCCACTGGTCGAAAGTGAAGATGTTCAGGATCGCGCCCTGGGTGAAGATCTTGTGCTCGTAAAGCGCGATCAGCGCCCCCAGGCTGTACGGGGTGATTTCCCGCAGCAGGATGGAGTTGGTCGGACGGTTGCCTTCAAACACTTTGAACGGCGCCACGTGCTCGACGTCTTTGGCGGATTTGCCGGCCGCCGCAAACTCCGCTTCCACCACCTCGCGGGATTTACCGAACGCCAGCGCCTCGGTCTGAGCGAAGAAGTTCGACAGCAGCTTGTTGTGGTGGTCGCTCAGTGCGTTATGGGTGAGCGCCGGCGCGATGAAGTCGCACGGCACCAGCTTGGTGCCCTGATGGATCAACTGGTAAAACGCGTGCTGACCGTTGGTGCCCGGTTCGCCCCAGATGATCGGTCCGGTCTGGTAATCCACCGGGTTGCCGTTGCGATCGACGTACTTACCGTTGGACTCCATGTTGCCCTGCTGGAAGTAGGCCGCAAAGCGATGCATGTACTGATCGTACGGCAGAATCGCTTCAGTTTCCGCGCCAAAAAAGTTGTTGTACCAGATGCCGATCAGCGCCAACAGCACCGGCAGGTTTTTCTCGGCCGGGGTGGTGGCGAAATGCTGGTCCATGGCGTGCGCGCCGCTCAGCAGCTGTTCGAAGTTGTCGAAGCCGATGGACAGCACGATCGACAGGCCGATGGCGGACCACAGCGAATAACGGCCGCCGACCCAGTCCCAGAATTCGAACATGTTGTCGGTGTCGATACCGAATTCGCCGACGGCTTTGGCGTTGGTGGACAGCGCCGCGAAGTGCTTGGCGACATGTTTTTCATCGCCGGCAGCCTTCAGGAACCAGTCGCGCGCGCTGTGGGCGTTGGTCATGGTTTCCTGCGTGGTGAACGTCTTGGAGGCCACCAGGAACAGCGTGGTTTCCGGGTTGACGCGTTTGAGGGTTTCGGCGATGTGGGTGCCGTCAACGTTGGAAACGAAGTGCATATTAAGGTGATTTTTATACGGGCGCAGCGCCTCGGTCACCATGAACGGCCCCAGGTCGGACCCGCCGATACCAATGTTCACCACGTCGGTGATCGCCTTGCCGGTATAGCCTTTCCACTCGCCGCCGATCACGCGTTCGCTGAACTGCTTCATCTTTTGCAGCACGGCGTTCACTTCCGGCATCACATCCTTGCCGTCGACCACGATCGGCGTGTTGCTACGGTTGCGCAACGCGACATGCAGTACGGCGCGCGCTTCGGTGCGGTTGATCTTCTCGCCGGAAAACATCGACTTGATGGCAGCGGACAGATCGGTTTCACGCGCCAGCGCCTGCAGTTTTTCCAGCGTGTCGGCGGTGATGCGGTTCTTGGAATAATCCACCAGCATCAGGTCGCCGAACGTGGCGGAAAAGTGAGAGAAACGCTCGGGATCCTGCGCGAACAGATCGCTGATCTGCACCTCTTTCATCGCGGCAAAATGCTGCTGCAATGCCTGCCAGGCGGCAGTCTGCGTCGGGTTGATATTTTTCATCACACTACTCTTCGGTTTGAGAACAAGTCGGTTTGAGAACAAATAGGTTTGAAAACAAGTCGGTCGCCGGGCGGGAAATCCTGCCCGCTTTTTCCCGATTGTATCCCTTAACGCCGTGCGGGGAAGCCCTTTTCTTGCGAAATGCCGCGCCCCGGTCCAATGTTGATTGACAGCCGCCGCGTTACCCGCTATTTGTAAAAGCCTACTTGCGCACCCGTTGCGCAAGCCAGAAGAGGAGCGCCGCCCAGGCAAGGTATCGGAGGAACCGTATCCGACGAAGATACCTGAGGGGGAGCAGCGCCGAGGCAGACGTAACGTACGGTGTTTACGCTGTCGACCGCAGGGGCTGAATCCCCTGGGTTGTCACCCGCATCGCTCCGCAAGGCGGAACGATCAGCAAGGTGGAGCGCTTCTGGGTGTGCCGTAGCCAGTTCCTACGCTTGCCCCCTGCTTACCGCTCTTCCCTTGTGCCAAGGCTTAACGATGGAATGCTGTTGTCGACGATGACAATGACGCCCCTGACACGAGGTTTTTGAATGTCCGCTAACACTGAGAACTCACTGATTATCGCCAAATTCGGCGGCACCAGCGTCGCTGATTTCGACGCCATGAACCGCAGCGCCGACATCGTGCTGTCCGACTCGCAGGTCCGGGTGGTGGTGCTGTCCGCCTCCGCCGGCGTGACCAACCTGCTGGTGGCGCTGGCGGAAGGTTTGCCGCCGGTCGAACGCGCCGAACATCTGGAAAAAATCCGCCAGATCCAACACGCCATTCTCAACCGGCTGGGCCAGCCGGCCGTCATCCGTGAAGAGATCGACCGCATGCTGGACAACGTGGCCCGCCTGTCGGAGGCGGCGGCGCTGGCGACGTCCAACGCCCTGACCGATGAGCTGGTCAGCCACGGCGAACTGATGTCCACCCTGCTGTTTGTGGAAATTTTGCGCGAGCGCAACGTCGCCGCCGAATGGTTCGACGTGCGTAAAATCATGCGCACCAACGACCGCTTCGGCCGCGCCGAACCAGACTGCGACGCGCTGGGCGAACTGACCCGCAGCCAGCTTGCGCCGCGTCTGGCGCAGGGGCTAGTCATCACCCAGGGCTTCATCGGCAGCGAAGCCAAAGGCCGCACCACCACGCTGGGCCGCGGCGGTAGCGATTACACCGCCGCCCTGCTGGGCGAAGCGCTGAACGCCGGCCGCATCGACATCTGGACCGACGTTCCCGGCATCTACACCACCGACCCGCGCGTGGTGCCGTCCGCACACCGCATCGACCAGATTACCTTTGAAGAAGCGGCCGAAATGGCGACTTTCGGCGCCAAGGTGCTGCACCCGGCCACGCTGCTGCCCGCCGTGCGCAGCGACATTCCGGTGTTCGTCGGCTCCAGCAAAGACCCGGCGGCCGGCGGCACGTTGGTGTGCAACAAGACCGACAATCCGCCGCTGTTCCGCGCGCTGGCGCTGCGCCGTAAGCAGACGCTGCTGACCCTGCACAGCCTCAACATGCTGCACGCGCGCGGTTTTCTGGCGGAAGTGTTCAGCATTCTGGCCCGCCACAATATTTCGGTGGACCTGATCACCACCTCTGAAGTCAACGTGGCGCTGACGCTGGACACCACCGGCTCTACCTCGACCGGCGACAGCCTGCTGTCCAGCGCGCTGCTGACCGAACTGTCCTCGCTGTGCCGGGTGGAAGTGGAAGAGAACATGTCGCTGGTGGCGCTGATCGGCAACAAGCTGTCGCAAGCCTGCGGCGTCGGTAAAGAGGTGTTCGGGGTGCTGGAACCATTCAACATCCGCCTCATCTGTTACGGCGCCAGCAGCCATAACCTGTGCTTCCTGGTGCCGTCCAGCGATGCCGAACAGGTGGTCCAGACGCTGCACCGCAATCTGTTCGAATAACGCGAGATAAATGGCCGCAAGCCATCACGGCAGGCAAATCCGAAACCCCAGACGGGTTTCGGATTTTTTTATGCCTGCGGTCCACCAGCGCCGCCGCCTCCATGATCCCAGCCAATAAAAAAGGATAAACGACAGAGCCTGCCGCAGCGGAAAACACGATGTTTAAACATCAAGGCGGGATGGAAAAGGGAGCGCGGTGAACGCATGGCAAATCCTCGTGAAATTGTAGAGCTCAGTCATCACATACGAAAAATCGCCAATAACAAGATTGCCGATATCGACCACATCAACCGAGAAACCACATTTCTTGCCCTGAATGCCTTGATTGAGGCGGCACGCGCCGGAGAGGCGGGAAGAGGATTTGCGGTGGTCGCCAGCCAGGTTAAACACGTAGCGTCGCTGATTAACCAAATCACCACCGACCTCAATCAGGAACTGGCGGGACCGCTGTCAAAGCTGACAGAACTGGGCGACAACATGATTTCCCGGCTGCACGAGCATGAAAGCGGGCGCCACGTCGATCAGGCGCTGAACATGATCGACATTATCGATCGCAACCTGTACGAGCGCTCCTGCGACGTGCGCTGGTGGGCGACGGACACCGCGGTGGTCGCCTGCGCCGCTCATCCGGGGCAGGCCGAAAAGCAGTACGCTTCGCATCGGCTATCGGTCATTCTGTCGAGCTATACCGTTTATCTGGACCTGTGGATTACCGACCTGAACGGTACGGTGCTGGCGAACGGACGCGGGCAGGATTACGACGTCACCGGCCGCAACGTCTCCGACCTGCCTATTTTCCGGCAGGCGAAAGCGACGAAAAACGGCACGGACTATGTGGCGGCGGATATCCAGAAAATCGCGCTGCTACGTAATGCGGCGGTAGCGACCTACGCCACGGCGATTCGTGAGAACGGCGACGAGCATGGCCGCCCGGTTGGCGTATTGCTGATTTTCTTCGACTGGGCGCCGCAGGCCACGACGGTGGTTCGAAATGTGCGCCTGACGGCTCAGGAGTGGCGGCATACGCGCTGTCTGATTGTGGATTCCGCGTCGCGCGTCATCGCCAGTTCCGATGACGCGACCCCGCTGGGAGAACACTTTCCGTTACGGACTGAAGGAAAGGCGGCCGGGTACTATAAAACCGACGGCCGAACCCTGTCTTTCGCGCTGACGCCGGGTTACGAAAGCTATCAGGGCCTGGGCTGGTACGGCGTGATCGAACAGCGAACGGACATGTAGGCATGGACCGCCGGGCAGCAGCGAAACACATCGCCGCCGCCCGGCTCTTAGCATGGCTTACATGGAAACCGAGGACTCTTCCCGCCCTTCGTCCTCTTCTTCCGTCACCATCAGCACGTTGTAGGCGACCGCGCAAAACAACGAATTCAGTCGGTTCATATCGCCCAGCAACCCGAGATGCAGCGAACTGGTTTCCAGACTCTGCACATTCTGATGATGTAACCTGTCGACATGCGCGTGGGAGTAGCGCCGGTTCAGAATACGAAAACGGTGTTTGGCGCGGCGCAGCCGTCTGGCGCTGGTCACATCCGACGACAGGAACACCGACATCCCCAGTCGCAGGTTGTTCAACAATTGTTCGTACAACGCATTAAGCTCGTCGCGCCCGGCGGTCGAAAAACCGCGCAGCCCATCTGGCGCATGCGCGTCAAGATCGCAAACCACCCGCTCGATGATATCGCCGGCCTGTTCCAGATTGAGCGCCATCTCAATCACCTCCGCCCAGCGCCGGGAATCACGTTCATGCAACCCGGCCTTTTCAATCTGCGCCAGATAGAGCTTGATGGCGTTGTAGAGCACGTCCACGTCGTCATCCAGTCTACGGATCTCTCGCACCTGCTGGCGGTCGCCCCGCAGCGCGCCCTGAAACATTTTCAGCATCTGCTCGATCACATCGCCGATGCGCAGCGTCTCCCGCGCCGCGTTAGCCAGCGCCAGCGTCGGTGTATCCAACGCGCTGACATCCAGATGGCGGGGTCGCAACCGCGGATCGAGATCCGGTTCAACCCGCACCAGATTGCCGCACAGCTCCGCCATTCGTCCGGCAAATGGCAACAACAGCAGACAGCGCGCCAGGTTGTAAAACAGGTGGAAATAAATCACCCGTTCCTCATCCGGCAACGGCACCGCCTCCATCCAATCCGCCAGATAACCGATCGCCGGCAGCGCCGGCATACAGCCAATCAGTTTGAAGAACATGCTCCCCAGCGCCACCTGCCGCGCCGCCGGGCCTTGTGCGCTGGCGTTCGCCAGCGCCAGAATGCCGCTGCCCAGATTGGCGCCGATCACCAGACACAACGCCACATCCAGGGAAATCACATGGCTGGCGGTCAGGGTGGCGGTCAGCAGCACCGCCGCCAGGCTGGAATAACTCACAATGGCGAACACCGCCCCAACCAGCGCATCCAGCATCACATCGCCAGTCAGCGAGGAAAACAGCACCTTAACCCCGGCGGTCTGGGTGATCGGCGTCGCCGATTCCACAATCAATTCCAGCGCCAGCAGAATCAGCCCCAGACCGATGGCAATCCGCCCCAACTGTCCGACTCGGGTCTGCTTGCAACTGAGGAAAAAGATAACCCCGAGGAAAATCAGTAACGGCGACAGCCAGGAGAGATCAAACGTCAGGACTCGCACCATCAGCGCGGTGCCGACATCCGCACCCAGAATAATCACCAGCGCCGGCGCCAGCGCAATCAACCCTTGCGAGACAAAAGAGATCGTGAGCAGCGCGGTGGCATTGCTGCTCTGCACCAGCGCGGTCACACCGATGCCGGCGAGAAAGGCCAGCGGCTTACGGCTTACGCTATCGCTGATCGTTCGCCGCAGACGGGCGCCGTACACCCGCATAATCCCGGTACGAACAATATGCGTCCCCCAGACCAGCAGCGCGATGGCGGACAATAAATGCAGCAGCGTCAACACGGAACTGGGCCTCCCTTAGTCAAAATAGTTATGGAAAAAAATGGCATTCCCGCCCACAAGCCCGGTGTACTCCCCACTTGCGCCCGGTCTTAATTCTGACATCTTACTGACATCTTATCCGTTCTTGAGTGGGTCAACGGGTGTAAATAAGCGTAATTTTTTTAAAATCACGGCCTAAATCAATAACAGGGCGTATTTCCCCCCACGCGGCACGTTTCTGGCGTTATGCTTCTTCCATCAGCCGCTTCGCCCGACACCGGCGACGGCATCCTCTTCAGACCTGAGCTAAGGATATACGGATGAAGACAAAAACCGCATATGGCCTGAACTGGCTGGCGCTGCTTATCATCATGATTGTGGCCGCCTTTTTCTGGCAACTGACGCCCCCAGCCGGGCTGAAACCCGCCGCCTGGCACTCCGCCGTACTGTTCGTCGCCACCATCATCAGCATCGTGGCGAACGTGCTGCCGATCGGCGCCATCGGTATCATCAGCATTACGCTGTTTGCCCTCACCTACGCCGCCGGCGACACCAGCGCCAGCGCCTCCATCCAGACCGCGTTGAGCGACCTCAACAGTTCGCTGATCTGGTTGATCGTCGTAGCATTCATGATTGCCCGCGGTTTTATCAAAACCGGGTTGGGCCGTCGCATCGCCTTACAAATGATCCGCCTGTTGGGTAAACGCACGCTAGGGCTGGCTTACGGTCTGGCGTTCGCCGACCTGGTGCTGTCGCCCGCCATGCCCAGCAACACCGCCCGCTGCGGCGGGGTGATTTACCCGATTGCCGACTCGCTGGCGCGCAGTTTCGACTCCAAGCCGGAAGATGCCTCCCGCAGCAAGATCGGCACCTTTCTGGTGACCTGTATCGGCAACGTCAACGACGTCACCGCCGCGCTGTTCATGACCGGCTACACCGGTAACCTGCTGGCGGTGAAACTGGCGGCCAACGCCGGCGTCACCATCACCTGGGGCAGTTGGTTTGTCGCAGCGGTCGTACCTTGCGTGATTTCTCTGCTGCTGGTGCCGCTGTGCGTTTATGTGCTGGCGAAACCGGAAATCCGTCATACGCCGGACGCGCCGAAACTGGCAATTACCGAACTGGAAAAAATGGGGCGCATGTCGCGCGGCGAATGGCTGATGGCGGCCACCGTGGTAATTCTGCTGGTGCTGTGGATTTTCGGCGATCTGCTGGGCGTCGACGCCACCACCGCCTCTTTTGTCGGCCTCTCCTTCCTGCTGTTGACCGGCGTATTAAGCTGGGAAGACATCAAGAGCGAGAAAGGCGCATGGGATACGCTGATCTGGTTCGCCGCGCTGCTGATGATGGCTAACCAGTTGAAGAAACTGGGTTTCACTACCTGGTTTGGCGACCTGATCGGCAGCAGCATCGGTCACCTGATGCAGGACACCAGTTGGGTACTGGTGTTGCTGTTGCTCAACGCCGCCTACTTCTACACCCATTACTTCTTCGCCAGCGGCAACGCCCAAATCGCGGCGTTGTACGCGGTGTTCCTCGGCGTGGGCATTAACCTGCACATCCCGGCGGCGCCGATGGCGCTGATGCTGGCGTTCACCAGCAGCCTGTACTGCTCGCTGACCCAGTACACCCACGCCCGCGGCCCGATTCTGTTCGGCGCCGGCTACGTGCCCACCGCCGTCTGGTGGCGTACCGGCTTTGTCATCAGCCTGATCAATCAGGCGATCTTCATGTCCGCCGGTCTATTGTGGTGGAAGGTGATCGGGCTTTACTAAGCCAAGCAGGCATCAAAAAACACAGGCCGGGGTAACCCGGCCTGGTTTTTTTTAGCCTCTGATGACTCGAAACGAATATGACAGGCTGGCGATGATTAACGAGTCAGCCCCTGGCGCACAATCTCGGCATACACGAAAGGGGAGTCATCTTTCAGGCTATTAAGCGACCAATCCCCGTTGATATATTTCTCAAAATGGCGTGTACGCATCCGTCGATGCTCCTGACTATCGAGCCTAAGCCGGGATATTGTCGATTCTGCCTGCGTGGCATACGGCGAACCGTTAGGATATAACGCATAATTAGGGCTAATCTCACCCGACAGGAAATTAATTACAAAGGTATCCGGCTGCAAACTGATTGGATCCAAGACGTCATCGAAGTCATTCTTGTTGCGATTTGGCCCCAATGAGCTTAGGCGATAATTGTTCCATTCATAGGCGTCACCGGCATTATGGGATTTAGCGACGAAATGGTCGGTAGAAGATGCCCCTGTCACCCACTCAAAATAAATCGCCAGATAGGCGCAGACACCGCAATAAGATTCCCAAAGCGAATAATTGCTGTGCGTCCAATAGTTCGGTAAATCCGAAGCCTTCGGCGGTGGTGCATTAAGAGCAATACCCTTTTTACTCAACCAGTTATGCCCTCTCTGACGCACCTCGACATCAAAATCATCAGGCTCCGCCTGTAACACCACCGGAATCATCTTTGCGTCCTTTTTTTATCTTCTTATTATTTTGCTCCGGGTTTGCTTTTTTCCCACGGATAAACCGCCAGCGAAACAGGAACTCATCTTTAACATCGAGAGCCGCCAGCAACTGCTGATACATCGCGTCCAGCTCCTTTTCCGATGCATCAGACTTATTCAGCAGCTTTGCCGCGTCCTCAACCAGTCGCTCATACTCCAGCGGTCTGCCACTTTTTAAATCGAACGCCTCGCTCGTCAGCCAGTTGGTCACATCACCGTGTTTTTCAAATTCACGCCGCTCCAGCACCACCGCACCGTTTAGAAAATCCAGATCAAACCATGCATCTCGTGAGCCATCAAATAATGGCTCTACCGAGGTCATCACCAGCGGAGAATGCGTGGTAGTGATCAACTGCACCTGTGCTTTGGCGTTCAGCTTTCCCATCACTTTCAGCAAAGCGGGAACAATACTGCGCTGCCAACTGGGATGAAGATGAGACTCAACTTCATCAATCAGGAACGTAATCTGAGGGCTGACGTCTTCCCCCACAATACTGGCGGCTCGCTGGTGTTCCTCCCAGGCCCATACCAAAAAATAAGCCAGCGCCAGAATACGCCGCATTCCCGAGGACGCATGGAGCACAGGCACATCTTTTTGGTAAGGCATCCTGAGGGTCGGTATTTCACGTACGTCATCCAGACTGATGCGAGTCAGTTCCCCCAGCGAGAGCACTTCGGTTATCGAGGGGGAAAGCACCTTCAGCACGGCATTAAGATGTTTGAACGCCGCGCCTTTCTCTTTTTGCCAACTGGCAATATCACGGATCAACCCGTTACAGAGCCAGGAGCGTTCGTCACCCGGCAAACCATCCCACACTTCAGTCGGGTTTAACACATAGGCCGGAATCCGCTCCTGCACATCAATGCCATCCTGCGTGCGCCAGTAATTACGGTGCGGATCCCACACCGCAAAGCTGCCATCCGCCATCGCATACAGCACCAGTCCAGGGTTGGTCGGCCGACCGGCACGGCCAGTCCAGCTCTGCTCACGTCGGGCATAGGTACTCTCGTAATGGCTTTCATAACGTTCAGTCTTGACCTTACCGGCAAATGAAAAAGCAATACTTGCCTCTTCACCTGCCAGGCCGAACGCAGGGAGCGCTTTTTTGCCAGCGGCCAGTTTAGGATTCACCTCTGCGGGCCATCGGCGAGTCAGCGCCCACCAAATAATATCCAGTAAAAAACTCTTTCCCAGACCATTATCGCCGGTTAACAGGTTGAGCCGATTGCCAAATGTGAGATGCATGGTGCTGGCGGGCCCAACATTGGCAAGGCTAAGTTCATGGATCATCTCACCACCTTATTCCGTTTCATGAATAACTTTTATATCAATCCGCATCATACCCCAGATTCGGCGCCAGCCAGCGCTCCACCTCGTCGATCGGCAACGATTTACGAGCGGCGTAGTCTTCCACCTGGTCGCGCTGAATTTGCGCCACGGCGAAATACTTGCTGTCCGGGTGGCTGAAGTACCAGCCGGACACCGACGCGCCCGGCCACATGGCGTAGGACTCGGTGAGTTTCATGCCGACGGTATTGTCCACGTCCAGCAGTTGCCAGATGGTCGCTTTTTCGGTGTGGTCCGGACAGGCCGGGTAACCCGGCGCCGGTCGGATGCCCTGATAGTTCTCGCGGATCAGCTCGTCATTGCCGAGGTTCTCGTTCGGCGCATAGCCCCAGTGGACCTTGCGCACCCGCTCGTGCAGGTATTCGGCGAACGCTTCCGCCAGCCGGTCCGCCAGCGCTTTGAGCATGATCTTGTTGTAGTCGTCGTGCTGCGCTTCCCACTGCGCCGCCAGCTCGTCTTCTTCCAACCCGCCGGTCACCGCGAACGCGCCGAAATAATCCGGTTTGCCGCTGGTTTTCGGCGCGACAAAATCCGCCAGACAGTAGTTGGGAAAATCGGTCTTTTCGGTTTGCTGGCGCAGATGATGGCTGACGGTCAGCACCTCGGTACGACGCTCGTCGGTATAGATTTCGATGTCATCGCCCACCCGGTTGGCCGGGAACAGCCCCACCACCCCGCGCGGGTTCAAGGTGCCGCTGGCCGACAGGGTATCCAGCATGGCGTTGGCATCGGCAAACAGGCGTTTGGCCTCCTCACCCACCACTTCGTCTTCAAGAATGTTGGGGTATTTGCCCGCCAGCGACCAGGTCATAAAGAATGGCGTCCAGTCGATGTAGTTACGCAATGTCTCGATGCCGGCGGAAACCGGCTGTACGCCGAGGCGATGCGCCACCGGCGGCGTATAGCTTTCCCAGTCGATCGGCATGGCGTTGTCGCGCGCCACGCCCAACGCCACCGGCGGCGTGCGCGGTTTTTTGCGACCATGCTGAATGCGCACCGTTTCGTATTCCTTACGAATGCGCGCCACAAAGTCGTCGCGCTGGCTGTCCGACAGCAGCGCCGACACCACGCCCACCGAGCGCGACGCATTCTGCACGTATACCGTCGGGCCGCTGTAGTTCTGTTCGATCTTCACCGCGGTGTGCGCCTTGGAAGTGGTGGCGCCGCCGATCAGCAACGGCAGCGTAAAGCCCTGGCGCTCCATCTCTTTGGCGACGTTGACCATTTCATCCAGCGACGGCGTAATCAGCCCCGACAGGCCGATGATATCGACGTTCTCCTCGCGCGCGGTCTTGAGGATCTTGTCGGTCGGCACCATCACGCCCAGATCGATAATTTCATAGTTGTTGCACTGCAATACCACGCCGACGATGTTCTTGCCGATGTCGTGTACGTCGCCCTTCACCGTCGCCAGCAGGATCTTGCCGGCGCTGGAGCCCTGCTCTTTGCTGGCCTGAATGAACGGTTCCAGATACGCCACCGCCTGTTTCATCACTCGCGCCGACTTCACCACCTGCGGCAGGAACATTTTGCCGGCGCCGAACAGGTCGCCGACCACGTTCATGCCGTCCATCAGCGGCCCCTCGATCACTTCGATAGGGCGAGTCGACTGCGCCCGCGCCTCTTCGGTGTCCTGCTCGATAAACTCGGTGATGCCTTTGACCAGCGCGTATTCCAGCCGTTTTCTCACCGGCCAGCCGCGCCATTCGGCCTCGCCTTTGTTGCTGTCGTCGTCGGACTTACTACCGCGATATTTCTCGGCAATCGCCAGCAGCCGTTCGGTGCCGTCGTCGCGCCGGTTGAGAATCACGTCTTCCACCGCATCGCGCAGCTCGGCGGGTAAATCATCGTAGATCGCCAACTGACCGGCGTTGACGATGCCCATGTCCATGCCGTTGCGGATGGCGTAATACAGGAACACGGCGTGAATCGCCTCGCGCACCGGCTCGTTGCCGCGAAACGAGAACGACACGTTGGACACGCCGCCGGAAATCAGCGCGTGCGGCAGTTGGGCTTTGATGTCGGCGCAGGCCTCGATAAAGTCCACCGCATAATTGTTGTGCTCATCAATGCCGGTAGCGACGGCAAAAATGTTCGGGTCGAAAATGATGTCTTCCGACGGGAAACCGACTTCTTCGGTCAGGATCTGGTAGGCGCGGCGGCAAATCTCAATCTTGCGCGCGCGGGTATCCGCCTGCCCCACTTCATCAAACGCCATCACCACCACGGCGGCGCCGTAACGGCGCACCAGCCGGGCGTGATGCACAAAGGCCTCCACGCCTTCTTTCATCGAAATCGAGTTGACGATACCTTTGCCCTGAATGCACTTCAGCCCGGCTTCCACCACGTCCCACTTGGAGGAGTCGATCATGATCGGCACCCGGGCGATATCCGGTTCGCCGGCGATCAGGTTAAGGAAACGCACCATCGCCGCTTCGGCGTTGAGCATGCCCTCGTCCATGTTGATGTCGATGATCTGCGCGCCGCTTTCCACCTGCTGACGCGCTACGTCCAGCGCCTCGTTGTACTTTTCTTCTTTAATCAGGCGCTTGAATTTAGCGGAACCGGTGACGTTGGTGCGTTCGCCGACGTTAACGAACAGCGTGTCGTCGCCGATGTTCAGCGGCTCCAGCCCGGACAGGCGGCAGGCCACCGGCAGCGTCGGCAACGCGCGCGGCGCCACGCCGTCGACGGCCTTAACCATCGCGGCGATATGCTCAGGCGTGGTGCCGCAGCATCCGCCGATAATGTTCAGGAAGCCGGACTGCGCCCACTCGCCAATCTGGCGCGCCATCTCGTCCGCATCCAGATCGTATTCGCCGAAGGCATTCGGCAAGCCGGCGTTGGGGTGTGCGGTCACATAGCACTCGGCGATGCGCGACAGTTCCGCCACGTACTGACGCAGTTCGTCCGGTCCCAGCGCACAGTTAAGACCGAACGACAGCGGCCGGGCGTGACGTAGCGAGTTATAAAACGCTTCGGTAGTCTGGCCGGACAGAGTACGGCCGGAGGCATCGGTAATGGTGCCGGAGATCATCACCGGCAGCGTGACGCCCAGCGCTTCGAATTCGGTTTCTACCGCAAAAATGGCGGCTTTGGCGTTCAGGGTGTCGAAAATGGTTTCGATCAGGATGATATCAACGCCGCCTTCAACCAGCGCGCGGGTCGATTCGCGGTATGCTTCCACCAGTTGGTCGAAGCTAACATTACGGTACGCCGGGTCATTGACGTCCGGCGAGATCGACGCGGTGCGGTTGGTCGGCCCCAGCACCCCGGCGACATAGCGTGGGCGCTCCGGCGTACGCGCCGTCCACTCGTCGGCACAGGCCCGCGCCAGCCGGGCGGCGACGGTATTGATTTCCGCCGACAGCGCTTCCATCTCGTAGTCGGCCATAGCGATGCGGGTGGCGTTGAAGGTGTTAGTTTCCAGAATATCCGCGCCCGCCGCCAGATAATCGTTATGAATGGCGGTGATCACCTCCGGTTTACTCAGCACCAGCAAGTCGTTATTGCCTTTCAGGTCGCACTGCCAGTCGGCAAAACGTTCGCCGCGGTAATCTTCTTCCTGCAGGCGGTAGCTCTGGATCATGGTGCCCATGCCGCCGTCCAGAATCATAATGCGTTGCGCCAGCTGCTGCTGTAATGCCTGTAACCGATTTGCCATCATTTTATTCTCGTTATCACCCTCGTCTGTGCGAACCTTTATCCTAGCATAACAGCCCGTCGCACCAGCGCAGTACGCGGTTGATAAAACCGCCTGACAAGACGGTTGCATTCTGCGCTAAAAAAACGAAAATCGATTCCATGATATGAAAAAGGAAATCGACGATGACGCCACCCGAACCCGCCAAACGCGGCAAAAAACCCCGCGCTGCCGCCGCCAGCCCCGCTCAACCTGCCGGACAGGTGCAGTCGTTGACCCGTGGTCTGACGCTGCTGGAATACATCGCCAAAGCCAACGGCAGCATCGCGCTGACCGACCTGGCCCAGCAGGCGGGCCTGCCCAACTCCACGACCCATCGGTTGTTGACCACCATGCAGCAGCAGGGATTTGTGCGCCAGGTCGGCGATTTGGGATTGTGGACCATCGGTACCCATGCGTTTATCGTCGGCAGCAGCTTTCTGCAAAGCCGTAATCTGCTCAGTCTGGTGCACCCGATGTTGCGTCAGTTGATGGAGAGTTCTGGTGAAACGGTGAATCTGGCGGTGCTGGATCAGAGTGATTATCAGGCCATTATCATCGATCAGGTGCAGTGTACCGCGCTGATGCGCATGTCCGCGCCGATCGGCGGTAAACTGCCGATGCACGCGTCCGGCGCCGGCAAAGCGTTCCTCGCCATGCTGCCGGACGACAAAATCACCCAGTTGCTGCACCGCAAAGGGCTGCACAGCTATACCCCGCACACCCTCAGCGCCCAGACGCTGAAGGAGAACCTGACCAGCATTCGCCGGCAGGGCTACGCGCTGGACGATGAGGAACACGCGCTGGGCTTGCGCTGTGTCGCCGCCTGCATTCTCGACGAACACCACGAAGCGTTTGCCGCTATCTCCATTTCCGGGCCGGTATCCCGCATCACCGATGATCGCATCACCGAACTGGGCGCGCTGGTGATCAAGGCGGCGAAAGAGATCACCTATCAGTACGGCGGCGCGCGCTGACCGGCGTTATAACGTCAGCGCGTCCGCTGACGTTACCGGGTCGGCATAACGTAAGCTGAAGCGTTTTCTGCGCCGGTAAGCGTAGACATCTTCGATGTGACCGTCGCGAATCCGCTGCTGCAACGCCCGCCAGTATTCAGCCCGAAACAGATCGCCGTGCAGCTCTTCAAACAGCGGCAGCAAGCGGCGGTCGCTGCACAGAAACTGGCGAAACTCTTCCGGAAACACATCATTCGGCCCGACGCTGTACCAGGGTTCGGCCGCCAGTTCGTCCGCCGGATCGCGAGGCGGCGGAATGTCGCGGAAATTTACCTCGGTCATGTAGCAGATTTCGTCGTAGTCATAAAACACTACCCGGCCGTGGCGGGTGACGCCGAAGTTCTTGAACAGCATATCGCCGGGAAAGATATTGGCCGCCGCCAGTTGCCGGATGGCGTTGCCGTACTCCTCAATCACATCGCGCAGCGCCTGACCGTTGACCTGTTCCAGGTAGAGATTCAGCGGCGTCATGCGACGCTCCATGTACAGATGGCGAATCACCAGCCGGTCGCCCAGGTCTTCCAGTTTGTCCGGCACTTCCCGCCATAATTCCGCCAGCAGTTCCGGGCTGATGCGCGCTTTCTCCAGCACGAAATTTTCATACTCCTGAGTGTCCGCCATACGTCCGACGCGGTCGTGTTCCTTCACCAGCCGGTAACACTCCCGCACCCGCGCTTCGCTGACCTCTTTTTGCGGCGCAAACCGATCTTTGATCACCTTGAACACCCGGTCGAAAGTCGGCAGCGTGAACACCAGCATCACCATTCCTTTTACCCCCGGCGCGGTAATGAACGGCTCCTGCGTACTGGCGATGAAATCGAGGTACTCGCGGTAATATTCGGTCTTGCTGTGTTTCTGACAGCCGATCGCCAGATACAACTCCGCGGTGGTTTTACCCGGCAAAATCTCCCGCAGCCAGGCCACCAGCGCCGACGGCAGCGGTGCGTAAACCATAAAGTAGGAACGGGCGAAACCAAACACAATACTGGCGTCCGCATGGCGGGTCAGGCAGGTATCGATGAACAACGCGCCGCGCTCGTCGTGGTGAATCGGCAGCAAAAACGGGAACACGCCGCCCGGCAAACGCAGTTTCCCCACCAGCCAGGCCGCTTTGTTGCGGTAAAACAGCTCGTTCGCCACCTGTAGCGAAGCGTTTGCCAGCGACGCCGCCGGGAACGCTTCCCTCAGCGACCGCACCACATAGCCGATGTCTCGCGTCAGGTCTTCCCACTGCAACCGCAGCGGCAAAGCGGTCAGCACCGCTTCCAGCATCGCGGGCCAGCCGTTGTCGGGCTGGTAAGTACGAGCCAACGGACGCGGGATTTCCTGAAAACGCCGTGCCGGCTGCGAACTGAACACGAACAGTTTGTCCGGCGTCAGTTCACGGTGATGAAACAGCCGGCAATACACTGAGTTGAAAAAGCTCTCCGCGATTTCGAAGCGCGGATAGTCCGGCAACAGCGCGGTATAAATCTGTTTGACCCGCGCGACGAACGCCGCGTCGTAACACTGCCGGTCGGTGATGCAGCCCAGTTGCTCCACCACCAGCCCGACATGATGGTCATAGAGCTGGATACGCTGCTTCATCGCCTGCTGCACCGCATGCCAGTCCGCCTGCTCGAAGCGCTGCTGTGCGCCGGCAGTCACTTCCAGAAACCGGCCATACTGCGCATCGAACCCTTGCAGAATGGTCTGCGCCACCAGTTGTTCCCGATCTCGACTCATCCACCTCTCCTCTGACGCCATCGATGTAACGACACGCGGCCAGCATCAGGCTGGCCGCGATGGTGCGATCTTCCGGTTCAGAACTGCTGTTCTTCCGTCGAACCGGTCAGCGCGGTGACGGACGACGCGCCGCCCTGAATCAGGGTGGTCACTTTGTCGAAATAACCGGTGCCCACTTCCTGCTGGTGAGACGAGAAGGTGTACCCTTGTTTAATGGCCGCAAATTCCGGCTGCTGTACTTTCTCCACGTAGTGCTTCATGCCTTCGCCCTGCGCATAGGCATGCGCCAGGTCGAACATGTTGAACCACATGCTATGGATACCCGCCAGCGTGATGAACTGGTATTTGTACCCCATCTCCGACAGTTCATCCTGAAAACGGGCGATGGTGCGATCGTCCAGATTCTTCTTCCAGTTGAACGACGGCGAACAGTTGTAGGCCAGCAGTTTGCCGGGGAAACGGGTGTGAATCGCCTCGGCGAAACGCCGCGCCAGCGCCAGGTCGGGCGTTGAGGTTTCACACCACACCAGGTCGGCGTAAGGGGCATACGCCAGCCCGCGGCTGATCGCCTGTTCCACCCCGGCGCGGGTGCGGTAAAACCCTTCCACCGTGCGTTCGCCGGTGACGAAGTCCCGGTCGTAATCATCACAATCCGAGGTCAGCAAATCGGCCGCGTCGGCGTCGGTACGCGCCACCAGCAATGTCGGCACGCCCAGCACATCCGCCGCCAGCCGGGCCGCCACCAGTTTCTGCACCGCTTCCTGCGTCGGCACCAGCACCTTGCCGCCCATATGGCCGCACTTCTTCACCGACGCCAGTTGGTCTTCAAAATGGACCGCGGCGGCGCCCGCTTCAATCATCGATTTCATCAGTTCAAACGCATTCAGCACCCCGCCGAAACCGGCTTCCGCATCGGCGACGATCGGCAAAAAGTAGTCGGTATAACGCGGGTCATCCTGCCCGATGCCGTTGGCCCACTGGATTTGATCCGCGCGCCGGAAGGTGTTGTTGATACGCTGCACCACCGACGGCACCGAGTTGGACGGGTAGAGCGACTGGTCCGGGTACATGCTGGCGGCCAGGTTGGCATCCGCCGCCACCTGCCAGCCGGACAGATATATCGCCTCCAGCCCGGCTTTCGCCTGCTGCAACGCCTGCCCGCCGGTCAACGCGCCGAGGCAGTTGACGTAGCCTTTACGCGACTTACCGTTCAACAGCTTCCACAGCTTTTCCGCGCCCAGTTGCGCCAGCGTACAGGCGGGGTTCACCGACCCGCGCAGATTCACCACATCCTCGGCGCGGTACGGGCGGGTAATGCCTTTCCAGCGCGGCGTGTTCCACTCTTGTTCCAGTTGCTCGATTTGTTGGGTACGAGAGGTGCTCATAGCGATTCCTTTTTTAAACAGGATTAATCAAGTAAGTCGTAACCGGGTAAGGTGAGAAAATCGATTAATGCGTCCTGCGTGGTGATGCGTTCCATCAAACGGCCGGCGTCATCGAAACGGCCGTCGTCGAAACGGGCGTCGCCCAGCTCGCCGCGGATAACCTGCATCTCTTCCGCCAGCATCTGGCGAAACAACGACTTGGTCACCACCCTGCCGTCACTGAGGGTTTTGCCGTGGTGAATCCACTGCCAGATGGAGGTACGGGAGATCTCGGCGGTGGCGGCATCCTCCATCAGTCCGTAAATCGGCACACAACCGTTGCCGGAAATCCAGGCTTCGATGTATTGCACCGCGACGCGGATATTGGCGCGCATGCCGGCTTCGGTACGCTCCCCCGGACAAGGCGCCAGCAGTTCGTCGGCGGTCACCGGCGCATCGTCTTCACGCAGCACATCCAGTTGATTGGGACGATCGCCCAGCAGGCGATTGAATACCGGCATCACCGTGTCGGCAAGACCGGGATGGGCGATCCAGGTGCCGTCATGACCATTACGAGCCTCCAGCTCCTTGTCCTGCCTGACTTTTTCCTGCACCCAGGCGTTGCGCTCCGCGTCTTTGCTGGGAATGAACGCGGCCATCCCGCCCATCGCAAACGCGCCGCGCCGGTGACAGGTTTTGATCAGCAAACGCGAGTAAGCGTTCAGGAACGGTTTGTCCATCGTGACTGATTGCCGGTCCGGCAATACCCGGTCCGGGTGATTTTTCAACGTCTTGATGTAGCTGAAAATGTAGTCCCAACGGCCGCAGTTCAGCCCGACAATGTGGTCGCGCAGGTGATAGAGAATTTCGTCCATCTGGAACACGGCAGGCAGGGTTTCAATCAAGATGGTGGCTTTGATAGTGCCGCGCGTCAGGCCAAAACGTTCTTCGGTATAGCTGAACACCTCGCTCCACCAGGCGGCCTCCTGCCAGGATTGGGTTTTCGGCAGGTAGAAATAGGGGCCGCTGCCTTTTGCCAGCAACTGGCGGTAGTTATGGAAAAAATAGAGCGCAAAATCGAACAGACTGCCGGGGATGGGTTCATCATTCCACAACACGTGTTTTTCCGGCAGGTGCAGGCCACGCACCCGACAAATCAGCACCGCCGGGTCAGGCTTGAGCTGATAAATCTTTCCCGCCTCGCTGGTGTAGGTGATGGCGCCGCGCACCGCATCCCGCAAGTTGATTTGCCCTTCAATCACTTTCGGCCAACTGGGCGCCAGCGAATCTTCAAAGTCCGCCATAAAGACTTTCACGTTGGCATTCAGGGCGTTAATCACCATTTTTCGTTCCACCGGGCCGGTAATCTCTACCCGGCGATCCAGCAGGTCAGCAGGAATACCACGAATCTTCCAGTCGGATTCCCTTATGGAATCCATTTCCGAAATGAAACCGGGTAATTCACCGTTATCAATTCTTGCCTGCACCGCCTGGCGCTCAGCCAGTAAACGGTTGCGCTGCGGAGTGAACCGGCTGACCAACGCGGTGAGGAAATCCACCGCCTCAGCCGTCAGAATCTGTCGTTCTGCCTCACCAAATGCGGTGGTGAACACCAGTTCCCTGCTTATCGTCTGTTGTGTCATGTCGTCGTTCCTATTCCGTTGTCCTCGCCTTATCGGCTGTTCAATCTGCGAACTCATTCCGAACATTTTTCAGCCAACAGAACTAAGCCTAATTCAATAAAATTAAAAATCAAAAACAATTTCCATTTTTAATTTAAATTCAATTCAAGCATATGATTAATTTAAAATTAAAGTTATACGTAATAGAGAAATGCATTCCATGAATAGTAAGTGGAGGAAATCTGAGATCGCTTGAGCAGGAAAAAGAAAAGGCGCCATGAGGCGCCTGACGGGAGAGAATGAGAGGAAAGCGTCAATCCAGCGTAGGATTCATATGACGCAAATCGAACGGCGTGATCTGGTAAACGTAGTAATTCAGCCAGTTGGAAAACAGCAGATGGCCGTGGCTACGCCAGGTCGCCCGCGGCGTTTTCTGGGGGTTATCCCCCGGAAAATAGTTCACCGGGATTACTGGATTAAGGCCGGCATCGTAGTCACGGAAATACTCGCTCGATAATGTCAGCGCATCGTACTCCGGGTGCCCGGTCACAAACGCCAGCCGCTTATCCTTACTGGCAAACAGGTAGGCACCGGCTTCCTCAGACTCCACCAGAATATCCAGATCGGTGTGCTCACGAATCACGTCGGAAGGAAAATCCGCATAGCGGGAATGTGGTGCCAGAAAGGTTTCGTCAAAACCGCGCGTCAACAGGGCATGCGGTTGCAACGTATGGTGTGAATACACGCCGGATAATTTCACGTCGCGGGTCAGCTTGGGGATGCCGTACAGCACATTCAACGCCGCCTGAACCGCCCAACACACAAACAGTGTAGAAGTGACATGCTCTTTGGCCCAGTTCACCACCCGCTCGATCTGCGGCCAGTACACCACATCGCAAAAATCCACCAGCCCCAGCGGCGCGCCGGTCACGATCAAACCGTCAAAGTTCTCGTGCTCGATATCTTCAAAGTCGCAGTAGAAGTTATTGAGGTGCTCCGTAGGCGTGTTCTTCGATTCCCGGCTATCAATGCGCAACAACTGAATATCCACCTGCAGTGGCGAATTCGACAAGAGCCGCAGGAACTGATTCTCCGTTTCGATTTTCTTTGGCATCAGGTTAAGCACCAACACCTTCAACGGACGAATTTCCTGCGTTCTGGCTCGGGAAGACGGCATTACAAAGACGTTTTCATTGCGCAAGAAGCTGACAGCTGGCAACTCATCAGGAACCCGGATTGGCATAACCTTACACCTCACTGCATACGTTTATACGTTTATACGTTTAGCCTTCTAGGCTGCCGAAGATAACGACTTTCCAGAGCAATGTCGAGTACATAACCGTCTGGTTGAAAATCTTTCATCAGAAATCAGATTTATATATCCATTTTTAGCATAAGAATTACACAGTATGGCGCAAAGCGAGACAGTTCCTCTGCTGATGCAAAGTAATGGGAACCACGGTAAAGGAGAGATAGGAGAGAAGGTATTGCAGAAAAGTGAAAAAAATATCGGACAGCGTTCAAAAGATCAGTAAAAGGACAAGGCGGTAGGGTAGTAAAAAACATCGGGCCGCCGGCCATCTCCGCCCTGGCACTCGGTTCTGCCACCGCACCCCCCAAAGCAAAAAACCCCCGGCATAACCGGGGGTTCCTTATGT
>NZ_CM001984.1:4385792-4410960 GCF_000406305.1 Dickeya sp. MK7
CGTTTTCTCCGCCTCACACCGCGCTGGCTTGTCGCCGTTGCCGTGTCAGTGGATGCGCATTATAGGGATCCGAACGGGTTACACAACCACTTTCTCGATCTTTTTTTCCGTTCGCGCATTTTTCCACCCTTACGTTGAGTTATTGTGCAGGCAACGCTATTTTCTGAGCAATAAAGCCGGATCCAACCAAGGATCCGGGATCCGTAATATTAACTTTAGGAGATGCGGCATATGTCCGAGGCATTACGCCCGTTTAAAGGAGCGCTGCCGGTTATCGGTAAAAACGTCATGGTGGACCCTTCCAGTGTAGTTATCGGGGAGGTCACACTGGCGGATGATGTGAGCATCTGGCCATTAGTGGTCATCCGGGGTGATGTCAACTTCATCCGGATTGGGTCTCGCTCCAATATTCAGGATGGCAGCGTCTTGCACGTAACCCACTGTTCGGAAAAAAACGTGAATGGAAATCCATTAATTATTGGGGAAGACGTTACCGTAGGGCACAAAGCCATGCTGCATGGTTGCACGATCGGCAATCGTGTTCTGGTGGGCATGGGTTCAATTCTTCTTGATGGCGTCACCGTTGAAGATGACGTCATCATTGGTGCGGGTAGTCTGGTTTCACCGGGAAAGACGCTGGAGAAAGGTTACCTTTATCTTGGTAGTCCAGCTAAAAAGGTTCGCCCACTGACAGAGCAGGAACTGGAAGGGCTGCTTTATTCATCCAATAACTATGTGCGCTGGAAAGACGAATATCTAAGCCAATCACACCAGTGAAGCAATTGGCGCTTTTCATCAATGAATTTCATCACTAAACAGAAAGCGCCCTTGCTCGTCGTATTCATCATCACGAATCAAGCGTTCAAACTCATCTTCCCAATCCCAGCGATGTTCACGGAACAGTGACAGCCACTGTTCCGGTTGCACATCACCATAGCGTTCCAGCAGAACATATCGTCTAATCACGCACTCGCGCTGGAACCCGCCGACCAGGGCCGGAAAAATGATCGCCCCATCATGATCACTCCACCATTCCCGATCTGGAAACTGAATCGCCTGATTCATGTTCCCAGTTCCTGTTTCATTTTATGAATTACCGGTACGACATCCGGCATGACGCCATGCCACAAATTGAACGCATGCGCCGCCTGCCAGACCAGCATCCCCATTCCGTCAACATAACGTTGTGCCCCCTGCCGGATGCACCACGTCAAAAAAGGGGTCGGTTCCGACTGATAAAACATGTCATAGCAACACACATCAGAAGAAATTAGAGAGGCTGGCAGATCAGGAACATCGCCCGCTACCCCCGATGAGGTAGCATTGATAATCAAATCAAAATGATGACTGCCCAACTTTTCCATCGGCAACGCGCTCACCTGACCATAGCGGCTGAAATGTTCAGCCAGTGCGTCAGCTCTGGCGAATGTGCGATTAGCGATAATTAACTCGCATCCGTACGCCAGCAAAGGCTGAATAACGCCGCGTGCTGCGCCCCCCGCCCCCACCAGCAACACCCGGTTATGAGGCTGGATAAACTCATGCTGCTGCAAATCACTCAGCAGACCAATACCGTCAGTATTGTCGCCATAAAGCGAACCATCGCCTTTCCTTTGGATCGTATTGACGGCGCCAGCGGAACGAGCACGTTCGCTCAACTCATCCATAGCCGCACATGCGCGTTCCTTGAACGGAGCCGTCACATTGGCGCCGCATGCTCCATGTTGAAAAAACGCGTTCAGGCTGTCCTCAAAACCATCCAACGGCGCCAGTATTCGCTCGTAGGTCAGCGAGATCCCCGTCTGCTCGGCAAATAACGCATGAATGCGCGGCGATTTGCTGTGCGCAATAGGATGACCAAAAACCGCAAAAGATTGACTCACGGACACCTTGTTCTCCAATACTTGCTACCCCTGACGCAACATTTCTCCCGTCAAGGCATCACGAATTTCCGATGGATTCAGACGACCGCCAACCTCTCCATTCAGGACAGGAAAACGCTCGCCAAACTGCGCCACCACTTCACTGACTGTACGACACGGCGGCTGGCCGCTCAGATTTGCACTGGTAGAAACCAGCGGCTTTCCGAACGCCAGACACAGCTGCTTAACCAGCGGGTGATCGCTCACTCGCACCGCCAGTGAGGTGAACCGCCCGGTCAGCCAATCCGGCGTTACCGTTTTGGCCGGAAGCACCCAGGTAACCGGCCCTGGCCAGGAGGCAAAGATGGTCTGGCGCTGAATGTTCGACAAGGCCGACATGTCGACATAAGGTTCCAGTTGCTGAAAATCCGCCGCAATTAGGATCAGCCCTTTTTCACGTGGGCGTTGTTTCAACGCCAACAAACGTTCTACCGCCGTTTCACTGTCGGGATCACACCCAAGCCCAAATACAGCCTCCGTTGGGTAGGCGATCACATTTTCTTCCCGCAGTTGCTGTAACAACGGTGCTAAATCTTCAGAATTTAAATTACTCATCACAATGACTTTCTTCAGCCGATACCGGCTTTCCACACAATTTACTGGCACAAAAGCGTCTTACGCCCTGCGCAGTTTTCTTCTCTATCAATAACGGGTAATGGCAGTATTCGCATTCCCCCGCGATCGGCTTGTGATTCAGCGTGAATTGACAGGCAGGATAACGTTCGCAGGAGTGAAACGTCTTGCCATAACGAGATTTACGCTGAAGCAATCGGCCGTCATGGCACTGGGGACATGTCAGGGTCGTTTCATCCGGGCGATCGATGGCTTCCGTATGCTCGCATTCAGGATAGTTACTGCAACAGATGAACATGCCATAACGCCCCTGACGCAGCACCAGCGCCGACTGGCAACGAGGGCAATGCTGCCCATCCAGCACTTTCACCACATGCCCATCAGCATAGGCTTTAAGCGGTCGAATATAATGGCATTCAGGATAACGGGAACAACCAAGAAACGGGCCGTGCTGCCCGGAACGGATAACCAACACGGCCCCACATTCAGGGCACACCTGCTGCGGCTTTTCAGCAATAAGTATGGTTTTAGCCATGATTTACTTTGATTCCCGACTACTGCAAATACCCTTCATTGGCTTCAAAGAGTAAATCTTCCATTTGCTGATAAGCATTTTCGCAACCTGGCACATTGAACAGCACCATCAGAATGACCCATTTTAGATCTTCCAGGTCAAAATCCTGCGTTTCAAGCGCCATCACCCGATCAATGACCATCTCGCGGGTTTCCAGATTGAGCACTTTAATCTGCTCAAGAAACAGCAGAAAGCCGCGACAATCCACATCCAGACGTTGTTCCTCTTCAGCGGTGTAAATGCGCAACGCCAGAGGGTCGCTGGCCAACGCCAGTGGCGGGGTTTGCCCTTCCTGCAAGTCGGCTAGTTTTTCAAGCCAGTCCAGCGCGCTGTAGATATCGTCACGATCAAATCCCGCGCGGGTGAGGTCATCAGTCAACGTATCCTGATCGACACGCATTTCGGTTTCATTGTGGATGTAAGTTTCAAACAAGTACATTAGTACGTCGAACATGGCCTGCCCTCCTTATACGGACATAGCCGCCGGGTACAGCTGCGATCCACCCTGCTAACTCCAGATCCAGTAACTTAATCACCACCTCTGGCACAGGTTGGCCGGCACGTTCAGCGACAACGTCAACAGGTGTAACCTCATCTCCTACGGTAGCCAACACATCAGCAAATGGCAATTCCAGTTCGTCTTCCGTCGCACAAATAATTCCCGGAACGCCCTCACTAGGAATATCGGCAAACCAGCGCAGTCCATTATGGAGTTGTTCAAAAATGTCCTGAGGTTGGGTAACCAGGCTGGCCCCTTGCTGTATTAGCCAGTGATTACCTTCCGTCATCGGATTGCCAATCGGACCGGGCAGAGCGAATACCTCGCGATTTTGTTCCAACGCATAACGCGCCGTCACCAGCGAGCCACTACGCATCGATGCCTCCACCACCAGAACGCCCAGGCTTAATCCGCTGATGATGCGATTGCGGCGAGGGAAATTCACCGGCAACGGCCGAGTATTCAGAGGAAACTCCGACACCAGAGCCCCACCCTGCTGCACAATTGCATCCGCCAGCGTCAGATGCCGGCGCGGATAAAGCTGGTTTAATCCGCTCCCCAATACCGCAATGGTTTTCCCTCCCGCCTGCAGGGCGGCCTGATGGGCAATACCATCGATCCCCACAGCAAGCCCGCTGGTTATGGTCAGATGATTCAGGCTGAGTTGCTGGCTGAAGACATGCCCCCACTGTTCGCCGTAAGCGCTATTGTTGCGACTGCCAATCACCGCAATCTGCGGAGATGACAGTACGCCAACATCTCCGGCGACATACAAACATACCGGGGGCGAAACAATGTTACTGAGCAAAGGGGGATAATCGGCGCTGTTGAATGTCACCAGGTGATGATCCGGCGTTTCCAGCCAATGCACTGTATTCTGGATATCCAGATCGCTCAGAGCGAGAAACTGCTCGGTCTGACTTTCCGTTAGGCCAAGCGATTTCAGATATCCCGCCGGATACGAGTTTTCGGCCTGCAATTGACCGAACAATGCGGCGCACCTTTTGGCGCCAAGGCCCTTAACCGACGCCAGACGCAACCAGATTTCCATATCCGTCATATCCCACTCCGCATCCTGCTGTGCAATGGCCGTGATGCTGTCAATCACCCTCGGAAATGTCTACAATAAAGACTGGAGCATTCTAACCACCTGAATACAGATCTAAACATATATGTCAGTGTTGCAAGTATTACATTTCCCCGATGAGCGGCTTCGCATTAAGGCGCAGCCGGTAAAAGAAGTTAATGCAGAGATTCAGCGTATCGTGGACGATATGTTCGATACCATGTACGAGGAAGAAGGCATTGGCCTCGCGGCCACGCAAGTTGATATCCATCAGCGCATCATCGTGATCGATGTTTCAGAAGAACGGGATCAACGACTGGTCTTGATCAACCCGGAACTGCTGGAGAAATCTGGTGATACCGGAATTGAAGAAGGCTGTTTGTCCATTCCTGAAACTCGCGCGCTGGTTCCGCGGGCAGAACACGTCAAAGTGCGCGCGCTGGATCGCGAAGGTAACCCGTTTGAGTTGGAAGCCGACGGCTTGCTGGCGATTTGCATTCAGCATGAAATGGATCACTTGGTCGGCAAACTGTTTATCGACTACCTGTCGCCGCTGAAGCGCCAACGCATCCGCCAGAAGCTGGAAAAATTGGCCAGACAAAACAGCAAGGCATAAGCAGTCCCGTAAACCTATTTCCAGGCAGGAAACCACGTGTCATTACGCATTATTTTCGCAGGAACGCCTGATTTCGCCGCACAGCATCTTGCAGCGCTGCTATCGTCAGAGCATGAGGTTGTCGGCGTGTTCACCCAACCGGACCGCCCGGCAGGCCGCGGCAACAAGCTGACGCCCAGCCCGGTTAAAGTGCTGGCTGAACAGCATGGTATTCCGGTATTCCAACCCAAATCATTACGCCCTGTTGAGAATCAACAACTGGTGGCGGAACTGGGCGCTGATGTAATGGTTGTGGTTGCCTATGGCCTCATCCTGCCGCAAGCCGTACTTGATATGCCTCGCCTGGGGTGCATCAATGTGCATGGTTCGCTGCTGCCGCGCTGGCGTGGAGCGGCGCCGATACAGCGCGCGCTCTGGGCTGGCGATGCACAGACGGGAGTCACGATCATGCAGATGGACGCCGGGCTGGATACTGGCGCCATGCTTCACAAAATCGAATGCCCGATTCTGCCGGATGACACCAGCGCCACACTGTATGACAAGCTGGCAAAGCTGGGTCCTCAGGGATTAATGGATACACTGGCGCAATTGTCCGCCTCTCAGGTGACCGCCGAAGCACAGGACGACAGCCTGGCAACCTATGCAGAAAAACTGAGCAAGGAAGAGGCGCGTCTGGACTGGCAATTGTCGGCAAAACAGCTGGAACGCTGCATCCGTGCCTTCAATCCGTGGCCAGTCAGCTATTTTCTGATTGAGGAACAACCGGTAAAAATCTGGAAAGCCGAGGCGCTGAACGCCTCGCATCAGCAACATCCAGGAACCATACTTGCTGCCGATAAAGACGGCATCCGGATTGCTACCGCTGACGGCGTATTAAATATTCAGATCCTGCAACCCTCGGGCAAAAAAGCCATGTCAGCACAGGATTTGCTTAACTCTCGCCGCGAATGGTTCACCCCGGGCCACACACTGGCCTGATACCACGGTACCGACCTTATGTCGGTACCACTGACATTCTCCTACCCGTTCTGAACCGATGAAAAGCACATATAATCTTCGTAGCATTGCCGCCACTGCTCTTGTCCAGGTTGTCGAACAAGGGCAATCACTCAGCCACCTGCTCCCTACGCTCCAGCGAGACATCAGTGAGAAGGATCGCGGCCTGCTGCAAGAGATCTGCTTTGGCGTATTACGCTTATTACCACAGCTGGATTGGTATCTTCGTCAACTGATGGCCAAACCGCTTACCGGCAAGCAGAAGGTACTGCATTATCTGTTGATGGTAGGTATCTATCAGCTCATCCACACTCGCATTCCTCCCCATGCCGCGCTGGCGGAAACGGTTAACGGCGCGGTTGCCCTGAAACGGCCTCAGTTGAAAGGATTAATCAATGGCGTATTACGCCAGTTCCAGCGTCAGCAGGACGAATTGCAGCAACGGCTGCAGAACAATCCGGCGCGCTATGCGCACCCCGAGTGGTTGTTGCAACGACTGAAAAAGGCCTATCCCGAGCAATGGGAGCGCATCGTCGAGGCGAACAATCAGCATCCTCCCATGTGGTTACGGGTCAACCGGCAGCATCATACTCAGGCAGCCTATCTGACGTTACTGCAGGAAAAAGAGATAGAAGCTTATCCTCACCCTTTCTATGCGGATGCCATTCGACTGGGGACACCCTGCGCCGTCAATCAGTTACCGGGGTTCGAACAGGGCTGGGTCACCGTACAGGACGCGTCGGCACAAGGCTGTATCCACTGGTTGTCGCCGCAAGACCACGAAGATATTCTCGATCTGTGCGCCGCGCCTGGCGGCAAGACAACACATATACTTGAAGCCGCTCCTCATGCTCATGTACTTGCCGTTGACGTGGATGAACAACGGCTGAAGCGGGTCAGAGAGAATTTGCAACGCCTTGGTCAACACGCCGAGGTCAAATGTGGAGATGGCCGAACACCAACAGCATGGTGTGGGGACAAGCGCTTTGATCGTATTTTGCTGGATGCTCCTTGCTCCGCGACCGGCGTCATTCGCCGTCACCCGGATATCAAGTGGTTGCGCCGCGATAGCGATATCGCCGAACTGGCTGCTATGCAACAGGCAATTCTGGAAGCTATCTGGCCACGGCTGAAAAATGGCGGCACGCTGGTGTACGCCACCTGCTCTATACTACCGGAGGAAAACCACCAGCAAGTGGCCGCATTTCTGCAACGCCATCCTGATGCCGCATTGGTTGATACCGGTAGCCCGCAGCACCCTGGGATTCAGAAATTACCCGCGGCGGAAGATGGCGATGGTTTCTTTTATGCGAAGCTGGTAAAAAACGGGCAATAGCTCTAACCGGTTGATAAGCCCCGACAGGAACAGACACGGCAGAAATCACGATGAAGATAATTATTCTTGGTGCAGGTCAGGTTGGCGGAACGCTGGCAGAAAATCTGTCAGGCGAAAACAATGATATTACCGTTGTGGACACCAATACGACCCGGCTACGCCAGCTTCAGGACAAATTCGATCTGCGCGTGGTGACTGGCTATGCCTCTCATCCGCGCATATTGCGCGAAGCCGGCGCTGAAGATGCAGATATGTTGATCGCCGTAACCAATTCCGACGAAACCAACATGATCGCCTGTCAGGTCGCTTACTCCCTGTTCAATACTCCCAACCGCATCGCGCGTATCCGCTCATCGGAGTATATCCGTGAATCTGAGCAATTGTTTCAGGCGGAAGCCGTCCCGATTGATCACCTTATTTCGCCGGAACAACTGGTTATCGACAATATTTATAAATTGATCGAGTATCCGGGCGCATTGCAGGTAGTCAATTTCGCAGAGGGGAAAGTCAGTATTGCCGCAGTAAATGCATACTATGGCGGGCCGTTGGTGGGTAATGCGATTGCAACGATGCGCGACCATATGCCTCACATAGAAACGCGAGTCGCAGCCATTTTCCGCCATGACCGGCCGATTCGTCCTCAAGGCTCAACCGTGATTGAAGCCGGCGATGAAGTGTTCTTTATCGCCGCCTCACAGCATATTCGGGCGGTGATGAGTGAGATGCAGCGGCTGGAGAAGCCCTATAAGCGCATCATGATTGTTGGGGGCGGAAATGTGGGCGCTGGCCTGGCCCTCAGACTCGAAAAGGATTATAGCGTCAAGCTAATAGAGCGCGACGCGCTGCGAGCCGCTGAGTTAGCGGAGCGCTTACAACACACTATCGTCTTTCACGGCGATGCTTCTGACCAGGAGTTACTGGCTCAGGAGCACGTTGAACAGATTGATGTATTCATCGCCATCACCAACGATGATGAAGCGAATATCATGTCAGCCATGCTGGCAAAACGGATGGGTGCCAAAAAAGCGATGGTCCTGATCCAGCGCCGGGCCTATGTCGACCTGGTGCAGGGCAGTGTCATTGATGTTGCTATTTCGCCACAACAGGCCACCATTTCCGCATTGCTGGGACATGTGCGTAAAGCGGATATCGTCAGTGTATCGTCGCTGCGACGCGGTGTTGCAGAAGCGATTGAAGCAATTGCACATGGTGATGAAGGCACATCGAAAGTAGTCGGCCGCATGATCGCCGATATCAAACTGCCGCCAGGAACAATTATCGGTGCAATTGTGCGCGGCGACGACGTCATCATTGCCAATAACAATTTGCAAATAGAACAGGGTGACCATGTCATTATGTTTTTGACTGACAAGAAATATGTGTCCGACGTCGAGCGTTTATTCCAACCCAGCCCATTCTTCCTCTAACCTTTCCTCAGGGCGTTTTATCCTGCGCGCCCTGAAATATCCCTTTTTGGTAAATTTTCCATCGCTTGTTAAAATTAAAAAAGGTTTTATCGGGGAGAGTGTTATGAGCTTTATAAAAGAGTTTCGTGAATTCGCTATGCGCGGCAACGTGGTTGACCTGGCTGTCGGGGTCATTATCGGCGCCGCATTCGGAAAAATCGTATCGTCGTTGGTATCGGACATTATCATGCCACCACTGGGACTCTTGATCGGCGGCGTCGATTTCAAACAGTTTCATTGGGTTTTGCGAGAGGCGCAAGGCAATATAGCCGCAGTCAGTATTAATTACGGCGTATTCATTCAGAATATTTTTGATTTTATCATCGTTGCATTTGCCATTTTTATGGCCATCAAGCTCATGAATAAATTACGTCGTACCCAACAGGAAGAACCCAATGCGCCGCCCAAGATCAGCGCAGAAGAAAAATTACTGACAGAGATCCGAGATTTACTCAAACAACAGGCCGATAACCATTCCAAAAACGCATAATTGTCTTAACGGCAGAATCAACATGCCAGAAGGCCAGTGGTAAAAGCATTGTTTTCTTACCACTGGCCTCCCAGTTCTTACCCTGTGCTTTTTGATGTTTCTCTTTCCTGCGATAGCTCCCTTTACCTTTTGTATTCTGCTCAACACGCTGGTGAAACAGAGGGTCATGGAGCAGCGCCTCAAGTGCGTTATCTTTTATCTGCCCTTTAGTATGGCGATAATGTGACATAAATCTACCTCATTCGATGGATGTTATATTCAACGTAAATTGCCTGTTATAACAAGCGGTTCAGTCATCTTTAACGGAGATATTCTTCTCCAATCGCATGCCTAATGCATGCTGATAAGACCCTTTCAGAAAATCGGTATTCATTCCTGACAGCTGCAGGCGTAACTCTAGCGCCTTGAGCCGCCGGGATAAATCGGTATAGTCTGCTGATGCTGGGTCAGCCGCGCGCAGTAAATTTACCAATGTCAGCGCTTCTTTGCGATCGGATAGTTCCGGCGGCAAAAAACCGCCATTCTTCATCAGATGGTATGCGCTGCGTAGTTCAACAGGAACAGCGCTATTGTCATCCAACTGAAGCGGCTTACCGCTGCCTGGCAAATGGTCTAACTCCCCACGCTTTTGCGCCTCAATGATATGGCGCTCGGCCCATTCATCAATAGGGAACATAAAACAGCCTCCCGCACGATCTTTCATCCACATGATAGTAAATTGAAGAGAGTTCGAACAGCAACAAGGCGGGGTTTAATGAGGACGTAAAAAAACCGGGTTTCCCCGGCTTTTTTACGCTAGTGCAAATTACTCTGCAGCAGCAACTTCTTCTGTCTGAGAAACTGCGCGATCAACGAGCTCGATGTATGCCATCGGCGCATTGTCACCAGCACGGAAGCCACACTTCAGAATACGAGTGTAACCACCGGCGCGGCTCGCGAAACGCGGGCCCAGTTCATTAAACAGTTTAGCCACGATCTCGTTATCACGAGTACGGGCGAATGCCAGACGACGATTAGCAACGCTGTCGGTCTTGGCAAGAGTAATCAGCGGTTCAACAACACGACGCAGCTCTTTCGCTTTCGGCAGGGTCGTCTTGATAATCTCATGACGAACCAAAGAACCAGCCATGTTGCGGAACATAGCCTGGCGATGGCTGCTGTTACGGTTCAGTTGACGACCACTCTTACGATGGCGCATGACCTTATCCTTCTCAGTAAAACCTTAACCTGTGATCCGGTTACTCATCAGCAATGCTTGCCGGCGGCCAGTTTTCCAGGCGCATGCCCAGAGACAGACCACGAGAAGCCAGCACGTCTTTAATCTCAGTAAGAGATTTTTTACCCAGGTTAGGCGTTTTAAGCAGTTCAACCTCGGTACGCTGTACCAGATCACCGATGTAGTGGATAGCTTCTGCCTTAAGGCAGTTAGCAGAGCGGACAGTCAATTCAAGATCGTCAACAGGGCGCAGCAGGATCGGATCGAATTCTGGTTTCTCTTCTTTCACTTCCGGCTGACGTACATCACGCAAGTCAACGAAAGCTTCCAATTGTTCAGCCAGAATGGTCGCCGCACGGCGGATCGCCTCTTCAGGATCGATCGTGCCATTGGTTTCCATCTCGATAACCAGCTTGTCCAGGTCGGTACGCTGTTCAACACGAGCTGCTTCAACATTGTAAGCGATACGCTCAACAGGGCTGTAGCAAGCGTCGACTAACAGGCGACCGATCGGGCGCTCATCTTCTTCCGTATGAATACGGGCAGACGCCGGCACATAACCGCGACCACGCTGAACTTTGATACGCATATTGATAGATGCGTTCTCATCGGTCAGATGGCAGATCACATGCTGTGGCTTGACGATTTCGACATCACCGTCGTGGGTGATGTCGGCTGCAGTCACAGGGCCAATGCCAGATTTATTCAGGGTAAGAATAACTTCATCTTTGCCTTGAACTCTCACCGCCAGCCCTTTCAGGTTGAGCAGGATTTCCAGGATATCTTCCTGTACGCCTTCTTTGGTGCTGTACTCGTGCAGTACACCATCAATCTCAACCTCGGTCACCGCGCAACCAGGCATGGATGAAAGCAGAATACGGCGCAGTGCGTTACCAAGAGTATGGCCGAAGCCCCGCTCTAACGGCTCAAGGGTCACCTTGGCGTGCGTCGAACTGACTTGCTCGATATCTACCAGGCGCGGTTTTAGAAACTCTGTCACAGAACCCTGCATTGTGTCCTCTCTTTGGTACTAAGCTTTACTTGGAGTAAAGCTCGACGATCAGGTGTTCATTAATGTCCGCAGACAGATCGGTACGTTCAGGAATACGCTTGAACACACCTTCCATCTTGGCAGCATCAACTTCCAGCCAAGTTGGCTTTTCACGCTGTTCAGCCAGCTCCAGAGCGGCCTTAACACGAGACTGCTTTTTCGCTTTCTCGCGGATGCTGACTACGTCATTCGGAGATACCTGATAAGAAGCGATGTTAACAACGCGACCATTTACCATGACAGCCTTGTGACTTACCAGCTGACGAGATTCTGCACGAGTCGCGCCGAAGCCCATACGGTAAACAACGTTGTCCAGACGACCTTCCAGCAACTGCAACAGGTTTGCACCTGTATTGCCTTTCAGGCGAGCGGCTTCTTTGTAGTAGTTACGGAACTGGCGCTCCAGAACACCGTAGATACGGCGAACTTTCTGCTTTTCACGCAACTGCACACCATAGTCAGACAGACGCGGTTTACGCGCACCGTGCTGACCAGGAGCTTGTTCAATTTTACACTTGGAATCGATCGCGCGAACACCAGACTTTAGAAACAGGTCGGTGCCTTCACGACGGCTCAGCTTGAGCTTAGGACCCAAATATCTTGCCATTTTCTTTCTCCAGCAATCCTAAAAGCGGCGTTACACGCGACGCTTTTTCGGCGGACGACAACCGTTATGAGGGATCGGAGTCACATCAGTAATGTTAGTGATGCGGAAACCAGCCGCGTTCAGTGCGCGGATAGTAGACTCACGGCCCGGACCAGGTCCTTTAACCATAACTTCCAGATTCTTGATACCGTACTCTTTCACAGCTTCAGCGCAGCGCTCTGCTGCTACCTGAGCGGCGAACGGAGTGGATTTACGAGAACCACGGAAACCGGAACCACCGGCAGTTGCCCAACCCAACGCATTACCCTGACGATCGGTAATAGTAACGATGGTGTTGTTGAAAGAAGCATGGATATGAGCCACACCGTCAGAGACTTGCTTTCTTACACGCTTACGTGCACGAATAGGTGCCTTTGCCATTATTCAATCACCCCGATTATTTCTTGATCGGTTTGCGCGGACCCTTACGGGTACGGGCGTTAGTCTTGGTACGCTGACCGCGAACCGGCAGACCACGACGGTGACGCAAACCACGGTAAGTACCAAGGTCCATCAGACGCTTGATGCTCAGGGTGATCTCACGACGCAGATCGCCTTCTACAACAAACTTGGCTACTTCGTCACGCAGCTTATCGATTTGCTCTTCAGACAGCTCACTGATCTTAACATCTTCAGCAATACCCGTTGCAGCACAGATGGATTTGGAACGGGTTTTGCCGATGCCGTAAATAGCAGTTAATGCAATTACGGTATGTTTATGATCAGGAATGTTAATGCCTGCTATACGGGCCACTATGCACTCCTACAATTTTATAAAGCAATACCATACTGAAAAGCCCGTTTTCAGGATACTCAAATGGATATTGCAGTTACATACAAAAGATTGGCTGGCTAATCTAGCCAGCTCAATCCAACTTTGCAAGAAAAATATGCGAGATAATCAGCCTTGGCGCTGTTTATGCTTCGGTTCGGCGCTGCAGATGACGCGAACGATGCCGTTACGCTTAACGATCTTACAGTTACGACATAATTTCTTGACGGAAGCACGAACTTTCATTTTTACTCTCCGTAACTTCTCAAGCTAAACCTAATTAGCGGCTATAGCCTTTCAGGTTTGCCTTCTTCAATGCAGACTCGTACTGACTTGACATCAGCAAGGTTTGCACTTGAGCCATAAAGTCCATAATCACAACAACAACGATCAATAATGACGTACCACCGAAGTAGAACGGCACTTTCATTGCGTCACGCATGAACTCCGGGATGAGGCAGATAAAAGTAATGTACATCGCACCGACCAGAGTCAGGCGGGTCATCACTTTATCAATATACTTCGCCGTTTGCTCTCCCGGACGAATTCCTGGCACGAATGCACCGGACTTCTTCAGGTTATCTGCTGTTTCACGCGGGTTGAACACCAACGCAGTGTAGAAGAAACAGAAGAAGATGATTGCAGATGCATAGAGTAACACATAAAGCGGTTGCCCAGGCTGCAGATACAGCGAAATAGTTGTCAGCCAGTTCCAACCAGTACCGCCCCCGAACCAAGATGCAATGGTTGCAGGGAACAGGATAATACTGGAAGCGAAGATAGCCGGGATAACCCCTGCCATATTCACTTTCAGCGGTAAATGCGTACTCTGTGCTGCGTATACGCGACGTCCTTGCTGACGTTTGGCGTAGTTAACAACGATACGACGCTGACCACGCTCAATAAACACCACAAAAAACGTTACTGCGAATACCAGCACTGCAACCAACAGCAACAGGAGGAAGTGCAGATCGCCTTGCCGCGCTTGCTCGATAGTATGGCCAATGGCCGGCGGTAATCCCGCAACAATACCGGCAAAGATTATAATCGAGATACCGTTGCCGATACCCCGTTCAGTAATCTGCTCGCCCAGCCACATCAGGAACATTGTCCCGGTAACCAGACTGACAACAGCGGTGAAATAAAATGCAAAGCCCGGATTAATCACCAGTCCTTGCATTCCAGGCATATTCGGCAAACCGGTAGCAATACCGATTGACTGAAATATTGCCAACACCAAAGTGCCGTAACGGGTGTACTGACTGATTTTACGTCGGCCAGCCTCCCCTTCCTTCTTAATTTCCGCCAGAGCCGGGTGAACCACCGTCAACAACTGAATGATGATGGATGCCGAAATATACGGCATGATCCCCAGAGCGAAAATCGAAGCACGGCTGAGAGCACCACCAGAGAACATGTTAAACATTTCAATGATGGTGCCGCGCTGTTGTTCGAGCAATTTGGCAAGCACAGTGGCATCAATACCAGGAATCGGAATAAAAGAGCCAATACGGAAAACAATCAACGCACCGATAACAAACAACAGTCTGCGTTTCAGTTCGCCAACTCCGCCTTTAGCACTTTGAAAATCTAATCCTGGTTGTTTAGCCATCTGCTACTTATTCCTCAATTTTGCCGCCAGCAGCTTCGATAGCAGCACGAGCGCCTTTGGTGACGCGCAGACCACGAATCGTTACCGGACGTGCAACTTCGCCAGACAGAATCACTTTCGCGAATTCAATCTGAACGCCGATGACGTTAGCAGCTTTCAGCGTATTCAGATCAACAACATCGCCTTCTACACGCGCCAGATCAGACAGACGGATTTCCGCTGTAATCATCGCTTTGCGAGAAGTGAAGCCGAACTTCGGCAGACGACGATACAAAGGCATCTGACCGCCTTCGAAGCCACGACGTACGCCACCGCCAGAACGAGAGTTCTGACCTTTGACGCCGCGACCACCAGTCTTACCGAGGCCGGAACCGATACCGCGACCTAAGCGCTTCGGCGCGTGTTTGGCACCTTCGGCCGGAGACAGAGTATTCAAACGCATCTGTTACTCCTCCACTTTAACCATGTAGGAAACCGCGTTGACCATACCGCGAACAGCAGGAGTATCCTCACGCTCAACGGTATGACCAATACGACGCAGACCCAGGCCAAGCAGCGTTGCCTTGTGTTTCGGCAGACGACCGATTGCACTACGGGTTTGAGTAATTTTAATAGTCTTTGCCATGGTCAATTACCCCAGAATGTCTTCAACGGATTTACCACGCTTGGCAGCGACCATTTCCGGGGACTTCATGTTAGCCAGACCATCAATAGTTGCACGAACCACGTTAATCGGGTTTGTGGAACCATAGGCCTTAGCCAATACGTTGTGAACCCCTGCAACTTCCAGAACGGCGCGCATTGCACCACCGGCGATGATACCGGTACCTTCGGAAGCTGGCTGCATGAACACACGAGAACCTGTGTGTGCACCTTTAACCGGGTGCTGCAGAGTGCCGTTGTTCAGCGCGACATTCATCATATTGCGACGGGCTTTTTCCATCGCTTTCTGGATCGCTGCCGGAACTTCGCGAGCTTTACCGTAACCAAAACCTACGCGACCGTTACCATCACCTACCACAGTCAGTGCTGTGAAGGAGAAAATACGACCACCCTTAACGGTTTTAGATACGCGATTTACCGCGATCAGCTTTTCCTGCAGTTCGCCAGCTTGTTTTTCGATGTGAGCCATCTTACACCTCTACCTTAGAACTGAAGGCCAGCTTCACGGGCAGCATCTGCCAGTGCCTGGACTCGACCATGATATTGGAACCCGGAACGGTCAAAGGCCACACCCTTGATGCCTTTTTCCAGAGCGCGTTCAGCAACAGCTTTACCAACAGCTGCGGCCGCGTCTTTGTTACCGGTATACTTCAGTTGCTCAGCGATAGCTTTTTCTACAGTAGAAGCGGCTACCAGGACTTCAGAACCGTTCGGTGCGATAACCTGCGCATAAATATGGCGGGGGGTACGATGTACCACCAGACGAGTCGCACCCAATTCACGGATTTTGCGACGTGCGCGGGTTGCACGACGGATACGAGCTGATTTCTTATCCATAGTGTTACCTTACTTCTTCTTAGCCTCTTTGGTACGCACGACTTCATCGGCGTAACGGACACCTTTGCCTTTGTAAGGCTCAGGACGACGGTAAGCACGCAGGTCAGCCGCTACCTGACCGATCAGCTGTTTATCCGCACCTTTCAGTACGATTTCAGTCTGAGACGGACATTCAGCAGTAATGCCTGCAGGCAGTTCGTGATCGATCGGGTGAGAGAAGCCCAGGGCCAAATTCACCACATTACCTTTCACGGCTGCACGATAACCTACACCTACCAATTGCAGCTTTTTGGTGAAGCCTTCGGTAACACCGATAACCATGCTGTTCAACAGAGCGCGAGTAGTCCCGGCCTGAGCCCAGCCATCGGCAAAACCTTCGCGCGGGGCGAAAGTCAGCACGTTATCAGCTTGTTTAACTTCGACAGCGGCATTGATCTCACGAACCAACTCGCCGTTTTTACCCTTGATCGAAATATCCTGACCGTTGAGTTTTACCTCTACGCCGGCAGGAATGACGACGGGTGCTTTTGCAACACGAGACATTCTTCCCTCCCGATTAAGCTACGTAGCAGATAATCTCGCCACCAAGACCAGCCTGGCGAGCTGCACGATCAGTCATCACACCTTTAGAGGTAGAAACAACTGCGATACCTAAACCGGCCATAACTTTCGGCAGCTCATCTTTGCGTTTATAGATGCGCAGACCAGGACGGCTGATACGCTGAATGCTCTCTACCACTGCCTTACCCTGGAAATACTTAAGAGTCAGTTCCAGTTCAGGCTTGGTGTCGCCTTCAACTTTAAAATCTTCAATAAAACCTTCTTCCTTCAGCACGTTGGCAATTGCCACTTTCAGCTTGGAGGAAGGCATGGTGACCGCAACTTTGTTCGCGGCTTGACCGTTACGGATACGGGTCAGCATATCCGCGATCGGATCTTGCATGCTCATCTGTCTTTACTCCCGTGATTCAATTGGTGACAATTACCAGCTAGCCTTTTTCAGACCCGGAATTTCACCGCGCATGGCGGCTTCACGGACCTTGATACGGCTCAACCCGAACTTCCGCAGGAAAGCGTGCGGACGACCTGTCTGGCGGCAGCGGTTACGCTGACGGGACGGGCTGGAATCACGCGGCAGAGTCTGCAGCTTGAGAACAGCATCCCAACGATCTTCGTCGGATGAGTTCACATTGGAGATGATAGCTTTCAGCTCAACGCGCTTGGCGAAGAATTTATCAGCTAATTTCACGCGTTTAACTTCGCGTGCTTTCATGGATTGCTTAGCCATTAGTAACCCTACCTTACTTGCGGAACGGGAAGTTAAAGGCGGCCAACAGCGCACGGCCTTCATCATCGGTTTTCGCAGTGGTGGTAATGGTAATGTCCAAACCACGAACGCGATCGACCTTGTCATAGTCGATTTCCGGGAAGATGATCTGCTCACGCACACCCATGCTGTAGTTACCACGTCCATCGAATGATTTCGAAGACAGACCGCGGAAGTCGCGGATACGCGGTACAGCAATGGAAATCAGACGCTCAAAGAACTCCCACATGCGTTCGCCACGCAGAGTTACTTTACAGCCGATCGGATAGCCCTGGCGGATTTTGAAGCCTGCAACAGATTTGCGTGCTTTGGTGATCAACGGTTTTTGACCGGAGATAGCTGTCAGATCAGCTGCGGCGTTATCCAGCAGCTTCTTGTCAGCGATCGCTTCACCAACACCCATGTTCAGGGTGATCTTCTCGACCCGAGGGACTTGCATGACAGAATTGTAGCTGAACTGAGTCATCAGTTTGCTAACCACTTCGTCTTTGTAGTAATCATGCAGTTTCGCCATCGTACTACTCCAAATTACTTGATAATTTCGCTGTTAGACTTGAAGAAACGGACTTTTTTGCCGTCTTCGAATCTAAAGCCTACACGATCCGCCTTGCCGGTGGCCGCATTGAAGATTGCAACGTTAGAAACCTGGATAGCAGCTTCTTTTTCAACGATTCCGCCTGGTTGATTCAGCGCCGGAACCGGCTTCTGATGTTTTTTAACCAGGTTGATACCTTCAACAACGACCTTACCAGAAGTCAGGACGTTCTTAACTTTACCGCGCTTACCTTTATCTTTGCCGGTCAGCACGATAACTTCGTCATCACGACGGATTTTCGCTGCCATGATTCGCTCCTTAGAGTACTTCTGGTGCCAGAGAGATAATTTTCATGAACTTTTCAGTACGCAGTTCACGAGTTACCGGCCCAAAAATACGCGTACCGATAGGTTGCTCGCTGTTATTGTTCAGAATAACGCATGCATTACCATCGAAGCGAACGACAGAACCGTCAGGGCGACGAACACCCTTCTTGGTGCGCACCACTACCGCCTTCAGTACATCGCCTTTTTTCACCTTACCGCGGGGAATTGCTTCCTTAATGGTAATTTTGATGATGTCGCCGACGCCTGCGTAGCGACGGTGCGAGCCACCCAGAACCTTGATACACATTACGCGACGTGCACCGGAGTTATCGGCCACATTCAGCATAGTCTGTTCTTGGATCATGTTTAGTGCTCCGCTAATGTCAACTACTACTTTTCGAACCCTTGCGGGTCATTAATACCCCAGAATCGAGGGCGCAGCATTATAACACCACTTATCGACTGTGGGTAGAAAAAATAAACGGCCCTTTACAGAGCCGTTTATTATCAAGAGAAGAGCAATACTCTATTACAGAATCGCTTTCTCTACAACGCGAACCAAGGTCCAGGATTTGGTCTTGGACAGCGGACGGCATTCGCGGATTTCAACCACGTCGCCAATTCCACATTCGTTGTTCTCGTCATGCACGTGCAGCTTGGTCGTGCGTTTGATGAATTTACCGTAGATCGGGTGTTTCACGAAACGCTCAATAGCGACAACAGCAGATTTCTGCATTTTGTCACTAACGACACGACCTTGCAGAGTACGGATTTTATCGGTCATTACGCACCCGCCTTCTCAGTCAGTAAAGTCTTAACGCGTGCGACATTACGACGCACTTGCTTCAACAGGTGAGTTTGTTGCAGCTGACCGCTGGCAGCCTGCATGCGCAGATTGAACTGTTCACGCAGCAGTCCGAGCAGTTCGGTATTCAGCTCTTCAACGCTCTTTTCACGCAGCTCTTTTGCTTTCATTACATCACCGTCTTAGTTACAAAGGTGGTTTTGATCGGCAGTTTCGCTGCTGCCAGTTCGAATGCCTCGCGGGCTAACTCTTCCGGCACCCCGTCCATTTCGTACAGGACTTTACCTGGCTGAATCAAGGCAACCCAATACTCCACGTTACCTTTACCTTTACCCATACGCACTTCAAGCGGTTTCTCAGTGATCGGTTTATCCGGGAATACACGGATCCAGATCTTACCTTGACGCTTAACAGCACGAGTCATAGCACGACGAGCAGCTTCGATTTGACGAGCAGTCAGGCGACCGCGGCCAACAGCTTTCAGACCGAAAGTGCCGAAGCTCACATCCGTACCAGCAGCCAGACCACGGTTGCGGCCTTTGTGCACTTTACGGAATTTTGTACGCTTTGGTTGTAACATTCAGCGACTCTCCTTACTTGCGGCCTTTACGCTGCTGCTTTTTCGGTTGAGCAGCCGGTTTTTCCGGTTGTTCAACGGCAGCCATACCACCCAGGATCTCACCTTTGAAGATCCACACTTTCACACCGATGACACCGTAAGTGGTGTGCGCTTCGGAGGTGTTGTAGTCAATGTCAGCACGCAGCGTGTGCAGCGGAACACGACCTTCGCGGTACCATTCGGTACGTGCGATTTCAGCGCCGCCCAGACGACCGCTGACTTCAACTTTGATACCTTTAGCGCCCAGACGCATGGCGTTCTGAACAGCACGCTTCATCGCGCGGCGGAACATCACACGACGCTCCAGCTGAGAAGTGATGCTGTCGGCAACCAGTTTTGCGTCCAGTTCAGGCTTACGAACTTCAGCGATGTTGATCTGCGCCGGTACGCCAGCGATATCCGCTACGCCCTTACGCAGTTTTTCAACGTCTTCACCTTTCTTGCCGATAACGATGCCCGGGCGAGCAGTGTGAATGGTCACACGAATGCTTTTAGCCGGACGCTCGATAACGATGCGAGAAACGGAGGCCTTCTCCAGTTCCTTGTTCAGGTACTGACGAACTTTAAAATCGCTGTCCAGGTTGTCAGCGAATTCTTTGGTATTTGCATACCAGGTAGAGTTCCAAGTTTTGACAATACCCAGGCGAATACCATTAGGATGTACTTTCTGACCCATTGCTAGTCTCCAGAGTCTCAGCGATCGGACACAACCACAGTGATGTGGCTGGTACGCTTCAGGATGCGATCCGCACGACCTTTAGCACGCGGCATAATGCGTTTCATGCTCGGGCCTTCGTCTACGAAGATTTTCGCAACTTTCAGATCGTCAATGTCAGCGCCATCGTTGTGTTCTGCGTTAGCAATGGCAGACTCCAGTACTTTTTTGACCAGACCAGCAGCTTTCTTGTTGGTGTAGGTCAGAATATCCAGAGCTTGCGACACTTTCTTACCGCGAATCAGGTCAGCCACCAGGCGAACCTTTTGAGCAGAAGAACGAGCATGAAGATGTTTAGCGATAGTTTCCATCTCTTCCTCCTACCTTATTTCTTCTTGGCTTTTTTATCAGCCGCGTGGCCGCGGTAAGTACGAGTCGGCGCGAATTCACCCAGCTTGTGTCCGACCATCTCGTCAGAGATGAATACCGGAACGTGCTGACGACCATTATGGACAGCGATGGTCAAACCGATCATGTTTGGAAAGATCGTTGAGCGACGGGACCAGGTGCGCAGGGGCTTCTTGTCACCGCTTTCCACCGCTTTCTCTACCTTCTTCAGCAAGTGCAGGTCGATAAATGGACCTTTCTTGAGAGAACGTGGCATGGTTTATCCTCTAAAATTATTTAGTACGGCGGCGTACGATAAATTTATCAGTACGTTTGTTGCTGCGGGTCTTCTTACCTTTGGTCTGAATGCCCCACGGAGTAACCGGGTGCTTACCAAAGTTACGACCTTCACCACCACCGTGCGGGTGGTCAACCGGGTTCATCGCCGTACCGCGAACGGTCGGACGAACGCCACGCCAGCGTGCAGCACCAGCTTTACCCAGAACGCGCAGCATGTGCTCAGCGTTGCCGACTTCGCCCAGCGTTGCGCGGCAGTCGGATTCGACTTTACGCATTTCGCCGGAACGCAGACGCAGGGTAACGTAAGCACCTTCACGGGCAACGATCTGAACGTAGGCACCAGCGGAGCGAGCCAGCTGGCCGCCTTTACCCGGTTTCATTTCTACGTTGTGAACCGTTGAACCCACCGGGATGTTACGCATCGGCAGGGTGTTACCGGTTTTGATTGCAGCATCAACACCAGACTGAATCTGGTCACCTGCTTTCAGGCCTTTCGGCGCCAGGATATAACGGCGTTCGCCGTCTTTGTACAGAACCAGCGCGATGTTCGCGGAACGGTTCGGATCGTACTCCAGACGCTCGACCACAGCCGGAATACCGTCTTTGTTGCGTTTGAAGTCAACAATACGGTACTGCTGTTTGTGACCACCACCGATGTGACGAGTGGTGATGCGGCCATTGTTGTTACGGCCACCGGTTTTGCTGTTTTTTTCCAGCAACGGGGCATACGGTTTGCCCTTGTGCAGCTCAGGGTTAACCACTTTAACAACGTGGCGACGACCCGGAGATGTCGGTTTACACTTAACAACTGCCATTGTTTTTACTCCTCCGACTTACTCTGCGCCGCCGATGAAGTCCAGATTCTGGCCTTCTTTCAGGGTGACGTAAGCTTTTTTCCAGTCGCTACGACGACCGATACGCTGTCCGTGACGTTTTACTTTCCCTTTAACAACCAGGGTGCGGACGTCATTGACTTCGACTTCAAACAGTTTCTGTACTGCAGCTTTGATTTCTGCTTTAGTCGCGTCTTTAGCAACTTTGAGCACGATGGTGTTATTTTTTTCCATCGCAGTAGACGCTTTTTCAGAAACGTGCGGTGCGCGCAGCACCTTCAGCAGACGTTCTTCACGAATCATGCCAGCATCTCCTCAACTTGCTTAACAGCATCAGCAGTCATAACCACTTTGTCGAAGGCGATCAGGCTTACCGGATCGATGCCTGCCACGTCACGCACGTCAACCTTGAACAGGTTACGAGCGGCCAGGAACAGGTTCTCATCCAGTTCACCAGTGATGATCAGCACGTCATCCAGCGCCAGTTCTTTCAGTTTCTGAGCCAGCAGTTTGGTTTTCGGTGCTTCAACAGAGAACTTCTCGACAACGATCAGACGATCCTGACGTACCAGTTCGGACAGGATGCTTTTCAGCGCGCCGCGGTACATCTTTTTGTTTACTTTCTGGCTGTGATCCTGAGGCTTGGCAGCAAAAGTCACGCCACCGGAACGCCAAATCGGGCTCTTGATAGAACCAGAACGCGCACGGCCGGTGCCTTTCTGACGCCACGGTTTTTTACCGGAACCAGTTACTTCAGCACGGGTCTTCTGAGCGCGAGTACCTTGACGGGCACCTGCTGCATAAGCAACAACAACCTGGTGAACCAGCGCTTCGTTGAAATCACGACCGAAGGTAGTTTCGGAAACAGTCAGCGCGCTTTGCGCGTCTTTCAATACTAATTCCATTGCTATCTCCTCACGCCTTCACAGCCGGTTTAACGATCAGGTCGCTACCGGTTGCACCCGGGACTGCACCTTTAACCAGCAGCAGGTTGCGCTCAGCGTCAACACGTACTACGTCCAGGCTCTGAACGGTTACGCGCTCATTACCCAGCTGGCCTGCCATTTTCTTGCCTTTAAACACTTTGCCCGGAGTTTGGTTCTGACCGATGGAACCCGGAACACGGTGAGACAAGGAGTTACCGTGGGTAGCGTCCTGAGTGCGGAAGTTCCAGCGCTTAACGGTACCGGCGAAGCCTTTACCTTTAGAAGTACCGGTAACGTCTACTTTCTTAACGTCAGCGAAAATTTCAACGCTAATGTCCTGTCCTACAGCGAATTCTTCACCGTCAGCCAGACGGAATTCACGCAGAACGCGACCAGCTTCTACGCCGGCCTTAGCGAAGTGACCTGCTTCCGGCTTGGTTACACGGTTAGCTTTTTTAGCGCCGGTGGTGACCTGGACAGCACTGTATCCGTCGTTCTCCAGGGTTTTCACCTGAGTCACGCGGTTTGCTTCAATTTCGATTACGGTTACGGGGATAGATACGCCGTCTTCAGTGAAGATGCGGGTCATACCCACTTTTTTACCGACTAAACCAATCATTGTTTCAACCTCTCAATCGCTCAATGACCTGATTAACCCAGGCTGATCTGCACGTCTACACCGGCAGCCAGATCCAGACGCATCAGAGCATCAACGGTTTTCTCGGTTGGCTCAACGATGTCAACCAGACGCTTGTGAGTGCGAATTTCGTACTGATCGCGCGCGTCTTTGTTAACGTGCGGGGAGATCAGAACGGTAAAGCGCTCTTTGCGGGTCGGCAGCGGGATCGGACCACGGACCTGCGCACCAGTGCGCTTGGCAGTCTCGACGATTTCCGCGGTTGATTGATCGATCAGACGATGATCAAACGCTTTCAGGCGGATACGGATTCTTTGGTTCTGCATGAGACCAGAGCTCCAATTATTTTATAAACGGAAATAATTACTCCTCACACCCATTACGATTGATGGGGGAGTGTAATCGTTCAGTACATAACCCCCATATCGGGAGTATTGTTCGGCGGGTATCAGGTACCTGCCTCAGATTCATACGAATCGGGCTTACCATCTCAGGTAAGCCCGCGCATTATACGTAAATTTGCTCAGGAAGCAATCGAAAGTTAGAGGTGGTGTTTTATTCACCAGCTAACGACTGAACAACAGCCGTATCGCAGAGAATGTCGGGTGGAAAAAATCACTCTTCTTTCAATTGCGTTTGCAGGTAGTTTTGGATACCCAGACGCGCAATCAGTTCCAGTTCAGTTTCCAGCCAGTCGATGTGCTCTTCTTCATCAGCGAGCACCTCAATCATCAGATCGCGACTGACATAATCCCTCACCGAGTCGGCATAGGAGATCGCCTCGCGTAAATCCCTCGCACCTTCAAGTTCCAGCGCCAGGTCTGAACGCAGCATCTCTTCGATGTCTTCGCCGATATTGAGTTTGCCAAGATCCTGCAGATTAGGGACACCTTCCAGAAAAAGGATACGCTCGATATAACGATCCGCGTGTTTCATTTCGTCAATCGACTCATGATACTCATGATCGTTAAGACGTTTGAGTCCCCAGTTTTTGAACATGCGGGCATGAAGGAAATACTGGTTGATTGCAACCAGCTCGTTACCCAACAGTTTGTTCAGATGTGTAATGACATTTTTATCGCCTTTCATGACTCAGCTCCTCCGCTCCAGTACTAAAAAGTGTAGAAGCGACCAACACAGAGTCAAAAGAATGCCCTTATCACTTATGCGACTTTATACAATTCCGCATTTTTTGCTGTTTCTTCTTCCAGGATCAACCTGGCCTGACGGATGCATTTACCACACTCCGTCCCAACCGGCACAAACTGCTTCAATTGCTTCAGCGACTGGGGCTGATGCTGACGAACGACCTGTCGAATGACTTTGTCGGAAACGGCATTGCACAGACAGACATACATATGCGGATAACTCATTTTTTAACCAATTACACGCATTGTAAATAAGAATGGTTTGTATTTCAATTCTTCTCTGGAGAATAAAAAAAGGGTACCGAAGTACCCTTTTTCTTCATTTTAGCTATCGG
>NZ_CM001984.1:4411060-4502604 GCF_000406305.1 Dickeya sp. MK7
TTTTTGCCAGAACGGTAGTGATGGCTGCGGTCAGAGTAGTTTTACCATGGTCAACGTGGCCGATAGTACCGACGTTGACGTGCGGTTTTGTACGTTCAAATTTTTCTTTAGACACGGCTATATTCCTTACTCAAATGCTCTCCCCTAACGGAGAGAGCACGGGATCAATGTGTTGTTAAACCCGAATTACTTACCACGGGCTTCAATAACGGCCTGGGCAACGTTGTTCGGCGCATCATCGTACTTCAGGAACTCCATGGAGTAAGAAGCACGACCTTTGGTCAGAGAACGCAGCTGGGTTGCGTATCCGAACATTTCAGACAGCGGAACCTCAGCGTGAATCACAACGCCAGTAACGTTGGATTCTTGACCACGCAGCATACCACGACGACGGCTCAGGTCACCGATGACGTCACCAGTGTTCTCTTCCGGCGTTTCTACTTCAACCTTCATGATCGGCTCAAGCAGAACAGGTTTCGCTTTACTGAACGCCGCTTTAAAGGCGATAGAAGCGGCCAGTTTAAACGCCAGCTCGGAGGAGTCAACGTCATGGTAAGAACCGAAGTGCAGACGCACGCCGAGATCAACTACCGGGAAGCCAGCCAACGGACCGGCTTTCAGCTGTTCCTGGATGCCTTTATCAACGGCCGGGATGTATTCGCCAGGAATCACACCACCTTTGATATCGTTGACGAACTCGTAGCCTTTCGGATTCGAGCCCGGCTCCAGCGGGTACATGTCGATAACAACATGACCGTACTGACCACGACCACCAGACTGCTTGGCGTGTTTACCTTCAACATCGGTAACTTTAGCGCGAATCGCTTCGCGGTAAGCAACCTGCGGTTTACCAACATTCGCTTCCACGTTGAATTCACGCTTCATACGGTCAACGATGATGTCGAGGTGCAGTTCACCCATACCAGCGATGATGGTCTGGTTGGATTCTTCGTCAGTCCATACGCGGAAAGACGGGTCTTCCTTCGCCAGACGGCCCAGAGCCAGACCCATTTTTTCCTGGTCGGCTTTGGTTTTCGGTTCTACCGCGATGGAGATAACCGGTTCCGGGAATTCCATACGCTCCAGAATGATCGGGTTTTCCGGGTCACACAGGGTGTCACCGGTGATCACGTCTTTCAGACCGATCGCAGCTGCGATGTCGCCTGCGCGAACTTCTTTGATCTCTTCACGTTTGTTGGCGTGCATCTGAACGATACGACCAAAACGCTCACGCTCAGATTTTACTGAGTTCAGCACGGTGTCGCCGGAGTTAACCACGCCGGAGTACACACGGAAGAACGTCAGGTTACCCACAAACGGGTCGGTTGCGATTTTGAACGCCAGTGCAGAGAACGGCTCATCATCGCTAGCGTGACGCTCAGCCGGCGTATCTTTACCGTCGTCCAGAATACCGTTGATTGCCGGTACGTCGGTCGGTGCCGGCAGGTAATCGACAACGGCATCCAGCATTGCCTGCACGCCCTTGTTCTTGAACGCGGAACCACAGGTAACCAGAATGATTTCGTTGCTCAGTACGCGCTGACGCAGTGCTTTCTTGATTTCTTCCTCGGTCAGCTCTTCGCCGCCCAGGTATTTTTCCATCAGATCTTCAGAAGCTTCTGCTGCAGACTCGATCAGGTTCTGATGCCATTCGTCGGCCAGATCCTGCATGTCGGCCGGAATATCTTCGTAAACGAAGGTCACGCCCTGATCAGAATCATTCCAGTTGATGGCTTTCATTTTCACCAGGTCAACAACACCGGTGAAGTTTTCTTCTGCGCCAATCGCCAGCTGCAGCGGAACCGGGTTCGCACCCAGACGCACTTTAATCTGGTCAACAACTTTCAGGAAGTTCGCGCCCATACGGTCCATTTTGTTAACGAACGCGATACGCGGAACTTTATATTTGTTTGCCTGACGCCATACGGTTTCAGACTGCGGCTGAACACCACCTACCGCACAGTAAACCATGACTGCGCCATCCAGAACACGCATGGAACGTTCTACTTCGATGGTGAAGTCAACGTGCCCCGGGGTGTCGATGATGTTGATACGGTGCGGTTCATACTGCTTAGCCATACCGGACCAGAAGGCAGTGGTCGCAGCGGAGGTAATAGTGATACCACGCTCCTGTTCCTGCTCCATCCAGTCCATAGTGGCGGCGCCATCATGAACTTCACCGATTTTGTGGTTCACACCGGTGTAGAACAGAATACGTTCAGTAGTAGTGGTCTTACCGGCGTCGATGTGTGCGCTGATACCGATGTTACGATAGCGCGCAATGGGTGTTGTACGAGCCATTTGTTTCCTCTATTCCTAGGGCGTTCAAAGTAGTAAACCCGGGCGGGTCAGCCTTTGAAGCGCCCGCCGGGTTATTAACGTCTACGCAGGGATTACCAGCGGTAGTGAGCGAACGCCTTGTTGGCTTCAGCCATACGGTGAACGTCTTCACGTTTCTTCACAGCAGTACCTTTGTTGTCTGCTGCATCAGAAAGTTCGTTCGCCAGGCGCAAAGCCATGGATTTATCACCGCGTTTACGAGCAGCTTCAACGATCCAACGCATAGCCAGAGCATTGCGACGAACCGGACGAACTTCAACTGGAACCTGATAAGTAGAACCACCAACACGGCGCGACTTAACTTCGACAGTCGGGCGCACGTTGTCCAGTGCTGCTTCAAAGGCTTCCAGATGGTCTTTACCAGAACGCTGAGCCAGGGTCTCCAGCGCGGTATAGACGATTGCTTCTGCGGTAGATTTTTTACCATCTACCATCAGGATATTGACAAATTTAGCCAGCAGTTCTGATCCGAACTTCGGATCCGGCAGAATTTTACGCTGACCAATGACGCGACGACGTGGCATGGAAATACTCCGTTGTTAATTCAGGATTGTCCAAAACTCTACGAGTTTAGTTTGACATTAAAGTTAAAACGTTTGGCCTTACTTAACGGAGAACCATTAAGCCTTGGGCTTCTTCACGCCGTATTTGGAACGGGATTGCTTACGGTCTTTAACACCAGAGCAGTCCAGCGCGCCGCGTACGGTGTGGTAACGCACACCTGGCAGGTCTTTAACACGACCGCCACGGATCAGGATCACGGAGTGTTCCTGCAGGTTATGACCTTCACCGCCGATATAGGAGGTAACTTCAAAACCGTTAGTTAAACGAACACGGCATACTTTACGCAGTGCGGAGTTCGGTTTTTTCGGGGTGGTGGTATATACACGAGTACATACGCCACGTTTCTGCGGGCAGGCTTCCAGCGCCGGAACGTTGCTTTTAGCAACCTTCAGGGAGCGCGGTTTGCGTACCAGCTGGTTAATTGTTGCCATTCAAAAAGCTCCTGGTTTTTGCTTCGTAAACACGTAATAAATCACCCCATACCAACACAGAGGCAAAGTATGAGGACGCAGAATTTTAGGGCTGGCCGGGTAAGGAGTCAAGAAATATACAAAAAGGCGAAATTACCAGGCCAGTTGCCGGGAATGCAGGGCAGTTAATTGCACAAATTCAGTATAGTCAATCAACACAATTGTGGTGGAAATTTGCGCAATCAGGCCCCGAGCCTCAACATCCTCTTTCAGGGCATGCACTGTCGCGCCGGAGGATAACAGACGCTCGCCGCCGGGCGTGCCGGCCAGCGCGGCAATCACGCCGTCCTGCAGCAGCAGAATGGCATCGCCGTCGCCGACGTTGCGCAGCAGCGCATCCAGGTCGGTATGGTAAGGTGAATGAGCCAGAGTATGCAGCATGGGGTCACCGGTCAAAAAGTCAGGACGGTATCGTAAGTGTTCAGCGTGGCGCGTAGCGCATCGGCCGCCAGCGGCTCCACATCCAGCACCCAGCGGGTTTCCGCCGGGATCCCACGCTGACGCGCTGACGCCTCGCAGACATAGCAGCGTTCAACGTCATACAACGGCAGCACCCCGAAGGTGGCGATATAGTTGCGCATCAGGATCAGATCCGGCCGCTGGTTTGGGAGAAGCTGGAACACGCCGTCAGCGATAAAGAAAACCCCGATATCCTCGGTCAGCGACGACATCGCCAGCAAGGCGTCCAGCCCTTCCCGACCGGCAGACGAACCATGAGGCGCCTGGGTAAATACGAAAGCAACTCGCTTCATCTTATTCCCCTGCGGCTAAAACTGAACGACGCGATCGCAGCGCAGTACCGACTGCGACAGTTCGCCTAATCCGCTCAGGGTAAACCCCGGCTGGAGATTCGCCCCCGCCAGCTGTAACTGTTCCGCCTGCTGCGCGTCAGTCACGCCGCGACGCAGCGCCGCCGCCACGCATACATTGAGTTCCACCTGATGGGTCTGCGCCAGTTGCCGCCAGGCCCGCACCAGATCAAACTCGTCGCTGGCCGGCGCGGTAAGCTGGTTGGCGTTCAACACCCCTTCACGGTAGAAGAAAACGCTCTGCAGCCGATATCCTTGCGTCAGCAAAGCCTGCGCGAACTGAAACGCGCTGCTGGCTTGCTGCGTGCCATAGGCGGGCCCGGTCACCAGCAGGCAGTAACTCAGCATTAACGATCGTGCCCGCTGAAGTCGCCGCTCTTGAACTGACGGATATAGAGGTAGACGGTGTGCTTGGAAATATTCAGCCGGTCGGCCACCTGATTGATGGCGTCCTTGATATCAAAGATGCCTTTCTCATAGAGATTGAGCACAATCTGGCGGTTCTTGGCATTGTTGGAGACGTTGCGATCGGCGTTCACCTCTTCGATGGTGAATTCCAGCGTCTGCGCCACCAGCTCATCCACCGAAGACGCAAAGTTGACGGAGGATGCCACTTCCTTGATTTCAGGCGGCATAAAGGTTTGCATGATCTGCGAGAAGGGGACGTCGAGATTCATATTGATGCACAAAAGCCCGATCACGCGCTGTTCGCGGTTGCGGATAGCGATGGTTACCGACTTCATCAATACGCCGCTTTTGGCGCGGGTGAAATACGCTCTGGAAACGCTGCTGTCTTCGCCTGCCATATCGTGCAGCATGCGCAACGCCAGATCGGTAATGGGTGAGCCGATTTTCCGTCCGGTGTGCTCGCCATTGGCGATACGGACCGCCGAGCATTTCAGGTCGTCCAGCGAGTGCAGCACGATTTCGCAATGATCGCCGATCAGCATCGCCAGACCGTCGACCACTGCTTCATACGATTTCAGGATTTCATAATCCGTCTGCGTGAACGGACGCTGGTCCAGCAAATCAAGGTCATTGGATTCGCCAGTAACAAGCGAAGTAGACATGGCAGGCACCACCCTCAACGTCATTTATCATCGTATTGACAGGATTATCAGTCTATCAAATAACCCTTGCGTCGTCCTTTGTATTTCATGGCCGGACCAGCGTCACCTCTCTTAAGGTTGATTTAATTTATGCGGTTTAGAGTGCGACACATCATATTTCCCCCGCATGGATGGCTATCCGCAATGTTTAAAATGTCTCGCCTCTCCCGCCCGGTCTGGAGCAGCTTTACCTATAATCTGGTGTTCGCTGCCTTCATTACCCTGATACAAAATATCGCCTACTACCGCCAGGTTTCGCATCTGGTCGCTATCAACACCTGGCGGGATGGATTATTCCTGGCCACCATGCCCGTCGTCATTTTCGCGGTACTGAATATTCTGTTCACCCTGTTGGCGATTTCCTGGCTGCGTCAGGGCGTGGTCGCCCTGCTGTTGGTGGGCGGCGCGGCGGTACAATATTTCATGATCAACTACGGCATCATCATCGACCGCACCATGATGCAAAACGTGTTTGAAACCAACATGGCGGAATCGATGGCGCTGGTGACGCCGCAGTACCTGCTCTGGTTGACGCTGCTGGGCCTTGTTCCCGCGCTGGGCGCGCTGTGGGTTAAAATCAAACCGACGCCGATAAGCTGGATAGCGATTGGCTCCCGCTGCTTCAGCATCCTGATGTCGATTGTCGCCATTCTGCTGGTCGCCACCTTTTTCTATAAGGATTACGCCTCGCTGATGCGAAATAATAAGGAGCTGGTGAAATCGCTGACCCCCAGCAATATTATTTTCGCCAACATTTCCTATTACCGTCATCACGCGCAAGCCAATTTACCGCTGGTGCAAATTGGGCTGGATGCGCATAAAAAGCCGCTGCCGAATGACGATGCCAAAAAGAATCTGGTGATTCTGGTGGTGGGGGAAACCTCCCGTGCCGAGAATTTTTCGCTCGGCGGCTACAGCAAACCCACCAACCCGCGGCTGGCCAACGACAATGTGATCTATTTCAGTCAGACGGCGTCCTGCGGCACCTCTACCGGGGTTTCCGTTCCCTGCATGTTCTCCAACATGCCGCGCGCCGGCTACGATGAACAACTGGCCGCCCATCAGGAAGGATTGCTGGATGTGCTGCAGCACGCCGGCGTCAACGTGCGCTGGCAGGAGAACGACGGCGGCTGCAAAGGCGCCTGCGATCGCGTGCCGAGCACGGATATCACCGCGCTGAATCTGCCCGGCCAGTGCATTGATGGGGAATGCCATGACGAGGCATTGTTCAGCGGCGTCGAAGATTACATCAATCAGTTGAACAACGACGGCATCATTGTGCTGCATACGATGGGCAGCCACGGGCCGGCCTATTATCAGCGCTATCCCGACGCCTTTCGAAAATTCACCCCAACCTGCGATACCAATCAGATCCAGACATGCTCGCGAGAATCATTAATCAATACTTACGATAATACGATTCTCTACGTAGACTATATTGTTGATAAGGCAATTAATGTCTTGAAAGGGCATCAGGATAAATTTAACACCGCTTTGGTTTATCTTTCCGACCACGGCGAGTCACTGGGCGAAGACGGGATTTACCTGCACAGCATGCCGTACGCGGTCGCGCCCACACAACAAACTCATATCCCGATGCTGATGTGGCTTTCCGGCGGCTATCAGCAACAGTTTTCCATCGACGACAGTTGCATGCGCAAGCAGGCCGGTCAGCAACGTTTTTCCCAGGACAATCTGTTCCATACCGTTCTGGGCATGTTTAACATTGCGACAGCGGAATATCAGGCGCCGCTTGATATTCTTCAACCGTGTCGGGGCACTTCATGAAACTTTTGATTGTTGAAGATGATACGTTGTTACAGGAAGGATTATTGCAGGCGATGCGCAACGAAGGGTATGTCTGCGATTGCGCTTCCACCGCCAAAGAAGCGGATGCCCTGATCACCAGCGCCCACTACAGCCTGGTGGTGCTGGATCTGGGGTTGCCGGATGAAGATGGCCTCACCCTGCTAAACCGCTGGCGGCGGAACCACTACCAGCAACCGGTGTTAATCCTGACCGCCCGCGACACGGTGGACGATCGCGTTACCGGGCTGGACGTCGGCGCAGACGATTACATGATAAAACCCTTTGCGCTGAGCGAATTTCAGGCGCGGGTCCGCGCGCTGATCCGCCGCCATCAGGGATCCAGCGACAGCTGGATCCGGGTAGACAACATCACGCTCGATCTCAACAATCAACAGGTCATGCTGGACGATAAACCCATCGTCCTGACCCCCAAAGAGTTCGCCATTCTGTCCCGGCTGATCCTCAAGGCCGGTTCACAGGTACACCGCGAAGTGCTGCATCAGGACCTTTACAGCTGGGACGACGACCCCTCCTCCAATTCGCTGGAAGTGCATATCCACAACCTGAGGCAGAAGATCGGCAAAAATCGGATTAAGACCCTGCGCGGTTTCGGCTATCTGCTGACCAAGGGTGATCAGACATGAGGCTCATCCCCCGTTCTCTTCCGGATCGCACCACCAGCATCAGGAAGCAGCTGATCCTGACGCTTGGTTGTATCTTGCTGATTTGTCAGCTTATCAGCGTGTTTTGGTTATGGTACGAGAGCAAGGAGCAAATTCAGCTGCTGGTTAATCAGGCGCTGACCGCGCAATCGCGCGAAGACGATATCCAGTTCGAGATTTATGAAGCGATAGCCGCTCTCAGTCTGCCGGGCCTGGTCATGGTTACCGCCACCTTATTAATATGCGCACAGGCCATCAGTCGTCTTACACGCCCACTTACCGAACTGCAGCAGGAGTTGCAAAATCGGAGCGCCGAAAATCTGGAACCGCTCCAGCAACAAAGCAATCTCACCGAAGTCGCAGCCGTAATCGCCAGCATGAACCAGCTGTTTACGCGCTTTAGCGAATCGCTGCGCCGCGACCGGCTCTTCGCCTCGAACGTCGCGCATGAGTTGCGCACCCCGCTGGCCGGCATCCGGCTAAGCCTGGAATTGCACGAGCAAGTGCACCACATCGACTGCCAGCCATTAATCAAACGCGTCGACCATCTGACTAAAACCATCGAACAGTTGCTGTTGCTGGCTAGGGTCGGGAACGAACTCGCCGCCGGCCACTACGAGTCGGTGTCCCTGGTTGACGATGTGATTACGCCAAAACAGGAAGAGCTGGAGGAAATGGCGACCCTACGTCACCAGCAGCTCGACTGGCGGTCGGACACGCAAACCGGAACCGTACCGGGCAATGCGACGCTACTGCAGTTACTGCTGCGCAATCTGGTGGAAAACGCTTACCGATACAGCCCGGAAAACAGCACCATTACCGTCAGGATCACCGACTATTCCAACGGCGGCTGTGAACTGGTCGTCGCGGACGAGGGGCCGGGAATCAACGAGTCCCAGGTGGGAGAACTGACCAAGGCGTTTGTACGTATGGATACCCGCTACGGCGGTATCGGGCTCGGGCTGAGCATCGTGACCCGCATCGTGCAGTTGCACCACGGCGAGTTCTTTCTGGAAAACCGGCGTGACCGCACCGGGACGCAGGCCCGCGTCGTTTTCAAGCGCCACAGCAATGGCATCATCTGCTACGAGGACGGCGCCGGCTGACCGGTTCGCTCCTGTTCACCCGCAACATGCAGTTGCCGGGCATACGCAGTACCGCCGCCCGTTAGGGCAAAAAAATACCGCCGGCTCTGATGAGCAGGCGGTATCACCATCGTGCCGACGCCGCCACCGGCGGCGGTCAGTCGATTACTGAGCGGCTTTCTTAGCCTTGTCGTCAGCCGGTTTTTCCGCTTTCGGCGCAGCGCCTTTAGCGTCGGCATCCGATTTGATGTCCAGCAGTTCGACTTCGAACACCAGCGTGGAGTTAGCCGGGATCCCCGGAACGCCCGCTTCGCCGTAAGCCAGCGCCGGCGGGATGACCAGCTTGATCTTACCGCCTTTCTTCACATGCTTGAGGCCTTCGGTCCAGCCCGGGATTACGCCGTCCAGACGGAAAGACAGCGGTTCGCCGCGCTTGTAGGAGTTGTCGAACTCGGAACCGTCAACCAGCGTACCTTTGTAGTTCACTACTACGGTATCGCTGTCTTTCGGCGCCGCGCCGGTCCCTTCCTTCTCTACCTGATAGAGCAGGCCGGACTCAGTTTTCTTCACGCCTTTTTCTTTGACGAAGGCATCACGGAATTTGGTGCCTTTATCCGCGTTGTCTTTGGCATCCTGCTGCATTTTGGCCTGAGCGGCTTCTTTCACACGGCCTTCAAACGACTGCAGGGTTTTCTCGATCTCTTCGTCAGACAGCTTGCTCTTGTCGGCAAACGCGTCCTGAACACCCTGAATCAGCTGTTGCTTGTCCAGTTTGATGCCCAGCTTTTCCTGCTCTTTCAGGGAGTTGTCCATGTAGCGGCCCAGCGACGCACCCAGTGCGTATGCTGCGGCTTCTTCATCGCTCTTGAATTTGCCCGCCGCCGCTTTCGCTGCGTCCGCTGCCGCTGGGGCAGAGGTTGCCGCCGCGGCATCAGTGGTCTTGGCCGCGTCCGCCGCCATAACACCCGTACTCAGCGCCAGTCCCATGGCTGCCGTCAGCAGTGTGACTTTAAACAGTGATTTCATCCATCTCTCCAACATTCGGAGCACCATGCCCCGGCAACATTAACATTTCGCCAGCTACTATAACGTTGCGCGCAAAGACAATACAACGACGCGCCGCACCGGATAGCGAAAAATTCTGAATGCCAGGATTTACGCCCGACGGCGTATGGTTTTGCTACCAGAACTTTCCGCTTTCTGACACACTCTGCGCACACTGCACGGGAGGAAATAAAGATGTCACTGTCAGCACTGGAACAACGGCTCGAATTACTGGAAAGTCGTCTGGCTTTTCAGGAGGTCACCATTGAAGAATTGAACCAGACCGTCGTGCAGCACGAACTGGAAATGGTCAGGCTGCGCGAACAACTGCGGCTAATGACCGAAAAACTGCGGGCGACATCGCCATCAATGATTGCGTCTCAGTCGGAAGAGACGCCGCCGCCGCACTATTAACCCAGTCGTCGTATGACCTAACCCTGTCATCGCTTAACCCGGTCATCGTGACCCGCCGATCGCGACAGACTATGCCTTGCGCCACTGCCGCGGGCTGATGCCGAACCAGCGACGGAACGCGCGGGAGAAAGCGCTGACCTCAGAGTAACCCAGCAGGAACGCCATCTCGGAAATCGACAGCTGACGCTGCTGCAGATAATGGGTCGCCATCTCGCAACGCACCTTCTCCACCAGTTGGGTGAAAGTAATGCCTTCGTCTTTCAGCCGCCGCTGCAACGACCAGCTCGATAGACCGATGTTTTCCGCCACCTCTTCCAGCGACGGCTCGCCTTGCGGCAACACCTGACGCAGTCGGGCGCGCGCCATATCCACCACGCTCTGCTGGGGAACGTCGCTGTTCAGCCGGCGCAGGGAATCCTGCACCACCAGCAGCAACAGCGGATCATGATCCGGCATGGCTCGCATCAGGTCGCGTTTGGGGATCAGCAGAGAATTGAACGGTTGATCGAAGTAAACCGGCGCGTCGAACGCCTTGCAGTGCTCATGCCACTGTTCAGGGCGAGGATGCTCAAAATGCACTTCCCGCGGCGCCCAGTTTTTGCCGGCCGCATGACGAATCAGGTTCAACATCATCCCCAGCGTCAGTTCCGCATCCTGACGGCAGTGCAGGATGGCGCCGTGACGCACCTGATAGTCGAAACGCCAGCAGTCGCCCTTGTCCACCAGACGGATCAGCGTATCGTGCTGATGAAAGGGAAAGGCATTGACTACGTTATGCAATGCCTGCTCCAGAGTGGCACTGCATAACCCAACATAGCCTATCAACCCCAGCGCCTGCGGCTTGAACTGCCGGCCGTAATGCAGCCCGAAATTATCGCAATCCGAATAGCGGGCGGCCTCCTCCAGCACCCGGCAGTAATTCACCAGCCCGACACTGAGCGTCGGGCAAGCCAGCAGTTCGGGGTTGATGCCGCTGATGCCCAGAATGCGGTCCGCATCACCGCCTTTTTCACCGATAAAATCGGTCAGGCCCGATGCGGCGGCGGCCAGAACGCCCCGGTGCCCGATGGGCAGCCCGGCGACCGGCGGCAGCCGAAAAGACGTGGTTTCCATGATTCCTGCCTCACACACAACCGACGAAATATCATAGACTTGCAATTTCCATACCATTCACAAGTCACTGATTTAACTGGCGTCGTAAGACAGAGCGGCACCACGGCGATCCCACGGTGCGCTGTTGTGGTGCAGTTGCCGCGACGATCGGCTCAGGCGCCGACCGGCAGCGCTTCCTTGTCCAGATAGCGACGACACAACCGCACGGTGTGATCGCTCCAGTCCGCTCCCAGGCCGATCGCCTGTTCGGTTTGGCTATGAGAACCCGCCCAGGCCATCAACTGGATACGACGCTGGATCAACAACGACGGGATCACCGCCCGATCCGCCTCGCTAAGCGGACAGACGCGCTGATAGCCGCTGAGCCAGCCTTCCACCCACGCGGGCGCGCTGGGGTGGTGCTCCACGAAACTGATCGCCGCCGCCAAATCGTGCAGATACCAACTGAAGCCGCAATCGTCAAAATCGATCACCCGGGTTTCGCCGTTCAGCAACAGCAGATTGGTCAGGCGCAAATCCGCGTGAATCAGGCCATAACGCTGGCTGTCTTTGCCGTAGTGCGTTAGCGCGTCGCGCACCTGCGCCAGCGTTTCCTCGATGATGCCGTGGTCTTCCGCTTTCAGGTTGGGCGCGTCCTGCCAGCGTCCCCAGTGACCGTGCGCCCCCACCATGGTGTCATGGTCCCAGACCAGACGACGAAAGCCGCTCGGACGCACCCAGCGGCGACTGTGCTGATGCAAACGGGCGGTGATCACGCCCAGTTGTTCAAAGGCGGCGGCATCGACTGCCGTGGTTGGCATCTCGCCTTCAATCCAGTGAAACAGCACCACATTGCGCACCGTGCCATCCGCCGTCGTCACCGTTTGCACCGTTTCGCCATCCAGCCCGGTCAGCGCCTGCGGCACCGTAATCCCTTCTTCCCGCAACGCATCCAGCCAGGACAGTTCGCCGGCAATATCCTCGCGCTGATGATAGCCAGGCCGGTGAATGCGCATCGCGTAACGTTTACCGCCCGCGACCAGCCGATAGGTGGCGTTTTCCGAACGACACAGCAGGGCGAGCTGCCCCTGCAATGCAGGTGGGTAACGTGTCATGGCCAGCGCGGCCAGTTGGTCCAGGGTGGTGTTATCAAGGGTATCGTACTGCTCTGCCATGTCCTGTTCTGCCATACGTGTTATCTCATCCAAAGAGGGCCAGACCGGGTGCTATCCGGGTGATCGGCTCTCAGGATGTGATCACTCCCGTTACGATGCTTGACGTCGCAATGCCGCAAATTGACCGTACGCGACACCTCCCGGTCGAATTCCCCCGGTTTGACCGCAGAGCGCAAAAATCTCCGCGCGGATGTCAAGTCGCCGGCCGACCGTCAGCGGCATTATCGAAACATGCGGACCTAGCGGGCGTGCCCGTCGCAGACAACAGCAAACGGTTGTTACAACCCGATGGTTTTTATAACTAACTGATTCTTATAAATAGGGGTGATGAAAACCGGCTGTTTTCATCCCGCGTCTTGTAGGGGAGAGCGTCATGACAATGCAGTTAAAACCCACCCTGGGTACGCTTCATCTGTGGGGAATCGCCGTCGGTCTGGTGATTTCCGGCGAGTACTTTGGCTGGAGCTACGGCTGGGGCGTGGCGGGAACATTAGGCTTTCTCGTCACTACCCTGATTATCGCCGCCATGTATACCTGCTTTATTTTCAGCTTTACCGAGCTGACCACCGCCATTCCTCACGCCGGCGGCCCGTTCGCTTACAGCCGCCGCGCCTTCGGCGAAACCGGCGGCCTGATTGCCGGCATGGCGACCCTGATCGAGTTCGTCTTCGCCCCGCCGTCGATCGCGATGGCTATCGGCGCCTATCTCAACGTGCAGTATCCGTCGCTGGATCCGCGCTACGCGGCCACCGGGGCTTATCTAATCTTCATGACGCTGAATATTCTGGGCGTGAAACTGGCGGCGATGTTCGAACTGTTTGTCACCGTGCTGGCGGTCATTGAGCTACTGGTGTTCATGGGCGTGGTGGCGCCGGGTTTCAGCATCAGCCACTTTGTCGCCAACGGCTGGGCCGGCAGCGATAATTTCGGCAGCCCGGCTATCTCCGGCATCTTCGCCGCCATTCCTTTCGCTATCTGGTTCTTTCTGGCGATTGAAGGCGCCGCCATGGCCGCCGAGGAAGCCAAAGATCCGCAGCGCACCATCCCCAAAGCCTACATCAGCGGCATCATCACGCTGGTGGTGCTGGCGCTCGGGGTCATGATTATGGCTGGCGGCGTGGGCGACTGGCGCACCCTGTCCAACATCAACGACCCGCTGCCGCAGGCGATGAAAGCCGTGGTGGGTGAAAACTCCGGCTGGATGCACATGCTGGTGTGGATCGGGCTGTTCGGACTAATCGCCAGTTTCCACGGCATCATCCTCGGCTATTCCCGCCAGTTCTTCGCGCTGGCCCGCGCCGGTTACCTGCCCGCCGGTCTGGCGAAGTTGTCCCGTTTTCAGACGCCGCACCGCGCCATTCTGACCGGCGGCGTGATTGGCATCGCTACTATCTTCAGCGACAGTTGGATCAACCTGCAGGGGATGAGCCTGACCGCCGCGATGATCACCATGGCGGTGTTCGGCGCCAACGTAATGTACATGATGAGTATGCTGAGTCTGTTCCGCCTGCGTCGTACCGAACCGGGCCTGCATCGTACTTTCCATGCGCCGGGCTATCCGATCATCCCGGCTATCGCACTGGCGCTGTCCGTGGTGTGTCTGATAGCCATGCTGTGGTTTAACCCGGTGATTGGCGGCTTGTTCATCGTGCTGATGCTGACGGGCTACAGCTATTTCCTGATGACGCGTTCCCAGCGCGACAATGCCCCGCAGGACGCAATGCTGATGGGAAAAGAGTAACCGGCGTCGCTGACTGATGTGCTTTCAACGCCTCCCACGGGAGGCGTTGGGTTTTCATGATGATGCGGTTTTTATGATGGACGGTTTTGCCCGGACGGGTACACAACGTGTAAACGAGTATGACTGAACCACATCGGCCTGATTTATCCCCCCAACCAACCCGCCCAAGCTGTTTTTATCAGAACGTGCTCTTCATAAAACAAAAAAGACACATTAATTAAACAAAAAATCAACCAGCCTGTTTTTTCACCATTACTCACCGCAAACACATAAATTATATTTATATTTATTGCCAACACATCCTTACAACTCGCCTTCCCTAAAGGGATGAAACGACATCCCTCCACCACAAGAATAAATAACGTTTAACTGTAACCGGCTGTGGGTAGTGATGTGCCCACACGGAAAAACACATTCGGATGATACACACGTCAATCATGACACCACGATCACTCAGCAAGGGAGTCGCTAATGAATACATTAACTCGTCGAAACTTTATGGCGTTTACTGTCGGTGGAACCGTCGCGCTGGCCGCCGGTAAACTGCATGCGCAAGACAACGCCATTCCGTGGACCGGCAACGGCCAGGGCGGTAATGATCCCGGCCCGCAAAACCCACTGCGGCAAGCGCAGAACCCGGACCTGGTCAACCCGCCGTTGACCGACAACGGCACTCTGCCCAACCTGCGTTTTTCTTTTAGCGACGCACACATACGCAAAGGCAGCGGCGGCTGGACGCGTCAGGTGACGCAGCGAGAACTGGGAATTTCCACCACCATCGCCGGCGTTGACATGCGCCTCAACGCCGGCGGCATCCGTGAACTGCACTGGCACAAGGAAGGCGAATGGGCTTATATGCTGTACGGCAATGCCCGCATCACCGCCATCGACGCCGAGGGACGCTGGTTTGTCGACGATCTGGGCGTCGGCGATTTATGGTACTTCCCGCCCGGCGTACCGCACTCGATTCAGGGATTGGGGCCGGATGGTTGTGAATTTCTGCTGGCGTTTGACAGCGGTAACTTCGACGAAGACAGCACCTTTTTACTTAGCGACTGGTTCAAACATGTACCGCCGGAGGTGCTGGCAAAAAACTTCGGCGTACCGGTAGAAACCTTCAGCCATCTGCCCAGCCCGTCCGAAGAGTACATCTTTGCCGCGCCGGTGCCGGGGTCGATCGACAAAGGCGCGTTTGGCGGCGCCGGTCAGGTCGCCAACCCATTCAGTCACCGCATGCTGGCGCAAACCCCAATCAAGATGAAGGGTGGCACGGTGCGCATTACCGACTCCTCGGTGTTCAAAGTGTCCAAAACCATCGCCGCCGCGCTGGTGGAGCTGGAGCCCGGCGCGATGCGGGAACTGCACTGGCACCCCAACAATGACGAATGGCAGTACTATCTCGAAGGGGAAGGACGGATGGGGGTATTTGCTTCGTCCGGGCAGGCGCGAACGTTCGATTTTCGGGCCGGCGACGTCGGTTATGTGCCGTTCGCTATGGGACACTATGTGGAGAACACCGGCACCACGCCACTACGCTTTCTGGAACTGTTCAAGAGCGACCACTACGCGGACATCTCCCTGAATCAATGGCTGGCGCTCACGCCGCCGACACTGGTGGAACAGCACCTGCATCTGAACGACACGTTCATGCGTTCGCTGCAAAAAACCAAAGCGCCGATCGTGCCCTGACAACTCAGTCCCTGACACAAAAAAGAAAAAGGCCGCAAACGCGGCCTTTTCGGGGAAGGGCAAATCAGTGGTGGCAACCGCAGCCGCCGTTACCGCCGCAACCGCCTTTACCGTGGTCATGATCGTGGTCGTGATCATGACCGTGGCCGCCGCAGCAACCGTCGTGATCGTGGTCATGATCGTGCGCGCCGTGTACATGGCCGTGCGCCAGTTCTTCTTCCGTCGCTTCGCGGATAGCGACCACTTCCACGTTGAATTTCAGGTTCTGACCCGCCAGCATGTGGTTGCCGTCAACCACGACGTGATCGTCCTGCACTTCGGTGATTTCTACCGGCACCGGACCCTGATCGGTATCGGCCAGGAAACGCATGCCGACCTGCAGCTCGTCCACGCCGACAAACACGTCTTTCGGCACGCGCTGAACCAGATTGTCATCATATTCGCCGTAGGCATCGTTGGCGCCGACGCTGACGTCAAAACGCTCGCCCACATCGCGGCCTTCCAGCGCTTTTTCCAGACCGGAAATCAGCGAGCCGTGACCATGCAGATAGTCCAGCGGTGCGCTCACCGGAGACTCATCAACCAATACACCATCTTCCGTACGTACCTGATAGGCCAGGCTGACCACCAGGTCTTTTGCTACTTTCATGATATCTCCTAGCGTTGGAAATCGATTTTGCGCAAATTGTAGCGGAAAAACGTCCCCATGTACTGTCCGGGATAAAAAAACTGTCTGCGATAAACTATCCCGGCAAAGCTGGCCGGCAGCAATGACTTAAGGCTTGTGTCGCCCTATTCTGGGCGAAACATGCCGATGATTTCGCCGGCAGGCGGGGTGGCGGCTTTTGGCGGCGTTTCCGACTGGCTCTGCTGATAACCGCAGTGCACGCACACCACCACCTCATCGTCGCCCTCGCGCCCCACCGCCAGCGTATCCTGCGAGTGGCACTTCGGGCATACCGCCCCGGCAATAAAACGTTTCCGCATGGTTGCCCTCCGGCTCCCTTTCTTGATGTATCCTGATGGTCTGCGTTCGCGGCATACTGCGGTACGCCGCGAATGCGCCTAGTGTTCGTCCCAGTCGTCCGGTCGACGTCGCTCACGCAGCATTTCGCGCTCGAAGATATCCTCCAGCTCGCGGCGGGCTTCCTTAACGCGGGAAATCTGCGCCACATCGCCTTGGCGCTGCGGCATCAGTTCGCGCAGCATGCGCATGTCGAGCCGCCGGAAATGCTGTTGCGCCCGGTAAGCCTGATGGGGATGCATCCCTAATGAGATCAGCGTTTTGCGGCCCAGTTCCAGCGCGCTGGAGAAGGTTTCGCGCGAGAACTGCGTCACACCGACCTGCAAAAACTCGTGCGCCTCCACACGGCCGCGCGCACGGGCCAGAATTTCCAGGTGAGGGAAATGCTGCTGGCACAGATGCACGATGGTCATCGCGTCTTCCGGCTCATTACACGTAATCACGATGGACTGAGCCTGTGCCGCGCCGGCGGCGCGCAACAACTCCAGCTCGGTGGCGTCGCCGTAATAGACCTTGTAGCCGTAGCTGCGCATCAGGCTGACGGCGCTGATATCGCGCTCCAGCACGGTGATGCGCATTTTGTTGGCCATCAGCAAACGGGCGATCACCTGCCCGAAACGACCGAATCCCACCACGATCACCTGCGGCTCATCGTTTTCAACGTACGGCGTTTCGTCCGGCTCTTCCTGCGCATTGAAACGGCGCGCCAGAATACGGTCGATCAACTGCATCAGGATCGGCGTCACCATCATCGACAGGGTCACCGTCACCAGCAGCAGCGGCAATTGCGCCCCCTTCAGCACTTTGTGGGTGGCGGCGGAGGAAAACAGCACAAAAGCGAATTCACCGCCCTGACTCAACACCCCGGCGAACTGCAGGCGTTCGGAGGAACGCAGCCCATACAACCGCGCCAGCAGGTACAGGATAAACCCTTTCACCACCACCAGGATCGCCACGCCCGCCAACACCATCAGGATATTGGCGTACAGCACGCCGAGATTGAGCGACATCCCTACCGAAATGAAGAACAGTCCCAGCAACAGCCCTTTGAATGGCTCAATGGAAATTTCCAGTTCATGACGGTATTCGCTTTCCGCCAGCAGGACGCCGGCAATAAAGGTACCGAGCGCCATCGACAGCCCCAGCGCGTCCATGAACAGCGCGGAGCCCAGCACCAGCAACAGCGCGGCGGCGGTAAACACTTCCCGCACGCCCGAGGCGGCGATAAAACGGAACAGCGGACGCACCAGATAGCGGCCGCCGATCAACATGCCGCCGAACGCCACCACCTTCAGCACCACCTGACGCCAGTCATCCAGCTCGCCCTGCACGCCCGCCATCACCGGAATCAGCGCCAGCGCCGGGATCACCGCCAGGTCCTGAAACAGCAGCACGGAAAAGCCGAGCTGGCCGGACTCGTTGCGGTTCATGCCTTTTTCGCGCATCAGCTGCAGCGCGATGGCGGTGGAAGACATCGCTAGTCCAATACCGCCAATCAGCGCCGCCTGCCAGGAAAACTGGCTCAGATACAGCGCGCCGCCCAGCACCGCGGCGCTCAACAGCACCTGCGCCGCGCCGGTGCCGAAAATAGAACGCCGCAGCCGCCACAGCTTGGCCGGGTCCAGTTCCAGACCGATGATAAACATCAGGAACACCACGCCCAGCTCGGAAAAATGCAGGATGGCTTCCACATCACGAATGAAGCCTAACCCCCACGGACCGATGGCGATACCGGCCAGCAAATACCCCAGCACCGCGCCGATTCCCAAACGGGCGGCAATCGGCACCATCAACACGGCAACAAACAGAAACAGCACGCCGGCATTCAGCAAAGAAGAGGTTTCCATGTGCTAGGATTCTCCACGCGGAAATGGCGACGCCAGCCAGTCGCCATAGGCTCTGGCATGCTCTTGCAATACATCCGGCGGTAGGCGCCGGGCCCAGTAAATCACCAGCGGCGACAGCCAGTGCATGTGGCACATGGTCGCCGTCATTTCAAACGGTCTCAATACGTCATCCATCGTGTAACGATTCACACCCGAAGACCGGTAAGCGTCTTGCTGCTCGCCGGTCGTCACCACCGATCGCCAGTATTTTCCGGCAAGCGCATTACCGCCGACCCCGTTGGCAAAGCCGCGGGTCAGCACCCTATCCAGCCACTCTTTCAACAAAGCCGGGCAACTGTAGGTATAAAGCGGATGCTGAAACACGATCAGCTGATGCTCGCGCAGCAACTGCTGCTCATGATGAATATCGATAAAAAAATCAGGATAGTGCGCGTAAAGATCGTGCACGGTGACATGCCCGAGCTGGCGGGCGGATTGTAATAACAGCTTATTCGCGACCGAATCCTGGGATTCCGGATGGGCAAACAGCAGCAAAATTTTTGGTGGCTGCGACATCATTCCCCTCCAAAGCGTCGTCATTGCAGGTATTTTCGGCTACCATGCTGCGCAGCAATACAACAGGACACGGCAGTCCTGATACCCGATCGGTAATTTAACATATTTGAACATTTGGCGCGTTATGATTGTTTTCTCCTCCTTGCAAATTCGACGCGGTACCCGGGTACTGCTGGACAACGCCACCGCTACCGTCAACCCCGGCCAAAAAGTCGGCCTGGTCGGTAAAAACGGCTGTGGCAAATCAACCCTGTTGTCGTTGCTGAAAGGGGAAATCAGCGCCGACGGCGGCAGCGTAACCTTTCCGCAAAACTGGGCGCTGGCGTGGGTCAATCAGGAAACCCCGGCGCTGGCGCGATCGGCGATTGATTACGTGATCGACGGCGACCGCGAGTTCCGCCAGTTGGAAGCCGACCTGGACGCGGCGAATGCCCGCAACGACGGCAACGCCATCGCCACCCTGCACGGCAAGCTGGACGCCGTTCAGGCCTGGTCGATTCAGGCCCGCGCCGCCAGCCTGCTCAACGGGCTCGGCTTTCAGCAGGAACAGTTGCAACAGCCCGTCAGCGACTTCTCCGGCGGCTGGCGTATGCGCCTGAATCTGGCGCAGGCGCTGATTTGCCGTTCCGATTTACTGCTACTCGACGAGCCGACCAACCACTTGGATCTGGACGCGGTGATCTGGCTGGAGAAATGGCTGAAGAACTATCCCGGCACGCTGGTGCTGATCTCCCACGATCGGGATTTTCTCGACCCGATCGCCAACCGGATTCTGCATATCGAGCAGGAAACCCTGTTTGAATACACCGGTAACTACACCTCGTTCGAGCAGCAGCGCGCCACCCGCCTGTCTCAACAGCAGGCGATGTACCAGCATCAGCAGGAACGGGTCGCCCACCTGCAGCACTACATCGACCGTTTTCGTGCCAAAGCCAGCAAGGCCAAGCAGGCGCAAAGCCGTATCAAGATGCTGGAACGCATGGAGCTTATCGCCCCGGCCCACGTCGACAACCCATTCCGCTTCAGCTTCCGGGCGCCGGAAGCGTTGCCCAACCCGCTGTTGCGGATGGAAAAAGTCAGCGCGGGCTACGGTGACCGTCTGATTCTGGATTCCATCAAACTCAATCTGGTGCCCGGTTCGCGCATCGGGTTGCTCGGCCACAACGGCGCCGGGAAATCGACGCTCATCAAGCTGCTGGCGGGCGAGCTTCAGCCGTTCAGCGGCGACATCGGCCTGGCCAAAGGCGTGCGTCTCGGCTATTTCGCCCAGCATCAGTTGGAGTTCCTGCGTCCCGACGAGTCGCCGTTGCAGCACCTTGTCCGGCTGGCGGAACGGGAAACCGAGCAGCAGTTGCGCGACTACCTCGGCGGTTTTGATTTCCGGGGCGACAAGGTGACCGAGCCTACCGAGCGCTTTTCCGGCGGCGAGAAAGCACGGCTGGTGCTGGCGCTGATCGTCTGGCAGCGCCCCAACCTGCTGCTGCTCGACGAACCGACCAACCACCTGGATCTCGACATGCGTCAGGCGTTGACCGAGGCGTTGATCGACTTCGAAGGCGCGCTGGTCGTGGTGTCTCACGATCGTCACCTGATCCGATCCACCACCGACGATCTCTATCTGGTGCACGACCGCAAGGTCGAACCGTTTGACGGCGATCTGGAGGATTACCAGCAATGGCTGCTGGATGCGCAGAAGCAGGATAACGCAACGGAATCCGCCTCCAGAGACAACGCCGCCAACAGCGCTCAGTCGAGGAAGGATCAGAAACGGCGCGACGCCGAGTTACGCACGCTGACCCAACCGCTGCGTAAGCAGATTACCCAACTGGAACAACAGATGGAGAAACTGCAAACCGCGCTGACCGCAGTGGAAGAACGCCTGGCCGACAGCGCGCTTTATGACGTCAGCCGTAAAAGCGAACTGACCGAGTGCCTGCAAAAGCAAAGCGCGACGAAAGCGGATCTGGAAAACGCCGAAATGGCCTGGCTGGATGCGCAGGAGCAACTGGAGCAGTTGCTGCGCGACGCGGAAAGCCAGGGGTAAACACCCGACTTCACGCCCAAACGGCGGGCAACGCACGGCCCGCCGCACCCATCAATGCCAGATCATCAGCACGCAGGTCGCCGTCAGCAACCCCATCGCGAGATTGAAAATCTTCCAGGCGCGCGGGCTACGCAACAAGCGGCCGATCATCGCGCCGAATCCCAGCCAGATAACCCCAGCCACGAAATTGACGCACACCATCGCAATGCTGATAGCCACCACCGACCCTGCGTAACCGTCGCCTGCCAGGCTAAACCCCGCCACCGCGCCCAATGCCATCAGCCAGGCCTTCGGATTGAGGAATTGCAGCAACCCGCCCTGATACAGCGGTATCGGCGCCGACGGCGCGGTGTCGGTATCCAGTTTTTCATACGCCGCGGTGGCGATCTTCCACGATAACCATAGCAGATAGGCGCTGCCCAGCACCTTCAACGCCAGATGCAGCGACGGATAAAGCAGGATCACGCTCCCCAGCCCCAGCGCCACCAGCAGCAACATGCTTTGCATGCCGACCATGATGCCCAGCATCAACGGCATAGAACGCAATACGCCAAAATTGGCGGCGGAGGCGGTAAGTAGCATATTATTGGGGCCGGGCGTAATGGCGGCGACCCACAAGAAACCGAGCATTGAAAGAAACAGACTGAAGTGCTCCATGAAACGACAATCCTGTAACAGAAGGGACGTCACAACCTAGCAGCGTGATGTGATGCAGACAAGCTTTTCGCGATGCCGCTACAGGCATCGCCGCCACGGGCATCACGACACCTTTTCATCATGGCTTTCTGGTTATGAATAATTCTTCTCACCGTAGCGAGTGTTTTCAGCCCTTGCCGGGCGTGCGCAATCCCCATCTGCAGACTCTGCTGCCGCGCCTGCTTCGACGCCATCCGGCGCTGAAACCGGTCTGGCAGCGGCTGACTATGCCGGACGGGGATTTTGTCGATCTCGCCTGGAGCGAAACGCCGGCTCAGGCGAAACACAAACCTCGCGTGGTGCTGTTTCATGGTCTGGAGGGCAGTTTCCACAGCCCTTACGCCCACGGGTTGATGACCGCCTGCCAGCGGCGCGGCTGGCTGGCGGTGGTGATGCACTTTCGCGGTTGCGGCGGGCAGCCCAACCGTCTGCCGCGCGCCTATCACGCCGGCGAAACCGAAGACGCCCGCTATTTTCTGCACTGGCTGAACCAAACGCTGGGCGCCGCGCCCACGGCGGCGGTCGGGGTATCGCTGGGCGGCAACATGCTGGCTTGCCTGCTGAGCGGTCAGGACGCGCCCGGCACGCTGAACGCCGCGGCTATCGTCTCCGCGCCGTTGATGCTGGAGCCTTGCAGCCACCGTCTGGAGCACGGCTTTTCCCGGCTGTACCAGTCGTATCTGCTTAATCTGTTGCGCCGCAGCGCCCTGCGCAAGCTCTCCGCCTACCCCGGCAGCCTGCCGATTTCCGCCGAACGGCTACGTCAGGTACATCGCCTGCGGGAGTTTGACGACCTGGTGACGGCACAGCTGCATGGGTTTACCGGCGCGACGGACTACTACCGGCGCAGCAGCGCGCTGCCGCGGTTATCGCACATCCGCCAGCCGTTGTTGATCATTCAGGCCAAAGACGACCCGTTCATGACGCCGGCCGTGATCCCCGATACAACGCAATTGCCGGCCAACATCGACTACCAACTGACGGAATGCGGCGGCCATGTCGGCTTTGTCGGCGGGTCGTGGCGCAAACCCGAACTGTGGCTGGAACACCGTATTCCCGACTGGTTTACCCCTTATCTGGAGCAGAACGCATGATCATTCCCTGGCAAGAACTGGCGTCGGAAACGCTGCAAAACCTGATTGAATCGTTCGTCCTGCGCGAAGGGACCGACTACGGCGAGCAGGAGCGAACGCTGGATGAAAAAGTGGCCGATGTACGCCAGCAACTGGCGCAGGGCGACGTGGTGTTGGTCTGGTCTGAACTGCATGAAACCGTCAATATCATGCCCCGCAGTCAGCTCAGCAGCGGTGAACGGTATCAGCCCTGAATCAATCGCTTAAAAACGTAAATTGGCGTGTCACCGCGGTATAAACATGCTAACAATTATCAGATATCTCTGACCGGAGTTGGCACCATTCACCGGAGGTTGCACACCATGTCGCACCAGCATCCAATTATCGCGGTCACCGGCTCCAGCGGTGCGGGGACCACCACCACCAGTCTGGCGTTTCGCAAGATTTTCCAGCAACTGAATCTTCGCGCCGCGTTGGTGGATGGCGACAGCTATCACCGTTACACCCGGCCGGAAATGGATATGGCGATCCGCAAGGCGCGGGATTTGGGCCGCCACATCAGCTATTTCGGACCGGAAGCGAACGACTTCTGCCAGCTAGAACACTCCTTTATCGAATACGGCCACAGCGGCACCGGCCAGACCCGCAAATACCTGCACACTTACGACGAGGCGATTCCCTACAATCAGGTGCCGGGCACCTTCACCCCGTGGGAGCCGATGCCGGAACCGACCGATCTGTTGTTCTACGAAGGGTTGCACGGCGGCGTAGTCACCGACCAGCACGATGTGGCGCAGCATGTCGACCTGCTGGTCGGCGTGGTGCCGATCGTCAACCTGGAGTGGATTCAAAAGCTGGTGCGCGATATCAACGAGCGCGGTCACTCCCGCGAAGCGGTAATGGATTCCGTCGTACGTTCGATGGAAGATTACATCACCCACATCACTCCGCAGTTTTCCCGCACGCATATCAACTTTCAGCGCGTGCCGACGGTGGACACCTCCAACCCGTTTGCCGCCAAAGCCATTCCGTCGATGGACGAAAGTTTTGTGGTCATCCACTTTCAGGGGCTGGACCACATTGATTATCCCTACCTGCTGGCGATGCTGCAGGGTTCGTTCATTTCCCACATCAACACGCTGGTGGTGCCGGGCGGCAAAATGGGGCTGGCGATGGAGTTGATCATGATGCCGCTGGTGCAGCGGTTAGTAGAAGGTAATCATATTGATTAAGCGACGCGGCGGGCGGTGAAGTTAGCCGCCGCGTGCAGGCAATTCAGTCGAGCGCGATCACTTCGTGGCTGTGGGTAATCGTCACCGCCTTCTCCAGCATCAGCGCCACGGAGCAGTATTTCTCCGCCGACAGCGACACCGCGCGCTCTACCGCCTTGTCGTTCAGCCCCTTGCCGGTAACGATAAAGTGCAGGTTGATGGCGGTGAACAGGCGCGGCGCTTCCGCACGGCGTTCAGAGGTCAGACGCACTTCGCAGTCCGCCACATCATGACGGCCTTTCTGCAGGATAGACACCACATCAATGGCGCTGCACCCGCCTGCCGCCATCAGCACCATTTCCATCGGGCTGGGGGCTTTATCGCCGGCGTTACCGTCCATCAGCAACTGATGTCCGGACGCGGATTCGCCAAGAAACGTTAACCCTTCAACCCATTTCACCCGAGCCTGCATAAGTTTGCCCTCAATCAATTATTTTTGAAATTTTACACCGCTTATGTACAAAAAAGCCTGATAATCAGAGCTTAATCATGCTGAAGCGAGACAACACAAGACACTACACTCAACCTGTGTTACAAACGAAGAAGTAAACCGGTGTATGTTGAGCCTCTGCAAGACCCGCAGCCGGCTTACTGGCGTCATCCGATAGACAGCCTCAGTATATTTATTCCCTGACGTCATTCCGCCAGGACGGAATTGAATTATAACTATGTTATCACGCCGTACAGGGAACTCTGAGCCCTGTGATTTGCGCAGTGAATTACAACAGAGGATAACAGCGAATGGTTCTCGGCAAACCGCAAACAGACCCGACTCTCGAATGGTTCCTTTCTCATTGCCACATTCACAAGTACCCATCGAAGAGCACTCTGATTCATCAGGGTGAAAAAGCAGAGACGCTTTACTACATCGTGAAAGGCTCGGTTGCCGTGCTGATCAAGGATGAAGAAGGCAAGGAAATGATTCTTTCTTATCTGAATCAGGGCGATTTTATCGGCGAACTTGGCTTGTTCGAAGATGGGCAGGAACGCAGTGCGTGGGTCCGGGCGAAAACTGCCTGCGAAGTCGCTGAGATTTCCTATAAAAAATTCCGCCAGCTGATTCAGGTCAACCCGGATATTCTGATGCGGTTGTCCTCGCAGATGGCGCGCCGCCTGCAGGTGACCTCGCAGAAAGTCGGCAATCTGGCGTTCCTCGACGTTACCGGTCGTATCGCGCAAACCCTGCTCAACCTGGCCAAGCAGCCAGACGCCATGACCCACCCGGACGGCATGCAGATCAAGATCACCCGACAGGAGATCGGCCAGATTGTCGGCTGTTCCCGCGAAACCGTCGGTCGTATCCTGAAAATGCTGGAAGATCAGAACCTGATTTCCGCCCACGGTAAAACCATCGTGGTGTACGGCACCCGCTGATTATCATCCACCGGATCAACATCAGCCGGATCAAAAAGAGCGTGCCCAGGCACGCTCTTGTCGTTTTAGTGGAAAGAAAAATCGCGGCTTACGCGCCTTTCACCACCTGCGCCACTGCTTTTCCGAACAGCGCCATGCCTTGATCGATCTCTTCCGGGGTAATCACCAGCGACGGCACGAAGCGAATCACGTCCGGCCCCGCCACCAAAACCATCAACCCCAGATCCGCCGATGCCGCCAGGAAATCCCGGGCGCGGCCATGCCAGGCCGGTTTCAGCTGCGCGCCCAGCAGCAGCCCCATGCCGCGGATTTCGTCGAAAATATCGTACTGCGCGTTGATACTCTCCAGCGCGGACACAAAGCGCGCATGGCGATCCACCACTCCAGACAACACTTCCGGCGTATTGATCACATCCAGCGCCGCTTCCGCCACGGCGCAGGCCAACGGATTGCCGCCGTAAGTCGTGCCGTGGGTGCCGACCGCCATTACCGACGCGATCTCTTCCGTGGTCAGCATCGCGCTGATCGGGAAACCGCCGCCCAGCGCTTTGGCGGTGGTCAGAATGTCCGGCGTGATGCCGTAATGCATATAAGAGAACAGCTTGCCGCTGCGGCCCATGCCGCACTGCACTTCATCAAACACCAGCAGCGCCTGATACTGGTCGCACAGCTCGCGCACCCCTTTGAGGAACGCCGGCGTGGCAGGCGTGATGCCGCCTTCGCCCTGAATCGGCTCCAGCACCACCGCACAGGTGTGGTCATCCATCACCGCTTTTACCGCATCCAGATCGTTAAACGGCACGTGCACGATGTCCGCCGGTTTCGGGCCGAAACCATCGGCGTATTTCGGCTGGCCGCCGACGGAAACGGTGAACAGCGTACGACCGTGGAACGACTGATAAAACGAAATGATCTTGGTTTTGTACGGGCTGTGGCGGGTAATGGCGTAATGACGAGCCAGCTTGAATGCCGCTTCGTTGGCTTCCGCGCCGGAGTTGGCGAAAAAGACGCGGTCGGCAAAGGTCGCATTAATCAGTTTGGTGGCCAAACGCAGCGCCGGTTCGTTAGTGAACACGTTGCTGGTGTGCCACAGGGTTTCGCCCTGCTCTTTCAACGCCGCCACCAGCGCCGGATGGCAGTGCCCCAGCGCCGTCACCGCGATGCCGCCGGAGAAATCGATATATTCCTTGCCCTGCTGATCCCAGACACGGCTCCCTTTGCCTTTTACCGGCACAAACTGCGCGGGTGCATAAACCGGAAGAATTACCTTATCGTAAGTATCCCGTGTTACTGCTGCTTTCTCTGTCGCCATTTGCTGCCCCGTTGTGATATCCGTGGTTTTCGAGTGAAAATATAGTCATTAAATATGCATAAAAAATCAAAAATACGCAATCATTAATCCGACATGCCCTAAATAGGAAGGGCCTGGTAATAACGCCGGCACACCTGCAACGTGAAGCATGACGGGTATAAAGCCGGATTTGCTCCCACTATCCCTCTATAAATCAAGGAAATTCTTCAGTAGCTGATGCCCCTGCTGGCTGAGAATGCTTTCTGGGTGGAACTGCACGCCTTCCAGCGGCAACGAGCGGTGGCGTACCCCCATGATCTCATCCATTCCGGCGTCGTTCTCGGTCCAGGCGGTTACCTCAAAACAATCAGGCAGCGAATCCTGTTCCAGAATCAGCGAGTGATAACGGGTGACGGTCAACGGGTTTGCCAGCCCGGCGAACACGCCGCGGCCGGTGTGCCGCACCGGCGAGGTTTTGCCGTGCATCACCTGACGGGCGCGCACCACCCGTGCGCCAAATGCCTGCCCCAGCGCCTGATGCCCCAGGCACACCCCCAAAATCGGCAGCGTGCCGGCAAAATGGCGGATAGCCGCCAGCGAAATCCCGGCTTCATCCGGCGTACAAGGGCCGGGGGAAATCACCAGTCGTTGCGGCGATAACCGCTCGATGTCCGCCAAAGTCAGCGCATCATTACGCCTGACCAGCACCTCCGCCCCCAACTCGCAAAAATACTGGTACAGGTTGTAGGTAAAGGAGTCGTAGTTGTCGATAAGTAGCAACATATCTTTATCTATCAGCGGGTGAATGGCGTTACGCTCGTCGTAGACATCATACCTAACACAGCATGATGAAGAAGGAATGATGTCGAGTCTGAAGAGTTAAGACACGGTTGTCCAGATGCACATCTGAAACAGCCGGAGAAGGAAATAAATAAATGTGCGCCAATCCTGGGGAAAACCCGGCCATGCCATGACCGGGGACGTTAAGAAAGGGCGTCGGCTGTCACCCGGTTTCATCACGCAGCACCACCGGGTTGAATTTTTTCCGAAACTCGATGGGCGTAACGCCGGTATAGCGTTTGAACATCTTCTCAAAATGGCTCAGGTCGCCATAGCCGCAATCCAGGTAGAGATTGGTGATCCGGCTCATGGGGTGGCATTCCAGCCGCTGACAGGCATAGAAAATGCGGGTCTGATTCAGAATCTGCTTAAACGACAGCCGGAGGCTGTGCTTGAGCAGATAGGAGAGATGCGACGGGCTGATGTGGGAATTTTCCGCCAGCTCAATCAACGTTACTTCCTGCTGGAAATGCTCGCCCAGATACAGCAGCGCTTTGATCACCGACGGGTGAAACTGTTGCAGGGCGTCCTGATCGCGGCTGAGCACCGCATCGCATAATGAACGGTTGATCCGCTGCCGCTCGCCTGACGGCGCTTGCCCCGTTCGGGCCACGATTTGCGGCAGAATACTACTGGCCTGCGACAGGCCGATCTCGGCGTCGTCGCTGAGCATCAACAGCCGGGCGATACTGTGCCACAGTTGCCGCACATTGCCGGGCCAGTCGTAATGATGCAGGTGAAACAGCACCTCAGGATGCAATGTCTGCCGGATTGACTGACGGTACGCCTGCCAGGCGGCATGAACCAGTTCGGCGATATCCTGCGTTCGGCCTTTCAGGGCCGGTACTGACAGCGACTGGCAGCCAAACGCCGACACCAGTTGAGCAGCGGGCTGCGCCGACGACGCGCTGTTCTCCGCCGGCGCCGCAATCAGCCCGAACACCAGCCGTAGCTCGCTCCGCCTGGCATGTTCTACCCGAAGCAACGCCAGAGCCTTCTGCTGCTGCTGTTCGGTCAGCGTATCAAAACCAGGAATGCACAAGGTTAGCCGACGATCGTCGGGAATAGCGGCGAGTGCCTCCTCCAGCCGTTTCGTTGGATCGCCCTCGCCGCTCAGTTCGACATAGCGCCCCTGCAACGCCTGAAGTCTGGCGCGAATATAGCCGGTAATCTCAGACAGGTCTGCGCCCGGCTCGCCAGAAAGCAAAATGGGTCTACCGGATAACATCAACCGATCGATTCGGTCACGCAGTACCGAAGGCAAAAAGATAAATTCCGGGATATGTCGCCCCACCGAATAGCCCATGAGGGGTATTTTTTCGGCAGGAATACTTTTTAATTTACCAGGTAGTATATTTTCTGTTTTCACGGGAAAATCCTTTATTCAACTCCTGCCAGTGCACATTTCACAATATCCCCGTCATGTTTCAAGCTGCAGGTGCGTTGGTTTTCCTGCAGTCAAATTAGTTGAGGTAATAAAATGCGCCCCTTCATAAGAAATGGCGTGACTTCTGCAACACGCCCTTCTCATTTAAACCGCTATTTCGACAATCAAAATGAATCCGTAGATTCTGTCGACAGACTCTCTGGACAAACCCTGGTAAAAATAATGTAAATCCCTTTACTGATTTTTTACTCATTATCACCGTTGTATCGGGATAAAAATAAATGCATTCCCTGCCGGTATTAAAATCAGCCGAATAAATATTCGGCGCTATTGTATCGCTGAATAGGCCATTACTTTATTCTTATGCAACCACTCTTATCACAATGATAAAAACGGCATCATTCTTAAAACCATTAAAATATTATTTTCTATATCTACAATCAGATTTTATTCGCATCACGTAGAACCAGCATCTGATATAAATCAGCAAACAAAAATGCGATATATTTATACTCATCAGAATTAAAATCACAGGATGCGGGATCATGTGACTGCAGCACGAGGTTCTCCTCGGTGACATCAAAGAATTTTGCAAATTTATACAACGTTTGTCTGGAGATCGGCTTGCCTAACTCCGCTCTTTTTATTGTAGAGATAGAGATATAACACTTTGATTCAAGGCTTTGTTCTGACAGTTCCTCCTGACTTAATTTTTTTTTAACCTGAGGTCTTTGATCACTGCTGTGTTCACCATAAATCCGTTGTTAGACATACATTCCCCTTTGCAATCAAAATCAATACACCTTTTCATGGTTTCATTTCCAAATACCAGACCACACTCACGACAGATTGATATTTACGCACACCAACCACAATAAAGCATACCAATTAGTTATGATGTAAATTCACCTAACCTAATATCCCCTGATTTTGACAACACAATTAACACCAGACTACATTTAATTATTTATTTTTATTATGAATAAATGGTGCATGACCATTCGGTCATGCACCATTACTGATTAGCTCAGTACGCCGGACAGCGCGCCCTGGCCTGCTTTTTTCAGCAGATTCAGCGCCTGGCCCCAGAAGGCCGGGTTAACGCCGGACGCTTTGGCTTCGGCAACACGGTTAGCGCGATTAACATTCTGTGCTTGGGTTGGAAGTTTCATGGTTATTTCTCCTTGAGTGTATTTGCATTACGTTTTGGGGATATCCCCAGGTTAATGCCACCGACTGGCGGCAAAGCTGAAAAACGGTATGGTTCGGCAGGCCGATATTAATAGGCATGCCAGCTGCGCAGCGTACCGATGGTGACCGGCATGACATCGCTGACGTCAATGGTGTAGCGATACAGTTTGCGTGCGGCGGTGAGGCGTTCTTTCGGGTTGAAGAATTCCAGCACCACGTCCCAGCAATCGGATTCCGGACGGCTGACCGGGCTGCGTTCCGCGCCGATCTTGTTCAGGAATAACCCTTCGCCGAAAGCGTCGTCGAAGATTTCCTTCATCTGATAAGCGTTGGTGGCCGCATAGTTAATGGCGCGCTCATTCGACTCGTAACCCCGGTTACGCAGTTCGTAATAAATGCGGTTGATGAAGTTGACCAGTTCCTTGGATTTCGGCGTGCCGACGGCGCTTTCCCCCATCAGCATCTTGGAAATATCCTGGGATTCCCAGTTGAACATGCCGCGTAATACCGGGCTGATGGTGGGGATCACCTGGCCGTTGAACAAACGAGTTTCGCCGCTGATAATCCCGGCGATGGAAACGCGCTCCACGCCTTTGGTTTCCTGTTCGTACAGGAACTCCACCAAACGGGCATATTCCAGCACCGCGAACTGAGCATCCGGTTTAATGGCATAAACCGGAATGCCGTCAATTTTCAGCGTCCAGATAAGCGCGTTGGATTGTTCCGCATTATCACCGGTATTCAAGTGCTCAGCCATTTGCACCGGGTCAAACGGGTAACCGCTTTTATTTCCCATCACCTGGGTAAAATAATCCAGCCGCGCTTCGGTACCGAAGTCATAGCCGACCTGGCCGATGACAAAGATCTTTTCCTGATCGCGGACCGTGCGCGCATCCAGCAGCGAGGATTGCGGCATAACCCGCCGGGCCGGAGCATGGACATAGTGATTGGCTGCCGGATCGCTGATTTTCGATAACGACAGGCCGGCGGCGCGCGACGGGGCGCTCGCTTCCGGGCTCAGGCTGGAAGGCGCCAGCACCTCATCGTCATCCAGCTCAATATCCTGAATGTCCTGCTGGGCGTCGATAATCGAGGGAACCAGCAGCTCCACGGCGGCGGGTTCAACCATTTTCTCTTCAGTTGACATGGTGGTGATCCTTTTTGGTGGTTGGTGATAGAATTCCTGTGCTATTTGCCGGAATAATTTCTGAATATTTAATCGGTATACAACAGACTCCCGATTACCTGCCGTTGACAACACGAGTGGGGTGGCTGTGTTAAACAGCACGTCCCGAATCATTTTTGACGCACGACGATCGTTTGCTACATTCATCGCCCTCATGATTAATGCCGAGACTGCCGACACCACCGGGGCAGAAAAACTGCTACCAGATACAACAGACAGATCATAATTCGGCGTAGCAACAGGGATTGATACACCAGATGCCAGCAACATTTTCTTTCTCAGCTTCACCCCGTAATTATTAAATGAGGCGGGCAATCCCTCTTTATCACAAGCGCCGACGGCTAAAACAAAATCCATCGACGCCGGTAATGACTCACTATTACGGCCTTCATTACCGACAGCTGCGATAACCAATACGCCTTCTTTTTCGCAATCGTCGACAGCTTTGCGTAATTCATCCGTTCCCTGGCCATTAACCGATAATGACGCACCGCTAACGTTGATAATATTGCACCCCTTTAAACGAGCATCACGAATGGCTTTCGCCAGCGTACGCTCAGAGCAGCCATGAATATTTCCCCACTCGTCTTCATGAAAGACGGGAATACTCAAAATGGTTGCCGCCGGTGCGATGCCAACACCCTTTCCACCGATAATACTGCCCACAGCAGTACCGTGTGAGGTGCTTTTATTTGTCTGCACAGAAAGGCATTCAATATTTAAATGATTTAATATCGGATGCTGGCAATCAATGGCGCCATCAATAATACCGATTTTTATTCCTTCTCCATTTATCCCCAATTGCTGTAAATCAGAAAGTGGGTTATTCAATAATGCATTATGAGTGTTCGACGGGTGCATCATCATTCTCTTTCCTGAATATGGAATTTAAAATCCCCAGTGTTTGTATACCATTCCGTTTGCAAGAGAATAACAACCGTGATTATCGCACAAGTTATCAGCAATCATTCCGGTTATATTTTCTTTCGCTCTGGAACTGGCGCAGAACATTCACACAGAAAATACGGTATTTCTCAATAAATGCTCGTCATCGTTTTATTGTTTAAAAACGTTCTGACAAGTTGAGCATTTATCTTAGGCTAATAAATTTATAGTAGCCTTACTTAAAAAATATTTTGGTATCACTTTAGTATCAGTTTTATCAGTTCTATGTAGCTCAGTAGGTTACATAGAACTGATAAATAAAATACTGAACGTTTATTGAATGACGATCTCCTTTGTAAAACGGATAATTATTCGTTCCGGCGCGGCGAATGCCTGTTTCTGATAAAACCGGAGCTGCCTGCAACCCCGGAATTCCCGCTTACCAGACTGGAACCGCCGGCCGCTTCTCAACCAAAAGCGCGCTTGGCTTTTGCCAGATAGTCCTTACGGTCTGCCAGACCATTAAGGCCGCCATTAATCCGACGGGTAATGCCATTGACGTCATCCTGATCGGCCAGCGCGTTCAGTCCGTTCTTTTTCCAGAACCAGATCGCCGCCGCCACCGACACCGACGGGTTCTGGCTGATCAAATCCGGGTTCGTCACCAAATCCTGGCCGATGGCGCTCCCGCAGGTGCGGTAATTGTCACGCCCCGTCAGCTGAATCAACCCCCGGCCGCGGTACTTCCAGCCGTCTCCCGTTTCCGTCGCGCCGTTGCCCAGCCGGTTGGCGTAAACAATGTTGGCGATCGGCTCCGGTTTGCGCTCACACTGCGCGGCCATCTCATCGGTGGTGAAATAGCGCCCAAACACCGAACGCAGCCCTTTGGCGCTGTAGTTCAAATTCTCCACCCGCGCACGCAGTTCATTACTTTCATGTGCGATCTGGGCGACAAAGTGCGCAAAACGTAGCGGGGTGTTGATCTCCGCCGCATTGCACTCCTGCTGCAACGCGGGCTGGAACAGCGCGAGGTCGTCCGCACTGGCCGCCGTCATTACCTTTTTTAATTTTTCCTGGCTGATTTCAAGAGTCATCGGGTTTCCTCCTCAATTGCTTGACGCAGTCAGTTTGCAGAGGAAACACGCTCCCTCTCTTGGGTAAACATCGGCAAAAAGCAGGGGAACATGCAGTAAACCCGGAGAAAATAAGGACATGATGAGCCAACCCCCGGCAATACGCCGGGGATCGGGAAGAAAAACACCGCGGGCAATGCCCGTACGGTGCGGGCTCATTGAGAAGAGACGTTTATTGAAAAGGCGTCTGGTGTTCGACCAGTTCCCACACCAAATAGCAGAGAAACGCACAACCTACCGCTACCAGCACCATCGTCATGCCTTCCGGCCCCATACGGTCCATCATGAAGCCGATGCCAATCAGACCGGCGATGCCGCCTAGTGAATCCATCATGGTGTAGCTCATGTTGGCGGACATCTGCTGCTGTGGATGAAAGCGATCGCCGATCAGCGACAGGCCGATGCTGTAAACGCCGCCCATACTACCGCCCCAGATATACAGCAGCACCAGCGTAGCGCCGTAATCGGCATACACCGCCAGCGCCAGAAATACCGCGCAAACCACCGAACAGAAAATGCAGAACACCACGATCCACTGCCGGTTTACCCAATCCGACAGCAGGCTGACCAGCATCCCGAGCGTGACGCTGCCCAGCATGAACATGGTCATCAGCAACGACGCCCGCTCCTCCGTCAGCCCGTCGCTGATGCCATACAGCGTCAGGAAGTTGGGCAGGCCGTAGAAACTGACGCCGCCGACCAGCGCGGACACCAGAATGGCGCGGGCATGGCGGCAGACAAAGCGAAAACGCACCGCGGACACCGTTCCCGACAGTGGATTGATGTGGGCGATCCACACCAGCAGCAGCGCGCTCAGGCTGAGCAGCGCGGTCAGCCAGAACCGCTGCGACATGGAGACCTGCGTCAGTTGCAGCAATACCGGTCCCAGCGCCACCCCCAGCGACAGCGCGGCGGAAAACAATCCCATGATGATGCCGCGCCGTCGCAACGGCAGTTGATTCAGCCAGGTCTGCAACAGGATCAACTGCATCCCGGTACACAGACCGTATCCCAGAATGCTGACCAGCCAGCCGGGGTAAAATTGTTGCCACGCCATACTGGCGCACAGGCTGGCGCGCAATAGCACCAGCAGCAGCGTCGACCACATCAACCCCATCCGCTGGATGATGCGGCTCAGGCGCTGGTGGAACAACAGCACGCCAATGATTTCGCAGGCCATCGCCACGCCGATCCACAGATTATTATGGCCCTGCAGGTTCATCAGCACCGGAATGGTGACGTAATTGATGCCGGAAACCAGTTGGATCAGGAAGGTCTGCACGATTAACAGTATCGGTAGTAAACGCGGCATCATAGCGCCTCCGGATATTTAGGCACTCGCCAGCTCAGCAACAACTGGCCGCGCGTCACCTGACGGATCGTCACCTGCGCGGATTCCGCCTCCGCCTGCCAGCGCAGAAAACGCCGCCACCAGTCCGGCTCCTCAGTCACAGCGCCGTTCGGCTCGCCGCACCGCGTTAGCCGGACATCCAGCACCCAATACAGCAACGCCTCTTCCCTCTGGCTGACCTCAATCGTCAGCGGTTGCTGCGCCAGTTGCCGCCACAGTTGAAAGCTCTGCAGCCAGAAACGGTGACAACAGTCTGGCGAAAAATGCGCCTCCAGCGCTTCAGTCGACGCAATCGCCAACACCGAATCCGGGCAGGGAAGCAGCGACGGCGCCGCATTGCGCCACCACTCGCTCAGGCTTGCCTGCTGTGCCTGCTCGCCTCCCGACAGCCAAGGTTCGGCAGCCGTTGCCGCCAGATACGCCGGCGGCCGGTCATGGTCGCCGCCGCGCAGGAACAGCAGCGGCAGCGGCCAGTCATACAATCGCTCCAGTTGCGAAGGCGACGTGGCGTGCAGCAGCGCGCTGTAGGCCTGTTCGCGGCTTGCCAGTTGCACCCGGACCTGCTGGCTGCTGCGCCGCATCCACCACACCGCCAGCCCGACAACCAGCCCGAGAAACAGAATGGTGCTGATTGCCTTGCGAAATACCTGATTGAGCGCTTCCAGCCGCTGATAAAAGCTCGATAGCTCCAGATCCATCGCCAGTACGCCGCGAAACTCGCCTTGCTGGTCATAAAAAGGCGCGTAGGCGCTGATGAAAGAGCCCCACTCGTCCCGATACGGCTGGTCCGACACCGCGGCTTTGTGCTGCCGCAATGCGTCCACCAGTTCCGACGGCGCGTTGTCATACACCTGCATCAACGCCGGAGGCAGGTCCGGCAGGCCGTCGCCATCGTTGTCGTTCTGCGGGCTGGGGTTCACCACAAACCGTACCTTGTCCTGATCCAGCACCGTGGTATAGATGTAGCGCACATCCTGCGATGCCTGACGAATGCGTTCCAGTTGCACCGCCAGTTGCTGATAAACCGGATCATCGCGCACGGTGCGCGCGGTAATGTCCTGATGCCGATCGCCGGACAGGGTGGAGGCCGCCGCCCGCACGTTCGACAACAACCCGATTTTGATCTCCTGTTCCAGCGTACTGATCGACTTGTGGTAGACCATGTAGGTAGAGAATCCCAGCAGCCCGATAAAGATCAGGCTGGCGAACAGCGCTTCCGCCAGCGCCGCCCGTGAAGGTGAAGCGCTCATAGCGTAATCCCCCGTATAATCAGCACGCCGCCAATCGCCAGAAACCCGAGAGGAAAGGCCAGGCGGCAGCGGTGTATCAACAGATCGTCTTCCACGCCGTTCGCCTGACGGTGGTGGGCGAAAATAATCAGCAGGATCGCCGCGAAAATGCTGCCATACCCGGCGATGATCATCTGGTCGATGACCGTGGTGTAAGGCAGACGCGGCAGAATATTGCTGGTGTAAAACGCATAGGCCACTACCGTCAGCATCAGAGTGAACGAGGTTTGCAGTCGCTCGGAGAAAGACTCCAGCCAGAACACGCTCCAGGACGCAGCAATAATCAACCCCAGCGGCAGAATAAAACTCCACAGGTAGTACGACGGGTTGCGCACGGCGTCTATCCGTACCGTAATGCGGGAGAACTCGTTCTGATTGGGCTGTACGCTGCTCAGGTGGTCGTAACGAATATCGCTGATGTGGGTAGAGGCTTTGCCCCGAATCCACCATTCGTCGATCTCTTCGTTATCAATATTTTCGGTGTAGACCTGTATGTCGCTGAACCGCAGCTGCTGGTTGTTATAGGAAAAAGGCTCCAGTTCCAGCACGAACTGTTGACGATCAAACGGAAACAGCCGGAAGTCCATGTCATTGCTGAATGAGCCGAGAAAGCGGGCGTTATAAATGACCCGCCCGTCGGGAAACAGCATCAGGCGTTTATTGCCGGTGTCCGGGCTGCCTACCACGTTGATGAATTCCAGCGCCGGCACCCATAATCCGTTATTGATCCACCGCTCGATCTGGTTATTTTCGACAATCAATGGCTTATCGCCCGGCGTTTTGCGCGGTTTTCCGGTCCATTGCGCCACGATGTAGCCATCGACCTTGTAGGTCTGCTCCAGCGTGTTCACGCCATAGATCTTATTGATAAAAATGCTCACACTCACATCCACCGGGCGGGCATCCGCCGCGCTATCCGCCGGCGCGGACCACGCCGGCAACCCCATAAGCAACAAAACAAGCCCGCAGCATGACCACAGAATCCGCATCTCACACCTCCCCGGCCGATGGAAAAGCGCCTGGCTGACCCAGCGCCCACAACAGGTTGTCCACCAGCGCCCGATGGCAATGCGGCAGCACCACCAGATGGCAGAAGAGCGCAGGCTTGCCCTGCACCATCAGTTGTTCGCTGGACAACGAGAAACGCTCGATGATGGATGGACTGGGCGCGCTGAACTGCACCATCAGCGAGCCGCTGAGTAACGGTTGCAGAAACAGTCGTTCCCGGCCAGGATCAAGCCGTTCAAATAGGTACCGAAGTTGCTGGTGAGCGTAGCGCTGTATGTCGTGACAGCGGCGGATCATCTCCCGCTGCCCCTGTTCGCCGAGGCGACACAGTTGGTTCCACAACACCACCGCGGACAGGCCGGGGCGCGAACCGGATAAGGTCGAGTCTCCGCTGCCGATATAATTCGGGCGGCTGAGCGCCACCGCGCGATACGGCGCCGACAGCATCACCACGCCGCACGGCCACGGCATGCTCAGCCATTTGTACGGGCTGGCGCAGATGGAGTGCAGCGACGCCGCCTGCGCATCAATCGCCAGTTGGCGCCCTTCCGGTTCCGGCCAGAACGGCAGATAACTGGACGACAGCGCGCCATCCACATGCACCCAGTAACTGCGCTGCTGCGGCGTATTGGGCGGCAGGCGCTGCCGTAGTTGCGTGGTAATCTGCGGCCAGTCGTCGCAGGAACCGCTGAAGGTGGTGCCGCTGGTCAGGCAGACAATCACCGGCCGCCGGTAGCGATAAAAAAACATCACCAGTTGCAGCAGGCTCTCCACATCGATTCGCCCGGCGTCGTCGCACGGTACCGCTCGCGGCCACACGCCGGCGTTGATTGGGCAACGCCCCAGCGTCGGCCCGGCTTCGGCAGGCGTCGCCAGTTGCAATACCCGGCAGGCTTTCGCCAGCGAATAGTGGCTGTGGTCGGAATACAGCACCACCGGCGCGTAACGCGCATGCGTCATGGCCGGCCAGTGCGTGGTAGCCGCGCCACACAGAAAATCGCGCGCATTCCACAGCGCGAACAGATTGCCTTCGGTCGACCCCATCGCGGTCAGGTATCCCCAGTACGGCGACGGCAGGTTCCACAGCCGGGCGTAATAATCCAGCACCGCCCGTTCAAAACGCTTGCTGTTAACCTGATAGGCGCCGGGCTCCATGCTGTCTCCCAGATTCAGCAGATTCATGTCCAGCAACGGGCGCAATCCGGCGTCGAACTCTCCCTGTTGGTTGGTCTGAAACCCGGCGAAATGTCGCCGCTGCTCCTCCATACGCGCGGTGTAGGTCCGCAAAATTCGCCTTCGCACCACATCGTGCATCCCTTCGGACAAAATTGTTAATTCATCAATTGGTTGCATATCCTCTCCGTCTGCTCATTTCAGCGATAAAAGCAGGGTAAGGAATCGCCCGGTTAGCGAGCGCGGCTGTTCAGCGTGGAAATACGGCGAAATGCGGGAGAGAGAAGGCAGACGTCAGCAACAAGGTCAACCGGCGAGCCATCCAGAACGCCAGTGACCGATTTCACAGTTCATGCCAAACCAAAACCATGAGCATGACTAAACAATCATTCCCCCTTTCATTATGGGAACACGTTAGCGTGAGCCTGCTCAAAACTATTAAAAGATCTCTTCGATCCAGATAATGAAATGGCATTTCAATTATTGAATTGTGCGATTTTTACACTAAAAATGAGTCTGGCTGCCGGCATACTTTGATTTCTCTTACCAATGCATGCCGACTCCACCCTCAATACGGGCGAAGGGAATAGCACATGCCCGCAACATATTTATGGTTTAGAGAAAAGGAACACACGCTATGAAATCACTCATTACCCCGATTACCGCTGGACTGCTACTGGCACTCAGTCAACCGTTGCTGGCCGCCACCGACACCGGCGGCTACGCCGTTACAGCAGGCGGCAACACGACAGGCGCCGTCAGCAAAACGGCGACGTCGATGCAGGATATCGTCGATATCATCGCCGCGGCCCGTCTGGATGCTAACGGCAAAAAGGTGAAAGGCGGCGCGTACCCGCTGGTCATCACCTATACCGGTAACGAAGATTCGCTGATCAACGCCGCTGCCGCCAATATCTGCGGCCAGTGGAGCAAAGACGCCCGCGGTGTGGAAATCAAAGAATTCACCAAAGGCATCACCATCATCGGCGCCAACGGCTCTTCCGCCAACTTCGGTATCTGGATTAAGAAATCCTCCGACGTGGTGGTGCAAAACATGCGTATCGGCTACCTGCCGGGCGGGGCCAAAGATGGCGACATGATCCGCGTTGACGATTCGCCGAACGTCTGGATTGACCACAACGAACTGTTTGCCGCCAACCACGAATGCGACGGCACGCCGGACGGCGACACCACCTTTGAGGCCGCGGTAGATATCAAGGGGGCTTCGGACTATGTCACCGTGTCCTACAACTACATCCACGGCGTGAAGAAAGTCGGTCTGGACGGTTCCAGCAGCAGCGACACCGGCCGCAACATCACTTATCACCATAACCGCTACAACGACGTCAACGCCCGTCTGCCGTTGCAGCGCGGCGGCCTGGTGCACGCTTACAACAACCTGTACAGCAACGTAACCAGTTCCGGCCTGAACGTGCGCCAGAACGGTCAGGCGCTGATCGAAAGCAACTGGTTCGAAAACGCGGTGAACCCGGTGACGTCCCGCTATGACGGTAAGAACTTCGGCACCTGGGTGTTGAAAAACAACAACATCACCAAACCGGCCGACTTCTCTACCTACAGCATCACCTGGACGGCAGACACCAAGGCTTACGTCAACGCGGATAGCTGGACTTCCACCGGTACTTTCCCGACGGTGGCCTACAGCTACAGCCCGGTCAGCGCGCAGTGCGTGAAGGACAAACTGGCTAACTACGCCGGCGTGAGCAAAGACCTGGCGACGCTGACCAGCGCAGCCTGTAAATAATCCGACAGCGAAAGCCGGGCATGAAAACGGCCCGGCTGACGCCCCATCACCGAGCGGGCCACACGCCCGCTCTTTTTCTTCTTCGATACGCAGCCAGGCCGTCATGGCACCTTGTCACCATGAACCCGATGCGAAACGCTACCGGCTATGCACGTTGCCTTATGCCGCTTTTCACGCTAATTTGATAATTAATCATCTTTTAATTATCAAACGTTATAACTAAGTGGTCAGAACTCCGGCCGCCAAAAGTGACGTCTGTCAAAATTTGCAAAAACATAATCACCTCTAATAATGAACCGCCGTTCCAACTATTGAAATGTCCCCCTTTTGAGCTAAAACTGAGCACAGGTTGATTCGTGCGATTCGGTTTTACTTATCTATCCCCTAAATATTCGGGTTGCGGGCAGACGGCAACCGGCAAACCCCAGCGACAGAAGCAAGTAACTGGGGTGAGCGAGGGTCGTCGGCGCGTTCGTAACCTGAAACATGACCGGGATACCCCTGCCGCACCAACCTATAAAGGGCATGTGGAACGATAAATGCCCATCTCACATTTTTCAAAAACAGGAATACTACTCATGAAATCATTCATTGCCCCGATTGCCGCCGGTCTGCTGCTGGCCTTTAGTCAATCCAGTCTGGCTGCGACGGGCGGTTATGCCACCACTTCCGGGGGCAACGTGACAGGAGCCGTCAGCAAAACCGCAGCATCCATGCAGGACATCATCGATATCATCGATGCCGCCAAACTCGACTCCAAAGGCAAAAAGGTGAAAGGCGGCGCGTACCCGCTGGTCATCACCTATACCGGTAACGAAGATTCGCTGATCAACGCCGCTGCCGCCAATATCTGCGGCCAGTGGAGCAAAGACGCCCGCGGCGTGGAAATCAAAGACTTCACCAAAGGCATCACCATCATCGGCGCCAACGGCTCTTCCGCCAACTTCGGCATCTGGATCGTGAACTCCTCCGACGTAGTCGTACGCAACATGCGTATCGGCTACCTGCCGGGCGGCGCTCAGGATGGCGATATGTTCCGTATCGACAACTCGCCGAACATCTGGCTGGACCACAACGAACTGTTTGCCGCCAACCACGAGTGTGATGGCACCAAAGACGGCGACACCACGTTCGAATCCGCCTTTGACATCAAGAAAGGCGCCACTTACGTCACCATTTCCTACAACTACATCCACGGCGTGAAGAAAGTCGGTCTGGCAGGGTTCAGCGCCTCTGACAGCGCCGAACGCAACATCACTTACCACCACAATATCTACAATGACGTCAACGCCCGTCTGCCGTTGCAGCGCGGCGGTAACGTACACGCCTACAACAACCTGTACACCAACATCACCAGCTCTGGTCTGAACGTGCGTCAGAACGGCAAGGCGTTGGTCGAAAGCAACTGGTTCGAAAACGCGGTGAACCCGGTGACGTCCCGCTACGACGGCAGCAATTTCGGCACTTGGGTGCTGAAAAACAACAACATCACCAAACCGGCTGATTTCGCTACCTACAACATCACCTGGACGGCGGATACCAAAGCTTACGTCAACGCCGATAGCTGGACTTCCACCGGCACTTACCCGACTGTGACCTACAGCTACAGCCCGGTCAGCGCACAGTGCGTGAAGGACAAACTGGCTAACTACGCTGGTGTCGGTAAAAACCTGGCCGAGCTGACCAGCTCAGCTTGTAAATAATCGGTTCCCGTCAGCCACGCTGATGTCTGGAACCCCATCCGCCCGGCAAGCCCGGGCGGATAGCGGAGCCACTATGGAGCGGGGGAGCGACATTCGCTCGCCCGCTTTTTTATCTCGCCGTGTCACTAATGCCAGACAGGACACGACCCGGCATAAGGAGCAAGCCATTATGAAACATACCCTTCTGTTTGCTTTACTGTTCAGCACCAGCGTCCTGACCGCTCAGGCCGCCAGCACCGCCGCCCCCGACCTGAAAGGATTCGGAACCGAGACGGTAGCTGGCAGCGGCGGCAAAATCATCCGCGTGACTACGCTGGCCTCCAGCGGCGCCGGCTCGCTGCGCGAAGCGCTGGCGACCAAAGGCCCGCGCATTATCGTGTTTGAAGTGGGCGGCGTGATCGACATATCGGATAGAGACATCCGGCTTGCCGAACCTTACGTCACCATTGCCGGTCAGACTGCACCGTCGCCGGGCATCACGCTGGTCAAGGGCGGCATGATGATCTCCACCCATGACGTACTGATACAACATATCCGTTTCCGCATCGGCGATAACGGTCACGCCAAGAAGAGCGGCTTTGAGAAAGATGTGTCGCTCTACGGGCCGGACGCCTATAACGTGGTGGTAGACCACTGTAGCTTTGCCTGGGGCACCGACGAAAACCTGTCGGTTTCCGGGCCGCGTTACGATGGTCAGTCCGGTACGGCTCATAACGTCACCTTCTCCAATAACATCATTGCGGAAGGCCTGTACGACTCCAGCCACTCCAAAGGCATTCACTCGATGGGCACGCTGGTCCACGATAACGTGACCAACGCGGCGATCATCGGCAACCTGTACGCCCACAACAACGAGCGTAACCCCTGGTTCAAGGGCGCGACTACCGGCGTGGTGGTCAACAACCTGATCTACAACCCAGGCATCTGGGGTATTCGTGTCGGTGCGGTGCAGAGCGAATGGGAAGGCCGCTCCCTGCCGGTGAACGCCAAAGTGGCGATCGCCGGTAACGTGATGTATCACGGCGCCAACACCAAGTCCGGCCTGTCGCTGGTCGGCAGCAACACCACCGGCGGCGATGTCTGGATGAGCGACAACCTGGCCTTCGACAAATCAGGCAAGGCCGTGGCGCAAACCTCCGGCACCGGCATCAACCTGTTGAAATCGGCGCCGGTATGGCCCACCGGGCTGACCGCGATCAGTTCCTCGTCGGTGGTCAATCAGGTGACGCAGCACGCCGGCGCTCGCCCGAAAGATCGCGACGCGGTGGATAAACGCATCGTCAGCGATTTCCAGAAACGCAGCGGCACCTTCGTCAACAGCCAGAGCGAAGTGGGCGGTTACCCGACCGCAGCGGCTACCCAACGTACTCTGACAGTCCCGAGTACCGGTGTGGACGCCTGGCTGCAGCAAATGGCCAAAGAGCTGGAATAACGTCGGCTTTTATCCGTTCAGTGCAATAAAACTTTACCGGCGAATGCCAGTCACGCTAAGTGGCTGGCATTTAACATTTTATTGGTGGGGTAGCGTTGCCTGACGGCTAAAGACGTGTCTTTATCAGCCTGCGCTGATTAAAGATAGGAAGCGGGCGCTTAGCGCCGGTTGAAATAAAAAATCCCCTTACCGTTCAACGGCAAGGGGACAGCGTTAACCTCTCATCAGGACATGTCAGGTCTATTTCTTAATGATTTTCGCTGACTGAATCACAATCGGTTTGGAAGGCACGTTCTGGTACGGCCCCACATTTTCTGTCTGAACCTGAGAAATCTTGTCAGCCACTTCCATGCCTTTCACCACTTTACCGAAGACGGCGTAGCCAAAATCACGCTGGCCGTGATCCAGAAAAGCGTTGTCCGCGACGTTGATGAAGAACTGGCTGGTGGCGCTATCTTTTTCGCTGGTGCGCGCCATGGAAATGGTGCCGCGCAGGTTACGCAGACCATTGTCCGCTTCATTCTTGATCGGCGGATTGGTGGGTTTCTGCTTCATATCGCTGCCGAAACCGCCGCCCTGCACCATGAATCCCGGAATTACCCGGTGGAAAATGGTGCCGTTGTAAAACCCGCTGTTGACATAATCAACAAAGTTTTTCACGGAAACCGGCGCTTTTTGGTCGTCCAGAGCCAGCTCAATGTTGCCCGCGGAGGTTGTCAGCAACACATGGGTGGACGTGGTAGCGGCAAAAGCCGGTGAAAAAGCGGTCAGAGAGAGTACAGTTACTACCGCTGCCAATATACGTTTTGACATGAAGAATTCCTTTTGAGGATCAACGACAGAAAGCGTACCGATTTTAAATAGCCACACCTTTCTGCGCTACCCATTTACCTTTTTTTACGCGATCCCAGCCACCCATTGGCGATAAAAAGAGCACTATTTGCGCTCTTAACCCCCCACAGGACACACGATGGCGACAATCGCGCTCCCCCGATGCCGGATTCCCGCTGCCGGGGGAGGTAAAAACCGTCAAAAGGAAGACGTCTGAAACGTCTTATTAGTGCTTGCTCAACGTATGGGCATCAATCCAGTCAAAATTAATGTCCTCGCCCAAACCGGGACGCTGCGACAAATGGACATACCCTTCTTCGTCCATCGGGTCGACCAGCGTATTCAGATAGGCCGCCGGCTCGTCGTAGTTCAGGAACGGATGCAGCAGGCCGCGTTCGTACCAGCGGCAGTTTTTAATCGCCCCCACCACCGCCAGATTCGGCGCGCCGTTGCCGTGAATTTCGCAATCCATGCCGAAGGCTTCCGCCAGATGCGCCACTTTAAGACACGGCGAAATCCCACCCACGCCCTGCACCCCGGCGCGCAGAATGTCGCAGGCACCCTCTTTCACCCAGTCGGCGCGGCTGAAATATTTCCCGCCCAGGCTTTCCGGCCCGATGACGTCAATGTCCAGATTCTTGTTCAGCCAGCTGTAGGACGCCATGCTCTGCTCTTCCATCGGCTCTTCGAACCAGGTGAAGTTCAGTTTTTGCAGTTCACGGCCGATATACAGCGCCTCGCTGCGGCTGTACCAGTGGTAGCCGTCCAGCATCAGGCAGATATCCGGCCCCACCGCCTCGCGCACCGCCGCGCAGGCTTTGACGTCCATTTTCGGGCTGGGCGCGAACGACACCGGCGGCATCCAGGTGTGCAGTTTGATGGCCTTGTAACCGCGTTTCACCAGCTTTTCAGCAAACTGGCCGTATTCTTCCGGCGTGGACAGGCCGCCGGTCAGCTCGTCGCCGCACATGGTGCTGCCGTAGGCCGGCACTTTATCGCGGTAGCCGCCCAGCAGTTTGTACACCGGCAGATTCAGCGCGCGCCCGGCCAGATCCCACAGCGCCTGCTCGGCGATCGCCAGCGCCCGGTCGGTCAGTTGGTTGGCGCTGCCGCGCTGCCAATGCACCAGATCCTGCCACAACCGCTCGCGATCAAACGGATCCTGCCCAATCAGCACCTTGCGGAAAAAGCTGTTCACCACGTATGGGCGGATCACTTCCGGCGGCGCAAATGCATAGCCTTTGTGACCGCTATCGGCGGTGATGGTCAGCAACGCCATACTGGCCTGATGCTCATCGCCCGGATGAGAATGTCCTGCGCTGTCGGAAACGCGACGAGTGGGATAAGTGAAGACGGTGACGTCGATCGATTCAATTTTCACGTTGATTACCTGCCTGAAGGTGAAGCGCCTGCCAGCACGGGCTCTTATAACCATAAGAAGAACGGAGAGAGAATAAAAACACAGTGCTGATTTAATAAAATTGCGTTTTATTTTTATCGATTATTGAGGAAGTCTGCTGTGAGGTCATTAGGCAATCTATAACATTTGTGAAAATTATCCACCCGATGATTATGCAATTGCCCTATTTACAAGTGTCCGCCCATCAGGGCATAAAAAAAGCGCCGTTCCTGATGGGAAACGGCGCTGTCTGAACCGGTCTGGCGAAAATCAGATTACGGGCGAGCCACGAATCCAACCACGTCATACACCTTGCGCAGCGTTTCCTGCGCGCGGGCGCTGGCTTTCTGCGCGCCGTCACGCATCACCTGCTGCAGGAAGGCTTCATCATCGCGGAAGCGGTGATAACGCTCCTGCAACTCGATCAGCATGCCGGAGACGGCGTCCGCCACCGCGCCTTTCAGGTGACCATACATCTGGCCGTCGAACTCCTGCTCCAGTTCGGCAATGGATTTTCCCGTCACCCCAGAGAGGATATCCAGCAGGTTGGATACGCCGGCCTTGTTTTGCAGGTCGTAACGCACCACCGGCGGCTCGTCGGAATCCGTTACCGCGCGTTTGATCTTCTTCACCACCGATTTCGGGTCTTCCAGCAGGCCGATAACGTTATTGCGGTTGTCATCCGACTTGGACATTTTCCTGGTCGGCTCCAGCAGCGACATCACTCGCGCGCCGGATTTAGGAATGAACGGCTCCGGAATACGGAACGTTTCACCGTAAATAGTGTTGAAACGCTGGGCGATATCACGGCTCAGTTCCAGATGCTGTTTCTGGTCTTCCCCGACCGGCACCTGATTGGTCTGGTACAGCAGGATATCGGCCGCCATCAGCACCGGGTAATCGAACAGACCCGCGTTGATGTTTTCTTCATAACGGGCGGACTTGTCCTTGAACTGGGTCATGCGGCTCAGTTCGCCGAAATAGGTGTAGCAATTCAGCAGCCAGCCCAGTTGCGCGTGCTCCGGCACATGCGACTGAACGAAAATCGTGCTTTTCTGCGGGTCGATGCCACAGGCCAGATAGAGCGCCAGCGTGTCCAGCGTCGCTTTGCGCAATTGCTGCGGGTCCTGGCGGACGGTGATCGCATGCTGATCCACGATGCAATAGATGCAGTCAAAATCATCCTGCATGTTGACCCACTGACGTAACGCACCCATGTAGTTACCAATGGTCAACTCGCCTGACGGCTGTGCGCCGCTAAATACAATGGGCTTACTCATGTCATGCTTCCTGATCGTTTGAAAGGGGTAACCCGGCAAGGGTCAATAAATCTGCAAAGCGATCCAGCACCACGTCAGGGTGGCTCAGGGCAATCGCCTCGCCATAGTTATAACCGTACGTCATGCCGACGCACGGGCATCCGGCGGCCCGCGCCGCCTGAATATCATTGCGCGAATCGCCGACGAACAGCAACTCGTTCGCCCGCAGCCCGAGCTTGCCCAGCACCATATACAGCGGCGCCGGATGCGGCTTCTTCTCGGTCACGTCATCACCGCCCAGAATCAGCGAGAAGTCGTTGCCGATCCCCAGCATCTCCAGCAACGGCGCGACAAACGGCGTCGGTTTATTGGTGACTACCGCCATGCGAAAACCGCGTTCGGCCAATTGCGCCAGCGTTTCCTGCACGCCCGGAAACAGCAGGCTACCGCTGTCCACCGTGCGGGCATAATACTTGTCGAACAGCGAACGGGCGTCATGAACCTGCCGTGCCGTCGGTTCCATGCCAGCCCAGCGCAATGCGCGCTCTACCAGCACATCGGCGCCGTTGCCAATCCAGGTGGACACCAGCGCTTCGCCCGCGCGAGGCAGTGACAACGCCCCCAGAGTCATATCGACCGCTTCGGCCAGCCCCGGCGCACTGTTGATCAGCGTGCCGTCAAGGTCGAACGCCAGCCCGCGAATCGCAGAGAAATCAGTCATGACGTACCGTCTCCAGTTCCTGTCGCATACGCTCAATCACCGCCCGGTAATCCGGTTGGCCGAAAATCGCCGAACCGGCGACAAACATGTCCGCCCCGGCCGCCGCAATCTGCGCGATGTTCTCGACTTTAACGCCGCCATCCACTTCCAGGCGAATATCGTAGCCGCTTTCATCAATCCGCTTACGTACCTGGCGCAGTTTATCCAGCGTGGACGGAATGAAAGACTGGCCGCCAAAGCCCGGATTGACGGACATCAGCAGAATGATGTCCAGCTTATCCATCACGTAATCAAGATAACTCAGCGAGGTGGCGGGGTTAAACACCAGACCGGCCTTGCAGCCATGATCCTTGATCAATTGCAGGGTACGGTCGACATGTTCGGACGCTTCGGGATGAAACGTGATGAAACTGGCGCCGGCTTCGGCAAAATCAGGGATCAGCCGATCCACCGGTTTTACCATCAAATGCACATCCACCGGTGCGGTGATGCCATAGTTGCGCAGAGATTTCAGCACCAGCGGACCGATAGTCAGATTGGGAACATAGTGATTGTCCATCACGTCAAAGTGGACCACATCCGCCCCGGCCGCCAGGGCCTGCGCCGTGTCCTCGCCAAGACGGGCAAAGTCAGCCGACAAAATAGACGGGGCGATTAAAAACGGTTTCATGCGTTTCTCCAAACCATCAAGTCTGCATTTTGCTGCCGGGCGCTATGGATTAATCTCACACCTGCGCAGCCACTCTGTAGGGGAACAACCCTTTTACTTCCTCACATCGCGCCCATCCGCCCGCAGCGCCCGATCACGCTCAGAACGCTGCCTGACAATACAACGCCAGCAACTCATTGACCTTACTGCGGCCCGAAATATTGCGGCTGATGGTGCGGCGCGCCTTGACCACATACAACGACGAAGCGTCACGGTACCATTCACGAGTCAGTACTGTATCGTGATTGGAAATCAGTACCGGGATCTGGCTTTGCGACGACAACTGCTGCGCCAGCTGCGCCAGATTCTGTTGGTCCCGATTATTAAAGTTGTTGGTATGGTACGCCGTAAAATTGGCCGTAGCCGACAGCGGCGCGTAAGGCGGGTCGCAATACACCACCGAGCCCGGGGAGGCGTTAGTCAGCGTCTGCTGATAATGCTCGCACACGAACGTAGCGTTCTGCGCCTTTTCCGCAAACCAGTAAAGCTCTTCTTCCGGAAAATAGGGTTTCTTATAGCGCCCAAACGGCACATTGAACTCGCCACGCATGTTATAGCGGCACAGACCGTTATAACAATGACGGTTCAGATACAGAAACAGCAGCGCCCGACGATAATCATCGGTACAGAGATTGAACTCCTCTCTCAACCGGTAAAAAACATCCGAGGTATTCACTTCATCGATAAACAGCTCGCGGGCATCGCGGATGAAAGCATCGGTTTCGGTTTTGACAATTTTATAGAGATTAATCAGATCGCTGTTGATATCCGCCAGAATATAGCTGTCGTAGTCAGTATTGAGAAATACGGAACCCGCGCCCACGAAAGGCTCGATTAATCGCTCTCCCGCTGGCAGATATCGGCGAATCTCTTCCACCAGCGGATACTTCCCACCGGCCCATTTTAAGAACGCGCGGTTTTTCTTCATGCCGTCGTTAATTACTCACACAGTTCAGAGCCACGGATTGTACTCTGTTTAGACAGCACATCAGGGCCAATTGGTCTTACTTGGTCAAGTCCTGCTTCACCTGACGGATCGGCCTGACCCATGGTTTTTTCGCCTGAACATCAGCAGGCAAGGACGCAATGGCGCGTTTGGCATCCTCCGGCGAGGCGTAAACACCATTCACCAGAACATACCAGGGTCGCCCGTCACGTTTCGTTTCATATACCCAGTAATTCGCCAGCCGCTGTTCCCGGGCATACGCTTTGAGGGAATCCTCGCGGGAGGCGCTGCTGAGTTGCAAAGTAAAGTGGCCGGCCGGCGCACTCTGGATAGCCGTACCGCTCTGGCTTCCGGCTGACGTCGCCGGTTTGACCGCCGCTGCCGGTTTGCTGGCCGGTGCGGGCGTCACGGCCGTCGTGGGTGCCCGATGCGCATTCGCAGCAGGTTTGGCGCTCTCTTTCGCCTCGGCGGCGGTTTTATGAGATGCCGGAGAAGGCTGTTTTTCCGCCTGAACATGGGCAGGCGATTTCTCCGCAGGCTGAGCACGTCCGCCTTTGGTTGCCGGCGCCAGCACGGTCGCCGGTTCGGTCGGCAACCCGGAAGACAACGCGTTCACCCGGTCCTGTTGCTGAGGCTGAGACAGCGCATCGGTAATATTGCCCGGCAATTCAATACGCTGCTGGTTGCTATTCTGCGAAGGCAACGGCGCTTGCGTGGGCGTACCGGAAACAGGCTGACCACTCAGCGTCTGCGCAGAGCCTGCGCCCGCATTCTGAGCGGCGACCGGCGCCGGAGAAGAGGGCTGAAGCGCCGCCGCCGGTGGCGGTGTTCCCGGTTCCTGACTGGAAGACATGGACGATGACAGATCGATATTCCTGTCAGAACCTGCTGGTTGCGACGGAGCCGAAGATTTGTTCTGGCTGGGAGATTGCAGAGCAGAACCAATGCCGATGATCAGCAGCACCAGTACCACAATACCGATACCAATCATGGTGTGTTGTCTGGATAGCGAGACACTGGGGGCAGCGAAGCCTTTGCTTCGTCTCTGCTGGCGCGCAGGGCGTCGATCGCTGGTATCCGGCTTCAATTCTTCTTCCGGATTGAACTCATCCATTTATACCCTCCAACTGAAAGGCTAGCTTCCGCGGACATCTGACACTGCGAAAGTCTAAATCATAAGGCATTGTATTTTAAACGTAAACCACCGCAGCTCCGGCTGCTGGCTATTCAGCCAGTCAGGGAGTGCGTTCAGGGAAGGCAGTCGGCAATGGATGCCAGCACCAGTTCGTGCGATACGCCCGCTCGGACTTCAGACTGACCTATCGCCGTGGGCAGAACCAGACGCAGTTCCCCCGCCAGAACCTTCTTGTCCCGCATCATGTGCGGCAGATACGCTTGCGGAGCCATTTCACGCGGCCCGGTGACAGGCAATCCGGCCCGCAGCAACAGCGCCCTGATGCGCTCGACATCGTCAGCGCTAAACTGCCCGAGACGGCGTGCGGCCTCGGCCGCCATGACCATGCCCGCCGCTACGGCTTCGCCATGCAGCCAGTTGCCGTAACCCATTTCCGCTTCAATGGCATGTCCATAAGTGTGGCCCAAATTCAGCAAGGCGCGCAGTCCGGATTCACGTTCATCCGCCGCCACCACCTCCGCCTTCAGTTCACAACAACGGCGAATACAGTAAGCCAGCGGTTCATCCTGCAGGCTGCGCACAGCGTCAATATGCTCTTCCAGCCATTCGAAAAACGCGCGGTCAAGGATGATGCCATACTTGATCACTTCAGCCAGACCAGAGGACAGCTCACGTGCAGGCAGCGTTTTAAGGCAATCCAGATCGACCACCACCGAAGCAGGCTGGTAGAACGCGCCAATCATATTTTTGCCTAGCGGATGGTTGACGGCGGTTTTCCCGCCGACGGAAGAATCGACCTGCGCCAGCAACGTGGTCGGAACCTGAATGAAGCGAACGCCGCGCTGATAACAGGCGGCGGCAAAGCCGGTTAGGTCGCCGATAACGCCGCCCCCCAACGCGACCAGCGTGGTGTCGCGCCCATGCGGCCGAGCCAGCAAGGCGGAAAACACCTGCTCCAGCACGGCTAACGACTTGAACTGCTCGCCATCAGGCAGAATCACCTGATCAACCCGCACGCCGCTTTTTTCCAACAGATCACGCAACGCATCCAGATAAAGCGGTGCCAACGTCTCATTGGTCACCAGCATGGCCTGGTCACCAGCCTTCAGCGGCATAAAAGAAGCCGCATCGTTGAAAAGACCGGCGGCGATCGTAATGGGGTAACTGCGTTCCCCGAGGGTTACGGTGACTCTTTCCATGCGCGTTCCATTGATCTGTCAGAAGCCTGCAGTGTGCAGGAGATTACACAAAATCAGTTGCTTTCCAGCATGCTGATGATCTGGTTGGCAACAACCTTGGCGCTTTGTTCATCAGTGCGAATCGTGACATCGGCGATTTCTTCATACAGCGGATTACGCTCTTTCGCCAATGCCTCCAGCACTTCGCGTGGTGGGGTTTCAACCTGAAGCAACGGACGTTTTTTATCTCGCTGAGTACGGGCCAACTGTTTTTCAATGGTGGTTTCCAGATACACCACCACGCCACGTGCAGACAGGCGATTGCGGGTTTCGCGTGATTTCACCGAACCGCCGCCTGTTGCCAGTACAATGCCCTGCTTTTCCGTCAATTCATTAATGACTTTCTCTTCGCGATCGCGGAAGCCTTCCTCGCCTTCCACATCAAATACCCAGCCCACATCAGCCCCGGTACGTCGCTCAATTTCTTGATCGGAGTCGAAGAATTCCATATTGAGCTGCTGAGCTAACTGACGGCCAATAGTGCTTTTGCCGGCACCCATGGGCCCAACCAGAAAGATATTGCGTTTCTCTGCCATTTTTTTGGTATTACTAAGAAATTCGTTAATGATAATCCGCCCCGCCATGTAACCTGCGGCGGAACCTAAACTGAAACCTCATGAGCGATAGTGCGAGAATCAGACAAAAAATTATCTCAATACTCAGGGTAGTTTGGCAACCGAATAAAATGCCACACGAATCAGGCAGCGATAAACCGTGCGTTTTATCTATCCCGTCATACTTCAAGTTGCAGGTGCGTTGGCTTTATTACGCGGCCCATACATGGGCCTCGCCCCTTCCAGGCCGCAGCACGCTGTGTTAAACGCTGCTCACGGCAACGTTGTCACGCCCTTTGTCGCTTACTGATGTAAACGCCCGAGGATTCGCTGCGTCACCGCGCTACCAGCGCTCATAATGAGCCTTGCCCTGAAGGGCCAACGCGTTGCGTTGTTTAAAACGCGAGCGTTTTGTCCTGCAACTTGAATTATTTGGGGTGTACACCGCTGATGTAACACCACTTCCGTGCTCAAGCCGCTATCCTTGTATGCTAAAACGAGGGTATCGTCAAACGATGAAGGGCACTATTTTAACAAAGCGGGCCCACAAGACAGGCGGCTCAGCTCGTCCGCCTGCCCGCCTTCAGGCCGCCGGAGCGCGTCTGGCCGACTGAATCAGCGTTGGGGTAATAAAGATGACCAGCTCGCGGCGCGTGTGCTGCTGATTACCGCTGCGGAACCATTGCCCTATGCCCGGCAACGCGCCCAGCCCCGGAACCTGCCGCTCGCCCTGATTCTTCTGCTGCTGGAAAATACCGCCCAGCACAATGGTTTCACCATCCTGAACCGTCACCTGTGTCTGGATTTCCTGTTTATCGATCGCCAGTATCTCGCCCCCTTCGCCCTGTTTGATGGCGCGTCCCGGCATATTCTGGCTAATCAACAGATTGAGCGTAATCTGCCCGCCATGCAGAATCCTGGGCGTAACTTCCATTCCCAGCACCGCTTCTTTGAACTCAATCGACGTTGAGCCACTGGCGCCGCTGGACACCTGATACGGAATTTCCGTGCCCTGCTTGATGCTGGCCGTCTGCTGATGTGCGGTAAACAGGCGCGGACTGGCGATGATCTCCACTTCATTTTCCTGTTCCAGCGCCATCAATTCCAGATCCAGCAGCCGTCCGTTCAATTTCGCCAGATGAAACCCGGCGTTGACGGCGGGCGACTCCACCGGCAGGCTGACGCTGAAATTGTTCATTTGCAGCGCCTGCCCCGCCGTCGCGGCATCGCCCAGTCCCCAGTTGACGCCCAGCGCCTTAAGATGTTCACTGCTGATGGTCACGATATGCGCCGCCAGTTGCACCTGCGCCAGCGGTTTGTCCAGTTCCCCGATCCAGGGGCGAATTTGCTCCAGCGCTGAAACAACGTCCCTCACCAACAGCGTATTGGTGCGCTTGTCCACCGTTACGCTGCCACGCTCGGTCAGTAAGGTGCCGCGCTGACTCTGCAGACTCGCTACCACGTCGGTGGCTTCCGCGTACTGCAAGGTGACGGACAGATTCTGCAACGGCAGTTGCTGGCGCTGTTTGGCCGCCAGCTCCTCCTGCTGCCGCTGCCGGTCTTTCATATAGGTATCGGGGTAGACCATCATGACGCTATCCTGCCGTTCAATCGTCAACTGCCCCATGTGCAGAATAATATCAAGCGCCTGCTGCCAGGGAACCTGCTGCAAATTCAGGCTGACGTTGCCCGTCACGCCCGGCGCCACCACCAGATTAAGCTGCAGGTGATCGGCCAGCGCCTGCAAGACTCGCTGAACCGGCACGTCATCGAACGCCAGCGAAACCGGCTCGTCGCCGCGGGCTTCGGCTAGCACACAGCCAAACAACATCATCAACCAGATCAGCCAGCCGTACCGACGTAACCGTCCGCCGGGAAAACATCCTGTCTTCATGCGTTATTCCTTTTTGTGATGAAAGGGCGAGCCCAGATGAACCTCCGCCGCCCCACAGCGCACCGTCTCGTTTGCCGGGCGCAGCGTAGCGCCAGTGCGATCCAGCCGCGTAATCCGCCAGTCGCCGGGCGGGATAACGTCGCCATCGCGGACTCGCAGCCAGCCGCCTGGCGTCTGCGCCAGCCACCCGACCCACTGCGATGACGACCCCACCATTCCTTTCAATCGCCATTCATCCGGTAACGCTCGGTTCTCGCACGATACGTCCAGCCGCGGCTGAAACGGATCGCGCATCGTCTCCGCCCTCGCCATTCCCGACAGCCAGACGAGCCACAGTATGAGGCCTCGCCATCCGCTCATCGCGCCGTCTCCACTGGCTGCGGCAACGACAGCCGCAGTTCGGTGCGCAGCCCGGCAGGCGTTTTTCGGATCGTCAGATGATCAATGCGCAGCACCACCGGGAGCGCCCTGAAGCGCGTCAGAAAATTCAGGGTTGCGGCATACTCCGCGCTAAAAACCAGCAGCCAGGCAGGCGATGTCGTGTCCATGTCTTCCGCCTGCACCGGACGCCACGTCACCAGATGTACGCCGCTATCACGCAGCGGCGCTTCCAGCCACGATGCCACGCGATTCGACGACCAGTCCGCCGCCAAGGGCGGCTGGTCAGCCAGCCAGCGCTGAAGCGGGTGCAAGGCTGGCATCCGGGTAATTTTCTCCCGCCACTGCGCCACGACCAGCGCACTGTCCCGATGCTGCTGCTCAAGTTGCAACAGCAACTGCCGTTCTGCCGAAATCCATACCCCACCGACAATAAGCGCCACCAGCATCACCAGCGCTGATGGCGCCAGTAACAGCAGCCACAACGGTGTCGCCAGCCAGCGGGCAGTCATGGGGTAAAGCCACGCCATCATCCGTTGTCTCCCGTCTCAGCCAACGCCTGCCAATACAGGCGCAACGAGAAACTCAGCCTCGAACTATCCTGCGTGTCGCGCTGCGTCTGTTGCACGCTGGCGTGTTCTATCTGCGGTAACGTCGACATCGCCTTCGCCAGAGTGACGATAGCAGAATAGTGATTACTCACTCCGGATATCTGGAGATGCGCGCCGCTATCGCCGATTTCCGTTAGCCAGAGCGAATCGGGCACCAGCGTCGGCAACTGTTCAAGCAACGCCTGATAGCGCAAATTCTGCCTCCGTCCTCGTTCCTGCGCCGCCTGCTGCGCCAGCCGCGCTTCCCGCGCCTGCCAGGCATCCCGCGTCCGGCGGTAGAGCTGTTCATACTGCGACTGTTGCGACTGCGTTTGATCGAGGCGCAGCCGCAGTTCCGTCAGTTGTTGCTGCCAGTACCCGCCGACCACGGCCGCCGTACAACCGATGCCAAACAGCGAGAAACCCAGCGCCAGCAGGCTCAGCCGCATACGCCGATATAACAGGCGCTGGCGCCACGCCAGAAGATTAACCGTCAACATGGCGTATCCTCCGGGCGCATCGCCAGACCGCCGGCAATGGCAAAGGCGGCGGGAAACGTCGGCAACGGAGGTTGCTGCCGCTCAAACGCGCTCAGGGGGGACCAGGGAATCAACGTGGCGGGAAGCTGTTGCAGATACTCCGGCGCAGATGCGCTGAGATAGGCCTGATGAGAAGCGTTATTTTGATAGCAGGTACTTACATACTTCAGTACATCAGGCGACGTCGCAACGCCATCCGAGCGGCTCGACATGTCATCTGAATAAATGCCATCTGAATAAATGTCGTCGGGATAAAAAGTACCGAATGCCAGTGGTTCCGCCAGCGGCGCAACCCACAGCCAGTGATCGTCGAAGCGGTGCAGCAACAGGCGATCGGTCGCCAGTCCGGCCTGGGCGGCCATGCAACGCAAAGCGCAGGGAGTAATATCCACAGCGTCGGGTTGCAGGCCGGCATCGCGCAGGCAATGCAGCCAGATGTTCAATTCGGTTTGGCGCGCCGCGGTGACCAGCAGCGTATTCGGCGTTTGCGGGTCAGGGCGATAATCCAGCGCCAGATCGTCGCCGCTGATCGGCAACGCCTTTGCCGCCATCTTTCCGATATATTCGCCGCGCCGCGGCTCACGCAAACGGCGGTCAGGCAGCGCCAGCCGTTGCTGCAGTACCCGCGAGGCGGGAAATCCCAACCGCAATGAAACAAATCGTGGCAATTCCTGCCGCCATTGACGAAGAACCGTACAAAGCGCGGCGGGATGATGTAGACTACCGCCGCTTAATGTTCCGCCCGGCAACGGCAACTGCCACCAGTGGCGCAATTGCCAGCCATGCCTGCGGCGTTGTACGGCCAGAGCACGCATAAAACCGTTCTGGATATCCAGTCCAACCTGCCAGATGGGATAAGCCATGAGTGTTCGATCTCCTTATCGTTTCATAACAGAACAGATACCCGATGGATGTCGGGGTACAGATAAGGCGGCCACCGACCGGGTGAATCCCCAGGAACTGAACCCGGTAGCGGCAGGGTGACAAATCTGCCGGGCTGATTCGGCCCCGGTTTGCAGCGCCCCCATGCGGGGCGAGGCCCAGAGAAGGGCCGTATACAGAGGGCGGCCAACGCATCTGTAACCTGAAAGATGACGGGTATATCCACCTTGCTGGCTTCCCTTTATACTAGCGCCCGTCTGTTTATAAACTATTCAATTGCTACTGAATGGAAAATCTCCGGTGAAGTTCGTAAAGTACCTATTCATCCTTGCAGTGAGTTGCATTCTGCTGGGAGCCGCCTCGCTCTATGGCCTCTATCGCTATATCGAGCCGCAGTTACCTGATGTCGCCACGCTGAAAGACGTCCGTCTGCAGACGCCGATGCAGGTTTACAGCGCCGACGGCGAGCTGATCGCCCAGTTTGGCGAAAAGCGTCGTATCCCGCTGAAGCTGGATCAGATTCCCCCCACGATGGTGAACGCGTTTATCGCCACGGAAGACAGCCGTTTCTTCGAACATCATGGCGTTGACCCACAAGGGATTATCCGTGCGGCGGTGATCGCCCTGACGTCCGGTCACGCCTCGCAGGGGGCGAGCACCATTACCCAACAGCTGGCGCGAAACTTCTTTCTGAGCCCCGAGCGCACGCTGTTGCGTAAAATCAAGGAAGTGTTTCTGGCGATTCGCATCGAGCAAACGCTGACCAAAGACGAAATTCTTGAGCTGTACCTGAACAAGATCTATCTGGGTTACCGCGCCTATGGCGTCGGTGCGGCGGCGCAGGTCTATTTCGGCCGTCCGGTGGACCAGTTGACGCTGGCGCAGATGGCGATGATCGCCGGTCTGCCGAAAGCGCCGTCCACCTTCAACCCGCTCTACTCCTACGATCGCGCCGTCGCTCGCCGCAATGTGGTGCTGTCCCGTATGCTGGACGAAAACTACATTACGCAGACGCAATACGATCAGGCGCGCAATGAAAAGCTGGTGGCGGATTATCACGCGCCGGAAATCGCCTTCTCCGCGCCCTATCTGGCCGAAATGGTTCGTCAGGAAATGGTGAAGCGTTACGGCGAAGATGCGTATAACGACGGTTATCAGGTCTACACCACCATTACCCGCAAGTTGCAGTTGGCGGCGGAAGACGCGGTGCATAATAACGTCATCGCTTATGACATGCGCCACGGCTACCGTGGGCCGGAGCAGGTGCTGTGGAAAGTGGGCACCCCGGCCCTGACGCAGGATAAAATCGTCGAGGCCTTGAAAAAGCTGCCGGTTTACGGGCCGCTGTTCCCGGCGGTGGTGACTGACGCCAGCGCCGACAAAGCCCATGCCATGATGGCCAACGGCGACAGAATCGAACTGCCGCTGGCAGGGGTACGCTGGGCGCGCGCCTACCGCTCGGATGACCAGCAGGGCCCCACGCCGAAGCGCGTGACGGACGTGCTGGAGGCCGGCCAGCAAATCTGGGTGCGTAAAGTCGATAACGACTGGTGGCTGGCGCAAGTTCCGGACGTCAACTCCGCGCTGGTGTCGCTCAATCCGAAAGACGGCGCCGTGCTGGCGCTGGTAGGGGGTTTCGACTTCAACCAGAGCAAGTTCAACCGCGCCACGCAGGCGCTGCGTCAGGTCGGTTCGAACATCAAACCGTTCCTGTATACCGCAGCAATGGATAAAGGGCTGACACTGGCCACCATTCTCAACGACGCCCCGATTACGCGCTGGGACCCGGGCGCCGGTTCCGACTGGAGCCCGAAAAACTCGCCTCCGGTGTACGACGGCCCGATCCGTCTGCGTCAGGGGTTGGGGCAGTCGAAAAACGTGGTGATGGTACGCGCGATGCGCGCGATGGGCGTGGATTACGCCGCCGATTATCTGGAGCGCTTCGGCTTCCCGGAACAGAACATCGTGCATACCGAATCGCTGGCGCTGGGCTCGGCGTCCTTTACACCGCTGCAGGTGGTGCGCGGTTACGCGGTGATGACCAACGGCGGTTATCTGGTCGACCCTTATTTCATCACCAAAATCGACAACGCCAGCGGTAGCACCGTATTCAGCGCCACCCCGAAAGTGGTGTGCGATACCTGTAATCTGCCGGTGATCTACGGGGATACCCAACGTTCCGCCGTTCTGTCGGATGACAGCATGGAAAACGTGGCGACCTCGCAGGAAAACCCGGTGCAGGCCGCGCCGCAAGCTGACCCGGCCACACCGTCGGAAGTCGCCAGACAAGCGGCGACGCAGCCTTATGCGCCGCATGTCATCAGCACACCGCTGTCTTTCCTGATCAAGGATGCGCTGAACAGTAATGTGTTCGGCGAACCAGGCTGGATGGGGACGGGCTGGCGCGCGGGCAAGGTGCTGCAACGCCGCGATATCGGCGGTAAAACCGGTACCACCAACAACTCGAAGGATGCCTGGTTCTCAGGTTATGGCCCCAATATCGTCGCTTCCGTGTGGATTGGTTTTGACGATCACCGCCGCGACCTTGGCCGGACGTCGGCATCCGGCGTAATTCGCGACCAGATTTCCGGTTACGAAGGCGGCGCGAAGAGTGCCGAACCTGCCTGGGATGACTTCATGAAGGTGGCGCTGGCGGGCGTACCGGAACAGAAAACGCCGCCGCCGCAAGGCATCGTGACCGTCACCATCGATCGCAGCAGCGGCAAACTGTCGGATGGCGGCGCCAACAGCCGTCAGGAATACTTCATTGATGGCACGCAGCCGACCGAACGGGCAGTGCATGACGCCGGCACCACGCTGTTCAATACCAGCAGCGGTCAGGCGGAAGAGCTGTTCTGATCCCGACGGCGATACGTTTCTGATTGAGATACGTTTCTGATTGAGATAGCAAAAAGGCGCGATTATCGCGCCTTTTTCTTTGGTTATCGATCGTTCTGGCAGGTCGCTGTCGGTTATTGTCGGCCCAGCCACTGTTGCGCCAGAAACAGCGCGCTGACGTTGCGCGCTTCGCGAAAATCCGGCTCTTTTAGCAGCGACATCATGTCCGCCAGCGGCCAGCGCACCAGTTGCAGCGGTTCCGGTTCGTCGCCCTGCAGGCGTTGCGGGTACAGGCCGTTCGCCACCACCACATTCATACTGCTGGAAAAATAGGACGGCGCCATCGTCAGGGTGGATAACAATTCAAACTGTTCCGCGCCAAACCCGGCCTCTTCCATCAGTTCACGGTTAGCCGCTTCAAACACCGTCTCACCCGGATCTATCAAGCCCTTGGGAAACCCCAGTTCATACTGCTCAATCCCTACCGCGTACTCACGAATCAACAGCAACTCGTCGCCGCTCACCGGTACAATCATCACCGCTTCGCGGCCCGATGGACGCATACGCTCGTAAACGCGGCGCTCGCCGTTGCTAAATTCCAAATCAACGGCTTCCACATTGAACAGACGTGAACGGGCTACGGTCTCAACCTTGAGGATTTTGGGTTTTTGCAGGTTATTATTCATCGTGGCCTCTATAAGGAAACATCAACAGGCTTTCCCTGTTCAGGCCAATGGTCGGCACGGAACAAAAAACCGGTAGAGCCGCAGTTTCCTACAGAATCTTCAGTGAGTCACATTGTGCGTTAACATTAACAGCTGCTGCAACTCCATCATGGTGACTTTACATATCAGCAACACCACGTACACATTAATTTTTTTTATACAAAAATCATGGCGTGCGCATAGCCGATTATTGATGACTCATCAGAAAAAATTCAGACTTTCCTCATTTCAGCAATATCTCCCGCTTGCTAACATACGCTGTTAAACAACTAATAGTCGGTTAATTCAGTCATTAACCATGCGACGCGGGTTAACATTGTTCGTGTAGTTTTGTTACTATCCGGAAATAACAGAGGGAACCTTACGCTGTTGGCTGGAGATAATATGCGCACAATACTCATCATATTGGCTGTATTGTTTGCCTGTCTGATTGCGGTAGGGGGGATCATTGGCTATCTCATGTATCGTCGTCTTCTATTCGCCAAACGTTTGCCAGTTACACCGTCGGGACATCGTCAACTGACGGCGTCGGAACGTATTGCCATCGAACGCTATCTGGCCATGTCCCATCTGGACGGCCCGGTTTCGTCGTCCGTTCCGGTCGCGTCGCCGCGTCTGCCTCGTCTGCTGCCGGGCAACCGGGTGTATCCCATTACTCATAGCATCACTCGCTATGGGCTGAGTACCGATGCGCCCAACAAATGGCGCTACTACATCGACACTCAGGAGATTCACCTGCCCGCGCGCTGGGAGCAATACATCACCCAGAACAATGAGATCGAGCTGATCAAAACCCGTTCGATTCCGCTGGTGGTTTCACTCAACGGTCATTCGCTGACGGAATTCGTCAATGAGAGGGATTCCAGCACCGGCGCCGATATTTCTGGCGAACAGGCGTCGATTCGGCCGGAAGTCCATGAACACACCGAGCTGGTGGCGATTCGCAGAGAAACACTGGAAGAACACGCTGTGCACCGCTCACGCGGCCTGCGCGAAACCGGGGTGCTGAGCCTGGCGTTTTTGCTGCTGGTGTTCAGCCTGACCAGCCCGCTGGCGATGTTGCCGTGGCTGGCCGGCGCCGCCTGCCTCATGGCCGGTTGGGGATGCTGGCAGTTGTTCCGTCCGCCCTCGCAGAAAGAACTCCGCGAGGTGCATTGCCTGCACGGCACGCCACAATGCATGGGGTTGTTCAGCGACGCCAGTCAAAGCCAGATCGGCAATGTCTCTCTCGGCAATATTGATCTCATCTATCCCCCTCACTGGCAGCCTTATATCGGCTACGATCTCGGCAGAAAAACCGATGTGGATATCTACCTGACCCGCCAGGTCGTGCGTCAGGGTCATTACCTGTCATTACATAACGAAGTCAAATTCTTCCCGCTACAGCAATGGGGCAAAAACGCCGTACTGGCGGTTGGCGCGTTGTTAAGCCTGATCCTGTTGTTGACCTCGGTGCCGCTTGATCTGCCGTTGAAACTCAGTCTGGCCTGGATGCAGGGCGCAAGCAGCATCAAGGTGACTCAGGTAGAAGAACTGGAGCGTATGCCGCTGCACATCGGCGACAAATTGCAGATCCGCGGCAGCGGCATGTGCTATGTGCCGCCGATCAACCTTAATCCGACCTCCTCCCGGGCCTCGGCGTTTGCGCCATTTGATTGCGCCGCCATTTACTGGAACAAGGCCGCGCCTCTGCCATTGCCCGAGTCGGACACCATCGAGAAAACCGCCGCGCTGCAAAAGACGGTCAACGAGCAGTTGCACCCAGCCGTCAGCGACAATCAGGTCAGCTCGCAACTGGCGGACGCCATTCAGAAATCCGGCATGATTCTGCTGAATAATTTCTCGGATATCGTGCTGAAAACCGATGCGCTGTGTGAAAAAGAAGAAGATTGCACCCGGCTCAAAAACGCGCTAATCAATCTGGGCAACGCCAAGAACTGGGATCTGCTGGTTAAACGTGCGCGTTCCGGCGCGTTGAAAGGCATGAGCGTGGTGCTGCGCCCGGTGAGCGCCGAGTCACTGGATTCGCTGGTGAAAAATGCCACCGACGAGTTCTATAGCCGCGAAATCATCACGGCGTCCAATTCGCTGAACAGTCCGCCGCCGGGCGGTTTTCTGATTCGCAGCGACGAAGGCCGCCAGTTCGTCAATCATCAGATGCCCACCACGCCGCTGCGCGATTTCCCGCCGCAGGAGCAATGGCAGGAACTGCAACGTCTGTCATCCCTGCTGCTGCACACGCCGTTCGAGTCCAACGGCGTGATTACTCAACTGAGCATCGATGCCAACGGTACCCGTCATATTTCGCTGCACAGCGAACCTGACGCGGTCACCATGTGGCGTTCGCTGGGCGCCTGCCTGCTGCTGCTGGCCTTCAGCGTCATTCTGATACTGAATCTGGTGTTGCTGCTGGTGAAACGCCGCCGCAGTCAGCAGCGTATCGCCAACATCCAGCAATACTACGCCCGCCATCTGGTGCCGGAAGCGCCCGCCGCCACCGCCATGTACGGATAATGGACTTCGCTCCCAGGTCAACAGACTCCGCTCCCAGATAAGGTAACCGGCATAATCGACCGGTTACCTCAATCGACGAGTGCGATCGGCCGCGTTTAGCGGTTATGCTACGCTGATAACATCGACTGCCCCGCCTCCGGCCCAACCGGAAACGGGGCGTATGTCCCGGAGTGTGCATGAATCCCGAACTGAACTGGAATGAGATCGATACCGTCCTGCTGGATATGGACGGCACGCTGCTCGACCTGGCGTTTGACAGCTATTTTTGGCTGCAACTGGTGCCGGAATCCCTGAGCCGCCAGCGCAATATCAGCCTGGATCAGGCTCAACAATTGATCACGGTGGAATATCAGGCGGTGCGCCATACCCTGAACTGGTACTGCTTTGATTACTGGAGCGACCGGCTGGGGCTGGATATCTACCAAATGACCAGCGATATCGGCCACCGCGCCCGCCTGCGCGACGATACCACGCCGTTTCTGCATGCGCTGCGCGAAAGCGGCCGCCGGACTATTTTGCTGACCAACGCCCATCCGCACAGCCTGTCGGTCAAGATAGCCCACACCGGGCTCGATCGGCACCTTGATTTATTACTTTCCACCCATACTTATGGGTATCCCAAAGAAGATCAGCGGTTATGGCGATCCGTTCAGGCGGAAACCGGGTTTAACCCGGCGCGTACGCTGTTTGTGGATGACAGCGAACCCATACTGGATGCCGCCAGAACGTTTGGCATCCGTTATTGTCTGGGCGTCAGTAATCCTGACTCGACCAGCCGGCAGGAAAACCGTTTTCGGCAGCATCCGTCGATGAATGACTATCTGGCGTTGCTCCCGGGCATCCACCAGTCGGTTTTCGTCGGCAATCAGGAGTGTTCATGAGCAAAGACAGCCAGCATGACGATGACAATGCGGTCCGGTTGGACAAATGGCTGTGGGCGGCGCGTTTTTACAAAACCCGCTCACTGGCGCGCGAGATGATCGACGGCGGCAAAGTGCACTATAACGGCCAGCGCAGCAAACCCGGCAAGCTGGTGGAGCTGGATGCCGAAATCACGCTGCGTCAGGGCAACGACGCACGCACGGTGATTGTCCGCGCCATCAGCGCTCAACGGCGCACGGCGGCGCAAGCGCAGGCGCTGTATGAAGAAACGCAGCAGAGCATTGAAAAGCGGGAAAAACTGGCGCAGGCCAGAAAGCTCAATGCCCTGTCGATGCCGCACCCGGACCGGCGGCCGGATAAAAAAGAGCGCCGGGATTTAATCAAATTCAAATACAGTGACGCGGAATAAGAGCCTGGCCCACCAGGCGTTATTGGCGCAGCCAGTTTGGACACGGACAGCGCGGAGAACCCGGAGCGTACACCTAGTACGTGAGGATTTCGAGCACTGCCCAGGGCCAAAATGGCAAGTAAAATAGCCCCGGTGGGCCAGGCTCTAAGCCGTCATCACCACGAGAGAACATTATGGCCAATCATGACCAATTGCATCGTTATCTGTTCGAAAATCATGCCGTTCGCGGCGAACTGGTAACAGTAAGCGACACCTTCCAGCAGATGCTGGCCAATCACGACTACCCCGCGCCGGTAAAAAACCTGCTGGGTGAAATGCTGGTCGCCACCAGCCTGTTGACCGCCACGCTGAAATTCAGCGGCGATATCACCGTGCAGTTACAGGGCGACGGCCCGCTGAAACTGGCGGTGATCAACGGCAATCATCAACAGCAGATGCGCGGCGTCGCCCGCCTGCAGGGCGACATCGCCGCCGACAGCTCGCTGCACGACATGGTGGGCAACGGCTATCTGGTGATCACCATTACCCCGACCGAGGGCGAGCGCTATCAGGGCGTAGTGGGGCTGGACGGCGACAACGTGGCCGCCTGTCTGGAAAACTATTTCCAGCAGTCCGAGCAGTTGCCGACGCGCCTGTTCATCCGCACCGGCGAACACGATGGCCGCCAGTGCGCCGCCGGGATGCTGCTGCAGGTTCTGCCCGCGCAGCACGGCAACCGCGAAGACTTCGACCACCTGGCCCAGTTGACCGCCACCGTCAAGAGCGAGGAACTGTTCGGTCTGCCGGCCGACGAGGTGCTTTATCGGCTGTATCATCAGGAAAACGTCACGCTGTATGAGCCGCAGCCGGTAGCGTTCCAATGCCACTGCTCGCGGGAACGCTGCGCCGACGCGCTGATGACCCTGTCGGCGGACGAGGTCAACGACATTCTGGCGCAGGACGGACAGATCGATATGCACTGCGACTACTGCGGCAGCCATTATCTGTTCAGCCCGCAGGATATTGCCGACCTTCGCCAGCCCGGCGCCGAGCCGACCCTGCACTGATTCCCCCGTTTCAGCGGCCCGCCTGCGGGCCGTTTCTCTACTTTCACAACAACGTTCACAACAACAATACGACTCACAACGACGGTACCACGAAAAAACCGCCCGTTATCTCACCCGGTCATTTCGCTTACACAACAACCGTTTGCTTACTTTTTCTTCACATGTATAAGCAAAGTTATTAATGAATTTATTTAATTTTTTGATTGTTATCGCGGTTAAAATAAGCTCACCTTCTAGACTTACTAACAGTACGACTATAACGATCTAGGAGTAGCAACATGCAGATAAAAGGCATTACGCCAGAAGCACTGACGGCTTATGGCATTCATGATGTCCGCGAAATTGTCTACAACCCAAGCTACGATTTACTTTTTACTGAAGAAACATCCCCTACCCTACAAGGTTATGAACGCGGTATCGAAACCCAGCTGGGCGCCGTTGCCGTTGATACCGGCATTTTCACCGGCCGCTCCCCGAAGGATAAGTACATCGTCCGCGACGATGTGACCCGCGACACCGTCTGGTGGTCCGATCAGGGCAAAGGCAAAAACGACAACCATCCGCTCAGCCAGGAAACCTGGCAACACCTGAAACAGCTGGTCACCAACCAGTTATCAGGCAAACGCGTGTTTGTCGTTGATGCTTTCTGCGGCGCCAACGCCGACACGCGCCTGAAGGTTCGTTTCATCACCGAAGTCGCCTGGCAGGCTCACTTCGTGAAAAACATGTTTATCCGTCCCAGCGATGAGGAGTTGCAGGGTTTCGAGCCGGATTTCATCGTGATGAACGGCGCGAAATGCACCAACCCGCAGTGGCAGGAACAGGGGCTGAACTCGGAAAACTTCGTGGCCTTCAACCTGACTGAGCGCATCCAGCTCATCGGCGGCACCTGGTACGGCGGCGAAATGAAGAAAGGTCTGTTCTCCATCATGAACTACCTGTTGCCGCTCAAAGGCATCGCCTCCATGCACTGCTCGGCCAACGTGGGTGAAAAAGGTGATGTGGCGGTGTTCTTCGGCCTGTCCGGCACCGGCAAAACCACGCTGTCCACCGACCCGAAACGGCAGTTGATCGGCGATGACGAACACGGCTGGGACGACGACGGCGTGTTCAACTTTGAAGGCGGCTGCTACGCGAAAACCATCAATCTGTCCGCTGCAGCGGAGCCGGATATTTATCACGCCATCCGCCGCGACGCGCTGCTGGAAAACGTGACCGTGCTGGCGGATGGCAGCGTGGATTTTAGCGACGGCTCAAAAACCGAAAACACCCGCGTGTCATACCCGATCTATCACATTGATAACATCGTCAAGCCGGTTTCCAAAGCCGGGCACGCCACCAAGGTGATTTTCCTGACCGCCGATGCCTTCGGCGTGCTGCCGCCGGTTTCCCGACTGACCGCGGATCAGACCCAGTACCACTTCCTGTCCGGCTTTACCGCCAAACTGGCAGGCACCGAGCGCGGCGTGACTGAACCGACGCCAACCTTCTCCGCCTGCTTTGGCGCGGCGTTCCTGGCGCTGCACCCGACGCAGTACGCCGAAGTGCTGGTAAAACGCATGCAGGCGGCGGGCGCCAAAGCCTATCTGGTGAACACCGGCTGGAACGGCACCGGTAAGCGTATCTCCATCAAGGACACCCGCGGCATTATCGACGCGATCCTCAATGGCAGCATCGACGACGCCGAAACCCAGACGTTGCCGATCTTCGATCTGTCGATCCCGACCGCGCTGCCGGGCGTCGATCCGGCGATTCTGGATCCGCGCGACACCTACGCCTCCCCGGCGCAGTGGGAAGAGAAGGCGCACGACCTGGCACAGCGCTTTATCACCAATTTCGACAAGTACACCGACACTCCTGCCGGCGCGGCGCTGGTTTCCGCCGGGCCGAAGCAATAACGACGGCAACCCACCGACAGCAAAAAGGCGCGATGAACGCGCCTTTTTCTTTACCGTTTTCGTCGTTTTCCTGGCGGCATCCGCCGCCACTTTTTCTATTTCTTTCTGCCGCTTACAGGGGCCGATGCTCGCCGGTTGCCATCACGCGCCGGCGTTCCGCCGGATTGATTCGGGAAGGTTAACGGCAGGTAGGCTCTCACCCGCAGCCCGCCGCGCTCACTGGCGCCGACATCCAGCGATCCGTTGTGCGCATCAATGATACGCTGCACAATCGCCAACCCCAGACCGGTGCCGCTGGTGCTGCGGGCGCTATCGCCGCGCACAAACGGCTGGAACAGGTGCGCAAGCTGCGACGGGTCGATGCCGGGACCGTCGTCCTCCACCTGGAACCAGGCGCGCTGCAACTCTCGGCCGCTGCTGACGCGAATCCAGCCGTTGCCGTAACGGGCCGCGTTCACCACCAGATTCGCCACCGCCCGCTTGATGGATAACGGGCTGACCTTCATTTGCAACTCGCCCTGAGCAAGTTCGCTGTCGATCTCGCGCTCGTAACCGCTTTCCGACGCTACCACCTCCCCCAGAATCGCGTTGAGGTCGGCCACTTCCATCTGCATTTCCTGACCGGTGCGCAGATAGTCGATGAACTGCTCAATGATGGCGTTGCACTCTTCGATATCCTTATTAATCGACTCCGCCAGGTATTCATCTTCCTGACCCATCATCTCCGTCGCCAGACGAATGCGGGTCAGCGGCGTGCGCAGGTCGTGGCTGACGCCGGCCATCAGCAGCGTGCGGTCATCCGCCAGCAGCTTGACCCCGGACGCCATCTGATTGAAAGCGCGCGTCACCGAACGTACTTCCGACGCGCCGTACTCGCGCAACGGCGGCGGAATAATGCCTTTCCCCACCTGAATGGCGGCGTGCTCCAGCTCCACCAGCGGTCGGTTCTGCACCCGGATAAATAGCCAGGCGCCGCCGATCACCAGCAGCATAATCGCCAGGGTATAACGGAACAGCGGCGAGAAGTCGCCCTGATGGATTTCCGTCAGCGGCACCCGCACCCAGATATCCGGCGACAACCAGGTTTTCAGCCACACCACCGGGGTATTCTTGCTCACTTCCACCCGCACTTCGGTCGGCCCGCCCAGTTGCTGCGCCATCTGCTGACTCAGAAACTTGTAGTGTTGCGCCCAGCGCAGCCCGCTCTCCTCCGCCGCGGCGTTGGTGTAGAGCGAGATGCCCAGTTCGCGGTAAATCTCACGCCGGAACGCGGGGGGCACGTCCAGCGTGGAACCGTCTTCCAGTTGCAGCTTGTCGGTCATCAACATTCTGACCTCGTAGGCCAGAACCTTGTTGAACTGCTGCAGACTGGGCAGAATCGCGAAGTTAAGCACCACCAGATAGGTGGTGACAAGACTGACGAACAGCAGAGTAACAATCAGCAACAGCGTACGGGCGAAGGCGCTGCGCGGAGAGAAGCGCCATCGAATCATGCTTTACTGCCGTCCGGCACAAACACGTAGCCCAGCCCCCACACGGTCTGGATATAACGCGGGTGTGCCGGGTCTTCCTCTACCATGCGGCGCAGACGGGAAATCTGCACATCAATCGAACGTTCCATCGCGCTGTACTCACGGCCGCGGGCCAGGTTCATCAGTTTGTCGCGGGACAGCGGCTCGCGCGGGTGGCTGACCAGCGCCTTGAGTACGGCGAACTCGCCGCTGGTCAGCGGCATCGGCTCGTCGTCGCGGAACATTTCGCGGGTGCCCAGATTCAGTTTGAACTTGCCGAACGCGATAATCGCTTCTTCCTGCGACGGCGCGCCCGGCAGTTCGTTGGCCTGACGGCGCAGAACCGCACGGATACGAGCCAGCAGTTCGCGCGGGTTAAACGGTTTAGGAATGTAGTCGTCCGCACCGATTTCCAGACCCACGATCCTGTCCACTTCTTCGCCTTTCGCCGTCACCATAATGATCGGCATCGGGTTACTTTGGCTGCGCAGACGGCGACAGATGGACAGGCCATCTTCCCCCGGCAACATCAGGTCCAGCACCATCAGATGGAAGGACTCGCGCGTTAGCAGGCGATCCATCTGTTCGGCGTTAGCGACGCTACGGACCTGAAAACCCTGTTCGGTCAGATAGCGTTCCAGCAACGCACGCAGGCGCATATCGTCATCCACAACCAGAATTTTATAATTCTCTTGCATCTCTCTTCTCCAAAGACGTGATAGCCGCCAGCGCTTGGCTTTATTACGAAACACAATCTGATATTGTTCAGAAACCGGCAATGAACTGACAGTCGTTTCTGGTATATATTCTAGGCAAAATTGTTACAAAGGATATAAAAATACGTTGTAATCAAGCCGTTCCCATCACCGGGCACTGCAAATCACGCCACAAATGACGATTTATCCGCTATGTTATCTCACAGCCAACGATTATAACGATTTTATGATCCTCACATTTCAGAAAAGCGTATGAAAACCGATCTGATCACGCGCGAAGGCTATGAAGCCCTGCATCAGGAACTCAACTATCTGTGGAAGGAACGCCGCCCGGAAATCACGGAGAAGGTAGCCTGGGCCGCCAGTCTGGGCGATCGCAGCGAAAACGCCGATTACCTCTACAACAAACGCCTGTTGCGCGAAATCGACCGCCGGGTGCGCTATCTGCGCAAACGCCTGCAGGTAGTGCGCGTGGTGGATTACTCCCCCCAGCAAGACGGCAAGGTGTTTTTCGGTGCCTGGGTCGAGGTGGAAAACGAAGACGGCGACGTGAAACGCTTTCGGATCGTCGGGCCGGATGAAATTTACGGCCGCAAGGATTACATCTCAATCGACGCCCCAATGGCGCGCGCGCTGCTGAAAAAAGCGGTGGATGAAGAAGCGGTGGTTAATACGCCAACCGGCCCAAGGGTCTGGTACGTCAATAAAATCGACTATCGCAACCCTATCGATTGACCGGCTCAAGCCCCGTCATACCGGCGGGCGTTTTGCCGATCACGCTCGCCGTGTTCGCCATGCCGGCGTCCAAATATCAAAATACATTGCTATTAGTCATTCTTATTCTTTTTTTGACATATAGGTTCTTACCTTCACATATTTGTTCTCACTTTGACATAAAGATGTCATTTCCCTCCCTTACCGTGGCATCGGTGATTATGGAGGGCCGTTTATGTTTAGCCTGGATAACCTATTACAAGAGCTTGCTCCGCATCGTTCCACTCCGACCTGGCAGCGTTCACTGTTGCGTAGTCTGTTGTTCGAGAATGAATTCCAGCAATTTGCCCAGCGTTACCCCCACCTCAAAGGACTGGATTTGGTGGAACAGGTTCTGGATTACTTCAGCCTTAATTGTGAAATGGTGGAAGGCGATCTGGAAAACATCCCCAGTCATGGACCGGTGGTACTGGTCGCCAACCATCCGATCGGTTCGCTGGACGGCCTGGCGTTGCTACGTACCGTCGCCAGCGTGCGTCCGGATGTGCGTATCGTCGCCAGCCAATTACTTTCCTATATCGAGCCCCTGAAAAACCTGTTTTTTTCGGTGGATAACTTTAGCAACCGCACCCGGCGTCATCAGCTCGCCGCCATTCAGGAACATCTGGCCGGCGATGGCGCGATCATCATGTTCCCCGCCGGCGAAGTCTCCCGCATGAGCCTGAAAGGCATCCGGGACGGCCACTGGCATAACGGCTTTATCCGCATGGCGGCCAAAGCGCGCGCGCCGATTGTGCCGATTCACATCAGCGGGCGTAACAGCAATCTGTTCTACCTGTCGTCGCTGATTTATCGCCCGCTGTCCACCCTGTTGCTGGTGCGGGAAATGTTCCGCCAGCACGGCAACCGGCTGCGCTTTCGCATCGGCGCGCAGATCCCTTACTCGACCTGGAGCCAGGGCGAATGGCAGCCCAACGATCTGGCCGCCCGCTTCCGCCGCCATGTCTACCGCCTGGGGCAAGGCAAACCCGGCTGTTTTAACGGCGACAAGCCGATTGCGCTGCCGGAAGAGCGCACGCTGCTGAAACGGGCGCTGGAAACCTGCGAAGCACTCGGCACCACGCCGGACGGCAAAAAAATCTACCTCTATCGTCGCGGCAGCGAAGATTACGTTCCTATCTTGCGTGAGTTGGGACGTCTGCGCGAAATCGCCTTTCGCGCCGTCGGCGAAGGCTCCGGCAAACGTCGCGACCTCGACAGCTTCGACGACGATTACCTGCATCTGGTGTTATGGGACGACCGCGAACTGGAAATCGTCGGCGCCTATCGGTTTGCGCCGACGGCGCGCCTGCTGGCGGAAAAAGACATCAGCGGTCTGTACAGTCATAGCCTGTTTCAGTACGGCGAAGAGATGGCCCCGGTGCTGGCCAGCGGAATTGAGCTGGGCCGCAGCTTTATTCAGCCCAAATACTGGGGCAAGCGCGGCCTGGACTACCTGTGGCTGGGCATCGGCGCGTATCTGGCGCGCTACCCGGAGTACCGCTATCTGTTCGGCCCGGTTTCCTTGTCCGGTTCCTTGCCTTCGCCGGCGCGCGATCTGCTGATTGCGTTCTACCGGTTGCACTTCGCACCCAGCCAGGCGCTGGCCCGTTCGCGTCGGCCCTACCCGGCCTCGCTGCCGGAAGTGCTCAGGCAATTCGAAGGCGACGACTATCAACAGGATTTGACGCGCCTCAAAAGTATGCTCAGCAACATGGGATGCTCCATTCCCACGCTGTATAAGCAGTACTCGGAGCTGTGCGAGCCGGGCGGCGTGCAGTTTATCGACTTCGGCGTCGACCCGGACTTCAACAACTGCGTTGATGGTCTGGTGCTGGTGGATTTACAGCAGTTGAAAGCCTCTCGTCATCAGCGCTACATCGCGCCGTTCTGCAACGAAGCGTAATACTCTGGCGGTACCGGCGCCGGCCGGGCCGCTGCAAACCCTCCGTTTGTCTGACTGGCATTTTGCGCCGTCAATCCGTATAACTGTCCCCCAGTCATTTATCCTTTCAACGTTCATTATCTCGCTAATAAAACTATCTTGCTGATAACACTATGACGAATGCATTAAGCCAGATTATTGCCAGCGAACTGCAGGCACGAACCGAACAGGTCAGTGCGGCCATTCAACTGCTGGATGAAGGCAACACGGTGCCTTTTATCGCCCGTTACCGTAAAGAAGTCACCGGCGGGCTGGATGATACCCAACTGCGCCAGTTGGAAAGCCGCCTGTCTTACCTGCGCGAGCTGGAAGAACGCCGCCAGACCATCCTCAAATCCATTGAGGAACAGGGCAAGCTGACCGACGCGCTGGCGACGTCGATCAACACCACGCTCAGCAAGACCGAGCTGGAAGACCTCTACCTGCCTTACAAGCCCAAACGCCGCACGCGCGGGCAAATCGCCATCGAAGCCGGGCTGGAGCCGCTGGCGGACAGCCTGTGGAGCGACCCGAGCCAGACGCCGGAACACGTGGCCGACGCTTACGTCAATGCCGATAACGGCGTGGCCGACGTCAAGGCCGCACTGGACGGCGCACGCTACATTCTGATGGAGCGTTTCGCCGAAGACGCCGCGCTGCTGGCTAAGGTGCGTGATTACCTGTGGAAAAACGCCCATCTGGTGTCCCGCGTGGTGGAAGGCAAAGAGGAAGACGGCGCGAAATTCCGCGACTACTTCGACCATCACGAACCGCTGTCGCAGGTGCCGTCGCACCGGGCGCTGGCAATGTTCCGCGGCCGTAACGAAGGCGTATTGCAACTGTCGCTTAACGCCGATCCGCAGTTTGACGAACCGCCGAAAGAGAGCCACTGCGAGCAAATCATCGTCGACCATCTGGGATTGCGTCTCGGCAACGCGCCGGCGGACAGCTGGCGGCGCGCGGTGGTGAACTGGACCTGGCGCATCAAAGTGCTGCTGCATCTGGAAACCGAGCTGATGGGCAGCGTGCGTGAAAAAGCCGAAGATGAAGCCATCAACGTGTTTGCCCGCAACCTGCACGACCTGCTGATGGCGGCGCCCGCCGGCATGCGCGCGACGATGGGGCTGGACCCGGGCCTGCGTACCGGCGTGAAAGTGGCGGTGGTGGACGCCACCGGCAAACTGGTGGCGACCGACACCATCTATCCGCACACCGGTCAGACCGCCAAAGCCGCTACCGTGGTAGCAGCGCTGTGCATCAAGCATCAGGTGGAGCTGGTTGCCATCGGCAACGGCACCGCCTCGCGTGAAACCGAGCGTTTCTTCCTCGATACCCAGAAACAGTTCCCAGACGTAAAAGCCCAGAAGGTGATCGTCAGCGAAGCGGGCGCGTCGGTGTATTCCGCCTCCGAACTGGCGGCGCTGGAATTCCCGGATCTGGACGTGTCGCTGCGCGGCGCGGTGTCCATCGCCCGCCGCCTGCAGGACCCGCTGTCCGAGCTGGTCAAGATCGACCCCAAATCCATCGGCGTCGGCCAGTACCAGCATGACGTCAGCCAAACTCAACTGGCGAAGAAACTGGACGCGGTGGTGGAAGACTGCGTGAACGCCGTCGGCGTCGACCTCAACACCGCGTCGGTAGCACTGTTGACCCGCGTGGCCGGCCTCACCCGGCTGATGGCGCAAAACATCGTCAGCTGGCGCGACGAAAACGGGCGCTTCAACAACCGCGACCAATTGCTGAAAGTCAGCCGCCTTGGTCCGAAAGCCTTTGAGCAGTGCGCCGGCTTCCTGCGTATCAACCACGGCGACAACCCGCTTGACGCCTCCACCGTCCACCCGGAAGCCTACCCGGTGGTGGAGCGCATTCTGGCCGCCACCGAGCAGAAACTGCAGGACCTGATGGGCAATTCCAGCGCGCTGCGCACCCTGAAACCGGTCAGCTTTACCGACGATCGCTTCGGGGTGCCTACCGTCACCGACATCATCAAAGAGCTGGAAAAACCGGGGCGCGACCCGCGGCCTGAATTCAAGACCGCCAGCTTCGCCGACGGGGTGGAAACCCTCAACGACCTGATGCCGGGCATGATTCTGGAAGGCGCCGTCACCAACGTCACCAACTTCGGCGCGTTTGTGGATATCGGCGTACATCAGGACGGACTGGTGCACATCTCCTCACTGTCGGATCGCTTCGTAGAAGACCCGCATCAGGTAGTGAAAGCCGGCGACATCGTCAAGGTGAAGGTGCTGGAAGTAGACCTGCAACGCAAGCGCATCGCGCTGACCATGCGGCTGGACGAACAGCCGGGCGAGGGCAACAGCCGCCGCGGCGGTAGCGGACGCGACAACGGCAATAATGCGTCGCGCCCATCGCAAGCAGGGAACAAGGCCCGCCCGCGCCAGAGCAGCACGCCGGCAGGCAATAGCGCCATGAGCGACGCGCTGGCGGCGGCGTTTAAGAAACGGTGATCTCTCTGCCAGGGTTCAGGCAATCAGGCCTGAACCCTGTATTTAGAAGCAGTGACTGGCGTGTCATGCCTGAATGATGTGCATATGCTAAAATACAACAGTCTTCATCGAGATTAACTATATAAAAATCACTTCAAACGCCTCAAAAGGGAATTACACATGGATACAGTGGAAGAAGTAGGTGGAACATATTTTTACAATGGGATGATAAATTTAAGCGCAGGAGAATTATTCTTCTGGATTATGGTTGATGAAACCATGAAACACTTTGGCATTGACGATGCTCTTGCTATGAGTATGATTCTTTTAGGGAGAAACGATCAAGACACAAGAAGAAAGCCGTCCGGCGCAATAAAAGGGACATCATTATCTAGCATATATTCAAGGCGAATATTCAAAAAGACAAAAATCCCGCTTGGAATATCATTACCAACGATTATTGGCGGCCCAATTCAGGGATTAAAGATAAGGTTTGTCAGGAACCTAGGAACATTTGTTGGCAGGACAATACCTGTTTTAGGTTGGGCCATATTAATTTGCGATGTAAGCACCATATCCTATAATGCTGTACGACACTACAATCAGATAGCCAGAGGCGAGGATAAATTATATGGAAATTAATAAGAAGAAAATAATAGACCTGGTAAAGAGGCACGCTGGAGTTTCAATAACCCCATATCAAAAGAAAGTAACAGAAGAGACGCTAATAAACTCAGAGTTTGATTTTGATGATGATGAGATACAAGCATTGATGTCTGAATTTTTTAAAGAATTCGAAGTCACCTCAGGTAACTTTAATATAGATAATTATTATTACGATTATTCAGACCATAGTTTATTTTCTCTTCTAAACCCATTTAAAAAGACTGAAAAACCAGAATTAAAAGCATTATCTGTAGCAATGCTTATAGAATCAGCAAGGTTAGGGCATTGGCTTTACGATTAACCTCCGAAGTACATACGATACCCGTCACACTTCGAGCTTTAATTCAGGGTATATACTTCGGAGATTATTGAAACAATAATTAATCTATTCGTTAATCCCATCATGCCAGATACTATAACCAGAAGTACCGGCAGATTTATGCGACCAAGATATGCTTTTATATTTAAGCATAATCTCTTCATAAGGGATTGATTCTATATTATTTATAGAGTGTGGATATGATGAAGATACCGATACTACTCTGGCATCAGCCAATGTTAATTCATAAAAAACCTCCAACTTCCCAGCTGAATTAGTTCTATAGAAGAAAAAATTCGCCGTTAACTTTTCATTTGAGGTAATAGATACGCCTAGTAATGGAGAAGATTTATCGATAGGCTTTACTAATTGTATCGGATGATGAGCCACATTATCATCTCGTGTTATCGTATGGTTCAATCCTAATACCTGTATCTGATCTTCATGCCCAGACTGATAACGATTACCGATAGAATCTATAGTAGAACAACCAGAGGAAATTAATCCCTGCTGGTCGCCTTCCAACGTTAGGTAAATAATATATGACATTTTTACATCCTTTTTCTATTCAATCATCCACGTGTAGTAATTTCTTTTAAAACTGGCATTACAAACATAATCGAACTGATTTAAATACAGCAACGAATCGCAGAGATCCTTGTATCACAATCTTCGTATTTCGATAAACCATTCCCATTAATCTACTGCACCTATAGATTTTCCCCCACAAACCCCACCACATGCTCCACAAACGCTTCCGGGTGGGAAACAAACGGCGCGTGGGCGGCTTTCGGTATTACCACGGAAGTGGAGTGCGGGTACCGTTCGTCCATCAGCGCGGCGACCTTGCGCGGCACCAGCCCGTCCAACGCGCCGTACAGACGCAGGAACGGTACGGTCAGCGCACTCAGCGGTTCACGCAGATCGGCGTGGCGCAAGATATCCAACCCGGCGTTCAGCACTTCGGTAGTCGGCGCCGGTTGACCGGACAGCGCCACTTTCAACAAGCGGGCGTCTTTTCTGGCGTTTTCGGTACCCAGCGTCTGCAACGCCAGAAAGCGCTCGATGGTGCCGAGGAAATCTTCGCTCAGCATTTGCTGGAAACCGGACAGCACCTGCGGACGGATGCCCGGCCAGTCGTCGCGCGCTTCAAAGCACGGGGACGACGCCAGCGTAATCAGCGCATTGACCCGTTCCGGCGCGCTCAGCGCCGCCTGACTGGCCACCAGCCCGCCCAGCGACCAGCCCAGCCACACCGCCCGCTGCGGCGCCTGCGCCAGCACCTGCTGCGCCATGTCGGCAAGCGACATCACCCCAAATCCCTGACTCTGACCATAACCCGGCAGGTCCACCCGATGCAGCCTGAAATGCGGGGCCAGTCGCACGACGATGTTGTTCCATACCTGCGAATTCATTCCCCAGCCATGCAGCATCACAAGTTCGCATGTTCCTTCCCCTTCCGTTTGCCAGTGCAGTGCTTCCATGAGTTATGTTGTCCTCCGTCAGAAATGGAATGGTTCAGGCCACGCCGCCCGGCATGCCTGATTACTCAGGGAAATGCGATGTTGACGATCATGGCACAGTGCTGGCTCTGCCAGCAGCCGCTCTATCATAGTCATCACGGGATTTGCAGTCACTGCCGCCGTCACCTGCCGCTGCCGGTCACCAGTTGTCCGCGCTGCGGCCTGCCTTCGGCGTCCGACGTCCTGCCGTGCGGACGGTGCCTGCAACAGCCGCCGCCGTGGCAGTCGTTGCTGTTTGTCAGCGATTATCGGCCGCCGCTGAGCACGCTGCTCAAACGCGTCAAATTTCAGGGGCGCACCGAGCTGGCGCCGGCGTTGGCGCGGTTGATGCTGCTGCAATGGCTGGCGCGCCGCCGGGATACCGCCCGGAGCCTGCCCGCCGCGTATCCGCGGCCTGACGCCATCGTCACCGTTCCTCTGCACCGACGGCGTCACTGGCGGCGCGGCTTCAACCAGACCGACCTGCTCGCGCGCCTGCTGGCGCGCTGGTTGGGCTGCGCGTATCACCCCGCCGCGCTGGTCCGCGTGCGTTCTACCGTTCCTCAGCAGACGTTGGGCGCGCGTTCCCGTCGCCGCAACCTGCGCGGCGCGTTCGAGTGTCGGCATGACGTCGACGGCAAACGGTTAGTGTTGCTGGACGATGTGGTGACCACCGGCAGCACCGCGGCGGAAGTCAGCCGGGTATTATGCAATGCCGGCGCGCGGCAGGTTCAGGTGTGGTGTCTATGCCGCACCTTGTCGTAACCGCCGGGATGGGCGTATTATAACCAACTGGCGTAGTCAACTATTGAGTTAACATTATGATTCGTATTACCGACGCTGCTCAGGAGCACTTTGCCAAGCTGCTGGCAAAACAGGAGGAAGGCACCCAGATCCGTGTCTTCGTCATCAATCCCGGTACCCCTAACGCCGAGTGCGGGGTGTCCTACTGCCCGCCCGATGCCGTCGAGCCGAACGATACCGAGCTGAAGTTCGAGAAACTGTCCGCCTACGTGGATGAACTCAGCACGCCGTATCTGGAAGACGCCGAAATCGACTTCGTGACCGACCAGTTAGGCTCCCAGCTGACGTTAAAAGCGCCGAACGCCAAGATGCGCAAAGTCGGCGACGACGCTCCGCTGATGGAGCGTGTGGAGTATGTGCTGCAATCCCAGATCAACCCGCAGCTGGCCGGTCATGGCGGCCGCGTCACGCTGATGGAAATCACTGAGGAAGGTTACGCCATTCTGCAGTTCGGCGGCGGCTGCAACGGCTGTTCCATGGTGGATTACACCCTGAAGGAAGGCATCGAAAAAGAGCTGTTGCAGAAATTCCCGGAACTGAAAGGGGTGCGTGACCTCACCGAGCATCAGCGCGGCGAACACTCCTACTATTGATAGAATGCCGTTCTGACAGGATGTCGCTCTGATGGGATGGTCATTCCAATCAGATGCCATGATACGACGTAGTGCTGATCGGTAGTGCTGATTGGTAGTGCTGATCGGATACGATGCTGACGATCGGCCCCATCGAGCCGGTTTTGATTATCACGGGCGGCCAGTCATCTGGTCGCCCGTCGTTTTTCCCGATGCCGTTTACTCGCCACTCAGGCTTTTTTCGTTGCTTTCTTTTTTGTCTCTTCCTTTTTTGTCTCTTCCGGCTTCTCGTTATCTGCCGGTTTCGCCGTCTTTCTGGTCCGCGACGGTACCGGCCCGCCACGACGCAAATCGATATCCCGAATCAACCGTTCCAGATAGCGGTCGGTAAAAATGGAATCCAGCGAACGGCTCAGCTTGCGCCGCCAGTTGGGGTATTCCTGATGGGTGCCCGGCACATTCACCGGCGTCGCCATGTCCAGCCAGTCTTCAAGCTGCAATCCCAGCAGCGCGCTGGCGCTGTCGGCCAGATAACGCTGCACTCCGCGGTTAAGCTGGGCGCTCATGGTCGTGAGCGATGCATTGCGCCCAACCCGCTGCGGCAGCAGTCCCTGCTCATGCAGGGCGTCAAGCAGCCCCTGCTTGGCGCTTTCCCGCGCGTCGTGCTGCTGTTGCAGCAATGCGTCGGTGGGATACAACCCGAGATCCTTGCCCAGCGTCAGATCGACGCCCTGCCAGTAGCCACGTAGTGTCGCCAGGTCATGGGTGGTGATAGTGGCCATTGAGCGGGGCGGATACTCGTCCGGCGCGCGAAAACGATCGTGCTGATCCTTTTCAAAAAACAGCACCTTATAGGAGTAGACGCTGTTGTCGCGCAGTTTGTTGACGATCTCTTCCGGCACCGTCCCCAGATCCTCGCCGATCACCAGGCAGCGATGGCGATGGCTTTCCAGCGCCAGGATCCCCAGCAGGTCATCCACCGGATAAAGCACATAAGCGCCGTGGGTAGCGGTGCTACCGCTCAGAATCCACCACAGCCGCAGCAGCCCCATCACATGGTCGATACGCAGCGCGCCGCTGTGCGCCATATTGCTGCGCAGCAAATCGATAAACGGCTGATAGTCGCGCTGGCGCAGCAGAATCGGGTGCATCGGCGTCAGGTTCCAGTTCTGTCCGCCCGGCCCCAGCGGGTCCGGCGGCGCGCCTAGCGTCACCGACATGCAGTGCAATTGCTGATCGCCCCAGGTATCCACGCCGCCCTGCGCCACCCCTACAGCCAGATCGCGATACAGACCGATCGGCATGCCCAGTTGTTTGCTGTGGGAAAAACAGGTCGCCAGCTGTTCATGCGCCAGCCACTGCAGCCAGCAATAAAACTGCACATCATCGGCGTGTTCCTGCCGGAATCGCAGCGAGGCGTCGCTACGCGCGTCATGATATTCCCACGGCCACTGCAACCAGTCGGCGGCCGGCTCGCCCTGCTTCTTCCGCCACGCCTGCAACGCGTCGTAAGTCGCCTGCTGCAACAGGCTTTCATCGTGGGTTTTCAGAAATTGCTGGAAGGCGGTTTTGCGCGGGTCCAGCGCGTTGCGGCGATTAAAATGGTTGAACGCCAGCCGCAGCGCCGTCAGTTTCAGGCTGGTGACCGCGGCGTAATCCACCCATCGGCTGGCGCGGGCGGCTGTCAGCCGTCGCTGAACATCGTCCTGCTTCCACCACTCGCAGGCGGCGTCGCTCTGATGAAAATCATCCACCTGATTCACATCGATATAGATAATATTCAGCCAGTTGCGCGATGACGGGCTGTACGGGCTGGCGGCTTCCGGCTCGGCCGGATAAAGCGCGTGCAATGGATTAAGGCCGACAAAGGCGCCGCCCCGGCGCGCTACCTGCTCCACCAGCGTTTTCAGGTCGCCGAAATCGCCGATCCCCCAGTTATCCGACGAACGCAGGGTATAAAGCTGCACCGTGACGCCCCACCAGCGTTTTCCCTGCGTCAGCGGTTCCGGCTCGTAACACCGCGCCGGCGCCACAATCACCCGGCATGACCACTGCTGTTCGCCCTGCGTCAGAATAAGTTGGTGGTAGCCGAGCGGCAGGTTGTCCGGCAACGCCAGCGCCGCCTGCCCGGCCGAACGCCCTTCGATAATGCCGCCTTTCTCATAGGTGAGCGTCCAGCCATACTCGCCTTCATCGCGCAGGGGCAACCTATGCGGTTGCCCCTGACGGAACACGCACACCGAAGGCAACGGCGCTACTGTCGGAGCCGCCACATCAAGCAGTTGCAGCAGTTTCTCGCGGGTTTCCTGGTCTATCGCCTGTTCATTACCGTAAGCATCTTTATAGGTATCAGCGATCCCCGGATGTTGGGGTACAGATTTTTTTGCTTTCAACGCCATGGTATTGATTCCTTAATCACGCATCGTCCAGATGCGTTTCTGATAATCATGAATTGCCCGATCGGCACTGAACATCCCCATGCGGGCGGTATTCAGAATGCAGCGACGCGTCCATTCATCAGGTTCACGATACAGCTCATCCACACGCTGTTGGATCTGGCAGTAAGGTGTGAAATCGGCCAGCACCAGATAGGGGTCCCCCAGTTTCAGCAGGCTATCCAGCAGAGGGGCGAACGCCGTTTTATCCCCGTGACTGAACGTTCCATCGGCCAGTTCGGCGAGGATTTCCTTGAGCAATGGATTCGCGGCAATGTAGCGAGCGGGTTTATAGCCGTCGGCGGTCAGCGCTTTCACTTGTTCGACGGTATGCCCAAAGATGAATAGATTCTCCGCGCCCACTTCCTGCGCCATCTCCACATTGGCGCCGTCCAGGGTGCCCACCGTCAGCGCGCCGTTCAGCGCCAGCTTCATGTTGCCGGTGCCGGACGCCTCCTTGCCCGCCGTGGAAATCTGCTCCGATACGTCGGCGGCCGGAATAATCCGCTCCGCCAGCGAAACACGGTAATCCGGCAAAAAGACCACTTTCAGGCGATCATTCACCCGCTTGTCCCGGTTAATGTGCTCCGCCACGCAGTTGATGGCGTAAATAATGTTTTTTGCCAGCACGTACCCCGGCGCAGCCTTGGCGCCAAACAGAAAAAGGCGCGGCACGATATCCAATCCGGGGTCGGCAAGCAATCGCTTATATAGCGATAAAATGTGCAGCAGATTCAGATGCTGCCGTTTGTATTCATGCAACCGTTTGATTTGCACATCAAACAACGAGGCCGGATCGATACGGATGCCGTATTCGCGCTGCAAAAATTGCGTCAGTTGCGTTTTGTTGTCCTGCTTGATGCGCCGGTAGCGCGCCCGGAACGCGCTGTCCTGCGCATAGGGCGCCAGCCCGTCCAGCAGCGTCAGCCGGTTGCCCCATTCGGTGCGCAGGGTATCGTCGATCAGCGAAGAGAGCGCCGGGTTGCACTGTTTCAGCCAGCGGCGCGGCGTAATGCCGTTGGTGACATTGTGAAACTTCGTCGGCCACAGCTGGTGATATTCCGGAAACAGGTCGCGCACCACCAGATCAGAGTGCATCTGCGCCACCCCATTGACCGCAAAGCAGGCCACCACGCACAGGTTCGCCATTCTCACCTGACGGCGATGTACCACCGCCAGCCGCGCCCAGACGTGCCGATCGCCCGGCCAGCGCGCGTCCACCTGCTGGCGCAGGCGCTCATTAATCGTTTTGATAATCGACAGATGACGCGGCAGCAGCCGGCCGAACAGCCGTTCGTCCCAGCACTCCAGCGCCTCCGGCATCAGGGTATGATTGGTGTAGGCAAACAGGCGCCCGGTAAGCTGCCAGGCCTGTTCCCACGGCATTTCGTGCTCGTCCAGCAACAGACGCAGGGTTTCGGGGATCGCCAGCGTCGGATGGGTATCGTTCAACTGCACCACTTCATAGTCGGGCAACGTCTCCAGAGACCTTCCTGCGCGCTCATGCCGCCGGAAGATGTCCGCCACGGCGCAGGCGCACTGAAAATACTGCTGCATCAGGCGCAGTTTTTTACCTGCCGTGTGATTATCGTTCGGGTAAAGCACCTTGGTCAGACTGGCGGCGGCGATGCCCTGCTGCTCGGCTTTCAGGTAATGACCGGCGTTGAACTGCTCAAGATCAAACGGGTCGCTGTGAGTGGCCTGCCACAGCCGCAGCGGTTGTACCCTGCCGTTGCGATAGCCGATAACCGGGATATCGGTGGCCTCGCCGACGATAACCTGCTCCGGTATCCAACGCTCGCTGCCATCCGTCTGTATCGCCAGTTCGCCGCCGAAGCCGACCTCCACCGCCAGCTCCGGACGCGGACGCGCCCAGGGGTAGCTGTCGCGCAGCCAGTCGTCCGGCGTTTCCCGCTGAAAGCAGGCGTCAAAATGCTGGCGGAACAAGCCGTACTGATAATGCAGACCATAGCCTGTCGCCGGCTGGCCGACCGTCGCCATCGCGTCCAGATAACAGGACGCCAGCCGTCCCAGCCCGCCGTTGCCGAGCGCCGGGTCGGTTTCCTGCTCCAGCACGTCGCTCAGCGCCGGCCCCTGTTGCGCCAGCACCTCCGCCACCGCGTCATACCAACCCAGATTGAGCAGGTTGTTGCCGGTCAGGCGGCCGGGCAGGAACTCCATCGACAGGTAATTGACATGCCGCGCCGCCGCAGACGCGGCGTCGGGCGGGAACTGGTCGGCAGACGTCAACACATCCAGTTGCTCCGTCAGCGCGGCGCTCACCAGTTGCCAGCACTGACGCAACGACAGCGCCTGCAAAGACGGTTGAGCGCACGCCTGCAACTGACGCTGCAGGGCGGCGGCGAACCGGGAAGGATTGAATGATGGTGACATCGTGCCTCTCTCCTCTATCAGTGATGGAAAAAGGCACGTCGGGATCAGCACAACTCCAACTGTACCTTATGTTGTTCGATGATTTTCAGCACACTGGGCGGTGGTAACTGATCGGTAAAAAGATAGTCGATCAAATCCATGTTACCCAAATTGACCATAGCGTTACGGCCGAACTTCGAATGGTCCGTCACCAGCATCACGCAGCGGGAGTTTTCGATAATCGCCCGCTTGGTGCGTACCTCGTGGTAATCAAACTCCAGCAACGAGCCGTCCATATCAATACCGCTGATTCCCAAAATGCCGAAATCGAGCCTGAATTGAGAGATGAAATCCAGCGTGGCCTCGCCGATGATGCCGCCGTCCCGGCTGCGCACCTCGCCGCCCGCCAGAATCAGGCGAAAATCTTCTTTGGCGGTCAGCAGCGTCGCCACATTCAGGTTGTTGGTGACCACCCGCAAATCTTTATGGTTCATCAACGCGTGGGCCACCGCTTCCGGCGTGGTGCCGATATCAATAAAAAGCGTAGCACCATCCGGAATCTGGCTGGCGACCTGCCTCGCAATCCTGGCTTTTTCATCAGACCACATCATTTTGCGATCGTGATAGGCGGTATTAACCGAACTGGAGGGCAACGCCGCTCCGCCATGATGACGATGGATCTTGTTCTGTTCCGCCAGATCGTTCAGATCGCGGCGAATGGTCTGCGGGCTGACCGCAAAATGCTCCACCAGCTCCTCGGTACTGACGTATCCCTGCCGACGCACCAAATCGATAATGGCGTCGTGCCGCTGTGTTTGCTTCACATTGATCCCCTCAAACACCGGCATGCCGTCATGCCGGCCAATTAAGAAACCGCGCCTCGCAGGCAAAACAACGCACGGCCATGCAGTAGCCACTGCGCGCCCTTCTGCCACTCATTCGGATTTCGGTAAACGGTATGATGGCATTAACGGTGTCTGTTGCGTGTATCCCACCATGCCATCAGCAAGCCAATGACCAGTCCCGCGACATGCGCCGCATTGGCGATCGACATGCCCAAAATATCGAAATAGCCCGCCACCAGCCACGCCAGCGCAAACGCCATCAAACCACGCTGAAGATGCAGCGAGCCATCCGGCTCACGCTCGCCGCGCAGCCAGACGTACCCCATCAGGGCATACACCACGCCGGACAGGCCGCCGAAATAGACACCGCTGAACCAGGACTGCACCCAACCGCTGAGCGCAGATGACAATAACAGAATGACGCACAAGCGCCGGGTGCCGAGCACACGCTCCACCGGGCCGCCGAGATACCACCACCACATCAGGTTGAACAGCAGATGCAACAGCGAGAAATGCAGCAGCGCGTGGCTGAACCAGCGCCAGAGCTGCAGAGTCTGCGTGCTGTCCGGAAAGGCTAGCAGCACCATCATGCGCTCGACGCCGTAGGCCTGCATCAGCAGGTAGACGGCGATGGCGACCACCAGCACAGCCAGCGTCAACGGCCCCGCGCGCTGACGCAGCGTCTGCAGGTAGGAAAACGACGGGTAACGCAGCCCGCTGTCGGTAGTGCCGTTCTGCCAGCTGGCCGCCTGATAGCGTTCATGCCAGGGTTCTTGCAGAAAGCGCGCCAGTTCCTGCTTCACCCGCTCCTGCTGGCTCTCATCCGGCAGCCAGATATCCACTTCGCTGCCGTTGATGCGGACAACCAGTCGCACCTGGTGCGTATGCATATAGTCGACAAACGCCTGCGCCAGACGCGGATTGGATAACGCAACAATTCGGATCATGACAATAGCCCAACGCTTCCCGCCAATGAATTTATGTCTTCGATTCTAAAACATTTACCGCCCGGAGCGCAGCGCAATAACCGTTCATAACCCCTGCTATTTCCGTTTGGATGTGATGGCTTTCACATCTCTCGGGCATTCGTCATGACAGGCTCCCTTGCCGCCCGGCGGGTGTACTGCGGATTTTTGTTTACTTCCGTTTTGTCCGACATCCTATGATCGCGGTCACTTTTCAACCAGGGAGGCTCCATTACTCTCATTTAAGAGGTGTTAAGGGTATGTTTCTTGAAGAGCGTAGAAACAAGATTCTGGAATATCTGGATCAATACGATCGCGCCAGCGTGGAATATCTGGCCGCTATTTTCTCTGTCACCAGAGAAACCATACGCAGTGATCTGAATGCCCTGGCCCGGCAACAACTGATTCAGCGTTGCCACGGCGGCGCCGTTATTATTCGCCGCAGCCTGCAATCTCAGCTTATTACCGAAACCGGAAAAGATTTTGAGGTCCTGTTAAAGAAAATAAAAAATCAGGTAAGAAATAAAAGCATACGAAAAAAGGATAAAACCATGAAAGGTAAAGTCTGTATTCTTGGCTCGTTTAATGTGGATATTGTCGCCAGGGTCGCGCGTTTTCCCAAAGGAGGAGAATCTTTACTGGCGCAAGGCAGCGCACTGGGGCCAGGAGGAAAAGGCGCCAATCAGGCAATGGCCGCCAGTATGGCCGGTGCGAAAGTGCATTTCGTTTCCAAAGTCGGGAAAGATCAATTCAGTCATTTTGCTTACGAACATCTTTCAAAATCCGCCATTCACTCATTTAAATTATATCAGTCCGACACGGAGCCGACCGGCAACGCGATTATTTATGTCTCGCTGCAAAATGGCGAAAATATGATTGCCATTTATTCCGGCGCCAATAAAACGCTGACCGATGAAGAAATTGCCGAAATCATGCCCGAGCTGGAAGACGCGGACGTATTGCTGCTGCAAATGGAAAATAATTTCCCGGCTACGCTAAGCGCCATGAAGCTGGCCAGGGCGCTCGACACGCAAATTATCCTGAATCCGGCCCCTTATTCCGACGATGTTTTATCCTGCCTCGATTATGTGGATATCATCACCCCGAATGAAACCGAAGCCTCATTACTGTCCGGTATTGAGATCAACAGCCTGGACAGTGCCAGACAAGCCGCGCAGAAAATCCACGCTCTTGGCGCCGCACGGGTGATCATCACCATGGGCGCCAACGGCGCCCTGCTGTTTGACGGTCAGCAATTCCAGCATATTCCAGCCTTTCCCGCCGTCAGCGTGGATACCACCGGCGCCGGCGATGCCTTTAACGGCGCATTCGCCGCCGCCGTGGCCGCCGGACAGAGCGTGGCGCAGGCCGCCACCTATGCCAATGCGTTCGCCTCTCTGGCGGTCGAACGGGAAGGCGCCGCCAATATGCCAACCCATCAGCAGGTGACGAACCGGCTGGCGCAACGCTGATTTACCCACACCTTATTTTTAAACACCCCGAACAGATTTTCGGGCAAGGAGAAAAAGAATGAAGAGCATCGAAGGCATCATTCCCGTCATGCTGACCCCGTTTAACACCAGAAACGAAATCGACTACCCCGGTCTGGCGAAACTGATTGACTGGTATCTGGACAAAGGAGTGGACGCGCTGTTCGCCGTCTGCCAGTCCAGCGAAATGTTGTTCCTCAGCCTGCAGGAGCGCGTGGATCTGGCTCGTTTCGTCGTAGACACCGTAGCGGGACGCGTGCCGGTGATCGCATCCGGCCACATCAGCGACGCTATCGACGAGCAGATTGCCGAACTGCAGGCGATGGCGGAAACCGGCATCGACGCGCTGGTGCTGGTCACCAATCATCTGGACCCGAAGAACCAAGGCTCGGCGACATTCTTCAGTACGCTGGACACGTTGCTGGCGGCGCTGCCGGCGACGCTGCCGCTCGGCCTATACGAATGTCCGGCGCCGTATCGCCGCCTGCTGACGGATGAAGAACTGATGCACTGCGCCAACAGCGGCCGCTTTGTGGTGCTCAAGGACGTGAGTTGCGACCTGCCAACGGTAGAACGCCGGGTAAAACTCACCGCCGGCACGCCGCTGAATATCATCAACGCCAACGCCGCCATCGCTTTTCCGGCGATGCGCGCCGGCTCCAAAGGCTTTAGCGGCGTGTTCACCAACTTCCACCCGGAACTGTATCAGTGGCTGTATTCGCAAAGCCGGCAGCAGCCGGAACTGGCGCAGGAGCTGGCGACCTTTCTGTCGCTGGCGGCGGTCACCGAAACGCTGGGCTACCCCAAAAACGCCAAGATCTACCATCAGCGCCTCGGCACCTTTGAACACGATCACTGCCGGGTGACCGGGGACAATGTGCTAGAGAAATTCTGGGCCTTGACGGTGATCCTGGATCAGATTCGTCAGGGAACGGAACACTACCAGAAAAAAATTCAGTAACGATAACGTCAACGCCATCAGGCGTATTGTCCGGCGAGTGGAAATAACGCCTTTATTTCCACCTGCCGGCTTAATGGCATGCTCTTGTCATTCACCAGGAATAACCCGCTATGATTATTTGCGATCAACAAGACTGGAGTCGGGAGAAATACGCAACACATCCGATTATTCATCAGGCCATCGATTATATTTCCACGACCGACTTTACCGTGATGGCGACCGGGAAATACGACATTATTCCCGGAAAAATGTTCTGCTTATTACAAGAGTTCACCACAGAACCTGCCGAGGAACGGCTGGCGGAATCACATTTTAATTTTGTCGATATCCAGTATTTATTACAGGGGGAAGAAACCATCGGCGTCGCACGCGGCAGCCGCAGCAATACTGTGATTGAAGACAAAAGCGAGCACCACGATATTGTCTTTTATCGCAATATTCAAAACGAAAGCTTTATTTCATTAACACCAGGCATGTTTGCCGTTTTCTTTCCGGAAGATCTGCACCGGCCATGCTGTCAAAGCCGAGGCCCATCTTTTATTCGCAAAGCGGTGATTAAAATTCACATCAGTTTATTTACGGATTGCTGATTATTATGAAAAACGCCACCTCTACCTTACAAGATAATACGGTTATAACCACCTCGCCGATTACCCGCTTACGCTGGGGAATCATTTTCATTCTGTTAATGGCGGCGATCATCAATTACCTTGATCGCGCCAACTTGAGTATCGCCAATACCACCATCGCTAAAGAGTTCGGTTTCAGCGCCACCCAGATGGGCATGCTGCTTTCCGCCTTCCTGTGGCCTTATGCGCTCGCCAACCTGCCGGCCGGCTGGCTGGTGGACAAACTGGGGCCGAAAAAAATGTTTTCCGGCGCAGTGGGGTTGTGGTCAACCTTTACCGTGCTGGCCGGATTCATCAACGGCTATTCCATGTTCTATGGATTGCGCATGTTGCTGGGTATCGCCGAGTCGCCCTTTTTCACCTCGGGCATTAAAATCACCCATCGCTGGTTTTCCGCCCGCGAACGCGGCCTGCCGACCGCCATCATCAATACCGGCTCGCAGATCGCCAACGCCGTGGCGCCGCCGATTCTGACCGTACTGTTGCTGACGCTGGGCTGGCGCGGCATGTTTATCGCCATCGGCCTGGCGGGCATACCGCTGCTGCTGGTCTGGCTGAAGTTCTACCGCGAACCGACTGCGGCCGAAGAGCGCGACATTCATGCCGGAACAACAGCGGCGGCGCCGGCGTCCGGCGATGAGGCGGCCAAAAGCCAGCCAGGCTGGGGCGCGCTGTTTCGGCATAAAACCACCTGGTTCATGATTCTGGGTAATTTCTCCATCATGTTTACCATCTGGGTATATCTGACCTGGCTGCCGGGCTATCTGGAAAAATCCCTCGGCTTCACGTTGAAACAGACCGGCTGGATTGCCTCTATTCCGTTCCTCGCCGGCATTCTCGGCGTGCTGTGTGGCGGTGCTATCTCCGATCGGCTGATTCGCCGCGGCGTCAACACCATCACCGCCCGTAAGATCCCTATCGTACTGGGAGCAGCATTGGCGGCCTGCTTTGTGGCGCCGATTCCTTTCGTCAGCAACACCTCGATGTCCATTCTGCTGTTATCGCTGGGATATTTCTGCTCGCAGTTGCCTTCCGGCGTCATCTGGACACTGGCGACCGACATTGCTCCCAAAGAGCAGGTGGCGTCACTTGGCGCCATTCAGAACTTCGGCGGTTTTCTCGGGGCAGCCAGCGCGCCCATTATTACCGGGGTGATTCTGGACGCCACCGGGATGTTCACCAATGTTTTCTTTCTGGGGGCGGGTTTGCTGATGCTGGGGGCGTTGAGCTACGGCTTGTTCGTCAAAAAACCGATTGAAGTCCGGTAATCAAGCCGGTGTGTCGCCTCGCGCGCCACACCGGTTCACCGTCATCCCGCCGCCACATCCTGCGGAAAGCGCGTTTGCCAGGCTTCGAAACCGCCATCCACGCTATATACGGCCTCAAAACCGAGGCTGATCAGGTAATTCGCCGCGTTACGGCTGCTGATGCCGTGATAGCACATCACCATCACCGGCTGTTCGAAATCGGCGCCGCGCACAAAATCCGACAGGGTTTCGTTGGTCAGGTGGGTCGAGCCAGGCACGTGGGCGCCGCCGAAACTCTGCGGATCGCGAATATCCACCAGCACAATGCCTTGCTGCCAGCGCTGATGCGCCTGCTCAATATCGATTGCCTCAAACTGCTCCATTGCCTGCCTCATATTGCCTGATAAAGGGTGGTGGTTACCGAATGGTATGCCTTGCATGACATTGCGCGCATTGTAACCCACTCATCGCGCCGATAGACCGGATAAACCACAGGGATATCGCGAACAACCGGGCGCGCGCGGCGGGGAAAACACCCAGATCACCCGTGCCGAACAGGTTATCTTTAATTAAATCAGGCGCGAAACTGTTAGCTACATCACGCGCAAATGTTTTTAATTGGTTAACGCTTGGCTAACATGTTTGTTTTCGATTAATATCGTGAGCGAAAACGAACATTATTGCTTTTAACGACATTATAGCTTTTAACGAATATGACGGCTTTTGACGTGGCGGAGGAGAAAACGTGGAAACCAAAGATCTGATCGTGATCGGCGGAGGCATTAACGGTACCGGCATCGCGGCGGATGCCGCCGGGCGCGGACTGTCCGTTCTGTTGCTGGAAGCGCAGGATCTGGCCTGCGCCACCTCCTCCGCCAGCTCAAAGCTGATTCATGGCGGCCTGCGCTATCTGGAACACTATGAGTTCCGGCTGGTGGGGGAAGCGCTGTCCGAACGCGAAGTGCTGCTGAAAATGGCGCCGCACATCATTTTCCCGATGCGTTTTCGCCTGCCGCACCAGCCGCACCTGCGTCCGGCCTGGATGATTCGCGCCGGTCTGTTCATGTACGACCATCTGGGCAAACGCGTCAGCCTGCCGTCCAGCCACGGGCTGCGATTCGGCCGTGAATCGGTGCTGAAACCGGAACTGACGCGCGGTTTCGAATATTCCGACTGCTGGGTGGACGACGCCCGTCTGGTGGTGCTGAACGCGCAGGAAGTCGTACGCCGCGGCGGCGAGGTGAAAACGCGCATGACCGTCACCCGCGCCCGCCGAGAAAACGGCCTGTGGGTGGTGGAAGCCGAAGACGCGCTGAGCGGCGAGACGCATCGCTGGCAGGCGAAAGGCCTGGTCAACGCAACCGGCCCGTGGGTACGCCAGTTCTTTGACGATGGTCTGGCGCTGCCGTCGCCGTACGGCATCCGACTGATCAAAGGCAGCCATATCGTCGTTCCGCGCGTGCATCAGGAAGAGCAGGCCTACATTCTGCAGAATAAAGACCACCGCATCGTGTTTGTGATCCCGTGGCAGGATGAGTTTTCCATCATCGGCACTACCGATGTGGAGTACCACGGCGATCCGCATCAGGTGAAGATTGACGACAACGAAATTCGTTACCTACTGGACGTATACAACGACCACTTCAAAAAGCAGCTGACGCGCGACGACATCGTCTGGAGCTACTCGGGCGTGCGTCCGTTGTGCGACGACGAGTCGGATTCACCGCAGGCCATCACCCGCGATTACACGCTGTCAGTGGCGGATGAAAGCGGTAAGGCGCCGCTGCTGTCGGTGTTCGGCGGCAAGCTGACCACCTACCGGAAGCTGGCGGAACACGCCATGGACAAGCTGGCGAAATACTACCCGCAGGCGGGCCAGGCGTGGACCAACCGCGCCATTCTGCCCGGCGGCGATATCAGCGGCAGCCGCGAAGACTACGCCGCCCTGCTGCGCCGCCGCTACAATCTGCCGGAAGCGCTGGCACGTCGCTACAGCCGCACCTACGGCACCCAGAGCGAGAAAATACTCGGCAACGCGCAGGCGTTGAGCGATCTGGGTGAACATTTCGGCCATACCCTGTACGAAGCCGAGCTGCGTTATCTGGTGGAGCACGAATGGGTGGTGTCGCTGGAAGACGCTATCTGGCGCCGCACCAAACTGGGCATGTGGCTGGATGACGCCCAACAGCAGCGTATTAGTGAATGGCTGGCGAACTACCGCAGTCAGTTAGCCAAGGCCGGTTAATCCCAAAGAAAAACGGCTTCCTTATGGAAGCCGTTTCTATTGACCTCACTCGATACAAAACGAAGGCGTTTTCGGCGTCAAAAACTGTGCTGAGGCTAGCGGCTTCGCCGGGTGAGCCGCATGGACGCGGTGAAAGCCCGTGTCGTGCAGGGAGCACGTCACGGGCGGCCCGAACTGCGAAGACGATTGCCGAAGGCACCGCGCCAGCGGCACAGTTTAGCCCTCAGCCAGA
>NZ_CM001984.1:4502704-4566865 GCF_000406305.1 Dickeya sp. MK7
CGATGATGCCGCAAAGGAATAACCGATGTCATCAAGCACGAAACCTCACACTACTCCGACATAAATCGCCAATCACAAAACAACAGCGCTGTTTGTCTACAGCCTAACTGCACATCCAGTTACACCATCCAATCGACCTACAACCGTATCGGCTTGATATGCCAGATGTCGTCGGCGTATTCCTGAATGGTGCGATCGGCGGAGAAATAGCCCATGTTGGCGATGTTGTGCAGGGTACGGCGCGTCCATTCATCCTCGTCGCGGTAGACATCGTCCACCTTGTCGTGGCTATCCACATAACTGCGGTAATCCGCCAGCAACTGGTAGTGATCGCCGAAATTGACCAGCGAATCGAACAGGTCGGCATAGCGGCCCGGTTCATCCGGGCTGAACACGCCGGTGGCGATCTGCGTCAGTACCCGGTGCAACTCCTCGTCCTGATTGTAGAATTCACGCGGGTTGTAACCGTTACGCCGCAGTTCTTCCACCTGTTCCGTGGTGTTGCCGAAAATGAAGATATTCTCTTCACCCACCCGTTCACGCATTTCGACGTTGGCGCCGTCCAGCGTGCCGATGGTCAGCGCGCCGTTCAGGGCAAACTTCATGTTGCTGGTGCCGGAAGCCTCGGTGCCCGCCAGCGAAATCTGTTCCGACAGGTCGGCCGCCGGAATGATGATTTGCGCCAGGCTGACGCCGTAGTTGGGGATGAAAACGATCTTCAGTTTGTCTTTCACCTCCGGGTCATTGTTCACCACGCTGGCCACATCGTTGATCAGGTGAATGATGTGCTTGGCCATGTAGTAGGCGGATGCCGCCTTGCCGGCAAAGATGGCGACGCGCGGTACGCGATCCAGATTCGGGTCATCCTTGATGCGGTTATAAAGCGTAATCAGGTGCAATACGTTGAGCAGCTGACGTTTGTACTCATGAATACGCTTGATCTGCACATCAAACAACGCGCTGGGATCCACCACCACATCCAGATGCTGGGCGATGTAGATCGCCAGCCGCTTTTTGTTTTCCTGTTTGGCCTTACGCACTTTCTGCAGGAAGGCCGGGAAATCAATATGCGGCTTCAGGTCCGCCAGTTGGCTCAGATCGGTGCGCCAGGTTTTGCCGATGGTGTCATCCAGCACTTTCGATAGCGACGGGTTCGCCAGCGCCAGCCAGCGCCGCGGAGTAACGCCGTTGGTTTTATTACAGAAACGGTCCGGATAGAGCCGGGCGAAGTCGGCGAACAGCGACTGCACCATCAGGTCGGTATGCAGCTGGGACACCCCGTTCACCTGATGGCTGCAGATCACCGCCAGCCATGCCATGCGCACTTTGCGCCCGTGGGTTTCATCCACGATCGACACCCGCGTCAGCAAATCGTTGTCGTTCGGGAAACGTTCCTGCACGTCGTCCAGAAAACGGTCGTTGATTTCGAAAATCAGTTGCAGATGGCGCGGCAAAATTTTGCCCATCATGTCGACCGGCCAGGTTTCCAGCGCCTCACCCATCAGGGTGTGGTTGGTGTAGGAGAACACCTTGGTGACCACTTCCCAGGCGGCGTCCCACTTGAACTTATGCTCGTCGATCAACAGGCGCATCAGTTCCGGAATCGCCAGCACCGGGTGGGTGTCGTTGAGGTGGATAGCGAATTTTTCCGCCAGATTGGCGTAGGTTTTGTGCATCATCCAGTGGCGACTGAGGATATCCTGCACCGTGGCGGAGACCAGAAAGTACTCCTGACGTAAACGCAGCTCACGGCCGGAATAGGTGGAATCGTCGGGATACAGCACGCGCGACACGTTTTCGGAGTGGTTTTTATCCTCCACCGCCGCGAAATAGTCGCCCTGATTGAACTTACCGAGGTTGATTTCGTTACTGGCCTGCGCCGCCCACAGCCGCAGGGTGTTGGTGGCGTCGGTATCAAAGCCGGGGATGATTTGATCATAAGCGCAGGCGATGATCTCCTCGGTTTCCAGCCAGCGGGTTTTACTGCCTTCCTGCTGGATACGACCGCCGAAACGCACTTTGTAACGGGTGCTGTGGCGGACGAATTCCCACGGGTTACCGTATTCCAGCCAGTAATCCGGCGACTCCGCCTGCCTGCCGTCGACGATGTTCTGCCGGAACATACCGTACTCGTAACGGATGCCATAACCGCGCCCCGGCAGCGCCATAGTGGCGAGCGAGTCAAGGAAGCAGGCCGCCAGCCGTCCGAGACCGCCGTTGCCCAGCGCCGGATCGTCCTCTTCTTCCAGCAGTTCGTTCAGATCCAGGCCCATCGCTTCCAGCGCGTCCCTCAGATCGTCAAACATGCCCATCGCCAGCAGCGCGTTGGACAGCGTGCGTCCCAGCAGGAATTCCATCGACAGGTAGTAAACCTGCCGGACATCCTGCGATAACTGCGCGCGATTGGAACGCAGCCAGCGCTCTACCATGCGATCCCGCACGGCCAACACCGCGGCATTCAGCCAGTCATGTTTACTGGCGATGCTGGGATCCTTGCCTACGGTAAACATCAACTTGTAAGCGATGGAGTGTTTCAGCGCGTCTACGCTAAGCGTAGGTGAGTTGTAGATAAATGGAGAGTTCATATGTCATTCCCACTGATGCGTACTACCACAGACGTTGATAAAGCGCACGATAGGCCTGGGCAGCAACCTGCCAACTAAAATCCATTGCCATTGCCTGACGCTGTACATAACGCCAGAGCGAAGGGCGTGACCACAACACAAAGACCCGACGAATCGCCCGCGACAGCGACGCTGTATTGCAATCGCTGAACACAAAACCGCTCGCCAGGCCATCGGCCAGATTTTCCAGCGAGCAATCTGCCACTGTATCCGCCAGCCCGCCGGTGCGCCTGACCAGCGGTAACGTGCCGTATTTCAGGCCGTACAGCTGAGTCAAACCGCAGGGTTCGAACCGACTAGGAACCATAATCACATCCGCGCCGCCAATAATGCGGTGCGAGAACGCTTCGTGATAACCGATCTGAACGCCGACACGGCCGTGATACTCCGCCGCCGCCGCCAGAAAACCTTCCTGCAGGGTGGCGTCGCCCGCCCCCAGCACCACCAGTTGCCCGCCCTGCTCCAGCAAACCCGGCACGGCCTGCAACGCGATATCCAACCCCTTCTGACTGGTAAGGCGGCTGACGATGGCGAACACCGGCACCCGGTCATCCACCTTAAGCCCCATCGCCGTTTGCAGATGCCGTTTGTTGTCCGCCTTGCGCGCCAGCTCATCGCGGCTATAGGTGGCGGTCAGCAGCGAATCGTGCGCCGGGTTCCAGATCTCGTCATCCACGCCGTTGAGGATGCCGGACAGACGACCGGCGTCTTCCCGCGACTGCAGCAACCCTTCCAGCCCGTAGCCGTATTCCGTCTGAGTGATCTCATGCGCATAGGTCGGGCTGACGGTGGTGATGTGATCCGCATAGTACAGCCCGGCTTTGAGGTACGAGATCTGACCGTAGAATTCCAGCCCGTACATGCTGAAGTACTCCGGCGGCAACCGCAGCTCCGACATGTGACGGGCATCAAATAATCCCTGATAAGCCAGATTATGGACGGTAAATACCGATTTTGCCGGTCGACCTTTCGCCGCCAGGTAAGCGCAGGCCAGACCGGCATGCCAGTCGTGGGCGTGCACGATGTCCGGCCGCCAGAACGGATCGACGCCGCTGGCCATTTCCGCCCCCATCCAACCCAGCAGACCGAAGCGCAGAAAATTATCCGAATAGGCAAACAAAGAGGTGTCGTGATACGGGCTGCCCGCCCGTTCATACAGGTGGGGAACATCGATCAGGTAGATGCCCACGCCGTTGTAATGACCGTAGCGCAGCGTGACACGACCGCCAAACGTATCCAGTTCCCGCACCACCTGCGCATCCGGGATGCCTTTTTTCAGGTCGGGGAACGCCGGCAACAGCACCCGCACATCCATCCCCGCGGCGATCTGCGCGCCGGGCAATGCCCCCACCACATCCGCCAGTCCCCCGGTTTTCAGCAGGGGGAACAGCTCTGAACACACATGTAATACCCGCATCTTGTCTCCCGTAGCCGCCTCGTCTCTGGCGCGGCGGCATCAATCCCCCGGCCGCCCTCGGCCGGGCATCGCGGCTAAGGTTTGAGTTTGGCCAGCATGGCGCGCGTCACCAGCACAATCCCTTCTTCGGAACGATAAAAGCGACGGTTGTCATCCTCGGCGTTCTCGCCGATCACCATGCCTTCCGGAATTTCGCAGGCGCGATCGACAATGCAGCGATGCAGACGGCATGAGCGCCCCACTTTGACATCCGGCAGCAGCACCGACGAATCGATGCTGCAGAAGGAGTTGATTCGCACCCGCGGAAACAGCACCGAGTGCGTTACCACCGAGCCGGAGACGATGCACCCGCCGGAAACCAGCGAATTCATGGTCAGCCCGTGGCTGCCGGAGCGGTCCTGCACGAATTTGGCGGGCGGCAAGGCCGCCATCGCCGAGCGAATCGGCCAGTTGTGGTCGTACATGTCCAGTTCCGGCATGACCGAAGCCAGATCGAGGTTGGCGCGCCAGTAGGCCTCCAGCGTTCCCACGTCCCGCCAGTAAGGCGGCGCGTTGTCCGAGGAGGTAACGCAGGAGAGCGTGAAGGGGTGCGCCCAGGCATGCCCTTGCGCCACGATTTTCGGGATCAGGTCTTTGCCGAAATCGTGGCTGGAGTCCGAGGTGCACACGTCTTCTTCCAGCCGCCGGTAGAGATAGTCGGCGTTGAACACGTAGATCCCCATGCTGGCCAGCGCCATGTCCGGGTTATCCGGCATCGGCGTCGGTTTGGCGGGTTTCTCTTCAAAGCTGACGATGCGGTTATCCTTGTCCACGCTCATGATGCCGAAGGCGTGCGCCTCTTTAATCGGCACCGGGATACAGGCTACCGAGCACTCGGCGCCGTTCTCCACGTGGTCCAGCAGCATGCGGGAATAATCCATCTTGTAGATGTGGTCGCCGGCCAGAATCACCACGTATTCCGCCCGATAGCGCCGGATAATATCCAGGTTATGGCACACGGCGTCGGCGGTGCCGCGATACCAGTGATCGTTTTCATCGTGTCGTTGCTGCGCCGGCAGCAAATCGACAAATTCGTTCATCTCGGTATTCAGGAACGACCAGCCGCGCTGGATGTGCTGCACCAGCGTGTGCGACTGATACTGGGTAATGACGCCAATCCGGCGGATACCGGAATTCAGGCAGTTGGAAAGAGCAAAATCGATAATTCGGTACTTACCGCCAAAGTGTACGGCCGGCTTAGCGCGGTATGCGGTCAAATCTTTCAGTCGGGTACCTCGCCCGCCCGCCAGAATCAGCGCGACGGATTTTAGGGGCAATTGTCTGGCCAGCATCAGAGGATCGTGTTTGTCAGTACTCACCATGTCAGGCTCCTTATTATTGTTTTACCAGTACGCACACCGCATTCGCCTGCCCGCGCCAAACCCGCCCATCGAGTGGATGGTCGGCCGCGCTAAACGGCGGCTCAACCCGCCATTCCCCTTCCGGCAGGGAGAAATCACATTCCTGCGGCGTGGCATTGATCAACAGTAGCCAGCGTTCGGAAAGCTGGATTTGCAACTGGTGTGCTCCCTGTTCCCATTCGTACGGCGTTAATGCCTCTCCCTGCGCATTCAGCCACCGCACGTCGTTCTCGCCGTCACGCCACCAGCGCCCCCGCTGCAACGCAGGGATAGACCGGCGCAGCCGGATCAACCCGGACGTAAACGCGAGCAACGCGTCATCCGCCTGATCCCAATGCAACCAGGCCAGCGCGTTGTCCTGACAGTAGGCGTTATTGTTGCCCTGCTGGCTGTTGCCGAATTCATCGCCCGCCAGCAGCATCGGCGTTCCCTGCGACAGCAGCAGCGTGGTCAGCAGCGCCTGCTGACTGACGCGCCGCCGCGCCTGCGTCGCCTCATCCGCCTCCAGCCCCTCGGTCCCGTGGTTGAAACTGAAATTGCTGTTGGTGCCGTCCCGGTTTTGCTCCCCGTTGGCGTCGTTGTGCTTGTGGTTGAAACACACCAGATCGCGCAGGGTAAAACCGTCATGAGAGGTCAGCATGTTGACCGACGCCCAGGGCTGCCGGCTGCCGCGCTCAAACACCTCGCTGGAGGCGGCGAAACGACGGGCCAGCACCCCAACGGGGAGATCGCCATGCAGCCAGAAACGGCGTATGTCGTCGCGGAAGCGGTCGTTCCACTCCGCGAACGGCGCCGGGAATTGCCCCAGTTGGTAACCGCCGGGACCGATGTCCCAGGGTTCGGCAATCAATTTGCAGTCGCGCAGCGAGCGGTGATTGCGCAGGGCCGTAAAGAACGGAGCGGCGGAGGAAAAGTCCGGCTGGCGTCCCAGAATCGTCGCCAGATCAAAACGAAAACCATCCACATGGCAGACCTCGCGCCAGAACGTCAGACACTCGATCACCCAATGCAGCACCGCCGGATGCTCAAGCCGCAGCACGTTGCCGCACCCCGCCCAGTTGTGGTAATCGCCGTTCTCCGTCAGCCAGTAGTAGCTGGCGTTATCAATACCGCGCAGCGTCAGGGTCGGGCCGTCTACATCCAGCTCCGCGCTGTGGTTAAACACCACATCCAGAATCACCTCGATACCGGCCTGATGCAGCGCACGCACCGCGTCGCGGAACTCGTTGAGCGGGTCATCGCTCGCCGCCAGGCTGCTGTCCACCGCAAACGGCAACAGCGTGTTGTAGCCCCAGTAATTGCGCAGGCCCATTGATTGCAGACGCGGCTCGTCGGCATGCTGGTGGATAGGCATCAGCTCCAGCGCGGTCACGCCCAGTTGCGTCAGATAATCCAGCATCACCGGGTGAGCCAGCGCGGCATAGGTGCCGCGTATCGCCGCCGGAATACCGGGGTGTCGACGGGTCAACCCGCGCACGTGGGCTTCGTACAGCACCGTCTGCCCCCAGGGGGTGCGCGGCAGCCGGTCGTTCTGCCAGTCGTAATGTTCGTCCACCACCACGCTGCGCGGCATCACTTCGGCGCTGTCGGAAAGGTCGGGCTGGTCGTAACCGCCGTGCAGCCGCTCGTCATCCACCACCCAGCCGTCCATCTGCCGGGCGCAAGGGTCAAGCAACAGCTTATTGGCGTTGAAACGCAGCCCACGTCGCGGCTCGAACGCGCCATCGACGCGATAGCCGTAGCACAAGCCCGGCTGGGCGTCCGGCAGATAACCGTGCCAGATATCACCGGTGCGGGCCGTCAGCGGCAAACGCTGCTCCCGCAGGCCGTCAAAAATACACAATTCCACCCGCGACGCCCCGGATGAGAACAAGGCGAAGTTCACGCCTTCGCCATCGAAATGAGAGCCTAATGGTCGCGGGCGACCCGCCAGCAGCTCAGCCATTACGCCTCCTTCACCAGATATAAGGTGGAGAGCGGCGGCAGCGTCAGCACCAGCGACTGCGGCCGGGAATGGCTACCCACCGTTTCGCTGCGCACCAGTCCCTGATTGCCAAGGTTACTGCCGTGGTAATGCCAGGAATCGGTATTAAGCACCTCGCGCCACTGCCCCGGCTGGTTGATGCCGACGCGATAACCGTCCCGAGGCACCGGCGTAAAATTGCTGATGATCAGCATTTCGTTGCCGTCGACATCGCGCCGGATAAAGGCGAACACCGAGTTTTCCCGGTCGTCCACCACCACCCATTCGAAGCCCTGATGCAGGTAGTCGCACTGATAGAGCGGCGGATGCTGGCGGTAACAGTGGTTGAGGTCGCGCACCAGTTGCTGCACCCCGGCGTGCCAGCCTTCCTCCTCATCCAGCAGATGCCAGTCCAGGCTGGTGTCATGGTTCCACTCCCGCCCCTGCGCAAATTCACTGCCCATGAACAGCAGCTTCTTGCCGGGGTACGCCCACATGAAACCGTAGTAGGCGCGCAGGTTGGCGAACTTCTGCCAGGCGTCGCCGGGCATCCTATCCAGCAACGAGCGCTTGCCGTGCACCACTTCGTCATGCGACAGCGGCAGCACGAAGTTTTCGCTATAGGCGTACAGCATGCCGAAGGTCAGCAGGTCGTGGTGGTATTTGCGGTGTACCGGGTCCAGTTGCATGTAGGCCAGCGAGTCATGCATCCAGCCCATGTTCCACTTGTAGTGGAAACCCAGCCCGCCATGCTCCGGCGGCAACGTCACCCCGGCGTAATCGGTGGATTCTTCGGCGATGGTGACCGCGCCGGCATGATGCTGCCCCAGCATCTGATTGGTGTAGCGCAGGAAGCCGATCGCCTCCAGATTCTCCTTGCCGCCGAAATAGTTCGGCACCCATTCCCCGTCGCGGCGGCTGTAATCGCGGTAAATCATCGAGGCCACCGCGTCGACCCGCAGCCCGTCGACGCCAAAGCGCTCCGTCCAGTACAACGCGTTGCCCGCCAGATAGTTGCGCACTTCGTGGCGATCAAAGTTATAAATCAGCGTGTTCCAGTCCTGGTGGTAGCCTTCTTTCGGGTCGGCGTATTCGTACAGCGCGGTACCGTCAAAACGCGCCAGCCCGTAGCTGTCCGCCGGGAAATGGCCGGATACCCAGTCCAGCAGCACATTGATGCCCGCCTCATGAAAGGCCGACACCAGATAGCGGAAATCGTCCGGCGAACCGAAACGACGGGTGGGCGCGTATAACCCCAGCGGCTGATAGCCCCAGCTGCCGTCAAACGGGTGCTCATGCACCGGCATCAGTTCAACATGGGTAAATCCCATTTCTTTCACGTACGGCACCAGTTGATCCGCCAGTTCGCGGTAGCTGAGCCAGAAATTATTGTCGGTGTGCCGCCGCCACGACCCTAAATGCACCTCGTAAATGGAAATCGGCGATTGCAGATCGTTGGCGTGTTGCCGTGCTTCATCCACCGGCAACGCGGGCGGCAGACGGCCGACCACCGATGCGGTATCCGGGCGCATCTGCGACTCGAACGCATAGGGGTCGGATTTCACCAGCACATTGCCGTAACAGTCGATAATCTCGAACTTGTACAGCTGACCCGGCCCGACGCCCGGCACAAACAGCTCCCACACGCCGTTTTCGCGCCGCAGACGCATCGGATGGCGGCGACCGTCCCAGAAATTGAAATCGCCCACCACCGACACCCGCTGGGCATTCGGCGCCCAGACGGCAAAACAGGTGCCATCGACGCCATCCAACGTAGCCGGATGCGCGCCCAGCGTTTCAAACGGCCGCAAATGGCGCCCTTCCGCCAACAGCCAGATATCCAGCTCCTGCAACAGCGTGCCAAAACGATAAGGGTCATCGATAACATGCGTATCCTGCTGCCAGGTCACCGCCAGCCGATAGCTGAACGGTTTTTTGCGGCGGGGCAGCACCGACGAGAAAAAACCGCGCGGGTCCCGGCATTGCAGGTCCGCCACTTTACGTCCGCTGTGTGCGTCCACCACGTACACGTCGCTGGCATCGGGAAGCAGCGCGCGCACTTCCAGCCCCGAGGCGGTGTCATGCATACCCAGTACCGCAAAAGGATCGGCGTAATGGCCGGAAAAAAGGAGATTAATAATGTTCTGATCAGAAAACCCTGACATGGCATCCATCCTCTGAATTAACCATCTGAATAAGTTAAGCATGTTAAAGAGACAGATCATTTCTTCGGCATTCTTGTGGATAGGGAAATGCCCTGCGTCAATAACAGAAAAGGAACCAGCCTGACCCCATAAAAAAAGAAAACGCACCCGAACAGAAAACACCTCACAGCACTCGCTGAGCCTGCGAAGCATTTTTCAGACAAACCTAAGATTCAGCTTAGTCAAGAAAAGAGAAAACATTTGAGATTATGGATAAATTTTTGCGCCAAAGACTTATAAGAAAAAATAATTAATCATAGTGTTAGCGAATGTTGATCCTGTCCGGAGATTGTTCGACCGCGACGGGTAAAATCGGATGCATCAACAGGGAGGTGTACTGCTTATGATAAGCCAAATCGATCTGATTCTGTCATTGCTGCAACAAACATGCGTCTATCTGGTCATTGCCTATCTATTGAGCAAAACTCCGCTGTTTATTCCGCTGACGCAGGTCACCATCCGCCTGCCGCATAAACTGATCTGCTACCTGACCTTCTCGATGTTCTGCATCCTCGGCACCTATTTTGGCCTGCATATCGACGATTCCATCGCCAATACCCGCGCCATCGGCGCGCTGCTGGGCGGCGTACTGGGCGGGCCGTCGGTGGGGGTGCTGGTCGGGCTGACCGGCGGCTTGCATCGCTATTCCCTCGGCGGCATGACCGCGCTGGCCTGTATGGTTTCCACCATCGCGGAAGGGCTGGCCGGCGGCCTGCTGCACCGCTACCTGACCCGCCGCCATCGCGTCGATCTGCTGTTCCAGCCGCTGGTCATCGCCGCCGCCACCCTGCTGGTGGAAGTGTTGCAGATGAGCATCATCCTGCTGTTGTCGCGGCCATTCGGCGACGCGCTGACGCTGGTCAAAAGCATCGCGCTGCCGATGATCATTACCAACAGCGTCGGGGCGGCGATGTTCATGCGCATCCTGCTGGACCGGCGGGCGATGTTCGAGAAATACACGTCGGCGTTTTCCGCCCGGGCGTTGCAGATTGCCGCCCGCGCCGAAGGGGCGCTGCGGGAAGGATTTAATCCGAGAACCAGTATGCGGGTGGCGCGCATCCTGTATGAAGAGTTGGGCGTCGGCGCGGTCGCCATCACCGATCGGGAAAAATTGCTGGCGTTCGTCGGTACCGGCGACGATCACCACACGGCCGGCTCGCTGATCACCTCGCCGTTCACCCATCAGGCCATCGACCACAATCAGGTGGTGTACGCCGACGGCAACGAAGCGCCCTTCAACTGTTCCATCTCGCCGCACTGTAAGCTTGGGTCCACGCTGGTGATCCCGCTGCGCGGCGAAGAACAGCGGGTGATCGGCACCATCAAGCTGTATGAACCGAAAAACAAGCTGTTCTCCAGCATCAACCGGACGCTGGGGGAAGGCATCGGTCACCTGCTGTCGGCCCAGATTTTCGCCGGCCGTTTTGAGCAACAGAAACAATTGCTGGCGCAGTCCGAAATCAAGCTGTTGCACGCTCAGGTCAACCCGCACTTCCTGTTCAACGCCCTCAATACCCTGTCGGCGATTATTCGCCGCAACCCGGATCAGGCGCGTCAGTTGGTGCTGTCGCTATCCACCTTCTTTCGCAAAAACCTCAAGCGCAGCAGTGACGAAGTGGCTCTCAGCGATGAGCTGGAGCATGTCGACGCCTACCTTGAAATCGAAAAGGCGCGTTTCGCCAATCTGCTGACGGTGGACATTGCCATTCCGCCGTCGCTCAGGGCCGCCAGGCTACCGGCCTTTTCCCTGCAGCCGCTGGTGGAAAACGCCATCAAGCACGGCATCTCCCAAATGCTGGACAACGGCCATTTGCGCATTGACGCCCGCACCCACGCCAACATGCTGGAGCTGACGGTGGAGGACAACGCCGGGACTTATCACCCGCGCAACGGAGGCGACGGGCTGGGCATGAATCTGGTGGACCGGCGCATCAAGGCGCGTTACGGCCATCACTACGGCATCACCGTCACCAGCGAGCCGGAACACTTTACCCGCGTGCGGGTACGAGTGCCGCTGCGGGTGGGATAAATTCGCGGCCGAAACCGATCATTGTTTACTACACCTGTTCAGGCGTTTCAGTATGCCAATAAAAAACGGCTTCCCTTGTGGGGGAAGCCGTTCTCAGGCAGACCTGGGTATCACATCAACTTAACTGCTCCGGCTAACGCCATCTTCGCTATCGTAAGCGATGATTACCCGGGGAATTACAGCCCTACAACGTTTTCAGCGGAAGGACCTTTCGGGCCGTTGCCGATAACGAATTCAACTTTCTGGCCTTCGTACAGAGTTTTGAAGCTATCGCTCTGAATGGCGGAGAAGTGAACGAACACGTCTTTGCTGCCGTCAGCCGGAGTGATGAAGCCAAAACCTTTAGTTTCGTTAAACCATTTTACTGAACCAGTCATTTTATTAGACATTATATTACCTCGTAATTTTTTCCAGCCCGTTAGAGGGCAATATAGGTCTGCATTGCAGGAAATACTTATGAGCAAGAAAAAAAGAGATTCAGGGGAAGTGATATCGAGGATAACGCTTGGACTGAGGACTGCTTTAGTAAAATGCTTTGCATAAATAGGTCTGACTAACAAACCGTGACACCATTAACGCATTCATCCGGAACGAATGCAAGCGTTATGTATTATCGCGAGATGTAAATATTTTATATTTATTATAATTCATGAAGTTAATGAATCCCGATAGGTTATTTCTTCGACACCACCGGTTTCAAGGCAGAGGCCGAAGCGCAGGATATTTTGCCAACGCCACGCCACAACCTGCGGCTCCCCCCACCAGACCGCTGATTATTTGTGCTTTTCCGGTTCCGCCCCATTGGCGGCATGATCCATCGGGATCAGGTTCAATCGGCCGTGACGCACGCCGGTCTGGGCGATGACCGACGCGGCGAACTGTTCCACCCGCTCGGTCGGCCCGCGCAGAATCACGGTTTCCACGCACTCATCATGGCTCAGATGGGTATGCATGGTGGACACGGTGAGGTGATGATGCTCATGCTGCATGCCGGCCAGCCGGCTCGACAGTTGGCGTTCGTGATGGTCGTACACATAGCTCAGCACCGCCACGCATTCCGCGTTTTTATCCTGCGCCACCGTCATTTCGCCCAGCTCACGCCGCAGCATATCGCGAAACGCTTCCGACCGGTTGGCATAGCCTTTACGCAGCATCAACGCGTCCAGCGCCTCGGCCAGCGGGTCATCCAGAGAAATCGTCAGTCGTTGCATGTCGGCCTCACAGAAAAGCGAAAAGAATCCCCGGCGACGTCGCCGCTCGGGCCGCCCCATTATGCCGCGCGCCGCAACGGCTATCGTGACGCAGCGCAATATGGCGTGTGAATCAGTAGGACGCAACGGGCGAGATTTGGGGGAAAAGCAGAAACCAAGGCGAGGCACGCCGTGATGGCGCGCCTCGTATGGCAATGATTACAGCAGGATGCGCAGCATGCGGCGCAGCGGTTCGGCAGCGCCCCACAGCAGTTGGTCGCCGACGGTGAAGGCGGACAGGTACTGCGGGCCCATGTTCAGTTTGCGCAGACGGCCCACCGGCGTGGACAGCGTACCGGTCACGGCGGCCGGGGTCAGTTCGCGCATGGTGATCTCGCGGTCGTTCGGCACCACTTTCACCCAGTCATTATGGGTTGCCAGCATCTGCTCGATTTCCGGAATCGACACATCTTTCTTCAGTTTCAGCGTGAAAGCCTGGCTGTGGCAGCGCAACGCGCCGATACGCACGCACAGACCGTCCACCGGAATAGTGCTGGCGGTGTTCAGAATCTTGTTGGTTTCCGCCTGACCTTTCCACTCTTCGCGGCTTTGGCCGTTTTCCAGCTGTTTGTCGATCCACGGAATCAGGCTGCCGGCCAGCGGCACGCCGAAGTTTTCCACATCCAGACCGCCGCGCGACAGCGCCGTCACTTTGCGCTCGATATCCAGAATGGCGGAGGCCGGGTCGCGCAGTTCAGCAGCCACTTCGGCATTCAGTTGGCCCATCTGCACCAGCAGTTCGCGCATGTTGCGCGCGCCCGCGCCGGATGCCGCCTGATAAGTGGCGACAGACGCCCACTCCACCAGATCGTTGGCGAACAGGCCGCCCAGCGACATCAGCATCAGGCTGACGGTACAGTTGCCGCCGACGAAGGTTTTGATGCCTTTATCCAGACCGGACTTGATCACGCCGTGGTTGACCGGGTCCAGGATAATAATCGCGTCATCTTTCATTCGCAGAGACGATGCTGCGTCGATCCAGTATCCTTGCCAGCCACTTTCACGCAGCTTTGGATAGATTTCGTTGGTATAATCGCCGCCCTGACAGGTGATGATGATATCCAGCGCGCGCAGCGCTTCCAGATTGTAGGCATCCTGCAGGACACCCTGCTGGCCGCCCAGCGCCGGCGCCGGTTGGCCGTGCTGAGAGGTAGAGAAGAATACCGGGCGGATTAAATCAAAGTCGCGTTCTTCCACCATGCGCTGCATGAGTACCGAACCGACCATACCGCGCCAGCCAATAAAACCAACATTTTTCATGGTAACCGTCCTGCCTGGGGGTGACAAAAAGCAATCCGACTGCCGTTTCAGGCAGGGAGCATAAGTTTAAAGTGATGACTGTCAACCTTACAAAATGTATCAGAAGTCGCAAGTGAATTTATTCGATGACTCAGGCGTTTTCAGCAACACGCCTAATGTGTCTGGCAAAAGGCTGGGGATGAGAGGAGCTTACCGCCACCATGACTGAAATGATCTCGGCAACCGTACTGTTGTTGTTAATTATGGATCCGCTCGGCAATCTGCCGGTGTTCATGTCCGTATTGAAGCACCTGGATCCCAAACGGCGGCGCGTGGTGCTGATTAGGGAAATGATCATCGCGCTGGGGGTGATGCTGGTATTCCTGTTCGCCGGCGAGAAGATTCTGGCGATATTGAACCTGCGCACGGAAACCGTCTCCATTTCCGGCGGTATCGTGCTGTTTTTGATCGCCATCCGCATGATTTTCCCGACGCAGGAAGGCTTTACCAGCGGTCTGCCCGCCGGCGACGAGCCGTTTCTGGTGCCGCTGGCTATCCCGATGGTGGCCGGGCCGTCGATTCTGGCCGCGCTGATGCTACTCTCGCACCAGTACCCGAATCAAATGCCGCACCTGACGCTGGCGCTATTCATCGCCTGGGGTATCACGGTTGTCGTGCTGCTGCTGTCGAATCTGTTCCTGCGCCTGTTGGGCGACAAGGGCGTCAACGCGCTGGAACGGTTGATGGGATTGGTGCTGGTCATGCTTTCCACCCAAATGTTCCTTGATGGCATTCGGGCCTATCTGAAACTGTAACCGCAGACGCTCTCAGTCTCCCTGCCGAAGCGAAGACTGAGAGCAAACCGCTACATCCAACCTACGTTCATCACACCACGTAACTCAGCAGCAGGGTGCCGACCAAACCGCACACCGCGATGATGGTTTCCAGCGCCGACCACGACTTCAGCGTTTCCGGAATGCTCAGGTTGAAATACTCTTTGAACAGCCAGAAGCCGGGGTCGTTAACGTGGGAGAAAATCACGCTGCCGGAGCCGACCGCGATCACCATCAGCTCCGGGCTGACGCCGCTGGTGGCAATAATCGGCGCCACAATCCCGCCTGCGGTCAGCGCGGCCACCGTGGCGGACCCCAGCGCCAGACGCAGCACGGCGGCGATAAGCCAACCCAACAGCAACGGCGACACGCTGCTACCGTTCATCATCCCGGCGATGTATTTGTCTACGCCGCTGTCGACCAGCACCTGTTTAAACGCACCGCCGCCGCCGAGGATCAGCAGCATCATGGCGATGATTTTAATCGAGTCGGTAATGGTGCCCATCACCTCATCCATGCTGCGGCCACGGTTCAGGCCGAAGGTGAAAATAGCGATCAGCACCGCAATCAGGGTCGCCATCACCGGGTCGCCGAAGAACTCGGCATACGGTAACAACGCGTGTCCCTTCGGCAATACCATTTCCGCCACGGCGCGCAGCGCCATCAGAATCACCGGCACCAGCGCGGTCATCACGCTGACGACAAAGCTCGGCATCTCCTGCTCGGTGAACTGCTTCGGGTTATACAGCCCTTCCGGAATCGGCTTGTCGATTTTCTTCAGGAAGCGGGCGTAAACCGGGCCGGCCAGAATCACCGTCGGGATCCCCAACAGCGTACCGTACAGCAGCGTTTTGCCCATGTCGGCGTGGAACAACGAGGCAATGGCGGTCGGCCCCGGATGCGGCGGCAGGAAGCCGTGGGTGACGGACAACGCCGCCGCCATCGGCACGCCGGCATACAGCAGCGGAATACGCGCCGACGCCACAATGCTAAACACCAGCGGCAACAACAGCACGAAACCCACTTCGTAGAACAGCGCGAAGCCGACGGTAAAACCGGTCAGCACAATCGCCCACTGAATATGTTTGCGACCGAAGCGATTAATCAGCGTGGTGGCGATACGCTGCGCGCCGCCGCAGTCCGCCAGCAGTTTCCCCAACATGGCGCCAAAGCCCATGATCAAGGCCAGCGTGCCCAGCGTGCCGCCCACCCCGTTCTTGATGGACGTCATCACCTTCTGCACCGGCATTCCCTGCATGATGCCCACGGCCAGGGCAACCAGAATCAGTGCAATAAAGCCGTTCAGTTTAAAGCGGATCATCAGCACCAGCAGCAGTGCGACACCCACAGCGACAATCACGAGTGGCATAACGATCTCCGGCAACCCCTGCCTGCGCGAGTCGGGCAACGACAGGGGGGATTTTCTTGTGTTTTGCGAATTCTCCCGGTGTTTCGGGCGTGCCTTCGCTACAGTAGAGTCAGGCGTTCGGGTAGCGCTTAACCCGTGTGATATACATCACAACGCACGATGTTACCGGTATCATGATACCGGTAACATGTTAAAGTCTGAAACCGGTACGAAGCATTTAATTTACAGTTTGGGATAGAGATCAAATTATGTCAGGACAAAGTATTATTCTGATGGGGGTTTCCGGCAGCGGGAAATCCAGCGTGGGCGCCCGGCTGGCACGGGAAATCAACGCCAAATTCATCGACGGCGACGATCTGCATCCCAGAGCCAACATCCAGAAAATGGCCAGCGGTCAGCCGCTCAACGACGACGACCGCGCCCCCTGGCTGGAGCGCCTGAACGACGCCGCCTACAGCCTGCTGCATAAAAATGAAACCGGCATTATCGTCTGTTCCGCGCTGAAAAAGCGCTACCGTGACCGGCTGCGCGAAGGCAACGACGGCATGGTGTTCCTGTACCTGAAAGGCAGCTTCGAGGTGATTCTGCAGCGCCATCAGGCGCGCGCCGGGCATTTTATGCCGACCGGATTGCTGCAAAGCCAGTTTGATGCGCTGGAAGAACCGGGTGAAACGGAAACCGATGTCATCACCGTCGATATCAACGGCCCGATGGATCAGGTGGTGGAGCGGTGCGCCGCGGCGTTACGCGCGCACCCATCACGCTGAAAGCGCCAGCCTAGACGCTCTCTCCCACCTGCAGAGTAAAGCCGACGTCCACGCTGGCCGTCGGCAACGTTTCCCCATGCAGACGCGCCAGCAGCTGCGCGGCGCCGACTTCGCCAATGCGCTTACGCGGCGTCAATACGCTGGTCAGCCGCGGCACTGTGGTCTGGCCGATATCGTGACCGTGGAAACCGGCGATGCCCATCTGTTCGGGAACGCTCACCCCCTGCCGCTGGCACTCGAACATGGCGCCGATAGCCAGGTCATCGTTGGTGCAGAACAGGCTGTCCACCTGCGGGTATTCCGCCTGCGCCCGGCGCAATAGCTCTCCGCCCAGCGTATAGGACGACGGGCTTTCGCTCATCACGCTGTAGCTGGCAAGGCCGGCTTCGGCCATCGCCTGCGCGTAACCTTGCTGTTTCATCAGCGTGCGTTCGTCCTGACGCGCGCCGAGATACACCACATGGCGGCGACCGCGCGCGATCATGTAACGCGTCATCTGGCGCGCGGCGTCCACATTATCGAACCCCACCGCCATATCGAGACAGGGCGACACGGAATCCATCAACTCCACCACCGGGATCCCGGCCACGGCGATCATCTGACGGGTACGGGCGGTGTGATTGCGCTCGGCGAGGATCAGTCCGTCAATGTTGTAGGCCAGCAATGACATCAAACGTCGCTCTTCCATTTCCGGCTGATAACCGTAATGCGCCAGCATGGTTTGATATCCCTGCGCTTCCGCCACTTTTTCGATGCCGCGCAACACCTCGGCGAACACCTGGTTGGTAAGCGACGGCAACAGCACGCCGATCGCCCGGCTGGTGGAATTGGCGAGAATGTGCGGCGTTCGGTTGGGAATGTACCCCAGTTCATCCAGTACGGCGGCGATTTTGCCTCTCAGCGCCGCGGACACCTGCTCGGGGTTGCGCAAATAGCGGCTGACCGTCATTTTGGTCACCCCGACCCGGTCGGCGACATCCTGAAGTCCCGGCCTTTTTTTCTTTATCATCCGTTGACATCCCCGTAGCTGAAAACGCCGATTGTACTAGAGAAATGGTTAGCAGAATATGTACTTGAACACAGGACATAAAATCAGGCATGGTGAAGTCGCGCAAATAATACCCATTATATTATTTTGATTTTTATTGTTTGCTGGTTATTAATTATAACCAACAACGAATGAGTATATATCACCAATAAATGACGATTTTTATATTAATAAAAATCCGACAATAAATGATTTTTTATTATAAATAGCATCGCGCATTAATGTTACATTCCAGCTTACGTCACAAAAACAAGCCGGTGGAAATGTTCCATAATTTCATGCAGAGACAGGCTATTTCAGCGCCGCGCCTTCGGAATGACGGACTGAAACAGAGTGCTACACTCGCCTTCTGCGATAAAAGGTCTACCGTATTATTTCATTTATGAATATATACCCTAAATAATTCGAGTTGCAGGCAGACGTTGTTGCACAGCGCAAACGCCTGGCGAACAGGAGCAAAGAATATGAATAGTATTCCTACATTTGGATCGTACACGGTGGCAGACCCACAGTCAGGACAGAGTTGGCGGGTAACGCACAGCACGGCGGAACAACAAGTCGATAATAGCGGGGCTGTCGCGGACGAAGTAAAAATTGAACGTCAGGATGTCAATATCAGCGCAGAAGCCCTCAGTAAATATCAGGCATATATTGAAGCGCGAAAATCGGGTGACGCTACCTCTAATCAGGTGACTATCTCGGAAGGCATCGCGCTTCAGGTTCCCGATGCGCTCAGCGAAGAAGAGTATGCCAAATTGATGACGCCGACTGATACCTGGGCCGAGCGGATGAAAACCGTGGACCAGGCGACACTCAACCTGCGTTCGGCATCTGCTCAGATTGAGCCGACTTATATGTCTTTTCTGGAACAACTCGGCAAAGATAACCCGGATTTAAAGGGAGCGACTTTCGGTTTCAGCGTGAGTAAGTACAACAGGCTCGTAGTGACCGGAGCACAAGGGCTGAACCAGGAACAGATTCAGCGGCTGGAACAGGCGCTGAATTCATCCCGTGAGCTGGTGGATCAGGCGAATAAACTGGCCGATGCCCAAATCGCGCTCTTCGAGGCTGAAAGTCCTAACGCCATTATCTCCTTTAACCGGGACAACTACGCCCAAACCATTGATATCGGAACAGAACTCCTGACCAGAAATCGTGCCCGCTACGCCCCTCGTGACGGCTCGGCGAATGATGTCCATCAGAAAAACTGGGACAACAACTGGCGGCAACAGTTGGCGCGTAAGGGAGTACCGATTAATTAACTATCAGCAGTATAAGGCCGGGCAGCCTCAACCCCAGGCGGTTTGGTCGCGGAGGCTGGGCCTCCGCTGTACTACCGTGAACTGGGGGCAAACGAGGCGATCCGGCATGGGATCGCCTTGGTAAACGCTGCCGCCGTCATTTTACCGGCGGCAGGTCAAACAGCAGGATTTCGCTGTCTTCGCTGGCGCGCACGGTGATGGAATCCTCATCCCAGATAGCCAGCGCGTCGCTGGCGTTGGCCTGCTGACCGTTGATCTCAATAGCGCCGCGCACCACCTGAATCCACAGCTGACGCCCCTGCTGGGCCTGATAGCTCGACGCTTCCTGCGATTTCAGCGCCCAGCGCCACAGCGTCATGTCCTGAAACACCTTCAGCGACCCGTCGCGGGCATCCGGCGACAGCACCAGTTGGCGGCCCTGCGGCGCATCAAAACGGCGCTGCTCGTAACGCGGCGTCAGGCCGGTTTTTTCCGGGATCACCCAGATCTGGTACAGGTGCAGCAATTTGTCCTGACTGGCGTTGTACTCCGAGTGACGGATCCCGGTGCCGGCGCTCATGATCTGAAACTCGCCCGCCGGGATCTGCTCTTTGTTGCCCATGCTGTCCTGATGTTCCACCGTGCCTTCCAGCACATAGGTGAGAATTTCCATATCCCGGTGCGGGTGGGTTCCAAAACCCTGGCCGCCCTCGATACGGTCTTCATTGATCACCCGCAGCGCGGAAAAGCCCATGAAATCAGGGTCGTAGTAATCAGCGAATGAAAAAGTATGCCAGCTGTCGAGCCAGCCGTGATTGGCATGACCGCGATCTTGTGCTTTGCGTAAATAAATCATGTGACGTTCCTCCAACGTTTTTTTTCAGTCTAGCGGCCGCCGGAGAATAAGAAAGCCGAAAAAACTCACCGCTCTATTCAAAAAATTTCCGGGAGAAATTTTTAACGTCGCGCAGCGACAAACAAATTGGAAATCAGATTCCTAAAAATTCAGGATAAAAAAAAGCCAGCACCCGAGCTGGCTAAGTAATACTGGAAGCAATGTGAGCAATGTCGTGCCTTCACAGCAAAACCGCGATGAGTCACAAGGATGGATTCATTAGGCTTTCCCGGAACGCATGGCAATAATAATCATTATCATTTGCATCTGTAAAGCGTTTTTTTGTTCAACTAAAAGAAAAATCATGCCTGAGAAGGCCAGCCCGCCTGACATTCCAGTCATTTCGCTACAGGCATACAAGATTATTTTTTCAGAATCAAATGGTTAACATTTAACCATGTGTAATGCACGGGAATAGAAAAACGGCCGCCCTCTCCTGGAAAAACAGCGAGGGCAACCCCACTAAAACCATTTACGCCGGCAGCGCTTTAGCCAGTAGGCTGAAGGGATGTTCGCAGGGTTTGCCGGTGGACATTTCAATCTGCCATTTGCAGGTTTCGCAATCCGTGATCACCAGATCGGCGCCGCTCGCGTCAATCTGCCGGAACAACGGCGCGCCAATCCCCTGCGCGGTATCGTAGTTTTCCTTCTTGAAACCATAGGTCCCGGCGATGCCGCAACACTGGGAATCCAGCACCTGCAACTCCAGCCCTGGAATCCGCCGCAGCAGTTCGAGGGTATACGCGGTCCATCCCATACGCTCCAGATGGCAAGGGGTGTGATACACCACCCGCAGCGGCAAAGGCTGCAACGGCAGCGTCCGGCCTTGCTCCAGCAAGCGATAAAGGTGACGCGTCGCCAGTTCGATACCGTCGCGCACATGCTGGTTGTCCAGCCCCAGCAGATGGGGATATTCATCGCGCAGCGTAAAAGTGCAGCTGGACGAGGTGGCGATGACCGGCAGCCCCCGGCTGTTGATGGCGTCATCCAGCGAAGCCAGGTTGAAACGCGCCTGCTTGCGCGCCTTGTCGAGAAAACGGTTGGCGATCAGCGCCACGCCGCAGCACTTCTCTTTGGTCAGCAGCTGCACCCCGACCCCCATCGCGTTAAACACACGAATCAGATCGCGCCCCAGCTGCGGGTGGTTGTAGTTGACGTAGCAGCCGTGAAAATAGGCGACCTGTTCGGCAAATTGCAACTGATGCGCCGCCTGCTGGCGATACCAGCTGCGGAAGGTGCCGTGGGAATAGCGCGGCAACTGGCGGCGATGGTCGATTTTCAACGCCTTATCCAGCAGTTGGCGCATCGGTTTTAACCCGGTGAGGGTGTTCACCAGCGGCGCAAACGGCGTGGCGACGGTGCCCATCAGATCCGTGTGGCTGAGAATGGCGTCGCGCAGCGTCGGGCGATGCTGGCTATGGCTGGCTTTGGCGCGCTGGATGATGTCGCCGATGTGCACATCCGACGGGCAGGCTACCTCGCACCGCTTGCAGTTGGTGCAATATTTCAGCGCTTCATCAAACAACGCCGGGTCTTTACGCCGTAGCCGTTCGCCATCCGGCCCAGCCTGCTTCGGCCCCGGATAGAGCGGATTGACGCGCGCCACCGGGCAGGCGGTGGTGCAGACGGTGCATTTGATGCAGTTTTCGAAACTGGTGTCAGACCGGCTCATCACAGGCTCTCCCTTACGATCATTTCAGCGGCGTACAACGCGGTCAACAGCGACACCCCGCCGCCGCACCCCTGACGCAACGGGTCATACCCGCGTAATACCGAACCAATCGCGTACAAACGGGGCTGGACACGGCCGCTGATAGCCGGGTGCAGGCATTCATCCACCATTACGCCGAATTGCAGGTACGGCTGAGCGGCGAACAAATTCGGCCGACTCCAGTCTTCATGCGTGGGCAGGAAATCCACGTCCAGCCCGAACACCGGCTCCACCACCCGATCGCGCTCGGCCACCAGACCGTTACTGAAAAAACTGCCGCTCGCCAGCACCACATGACCGGCTCGCAGCGGTATTTCGCCGTGGCTGCGGGTATACAGCGCCACGCCGTCTTCTTGCGGCTGCGCCGACAACACCCGGTCCCCCGGCATCACGGTGCCGCCAATCTGACGAAAGCGGCCCAGCAGCGCCTGATGCAACTGCATGCCCGGCAACGACGGCGGCAGCGTCGCCAGCAGTCCCACCGGTTTACCCAGCGCGGCATTTAGCCGCGCCTGCGCGTCCGGCCCGATACAAGCGGGTAGTATCACCGCGTCATTACCGTTCGATCGCGTCAGCAGCTCTTCCGCCAGCGCCGCCACGCCCGCCGGGGTATCCAGCACCCGGGCAAGATTCAGCGAACGAAACTCGCTGGGGTTTTGCCGCAACGCATCCAGCAACGGCAAGTGCAGATCGTCGGCGCGGGCGGCAATCCCCTGCGCTTGCAGTTCCCCGGCCACCAGCCGGGATTGAAAATCCATAAAGCCGTCGATACCGGCGACCAGCGGCTGACGCCACGCCGGCGACCCCGGCAGGCCGCGCGTTACGCTATCCGACGGGCTCAGCCAGCACGGATGCCACTTGCCCAACGGCGTAAGACGCTGATGATTGCCCCCGCTTTCCCCTCGCAGCCACAACCCGCAGCGCGCCAGCAACGCTTCGGCGTCCGACGCCAGTTGGTTTACGCGCGCCTTACCCATCAGGGTATAAGGATGATGCGGCGCCTGCGCCGCCAGCGCATCCAGCGCCGCCAACGGCTGGTCGACCGCCGTGCCGTCCGGCAGCGTCGCCAGCAGATCCAGCGCGCCGGACGCAAAGGTCAGCGCGCTTTGCCCGACGCTGACCACGGCGCAGCGTTTACCCTGCTCCTGCAGGCGAATGCCGCAGGCTAACCCGGCCAGCCCGCCGCCAATTATCACCACGTCATAACGCATCGCTGTTCTCCTGCTCCCGGCTTTCGGTCAGCCCGCACAGCCCCTGATAAATCCAGCTGGTAAATTCGCTTTCCCGCAGCGTGTGCCCCCACGCGATGGGGCGCATGCCTTTCCAGCGCTCGTTGAGAAACTGGCTCAGTTGCGACACCGCCTGATGCGGCGTGGACTGTCCCAGACGGCACAACAACCCGGCCGCGCGACAGGCGCACAGTTCCCCCTGACAGGTGCCCATGCCGACGCGGGTACGGCGGCGCAGGTCAGTCAGGTTATTGACCTGCAGCGACTCCACCGCATAACGCACTTCGCCCGCCGTCACCGCTTCGCATTCGCACACCAGACTGCTGTCCACCCGCTGGCCGGACACCAGCGGCGCGGCGCGATGCCCGTGGCGATAAATCGCAGAACCGCGCAACGGCGCCGACAGCGCCGATGCGGCCTGCGGCGTGTCCGGATTCGGCGTTTCCGATCCCGGCAACGGCCGTGACGCGGTGGCGCATTCGGCCCTGTGGCCGAGCTTTTCGCATACTTTGTCCGTCACCCATTCCGCCATCAGCCGGTAGGTCATCAGCTTGCCGCCGGTGATGGTGACAAACCCTTCCAGCCCGTCCCGGCTGGCGTGGTCCAGCAGCACAATGCCGCGGCTGACGCTGCGCCCGGACGGGTCGTTGTCGCTCGCCACCAGCGGCCGCACCCCGGCGTAAGCACGCAGAATGCGGGTTTGCGCCAGTTGCGGCGCCAGCAGACTGCCTTCGCGGATCAGGGTATCGACTTCCGCCGGGGTAACGGTCATGTGGTCGATTTGGTCATAGTCGATGCGGGTCGAGGTGGTGCCAATCAGCGAAATAGTGTCGCCCGGCACCAGAATGTCGGCGTCCGCCGGTTTACGGCAGCGGTTGATCACCCGGTTGTTGATGCGGTGCCCCAGAATCAGCAGCGCGCCCTTGGCTGGAAACATGCGCACAGTCAGATCGGCGTACTCAGCGATGCGCTGCCCCCAGATGCCGCCCGCGTTCACCACCACCTGCGCATAAATTTCACTGGCGACATGGCGTTTGTGGTCGAAAACGCGCACGCCGGTGACACGATCGCCCTGGCGAATCAACCCGATCACTTCGTGGTAGGTCAGCACTTCCGCGCCATGTTCGCAGGCGTCGATCATATTGGCGGCGGTCAGCCGGAACGGATCCACGGTACCGTCCGGCACCCTCACTGCGCCGATCAAGGCTGGATTGGCGGCCGGTTCCAGTCGCAGCGCCTCCTGTGGATCGATCGCCTGCGCCGGGATCCCCGCCTGTCGGCAGGCGGCGACAAACCGCGCCTGATAGTCGAGGTCATCCTGCGGTAGCGTCAGAAACAGGCCGTCGGTCGGCTCAATACAGTGGCGGGCGATGCGCCGCAGAATCTGGTTTTCTTCAATGCATTCGCGAGCGGACTCCGCATCGGTGACCGCATAGCGCGCCCCGCTGTGCAACAACCCATGATTACGACCGGTGGCGCCGGTGGCGATGTCGTGCCGTTCCAGCAGCAGGCACCGCAAACCGCGCAACGCGCAGTCGCGGGCGGTCCCCGCGCCGGTGGCGCCGCCGCCGATAATCACCACATCCGTTTCACGTCGCAAACCGTTGTTCGCCATTACCGTCCCACCTCAATCCGGATCATGTCTGTATGTAGTGGGACACAAACCGCCGCCACAATGATTGATAAAGAACAAAAACACTCAAAAAACGAAAATTAAACGATGATGAGACGACAAATATGTGATTCAAATCACTCAGAAATGAAAAATGGTTATTTCATTTGTGTTACTCACAGCTCAAAATGACCCACCTCGTCATAAAAGTGTAACAATTGCGCGTTTACTCACACTGAACATCACGCGTATTCGCTACGCTGGCGAGCGTTATAGAACATAACTATCGGGGATCGTTTATTTATGCTGAGTATTTTCAAGCCTGCGGCACATCGTCCGCGCGTAGAGGAACATCGGATGGATCCGCTCTACCGTCGTCTGCGCTGGCAAATTTTTCTGGGGATCTTTTTCGGCTACGCCGCCTACTATCTGGTCAGAAAGAACTTCGCGCTGGCGATGCCTTATCTGGTCGAGCAGGGGTTCTCAAAGGGTGATCTGGGTTTCGCGCTGTCCGGCATTTCCATCGCCTACGGGTTTTCCAAATTCATCATGGGTTCGGTATCCGACCGCTCCAACCCGCGCGTCTTCCTGCCCGCCGGCCTGATTCTGGCGGCGGCGGTGATGCTGTTTATGGGCTTCGTACCGTGGGCGACTTCCAGCATCATGGTGATGTTCGTGTTGCTGTTCGTCTGCGGCTGGTTTCAGGGCATGGGCTGGCCGCCGTGCGGCCGTACCATGGTGCATTGGTGGTCGCAGAAAGAACGCGGCGGCATCGTTTCCGTCTGGAACTGCGCCCACAACGTGGGCGGCGGCATCCCGCCGCTGCTGTTCCTGCTGGGGATGGCCTGGTTCAATGACTGGAAAGCCGCGCTCTATATGCCGGCGTTCGCCGCCATTCTGGTGGCGCTGTTCGCCTTCGCCATGATGCGCGACACGCCGCAGTCCTGCGGTCTGCCGCCGATCGAAGAATACAAAAACGATTATCCGGTGGATTACAGCGAGAAAGACGAACAGGAGCTGACCGCCAAAGAAATCTTCATGCAGTACGTGTTCCCCAACAAACTGTTGTGGTACATCGCCTTTGCCAACGTGTTCGTCTACCTGCTGCGTTACGGCATTCTCGACTGGTCGCCGACCTATCTCAAAGAGGTGAAGCACTTTGCGCTGGATAAGTCTTCGCTGGCCTATTTCCTGTATGAATACGCCGGTATTCCAGGCACGCTGCTGTGCGGCTGGATGTCCGACAAGGTGTTCAAGGGCAACCGCGGCGCCACCGGCGTGTTCTTCATGAGTCTGGTGACCATCGCCACTATCGTGTACTGGCTGAATCCGGCGGGCAACCCCGGCGTGGACATGCTCTGCATGATCGTCATCGGCTTCCTGATCTACGGCCCGGTGATGTTGATCGGCCTGCATGCGCTGGAACTGGCGCCGAAGAAAGCCGCCGGCACCGCCGCCGGCTTCACCGGCCTGTTCGGTTACCTGGGCGGTTCGGTGGCAGCCAGCGCCATCGTCGGCTACACCGTAGACTTCTTCGGCTGGAACGGCGGCTTCCTGGTGATGATCGGCGGCAGCGTACTGGCGGTACTGTTGTTGATCCTGACCATGATCAACGAGAAGAAACACAAGCAAGAACTGGCGCAACGCGCCTGATTCTGTCATCCAGCCGTGGTTTACTGACGACGGTAACCATGCGCTTTATCCCCGCCGGACCATGCCGGGCCGGCGGGGAGTTATCAACGCCATTTTCAACACATCGACTCACACAGCTTTTCTTTCTCCCACTGAAAAAGGACGCTGACATGAATCCTCTGTTCAAGCCTTTACTGGCCGGCATGACGCTGGCGATGTCCCTCTCCGTGCTGGCGCAGACCGGCGATAAAATCGTGATTGCCCACCGGGGCGCCAGCGGCTACCTGCCGGAACATACCCTGCCCGCCAAGGCGATGGCGTACGAGCAGGGCGCGGACTATCTGGAGCAGGATCTGGTCATGACCAGGGACAACGCGCTGGTGGTGCTGCACGATCACTACCTTGACCGCGTCACCGACGTCGCCGAGCGTTTCCCCGGCCGGGAGCGGGCTGACGGCCGTTACTACGCCATCGATTTTACGCTGGCGGAAATCCGTTCGCTTAAATTCACCGAAGGGTTTGACCTGAAAGACGGCAAGCCGGTGCAGAGCTACCCGAATCGCTTCCCGATGGGCAAATCGGACTTTCGCATTCACACCTTTCAGGATGAAATCGAATTCATTCAGGGGCTGAACCACTCGACCGGCAAAAACATCGGCATCTACCCGGAAATCAAAGCGCCGTGGTTCCACCGTCAGGAGGGCAAAGATATATCCCGCGCGGTGCTGGAGGTGCTCAAACAGTACGGTTACAGCCAAAAAAGCGACCGGGTTTACCTGCAATGCTTTGACGCCAGCGAGCTGCAACGCATCAAAACCGAACTGGAACCGGCGCTGGGGATGGACCTGAAACTGGTGCAACTGATCGCCGAAACCCGCTGGCAGGAAACCCAGCAGCAACAACCCGACGGCCGCTGGGTCAACTATGACTACGACTGGATGCTCAAACCGGGCGCGATGCAGAAAATCGCCCGCTACGCCGACGGCGTCGGCCCCGACTATCACATGCTGCTCAGCGGCAATGCGGGCAAGGTCGCCGTCAGTCCGCTGGTGAAAGAGGCGCACGCCAGCGGCATGGTGGTGCACCCCTACACGGTGCGGGCTGACCGGTTGCCGAAGTACGTCGCCGACGTGAACGCGCTCTATGCGCTGCTCTACCGTCAGGCCGATGTCGACGGCCTGTTCACCGATTTCCCCGACAAAGCCGTGTCGTTCCTGCATTCACCGCAGGATTCCCGGCCGTCTCAGAGATAAAGACGACGCAGGTATTTTGGCACCGCCTGATCGATGTTGGTGCCAATCACCTCGTTGTTCGGCAGCATATCCTTCAGTCGCTGGTGGGCATTGCTCATGATGCAGCCTTTGCCCGCCATCGACAGCATTTCATAGTCGTTCATGCCGTCGCCGAAGGCGATGCAATCTTTGATGGTATGACCGAGGATTTTGGCGACCTGCTCCAGCGCGTGGCCTTTGGATACGCCGCCCGCCATCACTTCCAGACAGCTCAGGGTGGAGAAGCTGACGTTCACCCGGTCGCCCCAGCGCGCGTTGAGCGCTTCTTCCAGCGGCAGCAGCTTGTCGTGATCTTCACAGGTGAAAAATACTTTGCCGACGCCGTCCGTACCCAGCGTTTCCGGGTCGAACAGTTTGTAGCGGAACACCGTCTCGGTAAAAAAGCGCTCTTCTTCAGGGCGGGAGCGGCACAGGAACCACTCATCGCCGCGATAAACGTGGGTCAGAATTTCCGGATGGTGATACACCATGCCGAACAGATCGTGGGCGATGTCGCGGTCCAGATTGTGACTGAAAATCAGCTCGCCGTCGGTGTTATGCACCCGCGCGCCGTTAGACGTAATCATGTAGGCGCTGATCGCCAGATTATCGCGGATCTGCGCCACATCCATATGGTGACGCCCGGTGGCGAACACAAAATGGACGCCCTGTTCCGTCATCAGACGCAGGGTTTCTTTGGCATAGGGTGACAGGGTGTGATCGGGTGACAGCAGGGTGCCATCCAAATCGGAAGCAACAATCGGGTACATACGTTGAAATCCAACCTCCGCTGGTGCCGGGCGGCCTGGCCGCACAGACGTATTAATGATAATCGTTGAAGTGTCGCAAAATCCGCCCGAAGGCCTCGGCCCGCATCGCATCCTTTTCCGACAGAATGTCGTGGCGGGCGCCGCGAATGACATAAGGATGACCATCCGCACACGGGTGACCGGCTGTCGCCAGCGCCTGACAAAAAGCGTCCTGACAACCATTGTCCACCACCCGCTCCTCTTCCGCCTGCAGCAGCAGCAGCGGCGTCGTGATCGCCGGCGCCTGTTGCAGCAGTTGTGTTTCCACCTGCAGCGCCTCCCGCACCCAGTGATAGGTCGGGCCGCCGATGCGCAAATCCGGGTCGTCGGCATAAAAACGCACGTGGCGACGATAACGCGCATGGCTGTGGGTCAGCACATTGACCATAAACGGCAACGGACGCCACTGGCTGGTGCCGATGGCGTAATAGTCCCGTATCGCCGGGTAACGCTCGGCCCAGTCCAGAATACGCCAGGCCAGCCAGCGCGGCATCGGCAACAGAATGCCGCACATCGGCGCACAGAGCGCGACCGCATCGAACGTCTGCGGCTGGCGCGCCAGAAACTGCGCCAGAATCGCACCGCCCATCGAATGGGCCAGCGCGAACCGTTTGGTATAATGTCCCGGCGCCACCTGTTGTTGCCATAGCGTCGCCACGTCGTCCACATAATCGCAAAAGCGGCGCACATGCCCCCGATGGCTGTCTTTCAGCAACCGGCCGGAGCGCCCCTGTCCACGGTGGTCCATCATCAACACATCGTAACCGCACTGAAACAGGTCGTAGGCCGCCTCGGCATATTTTACGTAGCTGTCAGTGCGGCCGGGCAACACCACCACCAGATGCGAGTGCGACGGTGAGCTAAAACGCACGAAACGAATCGGCACGTCATCCACGCCGATGAACATCCCTTCCTGACGCTGTCGCCAGAAATCCAGCAACGGCCCGGTAGCGAATGCGGCGTACTGCCATTCCCTGGTCAGCAGGCACTCCGGATAAGGATTCATCAGGCTCTCCCGAGGTAAATCATGCCGAACGGATTGATTTTTGTGAGCTATGGCACAAAGACGGGCATTGGCGTATTGTGGCATAAAAAACCGCAATCAGGGAGCATTCAGCCATGACCCAGGACTGGTGGTTAACCTACCTCGTCACCACATTGATTCTAAGCCTGTCGCCCGGTTCCGGCGCCATCAATACCATGAGCACCAGCATCAGCCACGGTTACCGCGGCGCGATAGCGTCCATCGCCGGGCTGCAACTGGGCCTGGCTATTCATATTGTACTGGTGGGGATCGGTCTGGGGGCGTTGTTATCTCAGTCGGTGCTGGCGTTTGATTTGCTGAAATGGTTCGGCGCCGCTTACCTGATCTGGCTTGGCATCCAGCAATGGCGCAGCGCCGGTTCGCTGGACCTGCAAACGCTGGCTAACAGTATGCCGCGTCGTCGTTTGTTCAAACGGGCGATTCTGGTCAATCTGACCAACCCGAAAAGCATCGTGTTTCTGGCCGCGCTGTTCCCGCAGTTTATTATCCCGCATCAGCCCCAGGCGATGCAGTATCTGGTGCTGGGCGTCACCACCGTCGTGGTCGACATCATCGTGATGATTGGCTACGCCACGCTGGCGCGGCGCATCGCGCTGTGGCTGAAAGGTCCGCGCCAGCTCAAACAGCTGAACCGGACCTTCGGCTCGCTGTTCATGCTGGTCGGCGCGCTGCTGGCGACGGCCCGCAAAGCCTGAATCTGAGGATGTTACCGCTCGCGGCAGACACGGCGAGCGGTACAGATGGATTTTTTCGACAGCAGTCTTACCACCTACCTCCCCGCCGGAATAGCTCACCGCAGTGACTCCCCGCCGGCTACTGACCGTTGCCAGAACGGATGTGCGCGCAGAACATTCAGCACCTTGCCGGCCAGAACGATGATGACGGCGCCCATCAACACCGGCGCCAGCAAGAACGACCAGCTCTGTCCTGTCAGCATAATCAGCAGCGGATTCGCGCCCGCGGGCGGATGCGTCGTTCCCGTCAGCAGCATAGCGCTAACCGCCAACCCGGTCGCCAGTGCCAGCGTCAGCGGGCTGACGCCCGTCCATTGCGCAAAGCAGACGCCAATCAACGCCGTAATAAAATGCCCCATAATCACATTTTTGGGCTTCGCCAGCGGACTGGCCGGCAACCCGAATACCAGCACCGCCGTCGCGCCGAAAGGCGCCATCAGCAATACCCAGCCTGACTGCAGCGTATCCACATACGACAGCAGACCAATGGTCAGCGCTGCGCCGGCACCCGATACCACCGGGAAAATCAGTTTTTTTATCATGACTTACTCCTGAACTCTAAAAGTAGACAACTTGGTCTACTTTTAGAGTAGACAGATTGGTCTACCTTTGTCAATATATCGTCAGGAGGCCAGCTATGAACGACAAACGACAGCAACTGATCACTACAGCCCTGGCATTGTTCAATCAGAAAGGCATTAATTCGGTCGGTATCAACGAAGTGCTTGAGGTTTCAGGGATCGCTAAAAAGACCCTTTATCACCATTTCCCCGGCAAAAACGAGCTGGTACTCGCGACGCTTGCGTACCGGGATCAGATCTTCATGAGCTGGTTATCTTCGGCGCTGGCGCAGGCCGCGACGCCGAATGACGTTGTGCAACGTCTGTTTCATGCGCTGACCGACTGGTTCAGGGGAGGGGTTAAGGAACTGAGCGCATTTCATGGGTGCTTTTTCATCAATACGGCGGCGGAAATCCGCGATCCTTCCAGTCCGATTGCGCAATATTGCCGTGAGCACAAGCAGAAAGTGCGCCGGTTGCTGCAACAGCATTTACCCACGGCGAGCGAAGCCTTTATTGACCTGCTGTGTTTACTGAAAGAAGGGGCTATCGTGGCGGCTTTTGTCGGTCAGGACCCTGATGCCGCTGAAAAATGCATTCCACTGGCGGAACACGGGTTAACGACGGCGACCTGACAGGCGCGGTTGACGCACTATCTTGCTTGCTGACCTTGCCGACTCCAGCGGCTGCCGGAGCGCAACACTCCCGGCGACCCGGCCGGGAGTCAGCACCGCGAACGCCTGCCAGTGGTAAAAAGGCAGGTGGAATTTAACGCGAGATAATCAGGTGGATGCCGAACCCGGTGAACAACACGCCAGCCAGGCCGTCCACCCATTTCGCCAGCCGCTGATAACCGCGGCGCATCACCGGCAACGCGAACACCAGCGCCACCAGGCTGAACCACAGCAACGTTTCCAGCGAAATCAGGGCAAACAGTCCCCAGCGCGCCGCCGCGCCCACATCGTCACCGACAAACAGCGAGAACACGCTGCCGAAATAGATCAACGCCTTGGGGTTGGACAGGTTAGTCAGAAAACCACGCATGAAGGTTTTGCCCCGCTGCGGCAATGCCACCATCACGTCGCCTTCCTGCTGTTCACGCTTACGCAAAGCCGAACGCAGCATCTGCCAGCCCATCCAGCACAGATACAGGCCGCCGCCGATCATGACCAGACGGTGCAGCCACGCCATACGCTCCAGCAGCAGATGCAGCCCCATCAGCGCGATAGCGGCCCATACCAGCACGCCCAGCGTAATCCCCAGGACGCCCATCAGCGCTTCACGACGGGAACGGCTGACCGCCGTCTGGGAGACGAAAAAGAAATCCGGCCCCGGACTCATCAACGCAATCAGGTGCACCAGCGCTACCGTGAGAAACAACATCAACATATTCATTCCTTTTTTTACATGCCAGAACAGGCGAAGACCCGGCCAGCAGACTGAGCACGTCTCAGTCGTCGCCGTTATCCAAATGATCGCGGATCAACGTCATAAAAGGGGCGCCAAATCGCTCCAGTTTCCGCTGGCCGACGCCATTGACCGCCAGCAGCTCGCTGGCGGTGACCGGCAACAGTTCGGCCATTTCCAGCAGCGTGGCGTCGCTGAACACCACGTACGGCGGAATATTGTCTTCGTCAGCGATGGATTTACGCAGTTTGCGCAGTTTGGCGAACAGTTTGCGGTCGTAATTGCCGCCGTAGGTTTTCTGGCTGGCGCGCGGCTTGCTCAGGCTGATGACGCGCGGCACCGCCAGTTGCAGCGGCACTTCGCCGCGCAGTACCGGCCGAGCCGACTCGGTCAGTTGCAACGCGGAATGGTGGGCGATGTTCTGCGCCAGCAACCCCAGGTGGATCAACTGACGCAGGATGCTGACCCACTGCTCCTGCGTTTTATCCTTACCCAGACCGTACACCGGCAGTTTGTCGTGACCGAATTCGCGAATGCGCTGGTTATTGGCGCCGCGCAGCACTTCGGCGATGTAACCGATGCCGAACCGCTGCCCGACGCGGTAGACGCAGGACAGCGCTTTCTGCGCGTCCACCAGCCCGTCGTAGCGTCGGGGCGGATCGAGGCAAACATCGCAGTTGCCGCACGCTTGCTGACGGTTTTCGCCAAAGTAGTTGAGCAGCACCAGACGGCGGCAGGTCTGCGCTTCGGCAAACGCCCCCATCGCATTCAGTTTGTGCCGCTCGATATCCAGCTGCATGCCGGCCGGTTTTTCTTCCAGACAGCGGCGCAGCCAGGCCATGTCCGCCGGGTCGTAGAACAGCGCCGCTTCGGCGGGCAGGCCGTCGCGCCCGGCGCGACCGGTTTCCTGATAGTAGGATTCGATATTACGCGGGATGTCGAAGTGCACCACGAAGCGTACGTTCGGTTTGTTGATGCCCATGCCGAACGCCACCGTGGCGACCACCACCTGCAGGTCATCGCGCAGAAACGCCTCCTGCACCTGAGCGCGACGGTCGTTTTCCAGCCCGGCGTGATAAGCGCCGACGCTCAGCCCGCGGTTCTGCAACCGGGCGCACAGGTCTTCCACCTTGGCCCGGCTGTTGCAATACACGATGCCGCTCTTGCCGCGCTGCCCTTGCACAAACAGCCACAGTTGATCGAGCGGTTTGAATTTTTCCACCAGCGTGTAGCGGATGTTGGGGCGGTCAAAGCTGCTGATATTGATCAGCGGGTCGCGCAAATCCAGCAGACGGGCGATATCCTGACGGGTGGTTTCATCGGCGGTAGCGGTCAGCGCCACAATCGGCAGGGCGGGAAACTGTTGTTTGATCTGCCCCAGCGCGCGGTATTCCGGGCGAAAATCATGCCCCCACTGGGAAATGCAGTGCGCTTCGTCAATGGCGATGAGCGTCGTGTTCCAGTGCGTCAGTTGCTCCAGAAACCCGTCGGTGGTGAGACGTTCCGGCGCGATGTACAGCAGCTTCAGTTCGCCGCGGCGACAGGCGCTGAACACCTCCTGCTGCTGCTCACGGGTCTGGGTGGAATTGAGGCAAGCCGCCGCCACGCCATAAGCCTGCAACTGATCGACCTGATCCTTCATCAGGGAAATCAGCGGCGACACCACCAGCGTCAGCCCTTCCAGCACCAGCGCCGGAATCTGATAACACAGGGATTTGCCCCCGCCGGTCGGCATGATCACCAGGCAGTCACGCCCGCTGATGACGGCATTGATAATTGCCTGCTGACCCGGCCGGAATTGCTGGTAACCGAAGGTTTCACGCAGCACCTGCATCGCCAGCGTTTCTTTATTCAATACTTCTGCCGTAGACACGCCTTCACCGCTTTCACGTTATTCACTGCCCTGAAAAAGTTATTCACCGCTTTTGAAAAAAGCAAACAGGCGCTATTTTCAGCGCCGCCCGCCAAAACTGCAACGTCTGTCGCCGGGTTTTCTGCGACGGCCCGCAGTCCTGCCGACCAGAGCTAGAACATGTCGTTGAGCGTCACGCCAATGCCGTAGCGGGTCTGGCGGTGATTGTAGTCAATCAGCGACTCGCCGTAACCGCTGAATACCTTGGTGTAAAAACGGACATGATCGCTGATCGGGTAACTCCATCCCAGTTCGCCGCCGCCGTAACCGGAATTCCAGTTATAACGTCCTTCGGCGCTGAAAATGCTGTCTCCCCAGTGGTAGCCGACCCGTACCCGATAGTGCCCCATATAGCGGGTAATATCCGGATTGTCGTCATCGCTGTCGCTCAGGCGAACCCAGGGTTTCACTTCTACCTGCCAGTTGCCGTTCTGCGCCATCAGGCGGGCATAGACCCGGTTCCAGCTGCGCGAGGTCGGATCGGCGCGCCCGTTGGACTGGTGATTGAACCCCATCTCCACGTCGCGCAGCGTCCAGCCGGCAAAACGGTAATCCGTCGCCCAGCCAAGAAAGAGCTGCGGTTCGTAGTTGGTTTCACGAAACGGCGTAGACTCGCTCTTGTTGGACATCTGCCACCAGGAGCGCTGGGTATAAGACGCGCCCAACAGCGAATTTTCCCCGGCAATGCCGCGCCACAGTGGAAAACCGAGGCTTAGCTGAAAGTTCACTTCATCTTTACGGGCATCGTCGGCCCAGCTATAGCTCTGAATCGCCTGTTTATTGATGTTGCTGGTGTAGGTGTAAAGCAGGTAGTTGCTTTCATAAGGGTAGAGTATGAACGGCGTGTCATGTTTCTGCAGCAGCCCGGCGATAATACTGCCCGGTACGGCCGGAGCGTCATGGATTTCCTGAACGCGGGCTTCCTGAGCATGGGCGGTCGCCGCCAGCATCAGCGCAACAGCCATCCCACCTGATTTATACATGCGCGTATTCTCCCAAAGGGTCAAGATAGTTATGTGAATTGGATAACGAACTGAAATGACGGCGGATAGTGTACACAGGTCACCCGCTTCGCGCAGTTTTCCTGTTGTTATATCGACCAGCGGTAGCAAGAAAGCATAACGGCGCCTAAAATAACAACTCATTAACCTATAAATACATAAAAATTAACCACCTCCCCCTACAGGCGCGAAAAGAGGCTCACACATGCTTACTACACCGCTCACTCAAGACACGCTGCGTCAGCGCGTCAGCGATATTTTCATTTATCAGATGCCGTTCAATCAGGAGTTGGGACTCACGCTGGAGGCGTTCTCGCCGGATGCGGTCACGCTGAGTTTCCACCATCAGAACAAACTGGTGGGCAACGCGTTGCAGCAGATCCTGCACGGCGGCGTGATTGCCGCCGGTCTGGACGTGGCTGCCGGGCTGGTGTGCGTGGGCAGCGCGCTGCTGCGCCATGACACATTGAGCGAGCAGGAGCTTCACCAGCGGCTGTCGCGTATGGGCACCATCGACCTGCGGGTGGATTATCTGCGCCCCGGCCGCGGCGAACGTTTTATCCTGACCAGCCAGCTGTTGCGCGGCGGCAATAAAATCGCCGTGGCGCGGGCCGAATTGCATAACGAAAAACAGTCGCATATCGCCAGCGCCATCGCCACCTACATCGTTGGCTAAAGGGAACACCGAACAGGGATTTATCGACACGCAGCGTCAAGACACCCGCGCCGTGGTCCGGTACACTGGATGCTCATCTGCGGTTTATCTGGTTTCTAATCAATGAGTATGCCACAACACCGCCAGGGGGTACTGTTCGCCCTCGGCGCTTATATCATCTGGGGGATTGCCCCGGTTTATTTCAAACAGCTCGGGCAAGTGCCGGCTGATGAAATTCTCAGCCACCGTATTATCTGGTCGTTCTTTTTCATGCTGTTGCTGCTGAGCCTCAGCCGTAAATGGGGCGTGGTGCGCAACGCCTGCCGCCGGCCGCGCCAGCTATTGCTGCTGGCGATCACCGCCACGCTGGTGGCCTGTAACTGGCTGATTTACATCTGGGCGGTCAACCATAACCATATGCTGGAAGCCAGCCTGGGTTACTTCATCAACCCGCTGGTCAGTGTGCTGCTGGGGATGCTGTTTCTCGGGGAGCGGTTCCGCCCGACGCAATGGCTGGCGATGATGCTGGCGGTGTGCGGCGTACTGGTGCAGTTGTGGACGCTCGGCTCGCTGCCGGTCATCGCGCTCACGCTGGCCTTCAGTTTCGGATTTTACGGTCTGCTGCGTAAAAAGATCGCTATCGACGGCCAGACCGGCATGCTGTTCGAAACCCTGTGGCTGCTGCCCGCCGCGCTGGTCTATCTGGAATGGCTGGCCGATTCGCCCACCAGCCACCTCAGCCAAAACGCGATGTCGCTGAATGTGCTGCTGATGGCGGCAGGCATCGTCACCACGGTGCCGCTGCTGTTGTTTACCTCGGCCGCCATGCGGCTGCGGTTGTCTACGCTGGGCTTTTTTCAGTATCTGGCGCCGACGCTGACCTTCCTGCTGGCGGTGCTGGTGTACGGCGAAACCATCACGTCGGACCGATTAGTCACCTTCGCCTTCATCTGGCTGGCGCTGGCGGTGTTCACGCTCGACGCGCTCTATACCCAGCGACGGTTACGCCGCGCCAGCCACAGCGTGGCGCGAGATGTAACGTGACAAAATCGGGCTGAAAATCAGGGTGGAGAACAGGCGTAGCGTCTGCATGGCGATAACGAACGCGATATCCACCCGACTACCAGCGGCGATAATGGCAATGGAGTCCAGCCCGCCGGGGCTGGTCGCCAGATAGGCGGTCAGGATATCCACCGACAACAAATGCGTTATCATCAGCGCCATCCCGCCGCACAGCAGCATCAGCGTGACAATCGACATCATCATTTTCGGCAGGGTGCGCAGCGCCAGCAGAAAAACGGGGCGGGTAAACGACAGGCCGACGCTCCAGCCAATCAGGGCATAGGCTAGCGCCAGCAGCCATTCCGGCGTCTGTAACGCCAGCGTACCGGTGGAATGCAGCATGGAACCGATGATCATCGGCCCCAGCAATTGGCCGGAAGGAATGCGCAGCCGCCGCCCAATCCAGGCGCCGCTAAACGCCACCGCCAGCGTGGCCGGGAAACGCCAGTCCAGCGAGGGGAACCAGACCAGCAGCGCGCTATTGGCTTGTGCGCCTTGTCCAAGACTGGCGCGCGCCACAAACGCCGCCGCCGCGGTCACCATCAGCACCCGCAGGTACTGCATAAACGCCACCAGCCGCACATCGGCGCCGAAATCCCCCGCCATCGCCACCATCGCCGACGCGCCGCCCGGAGACGCGCCCCAGGTGCCGGTCGTGCCCGGCAGCTCGCTGTAGCGCATCAGCAACCAGCCCGACAGCCCGCTGGCAACCAGCGTCGACAACAGGATAAACAGTACCAGCGGCCACTCTTTTACCAGCGGCGTCAGAATGGACAGGGAGAGACTTTGCGCCACCAGACAGCCCAGCACGGCATTACTGGCGAAAAACAGCGGACGGGGAATACGGATAGTGGCGCCGTTCAGACCCATCACCACCCCTACCAACATCGGCCCCAGCAGCAGCGCCGCCGGAACATGGTAAATCTGCAGACCAAAACCCAACACCAACGAAACCGCCAGCAGCATGAACCATTGTGTCGACGCGGGAAACCTCTCCATGCACAGCACCTGTTACAACATCAAAGCAGAGAGGCGATTCTACCCCGGAAGCCCGTCAGACGGGCATCTATCCGTGCGAAATCTGTTCGTTATCAACAATTGTCGGAGGAAATCGGGCCAGGGACTCGTCGCCTTGCGGGCAACGAGTCGCCTGTCGGAGAAAAGGGCGTTGGCGTTACAGCCAGTTGCGGCGTTTGAAATACAGGTACGGGGCCAGACCGGCCAGCAGCATCAACAGCATCGCGCCCGGATAGCCATAGGCCCATTTCAGTTCCGGCATGAATTCGAAGTTCATGCCATAGCTGGACGCCACCAGCGTCGGCGGCAGGAACACCACTGATACCACCGAGAAGATTTTGATAATGCGGTTCTGCTCGATGTTGATGAAACCCATCGCCGCCTGCATCAGGAAGTTGACCTTCTGGAACAGCGATTCGTTGTGCGGCAACAGGGATTCGATGTCGCGCAGGATCTCGCGCGCCTGTTCCAACTGACTGCTCGGCAACCGGGCGCGGCGCACCAGGAAGTTGAGCGCGCGCTGGGTATCCATCAGACACAGCCGCACTTTCCAGCCGATATCTTCCTGCTCCGCCAGCGTCGATAGCGCGTCGTCATATTCGTCGCCCTGACGGCCGTCCATGATCACCCGGCTTAAGGATTCCAAATCGCTGTAGATGTTTTCGATTTCGTCCGCCAGCTGCTCGATTTTGGTTTCAAACAGATCGAGCAGCAGTTCGTAGGCGTTGCCGTCGACCAGCGTCTGAGCGCGGGCGCGCATGCGGTAAAGACGGAAAGCCGGCAGTTCGCGTTCGCGCAGCGTATACAAACGGCCATCGCGAATGGTGAACGCCACCGTGGAGTTGCCGGCGTGGTCGTCTGCGTCTTCATAAAAGAAAAAGGAGTGAATGTGCAGGCCGTCTTCATCTTCGAAAAAACGGGCCGATGCCTCAATGTCTTCCAGTTCCGGTCGGGTCGCCAGGCTTTGCCCCAGCTGATTCTGCACCAAATCTCGCTCTTCGACGTCCGGCTCGACCAAATCCACCCATAGCGAGGTGGTCAGGTCGTTGCTTTCATCCAGTTCCAGGCGAGTTAAACGGCAGTTATCGAGTTTGAATGCGCTCAGCATAAGCCATGCTCCCAAAATGTAACAAAGAGGGACAAAACGCGATTGAAACACAGAAACAGGGTGGAAAAGTCACCATCAGGTTTCAGGCCGTGAGACGGTGCTGACTCGATGCGACAAACAATATCGCTGACAACCGCTAAGGCTATCAGCTCGGGGAAGATAGCCTTAGAAGTGGTACCTAATCAGTAGGTTATTGAGCCAGTATCGACTGGGTGTGTCCAAGGCGTGGGTCCTCCGGGAATAATGATGGGCGCATGTTACGCCGAGATGAAAAAGGCTGTCAACATACAAACAGATGATTAGTCTGTGTCCAACCGTAACATCCAGTGAACTCAGACTGAACACCGCTCCCATCACGGCATGAACGCGTTATACCGTATCCAAACGGGCATACGCGGCCACCAGCCATTTGATGCCCTGACCGGCAAACGCCACCTGGATCCGGCAGTGATCGCCGCTGCCTTCCACATTAACAATGGTGCCTTCGCCGAATTTGGCGTGGCGCACCCGTTGCCCCAGCTTATAACCGCTATCGCTCTGGCTTATTGGCGTCCCCAGCCGCTGATGATTGACCGGACGAGAGACGCTGGCGCGCAGCCGTACCTCCTCCACGCACTCCGCCGGCAGTTCGCCGATAAAACGCGACGGACGGTGATAGGTTTCCTTGCCGTACAGACGGCGGCTTTCGGCGTAGGTCAGCGTCAGTTTCTGCATGGCGCGCGTCACGCCAACGTAGGCCAGCCGGCGCTCTTCTTCCAGACGACCGCCTTCATCCAGCGACATCTGACTGGGGAACATCCCCTCTTCCATGCCGACGACGAATACCTGCGGGAACTCCAGCCCTTTGGCGGAGTGCAGCGTCATCAATTGCACCGCGTCCTGATAGGCGTCCGCCTGCCCTTCGCCGGCTTCCAGCGCGGCATGAGACAAAAACGCCTGCAGCGGCAGCAAGTCCTGATCTTCGTCCTGATAGCTGAACTGGCGGGTCGCCGTCACCAGTTCTTCCAGGTTTTCCACCCGCGCCTGACCCTTCTCGCCTTTTTCCTGCTCGTACATGCTCCACAATCCGGAATCGCGGATCACCCGGTCGGTCTGCACATGCAGCGGTAAATCGGCGGTATCGCTGGCGAGCGCATCCACCAGCTCCAGAAAACGTTGCAACGCGGCGGCGGCGCGCCCGGCCAGCACTTTTTCCTGCAACAACGCGCGCGTGGCCTGCCACAGCGTCAACTGGCGGTCGCGCGCCGTCTGGCGCACCACGTCCAGCGTGCGATCGCCGATGCCGCGCGTCGGCGTATTGACCACACGCTCAAAGGCGGCGTCATCGTTGCGGTTGGTCATCAACCGCAGATAAGACAGCGCATCCTTGATTTCCTGTCGTTCGAAGAAGCGCATGCCGCCATAAATCCGGTACGGCAGGCTTTGCTGCAACAACGCTTCTTCCAGTACACGCGACTGGGCGTTGCTGCGATAAAGAATGGCGCATTCGCTGAGCGCGCCGCCCGCTTCCTGCCACACCTTGATGCGGCTGACCACAAACCGCGCTTCGTCCAGTTCGTTAAAGGCGCAATACAGCGAAATCGGTTCGCCCTCGATGCCATCGGTCCACAGGTTCTTGCCCAGCCGGTCGCCGTTGTGGGCAATCAGCGCGTTGGCGGCATTGAGGATGTTGGCGGTGGAACGGTAATTCTGCTCCAGACGGATGGTGGCTACGTCGCTGAAATCGCGCAGGAAGTGCTGGATGTTCTCCACCTGCGCTCCGCGCCAGCCGTAGATCGACTGGTCATCGTCGCCGACGATCATCACTTTGGCGCTGTCGCCGGCCAGCAGGCGAATCCAGGCGTACTGGATACGGTTGGTATCCTGAAACTCGTCCACCAGAATGTTGTTAAAACGGTCGCGGTAATGCTGCAGGATATGCGGTTTGTTGAGCCACAATTCGTGGGCGCGCAGCAGCAATTCGGCGAAATCCACCAGCCCGGCGCGATCGCACGCTTCCTGATAAGCCTGATAGATGCGCAGCCAGGTCTGCTCCACCGGGTTGCCGTAGCTGTCGATGTGCTGCGGCCGCAGCCCTTCGTCTTTCTTGCCGTTGATGTACCACATCGCCTGACGGGGCGGCCACTGCTTCTCATCCAGATTCAGCGCCTTGATCAGACGTTTGAGCAGCCGCAGTTGATCTTCGCTGTCCAGAATCTGGAAATCCTGCGGCAAGCCGGCATCCAGATGGTGCGCGCGCAGCAGACGATGCGCCAGTCCGTGGAACGTGCCGATCCACATCCCGCCCTGACTGGTGCCGAGCAGTTGATCGATACGGTGGCGCATTTCCGCCGCCGCCTTGTTGGTGAAGGTCACCGCCATGATCGAATAAGGCGAACAGTTTTCCACCGTCAGCAACCAGGCGATGCGATGAACCAGCACGCGGGTTTTGCCACTGCCTGCGCCAGCCAGTACCAGCATGTTGCTGCGCGCCGCCGCCACGGCGTCACGCTGTTTATCATTCAGACTGTCGAGCAGGTCAGATACGTCCATAGGCGTCGGTTATCCGTCAAAGGGGAACCCGGCCTCCGGATCGGAGACAAATTCCACTGGTTATCTATACAGTAAAAATAGCAGAATTATAGCAACGTGGTGAGCGATGCCAAGCTGAAAATTTCCACATGCGGCAGCAGCCGGGAATCGTGAATCTGCATCAGGTTGCCGTCACGCAGATTAATCCAGCAGGATTGTACGCCGCTGCGAATGGCGCCGGCCACGTCGGTGGTCAGATCATCCCCCACATGCAGCAGGTTATGCAACGGTAAATTCAGCCGTTCGGCGGCCAGTTGATACATATCATGCCAGGGCTTTGAGCGGCCATCCGGACCGGCGCGCAAAATAAACCGGAAATAATCGCCGAGGCCGCAGGCGTGCGGATCGGCATTGCCGTTGGTGATCGCCACCAGCGGCCAGCGTTGCCCCAGCGCGCGCAATGTATCGTGGGTTTCCTGCGGCACGGCGATACGGCTGCGCCAGCGGGCGAATTCCGCCATCACTGCGTCCGCGCCGGCGGCCGCCTCTTCCGGCGACATCCCCACCCGGGTCATCGCCAGATGTACGGAACGCCAACGCCAGTGCGTGACGTCGTGATAAATCTCCGGCTCCTGCGCCAGCAGTTCCTGCCGTAGCTGACGCAAACCTTCGCTGGTAAACGCCCGCAACCCAGGGTGATAGTTCTGCAAAAACCGCAACGACTCCAGCTCCGTTCGCCGGATAACCTCATAGTTGTCGTACAGGGTATCGTCCAAATCGAACGTGATGGCCTCAATCCGACCAAGCGGGCGATAAAAATACATCAGGATTTACCTCGTCTGGCGCGTGGGTGCGCGGCATCGTACACCGATGCCAGATGTTGAAAGTCCAGGTGGGTATAGATCTGGGTGGTGGAGAGGTTAGCATGGCCCAGCAGTTCCTGCACCGCGCGCAGGTCGCCGCTGGACTCCAGCATGTGGGTGGCAAACGAATGCCGCAACTTGTGCGGGTGAACATGGCTGTTCACGCCCTGTTTGACGCCCCATTCGGCAAAGCGCTTCTGTACGTTGCGCATTGAAATGCGCTTACCGAGGCTGGAGATGAATATCGCGTCGTCTTCCGGCGCGTAAATATCCCGCACCGCCAGCCAATTCCGTAGCCAGGTAACGGCGGTCGCACCGATCGGCAGCTTGCGTTCTTTACTGCCTTTCCCCATCACCCATACCTCGCCGCTGTCCAGATCAACGTGACCGCAGTCCAGCCCGACCAGTTCCGCCAGACGCAGCCCGGCGCCGTACATCACTTCCAGCATGGCGCGATCGCGCACCGCCAGCGGATCGCTGAGGTCGATATCCAGCAGGCGGCTCATTTCATCCACATCCATGTTTTTGGGCAGATGCCGACCCGCTTTCGGCGCCGGCACGCCGCGGGCCGGGTTGGCCTTGAGTTCGCCGCGGCCAACCAGCCAGTCAAGAAAGCTGCGTAACGCCGACAGACGCTGCGCCAGACTGGCGGCGTTCAGCCCGTCGCGCTTGCTGCGCGCCACCACCGCTCGCACGCCGGCAGCATCCAGCGCCTGCCAATCGGCAACGCCGGACGCCGACAACATGTCGATAATCACCTGTAACTGATGGGCATAGCTGCTTTGCGTCAGCGGACTCAGTTGCCGCTCAACCCGCAGGTAACGCAGAAAGGCTTCGGCCGGCGCCGACAGGGGGGAATCGGGGTTCATAGGCGTTCAATCCATCGCTCCAGCAATACCGGGATAATCGTCGCCAGATGTTGCAACAGATCGGTGCCCATGCCGTCCTGATAGTGGTGGCTGTCGCGGCTGCTGAAAATCAGCAATCCCAGATCGCCGTTTTTTCCCATCAGCGACAGCGCCACCGAGCCGACATGGCGCGCCTGCGGCAACAACAGCAGCAGTTCGGGGCCGTTCAGCGTCCCAAGATAATGATGCCGTTCGCCCAGCCGCTGGATACGCAGCGGCTCAAACACCGTACGGTTAAGCGCCAGATGGGTAAAATCGGAAGGCGCGCCGATACGCCAGCGATCGGTAAACAAACGGATAGCCGCACCCGACAGCCCCAGTTTGCGCGCCCAGCGGTGCAGCCTGTCGAGCAATTCCTGCAACGACGCGGCGGTAGAGAGCGCCATCTGCAATTGCAATAGCTGGCTGAACAGTTCCTCGTTGCGGGTAGCCTGTTCCGTCAGCAAGGCGATCTCTTCTTCCAGATACTGAATGCGCTGGCGCTGGCGGGCGAGTTGCCACTCCACCAGCGACACGCTGCCACGCACCGGATGCGGAATGCGCATGGTTTCAGTCTGGTGGGAATGGCGAATGAAAAAGTCAGGGTGCTGGCGCAGGTACTGCAACACCAGATCGTCAGTCAGCGCCTGACGTTCAGCCTGCTCTTCCACGTTCTTCATAGATGCATAAACCCATCATAAACATGCGTAGCCGGGCCGGTCATAAACAGCGGGTGGCCGGGACCGTCCCAGTGAATCTCAAGTTCGCCGCCCGGCAGTTGCACTTTGACATCCGCCGCCAGCAGCCCCTGCTGAATCCCCACCGCCACTGCGCCGCAGGCGCCGCTGCCGCAGGCCTGGGTTTCACCCGCGCCGCGCTCGAACACCCGCAACCGGATCAGGCCGGAGTTAACCACCTGCATAAAACCGACGTTGGCACGGTCCGGAAAACGTTCGTGACTTTCCAGCAGCGGCCCGAGCGTCTCTACCGGCGCAGTATCCACATTGTCCACCTGAATCACGCAATGCGGGTTGCCCATCGACACCACGCCGCACAGCACCGTGTGCTCGTCGGCACGAAGAATATAGGTTTTTTCCGGCTTAGCGGCGCGGAACGGCACCTGCTGCGGTTCGAAGTTGGGTTCCCCCATATTCACCTGCACCAGCTCGTCTTCCGTCACCGACAACACCATACGACCGTTATGGGTGCTGACGTTGATCTCACGCTTGTTGGTCAACCCTTTCAGGCGTACGAAACGGGCAAAGCAGCGAGCGCCATTACCACACTGCGCCACTTCGCTGCCGTCCGCATTGAAAATTCGGTAATGAAAATCCAGTTCGGGATCGTAGGGCGGTTCAACGATCAATAACTGATCGAATCCCACCCCGCAATGCCGGTCCGACAGTCGACGGATCAGCTCCGGTGAAAAGTAGACATTTTGCGTCACGGCATCGACAACCATGAAATCATTGCCCAGACCGTGCATTTTGGAGAACTGCATTTCCTGACCCCGCTGCGTTAAACGGGTGCGGCAGAGACCCTGTCGCGACCCGCGAGATTACCCTCAATCACCCTGCGTACCGCGGCGGCTACTGCCGGGCGGACGATGCTTGCGGAGCCTGGGTGTTTTGCTGCTGCGTTTTTTTAACCGGAGCCGGTTGCTCTGGCGGAAAATAAAGCGGGCCTTTCAAACCACAACCAGCCAGTGACATCACCAGCAATGCCAGCGCGCCCTGACGAAAAAGTGTTTTCATTTCGTTAAAACCTGTCATTCAGATACCTATGCTCTCTATAATCGCAGGTGGATCATGAAAATCAATAGGAATCGAATATGAACGATAGCGAGTTTCATCAATTGGCCGACGCGCTGATGCTGAAGGTGGAAGAAACGCTGGATCGATTTGATGGCGATGCGGATATCGATTACGAAACTAATGGCGGCGTGATGACGCTGAGTTTTGAGAACGGCAGCAAGATCGTGATTAACCGGCAGGAGCCGATGCATCAGGTGTGGCTGGCGACCAAAGGCGGCGGCTATCACTTCGACTATCAGAATGGCCGCTGGATTTGCGACCGTAGCGGCAGCGATTTCATGGCGCTGCTGGCGCAGGCCTGCTCGGAACAGAGCGGCGAAGACGTTTATTTCGATTAAAAAAGACTGCCATTTCGACTAAAGCAGATTGGGGCGGTTAGCCCCAACTGTCATTCATCCTGGATTTCCCGCTCTGGAATCAGAGCATCTGCAAGCGCTGGCTCAGCACCAGATTCTTCTTGTCTTCAGACGATGGCGTGACGCACAGATGAGACAGCGCGCTGCTGCGGAACGGGATTACCTGCGTGCGGCCGTCCAACTGAACAATCTGATAGAACTGCGGCAGATTGAAATTGATGAAGCTGGAGCCGTAGGTAAAGCGGTCGTGCGACGAGGAATAGAAACGGCTGACGTCGCGCACCAGTTCTTCCTTGCTGCCTTCGCAATGGTGATAGACTTCCACCCGGTTCGACTCGTCCAGAATATAGATATTGAATCCCTGATTATCCTGTTGATCCTCAAAGAAGAACTGGATAATTCCCTCGCTGGCGACGCCGTCCACTACCGGCGGCAAATGGATATGGTTGGTTTCCACCTGAACCGGCAGCCCCTGCAGCTTGTTGTTGGAAATCGCGCCGTAGAACTCCACCGCGTTTTCCAGTTTCTGGGCCGATACGCTCAGGCGTTCGAAGAATAATCCCCAGGTCTCGCCCGCGACTTTCACCGCTTTGAAACGGCCTGGCTCCTGACGGGTGCTGGACAGACGCAGTTCAATACATTCGGACACCAGTTGCTGCACCCGGGTCCGGATCAACCCGCGCAGATGCTGGCTGTAGCAGAACACTTCCAGCGACTCCGGCAGCGCCGCGTCCTGATGCATTTTGCCAAGAATGGTTTTCAGCGCTTCCAGCATCGCCTGTTCGCCGCTGAAATGCAAAGTACGCACTTCATTCCAGGAATTGCGGTACAACAAATCGATACTGCCGACCAGACACTGCTGCTGCTGGCCGAAGCTAAAGACGTCCAACTGGCGGAAATCGAAGTGCACCACCTGATTGCGGAACGTCGCCGTCGGGTCATGCTCCAGATTGACGATAATCGCCAAATGACGAATCTCGCACGGGCTATACAGCGCTTTCGGCGTGGGAGCCGCCACCCGCAGCGGGAAGTGGCTGGACACATCCGACACCAGTTCCTGCAGCCGGGCGATATCGCACAACTCATGCCCTTTGATGTGCAGGCGGGTGGACGACGTCAGCAGGCCGTTGAAATAGGCCCAGGCCACCAGCTTGTTGAGATAGCGGTTATATTCCAGCGGCTGATGGCTGATGATGGCGTCCATCGACGGCGCCTGATTGTACAGATACCAGCCGGAGCGATTAGCGCGTCCCGCCGGAACATAAATAAAGGTCAGATTAGTTTCTGACAGGTCGGGCGAAATCTGCGGGTTAACCAACGTAACCTTGCCCGGCAACGCCTCGAAAGCGGCATACAATTTGCGGGTCAGCACCCCGATATCCTGCGGGCTGGCGCTGACGCTCAGATTATTGCGGCGGGCGAAACGGATCAGGTTGCGATAGCTCTGCATCATCGCATCCAGCAGCTCGTTATGCGCTTCGCGCACCTGCCCAATTTTCCAGTTGGCGCGATTGTCCAGCATCACCAGCCGTTCGTCGCTCCATCCCCATGCCTGCACCAGTTGCGTCAGGATTTGGCGGCGCCAGGCGGTACAGGCGCGCTCGCGGGAGAGTTTTTCACACACTTTGAGGTAGAAGCAGCGACGCACCAGATCCAGCCGGGTCTGGTCATTGATTGCGTTCAAATACTGGGTGACGCGCTCCAGCATCATGCAATAAGGGTCCAACCCGAAAGACACGATCTCGCCTTTATGCAGACGCGCTTTGATCTCGCTCGACAGCAGACGGGTATTGGGATATTCCCAGGAGTAGGCTTCCAGCAACAGGGTTTTCAGCACCGCCTTGTAGGGCGAGTCGATGCTTTTATACAACTGCCACAGGCTGGCGCCAAAGTACTCTTCCGCCGACAGCGCGCTCAGCCCGCCCAAATCCAGCCATTCGTTCGGCGCCAGCGCGCCGCGGGCATACAGGGAAAGCACGAATTCATCATAATTGGCTTCCTCTTCCACCGGCACCATGTTCCACAGAATGCGCTTGCCCGCCATGCGCACCGCGGTGCGGTAAAATTCGTCCAGCAGCAGGATATGCTGAGTGGAACCGCAATCCTCGCCGCCGAGACTGCCGCTCTCGTTATGGCGGAAGCGGTTTTCATCCATAAGGAAGAAACTGACGTCGACACCTTGCCCGGCCGCCCATTTTTCCAACAGCGAGCATTTCTGCTGCAGCCGCTGGCGCTCTTCGCTGTCCAGCCAGGATTGATGGCAGACCCAGATATCGAGATCAGAAGTACAGCTCTGCCCGATGGACGAGGTGCTGCCCATGGAGTAGACGCCGGTGATCGGCAGTTCGCCCTTGCGATCCGGCACAGACAGCTCGCCCCAGCGCAATTCCACGCCGTCGAGGTAGTGCTGTTGTTTTTCATCGGGGGAGAAAAGACAAATGCCGTGCGGAACCTTGCCTTCCAGATAGCCAGGCATCAACGGGTGATGATGATGTAATAAAACTGGCAAAAGACTGTAAACCTGCTGAAAAGCGGGTTTCATTGCTTCCAGAGCACGATCCACACGCAGTTGGTTGATCGCATCCAGTCTTTGCTTCAGTGTCTCGATGTAGAAGTACAAGACGTTTCGCCTGCTTATCCCAGTGCCTATAAAGAAGCCGTTGTTTCCCCAACCTGTCCAGAATAGATATTAGAAGAATGGCGGGCAGATTATTGCTGGAAACGTGATCAATTTAACACCTTGCTGAAAGGGCGTAAAGAAACTAAAGAAAGTCAGATTTGTTTATTGATGCTTCAGCGTTGAACATATTATCGCCGTTTTTGCCGCGCCCGGCTATCCCCCGACGGGGTTTTGTCGTTCCCTTCCCTCATCACGACGGCCGGGCAACTGACACCGGCTCGCCTTCAATGGTACGATGGAAAGAAAGGATCAGAACGGTATCAAGCATGGTAGACACTATTCTAAGAATCGCCACCCGACAGAGCCCGCTTGCGCTGTGGCAGGCCCATTTTGTTCAGCAACGACTCGAAGCCTGCCACCCCGGCTTGCGGGTAGAACTGGTACCGATGGTCACCCGCGGCGATGTGCTGCTGGATACGCCGCTGGCCAAAGTGGGCGGCAAAGGATTGTTTGTCAAAGAACTGGAACTGGCGCTGCTGGAAAACCGTGCCGATATCGCGGTGCACTCAATGAAGGATGTGCCGGTCGAATTCCCCGAGGGTCTGGGGCTGGTCACCATCTGCGAGCGCGACGACCCGCGCGATGCCTTTGTCTCCAACCATTACGCCACGCTGGATGATCTGCCTGTCGGCACCTGCGTCGGCACCTCCAGCCTGCGCCGCCAGTGCCAATTGCGCGCCCATCGCCCGGATCTGGTGGTCCGCGATCTGCGCGGCAACGTCGGCACCCGCCTGTCCAAACTGGATAACGGCGACTACGACGCCATCATTCTGGCGGTCGCGGGGCTAAAACGCCTTGGTCTGGAAGATCGTATCCGTACCGCGCTTAGTCCGGAGCAATCGCTGCCGGCGGTCGGTCAGGGCGCGGTCGGCGTGGAGTGCCGGCTGGACGATGCCCGAACCCGCGCGCTGCTGGCGCCGCTGAACCACGACGATACCGCAACGCGCGTACTGGCCGAGCGCGCCATGAATACCCGGCTGGAAGGCGGTTGTCAGGTTCCGATCGGCAGCTACGCCGAACTGCAGGACGGCGACACGCTGTGGCTGCGTGCGCTGGTGGGCGCGCCGGACGGCAGTCGCATTATTTACGCGGAACGTCGTGGGCTGCGTCAGGATGCCGAACAGCTTGGCATCGCCCTGGCGGACGAACTGCTTGAACGCGGCGCACGCGACATCCTGCAATCCGTTTATGGAGAAGCCTCGTCATGACGATTCTGGTTACCCGTCCCTCTCCTGCGGGTGAGCAGTTGGTAGCCCGTCTCAGAATGGCAGGCCTGCAGGCCTACCACAGTCCATTAATCGAATTTTCTCCGGGCAGCGAATTGCCGCAACTGCCCGCCATGCTGCAAGCGCTACGCCCCGGCGATCTGGTCTTCGCCCTGTCGCAGCAGGTTGTGGAATACGCTGACCCGGCGCTATCACGCGCCGGAACCGGCTGGCCCAAAACGCTCACCTATTTTGCGGTGGGGCGCTCCACCGGGCTGGCGCTGCATACCGTCAGCGGTTTGCCAGTGCTCTACCCGCCGGAGCGCGCGACCAGCGAAACATTATTGCAGTCGCCGGCGCTACAGCAGGTAGCGGGCAAACAGGCGTTGCTGCTGCGCGGCAACGGCGGCCGGGAACTGCTGGGCGATACCTTGCAGCAGCGCGGCGCGCAGGTGCGTTACTGCGAGTGCTATCAACGCAATCCGGTGGTTTACGACGGCGCGGAACAATGCCAGCGCTGGCAACATCTCGGTATCGATACGCTGGTGATCACCAGCGGAGAAATGCTGCAACAGTTCTATACTTTAGTGCCTGATTATTATCGAACTACCTGGCTACCGGGTTGCCGGGTCGTCGTCGTCAGCGAGCGTCTGGCCGTAATGGCCCGCGAACTGGGCTGGCGTGACATTCGGATCGCCGATAACGCGGATAACGATGCGCTGATGCGGGCGCTGCAATAACGCAGCGGATGTCGTTATGCAACTGATACCGTTACACAACTAACCAGATAGTAAACTAACCAGATAGTAACCCGGACAATTACCATTACCCTGATCATAGGATGTACTCATATGACGGAACACATTACCTCCTCAACGCCCTCCGAAGAGGTGGTCGAACGGGCTGAACCCACATCTCCGCAAAAATCGCCGCCCTCCTCCGGTGCGTCGCGCCACGGTCTTGTGCTGGGCGCCATCGCCATCGTGGTTTCGCTGGCGCTGAGCGGCGGCGTCTATTATTACGCCCACCAGCAGATGACGCGTCAGAGTACCGCCCTGACCCAATTGCAGGAGCAACTCGCTGCGCTGCAAAAACAGCAATCACAGGCGCAGCAGCAGTGGCAACAGACGCTGGACCAACAGGCCAAAGCCCTGAGCGCCGATGAGCAACGGCTGACGACCCTGACCCGGCAGGCTGGCGAAATGCAGGAAAAACTGGCTACGCTCGCCAACAGCGACTCCAAAACCTGGCTGCTGGCGCAGGCTGATTTTCTGGTAAAACAGGCCGGGCGCAAGCTGTGGAGCGATAAAGACGTCACCACCGCCGGCGCCTTGCTCAAAAGCGCCGACGCCAGTCTGGCGGACATGAACGACCCCAGCCTGATCGACGTGCGCCGGGCCATCACTCACGATATCGGCATGCTGGCCGGCGTCAGTCAGATCGATTTCGACGGCATCATCCTTAAAGTGAACCAGTTGGCGGATCAGGTGGACAACCTGCGGTTGGCCGATACCGACACCGACGAAGCGCCGATGGAAGAAAGCGACTCGACGTTGTCGGCCTCACTGAGCGAATGGCGGCAGAACCTGAGCAAGAGCTGGCACAACTTCCTGTCGGACTTCATCACCATTCGTCGCCGCGACGACAGCGCCGAGCCGCTGTTGGCGCCGAATCAGGATGTGTATCTGCGCGAAAACATCCGCTCGCGCCTGCTGGTCGCCGCACAGGCGGTGCCGCGTCACCAGAACGAAACCTACCGGCAGTCGCTGGAAACGGCGGCGACCTGGATACGCGCCTACTTTGACGAAAGCGATCCGACCACCAAAGCGTTTCTGGACCAGTTGGACGCACTGAGTCAGCAGTCGGTAGCAATGGATGTGCCGAATGAACTGCAAAGCCAGCCGCTGCTGGACAAACTGATGCAAACCCGAGTCCGTAACCTGCTGGCGCAGCCATCCGCCAAACCACAGGAGGGCTGAACATGCTGAAGGTATTTCTGCTGTTTGTGGTGCTGATCGCCGGCATTGTGGTGGGGCCGATGCTGGCCGGCCATCAGGGTTACGTGCTGATTCAGACCGACAATTACAACATTGAAACCAGCGTCACCGGGCTGGTGATCATGCTGGTGTTGTTTCTGCTGGCGTTTTTGGCGGTGGAATGGCTGCTGCGGCGAGTATTCCGCACCGGCGCCCGTACCCGCGGCTGGTTCATCGGCCGTAAACGCACCCGGGCGCGTCAGCAGACCAAAGCCGCGCTGTTGAAACTGACCGAAGGCGACTATCTGCAGGTGGAAAAACTGCTGACCCGCAATGCCGACCACGCGGAGCAGCCGGTGGTGAACTACCTGCTGGCGGCGGAAGCAGCCCAGCAGCGCGGCGACGAGTTCCGTACCCGGCAATATCTGGAGCGGGCGGCGGAAATCGCCGACACTCATCAGCTACCGGTGGATATCACCCGCGTGCGCATTCAACTGGCCCGTAACGAAGACCACGCCGCCCGCCACGGCGTAGACCGTTTGCTGGAAGTGGCGCCGCGCCACCCGGAAGTCCTGCGCCTGGCGGAACAGGCATTCCTGCGTACCCACGCCTACAATGCGTTGCTGGATATCCTGCCCGCCATGCGTAAAACCCGCCTGCATGACGAATCCCATCTGGATGAATTGCAACAGCGCGCCACCATCGGCCTGATGGATCAGGCCATGGCGGAAGGCGGCAGCGAAGGGTTGAAACAATGGTGGAAAAATCAGCCGCGTAAAGTGCGTCAGGCGCTGCCAATGCAGGTGGCAATGGCCGAACGGCTGATTGTGTGCGATGACCACGTCACCGCACAGGACATCATTGTCGACGGGCTGAAGCAGCAGTTTGACTACCGGCTGGTGCAGTTGATCCCCCGGCTCAATGCCGGCCAGCCGGAACCGCTGGAAAAACTGTTGCGTCAGCGTCTGAAACAGCACAGCGATGACGCGCTGCTGCACAGTACGCTGGGGCAGTTACTGGCGAAGCATGGTGAATGGCAACAGGCCAGTGATGCCTTCTCCGCCGCACTGGCGCTGCGACCGGACGCCTATGACTACGCCTGGTGCGCCGACGCGTTTGATCGCCTGAAGCGCCCTGAAGACGCGGCCCGCATGCGGCGTGACGGTTTGTTATTGACGCTACAATCGCCCCACGACGCCTGACCGGCCCGAACCGGCGCGCTCCAGCGCCGGTCTTCTCTCCCTGATAACACGATCTGATAACGCTATGATTTAGCAGAATAATGGCGAAAAAAAACGCTTGCCGACCAGCGACAAGCGTGCAATAAAAATCAGGTCTGAAAGACAACTTTAAGGTGCCCCACTCAACGTTACGTCCAACAGCGATGAAGCAGCACTTCATCAATAATCGGACGTTAGGCACCGTAAATGGCTCTGCGTCATTCCCAGGTTTATGAAGCCGAAGCAAGCATAGAAGGTGGAATGAGCATCTACATCCCTAATTAAGCATGAATGATGCCAACTTCATAGAAAACCAGAAAACAAAATACTACTCATTGATAAATAAGTAATTAAATACAAATCACTGTTTAATTCCCGCATAACTAACCTGCTGAAAAATCAGGCATTCCTCACCAATACTGTCGCTAATCAGAGACGCTACCAACACCGTCGTTTATATTCCTTAAAATTCAATTATTTATATGTCTCTCTTTGACGACACGAATACACCCGAACTGTCGCCGAAAAGCCACAAGTCGCCTTTCGCTGACGACTCAAACCAAACGGCCACGGATAACCGTGGCCGTTGTCATGGATAGGATGCTGACGGGTAATCAGGCGGTCTGCGACAGCTGTTCCAGGCTCTGCTTCGCCAGCTGATACAGATAGTGCGCGGTGGGGAACAGCGCACTATCATCCACCCGGAATTTGGGGTGATGCAGCGCGTAAGGGCCGCCGGAGCCCACCATCATAAAGGTGCCCGGCAGCTTCTGCTGGTAGAACGCAAAATCTTCGCCGATGGGGCTGGCTTCGACGCGACGCGCCTCAAACCCTTCGTCATCAGCGACCTGCAGCGCGAAATCCACCCAGCGCGGCGTGTTTACCACCGATGGCGGCCCGGCGTGCCAGATAAACTCGATTTCCGCGCCAAAGGTGCTGGCGATACCGGCCACAATCTGGCGGAAACGCTGTTCAATCAGGTCGCGTACCGCCTGACTGAAGGTACGCACCGTTCCTTCTACGTAGGCGGTATCCGGAATGACGTTCCAGGTGCTGCCGCTATGTACCTGAGTGATCGACACCACCGCATTATTATCGGACGGCACGGTGCGGCTAATAATGGTCTGCACCGCGGAAATCAGCTGCCCCAGAATAATGATCGGATCATTACCTTCGTGCGGTTTGGCGGCGTGACAGCCTTTAGCGGCAATCTTGATTTCAAAACGGTCCACCCCGGCGGTCAGCGCGCCGTCTTTACCGCCAATTACGCCGACCGGCAGCGTTGGGTCGTTATGAATGCCAAAAATAGCGGTCGCGCCGTCCAGCGCGCCGACTGCGATCACTTCCGGCGCACCCAGCCCGGTTTCTTCGGCCGCCTGAAACAGAATACGCACGGTGCCTTTCAGCTCCGGCTCGATACGTTTGAGCAGAATCGCCGCACCCAGCGCCGCCGAAGAATGGAAATCATGCCCGCAGGCGTGCATCACACCGGTATTTTTCGAACTGAATTCGACGCCGGACTCTTCTTCAATCGGCAGGGCGTCGATGTCGGATCGCACCACCACCAGCGGGCCGTCCTGTAGACCGCCGACTTCCGCCACCAGACCGGTTTTCAACGGCAGGTCAAGGATGCGAATCCCCTCTTTTTCCAGCACGGCGCGAATTTTCCGCGTGGTTTCAAACTCCTGATTAGACAGCTCCGGATGCTGATGCAGATCGTGCCGGAACGCCTGAATAAACTGTGCCAACGGCTCATGCTGGGCATGCACTTTCATGTAAGGTCACTCCTCTTTTTTTCAGCCCTGTCTGACAGGGCGGCCCGACGAGTCGAGCCTGCAGGTGAATACGTTATCGATCAGATATCGAACTCTGATGGTTCCTGAATGTTAGTCAGCTGTCGCAGGAAGCGGCGGGTCTGCGGGTTGTCGGAGAAACTGATCACTTTCTCCGCCGGCCCTTGTTCCACGATGTGCCCGTCGGCCATGAAGATCACCCGGTCCGCCACCTCTTTGGCGAACTGCATCTCATGGGTCACGATCACCATGGTGGTGTTCTGCCCCGCCAGTTTCTGGATAACCTGCAGCACTTCATGCACGCGTTCCGGATCAAGCGCCGAGGTCGGCTCATCAAACAGAATCGCCTTCGGATCCACCGCCAGCGCACGGGCGATGCTAACGCGCTGCTGTTGGCCGCCGGACAGCGTCACCGGGTACTGATGCGCCTGCGGCAGCAGCCCCACCAGCTCCAGCAGCGACAGCCCAATCTCGTCCGCCTGCTTTTTCGGCATCTTCTTCACCACAATCAGGGCTTCGGTGATGTTTTCCAGCGCGGTCTTGTTCTTGAACAGGTTGTAATTCTGGAACACCATCGCCGTCTGACGTCTAAGCGCATACTCTTCCTTGCCGGTATAACGGCTGGTATCCAGCGACTGATCGCCGATGGTAATGGTGCCGGACTCTGGCTTTTCCAGCAGATTCAGGCAACGCAGCAGGGTGGACTTGCCTGAGCCGGACGGCCCGATGATTGCCACCACCTCGCCCTGGGCGATATCCAGACTGATGTTGTTCAGCACCACCTGGTCGCCAAAACGTTTAGTCAGATTTTTTACGCTAATCATGTCGGCTCCTTAACGCTGCCGTGAATGGCTCAGTTTCTTCTCCAGTTGCGACTGCAACCAGGAGTAAACCATGATGAGCAGCCAGTAAATCAGCCCCACCACCAGGAAGGTTTCGAAGAAGCGCAGCGATTCGGCGGCGATCATCTTGCCTTCGGCAAACAGTTCCGAGACACCGAGCGCAAAGGCCACCGAGGTGTCTTTGATCAGCGAAATAAAGGTGTTGCCGGTAGCAGGCAGCGCATTGAGCATCGCCTGCGGCAACACGATGCGGCGGTAAATCTGTGCCTTGTTCATCCCTACCGACAGGCCGGCTTCCGTTTGCCCGAAATCCACCGACGCCAGCGCCGCCCGGAAGATCTCCGCCATATAAGCCGAGTTTTTCAGGCTAAAGCCGATAATCGCCGCCGTCATGGCGGACAGGCCGTTAAGCGATGGAAACAGCTGCGGCAACCCGAAATAGATGATGAACAACTGAACCAGCGATGGAATACCGCGAAACAGCGAGATATACAGTTCCACCAGTTTCGTCACCACAACGAACCGGCTCTCGCGAACCAGCGCCAGCACCAGTCCCAGCACGATGGCAAACAGCATCGACACCACCGCCAGCAACAGCGTGGTGGGCAAGTACATCAACACCTGGGGAAAAACTTTCAGCAGGTAGGAAAGATCGATATTCATGGGCCATACCATTAACACTGACGCCAGCCGCAAATCAGGCTGGCGTCACAGGAGTTGAGCGAGCAGGCAGGGTTATTTACCCGCCGTAATGTCCTCGCCGAAATATTTGACGGACAGGGCTTTCAGTCGGCCATCACTGCGCATTTTGTTCAGTTCGTCATCAAACTTCTTACGCAGTTCGTCGCCTTTCTGATCTTTATGGAACGGGAACCCAACCTGCTCCACCACCAGCGGCTCACCCACCAGCTTGAACGGCAGGTTGCGCTTGTTGATTTCCGCCAGCAGGATCGGGCGGGAGTTGATGTAGCCTTCAACGCGTTTGGCCAGCGCATCGCTCATGGCGCCATCGCGGGTTTCATAGGTACGAATGTTGACGCTGCCGTCGGCAAAGGCTTTTTTCAGGTTGTTGACGTGGTTGGAACCCAACACGCCCGCCACGGTTTTGCCTTTCAGGTCATCCAGCGTATTGATGTTGGCGTTGTCTTTATGCGTGACGATCTGGCTGCCGTAGTAGCTGTATGGCTGGGAGAAGCTGTACTTCTCCTGGCGCGCCGGGGTAATCGCCACCACGTTGGCGATGGTGTCCAGCTTGCTGGCTTCCAGTTGCCCCATCAGGCCGCTGAAATCCGCCGTCACCCATTCAACCTTATAATTCAGATCCTTGGCGATGGTTTCCGCTACTTCCACATCAAACCCGACCAGCTTGTTGTCCTGTTTGAACGAACTCGGGTAGCTCTGCCCGGTGGCGCCGATGCGCAGCACCTTCTCACCGCTGTTCTGAGAATCGCAACCTGCCGCCAGAATGACCGCAGACAAAGCTAATACAGGGAGGATAATTTTTTTCATAGTCATCGAATAACGCCTCTTAGGGGTGTTTCTTTTCCCAGTGATGATAAAGGTCCTGATCCAGGACTTTTCGCATGTAAATCGTGAGGTGTCCTTTCCCTAAATCCGCCTGGCCGACTTCCTGAAAGCCATATTTTCGGTACATATCCAGCAACCAGGGATGCTGTTTGGCGGTGCCCAGCGTCACGGCGGGCACTTTTAACTGCTCTTGCAGCACCGCCTGCTCCAGCCAGTCCAGCATCTGTTTGCCCAGTCCCTGCTGTTTGAAGTCCGGATGAGTGGCGAACCAGCCGATGTGCGGCAACCCGTACGGACCGGGATTCGGCCCCCACGGATAACGAATGGTGACCGACGCGGCCAGACGCCCGTCTTTCTCCATCACATACACGCCGTTGCTGCGCAGATGACGGCGCACCATGTCGATGTCGGCGTAGGCGGCGTCAAACTTGATGCCCAGCTCGCGCACCGGCGCATAAGCGGCCAGCGCCAGCGCCAGAAACGCTTCATCGTCCGCAGACGTAGCCTGACGAAATACGGTACTCATGGCGTCTCCCGTCACTCGGCCAGCAGGCCGGTGCCATCCGCGTACCGGATAACCTCATCGACTTTCTGCGGCGCGCTGCCGACATAGTTCGCCGGATCCAGCCAGGCATCCAGCGCATCCGCCGTCAGGTGCTGCGACAGAACCGGATGCTCCAGCAGCAGCGCTTTGAACTCGCGGTTCTGCTCAAATGCCGCCATTGAGCACTCGTACACCAGGTGATGGGCCGTCTGCTTGCCGAGCAGCTTGCCGATTTCAAACATCACCTTTTCCGACAGCAACAGGCCGTTTTGCAAATCAAGATTGGCGCGCATCTGCTTTTCGTTCACCGACATACCGCGCAGGATGCCAAGCGCGTTCTGCAACTGCGCCGACAGATAGATGTTGATTTCCGGCAACGCGATCCACTCCGCACGCCAGCTCATGGCGTCACGCTCGTGTTCGACTTTCATCGATTCATGGATCAGAGCGGCGCTCTTGAACAGCGGCGCCGTCAGGCTGGCCAGCCCTTCCAGCGCGGCCGGATTGCGCTTGTGCGGCATGGTGGTGGAACCGATCTTCCCTTCGGAGAACGGTTCTTCGATTTCGTTGATTTCGGTACGCATCAGGTTGTACAGCTCGTTGCCGATCTTACCGAGCGTACCGCTGATCAGCACCGCCACCGACGCGTATTCCGAGAAACGGTCACGGGCGGACTGCCAGCCGATATTCGGGGTATTCAGACCCAGACGGGTCAGGGTGTGGCGTTCGATTTCCGGCCCCAGCTCGCCAAAAGAGGCGTAGGTACCGATGGCGCCGTTGATGTTGCCAACCAGCACCCGATCGCGAATTTCATTCAGGCGTTGCAGGTGGCGTACAAACTCGTCCAGCCATACCGCCAGCTTGAAACCAAAGGTGGTCGGCAACGCCTGCATGCCGTGGGTACGACCGGTCATCAGCGTATGCTGGTGTTTCTTCGCCAGTCGTTTCAGTTCGATAGCCACCAGACGGGTGTCGCGCACCACAATGTCGAATGCCTGACGCAGCTGCAATACCGTAGCGGTATCCACCACATCCTGCGTGGTTACGCCGTAATGGATGTATTCGCCGGCTTCGCCGCACTGTTTCTGGATGGCGGCGATGGTCGGCATCAGGGAATGCTTCATGCGCACCGCATCCTGGGCGATCTCTTCAATATTCAGTGCGCTGGCGTTGGCGTGGGAAGCAATGGTGCTGGCCGCGTCCTGCGGGATGACACCCAGATCGCCTTCTGCCAGCGCCAACGCGATTTCCACGTCAACCTGGCGGGTCAGGCGATTCTGCTCTGACCATACGGCGCGCATTTCTGGTGTGCCAAAGTTATTTCCAATAAGAAGAAAATCAATCAGATGTGATGCCATAACTCACTCGTTTACATTGTAATAATGGGGGAAAGAGAGGCGGGTCAAGACGACGCTGTTGTTTGTTGGCGACTATATCACTGGCGATATTCCCGCCTATATACCCGATCGATCTAAGATATTCTTTATTGTTTTATGATTTCGCTCACAATTACTTCATCCGAAACGATGCAATCCTTCTAATTTCTGTCGGGTTACTATTTAGGCTGTCTTGTACCCAATGCAGATGTACAAACTGCGTCACTCGCATACGGCACGGTATAGGGCCGTGGTTCCGGCGGATGGCTACTGTAAAAAAGACCGCCTCAGCGGTCTGTTCTTTGTTTATACGCGGCAACCATCGCCGTATTCGCATAATTACGCAAAATAGAACCATGCCGTCGTAATCAATCCGTCTTTGACTTCAAACACCGCAATACTTTCGATCGGTTCGGGTTCAATGCCGTAAATCTTTTCATGATCAAAAACATGGTTGCCCAACACCGTGCGGGATACCAGTTCGGCACGCAACGCCGGGTTATTGAACCGATGGTCGCGATAGAAGGTTTCCAGCGCGGCTTTGCCCAGCATGGCCGGTGTTTCGGATGGCATGCGGTAAGCCCGGAAATCCTCATGGAAACAGGCGGCAAAGGCGTCCAGATCGTGGGCGTTGTAGGCGGCAAACTGTTTTTCAACCGGATCGATGACCGACATATTAAATCTCCATTTAAATGCAAATAAAACGAATAAAAATTCAATCAAGGAGATACACCAGTCGGGTGTAGAAAGCAAATCAGGCGGGAAAAGCCATAAAAAAAACGGCAGTCTATTTGGACTGCCGCTTCTTAAGAATAGGATGGTCGGCGAGAGAGGATTCGAACCTCCGACCCACTGGTCCCAAACCAGTTGCGCTACCAAGCTGCGCTACTCGCCGATCCCGATTTAGAACACGTACACAACTATCATTGTTTGTGTGGTGCGAAGAGAGGGACTTGAACCCTCACGTCCGAAGGACACTAACACCTGAAGCTAGCGCGTCTACCAATTCCGCCACCTTCGCATATCACAAACTTTAAAATTTGGGGTGGCTAATGGGACTCGAACCCACGACAACTGGAATCACAATCCAGGGCTCTACCAACTGAGCTATAGCCACCATATACCACTGCTTTACTACGTATTCCGGTACTCAATTTACGGGGTAATAAGTACCTCCGCAGCTCCCGCGCCCAATTTAATGGCGCGCCCGACAGGATTCGAACCTGAGACCTCTGCCTCCGGAGGGCAGCGCTCTATCCAGCTGAGCTACGGGCGCGTAGCGCCGTTGCGGGTGGGGATAGTACGGATTTAATATAGGCCTGTCCAGTGCTTTTTCACAGAAATGATGCGTTTGCTTATGCTTTGCTCATTTGCGGTCAAAACCCGGTTCAATCCGCCGTCACCACCCGCAGCTAGCCGCGATTACTCGGTTTCCGTTTGCATTTCCGGCTGTTTTTTACCTAGCCCCAGCGCAACGTAAAACAGGCTGACCGCAGCCAGGAAAATACCGCCGACCACCAGCGACATGCGCGTGTCTTCGTTGATGTACATCCCGACCAGCACGCAGACCAGAAACGCCATCGTCAGGTAGTTCACCCACGGGAACAGGATCGACTTAAACGGATGGCTGGCGAGCGCCGCCTGATGCTGCTGACGGAAACGCAGCTGGCTTATCAGCACCACAAACCAGGGAATCATACCCGGCAGCACGCTGGCGCTGTACACGTACACGAACACTTTCTCCGGATTGGGGATAATGTAATTCAGCGCCGAGCCGGCCACCAGACACAGGATGGACACCGTCACCCCAACAGCCGGCACGCCGCCCGCCGTCACCCGTCCCAGCGCCGCTGGCAACTGGCGGTTGTTGGCCAGCGAATAGAGCATACGCCCGCAGCTGTACATGCCGCTGTTGCAACCCGACAGCGCCGCCGTCAGCACCACGAAGTTGATGATGCCCGCCGCGGCGGTAATGCCGATTTTGGCGAAAGTCAGCACGAACGGGCTACCGGACGTACCGATCTCATTCCACGGGAAAATGGTCACAATGACGAAAATGGCGCCGACATAGAAAATCAGGATACGCCACAGGATATTGTTGATTGCCCGTTTCAGCGTCACCTGCGGATTACGGGCTTCACCGGCGGTAATGCCGACCAGCTCCACCCCCTGATAGGAGGCCACGACCAGACAGAGCGCAAACAGCAGTCCTTTCCAGCCGCCGGCCAGGAAACCGCCGTGTTCGGTCAGGTTAACAAAACCGGTGGACTGACCGTGGTTGCCGATGCCGAAGAAAATGATGCCGACGCCCACCACAATCATCACCACAATGGTGGTGATCTTGATCATCGAGAACCAGAACTCGATTTCACCATACAGCCGTACCGCCGCCAGATTGGCCGCCGCCACCAGCGCAACCGCGCCGATCGCCGGAATCCACTGCGGCAAGGTCGGGAACCAGTACTGCACATACACGCCGATGGCGGTAATTTCCGAAATGCCGACCGCCATCCACATGAACCAGTAACCCCACGCCGTGAGATAGCCGAAGAACGGACTCAGGTAATTGTGGGCGTAAACCGCGAACGAACCGGTCACCGGCTCCAAAAACAGCATTTCCCCCATCGACCGCATGATGAAGAACACAAAAATGCCAGCCACGATATAAGCCAGCAGCACGGACGGCCCAGCCCACTTCAGGGCGCTGGCCGCCCCCATGAACAAGCCCACGCCGATGGTGCCGCCCAGCGCGATAAGCTCGATATGTCGCGCTTCCAGCCCACGGTGGAGCTTGTCCTGTTTTTCTGTATTTGCCATATAACCTCTGTCTTCAATAGATCCTTTTTACGCCGGTATCAAAGCGTTATTGTTTTATACCCGCCATGCTTCACATAGGTATACCGGCTCTCTCCCGGCAAAGCATTACCGCTCCCCGACCGGAAAAACGGCCGAGAAGATACCGCAATGCAAACCGGATTCCTACCCTTCCTGTACCCGGACATGATGAAATAAACAGCGCAGACAGACCTTGATCACAACGATAAAGCCGTAAAAAAAGTGGTCTGACGAGCAGCAAGCGCGGGCCGGGCCGCCGCCGTCATGCGGAGTGATGCCGCATTGAAACACGCCTAGAGTCTGCCGCCGAAATGCCAGGCCAGATAGCGCAACAGTTTGAACTGGCGGCGAAAACGGCTGGGCTGCGTCAGCAAGCGGTACAACCACTCCACCCCGTAGCGCCGCCACACCGGCGGAGCGCGTTTGACCTGTCCGGTAAACACATCGTACGTGCCGCCCACGCCCATGTAGAGCGCGGCGGGATACATGCGGCGGCAATCGCGCATCAATAATTCCTGCCGCGGCGACCCCAACGCCGCCGTCACCAGTTGCGCGCCGCTGTCGCGCACGCGCTCTAATACCGCCTGACGCTGTTCCGGCGTAAAGTAACCGTCCTGCGTGCCCACAATATTGACCTGCCACTGTTCACGCAGCTTGCGTTCGGTCTCCGCCAGCACCGACGGCTTGCCGCCAAGCAGAAACACCGGCGTTCCCAACTGCCCGGCGCGCTGCATCAGCGCCTCCCACAGATCGGCGCCGGCGATACGCTCCACCTGGGCGCCCGGATATTTGCGGCGAATGGAACACACCACGCTGATGCCATCGGCATAGTTGCAGTTACCCTCCTGCAACATCAGTTCACGCAGCGTTGCATCGCGATCGGCGGCCATCACCTTTTCGGCATTGATGGCAATCAGCGTTCCCGGATGCGGCGAACCGCCTGCAAACAGCGCCGACACACACTGCTCCATATCCCGAAAACCCTGCACCGGGATGCCGCGAATACGGTACTGCGGAATAGGGTACTGCGGCCGTGCATCATTCATTCCGTTTCTCCTTGTGATGGCGCGCGAACGGCAACCGCGCCGGCGCGCAACAGCAGCCAGTACAACAATTTGGCCGCCAGCAGGCAGGCAGCGAAAACCAGACAGAAAAACACCACCCGCGAGACAAACGCATCCAGCCCTTCACGCACCAGCACGATCAGGTTAAAAACCGCGCCAAAGCAGAACGCCTGCAACACGGCGGACAGATAGCGGTTTTCCGCCTGCCGCCCGTAGCGGTAAAGGCCGTCAAACCCCTTGATGAGCAACCCGACCGCGACCGCGCCAGCCGGAATCAACAGCGGCCCGCCCATAATCAATAGCGAACCGAGCAAGGTCGGCGATATCGCCAGCCCGGCATGATAATTCAGCACTTCCCAGGTGAAATAGTTGGCGCTGTTCAGTACCAGCGCTGGTCGCTCCGGCCACAGCCAGGCGGGAATAAAGACATAAAAATCCCGCACGATGGGCACCAGTCCCTGTAGCGTGATCTGGTCGAGATGTTGCCATAGCATGGCCAGATTTTCCCACGGCGAAAAGGTATCCCGCGTCAGGTACAAAAAGGTGTAGAACGCCTCTTCGCCCTTGACGTCCAGACCGTAGCGCTTGAGCGCCAGCCAGAACATCGCCACGATACCGCCACCGCCTGCTGCCGCCAGCATCCACCAGGCGATCCAACCGCGTTGCAGACCAATAAACAGAAACAGAGCGAAAGCGATGATGATATTGGCGCGGGTGCCGCCCACCAGCAGGTAGGTCAGCCCGCCAAACGCGACGGTCGTCAGCAAGAAAATCAGCCAGGCGCGCCGGGTCTGGTGCAGGAAATACCACATCAGCATGGCGGGAATAAAGAAATAGAAGAAGCGCTTCAGGGCGACGCCGGCGACGTCTCGAGAGAAAATCTGGCTATAGGAACTGAGTTTGAACAGCAGCAGGCCGTTGTTGGCGAAGAATACCGCAGCGGTCACCAGCGCCACCAGCGCCAACAACCCACAGGTGAGAAGCGCTTCCAGCCGCGTCATGGTCAACGGCAACGAGCGCGGTGCAGCCGGTGCAGACCGCAGCCGGGTTTTATAACTGACATAATAAATGACGTAAAACGCCGTGGCGGACAGCAGCGCCAGCAGCAGGTTCAGCGGCGAGGCCGTCTCCACCCCGAAGCGAAATGTCAGTAAGGCGGTCAACGGAAAGCCGAAATAGAACGTCAGCAGATACAGCAAGGAAAACAGCACGTTGAAGTTGAAACGCCACCGGCGGAACTCACGTCCGCTCAGCCACAGCACCACGCCGCCGCCGCCCAGCCAGACCAGCCACAAACCGAAAAACGCCCACTCAGTCATCGCCGTCTCCCGCCGCCAGTGACAACGCCTGCCGCCACCCTTGCTCATAACCGGGGCTGAAGAACGCTACCTGCCGGGTATCTATTCGCGCCAGTTGCTCGCGTGCGTCGCGCACCATCGCCTCGTTCAGCGCCTCCTCGCCAAGCAACACCGGCAGGCGCTGTTCCGCCAAATCCTGTCGGAACGGGTTATGGCGACTGATAACGAACGGCACGCCCAGTTGAATCAACAAACACAGCGTGCCAATCCCCTGCTGGCGGTGAAACAGGAAGTAACCGAGATCGCAGGCGCGCAACAACGCCAGA
>NZ_CM001984.1:4566965-4608289 GCF_000406305.1 Dickeya sp. MK7
TAATCGTCGAACGCCAGTGACTCGCGCAAGACCCGGCAGCGCTCAGCGCCGAACAACGCCAGCCCGTGCCGCGCCACCTGCTCAATGTAATCATGGTTGCCAGCCGGATAGCCCATCGGCACGATCACCCGCACCTGCGCGCCAAACTGACGATGAATGGCGTCAAGCGCCGCCAGATGGCGGTTGCTGCGATCGCCGGAGTTGCCGACCAGAATGGTCAGCGACGCGTCCGGCGCTTTTTCATGCGGGCTCGCCGCGTACGGGCTCATACGGGTGGGGAAATAAAGCAGCGACGTCGCCGCGGCCGGGTAACGCCGCCGGAAATAGTCGATATCGCCGCGGGTGGCGAATACCTGGGCAACCCGCCGCTGCGCCAGTCGCCGCAGCCGGTAAAACCAGCGCCAGCGCCAGCCGCGGGCTTCTTCATACAAATCGGCCCCCCAGATGTGCCAGTAAGCCTGAGCCGTGCGGATACCGCCGCACAGCAACGCCAGCCACAGCCAGGGGTTAAACTGGCCGTGAAAAAAGAAACGAGCCGACCGATCCTCACGCGCCAGCGCCACCACGGCGCGCGCCAGCGCTTTCTGGTCAGCGAAACGCGCTATCTGCAACGCCGGATAGGTTTGCTCAAAGAGATCGGCCGCCGCAACAACCATGAACCGCCGTACCTGATGCGGCGGCAGCGCCGGCGCCAGCGTATCGTTAAAGAAACGCAGCACCGTCTGGTTATGGTGGGGAATATCCGCCCCCAGGACATGAATCAGTGTGGTCATGCTCGCCTGCAGTACAGAATGAAAACGCCGCAACACAACAGAAAATAGACCGCATAGGTTGCCAGATACGCCTGCGACGCGCCCAGCGCGCCATGCAATGGAATCAGCCAACGGGCAAACCCGGTCAGCAGCAGGAACTGGCCGAGTTCAGCCAGCAAATAGAACCGCAGCGAGGCTCTGGCGACCACCAGATAACCAAAAACGTAAGCGCCCACTTTCAATACATCACCTGCCAGCTGCCATGCAAACAGGTCACGCATGGCCGAAAACGCGCTGGAAAACAGTAAGTGAATCGCCACATCGCGCAACAGCCAGATAGCCACGCCCGCCGCGGCAGCCACCGGCAACACAAACCGCAACGCGCTGAGAATCTCATGCCGGACCGCACGTTTATCCTGCAAACGCGCCAGCGCAGGCAGTAAATAAACCGTGAATGACACGGTAATGAACTGCAGCCAGGCATCGGAAATGGTGGTAACCCCCTGCCACACGCCCACCTCCTGCCAGGTGTAATGGGTCGCCAGTTGGTTTCGCATCATCACGTAGCCCACCGGCAGCGTTACGGCGGTGATCAACGTCATCAGACTGAAGCGGGTTAACTGACCGGCCAGCGGCCATGACCAGTCAGGTGTGAGCGCTCGCAAACCTAATGGCGTTCGCCGGAACAACAGCACCAGCGCGGGCACGCACGCCAGCGCCGGCATCAGCGCCAATCCCACCAGCGCGCCGGTATACGCCCCAAACCAAACGCTGACGCCATACGCCACGGCCCCCAGCAGACTGCCTGCCATGACGGCCAGCGCGTTGCCCCGCGCATCCTGATAACCTTTCAGGACCGCCAGCAGCAGGCTGCCGCCCGCGATGCCCAGTTGCAGCCAGGCCAGCGCACGAATTGCAGGCTGGTAGGCGTCATCGCCAAACAGCAGGCGCGACAGCGGCGCAGCCAGCAGCCACAACGCCAGCGTCAGCAACAGCGAGCAACCCATCGACAGCGATACCGCCGTCCCCAGCAACGGACTGGGACGGTCGGCATCCGGCGGCGCAGCGGCCACCGCCCGGGTAACGCCGTTGGCGATGCCCGCGCCGGCCATCACGCCCAGCACGGTGATCAACTGGCGGTAGTTACCGGCCAGCCCGACGCCTTCCGGGCCGAACGTCACCGCCAGCAGTTTGACGACCGCCAGCCCCGCGCCGATTTTGACCAGCGTGGACGCAGCCGTCCATAACGATGCACGCGCCAACGACATCAGGAAAAGAAACTCAGCGCCGAATTGATTACGGTACGCTGGTTAAGGTCAGACAGGTTGTAGAACAGCGGCAGGCGCACCAACCGCTCGCTTTCCCGCGTGGTGTGACGGTCTTCGCCGACAAAACGGCCAAATTGCCGGCCGGCCGGGCTGGAATGCAAAGGAATATAGTGGAACACCGTCAGGATCTCCGCTTCTTTCATATGGCTGATAAACGCTGAACGCTCCACCTCATCCCGCAGGCGCAGGAAAAACAGGTGACCATTGTGACGGCAGTCCGCCGGAATCACCGGCAACGTCGCCCGGCCTGCCGCCGCCAGCGGCGCGAACGCGCGCGCATAGTGTTGCCATAATTTCAGACGCCGCTCATGAATGCGCTGCGCCGCTTCCAGTTGTCCCCACAGGTAAGCCGCCTGAATATCCGCCATCAGATAACTGGAGCCGATGTCGCGCCAGGTGTACTTATCCGCCTGACCGCGAAAGAACTGGCTGCGGTTGGTGCCTTTCTCGCGGATAATCTCGGCCCTCTCCGCCAGTTCAGGGGCGTTGATCAGCGTAGCGCCGCCTTCGCCGCCCGCGGTGTAATTCTTGGTTTCGTGGAAACTGAAACAACCGATATGGCCGATTGCGCCCAGCGGCCGGTCCTGATAGCGCGACATCATCCCCTGCGCAGCATCTTCCACCACAAACAGCCCGTATTGCTGCGCCAGCGCCATGACGGCGTTCATCTCGCAGCCCACCCCGGCGTAATGCACCACCACAATGGCGCGAGTCTTCTTGGTAATCGCGGCTTCGAGAAGATTTTCGTCAAGATTGAGGGTATCCGGTCGGATGTCGACAAACACGATGGTGGCGCCGCGCAGTACGAAGGCGTTGGCGGTGGAGACAAAGGTGTAACTCGGCATGATGACTTCGTCGCCGGGCTGGATGTTCAGCAACAGCGCCGCCATTTCCAGCGACGCGGTGCAGGAAGGCGTCAGCAATACCTTGCAACTGCCCGAATAATGTTCCAGCCACTGCTGACAGCGACGGGTAAACGCGCCATCGCCGCTGAGCTTGCCGCTGCGCATCGCGGCCTGCATATACTCCAGTTCTGATCCCACCACCGGCGGCGAGTTAAAAGGAATCATGTCGTCACCTACAGAAACATTATCGGTAGAACCATCATCGATAGAACCATTATCGATAAAACCAGTAGGCGGTGCTCTCCACCCGTGCGCCGCTGCGCAGGTAGAGCCGTAATGCCGCCAGATTGCTGGTCTGGGTCGCCACCGTCAGCCGGCGAATGCCGCGCTGCTGACACCAGACCCGCGCCACCTGCATCAGCCGCTGACCAATCCCTTGCCCGGTCATGCCCGGCCAGGCGGACAACACGCCGATACGCGCGGTGCTGGGCGAAGTCTGGCGTAACGTCACGAACCCCTGCAACGGCGCGCCCTGACCGCCCATCACCAGACAGGCGTCGTCAAAGGTACCATATACCGCTTTTTCCACCCACCGCGCATAGAAACGGCCGCAATCGTCCGGACCATACCACGGCGCCCGAAACCGGCTCAGTACGAAACTTTTTGTCGCCGCCGCGCGCAGCGCCGCAATATCCCCCGTCTCCGCCTCGCGCACGCCAACGGCGAACATGGCCCGGGCGGCAGGTACGACCGGCATACTGAAATCCACCTCGCCTTCCGCCAGCCGAAACCCCAGCGCCGACAACGCATCCGCCGTCGCCAGATCGCTGGCCGCCAGCTTGGCCTGGCATAACTCATAGCGATCCAGATCGGCAATGGTTAACGGCGGTGCGGTATCCTGGAAACTCAACCGTCCGCTAATACGCTGAAAAAAATCGCTTTCCCAGACCAGAGGTTCAATCTCAGCACAAACAGGCATAGGTCACTCCGGTTAACGCAGAATCCACAGCCGTCGCCACGCCGCCTTCACCGCCAGACGCCTTTGGTGTCCACCACCCAGCGTTGCGTCACCTGTTCAGGGGCAATCGCCCTGAACTGCTGGTGGTCTACCAGCAACACCAGGACATCCGCGTCGCTCAACGCCCGCGTAATCTCCACCTGCTCGGCCTTTCCCTGCAAACCGGGCGGTAACTGACGAATATGAGGCTCGACCACCCAGGTCGTCCCGGCATGCCATTCAGCCACCTGCCCGGCGATCGCCAGCGCCGGACTCTCGCGAAGGTCTTCTACATCGGGCTTGAACGCCAGCCCCAGACAGGCGATGCGCAAATCGCAGGCCCGTTTATTGCCCTGCGCCAGCGCATCCGCCACCATAATTTTCACCTGCTCCACCACCCAGCGGGGCTTGGCGTCATTCACCTCGCGGGCGGTGCGAATCAGACGCGCCTGCTGCGGGTGCTGCGATACGATAAACCAGGGGTCGACCGCGATGCAGTGACCGCCCACGCCCGGCCCCGGTTGCAAAATATTGACGCGTGGATGGCGATTAGCCAGACGAATCAGCGCCCACACATCGATTTGCTGCTCGGCGCAAATCAGCGACAATTCATTGGCGAACGCGATATTCACGTCCCTAAAGCTGTTTTCCGTCAATTTGCACATTTCAGCGGTTCGCGAGTCCGTCATCGTACACTCGCCGTCAAGCAGGAAGAGGCGATACAGCTCGCTTGCCCGCGCCGCGCAACGCGGCGTCATCCCGCCGATCACCCGATCCTGGCTGAGCAGTTCTTCCATGATGCGGCCGGGCAATACCCGCTCCGGACAATAGGCAATGCGGATATCCGACGCCTCGCCGGCCTGCTGGGGGAAGCTCAGATCCGGCCGCGCCTGCGCCAGCCAGTCGGCCATCTGCTCCGTGGCGCCGACCGGCGACGTCGACTCCAGAATGACCAGATCCCCCGGTTTCAGCACCGGCGCCAGCGACAGGGCGGCTGCTTCCACCAACGAGACGTCAGGCTGATGGTCCGCCTTTAACGGGGTCGGCACCGCGATAAGGAAGGCCTCCGCCGACACCGGATGGCTGCCGGCCTGCAAATACCCTTGCGCCACCGCCGCCTGCACCGCCTGCGCCAATCCCGGCTCCGCAATATGAGTATGGCCCCGGTTGATGCTCTCCACCACGTGCGGGTTCACATCCACACCAAAAACAGACTGTTGCCGCGAGGCCAAAAGCGTAGCGGTCGGCAGGCCGATATACCCCAGGCCCAGCACACAGATGCGATTAAAACTCATGCGGTCACCCGGTGTTGTTTCAAAACGGAGAGAATTCGCTGGCTGGCTAACCCATCGCCATAAGGGTTATGCGCATAGCTCATGGCCTGATAAACGGAAGCATCCGCCAGCAGTTGGGAGACTTCGTGGATAATCGTTGCGGTATCGGTTCCCACCAGCCGCACGGTACCGGCGGCCAGCGCTTCCGGCCTTTCGGTCGTCTCCCGCATCACCAGCACCGGTTTTCCAAGCGAAGGCGCTTCTTCCTGAATCCCCCCCGAGTCCGTCAGGATCAGCCAGGCGCGGTTCATCAGGTAGACGAAGGGCAGATAGTCCTGCGGCGTTATCAGAAACACGTTATCAATGCCGCTGAGAATACGCTGAACCGGCTCCAGTACGTTGGGATTGCGGTGTACCGGATAAACAATCTGAATATCCGGATGATGGCGGGCAAGCGCCGCCAACGCGTTACAAATTCGCTCCATCCCGTCGCCAAAGCTTTCCCGCCGATGACTGGTGACCAGAATCATTTTTCGCTCCTGATCCAGAAAGGCGTATTTTTCCTGCAACTGCCCATGCAATACCGCATCGCGGGCGATCAGATCACGAACCCAGAATAATGCGTCAATCACCGAATTGCCCGTCACCCAGATACGGGACGGCGGGACCTGCTCCCGCCGCAGATTCTGCCGCGCATTGATCGTCGGCGCAAAATGGTAGGTCGCCAGACGGCCGGTCAGCAGGCGATTCGCTTCCTCCGGCCAGGGCGCCGTCAGATTACCGGTACGCAGACCGGCTTCGACATGCGCTACCGGAATACGATGATAGAACGCCGCCAGACTGGTCATCAGGGTCGTGGTGGTATCGCCGTGCACCAGCATCAGGTCAGGCTGGAACTGGGTCAGCACCGGCCCCAATCCAGAGAGGATACGGGCGGAAATCTCCACCAGCCCCTGATCCGGCTGCATAACATTGAGATCGTAGTCCGGCACAATCTCAAACAGACGTAGCACCTGATCAAGCATGTCACGGTGCTGCGCCGTCACACAGACTTTGGATTCAAAGAAAGCATCCTGAGCCATCGCCCGTATCACCGGCGCCATTTTTATCGCTTCAGGGCGAGTGCCAAAAACCGTCAAGACTTTCACTAATGACTCTCTTTCACTGATGACTCTCTTTATTCCGGTTTACCGCCACGGTAAAAAACTTATTCATATCAATACAATATTCACCGTCATCGACCACTTAGCGGGAACGCCGCGCCAGCGCCGCCCCGGCGCCGGCCAACAGACCGATGCTGCCCCACATCAGCAGCAGAAAACCGCGGCGCGGGCTGTCGCGCTGAACCGGCTCTTCCGGCGTATGCAAATAGCGGTAAGTCTGAAACCGGTCCGCCAGCGCAGGCCCGTTCTCAAGCATCGCCAGCGCCGCGCGCCGCGGCTCATAATCGGCGTCGAACGTCGGCCCGCTGGCCTTCAGCATGTCCAGACGCGCCTGCAACTGCGCGCTGCCCTGTAAAAACCATTCCGAATCGGGCAGCGACAGCGACGCCTCGCTTTTCGGCTGTACGATCCCTTGCTGGCGCGCAATAACGAGCGCCTGCGTCAAACGCTGTACTGTCCGGTCATAGGCGGCTCGCGCCACCGTATCCTCGCGTTGCAGCCAGGCCCGTTCAAACCGGATGCGCGCCGCCCAGCTTCCGGCCAGACTCTGATTCAGATGATTAACGGCCCGCTGGTTGGCGAACTGCACGTATTGCCGCAGCAGATTGCTGGCGTCTCGCGCATTATCCGCGCCCAACTTGAGGGTATCGTTGGTTTTTTTGGCGTCATCGCGCGGCATAAACTGAATATCGTTGATCAACGCGTCCAGCAGCACGGCATCCGCCTTTTCATCGCCTTTCTGACGCTCGCGGTAATAAGGGGACTGCAACCAGAATTCACGCCGGGTATCGTAGGCGGCGGCCTGCATCGTGAATTCGCCATAGGCATCGGCCATGATGGCATTGCCGTCCGGTACCGTCGTCGGCGGCGCATCCAGCGAGCGCAACCACTGTTGCTGGTCGAAGAACGTCGACAGCATGGCGGCCGTTGGTTTATCGGTCACCGCGGTGGTGCGCCATACCGGCTGCGCCAGCCAGGAATAAATCAGCGCCAGCAGAGCAAACAGCGCCGCCGAACCGACAATCCAGATCTTGCCTTGCCACAGCGCCAGGCAGAGCTGGCGAATATCCAGTTCATTATCCGGCGACGACGACTGAGGGGAGGTTTCCCGTTTCATTGCGCTCCCTGATTCGGTTTATTCACAATTCGATTTACCCACAACTTGGTTTACCCACAACCCGGCTTACCCACAATAACGATGGCTGCGCCAATAACGCCGAATGCGCCGGACAACACGCGCCACCCGCCACGCTCGTTTGATGCAATAGCCGTAACCGCTGAACACCAGCAAGAACAGCGCCAGCATTACGTACTCGGGCACCGCCAGAAATTCGCCGGCTATCCCTATCGCCGCCAGCAGCGCGGCGACCAGTGTAATCAGCAGACAAGCCTGGCGGGAAGTCAACCCTGCCCGCATGAGCAGATGATGGATATGCTGGCGATCCGGCGAGAACAGGCCAGTGCCTTTATGCAGCCGACGATAGACGATCGCCACCATATCCATCAGCGGAATAGCGATAACCCACAGCGCCGCCACCGGCCTGATGGCGCTATCCATGCCCTGGGAGCTTTGCAGCAGTAACCAAATCGCCGTAAAGCCGATCATAGTGCTGCCTGCATCCCCCATGAAGACTTTATAACGCCGCCCCATAAGCTCAAGATTCAACAGGATGTACGGCAAGACGGCGGCGATCATGGCGAAACTCCACACTGCCAGCGCCAGACTACCGTGGTGATACAGCAGGATGCCTAATCCGGCGAACAGCACGCAGGACAGCCCGCCCAGCAAACCATCAATGCCGTCCACCATGTTAAAAGCATTGATGGCCGTCCACACCACAAACAGCGTCATAAGATAACGCACCGGTCCCAGCCCGATATCCCAGAGCGGCCCGAAGATAAACCCCAGACGCTGTAGCATGAGGCCGGCCAGCGCCATCATCAGGATAGCCACGACCGCCTGTACCGACGCCCGCACGCCAATGCTGATATCAAAGCGATCATCCAGCGCGCCAATCAGCACCAGCATACCCGAACACATCAGGTAGATCGGGAAATGGGGAATCGATTCGGAAATGAGAACAGGCAACAGGCAGATGCCAATGTAAACAGAAATACCGCCAACCAGCGGCACCGCGCCATGATGATGTTTGCGATAGTTTGGCCGGTCAACCAGACCGGTTTTTCTCGCCACGTTGCGCGCCAGCAACAGAGAGAAGAACGAGCACAAAAATACGGCGACTAATTGAGCACTCATCATGATTTATTCACGCTTAACAGTGCCTGAGAATACTACCGGGAATCACACCAGCCGGTGTTAATTTACCAAATTTTTCAGAAAGTTCCTGCGCGTTCGGGTAACAAAACATGATGTTGTCCGGCTCCCGGCGCCGCCGAAGGTCAAAAGCGCAGGGTACAACGCACCAAACAGAAACAAAAAACGCCACGATGTCGTGGCGTTTTCTTTAGAGACTCAACCGGTTACGACCGTTTCATCATATCGAAGAATTCGTCGTTGGTTTTGGTCATCGCCAGCTTGTTGATCAGGAACTCCATCGCATCGATCTCGCCCATCGGGTGAATGATCTTACGCAGGATCCACATTTTCTGCAGTTCCTCGGAGGTGGTCAACAGCTCTTCCTTACGGGTACCGGAGCGGTTGTAGTCGATGGCCGGGAACACGCGCTTCTCGGCAATCTTACGAGACAGGTGCAGTTCCATGTTGCCGGTGCCCTTGAACTCTTCGTAAATCACTTCGTCCATCTTCGAACCGGTATCGATCAAGGCCGTGGCGATGATCGTCAGGCTGCCGCCTTCCTCAACGTTACGGGCCGCGCCGAAGAAGCGTTTCGGACGGTGCAGGGCGTTGGCGTCGACACCACCGGTCAGCACCTTGCCGGAAGCCGGCACCACGGTGTTGTAAGCACGCGCCAGACGGGTGATGGAGTCCAGCAGGATAATCACGTCTTTCTTGTGCTCGACCAGGCGCTTGGCTTTCTCGATCACCATTTCGGCGACCTGAACGTGACGGGAGGCCGGTTCGTCGAAGGTCGACGCCACCACTTCCCCTTTCACCAGACGCTGCATTTCCGTCACTTCTTCCGGACGTTCGTCAATCAGCAGCACCATCAGCACGCAGTCAGGATGATTGTAAGCGATGCTCTGGGCGATGTTCTGCAGCAGCATGGTCTTACCGGCTTTCGGCGGCGCCACGATCAAACCACGCTGACCACGACCGATCGGCGAGGCCAGATCCAGTACGCGAGCCGTCAGGTCTTCGGTAGAACCGTTGCCGCGCTCCATACGCAGACGCGAATTAGCGTGCAGCGGCGTCAGGTTTTCAAACAGGATTTTGCTGCGGGCGTTTTCCGGCTTGTCGTAGTTGACTTCGTTGACCTTCAGCAGCGCGAAATAGCGTTCACCTTCTTTCGGAGGACGAATCTTACCGGAAATGGTGTCGCCAGTGCGGAGGTTGAAGCGTCGGATTTGGCTGGGAGAAACGTAGATATCATCAGGGCCGGCGAGGTAGGAGCTGTCTGCGGAGCGGAGGAAACCAAAACCATCCTGCAATATTTCCAGCACGCCATCGCCAAAGATGTCTTCACCACTTTTCGCGTGCTGCTTGAGGATAGCGAAAATAATATCCTGTTTACGCATGCGAGCCAGATTCTCTAGCCCCATATTTTCGCCAAGAGTAATTAACTCAGACACTGGCGTATTTTTTAATTCGGTAAGATTCATAATGGTGGGTTCTTAAACTCGGGGTAAATCTCGAACTATTAACGTGAATGGTATGGCAGGAACATCCATGCCGCTTAACAGCCTTCAATCACCAGACATCCGTGTTGCTCAGGCTGAATCGCGCTGACTCTACGCATACACACGGCAAGAGATCGAAGACACCTTAAAACTAATTAATGTAAAACTATCAGATTGCCGGCCCGGAGACATACTAACGCGCTGTAACGTAATGATTTCCGACCCTGACACGGGATAAAGCTTTAGATTCTAACTTCAGGCTCAAGCCTAAGGGCTCAAACTATAAGGTAAGTACGATATGCAGTATTGACGAATCTAGCACGCTTCCCGGTGGGCGTCCAGCGGTCAGAATGAGAAAATCTCATCACCCGCCGTCGCCCGGGAACTAGAGTGTGTGACAGATTACAGATTGGCGTTCAGGAACTCTTTCAACTGGCCTTTTGACAGCGCGCCCACTTTGGTGGCGGCGACTTCGCCATTCTTGAACAGCAGCAGAGTCGGGATACCGCGGATGCCGTATTTCGGCGCAGTCGCCGGGTTTTCATCAATGTTGAGCTTGGCGACCGTCAGCTTACCGTCGAACTCATCGGCGATCTCATCCAGAATCGGAGCAATCATTTTACAGGGACCACACCAGTCAGCCCAGAAATCAACCAGTGTCACATGTTCAGACTGCAATACGTCCGTCTCGAAACTGTCGTCTGTCAGATGAATAATTTTATCGCTCATGTTTTACTCCGCAGGATTATCTCTACCCAGTTGGTGTAGCATTAACCAACTATTAGGTTGACTTTATTTCACTGGATACGCTTTCGTAAAGCAATAGTTAACTGATATTCTACCACGCTATGAGCAAAACACACTTAACCGAACAGAAGTTTTCCGACTTCGCACTGCATCCGCAGGTTATTGAAGCTCTTGAAAATAAAGGCTTTCATAACTGTACGCCCATTCAGGCGCTGGCGTTGCCGCTGACGCTGTCAGGGCGTGACGTGGCGGGCCAGGCGCAAACAGGAACAGGCAAGACGCTGGCGTTTCTGGCGTCTACATTTCATTATTTGCTGACCCACCCCGCTCCTGCCGAACGTCAGACCAATCAACCTCGCGCCCTGATCATGGCGCCGACCCGTGAGCTGGCGGTGCAGATCCATACCGATGCCGAAGCACTGGCGAAGGCGACCGGTCTGCGGCTGGGGCTGGCGTACGGTGGCGACGGCTACGATAAACAGCTGAAAGTGCTGGAAGACGGCGTCGATATTCTGATCGGCACCACCGGTCGTTTAATCGATTACACCAAGCAGAACCACGTTAATATGGGCGCCATTCAGGTGGTGGTGCTGGACGAAGCCGATCGCATGTACGATCTCGGCTTTATCAAAGACATCCGCTGGCTGTTCCGTCGTATGCCGCCGGCCAATCAGCGCCTGAACATGCTGTTCTCCGCCACCTTATCTTACCGCGTGCGTGAACTGGCGTTCGAACAAATGAACAACGCCGAATACGTCGAAGTGGAGCCGGAGCAGAAAACCGGTCATCGCATCAAGGAAGAACTGTTCTACCCTTCCAATGAAGAGAAGATGCGTCTGCTGCAAACGCTTATCGAGGAAGAGTGGCCGGATCGCTGCATCATCTTCGCCAACACCAAGCACCGCTGTGAAGATATCTGGGGCCATCTGGCCGCAGACGGTCATCGCGTCGGCCTGCTGACCGGCGACGTGGCGCAGAAAAAACGGCTGCGCATTCTGGAAGATTTCACCCAGGGCACCCTGGACATTCTGGTGGCGACCGATGTGGCGGCGCGGGGTCTGCATATTCCGTCCGTAACCCACGTATTCAACTACGACCTGCCCGACGATTGCGAAGATTACGTACACCGTATCGGCCGTACCGGTCGCGCCGGCGCCAGCGGTTGCTCCATCAGTCTGGCTTGTGAAGAGTACGCGCTGAATTTGCCGGCCATTGAAGACTATATCGGTCACCGTATCCCGGTGAGCAAATACCGCAGTGAGGCCCTGTTGACCGAACTGCCGGAGCCGAAGCGACTGAGTCGCCCGCGTTCCGCCGGCGGCCCGCGTCGCCCTGGCGCGCCTCGCCGTAGCGGCGCGCCCCGTAACAACCGTAAACGACCGGGTTAAGTTGCTGATGCCGAGCTCTTCTTCTCTTTATGCCGCGATCGATTTAGGGTCTAACAGCTTTCACATGCTGGTCGTGCGTGAAGTAGCCGGCAGCGTACAGACGCTGGCGCGCATCAAGCGCAAAGTCCGGCTGGCGGCTGGGCTGGATGCCAGCAACCGCCTTTCGCCGGAAGCGATGCAGCGCGGCTGGCAATGTCTGGCGCTGTTCTCCGAACGATTGCAGGACATTCCGCCGCAGCAGGTACGCGTCGTCGCAACGGCCACGCTAAGGCTGGCGACCAACGCTGACGAATTCCTTGAACGGGCCCGGCACATTCTGGGCCTGCCGATCCAGGTCATCAGCGGCGAAGAAGAAGCACGGCTCATCTATCAGGGCGTCGCCCATACCACCGGCGGGCCGGAGCAACGGCTGGTGGTGGATATCGGCGGCGGCAGCACCGAGCTGGCGACCGGCACCGGCGCCCACCATACCCAATTGTTCAGCCTGCCGATGGGTTGCGTCACCTGGCTGGAACGCTATTTTACCGACCGCGATCTGACTCAGGCGCATTTTGATCGGGCCGAACAGGCCGCCCGCGAAATGCTGCGCCCGGTGAAGGATATCTTGCGCCAGCAAGGCTGGCAGATTTGCGTCGGCGCATCCGGCACGGTGCAGGCGCTGCAGGAAATCATGGTGGCGCAGGGGATGGATGAATACATCACTCTCGGTAAACTGCGCCAACTGCAACAACGCGCGATTCAGTGCAGCAAGCTGGAAGAGCTGGAAATCGAAGGGCTGACGCTGGAGCGGGCGCTAGTGTTTCCCAGCGGCCTGTCGATTCTGCTGGCTGTCTTTCAGGAACTGGAGATCGACTCCATGACGCTGGCGGGCGGCGCGCTGCGGGAAGGGCTGGTCTACGGCATGCTACATCTGCCGATTGAGCAGGACATTCGTCACCGCACGCTGCACAACCTGCAACGCCGCTATCTGCTGGATAGCGAGCAGGCCCAGCGGGTCAGGCTGCTGGCGGACAACTTTCTGCAACAGGTGGCGCGCGACTGGCAGTTGGATGGCCGATGTCGGGAGTTACTGGGCAGCGCCTGTCTGATCCATGAAATCGGCCTGAGCGTCGATTTTCGTCAGGCGCCGTTGCATGCGGCCTATCTGGTCCGCAACAGCGATCTTCCCGGCTTCACGCCCGCCCAGAAAAAGTTACTGGCGACACTCCTGCAAAACCAGAGCAACACTATCGACCCCATCCCGCTGACCCAACAAAACGCCCTGCCAGTCAATCTGGCGCAACGGCTTTGCCGCCTGCTGCGTCTGGCGATTATCTTCGCCAGCCGCCGCCGCGACGACACGCTGCCGGCAGTCAGGCTGCGGGTGGAAGGGGAAAGTCTGCGCGTCATTCTGCCCGCCGGCTGGCTCGACCAACATCCTCTGAGAACCGAAACCCTGTCGCAGGAAAGCCTGTGGCAGAGCTATGTTCACTGGCCGCTCATCATCGAAGAACACGCCATCTGACGGCAAAAAGGGGTAACAATTGGTTACCCCTTTCCTTCTTGTCTCCTGATTAATCTGTGATCGCTTCCGGGGAAAAAAGAAATACGACATGTATTTTTATAAAACGCCGTTTCGAAAAGAAACCGTATCTCGTCCGGATAAAACACATTTATCAATTTAAAAGAGAACTAAGGAACAAGGATGGAAGCCATCACATTTTCACGTCGCTCTGTTCTGGCATCAATGGTAGCGGCATGTCTAATGAGTACATCTGCGCTGGCGGCAACGGCTCAGGCGCCGCAAAAACTCCAGATCCCCACGCTGTCTTATGACGACCATAGCGTAGCGCTGGTCTGGGACGCGCCGGAAGACACGTCCGCCATCACCGATTACCAGATTTATCAGAACGGTCAACTTGTCGGGCTCGCCAGCCAGAATAATGACAAGAACTCACCGGCCAAACCATACATCAGCGCGTTTTACAAAAATGACACCAGCAATTTTCACCACCGAATTGTCGTGCAAAACGCCAAAATCGACGGTCTGAAAGCCAAGACCGACTACCAGTTTACTGTTCGGGCGGTCTATGCCGATGGCACGACGTCAGCCGACAGCAACGCTGTTACCGTCACCACGACGGCTGCACCGCAGGTGATCAACATCACCCAGTATGGCGCCAAAGGCGACGGCTCCACGCTCAATACCAACGCCATCCAGAAAGCCATTGACGCCTGCCAGGTCGGCTGCCGCATTGACGTCCCGGCGGGGGTATTCAAGACTGGCGCACTGTGGCTGAAAAGCGACATGACGCTGAATCTGTTACAGGGTGCGACATTGCTCGGCTCCGACAATGCGGCGGATTACCCTGACGCCTACAAGATTTACAGCTATTCGTCTCAGATGCGCCCGGCCTCGTTGATCAACGCCATTGATAAAACCAGCTCCGCCATCGGGACGTTTAAGAACATCCGTATCGTCGGCAAAGGCATCATCGACGGTAACGGCTGGAAACGTAGCGCTGACGCCAAAGATGAACTGGGCAACAGCCTGCCGCAGTACGTGAAGAGCGATAATAGCAAAGTCAGCAAAGACGGCATTCTGGCGAAAAACCAGGTGGCGGCCGCCGTCGCCAACGGCATGGACACCAAAACCGCCTACAGCCAGCGCCGCTCCAGCTTAATCACCCTGCGCGGCGTGCAGAATGTCTATGTCGCCGACGTCACCATCCGCAACCCGGCCAACCACGGCATCATGTTCCTGGAAAACCAGAATGTGGTTGAAAACGGCGTGATTCATCAAACCTTTGACGCCAACAACGGCGACGGCGTCGAATTCGGCAACAGCCAGAACATCATGGTGTTCAACAGCGTGTTCGATACCGGGGACGACAGCATCAATTTTGCCGCCGGCATGGGGCAATCGGCCCAGAATCAGGAACCGGTCCAGAATGCCTGGCTGTTCAATAACTACTTCCGCCACGGTCACGGCGCGGTGGTATTAGGCAGCCATACCGGCGCGGGTATCGTCGACGTGCTGGCGGAAAACAACGTGATAAGCCAGAACGACGTCGGCCTGCGCGCCAAGAGCGCCCCTGCCATCGGCGGCGGCGCGCATGGCATCGTATTCCGCAACAGCGCGATAAAAAATCTGGCTAAACAGGCAGTGATCGTGACCTTAAGCTACACGGACAGCAACGGCACCATCGACTATACACCGGCTAAAGTGCCTGCCCGTTTCTATGACTTCACCGTCAAAAACGTCACCGTGCAGGACAGCACCGGCAAGAGCCCGGCTATCGAAATCACCGGTGACAGCAGCAAAGGCATCTGGCACAGCCAGTTTGCGTTCAGCAATATAAAACTCAGCGGCGTGATGCCCACCGCGATAAGCGATCTGAGCGACAGCCAGTTCAACAACCTGACATTCAGTAATCTGCGCAGCGGCTCTTCACCGTGGAAATTCGGCACGGTGAAGAATGTCACCGTGGATGGCAAAATCGTTACGCCCTGACCGGTAGCGATCCTTACGCCGGGCCGCCAGGCCCGGCGTATTTTCCTTCTTCACTCTTTGTCTCTGGCTTTCGCCAACTGGGCGCGTAGGTTAGCCAGATGGTTCTGCCCTTTCTGCATCCGCTCCTGCGGGCTGGCGACCTTACGTTCGGTTTCCCACATCACATCGTCCTGCGGCAACTCCAGCAGAAAACGGCTCGGCTCCGGGCGAATCAACTCACCGTACTGCCGCCGCTCGCGGCACAGGGTGAAAGTCAGTTCTTTCTGCGCGCGGGTAATGCCCACGTAAGCCAGACGCCGTTCCTCGTCGACATTGTCCTCGTCGATGCTGGTCTGATGCGGCAGCAGCCCTTCTTCCATCCCCACCAGATACACATACGGAAACTCCAGCCCCTTGGAGGCGTGCAGCGTCATCAATTGCACCTGATCCAGCTCTTCCTCGGCTTCGTTGCGTTCCATCATGTCGCGCAGGGTAAACCGGGTCACCACCTGAGTCAGCGTCATCGGTTCGTCAAGGTCGCTGCCTTCCAGCATTTCCGTCATCCAGGTAAACAGCGTATTGACGTTTTTCATGCGCATTTCCGCCGCTTTCGGGCTTGGCGAGGTTTCGTATAACCAGCTTTCGTAATCCAGACCGTGGATCAGATCGCGCACCGCCTTCACCGGCTCCTGTTCCGCCAGCCGGGCTATCTCGCCTATCCACTGAGTGAAACGCTGCAATGACTCCAGCCCGCGCCCGCTCAGGGTCTGGCTCAACCCCATGTCGAAGCTGGCGTTAAACAGGCTGCGATTACGCTGATTGGCCCATTCGCCCAACTTCTGTAGTGTCGCCGGGCCGATTTCGCGCTTCGGCGTATTCACGATGCGCAGAAACGCGCTGTCGTCTTCCGGGTTGGTCAGCACGCGTAAATAAGCCAGCAAATCCTTGATTTCCGGCCGGGAGAAAAACGACGTACCGCCGGAAATGCGATAAGGAATGCGGTTTTGCATCAGCACTTTTTCGAACAATCGTGACTGATGGTTGCCGCGATAGAGAATAGCGTAGTCGCCGTACTGGGTTTTCCGGATGAAGTGATGGGCAATCAGTTCCCCCACCACCCGCTCGGCTTCATGGTCTTCGTTATTGGCGGTGATGATTTTCAGCTCTTCGCCATAGCCCAGTTCGGAGTAAAGCCGCTTTTCGAACACGTGCGGGTTGTTGGCGATGAGGATGTTGGCGGCCTTGAGAATACGGCCGGACGAACGGTAATTCTGCTCCAGCTTGATGACCTGCAACTGTGGGAAATCCTGCTGCAACAGCGACAGGTTCTGCGGGCGGGCGCCGCGCCAGGAGTAAATCGACTGATCGTCATCGCCCACCACGGTAAAACGCGCCCGACTGCCCACCAGCAGCTTAACCAGTTCGTACTGACTGGTGTTGGTGTCCTGATATTCGTCCACCAGCAGATAGCGCAGGCGGTTCTGCCAGCGTTCACGCACCTCTTCATTACGTTTGAGCAGCAACGTTGGCAACAGGATCAGGTCATCAAAGTCCAGCACGTTGCAGGCGCGCAGATGCTCGTCATACAGGCGGTAGCAATGCGCGAACAACCGGTCCCGTTCCGAGCGCGCCAGCGCCGCCGCCTGTGCCGGGTCAATCAGGTCGTTTTTCCAGTTGGACAGGGCGGACACCAGCTGTTGCAGCAAGTCTTTGTCATTCTGCAACCATAGCTCGGTCAGTTCTTTCAGCAGCGCCATCTGATCCTGATCGTCAAACAGCGAAAAGTTGGACTTCATGCCCAGCGCAGCGTATTCGCGCTTGATGATCTCCAACCCCAGCGTATGAAAGGTGGCGATCAGCAGACCACGGGTTTCCTGACGCCCCAACGTCTGCGCCACACGCTCCTTCATCTCCCGCGCGGCCTTGTTGGTAAAGGTCACCGCGGCGATATGGCGCGCCTGATAACCGCAGCCGCGGATCAGGTGCGCGATTTTCTGGGTAATCACCCGGGTCTTGCCGGATCCCGCCCCGGCCAGTACCAGACAGGGACCGGTCACAAATTCAACGGCGTGTTGTTGGCTGGGATTCATGCGCATGGTGTTTGGTGCTCGACGTTCAAACGGAAAGGGGATGATAACAGAAGAGGATTGTAGCAAAAGTCAGGGCCGGGGCGAGATCCGTTAACCCGCTTCTGAACGCGCCCCGCATTTCCTTTCCTGATGAGGGGGTGCTAGGCTGTGCTTTGCAACATCAGCTTTCCCTTTGCTCAAGGAGCGTACTATGGCAAATACCGCGGCAGCATTGCACATTCTGGTGGATACTGAACAACAGGCCACCGATATTCTGGCTCAACTGGAAAAGGGAGCGGATTTTCAGCAGTTGGCAAAAAAACATTCAACCTGCCCGTCAAAACGTAACGGCGGCGATTTGGGAGAATTCCGCAAAGGCGATATGGTGCCGGATTTTGATAAAGCGGTGTTTTCCTGCGAACTGCTCAAACCCTTCGGCCCGGTCAAAACCCAGTTCGGCTACCACATTATCAAGGTGCTGTACCGTAACTGAGGAAAAGGCGGCGAATGCCGCCTCAAACTGTTAACAACTCCTTAATTACAGGTGAATGCTTTTCCGGCGTCAAAACTGTGCTGAGGCAAGCGACTTCGCCGGGTGAGCGGCATGGATGCCGCGAAAGCCCGTGCCGCGTCTGACAAAAACGCCGGAAGCGTTTTTGAACAGCGTTTACGCTGGCCCGCAGGGCGAGCCACAGTATGTGGCGAGTAAACGCGTCACGGGTGGCCCGAACAGCGAAGGCGAATGCCGAAGGAATCGCGTAGCGGCACAGTTTAGCCACTAGCCAGTGGTCAAGGAGAGGCGGCGTCTGAGCCTCTCATTGTCGTGCGTGCGATGAAGTTGCAAGGAATACCTAACGTTATTACGCACGAAATGTTTCACTGTTCTGACATAAATTTGCCGCTAACAAAACGATGAGGCTGTTTCCAGCCTAAAGCATTATCCAATAGTCATCAGGCTGGCGTTGCCGCCGGCCGCTGCGGTGTTGATGCTCAGCGATCGCTCGATCAGCAGCCGTTCCAGCGTAATACCGGTTTCCCCTCGCGCCAGTCCCTGAATACCGACAATCGCACCGTCGCGCTGCGCCAGTTGTTCGCTCAGATGACGCAACTGATCGGCGTCGCCGTGGAAAATCGCGGCGTCAAACCGGCTGTCGTCCGTCACCCCATCACGACAGAACACCACTCGCGCCTGAACCTCGTCAGGCAATTGACGATGCAGCGACCGCCGTTCGGGCGTATCGATCCACAGCGCCCGGCTGCCAGCCGCCAGCACCGCCGCCAGTTGCACCAGCGCGTCATCGTCGTTATCCGCCACGCACAGCACCTGCTCGCGCGGCAGCAGCGTATAGGTATCACGTTCGCCGGTAGGGCCGGGCAACACCCGAACGGTACCGCTCTGCGTCAGCTCGGCATAACGCCGGCAGCATGAAACCAGCCCGTCACGCCGAGCCTGCCGCGCCCACGCTTCCAGCGCCTGCAATCCCTTCAGCAGCGGCTGGCGCGCAGCGACATCAGCCGGGCGCTCGCTGTCCTGACGGGCCAGCGCCCGTATCACCGCGTCATCCGGACGGTGCGACAGCAGCCGACAGAGATAGAGCGGCCCGCCCGCTTTCGGCCCGGTGCCGGACAGCCCTTCGCCGCCGAACGGCTGCACGCCGACCACCGCCCCGACCATGTTACGGTTCACGCACAGATTGCCGACCTTCGCCTGGCCGGTTACCCGGTTAATCGTCTCGTCAATACGGGTATGCAGGCCGAGCGTGAGCCCATAACCGGCGGCGTTGATTTGCCCGATAAGCGCATCCAGCTGATTACGGGAGTAACGCACCACGTGTAGCACCGGGCCGAACACTTCCTGCCGCAGCTCTTCCACGCTCTCCAGTTCGATCAACGTCGGCGGGATGAAATGCCCGCGCGTCCACTCCTGCTCATCCTGGCTGTTCGGCCACGCCGCCTGAAACACCGGCCGCCCCTTCGCGCGCAGAGTCCGAATGTGGCGCTCAATCCGCTGTTTCGCCTCGGCGTCAATCAGCGGCCCGATGTCGGTGGCAAGCCGCTCCGGGTTACCCATGCGGCACTCCGCCATCGCACCGCGCAACATCGCCAGCGTTTTCTCCGCCACTTCTTCCTGCACGCACAGCAGTCGCAGGGCGGAGCAGCGCTGACCGGCGCTGTCGAACGCCGAGGTCACCACATCCGTCACCACCTGCTCGGTGAGCGCTGAAGAATCGATAATCATCGCGTTCATGCCGCCGGTTTCGGCGATAAGCGGCGTGGTGTGCCCCTGTGGGTCGAGCCGACCGGCCAGCGTACGCTGCAACTGCGCGGCAACGGCGGTAGACCCGGTAAACATCACGCCCCGCACCCGTTCGTCGCCGACCAGCGCCGCGCCCACGGTTTCGCCGGTACCCGGCAGTAATTGCAGCGCGCCGACCGGCACCCCCGCATCGTGCAGAATCTGCACCGCCTGCGCGGCAATCAACGGGGTTTGCTCCGCCGGTTTGGCCAGCACGCTGTTGCCGGCCGCCAGCGCCGCCGCTATCTGCCCGGTAAAAATCGCCAGAGGGAAGTTCCACGGGCTGATACATACCACCGGACCCAGCGGGCGATAATCATGATTGTTGAACGTCTCGCTGACCTGAGCCGCGTAGTAACGCAGGAAATCCACCGCTTCGCGCACCTCCGCCACCGCGTTCGCCAGCGTCTTGCCCGCTTCGCGCACCAGCAACCCCAGCAGGTGCTGCTGCTGGCTTTCCAGCAGATCGGCGGCGCGCGACAGAATCGCCGCTCGCTCGGCAGCCGGCGTGGCGAACCAGATATCGCCGGCGCTGACCGCCTGCGCTAACGCCTGCGCAATCGCCTGTGGTTGCGCCTCGCGCACATATCCCACCACGTCGCGCGGTTCAGCCGGATTGACCACCGGTCTGCTATCGCCGCCGGCATCATCGTCTACGGCCAGCATCGGTTGCGCCAGCCACGACCGGGCGGCGCTGGTCAGTAATGCGCTGGACAACGACGCCAGCCGGTGTTCGCTGGACAAATCCAGCCCGCTGGCATTACGCCGCCCGCTGCCATACAACGCGCGCGGCAACGGAATGCGCGGATGCGGCTGCCCGACCCGTTCACGCGCCGCCAGCGCTTCCGTTTCGCTTACCGGGTCGGCCACCAGCGTTTCCAGCGCCACCGACGGATCGGCAATCCGGTTGACAAACGAGGTGTTGGCGCCGTTTTCCAGCAAACGGCGCACCAGATAGGCCAGCAGCGTTTCATGGGTGCCGACCGGCGCATAAATCCGGCACGGGCGGTTCAGTTTGCCGTCCGACACCTTACCCACCACCTGCTCATACAGGGGCTCGCCCATGCCGTGCAGGCACTGGAATTCATACTGACCCGGATAGTAGTTGTTGCCCGCCAGATGGTAGATAGCGCTGAGGGTATGGGCGTTGTGGGTGGCGAACTGCGGGTAGATCAGGTTCGGCGCCGCCAGCAGGCGGCGAGCGCAGGCCAGATAGGAAACATCGGTGTACAGCTTGCGGGTGTACACCGGATAGCCTTCCAGCCCGTCCATCTGCGCGCGCTTGATTTCGCTGTCCCAGTAAGCGCCTTTAACCAGCCGAATCATCAACCGGCGCTGGCTGCGGCGCGCCAGATCGATCAGCGCGTCAATCACGAACGGGCAGCGTTTCTGATAAGCCTGAATCACAAAGCCGATGCCGTTCCATCCCGCCAGCCGGGGTTCGAAACACAGGCGCTCCAGTAAATCGAGGGACAGTTCCAGCCGGTCGGCCTCTTCGGCATCGATGTTGATGCCGATATCGTATTGCCGCGCCAGCAGCGTCAGCGACAGCAGGCGCGGATAAAGCTCGTCCATCACCCGTTCGTACTGCGCCCGACTGTAACGTGGATGCAGCGCCGACAGTTTGATGGAGATACCCGGCCCTTCATAAATCCCGCGTCCGCTGGCGGCTTTGCCGATGGCGTGAATCGCCTGCTGGTAGGACATTAAATACGCCTCGGCGTCATCGGCGGTCAGCGCCGCCTCGCCCAGCATATCGTAGGAATAACGGAAACCACGCTCTTCCAGCTTGCGAGCATTCGCCAGCGCCTCGGCGATAGTTTCCCCGGTCACGAACTGCTCGCCCATCAGCCGCATCGCCATATCCACGCCCTTGCGCACCAGCGGTTCGCCGCTTTTGCTGATGATACGGTTAAGCGCGCCGGACAGATGGGATTCGTTGTGAGTGGCAACCAGCTTACCGGTGACCAGCAACCCCCAGGCGGCGGCGTTGACGAACAACGAGGCGCTACGCCCGACGTGCGACTGCCAGTTGCCGTTACTGATTTTGTCGCGGATCAACGCATCGCGCGTAGGTTTGTCCGGAATGCGCAGCAGCGCTTCCGCCAGACACATCAACGCCACCCCTTCCTGCGACGACAGAGAAAATTCCTGCAGCAGGCTTTGTACCATGCCGGCGCGCCCGCCGCTGTTTTTCTGTCCGCGCAGTTTCTCCGCCAGCCCGGCCGCCAGCGTGCTGGCGGCGTGCGACATGGCTTCCGGCATCCGCGCCTGTTCCAGCAGCATCGGCACCATTTCCGTCTCCGGCCGTCGGTACGCGGCGGTGATCGCGGAGCGCAGCACCGACTGCGGCAACACCTGCTCAGCGAAGTCCAGAAACGGTTGATGGGTTTCTTCTTGCGGCGATTGCGGCATAATCTCTGCCGCCTCAACCGGGTCCAGCCCGATCGGGGAAGGAATTTCAGGGGTGTCCGCACCACTTTCAAGGCGCTCAAGATAGCTGAAAATGGCCTGTTTAATCAGCCAGTGCGGCGTGCGATCAATACGCTGCGCCGCGGCTTTGAGACGCTCGCGCGTGGCCTCATCGAGCTTGACGCCCATGGTGGTGGTGCCCATATCCGCTCCTGTTATGTACCCTAAATAATTCGAGTTGCGGGACAAAACGCTCGCGTTTTGAACAACGCAGTACGTTGGCCCTTCAGGGCAAGGCTCATTGAGCCTTGTAACGCGGCGACGCAGCGAATCCCCAGGAGCTTACCCAAGTAAGTGACTGGGGTGAGCGACAAATCGGCACTCGCCGATTTGAACGCTGCTTGCAGCGGCCCGTAGGGCGAGGCCCATTTATGGGCCGAGTAAGAAAGCCAACGCACCTGCAACTTGAAGTATGACGGGTATAAGAAAGTTATGTTGGAAAGCAGGACCACTATCAGGCAGGTTGCAACTTTGTGCAACCTTGTTAACAAATTACGCTTTTCACGATATTGCCGCCCGTTTCTCTGATCGGATAGCCGGTTGGCCGGCGACGTCCGCAAGGTTTTCCTTTGCGCTTGCCGGCCGTCAGATGAAAGGTGCAACCTGTAGCAACGACATCGAATCCGCGACCGCCCTGAATTTGTCGGGACGCAGGACTGACGGATCTCATCACAATGGAGAACACAATGACGACGATGAGCACACCCTTGCTGGTCACCTTTCTGGTGTACATCTTCGGGATGGTGTTGATCGGCCTGATGGCCTATCGCGCCACCAACAACTTCGGCGACTATATTCTGGGTGGCCGCCGCATGGGGAGCGTGGTCACCGCGTTGTCCGCCGGCGCGTCCGACATGAGCGGCTGGCTGCTGATGGGGCTGCCGGGCGCGGTGTTTCTGTCCGGCATTTCCGAAAGCTGGATCGCTATCGGCCTGACCATCGGCGCCTATCTGAACTGGACCTGGGTGGCCGGGCGCCTGCGGGTGCACACCGAAGTGAACCATAACGCCCTGACGCTGCCGGACTATTTCAGCCATCGTTTTGAAGATAAAAGCAAATTGCTGCGGGTGATCTCGGCGCTGGTGATTCTGGTGTTCTTCACCATTTATTGCGCTTCCGGCATCGTGGCGGGCGCCCGCTTGTTCGAAAGCACCTTCAATATGGATTACACCACCGCAATGTGGGCCGGCGCCGCGGCCACCATCGCCTACACCTTTATCGGCGGCTATCTGGCGGTCAGTTGGACCGACACCGTACAGGCCAGCCTGATGATTTTCGCGCTGATCCTGACGCCGGTAATCGTTATTCTGTCGGTGGGCGGCATCACGCCGTCGCTGACGGTGATTGAAGGCAAAAGCCCGGCCAATCTGGATATGTTCAAGGGGCTGGACACCGTCGCTATTCTGTCGTTGCTGGGCTGGGGGCTGGGCTACTTCGGGCAGCCGCATATTCTGGCGCGTTTCATGGCGGCGGACTCACACCATACTATCCGCAATGCCCGTCGTATCAGCATGATCTGGATGGTGCTCTGTCTGGCCGGCGCCGTCACCGTCGGTTTCTTCGGCATCGCCTACTTCACCGGTAATCCCGATCAGGCGGGCAACGTCGCCCAGAACGGCGAGCGGGTGTTCATCGAACTGGCGCGTCTGCTGTTCAACCCGTGGATCGCCGGCGTGCTGCTGTCGGCCATTCTGGCGGCGGTGATGAGCACGCTGAGCTGTCAGTTACTGGTCTGCTCCAGCGCCATCACCGAAGATCTGTACAAACCGTTCCTGCGCAAAAACGCCAGCCAGAAAGAACTGGTATGGGTCGGCCGCGCGATGGTGCTGCTGGTCTCGGTGATCGCCATTGCGCTGGCGGTGAACCCAGAAAATCGGGTACTGGGGCTGGTCAGCTACGCCTGGGCAGGATTTGGCGCCGCGTTCGGTCCGGTGATTCTGATTTCCCTGCTGTGGCCGCGTATGACCCGCAATGGCGCGCTGGTCGGTATGCTGGTCGGCGCCGCCACGGTCATCATCTGGAAACAGTACGGCTGGCTGAATCTGTATGAAATCATCCCCGGCTTCCTGCTGTCTTGCGCCGCGATTGTGGTCGTCAGTCTGCTGGGCCGCGCGCCGTCCGCCACGGTGACCGAGCGTTTCCATCAGGCCGAGCGGGAATTTAAATCTGCGCCGGCGGATGCCTGACCCCAGACAACAATACGGCCCGAATCAGCGGGCCGTATTATGGGTGAGTCACGGTAATGCGGGTTTTCAATGTTTCGTAACCGCCGTGAAGTCGAATACGGTTATCCAGCCGGTACACATCGCCGGTCACGTTAATCACCAGCACGCCATCCTGCATACGAATCTCCGCGTCGCGACTGTTAGTCTTGAGCACGTCTCTCGCTTCCCCGCCGTTCACGCTGACGGTATACCGATAGATAAACCCTACGGTCGCCCCGCCGCTATCGAGCTGGAGAATATTTACCGTGACGTTATCTTCAAGCTGATATTGTCGCACCAGATTGTAATCATCGTCCGACCAATAGAGAAAAGCCAAAAACACCACGATCAAAGCGGCGGCAGCGACCGTCAGTCGCGGCGACGAGAAAGAAAACGCCTTACTCACCTTTGTTGTTTGCATAACTCGCCTTTGACGTATGTGGCTGATAAACCGACGCTCGGATGCATAAAAAAACGGGGCGCCATCTGCGCCCCGTTCTGCTATGCGATAGGTTCTAATGGCCTTAGCCAGCCACCGCAATGCGTTTCATGTCGGTCATGTAGCCACGCAGTTTCTTGCCGATGACTTCGATCGGGTGGTTACGGATAGCGTCGTTCACGTCACGCAGCTGTGCGTTATCCACGCTGGTCGCGGCTACCGGTTTGCCCAGGTCGCCCGGCTGCAGGCTGTCCATGAACGCGCCTTTCAGCAACGGAACAGCAGCGTTGGCGAACAGGTAGTTACCGTACTCAGCGGTATCGGAGATCACCACGTTCATTTCATACAGGCGCTTACGAGCGATGGTGTTGGCGATCAGCGGCAGTTCGTGCAGCGACTCGTAGTAAGCCGACTCTTCGATAATGCCGGAGCTGACCATGGTTTCGAACGCCAGTTCCACGCCGGCTTTGACCATCGCGATCATCAGCACGCCGTTGTCGAAGTATTCCTGCTCGCCGATTTTACCGTCAAACTGCGGCGCGTTTTCAAACGCGGTTTTGCCGGTTTCTTCACGCCAGGTCAGCAGTTTCACGTCGTCGTTGGCCCAGTCGGCCATCATGCCGCTGGAGAACGCGCCGGAGATGATGTCGTCCATGTGTTTCTGGAACAGCGGCGCCATGATGCCTTTCAGTTGTTCAGACAGGGCGAAAGCGCGCAGTTTAGCCGGGTTGGACAGACGGTCCATCATCAGGGTGATGCCGCCCTGCTTCAGCGCTTCGGTGATGGTTTCCCAGCCGAACTGAATCAGTTTTTCCGCGTAAGCCGGGTCAACGCCTTCCGCAACCAGCTTGTCGAAGCTCAGCAGCGAACCGGCCTGCAGCATGCCGCAAAGAATGGTCTGCTCGCCCATCAGGTCGGATTTCACTTCCGCCACGAAAGATGACTCCAGCACGCCCGCACGGTGACCACCGGTCGCAGCAGCCCAGGCTTTGGCGATCGCCATGCCTTCGCCTTTCGGGTCGTTTTCCGGGTGAACGGCGACAAGCGTCGGCACGCCGAAACCACGTTTGTATTCTTCGCGCACTTCGGTGCCCGGGCACTTCGGCGCCACCATCACTACGGTGATGTCTTTACGAACCTGCTCGCCCACTTCAACGATGTTGAAACCGTGGGAGTAACCCAGCGCCGCACCCTGTTTCATCAGCGGCTGCACAGCCTGTACCACGGCGGAGTGCTGTTTGTCCGGAGTCAGGTTAACCACCAGGTCCGCCTGCGGAATCAGTTCTTCATAGGTGCCGACTTTAAAGCCGTTTTCGGTAGCCTTGCGCCATGATGCGCGTTTTTCGGCGATGGCTTCGGCACGCAGGGCGTAAGCGATATCCAGACCGGAATCGCGCATGTTCAGCCCCTGGTTCAGACCCTGAGCGCCACACCCCACGATGACCACTTTTTTGCCTTTCAGATAGCTGGCTTCATCGGCGAATTCATCGCGGCCCATGAAACGGCACTTGCCCAGTTGCGCCAGCTGTTGACGCAGGTTCAGTGTATTGAAGTAATTGGCCATGAGGCGTGCTCCATCTGATATTGTGTTTGTGTTTGCTTTATGTTCGGGACGGCGGTAACCACCGCCATCAGAATGTCATTATGATATGACAGGAAATACATTGCTTAAATTGATATATTAACAACGTCATATTGCAAGAATTGCAACATTAAAACGAGACACGGCGCGCATGGACTTACGGGATCTGAAACTTTTTTTGCATCTGGTGGAGAGCCGCCACTTCGGCCGTACCGCCAAGGCGATGCATATCAGTCCCTCCACGCTGTCGCGCCAGATCCAACGGCTGGAAGAGGACATCGGACAGGCGCTGTTTTTGCGCGACAACCGCACCGTACGCCTGACCGATGCCGGCGAGCACCTCAAAACCTTCGCCCAGCAGACCCTGCTGCAATACCAGCAGTTACGCCTGATTCTGCAACAACGCGGCCAGTCGCTCTGCGGCGAGCTGCGGCTGTTCTGCTCGGTGACCGCCGCTTACAGCCACCTGCCGCCGATTCTGGATCGCTTCCGTGCGCGGTATCCGCTGGTGGAAATCAAGCTCACGACCGGCGACGCGGCTGACGCGGTGGACAAGGTGCAATCCAATGACGCCGATCTCGGCATCGCCGGACATCCGGAAACGCTACCGGCCAGCGTGGACTTTATGCCGATCGGCAAGGTGCCGCTGGTGCTGATCATTCCGGCGCTGCCCTGCCCGGTGCAGGCGCAGGCATTGCTGCCGCATCCGGACTGGTCGCAGATTCCGTTCATCCTGCCGGAACACGGGCCGGTGCGGAAAAGAATTGACGTCTGGTTCCGCCGTCAGCACATTACCAATCCTCCCATCTATGCCACGGTGTCCGGCCATGAAGCGATGGTCTCGATGGTGGCGTTGGGCTGCGGTATCGCCCTGATTCCTGACGTGGTACTTGAAAACAGTCCGGAACCGGTGCGTAATCGTGTGTCGATATTGGAAGCGCAAGCCATGGAACCGTTCGAATTGGGCGTCTGCGTGCAGAAAAAGCGCCTGAACGACCCGCTGATAGCAGCATTTTGGGAAACCCTACAGGAAAAATGATGAAACGATCGCTTGCTACGTTACTGCTGCCACTGGCTGTGGGTTGCAGTGCGCTCCCGGCGCTGGCCGCCAGTTTTCCCTGCCAGCAGGCCGCCTCGGCGCAGGAGAAACTGATTTGCCAGACGCCGGCGCTCAGCCAACTGGATGACGAGCTGGCAAAAGAGTGGCAGAAATCGCGGGCGTTTCTCACCGGCAACCCCGAGCGCGTCGCGCAGGATAAAAGTCTGACCCAGTTCCAGCGCGGCTGGCTGTCCAGCCGCAATACCTGCCGGGATGAAGAGTGCCTGCGCCAGAGCTACCAGCAACAGCTTAACCGCCTGCGCTACCTGAACGATGTCACCCAGCACACGATGCCGGACCCGATCGCCCGGCCACGCCGCGGCAGTTGCTTTGACGGCGACTACAGCTACGAGTATTACCTGCAGTTGTCCGATCAGGAGTACGCCGAACTGAGCGATTACTTCAAGGAAATGTACGACCAGAAAGCGCCGTACCACCTGGTCAACCTGACGCTGAATACCGAAGACGGCGACATCACCGGCACCGGTTCAGTGGCGTTTCGCTATGCCAACAAGCTGGATGACATCACGCTCAGCGCCCGCCAGATGACCGACACTCAGGCCATCGGCCAGACGGAAAGCAGCTTCGGCGGGCAGAAAAAGCTGCTGTTGACCTGCGTTGATAACCGGCAGGTACAAATCACGGTGTTTGACGCCGCCGGTGAAAGCTATCTGTTTGATTATTTGATGGTGAAGGGCAAATAACCCTCAACGACTAAACCATTTCTCATCCAGAAAGGCGGGGCTGACTTTTTCCGGTTCCGCCGCTTTCTTCATCGCTTCAATCTTCATCAGATAGTGGTACAACGGCTCCAGCCGGGTAAAGCCTTTCGCCAACACCGATGCCAGTTCACCGCTAAACAGCGGGTCCTGATCCTGACGGGTGGTCATGACCGCAAACGATTTACGGTTGTACCAGTGCGCCAGTTCTGCCTCCTGATCCTTAATCAGCGGCCGTTTGTAACTATCGCCCACCAGCGCAAACTCACGGCCCAGACAAGACGCGATGTCCAGAAAACCCTGTGGATTGTCGCGCAGCGTCTGCCGGAACAGCTCCATCGTGGTGCGGCTGGCGCTGTAATACCCCAACCCGTAGCTCCAGTCATACGGCGTCAGTTCGAAAAAGTAGACCGGCGCATCGGTCCAGTCCTTGTGGGTACGCTTGAAGGTGAACCACATTTTGTCGCGATAGCGGGATTTGTCATGAGAAAAGCGGGTGTCGCGGTGAATGCGGGATAACGTTTTGCCCACCGCCGGCTTGGTTTCGAAATGGTCGTCAATCTGCAGCATGGCGATAGACAGCGACTCCACCAGCGCCCGAAAAGGCGTCAGCAGCCGGTCGTCATACTCTTGCCGGTGCTCTTCAAACCATTCTTTGCTGTCCTGCTGGCGTACCTGCTGCAAAAAGGTCAGCGTCTGCGGCGAAAACCCGTTGAATCCCGTTGCCATGATGTGGTGTCCCTGACTGACTGGTGAGACGTCAAGCCTACCGCAGCACGCCATAAAATAAAATGCGCCCGGCGGCGTAAAACCGTCGGGCGCATTCGGAGAAGCGAACGGACCTAACCTTGCAGGAAGAAACGGAACGCGGGGTTCTGCGTCTCATCGTGGCACTCATACCCCAGCGCCTGCAGATGCTGCTCGAACGCCGGGTCATGCTCCGTACGCTCGAAGGCCGCCAGCACACGACCAAAGTCGGTGCCGTGGCTGCGGTAATGGAACAGCGAGATATTCCAGTACGTTCCCAGCGTATTGAGGAACTTCAGCAACGCGCCCGGCGATTCCGGGAATTCAAAGCTGTACAACCGTTCCTTTAGCGGCTTGGACGGCCGCCCGCCGACCATGTAACGCACATGCAGTTTCGCCATCTCGTCGTCGGACAGGTCCACCACCTGATAACCGCCCGCCTGCAATTCCGCCAGAATCTCGTGGCGCTCGGCGTTGCCGCGCGTCAGTCGCACGCCGACAAAAATACAGGCGTTGTCGGCATCGGCGTAACGGTAGTTGAACTCGGTGACGGAACGCCCGCCCAACAGTTGGCAGAACTTGAGGAAACTGCCCTTCTGTTCGGGAATGGTCACCGCCATCAGCGCTTCGCGCTGTTCGCCCAGTTCGCAACGCTCGGACACGTAACGCAGCCCGTGGAAGTTGACGTTGGCGCCGGACAGAATATGCGCCAGCCGTTCGCCCTGAATGTTGTGCTGCTGGATGTATTTTTTCATCCCGGCCAGCGCCAGCGCCCCGGACGGCTCGGCAATCGCACGCACATCCTCGAACAGATCTTTGACCGCCGCGCAGATAGCGTCGCTGTCGACGGTGATGACATCGTCCAGATACTCCCGGCACAGGCGGAAGGTTTCGTTACCGATGCGTTTCACCGCCACCCCTTCGGCGAACAGCCCGACGCGCGGCAAATCCACCGGCTGGCCGGCGTCCAGCGCCGCCCGCAGGCAGGCGGAGTCTTCCGCTTCCACGCCGATCACCTGAATCTGCGGCATCAGTTGCTTGATCAGCACCGCGACGCCCGACGCCAGACCGCCGCCGCCGACCGGCACGAACACGCGGTCCAGATGAGCGTCCTGCTGCAGCAGTTCCATCGCCAGCGTTCCCTGCCCGGCGATCACCGCCGGGTGGTCGAACGGCGGCACAAAGGTCATGTGCTGCTGTTGCGACAGTTCGATCGCCTTGGCTTTGGCTTCATCAAAGTTAGCGCCGTACAGCAGCACTTCGCCGCCAAAATCACGCACCGCATCCACCTTGATATCCGCCGTGGCGACCGGCATCACGATCAACGCGCGAATGCCGAGACGGCTGGCGGACAGCGCCACGCCTTGCGCATGGTTGCCGGCCGAAGCCGTCACCACGCCGTGCGATTTCTGCTCGTCGCTGAGGCTCGCCATCATGGCGTAAGCACCGCGCAACTTGAAGCTATGCACCGGCTGCCGATCCTCGCGCTTCACCAGAATGACATTGCCAAGCCGTGAGGAAAGTTTATCCATCCGTTCCAGCGGCGTGACCTGCACCACTTCGTACACCGGCGCGCGCAACACCGCGCGCAAGTACTCCGCCCCGCCGGGTTCGGCGGGAAGAGGTAGAGAAACAGCCATGGCGTTTAGCCTCCCAGCTTGCTCTTGTCTCGAACCGCGCCTTTGTCGGCGCTGGTAGCCAGGCTGGCGTAAGCGCGCAGCGCAAAAGAAACCTGACGATTACGGTTTTTCGGCGTCCAGGCGGCATCGCCGCGCGCCAGTTCCTGCTCGCGGCGGCGGGCCAGATCGTCGTCGCTCACTTCCAGCGCGATACCGCGCTTGGGAATGTCGATGGCAATCATGTCGCCGTCCTGCACCAGGCCGATGGTGCCGCCGTTGGCCGCTTCCGGCGATGCGTGACCGATAGACAAGCCGGAGGTGCCGCCGGAGAAGCGACCGTCGGTGATCAGCGCGCAGGCTTTGCCCAATCCCATCGATTTCAGGAAACTGGTCGGATAGAGCATCTCTTGCATGCCCGGCCCGCCTTTCGGCCCTTCGTAGCGAATCACCACCACGTCGCCCGCCACCACTTTACCGCCCAGGATCGCTTCTACCGCGTCATCCTGCGATTCGTACACTTTCGCCGGACCGCGGAACACCAGGCTGCCTTCATCCACGCCGGCGGTTTTCACGATACAGCCATTCTCTGCGATGTTGCCGTACAGCACGGCCAACCCGCCATCCTGACTGTAAGCGTGTTCGCGGGAACGGATGCAGCCTTCTTTACGGTCGGTATCCAGCGTCTCCCAGCGACAGTCCTGCGAGAATGCCTGCGTGGTACGGATGCCCGCCGGACCGGCGGAGTACATTTTCTTGACCGCTTCGTCCTCGGTCTGCATCACGTCGTAGGCTTGCAACGTTTGCACCAGATCCTTGCCCAGTACGTTGCGAACATCGCGGTTCAGCAGCCCGGCGCGATCCAGCTCGCCCAGAATGCCGATAACGCCGCCGGCGCGATGCACATCTTCCATGTGGTATTTCTGGGTGCTCGGCGCCACCTTGCACAGCTGCGGCACCTTACGCGACAGGCGATCGATGTCGTCCATGGTGAAGTCCACTTCCGCTTCCTGCGCCGACGCCAGCAGATGCAGCACGGTGTTGGTGGATCCGCCCATAGCGATGTCCAGCGTCATGGCGTTTTCAAACGCCGCCTTGGTGGCGATATTGCGCGGCAACGCGCTGGCGTCATCCTGTTCGTAATAACGCTTGGTCAGTTCAACGATGCGTTTGCCGGCGTTGAGGAACAGCTGTTTGCGGTCGGCATGGGTCGCCAGCAGCGAGCCGTTGCCCGGCTGAGACAGCCCCAACGCTTCGGTCAGGCAGTTCATCGAGTTGGCGGTGAACATGCCGGAACAGGAACCGCAGGTCGGACAGGCGGAGCGCTCAATCTGATCGCTGTCGGCGTCGCTGACATTGGGGTTGGCGCCCTGAATCATGGCGTCCACCAGATCCAGCTTGATCAACTGGTTGGAAAGTTTGGTTTTCCCGGCTTCCATCGGGCCGCCGGAGACGAAGATCACCGGAATGTTCAGGCGCAGCGAGGCCATCAGCATCCCCGGCGTGATCTTGTCGCAGTTGGAGATGCACACCATGGCGTCCGCGCAGTGGGCGTTGACCATGTACTCCACTGAGTCGGCGATCAGCTCGCGGGAAGGCAGGGAGTAAAGCATACCGCCGTGCCCCATCGCGATACCGTCATCCACCGCGATGGTATTGAATTCTTTGGCGACGCCGCCGGCGGCTTCAATCTGCTCGGCGACCAGTTTGCCCAGATCGCGCAGATGAACGTGTCCGGGAACGAATTGCGTGAACGAGTTCACCACAGCGATGATGGGCTTGCCGAAATCGGCATCGGTCATGCCGGTGGCGCGCCACAGGGCTCGCGCTCCAGCCATATTACGACCATGCGTGGTGGTGGCTGAACGGTACTTAGGCATACTCTGATTACTCCAGTTTAAACGGGTAGCCGGCGGCGATACGCCACCGGGAAAAGTCTTTTTTCAATTAACGGTTTATCGGATCCAGCCAGCCCCATTTGTCTTCCGTCTCGCCAGTGAACAGGCCGAAAAACGCCTGTTGCAGCTGCTTGGTGACCGGGCCGCACTTGCCGATGCCGACCTGAATGCCGTCCACGCTGCGAACCGGGGTGATTTCCGCCGCCGTGCCGGACATGAACACTTCATCCGCCAAATATAGCGATTCGCGCGACAACACCTGCTCGCGCACTTCAAAACCTTTGTCTTTCGCCAGCTTGATGATGGCGTCGCGGGTGATGCCCGGCAGCGCGGCGGAAGTGAACGGCGGGGTGAAAATCACGCCGTCTTTTACTTCAAACAGGTTTTCGCCTGCGCCTTCGGACACATAGCCGTTTACATCCAGCGCGATCCCTTCCTGATAGCCGTGACGACGCGCTTCACTGCCCACCAACAGGGAGGACAGATAGTTACCGCCCGCTTTGGCCGCGGTCGGGATCGTGTTGGCGGCAACGCGGTTCCAGGACGACACCATGGCGTCGATCCCCTGATCCAGCGCTTCTTCGCCCAGATACGCGCCCCACGGGAACGCCGCGATAATCACATCGGTATTGTAGCCAGCCGGCGGGTTCACCCCCATGCCGACATCGCCAACGAATACCAGCGGGCGGATATACGCGCTGGTCAGTTTGTTCCGACGCAGTGTTTCGCGGCAGGCTTCCATCAGTTCGTCAACGCTGTAGGAAATCGGCATACGGTAAATTTTGGCTGAATCATGCAGGCGCTGCATGTGTTCACGATGACGGAACACCACCGGCCCTTTGTGAGAATTATAGCATCGCACACCCTCAAACACCGACGTGCCGTAATGCAGCGCGTGGGACATCACGTGAACTTTAGCGTCCGCCCAGGGAACCATTTCGCCGTTGAACCAGATATAGTCTGCTTTTTTAGTCATTGTTGATTTTCCTTACCGATGCCGTCAGGCACGTATTTGTTGTGATGTGAGCGGCTGGATCTCCACACAGGCGATGTCCAGCAGTTTGCTTAATTGGGTTGACAATAAATCCACCGGTCTGTGGCTGGCAACGGTCATTTCAATCTGTACCTGATCGTCGTTATTCGCCTGCGTCATGTTCATGGCGCAGACCTGAAAGCCGCGGTGACGGGTCACGCGCAACACGCGCTCCAGGACTTCCGGGCGATAACGGGCCTGAATGGAAAGCTGATGATGTGTCATGGGAAAATCTCCTGCCATTATTCTGTTTTATCCAGCATCGTTTCATTACCGGCACCCGGCGGCACCAGCGGCCAGACATTCTCATTCTCGTCGATGGAAACATGCAGCAGGTAAGGACCTTCGCTGTTCAGCAGCGCATCCAGGGCGGAATCAATCTGGTCTTTATGGGTAATTCGCTGGCCGGGAATGCCGAAGGCGCTGGCCAGCATCAGGAAATCGGGGTTATCGGAGAGGTTGGTTTCACTGTAGCGTTCGTCGAAAAACAGTTGCTGCCATTGTCGCACCATGCCCAGTCGCTGATTGTCCATCAACACGATTTTCAGCGGCAGACGTTTTCGCTTGATGGTGCCGAGCTCCTGCACATTCATCATGAAAGAGCCGTCACCGGAAATACAGATTACGGTATCGTCAGGACGCGCCACCTGAGCGCCGACCGCCGCCGGCACGCCGAATCCCATGGTGCCAAGACCGCTTGAGGTGATGAAATTTTCCGGGCGGGTGAAGTGCATATGCTGGGCGGCCCACATCTGATGCTGCCCGACATCGGTAGTGATCACCGTTTCGGCCGGCATGCGGTCCGCCAGGGTGCGGAGCAGCGCCGGAGCATAAATGGCTTCACCCGGATGGTCATAACGCCAGTCGTATTCAGCTTTCATCATCGCCGCCTGCTGACGCCAGTCAGCGATATCCAACGGCTGTTGCAACGCCGGCAGCAGCTGATTCAGATCACCACGCAGCGCCACGTGCGCCTGCCGCAGTTTATTCAGCTCCGCCGGATCGATATCCATGTGGATCACGTTGGCATGCGGCGCAAACGCGCTCAGTTTACCGGTCACGCGGTCATCAAAGCGCGCGCCGACGGCAACCAGCAAGTCGCACTCTTGTACCAGCAGGTTGGCGGCGCGGGTGCCGTGCATGCCGATCATACCGAGATAATACGGGTAGTCTTTCTCCACCGCGCCCAACCCTTTCAGGGTCGCCACGGCGGGAATCCGGGACGTTTCGATAAATGAGCGCAGCGCTGGAACCGCCTGCGCCATTCCTACGCCGCCCCCCACATACAGCACCGGTTTTTTCGCTCGCGCCAGCATCGCCCGCGCTTCCGCGACCTGCTGGGTCGAAAAGGGCATAACGTCATCCACCGGCATGAAACACGGAGAGAAATCCCCTTCCGCCAATTGAATATCCTTAGGAATATCAATCAGCACCGGGCCGGGGCGCCCGCTGCGGGCCACGGCGAAAGCTTCAGCCATGATCTCCGGCAACGACGCGATGGAGTCAACCAGGAAACTGTGTTTGGTGCAGGCCAGCGAGAGGCCGAGTACATCGATCTCCTGAAAGGCATCGGTCCCGATCAGGGCCGAGCCAACCTGACCGGTAATCGCCACAATGGGTACTGAATCCAGCAACGCATCCGCCAGGCCGGTAATCAGATTAGTCGCGCCTGGGCCGGACGTCGCAATGCAAACTCCAACGTTGCCGGTGGAGCGGGCATAACCGATGGCGGCCATGGCTGCCCCCTGCTCATGGCGACAGAGCAGGTGTTCCACGCCGCCGTCGTACAACGCATCATAGACCGGCATAATCGCGCCACCTGGATAACCGAATACGGTCTCCACTCCCTGCGCCCGCAACGCTTGTACCACCCACTGCGCACCATTCATAGTTATTTCCCCGACTCTATCTGGGGAAAACAGGATTTTATGCTACTCGACATTATCTGCTCCCTTGTTGCGATTGCCGGCCCATAAAAAAACCCCCGACCTTTCGGTGCGGGGGTTTTCTTGAATTCGGCCTTGATTTCTAAGCCATTCTTCGTCCAAGTGCAGCCCCGCACGGTGGGATAATAATCACCACCACGCTAATCACGACTAGGCTAATCACCAGGTTGAAGGCTTTCATTTCAGGTTGTTCATTAATCTACTGTCGAACGAATACCTACAGAGTTATCACAGCAAGCCCCGCCATGACAACTCTTTTTTTCCGCAACTATTGAGCCAGCCAACCGATAAGCATCACAAAACGGCTTATTATTCATGCATTAACCCGCCACATGCGACATCGTGCTTTTTGCCGTCCACTTTCGTTCGGAAAACGCCGCCAGCACGGCAATCATGATCGCCACCACTCCGGCGACCATCGCCATAGCGAGCGCATAGTTATGGTTGTGGGCTTCGGCAATGCTCGCCTGCAGCGTGGCATTAACCGATGCAATCAGGTTGCCGAGCTGGTAGACAAAACCGGGGAGCACCGCCCGCGTGTTGCTCGGCACCAGCTCATTCAGGAAGGTCGGGATCACGCCCCAGGCACCCTGCACCATGAACTGCATCAAAAACGCGCCCAACCCCAGCGCCCAGGGACCGTGCGAGAACGCCCACAGCGGGATCACCGGCAATGCCAGCAACGCCGCCGCCATAATCGCTTTCTTCCGACCAATGCGTTCTGACAGCGTACCGAAAAAGATGCCGCCGATGATCGAGGCAATATTGTAGCCGATGGCGATCATACTGACGGTTTTCGCGTCAAAACCATGCTGAATTTTCAAAAATGCCGGATACAGGTCCTGCGTGCCGTGGCTAAAGAAATTGAACGACGCCATCAGCACCACCAGATAAAGACAAAGTTTCCAGTGCGTCTTTAACACCGGCAATAACGCCGTGCTTTCCTTACGTACCCGGGCAGCCCGCCATACCGGCGACTCTTCCACACAGAAATAAATAAACGGCAGCAGCAAAATAGGAACCGCGCCGATGATAAACATGCCGCGCCAGCCGACCTGATCAAACAACAATCCGTAAACCACCGCCGCCAGCAAGTAACCAAACGGATAACCGGCCTGAAAAATGCCTGACATCAACCCACGGGAGCGGTCAGGAATGGTTTCCATCGCCAGTGAGGACGCCACGCCCCAAATTCCTCCCATCGCCACGCCATACAGCACTCTCAACAGCAGAAATACCGTAATACTCGGCGCTGCGGCGGATAACAGCTCAAACACCGAGAACAGCACGATGTTCAGCATCAAAATCGGCTTGCGACCAAACTTCTCCGCCAACCGTCCCAACAGCAACGCGCCGATAGGACGAACGGCCAGCGTCAGCAGAATGGCCAGCGTCACCTGTTCCATGCTGACGGAAAAGGCATGGGCGAGTTCGCTAAGCAGAAAAACCAGAATGAAGAAATCAAATGCATCCAGCGCCCAGCTTAAAAAGCTGGCAATCGCTGCATTACGTTGCAGGGCAGTCCAACCAAACATAATTTTTTATCCTGATAGTGAGACAGCTTCACGTCATTAACAGGCTGAACGGCAAGCGATGCCGCAGTCGATGAGGCGATGTGAAAATCGCAGATGATATTTTAAATATTTGTTAAATACGCCTCTCGTGACAATCGGGCAATGCTGTGTTCGGTATGAATCTGTTGCGAATACGGCCACCTTGTAACTTTTTATTAACGACAGCAGGAAGCACGCACACAATTTTATGAATCCCGCCTGAAATAGCAGATTGTTTTATAGCGACGCCTCGCAAAGTGGTCATCACTACGATGTCACAAAGCAGCTGGACCGGCATGATGCCCACCTCACAGGGAGGAATGAGCAATGACACTGGCTGTGACCTACACGCGAGCCACCATCGGTATGCAGGCGCCGGAAGTTTCGATTGAAGTGCATATCAGTAATGGCCTGCCCGCACTGACACTGGTCGGCTTACCGGAAACCACGGTCAAGGAGGCACGAGATCGGGTGCGTAGCGCTCTGATCAACTGTGGCTTCACCTTTCCCGCCAAGCGGATTACCGTCAACCTGGCGCCTGCGGACCTGCCGAAAGAAGGGGGACGATATGACCTCCCCATCGCCCTGGCCATTCTGGCAGCCTCAGAACAGATTGCCGGCGAGAAACTTGCTCAGTATGAGTTCCTTGGCGAACTCGGGCTGTCGGGCAGCCTGAGAGGCGTTCATGGCGCTATTCCGGCGGCGATGGAAGCACAAAAAGCAGGCCGGGGGCTGATTCTGCCGGAAGACAACAAAATGGAAATCACTCTGGTTCCACATGGCGATACATTGCTGGCTAATCACCTGCTGCAGGTCTGCGCCTTTTTGCAAGGCGAAACGCCGCTGCTGCGTGGCAGCGATATTACGTCTGAAACGCCGGCCCATACGCCGATAGCGGACCTGAAGGACATCATCGGTCAGGAACAAGCCAAACGCGCGCTGGAAATTGCGGCGGCGGGCGGACATAACCTGCTGTTGCTCGGCCCGCCGGGCACTGGGAAAACCATGCTGGCCAGCCGCCTACCCGGTTTGTTGCCGCCGCTTGATGATGAGGAAGCGCTGGAAAGCGCCGCCATCAACAGCCTGATTGATATTCAGCCCAGCCTGTCGCAATGGCGTAACCGGCCGTTTCGTTCGCCTCACCATACCGCATCCATTACTGCGCTGGTCGGCGGCGGCGTACTGCCCAAACCTGGCGAGATCTCGCTGGCGCATAATGGCGTGTTATTTCTGGATGAGTTGCCGGAATTTGAACGACGGGTACTGGACTCGCTGCGGGAACCGTTGGAATCAGGCGAAATCGTGATTTCCCGTACTCGCGCCAAAGTCTGCTATCCTGCCCGTTTTCAGTTGGTGGCCGCAATGAATCCCAGTCCATCAGGTCACTATCAGGGCATCCACAATCGCATGCCGGCACAGCAAATTCTGCGTTACCTCAACCGGCTATCCGGCCCATTTCTGGATCGCTTTGATTTATCCATTGAGGTGCCATTACTGCCCCCCGGTATTCTTCGCCAGCAAACACGCATTGGCGAGGACAGCGCAACCGTGCGGGAACGGGTATTTGAAGCCAGAAGGCGGCAGTTAGCCCGTATCGGCAGAATCAACGCACACATGAAATCGGATGACATCGCCTGTCACTGTCGGTTGAAAAGCGAGGATGCGGCGTACCTGGAAGAAGTGATGAGCAAATTAGGGCTATCGGTCAGAGCCTGGCACCGGATACTGAAAGTCTCGCGCACGATTGCCGACCTGGGAGGAGAAGATCAGATTCATCGTACTCATTTGTCGGAAGCGCTCAGCTATCGTTGTATGGATCGTCTGCTAATTCAGTTGCACAAGAGCCTGGCATGAACCCGAGCCAGCGTCAGTTAATCTGCGGCAGAAATAAAAATGGGGCCGGAGCCCCATTCAGATTAGTCATCGCTTTCTGTGTACTCTTCCACGGTGTCCATTTGCGGCTTGCCGCCAGACAGCGTATGGAAACGTTTAGGACGACGAATACGGCTGACGTACTTCGCCCAGATTTTTTCCAATTCGGTCTGTGCTGCGCGCTCACCGCGGCATACAGCAACAAACTGAATCTCTTCCTCTGTCACCGGATGACGTTTGCCCGAATCAAGTTCGTTAAATGCCTGTCCATGACGCTCCAGCAGTTGAGCTTCTTTAATCGTAAAGTCACCATGCCGGGAAAAACCACGTGGATAGAATTTGTTATCAAAAAAACGACTGGTTGTTGAGAAGCTTTCCGCCATCTTACACGCTCCTAATTCTCATATGGTCGTGCCGTTTATGGCGCGGAGTATTAGATAGGCTTGACTTCCTGTAAAACAAAACATTTAAATCATGACGACAAAAAATTTTGGAGGAAAGCATGGATACCGACTTACTGAAAACCTTTCTGGAAGTCAGCCGGACAAGACACTTCGGCCGAGCGGCCGAATCATTGTATCTGACGCAGTCAGCGGTGAGCTTTCGTATCAGGCAACTTGAAAATCAACTGGGCGCCAATTTGTTCACCCGGCACCGTAACAATATTCGCCTGACGCCCGCCGGCGAACGTCTGTTGCCTTATGCGGAAAACCTGATCGGCACCTGGCAAATAGCCAAGAAAGAGGTCGCTCGTTCCCAACAGCACAGCCAGCTTTCCATAGGCGCTACGGCTTCGCTCTGGGAGGCGTTCCTGACTCCCTGGCTAAATGAACTCTATCAGCAACGCCCGCTGCTGCAGCTAGAGGCAAGAATCGCACAGCGACAAACGCTGATTAAGCAACTCCATGAACGTCAGTTGGATTTACTGATTACTACCGAATCGCCGAAGATGGACGAACTTTCTTGTCAGTTATTGGGCAATTTTTCTTTGTCTCTGTTTACTACCGATAATGTATCAGCAGAGGAACGACCTTATATCAGGCTGGAATGGGGGGCAGATTTCCATCAGTATGAGAATCACTGGCTGCCCGGAGATCAGGTACCGTCGCTCACCACGTCTTCCGCACACCTGACGCGGCAATTGATGGCAACCATCGGTGGTTGTGCATTTCTCCCCAGCGACTGGTCGCAGCACTATCCTGAACTGCACCCGATTCCTGAGGCCAATATCGTGGTTCGCCCCTGCTATGCGGTTTGGCTTGGAAACAGCGATCAACAGGAGCTGATTAAACAGTTACTGAAAACCCCACTGAATATCGCTTCTTAAACCATTATCAATGCACTATGCGATCTACCTGAAAGTCCTACGGGCTTTCGGAAGATCGATAGACCTCATTAACCAGGCATTATTCTTCGCAGGTATACCGGTCTGTGAAGAGCCGTTACACACTCCAGATTTCATTAAGACATGCGCCATCATGAAGGATGGCAACAGTTCTGTATTATGATGCAGCCACTCACGGGAGGCTAGCCAGACGCACTTCCTCAATAAATAGTCGTGAAAATGCATCATTGGCATGCTTATCAAAAGGGGAAAATATGAAATGAAAAATTAATGGACGAAAAAAAACCCTTCACGCTACCGTGAAGGGCTATTTTTGGTTTGGCAGGGGCGGAGAGGCTCGAACTCCCAACACCCGGTTTTGGAGACCGGTGCTCTACCAATTGAACTACGCCCCTAAATAGGGTGGCGGTGCGGACGGGACTCGAACCCGCGACCCCCGGCGTGACAGGCCGGTATTCTAACCGACTGAACTACCGCACCACCGATTCTGTACGTTATCAGAGGAGTCAATCCGATAACCGGTGTTTTCTTACACCACAATTTGATGCCTGGCAGTTCCCTACTCTCGCATGGGGAGGCCCCACACTACCATCGGCGCTACGGCGTTTCACTTCTGAGTTCGGCATGGGGTCAGGTGGGACCACCGCGCTCTCGCCGCCAGGCAAATTCTTTTCATTCCAACCGTCATGCCCACGCTACCGCGCTGCAT
>NZ_CM001984.1:4608389-4775702 GCF_000406305.1 Dickeya sp. MK7
CATGACCACTTACCGTGGTCGCGGGTCGCATATATTATGCTTTCCCGAAAAGAAGTCAAGCGATATGCGCCTGATTTCTTACTGAAACCGCTTCGGTTTGTTGCCGTTGCCGTGTCAGTGGAGGCGCATTATAGGGACTTCTCCGTCGCTGACAAGCACTAATTTCAAAAAAGTTTCCGAATGTCTCTTTTTTCGCCACGGCACGGCGACAAGCCGCATTACACCGCCTTTTTCTGGGCGAGCTGACCAAAGGACTGGGCAAAACGCGCCACCTGTTCCCAGTCGGTATACTCAATTTCTTTGGTGCTGTCGGTCTCGCCGCCGGTCATACGCATAATGAACTGAATCATGACACGGTCGAACCAGCGATAGCGCGGGTAACGCAGCGCGCCAGCAAAGACCGCGCCTAAGTCCGGCTGCCAGGGAGAACGCAGCAGAAACTTACGGGTATAGGCGTTGGTTTGCAGCGAACGCTTTTCCGGCTTGCGGGCGGTCAGGTTGACAGAAAAGAAGGCGCTGGGCTTTTGTTGCAACAAGGCAAGATGCTGGCGGATGAATTTTTCCACCGCCGGATGAAAATGCCCGTAGCGCACTGACGCACCGATCATTATTTTGTCGTACTTGTCGAGGTCAACCTCATGGGCATTCAGAATGTTGACGACATCACATTCCAGCGTTCCCTTGAGGTTATTGGCGATGTAAGACGCTATCGCACGCGTTTGGCCATCCCGACTGGAAAACAATATCAATGCTTTCATAGCACGTTCCCTTATCCGTTATTCCCGCCAAAAAGTGGGAGTAAATAGCACCAGCATGGTGAACACTTCCAGACGTCCAAACAGCATGGTAACAATCAGAATCCATTTGGCGGCGTCATTCATGGAGGTGAAATTGTCAGCGACTGTCCCAAGCCCCGGCCCGAGATTGTTCAGCGTGGCGGCCACCGCCGCAAAGGCGGAGAAGTTGTCCACCCCTGTCGCAATCACGGCCAGCATGCTGACGATAAACACCAGCGCATACGCCGAGAAAAATCCCCACACCGCTTCCAATATCCGTTCAGGCAAAGCGCGCTGACCGAGCTTAATGGTATAGACCGCATTCGGATGAACCAATCGCTTCAGTTCGCGAGAGCCCTGCAAGAACAGTAACAGGATGCGAATCACTTTCAGGCCGCCGCCGGTCGAACCGGCGCAACCACCGATAAAGGCGGAGCACAGCAGCAATACCGGCAAAAACAGCGGCCAGGAGGCAATGCTGTCGGTGGTGAACCCTGCGGTAGTCGCCATGGATACCACCTGAAAGAACGCCTGATTCAGGGTTTCCATACCATTCTTGTACACACCGTGCCCCCACAACACGAGGGTGCAAATCACAACCAGCGACATCTGAACGACAATGAACATCCGGAATTCGGGGTCGCGCCAGTACACTCGCAGGCTGCGTCCGCTCAGTACCGCAAAGTGCAAACCAAAATTACAGCCGGAAATCAGCAGAAATACCGCGATAATGGTGTTGATGGTGGGACTATTGAAATAACCGATGCTGGCGTCGTGAGTCGAGAACCCGCCGATGGCGATAGTGGAGAAACTGTGGCTGATGGCATCGAACACCGACATGCCCGCCAGCCATAGCGAGAGCGCGCAGAGCACGGTCAACAACACATAGATTAACCACAGGGTTTTGGCGGTTTCCGCGATGCGGGGCCGCATTTTATGGTCTTTCAGCGGCCCCGGCATTTCGGCGCGATAAAGCTGCATCCCCCCGACGCCCAGAATCGGCAGAATAGCTACCGCCAGCACGATGATTCCCATACCGCCCATCCATTGCAGCATCTGCCGGTAGAACAGGATGGCTTTCGGCAGCGAATCCAGCCCGACTAACGTGGTCGCGCCGGTTGTGGTCAGGCCGGAAAAGGACTCGAAAAACGCATCCGTCACCGACAGGTTGGGACGCTCGACAAACAGAAACGGCAGGGCCCCGACGCTACCCAGCACCGTCCAGAACAGCACCACGATCAGAAATCCTTCGCGGGCCTTCAGTTCATGACGGTGTTTGCGGTTGGGCAGCCACAGCAATAGCCCCATAACCAGCGCCACGATGAACGTCTGGATAAATGCCCGACCGGCGCCATCACGGTAGATCAACGCCACCATGCCGGGAATAAACATGGTGCCGGAAAACAGGATGACCAGCAGTCCGACAATGCGGGTTATGGCACGCAAGTGCATCAGGGAGCCTTCCTTAAATGGTTCAAGATTACGCGCTGGGATTATTGTGAAATTGGCTGCAAATGCAACGCGCCGCGGCTAATATCGCGCAGCCGCCGCGTCGCGTCTTCTACCGCCGTTACTGGAAACGCCAGTTGGAGCGAGACTTCGCTGGCGTACTCCGTCGAGACGACTTGCCCCTGCAGCGCCAGCACCACGGTTTCAACCTGGGGCAACAGGGCATAGTCGCACTGCAATCGATACATCCGTTGCATGACTTTCTGCTGCAGCGGCAGTTGTTTCAGCGCCTGCTGCACGCCGCCGCCGTAAGCTTTGACCAGCCCGCCGGTACCGAGCCTGACGCCGCCATAATAACGCACCACCACCGCTACCACTTCGCCGATGCCGCTGCCCATCAGTTGCGCCAGCATCGGTTTGCCTGCGGTTCCCGACGGTTCGCCGTCATCGGAAAAACCGAGCTGTTGCGAATCGTCCGGCGCACCCGCGACATAGGCCCAGCAATGGTGAGCCGCCGAGGGATGTTGTTCGCGGATCTGCTGAATCACGCCTCGGGCCGTATCCACGCCGCTGGCCGGGCCAAGCAGCGTGATAAAACGGCTCTTTTTAATCTCTTCGTGAACGCTGACAGACGCAGCAGGAACCGGATATGACTGCATCAGGCCAGATCAAGCGCACGGGTCAGGTTTTCAATGCGTTTGTCATGCACCACGATATTGTCTTCAATACGAATACCGCCGAACGGGCGCAGCGCATCCAGCTTCTGCCAGTTGAAGTGCTGGCGCAGTTCGCCCTGGCGCCAGGGTTCGAGCAGAGAATCGATAAAGTAGATACCCGGTTCGATAGTCAGCACCATGCGCGGCTCCAGAATCCGGGTACAACGCAGGTAAGGATGAGCGGATGGCGCAGCTAGCGTCGTACCGGTGTCGTCCTGCATGAACCCGCCGACGTCATGCACCTGCAAGCCGAGCGGATGACCCAGACCGTGCGGCAGGAAAGGCGAGGTAACGCCCTGTTCCACCATCGCTTCCTCGCTCAGTCCGGTCACCAGTTGATGACGTTTGAGCAGCACCGCCACCCGGTGGTGCATCTGCAAATGGTAGTCGGTATAACGCACGCCGGCCTTTAGGGTATCGATCAACGCCAGTTGCTCGCGGTTCAGATCGTTTACCAGCGCGGCATACTCGTTGTCGTCCTGCGCGGCATAGGTGCGGGTAATATCCGCCGCATAGCCGTTATATTCCGCGCCGGCATCCAGCAGGAAGCTACGCATTTCCGCCGGTACCCGGTGTTCAAGCTGGGTGTAGTGCAGTACCGCCGCATGCTCGTTGAGAGCGACGATATTACCGTAAGGCACATCGGTATCGCGGTGGCCGGTGGCGGTCAGGTACGCCAGATTGATATCGAATTCGCTCATGCCGGACTGGAACGCTTCATAAGCGGCACGGTGACCAACCACCGCCGTTTTCTGCGCTTCGCGCATACAGGCCAGTTCGTAGTCCGTTTTGTAGGCGCGGTGGTAATGCAGATAATCCAGCACGCCTTTCGGGTTGATGTGTTCCGGCGCGATACCCAGATTTATCGCGCGCTGCGGCGCGGAACCGATATAGGCGACCCGCTGGCGCTGAACCGGCAGTTGCTGGCCGATATCGTCGGCCTTGCGCAGCACCTGGATATCCAGCGATTTAGTCCAGAAACTGTCCGGCACCGGCGCCACGTTATGCCAGTAATCAACGGGGGAGTAGAACCACAGCTTCGGCGTATTGACCCCATCCACCCACAGCCAGCAGTTCGGCACCTGCGTCACCGGCAGCCAGGCCTTGAACTGCGGATTGACCTTGAACGGATAGGCATGATCGTCCAGAAACGCCATCATCAACTCACCGGAGTGGATCAATAAGGCATCCAGATTATGCCGCGTCAGAACCGCCTGCGTGCGTTGCTGCAGGGTCGCCACATGTTGATGATACAAAGAAGTCAGCGTTTCCATCACAATCCCCATTGATAACAGCCTGTTTCCCAGTGTAACACAGCGCCCCGGTGACGGCAGCGTTGCTCGCCCTGTGATCCTCCCGGCAAATCCCTCACGTGTTGTTTGCATTTCATTAACATCAAACCCACAATTTCCATCATCTGGTCGTACCAGATCACGGATAACAGTGGAGAACACCATGATCTATCAAGGCGACACGCTGTACCTCAACTGGCTGGAAGACGGCATTGCCGAACTGGTTTTTGCCGCGCCCGGCAGCGTCAACAAACTGGATACCCGCACCGTTGCCAGTCTTGGCGACGCGCTAAATCACCTGAAACGCCAACCGTCGCTACGCGCCCTGCTGCTGCGCTCGGATAAAAACGCGTTCATTGCCGGAGCGGACATCACCGAATTCCTGTCGCTGTTTGCCGCCCCGCCGGAAACGCTGCATCAGTGGCTGACCGAAGCCAACGCCATTTTCAGCCAGTTGGAGGATTTGCCGGTCCCGACGCTATCCGCCATCAATGGCTATGCGCTGGGCGGGGGATGCGAATGCGCGCTGGCGACCGATTTCCGCATCGCGACGCCTGACGTTCGCATCGGGTTGCCTGAAGTCAAACTGGGGATCATGCCCGGATTTGGCGGTACAGTCCGCTTGCCACGGTTGCTGGGCGCGGACGGCGCGCTGGAGATCATCACCGCCGGTAAAGATTTGCCTGCCGGCGAGGCCCTGAAAGTCGGGCTGGTTGATGCGGTTGCGGACAGCGACAAACTGCTGCCCGCCGCCGTGCATATGCTGCGTCTGGCGATGACGGACCGGCTCGACTGGCGTGACCGCCGCCGTCAGAAACAATCGCCGCTACGGCTTAACCGTATCGAAGCCACCATGAGTTTCGCTACCGCCAACGCGTTGGTACAACAGGCGGCGGGCCGCCACTACCCCGCGCCGATGATGGCGCTCAAAACCATCGAAGCCGCCGCCGGGCTGCACCGCGACGCCGCGCTGAAGATAGAAACCGATAATTTCGTCGAGCTAACCCAAACGACGGCGGCGCACGCTCTGGTCGGCGTCTTCCTTAACGAGCAGGCCGTAAAAAGCGCCGCCAAAAAATGGGCCGCCGACGCCACGCCGCCGGCTCGTGTTGCCGTGCTCGGCGCCGGGATCATGGGCGGCGGCATCGCCTGCCAGTCGGCACGCAAAGGGGTGCCGGTGTGGATGAAAGACATCAGTGAAAAAGCGCTGACGCTGGGGATGGAAGAAGCCGCCAAATTGCTCAACGCACAGCTGGAACGCGGCAAACTGGACGCCATGACCATGGCGGGAGTGCTGGCCCGCATCCACCCGACGTTGAACAACAACGGGCTTGAACAGGCTGACCTGATCATCGAAGCGGTGGTGGAAAACCCGCAGGTAAAAGCCAGGGTACTGGCTGATGTGGAAGCCTGCGTCAGCGAGCAAACGCTGATCGTCTCCAATACCTCGACGATTCCCATCGGACAGTTAGCAGCCTCGTTGCAGCGGCCGCAAAACTTCTGCGGTATGCACTTTTTCAATCCGGTGCATCGTATGCCGCTGGTTGAAGTGATTCGCGGTCCACAAACCGATGAGAAAACGCTGGCCCGCGTGGTGGCCTACGCCAGCAAGATCGGCAAAACCCCGATCGTGGTGAACGACTGCCCGGGATTTTTCGTCAACCGCGTGCTGTTTCCCTACATCGCCGCCTTCAACCTGTTGATGCGCGACGGCGCGGATTTCCGCGACGTGGACGCCGTGATGGAAAAACAGTTCGGCTGGCCGATGGGGCCGGCTTATCTGCTGGATGTGGTCGGATTAGATACCGCTCACCATGCTCAGGCGGTCATGTCGGCGGGCTTTCCGCAGCGCATGGCGAAAACCTATCGCGACGCAGTCGATGTACTGGTGGAACATCAGCGTTTCGGCCAGAAGAGCGGCGCGGGCTTCTACCGTTACTACCCGGACGCTAAAGGCAAACCGCGCCGGGAACAGGACGATCAGACCGATATCTTGCTGGATGCGGTCTGCGAGCCGAAGCGCACCTTCAGCGCGCAGGAGATTATCCATCGCCTGATGGTGCCGATGCTCAACGAAGTCGCGCGTTGTCTGGAAGAAGGCATCGTTGCCACCCCGGCGGAAGCCGACATGGCGCTGCTTTACGGTCTGGGCTTCCCACCGTTCCACGGCGGCGCTTGCCGTTATCTGGATACGCTGGGCAGCCAACGCTATGTGGAAATCGCCCAGTCGCTGGCGTCGCTGGGGCCGCTTTACGCCATACCGGACAGCCTGTTGCAGATGGCGCAGCGCCAGCAGCGTTATTACCCGGCGGTTGAACCTCACGCCGATCTTTCTCTTCACCAACCGGCATAAGGACGCACGACGATGGAAAACGCAGTAATTGTTGATGCGGTGCGCACCCCGATGGGACGCTCCAAAGGCGGCGCGTTTCGCCAGGTGCGAGCAGAAACCCTGTCCGCTCATCTGATGCGCAGTCTGTTGAGCCGTAACCCGGCGCTGGAAGCAGACCAGATTGACGATATCTACTGGGGTTGCGTGCAACAGACGCTGGAGCAAGGCTTCAACGTGGCGCGCAACGCGGCGCTGCTGGCCGAAATCCCCCATTCGGTGCCCGCCGTGACCGTCAACCGCCTGTGCGGTTCGTCCATGCAGGCGCTGCACGACGCGGCGCGCGCCATCATGGTGGGTGACGCCGCGGTTTGTCTGGTCGGCGGCGTTGAACACATGGGACATGTGCCGATGACCCACGGCGTCGATTTTCACCCCGGACTCGGCAAAAGCATCGCCAAAGCGGCGGCGATGATGGGGCTGACGGCGGAACTGCTGGCGCGCCAGCACCACATCAGCCGCGAGATGCAGGACGCTTTCGCCGCCCGTTCGCACCAGCGCGCCTGGGCCGCCACCCAGTCCGGCGCCTTTCGCCGCGAAATTATCCCCACAACCGGCCATAACGCCGATGGCGCGCTGCAACCGTTTGACTACGACGAGGTGGTCAGGGCGGAAACCAGCGTCGATGCGCTGGCGGCGCTGCGCCCGGCGTTTGATCTGGTCAATGGCACCGTCACCGCCGGCAGTTCATCGGCGCTGTCGGACGGCGCGGCGGCGCTGCTGGTTATGAGCAAGTCCCGCGCTCTGGCGCTGGGGCTGACGCCTCGGGTACGCATCCGCGCCATGGCGGTAGTCGGGTGCGATCCGTCAGTGATGGGATACGGCCCGGTGCCCGCCACCCAAAAAGCGTTGCAACGGGCGGGGCTTGCGCTGAGCGATATCGGTCTGTTTGAACTGAATGAGGCGTTCGCCGCCCAAACGCTGCCTTGCATCAAGGCGCTAGGGCTGATGGACAGCCTGGACGATAAGGTCAACCTGAACGGCGGCGCCATCGCACTCGGTCATCCGCTGGGATGTTCCGGCGCGCGTATCACCGCTACGCTTACCAATCTGATGGAACAGCGAAATGTGGAATTCGGCGTGGCAACCATGTGCATCGGTTTGGGTCAGGGCATCGCCACCGTGCTTGAGCGGGTATAACGCCGCTTCCGCCGATACCTGTTAGTGGTATCGGCGGGCGCCAGTATCAGGGAACCATCGCCCGTTTGCGGGCGACAAACCACTCATACAGCCCCATGCCTGCGAGCATGGAGGCAAAGAACACCCAGCCTTTCACGGTGCCATACGACAGCAACACCAGGGCCGGGCCGGGACAAATACCGGTCATTCCCCAGCCGATGCCGAACAGCAGGCTGCCCACCACCAGCGGTTTATCAACCGCTTTTTTTAGCGGCAGGGAGAACGACGCCACGCACAGCGGCTTTGACATCCGGCCGACAACGCGAAACCCCACCACCCCGACTACCAGCGCGCCGCCCATCACCAGCGCCAGCGAAGGGTCCCACTGCCGGGTAATATCCAGAAAACCCAACACTTTCTGCGGATTCGCCATCCCGCTGATCAGCAACCCGAGGCCGAAAACCAACCCGGCCAGAAAAGAAAACAGATTATTCATTTCCGCTCCTTAACGTGCATCATCGCGCTATGCTCAACGGAACGCGCCCAGCGCCCAGACGGTGACGAACGCCGCGCCCATAAAGGTCAACGTCGCTACCAGCGAACGTAACGAAAAACGGGACAAGCCGCACACGCTATGCCCGCTGGTACAGCCCGCCCCGTAACGGGTACCGAACCCTACCAGCAGGCCCGACGCCACCAGCCAGGGCATCGGCGTGGCTATCGCGCTTTCCGGCAGCGGCGCCGCCAGTTGGTAAAGCCAGGGCGCAGCGAGCATCCCCAGCACAAACGCCAGCCGCCATCCTTTATCCTGCCATGTTCGGCTCAACAGGCTGCCGAGAATGCCGCTAATGCCGGCGATACGCCCGCAGAACAGCGCCAGCATCACCACCGCCACGCCAATCACCATACCGCCCGTCAGACTCATCAACGGGGTGAATGCCTGCATATCAATCGTCATGATCGGCTCCTTAAGCGGCCGGTTGCAGAAATACGATTATTTTGGGCAATACAACGTATACAGCGTACTGAGCAGCGTCAGGATGCGCGGGTCCTCAATACGGTAGAAAATCTGTTTGCCCTCGCGGCGCGTCGCCACCAGTTTTAAGCGCCGCATTACGGCAAGCTGCTGCGACAGCGTCGGCTGGTGAATGCCCAGCGCCTGTTCCAACTGCCCGACCGACGCCTCGCCCTGGCTCAAAAAACACATCAGCATCAGCCGGTCGTCATTCGCCAGCGCCCGCAGCACATCCGCCGCGCCATGTGCGGCCTCGCGCATCATCTGTTGTGTGATTTCCGGGTCTGTCGCCGCCATAAGGGCACCTTTGTTTGTCTTGCTTGCAAAATACAATATATATTTTTATATAATATATTATTGTATATAGTAGTCAAGCCAACCACGGGAACCCCGCCATCACAGCTGGGACTCACCCGCCCTTACGTTTTGCCTGTCGGCAGTGTGACAGACGGCTTTATAAGCGATCGGGTATCCGTAGCGCAGTAGGCAGGCTGGAGAGTTCAATCGGTTGAAAAGCGGCGGGCAGTTGAAAAATCGCAGACAGTGAAAACAGCGCGGCCGGGCATCAATCCCGGCCGCGACAGAACAACGCAGAAATGATCAGATGAAAGAAAAAGCGTCGCTGTACATGTGCGCAAGCTGCGCGCCGCGCTCATTGCAGAAACGCTCGCGGGCGATTTTCGCCATCTCGAAGCGGCCCGCGATATAAATATCGTGCGACGCCAGCGAACCGAAATCCTGCAACACCGCGCTCAGCACCGTGCCGGAGCGGCCATGCCACTGTTCATCCGGCTGCTCGACCACCGGGATCACGTTCAGGTTGGGATGCGCCTGCGCCAGCCCTTGCAGTTCCCCCAGATCGTACAAGTGGCTCAGTTCGCGCCCGCCCCAATACACGGAGACCGGACGCGTAGGCTGGTTTGCCAGCACCGTCAACAGGATGGAACGCACGTAGGAGAATCCGGTACCGCCGGCAACCAGGATCAGCGGCCGTTCACTGTCTTCACGCAGCCAGGCCTCGCCGTGGGGAATGTCCACCACCAACGACTTTTCTTTCAGAATGCGATCCATTACCGCCATCGCATACAGATTCATCTCGGAAGCCCCGATATGCAGTTCGATAGACCCTTGTTCAATCGGCGTGGAGGCCACGGAGAACGGGCGCTTGTCGCGCTCGTCCATCACCACCATCAGATATTGCCCGGCACGGAAGGAAAAAGGCGCCGATGGCAATAAGCGCACCCGGTAAACCGTATCGGTGATGGCTTCCACCGACGTTACTGTACAGCTCAACGTTGTCATGCGATCCCTCTGTAGGGTCTAAAGCAAAACGGGAACAGAATAAGCGCCGTCAGTGCGGCTTATCGCTGTCATTCAATATGGCTAACTCGTCCCATATGGCATCCACACGGGCGACAACCGATGGGTCCTTGGTAATCGGGTGACCCCATTCTCGCTGCGTCTCGCCCGGCCATTTGTTAGTGGCATCCAGCCCCATTTTGGAGCCGAGCCCAGAAACCGGCGAGGCAAAATCCAGATAATCGATCGGCGTATTTTCCACCAGCACCGTATCGCGCGCCGGATCCATACGCGTGGTGATCGCCCAAATCACATCTTTCCAGTCGCGGGCATTAATATCATCATCGCAAACGATAACGAATTTGGTATACATGAACTGGCGTAAAAAGGACCAGACGCCCATCATCACCCGTTTGGCATGCCCGGCATACTGTTTTTTCATAGTAACCACCGCCAGGCGGTAAGAACAGCCTTCCGGCGGCAGATAAAAGTCGACGATTTCCGGAAACTGCTTTTGCAGCAGCGGCACGAATACCTCGTTCAGCGCCACGCCAAGCACCGCCGGCTCATCAGGCGGCCGTCCGGTATAAGTGGAATGGTAAATCGCATCGCGCCGCTGGGTGACATGGGTGACGGTAAAGACCGGGAAATGATCGACTTCATTGTAATAACCGGTGTGATCGCCATAAGGGCCTTCCGGCGCCATTTCATCCGGGTCTATATACCCTTCCAGCACGATTTCGGCGCTGGCCGGCACTTCCAGATCGCTGGACAGGCATTTCACTACTTCGGTCTTGTGACCACGCAGCAATCCGGCGAAGGCATATTCGGACAAGGTATCCGGCACCGGCGTCACCGCGCCCAGAATCGTGGCGGGGTCGGCGCCCAGCGCCACCGCCACCGGGAAACGCTCGCCGGGATGCTGCTGGCGCCATTCCTGAAAATCCAGCGCGCCGCCCCGATGCGACAACCAGCGCATAATCAGCTTGTTGCGGCCGATTAACTGCTGGCGGTAAATACCCAGATTCTGGCGCTCCTTGAACGGTCCGCGCGTCACCGTCAGCCCCCAGGTGACCAGCGGTGCGGCATCACCCGGCCAGCAGTGCATAATCGGAATCCGCCCCAGATCCACCTCGTCGCCTTCCCACACCTGTTCCTGACAGGGCGCGCTCGACAGCCGTTTGGTCGGCATGTTGAGCACCTGACGGAATTTAGGCAGCTTGTCCACCAGATCGCGGAAACCGCGCGGCGGCTCCGGCTCTTTCAAAAACGCCAGCAAACAGCCGACATCGCGCAACGCGCTGACCTCTTCCTGCCCCATGCCCAGCGCCACGCGCTTGGGCGTGCCGAACAGGTTGCACAGCACAGGCATACCGTAACCTTTGGGATTTTCAAACAGCAGGGCCGGGCCTCCGGCACGCAAGGTGCGATCGGCGATTTCGGTCATTTCCAGATAGGGGTCAATCGGCTGGTGGATACGTTTGAGCTCGCCTCTCGCTTCGAGTTGAGCGAGAAATTCACGTAAGTCACGGTATTTCATGCTGAATCATCAGAAAGGTCAGTGGTGGGGCTATTATAGAGGCTCTTGGTCATGCTGTCGCTTCCCGCCCGCGCTATTTCTGGCGGCGGTTAGCTCGCGCCTGTGACCAACGCAACGCGCGATTACACGTTTTTGCCGGAAATTTTTATCCCGCAAGGCGTAACGCTTTTGTTATCCTCTCCCGCTGTGAGAACCACAGAAAAGTGAAATTATGCGAGCCTGGTACCTACTTTATTGCAAGCGCGGCCAACTGTTACGGGCAAAAGAACACCTGGAACGTCAGGAAGTGGTCTGCCTGAGCCCGATGATCGCGCTGGAGAAAATCGTACGAGGGAAACGAACCGAGGTCAGCGAGCCGCTGTTCCCCAATTATCTGTTCGTCGAGTTCGACCCGGAGCACATACACACCACCACCATCAGCTCAACGCGCGGCGTGAGTCATTTTGTCCGTTTCGGCAACCTGCCGGCCCTGGTGCCTCAACAGGTGATTGACGATTTGCAGCAGCATCCGTGCGCTACGCATATCGACCCGGAAACGCCGCAACCCGGCGACGAGGTGACCATTACCGAAGGGGTGTTCAGCGGCCTGCAGGCCATCTACACCGAACCGGATGGCGAAGCGCGCTCCATGCTGCTGCTCAATCTGCTGAACAAGCAGGTGCGGCAAAGCATCGACAACCGCCAGTTCCGAAAAGCGTAAACCGCCAGGGCGCAGCCCTGACGGTTTATCATCAGCGACGCAACGCCTCGTCCCGCAGCCATTCGGCCACGCGTTTGGCGAAATAGGTCAGCACCCCATCCGCCCCGGCGCGTTTGAAGCACAGCAACGACTCCATCACCAGCGGCTGTTCCTGCAGCCAACCATTCTGGATCGCCGCCATCTGCATCGCGTATTCGCCGGACACCTGATAGGCGAAAGTCGGTACGCCAAAGGTGTCTTTCACGCGGCGCACCACGTCCAGATACGGCATCCCCGGTTTCACCATCACCATGTCGGCCCCTTCCTGCAGATCCTGCGCGATCTCCTGCAGCGCCTCATTGGTGTTGGCTGGATCCATCTGATAGGTTTTCTTATTGCCGCCTTTCAGGTTGCCCGATGAACCGAGCGCATCGCGGAACGGCCCGTAGTAACAGGACGCGTACTTGGCTGAGTAAGCCATGATCTGGGTGTTCACCAGCCCTTGATCTTCCAGCCGATCGCGGATAGCGCCGATACGGCCGTCCATCATGTCGCTGGGCGCGACGATCTCCGCGCCGGCTTCAGCGTGGGACAATGCCTGGCGCACCAGAATCTCTTTGGTGATGTCATTGACCACATAACCGTCTTCATCGATCACGCCGTCCTGACCGTGCGTGGTGTAAGGGTCCAGCGCGACATCCGTCAGCAGCCCCAGCTCCGGCACCGCGTCTTTCAACGCGCGTACGGTACGCTGCACCAGCCCGTCCGGGTTGTAGGCTTCTTCAGCCAGCAACGATTTTTTGTCCGCTTCAATCACCGGGAACAGCGACAGCACCGGGATACCCAATTTAGCGATGATTTCCGCTTCCCTGACCAGCTCATCGATCGTCAGACGATACACGCCCGGCATGGAGGGCACTTCCTGACGTCCCTGTTTGCCTTCCATGACAAATACCGGGTAGATGAGGTCGTTAACCGTGACCTGATGTTCCGCCACCAGACGGCGGCTGAAATCATGACGGCGCAGACGACGCATGCGCCGTCCGGGAAACGTACCGGGAAAAGCATGACTCATAATTATTCTCCTTTCTGGCCCGGCCGGAAAATCCGGCGGGCGTTTTCATCCACATTTCTGCCAAGCCATTCGGCATCCTGCCCGCGCCAGGCCGCAACCTGACGGACAATATGCGGCAGAAAACAGGGTTCGTTACGGCGGGATGCGGGTTTAGGATGTAAATCCCGGGGTAACAGGTAGGGCGCGTCGGTTTCCAGCAGCAACCGATTGTCCGGAATACGGGGCAACAACGCGCGCAATGCCAGCCCACGACGCTCATCGCACACCCAGCCGGTAATGCCGATCATCACCCCGGCGCGCAAACTGTCGTCCAGCTCGTCGCCGGAACCGGTGAAACAGTGCAGTACCGCGGCCGGCAACTTATCGAGCCACGGCGTCAGCAGCGCCATAAAACGCGCATGCGCATCGCGACAGTGCAGAAAGACCGGCATCGCGCGTTCAGCGGCTATCGCCAGTTGCGCGCTGAATGCCAGTTCCTGCTCCTGTGGGGTGGAAAAGTTGCGGTTGAAATCCAGCCCGCACTCGCCAATCGCCAGCACCTGCTCACTTCCTGCCAGTTGATGAATCAACCCGGCGGTATCGTCATTCCAGCCGCTGGCGTCATGCGGATGAACCCCGGCGGTCGACCAGCAGTAACCGGGATATTGCGCGGCAAGCAGACATGCCTGCTCGCTCTCTTCGGCGCTGGTCCCCGTCAGCAGCAGACCGGTCACGCCAGCCTGACGGGCGCGCGCCACAACCTGTTCCCGATCTGATCGAAATTGCGAGCTGGTGAGGTTAACGCCAATGTCGAACATGCACAGATATCCCAAAATCCATCGCGGTTATCCCGATGGATAACCCCAAAAAACAACACCTCCCGAAAGAGGTGTTGCAGTAAGAAGACCGCCGTTTCACGGCGAGACGCCACTCAGGAAGAGGGCGCAGACTCGTCCGCGTCTTCTTCTTCGTCTGTCCGGCGCCGTTTACCGACGTAGAACCGGGCGAAAAACACCCCGATTTCAAACAGTAAATACATCGGGATCGCCAGCAAAGTCTGGGAGAACACATCCGGCGGCGTCAGCAACATGCCAACCACAAACGCGCCCACCAGAACGTAGGGCCGCTTCTGTTTCAGGCTCTCCGGCGTCACCACCCCGCTCCAGCACAGCAGCACGATTGCCACCGGCACTTCGAACGACACGCCGAACGCCATGAACAACGCCATAACGAAATCGAGGTAGTTGTTGATATCGGTGGCAATCAGCACCCCTTTCGGCGCGGTCTGAGCAAAGAAGCTGAACGCCAGCGGGAAGACGACGAAATAGGCGAACGCCATACCCATGTAGAACAACAGGCTGCTGGACACCAGCAACGGCATCATCAGCCGCCGCTCATGTTTGTACAACGCCGGGGCCACAAACGCCCAGATCTGATATAGCACCAGCGGCGCGGACAAAAAGACCGACACGATCAGCGTCAGCTTGATCGGGGTAAAAAACGGCGACGCCACGTCGGTCGCAATCATGCTGGCGCCGGCCGGCAACTGTTTGATGAGCGGCGCGGAGACAATCTGATAGATGTCGTTAGCGAAATAGACCAGTGCCAGAAACACCACCAGCACGCTGATAATGCTATTCAACAACCGCTTACGCAGTTCGATCAGATGGCTGATCAGCGGTTGGGTTTGATCAACAGCCATAGGTTAACGATCACCAGAAGGTTGGGAGGAAGGCGCTGACGCCGTCTGTTCAGATTTGGTCTTGCTTTCAACATGGCTGGCGGACGCCGCATCTGCAGGCGCTGTCGGTGGCACAGCCGTCATCGCCTCGCCGCGCGTAACCGGCTCCACAGCGGGAGTCGCGGTGACCGCTGGCGTCGGCCCGGCATTGCGCTCGACGTCCAGAACACCATCGTGCGCCGCTTCAGGATCGGCAAGCGGTACATGTTCCGGCGCATCGCTGCCATCCAGCTTGATGCTGTGAGGGCGCTTCATCGCTTCGGCAGCCTCTTTCAGTTCATCCATCGACGCTTTAAGCTCCGGCGACAAATTCTGCAGTTGGCTGGCCTGTTCCACTTTCTTCAGGCTTTCCTGCAATTCCTGCAGTTTCATCTCTTGCGCCAGTTCATTCTGCACCGTCGATGCCAGCGAGCGCAGCGCGCGAATCCATCCCGCTACGGTTCTTACCGCTACCGGCAGGCGTTCAGGCCCCAGCACTACCAGACCGATCACCATCACCAGCAGCAGTTCACTAAACCCGATATCAAACACCGATTACACCTGCTCTTTATGCTGGCTTTTCTCTTCCTGACTGGCTTGCGGCTTCTGCTCCGAAATGGATTTGGTCGCAAAGTCAGCGTCCTGTTGTTTGTCGTCGTTGGCAGCGGGCTGATCGTCGCTCATCGCTTTCTTGAAGCCCTTAATCGACGCGCCCAGGTCGGAACCCAGGGTTCTCAGCTTGTTGGTTCCGAACAGCAGTACCACGATCACCGCGATAACCAACAGATTCCAGATACTAATACCGCCCATACTGTGCTTACCTCTTTACTCAAAAGGAATTCATGTGACACGTTCATCAGGAACCGTCAGGCTCCTGATGAGGCGCTTGTTCAATGGGTGCAACTGTTCAACGAGTACAATTGTTCAACAAGTACAACTGCTCAACGAGTACTACGCCAGCCGATAATCCAGGCCACAAAACCGGCGGCAATTAGGCCAGCCGGTACGATATCGGCCTCTACCTTACTGACCAACAGTATCGTCCCGCTCAACAGCAGCGTCGCCCCGACACCCAGCATATAACGGGCCCGACCATGGCGGGTGCGTTGTGTCCGCAGCTCGCTGGTCAACAGCTCCATGTTCTGCTTCAGCATCTTATGCTGGCGTAAACCGTCATAGAACAATTCGGGAATCTCAGGCAGTTTTTCCACCCAAAACGGCGCTTTCTCTTTAAATGCGCGCAACATGGCGGGCAATCCAACCTGATCCTTCAGCCAGGTTTCCAGAAAAGGCTTGGCCGTCTTCCACAAATCCAGTTGCGGGTAGAGCTGGCGCCCCACGCCCTCAATGTACAGTAACGTCTTCTGCAGCAGCACCAGTTGGGGCTGCACTTCCATATTGAAGCGACGCGCCGTATTAAAGAGGTTCAATAATACATGACCGAAAGAAATTTCTGCTAACGGCTTTTCAAATATTGGCTCGCACACGGTACGGATGGCGAATTCGAACTCTTCTACATTGGTATCTTGCGGAACCCAACCGGAGTCTACATGCAGCTCGGCGACGCGGCGGTAGTCGCGGTTGAAAAAGGCGATAAAGTTCTCCGCCAGATAGCGCTTATCGTTTTTATTCAGCGAACCGACAATACCGCAGTCAATGCCGATATATTGCGGGTCTTCCGGATGCTCGTAGCTGATGAAGATATTGCCGGGATGCATATCGGCATGGAAGAAGCTGTCGCGGAACACCTGGGTGAAAAAGACTTGCACGCCGCGCTCGGCCAGCAGCGGCATATTGATGCCGTGCCGCTTGAGCGCCTCGATATCCGACACCGGAATACCGTAAATACGCTCCATTACCAGCACCCGTTCGTTGCAGTAATCAGAGTAGATTTCCGGCACATACAGCATCGGGCTGTTTTCAAAATTACGCCGCAACTGGATGGCGTTGGCGGCTTCACGCAGCAGGTTCAGCTCATCCAGCAGCGTTTTTTCATACTCGCGCACCACTTCGCGCGGCCGCAGACGACGCCCGTCCGGCAGCAGAATCGGCAGCCAGCCGGCCAGACGATTCATCAACCGCATATCCGCCTTGATGACCGGCAGAATATCCGGACGAATGACTTTGATGACGATGTCTTTGCCGGTGGTTTTCAGCCTGGCGGTGTGCACCTGAGCAATCGACGCCGAGGCCAGCGGTTTGGCGTCAAAATCATCGAACCAGGTTTCCAGTTTTCCGCCCATCGACATCTCGATCTGCCGACGGGCCAGCTCGCCGTCAAACGGCTCCACCTGATCCTGCAGCATCGCCAGTTGGTCGGCGATAGCGGGGGGAAACAAGTCACGGCGGGTCGACATCATCTGGCCGAACTTGATCCATACCGGACCCAGCTCTTGCAGCGCCAGACGCAAACGCTCGCCCAATGGTTTATCCTTGTGGCGATTCGGCAACCAGAACCACAGGCAACGCCAAAGACGCAACGGCGTCGTCAGAGGAATACGCGGAATCAGTTCATCCAGACCATAGCTCAGCAGCACCCCGATAATCCGGTACAGCCGCAGCAATTCTCCCGGCGTCATGGCGATCCCTCCAGTTTTGCCAGCCGGCGGGACAGGGTTTCCGCCGACTGCGCCAGAGCGTCCACTTCATCGGCAAACCACAGCCCTTCCAGTTTGCCCGGCGCCAGACGCCACTCTTCGGTCACCGTTTCCGACAACGCCTGCTGCTGGCGGCACGCCGAGCGCATTAGCGCCCCGGCCACGTTGCCGACCGCCTGACTCAGCCCTTGCGCCACCACATCGCCCAGCCAAGGCGACAGCCACTCCGCCGGGTCAAACTCCGCCAGATCCAGCAAGGTGACAAACTGCTGCGCAACCTGAATGTCGCCTTCCAGCACCAGCTCGCCACTACGCATCAGCGCGGACAATTGCTGCCGGTCGCGCAGTTTCACCAGCGCCGACAGGCGGGTCTGCAACAGGCAATCCGGCTGCGCCGACCACTGACTCATGACATCGAGACGGTACTCGGAGAAAACCAATACCAGCGGCGTATCCAGCTCCGCCACTTCAACTCGCAACGTTTTTCCGTGCAAACGCTGACGGGCGGCCTTCATGCTCCGGTCGCGGAACAACAGCTGGTTGAGCGCTGTTTCCAGTGCCGCCGTCAACACAGGCATTATCAACATGGGAGTATCCAACTCAGAATTTAAATCCGCGATGCAACGCCACGATACCGCTGGTCAGATTGAAGTAATCCACACTGTCAAAACCGGCATCGACCATCATCCCTTTCAGGGTTTCCTGATCCGGGTGCATACGGATAGACTCCGCCAGATAGCGGTAGCTGCCGGCGTCGCTGGCTATCATTTCGCCAATGCGGGGCAGCACATGGAAAGAGTAAGCATCGTATACCTTGCTTAACGCTTTCACGGTTGGCTTCGAAAACTCCAGTACCAGCAGGCGACCACCGGGCTTCAACACCCGATACATGGAACGCAGCGCCTTCTCTTTTTCGGTTACGTTACGCAACCCGAACGAAATGGTGATGCAGTCGAAAAAGTTATCCGGGAACGGCAGGGCTTCGGCGTTGGCCTGAACATAGCTGACATTGCCCACCACACCGTGGTTGCGCAGTTTCTCACGTCCTACCTTCAGCATCGACGCGTTAATATCCGCCAGCACCACTTCGCCTTCATCCCCCACCAGACGGGAAAATTTAGCGGTCAGGTCGCCGGTGCCGCCAGCCAGGTCCAGCACGCGCTGGCCGCGGCGCACACCGCTGCATTCGATGGTAAACCTTTTCCAGATGCGGTGAATGCCAAACGACATCAGATCGTTCATCAGGTCATATTTGGCCGCCACAGAATGAAAAACACCCGCGACCATGGCTTCCTTATCGTCTTTAGCCACCGTGCGAAAACCAAAATGTGTCGTTTTTTCCGAATCGTCTACCATGTTATCCGCCTGCTTTTTCAACTTCAGGATCTTGTTACCTATTAATGGGTAGAGAGTGTAACAGACCCCGCCCGAAAGCGACCGCCCTTCTTTTCACCCTATACATCGAACCTGATCAACATCATACCGCCGTGCCGTTGTGCACCTCATCCGTACCGCGTTCAGCCGCATCGTCATCCAGATCCTGCGACAACGCGGGCAACTCATCATACGCCAACGGTTCGTCTTGCATTACGGGCACATTGACCGGCCGCTTAATCTCCACCCCCAGCGCACGAAACCCTTCGGCCTGACCGATCAGGTTGCCACGCCCGGACGCCAGCTTTTTCATCGCCTGACGGTAACCGGCCTGCGCCTTGTCCAGCCCTTGCCCCAATGCTGCCATGTCGTCAACGAACAAACGCAGTTTGTCATACAGCCGGGACGCCCGTTCGGCGATCAACTGCGCATTGCGGCTTTGCTGCTCGTAACGCCAGAGATTGTTAATTGTCCGTAACGCTACCAGCAAAGTCGTGGGGCTGACCAGCATAATATTGTGACGCAGTGCCTCGGTAATCAGATCAGGCTGACGGTCGATCGCCACCAGAAACGCCGGCTCGACCGGGATGAACATCAGTACATAGTCGAGCGAACGCAATCCCGGCAGTTGCTGGTAATCTTTACTACCCAGCAGCCGGATATGATTACGGATGGACAGCAGATGCTCGTTGAGCGCCGCCGCCCGCTCGGCTTCGTTGTCGCTGTTGAAATAACGCTCATAGGCCACCAACGACATTTTGGCGTCGATGACTACATCCTTGCCGTGCGGCAGCCGGACTATCACATCCGGTTGCAGGCGACTGTTGTTGCCGGTTTGTACGCTGACCTGGGTGTCATACTCATGCCCTTCGCGCAGCCCGGAGCTTTCCAGCACCCGACTTAACACCACCTCTCCCCAGTTGCCCTGGGTTTTGTTGTCCCCTTTCAACGCATTGGTGAGGTTGATGGCTTCCTGCGCCATACGGGCGTTAAGCTGTTGCAGGTTACGGATCTCATGGGCCAGCGTGTGTCGCTCCTTCGATTCGGCGCCAAAGCTCTCCTGCACCTGACGGCGAAAACCGTCCAGTTGTTCGCGTAGCGGTGTCAGCAGCTTTTCCATGCTCTGCTGATTTTGCTGGTCCACTTTGTGCCCGCTCTGTTCAAAGATGCGATTGGCAAGGTTTTCAAACTGGGTGGACAACCGCTGTTCGCTGTTCATCAGCAACCGCTGCTTTTCTTCCGCCGCCAGCCGGGTTTCTTCAAGGCGGATCGTCACTTCGCGCAGTTCCGCTTCCTGTGCGCCGTTGGCTTCGCGCAGCGCACGCAGCTCCTGATTAAGCTGAACGCACTCTTCCCGCAGCTCCGCCAGTTGCCGCAACTTTTCCTCGCCAGCCGCCAGTTGGCCGTGCAGCGTACGCAGTTCCTGCGTCTGCTGATCCAGCCGCTGCTGGTCCTGCCGTCGCATCTGCTGGCTTTCAATCAGCTGTTGGCGCGCCTGTTCCAGCGCCTGCTGTTGCAACTGTAATTCGGTGTCATGCCGCGCCTGACGCTGTTGCTGCCACAGGCTGGCAGCCAGCCAACCCAGCAGCAGGCCGACCACGCCGCCGCCGACGCCATAAAACAAGGAGATCTCCACATCGCCTCCGGGTTATGAGTACCACTGCCCGCCAAGGTAAAATGAGGCTGTATATATGTCCAGAGGTGACGCGAGAAATCGGCCGAAAAAGCCGCTGTCAAACGAGAAAATGCGAGCCGACTTCAGAAAGCGGGCGGCAGAAAAAACAAAACCGGCCCTTGAGCCGGTTTTGGAATTTATCGCAAGGATTACGCCAGACGCTGTTTTGCGTCGGCGATGGCGCGCGCGACCTGTTGCGGCGACACCCCGCCCTGCGCGGCGCGTTTTTCCAGACAGGACTGCAACGACAGCACCGGATACACATCGTCTTCGATCACGGCGCTGAACTGTTTGAGATCCGCCAGCGACAACGCTTCCAACGCTTTGCCCTGACGAATGGCCTCCACCACCGCTTCACCGACGATGTGGTGCGCTTCACGGAACGGCACGCCTTTGGCGACCAGATAGTCGGCCAGTTCGGTGGCGTTGGCGTAGCCCTGCTGCGCCGCTTCCTGACAACGCGGACGTTTCACCTGAATACCTTCCAGCACCAGCGCCGCCATCATCAGGCAGTCGTGCCAGGTGTCCAGCGCGTCGAACAGCCCTTCCTTGTCTTCCTGCATATCTTTGTTGTACGCCAGCGGCAGGCCTTTCAGCGTCACCAGCATGCCGGCCAGCGCGCCCTGCACCCGTCCGCATTTACCGCGGATCAGCTCCAGCGCGTCCGGGTTCTTTTTCTGCGGCATCAGCGAGGAGCCGGAGGTCACGCGGTCGGACAGTTCGACAAACGCCGCTTCGCCGCTGTTGAAGAAGATCAAGTCTTCGGCGAAGCGCGACAGGTGCACCATGCCGATGGAGGCGTCAGACAACAGTTCCAGCACGTGATCGCGATCGGATACCGTATCCAGACTGTTGCGTGTCGCCGAGGCAAAACCCAGCCAGCCGGCCAGTTGCTCGCGGTCGATAGGATAGGCGGTGCCTGCCAGCGCGCCGCAACCCAGCGGGCTGACGTCCAGGCGCTTGAGCGTGTCTTCCAGACGACTCTCGTCACGCGCGAGCATTTCATGATAAGCCAGACACCAGTGGGCGAACGTTACCGGCTGCGCGCGCTGCAAATGGGTATACCCCGGCATCACCGCATCCTGATTAGCCTCGGCGGTAGCGACCAGCGCGGCGCGCAGATGACGGATCGCCTGCGCCAGTTCGCTCACCTGCGCCTTGCACCACAGTTTCAGGTCGGTAGCGACCTGATCGTTACGGCTGCGCCCGGTGTGCAGTTTCTTGCCCAGATCGCCGACTTTCTCGATCAGTTTCTGCTCCACCCAGCTGTGGATGTCTTCCGCGTCGCTTTGCAGGATAGCGTCGGGATCCGCCTGCACCTCTTTCAGCAGTGCGTTGAGCGCCTGCTCCAGTTGCTGCTGTTCCTGAGCGCTCAGTACGTTCACCGTCACCAGCGCCTTGGACCATCCGATGGATCCGATGATGTCCTGCTCCGCCAGACGGTAATCAAACCGCAGTGAATCGTTGAACTGTTTAAAACGTTGATCTGCCGCCTGCGTGAACCGTCCGCCCCACAAAGCCATAACTACACTCCCGGTATCTCTGATAAAGGCGGGCCGACTCCTGTCCGCCCCGCCGTTGAACTGCTCGTATTTCTCCGGCGGTTGTCGCCGGGAGAAAACGTGATTGATGCTCGCGGCTTACGCCAGAATACGGGTGCCGATGGACACGCCGTTGAACAACGCCGGCAACTGCTCGGCGTGACGCCAGCTGGCGATATCCACCGGACGTCCCAGCGCGCGCGCCGCGTCCAGCGCCGCATTAACCTTGACGATCATGCCGTCGGTAATAATGCCCTGCGCGATCAGTTCTTCCGCTTTGCCGGCGGTCATTTCCGCGATGCGCTGACCTTTGCCGTCCAGAATGCCGCTGACATCGGACAGCAGGATCAGGTCGGCGCCCAGCGTCTGCGCCAGCGCGGTGGCGGCCTGATCGGCGTTGACGTTCATCAGTTCGCCGCCGGCAGTGATGCCGATGGAGCTAATGACCGGCAGATAACCGGCATTCAGCAGGGTGTTGAGCAGCGCCGGAGAGCCGACTTCGGCTTTACCCACGTGCCCCAGTTCGTCGTTCAGTTGCGTGACCACCGTGCTGCCGCCATCCGCCAGACTCAGGCCCACGGCGTTGATGCCGTGACGAATCGACCAGGCCAGCAGGGTTTTGTTGGCGGAACCGGCCAGCGCGCCGGTAATGATGTCGATCTGATCGGCGGGCGTCACGCGCAGGCCGTTCTTCTTGACCACCGGCAGCGACAGTTTCTTCATCAGGTCGTCCACCAGACAACCGCCGCCATGCACGATCACCAGCGGGCGCTGATGCTGCTGACGGTAGGTCACCAGCGCGGTGAACAGACGCTCCAGCGCCTCTTCGCTATCCAGTAATACGCCGCCTAATTTGATAATTAACGGATTCATCGGTCTTTGCGCCTCAGGGTGTCATCAGAGTAAGGATTGGGTTTCAGGGAAACCGAAGCGAATGTTCATGCACTGCACAGCCTGCGCCGCCGCGCCTTTGAGCAGGTTATCTTCGGTGGCGACCACGATCAGGTGCTCGTCCTGCACCGCGAAGCCGATGTCGCAGAACGGCAGACCGACCACCGATTTCAGCGCCGGCACGCCTTTCTCATACAACCGCACCAGCGGTTTGTCATGGTAGGCGTTGTGGTAAGCTTCCGCCACGTCCTGCGCGGTAACGCCCGGCTGCAGGCGGCAGGTGATGGTCGCCAGAATGCCGCGCGGGAAATTGCCCAGATGCGGGGTAAAAATCACCGGAATGCCGAGATGGGTGGCGATTTCCGGATGATGGCGATGATTGAAAATGCCATACGGCTGCAGGCTGACTTCACAAAAGCTGTTGGTCATGCTCGCTTTACGGCCAGCGCCGCTGACGCCGCTGGTGGCGTCGATCACCGGCCATTGGTTCGGGTTCAGCAAGCCGCCTTCCACCAGCGGTTTCAATGCCAGCTGGGACGCGGTCGGGTAGCAACCCGGCACCGCGATCAGTTGCGCCTGCTTGATGCTGTCCGCCTGCCATTCCGCCAGACCGTACACCGCCTGCGCCAGCCAGTCGGCGTGCTGGTGCTCGAAACCGTAGTAACGGGTGTAGAATTCAGGATCCTGCACGCGAAACGCGCCGGAAAGATCGAACACGGTGCAGCCGGCTTTCAGGAACTGCGGCGCCAGGTCATGGCTCACCTTGTGGTCGGTGGCCAGAAACACCACGTCCACGCCTTTGGCGGCGTCGGCCACGTCGGTCAGCGGCTGCACCGGCAAGTCAATAATGCCTTTAAGCTGGGGATGCAGGTCGGAAATGCGTTTTCCCGCATCAACACTTTGCGCGGAAACCGCCAAAGCGGTTATGTTCATCTGCGGGTGACGGTTCAGGTACAGGGCCAGCTCAGCGCCGGTATAGCCACTTGCACCAACGATCAACGTATTCAGCATGAGTTCGGTATACCTTTATTGCCAGATAGGTGGAACAGGAAGCAGGCTCATCAGCGCGGCCACGCCGTTCACCCACAAAAGCCAGAAGAAACGATTATGCGACAATCTCGTATCGCCGCACAGCTTATGATTTCATTTCGCCTGGCATTATTGTATTTTTATTCACAATAAATGCATGAATATTGATACTATCCTAACCCAGAGGCTGTCAACAGTGAAGATGAATTTACCCCCTTTTATGGAGCTGTACCGGGCATTGATCGCCACCCCGTCCATCAGCGCCACCGAGCGCGCCCTGGATCAAAGCAATGAGACCTTAATCAACCTGTTGGCGGGATGGTTTAGCGATCTGGGTTTTCATGTCGACGTGCAGCCGGTACCCGGCACCTTTAATAAATTCAACCTGCTGGCCCGACTGGGAGAAGGCAGCGGCGGGCTGCTGCTGGCCGGCCATACCGACACGGTGCCGTTCGACGACGGCCGCTGGACGCGCGACCCGTTCACCCTGACCGAGCACGACAACAAACTCTACGGGCTCGGCACCGCCGACATGAAAGGCTTTTTCGCCTTTATTCTCGATGCGCTGCGCGATGTGGATGCCGGTAAACTGACCAAACCGCTGTACATTCTGGCGACCGCGGATGAAGAAACGACGATGGCAGGCGCCAAGTATTTCTCCGAATCGACCGGCATTCGCCCGGACTGCGCGATTATCGGCGAGCCGACGTCATTGCAGCCGGTGCGCGCCCACAAGGGCCACATGTCGAACGTGGTTCGTATTCAGGGCCAGTCCGGCCACTCCAGCGACCCGTCGCGCGGCGTCAACGCCATCGAACTGATGCACGAAGCCATTTCCGAACTGATGGTGCTGCGCAACACGCTGCAGGAGCGCTATCACAACCCGGCGTTCCATATCCCTTATCCGACCATGAACTTTGGTCACATTCATGGCGGCGACGCCGCCAACCGCATCTGCGCCTGCTGCGACCTGCACATGGATATCCGCCCGCTGCCGGGCATGACGCTGAGCGATCTCAACGGTCTTATGAGCGAAGCGTTGGCGCCGGTCAGCGAACGCTGGCCCGGCCGTCTCACCATCAGCGAACTGCATCCGCCGATTCCGGGTTACGAGTGCCCGGCGGATCATCATCTGGCGCAGGTGGTGGAAAAACTGGTGGGGCAGCCGACCGATGTGGTGAATTACTGCACCGAAGCGCCGTTCATTCAGGAACTGTGCCCGACGCTGGTGCTTGGCCCCGGCTCCATCAATCAGGCGCATCAGCCGGATGAATTTATCGACATGTCGTTCATCAAACCGACGCGCACATTGATTACCCAGTTGGTGCATCACTTCTGCCAGCACTGATTTCGTGTTCTGGCGTTGCCCGGCTGTGACCGCCGGGCAACATTGCCATTGCCGCCGAAAAAAACTCTGCACGCATCCAACCGGCTACCCGCCTCTTTTTTATTGTCTTCTTGCCGCCTTCTCATTGCCGTTCTTGCTTTCGCCGCCGCTATAAGATAAGTGCCACTTATCGGCAAGCTTTTGTAATTAAATTTCACAAATTGCCTTTGCACCGGTTAAACAGGTACAACTGTAGAGATTAAAGGACGTTCATTGACGAACAATGGCGAACGTGGCTAGATAACAGACAGTAACCACACAATTTTTGTGTGTAATAAATTTACAAAATCAAGAGATGGGTCAGGGTAACTATGAATGAACAATATTCCGCCATGCGGAGCAATGTCAGCATGCTGGGTAAATTGCTCGGCGACACCATCAAGGATGCGCTGGGCGCCAATATCCTTGAGCGTGTTGAAACAATCCGCAAGCTGTCCAAAGCCTCGCGGGCCGGCAGCGAAACACACCGTCAGGAACTGCTGACCACACTGCAGAACCTGTCCAACGAGGAACTGCTGCCGGTCGCCCGCGCGTTCAGCCAGTTCCTTAACCTGACCAACACGGCGGAGCAGTACCACAGTATTTCTCCGCACGGCGAGGCGGCCAGTAACCCAGAAGCGCTGGCGACGGTGTTTCGCAACCTGAAAAGCCGCGACAATCTGAGCGACAAGGACATCCGCGACGCGGTGGAATCGCTCTCCATCGAGCTGGTGCTGACCGCGCACCCAACTGAAATCACCCGCCGCACGTTGATCCACAAACTGGTTGAAGTGAATACCTGCCTCAAGCAGCTCGACCACGACGATCTGGCCGACTATGAACGCCATCAGATCATGCGCCGTCTGCGCCAGTTGATTGCCCAGTACTGGCATACTGATGAAATCCGCAAAATCCGCCCGACGCCGGTGGACGAAGCCAAGTGGGGCTTCGCGGTGGTGGAGAACAGCCTGTGGGAAGGGGTGCCGGCGTTCCTGCGCGAACTCGACGAACAGATGGACAAGGAACTCGGTTATCGTCTGCCGGTGGATTCGGTGCCGGTACGCTTCACCTCCTGGATGGGCGGCGACCGCGACGGCAACCCGAACGTGACCGCTGAAGTCACCCGCCGCGTACTGCTGTTAAGCCGCTGGAAAGCCGCCGATCTGTTCCTGCGCGACGTACAGGTACTGGTGTCCGAACTGTCGATGACCACCTGTACGCCGGAGCTGCAACAGCTGGCAGGCGGCGACGAGGTGCAGGAACCCTACCGCGAGCTGATGAAAACGCTGCGCGCGCAGTTGACCGCCACCCTGAACTATCTGGACGCGCGTCTGAAAGGCGAGCAACTGGTCGCGCCCAAAGATCTGCTGGTCACCAACGAGCAGTTGTGGGATCCGCTCTACGCCTGTTACCAGTCGCTGCATGCCTGCGGCATGGGCATCATCGCCGATGGTCAGTTGCTCGACACCCTGCGCCGGGTACGCTGCTTCGGCGTGCCGCTGGTGCGTATCGACGTACGGCAGGAGAGCACCCGTCACACCGACGCGCTGGCGGAAATCACCCGCTATCTGGGGTTGGGAGACTACGAAAGCTGGTCGGAATCCGACAAACAGGCGTTCCTGATCCGCGAGCTTAACTCCAAGCGTCCGCTGCTGCCGCGTCAGTGGGAACCCAGCGCCGACACGCAGGAAGTGCTGGAAACCTGCCGGGTGATCGCCGAAACCCCACGCGATTCCATCGCCGCCTACGTGATCTCGATGGCGCGCACCCCGTCCGACGTGCTGGCGGTGCATCTGCTGCTGAAGGAAGCCGGCTGCCCATACGCGCTGCCGGTGGCGCCGTTGTTCGAAACGCTGGACGACCTGAATAACGCCGACAGCGTCATGATCCAGTTGCTCAACATCGACTGGTATCGCGGCTTCATTCAGGGCAAACAGATGGTGATGATCGGCTATTCCGACTCCGCCAAAGACGCCGGGGTGATGGCCGCCTCCTGGGCCCAGTACCGCGCGCAGGACGCACTGATCAAGACCTGTGAGAAATACGGCATCGCGCTGACGCTGTTCCACGGTCGCGGCGGCTCCATCGGCCGCGGCGGCGCGCCGGCTCATGCCGCGCTGCTCTCCCAACCGCCGGGAAGCCTGAAAGGCGGCCTGCGCGTCACCGAACAGGGCGAGATGATCCGCTTCAAGTTCGGTCTGCCGGAAGTCACCATCAGCAGCCTGTCGCTCTACACCTCCGCCATTCTGGAAGCCAACCTGCTGCCGCCGCCGGAACCGAAGCAGGAATGGCATCACATCATGAACGAGCTGTCGCGCATTTCCTGCGACATGTACCGCGGCTACGTGCGGGAAAACCCGGACTTCGTGCCTTATTTCCGCGCCGCCACGCCGGAACTGGAACTGGGCAAACTGCCGCTGGGGTCGCGCCCGGCTAAACGCCGACCGAACGGCGGCGTGGAAAGCCTGCGCGCCATCCCGTGGATTTTCGCCTGGACCCAGAACCGCCTGATGCTGCCCGCCTGGCTGGGCGCCGGCGCCGCGCTGCAAAAAGTGATCGACGACGGTCACCAGAACCAGTTGGAAGCCATGTGCCGCGACTGGCCGTTCTTCTCCACCCGCATCGGTATGCTGGAGATGGTGTTCGCCAAGGCCGACCTGTGGCTGGCGGAATACTACGATCAACGGCTGGTGGAAGAGAAACTGTGGTCGCTCGGCAAACAGCTGCGCGAGCAGTTGGAAAAAGACATCAAGGCGGTACTGACCATCTCCAACGACGACCATCTGATGGCTGACCTGCCGTGGATCGCCGAATCCATCGCGCTGCGCAACGTCTACACCGACCCGCTCAACGTGTTGCAGGCGGAACTGTTGCACCGTTCGCGTCAGCAGGACACTCTGGATCCGCAGGTAGAGCAGGCGCTGATGGTCACCATCGCCGGCGTCGCCGCAGGGATGCGCAATACCGGCTAATGACCCACCAACACAAACCGGGAGCAATAGCTCCCGGTTTGTTACTGCAATCGTTCACGACCTCACGCCAGATACTTATCCCGCAGCCCTTCCCGCACCGACGCATCCAGTCCGTAATCCTGCTCCAGCCAGTTATCCACCGAGCCGTGTCGCTCACGGATAGTATGCAGCGCGGTCACCAGAAACTCTTCGCGGGCGGAAAGCACGAAATCAAAGCGCTTCAGCGCCTTTTCACTCAGGCTCGACGCCAAATCTTCCAGCAACTGGCGACGGAACGGAATCAGGGTGGATTCGGTGATCAGATAATCTTCCATAACCGTTTGTTCATCCGCGCCCAGCGCGAACAGCACCAGCGCGGAACCAATGCCGGTACGATCCTTGCCCACCGCGCAATGTTGCACCAGCGCGCCATCGTCAGGCTGGCGCAGCAACGCCACCAAATGCTGGTAGGCCGGATTGCCGAACGGCAGGCGACGGTACAGTTCCAGCATAAAAGCGCGGGAATCGAACGCTTCGAGTTTTTCCGACCCCAGCGTTTCCAGGCTGGCGGTCACTTCATGCCGTAGCGGATTGGCGGGAACCTGATGATAACGGGCACCGGACCACAGCCGGTCGGGCCGCAGCGAGGCTTCATCCTGATCGCGATAATCCACCACGTGCGCCACCGGCACGCTGGCGAGATGATCGATGTCACGTTCACTCAGCATGTCCAGCGCGCCGGAGCGAAACAGCCTGCCGCGCCGGACTTGCCGCCCGTCTGCCACGCGGATCCCCCCCAAATCACGGAAATTGACGCCGCCGTCAAGCGGAAGCAACGAGGGATGCAGTAATGAGGTTAAAGTCATATTTTTCCCTGTAGTTCTCGATATTTAGTTACCGATAATTCGTTATCGATACGGAGTTATCAATGCTGAATGATTACGGTTGACTCACCGTCGAATGATGGAAACCGATTCGTATTATCAGACCTGACAATTAAATTAGCATGAAGACGGGCAGGCAGATGAACCGCGCGAGGGAAGTCCCCGCGGAAACAGAAAAAGCGGTACGAAGGCTCGGCCATATCGTACCGCCCGCGCCGAACATATCGCCCGGCGATTGAATCACACTCAGGCGCTCAGCAGTTTGCGGGCCGCCGACAACACTACGTTGACCGACGCGTGTTCCGCTTTCTGCATCGTAGCGGTATCGGGGATTTCCTGCTGAGTACGATTGACAATCACGCCCGCCACCATTCCGGCGCGCAGCCCTTGACTGGCGCACATGGTCAGCAGCGTAGCGGACTCCATTTCATAGTTCAGTACGCCCATGCTCTGCCACTCCGCCATTGACCCCTGGAAACGGCGCACCACGCGGCCGGAATAGGTGTCGTAACGCTCCTGGCCCGGATAGAAGGTATCCGAAGAAGCTGTAACGCCGACATGCAGCGTCGCCCCCGCTTCACGCGCCGCTTCCGCCAGCGCGGAAGTACAGGCGAAATCCGCCACCGCCGGGAATTCCAGCGGCGCAAAATGCAGGCTGGCGCCGTCCAGACGAACCGCCGCCGTGGTCACCAGCACATCGCCCACCGCGATATGCGGCTGGATGGCGCCGGTGGTGCCGACACGCAGAAACGTGCGCACACCCAGTTGCGCCAGCTCTTCTACCGCAATCGACGTAGACGGGCCGCCAATACCGGTGGAACAAACAATCACCGGCTTACCCGCCAGTTCCGCGCGCCAGGAAGTGAACTCCCGATGCGATGCCAGAAACACCGGGTTCTCCATCAGCCGGGCGATTTTCTCCACCCGAGCCGGGTCGCCGGGCACAATCGCCAGCGTGGCACCTTGTAAATCCTGCTTTGTTAAACCGAGATGAAATACATCGGACATAAACGCCTCCAGACAACGGTCAGGTACGGAACGATCTTAGCGCACACACTGCGGCCGTTAAGTGAAGTGCGTCGCTGATTGGAAAGTAACAAACATCCATTTACATTAATATTGTGATTTTAATCACAATTTAAACTGTAATCACCCGACGTTGCGTCACGCAATGTGGCACCGATTGCCTTATCGGGTTGCCGGTATTCGCAATACACTACAAAGTTCCTACACTTGCTTAACGCGGGGGCGGCATTATCCCGCTGGCAGATTCCAGTCTTGATAAAGGAAAGGCAATGAAAACCGATGAGCTACTGACACTCAGAGAGACCACACGGGCATTTTCGCCAGCCGTCATGCCGCTGGCTTCTTCCGCGATGACTACTGACGCCGCCGGGCTGGTCGCCGGCGAGACCACCATCCCTTCGCAGGGCGACAACCTGCCCGCGTATATTGCCAAACCGGAAAAAGCCGACGGCCCGCTGCCGATCGTGCTGGTGGTGCAGGAAATCTTTGGCGTGCATGAGCACATCCGCGATGTATGCCGGCGACTGGCAAAACAAGGCTATCTGGCGATCGCGCCGGAACTCTATTTCCGTCAGGGCGACCCGCAACAGTACAGCGATATCCCGACGCTGTTGAGCGAACTGGTCAGCAAGGTGCCGGATAATCAGGTGCTGTCCGACCTCGACCACACCGCACATTGGGCGGTGCGCCAGGGTGGCGACGCCAGTCGGCTGGCGATCACCGGTTTCTGCTGGGGCGGCCGCATCAGTTGGCTGTACGCTGCGCACAATCCGCAGTTAAAAGCCGCCGTCGCCTGGTACGGCAAACTGGTCGCCGAAAAAACGCTGACCTCGCCTCAACACCCGGTGGACGTGGCGAAAGACCTGAGCGCGCCGGTGCTGGGCCTGTACGGCGGGCAGGATAAAGGCATTTCGCTGGAGCAGGTGGAAACCATGCGTCAGGCGCTACGGGCGGTCAATGCCGATGCGGAGATCGTGGTCTACCCGGAAGCGGAGCATGCTTTCCATGCCGATTACCGCGCTACTTACCACGAAGCCTCGGCCAAAGACGGCTGGCAACGCATGCTGGAGTGGTTCGCCCGCTACGACGTGGTGTAACCCCGCAACAAATATAAAAAGGGAGACGCTATCGTCTCCCTTTTTCATGTCAGGCGGTGATGCGGAACGTCCCGGCCCTGTGCGTCACATCCTGTGGTTCACGCGCGTCCTGTCATCCTTTGCGCCATTCCTCATCACCGTGTTCGGTTACTGACTGTTTTCGCTAACTTACTCGGCGGTTTCGCGCAGACGTTTCGCTGCCTGCACCATGTTCGCCAGCGACTGACGGGTTTCCGGCCAGCCGCGGGTTTTCAGGCCGCAGTCCGGGTTAACCCACAGACGTTCGGACGGAATACGCTGGGCCGCTTTGCGCAGCAGCGCTTCAATCCACTCTACGCTCGGCACGTTCGGCGAGTGAATGTCGTACACGCCTGGGCCGATTTCATTCGGGTACTCGAACTCTTCGAACGATTCCAGCAGTTCCATGTCGGAACGCGAGGTTTCGATGGTGATCACGTCCGCATCCAGTGCCGCGATGGAATCCATGATGTCGTTGAATTCGCAGTAGCACATGTGGGTGTGGATCTGGGTGTCGTCTTTCGCTACCGCCGCGTTCAGGCGGAACGCATCGACCGCCCACTCCAGATAAGCAGCCCAGTCGGAGCGGTGCAGCGGCAAGCCTTCACGTAGCGCCGGTTCGTCAATCTGGATGATGCCGATGCCGGCCTGTTCCAGATCCGCCACTTCGTCGCGCAGCGCCAGCGCAATCTGCCTGGCGATGGTTTCACGGGTGACGTCTTCACGCGGGAAGGACCAGCACAGAATGGTGACCGGACCAGTCAGCATGCCTTTCACCGGCTTGTCGGTCAGCGACTGGGCATATTTCGCCCACTCAACCGTGATCGGCTCCGGACGGCTGATGTCGCCAATCACCACCGGCGGTTTCACGCAACGGGAACCGTAGCTCTGTACCCAGCCGTTCTGGGTGAACACGAAACCATCCAGATGCTCGCCGAAATACTCCACCATGTCGTTACGTTCGGCTTCACCGTGCACCAGTACGTCCAGCTCCAGACGTTCCTGTTCCACAATCGCCTGTTTAATGTGCTCGGCGATGCCGATACGGTAGTTCTGACCGTCCAGACGACCCTGTTTGAAGTCCAGACGCAGGCTGCGGATTTCGGTGGTCTGCGGGAACGAACCGATAGTGGTGGTCGGCCAGGCCGGCAGATTGAAACGCGCACGCTGTGCGTCGGCGCGTACCGGGTACGGATTCTGACGCAGACTGTCCTGCGCGGTGATCGCCGCCAGACGCTTCGCCACCTCCGGGTTGTTAACGCGAGTAGAGGTGCGACGGGCGCGGATCGGCGCGCTGTAAGCCACCAGTTCGTCGCCGTTGCCGCTGTTGAGCGCGCGGGTCAGCAGCGCCAGTTCCTGACACTTCTGAATCGCAAAGGCGAACCAGCTCTTCACTTCCTCGTCCAGACGGGTTTCGACGCTGAGATCGATCGGGCTGTGCAGCAGGGAGCAGGAGCTGCCCAGCCACAGAGCGCGTTTACCCAGCAGCGGTTGCAGGCGTTCGAACCAGCTCGCCAGATCGGCGCGCCACACGTTACGGCCGTTGATCACGCCCAGCGACAGCACCCAGTCAGCCGGCAGTTGCGCATTCAGCGCCGCGGCGTCGTCTTTGCCGTGCACCAGATCGACATGCAGACCCTGTACCGGCAGCGCTGTGATCACGTCCAGATTCTGGCCGATGCTGTCGAAATAGGTGGTCAGCAGCAGTTTCACCTGCCCTTGCAGCGCATCGTAAGCCGGTTTGAAAGCGGCTTTCCACTCGGCGTCCAGTTCCAGCGCCAGCAGCGGCTCGTCAACCTGCACCCACTCGATGCCGCGTTTAGCCAGTTCGGCCAGTACCTGCTGGTACACCGGCAGCACCGCGTTCAGCAGATCCAGACGGTTGAAGGCTTCCCCTTTGACTTTGCCCAGCCACAGGTAGGTCACCGGACCCAGCAGCACCGGTTTCACCTTGTGGCCCAGCGCCAGCGCTTCGTCCACTTCATCCAGCAGTTGGGTCCAGGTCAGCTTGAACTGCTGGCCTTTGCTGAATTCCGGCACCATGTAGTGATAGTTGGTGTTGAACCATTTGGTCATTTCAGCGGCGGCGGCCGGCTCACCGGTCGGTGCGCGGCCACGGCCGATACGAAACAGGGTATCCAGATCGACGGAACCATCCGCATTCTGGTGACGGGCAGGTACATTCCCCAGCAGCAGGCTGGTGGTCAGCACATGGTCGTACCAGGCAAAATCGCCTACCGGCAGCAATTCCACGCCGGCGTCTTTCTGCTGTTGCCAGTGACGGGCACGCAACTCACGGCCCACGGTCAGCAACTCTTCCTGCGTGCTGTTCCCTGCCCAATAGCTTTCCTGTGCTTTTTTCAGTTCACGACGCAGACCGACGCGCGGAAAACCGAGAGTGTGATTTAAAATTGCCATGCTTGAATTCCCATTTAGCCGTCCAGATGTTTACACATCCATAATCCGCAGGTAGTGTAGTAAGTACAAGCGCAATTTATTCACTGTCACTGTGAAGGACTCTCATGATCGAACTTAAACACTTACGGACGCTGCAGGCGCTGCGCAACACGGGATCGTTAGCCGCCGCCGCCGCACAGCTCCATCAGACGCAATCCGCCCTGTCGCATCAGTTCAGCGATCTGGAACAACGGCTGGGATTCCGCTTGTTCGTCCGTAAGAGCCAGCCGCTGCGCTTTACGCCGCAGGGGGAAATTCTGCTGCAGCTGGCCGAGCAGATCCTGCCGCAGATACAGCAGGCGCTGCAGGCATGCAACGAGCCGCATCAGACCACCTTGCGGCTGGCGATCGAGTGTCACAGTTGTATTCAGTGGCTGACGCCGGCGCTGGAGAACTTCCACCAAAGCTGGCCGCAAGTGGTGATGGATTTCAAATCCGGCGTCACTTTCGACCCGCAACCTGCGCTGCAACAAGGCGAGCTGGACCTGGTGATGACCTCCGACATTCTGCCGCGCAGCGGCTTGCACTACTCGCCGATGTTCGACTTTGAGGTACGGCTGGTGCTGTCGCCGGATCATCCGCTGGCCGCCAAAGCCGTGATTGCGCCTGAGGATCTGGCGCAGGAGACGCTGATGATTTATCCGGTGCAGCGTCAGCGGCTGGATGTGTGGCGCCACTTTCTGCAACCAGCGGGGGTCAGCCCGTCGCTAAAAAGCGTAGACAATACCTTGCTGTTGATCCAGATGGTGGCGGCGCGCATGGGCATCGCCGCGCTGCCGCACTGGGTAGTGGAGAGCTTTGAACGTCAGGGGCTGGTCGTCACCAAAACCCTGGGAGAAGGCTTGTGGAGCCGGCTGTACGCCGCCGTTCGCGATGGCGAGCAGCGTCAGCCGGTTATCGAAGCGTTTATTCGCTCCGCGCGCCAGCATGCCTGCGAGCATCTGCCGTTTGTGCGGGACGCTTCACGACCCAACGCCGGTGCACCCATAAAGCAACCGCAATAATCGCAGAACCGATGAGAAAGCTGGTCCAGTTTGGCGTTTTCTGCCAGAACGCGAAATTGACCAGCAACCCGGCCGGGACGTGAAAGTTGTTCATGATACTCAACGTACCGGCGTCCACCTGAGTCGCGCCGTAGTTCCACATGAAATAGCCAAGACCCGACACCACCACGCCAAGAAACGCCAGCACCCCCCACTGCACCGGTGCGGTGGGCAGTTTGGTCAGATTGCCGAATAGCGCCCAGGCTACCAGCGTCACCAGCGCGGCGCCGAGGTAGAACCAGGAAAAGGCGCTGTGCTGCGGCATCGGATGCACTTCCATCAGCCGTTTATACCCCACTTGCCCCACGGCAAAACAGACATTGGCCGCCTGCACCAGCAGCAGCCCCCACCAGAAATGTTCGCTCACGCCGTGATAGTGGATCACAGCGGCGCCCAGAACAGCCAGCAAGGCGCTGAATACATAGCCCCAGCGCAGGCGATGCCCGCTGAGCAGGTCGTAAATCAGCGTGACGTACAGCGGCGTCATCACCGAAAACAGCAGAATCGTCGGCACATTGAGGTACAGGTAACTGCGGAACAGGAACAGATACATGACGCCAAGCTGGAAAACGCCCACCAGCAGATACAGCCCCAACACTTTGGGGGAATAGCCGCGCCAGCGCAGGAAAGGCAAAAACACCAGCGCCGCCAGCACCAACCGGAACATGGCTGAGAACCAGCTGTCGACCTGGCCGGCCAGGTATTCGCCAATCAGGCTGAAGGAAAACGACCACAAAATCGTGGTGATGATCAATAACGGCACGGCGTCACTCACTCTATCGCTGTTAACAGGAAGAGCATTGTAGTCGAGTTACGTGGCCGTATTTTCCTCAACTTGGTTTACATGAGAACAAAATACAACCAATCAATTAATCAAAATTGCCAGCGCAACCAGGCGAAGAACACGTTGCCATTATTATGCGTGCCGGGAATGTAAGTAGCCTGAAGAGACAGGCGCTGATAACTGACCGACGCCAGCGGCAGCAGCACCGGGATCGGGATGTATTTCCAGTTGTCCCGCATGGTGGCCCCGGCGGTAAAACCCAACCCCAACTGAAAATCCTGATTTTCCAGCGGCCGCCAGCGTTTTTCATAGCCATAGCCGCCGATAGGCTCCCACTTGTTAAAAGAGTCCTTGAACGCCATCAGGTACAGGCTGTGCCAGTCGCCATCGCGATCCAGCCGGGATACGCCATAGCCTGCTCCCCAGGGACGCTCGTTGTACCTGTCGGTCTTCGTCTTGTCGTAAGTCCAGCGGTTATGCCAGGTCATGACCGGCACATACAGATCCTGAGACTGCCAGTGATGCCAGGTCTCCGACAGATTATCGCCGGCGCGCCGCCAGATTCCCGGCTCCGCGCCGCTTTCAACGACATCAGACGCCGTATTTTCGCCAGACGGCGCGGCAGCAAATGCCGGGGTAGATAACAGGGCAGACAGCGCAAAGAGGCAAGTGTGTGGTGTCAATTTTAATTGCATAAACAACATGTCCAAAGCGAATTACCAATGACCGGCAGGTCAGGTGGTCTGGCGTTTATGTCCAGAGGTTTGTGGTCCGACCACCGATATACAACGATTTTCGCGATATTAAATACAACTAAAGCCAAACCACCGGGCTAATCCGGCACTTTTGAGAGACTTCCTAGACAAAGTGTAGAAGAAACAACCAAGTCAGGCGATTTGCCACAGATAAGGGGATAACGCGCGGACAACAGAGTATTCCTGCGGTACTAATGTGTTCTTAAAAGTTACCGCGCCGACTTTGCCAGCCAGATAGAAAAGAGAGGCTAGGGTGAAAAAATCCGGTTATCCGGCTTGCCGGGCAGACAGGCCGGAAAAAATATCAGATGCCGTCGCCGTCTTCGAAACCGCGCAACGAGCCGTTGAAGTACTGGTCCATATCCAACGAGGGTTTATCGCTTTCCGGGCGGCCAACAATTCGCGCCGGCACGCCGGCGGCAGTGGTATGCGGCGGCACCGGCTGCAAAACCACCGAACCCGCGCCAATCTTGGCGCCGCATCCCACTTCAATATTACCCAGGATCTTGGCGCCCGCGCCGATCATCACCCCTTCCCGAATCTTGGGATGACGGTCGCCGTTGGTCTTGCCGGTCCCGCCCAGGGTGACCGATTGCAGGATGGAAACGTCGTTTTCCACGACGGCGGTTTCACCGATCACGATACCGGTGGCGTGGTCCAGCATGATGCCGCAACCGATGCGCGCCGCCGGGTGGATATCCACCCCAAATGACACTGAAATCTGGTTCTGCAGGTAAATCGCCAGCGCCTGCCGTTCCTGACGCCATAGCCAGTGGCCGATACGGTAAGCCTGCAGAGCATGAAATCCTTTCAGGTAGAGCAGCGGCGTTGAGTATTTATCCACCGCCGGGTCGCGCAGGCGCACCGCCAGAATGTCGCGGGCAGCGGACGCAATCATCTGCGGTTCGGCGCGGTAGGCCTCTTCCACCACTTCACGGATGGCAATCGCCGGCATGATGGCGTTAGCCAGCTTATTCGCCAGCATGTAGCTCAATGCGCTGCCCAGATTCTCATGTTTCAGCAGCGTCGCGTGAAAGAAACTGGCCAGCATCGGTTCGCATTCCGCCAGACTGCGCGCCTCTTCCTTAATGTTTTTCCAAACCAGTTCCAGCTCATCATTCGACATCGCGACACCTCTTTGAAAAACCGTCAACCCACCGCTTCACTTACAACTGCACGACGCGCTACTGCACAAAGCTCTATCAGCATAAAACAACAACGGGCCTCCCAAGGGAAGCCCGAACAATGCCCTGCCGTCACAGGCTGGCGCTTTCGTCTTTGCGCGCCCGGCCCAGCAGGCTCAACGCCGCTTCACGCGCGTCTTTACCACAATACAGCACTTGCCAGAGCTGCTCGGTGATCGGCATTTCCACACCGTAGCGCTGCGCCAGCGCCATCACTTCCTTGGTATTACGGTAGCCTTCCACCACCTGACCAATCTGGTTCTGGGCGCTGACCACGTCCATCCCTTGTCCCAGCATCATGCCGAAACGACGGTTGCGTGACTGGTTGTCGGTGCAGGTCAGCACCAGATCGCCCAAGCCCGCCATGCCCATAAACGTGGTCGGGTCGGCCCCCAGCGCCACGCCCAGCCGCGTCATTTCGGCCAGACCGCGGGTGATAAGCGCAGTACGCGCATTGGCGCCGAACCCCATGCCGTCAGACATGCCGGCGCCGATGGCGATCACGTTCTTCACGGCGCCTCCCAGCTGCACCCCGATAAAATCAGGGTTGCTGTAGACGCGAAAACTTTTGCCGCAATGCAGCAGATGTTGCAAATCGTCGGAAAACGGCTGATCGGTCGATGCCAGCGCGATCGCGGTAGGCAGCCCGGCCGCCAGCTCTTTGGCGAAAGTCGGCCCGGAGAGCACCGCCAGCGGGATCGTATTACCCAGCGCTTCGCGGGCGACGTCCTGCAACAGACGACCGGTTTCCGCTTCCAGCCCCTTGGTAGCCCACACCAGTCGCGCGTCCGCCCGCAGATGGGGCTTGAGCTGGCGCAGCACATCGCCAAACACATGGCTCGGCACCACCACCAGAATGTTGCGGCTGGCGGCCAGCGCCTGCGACAGGTCCGCTTCCAGTTGCAGGGTATCCGGGAACGGTACGTCGGGCAGGAACGCCTGATTGCACCGTGCGGCCTGCAACGCCTGAATATGAGCGGGGTCATGGCCCCAGAGCACCACACGGTGACCGTTGCGGGCCACCGTGATCGCCAGCGCGGTGCCGTAAGATCCGGCACCGACTACCGTCATTGCTGCATCAGACGGGTTCATCAGGCATCCAGCGTCTGAGCGGTGCCGTCCTGGCCTGCCTGCTGTTCCAGATAGTTCATGAACAGAGCGTCAAAGTTAACCGGAGCCAGGTTCAGCTGCGGGAAGGTACCGCGGGACACCAGGCTGGTAATGCACTCGCGCGCGTACGGGAACAGCACGTTCGGGCAGTAAGCGCCCAGGCAGTGGGCCAGTTGGGTGCCTTCGATGCCGGAGACGGTGAAGATACCCGCCTGCTGCACTTCGCACAGGAACGCGGTTTCTTCGCCGAGGGTGGAGGTCACGGTCACGCGCAGCACCACTTCGTACACATCGTCAGCCAACTGGGTGGATGCGGTATCCAGATCCAGTTTGACTTCCGGGTTCCATTCCTGCTGGAACACCTGCGGCGCGTTCGGCGCTTCGAAAGAAATATCCTTGGTGTAGATACGCTGGATCTGGAAAGTCAGTTCGCCGTTGTTTTGTTCAGACATGTTGAATAATACCCTTTCGTTAGATTTCCTTGCGCGCTTCCCTTCGCCAGGAAGGACACGCCATAACACAAACAGACTCCCCTCTGACGGGGCGTCGCATTATTTACCGCGCACCAGCGGGAGGTTTTCGCCGCTCCAGCCAGCCAGCCCGTCTTTCAGGATCACGACGCGCTCAAACCCGGCTTTGAACAGATTCTCTGCCGATTCACGAGATGCCATGCCGTTGGCGCACACCACAATCACCGGCTGCGCCTTGTGTTTTTCCAGCTCGCTCAGGCTGCCGTTTTTGATGTCGTTCGGCAACAGGTTGATGGCGCCGGCGATATGTCCACGACGGTAATCATCGCGATTACGGGTGTCTACCACCACCGCATCTTCTTTATTAATCAGTTGGATCGCTTCACCACGAGCCACTTCTTTTACCTTGGACAGTTTACTCTTCACCGTAAGCACAATGACCGCGACCAGCAGGGCAATCCAGGCCACGCTCAGAATCGGGTGTCGGCTGATGAATGGCATAATCTCTTGCATGGGGTGTAACGACTCCGAAATCAGTTAAGCAATTCAAATACAGGGTGTCTGAGTATACCTATGCGATACCGCAATTACAGCCTGTAAGCCAACATCGCGTCATGATTATGCGCGGCGGATTGCATTTATCCGTAGGATCCAGGGCCGCTCGCTGTCATGGATGGAAATAGAAATCCCTGACGAGACAACTGGTAAGGCGCTGTTCATCGTGGAATAATCTTTCGCCATGAGCAAAAAAGCGTTCTCTGTACCGTTGCCGACGGGTCGTGACAAACTGTTAATCCGGTGCGCCAGTGTGCTTTGTGTCGGCGTGCTGCTGTTGCCGTGCCCCAGTTGGAGCGACGACGGCCAGCAGCAGTTGAAATCCCTGCAGCAAGACATCGCAGAGAAGGAAAAAAGCGTCCGGGAACAGCAGCAACGTCGCAGCGCCCTGCTTGAGCAACTGAAAAAGCAGGAACAGTCGATCGCTCAGTCCACCCGCCAGCTACGCGACACCCGCGCCACCCTTGAACGTCTGAATCAGGATGTCGGCAGCCTGAGCGCCTCCATCGCCAAACTGCAAACCCAGCAGAAAACGCAGGAAACCCTGCTGGCGAAACAGCTGGATGCCGCGTTCCGTCAGGGCCAGCATGGCGCCCTGCAACTGATCCTCAGCGGTGAGGAAAGCCAGCGGCGCGAGCGCATCCTCGCCTACTTCAATTACCTGAATCAGGCGCGCGAGCAATCCATCACCGCGTTACAGCAAACCCGTACGCAGCTTGCCAGCCAGAAACAGCAACTGGAGCAGAAACAGGCGCAGCAAAAACGCCTGCTCGGCGACCAACAGCAGCAGCAGAAAACGCTGGAACAGGCGCAGGGCGAACGTCAGAAGACGTTGGGCGCACTGGAAAACGCACTGGAAAAAGACCAGCAACAATTGACGGAACTGCGTCAGAACGAAACCCGTTTGCGCGACCAGATCGCGCGTGCGGAACGGGAAGCCAGGGCGCGAGCGGAGCGAGAAGCACGCGAAGCAGCCAAACTACGTGAAAAAGAAGAACAGGCCAAACGCAGCGGCGCCAGTTACAAACCCACCGAGCAGGAGCGTTCGCTGATGGCGCGCACCGGCGGTCTGGGTCAGCCGGCCGGCCAGTACGTATGGCCGGTGCGCGGCCGCACGCTGCACCGTTTCGGCGAACCGTTGCAGGGCGAACTGCGCTGGAAGGGGCTGGTGATCGGCGCATCCGAAGGTACCGAGGTGCGCGCCATCGCCGACGGCACCGTGCTGATGGCCGACTGGCTGCAGGGCTATGGTCAGGTGGTGGTGCTGGAACACGGCAGGGGCGACATGAGCCTGTATGGTTATAACCAGAGCGCGCTGGTCTCGGTAGGCGCGCAGGTGAAAGCCGGTCAGCCGGTGGCGCTGGTCGGCAACAGCGGCGGGCAGAATCAGCCCGCCCTCTATTTTGAAATTCGACGTCAGGGACAGGCGGTCAACCCCTTACCCTGGCTAGGAAGGTAGGTTTGCGTCCATTAATTTCCCGCTTGTTGACTCTCACCGGCATGACGCTCACCGGCACGCTGCTGGCCCTTCCCGTCTGGGCGGGCAAGCTGGCGCTGGTGATCGACGATTTCGGCTACCGCCCGCATAACGAAAATCAGGTGCTGGCGATGCCCACCGCCATTTCCGTGGCCGTGTTGCCCAATGCGCCATACGCCCGCGACATGGCGACCAAGGCCCATGCGCAAGGCAGAGAAGTGTTGATTCACCTGCCGATGGCGCCGATGAGCAAGCAGCCGCTGGAGCGTGACACGCTGCGCCCGGACATGAGCAGCGAGGAAATTGCGCGCATCCTGCGCGATGCGGTCAACAAGGTGCCTTACGCCGTCGGGCTGAACAACCACATGGGCAGCGCCATGACCGCCAGCCTGCCGGGCATGCAGAAGGTGATGCAGGCGATGACCGCCTACCGCTTCTATTTCCTCGACAGCATGACCATCGGCAGCAGTCAGGCCACCCAGGCGGCGGCCGGTACCGGCATCAAGGTACTCAAACGCAAGGTCTTCCTGGACGACACCCAGAACGTTGCCGACATTCGACGTCAGTTCAGCCGGGCGGTGGAGATCGCGCAACGCAGCGGGTACGCCATCGCCATCGGCCACCCTCACCCCACCACCATTCAGGTGTTGCAGCAGATGTTGCCGATGCTGCCGGCCGATATCGTACTGGTGCGCCCCAGTCAATTGCTGAACGAACCGGAACCGCGCTATGCGCCGGTGCCGACGTACCTTGCGTCGCAACCGACCGCCCCGGTGCAAAAACGGCTGCGCCCTATTCAGGTCTGCGCGATCAAACAGCCGCTGCCGGCGATCTCTCAGTCGGATCTGTGGCGGCAGCTTGGACATAATCTGGCGACCAGCCCCGCCGTCAGCTACCTGAAACAGCACTGGCAGACCTGGCTGGGGTAATACGGCGAGCCGCGTCGTCTATCGGCGGCGCGGCCGGTTACCAGCTCAGCACCACCTTGCCGGATTGGCCGGAGCGCATCACATCAAACCCGTTTTGGAAATCGTCAATGGCGTAGCGATGGGTGATGATCGGCGACAGATCCAGTCCGGACTGGATCAACGCCGCCATTTTGTACCAGGTTTCAAACATTTCACGGCCGTAGATACCTTTAATCACCAGCCCCTTGAAAATGATGTCACTCCAGTCTACCGATACGGCTTCCGGCGGAATACCCAGCATGGCGATGCGACCGCCGTGGTTCATCACCGACAGCAGCGTGCGCAAGGCCGCCGGCGCGCCGGACATCTCCAGCCCGACGTCAAATCCTTCGGTCATGCCCAGTTCCCGCATCACGTCGGTCAGCGATTCCCGCGCTACATTCACCGCCCGGTTAACGCCCATCCGCCGCGCCAGCGCCAGCCGGTAGTCATTGACGTCGGTAATCACCACATGACGGGCGCCGACATGGCGGCAAACCGCCGCCGCCATGACGCCAATCGGCCCCGCGCCGCTTACCAACACGTCTTCACCCACCAGATCAAACGCCAGCGCCGTATGCACCGCGTTGCCGAACGGATCGAAAATAGCAGCGATGTCATCGGGAATCGCCGCCGGAAGACGGAACGCGTTATACGCCGGAATCACCAGGTACTCGGCGAAAGCGCCCGACCGGTTAACGCCGACGCCGGAGGTATTGCGGCACAAATGACGGCGTCCGGCGCGGCAGTTACGGCAATAGCCGCAGGTGATATGCCCTTCGCCCGACACCCGATCGCCAATCCTGAACCCTTCCACTTCCTGCCCTATCGCCACGATCTCGCCGACATACTCATGCCCGACCACCATCGGCACCGGGATGGTTTTCTGCGACCACGCATCCCAGTTGTAGATATGCACGTCGGTGCCGCAAATGGCGGTTTTACGGATTTTGATCATCACATCGTTGTGGCCCGGTTCCGGCGCGGGAACGTCAGTCAGCCAGATGCCCGGTTCCGGGCGCAGTTTCGCCAGCGCTTTCATCATCGTCTCCTCACTTCACCACGCCCAGTTGGCGGCCGACCCGGATAAACGCCGTCACCGCCCGTTCAATCTGCTCCGGCGTATGCGCCGCCGACATCTGGGTACGGATGCGCGCCTGCCCGTGCGGCACCACCGGGTAGAAAAAACCGGTGACATAAATGCCTTCCTGTCGCAACGCCGCCGCGAATGCCTGCGCCAGCCGGGCATCGCCCAGCATCACCGGAATAATGGCGTGATCTGCGCCCGCGAGCGTAAACCCCGCCTCAGTCATCCGCTGACGAAACAGACTGGCGTTATGCCACAGACGCCGACGCAGCGCCTGTCCATCCTGCAGCAGGTCCAATACCTTGATCGACGCCGTCACAATCGACGGCGCCAGCGAATTGGAAAACAGGTACGGCCGGGAGCGCTGACGCAGCCACGCCACCACCTCCCGCCGGGCGGCGGTATAGCCGCCGGACGCACCGCCCAGCGCTTTGCCCAGCGTGCCGGTAATAATGTCCACCCGCCCCATCACCTGGCAGTATTCATGGGTGCCGCGTCCCTGTTCGCCGACAAATCCCACCGCGTGGGAGTCATCCACCATCACCAGCGCGTCGTAGCGCTCCGCCAGATCGCAAATACCGCGCAAATTGGCGATCACGCCGTCCATCGAAAACACGCCGTCGGTGGCAATCATCAGATTACGCGCCCCTTCCGACCGGGCCTGTTGCAACCGTGCCTCCAACTGATGCATATCGTTATTGTCGTAACGATAACGGCGCGCTTTTGACAGGCGAATACCGTCGATGATCGACGCATGATTGAGCGCATCGGACACAATCGCGTCGTTTTCCCCCATCAGGGTTTCGAACAACCCGCCGTTGGCGTCAAAGCAGGAGGAGTAGAGGATGGCATCCTCCATACCGAGAAACGCCGCCAGCCGGCGCTCCAGCATCTGGTGAATATCCTGCGTACCGCAGATAAAACGTACCGACGCCATGCCGAAGCCGTGGCTATCCAGCCCGGCTTTAGCCGCGTCGATCACCGCCGGGTGATTGGCTAACCCCAGATAATTATTCGCGCAGAAGTTAATCAGCTCGCCGCCGTCCGCCACCGTAATGTGCGCCTGCTGCGCTGTGGTGATCGGTCGTTCATCCTTAAACAGTCCCTCGTCGTGCAGCGAGGCAAGCTGGGCGGTCAGTTGGTGATAAAACGCATCAGGCATGGCGCGGCTCTCCTTTTCGTCCGTCATCGGAATGTCCGCCGAGCGGCGGTAGGCCTTATGGAGGTAAAGGTAGTGGAGAAATGCGAGCCGGGCTGACAGGTCAGCCACAAAATGCCACAGTGATCACGCCGGAAATGCGAAGCGCCTGGCAAGAAACGGCGGGAAAATCCGCACAGGATGTCTGTGGTGCGTCGAAATGCTATTATAGCGGCCAATAGGTGTGGAGCGCGGTGCTCCACCAGCAAGATAGCAGGTAACTCCCATGATTATCGTAACTGGCGGCGCTGGTTTCATCGGCAGCAATATCGTAAAAGCGCTGAATGATGACGGGTATCGGGATATTCTGGTGGTCGACAACCTTAAGGATGGCACCAAGTTCGCCAATCTGGTTGATCTGGACATCGCCGACTACATGGATAAGGAAGACTTCCTCGCCAGCATCGTTGCCGGAGACGATCTGGGCGATATCGAGGTTATTTTCCACGAAGGCGCCTGTTCCTCCACTACTGAGTGGGATGGCAAATACATGATGGATAATAACTATCAGTACTCCAAGGACGTATTGCACTACTGCCTGGAGCGTGGAATTCCATTCATGTATGCCTCTTCTGCCGCTACCTACGGCGGCCGCACCGACAACTTCGTGGAAGAGCGTCAATATGAGCAGCCGCTGAATGTTTACGGCTATTCCAAGTTCCTGTTCGACCAGTATGTGCGTGAAATTCTGCCGCAAACCAGCTCACAGATTTGCGGCTTTCGCTACTTCAACGTCTACGGGCCGCGCGAAGGCCACAAAGGCGGCATGGCCAGCGTGGCGTTCCACCTGAATAACCAGATCAATCAGGGTGAAAAACCCAAATTGTTCGCCGGCAGCGAAAATTTCAAACGCGATTTCATCTATGTCGGCGACGTGGCGGCGGTGAACCTGTGGTTCTGGCAACACGAAGTTTCCGGCATCTTCAACTGCGGCACCGGCCGTGCCGAGTCCTTCCAGGCCGTGGCGGATGCCGTACTGGCCTACCACCAGAAAGACGGCGTGGAATACATCCCCTTCCCGGAAAAACTGAAAGGCCGCTATCAGGCCTACACGCAGGCAGACCTCACCAACCTGCGCGCCGCTGGTTATGAAAAGCCGTTCAAAACCGTAGCGGAAGGGGTCGCCGACTACCTGGCCTGGCTGAACCGCAACGCCTGATTCGCTTTGCCGTAAGGAAACACGAACGGTATGAAAATTCTGGTTATCGGCCCTTCCTGGGTGGGCGACATGATGATGTCGCACAGTCTTTACCGCACCCTGAAGGCCGAACACCCGGACGCCATCATCGATGTGATGGCGCCGGCCTGGTGTCGCCCGCTGCTGGCGCGCATGCCCGAAGTACATCAGGCATTGCCCATGCCGTTGGGACACGGCATGCTGGCGCTCGGCGAACGTCGGCGACTGGGCGTATCGCTGCGCGAGCAGCGATACGATCGCGCCTATGTGCTGCCCAATTCCTTCAAATCGGCGCTGGTGCCTTTTTTTGCCGATATTCCGCATCGCACCGGCTGGCGCGGTGAAATGCGTTACGGTCTGCTCAATGACCTACGGGTTCTGGACAAAGCCGCTTTCCCGCTGATGGTGCAGCGCTATGTCGCGCTGGCTTATGACCGTGCCCGCATTCATACCGCCGCTGATTTGCCTCAGCCTTTACTGTGGCCGCAGTTGGCGGTGAATGACGCCGAAATTGCGGATGTCACCGCCGCCTTTAATTTGACCGACGCCCGGCCGCTGATTGGTTTCTGCCCCGGCGCCGAGTTCGGCCCGGCCAAACGCTGGCCGCATTACCACTACGGTTCGCTGGCACAAACGCTGATTGAACAAGGTTATCAGGTCATCTTGTTCGGTTCGAACAACGACCGTCAGGCAGGTGAGGACATCCGTCAAACCCTGAGTGCCGATGCCCGCGAACATTGTCTCAATCTGGCCGGGCAGACTGCGCTGGATCAGGCGGTGGTGTTGATCGCCGCCTGTCAGGCGATCGTCAGCAACGACTCGGGTCTGATGCACGTGGCAGCAGCGCTCAACCGCCCACTGGTGGCGCTGTACGGCCCCAGCAGCCCGGACTTCACCCCGCCGCTCTCCCACCAGGCCGAGGTCATCCGCCTGATCACCGGTTATCACCGGGTGCGCAAGGGCGATGCCGAACAAGGGTATCATCAGAGCCTGATCGATATTCAGCCGCAACAGGTGCTGGACGCCCTGTCACGCTATCTGCCCGCCAAAGGGGAGCCTGCATGAGGGTATTGATCGTCAAAACGTCTTCCATGGGCGACGTGCTGCACACCCTGCCCGCACTCACCGATGCGATGCAGGTGATTCACGGCATCCAGTTCGACTGGGTGGTGGAAGAAGGTTTTGCCCAGATCCCCGGCTGGCACCCGGCGGTTGATCGCGTCATTTCGGTGGCAATCCGCCGCTGGCGCAAAAGCTGGTTCAGCCGTGAAACCCGCGCCGAGCGGGCCGCATTCAAAACACAGCTGCGGGAAAAACGCTATGATGCGGTCATCGATGCGCAGGGGCTGCTGAAAAGCGCGGTGCTGGTGACCCGCCTGGCACTCGGCAACAAGCATGGGCTGGACTGGAAAAGCGCCCGCGAGCCGCTGGCCAGCTGGTTTTATCAGTATCGACATCCGATCGCCAGCCAGCAGCACGCGGTAGAACGCATCCGGGAGCTGTTTTCCGTCAGCCTGAATTACCGTAAACCGACGGAACAGGGCGATTACGCCATTGCGGCGCGTTTTCTGTCGGCACAGCCCGCCGACAGCCAGCCGTATCTGGTGTTTCTGCATGCCACCACCCGGGATGAAAAACACTGGCCGGAGTCGCACTGGCGCGAACTGATCGCGCTGGCCGAACCTCGCGGACTGCGCATCAAATTGCCCTGGGGCGCGGAGCACGAGCACCAGCGGGCGCAGCGACTGGCAGCCGGGTTTTCTCACGTGGACGTGCTGCCCCGGCTTACTCTGGAACAGGTCGCAGGCGTACTGGCGGGCGCGCAAGCCGTGGTCTCGGTGGATACCGGGCTCAGTCACCTCGCCGCCGCGCTCGACCGCCCCAACATCACGCTGTACGGCCCGACCGATCCGGGGTTGATTGGCGGCTACGGCCAAAACCAGCATGTCTGCCGTCCGGCAGGCAGCCGCAATCTGGCGGATCTCCGCGCCGCCGATGTGTGGCAGCACTGTGCTTCTCTCTTGACTGAATAAGGCGGTTTTACTGTGACCTCACCGCGTAAGGTTGAACTCCGGCGAATCCTTATTACCAAATTCCGCCATCATGGCGATGTGCTGCTGACATCGCCGCTATTTTCCATTCTGCGTCAGCGTTACCCGGACGCCCAAATCGACGCGCTGGTGTTTGCCGACACGGCGGAAATGCTGTCGCTGCATCCGGCGATTGACCAGCTTTATACCGTCGACAAAAAATGGAAAAAACTTGGGCCGTTCGGTCATCTGGCGAAAGAGTGGGCGCTGCTGAAAACGCTGCGGGCGCAACGTTATGACGCCATCATTCACCTGACCGAGAGTATGCGCGGTTTATGGATCGCGCGTCTGGCTGGCATCCCGCTCGGCGTCACCTTTCGCAACAGCGCACGCGACAAACTGTCGTTCTGGAAAAAGACGTTTCAGTATCGCGTACCGCGCATTCCGCGCCGCCACACGGTGGAATCCCATCTGGATACCCTGCGAGTACTGGGGATCCAGCCGGAACCGGAAGCGCGTCGGTTACAACTGATCGCCGGCGAGGAGGCCGATCAGGCGGTAGACCAGAAACTGCGGGCCCAGCAATGGCAGGGGCAACCCTTCATCGTGGTTCATCCAACATCGCGCTGGCTGTTCAAATGCTGGAAGAGCAGCGCGATGGCGGAAGCCATCAACACCCTGTGCGAACGCGGCCACACCATCGTGCTAAGCGCTTCGCCGGCGGAAAGCGAAATGGCGATGATCGCCGACATCAAGTCGCGCCTGACCCATCCGGTGTTGGATCTGGCCGGCCAGTTGACGCTCAAACAGCTGGCGAGCCTGATCGGCAAAGCACAATTGCTGCTGGGCGTGGACTCGGTGCCGATGCATATCGCGTCTGCGATGCAAACGCCGGTGGTGGCGCTGTTCGGCCCCAGCGGAGAAACCGAATGGGCGCCGTGGATGACCGTCAACCGGGTGATAGTCTCCGACCGCCATCCCTGCCGCCCTTGCGGTAAAGACGGTTGCGGCGGCAGCAAGGTTAGCGACTGTCTGCAGCAAATCAGCGTTCAACAGGTGCTGCTGGCGGTTGATTCGGCACTGCTGGAGGCACAGGGATGAAACTGGCGATCGTGCGGCAGAAATACCGTCCGGACGGCGGGGCAGAGCGCTTCGTTTCCAGAGCGCTCGACGCGCTCAGCAACCACCGTTCAATCGATGTCAGCGTTATCACCCGCAGTTGGGAAGGCGCGGAACAGGTCAACCGCAACGTTATCATCTGTAACCCGCGCATCACCGGCCGGGTCCAGCGCGAGAGCGCGTTCGCACAGGCTGCTCAGCAGCACTTCGCCGCGTTCGATCTGGTGCAGAGCCACGAACGGATTCCAGGCTGCCATATTTACCGCGCCGGCGACGGCGTTCATCAGTCCTGGCTTACCCAGCGTTCGCGGATTCTCAACCCGTTGCAGCGACGTCTGCTGTGGTGGTCCGGTTTTCACCGCTATGTGATGGCGCAGGAGCAGGCGATGTATCAGCATCCATCGCTGAAAGCCGTCATCTGCAACTCGCAGATGGTGGCGGATGAAATTCGCCACTACTTTGGCCTGCCTGCCGATAAAATTCAGCTGATTTACAACGGGGTAAACACCGACACCTTTACCCCCGACCTGCGCGCGACCTACCGCCGCGCGCTGCGTCAGCAACTGGGTGTACCGCAAAACGCGCCAGTGATGCTGTTTGTCGGTTCCGGTTTCGAGCGCAAAGGGCTGGCGGGCGCGATCCACGCCATCAGCGGCGTTCCTCAGCATCCGCACCTGATCGTGGTGGGGAAAGATAAGCACAGTCGTCGTTATCAGCGTCTGGCCCGGCGGCTCGGCGTCGCCGATCGGGTTCATTTCGTCGGTATGCAGCCGGATACCCGGCCCTACTACGGCGCGGCGGATATGCTGCTGCTGCCGACGCTGTACGACCCGTTCCCGAATGTGGTGTTGGAAGCGATGGCCAGCGGACTGGGGGTGATTACGTCACAACAGTGCGGCGGCAAAGAGTTTATCCAGTCAGGTTTGAACGGGTTTGTTTACGATTCGCTGGACTATGACGGCCTGCGCCAGTCGGTACGACAGGCTTGCGAAACCGGGTTCGGCGGGTTTGGCGAGCAGGCGAGAGCCAAAGTGGAACGCTACGACCTGCGCTTTCTGAGCGATAACATGCTCAAACTCTATGAACAGTTGATTTGATGCTATACCGGGTGCGCCGCGATTTTCGACGTATGCCTTTCGGTAAAAGAAGCCGGGTCACGGGCGACGTTACGTCCATGACCCGGCTGTCGGATCAGATAAAACGCTGACGATCGTAGCGATACTGGCTCAGCCACAGTGCAAAACAGAGCATGCTCAGATTGGCATGTTCATGATGGAAAGTGGTGTTAACCAACCCAACCACCAGCGTGACCACCAATGCCGAGCAGGCCGCCCCCCACGATAGCCAGGAAACCGGCAACGCATTTTTCTTCGGTATATAACGCGCCAACGTCACGCCCATCGCGCCAAACAGGCTGAAGACCCAAAAAGCGCCCCAGACGCCGTTTTCCGCCAGCACGTTGATAAAGATATTATGGGCATGAGAAACATGTGTGAACAGTGGCTTATCTGGCCATTTATTGATGTCGATTTTCTCGAAGTTTTCCTTCCCTACACCAAAGAAAGGATGCTGTTTGAAGACATCAAGAGCTGAACTCCAGATAACATCACGATAACTCAATACATTGTTATCCGAAGCATTTTGCTCCTGTTTTACCACAACGCGCGCATTACTGAGGATTGCAACCGCAATTAACCCGGCGATAAAGACAGCAGGCAGCAGCAGAAATTTTTTATTTTTTCTGGCGAACCCTACTCCCAAAACCAGCGCCACCACAAGAACGGCCCCGAAGGTCGCCCGGCTTTCACCAAACGCCACATAGACCAGAGACAGCGCCAGCATGGCTATCCACATCAGTCGTTTGCCAACGCCCAACATCGACCAGTAACTGAACAGAACCGTCAACGCCATCCCGCAAATAATAGCGTTATAGATGGCGGCGTGATTCACATGACCAACCGAGTTGAGCGTCCAGTACGTTTCCCTGCCGAGGTAAAAGTGTTCCCACGCGCCATAAATCAGACCGACGAATGTCCCCAGCGTGGCCCAGAACACCAGACCGATTTTCTGCTTTTCGCTGAAACTGGCATGATAGATCACCCAGCCGAACAGCATATAACGGGCTACATCGGTCAGAGAACGCACATCGGTGTGATAAGCGGAAAACGGCAGGCCAACCAGATACGAGAGTATGTAAAGGGCAAAAAACAGATCCCACCCTGACCACTGGCGCTCTTTTTTATTCATGACCGCCTGAACGATCACCCACAGCAGCAACAGCGCCATGGCGATGTTTTTAGGCGCTTCGGCCAACGGGTTAACAAAAATAGCCAGCGCACTGAGAAAATACAGGCCGCGATTATCGGTACGTCGGGTGTTAAACGATAACTGAGTTGTCATTAAATCTTTCTCAACAAATGGGTAAAAGCCGTCTGAATCTCAGGAAGGGAAATCTGTTGCATACACGCTGACTGCCCGTCGCAGAACTGCAGGCAGCGCGTTTCATTCCGATTGCACCGTTCAAGCCAGGACAATTCACGGCCAAATAGCGTGTGCTGGTCGCGACAAGGAATCGGGTGGAAACCGATGTTGATAATCGGGTTATTCTGCCAGAAGCGGCCGGGACCAAACGCGACCGGATTACCCGGACCATACAGCGTCATGGTCGGGGTATTGACCCATTTCGCCAGATGCGCCACGCCGGTGTCGGCGCAGATCAGCGCTTTCGAACCCGCCAGCAGCGTCAGCAGTTGCGACAAAGACAACTCACCGGCAAAACTGCGATAACGCCGTTCCGGGTCAATCGCGTCAACGATATACCGTTCATTGCCGCCGCCGCTCCATACCGGGGTGTAACCTTGCGCCGCCAGCCAATCCGCCAACGCCAGCCAGCGCTCCGGCGGCCAGAAACGCACCGGATTGCTGGCGCCGACATGCAGTACGACAAAAGGCGACTCCGGCGGGGAAAAATCGCACGCCGGCGCAGACCAGCGCTGAGGCGCGGGCAACTCGCCGTCCGTCAGGGCGGCCATCGCGTCGCCCCACGCCATCGGTTCAACCGGATAGTCTCGATATTCATTGACCGGCCAGCTCTTGGCGTTGCGCAGCGCAGGTCGATGCGCAACGATCCAACGGCTGCCCGCCGCCAGCGCCAGCCAGCTATAGCGGTTGTCGCCTGGAATCAACGCCAGATCATAGGGTCCGCTGTTAACAATCGCCGACACCGACGACGCCGAAGCGGGTTGGTAAGGCATCGGCACTACGCCGTAGGGATTCAGGCGATAAACCTCGACGAACGGCGGCTTGCACAGCAGCACGATTTCCGCCCGCGGATAATTACGCCGCAGCTTGGCCAGCAACGGCGTCAGCATCACGGTATCGCCCAGCAACAGATTGTGGGCGACCAGAATGCGTTTCACCGCTGTCGGCGCGCGACGCCAGGGCTTTTTCAGCAACTGCAGCAGACCGCGCGGAAAAATCCGCAACCGGGCGGAAAATTTACTCATGAACGAGTCGACCGCTGGCTGTTCCGGAAAATAGTGGTCATTCGATCGAGCATGATATCCGCGCCAAACTGCTCGGACGCGCGTTTGAGCGCCGCTTCGCCAAATTGGGCGCGCAACGCATCGTCGCCCATCAGTTGACGCAATTTCTGTTCCAGCAACGCGGTATCTTTGGGCGTGATCAAATAGCCGGTCTGTTCATTGACCACCGCTTCGTCAATCGCGCCGACCGTGGTCGACACCACCGGCAAGCCGCAGGCCATCGCCTGCATAATGCTTTGCGGTACGCCTTCGTTGCCGTAGGAGGGCAGCACAAACAGATCCATGCTGTTCAGGCAATCCGGCACATCGTCGCGGTTGCCCAGAAAAATGACCCGATCGGCCAGCCCCATCGAGGCGACCTGCTGCTCCAGCGCCTGACGCTGCGGCCCATCGCCCACCATCAGCAACTGCCAGTCCGGAAAATCCTTCGCCAGCGTCTGCCAGGCCTCCAGCAGATAGGTGTGCCCTTTCCAGGAACGCATGGTCGCCAGAATACCCAGCGTCGGCCGATCCGGCACGCCGATGGTCTGACGGGCGCTCTGCCGGGCAGCCTGACGATAAAAGCTCAGGTCGATGCCGGTCGGCACCGAGGTCATATGCGACAACGGATAGCGATTGTCGCGATGCAACTGCTGACGCAGCCGTTCGCCGGTGGTGGCGATGTGGCGGGTTGCGGTCATGTACAGCCAGCGGGTGGTCAGCGAACGGTTGATGTCGGTGGAAACATGGCGGGTACGCACCATCGGCGGCACCCGTTTTCCCAGCATCAGCCCGGCGACCGCGACCAGCCAGGCATCGGTGGAGCTGTGCGTATTGATGATATCGAACGCGCAACCGTGCTGACGCAGCCAACCGACCAGCGCCAGCAGGGAAGACAACCGTTTTTTCTCGATCGGCAGCCCAACCACGGCAATACCCCGCGCCTGCGCTTCACGATAAATATTGGAGTGCGGACAACACAGAATGGTGACCTTATGGCCACGCTTCATCATTCCCTGAGACTCCGTAAGAATACGAATTTCCTGCCCGCCCCAACCACAAGAGGACTCGGTATGTAATATATTTAAAGATGTGTCTAACATCTTTTTATACCTATATCAAATAAGCCTTAAATCATAAACCGCCTATAATACATGAAGGCTGGCGAAGAATCCTGTACAAAATGCGTTCGTCATACGTTAAAGAGAGGATTGATTTAAGATCGGAATCGTAAAACGGAATGTCGCCAGGCTGTTCAACTTTCTGCCATTTTTCGATAACGCCACCACCTTACTCCCCACGGTATCAAACACATTTTGAAATAAACCACCATATCGTTAAATATTATTTGATAATTCACTTCATGAGTTGATAAATATATTTTCTTCACTGGATAAAAATAGAGTAAATATTTATTTACCTTGTCCTTTTGTTTTAATTATTACGTCCCTTTATTCCCCTAATTGATGTTTCCTGCGACGAATAATCCTGTTTGTCATCAATCATTAATCCAACGTACAACGGTGCAATTTCCAGCGCTAATTACCTGTTTCTTCGGTAGAAAGGAGAACACCGACCGTAGCCGGTTAAAATGATAGATTTAACCGCTATAAATATATAGAATTCGCTATCGCCGACTATAATACCGATGATTATGTTACAAACGCTGTACACCTTTCTGTTTTACATGATCCAGCCGCTTATCTGGCTGCGCCTCTGGCTCCGGGGCCGCAAAATCCCCGCTTACCGCAAACGCTGGGGGGAGCGCTACGGCTTCTACAGGAATCAGGTAAAACCCGAAGGCATACTGCTGCATTCCGTCTCCGTCGGAGAGACGCTGGCCGCGGTGCCGCTGGTCCGCGCCTTGCGCCACCGTTATCCATCTCTGCCGATTACCGTCACCACCATGACGCCGACCGGCTCCGAGCGCGCGTTATCCGCATTCGGCAAAGATGTTTACCATGTCTACCTGCCCTACGATCTGCCCGGCGCTATGGCGCGCTTTCTCGACCATGTGCAGCCGCGTCTGGTAATCATCATGGAAACCGAGCTGTGGCCTAACCTGATCACGGCGCTGCACCAGCGCAAAATTCCGCTGATCATCGCCAACGCTCGTCTGTCCGAACGTTCCGCCAACGGCTACCGTAAACTCGGCCGCTTTATGCGAACGCTGCTGCGTCGCATCACCCTCATTGCGGTGCAAAATGAGGAAGATGGCGAGCGCTTTATCAATCTGGGGCTGAAACGCACCCAGTTGAACGTGACCGGCAGCCTGAAATTCGATATTTCCGTCACGCCGGAGCTGGCCGCGCGCGCCGTGACGCTGCGTCGACAGTGGGCGCCGCAGCGCCCGGTGTGGATCGCCGCCAGTACCCATGAAGGCGAAGAAAAAATCATCGTCGACGCCCACACCGAATTGCTGAAAGCCTTTCCTACTCTGTTGCTGATTCTGGTGCCGCGCCATCCCGACCGTTTTGACGATGCCAAAGCGATCGTCCGCAAGGCCGGGCTGGAATATACTCTGCGCAGCGCAGGTACCGTTCCTCCCGCCTCGTCTCATGTAGTGATTGGCGATACCATGGGTGAACTGATGCTGCTGTACGGCATTGCCGACCTGGCATTTGTCGGCGGCAGCCTGATTGAGCGGGGCGGACACAATCCGCTGGAACCGGCTGCGCACGCCATACCGGTGCTGATGGGACCGCATACCTTCAATTTCAAGGATATCTGCGCCCGCCTGCAGGAATCCGATGGGCTGATCACCGTGCGGGATACCGCATCGCTGGTGGAACAGGTCACCACCCTGCTGTCCGACGATGATTATCGCCGTTATCACGGCCACCATGCCGTGGACGTACTGCACAAAAATCAGGGCGCGCTGCACAGTCTGCTGGCTCTGCTGGAGCCCTATCTGCCGCCACGGAGTCAGTAATGAGCCGGAAACGCCTGTCCGTCGTTCTTATCAGCCATAACGCGGCGGAGCTGCTGCCCGACTGTCTGGCGTCAGTCGACTGGGCCGACGAGATTATCGTGCTGGATTCCGGCAGCAGCGACGACACTCTGGATGTCGCCCGCCGCCACGGCGCGCAGGTTTATCAGAACACCGACTGGCCCGGTTTCGGCAAACAGCGTCAACTGGCGCAGCAGTATGCCAGCGGCGATTACATCTTCATGATTGATACCGACGAACGGGTCACGCCGGCGCTGCGTCAGTCCATCGAGACGACGCTCGAATCCCCTGAAAGCGATGCCGTCTATCGCTGCGCGCGCCGCAATCTGTTTCTGGGGCGCTTCATGCGTCACAGCGGCTGGTATCCGGATGAGGTTATCCGCCTGTACCCCAACCGCTACCGTTACAACGACAACGCGGTACACGAATCCCTCGATTATGGCGCCGCCCGGGTGATTTCGCTGGATGGCGACCTGAAGCACCTGACCTGCCGGGACTTTTTCAGTTTCCAGCAAAAGCAGTTCGCCTACGCGGCAAGCTGGGCGGAAGAGCGCTTTCGTCAGGGCAAACGCTGCGGTTTCTCCTCCATCGTACTGCACACGCTGGGAGCGTTTGTCAAAACCTGGCTGTTGCGGGCCGGCTTTCTGGACGGCAAACAAGGACTGTTGCTGGCCATCGTAAATGCACAGTACACATTTAACAAATATACTGGTCTATGGGCCCTGAATAACCGGCGCGACACTCACCAGGAACATCAGCACCATGAAGACTAGAGCCATCTATCCCGGCACCTTTGACCCGCTGACCAACGGCCATCTGGACCTGTTGACACGCGCGGCGCGCATGTTCGATCACCTGATTCTGGCTATTGCCGCCAGCCCCGGTAAAAAAACGCTGTTTACGCTGGAAGAACGGGTGGCGCTGGCTAAAGAAGCCACGCAGCATCTGTCGAACATCGAGGTGGTTGGGTTTACCGATCTGATGGCTAATTTCGCCCGGCAGCAGCGGGCGACGATTCTGGTGCGGGGGTTACGCGCCGTGTCTGATTTCGAATACGAACTGCAACTGGCCAAAATGAACCACCACCTGATGCCGACGCTGGAAAGCATATTTCTGATGCCATCGGAGCAGTGGTCTTTCATCTCATCGTCATTGGTTAAAGAAGTTGCCCGTCACGGCGGCGACGTTTCACACTTTTTGCCACGACCTGTCGCCGCTGCTCTGCTGGAAAAATTAGGCTGAGCGCTACGCTATCGTTGTTTAATTACTCCGGAACGGATTGCGCTTAACGCTGACAGCACTTACAGAAAAAAGTGCTGCGCTGGCCCTGCTTGATGCTCTCAATCGGCGTGCCGCAATGGTGACAGGGCTCGCCGCTTCGGCCATAGACCTGCAACTCCTGCGCAAAATAACCCGGTTTGCCATCGGACTGCAGAAAATCCCGCAGCGTGGTGCCGCCCTGCTCAATCGAGCGTTGCAATACCTGCTTGATGGAACGTACCAGTTGGTCCGCTTCAACCTCAGACAGCGAACCCGCCGACCGGTTCGGCAGAATACCGGCGTTAAACAGCGACTCGCTGGCGTAGATGTTGCCTACGCCCACCACCAGCTTGTTATCCATAATCCACAGCTTGACCGGCGTTTTACGACCGCGGGATTGGGTGAACAGATAGCGACCGGAAAAATCGTCGCTGAGCGGTTCCGGCCCCAGATGCGCCAGCACCGAACTGGTCGCCGGGTCATCACACCACAGCCAGGCGCCGAAACGACGCGGATCGGTATAACGCAGCACCTTACCGCTGTCCATCACCAGGTCGACGTGGTCATGCTTATCCGGTTCGCTGTATTCCGGCAACACCCGCAAACTGCCGGACATGCCAAGATGGACGATTATCCAGCCGGTCGTCAGCTCAATCAGCAGGTATTTGGCGCGCCGCTGCACACTCAGCACCGGCGTATCGCTCAGCGACAGAATTTCAGGAGAGACGGGCCAGCGCAGGCGCGCATTACGCACCTCGGCATACAAAATAGTATGACCGACCAGCCAGGGTGAAATGCCGCGGCGGCTGGTTTCCACTTCGGGTAATTCTGGCATGCGTCCTCCGGTGAAACGTCCTGCTGAAGCGATAAAAAAACCCGGCCGAAGCCGGGTTTTTCAGATCCACTAAAATTACTTGATTTTAGCTTCTTTGTAGACGACGTGCTGACGAACGACTGGATCGAATTTTTTCAGTTCCAGTTTTTCCGGCATCGTACGTTTGTTCTTCGTAGTGGTATAGTAGTGACCAGTACCAGCAGAAGAAACCAGCTTGATCTTCTCGCGAACACCTTTAGCCATGATTCAGTTCCTTAATACTTTTCACCACGGGCACGCAGATCGGCCAGAACCGCTTCGATACCCTTTTTATCGATAACACGCATACCTTTAGCAGATACGCGCAGCGTTACAAAACGCTTCTCACCTTCAACCCAAAAACGATGGGAATGCAGGTTTGGCAGAAAACGGCGTTTAGTCGCATTCATTGCGTGGGAACGGTTATTACCGGTCACCGGACGCTTGCCAGTAACTTGGCAGACTCGGGACATGTCTATTCTCCAAAAATCAAATCAGCTCGAGCTTCGTAGAGGGTGTCGGCCGCCTCGTCAGGCTTTAGAGCCCATCTCAGCAACTTCACTGAAAAGACTCTGTCATCAGGGTAAACCTGCTGAGATAGGCTCTTAACGCCACACCCAAGATTCTCAAAGGTGGCGTAGTATACGCTCTGAAGCGTATGCGCTCAAGTCCCGAACAGCTAAAGATCCCACAGGATCGCGGAAATATCTTTCAAATCCACCCTCGCTCGGCAAAAGAAACGTACTCGCCGCGCCCGATAACCAGGTGGTCGAGCACCCGAATTTCCAGCAACTGACAGGCTTGCACGATTTTTCCGGTGATGGAACGGTCGGCCTGACTGGGCTCCGCTCGACCGGACGGATGGTTATGCGCCAGAATCAGCGCGGCGGCGTTGGCTTTGAGAGCCTCACGCACAATCTCGCGCGGATGCACCTCCACGCTGCTGATCGTGCCGGCGAACATTTCCTGATGACGAATCACTCGGTGCTGGTTATCCAGAAACATCACCAGAAAGATCTCCCGTTCATGATGCGCCAGCAGCAATTGCAGATACTGCTGCGTCACTTCCGGGTTAAGCATGGCGTCCTCCCGCGCCAGATGGGAAGAAAACAGCCGCCGGGCCAGCTCCGCCACCGCCTGCAACTGCGTATATTTGGACACCCCCACGCCCCGTGCGGTGCAAAAGGTGTCTTTGTCCGCCATCATGAGCTGATACAACGACCCAAACTGCACCAGCAGACTTTCCGCCAGTTGCATCACATGCGTACCTGCGATGCCGGTACGCAGAAAGATCGCCAACAGTTCCGTATCGCTCAACGCCCCGGCGCCCAGCGTCATCAGTTTTTCACGCGGCGCACACCCGTCATTCCATGCCATTGCTGCTCTCCTTGCCGAACGGTGGCTTATCATCCCATGCGTCCGCCAAAGGGACGACAGGCCGGTGCGCGGGTTGCGAGGCGTTCCGCAATTTTTTCTGTATCAGGAAATGCGATACCTAACATTCCTCGACCTGCGGCAGCTTATGATAAAATGCAGCCTCTTTTCGGCTGACAAACGGATATAACGATGACAGATTCTTCCAGTCTGCACGGGCTTTCCGGCACGCTGCTTGCGGAAAAACGGCTTGCAGGAAAACATATCGTACTGGGCATCAGCGGCGGCATCGCCGCCTACAAATGCCCGGAACTGGTTCGACGCCTGCGCGACAGAGGCGCCGAGGTGCGCGTGGTGATGACGCCCGCCGCCAGCGCGTTTATCACGCCGTTGACGCTGCAGGCGGTGTCCGGTCATCCGGTATCGACCGATCTGCTGGATCCCGCCGCCGAGGCCGCCATGGGCCATATCGAGCTGGGGAAATGGGCGGACCTGGTGATTCTGGCTCCTGCGTCAGCAGACCTGATCGCCCGGATGGCGGCAGGCATGGCCAACGATCTGCTGACTACCGTCTGTCTGGCGACGGCGGCGCCTGTCGCCATCGCACCGGCCATGAACCAGCAGATGTACCGCGCCGCCGCCACACAGCACAATCTGGGCGTGCTGGCTGCCCGCGGCGCGTTGATCTGGGGTCCGGACAGCGGCAGTCAGGCCTGTGGCGATGTCGGCCCCGGCCGGATGATTGATCCGCTGGAGATTGTGGCGAACGCCGACGCGCACTTCTCTCATGTCAATGATCTGCAACACCTCAGTGTTATGGTGACGGCAGGGCCGACGCGTGAAGCGCTGGATCCGGTGCGCTTCATCAGCAATCACAGTTCCGGGAAAATGGGATTCGCCATCGCCGCCGCCGCCGCCGCGCGCGGGGCTCGCGTGACGCTGGTGGCAGGCCCGGTTAATTTACCGACGCCTGATAACGTCACTCGTATTGATGTCATCAGCGCGCAGGAAATGCACCAGGCCGTGATGCGTGAAGCGCCGCAGCAGAATATCGTGGTGGGCTGCGCCGCCGTGGCGGACTACCGGGCGCAGGCGATCGCCGATGAAAAGATCAAAAAACAGGGTGATGAAATCAGTGTCACTTTGGTCAAAAATCCGGATATCATCGCCGATGTGGCCGCCATGAGCGAAAACCGTCCTTATGTTGTCGGGTTTGCCGCCGAAACCAGTAATGTGGAAGAATACGCGCGCCAGAAACTGGCCCGCAAACAGCTGGACCTGATTTGCGCGAATGATGTATCCCTTTCCGATCAAGGGTTTAATTCGGAAAATAATGCATTGCATCTTTTCTGGCCAGGCGGGGATAAGCGCCTGCCGCACGGCAGCAAACACCTGCTGGGCCAACAGTTAATCGACGAGATTGTCAGCCGTTATGATGAAAAAAATCGACGTAAAAATTCTTGATGCGCGTATCGGACAACAGTTCCCGCTGCCGACCTACGCAACGCCGGGTTCTGCCGGGCTGGACCTGCGCGCCTGTCTGGACAGCGCGGTGGAACTGGCGGCTGGCGCAACCACGCTGGTGCCGACCGGTCTGGCTATCCACATCGGCGACCCGTCGCTGGCTGCGGTGATCCTGCCTCGTTCGGGCCTCGGCCACAAACATGGCGTAGTGTTGGGCAATCTGGTGGGTCTGATCGATTCCGACTACCAGGGTCAGTTGATGGTGTCGGTCTGGAACCGCGGCAGCCAGTCTTTCACCATCGAACCCGGTGAACGCATTGCCCAGATGGTATTCGTGCCGGTGGTGCAGGCCGAATTCAATCTGGTTAACGATTTTGTCGGCAGCGAACGGGGAGAGGGTGGTTTCGGCCATTCCGGCCGTCACTGATACGCCCCATCCCTGCCTCCCAGGAAAACTATAAAGCCACAGCGTTAAGGCGATTGTGGCGCTATCTGGTGTTTGTCCGTCACATTTTTATCAAGGGTCTTTTCTGACATGGCAGAGAAAGAAAATACGAAAAGGAATCGTCGCGAAGAAATTCTGCAGGCGCTAGCGCAGATGCTGGAATCCAGCGACGGCAGTCAACGCATTACCACCGCCAAGCTGGCCGCCACCGTCGGCGTTTCAGAAGCCGCGCTTTACCGGCACTTTCCCAGCAAAACGCGGATGTTTGACAGCCTGATCGAATTTATTGAAGACAGCCTGACCACTCGCATCAACCTGATTCTGCAGGATGAAAAAGACACCTTTAACCGGCTGCGGCTGATTTTGTTGCTGATTCTCGGCTTTGCGGAGAAAAACCCCGGCCTGACGCGCATTCTCACCGGTCACGCGCTGATGTTCGAGCAGGATCGGTTGCAGGGCCGCATCAACCAGCTGTTTGACCGCATCGAATCCCAGTTGCGTCAGGTGCTGCGCGAACACAAGCTGCGTAGCGGCGAAGCGTTCCGCCATGACGAAACGCTGCTGGCCAGCCAGTTGCTGGCGTTCTGCGAAGGCATGCTGTCGCGCTTTACCCGCTCCGAGTTCCGCACCCTGCCCACGCAGGATTTCGATACCCGCTGGCCGCTGCTGGCTGCCCAGCTTCAGTAACCGCACTGCGTGGCAACTCGCCACGCCGCTTATTTCACGCCCTGAATTTCACACGCCGAACTGCGCGCGATAGGCTTTCACCGCCTCCAGATGCGCGGCCATCTCCGGTTTTTCGGCCAGATAGGTAATCAGATCTTCCAGAGTGATGATCGACGTAACCTTGCACTGGTAGTCGCGTTCCACTTCCTGAATGGCGGACAGTTCGCCGCGGCCGCGTTCCTGACGGTCCAGCGCGATCAGCACGCCCGCCAGCGTCGCCCCCTGTGCGGCGATGATTTCCATCGACTCGCGGATGGCGGTGCCGGCGGTAATCACATCGTCCACCAGCATGATGCGGCCTTTCAGCGGGCTGCCGACCAGATTGCCGCCCTCGCCGTGATCCTTGGCTTCCTTACGGTTGAAGCAGTACGGCACATCGCGGTCGTGGTGCTCCGCCAGCGCCACCGCAGTGGTGGTGGCAATCGGAATGCCCTTGTAGGCCGGCCCGAACAAGACGTCGAATTCGACGGCGGCGTCCACCAGCGCCTCGGCATAAAAACGCCCCAGCAACGCCAGATCGCGCCCGGTGTTGAACAGCCCGGCATTAAAGAAATAAGGGCTGATACGCCCGGATTTCAGGGTAAATTCGCCGAACTTCAATACCTGCTTGCTGAGTGCGAATTCGATAAACTGGCGCTGGTAGGCTTTCATGACTCCCTCTCCTGTAACGACCGCGGGGCACCCCGCCGTCCTGACGACATAGCATAAAAAAATGATGGCATAAAAAAGCGACCACTGGGGTCGCTTTGAAAAATCAGTCGGCCAGTGCGGCCTTCTGCGCGTTGACAATATCTTCGATGCCCCGGCGCGCCAGCGCCAGCAACGACAACAACTCATCGTGGCTGAACGGCTCGCCCTCGGCGGTGCCCTGCACCTCGATCATACGGCCGTCTTCGGTCATCACCACGTTCATGTCGGTTTCCGCCGCGGAGTCTTCCACGTATTCCAGGTCGCACACCGCTTCGCCGTTGACGATCCCGACCGATACCGCCGCCACCATGCCTTTCAGCGGGCTGGTTTTCAGCTTGCCGCTGGCCACCATGCCATTCAGCGCGTCGGCCAACGCCACACAGGCGCCGGTGATGGACGCGGTGCGGGTGCCGCCATCGGCCTGCAGCACATCGCAATCCAGCGTGATGGTGTATTCACCCAATTTGTTCAGATCGACCGCGGCGCGCAGCGAACGGGCGATCAGCCGCTGGATTTCCAGCGTGCGGCCGCCCTGCTTGCCTTTCGCCGCTTCACGGGCGTTACGGCTGTGAGTAGAACGCGGCAGCATACCGTATTCAGCGGTAATCCAGCCTTGTCCCTGACCTTTCAGAAAACGCGGTACCCCTTCTTCCACCGTGGCGTTGCACAATACCTTGGTATCGCCAAACTCAACCAGCACCGATCCTTCGGCATGTTTGGTGTAGTGGCGGGTTAATGTAAGAGGGCGGATTTGCTGGGCATTTCGGCCTGTTGGGCGCATGGCTCGTCTCCGGGCAGGTTCATTAAACTGGCGCGCATTATACGGTCTTCCCCCTGCCCTGCCTACCGCCAGTCACGATTAAAATTTCATCAATTTTTCCGCCGCCATCCGCCTCACTGGCTGGAGAGCCGCGGCCCGGCCATGTAGAATGCGGGCATTGTCTATCCGCTGGCCGTTGATGCCCATGAGTGACCCAGCCGCTTCACCCACTTCACCGACGTCGTCCGACAAGAAAATCCCCTGGCAGCAGCAGGGCTCGACGCCGGATTACCGCTTTTCGCTGGCCAACGAGCGTACTTTTCTGGCCTGGATCCGCACCGCGCTGGCGTTTCTGGCGGGCGCGGTCGCCATTGACCAGTTTGCGCCCACGCTGGCGCCGCCCGCCGTCCGGGGCGGCATTGCGGTGGTGCTGTCGCTGGCGGCGGCGCTGCTGGCGTGGATGGCTTATCGACGCTGGGCCGACAACGAGCGGGCGATGCGCACCGGGCAAGCGCTGCCTTATACCCGTATGCTGATTATCATCGCCAGCTGCGTGAGCGCCATTTCCGTCGCGCTGGCGTTGGTTATCCTGCTGCTGTAGGCCGCCATGATTCCCTCTGCCGATACCCCGCCGCGCGATCCGGGTCTGCAGCCTGAACGTACGCGGCTTGCCTGGTCGCGGACCGCTTTTGTGCTGCTGGTCAACAGCGTACTGCTGTTGAAAGCCGGATCGATGAAAAGCCAGCCGCTGATGCTGGTTGTCGGGCTGTTTCTGCTGCTGATGACGCTGATTACCTATATCTGGTCACGCCTGCGGTTGCGCGCCCTGTTGCGCAGCGGCTACCCCTGTACCCGGCAATTAATGTGGATGATGCGGCTACTGATGCTGACGGTGGTGGCAACCGCACTGAGTCTGCTGCTCGGGCTGGTGGTCTTCTACACGTAATCCGCGAAGCGTTTTCCTACCGATGTAAAAGATTTTGATCTGCCTGTTTCGACATAACCCGCCGCTATACCCTGCCGGCATTTGCAAACACTATTCCTTAAATAACAATAAATTAAATAAAATCACCCCTATAACGTCAGGTTATACCACACCCATAAACAAGCATTCGTCAGGAAAAAAGCATCGTGGAATAGTCTTAGACATCACCTTTATGCAACCACTATGCAACCACGGATAAGACATCATGCTGATTCCACAACCTTACCTGCTTTTTCTTGGCGACGTGACCGACCCGCTGGCGGTGAAAACGGCGCGCGGCATTCACACCTGGCGCCCCGAACAGTGCGTAGGTCAGCTGCGCCTGCCGGGCAGCACGGTGTCGCTGGGGCTCGATGATCTGGATATTCCGTCCGCCGTGGCGCGCGGCGCCAAAACGCTGGTGCTGGGCACCGCCAACGCCGGCGGTTTTTTGCCGCCTCACTGGCTGGATACCGTGCGCGCCGCTATCGAAGCCGGCATGAACGTCGCCAACGGCCTGCATCAGCGCCTGATCGACGTCCCCGGTTTGCAGGCGCTGGCGGAACAGCATCAGGTACAGCTGTTCGATATTCGCCACCTGCGCCCGGAACTGACCGTCGGCAGCGGCAAAAAACGCAGCGGCAAGCGTGTGCTGACCGTCGGCACCGACTGCTCGGTCGGTAAGATGTACACCTCGCTGGCGCTGGAATCCGCCATGCGCGCGCAGGGGCTGAAAGCCGATTTTCGCGCCACCGGTCAGACCGGGGTGCTGGTCGCCGGCGACGGCATCGCCATTGACGCGGTGATCGCCGACTTCATCGCCGGCGCGGCGGAAGCGCTGTCTCCGGCCAACGACGACGACCACTGGGATATCGTCGAAGGCCAGGGATCGCTGTTTCATCCGTCCTACGCCGGGGTGACCACCGGTCTTATCCACGGCGCACAGCCGCACTGGCTGGTGATGTGCCACGAAATGGGCCGCCCGCACATGCGCCACCTGCCCCATCAGCCGATGGTGGAACTGGGCGACTGCGTGGACGCCAACCTGCGCGCCGCCCGCGTCACCAATCCGGACGTACAGTTGGCCGGTTTCGCCATCAACACCTCCAACTATGGCGAACAGGAAGCGCGCGATTACTGCCGTGACCTGAGCGAACGCTTTGGCGTGCCGGCCACCGACCCGATCCGCTTCGGTATCGATGACATTGCGACGCTGCTGAAAACCCGGGGGTAAGCCCATGCGACAGATGCAAATCGAAACCGTGGAATTGCCGCTGGCTCGTCCTTTCGCCATCTCCCGCGGCACCCGCACCGCCGTCACGGTGGTGCGCGTCACGCTGGAAGAGCGCGGCTTTATCGGTCGGGGAGAATGCACCCCCACCGCGCACTATCAGGAAACCGCCGACAGCGTGACCCGCCAGTTGGAAACCGTGCGTCAGGCGGTGGAAAACGGCATCGGCCTGGAAGCATTGCAGCAGTCGTTGCCGCCGGGCTCCGCCCGCAACGCGCTGGACTGCGCCCTATGGCGGCTGAACGCCGCGCTGGCCAGACAGACGCTGTGGCAACACCTCGCCATTGCGCCGCCGCAGTCGATCATCACCGCCGAGACCCTGAGTCTCGACAGCGTGGAAAACATGGCGAACGCCGCCAAAGACGCGGTCTCCCGCGGCGCGCTGTTGCTGAAAATCAAGCTCGATCGGGAACTGATTCTGGAAAAAGTGGCGGCGATTCGCCAGTCCGCGCCCAACGTGACGCTGATTGTGGACGCCAACGAAGCCTGGGGCGGACTGGAACTGGAGCCGCTGCTGCGCCAGCTTGCCGCGCATCGCATCGCGATGGTGGAGCAGCCGTTGCCCGCCGGGCAGGACAGCGCGCTGGCGACGTTTGAACACGCCATTCCGGTGTGCGCCGACGAAAGCTGCCATCACCGCGGCGACATCGCCGCCCTGCGCGACCGCTACGAAATGATCAACATCAAGCTGGACAAGTGCGGCGGGCTGACCGAAGCGCTGGCGATGGTGGCGGAAGCACGCCAGTACGACATGCGCATCATGGTGGGCTGCATGCTCGGCTCCTCGCTGGCGATGGAAGCCGCCATGCCGGCGGCGCTGGCCGCCGAACACGTGGATCTGGACGGCCCGATCTGGCTGGCGGCGGACAGCTCGCCGTACCTGACGTATAACCTCGGCCGCATCTGGCTGTGACAGAACCTACCGGAGTGACGATGACGGATACCACCTCAACCGCAATCCCTGCTGCGATCGCGTCCGACCCGGCGCCGCAACCGGTGCTGGAGATCGATGACCTGAGCGTTAGCTTCAGCGGCCGCTCCGGCACCCATCTGGCGCTCAAGGGCGTCTCTTTCAGCCTCAACAAAGGGGAAGTGGTGGCGGTGGTCGGCGAGAGTGGCTCCGGCAAGTCGGTCACCTCTCTGACGGTAATGGGGCTGCTGGCCGCTTCCGCCCGCATTGAACGCGGCGGTATCCGCTTTATCGATAGCGCCGGTCGCCGCCACGACCTGCTGAGCATGAAGGACGACGCCCGCCGTCGGCTGCGCGGCCGCGATATGGCGATGATCTTTCAGGAGCCGATGACCTCGCTCAACCCGGTGCTGAAAGTGGGCGACCAGCTCACCGAGGCGTTGCTGGATCACCAGATGTGCGACGCCGCCAGCGCCGACAACAAAGCGCGCGAGCTGCTGCGCAAGGTGCGCATCGCCGACATCGACCGGGTGATGGACAGCTACCCGCACTCGCTGTCCGGCGGCATGCGCCAGCGGGTGATGATCGCTCAGGCGCTGGCCTGCGACCCGCAGTTGCTGATCGCCGACGAACCCACCACCGCGCTGGATGTCACGGTGCAGGCGCGCATCCTGCAAATCCTGCGCGACCTGCAACGCCAGAGCAACATGTCGGTGTTGTTCATCACCCACGACATGGGCGTGGTAGCGGAAATCGCCGACCGCGTGGTGGTGATGTACCGCGGCGAGGTAGTGGAACAGGGAACGGTGGACGCCATTTTCAACCGCCCGCAGCACGACTACACCAAAGCGCTGCTGGCGGCGGTGCCGCGGCTGGGCGACATGCGCGACAGCGCCTGGCCCCGCCGTTTCCCGCTGCTGGGGCAGCAAAGCGCCGCGCCCGAACAGGACCATACCACCGCGCGTTATGACGCGCCGCCGCTGCTCGATATCCGCGGTCTGAAAGTCTATTACCCGATACGCAGCGGCATTCTCTCCTCCGTCACCCACCGGGTACATGCGGTGGAGCAGATCGATTTCGCCGTCTGGCCGGGTGAAACGCTGGCGATCGTCGGCGAATCCGGCTGCGGCAAATCCACCACCGGGCGGGCCTTGCTGCGTCTGGTGGAAAGCCAGACCGACAGCCTGCTGTTCGACGGGCAGGAAATCGCCAGCCTGCGCGACCGCGACTTCCAGCCGCTGCGCCGCAAAATGCAGATGGTGTTTCAGGACCCGTATGCCTCGCTCAACCCGCGTCTGACCGTCGGTTTCACCATCGCCGAGCCGCTGCTGCTGCACGGGCTGGTGAAATCGCTAGAAGATGCCACGCCGCAGGTGCAGGCGCTGCTGAAAAGCGTCGGCCTGCAACCGGAACACGCCCAGCGCTATCCGCACGAATTTTCCGGCGGCCAGCGCCAGCGTATCGCCATCGCCCGCGCTATGGCGCTGCAACCGCAGGTGATCATCGCCGACGAGGCGGTGTCGGCGCTGGACGTGTCGATTCAGGCGCAGGTGGTCAACCTGATGATGGATTTACAGCAGAAAACCGGCGTGTCGTGGATTTTCATCTCCCACGACATGGCAGTGGTGGAACGCATCGCCAACCGAGTGGCGGTGATGTACCTCGGTCAGATCGTGGAAATCGGCCCGCGCCAGTCGGTATTCAACAATCCGCAGCATCCGTATACCCGACGCCTGCTGGCTTCGGTGCCGATCGCCGACCCTGGCCGCCGCTATGCGCGCGAGCTGGACGACAGCGAAATTCCCTCGCCGCTGCGCAAGGCGAACGAGGTGGTGGAAAAAGCCCGTTACCGCGAAGTCGCCCCGCACCATTGGGTGAGCGAAGCCGGGCTCGGACCGTCCGCCAGTAGTAAATCGTAGTTAGTTATAAACCGTAGTTAGTTATAAACCGTAGTTAGTTATAAACCGTAGTTAGTTGTAAATCGTAGTGCCGTCCAACACCAGGGACACCTCACGTCACCGTGAGCAATAACAAACCGTCATACACGAACGGTTGATTACATCATAAAAAACAAAAAGTTAATAAAAGCAGCAATCACAACCAGCAACACACACCATTTACAGGAGACACCATGAAACCGTTACTATCCACAGTAACTTCACGCCGTTCCGCTGTCGCTCTTGGGCTGTCATTGTGTCTGGCCGCTGCGGCTCAGGCACAGGATCTGCGCATTTCCATGTATGCCGATATTACCGGGCTGGACCCGCACGATACCTCGGACACCCTGAGCTACTCCATCCAGAGCGGGATCTTCGAGCGTCTGTTCCAGTTCGACAACCAGATGAAACTGGTACCGCGGCTGGCCACCGGTTACACCGGCAACGCCGACGCCACCGAATTCACCATCACCCTGCGCGAAGGCGTCACCTTCCAGGACGGCACGCCGTTCAACGCCGATGCGGTGAAAGCCAACCTCGACCGTCTGGCCGACCAGACCAAAGGGCTCAAGCGCAACAGCCTGTTCAACATGATCAAAAGCGTGACGGTACTGTCGCCGACGCAGGTGAAAATCGAGCTGAACAAATCCTTCGGCGCCTTCGTCAACACGCTGGCCCACCCGTCGGCGGTGATGCACAGCCCGGCGGCGCTGAAACAGTATCCGGACGAAACCCAGCTGCGCGTGCATCCGGTCGGCACCGGCCCGTTCAAGTTCTCCGAATGGCAGCAGGGTAAAGACGTCAAGCTGGTGAAATACGACAACTACTGGCAGAAAGGCTGGCCGAAAGTCGACAGCGTGACCTTCTACCCGTCGCCGGAAGACGCCACCCGCGTCGCGGCGCTGAAATCCGGTCAGTCCGACGCCATCTACCCGCTGCCGTCCGACCTGGTAAGCACGGTGGAAGGCGACGCCAAGCTGGCTATCCAGCGTGACCCCAGCATCTATCTGTACTACATGGCGATCAACACCCAGCACGCGCCGCTGAACGACGTGCGTGTGCGTCAGGCGCTGAACTACGCCATCAACCGTACCATCTGGCTGAAAGTCGGCTTTGCCGGCATGGGCTTGCCCGCCGCCTCCGCCATGGCGCCGCGCGTACAGTTCTTCACCAGCCAGAGCGAACCGAACTACACCTACAGCCCGGCCAAGGCCAAAGAACTGCTGAAGGAAGCCGGCTACGAAAAAGGGCTGGAGCTGAAACTGTGGACCACCAACACCACCGCCGCGGTGCGTAGCGCCCAGTTCTTCAAACAGCAGTTGGAACAAGTCGGCATCAAGGCGACCGTCACCCCGATGGACTCCGGCGCGCGCAACGAAAAACTGTGGGGCGTGAAAGACCCGAAACAGGCCGAGTTTGACCTGTACTACGGCGGCTGGTCGCCGTCCACCGGCGATGCCGACTGGGCGCTGCGTCCGCTGTTCGCTACCGAGTCCTGGGTGCCGAAAGCCTACAACGTCTCTTACTACAGCAACCCGGACGTGGACAAAGCCATCATGGCCGGTCTGGCGACTCCGGATAACGACAAACGCGCCGCCGCTTACGCCGATGCTCAGAAGCTGATCTGGAAAGACGCGCCGGTGGTGTTCCTGGGCGTGCCGGACAACCTGGTGGGCAAAGTGAAAAATCTGTCCGGCGTTTACATGCTGGCTGACGGTTCGCTGATCTTCGATCAGGCTGAGTTCAAGTAATCGCACAGGGGATCGCCATGTTTGCTTATATCGTCCGACGTTTGCTGGAAATGATCCCGGTCTTGCTGGTGATCTCCCTGTTGGTGTTCGGTTTTATCAAGCTGTTACCGGGTGACCCGGCGCGGATCTACGCCGGCCCCGACGCCCCCATCGAGGCGGTGGAAGCCGCCCGTGAGCGTCTGGGGTTGAACGATCCGCTGCCGCAGCAGTACCTCAACTGGCTGGATGGGCTGGTGCACGGCGATCTCGGCATCACCTACCGCACCCAGCAGCCGGTGCTGACGGTCATCCAGAAAAGTTTTATGCCGACGCTGTGGCTGGCGTTGGCCGGTTTCGCCTGGTCGGTGATCCTCGGACTGCTGATCGGCGTGTTTGCCGCGCTTAAACGCGGCAAATGGCAGGACTGGTCGCTGATGAGTCTGGCGGTGGGTGGTATCTCGATGCCGCCGTTCTGGCTCGGCCTGCTGCTGATCCAGTTCGTCGCCATGCCGTTCGGCGTGTTCTCGGTCAGCGGCTACAACAAACCGGCCGACATCATCCTGCCCGCGCTGACGCTGGGCGCCTCGGTGGCCGCCGTGATGGCGCGTTTTACCCGTTCCGCCTTCCTGGAAGTGATGCAGGAAGATTATGTACGCACCGCCCGCGCCAAAGGGCTGCGCCAGCGGCTGATCGTCTGGAAACACGTGATGCGCAACGCGCTGATTCCGGTTATCACCATGCTCGGGTTGCAGTTCGGTTTTCTGCTGGGCGGCTCCATCGTGGTGGAAAGCGTGTTCAACTGGCCGGGGCTCGGCTGGCTGCTGATCGAATCCATCAAGACGCAGGATCAGCCGGTGATTCAGGCGCTGGTGATGCTGTTCGTGTTTGAATTTATTCTGATTAATCTGCTGGTCGACCTGCTGTACGCGGTGGTGAACCCGGCCATTCGTCTGCGTTAGGAGCTGCGATGAACACTTCTCAAGAGCCGACCGTGGCAACCTCATCCGCCCTGAACGACAGCGCGATTCGTTCACCGTGGCGTGATTTTCTGCATGCGTTCATCCGCAACCCGATGGCGCTGGCTTCCGGCGGTTTTGTCCTGCTGCTGGTGCTGGTGGCGGTGTTCGCCCCCTGGCTGGCGCCCTGGAATCCGATGGATCCGGACTGGATGGCGCTCGGCGAGGCGCCGACCACCAGCCACTGGATGGGCACCGACGATCTGGGCCGCGACGTAATGAGCCGCATTATTTACGGCGCGCGCATCTCGCTCTACATCGGCATCGTCTCGGTTACGCTCGGCATGCTGGCGGGCATCGCCCTCGGTTTGCTGGCGGGCTATTATGGCCGCAGCATCGACATGCTGATCATGCGCGGTTGCGACGTACTGTTCGCCTTTCCCGGCATGCTGCTGGCGATCGCAGTGGTGGCGATCCTCGGCCCCGGCCTCAATAACGTGATTATCGCGGTGGCGGTGTTCAGCGTGCCGGTGTTCGCCCGTATCGTGCGCGCCTCCACGCTGTCGCTCAAACAGGCAGCCTATGTCGAAGCGGTACGCTGCGCCGGCGCGCCGGACCGGGTGATTCTGCTGCGCCATATTCTGCCCGGCACGTTGTCGAACGTGATCGTTTATTTCACCATGCGCATCGGCACCAGTATCCTGACCGCGGCCGGCCTGAGCTTCATCGGCCTGGGGCCAGAGCCGGACGTGCCCGAGTGGGGCAACATTCTGGCGATGAGCCGCAGCATGATGATGGCGGGACAATGGCACGTCAGCGTGTTCCCCGGTCTGGCTATCTTCTGCACCGTGCTGGCGTTCAACCTGCTGGGCGACGCGCTGCGCGATACGCTGGACCCGAAACTGAAAAGCTGAGCAAACACACCATGACATGTTACCAACAGGCACGACTGACGCCGCTGCTGCAACGCTGGCGCTCGGAACGACAGCTCGGCACGCCGCGTACGCCGCTTGGCCCGCACAATCGCCTGAGCGACGTGCCCGGCGTACGGGTCGGCCACCATACGCTGGCGCAGGGCGAGATTCAGACCGGCATCACCGCCATCGTGCCGCCCGGCGATAACCTGTTTACACAACCGTTGCCCTGCGGCGCCGCGGTGCTCAACGGCTTCGCCAAACCGGTGGGGCTGGTGCAGATTGAAGAGCTGGGACGATTGCAGACACCTATCCTGCTCAGCAACACCCTGTCTGTCGGCACGCTGTTTACCACGCTGGTGCGCGACGCCATTGGCCGCAACCCGGAACTGGGCCGTAACCTGCCGACCGTTAACCCGCTGGCGCTGGAGTGCAACGACGGCTGGCTCAACGATATTCAGGCGCTGGCGGTCAGCGAAGAGATGGCGCGCGCGGCGCTGGATAACGCCACGGCCGATTTCGCCCGCGGCAGCGTCGGCGCCGGGCGCGGCATGAGCTGCTTTGCGCTCAAAGGCGGCATCGGCACCGCCTCCCGGCTGATTCCGGAACTGAACGCCACCCTCGGCGTGCTGGTGCTGGCCAATTTCGGCACCCTCTCCGCCCTGACGCTGGACGGCGTACAGGTCGGCGAGGCGATCGCGCCGCTGCTGCCGGAACTGGCGCCCCAGCGCGACGCCGGTTCCATCATCATTATTATGGCCACCGACGCCGCGCTGGATGCCCGTCAGTTGACCCGCATCGCCCGTCGCGCCGGCGCCGGTCTTGGGCGGCTCGGCAGCTACTGGGGGCACGGCTCCGGCGATATCGCGGTGGCCTTTTCCACCCAGCCGACGCCCCAACCGCCGGAAGACGCACAGCTGGAAGCGCTGCTCAATGCGGCGGCCGACGCCACCGAACACGCGGTGCTGGATGCCCTGCTGCAGGCAGAGGCCGTCACCGGTTTTCGCGGCCACCATCGCCCGGCCCTGACGCAGGTGCTGGACCGTCTGGCACAGGATTTCCCCGCATAACCGCCTGATGAAACAGGCGCTAAGGACGCTGACATGAAAGTATTTATTTCTGCGGATATCGAAGGCATCGCGGGCGTGATGCGCCCGGAACAGTGCAGCCCCGGCACACCGGAATACCAGTTAGCCCGCGGGCTGATGGAGCAGGAGGTGAACGCCGCCATTGAAGGCGCCTTCGCCGGCGGCGCCAGCGAAGTGGTCGTCGCCGACAGCCACGCCGCCATGACCAACCTACGCGCCGAGAATATCGACCCGCGCGCCCGGCTGGTGCAGGGCAAACCGCGCGGTTTGTCGATGGTGGAAGGCTTACAACAGCAACAGTTCGATGGCCTGATGTTCATCGGCTACCACAGCGCCGCCGGAGAACACGGCGTGCTGGCGCACACCATCAACGGCCGGGCGTTTTATCGGGTGCGCATCAACGGCGAAGTGATGGGCGAAAGCGATATCTACGCCGCCGCCGGCGCGGAACTGAACACCCCGCTGTGGCTGGTGAGCGGCGACGATACGCTGCAAACATGGATCAATCGTTACTACCCGGCGGCGGACTACGCCTGCGTCAAGCGCGCCATTTCCCAGACCGCAGCGGAGTCGCTGAGTCCGGAAGCGGCGCGCAACGCCATCCGGCTGGCGGCGACCCAAGCGGTGCAAAAGGCGCATAAAGAGACAACCACCCGCCTGCAGCCGCCGTATGCACTGGAGCTGATGGTCGCCAAACCGGTGCTGGCAGACCTGTTCTGCCTGATTCCAGGCGTCGTCCGCAAAGACGCGATCACCGTCGGCTATCAATCCCCGACCATCGCGCCGATCGTCAGCCTGCTGGGAGCATTTTCCTATCTGGCAACCACGCAAAACTAAGCGCTCAGTGCATTAAAGGAAGAAAAGATGAAACCGGTCATTGTGATTCATGGCGGCGCAGGCGCGTTAAGCCGCACGGCGATGGACAGCGAGAAAGAACAGCGCTATCGCGCCGCGTTGCAGGCGATTGTGAACCGTGGGCAGGAAATTCTGGCCGCCAACGGCAGCGCGCTGGATGCGGTCACCGAAGCGGTGCGTATGCTGGAAGAGTGCCCGCTGTTCAATGCGGGTAAAGGGGCGGTGTTTACCCACCTCGGCACCCACGAACTGGACGCCAGCATCATGGACGGCCGTTCGCTGGAAGCAGGCGCCATCGCCGGTGTTAACCATATCCGCAACCCGATTCTGGCGGCCCGCGCGGTGCTGGAGCGCAGTCCGCATGTGATGTTCACCGCCGACGGCGCCGAAACCTTCGCCCGCGAGCAGGGGCTGGAAATGGTCGAACCGGACTTTTTCTCCACCGACGAGCGTTACCAGCAGTTGCTGAAAGCGCAGGCGGGCGACGGCAAGATCCTGCTGGATCACGACGGCGAACGTCAGGCGCAGGGCGCCGATCCGCTCGATCCGGATCGCAAATTCGGCACCGTTGGCGCGGTAGCGCTGGACGCAGCCGGTAACCTGGCGGCAGCGACCTCCACCGGCGGCATGACCAACAAACGCGCCGGGCGTGTCGGCGACTCGCCGATCGTCGGCGCAGGCTGTTACGCCAACAACCGCACCGTCGCCGTCTCCTGCACCGGCACCGGCGAAGTATTCATGCGCACCGTCGCCGCTTACGACGTCTCGGCGTTGATGGAATACGGCAACCTGCCGCTGTCGCAGGCCGCCGACAAAGTCGTTATGGAAAAAGTGCTGGCGCTGGGCGGTAGCGGCGGGCTAATCGCCGTCGACCATCAGGGCAACATCGCGCTGCCGTTCAACAGCGAAGGCATGTACCGCGGTTACGGTTACGTCGGCGAAGACGCGGTAGTGGGGATTTATCGGTAACAACAATCCCCGCCGTGTCGGCATGTTAGTCAGGCTATATCCCACACCATTTATTCACTGGCGGATATCTGCCAAAGTGGCGAATCTGGACCTTGTACCAGACTCGCCATTTTTACCCGTCAGTACCTCAATTTTCTGTCAGTCACCAGCCACTCACGTTTTGTAATAACGATAACCCACTGGGCAGTGGATGATCGCGGATACCAGCTCGCCACCAGTGGTTAAAGCCACAATAAGTAACATGTTATCACTATAATGATACAAATAATTATCATAAAATTTATTTTATATAACGTTAATTACGGGAAGTAAGGATAGGGCATGCCTCGTATTGTTTTTCATCATATTGATAAGTGTGCAGGCACATCGTTACTCAAGTATTTGCAAAACTTTTTTCCGTCCGATGAGTGTATTTATTTAGAAGAACACACCGATTGGATAAACGCCGGTGACATTGAGCTGGACCCGAACCGGTTGGCGCGCGCGCGTTTTATTCATGATCCGTTCGGCGGCAGGACTTGGCCGGATCACATATCGAATGCGGCAACGCTGTGCTTTTTACGAGACCCGCTGGACAGGCTGGTATCTAACTGGTGGATGGTGCATCGTTGGACTGACGAAGAAGCAGCGGCTTTCCCTGATGGTGAACTGATCCGTGATTTGGCCCGCAATAATCCGGCATTATTCTTTTCCTCCAACCATCCACAGTGCCAATACCTTAACTGGAACCGAATCAGTCGCCATCTGGCATGCGCGCCCCATGAGTACCGGGAAGTCTGGCGAGCGGGTTCTCTCGATAGTAAGGATTTTCGGGCGTTCGTCCGGCAGCGGGCAGAGAAAACGCTGCGCTCGCTTTCCTTTATTGGCTTCAAAGAGGACTTTGGGCGCTCGCTCTCCGCGCTGCAATTATGGCTGGCGCTCCCTCTCGATCGGCCGCAGCCGCTCAATATACACGCCAGTGACCAGCAAAAGCCGAACTTAAGCGAAGAGGCGATAGCAGCTGCCAATCGGATGATTGATATTGATCAGGAAATCGTTGCTATTGCCCGCGAACTTTACGACGAGCAAATGGCGCGTTTCCAGGCGACCTATGGCGTGGATTTTGCGAGCGCCGTTGAGGATAACTACCGCAAAGCCTTGATTCGCCCGGCTGGCTGGACTGTGGTGGACATGTCGCAACCATTGAATGGCACAGGGTGGCATTGCCGTGAGCAGAATGACCGCAAATTCAGCCGCTGGATTGGCCCGACGCCGGCTGCGACAATCGATATTCCATTCCGCAAGGACCGGGATATTCTGGTGCGATTTAGGGTCACGAACATACTGTCTACACGCCAGGTCGACGAACTTACATTGAAGGTCGATGACTATGCCGCGCCCCTGCATCGGTGGTCAGAAAGTACGTTCGTTGTGGTTTTTGATGCGCTTATACCGCAGCAAGAACTAAACCAAGCTAACGACATTCTGCGGCTGACGATTGACTGCGCCGAAACAATTACCATGGACACGTCAAGCGATGGTCGTCAGCTCGGCCTTGAGATCTGTGAGATTGAAGTCGGTCCATCGGATGCCTTCATACTCCAGTCACCGGGTACGCCTGCTAACGCGCGCGGTCTGCGGGGAATATCAACCAGCAGAAACGATTGATGCAATAACGCCTTCACACCAACGTAAACCCCAACATCCATGCTGTCGGCCCTTCCACCCTATGGAAGGCCACAGCATGGCTGCCGCTTCAACAAGCGGATTGCCTGCCGTTATTTGACCCATTCTTTTTGAATAGCCTGAATATGCTAATTAAAAGCAGGCAATCAGTCGTTTGATTATCAAGTTAGAAACTGCCGATCGTTCGCCTCTCATTTTTTCGAGGCTAATATATGTAATGAGAATCAATATTTATTGTTGGCGGCGATTATTGTTAGTAGCTGTGGCCATCGTTGTCACCTTAATTTCTGCGGGAACATATCGATTTATTGAGGTGCCGGGAAATATGCTCGGAAAAAAATTACTCAGAACCGATACTTTAACTAGTTCGGGTTCAGAAAAGGGAAAGCGACAGCCGGGTAAATCGGCCTGAAACAGATTTGAACGCGGCTTTTGCAATCAGCTGATATCGTTTTTGATGAAGTGATCATCATCATGGCGGAGGGGAGAGCTCTCCCCCTCCGCCATTGGGCAGTAGGTTAATCATCGTCTTTGCTGATTAGGGGGTTGGTCGCAGAAAAAAAGCCAGACCACGGCTAAATAGCCATCAAAAAACCGCGTCACCCGCGCTGATACCGCACCACCCGGCTGCGATTAAGCAATAAAGTCAGATAGCCGTCTTGTACCAGCAGCGAGAAGCGTTTTTCCCACGGGCCGTCCTGTACCGTGGCGAGCGCGCGGCCGTTGCCGAGCGATTGCAGAGAGCCGGCGATCGCCGCCGGGCCGAGTCCCATCACGATACTATCGCCGTCAATCACCAGTTCGCTGCGCGTGTCCGGCCAGTACCAGCGGCCTTGCAGTTGCGCCATGCTGTTGTCGGCCTCCACCGGCAGAAAGCGGCACGGCGCGTGACCGATTTCCCCTTCGATCGCCATGCCGTGCTGCCGCAGTTTCATCGGCAGATGGCTGGACAGCGACACCGTCACACCCGGCGTCTCACTGCGATACAGCGTTTCGGTCGCGCCCAGCCAGCAGGCGCCCGGGCCTTTCACCTCCAGCCAGTGGCCACCCTGCTCCGCCGCGTACAGCCCCGGCGTCAGGTCATGCCCGCGCGCCGGCAGCGGCTGGTCCAGCAAGGCGGACATCACCCGCAGCACGCTGTCGTAGGTGGCGACATCTTCCCGGTTGGCGACCAGCGCCACCCCGACCTGCAATACCGGGTCGAGCAGGAAGTAACTCTTATAACCCGCGTGAGAGCCGCCATGCCCCACCAGCAACGCATCGCCGATGCGACTGTGCGCCACGCCCAGCCCGTAACCGGTGACGCGGCCGTCGCTCAGGCAACGCGGCTGAGACAGGCGCGCCAGCACGCCTTCGCCCGGCCCCTGATTCATCAGCAGCGACTGCAGCCAGACCGTTAAATCGCGCACATTGCCGGTAACGCAACCGGACGTGGACAGGTGCAGCCCGGCGCAGGACAACTGCCAGCCCTGCGGCGATGGCCAGTAGCCCGGCACCAGTCCGGGCACGATATCAAACCAGGTTTCCGGCGCGCTGAGCGCAATCCCCAGCGGCTGGTTGATGTGCTGGCGCAGCAGGTCGGCGAAATAGATGCCTTTGGCTTTCAGCGCTTCCTCCACCAGCCGGTAGCCGGTGTTGGTGTAGGAGATCTCGCTGCCTGCCGGGTAATTCAGACGGCCATTGTCCGCCAGAAACGCCAGCAGACTGTCGGCCGAGGTGGCGTTGTACACCGACAACCCCAGCAGCGACAGGCTTTCACGCACATCCGGCAGGCCGGAGGTCATGTCCAGCGCCTGCCCGACCGTCACCTTGCCATTCTCGCCGGTCAGTTGCGGCAGATGCCGGCTGAGCGGGTCGGTCAGCGCAAGCTGCGAGCTGGCGGCCCCTGTCACCAGCGAGGCGAACAGATGCTTGGTGACCGAGGCGAAACGCACCACGCTCTGGGTGGTGAATGGCGTTTGCTGCGCCAGATCCGCCAGCCCGCCACAGCAGGCGGCGCGAATCTGCTCGCCGTCGAACAGCGTGATGGCGCCGCCCGGCTGGCCGGGCTGATTCCAGGACTGGGTGATTGCGTGCGCCTCATCGACGGCACGCTGCCAGTGTAATCTCATGCCGGTTCCTCCAGCGTCATGCTTAAATCATACAGCTCCGCCGTGTGCGGATGATGCAGGTTGCGCGAGCGCAAATGCTCCACGCTGAGCTGTTCCACCATCTCGCCATGCTGCATCACGCCGACGCGCTGACACAGATGGGACACCACCGCCAGATTATGGCTGACCATGATGTAGGTGAGCCTACGCTCCTGACGCAGGTCTGTCAGCAGATTGAGGATTTCCGCCTGCACCGACACATCCAGCGCCGAGGTCGGTTCATCCAGCAGCAGCACTTCCGGCTCGGCGATCAGCGCGCGGGCAATCGCCACCCGCTGTCGCTGGCCGCCGGAGAGCTGGTGGGGAAAGCGAAAGCGCGCCGCGGCGGGCAGGCCCACCTCTTCCAGCGCCCGGGTAATACGCTGCTCGGCGCGATCGAAGCGGTGCACCAGCAGCGGCTCATGCAAAATGCGATCGATGGTCTGGCGCGGATGCAACGATCCGTACGGATCCTGAAACACCATCTGCACCTGACGGAAAAAGCTGCGATCCCGCCGCGCCGACTGCGCCATGCCGCCAAACTCGATGCGCCCGCGCCACTGGGTATTTAACCCGGCCAGCGCGCGCAAAATGGTGGACTTGCCGGAGCCGCTTTCGCCGACCATACCGAAGCTGTCGCCGCTTTCCAGCGCGAAGGACACCCCTTTCACTACCTCGACGCCGCCGAAGGCGATGCGCAGGTTTTCTACTTTAATCATGCGTTACACCCGTCATGCACTCCACCCATCATGCGTTTCTCCAGGCCGGGTCACGCTGCAACACCGGCAGTCGATCGCGCGGATGTTTCAGCGACGGCAGGCAGGCCAGCAGCCCCTGGGTATACGGATGCTGCGCCTGCAACAGTTCGCTGGCCTGCAGCATCTCGACGATCCGCCCGGCGTACATCACCGCCACCCGATCGCAGAAATGCGACACCAGCGGCAGATCGTGACTGATCAGGATCAATCCCATGCCGCGCTGCGACACCAGATCGTCGATCAGACACAGGATCTCCGCCTGCACCGTGGCGTCCAGCGCCGAGGTCGGTTCATCGGCGATCAGCAGTTCCGGGTCGGGCGCCAGCATCATGGCGATCATCACCCTCTGCCCCATGCCGCCCGACACTTCGTGCGGGTAACACGTCGCCACCCGCTGCGGATCGCGGATGCGCACCTGATTCAGCAGGTCAATGGCGGCGTCCATCGCCGCGCGGCGGCTGCCGCCTTTGTGCTCGCGCCAGGCTTCCGCCACCTGCTGGCCGATGGTCATCACCGGATTCAGCGAGTACTTCGGGTCTTGCAGGATAAAGCCGACCCGCTTGCCGCGAATCTGGCGTAACGTTTTCTCGCTGGCGCCGCGCAGGTCGATGCCGTCAAAACTCAGTTTGTCGGCCTGAATGCGGGCGCTGCCCGGCAGTAACTGCATCAGGCTGCGTGCGGTCAGCGACTTGCCGGAGCCGCTTTCGCCGACGATGGCGAACTTCTCCTTGCCGACGCTGAAGCTGACGCCGCGCACCGCCTCAAAAGTTTCCGTCCGGTTGGCGAACGCGATACGGAGGTTCTCAATTTCCACCAGCATTTAGCGCTCCTTCGGGTCCAGCAGATCGCGCAGGCCGTCGCCGAGAAAGTTGAAGGCCAGCGAGGTGAGGAAAATGGCGATACAGGGCACCAGCGGCACCCACCAGGCGTTGAACAGGAAACGGCGCGCGGTGGCGATCATGGTGCCCCATTCCGGCGACGGCGGCTGCGCGCCCATGCCGAGGAAACCCAGGCTGGCGGCGGTGATGATGATGGAGCTCATGTCCAGCGTCACCCGCACAATCAGGCTCGGCACGCACAGCGGCATGATGTGGCGCAGAATAATGCGCAGCGGCGCGGCGCCGGTCAGGCGGCAGGCGGCGATAAAATCGGTGTGGCGAAACTGCAGCGTCTCCGCCCGCGCCAGCCGCGCATACGGCGGCCAGGCGGTGAGCGCGATCGCCAGAATGGCGCTTTCCACCCCCGGTTTCAGCGCCGCCACAAACGCCAGCGCCAGCACCAGCCGCGGAAACGCCAGAAAGATATCGGTCAGCCGCATCAGGATTTTATCAAGTAACCCACCGGCGTAACCGGCGATACAGCCGACCAGCAGACCGATCGGCGCGGTCAGCGCCACCACCGCGATCACCATGCCCAGCGTGGTGCGACCGCCATATAAAATACGGCTGAATACATCGCGCCCCAGTTCATCAGTACCCAGCCAATGCGCAGCGGACGGCGCCGCCAGCCGGTTGGACAAGTTCTGAAAACCGGGGTCGTACGGCGTCAGCCAGGGCGCGGCCAGCGACAACAGCATGACTGCGGCGATGATGATCAACCCCAGCATCGCCATCGGATTGGTGCGAAACCCCAGCCACAGGCGGTAACGCTGCCCCCACACCGCCTGACGGCGTGTGCTGGGCGTTTCGTCGAGCAACCAGGCTCGTGAGACAAGAAAACTCATGTTACGCGGGGATCCAAAAGTCGATAGAGAATGTCAGCCAGCAGGTTCAGCAGCACGTAGGTCGCGCCCACCAGCAATGTGGCGCCCACCACCGGGTTCATGTCCGCATTGAGCAGCGCGGTAGTGAGGTACTGGCCCAGTCCCGGCCAGGAGAAGACGTTTTCCGTCACCACCGCGCCTTCCAGCAGCCCGGCGTAGGTCAGCGCCAGCACCGTCACCAGTTGCACCGCCACCGTGGGGAAAGCATGCCGCCAGACGACCCGACGGGACGACAGCCCTTTGGCGCGGGCGGTGATCACGAACTCGCCGCCGAGCGCATTGAGCATGAAAGTACGGGTCATGCGGGTGATGTAGGCCATACTGAAATACGCCAGAATCAGCACCGGCTGCACCATGTGCGCCAGCGCATCGCGCAACGCGTCATAGTCGCCCGCCAGCAGCGAGTCCACCGTCAGCAGCCCGGTGACGTGCGGCACCATGTCCTGAAAGATGATGTCCTGCCGCCCCGGCCCCGGCGCAATGCCCAGCACCGCGTAGAAAATCAGCAGGCTCAGCAGCGCCAGCACAAACACCGGCAGCGAATGCCCGGCCAGACAGACGACGCGGATGGTTTGATCCACCCAGCGTCCTTGTCGCACCGCCGCCCACACCCCGAGCGGAATGCCGACCAACGCCGCGACGATGATCGCGGCGGTCGCCAGTTCCAGCGTGGCGGGGAAGTAGCGGGCGATATCGGTGGTCACCGGATTAGAGGTCAGCACCGAGCGACCCAGATCGCCGTGCAGCAGTTGGTTCAGGTAGTGGCCGTACTGCATCCACAGGGGCTGATCCAGCCCCATTTCCTGACGTACCCGCTCCACCACCGCCTGGGGCGCATTGTCCCCGACGGCGGCGAGCACCGGGTCGGTCGGCATGATACGACCGATGAAGAAGGTCAGCACCGATAACCCCAGCAGGGTCAGCAACAGGCTGCCGAGCGTACTGCAAAAACGGATCAGTATCTGCATCAGGCTTTCTTCACCTGCTGGTAAGGCACTTTGCTCAATACCGTCATGGTGACGCCGCTGAGGTTCTTACGGCAGGCCAGCGTTTTCTCATCCTGCATCATCAGCGTGAACGGGCTCAGTTCGCGGTGGTTGCGTTGCAGGGTTTCGTACAGCGCGATGCGTTTGGCCGGGTCCTGCTCATGCAGCGCCTGTTCGGTCAACTGGTTGAATTTTTCATCCGACCAGCCGCAACGCCAGGCCAGCGTGCGATTGCGGGCGCCGTCGCTGTTGTCGGTATTGACGCAGAAGGCTTCGGCGTTGGAGTTCGGGTCGAAATAGTCCGCGCCCCACACCGTCAGCGCCAGTTGCTGCTGGCGGGCGCGCATTTTAGTGAGTACCTGACGGTTTTCCGCCGCAATCAGCTTCACCTTGATGCCGATAGCGCCAAGCTGGGTCTGGATCGCCTGCGCAATATCCGGATGCGGCTGGGCGGAGTAGTGATCCATCGTAATCTCAAAGCCGTCCGGATAACCGGCGTCTTTCAGCAACGCTTTGGCTTTGGCGACATCCAGATGGAACGGGGTGTCGTCCAGCGCCGCCGGAAAACCGCCCGGCAGGAAGCTCTGATGCACCTTGTGCGTCAGCGGCAGAATGTTTTTCTGGATGCTGTCGTAGTCCAGCGCCCACTTGATGGCCTGCCACACCTGCGGTTTTTTCAGGAATTCGTTGGCGGTGTTACAGGACAGCAGCATCACGCTGGCGATGCTCTGACGCACCAGATGGTAGTTACTGTCGTTCACCAGCGGGCGAATCTGCTCGGTGGTCAGGTTGCGGGCGATATCCACGTCCCCTTTCTGCAGCATCAGCAACTGGGCGGACGGGTCGACGATGTGCTTGAGCAGGACGCGCTTAAAGGCGTTGTCGGTCGGGAAGTGATCGTTCTTCTGCAGGATGATGCTTTCGCTGGCTTTCCAGCTCACCAGCGAGAACGGGCCGGAGCCGGCGCTGTTCTGTTTCAGCCATTGGTTGCCCAGATCGTTGTTCTGCTGATTAGCCAGCGCCGCCTTTTTCTGCACGATGCTGCCCACCGGCGCAGACAGGCAGTACAGCAGGAAGGTTTCCGCCGCCGGCTTATCCAGGCTTATCACCAGCGTTTTTTCATCCAGCGCGGTGATGCGCTGCTCCACGTTGTCTTTGGTAAAACCGAACTGGTTGATGATGAACGCCGGGCTCTTGTCCAACTTGACCGCGCGCTGCAACGAGAAGGCGGCATCGTCGGCGGTAACCGGCGAACCGTCGGCGAATTTGGCTTTCGGATTGAGGTGGAAGGTGAAGGTTTTGCTGTCGTTGCCAACCTCCCAACTGACGGCCAGATCGCCAATCACCTCTTGCGGGTTGGCCGGGTTTGGCATCACCAGACGCTGGTACAGGTTGCCGATGATTTCGGTCCCTACCGCCTCAAACCCTTCCTGCGGGTCGAGACTGGTCATGTTATCGAGCTGCATCGCCATCACCAGCATGGACGGCGGCGTATCGGCAAACGCGGTGTTCAGATTGAGCCAGGACAGGAAAGGCACGGTAGCGCAACCGGCAAGAAAACGTCTTCTGGTGACCATTAATCCCCCAAGTGTCTGATTTTAAAATAAAATAAAATATATTTTTTCTGTCTGCGGCTTGACAGATATCACAGGCGCTGGCTTAAATGGTGCTGCGGCGAACAAAATTTCTCCGCCTGAATGAACCGCACCAGCATGGTGCAGAGCAGGTTCCATTTCAGAAAATCATTTTTCTTTCAATCCAGTATCGGTACTTTCTTCCATGTCAGATTCGCCCATGTCAGACAAGCCGCTTGTACATACTCTCCCTGTCTTCGATGGCCACAACGACGTGCTGTCACGCCTGTGGCGACTTCATCGCGATAATCCGACCGATGCCTTTCTGAACGGGCCGTCGCAGGGTCATATTGACCTGCCCCGGATCCGGCAGGGCGGATTCGCCGGCGGCCTGTTCGCCACCTACGTTCCCTCGAACCAGAGTGATGCAACATCCATACCAGATGGCAACGTTTTATTAACCACCCCGTCCATGGCGCAGGCGCGCGACGTCAGCTTCTGGATGCTCGCCACCCTGCTGCGCCTTGAAGCGGCATCCGCCGGGCAACTGCGGGTGTGCCGCAGTGCGGCCGATATCCGCCGCTGCATGGCGGACGGCGTAGTGGCGGCGGTAATGCACATCGAAGGCGCCGAGATGCTGGATGCCGACCTGGAGCTGCTGGATATTCTCTACGCCGCCGGGCTTCGCAGCCTGGGGCCGCTGTGGAGCCGGCCGAATATCTTCGGACAAGGCGTGCCGTTCCGTTTCCCTTCCTCGCCCGACACCGGCGATGGCCTGACCGACGCCGGGCTGCGGCTGGTGCGCGCCTGCAACGCCAAACGCATTCTGGTGGACCTCTCCCACATGGATGAAAAAGGCTTCTGGCAGACGGCGGCGGTTTCCGACGCGCCGCTGGTAGCCAGCCACTCCAACGCCCACGCGCTGTGCGCCCAGTCGCGCAACCTCACCGACCGCCAGCTGGCGGCTATCCGCGAGCGCGACGGCTTTGTCGGCGTCAATTTCGGTACCTCCTTCCTGCGTGCCGACGGCCAGAAAGACCCGTCCGCCACGGTGCAGGAGATCGTGCGTCATGTGGAGTATCTGCTGGAAAAACTGGGCGAAAATGGCGTCGGCTTCGGTTCCGATCTGGACGGCACCACCATCCCGGGCGACCTGAAGGATGTGGCGGGTTTCCCCATTTTGGTGCAGGCGCTGGCCGATCGCGGCTACTCACGCACTCTGTTGGAGAAAATCTGTTACGGCAACTGGCTGCGGGTGCTGGAAGCCACCTGGGGCGAATAGCCAGCGGACGCGGCCTGCCGCCATCCGGCCGCGTTTTTCAATAACATGGCGTGGATCTTGCTTGTTTATGCGTTGGATCGTGCTCCATCGGGCCGGTCGGGCACACATCACACAACAGGACTCAGGTTATGCGTTTACGCCACATCGAAGTCTTTCAGGCGATCGTTCAGGCCGGCACCATCAGCGGCGCGGCGCGGTTACTCAACGTTTCCCAGCCCAACGTCAGCCGGGTGCTGAATCACGCCGAACAGCAACTGGGTTTCGCGCTGTTCGAACGCCGTTCGCAAGGATTGGTGCCTACGGTGGAAGGGCAACGGCTGATGCCGGAAATCGAACAGCTTTACAGCCAATTACAGAGTATTTCCCGCCTGACCGAACAGATCCGCAAAGGCCAGCGCGAGGCGGTGCGGCTCGGTGCGGCGCACGCCTTTGGCCAGATGATTGTCGCCCCGGCGATGGTGGAGTTTCAGCAGCAGGCGCCGCTGGTGAATATGGAGCTGGTCACCGAGCATTTCAGCACCCTGTGTCAGAATATTCAGCAGCATCAGCTCGACCTGGCGCTGGTGTTCGGCCAACAGGTGCCGCCGGATTTGCTGGCCGAGCCGCTGTGCCAGTCGCGGATGGTGGCGATTCTGCCGAAAGACAGCCCGCAACAGGGGCCGGTGTCGCTGGAATGGCTGTGCCACAACAACCTGCTGATGATGCAGCAGCAGGACCCGCTGGGCCAGGTGGTGCACCGCGCGCTGCGCGATCGTCGCCTCAAACCGGCGGCTTCGCTGTACATCAAGACCTACTCGGTGATCGCCGATATGGTGCTGGCGGGCGGCGGCACCGGCATCGTCGACCTGTTCACCGCGCGCCGTTATGCCGATCAACTCAAAATCGTGCCCATCAGCCAGCCGCTGCCGTTTGAGGTGATGCTGATCAGCCGCCGCGACATCCCGCAATCCCGCGAGATCTTGCAGCTCAAACAGGTGCTGAAAAGCAAGTGCCGCGAACTCGCCAGCCAGTGTCTGCCGCTGCTGGAAGCGGCATAACCGCCGCCGTACGCTTTCGGCCATCGCGTGGTTTGGCCGGAAGCCGTGATTTGTCAGTCCGTTACCGCTGTCGCTTTTAGCCGGTCGCCCGTTATAATTACCCCATCACTTCTTAACAGGTATGCACCGATGATTCGTAGCATGACCGCTTACGCCCGGCGAGAAATCAAGGGTGACTGGGGTAGCGCCGCCTGGGAGCTTCGCTCCGTAAACCAGCGTTATCTGGAAACCTACATCCGTTTACCCGAGCAGTTCCGCAGCTTAGAGCCGGTAATCCGCGAACGCATCCGCAACCGCCTGACCCGCGGCAAAATCGAGTGCGGCCTGCGTTTTGAGCTGGACCCGCGCGCACAAGGGCAACTCATCCTCAACGAGCAACTGGCCAAACAGCTGGTGACGGCGGCGAACTGGGTGAAAATGCAGAGCGACGAAGGCGAGGTCAACCCGCTCGACATCCTGCGCTGGCCGGGGGTGATGTCGGCGCAGGAGCAGGATCTGGACGCCATCAGCGCCGAACTGATGCAGGCGCTGGAAGCCGCGCTGGACGACTTCATCCTCGCCCGCGAAAGCGAAGGCAACGCGCTCAAAGCGCTGATTGAACAGCGGCTGGTGGGCGTCAGCGCCGAAGTCGCCAAGGTTCGCGCCCACATGCCGAACATTCTGCAATGGCAGCGGGAAAAGCTGCAAAGCAAGCTGGATGAAGCGCAGGTGCAGCTCGACGGCAACCGGCTGGAGCAGGAACTGGTGCTGCTGGCGCAGCGCATCGACGTAGCCGAAGAACTCGACCGGCTGGAAGCCCACGTGCGGGAAACCTACAAAATCCTCAACAAGCAGGAAGCCGTCGGCCGCCGTCTGGACTTCATGATGCAGGAATTCAACCGCGAATCGAACACGCTGGGTTCCAAATCCATCAACGCCGACGTCACCGCCTCCGCCATCGAACTGAAAGTGCTGATTGAGCAGATGCGGGAGCAGATTCAGAATATCGAGTGATTTCTGTACTGCGCTACCGACTATTACAACGCCCTGTTTTCAGGGCGTTTTTGCTGCTTACTATACTCCGTTTTCCGCCTGATCGCATCGACGCTAAACAGCAATGTCGACCATAACTACGATAATCGTAGTATCTAAAACTCACCATGACTACGAATATCGTAGCCATGAACACTCGCCAACAACGCCATGATATTTTCAGTCAACGCCTCAAGGATGCTCGCTTACTGCGGGGGCTGTCCCAGAAAGGGCTGGGTATCGCAGCCGGGATTGATGAGTTTGTTGCCAGCGCACGTATTAATCGCTATGAAAAAGGCGTGCATGAAGCGAATATCGTGACGGCCAGCCGTCTGGCGGATGCATTGAATGTCCCTCTGGCCTATTTTTACGCTGACGATGACAATCTGGCAAAAATGATCCTACTGTTCGCCGACTTGCCCAGAGAACAGCAAGCTAGGTTGCTTGCATCGTTAGACAATAACCAACCCGAGACAAAGTAAAACTCGCTTAACGCGACTTCGCTCTTATCCTGATTTTACGATCAATCAATTCACCACTCCGATCGTAATATCGACTCGGCCATATTTCGGCCGGATGAATTCCCAATGCTTCCGCAATCAGCCATTCACCTTTGGGCCAGGGCCTGACCAATGCATTTGCCAATGTTGACGCACTCAAACCGGCAGAACGGGAAAGCGCCGCCATTGAGGTACGCTGCTTGTGTAAAGCGGCGATAATGTCCGCCTGATGCCAATCCTTTTTCATCCAGCCTCCTAACTCGTCACTGTTAAAGGAACATACACAGCAAATACTACGTTATTCGTAGTATCTCACTCAAGCAAAAACTACGATTCTCGTAGTCATGAAATCAAGACCAAACTACCATGACGTTTTCTGTCAACGACTTAAGCAAGCCCGGCTCGCGAAAGGCCTGTCACAAAAAAAACTCGGCATCGCTGCCGGGATCGATGAATTTGTGGCAAGCCCCCGTATTAACCGTTATGAAAAGGGCGTGCACGAAGCCAGCATTGACACTGCTCAACAACTCGCGGACGCGCTCGACGTCCCGCTGGCATTCTTCTACACCGCTGATGATGAACTGGCAGAATTGATGCTGGCGTTTTTGGGGCTGTCACCAGAGAAACGGGCAGAGATTTTGGCGTTAGTGAAAACGGTTGGGTAGTAAATCAGCGCTCAGTTTTTCTACACTGACAGGGATAGAATCACACTTATCACCAGCGATTCAGGAACCCCAGCCCACACCGCAATCATCTGGCATGATGTGTGGATAAGGCGTATGTTACCGTCTGCATTCAGGAAGAAACCGTTTACGATCAGGCCGATCGCACTGACGGTGCAAGGGAGAGCAGGATGGACACGCGTTATCCGATACGGAAAGCGGATGGAAAGGATTACGACAGTCTGGATACGTTACTGAACGTCTTGCGGAATGAACCGGACGGCTGGTGGCTGGCGAGTAGTAACCGACAGTGGCATGGAGGCATCCATATCAGCCGTCGTAGCGCCCCGGAATCAGTGCTGACCTCAACGAACGCCGACAGAGCGGTTCCACTTCAGTGTATCGTCAGCGGGGAAGTGGCGGCATGGCGCATCAACAAAAACTACTGCACCGCGCCGTATGACAAATATCAGCTGCGCTATTCCAGCACGTTTTTGCTGGTGCGTTCGGAACATCAACCGAATCCGGACGACCAGAGCACCTGGCTGACGTTTTACACGCTGTATATGCACCTCGCCCCAGTTTCTGCTTACCCAACGCTGATGAATTGTTATCGTGTCAAACCCAATATAAATAACTTATCGACAAGCGAATACAACGGCCGGGAAATCAGCGGGCAAAAATTGCCTAAAGCGGGAAATATCACACTCAAAGAAAATGATTTACTGGTGGTTTCAAAACAGGAAACATTCAAAATAGGGCACGAAACTACTAACGGTGTTTTCGGGTTGGCCCAACGCCTGAAAGATGGGAGTGTGAGTGAAAAAAAATTCTGGGTTTCCCTGGAGGATCGATTTGTCGAGCCGGTTACCCCTCGCTATCACCGTATGCCGGAATGGATGACTAAAGCTGTTGAGCATGGGGAATATAATGCGGTGGTCATCCCCGGAGAGAAACTGACGATCAACGCCGGAGACGCGATCGGCTTTTTAGCAGAAGATAACTCCCCCGCCAAATCCGGTTCTGGTGGTGTGGATATAGACTTTTATTCGCACATTGAAGTCATCAGTGTCGATAACAATATGCCCGGTTTTCTCTCTAATCCCAAACAGATTAAAACCGGCCGAACCTTTGTGAAGATAAAAGCAGGAAAGCCGTTATATCAGAAATCCGGTGAAGGTGACGAAACAACATTTACGCCAACAAATACGGTGACCAAAAGTACGGATGACGGAAGAATTCTGCCTCGTGATAAAGCCAGCCCGATAGACGCGCAGGGAACAACGTGGTTTCAAATTGCGCCGGATAACTGGGTGAAAGGCCATGATGTGGACGTGTTGAGCCAACATGATTTGTCTGAACTTGGCTTTATTACGCTGGAAGAAGCCTCGACGGAGGATTTCGGTTCTCTGCTAAAAGAGAATTTTCTCAAAGGCATTTTTGACTGGGTATCAAAATCCCTGCGGGGAGATACCGAGTTCGAAGGCCAACAGGGATCCGAGACGTATAAGAAGCTGGTGAAAGTCATAGACCAGAACAATGACGGGAATTTATCACAGTACGAACTGGCTGCATTTGAAAAACGTATCTTCGAAAATTTACATTCCGGAGAAAATAACGTACCAGACCTGGTGCGTCGGCTGATAGTCAAACATGATAGCGAATGGTTTGGCGACAGCAAACATAAACACTGGCAATCTTTCCTTAACAACGACAGTTACCCTGAGATGATGCCGTATCTGAAAAAGTGGCGGGATGATATGGCGTGGATGAGTGAGGTTCCCGAGTTTAAATCGGGCAAACCTGTTTGGCATTTTCATCCTTTATTATTTCCATACTACTTAAATAAATCATCTGATTACGAAATAACAGTTGAGCTGATTGAATTTCTATTAGGTCACACCAGACCTTGGTTTACAGGAAAAAGTGGAAATAAAATTTTTGAAGCAAACTTTAAGATGAAATATTCAAACGTATATCATTATGACAAGCAAGCTTTCGTTAAGTCTCTTAATGCTATCATGAGCGAGTATGGAATTAACAAACCATATTACAAAGCTCATTTTTTATCACAATGTCTTCATGAGTCATCGCATCTTGACACAACACTAGAGTTTGGTTCTGGCAGAAATTACGATCCTGACAGGCACAAAGATGCTGTAAAATATGAGAATATAACTATCGGAGATGGTCAAAAATATAAAGGAAGAGGACTAATACAATTAACCTGGAAGAAAAACTATCGCCTTTTTTCAGAATACTCAGGGATTGATTTTATTTCCAATCCTGAATCAATAGCATCAGACATGGAAAATGCAATTAGGGCATCATGCTGGTTTTGGCGACACAATGGTGGCATCCACGTCAAATATGCTGCGATGGGTGATATAAATGTCCTTATAGACAATGAAAAAAATAATGTAAGACTAATAACACTCGCTGTTAATGGTGGTTACAATGGTCTTGATGAAAGAATAAGCCATTTCGAGAAGATTAAGAAAAAATGGGAGTTAGTGTAAATGAAATATTATCTCAACATTTTCGCATTAAGTTTTTTACTATTTTTTTCAAATTCAACACTTGCAGAAAATGAGCTATGCGATAATAGCTATTGTGAGGGTTTCCCGGTCCCTGACTCTATAAAAAAAATAGCAAAAGATGGCTATGAAAAAATAAAATCAGATATCATATTAGGAAAAAAATACCTAATGATAACGACGGGAAACGACATTAACAAATGTTCTACTCTCTTTCAGATAACAGCAACCGGAATAAAGGAAAAACCTGTTCTTCCAGAAAAGAATCCAATATGTAATTACTCTATCAATAAAAACAATGTGATTAGCTCATGGAAGGATGAAGGAAAATGGAATGAAGACATTTATCAGGTCTCAGATGAAAAATGGACGCTGATGTTTCGTGATGCATGCGTAGGCTGCGGCATAGTTAAACGCACCTATTTTAAAGAAGGTGTAGCTACCGAAACGGCACTCCTAAAAGATGAAAGTATCTATACGAAAAGAGCGCCAATTTTTGGCACCGTATCGGTAGAGAAAACCGTATTGTTAAACTCACCAATAATGACAGACCGGAAAAATTCATACCTGATTGCTGGCGATCATTTTAAGCTGCTAGATATGAGCGATAACGGCGAATTTTATAAAATAAGCTATCAAATGAAATCAGGTAAGATCTTAACAGCATGGATTAACTCTGATGATTTCTCATTAGATGAGAAGTAATCTGATATTATCCATCGACTCAAGCCTGTCTACGATTAAATGTCACTATTTTCTATATAGATGACAATATGATAGTCCCTGATACCACCTGTATCAGGGATTTTATTTAATCAACTATCGACTCCATCGGGGTGGAGGGGTTATATTTTTCATGATATCCGAAAAAGAGATCAACGGATCGCGTCTTTTTACCGCCGCTTCCACACAATGTTGTACCGGAGATTGATAGGGCGTATCACCAATAATCACATTGCCGCTGCCTGAAACAATCAGACCGCCGCAGTCAATATCATCACCAATCCGCGCGGCGGATTTCCCATTAACCAATACCGTAGCGGATCCTGACGATATTTTTCTACCATGCACGCCATGAGGCGCCTGGGGACAAGGGCATCCGTGCATCTGAACCGTATCGCCAACCCGCGCCGCCGGCAGACCATTAATCAATACGTCGGAACTGCCTTCTATTATCGGAGTATCTGGAAAGCACTCATGTCCGCTTCCAATATCATTTAAGCGAGCCGCTCCTGGCATACCACTCTCCTTATTTCATTTGATTGAATAATATCCAATCTAAAATGCGGTCCAACACATCGGTTCGGTCATAGTATTCCCTTTGGCAGCACGAGCAAATATTTCCCGTCGGATTAACTGACTTTGTATAGTCCAGTGAATAAAGCAATGATATATTAGTCAGCGCATTATTTTTTCAAACGATAAATACTGCTGAAGCTGACATTTGCTCCACCACATTCGCCATTATCTTCAACGATCAAATTACCGTTAATTAGCTGCATCACACCGCTACATTCAAACTCTTCACGCGTATCACCCCATTGAAGCGTATTACCATTCGGTGTCGCCGAGGCAGAAATGCTACCGATATGAACAATCGATTCACCATAACCGGATACCCCACCATTCCAGGTGGCATTACCTTTTATATGAAGCGTGCTATTTTTCCCGCGGGTAATATTTATCTTACTGTAACCATCACTCCACGAACCGATCCAGGCATTGACTCCAACCGTTTCGATAGCCTGTTTTTCAAGATAAGTCGATTGCAGCCAGCCGACAAATTCAGACTTCCGGCCAAAATACCACACACAAGACCAGCCGCTTTTTTCCTGCGCCACTATCACGCCGTCACCATTAATCAGATAGGCTTTCTGCTGGCAAAGCGCCTGATTCTCCGGGCATCCTTTGTCACTGTCATCATCGTAAAAATGCACTTTAGCGCCATTAGGCGCGTTGATTCTGGCGACAGAATATTGGCCGGGATAACCGGGAAACGCGCCATTGCGGCACATCGTCATGTCATAATCACTTCTCGCAAAACATGAAAATGAGACACATGAAAACAAAATAATCGCCATTCCTTTCATTACCCGGTTCTCCTTGTTAAAAATATCACCAGTACAACACGAACTTATCGCTCTTTGAATCAATAATATCACAGGAGAAGCTTGTGCTGATTTATAACGTATTTGGCAGAATTATCGGCGTAAAACGACACCAACAACAGTGGCAGGTATTCCGCATCGATCTAAATGAACGAAAGCACTCTCCGCTTCACGGCGTTGTTATACCAGACGATGCGACGGAAGAGGAAATCCCTGTCTGGCTGGACGATATATTTCACGAAGCCGCCAGCGATAAATATCCCCAGGTATTCCGGATTGAATAGTATCCGTCAGTCATGCACACGGCATAAAAAAACCGGGCGCAAGGCCCGGTTAAAATAGGTATCAAGACAGACACAAAGGGAGGGTTATCAATGATGTCAGGGATGGGAGAGGGGTACGCTCCCCTGCCTCATTGATTGATTTTATTTGAACAGAACAGCGTTGCCGTGCAGCGTGTCGTCACCCTGAACGGACGTGATCTGGAACGTTTTTGCACCGGCGGCATCCGCTTTGGCGGCCAGTTTAGCCTGCAGGCTATCAAGCGTGTTGGCACTGGCGGAGATGCTGCCGATTTCCTGACCCTGCGGGTACTGGATTTCCGTTGCAGCAAAAGCGCCTACAGACAGTGTGCTCAGTGCGATGGCGGTAAAGACAGTTTTCATATTCATGATTGCTTCCTTTTTTACGTTTTCGTTGTTGATGATGCTCGTAAATGACAAGTCAATTATCACTATAGTAACTATACCCCACTTCACAAAAAGTGCGATCCATATCACACTCTTATGTCATGAATATGAAAGAACAAGACATTCAACGGATTACCAACTTTCATTATCACGAACTTTTTTAGGTGGGTCGGCAGGCGCATTCTGGCGGTATCACGAAGAAGTCTGCGCAGGAAAACCATCCAGCAAAATCATCCAGCTTATGAAATACGCCGGGAAGTGAAGGAAATCAGCGGGATACGCATGAGCATGCAGGATGAGCCGGCGAAAAAAGTAAAACGCCACACGCGCCAGCCGTCAGACCAGACACGTGTGGCGAGGAGTTCAAACCCCGTCAGGCAGCCGTCGCCGGCGCCGTCCTATCAGGGATGGCTCCACATGGACGGATAACTTTCGCCATTGCCGTTCACGGCGACGACCCGGTAGTAGTAGCCGCCGGTCGGTACTTTTGAACTGTCGCTGTAGGCGTTGGCGGTAACGGTGGCGACCGTCTGGTAATCACCGTTTTCACTGGCGGCACGCAGTATTTTGTAGCGCTCGGCGCCGGATGCCGCCGTCCAGGATAGCCCGGTTACATCATTGCTGCGCTGCGCTTTCAGGTACAGCGGCGTGCCGGGTACCGGTTTGGCATCACGGGTTCCATCCAGATAGAGCACCACGCTGGCGCGTGGCCCCACGGTCACACCGCCCGATTGCGTTCGCTGTGACACCAGGTCTTCCGCCGCGTTGAAGCCAACCGGCGTTTTCAGCGCATAACTGTTGCTAATGCTGGCGTTAATCCCCATCAGATAGCGGCCGAAGCGCAAGGCGTAAAAATCGGCCTTACCCCGGAATGGATCGTCGCTGGACGCATCGGCAGGCACCGGACCCAGCGGCAGCAGCTCTCCGGCATAGGCGTTGCCCGGCGGATTAGGCGGCGTGTAAGGAGTCTTCTCCGGCATATCGATCAGGTTGGGGCGCGCATACACCGCGGTGGATCGGAAGATCGGCGTGGTTTCCAGTATGCCGTATTGGTCATAGCCGGAAGTACTGAAGTGGAAACGCGCCAGACCGTTGATGCCCGTCCCCGCCTTGGCCTGCCAGTAAGCGCTCAGCCACAGGCGTTCGTCCCCTTTTTTGATCGCCGCGATGGCGTTCTCTTCATCCACCCAGGCAAAGTCAGGCTGTCCATCGGTCATCGGCAGGCGCACACCGTTGTCGCTCGCCATTTTGACTGTCCGATAATCGGCGAACACGTCCAACGCCTCAAATGCGGACTCCGAACCGGCCAGGTTGGCGAAGAACTGATTGTCTTCCAGCATTTGTCTGGCGTAACCAATAAGCGCCGCGTCCTTGCTGGCGGCGGCGACACGCAACGCTTTGGCGCGTTCATTGGTATTCACCGCGTCGGCATAAGCGATGTAGCCGGCGAAGTTGCCGTCGCTTTCATGCGCACCGCGCCAGGCCAGCAGGCCAATCGCTTCCATCGAACGGTAGTTGGCGCTATTGCTGATTTCAATCGCCGGGCGGCGGAACGGCGCACGCGCTTTGGTCATTTTCACCATCTGCGTGCGGAAATCCTCATTACCGGTAACCCGGTAGAATTCGGCAAGGTATGACTGCACTTCGCCGTAACCTGCGCCAACATAGCCCCACTCACGGGTCTGGCCTTTATCGGTGACCTGATAATAGCTGCCGCCAAACGGTTTCCAACCGCCATCATCCGGCAGGCCATTACCATTACTGTCCGCCTTATCATCGCCGCTCCAGGGTAAGAGTCCGACGGCTTCCTTAATATAGCGCTGCGCGGTTTCCTCTGGGAAAGCGCGCGAATCTTTCAACACCAACATACCTTTGTTGGCGAAATAGATACTGGTATTGGCAATCAGGTTCTGGTTGCTCAATCTAAGACGATTTTGCAATCGGCCGTATTCACGGCTGGCAAACAGCATATCGGCCCAGGCGGCGCGGCGCGTTTTCTTGCCGGCAGCGCCATAGCTGACAGAGGCATTGAGAATATCGCCAGTCAGCTGATCTCGCAGGTAATAGATCGCCTGTCCCTGCGAGCCAAAACTCCCGCCCCAGTTTTTCACTGTATTGTTGTCGTCATAGTACTGCGCGGCGTAAGCATCCAGCGCGGCGACAACCTGGCTCACTACCGCCGGGTTCTGATAACTGCTCAGTTCCGCAACGGAATATGCGCGGGCAAGATAGCGCAAATCGCCGCCGGAGAGATTCGCCGTTGTCGGCGCCTTGCCAAGCAGGCTGGCGATTCGGTTATTGATGGCGACGCGGAACGAGCCATTCGCGCCCAGAATCTCATCGCCCGGAGCAGGACGGGTGGTGACCGCCGGCGCACTGCCCTGCCTTTCGCCCGAAACGTCGAGGAACGGATCGACATGGGTATAAGCCCGGTAAATTCCGCGACTCGGCACGTTCATCGCATATTGATACGGATTGCTGGCATCCGGACCGCCGCTGCCGAACGGATAGAGACGGCCGGTGGAAACGATTTTCAGGGTAACGGTGCTGCTGCCTTTGGTCATCGCATAAGGCAGCAAGGTGGTCGAATAGAAGAAACGCCCGGGCAACGGTTTACTCCAGTGGGTCACGCTGAGTGGCATATAGTCGCCCTCATGACGGTAGCCGACCTGATATTCCACACCATCTTTGACGATGTACAGATAAAGGCGGCCGGTATCATAGTTGCCGTCATCCTCTCCCCACAGTTTGACGGAAACGTAGTTACGGCGCAGCGGATCCACCCGCAGGGTAACCGTCAGACTACCGCCATAAACGCCTGCCGGGCTGAGCGGCAGTAATCTGCGGGCAGATTCGCCCAGCCCGCCGGAGAGTGTCTGGCTGTTGTTTTCTACCAGGCTATGGCTTTTCTCCGACGCGCTGTCACCAAACGAAACCTGATCAATCGTCCCCACTGCAATCGCCGCGGCCGATGACGAAGCGGCCCCTGAACCCGAACTTTCCGCGGCAACGGCCGCATGGCTTACCGTTGTGGCCGCCAGCGCCAGCGCAACCAGCCACGCCTGTCTGAACGTTGTGTTTTTCTGCATATGTCAGTCCCTTTTTTTCAGTTTGCTATCATCCGTGCAGCCATATCAGATGGCAGTGACGGAACCCACATCATTACCACGCTATTATTTCCATTAATTAATCACAACTTCTCGTCGCTATTGATACTTTTTCTGTATCGTCCTCTCGCCGATCGTCTAAATACCCCAAGCCGCCTTCCATTCAGATGGAAACAGCAGGCCGGAAAACCGGGATTACGGCACATCATTTCCCACGGCCGAACTCGCATCGGTATTGATGACAGCCCTGCCCGCCAATTAATCTTATCGCCGCTCTATGCCTGAAAAACACCGACCAGATGGCACGTGACCGTTAACCACATCGGACCACCGCTAAGTCCAGGCGACTTTATCACGGCAACAAGGAGGGAGATTGTCCGGCTGGCAGATGCCACAATGAGGATAGAAAAGGAAATAATATGTCAACTAATGAAAATAAACTTTCCTTAAATGGACGCAAATAATCACGCTGGAAAAGCAAGCGGTAAAAACGTTAACATATATCCCCACCAGGTGAGTTTTTGCGTAAAAAGACATAAAATTGATGACAGGGGGAAATATGTTAGAAATATTTGATGTGAGTTTTAGCTTAATGTCAAATAACAAGCTGGACGAGGTGTTTACACTACGCAAAGAGACATTTAAGGACCGTCTGGACTGGACCGTCAACTGTATTAACGGGATGGAATTTGACGAGTACGATAATGAACACACGACCTACTTGTTAGGCGTCAAGGAAGGAAAAATCATTTGCAGTGTCAGATTTATAGAAATGAAATATCCCAACATGATTACTGGCACGTTTTTCTCTTATTTCGACGGTCTCAACATCCCCGAAGGAAATTACATTGAGTCCAGCCGGTTTTTCGTCGACCGTGACCGAGTGAGAAATTTGATTGGCACCCGTAACCCAGCTTGCCTGACGTTATTTCTTGCCATGATTAATTACGCCAGAAAATGCCATTATGACGGGATACTCACGATTGTCAGCCACCCGATGCTGACCTTGTTAAAACGTTCAGGCTGGCGCATTTCCATCATTCAGCAGGGGTTGTCGGAAAAGCAGGAGAAAATTTATCTGCTGCACCTGCCCACAGACGATGAGAGCCGATACGCGCTGATCGAACGCATTACACAGATAACAACGGCCGAATCCGAGCAGCTTAAGACCTTGCCTTTGCTGGTCCCACTGGCTTGATCAGATTCATTTCAACGCCGAGCCTGATTGCATGCTTGGCATTCAGCACACCCAGTTTTTTTACAACGTTGCCGATATGAAATTTTACTGTACTGGTGGTGATACCAAGAATAAGCGCAATCTCCTGATAGGTTTTCCCCATGCTTGCCCAGTAGAGAATTTCGTTTTCTCTTTGTGAGAAAAGATCGGCTTCCTGCGACTTGCTGTTGTTTCTGTTTCTGCTCATCTCTCGGTAAAGAGAGGTGAGTTTCTCATGAGCTGAAATCAACAGCATTTGCAATTTATCTTTATTGTTCTGAATAATTTCTTCCAGTTCTTCGCTGCGATGCTCTTCAATCATAAAAGACAAGGCGGCCAAATTGTTGCCCGGGTCGTGCAACACAAAGGTATAGCCATTAACAATGTCGTATTCTTTGGAGAGATTGAATATTCTGGAAAATTTCAACTTTGAACTGATGACCAGATCATCATCCCAGGAAAAAGGAGAAATCTTGTTGATGGCGGTCAGGATTACCGGGTCAATATGCTGATAATTGTTATTTCTGTAAATATCAACCCATTCCGTCGGATAGTTGGAGATGATCACAACATCCGTCGGTTTCTTCTTGTTCATGATCAAATAGGCGTACTTGGGGTCGCCATAGCTTTTTAACTTTCTGTTAAGATAGGTTTGTATTGTGCTATTGATGAAGTCAACGTTAGAGAATGATATAGACATCCAACTCTCCCAAAATCGCGTGCGACAGCCCAGCCTGACCATAACGGCACGAAAGTATAGTATCAACCTATACCTAAGTCTAACTATCTTTCCCGGTACAAAATCCTTAGAATTTTCAAAAAATAACATCAAGTACCAAAATAAAAACATCTGATCCGTTTTAAAGATCGGAAAGCCAAATTGGCGCACACCAGGGAAATATCTGTTAGTTTATTAATTCTCTACCCTAAATAATTCGAGTTGCAGGAAGGCGGCAACCGAGTAAATCCCCAGGAGCTTACATAAGTAAGTGACTGGGGTGAGTGACAAATTGGCGTAAGCCGATTTGAACGCTGCTGGCAGCGGCCCCGAAGGGGCAAGGCCCATGAAATGGGCCGAGTAACGCAGCCAACACACCTGCAACTTGAAGTATGACGGGTATATGCCCTAAATAATTCGGGCGGCAGAAAGGCGGCAACCCAGTGAATCACCGGAAACTGGCATGAGCCAGCGACGGGGATGAATGCAGGCGGTCACCTCTCTGTAATCCGGAGTATGGCAGGCAATAATGCTATATTGTTAGCCCTTCTCTCTCTTGTTATCCCACAAGGCTCGCAGGAGAGAGAAAGGTCATTTTCTCCCTCTCTATTATTTTCGCTCTGTATCCCGATATTGCCCAACTCTCCCTTCAGCCTGCCTGTCTGTGACGGAATGCCGACCGCATCCTGTTATATCCCGTACGCGCTCCCCGCAGAATATCGATGATGGAAACATTCGGACAAAAAACGCGATAACGTAGCTATCAGAATAAATTATGCCGATTTTACCGCCGATCTGACGACATTAATCCCTTCATATCAGCGAGCGTGCAATTTCAAACAAAACGCCTGAATAACGCTGGTTATACTCCCGTCAAAGAGACAGATAAGGGGAGTAGAATGGATTATCCGGTAATGACTCATCATGATGATGACACCTTGCATACCCTCCTGCGTGACAAACTCACCGCGATTGGCGTCGATAAAGGCCGTATTGCCGAGATCTTTCAGGGAGCCCCCCTGTTCGGCGAAGAAGGGCGTCTGGACTCCATCAACATCGTCACCCTGATTGCCGTGCTCAGCGACCACTGCGAAGCGGCCTACAACCTGAGCGGCGATCTGTTCGACCTGACGAACGACCGCGTTTTTGATGCCTTCCAGAATCTGACCAGTCTGACGCGCTTCCTGCGCGAGCGGCTTCATCATGGCTGACCCCGCCCATCCCGTTGCCCGTTCCGAGGCTGACTCGCTGTTCGCCAACGGCTATATAGAAGAGGTGCCTGTCGCCGATATTGCCGACCGCATCGGTACGCCTTTCTATGTTTATAGCGCCCGTCAGTTGCGCGGCCAGTTCCAGCAACTCCGCCAGCAACTGCCAACCGGAACCGCGATTTACTATTCTCTGAAAGCCAATCCCAATCTTTCGGTGGTCAGCGTGCTGGCGGAACAAGGAGCGGGATGTGAGGTCTGCTCGCCTGCCGAGCTTAAAACCGCGCTGGCGGCGGGCGTCTCGCCGCAGCACATCCTGTATGTCGGGCCGGGCAAATCCCTGCCCGCGCTGAAATTCGCTATTGACTGCGGCATCCGGGCGATTGTGGTGGAATCGGTAGCGGAGCTGGATAACCTCAACCGGCTGGCCGCGCAGGCCAATACCGTGCAGACGGTGGCGCTGCGCATCAATCCGGATTTCAGCAGCGAACACGCCCGGCTGGTGATGAGCGGCAAACCCACCCAGTTCGGCATGACGCTGGATACCCTGCATACCGTGCTGACCAGCCTGCACCGTTGGCCCTCGGTTTCTCTGCGCGGTTTTCATGTTTATCTGGGCACCCGGATCCTCAACGCCCAGTCTATCGCCGACAACACCCGAAATATCCTGCAACTGGCGCTAAATCTGCGCGATACGCACCAGTTAACGCTGGATTTTGTCGATGTCGGCGGCGGTTTCGGCGTCCCCTATTTTGCGAAGGAAACGCCGTTGGATCTGCCGGCGTTAACCGAGGCCATCGCGTCAATCGTGGCGGACTTCCGCCGCCAGGCCGCCGCCACGCAGATCATCATCGAACTGGGGCGTTATCTGGTAGCGGAAGCCGGCCTGTTCGTCACCCGGGTCAACACCCTGAAAACCGCCGGCGGGAAAACGTTCGCTATCTGCGATGGCGGCGCTAATTGCCACAGTGCGGCGGCCGGCCTGAACAGCATGCTGCGCAAAAACTTTCCGTTGTTGCGGCTGGGCGACAATCTGGAGCGGCCGTTGCAGCCTTATCAGGTCAGCGGGCCGCTTTGCACGCCAACCGATCTGCTGGGCGACAATGTGCTGCTGCCGACGCTGGCGGTCGACGATCTGATCGGCATCACCCACTCCGGCGCTTACGGGCTGACCGCGTCGCCGGGCTCGTTCCTTAGCTTCGGTTACCCGGCGGAAGTGATGGTGGACGGTCGCCGCCTGACCCTGATTCGCCAGCCGGAAACCACCGAGCAGTTGCTGGCCCGGCAACAGCCGGTCGAGATCTGGCGCGGGGATACGCCATGACGTTGTGTATCCAGCCGGATGACCTGGTATGGCGCGCTTTTGCGCCCGAGAACGAGGCCGCGTTACTGGCCCCGCATCCCAGTCAGGCATTGATGGCGGATTATCTGCGTGCTTTTTTCCGTTCCCACGACGAACCGCAGGAACCGGACGACGCCCTGCTGACCCGTTGGCTCAACAGCCGTCATACTTTTACCGCGATGATGCAGGCGCTGCTGCCCGAATTGCAGGCGCGTCATACGCTGCAACGGCTTGATCTGGTGATGTTCGCCCACTGGACGCCGGATAGCGATCTCGGCTGCGCGGTATCCAACGCGTTGATCCACGCCTGCGACGCCCGACAGGCGTTCGGGCTGTCGGTGTCGGATCGCGGGCTGGCGGCGCCGTTGTTCGCGCTAAGCGCCATCGACGACTATCTGACCAGTGATGAAAACCGGCGCGAGGCGTTGCTGATGATCGCCGATCAGGATCTGGCGCCTTATCCCAGCGAGCGGCTGGCGCAGTTGCGTCCCCAAAAGAACTGTTGTCTGATACGGATAGAAAAACGTCCGCCCCATCAGGCCAGCGGGCTGATATTTGAAGGGTATTATCGCCAGCCTTACGCCGAAAACGGCGACCCGATCGACACCATGCGGCAATTGCTTTCGCGCCTGCCCGCGGCAGACACGCTGACGCTGCTGGGCAACCCGTCGCTGGCGGCGGCGTTGCAGGGCGCATTCCCCGAACACCAGACTGCGGCCGTGGCGGAATCGTTACTGTGCGCTGCTCCGTTCGTCTACCTGAAACACCATGCGCAGCCGGGCCGGCGTTATCTGCTGGCGGTGCCGGAATCGCGTCACCTTACCGCCGGTGTGTTGCGCTACCAACCTTGCCACGACGGGCCGTTCACCCGCCCTTCCCGTACCTGATAAGGATGCTCCATGACCAATATTACCCACCTGACCACCTGGCTTGACCGGGCAGCCAAAGAAGCCGCCAACAAAACCGCGGTCATCGACACCGACCGCGAGGTCAGCTGGTTTATGCTGCGCCTGCAGGCCCGGCAATTGGCGGACCACCTGCGTGAAAACGGAGTGGAAAAAGGCGACCGGGTGATCGTCTGCATGCCGAATTCACTGACGTTCGTACTCTATTTCTGGGCGTTGCAGTATCTGGGGGCGATCTTTATTCCGCTGAATCCGGACACCAAAGCCGGCAAACTGAGCTGGCTGGTGGACAACGCCGGTTGCCGGTTGCTGATTGCCGATCGCGCCCTGAAAGAGGAAATCGGCATCGCTCAGGCCAGCGAGCATTGGCAGCAATACAATCGCCACACCCGCGTCTGCTTCAGCAACGATATAGCGGCTGTGCTGGCGGAAGAACCGTACCGCATCTCCGTTGAACGCGACCGGCAGGTGGCGGGCATCGATCTCGATCTGGCCTGTATCATCTACACATCCGGCTCTACCGGCCATCCTAAAGGGGTGATGCTTAGCCGGCGCAATATGATTACCGCCGCCGGCTCGGTGGCCAGCTACCTGCAACTGCGCGGTGACGACCGCATCATGTCGATGATCCCGATGAGCTTCGATTACGGCCTGTATCAGGTGATTATGTCGGCGCTGGCGCAGTGTACGCTGATCGTGGAGCCGGATTTCCGGCGTCCGCTGCTGTCGTTGCAGCGCATGGTCACCCTGCGCGCCACCGTATTGCCGATCGTGCCGACCATGCTGCGGCTGATCGCGCCGCTGGCGTCCCGCTATAACTTCGGCGCCATCCGCACCGTGACCAACACCGCCGCCGCGCTGCATGCCGGTGATATCGATCAGTTGCATACCATCTTTCCGCAGGCGCGCATCTACTCGATGTACGGGCTGACCGAGTGCCACCGCTGCACCTACCTGCCGCCGGAATACCTCGCCACCCATCCGCAGAGCGTCGGCATCGCTATTCCCAACACCGAACTATGGGTGGTGGACGACAACGGCCAGCGCCATACCCGCAACGCCACCGGCGAACTGGTGATCCGCGGCGCGACCGTCATGTGCGGCTACTGGCGCAATGAAGAGAAGAGCGCCGAAAAGCTGCGCCCCGGTCTGCTGCCGGGCGAGCGGGTGCTGTACACCGGCGATATCTGCCGGCTGGATGAGCAGGGGCTGCTCTATTTTGTCGGCCGCCGGGACGAAATGCTGAAAAGCTGCGGCGAAAAAGTGTCGCCGAAAGAGGTGGAAGCGGTGCTCAACCGCCATCCGCAGGTGATACAGGCGGTGGTGCTCGGCGTGCCGCACCCGATTTACGGCGACGAAATCATCGCCTGCGTGGTGACTCGCGGCGACCTCAATGAAAAGGCGCTGTCGCGCTGGAGCAAAACCCAGATGGAGTCGCACATGGTGCCGCGCCGCTTCCGGCTGATGTCGCAGTTGCCCCTAAACCATAATGGCAAAATCAACCGTTCGCTGCTGCAGGAACAACTGACGGCGGACGCAACGGCTCAGGTTTGCCCGCAACCCGGCCTGATGGAGTAACGCCGATGTCATTCAACACGGATTACGCGCCCCAAACCGGCCACAGCCCGGATTTTTACTACCAGAAAATCGTCACGGCGATCGGCATGGTGCTGGAAACCGACGACCTGTCGGAACTGCATCCGCACACCGATCTGGAGCGGGATTTAGGCTTCGAAAGCGGCATCTTCATCGAACTGATGATGTATCTGGAAGAGATGATCGAAGGCTTGTCCATCGACCCGGTGACGCTGGACAGCCAGCAGATCAGCACCATCGACTCGCTCGGCCGTTTCATTCACTCACAGCTGGAGCACGGCGTCCCTTGTGCATGATCGCGTCGTGGCAGTACCTGACTACCGTGTTCGCCCGCTTTGACGGCGTACACACTCCTGCCTGCCATCACACCGAAGGCGACCTGACCTATCACCAGCTTTATCAGGGCGCACTGGCGCTGGCGGAGCGGTTGCAGGCGTTGCATGAAGCCGGCGGGCATCGCCAGCGCGCGCCGCTGCTGCTGTACGGCCACAAACACCCAGCCTGCCTGATCGCCTGGTGGGCCTGCCTGCTGGCCGGTCATCCGGTAGTTCCGGTGGAAACCGACAACACCGACGAGCGCCTGCGCTTTATCGCCGGCAGCATTCAGGCCGCACTGTTGCTCAACGCCACCGGGCAGGCGGCGCCAGATATCGGCATTCCCGCGCTGGCGGTTTCAACGGCAGTATGCGATATGCCCGCCGCCCGGCTGGCCGAGCACTGCCGCCAGATGGGGCTGGCGTTTGGTCGGGACGCGATTGGCGGCATTGCCTACATCATGTTTTCTTCCGGCACCACCGGCGCCCCTAAAGGCATCCGGGTGAGCTACGCCAATCTGGCGCATTTCGTTCGCTGGGCGGCGGATGCGTTTCCCGCTCCCGGCCCGATCAGCGGCAACATTCGCTACTGCTTCGACGTGTCCCAATATGAGCTGTGGCTGGCGTGGCATTATCGTCAGCCGCTTTCGGTGCTGGATTACCGCGACTTCATCAATACCCGCAAGATGATCGCCCGCCATGCCGACGCCGGGGTACAAACCTGGGTCAGCACCCCGTCGCTGACCCGTAATTATCTGAGAGACCGGGAGTTTCGTCAGGATAACCTGCCGCGGCTGAACACCTTTATCTTTTGCGGCGAGGTGCTGACGAAAGAGATCGTCAGCGCCCTGTGGCGGGCGTTTCCCGGTTGTCGCATCGTCAATACCTACGGCCCGACGGAGTGCACGGTCGCCGTCACCGCCTGCGACATTACCCCCGGCATGCTGGATGACGACGCGCCGCTGCCGCTGGGCTATGTACGCCCCGGCGTCGAACTGCGCATCAACGCCCCGGCGAACAGCGAACGCGGGGAAATCGTCATCGCCGGCCCGGCGGTCGGCGAAGGCTACCTGAACGCGCCGCCCGTCCAGCAGGCACGTTTCGTCATCGAACCCGACGGTACCCGCAGTTACCGCACCGGCGACATCGGTTCGCTGCGAAATAACCTGCTCTACTTTCACGGTCGGGAAGACAGCGAACTGAAAATTCAGGGTTACCGCATCGTCCTCAGCGACATCGAAAACGCGCTGCGGGAACACCCGCAGGTACAGGACGCGATCGTCACGCCCTGGCTGTTGCACGACACGCCCCAGGGACTGCAGGCGTTTATCCTGTCCGGCCAGACGGATATTTTCCCGGCGCTGGCGGCTTATCTGCGCCGCTATTTTCCGCTCTATATGGTGCCCAAATTCTGGTATCCGGTGGACGACGCCACGCTCAATCACAACAGCAAGCTGGATCGCCAGCGCGTCGCCCGGCAGGCGCTCGACAAAGGCAAACGCTATGTTTTCGTCAGTTCTTAATCCGATTCAGACACAGATGCGGGAAAACCCGCAGCATCTCGCTATCGTCAACGACAGCGGCAGCTATACCTTTGCGCAACTGGGACGTCGGGTGGAAGGCATTCGTCAGGCGCTGCGCCGACACACGCCGCGCTACGTGATGATTTACGGCCACAAGCAGTTGGACGCCGCCGCCGCCATGCTGGCCTGCGCGTTTGAAGCCATTCCCTTCACCTTTGCCGATATCGCCAACCCGGCCGCCCGTATCGAACGTATCGCTGCGATGGTTCAGGTAGATCTGGTACTGATTGCGTGCGAACCGCGAACCTCATTTCCCTTATTGTCAGCGCCGACCATCATCACGACCAGCCTGGCGGACGGTAGCCCGCTACTCCCGGCGGTTATACCGACATCAGAACAACTCTTTTATATCCTGACCACCTCTGGCAGCACCGGCGAACCGAAGGGGGTGAAAATCAGTTATGGGAATTTTGCTGTATTTTCTGACTGGTACATTCCCAGTCTTGACGCGGAACGCTTCCCAGGCAGTCACGTTAATCATGCCTGTTTGTCTTTTGATATGGGTGTTATGGATCTTTTCCCTTCACTGGCTGCCGGTAAGCCGGTCTTGATGCTCAATCATGCTAATAATATCCGCCCCCGCAAGAACCTGCAGTTGCTCACCGAATCCGCAGTAAAAGCCAGCAGTTGGTTTTCCACGCCCAGCTTTTTAGACATTATGTGTATGGATCGCCAATTCAACGCCAAAAGCCTGCCTGAACTACGCGTGATTTTCGTTGGTGGGGAGCCGGTTTCTCCCTCATTGGTGCAAACATTACAAACCCGGTTTCCTCAGGCAGAGGTACGGCACGCATATGGTCCTACCGAAACTACCTGCGTCACCCACGCCTTATGCTTACCTCCCATTATTGACGCCAAAGCGATAAACGCGTTGCCATTGGGGCGACCACAAGGCAAAAACCGCATTGTGGTCTGTGATGAGTGGGAAAAACCACTCCCAGCTGGTCGCTATGGCGAAATCGTCATTCTGGGTCCTCAGGTCGGGGCAGGTTATTTACCAAGTGATCTACCTGCTAATCAGGCATTTGGTTATCAGGATAATGAACGTTATTACCGTACCGGCGATATCGGCTATCTGGACGAGCAGGGACAATTGTTCATTCAGGGGCGCAATGACAGCCAAATCAAATGGCGCGGTAATCGAATCGATCTGGCCGAAATAGAGAAAGCCGCCAGCCAATGCGATCAGGTAAAACAAGCAGCGGTGATCATAGAAAAAAACAATAACGTCGTAACTGAACTGGTGTTATGCGTCCACTTGAGCATCGACACCAACGAGCGGCGCGACAGCCTGCGACGCGAGCTGGCGCAGCGGCTGCCCGCTTACATGGTGCCGCGCATCATCCGGTTCACCGGTCCGTTTCCACTGACGCTGCACGGCAAAACCGATCGCCAGGCGCTGATGCGGCAATTCGAAACCGACGCGGAAACCCTGCCGAAGTAACACGTCGCCAAAATAGCGGTACGACCTGCAAGCAGGCATAAAAAAAAACCTCTGTCGCCGGTAGTCTGGTACAAACGGTATTGACGGGGGAAAAGTCATGAAATTCAGCCATCTTGGATACATCGTCAGAAATAGTGATACCACTATTGCGGCAATGGCGACTTTTTTCCCGCATATCACCGTGCACCGCAAAAAAGTCAGCGCGCAGCAGATTTACGTCACCTTCATGAATACCACCCGCCACGATATGCAGATTGAACTGGTGGAACCGCTGCCGGAAAACCGGCTGCTGAGCGGCATGCTGGACAAGGAAAACAAAGCGTGCCTGCCCTACCACATCTGCTTTGAAGTGGATGATTTCGATAAAAAATATCAGCAGTTGCGCGACGATGGCTGGCTGGCGCTGACGCGCCCGTTTCATGCCTATCCGCAGGGGCCGCTGGCCAGCCACCTGTATAAACCGGAGGCTGGCATCATGGAGATCATGTCCGGCAGTACCAATCTGATCGCACAAGGAGAAACCGCGTGAATGATTACGCCCTTTTCCTTGAGCCGCTAAAACGCCTGATTGAAGACACCCTACCCGAGGGGCGCCATCTTGGCGGGCAAATAGATATCGCCCCGGAGAAAGCGCGCCTTACTGCGCAGTATTCGCTGGCGCCGATGCTCAATACGCTGGGCGTGCCGGCCGACTACCGGCCAGCCTGTTGGCTGGAAAATGATGGCGTCGCCCTGCGAACGCTGCCGTTGCCGCTACGGTGCGAAGCCTATGAATCGTTTGGCTACATCGACCCCAACCTGCTGTTCGCCGCGCCGGGGCCCGGCATGGCGGCGCTGGTGGTGGAAAACATGGGCAGCCAGGAACAGCAGGATGCGTTCTTTTCCCAGTTTAGCCGCGAGTTGACCTGGAGCTGCTTTGCCATGACCGAGCCGGAAGTGGGCAGCGATGCGCAGCAAATCCAGACCAGCGCCATCAAGGTAGACGGCGGCTGGCTGATCAACGGCGAGAAGTATCTGATCGGCAATGGCGTCATTGCCGACACCGGAGTGCTGTTTGCCCGCACCGCATCCGGTCCACTCGGCATCAATGTTTTCACCTTTGCGCCGCGCCATCAGGATGGCGTGTTCGCCGAACGTATCCCGATCAACGGCGTACCGGGCTGCAACGTGTCGCACCTGACCTTCCGGGATCTGTTCGTACCGGACAACGCGTTGCTGGGGCAACACCTAAGACCGACCGAGCGTTTTGCCCGCTCCGCGATGGTAACCTTCGACTCGCTGCGTCCTTGCGTCGGCGCGATTGCGCTCGGCGTCGCCCGCTCCACGCTCGACCTCGCCCTGCAGCAACGCTGGGCCACGCCCCGCTCCGCCTGGTTGCTGAAAGCCCGGCGGCAGTTGCAGGCGGCTATGTCGCAGGCACGAATGGTCTGCAAACGTTTCGAACTGGGGGAAACCTGCGGGCGCGACGCCGGGCTGGCGAAAATCACCGCCACCCGGGTGGCCGAGCAGGTGGTCATGGCGGTCATTCATCATGCGCCGCCCGCCGCGCTGGGCGAATATCCGCGTCTGGCGAAAGCCTGGCGTGACGTGAAAGCCTTCGAGTACACCGAAGGCACCACCTTTATCCACCTGATTAACCACGGTTATCGGGGGGCATAGCATGGCATACCCGGCGTTGGTCCCCGTTAGCCGTTCGATAGTGCAGGAGACCGGTAGTCTGGCGGTGGAAACCCGCGCCACCCCATTGACGGCGGAGCAGCATGCCCTGCTGTCTCCCTGGTTTGCCCTCAATCATGCCGACCCCGCTATTCCCTGGTTTCTGCATGAGCCCGTCCACAGCGACGAATTCGGCCTGCATGCCGCCAACGTCATCGCGCTCTGCCGTCATTTTTGCGCCAGCCATGCCAACAGCGTCCTGCTGTACGAGTATTACGGCGCGCCGCTCCAGTTCCGTACCCCGCTGCTGCAAAGCCTGCTCTATGCCGCGCCGGGTTTTCATCACAGTCTGGGGATCAAGGCGCAAGGGCGGATACAGGCCGAGCGTGATTTGGCCGGTACGCTGCTGGACCACGACGGCGCCGTGCTTTATCTGAGCGATCCGCTGCGCCGCATCAGCCCGTGCGCCGACGCCGAGCCGGTCGTCTACCGTTACTGCCGGCTTTACCCGCGCTAGCCCCGTCGCGCCGCTACCATGACACGCTCCATATCATGACGCCGGACACGCTGTTCGCCCTTTTTCCCCCCGCTAAACGCCAGGAGTGCGCTTGTGCTAGGACACCTTGAGGCGATAGAAGTCGCGTTTCCGCCCGAAATACAATCACTGGACGAGGTCGCGCAGGAAGTCGGCCTGACCCGGCTTGATGTCCGCATGTTTGACCGTTTTTACGGGTTACGCCGTTTTCACGGCGGCCCCGGCACGCTGGACGAACTGCTGACGCCGGTGATCGACCAGATGCAGCACAGCCGACCGCAGGCTTTCGCCGCCATCAGCCATGTCGTGCACTGCCATACCGTACCTTGCGTGCGGGTGTTTGAAACCGTGAGCCAGACGCCGTCCTGGCTGGATCGCTTTTCACCCCAGACCGAATTCGCCAGCCTGACCATGGGCCACTGCGCCACCCCGCTCACCGCGGCGGAATGGCTGCTGAAACAACTTTCGCCCGGCGGCTTCGGCCTGATACTGATCGGCGAGAAAGCCTTTCACCCCAGAGTCAGGCTGATCAAAGACACCACCCTGATGGGCGAAGCCGCCTGCGCGGTGCTGTTGAGCCGCCAGGGCGACGGCCCGGCGATCCTGAGCCGTTATACCGGTCAGGACGGACGCTTCAGTATTCAGAAAGGCGCTGACGAGCACGAGACCTCCGACTTTGGGCAGCATTATATTGATTTTACCTGCCAACACCTGCAGGCAGCGCTGGACAAAGCCGGCGTAACCATTGATTGTATTGACTGGATCGCACCTCATAACGTCAATCTCTCGTCGTGGCATCGTCTGGCGCAGTTGATGAATTTTCCACGGGAGAAAATCTTTCTGGAAAACATCCCGCGCTATGGTCACTGCTTTGGCGCCGACCCGTTTATCAACCTGCGCCAGTTGCAGCAACAGCAGCTGCTGCGCAAAGGCGATACCGTGCTGCTGGTCAGCGTGGGGCTGGGCGCGACCTACTCATCGTTACTGATCAAGATTTAACCAAAACGCAATATCGGGCAATACACCACTGCTATTCCCGATAAGGTACATAATTATCGTGCGAATGGTATTTTTTGCGACTCGACTAACAGGACAGAACATGAAGGCTCTTACGTTCAGTAATGTATTAAAAGAATTGGATGCACTGGGCGAAAAATTACGGCAGGCGGCCAGTCAGGTAGAATCCGATCGTAGCCGGGCGTTATCCTGTCTTGAGGATGAGTTGCTTTATACCATCGCCTACATTGGCATTCCGCCCGAATTCATTCCGTTCCGGGGCTGGGACTATCAGGCCTGCCACTATAGCGATCACATCGACATGCTGGAGTACCTTAGCCGCTTTGACGCCAGCGGTCTGATGATGTTGCCCGGCGCTTCGCTGTCGGCGCGAGCGGTCACGGTGCTGGGCACGCCGGAACAACAGGCGTTCTTCTTCTCCCGCTTTAACCAGCCGCCTTGCTGGGCGTTTTTTGCCGTCACCGAGCCTGAAGTCGGCTCCGATACGCAATCGATCACTTCCTCGCTGACGCCGACCGACAACGGCTACTTACTTAACGCCCGCAAGAAATTCATCGGCGGCGCTCAACTGGCGTCCGTCGGGCTGGTTTTCGCCCGCGAAGGCAACCTCCAGCGGCTGGTGATGGTGGAACCGGAACAGGCCACCGCCCATATGACGATCACGCCGCTTGAGCAGTTCGGGCTACAGGGTTCTAACCTGACGGAAATCGAGATCAACGGGCTACCGATCACGCCGGATCGCATTCTGGGTTATGACCGCAAAGGACTGAATCAGGGGCTGACCGCGCTGGGAGAAGTGTTTGAACGCCACCGCCCGATGGTCAGCGCAATGGCGCTCGGCACCGCCTACGGGCTGCTGCGCGTGCTGGACGACACTACGCTGAACGCTGAACAGCAACGCTGGCGCGCCCAGCAGTGGCGCACTTACCATCTGCTGCGACAGCAGCTGTCGGAAATCGCCGGGCGCTACCAGTCCGGTCAGCCGCAATACCACGCCACCAGCCAGTTGAAACGGCGCTGTACCCTGTTCGTGGAAACGGTGGCGCACCGTATGCCGCATCTGCTGGGCGAGCAGGCGTGGCTGGAAGACGCGCCGTTACGCCGCCGCTGTCGCGACGCGCTGGCGTTCGAATACATGGAAGGCACCGCCAATATCCATCTGATGAACAGTTTCCGTTGCTACACTGCCAGGGGAGGCGTCTGTGCCCACGTATCTTGACCCACGGTCGATACTGCACCGCCGCTTTACGTCGCCCGCCAGCATGCCGCGGCAGGCGATCAGCCCGGCGCAGGAGTATTACTGGCACAGCTACGCCACCCGGTTCTTCGACAGCAACGGTCTTGACTGGCATGAGAGGATGGCCAACCTGCAATGCGGCAGCCGGACCAGCGACCTGACATCGTTCATCAACATGATCGGTCAGTTGCTGCCCGTTTATCGGGCCAGAAACGATCTGTCGCATATCGACAGCGTGCTGATGGCGCACTGGACGCCGGACTTACATCTTGGTAGTTCGGTGATCAACTATGTGATCGAATCGCTCAGGCTGCCGGCCTGTCTGGCGCTGACCATCAGCGATCGCGGGCCGGACGCGGCGCTATTCGCGCTCTCCAGCATCGCCAATTGCCAGCAGGAAGACGACCATGATTCGCTGTTGCTGATCGCCGACCAGAGCAGCCTGCCGTATCACTCTTCCCTGCTTGAATCACTCGCCCCGGAAAACAACGCCTGCCTGTTTTCCGTCAGTTGCCATGAGCAGCCGCTGCGCTATCAGGGTTTCTGTCGCCATCCTCAACCCGCGGCCGACACTCTGGCGCAAACCGTAGCCCAGTTATGCCAACGCTTTACGCTGCGGCAAGACCGCTTATGCGTAGTGGCGGAGCCGCTGCTGTTGGCGGCGCTGCCGCCGGCGCTGACCGGCATCGCCACCAATCCGCATCTGGTGTGCGCCGCGCCGTTTGTAGCGCTGGCGGAAAATTACCAGCCAGGCTGCGATTATCTGCTGCTGGTTCATTATCAGGACAAGCTCAGCGCCGTCGCATTGCAGGGAATGGAGTAATTGCAAGGGGTTAAGTAATTGCTAAGGGGTTAAGTAATTGCAGGGAGTAGAGTAACAGTGCGTCTGACCCGTTTTGTGACCTGGGTGCCGGAGCAGAGACTGAACGCCAGCGAGATTATTCGCGCCGCGGGCGCCAGCGCCTCGGAAGCGCGGGTTTTCTCGCAACTGTTCGGCTTTCGGCAGGTAGCGGCGCTGGGTAGCGACGTGTCGCTGGCCTCGGTGTTCCACCGGCTGCTCAGTGAGCTGCAGCGCCAGTCGCCGCACCCCGATCGCCCGGCTGATGTGCTGATCTACGCCCACGGCATGCCGGTGCAGGCGGCGGAACGACAACCCTGGCTGGCTCAACTTGGTCAAGAGCATCCGTTTATTCGCGATAGCGCCCCCTGCTACGAACTCGACCAGCAAAACTGCGCCACGCTATTTTGGGCGCTGGCGCTGGCCCAACGGCTGCTGTCGCAACAACGAGCCAAGCGGGTGGCGATCATTGCCGGCGATACCTTGTCTGCATTTGCGATGCAGGAGCGATATTTCCCCGGCTGTACTATGGTAGGTGATGCCTTCGCAGCACTGCTACTGGAAAATCAGCCATCCGGCTTCCAAATAGAACCAGTCTATACCGGACAGCGACCAGAGTTTCATGAAGGAATTCATGGTAGCGAGCATGCCAAAAAGGGATTTTATCAAGCTCATGATGAGCTGATTTTCGATGCGCTACAAAATACAAGGTCAGGTAACCCGACACATCTCCATCTCTTGCCGCACAACGTCAATCGGTTAAGCTGGCTCAATTATTCCCGTCGTCATCAACATCCGCTGGAAAACATTGCGCTCGGTCTGATGCCGGATATCGGACACTGCTACACCGTCGATCCGCTGCTGTTGCTGCCGGCCGCGTTGCCTGCCATTCAGTCCGGCAAGCCCCACGTCATGCTGTCCGTCGGGCTGGGCGCCTGGATCGGCAGTTGCCGAATCCGATACGCTGACGCGCCGATCTGACGCTGTGCGGCCTTGCCGCACTATTTAGCCGCATTTATCAGAATAGTTCTCAATTTCAGACAAAAATGGATAATTCCGCTATGCATAATAGTCATCAGGGAAAGCTTTCGCTGGCTTGCCGGCGATAAGAGACAAGGATGTAACTGAACCGCCCCGACTGAACAACGGATGAATGATCAGACGGGTATCGGCCAGACAAGGATAAGCTGGCCGCGGGTTCCCTCCTGATACAGGACGTCAGGCTGGCATAGCAGGGATAGCAACGGAAAAGGGGGAGAGGAATGAAGGCATTGCTTTGTTCCGCGCTGGCGCTGCTGCCATTGATGGCGGCCTGTTCTCCGGCGAATCAGCAAAACGTGGAAGTGCCCTCCTTTACGACATTGGATGTCAGCCGTGGCCTGAGCGTCACGTTGGTTTGCGGTAATGGATACCGCGTGGAGGCCAGCGCCAGACAGGATGTTCTGGAGAAGCTGGTCATCCGCCCTCAGGGACAGAGCCTGGTAATCGAAAACCACTCCAGCGATGACAATATCCTGCGCGATCACAGCGTTGCGATCACCGTCACCATCAGTGCGCCGATTCATACGATAAAGGCGCAGTCAGGCGTCAAAATGACCGTTCCCGCCTGCGCGGTCTCACCCGACACATTCACGGTCGACGGCAGTATGGGCGCGGAGATCAATGTCGCGGGCAACACGCGTCAACTCGACCTGTCGCTGGCGATGGGGTCCTCTTTCAATACCCATGAACCAGCTTTTTCGGCGCAAGAGGCCGTTGTGAATATCGCCATGGGCGTAGACGCGCGGTTATGCCACGTGCGGCAACTGAGTGGAACCGTCACCACCGGCGCCAGAGTTCGGGTAGCGCCGGATACGCTGGTTCATACCAGCAACGGCGTAGCCAGCCTGATAGACCATCACGGCTGCTGAAGCGATGCGCTGTTTCCCGGCGCCTCGCCCTGCAGTATCAGCAAGCGCCACGCATCCGGCACGATCGATTTCGCGGGGAACAGGCAGTAGCTGAGCGCTACGGACGGCGCCCCCGCAATCCACGCCTCATCCAGCCAGCAATCGCTAATCTGCCCGTCATCCGCCACCCGGAGAGCGCCCTGACTGTCGGCCAGACAGCTGAACGACGCCAGCGATTTGTGCAGCCCTAATCCCAACGCTTTGATATAGGCTTCCTTGCGGCTCCACAAACAGGTGAACGCCGGCAGGAATTGCGCGTCATCCAACGAGTCCAGCCAGCGGATTTCATCAGGGTGAAAGAAACGTCTGGCTATCGACCGCTTACGGCTCGCATGACCCTGACAGCTTTCCACATCCACGCCCACCGGGCTGTGGCGCGCAAAAGCGAAGGCAAAGGCGCTATGGGTATGAGACAGGTTGAACTGAATAGTCGGGTGCTGCGGTAAAAACGGTTTGCCGTGCGGGGTGCGCTCAAAGCGTAATGCGGCGGCCTCCTGCTGACACAACGGCGCCAGCAGATTACGCAACATTCCTTCCGCCAACTGGCGGGACGCCAGCGCCGTATCCGGCGGTACGCCGCAGGCCTGACGGGCCTGAGCGACGATTCCCGGACTCGCCAATTGCGCACGCGGCACCACAATGCAGTGGGGATACGGCCATGCTCTCGCCGTCAGGTCATCCCAGCGGCAGGAAGATATTGACGACACAGCCTTCTGCATCCTTACGGTTCTCCAGCGTCAGGTGCCCGTCATGGCCTTCGACAATCTGCCGGCACAGAATCAGCCCGATGCCGCTGCCATGCGTTTTGGTGGTATAAAACGGCACGAACAGGTTTTCGATATTCGCCACCCCTTTGCCTTGATCGATAATCTCGATATGCAGTTGCCGGGCAATCACTTTCCAGCGCAGCACGATTTCACCCTGCCCGGGCGCCATTGCTTCATCGGCGTTTTTCAGCAGGTTGATGAACATCTGCTGCATTTGATTGGCATCGACCATCGCCTGCTGCGGCGCGTCCCCGGAAAGAACCAGTTTGCGCTGTGGGAACAGCATCGCCATTTGCATCATCAGCCCGGCGATATCGCATGGCTGTTTGTTGGCCGGCGGCAGACGGTTCAACTGACGATAACTGCCGACAAAGGTGATCAATTCGCGGGCGCGATTGTTGATGATTTCCATGCCGTTGACCAAATCCGGCGCCGCCTGATGCTGATTATCCTTACGGAACACCTGCAACAGCGTCTGGCTGATGGAGGCAATCGGCGTCAACGAGTTGTTGATCTCATGGCTGATCACCCGCAGCAGGTTCTGCCAGGTTTTCTGCTCTTCGTTACGCAACAGCTTGCTCACGTCGCTAATGAATAACAGATGGTTTTGCCGGCCGTCTTCGATAAAGGAATCGTGACGAATCTGGAACATTCCCCGTGTACCGGGGAAACGCCAGTCGACCGGCTCGGCATCGGACGGCTGCTGCAACAGCCCTTCCAATCCGAACTCCGCCGCCGGTTGTCCCACCAGCAGTGATAACGGTTTGTTGACCAGCGCCGCCGCCGCGTCGTTGCACCAGATGATGCGCCGCTCCGCATCCAGCGCGAACACGCTGATATTGATATTGGAGATCACCTTGTGCAGCACATAGTAGGTTTCTTTTTGCTGCTGACGGCTGCGCGCCATCGTGCCGGAAAGCTGGTTAATCTGACGGATCAGGTTATCAAACGCGCCTTTGTCCTTGGTCACGCCGCGCAGGCTGAAGTTTTCCTGCTCCAGCGCTTCCAGCAGGTTGGACACGACGTGGATCTTGCCGTTCAGTCGCTCGGAGAAAGTAAAGCTGCTGTAGACCAGACACAGAAAAATGATGAAGACCGTCAGTATTTTCAGGTACACCGACTGGTCGGGAAACAGCCATAGCAGGAAATACCCCAGCAAGCCGGCAATCGCTGCGACATTGAATGACAACAGGTGAGGAGGCTCAAAGGAGGAGTCGAGTTTACTCATGGTTAATCTTGTATTTTTCCAGTCGTCGGTAAAACGCACTGCGGCTCAGGCCCAGCGAACGGGCAGCCTTGATGGCGTTGCCCTCAAACTTCGCCATACGCTGACACAGCAGGCGTTCTTCAATATCGGCCAGCGTCGCCTCGGAGGCCACTTCCGGCTCGGCTTTCGCCACTTTCTGCGGCGCGCCAGGCAGTGACGGAAAGATATCGTCACTGTTCAGCCGGGATGCTCCGCACAGCAACACCGCCCGCTCCAGCAAATGACTCAGTTCGCGGATATTACCCGGCCAGTGGTAACCCGACAGCGCCGCCTGCCCGGACTGGCTGAGTCCCGGCGCCGGCTTGTTGTATTTTCTGGCGTAGCGGTCAATGAAATTCAACGCCAGCGGCATGATATCCTGCTGCCGTTCCACCAGTGACGGTACGCGTAACTCAATGGTGTTGAGACGATAATAGAGATCCTGACGAAACGTCCCTTCCGCCACCCTGACATCCAGTTCAGCGTTGGTGGCGGCGATAATACGGCAATTGGTTTTCAGCGTACGGGACGAGCCAACCCGCTCAAAACAACGCTCTTCCAGAATACGCAGCAGCTTGCTTTGCTGGGTCATCGGCAGATTGCCGATCTCATCCAGAAATAGCGTCCCTTTATCCGCCAGTTCGAAACGCCCGACGCGGCTTTCCCGGGCGTCGGTAAACGCGCCTTTCACATGGCCGAACATCTCGCTTTCAAACAGGTTTTCGTTGATGCAACCCATGTTTACCGACACCATGTTCTCGTCACGGCGCGGAGAAAGCTGATGAATGACCCGGGCCAGCAGGCTTTTGCCGGTGCCATTCTCGCCCAGAATCAGGATGTTGGTCTCGGTTGCGGCCACCTGCTCCACGACCCGCATTAATTGTTTCATCGGCGCGGATTCCACCACCCACTCGCCATTGAAATTGTCTTCCAGTTCCAGCTTCAGCAGTTTGTTTTCTTCTTTCAACCGCTTGCCGGAACGCTGGCTGAGGCTAAAGGAGATCTGCTGGCGAATCACATTCAGCAACCGCTCGTTGTCCCAGGGTTTCTGAATAAAATCCACCGCGCCCGCCTGCATGGCGCTCACCGCGATATCGACGCTGCCCCAACCGGTCATCGCCACCACCGGCAGGTATTCGTCGTAACGCTTTATCTCTTCCAGCAACACCAGCCCTTCCTGCCCGGACGTGGTATCCCGCTGATAGTTCATATCCATCAGGATCAAATCGAAATCATGCTGGGACAACTGAACGGGCACCTGCTCAACGGCGGAAGCGAGAGTGACCTGATAGCCTTCCATGGACAGTAACATCTGCAGGCTGGCCAGAATATGCGCGTCATCATCAACAATCAGGATATGTTGCTTATCCGCCATATGGGTCCTTATCACGCTGGTTCATACTGAAATTTCACACTGACAGGCGCCGCCGCAGGAAAACTCCCGCCGCGACGCCCCTTACAGCATAATCGATCCGTGGTAACTATTAACGGCTCTGTTGCGGGAAACTGGAGCGCCAACCGGTATCCTGACATGAGCGCCAGCACTGGCGCCACTGGCAGCATACCGCCCGCTCCCGTTTATTCATAACGTATCGCATCACCCGGTTTCATCATGATGACGCGCCGGGATGGGATCCAGGTAGCGAGTGCAACGATGAGCATGATAAATAAAGCAACGCAGACAAACAGCAGCACAAAATGACCCCTGCCATCGCCTAAAGCACGGTTAATTCCGGGAGCAGCCAGCAATGCCAAGGGTAATCCCAGTATCAAACCAGCAATAAGCTGGTTCACCCCTTGTAACATCAACATCTTAAGCAAATGGCTAGGGGTCGCTCCCAGTACCTGCCGGATGCCTATTTCCTGAGTTCGCTGGCTGATTGCGTTTTGTGTCACGGCATAGATACCGCTGGATGAAAGTACTATTGCAATAATCCCAAACAGCATGAATAAATTAGCGACGAACCTGACACCAAGCGTATTTCTTTCAAGCACATTGTTTAACGTTTGGGGCTGCGCCACCGGCATCATGCTATCAACGTTATATAACGCGAGTTTGAGCTTCTCAGGCAGGGAAGAAAGATGCTCTGCCTTAAGCATGATAGTCATCATGGGCGTGGGCCGTTGTAATAGCGAACGATAGACTGTTGAACGGTTTTTAAACGCACTAAACGGCCTGCCATGTACAACATGGGTTACAACGCCGATTATTGTATACCAACCAGACTCTTCCTCGTTTCTAAAACGGACGCGTTTGCCAATCGCACTTTTTCCATCAGGCCAATACTTCCTGGCCAGCGACTCACTGATTACAGCGACGGGAGGCGATTTTTCATTATCTAATGCTGAGAATTCACGACCATAAATCACCTTGACCCCCATCCCTGCAAGGCTTCCCGGCATGACTTGCACATCATTCACCATGGGATAATTCTCATCACCACTACTCCCATCTTCTCTGTTTTCAATGAGAAGCTGATGAGCAGCCGTGAATTCCCCCGGAGCGCTTGTGGTAAGCGATTCGGCAGTTATGTCAGGTATATCATGTAATTGTTTAGATAATTTCAGATAAAAATCACGCCTGCTTTGTGCATTCGGGTAAATATCTTTATTAAGGTTGACGCGAGATATCAGGTAGCCATCAGTTGCTACCCCATAGTCTGCATTTTTCGCCTGTGTCACTAAAATTAACAATAGGATACTAATGCACAAAATTGAAAAAGAGAGTGCCACCTCAATAACAACTAATGAACGTCCAGCCTTACTGGTTCGATAACCGGGTATGCCACGGGAGCCATCCCTTAACGCTTGAAAGAACTGACCATTAGCGATTTTCCAGGCAGGTAATGCACCGGTAATGAATGCGGTGACAATCACTAAAATGCCCGCATTCAAAATCATGCTGCCGTCAAGCGACAAATGCCACCAGGATGGCACACGATTAGGAACAAAACGGGGAAATATCGTATTTGTTAAATCCAATCCCCAAGCTGCAAGCAATACCCCGACAATGCCAGCCAGGATACATATAATTAAGCTCTCCCATAACATCTGCATGATCAATCGAATCATAGGTGAACCTAAAGCGACACGCACTGCAATCTCTCTCGTACGCTGATGAGAGCGGGCTAGAAGCAGATTCCCCACATTACAACAGGCTAATAATAGAACAAATGCTACAGCAGATAGGGTAATAAGAAACACCTGAGCAGTATCATCACCCATAAAGCTGACTTGAAATGAAAGTGCTATCGCTGAAATACCTTTATTACTTTCCGGATATTTATCAGCCAGCCTTCCCATTACGGATGCAATTTCCTGATTAGCCTCATCTAGGGAGAATCGAGGATTTAAGTGAGCATAAACATAAACCTCTGGTGCCTGATTTCTCAGAGATAAAGATTGTAACTTTATTTTTGATGGTAACCACAAGTCATGGAAAAATGGAAATGCGAATCCTTTAGGCATAACACCAACAATATAAGTACGCACACCATTTATCTGTATCGATTGGTTAAGAATGTCTCTTCTGCCGTTAAAATAATTTTCCCATAGGTCATAACTAATTACCGTAACAGGTACTGCTCCAGACAGCATATCGTCATCATTCAAAACCCGCCCCATTAATGGCGAGACCCCCGTATAATCAAACATCTGGGGTGTACTGAGAATACCTATATACCTAGCAGATCTTTTTCCATCATTAAGATCCAAATACTCGGCATAAAAATACCCGACATCTTCTACCTTGGTCAGTTGACGAGAAAGCTCTGTATAATCAAGAAAATTCAAGCCAGAGTCATCAAGACTCACGCCACCCACATTCGGCGTCACCATCACCATGCCTTCCCCCTTCGGATACGGCAGGGTTTTGTACATGATGGTGTTGATGACGGAATACATATACAGCGCCAGCCCCAACCCGCAGGCCATCACGGTAATGGTCAGCACGCTGAATCCGGGGCTTTTGAGCAGCAGACGCAGGGCGTAACGGATATCGAACCATAAATTCATCGTGTTATACCGCCTGACGCAATTGTCCGTTTTCGCCATCGGCCACTACCTGCCCGTCAGACAGCACAATGGTGCGCTGGGCGCGCATGGCGGAACGCGGGTCATGGGTAACGATACAGATGGTCGCGCCGTCCTGATGCAGTTCATCCAGAATATTCATTACCGCTTCGGCATTGGCGGAATCCAGGTTTCCGGTCGGTTCGTCCGCCAGCAGCAACGACGGCTTGCCGACAATGGCTCGCGCCACCGCTACCCGCTGTTGCTGACCGCCGGAAAGCTGTGACGGGTAATGGCGCACCCGGTGCGACATGTTGACTTTTTCCAACGCCTGGATGACCCGCGCTTTCTGCTCCGATCGCGACAGGTCATTACGGTAAGTGAGCGGCAACGCAACGTTTTCCGCGATAGTCAGGTCGCTTATCAGATTAAACGACTGAAAGATAAAGCCGATTTCCCGGTTACGCAGTCGAGCCATTTCCCGGCGGCCGATGCGTTCAACATCCGTGCCGTTCAACCGATAGCGCCCTTCCGTTGGCGTATCCAGCAACCCCATGATGGACAGCAGCGTCGATTTCCCACAACCGGACGGCCCCGCGATAGAGACGTATTCTCCCGAGTGAATAGAAAGGTTTATCTTGCTAAGGGCATGCGTTTCAATTTCATCGGTAAGGAAGATTTTATGCACATTATCAAGTTGAACCAGCACCGTCATGGGAAATCCTCAGTGTATAAATAGAGTCAGCCTTCCTGAGGCCGAGGGTATCTTACAGGCAGCAGGCCACTCACTTTTATCTCTGGTTTTAAAAATGTGTCCAAAATACCTCCACCTGTCCATGACGACGCCTCTTTCCTTCTGTTGACCAGCTCTCCATGCCGTTTCCCGTTCATCTGCGTCATACCGCACGCGCACGGTCTTCGTAAACGCCGGTGCTGCGCCTTTTTCTAACAGCACAAATCATACCAATTACATCCTGATCACGGCCGGCACCCGCTCGCCGTGCAGCCGGCGGGCCTCCGGCAACCGATGCGTACGTCGGCTTCCTATCGGCACGGCGTGTCGTACCCCCGGCCCGTGGCAGGGTAGCGCATCAGGATTGTCATTTGCGAGACGAAAAATCCCATGTTCGGCACAGCCCGATCCCATAAATGGGACGAGTTACAGGTAGATGTAAGTATTTCCCTTGAAAAACAACCCTTCACAACATGGCACACAATTTGCGTTAGACAGATCGCACATCTGACCAAAGGACAATAATTAACCACTGACTTCGCCGCTGTAAGGATTTTTGGATTTAGCTGGACCAGACACGGGGAATCTATTTTTTGGGATGACACCATGAGCTTACAGAACACCTACGCCCATACGTTGGATAATGATATTTTCAACAACAACCTGATTCAGGATATGTACCGCCGTCACCCTAATTTGAGAAAAACGCTCGCAGCCAATAATAAAGCCACCAGCCTGGCGGGAATTATTGACTATATCATCGACAATATCGGTAACAATATTACGCTGGAAGATCTTGAAGACGTCAGTGGTAAATCAAAATTTGATATTTGCCGTCTTTTCAATCAGGTCTATAACATTACGCCGATGCGCTGGATTTGGCGTGTACGCCTGACGCTGGCAAAAGAGATCATTCATATTTCGCCCAACTGGTCGCTCACCGATATTTGCTATGCCTGCGGTTTTTCCTCGCTGCCGCACTTTTCCCGTTGTTTTACCAAGACCTACAACATTCCGCCGCTGAAGTATCGCAAAGCGGTTTCGCAGGAACGGGAAAACGAACAGCCGCGCACCCTGCAAAACATGAGCTTCGATATTATTTTCGGCAAACAGCGTCATCTGTTCTCGCGTCACGTGCTGCTGGATAATATCCAGAACCTCTGTAATTAAACCCCCGATAGAGCCCGCCGTCACCGATGGCGGGCTCGGCTGATGCGCCAACTCTCTGCAATATCATGCCCGCTTTGACGCCACCGACATCGGACCGTACCGCGACGGCTCCGCGCCATCAGCCATTATCGAATGCTGAATGAGTGGTGGAATCTGTCTTTCAGTTCCCGCTCCGGCGTCAGATAAAAACGACAGAATGCGTTGATGTACCTGGGGGCTGCGTAAAATCCCCAGATGGCCCAGCCCGCGGGTATAGAACACGTCGCTGCGGGCAAACGCCCGGTGGATCTCGTCCGCCACCTCCGGACGGACGCGCACATCCTGCCAGTCATGGCAAATCAGCGCCGGGCAGTCGAGCGTGCGGTAGAGCGCCTCGCCGACCTGATCGGGATGAAAACCAAAGCGCTGCGCATAAATCGCTTTCATGGGCGCCGCCAGCGACGCCGACACCGAAGCGCCCGCCAGAAACCGGTCGATCATCTTGCCGAAATTGTCCGGGCTGGCCAGCAACACCAGCCGCTCCGCCGCCAGTCCCTGCGCCAGCGCCAGGCTACACACCAGGCCGCCGCTGGAATGCCCGACCACCGCACAGAACGGTCCGTAGCGCTGCCCCAGCCGGATAATCAGGCTGGCCAGTTCATAGTTGGACACCCGCTTTCCCTCGGACAGCCCGTGCGCCAGCAGATCCGGCATCACCACGCCGTATCCCTGCGCTTTTAGCGCCTCGCACAACGGCCGGAACATGATGCCGCGGCCCTCCCAGCCATGTACCAGCAAGACGGTTTTTGCCGGCGTATCCGCAGGCGGCGGCACCCAGCGAAACACATACACGTTCTGGTGTTGAAAACAGACCGTCTCCTGCCGAAAGCCGGCCAGATATTCGTGGTCCATCTGCTTGTAAGAGATGTAACGCGTGGTTTCAAACAGATGCAGCAGATAGCGCGCCGCCAGATGCAGCGAACAGCGCTCCAGCAACCACAAATCCGCCAGACGCAGCGCGCGGCACAGCCGGATGTAATGCGTTTCCGGCTTGATCCGCACTTTAAGCAGCAGCGACGGGCGGCGCCGGAGCTTCACCAGCACGCGGTAGTAGTTGTACTGGACGAGCGTCGCCAGCCACATCAAGGGGTAGCACAGGCTATACAGCAGCATCCCGTTCTCCCAGCGCGCTGGCCAGCAACCGGTACTCACGCAGGAACACCGCGGCGTACAGCAGGCTGAACGCCACCATCAGGCCGGCAATCGCCTGCACGTCGTTAAGGTAGCGATGCGCGGTCAGCGCGACCGCCACCATCAGCAGTTCCAGCATCAGCGTAAAAATCAGCACCCGCTTTCCCCGCTCCATCTGTTCCAGCAGCGTTTGCAGCGCCGCCACCAGCGAGGTGAGGAAGAATGTCGGCAGCAACAGCAACAGTAACGTCTGGCTGGATTGCCGGATCGCCTCGTCATTGGAGAACCCGGCCAGAATGCCGTCGCGCACCCAGCATACGCCGGCAGTCAACGCCAGATAGGCCAGCACGATAAGCCAGACGCCATTGTTCAGCAGGCTCGCCAGCAGCGGCGCGGCATGGGTTTTGAGGCGCTGGTTCAGCAAAATGGCGATGGCGGAGCCGGTCGCCACCGCCGGAATGATGAAGAACGCCCGCAGCTTTATCACGATCAGGAACGCAGGCAAGAATCCCGCGCCCAGCGCGGCCACCAGCGGAAAAATCACCATCGAACTGAGGAACACCACCAGCATGGAAAAGCCTACCGGCAACCCGGCGTTGGTCAGCAACGCCAGCAGGCGAGGCGCGAACGCCTGCGGCCGCTCATCCGGCACCGGTGTGGCGACCCGGCGCAGCGCCCGCGCCGCCAACGGCAGCAGCACTAGCGCCGGAACGCTGTTTGCCAGCAGCACGGCATCAAAACCAAGCCGGTAGACGTGAAAACCCAGGTAACAGCCCGCGGCGTTCAGCAGCACATAGCCGCACATCAACGTCATGGCCGGCACGGTTCGCCCCTGTCCGCGCAGCGCCGCGTTGCACATTTCCAGCGCCAGAAACGGCGTCATCGACAACAGATACCCCGGCGCGGCGCTCTGCATCCACGCCAGATCAGGGCTGTTCATCCAGCCGGACAGCGGCGATGCCAGCACCCGGCACAGCAACGCCGCCAGCGCCGTCGTCAACACGCCGGCGCCGGCGAGCCACAGCGTACTGTGCCAGATGCGCTGTCGCGGCCAGTCATGGCGGGAGCGGGCGCTGAACACCTGATTCGTGATCGCCAGACATTCCAGAATGGCGATAAACAGGAAGTTGAACGGCTGCAAAAAGGAGAGCGTCAGCAGCGTCTGGCTTTCGGTACCGTTGCCCAGAATCGCAATCTGCATATTCTGAGACAGCGACACCACTACTGCGGTCACCATCATCGGCCAGGCCAATGCCATGATCTGCCGCATATCCCCACTCGCAGCCGGGGCAGCTCTGGACATCACACGCGAGATCAGGCTCATCGTCCTATCCTTTTCCGTATTCAGGCCGCCGCCAGACAGCTCGCCTTGCCATAGACGCTGTAAAGCATCATGGAGAAATAGGACAGGCTATGGGTGTTGCCCAGCAGGAAACCGTGTCCGCCCATCATCTTTTCCGCTTCATTGTTAAGCTGGGTGATCTGGTAGTGATCATCCTCCAGGCCGGCCAGGTCGCCCTCCTGCAAACGCTGATACTGTTGCTCCAGCAACAGCGCCGCCTTACCGGCCACGTCGGCGAAACTGGCTTTGATCAACTGATGGCGGGTGGTTTTGGTGCCAAAGCTGTTGCGGCTGGACAGATGCTGCCAGCTCATGGTCTGCATGCGGGCCAGCACCCCCAGACGAGCGGCGCACACCAGTATCGGGAAACTGGCCGGCAGCGTCAGGGTATCCGTACCGCGCACCGCATCCAGACCGAGGTGATTCAACACCCGGTCAAACAAGCGCTGCGGCTGGTCGGCGTCAGGCAGGCTGCTGATTTCCTGAATCTGATACCCAATCGGATGAACGTACTGCGCCGCTCCCGACGACGGTTGCAGCAGACAGGCCAGCGCATCGGACAACGGCTGCTCCCGAAAAACGTCCCAGACCTGCTTGACGCGTTCAACTGACATGCCGTACCTCCTGCAATACATTGGCGTTCAGCCAGCTAATCAGACTGCCCACGGTGGTGAAGGCATCCATGTTGATTTGGTCAGGATCGAACAGTAGCCCGTCGATGTTATCTTCAAGCGTCAGCAAAAATTGCACAAACATCACCGAGTCCAGGTCGAGGTCATGATCAAAATCCGTTTTTTCATTGATCTTGATGTCGTCATTCTCCATGACTTCGCGTAACGCCTGTTGAATAGTGATTAATAACGCAGACATGTCTGTCTCCTGTTTAGATATCAATTTGCTGTATCAGCGCGCAGGAAAGCGTGACCCCCATTCCCATCGAAAAACAAAAATAGTTTTTCGCGCGACCGGTTGTAGTTTTCATTAGTGAAGAAAAATTAAATAAAACGTCTGAACAATACAGATGCCCGTAGTCAGAAACCTGCCGGCTGAATAAGCGATCGCCCATATTCAGACGTTGCGCCACCTGACGTAATAACGGGAAATTAAGATTGCAGGGAACAAAATAGTCCATCTCATCCATGCCGATACCGCTGTCCCTGACGGCATCGACAATAAAACGGCACAATTCATCCAGCAGACAACCATTCAATTCGGCTTTTTCCTGCCGGGTCATGTTGCTCGGATTGTTATAAAAACGGCTTAAATGCCTGACCGCCGTAAACGTCACCCGCCACGGGCTGTTCGCCGCATTGAAGAGCGCCGCCACCGGCAGCTCCCCCTGTACGCCGACCGTGAAGCGGTTGATTTCAGGGTGAAACGCCTTCTCCCCCGTCAGCAACAGCACCGGCGTATTCCGACGCACCGCGCTGTGCCGCACCAGATGCAACGCCGACAGCGCGCTGGCGCAGTGATTCAGACCCAGCGTCGTGACGTCCCAGTGCCCCAACCGCTGGCGCTGCAGGATGTCATCCAGACAGGGGCGGTCAAAAAAGGTGTTATGCGTCTGCGTTTTGGCATAGATCAGCAGCCCTTCCTGCGAAGGCAGCGTCGGCCAGCTCTCAATCAGCCCCGCCACCACCGACTCCAGCATCGCCTGATGGCTGTCGGGGCGCATCGGCACCGTCTTTAGCTGATACAGCTTTTCCATCATGCGGCGCTGCCCTTCCCGCAGCTGATGCGAATCCCCCAATTCTCCCAGGGGAAAACGCCGGATGCGTTCCGGCGCTTCATGATGAATGTCATTCAGGCAAAACATGCCGGTTTCCGATGAAGTTCGCACGGCTACCGTCCCCATGTCGCACAAACGCTCATGACGCTAATGCTCATGACGCTAATAGTGAAGCTATGTCGCAGCGACACCGTTCATGACCCATGATCGAACACAGTCAATCTACAGACACTTTGCCAACAAACGAGTTTTGTTTTTATCCGCAATTGCCGCCGCCTTGTTTTCAGCACGCTTTTATCTCGAAAGTGGGATTAATGCGCTAAAAAATGGGATTGTGCCGGCAAAACAGCGGAAAAATCGGTTTGATAATGGGACAACAAAGAAAAGCGCGCGGGAGACTCCCCGCGCGCGTTATGCCGACCGTCTCACCCCACCAGGCTGGAAGGCGACTGTTGGTACTGAATGACGCTCGTCAGTTCGGCGATCCCCGGCGCTTTCAGCATGCTGTAGTGGTCCGCCATCAGTTCCAGCACCGTGGGCGGCAAAGCGGAGAACCCGCCGTGATTCTCGATGAACGAGTAATCGTCGCCCTGCGCCTTGATGATGGTTACCGGCGCGTTCAGTTGCCGCTGCTGTAGCTCGCTAAAGGTGTAGGAGAACTCGAAGGTCTGCGCCACAATGCGGGTGATCCGCCGTACCAGCCCATCATCCAGCGCCGGGTTGAGCTCGGTGATAAAGGCCACAAAACTCTCCTCGTCGCGCACCGTTTCCAGACAGCGCGCCAGCGCCGGGTCGGTAATACTGCCGATAAATACCGAAAACAGGATGGTCAGATAACCGGGATTATCGAAATCCGCCGTACGGCTCATGGCGGCCACTCGCTCATCGCGCAGCTTCGGCGAACCGGGCGCCAGCAGATACAGGTTGTCCACCACCTCGCCCGCCTGCTCCAGTTGCCAGGCGGTTTCGAACGCGACGCGCGCGCCGAAAGAGTAGCCCCACAGCGTATAAGGCCCGTGCGGCTGGTGCTGGCGAATCAGTTCAATGTCTCTGGCCGCCATCTCGCCGATGGTGGCATAAGGCGTCTCGCCCGGATTGATGCCATGCGCCTGAATGCCAAAGAACGGTCGCTCCGCGCCCAGTTGACGCGCCAGCAGCCGCAGGTTCATGCAGTAACCGCCCAGCCCCGGCCAGCAGTAAATTGGCGCCTGACGCCCTTTGGGCTGCAACTGCACCAGACGGGATACCGGCTCCTGACGCGCGCGGCTCAGCCACACCGCCAGTTTCTCAACGGTGGGCGCCTGAAACAGCACCTGCAGCGGCAGGCTGGCGTTCAGCGTCGCGTTCAACTCATTGATCAGGCTGACGGCGATCAGCGAATTACCGCCCGACTCGAAGAAATTGTCGTCCACCGACACCTCCTCGCGTTTCAGTTTCACCTGCCAGACCGCCATAATCTGCTGCTCCAGCGGATTACGGGGCGCGACGATCGTCTTGTGCTTCAGCTCGACATTAATATTCGCCAGCGCTTTCATGTCGATTTTACCGTTTGCCGTCAGCGGCATTTCATTGAGAATCAGTACCTTGTTCGGCATCATGTAGTCCGGCATGAACGTCGCCAGATCGTCACGAATCATCTCCGCCGGCCCTTTCATGTGTACGGCGTCTTCCCGCATACCCTCGCTGTATTTCTGCTCGTCGCTGATGCGCCCGCCAATAAAGAAATAATACGGTCCGGTGCGATGACCGAGAATGTGCCAGAAGCGGCGGGCGGCGGGCAGATCGTTGCCGGTTTCCGAGCTGTAGCCGGAAGACATCAGCCCGAAATTCAGCGGGTTCATCTGCAGGCGTTGCAGTTTACGCCCCACATTCACGTAGCCGGCCCAACCTTTGGTCCGGCTGGCGATACTGATGCCGAACGACGAGCGCTCATACACCGCCTGATTGATGGCGATAACATGTTTCTTATCAATAACGTCATTGGCAATGTGCTGCAGATCGCCGTGAACGTAGCGATAAGTCCCCACCGGCAGATCGGCGATGTTCGCGCCGGCGGTCTGCACATAAATATCCAGATCGTCATCCGCCGGCAGACGCGGCCCGCACAGCACATCACAGGCTCCCAGATAGTCATCGTCCTGATTCATGGCTAGCGGCGCCGGGTCCAGCGCCGCTGCGTCGCACAGCGTCACGCCCAAACCGTAATCCGGCAGGATGCTATCCAGCATGCCGATGATGTGCCCCATCTCCATTTGCAGCACTTCCCGAATGTTGTTTTTGTAGATGGGTTCGATGGCGCTCTTCTTGCCGACAAAGTGCAACCGCAGGCTGCCCGGCGTCACCGAAATCTGCTCGCTGACCCGAATCAACTGGTGATGCACCGGCTGGTAGTAATAATGTCCGGCGGCCAGCCCGGCCACGTCGTTCAGTTCCAGAAAAACCTGAGTGGCGTACAACGCGCCCGGCGAAGCGTAGGTATATTTGGGCAGCAGCCGTTCCGCGCTGGCGAACTGACCCAGATAACGCAGCCAGTGCCCCAGTTCGTCCAGCGTCAGGGCATCCGGCTGGCGGGAAATGGCCGTCAACAGCGGTTCGTGCAGCAACGAGAGAATGTCGTTACGGCTGACGGCGCCGCCGTCGTAAAACCGATAGGTTTTGCGGGCGAACGCGGTGAGGCGCTGTTTCTCATCCGGCTGTTTGCCCGGCAAATCGAGGGTATACGGCTGGCTGGCGGCCGGAAATTCCCGGCATCCTTTATTGGCCAACTGCATCATGACCTGCGCCTTATCGGCTTTGGACTGATGATGCGAACCGTGATTGCCCTGATCCATCAGCGCCGCTTCGCGGGCATTCAGTTCAATAAACGAAATCAGGTTCTGATAGCCGGTGAACGGGTCGTTCCTGACGATCACCGCCGCCGCTTTCACCCAGTCATGGGTTTCGATCGCCGAGCGGATCTCATCCAGCTCGACGCGATAACCGCGCAGCTTGACCTGATTGTCGGCACGGCCGGCGTACTGGACCGTGCCATCGTGATTCCAACTGGCGATATCGCCGGTCCGGTATAAGCGCTGTCCGGAGCCGGCCGGCGCAAACGGATCGATAATGAAACGCTCGGCGGTCAGGTCATCACGATTCAGATAGCCTCTCGCCACCCCGTCGCCGCCGATGTACAGCTCCCCGGTTTGCCCGACGGCCACCGGCGTCAGGCAGTTATCCAGAATGTAATAACGGGTATTCGCCACCGGCGCGCCGATGGACAGCGTATCCGGCCCCTGCTGCACGCTGGCGGGATCAACCCGGAAAGCGGAACTGTTGATGGTGCATTCGGTCGGGCCGTACAAATTAACGAGTTCGCAATCAGGCAACGTCTCCAGACACGCCTGCGCCAGGTGCTTTTGCAGCGCTTCGCCGCCGCTGAAAATCCGCCTCAGCGCCGGGCAGTCAGTCAGGCGTTCGGTATCCAGCAGTGCCTGCAGCAACGTCGGCACGCACTGCAACGTCGTCACCTGATACTCCGCCAGCATATCCACCAACTGCTCCGGGTTACGGTATACGCCCGGCTCGCCCATCACCACCCGGCAACCGCAGGCTGGCGACAGAATTTCCCACTGCGCCGCATCAAAGCTCATCGGCGTTTTCTGCAGAATTACCGTCTCTTCATTCAGCCCGAAGGTTTGTGTCAGCCAGTTCATCTGATTCAGCACGCTATGATGTTCAATCATCACGCCTTTCGGCTTGCCGGTGCTGCCGGAGGTATAAATCACGTAGGCCAGATGATGCGGTGCGATATCGTTCGCCGGCGCGTCGGGCAGAGGGTGCGTGTGCTGATGCATAAACGCATCGACATCGTCCGGCGTCACCACCTGAATTCCCGGCGGCGCCAGCGCCAGCAGCCGCTCACGCAAATGCGGCTGGGTAACGATGATACGGGTTTGGCTGTTCTCCAGCATATAAGCCAGCCGATCTTCCGGGTATTCCGGCGACAACGGCAGATAAGCATTGCCGGACAGCAGAATCCCCCAGGCGCCGGTCATTAGTTCCAGCGATGGCTCGACAAACAACCCTACGCAACGCTCGCGTTCCGTCTCCAGCGCATTCAGGTAGTGCGCCAGCGCGCCCGCCTGCCGGTAGAGTTGCCGGTAACTCAGCGACCGATCGCGGAACACCACCGCGGTCTGTTCCGGATGGCGTTGCGCCCGGTTTTTCAGCCGTGCGGCGACCGTCGTTTCTCCGTCCCACGCCCGTTCGGTCTGGTTAAAAACGTGCAGCACGCGTTGGCGTTCGGCGTCGTCAATCAACCCGATATCACGCAGCGTTTCCACACCGGTTTTCGCCGCGAACGTCGTTATCTGATGCCATACCTCAGGCAGTTTTTGCATCTGCGTCGCGTTGAAACGAGCCGGGTTAAACCGCAGCGTCAGCACTAACGCCTCTTCGCGGCTGGCGACATGGCATGTCAGCGCCCGAACCGGCTCGTTCTCCACTGGCGGCTGCCAGGATATTTCCAGGTCAAAAATATCGTGGAGCGCATGTTGCGTGCCCAGCTTCAGCACGCTGACGCCCACGTCATTTTTCTGACAAATAGCGTCCGGCGTCATCCAGGTTATTATTTTGCGGGTAAAATCGGCAATAGGCGTGGCGCTATTAAGCCGAACATTCAGCGGGAGAATATGTTGACGAATATGTTCGTCATCTTTCCAAAAGGCTATTTCCTGTGGATGCAAATGAAAACCGACGATCATTTCTTCATTCTGGGTAATACGCGATACCGCCAGCGTCAGAGCAGAAAAAAGATAACGAGCCAGGGAGATATCGTCATGATCAGGTAATAATCCTTTATTCAAAACTAATACCGGGTAATTGAATGCGTGATTCGAGATGTTATCCATTACAATCCTCGTGCATGAATCAATAAAAATAAATCGAACGGTTTTATTTCAGGATAAATCGCCGTACATAGGATTTGACCCCAGACTCCAGTCTTCAGGTCAAATCCATTTTCCGGGCAATAAAATGACTAAGAAAACTCAGGTATACTCGTCATACTTCAAGTTGCTGGTGCGTTGGCTGTCCTCGTTCACCCCAGTCACTTACTTGAGTAAGCTCCTGGGGATTCACTCGGTTGCCGTCTTCCTGCAACTCGAATTATTTAGGGTATAGAATATCAACAATAAGATATCGGGGAAGAAGACAGTTTTAATAACGCGTGGGCAGCCCCGACTACCTCGCTAAATGTATCAACAATTACCTGCGGTTCCGCCGCCTTAAGCTGGTCGGTGTTATGAATCCCCCAGGTGACGCCAATGGCGGCTATACCGGCCTGTTTCGCCATCAGCAAATCATGAGTGGTGTCGCCCACCATCGCAGTGGTCGCCGCATCAGCGCCCAAACGGGACATCGCCAGCAGCCCCATTTCGGGGTGCGGTTTGGGGTGTGCCACCATGTCCGCCCCCAGCACCAGATCGAAGTACGACCACAATCCGGCCGCCTCCAGCAGCGCTTTCGCACTGGCGAATACCTTGCTGGTGGCGACCGCCAGCGTATACCCTTGCCCTTTCAGCAATGCCAGCCCCTCCACCACGCCGGGAAAAACCAGCCCCGGCGCCAGCGGCAGCACCTGCTCACGGAAAACGGCCTGATACAGCCTGACCGCGGCGGTTACCCTTTCGTCCTCGACCGGCAGCGCCAGAAGCTGACCAAAAGCTTTTTCCAGCGGCAGGCCGATAGTGGCGCGAATGGCGCGACGGTCCTCAACCGGCATCCCCAGATCGCGCAATGCCGTGACAAATGCACTAACAATGCCGCTCGGCGTGTCGACCAGCGTGCCGTCCAGATCAAAAATCACAAGTGGCTTCATGAGACATATCCTTATGCCTGGTTTTGCTGCCGTAGGTAGTCGGTATGGGCGCGGGCCAGTTTGCCAGCCAGCGCGGCGGTACTGATCAGCACCGACATATTGGCCTTGACCGTCCGCCCTTGCGTGGCTTTGGCGACGGCGCGCATCAGATACGGCGTGGCGCCCGGCCCGCGAATACCTTCACGCTCCGCCTGAACGGCGGCGTCACGGATAATCGACTCCACTTCATCGGTGTCGATGGCGTCCTCTTCGTGAATCGGATGGGTAATCAGCACCGAGCTCTGGTTACCCAGCTTCCAGTGCATCTCGATGGAACGGGCAATAACCGTGGCGTCGTCCAGCCGATGGGGGCTGTGAAAACCACTGGAACGGCAGTAAAAAGCGGGAAAATCGTCAGATTGATAGGAAATGATGGGTACGCACTGGGTTTCCAGATATTCAAGCGTCAAACCAAGGTCGAGAATACTCTTGGCGCCGGCACACACCACCGCGACCCGGGAGCGGGTGAACTGGATCAGGTCGGCGGAAATATCCATCGACCGCTCGGCGCCGCGGTGCACGCCGCCGATGCCCGCCGATGCAAAGAAAGGAATACCGGCCAGGTCCGCCGCCACCAGCGACGAAGCCACGGTGGTCGCGCCCATGCCGCCTTGCGCCAGAATCACCGGAATATCGCGGCTGCTGGCTTTCGGAATGCCCTTGGTCGAGCCAAACCGTTCAATATCGGCATCCGACATACCAATCAGAAATCGGCCGTTTTCGATGCCGATCGTCGCAGGAATCGCCCCTTCGGCACGCACAGCGGCCTCAATCTTTCTGGCCGTAGCCACATTCTCAGGATAAGGCAGGCCGTGGGCGATCACGGTCGACTCCAGCGCCACCACCGGCTTACCGGTATGCAGCGCCTCCTTTACCTCATCGCTAAACAGCAGTAACTCATGCGAAAAATCCGTTTTAGACATAATATTCTCTCATCCTGGGCGATTATGTCAGGTTATCCCCGTCATACTTCAAGTTGCAGGCGCATTACGTTGCTCAACGCACGAGCATGTGGTCCTGCAACTCAAATTTATTGGGGGTATATTATCGATAATAATACATCCTGAATTATTATCGATTCGTACTAATCGCCAGCGTAATATTTTCACCGACTGGCGTATAACATCTTCATTAAATTAAAAAACGTTTTTCCTGTCTGCAAGATATTAACTATTGATCTGATAACCTAAATTTATTAGGCAATATGTATATTACTTTAATATTTCATGTTCAAGATTATTTTGTGATATGTAACACAAAAATATTATTTATTTGACAGCACAGTCAGATTGCTCCAACTGCTTCACTTTTTTTCTTCTGCTAAATAACGAAACATCCTGAACAATAATAATCGCCGAGAAAATGAATACCACTCCGACCAATTGTGCTCCGGAAAGTCCTTGTTGAAGAAATAAAAAGCCCAGAAACAGCGCGACCAACGGGCTGAGAAAACCCAGCATCGACATCATCACCGGCGAATTAGCTTCAATACCGGAGAACCACATGAAATACGCCAGTAAAGAGCCGGGAATCGCCAGGTAAAAATAACCGGCAAGGTTGGTCAGGTTCACCACATCCGGCAACGGCTCTGTCAGCATCTGCACCGGCAGAATCACCAGCCCGCCGCAAAACAGCTGCCAGCCGGTAAACGTCAGCATCGTCATTCCGGCCGGGCGCCCCCACTTTTTAGTCAGCACCAGACCGGACGCCATACTCACCGTCGCCAACGCCGACGCCACCAGCCCGGCGGGGTTCAGCGGCGCTTTCGGCAGCGAAATCAGCAACGCAATACCGATGCCGCCGGCCACGGCCGCCACCATCTGCTTTTTCAGCACCGGCTGCGTCAGCAACAGGAAAGACAACAGGATGACGATCAGCGGCTGAAGCGACCCCACCAGCGCCACCACGCCGCCAGGCAGGCGATAAGCAGCAAAAAACAGCATCACAAAGAACACGCCGATATTGAGTGCGCCCAGTACAAACAAGCGCCACAGCCAGCCGACCGGCGGCAGAGTTTTACCGAGAATGAGAATAATACCAGCAGGCAACGCCCGGATCAGGGCAGCCAACAGCGGTTTGTCGGCAGGCAGAAATTGGGTGGTGACAAAGTAGGTGGTTCCCCAGACACAGGGGGCGTAAAAAGCGAAATCTTTTAATTTCACGAAATGAACCTTCCTCAAACTGTTCCTGTCAAAAAGCGGAGGTCTATTTACGATCTCCGCTCAGCCTGAGGCGTACCGCCTCCCTGGCCGTACAGAAGGCGCACATCCATGTGCAGTTCTCCTGACTTACTCACTTTCGATCTTCCCGTATCTTGACGCATCACATCCTGTGACACCGATAAACAACACCGTATATTACGATTTCGTAATATACGCATACGTAATTAGTGTGTCAATAACATCTGACATTGAATATTTCTTTCCAGAATATTACAGTAGGGTTGATCGCGTAATGGTATTGACCTACGCCTTAATAAAAAGGAATGGTTTTTTATATTAATCAAGGATATCTAGTTAATGGCACGCTACCTGGAAGTATCAGATATTGTTCAACAATGGCGCAACGAGCGCCCCGACCTCGATGTCGAGCCCATGCTGGTGATTGGCACCCTATCCCGTGTCAGTCTGCTGATTGACCGCGCCCTGGACAAAGTATTCAGCAAGTACAAACTGAGCGCCCGCGAGTTCGACATTCTGGCGACCCTGCGCAGACGAGGCGCGCCTTATGCCATCAGCCCGTCTCAGATCGTCAACGCGCTGATGATCAACAACAGCACCCTGACCAGTCGGCTGGACAGGCTGGAGCAGGCCGGCTGGCTACGCCGGATGCCGATTGAAGGCGACCGCCGTTCAGTCAACATCCAATTGACCGACGAGGGTTTCGCTCTGATCAATCGGGTAGTGGAAGAGCATGTGGAAAATGAACGCGACATTCTCTCCCCGTTCAGTGAAGAAGAAAAAACGCAGTTGCGCGCCCTGCTGGGGCGGGTTGAAAAACACCTGGTAAACAACCGTTAATGATCGGGTGACATCGCGGTCTGGCAGCCAGCGGCAACAGACGGCAGGCACGAAAAAGGGGCATCCAGACGGATGCCCCTTTTGCCGTTACATGCAGGCCGCGATTATTTCGCGGACTTGTCCTGCAGCAACGGATTGGCGACCTGCGGCAGACCCGCATTGCCGGAGGAAATCAGGCCGCTTTCCACGTAGTTGAACAGCTTCTCGCGGGTGTCGGTGATATCCAGATTACGCATCGTCAGCTGGCCGATACGGTCATCCGGCGAGAACACGGATTCGCCTTTTTCCATCGTCAGGCGTTCCGGTTTGTAGGTCAGGTTGTCCGACACGGTATTCAGGATCGAATAGTCGTTGCCGCGACGCAGTTCAAGCGTCACTTCGCCGGTGATTTCGCTGGCGACCCAACGCTGCAGCGCGTCACGCAGCATCAGCGCCTGCGGGTCAAACCAACGGCCCTGATACAGCAGGCGGCCCAGTTGGCGGCCATGAGCGTGGTACTGCTCGATGGTGTCTTCGTTATGGATGCCGGTCACCAGACGTTCGTAGGCGATGTGCAACAGCGCCATCCCCGGTGCTTCATAGATGCCGCGGCTTTTCGCTTCGATAATACGGTTTTCGATCTGGTCGCTCATGCCGAGGCCGTGACGACCCCCGATGCGATTGGCTTCCAGCAACAGTTCCACGTCATCGGAGAACGTCTGGCCGTTCAGCGCCACCGGATGGCCGCGCTCGAAACGCACGGTCACTTCTTCCGCCGGAATGCGCACGTTTTCGTCCCAGAACTTCACGCCCATGATCGGATTAACGATTTTCACGCTGGAGTTCAGGAATTCCAGATCCTTCGCTTCGTGGGTCGCACCCAGCATGTTGGAGTCGGTGGAGTAGGCTTTTTCCGCCGACATTTTGTAGTCGAAGCCCGACTTCGTCATAAACTCGGACATCTCCTGACGGCCGCCCAGTTCGTCGATGAAATCGGTGTCCAGCCAGGGTTTGTAGATTTTCAGTTCGGCATTGGTCAGCAGACCGTAACGGTAGAAACGCTCGATGTCGTTGCCTTTGTAGGTGCTGCCGTCACCCCAGATATTAACGCCGTCTTCTTTCATCGCCGCCACCAGCATGGTGCCGGTCACCGCACGGCCCAGCGGCGTGGTGTTGAAATAAGTCATACCGCCGGTGGTGTTGTGGAACGCGCCGCACTGAATCGCCGCGATGCCTTCCGCTACCAGCTGTTTACGGCAATCGATCAGACGAGCATTCTCAGCGCCATACTCTTTGGCGCGACGCGGAATGGCGTCGTAGTCGTCTTCATCCGGCTGACCCAGGTTCGCGGTATAGGCATAAGGCACCGCGCCTTTCTGACGCATCCACAACAAGGCGGCGCTGGTGTCCAGACCACCGGAGAAAGCAATCCCAATCCGCTGGCCCACCGGAAGATGTTTCAAAATCGTCGTCATAACTATTAATCCCTGCTTGATTTCGATGGCGTTAAGCTTAGCAGCCCTGCCGCCGGGTTACGCAATGTCTGGTCATGCATTGAGACGCGCACGACACGGCGCCATCAGAATCGACTGCGATGAACAACCGCGCATCAATGCATATTTATGCAAAATTTATGATTGATAATTTAAACATCTTTTCCGGCGGACCGGAAGAGAGGAGGCGGATTTTCAGGAAAAAAATTCGCTACGGCGGCTCTGCTCTCAAAGAAAAGCCATAAAGCCGCCGTTTTTCACACTGCCGGCATGGCGAGGTTACGGAGAACGATGCGGCTATAGCGGCAAACGCGCCCAGCCATGAAGCAGCATATACACACCCACTACCGCGATCAGCAAGCTGGAAAAATAGGGCGCCCGGCGCGCCAGCGTGGCGAATCCCGGCCAGCGGCGGCTGGCCTGCTGTACGCTCAGCGCCGCGCCGACCCCGACAGCCACCAGCGTCAACGCCAACCCGATGCTGAAACATACCACCAGCGCCGCCCCCAGCGTAAAAGCCTTCACCTGAATACACAACAGCAGCACCGTGATGGCGGCCGGGCAGGGAATCAACCCGCCGGTCAGGCCAAACAGCAAAATCTGCCCGTTGCTGGCTTCCCGATTGGCGAAACGCAGGCGTATCTCGTTGGCATGCGCCCGCTCATGTGCGTCCTGATACTCACCATGATGATACTCACCATTAGCCTGCCCGTGGTCATGTGGATGTTCGGCATGCTGGTGAGCGTGATTACGCTCATGGTGATGATGATCATCATGGTCATGGTCGTGATGATGGTCATGATGGTCGTGGTCGTGATGATGCTCATGACTATGCTGATGTTGCACCCATGCCCGCTCGTCGCGCCAGGTGCGCCAGAACATCCAGGTGGCGGTCCCCAGAATGATGATGCCGGAAATAAACTGCAGCCAGGGCTCGGTGTATTCGGCGGTAAATTGCTGGCTCAGGTACATGCCGCCCAGCGCAATCAGCCAAACCACGGCGGTATGGGACAACGTAGCGGCCACCCCCAGCATCACCGCCTGCTTCACCGTTCCGCGAATCGCCACGATAAACGCCGCCATCATGGTCTTGGAATGCCCCGGCTCCAGGCCGTGTAACGCGCCCAACAACACCGCGCTGGGAATAAACAGCCAGGCGTTAGCCACGCCCTGCTGCAAAAGTAAGGAAAAATCCGTCATAGTTAGCGTCCGAATCAGGTGGTCGGCAGGCCAGCCTGGAAGTGAAATGATGAAAATATACTATACCCCAGTATAGGGTCAGACAAGACGGGAGTCGCCATGCCGCATACCATTCACGAAAAAAAGAAACTACTGACGCGCGTCAGACGCATCAAAGGTCAGACGGACGCGCTGGAAAAAGCGCTGGACGGCGGGGGACGTTCATGTCTGGAAATCCTGCAACAGATCGCCGCCATTCGGGGAGCGGTGAACGGATTGATGGGCGAGGTGCTGGAAGGCCACATCCGTGACCATCTGATGAATGAAGAAGCGGACCCGGCGGAACGCGCCGGCGATCTGGAAGCGATCGTGACGGTAATTCGTTCGTATATGAAGTAGCTTGTATGGCGTAGTTTGCATGACGTAGTGGGTTGAAAAACCGACCCTACGCAGCTGGTCGCCAGCGTCTGCCCTACCGGGCGGCGACCACGGCATGAAGGAAGGGAGTATAGCGCTGTTTATCGCCAGCGCGGACGAGCAAACATCGATTACGCGACCTACCACTCAATATTAAAACGACGTTTCATTTGAAACGAGTTTCTTTGCTATCCTCGGCGGCACAGATGTTCCTCCCTTTGATGATTGCTGGAGATACCATGGCCAAGAACGTCGCCATTCTTTTGGCTCCCGGATTTGAAGAAGCGGAAGCGATTATGGTGATCGATGTGCTGCATCGCACGAAACTGGACGTCACCCTGCTTTCCTGTCACGACCGGCTGGAGCTACACAGTTACCACAATATCCGCATGTTCGCGGATGCCCTGCTGGAAAGAAATATGGACCGGCTGTTTGATGCCGTGGTGATTCCGGGAGGTCCGCAGGGTACGGTGAATCTGGCCGCCAATCCGATGGTGACGGAATTTATCCGCCGCCACGACGAAGCCGGCAAGCTGATTTGCCCGCTGTGCTCGGCGGCCGCCAGAGTGCTGGGCGGCAACCAGTTGCTGAAGGGCCGTCGCTATGTCTGCTCCGGCGACCTGTGGAAAGACGTGACCGACGGCGTGTATGTCGACCAGAAAGTGGTGGAAGACGGCAACCTGATCAGCGGCAAAGGGCTGGGCGTGGCATTTGATTTCGCGTTTACCCTTGCCAGTCGACTGAGCGAAGATCGCGACGATGTGAACTTCCAGGTCGAGCATATCTATTACGACTACTGGCGTGTGCCAGCCTGAATGGACGCTCTGTGACGGCGCGGGCGCGCCGTCACTCCTGTCATGCTCAGATTACCCCCGGATTACATCCCGTCATTCATTGTCATATCGGCTGTCGCCGTAGCCGCCTTCGCCATAGCGTTCGCGGTATTCGCGCGGCGTCAGGTCGTAATCCTTACGGAACACGGAATAAAAATACGGCAACGAGGGATAACCACACATGGACGAAATCTCGTTGATCGACAGCGACGTAGACACCAGCAGATTTCTCGCCCGCTCCAGTTTTTCGGTGTGGATCATACCGTGAATGGTCTGCCCGGTTTCATCCTTGAAGCGTTTTTCAAGGTTGGAACGCGACAGCCCGACCGCGTCCAGCACCTGCTCCACTTTGATGCCTTTACAGGCGTGATGACGGATAAAATGCATCGCCTGAATCACCGCCGGGTCGTGCACCGAACGGTAATCGGTCGAGCTGCGTTCCACCACCCGCAGCGGCGGCACCAGAATGCGCTGCAACGGCAGCGCGTAGGGCGTCAGCAACAACTGATGCAACAGTTTGGCGGCCCGATACCCCATCTGCCGCGTCCCCTGCGCCACTGAAGATAGGGCTACGCGCGACAGGTAGCGGGTCAGTTCTTCATTATCGATGCCAATCACGCACAGCTTTTCCGGCACCGCGATGTTCAGATGCTCGCACACCTGCAACAGATGGCGGGCGCGGGCATCCGTCACCGCAATGATGCCGGTTTGAGGCGGTAGAGTCTGAATCCAGTCCGCCAGCCGGTTTTGAGCGTACTGCCAGTTGCCCGGCGATGTCGCCATGCCCTGATACACCACGCCCTGATACTGCTCCGCCGCCACCAACTGCCGAAAAGCGTGTTCCCGTTCCTGCGCCCACCCTTTCCCCACCGATGCCGGCAGGCCGTAAAACGCGAACCGGTTCAACCCCTTATTCTTCAGATGCAAAAACGCGCTCTCCACCAGCGCGTGGTTATCGGTGGCGATATAGTGCACCGGCGGATAGTCCTGCGGATGGTGATAAGAACCACCCACACCCACCAGCGGCACCCGCACCCCGGACAGCAATGCGATAATCGCCGGATCGTCGAAATCCGCGATCACGCCATCCCCCAGCCAGTCGCGGATATTTTCGATGCGACAGCGAAAATCCTCCTCGATGAAGATATCCCAGTCGCACTGAGACGCCTGCAGATACTCACCTACGCCTTCAACCACCTGCCGGTCGTATACTTTGTTGGCATTGAACAGCAACGTAATACGGTAGCGTTTCTCAAACATGGCGATACGTTCTCTTCGGACAGTACGATGGTGGGCGTCGTCCCTTCTCCGGGCGAAATCCGGCGATCCGGCGCAAAAAGCGCGCCTTCCGCCTAAATAGCACGGTCGACCGTTAGCCCAAAAATAATTTCCTTACTTTGCGAACTGTCTCGCTCATTTTGCCGCAGATATACCGCCATCCCGGCCATCACAGTGATCAGGCCTTATGCTTGGTGGCGGTATCCATCCACACCGCCAGCAGCAGGATGCCGCCCTTGACGATGTACTGCCAGAAGGTGGGTACATCGAGCATGCTCATGCCGTTATCCAGCGACGCCATAATGAACGCCCCCATCACGGCGCCCGCTACGCTACCCACCCCGCCCGCCAGGCTGGTGCCGCCGATGACGCAGGCGGCGATGGCGTCCAGCTCCGCGATATTCCCGGCTGACGGCGACCCGGCGCCCAGCCGGGAACTGAGCACCAGACCCGCCACCGCCACCATCAGGCCGTTGATGGCGAACACCGCCAGCTTGGTGCGCTCGACATTCACCCCCGACAGGCGAGCCGCGTCGATATTGCCGCCCACGGCGTAAATACGCCGCCCGAAGGCGGTGCGTACCGCCATGAACATGCCGCCCAGCATGATGAGCGTCAGCAGCAGTACCGGCGTCGGCACCCCGCGATAATCATTGAGCAGATAGATGGCGCCCAGCACCAGCACCGCCATCAGCGCCTGGCGAGCGACATCGCCGGACGCGGCGGCCACCGGCAACCCCAGTCGCTGACGACGCAGCCGCTGACGCCAGCGCCATACCACAAACACCATCAGCCCGATAACGCCGAACAAAAATCCCACGCCTTCCGGCAGATAACTCTGGCCAATCTGCGACATCGCCGGGCTGGTTGGCGATACCGTCGTCCCGTTGGTGATGCCGATCAGCACGCCGCGAAACGCCAGCATGCCCGCCAACGTCACAATGAACGACGGCACGCGCCGGTATGCCACCCACCAGCCGTTCCAGGCGCCGAGCAACAGCCCCAATAGCAGGGTCGCCGCCACCGTCAGGGGCAACGGCCAGCCATACCAGACATCCAGAATCGCCGCCACGCCGCCCAGCAGCCCCATCATGGAACCGACCGACAGGTCGATTTCGGCGGAAATAATCACAAACACCATGCCCACCGCCAGAATGCCGGTGATGGCGGTCTGGCGCAGCAGGTTGGAAATGTTGCGCGCGCTGAGGTACGCGCCGTCGGTCATGAAGGTGAAAAACAGCATGATGGCGACAATCGCCGCGATCATCACCAGCACCTGCAGATTGAAAGGATGGCGGCGAGGCGCGTCTCCGGGAGACGCCGCCGACGCGGGCGTACGGTCAGACAGCCAGGTTTTCAGCATGATGCTCACTCCTTAATGCGGCTTCCATCACCTGCTCCTGCGTCAGGCCCCGATTAGGCAAATCCGCCTTAAGCCGCCCCTGATGCATCACCAGCACCCGGTCGCTCAGGCCCAGCACCTCGGGCAGTTCGGAGGAAATCACGATGACGGCGATTTGTTGCTTCACCAACTGGTTGATCAGTTTATAGATTTCATATTTTGCACCGATGTCGATCCCCCGGGTCGGTTCATCCAGAATCAGGATTTTCGGGCGCAACAGCAGGCACTTCGCCAGGATGGCCTTTTGCTGGTTGCCGCCGCTGAGGCGGGCGATCGCCAGCTCAGGCGACGCGGTTTTCACTTTCAGATGGGTGATCGACTCCCGCAAACTATGCTGCTCCTCGGCATCCCGCAGCACCGACAGCGCGCCGGTGAACTGGTCGAGCGCCGCCAGCGTAATATTCTGCGCCACGCTCATCACCGGAATGATGCCGTCCTTTTTGCGATCTTCCGGCACCATAGCGATCCCCAGCGCCATCGCCTGCCGACAATGTCGGATAGCGACCGGTTTGCCTTCCACCCGGATATCGCCCTGCCATCGCCCCGGATACGCGCCGAACAGGCACTGGACCGTTTCAGTGCGCCCGGCGCCGACCAGCCCGGCGATCCCCAGCACTTCGCCGCGGCGCAGGCTGAACGACACGTCGTCCACCCGGCGAATATGGCGGTTCACCGGATGCCAGGCGGTCAGGTGTTCTACCCGCAGCACCTCTTCGCCGATATCATGCGGTTGGTTCGGATACAGCTCCGTCAGCTCACGCCCCACCATCATGGCGATGATCTGATCTTCGCTGAGCGAGTCCGCCGGGCAGGTGCCAATGTGTTTGCCGTCGCGGATCACGCAGATCACGTCGGAAATCGCCTTGACCTCGTTGAGCTTGTGGGAGATGTAGATGCAGGCGATGCCGTGGTGACGCAGGTCGCGCACGATATCCAGCAACACGCCGGTTTCCCGTTCGGTCAGCGACGCGGTGGGTTCATCGAGAATCAGCAGCCTAACCTGCTTGTTCAACGCTTTGGCGATCTCCACCAGTTGCTGTTGACCCAACCCCAGTTCGCCAACGCGGGTATTCGGATCGATGTCCAGCCGCACCTGCGCCAGCATCGTCTGACAGCGCAGATACATGGCGTCGTAATCCATCACGCCAAAGCGCGTCCGCTCATTGCCGAGAAAGATGTTTTCCAGCACCGTCATCGCTTTGACCAGCGCCAGCTCCTGATGAATGATGGCGATCCCTTTCTGTTCGGTGTCGCGGATATGCCCGGCCCGCAGCTCATCGCCGGCGAACCGGATGCTGCCCTCATAGCTGCCGTACGGATACACCGCGCACAGCACCTTCATCAGCGTCGACTTGCCGGAACCGTTCTCGCCGCACAGCGACAACACCTGCCCCGCCTCCAGCTGCAGGCTGACATTGTCCACCGCTTTCACCGCCCCGAAGGCCTTGGTGATGTTTTTCATTTCCAACAGACACGGCATAACCCCTCCGTCTGGCCGATGCCGCACATCCAGCGACGCTGCAAAGCGGCTCGCCGGACGGCGGGCGAACTGGTTAATAGATGTCCGCTTTCTTATGGAATCCGTCGGCGACGACGGTGCTGTCGATATTCGTCTTGTCGACCGGGATCGGCGTCAGCAGGAAGGCAGGCACATCCTTCTTGCCGTTATTGAGCGTGGCGTTGGACTCCGGCTTTTTCCCCTGCCCCAGCGACACCGCGATATTGGCCGCATCCTGCGCCAGTTTGCTGATGGGTTTGTACACGGTCATGGTCTGGGTACCGGCTACGATCCGCTTGATGGCCGCCAGGTCGGCGTCCTGACCGGAGATCGCCACCTTGCCGGCCAGCCCCTGGGCGGAGAGCGCCTGAATCGCGCCGCCCGCGGTCGCGTCGTTCGAGGCCACCACCGCATCAATCTTGTTGTTGTTGGCGGTCAGCGCGTTTTCCATGATTTTCAGCGCATTTTCCGGCAGCCAGGCATCCACCCACTGGTCGCCCGCCACCTTGATCTTGCCGCTATCAATTAACGGTTTTAATACTTTCATCTGGCCCTGGCGGAACAGCTTGGCGTTATTATCAACCGGCGAACCGCCCATCAGAAAATAACTGCCCTGCGGCACCTTATTGATCAAATATTGTGCCTGAAGTTCTCCGACTTTTTCATTATCAAACGAAATGTAAAAATCGATATCCGCGTTATTAATCATACGGTCATAAGCCAATACTTTTATTCCCTCGCGTTTGGCTTCGGCAATCACGTTACTTAAAACCTGACCGTTATAAGGGATAATCACCAGCACATCGACGCCGCGGTTAATCATATTTTCTATCTGGGATATCTGGGTTTCTTCATTGCCGTTGGCGGACTGCACAAACACTTTCGCCCCTTTTTCTTCGGCGTTCTTCACAAAAATATCCCGATCCTTCTGCCAGCGTTCGAGACGCAGGTCGTCGATAGCCATGCCGATTTTAACCTCTTTGGCAAACCCCGGCTGACTCAGCATGGCAAGTGCGGCACAGGCTGACAGTAATACGTGTTTCATTTTCATCGTAGAGTACCTTTGTTATAGGAAGGCAGGATAAAAACGTCACTTCACTTACGGCTACGTTGCATGAAATTGTTGACAAGAAAAGTCAGGGTCAGCAATTGCTGATTTTTATCTCCGAATTACGTTTTTTGGTTTAATTGTTATTTTTTGATAGCGGTCATATTTTCATCTTGTTAATCCATTTCATAACACCAACGAGTGCGAGCGGTTTTGCAGATTATTCCGGTTATTTTTTGCGATCGAGCGCACATTTAATAATTATCTGAATTTCACTGTGAAATAACGTAATTGAGGAAACCGGCAGGCAAACGGAATATTGAGAAAAGGCTGAAAACAGCCATTCCGGTGGTTTGCAAGGAGATAACAATGCACGCTTATTTTGATCAGATAGAAAAAGTCCGCTTTGAAGGTCAGGGCAGCCGCAATCCGTTTGCCTTCCGCCATTACAACCCTGACGAGGTCATCCTCGGCAAGCGCATGGCCGACCATTTGCGTTTCGCGGTCTGTTACTGGCACACCTTCTGCTGGAACGGTTCCGACATGTTCGGCGCCGGCGCCTTCGCCCGGCCCTGGCAGCAGTCCGGCGACGCGCTGGCGCTGGCGAAACGCAAAGCCGATATCGCCTTTGAGTTCCTGCACAAACTGGGCGCGCCCTATTACTGTTTCCACGATGTCGACGTCGCGCCGGAAGGCGGTTCGTTACAGGAATACCAGAATAACTTCGCCGCCATGACCGAGATTCTGGCGGCCAAACAGCAGGAAACCGGCGTGAAGCTGCTGTGGGGCACCGCCAACTGTTTCACGAATCCGCGTTACGCCGCCGGCGCCGCCACCAACCCCGACCCGGAAGTGTTCGCCTGGGCCGCCACGCAGGTGTTCAGCGCCATGAACGCCACCAAAACGCTGGGCGGCGAGAACTATGTCCTGTGGGGCGGCCGCGAAGGCTACGAGACCCTACTCAATACCGACCTGCGTCAGGAGCGCGAACAGATTGGGCGCTTTATGCAGATGGTGGTGGAGCACAAGCACAAGATCGGTTTCAACGGCACGCTGCTGATCGAACCCAAACCGCAGGAGCCGACCAAACACCAGTACGACTACGATGTCGCCACCGTCTACGGCTTCCTCAAACAGTTCGGGCTGGAGAAAGAAATCAAGGTCAATATCGAGGCCAACCACGCCACGCTGGCGGGGCATACCTTCCATCACGAGATCGCTACAGCGATTGCGCTCGGCATCTTCGGTTCGGTGGACACCAATCGCGGCGACCCGCAGCTCGGCTGGGACACCGACCAGTTCCCCAACAGCGTGGAGGAAAACGCGCTGGTACTCTATGAAATCCTGAAAGCAGGCGGATTCACCACCGGCGGCCTCAATTTCGACGCCAAGGTCCGCCGCCAGAGCACCGATCGCTACGATCTGTTCCACGCCCATATCGGCGCGATGGACACGATGGCGCTGTCGCTCAAGGTGGCCGTCCGCATGCTGGAAGACGGCGAGCTGAACCAGCACGTCGCCAACCGCTACGCCGGCTGGAACGGCGAACTGGGGCAGCAGATCCTGCAGGGCAACGCGTCGCTGGAGATGCTGGCGGGTTATGCCGCCCGCAATCAGCTTGACCCGCAACACCACAGCGGGCAGCAGGAACGACTGGAAAATCTGGTTAATCGCTACCTGTTCGGTTGAATAGGTGTAGGCTGGCGCAACCCCAACAACGCGGAAAACGGGTTTTTGGCGTCTGCGCCAGCAGTACAAATATTAAGGGTACAGCCTGATAACGGCACACGAAGTCACAGCGAGGCGTTATGTACATCGGCATCGATCTTGGCACATCGGGCGTGAAAGCCATCTTATTACGGGAAAACGGCGACGTGGCGGCCAGCCACAGCGTGCCGCTGAATGTCTCACGCCCACATCCGCTGTGGTCGGAACAGGATCCGCAAGCGTGGTGGCAGGCGACCGACGCCGCCCTGACCGGGTTGGCCGCGCAACAGGCGTTGCAGGGCGTGCGGGCCATCGGGCTGACCGGCCAGATGCACGGCGCGACGCTGCTGGATGCGAAGCAGCGGGTGTTGCGCCCGGCTATCCTGTGGAACGACGGACGCAGCGCCGCACAATGCCTGCAACTGGAGCAACAGGTGCCGGACGCCCGCCGCATCACCGGCAACCTGATGATGCCCGGCTTTACCGCGCCGAAGCTGAAGTGGGTACAGCAGCACGAACCGGATATTTTTCGGCAAATCGACAAGGTGCTGTTGCCAAAAGATTACCTGCGCTGGCGCCTGACCGGGGATTTCGCCAGCGACATGTCCGATGCGGCAGGCACGCTGTGGATGGATGTCGCCCGACGGGACTGGAATGACGCTCTGCTCGCCGCCTGCGGACTACACCGCGATCAGATGCCTGCATTGTTCGAAGGCAACCAGATTACCGGACAGCTGCGCGCCGACATCGCCGCCCGCTGGGGCATACCGCCGGTGCCGGTGGTCGCAGGCGGCGGCGACAATGCCGCCGGCGCCATCGGCGTAGGGCTGTATCAGGCCGGCCAGGCCATGCTGTCGCTCGGCACGTCCGGGGTTTACTTCGCGGTCAGCAACGGCTTTCTCAGCAATCCTCAACGTGCCGTTCACAGCTTTTGCCATGCGTTGCCCAACAGCTGGCATCTGATGTCCGTCATGCTGAGCGCCGCGTCCTGTCTCGACTGGGCCGCACGGCTCACGCACGCCGACAGCGTGGCGGCGCTGCTCGCCGAAGCCGAACAGGCAAGCGAGGATGAAACCGCCACGCCGGTGTGGTTCCTGCCCTACCTGTCCGGCGAACGCACGCCGCACAACAACCCGCAAGCTAAGGGCGCCTTCTGGGGGCTGACCCACTCGCACGGCCGTGCGGCGCTGGCGCGCGCGGTGTTGGAAGGCGTGGGATTTGCGCTGGCGGACGGCATGGACGCGCTGCATGCAACCGGGCTGGAACCCCGGCAGGTAACGCTGATCGGCGGCGGCGCCCGCAGCGCTTACTGGCGACAGATGCTGGCGGATATCAGCGGCAAGACGCTGGAGTACCGCACCGGCGGCGATGTCGGCCCGGCGCTGGGCGCAGCGCGGCTGGCGCAAATTGCGCTGAATCCGACGACGCCGCTGGCGCAGTTGCTGCCCGCTTTGCCGCTGGAACAAACGCACCAGCCGGACCCGACGCGCCACGCGCAGTACGCGCAACAGCGCACGGTATTCCGCCAGCTCTACCAGCAACTCAGCCCGCTGATGATCTGATGCGAGCCGCCCAGCCGATGGCAAAACTCACCGTATTAATAAACTTACCGTATTAGCAAAAAGGAGAGGGCCGCAAAAGCGGCCCTCTTCTGACTAGCGGCTGGCTTAGAACAAACCGAGTGGTTTCTCGGAGTAACTGACCAGCAGGCATTTGGTCTGCTGATAGTGCTCCAGCATCATCTTGTGGGTTTCGCGCCCAATACCGGACTGTTTATAGCCGCCGAACGCCGCATGCGCCGGGTAAGCATGGTAGCAGTTGGTCCAGACGCGGCCGGCCTGGATGCCGCGGCCCATGCGGTAGGCGATGTTGGCGTTGCGGCTCCATACCCCGGCGCCCAAACCGTAAGGGGTGTCGTTGGCGATCGCCAGCGCTTCCTCCGGCGTTTTGAAGGTAGTCACCGCCAGCACCGGCCCGAATATCTCCTCCTGGAACACCCGCATGCTGTTCTGGCCGAACAGAATGGTCGGCTCCAGATAGTAACCTTGCGCCAGTTCCCCCGGCAGCACTTTGCGGTGCCCGCCGGTCAGCACCTGCGCCCCTTCTTTCTTGCCGATATCGATGTAATTGAGGATGGTATCCAGTTGCCCCGCCGACACCTGCGCACCCATCATGGTTTGACTGTCGAGCGGATTGCCGACCCGGATGGATTCCACCCGTTTGATGGCGCGCTCCATGAACCGTTCGTAAATCGATTCCTGAATCAACGCCCGGCTCGGGCAGGTACACACCTCGCCCTGATTGAACGCAAACAGCGCAAACCCTTCCAGCACCTTGTCAAAGAAGCTGTCTTCCTGATCCATCACGTCGGCAAAGAAGATATTCGGCGATTTACCGCCCAGTTCCAGCGTTACCGGGATGACGTTCTGCGCCGCATAACCCATGATCTGCTGGCCGACTTCGGTCGAGCCGGTAAAGGCCACCTTGGCGATACGCGGCGACGTCGCCAGGTACTCGCCGATCTGCCCGCCGGCGCCGTTAACCACGTTCAGCACGCCCGGCGGCAGCACATCCTGAATCAGCTCCATCAGCAACAGCACCGACAGCGGCGTCAGCTTGGCGGGTTTCAGTACGATGCAGTTACCGGCCGCCAGCGCCGGCGCCAGTTTCCAGCACGCCATCAGCAGCGGGAAGTTCCACGGAATAATCTGCCCGACTACGCCCAGCGGTTCGTGGAAATGGTAGGCGACGGTATCGTGGTCGATCTCGCTGATCGACCCTTCCTGCGCGCGAATACAGGCGGCAAAGTAACGGAAGTGATCGATGCCCAACGGCACATCGGCATTGCGCGTTTCCCGGATCGGTTTTCCGTTGTCCCAGGTTTCCGCGCTGGCCAGCAGATCCAGATTGGCCTCCATGCGATCGGCGATGCGATTAAGGATCTGCGCCCGTTCGCGGGTGGATAACGCCCCCCATTCGGCGCTGGCCTTGTGAGCCGCGTCCAGCGCATGTTCGACGTCGCGGCTGTTTGAACTGGCGACTTCACACAGCGGCTGGCCGGTCACCGGCGTCAGGTTGACGTAGTATTCATTGCTGGATGGCGGCACCCACGCGCCGCCGATAAAGTTGTCGTAGCGCTTTTTCAGCGTGAGGGCGGGTCCGTATTCACCGGGCAACACCCGGTTTCCTGCGGTATCGATGGCCATGTCTGTCTCCTTTGGTGATACAGGGTGTCATCGCAGGCGGATACCCGGCGTCATGCCGGAACCCCCTGCGCCGCGGCAGCCAGAGCCTGCCAGAGCGAAACCGGCAGGCATGAAAAGCTCCGTCTGGCTGATAAGTCCTCACAGAAAGTAATGATTAAATCGTATACAGTGTTACCAGATTGTAAAAGGTCTACCGCAGGGAAAAACGCCACTCTTCGACGCAGCGCACAGTTTGTTATTCCCACATTCAGGCCATACTTTTTTATCCGTAGGGTGTGGATGGAAACTGACGGGATAAAAATTCGCATCCCTGCCACGGCGGTGAAATAATGTCAAAATAGACACACGTAACAGCGGGCACAACACCGTGAACAATGATGATTCTCAGGGCGTCGCAGAGAGATTGATAGCTGGCGCCTGCCAGCGCACCGTCTGGCATCAGGGTGAACTGGATTCGCCGCGGCAGGACTGGTTGGCGGAAGAAGTGCCGGTGGCGCTGGTCTATAACGGTATTTCACACGTCGTGATGATGGCGTCGCCAAAAGATCTGGAGCCGTTTGCGCTCGGTTTTTCCCTGTCGGAAGGCATCATCCAGTCGCCACAGGACATCTACGGCATGGATGTCGTGCCGGTGTGCAACGGCATTGAAGTACAGATCGAGCTGTCCAGCCGCCGTTTCGCCGGGTTGAAAGCGCGCCGGCGGGCGATGGATGGGCGAACCGGTTGCGGGGTCTGCGGGGTGGAGCAGTTGGAAGAAATCGGCAAACCGGTGTCGCCGCTGCCGTTCACCCAGCACTTCTCGCTGTCCCGTCTGGAGCAGGCGTTGCAGGCGCTGAAAAGCGTGCAACAGGCGGGCGCGCTGACCGGTTCGACGCACGCCGCGGCCTGGTTGTCGCCGGAAGGGGAACTGTTGGGCGGCTGTGAGGACGTCGGCCGCCATGTGGCGCTGGACAAACTGCTGGGAACGCGCGCGCGCCAGCCCTGGCAACAGGGGGCGGCGCTGGTATCCAGCCGCGCCAGCTATGAAATGGTGCAAAAATCCGCCATGTGCGGGGTGGAAATTCTGTTTGCGGTTTCAGCCGCTACATCGCTGGCGGTAGAGGTGGCCGAGCGGTGCAATCTGACGCTGGTCGGCTTCTGTCGCCCCGGACGCGCCACCATCTATACCCATCCGCAGCGCTTGCAGGCCTGATGGTCAGACCGGGCAGAGCTTAGATCGATTTGTTGTTAGTCGGAGCGATTACGGCATAAACGCTTGTAATCGCGGAATAAAGCGCGCAGATAAACCGGCCGGTGCCACGAATAGTCGTTTTCAAGATCATTTAATTAACTATAATGAACCTAATGCTTACGCGGTGCTAACAAGCAATAGCGCCGCCCAATAACTAAATTGCGCACGACAACAATGGAGATGCTAAACATGAGTTATTCACTGCCATCCCTGCCTTATGCTTATGACGCACTGGAGCCGCACTTCGACAAGCAGACGATGGAAATCCATCACTCCAAACACCATCAGGCTTACGTCAATAACGCTAACGCAGCGCTGGAATCCCTGCCAGAGTTCGCCAGCCTGTCCGCCGAAGAGCTGATCACCAAACTGGATCAACTGCCGGCCGACAAAAAAGGCCCTCTGCGTAACAACGCCGGCGGTCACGCCAACCACAGCCTGTTCTGGAAAGGCCTGAAACTGGGCACCACGCTGACCGGCGAACTGAAAGCCGCCATTGAGCGCGATTTCGGCAGCGTTGACGCGTTCAAAGAAAAATTCGAGCAGGCGGCAGCAACCCGTTTCGGTTCCGGCTGGGCGTGGCTGGTGCTGAAAGATGACGGCAAACTGGCTGTCGTTTCCACCGCCAACCAGGACAGCCCGCTGATGGGCGAAGCGATTTCCGGCGCATCCGGCTATCCGCTCATCGCACTGGACGTGTGGGAGCACGCTTATTACCTGAAATACCAGAACCGCCGTCCGGACTACATTAAAGCGTTCTGGAGCGTCGTAAACTGGGACGAAGCGGCTAAACGTCTCGCTGAAGCCAAAAAATAAGTAAAAGGTAAAAATTAATTTCTAAATCAGAAATTAACGCGACCAAACCCGGAATAACATTTGTTATGCCGGGTTTTTTTTATTTTATTTTCAGGATTATCGCCGCGAAAAGCAGTATAAAGTTTCACTATGGCGCGCCGATAGATTCTGCAGTTTTTGTTATAGACTACACACAGCCGCCAACATGGCAATCTCACATTCACGAATAAATCGGTTATTCACCACATTACTTCATCACTCAGCCTATTAATGATGGAAGAAAAAAAATGGCTATAAAATTCGAAAATATCAAAGTCGGCAGGAAGTTAGGATTAGGGTTTTCCTTAATTCTGTTGCTGACCGTCATTATTGCTGCAGTAAGCGTACACTACATCGAAATACTGAAAGGGCGTTTTGAAAAAGTTATCTTCAGCAATCAAATCAGCGATGAGGTTAATGAAGCCCGTTATTATCGTGTTTTGTATAGCACAAGTTATAACCCGGATAGCATCCAGCAAAACACCAAACATATTGATAACATTGTTAATTTAATCTCTTCAATCCAGGATAAATCCTGGCGCGGCGATTACGACGACAAACTGAGCAATATCGCCAGGCTCATCAGCCAATATAAAGAAAGACAAAAAAACTATACCGACGCCATCGCCAAAAAAGATGACGTCAGAAAAAGCTGGAACCTGTCCGATTCGGAAAAACCGCTCAAGCAGATCGAGCAACAGGTTGCCGGCAATCTGCCGCTTCAGTTGCAGTTAAGCACGCTGCACCAGAAGCTGGTGACGGTCCGCTATCTGGTGCGCGGCCTGTTGTTGTCGCTGAACAGTGATGCGGAAAAACCGCTGGTTACCTCGCTGGATGACGCGCAGGCGACGCTGAATCAGTTTATTCAGGCGCTGACGCCGGAACAGCAAGCCATCATGGCGCCGGTGGTTTCTACGCTTTCGACCTACAAAACGCAGGTACTGGCTTACCTTCCGGCTTATCAGACGGAGATGAATCAGGCCAAACAGCTGGGTGAAACCGCCAATCAACTGCTCGACAATGTCGACAAGATGGTCACCGAGGAAACCGCCGCCACCCAGAGCGATATCACCAGCGCCGAATGGCAGATTGCCATCACCGCGCTGATTACGCTGGTGCTGGGCGCGCTGATTGCCTGGTATATTTCCCGCCAGATTACCCAGCCGCTGAACAACACCGTAGCTATCGCCGAAAGCATCGCCATCGGCGATCTGACCATCGCCATTGAAACCACACGCCGTGACGAACTGGGCATGTTGTTTGGCGCTATGGCGAAAATGAAGGCCAATCTGCACAACATGATCGATGACATCCGTATGGGCGTCAGCCAGATCACCACCGCCGCCAGCGAAATCGTCACCGGTAACAATGACCTGGCCGCCCGTACCGAATCCCAGGCCGCGTCGGTGGAACAAACCGCCGCCAGCATGGAACAACTGACCTCCACCGTGAAACAGAACGCCGCTAACGCGCATCAGGCCAACAAGCTGGTGCTGGATGCGACGCACACGGCACAGGAAGGCGGCAAACTGGTGGAAGACGTGGTGCAAACCATGTCCGACATCGAGGGCAGTTCCAAACGGATTGCGGAAATCACCTCGGTGATCAACGGCATCGCCTTCCAGACCAATATTCTGGCGCTCAACGCCGCGGTGGAAGCCGCCCGCGCCGGTGAACAAGGCCGCGGGTTTGCCGTAGTGGCCAACGAAGTACGCAACCTGGCGCAACGCAGCTCGCAGGCGGCCAAAGAGATTGAAGGTTTGATCTCCACCTCGGTCGATCAGGTATCGAAAGGCGCCCATCTGGTGCACTCAGCCGGTAAAACCATGCAGGAAATTGTGACGGCGGTGACGCATGTGCACGACATCATGGGGGAAATTACGGTCGCGTCCGATGAACAAAGCCGCGGTATCGCCCAGGTGAATCAGGCGATCGTCGAGATGGACAGCACCACCCAGCAGAACGCCGCGCTGGTGCAGCAATCCTCCGCGGCCGCCAGCTCGCTGGAAGAACAGGCGGTCATGCTCTCCAACACCGTGTCGGCTTTCCGTCTCTCCTCCACGCAGGAACTGGCGCCCGCCAGCCACGGTTTGCCGTTTGCCGGTCATCAACAGCAGCTGTCTTATAAGCGGTAACGGCAGGCAGCAGCCGGACGGCGCATCGCATCCCCTTCGGCAAAGGGGATAAGCGAAAGCGAGAATGCAAAAAGGGCAACCCAAACGGGTTGCCCTTTGTTATCTGATTACCTGATATCCCTGAATCAGAACGCCTTTTTCAGGCTGATGCCGGCGATAAGTTCGGTCAGCGACAGCACCAGCGTGGAACGCACCATCTGCTGATAACGCTGCTGTTGCATGGCCGCCAGCAACGCGTCGTCGGGATCGACGCTCGGCGGCAGCATCGGCGACGGCGGCAGGCTGCTCACACAATGCAGCTCGCTGATCGGCCCGAGAATTTCATCATCGGTAAACCGGTACCCATGCTCATCGTGGGTCAGCTCCTCGCCCAGCGCCATCAGCAGCTCGGTATCTTCGTATTCTTTACGGCTGATCATCCCCAGACCGTAAATCAGCTTCAACCGCACTGACAGCTCGCCCAGCGGCCCGCTGCCGGATAACAGGGGTTCGACGGCGTACTTCACGGCATAATCGTCTTTGCGAAACGCCTGCAGCATCAGCAGGCTGACGGCTTCCGCCAATAATTCGACGGCCATCAGCATAAAGCTTCTGACCGTTTTCGATGCATTCAGGGATTCCAGTACCCGGTTTTCAAATGCCTGCGTATCGTCCATCGTCGCTTCTCGTACGTTAATTCCGCGCACAGTATTGCCCCTGCGCGTTGGAGCGGCTGACTCCACGGGGGCATGGCTTTTCATCTTCAACGCCCCCGTCCTATCCAACGCACTCGATTGAAAAGCAGGGACACAGCCTGATCTGTGCCGAGACGCGCCGATTACTGCATGGCGTTATACACACTCACCGCTTTTCCGACAACCTCGCTGTCAGCGTCCAGACCGGAAATCTGCGCCAGCGCAACCTTCGGCCCTTGCGAGGCGATCAACGCCGCCAGTTCCTGCGCCTGCGGGTCCTGCTCGCTGCGATAATGCATCGCGGCGGCAATACCCTGGATCAGGTTGTCATGCGGCAGGCTGTATTCCAGCGTGCCCAGCAACGGTTTGATCAGGCGATCGCCAGCGCTGAGTTTACGCAGCGGCTGACGGCCGACGCGCTCCACCTCATCGTGCAGCCACGGGTTTTCAAAACGGGTAAGAATTTTGCGGATGTAAGCCTGATGCTTGTCGGCATCAAAACCGTAGCGACGAATCAGCACCGCGCCGCTCTCTTCCATCGCCCCCTGCACCACGCGGCGGATCGCCGGGTCCAGAATGGCGTCGCGGATGGTGCTGTGCCCGGCGCGCTGGCCGAGGTAAGCGGTGATGGCATGACCGGTGTTCAGGGTGAACAGCTTGCGCTCAACGAACGCCATCAGATTATCGGTCAGTTCCATACCGGCGATCGCCGGCGGCTCGCCGTTGAACTGGGTTTTATCCACAATCCATTCGCTGAAGGTTTCCACCGTCACCGCCAGCGGATCGGACTCGCCGGCTTCAGCCGGCGGCACAATACGGTCCACCGCCGAGTCCACGAAACCGACATGCTGCGCGACCCACGCCTGCGTATTTTCCGGCAATTGCGCCAGCACATGCTGTTTGAGCTGGCTGGTGCCGCGCACCATGTTTTCGCAGGCGATAATATTCAGCGGCGAGGTGTTGCCGTTGGCATGGCGTTTCACCAGCCCCTGAGCAATAGCGCCGGCGATCTTCGCCAGAATCTGCGGCCCCACGGCCGTTGTCACCAGGTCAACCCCGGCAATCAACTCAACCGCCTGCGGGCTGCCGCTGTGTACGGCGCTGACCTGACTGACCGTCTCTACCTGCTGCTGTTCGCCGACGATCCGAACCGGATAGCTACCGCGTTGATTGATGGCATCCAGCAACGGCTGGTTCACATCGGCAAACGTCAGGGAAATGCCCGCGTCCGCCAGCAGCTTGCCGATAAACCCACGGCCGATATTGCCGGCCCCAAAATGTAATGCTTTCATCATGCGTAACCTTACTACTGAGATTTAACAATCCGGGAAAGAAAGCGCCGCCCGAAGGCGGCACTTTTTTATCTGTCAGGCAGGCGACTTGCCGGAAAGCAGGTCGAGGACATCCTGCACATTCCCCGTCTGAGCCAGCCGTTCTATTATCGACTCATCATCCAGCGCGCTGGTGAGATTGGTGATGACCTGCACGTGTTCGTTGTTGCGGGCCGCGATACCGATGACCAGACGAGCCACGTCGTCCTCATCATCGCCGAAGCGCACCCCTTGCGGATACTGGCAGAACACCACGCCGGTTTTCAGCACCCGGTCCTTGGCTTCAATAGTCCCGTGCGGCACGGCGATCGACTCGCCCAGGTAGGTGGAGGTCAGTTTCTCACGCTCCAGCATCGCGTCGACATACGCCGGCTCGACATAACCGCCTTTTACCAGTTGTTCACCGGCAAAACGAATGGCCTGTTCTTTGTCGGCGGCCTGCAGGTTCAGGAAGACGTTTTTCTCCGTCAGCTGGAACAACGTCTGCGGTGCGGCGGCCGGCTCGGCAACCGCAGCGGCTGCAGCGGGTTTGGCCTCGCCGGGTTGAGCAGCCTGCAGGCGGGCAACCAGATCGTTATACAGATTGCTATCGAGGAAGTTGGTCAGCGAAATGTGCTGAGCCTGTGGCGCATGGCGCATGGCGCGCTCGGTCAGATCACGATGGGTGATCACCAGATCCACGTCTTCCGGCAGGTTGTTGATGGCGCTGTTGGTCACCAAAATGCCCCGCAGACCGGCATCCTGTACCTTCTTGCGCAGCACCCCTGCTCCCATGGCGCTGGAGCCCATGCCGGCGTCGCAAGCGACGATGATTTTACGCACGGTGCCAAGGTCGCCGCTCACGCCGCCGACAGCCTGACCTTTGGACGCGGATTTCATTTCCTGCATACGGCGGGTCGCCAGCTCCAGTTCGTCGTCATCCTTCACTTTGCTGCTTTTCAGCAGGATGGCCGACACCACAAAGGAGACCGCGAAAGCGGCGGCGATCGCGACGATATTGGCGAAGTAGGCGCCTTTCGGCGTCATGGCCAGCACCGCCAGAATGGAACCCGGCGAGGCCGGAGACACCAGACCGCCGTTCAGCAGGCCCAGCGTGAACACGCCGGTCATGCCGCCAAGAATAACGGCGATAATCAGACGCGGATTCATCAGCACATACGGGAAGTAGATTTCATGAATCCCGCCCAGGAAGTGGATGATGGCCGCGCCCGGCGCAGACTGTTTGGCGTTGCCGCGGCCGAACAGCATGTAAGCCATCAGCACGCCCATGCCCGGACCCGGGTTGGCTTCGATCAGGAAGAAGATGGATTTCCCGGCTTCCGTCGCCTGCTGGATGCCCAGCGGCGAGAAGATGCCGTGGTTGATGGCGTTATTCAGGAACAGGATCTTCGCCGGTTCAACGAAAATCGACGCCAGCGGCAACAGGTTGTTCTGCACCATCAGGTGTACGCCGGCGGCCAGAATGCGCGACAGCGCCTCGACCAGCGGACCAATCGCCAGGAAGGACAGAATAGCCAGCAACATGCCGATGATACCGGCGGAGAAGTTGTTGACCAGCATCTCAAAGCCGCTTTTGATTTTGCCGTCAACCGCGCGGTCAAAGTGTTTGATCGCCCAGCCACCCAACGGGCCGGCAATCATGGCGCCGAGGAACATCGGGATATCGGAGCCGACCACCACGCCCATAGTGGTGATGGCGCCGACCACGCCGCCGCGCTCTCCACCTACCAGACGTCCGCCGGTAAAACCGATCAGTAACGGCAACAGATAGGTGATCATCGGGCCGACCAGCTTGGCCAACGTCGCGTTGGGGATCCATCCGGTAGGAATAAACAGTGCTGTGATAATCCCCCAGGCAATAAAGGCGCCGATATTCGGCATCACCATATTGCTCAGGAAACGGCCAAAATTCTGCACCTTGACCTTGGTATCTGGTGAGAGCATAGAGATACACCCCTTTGAAACGCGCGGCGGAAAGCGTTCGCGCGGTAATTATTGATTGTTAGACAGCGTGATGACTTCCGTCGGAATCATGAGGTCGTGTACCGCAATGTGTGCATACCGCTATTGTCGTCATTGTCGACTCTGTCGTATCGCGATCACGGCATCGTGTGACGACGAAAAATCTCAATAGCGTGCGCCACCGGCGTGGCCCCCCAAAACCCGTTATCAAGCGGACTCTAGCACGTGGTTTTCAGACCGCAACTCGCGGGAAAATCGTGACAAAAATCACAAAAACCACCCACAAGCCCACCACAAATAAGTGACACAATTCACAAAAAAATAATAAAACCGGATAAATGGTCAGAAAAAAACCAATCAGGTCACAAAAAATAGTGATTAAGATCACTATTTTACGAATTGGGTTTATATGAAATATGTGAGATGAATCACAATATATTTTCAGCACGAACCGGCCTTCGCAAGAAAACCAGCCCGTGCCGGGGTCACCTTAGTGAGGCAGGAAATTCTGGGATTTGAGCGTCGTGAACAGTTTCTGCTGCTGATTGGCGATATCGGTCATCATGCTGTTGTACTGATCCACCTGCTGCTGGGTGTGGAACTGGACGCCGTTGTTTCCAAACACTACCTGATTGCCTTGCGTCTGCAGATAATCGCCCACCTGCACCACGCTCTGTGCAAACGACGTGCTGGCCGGCACTACCGTCACCATCGCATTGGCCGGCAGGGAAACGGCGCGGTTATAGACTTTATCGTATACCGTCTGCAATTCTTCCGGCTGCTTGAGCGCACGGCGGGCGTTATCCGCCTGGGTTTTGGCGTTCTGCACCTGCGGGCTCAGCATATTGAGGCCGCCCAGCGCCTGACGCAGGTTATCGCGCTGAGTAACGTAATCCTGCGGCACGCGAATGCGGGACACGACGTCCAGCATCGGCGTCAGGCTGCCTGCCAGCGCCTGATCCAGTTGCTGATTGAAAGCGGTCATCACAGCGTAATCCTGGGTAAAACGCCCGAAGCTCTGTTTCTGCGGTTCGGACAACGCCGGCAACTGGCGCCCTTCCTGCTGTGAAATCCCCTGCAGGAAGGTGATGAACGCCTGACGCGCATCCTTATCCTTGTCGCCGCAGGCCGACAGTTGCAATGCCACAACCAACATAACCACTGGCAGCAGCCAGCGCGAACGGTAATCCGCCAACATCATTACTACTCCTGTTTATTTTCACCACCGTGACCCGGCGGTCTCTATCGCCCGGCGAGCCATGTCGCCATAAGCGTAACCGAACCTGCCGCCGCGTGGGACATGCCACGCCTGTTTTTTTCTCCCAACGGCCTGTTCAACAATCAAGGACCGCTATTCTACGCCGGATCGACGCCATGCCACCCGCAGAATCGTCTGTTCTGCTGCCGCTATTCTGTTACCACAACGTGCATAAGGCTTCGCGCAGGTTGCACACCATCTTGCACACAACATGTCATCTTGCACACAAATCTTGCACACAAGTAGTGCATCCCGGTAATGCACGGCAGGTAATCGCCGACCAACCGACAGGCTGGAGGATGCCATAGCACATCACAGTTAATAATTTGAAAGATAAATAAAAAATCAAGAAAACGCCTGCGGCGGATTCGTATCGACACGCAACATGGCAAGTATTTTGCTTTGTCTGACTGGCAGCAGGAGCGATAGCGGGCAACCGGTGTCGCCAGACAATTTGGAAATGGGTGACTAGGGTTCCGGCTTTACTGCGCAGGTCCGAGAGTCACCGACCGCCCTCTGGCGGTTACACGGCGGGATAAAAGCCCGGGAGGATACAGCGAGATACATGCTCGCCGCCCTCCTGCTTTGCTAATGATTGCGCCCAACGTCAGAGGATATACGCCATGAAAACGATTCAACGATTACTGCTTGTTTGCGCACTGGCGCTGTGCAGCGCCAGTGCGCTGGCCGCCAACAAACCCGCCTTCAAACTCTGCTGGTCCATTTACGCCGGCTGGATGCCGTGGGACTACGCCCAGCAGCAAGGCATCATCAAGAAATGGGCCGACAAATACGGCATCGATATCCAGTTTGTTCAGGTCAACGACTACATCGAATCCGTTAACCAGTACACCGCAGGCGGCTTTGACGGCTGCGCCATGACCAACATGGACGCGCTGACCATTCCGGCGGCCGGCGGCGTGGACAGCACCGCGCTCATCGTCGGCGACTACTCAAACGGCAACGACGGCATTCTGATCAAAGGCACTAACAGCCTGGCCGCGCTCAAAGGTAAGCCGATCAATCTGGTCCAGCTGTCCGTGTCTCACTACCTGCTGGCGCGGGCGCTGGAAAAGAACGGCATGAGCGAGAAGGACATCAAAGTGGTGAATACCGCCGATGCCGATCTGGTCGCCGCCTTCGGTACGTCGGAGGTGCAGGCCATCGTCACCTGGAACCCGTTGCTGGCGGAAGCCAAAAAACAGCCGGGCAGCCAGCTGGCGTTTTCTTCCGCGCAAATCCCCGGCGAAATTCTCGATCTGCTGGTGGTCAATACCGCCACACTGAAGCAACACCCCGAGCTGGGCAAAGCCCTGACCGGCGCCTGGTATGAAACCCTGCAAGCGATGTCCGGCGACAGCAGCGTCGCCCGCCAAGCCCGCACCTTCATGGGGCAGGCCGCCGGCACCGACCTGGCCGGATTTGACGAGCAACTGGCCGCCACCCACCTGTTCGCCACCCCGAAACAGGCGCTGGAGTTCGTCCAGAACGCCCAGTTGAAAACCACCATGCAGTCGGTCGCGGAATTCTCCTTCCGTCACGGCCTGCTGGGCGACGGCGCGCCGGGCGCAGACGTGGTGGGGGTATCCACCCCTGTGGGTCTGTGGGGCAACACCGGTAACGTCAAACTGCGTTTCAGCGACGAGTTTCTGAAACTGGCGGCCGACAACAAGCTGTAATACGGGAGAACGCCGGATGCGCAAATTGATCAACTACCAGCCGCTGCCGCTGACACGCGGGATGATGGGGTTTCTGCCGCTACTGGCGCTGCTGCTTGTCTACCTGATGGCGTCCGACGCCCGACTGGCGGCGAACGCCGCCGACAAGCTGTTGCCGGGGCTGGGCGCGATGGCGGACGCCATGCATCGCATGGCGTTCGAGCCCAACGAACGCACCGGCGAATACATGCTGTGGGTCGACACCGCCGCCAGCCTGCTTCGGCTGTTGATCGGCGTGGGGTTGAGCGCGATGCTGGCGCTGGTGTTCGGCCTGCTGTGCGGCGCGCTGCCGGCAGTGCGCGCCACGCTGTCGCCGCTGATCACCCTGTTTGCGCTGATCCCGCCGCTGGCGGTGCTGCCTGTCCTGTTCATCTGCTTCGGACTGGGCGAGGTATCCAAAGTGGTGCTGATCATGGTGGGCATCACGCCGTTCATCATTCGCGACCTGCAACTCTACATCCAGAGCCTGCCGCAGGAGCAACTGGTCAAAGCGCAAACCCTCGGCGGCCACAGCGGCCAAATCCTGTGGCGGGTGATTCTACCGCAATTGATGCCGCGGTTGCTGGATGCGGTGCGCCTGTCGCTCAGTTCCGCCTGGCTGTTCCTGATCGCCGCCGAAGCTATCGCCGCCACCGAGGGGCTGGGCTACCGCATCTTCCTGATGCGCCGCTATCTGGCGATGGACGTCATTCTGCCTTACGTCGCCTGGATCACGGCGCTGGCGTTCCTGCTCGATGTGCTGCTGCGGGTCATCAGCCGTCGCGGCTGGCCCTGGTATTACTCGAAATGAGCGTCAACCGGAATGCAGGAGAACCTATGTCGTTGTTAAAACTTAAAAACATCAGGAAAGAGTACGACGGTCAGGTGGTGCTGGAACGGCTCAACGTCTCGGTCGAGGAAGGCGAATTCGTCTCCATCGTCGGTGCGTCCGGTTGCGGCAAGACCACGTTTCTCAAGATGCTGCTCGGCACTGAAGGCCCCAGCAGCGGCCAGTTGCTGCTCGACGGCGCGCCCATGCCGCAGGAGCCGGACGAACACCGCGGCGTGGTGTTCCAGCGCTACTCGGTTTTCCCTCACCTTAGTGTGGCGGAGAACGTCATGCTCGGTGCGGAATTCGCCGAAGCCCGCTGGCTGGGCCGGGTATGGGGCCGGCGGCGTCGCGCCCTGCACGCCGGCGCAATGGAGATGTTGCGTCAGGTAGGTCTGGAACAATCCGCTCACAAGTATCCGCATCAGCTGTCCGGCGGCATGCAGCAGCGGCTGGCGCTGGCGCAGGCGTTGATCAAACGCCCGCGCATTCTGCTGCTGGATGAGCCGTTCGGCGCGCTGGACCCCGGCATCCGCGCCGAGATGCACCAGTTGATCAGCCAGTTGTGGCGGGAAAATTGCCTGACCATTTTCATGATCACCCATGACCTTAAAGAAGGTTTTTCACTCGGGTCGCGCCTGTGGGTGTTCGACAAGCTGCGCCAGGACCCGCAAGCGCCAGACGCTTTTGGCGCCAGCATCACCTACGACCTTCCGCTGGAGCGCTCGCCTGCCGGCGTGCGAGCTTCGGTGGGAGAACTGATTGACGGGCGGCGGCATGTCGCCTGATGGGAGGAGTCACACAATGAACGATCATTATCAGACCGAACTGCCCGCCGGGTCGCACTGGTCGCTGGTCATGCGCCGCGGTACCGCGCTGTGCCTGACCGACGTCGAAGGCGGCGCCAACGTGGGCATGCTGTTCTACAACCCGGAAAATCCGCTGGAGCGTTACAACGCGCCGGACACGCTCAAATGCCAGCATACGTTTCGCCTGACCGCCGGCCACTGCCTGTACTCGGATATGGGCCGTATTTTCTGCGGCATCGAAGCCGACAGTTTCGGCTGGCATGAAACCGTGTGCGGTAGCGCCAACGCGCAGCAGGTGGCGCGTCAGTTCGGCGAACTGAACTACCAGCAGGCCCGTAACAGCCGCCATCAGAACGGCTACGACAGCTTTCTGGTGGAACTGGCGAAATACGGTCTTGGCAAGCGCGACATGGCCGCCTGCGTTAACTTTTTCGCCCGCGTGAGCAGCGACGACGACGGCAACCTGACGCTGGAACAGCAGGGACAGCCCGGCGCCAGCGTCACTCTGCGTTTCGCCATGGATACGCTGGTTATCCTGCATACCTGCCCGCATCCGCTCAGCGCCGCCGCTGACTACCCGCGACATCCGATCCTGCTGACGCTGGACCACCAGCGTGCGCCGTTGCCGGACATCTGTCTGGCACGACCGGAGAACCGGCGCGGACTGCGCAACAACACGCTTTACTATCTGGCCGAACAACCCCAAGGAGTCTGATCATGATCCAGACCAGCCAACGCGACCCCGCCACGGCGGTTTATCGCGCCACCCTTCCCGCCGGCGACTACTGGCTGCACCGCATTGAAGCCGGTCAGACGCTGCGTATTACCGATCTCGAAGGCAATCAGGCCGCCGATACCCTGTTCTACAACGCCGACGACACCGCCGAGCGCTACAGCGTGACCGATACCCTGCGCGGTCAGCGCAACGTCTTTCTCACCACCGGCAGCATACTGCGTTCCAACGAAGACCGTCCGATGCTGGAAATCGTGGCGGACACCTGCGGCCGCCACGACACCCTCGGCGGCGCCTGCGCCACCGAGAGCAACACGGTGCGCTACGATCTGGAAAAACGCCACATGCACGCCTGCCGCGACAGCTGGATGCTGGCGGTGGCGCAACACCCGGAATACCACCTGACCAAACGCGACATCACCCACAACATCAATTTTTTCATGAACGTGCCGGTGACGCGGGAAGGCGGATTGACCTTCGCCGACGGCATCTCCGCACCGGGGAAATACGTGGAAATGGTGGCGAAAATAAACGTATTGGTGCTGATCTCCAATTGTCCGCAGTTGAACAACCCCTGTAACGGCTATAACCCCACCCCGATCGATATCGCCGTCTGGTAAACGCGGCGGCAACGACACGCATCGGGAACAGCGACGCGCGGGACGACCCGCAACACGCGTCCGAGACTTCGCAGGACGACCTGCCCGTAAGAGACTCAGTCATGTTTGAGCGAGTACTGATTGCCAACCGTGGCGCTATTGCGGTGCGTATCATCCGCACCCTGAAAACAATGGGCGTGAAGGCCATCGTCGTTTACGCCGAAGCGGATCGTCATTCGCTGCACGTACGTCAGGCGGACGAAGCCTGGTCGCTGGGCGACGGCCCGGTGCGCGATACCTACCTGAATCAGGACAAATTACTGCACATCGCAGCGAAAAGCGGCGCACAGGCGATTCACCCCGGCTACGGCTTCCTGAGCGAGAACGCCGGTTTCGTCACCCGCTGCGAGCAGGCGGGCCTGGTATTTCTCGGCCCGACCGTGGCGCAGATGACCGCTTTCGGCCTCAAGCATCAGGCGCGCGCGCTGGCGCAGCAGAATGACGTACCGCTGCTGCCCGGCAGCGGCCTGCTCACCTCGCTGGACAGCGCCTGCGAACAGGCGCGCCGCATTGGTTATCCGGTGATGTTAAAGAGCACCGCGGGCGGCGGCGGCATCGGCATGCAGCGCTGCAATGACCAGGACCAGTTGGTCGATGCCTTTACCCGCGTGAAACGACTGGCGGGCAACAATTTCGCCGACGACGGCGTATTTCTGGAAAAATTCATCGCCCAGGCCCGCCACATCGAAGTGCAGGTATTCGGCGACGGTCAGGGCAACGTCATCGCCCTTGGCGAGCGCGACTGCTCCGCCCAGCGCCGCAACCAGAAAGTGATTGAGGAGACCCCGGCCCCCAACCTTGGCGACGACGTACGCGCCGAACTACAGGCCACCGCCATCCGGCTGTGTCAGGCGGTGAACTACCGCAGCGCAGGCACGGTAGAGTATGTGTACGACGAAAGCAGCAAGCAGTTCTGGTTCCTGGAGGTCAACACTCGCCTGCAGGTAGAACACGGCGTGACCGAGATGGTGTACGGCGTCGACATCGTGCAATGGATGGTGACGCTGGGCGCCGGTTGCCTGCCGCCGCTCCATACACTTGCCGCCACGCCGCGCGGCCACGCCATTCAGGTACGGCTGTACGCCGAAGACCCGGCCAAACAGTTCCAGCCTTGCGCCGGGTTGCTGAGCAACGTCAGTTTCCCGGACTCGCTGCCCGGCCTCACCCTGCGTATCGACCACTGGCTGGACAGCGGCAGCGAGGTGTCGCCGTTTTATGACCCGATGCTGGCGAAAGTCCTCGTTCACGGCGCCAGCCGGGACGCCGCGCTCGACGGTATGACGCAGGCGCTGAGCGCCACGTCGCTGTACGGCATCGAAACCAATCTCGACTGGCTGCGCCACCTGCTGACCCTGCCCGCCGTCAGGCGCGGAGAAATCATCACCGCGACGCTGGGCGGCGTCGTCTGGCAGCCCGCTACGCTGGATGTCCTCGGCGGCGGCACGCTTACCACCGTGCAGGATGCGCCCGGCCGTACCGGTTACTGGCATGTCGGCGTCCCGCCCTCCGGACCGTTCGACACTCGCTCCTTCCGACTCGGCAATCAGTTGCTGGGCAACGCGCCGGACGCCACCGGGCTGGAGCTCACCCTGCGCGGCCCAACGCTGCGCTTCAACCGCGACTGCGCTTTCGTCATCACCGGCGCCGCCATCGACGCCCGGCTGGATGATGCTCCGCTCGCCGGCTGGCGGACTCATCACGCCCGCGCCGGGCAAACGCTGACGCTTGGCGATATTCAGGGCGCGGGCTGCCGCAGCTACCTGTTGCTGGCCGGCGGTCTGGCCTGCCCGACGTATCTGGGCAGCCGCAGCACCTTCACGCTCGGCAAATTCGGCGGTCATGCCGGGCGTGCATTGCGCGCCGGCGACGTACTGCATCTGGCCGCGCCTCAGTCGCCCGCCATCGATGTCGCCCTGCCTGCGCCCGACTGGCACTCTCACTGGCAATTGCGGGTGGTGTACGGGCCGCACGGCGCGCCGGACTACTTTACCCCAGAGGACATCGGGGCCTTTTTCGCCGCCGACTGGCAGGTGCATTACAACTCCAGCCGTACCGGCATCCGGCTGATTGGCCCTAAACCTCAGTGGGCGCGAACCGACGGCGGCGAAGCCGGCATGCACCCGTCCAATATCCACGACAACGCCTACGCCTTCGGCACGGTGGATTTTACCGGCGATATGCCGGTCATCCTGGGGCCGGACGGCCCATCGCTGGGCGGGTTCGTCTGCCCGGCCACGGTGATCCACGCCGATTTATGGAAACTCGGCCAGTTAAAAGCCGGCGACAGCATTCGTTTCATGCCGGTGAGTCTGGAGCAGGCGGACGAACTGGCGCGCGAAGCGGAATCCGCCATCGCCGCCGGTCGCCCGGTGGCAGAACCCACCCTCGCCGCCTGTTGCCCCTCGCCCGTGCTGTATCACCGATCGGCGCAAGGCGATCGACCATCGGTGAACTGTCTGGCGGCAGGTGACCGTTTCCTGCTGCTGGAGTATGGCGAGCACCGGCTGGATATCGCCCTGCGTTTTCGCGTGCACGCGCTGATGCAGTGGCTGGAACAGCATCCGTTGCCGGGCATACAGGAGCTGACGCCGGGTATCCGCTCGCTGCAAATCCATTTCGATAGCCTGCAATGCCCGCGCAGCGCGCTGCTGGCGCATCTGCAGCAAGCAGACGACGCGCTCGGCGACCTGCAGCATGCCGCCGTTCCTTCCCGCACCGTGTGGCTGCCGCTCAGCTGGGACGACGACGCCTGCCGCGAGGCCATCACCCGCTATACCCAGTCGGTCAGACCCGGCGCCCCCTGGTGCCCCAGCAACATCGAATTCATCCGTCGCATCAACGGGCTGGAATCGGTGGATCAGGTCAAAGACATCGTCTTCAGCGCCCGTTATCTGGTGATGGGGCTGGGAGACGTCTACCTCGGCGCGCCGGTCGCCACCCCGCTCGACCCGCGTCACCGGCTGGTGACCACCAAATACAACCCGGCCCGCACCTGGACGGCGGAAAACTCGGTCGGCATCGGCGGCGCCTATCTGTGTGTATACGGTATGGAAGGCCCCGGCGGCTATCAGTTCATCGGCCGCACGTTGCAGATGTGGAATCGTGATCGACAAACAGACGTTTTCCGTCAACCCTGGTTGCTGCGGTTCTTCGATCAGATTCGCTTTTATCCGGTTACCGCGCAGGAGCTGCTGGCGATCCGCGAGCGCTTCCCGTGGGGAGATTATCCGTTGCGTACCGAAGAAGGGGAGTTTCATCTCGCCGACTATCAGCGGAATCTGATGGAGCAGCAATCGGCGATCGACGCTTTCCAGCAGCAACGCCAGCGAGCCTTTGACGAGGAACTGGCGCGCTGGCGCGCCGACGGTCAGTTCACTTTCGACAGCAGCTTGCAGGAGACTACCGCTGATGACGATACCGTTCCGGCCCACGGCTACGGCGTGGAAAGCCAGGTGGCGGGCAGCGTCTGGCAGTGGCTGGTTGCTCCCGGCGATACCGTCAGCGCCGGTCAACTGGTGGGGATTCTGGAGTCGATGAAAATGGAAATCCCCATCACCGCGCCGGTCGCGGGCATTATTCACACACTGCACCGTCAACCCGGCCATCAGGTGCAGGCGGGACAGTTGCTGATGGTGATCGAACCCGCTGACGCCTGATATTGTTATTCTGCCGTCTTATCCGGCTGACATGCGTCAGCCGGTTGTTTTTATGTGAAATGACGGTAACGATACCGGTACCGGATTCAGGCAGATAACGGCATAAAAATATGAAAGTCAGAGCAATTTTGTGGTGGATACTGGTTATCGTCACCCCAACGGCATGGGCCGATTACCGTGCGTGCAATATCATCAACGGACAAATCGCCGCCTGCAGCTCGTGGTTTCAGGGCTCGGCCCCGGTTTTGCAACACGGCGAGTATCGGGAATGCACTATCGCCAACGGCAGAGTGACATTTTGCGGCAAATGGTATCAGGGGAGCGCAGCCGTGCTGAAAGAGGGGGCTTACCGCGAATGCAGCATCGCCAACGGCAGGGTGACGTTTTGCGGGAAGTGGTATCAGGGAAAAGCAGTGGTGGATAATTAGTGGGTTACGGCTGACTGCTGTGGGCGTGTAAGCGC
>NZ_CM001984.1:4775802-4888181 GCF_000406305.1 Dickeya sp. MK7
GGCGTAGCGGGCGGTGGAGTTCAGCCTCCACTGTCAGCGGTTGCCGTCCACGTAGCTCAACAGGTTGTTATGCCGGTAGGCTGCATTGCAATTACCGAGCAGGACATCCGCTAATTGTGATACCTGCAAGCGCCGAGTGACAAGCGGTTTGATAAACAAGCGGTGACGCAGTGGTTAACGGGGTTTCCAGGTGGGCTGGATTTGGCCGGAGTCACCCATCTATAAGTCGCTGCGACTGAGTGGCAGATAAAATAAAGCCGGAAGGATCATTAAGATCGCTTCCGGTTTTATTCCCTAGTATTTCTCAAAAATAATATTATCAGGAGGAAAGTTATTAGGTAATGAGTCTGGTTTTATTTTTCTTAATAAAACACCAGATAATAAAGACGTTATATTTTCATCAAAATATTCTATATCAGGTGATCTAGATGCAACTATTGCAGTTCCCCATGCATCACTGTTGTTTAGATCGCAAACAACCCAAAATATATAATCACCATTATCCGTTACACCTATTGGTAAAAGCCCATTTTTTTCTGGATAAAGATTATATTTAAAATAGTCTGGATCTTCATTGTTAAGATAATTAAAGTCTTCAATAATTAATTTCTTTTGTTCAAAGAAATTAAGATCATAGTTTTGAGTAAATGGACTAAATATCGCAATGAAATTAGCAATTCGTCCCGTACCATAGTTACTGATAAACTCAACATAGTCATTAGGAAATGTAATGCCTTCATCTATAGAAGGCCAAGTATCACCGCTCCCAGACTCATTGGGAAAATCAGGTGGAACTAAAATGCTATTTAATTTAGGCATGGTCATGATTTACATTCCAGGAGGATTAAGAAGAGTGACGCTTTCAAAGAATCCGCCACTACCTTGAGCGTTCATTGTTATACCTGCCGGTATTCTAGAAGGACCTTTATAGATAGGCGTTACCGATACATCAACTATTTCCCCTCGTTCTAACGCTTTTCTTATACGTCCTTCGATACTGCTCATATCCGGGGTATTCACTGGACGATGTTGAATAGTAACCAAATTACGCACATCATCGCCCGAACCGCCCAATTGTCGCCCTAACAAATGTCCACGAGCACGATTAGAACCTGCTCCTGTAATAAATCCAGGTGGTTGGATGGCAGGATTAGCGTGCGTACCTGTATTTATATAGCTTGAATCTAAGCGAGCTTTCACACCAGTTGGGCGACCTAGGTGATCCAATTCACCGTATCGTATATTACATCCAGCTAACCCGAGCGGATCGATCCAACTTACTGGGTTTTTGACATACGCATACAGGTTTTCACCGCCCGCTATCCCTATCGGGTCTGGCGAGACATAACACCCGCCGGCCGGGTCGTAGTACCGAAAGCGGTTATAGCACAGCCCGCTTTCGCTGTCACGGAGCTGCCCGGCGAAGGCCAGGCCGGGGTCCGGACTTTCCGATTTTTCTGCCTGGCGCTGGCCCCACAGCGTGGCTTTCGGGGCCTGCCAGCGCAGCGCGCCGTCCTGCGCAAACAATGCCTGCGGCGCGCCGTTCTGGCTGCTGGTCACAAAATCCGTTTCCCAGTCGCCGCCGAACAGGTTATATAGTATGGAAAACTGAGTAACAGAGATTAAGTTGCGATGGATAACTTATAGATAAAGTAGAACAAAAAGGATCATCATGATCCCTTTTGTTTTAGTAATTAGCGTTGAGATAAATATTGATGAACCAGTTCATATCCAGCCACACCCATCACATTAAAACTCTTATATTCGTCTTTATTAAGAGCCCTTATGTATTCATCACATTGATATAGATTACCTGCACTCTGATAAATCTTGAGTGCTTCTTTTTTTTGTGTTAGCGGGATATTTCCAATGATTACCCAATCACCATTTTTTATATTTTCTGGCGATGAGAATATAACATCAAACTCCCCTCTTGAGTTTTTAAATGTTAAGAATTCACTGTCGTCTGGCATGCTGCAATCAGCTTGAATTCCAATAACGCCAAAAGAAAATGCTTTCTTAAACCGACCTTTAAAGGCACATACTATCTGACAGATAGCGAATTTTTCATTATTCATTGGGATAACGAACACATCCCCCTCATTATATTTTTTATTCATGTATTCCCCCTTATTATAGATAGCGCATCCTTTAATATTTCATTTCCCCATAATGAATTATCACCGGCAACTTTATAGTTTGCTGCATTAGGATTAGATGGACTATATGATCGAATTTTATTTAGTAGGTTAGTCAATGAATTCATAGATTTTGCACCACCATGCATACCTATTAATTTTTCTTCTAAAAACTTCGCCTCTGCTTTTGTCAGATTGTTATCAAAAATGATTAATTGTTCTAGGTGTGACTTACCAGGGGTTTGAGCATGAATATCCAATCTCGAAGGTGCATCTCCGCGACCTACATATTTTATTTTCCCTCCTTCATGTAAAATATACAACCCCTGCCCATTTACAGAATCATAACTCGCCCCAGTACCACCCGGTTTACGAGTTGAGGGTAACCCATTACAGCGAGCCAACCCAAACGGATCAACCCACGTATTGGGATTAGGCACATACCCGTAGTTACTCTCCCCCCCCAGCACCCCTATCGGGTCTGGCGACACATAACACCCGCCGGCCGGGTCGTAGTACCGAAAGCGGTTATAGCACAGCCCGCTTTCGCTGTCACGGAGCTGCCCGGCGAAGGCCAGGCCGGGGTCCGGACTTTCCGATTTTTCTGCCTGACGCTGGCCCCACAGCGTGGCTTTCGGTGCCTGCCAGCGCAGTGCGCCGTCCTGTGCGAACAGCGCCTGCGGTGCACCGTTCTGGCTGCTGGTCACAAAATCCGTTTCCCAGTCGCCGCCGGTGTGCTGGCGCTGCTGTACCACCAGCTCCCAGCCGTTGTAGACCCAGTGACGACGGGCCACCAGTTGGCCGTGGCGGTAGTGGCGGATTTCCGCTATCTGGTCGCCGTCCCACTGGTAGCGAATTTCTTCGGCTTTCTGGTCACAGCGTTTGCCCACCCGGCGGCCGAACGGGTCGTAGCGGTACAGCCAGCGTTCGCCGTTCGGGGTATCCACCACCCGCAGCTGGTTGCGACTGTCCCAGCGGTACTGCCACACCTGCGGGCGGTAGCCCGGCTGCACCACCTGTTTACGGATAAGCCGTCCGGCCCTGTCGTACTGGTAATGGGTGTCATCGTGCTGAACCAGTCTGCCAGACTGCCACTCGGTAAGCCGTCCGGCCTCCTGTGGCAGGCCGCTGCGGGTGTACTGGTAGCGGGCGGTGGTGTCCACGGTTTTGCCCGCGCCGCCGCTCAGCACTTCCTGCACCCGGCCGGTGGCATCCAGCCGGTAGCCTTCAGCCTCACGGTTGTGGCGCACCCCGGTCAGGTTACCGGCACCGTCGTAGCGGTATTCCCGCGTCTGTGCCGCCAACAGGCGGCCGTCGTGCTGTGCGCCGCTCATCTCCCGCGTCAGCCAGCCCATCACGTCGTATTCGCGCCGCTGCACAAACCCGCTGCCGCCGCTACGGAGCGATTCCCGGCCCGCTGCGTCATGGGTCAGCGTCAGCTCGGCGCCGTCCGGCAACTGCACCTGCCGCAGTTCGCCGGTACGGGTGTAATGGAACAGGCTGGTGAGTGGGGCAAGAGCGTGTGCGGTATCGTCCGCATCGCCGTCCCACGCCAGGGTGCGGGTGACGGTGCGGGCCGCATCATCGTACTGGCGGGTGAGCAGCGTGCCGTTGTGCCATTCGCGCACCACCCGGTCGCGCAGGTCGTAGTCCAGCTGGACGTGGCTCACCGACGAGGTGATTTCCGTCAGCCGGCCCACCGCGTCATAGTGGTAATGCAGGCTGTCGTCCGGCGCGGTTTCGCGCAGCAGCAGCCCACGGGCGTCGTAGAGGAAGTGGCGGGTGTCGCCTTCGCCATTGCGCACGCTGACGCACAGGCCGTCTTCGTCGTAGTCGTAATGGGTGTCGGTGCCGGTCATGTCGCGCTCGCGGATGACCCGCCCGTCGGCGTCCAGCCACCACTGCCAGCGGCTGCCGTCCGGCGCGGTAACGGCAATCAGCTGCTGGCTTTCCCTGTCGTACTCGTAGTGCCAGGTGCGGCCTTCGGCATCGGTGCGCGCGGTCAGCAGGTCGAACGGGCCGAAGGTCTGACGCCACAGTGCGCCGTTGCCGTCCACGTAGCTCAGCAGGTTGTTGTGGCGGTCGTACTGGCGCAGCTCTTCCCTGTCGTCCGGGCGCATCAGCTGCTCCGGCAGCTTCCAGCTGGCCCGGCGATAACCGAGCCCAAAGCGCGCGCCGTCCGCACGTTGCCACTGCACCACCCGGTCCTGCCTGTCGTAGCGTAACTGCTGGGTGCGGCTCTCGGCGTCGGTGGCGCTCAGCAACCGCTGACGGTGGTCATACTGCAACCGGGCCTGCACCTCGCCGGCACGGTCGCTCACCTGCGTCAGCAGGCCGTAGCGGTTCCAGGTAAATCGCACTTCGCTGGCGTCCGGACCGGTGAGTCGCTCCGGGTTGCCTTCGGCGTCATACACCCAGCCCCATTCGCGCCCCAGCGGGTCGGTGACGCCGCACAGCCGCAGCGCGTCGTCATAGTCGTACTGCCACTGGTGGCCGCTGGCGTCGGTAAAGGTGCTGACCCGCCCGGTATCGCCCAGATAGCCGAATTCGACCACCCGCCCGGCGGGCGAGATTTCCCGCAGCAGGTTGCCAACCTCGTCGTAGTCGTAGCGGGTGACGTGACCGAGCGGGGAGGTTTCCCAGCTCATCAGGGACAGGTCGTTAAAGCCGAATTCGCTGCGCTGGCCGAGGCCGTCGGTCATCACCACCCGGTCGGGGAGGTAGTCGAAGCGGGCGGTCAGAAAGCCGTCGGCGCAGGTGGTGTAAACGCAGCGCCCCTGTGCGTCGTATTCGTAGCGCGCCCAGGTCTGGTCGTTATCGTGCCAGCGGGTCAGCCGATGGGCGGCGTCGTACTCGTAGTAGAGGTGATAGGCCTGGGTGGCGTTGGCTTCCACCAGTCGGCCCAGTTCGTCCTGGCGGTACTCGGCCAGCAGCGTTTTCTGGCCGCCGTCGGTGCGCTGAATCTGGTGCAGGAAGTCGCCCTGCCACACCAGCAGCAGGGTAACGCCGTCGCTGTGGCGCACCTGGCGCAGGTAGCCTTTCGGGTCGCGCACCAGCTCGATGCGGTTGTCGTGGGTATCGTGAATGGCCGACAGCAACCGGCGCGTGCCCTGTACCACGCTAAAGTCGCGCCAGGTCTGCTGGTCGCGGTGCCACAGGCTGAAACCCTCGCCCCGGCGGTGCAGGGTAAATTCAGGGTAGTGCGGGCAGTACACCGCCTGCACGTCCTGATGGAAGGTAAAATCGATGTCGTAGCCCTGCGCCAGCGTGATGACCACGTGGGTGTTGAGGCCGTCGCGCGTCACCGTCGCCACCTCGCTCCCGCTGTCGTGCCAGCCGCGGCCCAGCAATCCGACATGCACGGAGGCAGAGCGGTAGGTGCGTTCGAACACCAGCGGCAGCGTCTGGCCCAGTGCGATATCGGTGCGGGATTCAATCACCTCGCCGCTGGCGATGTAGACCGGGTCTTTGAGGAAACCGCGCACCGCTTCCGTGATACGCGACAGCCCCTTGTTGCTGCGAAACCCCTCACTGGCACATTTAACGGCGCTTTTCAGTCCTTCCAGCGTTTTCAGCGCCCCGACACGCATCCCCCGCAGCACCGCCATCGGCCCGCGGGTGAACAACTTGCCCAGCCCTCTGAACATGCCGCGGCTGGGCGGCACCAGAAACTCCACCGCAATCAGCAGCGCTCGTTGCAGGGCGGTAAACTCTTCGGCTATCTCCAGATAGGTGCCCTGACCCGAGCCGAAGAATACCGTCGAGGCGCCTTCCTTGAGGGTGGCGCCGCACACCGTCTTGTCGTCAATGCGGGCGGCCGGCGCGTCGTTCACAAATACCGACTCGCTGCCCTGGGCTATCAACTGCGGACCACTGTGCCGGGTGCAGGCGACGGCATCCTGGGTGGCGCGGGCCACCGGCTGCTTTTCGACAAACACGTTGCCGGAGCCGGACGCCACCGGCCCGAACGACGGCGAGCCGCTGTCCACCATCGCCGAGACCTTGCTGGATACCGAGTCTATCAGGCCGCCCAGCAAACTGACCGCACCAAACCCGGCGGCCAGTTTCACCACCCCCACCACCAGCGCCGCGCCCATACCGCCGGTGCCGATGACGGCGACCGCCACCGCCGCCGCCGCTGCCGCTGCCACGGCAAACACGGCCGCCGCCACCAGCGCCCCGGCAATCGCCCCGAAGATGGCGCCTTTAAAACTCTTGTGCTTGATGGTCTTGCCCGGCGAGGTCGGCGGCTTGCCCTGACAGGGCTGTGGCCGGTCGGCGGGCGGGTTGGGTCGATTACCGGCGTGCATGGCCCCCACCCGGGCCACCCGGCTCAGAATATCGTTCAGCATCGTGACTCCCTTCAGGACGCGGCGGTAAACGTCTCAATCACCGCCAGCAGGGCGGTTTTCTGTTCATCCTTCAGTTCGCCGGCGGCGGTAAGGGTAAAGGTCAGCAACAGCTCGCCGCGTACCTGCATCACCACCACCTGATGCATGGGGCCTTCCGGCGAGCGCCAGCTGTACTCCAGCCCGCGTGCAGGTTGACCATCCAGCGTCAGTTCCCAGGCGGCACGCTCCTGATAGCCCTTCAGGTGGGCGGAAAACTGTGACAGCGTCTGTTCATAGACGGTGTCCGGCGACAGGCCGAACTCAATCGGCGTGCGGTTGACCACCAGATTGGCGGTATCGCCCGGCAGCACAAACACGTGCAACGACTCGTCGCGCCAGCCCGTCGGAATAGCCAGGGTGCCTTCGTTCATCTGATACATACGTTGCGTTTCCCTTAGTTCAAATCGATACGGGTGCCGTTCAGCACCAGTCCTTTACCGGTAATGGCAATGTTGCCGTCCTTATCAATGGCGATGTAGCCGCCGGCGGTGGCAATCAGGATGTCGCCGCTCTGGGACTGGATGGCGATATTGTTTTTCACCTGCAGCGACTCGTTGTCGTTGACGGTGGTGTTGCGGTTTTGGGTGACGGCGACGGTCTGCTCGCCCTGAATCTCGGTGACCTGATTTTCCTTCACCGACACCGTCTGGTTGTGCTGCACCACCACCGTCTGGTCGCCGCCCACGTTCTCGCTGTGGCTGGCATTCACCGACGTGCTGCGGTTGTTCAGCACCACGGTGTTCATGTCCTTCTGGGCGTGGATAAACACCTCTTCCTGCCCGGCCTGGTCTTCAAAACGCAGTTCGTTGAACCCGGCGCCCTTGTGGGTACTGGTGCGCAGCGAGGTGCGGGTCTTGTTCGCCGGCAGCGGATACGGCGACGGGTTGGTGGCGTGAAAGGTGCGCCCGGTGACGATGGGCTGGTCCGGGTCGCCTTCCAGAAAGCTCACCACCACTTCATGACCGATGCGCGGAATGGCAATCAGCCCGTACTGGCCGCCGGCCCAGCCCTGGCTCACCCGCACCCAGCACGAACTCTGGTCGTCGCTGGCGCCGTAGCGGTCCCACGGGAACTGCAGTTTGATACGGCCGTACTCGTCGCAGTAAATCTCTTCGCCCGCCGGGCCGACCACCGTCGCAATCTGCGGGCCGTCCACCATCGGCTTGTACGGCATGGCCGCCCGCCAGGTGGTGGTGGCTTTTACCACTTCGAAACTGTTGCTGAGCGTGGTCGGTTCGCCGCCGCTCTCTTCTTCCAGCGCCTGCGGCTGCTGCCCGCTGTGGGTCACCGCCACCACCTGCCAGGCCAGGTTAAACGCCGGGTTCGGGTGTTCGGTGAGGGTAAAGGTGCTGCCCGGCATCAGTTCGGCGGCGTTGGATTCGCCGCTGCCGGTCATCGCCCCGGCGCGCAGTGCGTCCAGCCGGTAGCCGGTAAACGCCTTGCCGCTCGGGTCCTGCTTGAAGCGGCCGGGGTAGTCGAAGTGCTGGTAGGATTCGCGCTGATGGCCCAGCTCGCTGCTCATCCTGTTGTGCAGCAGCCCGTAGGCCGGGGTTTTGAAGCTGTAATCCTTCAGCGCCACCTCGGCGGTGCTCACCGCTTCGGCGTAGCGGAAACGCCGCACATAGGCGCCTTCGGTCAGCCCCTGCGTCGCCAAATTGAAGAACAGTTCCGGGCCTTTGGTCAGCGCGCCGGCGTCGTCGGCGAACACCACCCGGTGCTTGCCGGCGTCGAACTCGTGGAAATAGAACAGCCCTTCTTCTGCCGCCAGCCGGTGGATGAACGCCAGGTCGCTTTCGCGGTACTGCACGCAGTACTCGCGCACCGCGTGGTCGTGGCGCAGGGCGAAGGCATAATCGGTAATCCCGGCTTCCTCCAGCAGGGTACTGATAATCGCGTCCGGCTTCTGGGTCTGGAAGATACGGGCGTTGGTGCGCAGCCCCAGCCGCCACAGCGCCGGGCGCACCTCGGCCTGATAGCGGGTGCGGCGAAAACCGGTGTCGCCCTGGGCAAAGCGGCTGACGATGCCGCTGACCCGGCGCTGCAACTCGCCTTCGTACCACACCAGCAGCTCGCACGGCTGGTCCAGCACCGCGCCGAAGTCGATGCCGGGCTGGCTGCTGGCCAGATTCAGCGACAGGGCGAACGGCTGGTTCAGCGCCTCGTCGAGTTCAAAATCCACCACCGCGAAGGTACTCTCCGGCAGCGCGCCGATTTTTACGGTGAACTGAAGTCCTGTACTGTTGGCCACCTTGCTTCCTCCTTACGTCCCCGACCTGCGTCCGCACTCAGCGATGGCTGCCGCCACGGCTCAGTACAGACTGAAAACAGCACAACCCGGACCGCAGTCCGGGTTGATGGTCATTACGCTTCGATCGGCGCGCGCCAGTCGTCGGAGCCGGACGTCCCGGCCACGGTGTGCTCCCAGTCCACCTTGCGGTAGGCCAGCGACACTTCGATCAGCTGGGTGTAATCCTGCTTGGACGGGTCCTGGCAGTGCGGCATCTGGTTGTTGATGTCGACAATGGTGGCGTCGGTCAGGGTGGTGGTGAAGAAATGCTCCTGCTTGCCTTCGACAGAGGTGCGGAACCACTTCAGGGTCACGGTCGGCAGCATTTCGCCGGAGGCCAGCGCGTTATACAGCAGCGGCACGGCCTTGTTCAGGGCCACGGTGAATTTGAACGGTTTATGCACGCGCTGGCCTGAAGGCTGGCCGGACTGCGGGTCGGTCGGTACGGTAACGACGTGGTTGAATTCCTGTACCAGCATCTCGTCTTCGTGGCCCTGCACGTAGATGTTGCCGACGGAGTCGGAAGTGAAGGCACCGGCGGTGATATTGCCCTGGGTTTTGCCTTCGATGCTGATATAACATGGAGTTGGCATAGTCTTGCTCCTCGCTGTTGAACATGTGTTTGACTTCACGGTTCATAAAGCAATGACTATGCCACTTTTTATTTGGTTGTTTTAAAAGGGAAAAATCATATCGTCATTTTCCCTAAGTCAAATTTGAGCAAAAAATTGCGCAGACCTCCCGAAAAAACGGCATCCATTGCGCAAACAGGGATTTATGCTGATAACTGAGCAAGAAGTTGCGCAGATTTTGCGATTGTTCTGAAACCGCTTTCCTGCTGATAAATAAATCGACATAAAGCGTGATTAAAATCACATTTTGATTTTAGGGTGCTTCGACAAGCAAACCCCAAGCGCATCGCATGGTATACCGCTCGCTTATCCATCATACGGTCATCTCTGCCCGGTCAGCCCATTACCTCACACAACCGCGTTGTATACGGTCGATTTCCTCTACCTATTTGGTATAACATCAATAAAAAGTTGTCACACCGCTTCACCGATAAGCAGATGTGCCGTCACTGATGCAGAGGATGTAACGTGGCCTTCTCCGATCCTAACGATATTCCACAACCCCTACCCCGTAAGGTGCCCATCTCCGGCATGGCGCTGCTGGTCGCTAGCGCTTTTTTTATGGAATTCCTCGACGGGACGGTCATCGCCACCGCCTTACCGGAGATGGCGAAAGCGTTTGGCGTTCCGGCGATCGATCTCAACATCGGGATTAGCGCCTATCTGCTGACGCTGGCGGTCCTGATCCCGGCCAGCGGCTGGATTGCCGAGCGCTTCGGCGCCAGAAACGTCTTTAGCCTGGCGCTGCTGATTTTTAGCGTATCGTCGCTGTTCTGCGGACTGACGCAGACGGTCACGCAGTTCGTTTTGATGCGTATTGTGCAAGGCATCGGTGGCGCCATGATGGTGCCGGTAGGCCGACTGGCGGTTCTGCGCAATACGCCTAAAGATCAATTGATCAAAGCCATCGCCACCCTGACCTGGCCTGCGCTGGTGGCACCGATTCTGGGGCCGCCGCTGGGGGGCTTCATTACCACCTATGCCAGCTGGCACTGGATCTTCTTCCTCAACGTCCCATTGGGCATAATCGCGATCGCGCTGTCGTTCCGGCTGATGCCCAATCAAACGCCTGATAAGAAACAACCTTTTGATCTGATGGGTTTTCTCTCGATGGGCGCCGCCATGCTGTGTCTGGTCGCCGGTCTGGAAATGTTCAGCCAGCAGAATCTGGATTCAACCCACGCGCTGATCCTGATGGCAGCGGGCCTGCTGGCGCTGTGGTGGGCGGTACGGCATCTGCGGCGGGCTGCCGCCCCGCTGATCCGGTTGACGTCACTGAATGTGCCGACCTTTCGCATCACCATGCGCGGCGGGTTTATCCTACGCGCCACCATCAGCTCCGCGCCGTTCATGCTGCCGCTGATGTTTCAGGTGGGATTCGGGCTGGACGCCTTTCACGCCGGGACGCTGGTGCTGGCCGTCTTTGCCGGCAATCTGGCGATGAAACCGGCCACCACGCCCCTGATGCGCCGTTTCGGCTTCAAAAAACTGCTGATGGTCAACGGCATACTGTGCGTATTGTCGTTGCTGCTTTGTGCCGCGCTGACCCCCACCACGCCGCAGATTCTCACATTATTGCTGCTGTTCTGGGGAGGACTCAGCCGTTCGATGCAATTTACCGGCATCAGTTCGCTGGCGTTCGCGGATGTTCCGGCACAGGAAATGAGTTCGGCCAACACGCTGTTCAGCACCTCACTTCAGTTGGCGAACGGTCTGGGCGTTACGCTGGGCGCGCTCAGTATTCGCGCCGGCGGCTGGATTACCGATGCTATCGGCATACCGCCGGCGGCAGGCATCGACTTCCGGTTAGGGTTCGTGATCATCGCGCTGATCACCGCGCTGGCGCTGTGGGATATCGCCCGTCTGGCGCCCAACGCCGGCAGTAACGTATCCCGGAAAGCGAAGTAATCAACAGCCGGTCGGCCCTCCCGTAAAGGCGGAACACCGCCTAAATACCGCATAGCTGGTACGCAATAACCAATCGCGTCTGTGGATTTTTCGTGACATTTAGTGCTATATTCACAGTAAATTAGAAATTTCGTATTAATCTGATGCAGGGCAGTGAATGCCTTACCCGCTGTGTCTGATGAATAATAAAAACGATCACGAGGTTGACAGCGTTATGCGGTTATTATTTATTTGCCCGAATTGGGCTGATTTGGCTACACCCATTGTGACGGAGATGAAGCGGCAGGGCCACGACGTTATCCATATTGATCATTGCGACTTATCAACGTTTAGCTATTTTGATTCGCGCCACAGAATCATCACGAAATTCTATAAAGCGATAACAGGAAAGAACTACAAACGCCTTGTTCTTGATAATCAGATCAAACTTGGCCTGCACAATTTTTTTATCGGCCGGGAACCGTTTGACGCCATTATCATGACGGAGCCCAAGCTGTTCAATCAACAGCATCTGGAATTACTGCGCCGGCATGGGAGAAAGCTCGTCGCCACATTGTGGGACAGTCTAAAAAAAGCCCCTAATAATGCCTTGTATCTCAACCAATTCGATCATGTACTAAGTTTTGACTGTGAGGACTGCGACCAATTTAACTTTGCCAAAATCACCAATTACATTGATCCTGCCTGGAAAAGTACTATTCCTTACCAGGCGTGTGAGTATGATGTTTTTTCCATTATGAGTTTCACTCCGGAAAGATACAGGCAAGTAATCAATTTTCTTGATAGAAACCCTGATCTAAAATCCAATATTATTTTTTATGTCGGTAAGTCTGGAAAACAAAAAAATATAAAAGATAAAAGAATAAAAATATCGGAAAAATTGCTGCTGGGTGATGCACTGGCGCACGAAATCGATAATACAAAGGTTATTCTGGATATTGTACAAGGCCAACAGACTGGATTGTCATTCCGCGCCTATGAATCAATGGCTTATCAGAGAAAACTGATTACCAGCAATCCCTATATAACCAATTATGACTTTTATAACGCGCAAAACGTGTGTGTTCTGAATCAGGATGGATCAATTCAGCCTGATTTCATCCACACCCCTTACCAACCCGTGCCGGAAAACATCTATCACCAGTACACACTCTGTGCATGGGTACAGAAAGTCATTCGGGAAATATCAAACAACACCTGCCATGCGTAGGTCTAACCGCAATACAGCCAACTGACCTCTATGATAAAAAAGCCTCCGGGAAGGAGGCTTTTGAATGTAAACAAACTATCCGTGCGCTGACTTACTGGAGCACGGAGATATCCGCGACTTTCAGGAACAGGTTGCGCAGTTCGTTGAGCAGCGTCAGGCGATTGATACGCACCTGCTGGTCCTCGGCGTTCACCATCACCTTATCGAAGAAGTTGTCCACCGGCTCGCGCAGCTGCGCCAGCTCGCCCAGCGCTTCCTGATAGCGGCCTTCGGCAAACCACGGCGCCAGCTTGCTGGTCAGCGCGGTGACATAGGTCGCCAGCTGGATTTCTTCGTTCTCTTTCAGCAACGCCGCCTGCACGCTGTCGTTCAGCGTTTCGGTGGATTTAGCCAGAATGTTGGACACGCGCTTGTTGGCGGCGGCCAGCGCTTCGGCTTGCTCCAGCGTTCGGAAATGGCTCACCGCTTTCACACGGGCGTCGAAATCCGCCGGGCGAGTCGGACGACGCGCCAGCACCGCCTGAATGGTGTCCACGCTGTGACCTTCTTCCTGATACCAGGCGCGGAAGCGACCCAGCATGAATTCGATCACATCATCCACCACGTTGGCGTTAGTCAGCTTGTTACCGTACAGGCGCACCGCTTCTTCGGTCAGGGTTTGCAAGTCCAGCGGCAGACGTTTTTCCACGATGATGCGCAGCGCGCCCAGCGCGGCGCGGCGCAGCGCGAACGGATCTTTGTCGCCTTTCGGATGCTGGCCGATGCCGAAGATCCCCGCCAGGGTATCCATCTTGTCGGCGATCGCCAACGCGCAGGCTACCGGCGAAGACGGCAGCTCGTCACCGGCAAAGCGCGGCTGATACTGTTCGTTCAGCGCCACCGCCACGTCTTCGGCTTCGCCGTCGTGACGGGCGTAGTGCATCCCCATCACGCCCTGAGTATCGGTGAATTCGAACACCATGTTGGTCATCAGGTCGCATTTGGACAGCAGGCCCGCGCGCTCGGCATGATTCACATCGGCGCCGATCTGGCCGGCTACCCAGCCCGCCAGCGCCGCGATGCGGTCGGTCTTGTCGCGCAGCGTGCCCAACTGCTGCTGGAACAGCACGGTTTCCAGACGCGGCAGATGATCTTCAAGGCGTTTTTTACGGTCGGTATTGAAGAAGAACTCGGCGTCGGCCAGACGCGGACGCACCACCTTCTCGTTACCGGCGATGATCTGCTGCGGGTCTTTGGACTCGATGTTGGCGACAAAGATGAAGTTCGGCAGCAGATTGCCGCTGTTGTCGTAAACCGGGAAGTATTTCTGGTCGCCTTTCATGGTGTACACCAGCGCTTCCGCCGGCACCGCCAGGAATTTCTCTTCGAACTTCGCGGTCAGCACCACCGGCCATTCCACCAGCGAGGTGACTTCTTCCAGCAGGCTGTCGCTCAGATCGGCGTTACCGCCAATTTTGCGGGCGGCCGCTTCGGCATCCGCTTTGATTTTGGCTTTACGCGCCTCGTAGTCGGCAAGCACCTTGCCGCGCTCCAGCAGAATCTGCGGATACTGGTCGGCGTTATCGATGGTGAATTCCGGCTCGCCCATAAAGCGATGGCCGCGGATGGTGCGGGCGGAGTCGATGCCCAGCACGGTGCCGGGGACCAATTCGTCGCCCAGCAGCAGGGTTACGGTGTGCACCGGACGCACAAACTGGGTTTCTTTGTCGCCCCAGTGCATCAATTTCGGGATCGGCAGCTTCGCCAACGCGGTGCTGACCATGCCCGGCAGCAGCGTCTGCGCCGCTTCGCCTTTCACCTGAGCGCGGAACAGCAGCCATTCGCCCTTGTCGGTGGTCAGGCGTTCGGCCTGAGCGACGGTGATGCCGCAGCCGCGCGCCCAGCCTTCGGCCGCTTTGGTCGGTTTGCCTTCGGCGTCAAACGCCTGCGCAATGGCCGGCCCGCGTTTTTCCACTTCACGATCCGGCTGAGACGCGCTCAGACCGGCTACTTTCAGCGCCAGACGGCGCGGCGCTGCAAACCAGTTGACCGACTGATAACCCAGCCCGGCCGTATCCAGTTCAGCGGTAAAATTAGCGGCAAAAGATTCCGCCAGATTGCGCAAAGCCTTCGGCGGCAGCTCTTCCGTGCCGATTTCCACCAGAAACGTCTTGTCTGTCATCGCTGCCTCTCAGCTCTCTTTTCGATTGCACATCGGGAAGCCCAGCGCCTCGCGGGAGGCGTAGTAGGCTTCCGCCACCGCTTTGGTCAGGGTACGGATCCGCAGGATGTAGCGCTGACGTTCGGTCACGGAAATGGCTTTGCGCGCGTCCAGCAGGTTGAAGCTGTGGGCGGCTTTCAGAATGCGCTCGTAGGCAGGCAGCGGCAGCGGTTTTTCCAGCGCCAGCAGGTGCTGGGCTTCTTTTTCGTACTGCTCGAAGCAGGTAAACAGGAAATCCACGTCGGCGTATTCGAAGTTATAGGTGGACTGCTCCACTTCGTTCTGATGAAACACGTCGCCGTAGGTGGTTTTACCCAACGGGCCGTTGCTCCACACCAGATCGTAGACGCTGTCTACGCCCTGAATGTACATCGCCAGACGTTCCAGACCGTAGGTGATCTCGCCGGTCACCGGCTTGCACTCCAGACCGCCCACCTGCTGGAAATAGGTAAACTGGGTCACTTCCATCCCGTTGAGCCACACTTCCCAGCCCAGGCCCCAGGCGCCCAGCGTCGGGTTTTCCCAGTTGTCTTCCACGAAACGAATGTCGTGAATGGTCGGGTCCATACCCAGCTCTTTCAGCGAGCCGAGGTACAGCTCCTGAATGTTGTCCGGCGACGGCTTAATGATCACCTGAAACTGGTAGTAGTGTTGCAGACGGTTGGGGTTCTCACCGTAGCGGCCGTCGGTAGGACGGCGGGACGGCTGCACATAGGCGGCGGCGATCGGCTCCGGGCCGAGCGCGCGCAGGCAGGTCATAGGGTGAGAAGTGCCGGCACCGACTTCCATGTCCAGCGGTTGGACGATGGTGCAGCCTTGACGCGCCCAGTAATCCTGTAACGTCAGGATCAGGCCCTGAAAGGTCTTGGTATCAAACTTTTGCATGTTGGATTCGCACGCGATACAAGTGGTTTTTACAATGAAGGCGCCAGTATACCCTCTGAGTGCAAGATATACAGCCAGAATGCGGCAACAACTTGGGCCGCATTGCTCTGTAGCCGGCTTTTCCTTCCGGTTCCCGCGGCAATCAGCCCGCGAACACGGTCTGCAGCATTTTCAGGCTCAGCAGCAGCAATAACCCGGCGAACGCCTTTTTCAACGTGGCGACCGGCAGCCGGTGCGCCAGACGCGCGCCCACCGGCGCGGTGAAGAAACTGACCGCGGAGATCAGCACCACCGCCGGCAACGAGACATAACCCACGCTGAACGCGGGCAAGCCGGTAGCCGACCAGCCGTTGATCACGTATCCCAGCGCGCCGGACAAGGCAATCGGCAGGCCAACCGCCGCCGACGTGCCGATGGCCTGCTGGATGCGCACGTTGCACCAGGTCAGAAACGGCACGGTGAGCGACCCGCCGCCGATAGCAACCAGCGCGGAAATACCGCCGATGGTCAGCCCAGCCAGCGACATACCCGGCACGCCCGGCAACTGCCGGTGAGGTTTCTGCTTGATGTTCAGCACCATCTGCAACGAGACATAAGCCATGAAGCAGGAAAAGAAAATCGCCAGCGCGCGGGTCGGCAACAGCGCCGCCAGCCAGGTGGCGGCGAAGGTCCCCACCAGAATCGCCGGCGTGATGCGCCACACCACCGGCCACAGCACCGCCTGATGTTGATGATGAGTACGCAGACTGGAGATGGCGGTAATCACAATCGCCGCCATCGACGTGCCCAGCGCCAGATGCACCAAATGCGACGTTTCCACACCCTGCGCGGCAAACAGCGCCGTCAGCACCGGCACCATGATGCCGCCCCCGCCAATGCCCAGTAATCCAGCCATAAAACCCACCACGGCGCCCAGCGCCAGATAGGCCAGCACCCACTCAATCCCCATTCTTGTCCCCTGTCGCTTATACTCTGTTATTTCCGGCGTCATGCCTCACACGGCCCCTGTCTGCGCAGGGTTGCATCGCATCGCGCTTAGGCTGATGATCGCCATGCCACACGGGTGATGCGCTGAAACCGGCCATCATCAATACCAACAATGCCGGTGGATCTCAACCGGGGAGCAAGGAGAAGAGGATGACGCGCTGTGGTTGGGTCACGCAGGACACGTTGTACCTGGATTATCATGACAACGAGTGGGGGAAGCCCTGTACCGACGGGCGGGAACTGTTTGAACTGTTGTGTCTTGAAGGCCAGCAGGCCGGGCTGTCGTGGATAACCGTGCTCAAAAAACGGGAGCACTACCGCCGCTGCTTCCACGGATTTGATCCCCATCGCATCGCCGCCATGACCGACGACGACGTGAACCGGCTGGTGCTGGACCCCGGCATCATCCGCCATCGCGGCAAAATTGAAGCCATCATCCGCAATGCTCGCGCCTGGCTGGCGATGCAGCAGCAAGGAGAAGACTTCGCCGCTTTTATCTGGTCCTTCGTCGACCACCAACCGGTTGTCAACCGACACGCCTCGCTGGCCGACGTGCCCGCGAAGACAACGGTGTCGGACGCGATGTCCAAGGCGCTGAAAAAACGCGGCTTTACCTTCATCGGCTCGACCATCTGCTACGCCTTTATGCAGGCCGCCGGACTGGTGAACGACCATACCACCGAATGCTTTTGTCATCCGGAGGCGTCGTGATCCGACCCTATCGGCCGCAGGATCTGGATTCGCTGGTGCGGTTATGGCTGGAAAGCACCACCCGGGCGCATCCGTTTATCTCGCCGCGCTATTGGCGGGAAAGCGAGGAGCTGGTGCGCGGGCACTATATTCCCCACTCGCAGACCTGGATTTATGAGGATGAACAGGGCATCGGCGGTTTTATCAGCGTGATGGATCAGCGTTTTATCGGCGCGCTGTTTGTCCATCACAACCTGTACGGCCAGGGGGCGGGCGCCGCGCTGATGCAGCATATCCAACACCGCTTTCCGATGCTCAGCCTGGAGGTCTATCAGCAAAACCACCGCGCCTGCGCCTTTTACCGCAAACAGGGGTTTATCACCGTGCAGGAAAATTACCAGCACGAAACCCGCTCACGCCTGTTGATCATGCACTGGCAGGATCAGGAACTGCTCGCCTCCGTCATGCCCTGAATCAGGTTTGTGCAACTGGAGAACGTCCTGCTACGGTTGCATTACCGCCATGAAATGATACTTTATAACATACCAACTCATGCCGCTGGCGTGAGTGTGGCTGCCAATTATTTCATCTTTTTTGTAACACCGCTGATTTCAGCCAATACCAGGGTTTTTAGCGGGAGCGCGCCTTCGGGCACATCAGAAGGCGCGCCGCCCGACTACCGTCTGACTTGCAGTCTCCCGCCATGTCGACCATCATGCCTGAAGCAACCTGTTCAGAACCCGCAGTCTCTGGGCCGATTTATGCCTTACGGGTCGGGCGGCGCTTTCCCCAACAGAACAAATCGCTTCGCATCCGGTCGTTGCGCGTGAATGGAGCGCGGATGATAAGCACATATGACTGTTTACCATCGTATTTTATTGAATTTTCCAATCGTTTTTGGGCGATGGCACGGCAGAGACCGGGCATCAATATGCGAAGCTAGCAGAGAACCCTTTTTTAAAAGACCTCTTTTAAATACAACCGTCGTTTTAATCAGACAATCGCCTATCAGCCGGAGTGAACTGATGAAACCTGAAGTGATCCTCTACAGAAGTATCCCTGACGCCCTGCGCGCTCGCCTTGAGCAATACGCCACCGTGCATGAATTCAACGGGCTGCCGCCGGTCGATCACCCCGTACTGGAACGGGTGGAAGGCCTGATCGGCTCCAGCGCCACGGTTAGCCGGGAATTTCTCTCCCATTTACCGCGCCTGCGCGCCGTCTCAACCATCTCGGTCGGCTACGACAATATCGATCTCGCCACCCTGAACGACAAAGGGGCGCTGTTGATGCACACGCCGACCGCCCTGACGGAAACGGTGGCGGATGCGGTGCTGACGCTGATGCTGATGACCGCCCGCCGCGGGCTGGAAGTGGCAGAGCGGGTTAAGGCCGGAGAGTGGAAAGCCAGTGTCGATAAAGACTGGTTTGGCATTGACGTGCACCACAAAACCATCGGTATTCTGGGTATGGGTCGCATCGGTCTGGCGGTGGCGCAGCGCGCGCATCTGGGCTTCGGCATGCCGGTGCTGTACCACGCCCGCCGTCATCATCAGGAAGCGGAAACCCGCTTCAACGCCGGTTACCGCGATCTGGACGGCTTGCTGGCAGAGTCGGATTTTCTGTGCATTACCCTGCCGCTGACACCGCAGACCCACCATCTGATCGGCCGCGAACAGTTGAAGAAAATGAAGTCCAGCGCGATTGTGATCAACATCGGTCGCGGCCCGGTTATCGACGAACCGGCGTTAATTGACGCGCTGACTGACGGCACTATTTACGCTGCCGGTCTGGATGTGTTCGAGCAGGAACCGCTGCCGGTGGACTCGCCGCTGCTGAAGTTGCCCAACGTGGTCGCGCTGCCGCATATCGGCTCCGCTACCCATGAAACCCGCTACAACATGTCGGCCTGCGCGGTGGATAATCTGATCGCCGCGCTGAGCGGCAACGTCAAAGAGAACTGCGTCAATCCGGACGTGCTGAAGTAATTCAGCACGTTACCCCCGTTTTATATTCAATATTCCGCCCTCCTGATATCAGGAAGGCGGAATAACAGCATGAATCCTGACCTTAACCTACGCGGTAAGCGCGATTACTCCACCGCAATCGGTTTTTCGGTCAGCGTCGTGGCGCGATCGCCCTGAATCGCTTTCACTTTCTGCTCGGTTTGTTGTACCGCGGCCGGGCTGCTCAACAGGCTGTAGGTCAGCTCAAACGTGGTGCTCTGGCCGGGTTGCAGCTTCTTCACCCTTCCCTGCTGGCGTTCGATGGTGACCGGGTAGGCGTAATTGGTGCCGGGTTCGATGCCGGTAACGTAGCCCTGTTTCAGGGTGTCGGTGTTTTTCCACAGCGTCAGCAGCGGCAACTGATGAGTATCAAAGGCGATGGACACCCCTTTGTCGCCGGCGCGATTCACCAGCGCGGCCAGCGTCTTACCCTCTTTATCCGCGTACGGCGTCATGTTAAACACCATTTCGTCGAAGTCTTTAGTCGGCCCTTTATACGTCTGCCAGCTTTTCAGACCCGCTTTGGCGTAGTCGTTAAACGGCGAAATCTCCTTCACCGGCGCCAGGAAACGCGCGCCTTCTTCCAGAATCGGCGTACCGAAATTGCTGTGGTAGATGATCTGGTAATCGCGGGCGTAATCCGACTTGTTGGTCAGCACATCGTGTACGGTAAAGGACTCGCTGCCCGGCACGTAACGCAGTTCGGTCCAGGTTTCGAGATTGGATTTCTTGAAGCTGTTTTCCTTCAGCAAACCGCGCACGGTGATGGTGTAAGGCGCCTTGTCGCTGACGTCCACGATCACTTTCGACGCCGGCGTATTACCGGCACGGCCGTGCAGGGTGTAAATCATGCCGTCGCTGGTGACCGGATGGCCGGTCCACTCATAGCCGCAGCGCACCATCATCTCATTGAAACCTTCCAGCCAGCCCAGCCCGTTGCGGCTTTCAAGCGTGATGGTATTCGGGTTCACCACCTCATCCACCGGCGAATCCCAGCCCAGCCGGATGTTTTTGCCGGTGACATGCAGCAAATCCATGCCGCGAGTCGGACTGAGGGTGATTTGCAGCCCGTTCGGGCTGGTGATGGTGAGAATTTTGCTGCCTTCCTGACGTCCGCCGTGCAGCACTTTCTGCTCGATGCTGAAGCGCTGATCCTTGATCTTCAGCGCGTCGCTGCTGATCTGCCAGTTTCCTTTCTCGATGCTGCTTTCAACGTCCGTCAGCACAAAGGTCTGAGCCGATGCCTGCCAGGAAACCAGCGCCAGAGCGATACTTATTGCCAGTACATTTTTCATCCCATTCGTCCTTCTAGCTGAATTGATTAAGCCTGCGGAGCTAAAAGACTACAAATCCGGCTGACGGGAGAATGTGACTGCTATCACCAGATAACCAACTGCTCTTTTTTCGCGATAGATTTGGATTACACATCACAATTTTAATAAGCATGATGAGTAATTTTGCAGAAAAAACGTGAGAGAAATCAGCCAAAAGCTGAAGCGCGTTCAGCTTTTGGCGTCATGCGGGTGGGTTGCGCTGAAGCAGACAGTAACCACAATAGTTAACTATTGCGCTATAACAAAAATAGACAGCATAAAGAGTGGAGAGGGATTTTCCGTTACGATTGCACCTGCCCGGCACGCGCGCTAAGGTGTCGGTTTACCTGTGTTTTACCCTTTATTGACAAACTATGAACTTTTCCCGTTTCGGCAACAAATTTACCCGCCATGCCGGCATTACCCAACTGATGGACGACCTGAACGACGGGCTGCGTACCCCCGGCGCCATCATGCTGGGCGGCGGCAATCCGGCTCATATCCCGGCGATGGACGATTATTTTCAGCAGTTGTGTCGCGACCTGCTGGATCAAGGAAAACTGACCGATGCCCTGTGCAACTACGACGGTCCGCAAGGCAAGGATGTGCTACTGCATTCGCTCTCCGGCCTGCTGCGCGAACAGCTGGGCTGGGAGATTGGACCACAGAATATTGCACTGACCAACGGCAGCCAGAGCGCGTTTTTCTACCTGTTCAACCTGTTTGCCGGCCGCACCGACGACGATCAGCGCCGCCGGGTGCTGTTCCCGCTGGCGCCGGAATACATCGGTTACGCCGATTCCGGGCTGGATGAAGACATGTTCGTCTCCGTTCGCCCCCAGATTGAGCTGTTGCCCGAAGGGCAATTCAAATACCACGTCGACTTCGAACAACTGCGCATCACCGACGACATCGGCATGATTTGCGTCTCGCGGCCCACCAACCCCACCGGCAACGTGCTGACCGACGAAGAGTTGCAGCATCTGGATGCGCTGGCCCGCGAACATCAGATTCCGCTGGTGATCGACAACGCCTACGGCGTGCCGTTCCCCGGCATTATTTTCAGCGACGCCACGCCGCTGTGGAACCCAAACACGATCCTGTGCATGAGCCTGTCGAAACTCGGTCTGCCCGGCTCGCGCTGCGGCATCGTGATCGGTTCGGAGCAGGTGATCGAAGCACTCGGCAACATGAACGGCATCGTCAGCCTGGCGCCCGGCTCCATCGGCCCGGCGCTGGCTCACGAGATGATTCAGCGCGGCGACCTGCTGCGGCTATCCAACGACGTGGTGCGGCCGTTCTACCGTCAGCGGGTGGAACAGACTATCGCCATCATTCGCCGCTATCTGTCGCCGGAAGTGTGCCTGATCCACAAACCGGAAGGAGCGATTTTCCTGTGGCTGTGGTTCAAAGACCTGCCGATCACCACCGAAGTGCTGTACCAGCGGCTGAAACAACGCGGTGTGCTGATGGTGCCGGGCCACTACTTCTTCCCCGGTCTGGAGCAGGAATGGCCGCACGCCCACCAGTGCCTGCGCATGAACTATGTGCCGGAACCGGAAAAAATCGAGCAGGGCGTCGCCATTCTGGCCGAAGAGGTAGAGCGGGCGCGGAAAGAAGCCGGCATCTGATATCTGAACATTCCGTACACAAAAAAGCCGCCCGAAGGCGGCCTGTGCGGGCTGGAGAGCGATTATCAGTTGTAGATTTCCGCTACGCCGCGCAGCTGGTTATCGTTGCCGGTGGCGGAGATGATGCGGAATGACTTGGCGCCGGCGGCATTGGCTTTTTCAGACAGGCTGGCCTGCAAGCCGTCCAGCGTACCAGCGGAGGCGCTCACGGTGCCAACAGACTGGCTGCCAGCGTGCTGTACTTCGGTCGCTGCAAAAGTGCCGAAAGAAAGGGTAGCCAGAGCGATAACTGCAACAACGTTTTTGATGGTTTTCATGGTCAATATCCTTCACTTTGAATTCGGTTAGTGTTCTTAACTGGAGGCGTTCTCGCCTTCGATGGAAGTGATAATAGACCTGTTGCCCGCACGTTAAAACCGGGTTTATTTGCAGATATCATTCAAATTTTATGAAATAAAAAAACCCGCCATTTCGGCGAATTCTCACCCACCTTCACTTACCCCAAAACCAGATATTTATTACCAGTATTGTACTTTGCGGTTTCACCATGCCTGTGGAAGTATCCCTTTCGTATGACAGCCTTTTTCCAGCCCTGACACCACCTGCACAGCGGCTGATATAACTCTGATAACTAAAAGGAAAAAACCATGTCTGGTTTCTTGAACGCTCGGCAGAAGCGGGGGATTGGTCTGCTTGTTTCATTAGCGCTACTGGGGAATGGCGCTCAGGCGCTGGCCGCCGACGCTTCGCCCAAAACCGGCGGTACGTTGATCTATCTGGAACAACAGCCGCACACCAATTTGTATCCGCCCGCAGGCGGTTTTTACCCCAACGGCGGCATCCTCAACCAAATTACCGACAAGCTGACCTACCAGAACCCGGAAACGCTGGACATCGAGCCCTGGATCGCCGAATCCTGGACTATCAACGCCGACAGCACCGAATACACGTTCAAACTGCGTCCCGGCGTCACCTTCTCTGACGGCACGCCGCTGGATGCCAACGCCGTCGCCAAGAATTTCGACACCTACGGGCTGGGCAACAAAGAACTGAACCAGCCGGTATCCGAGGTGATCAACAACTACCAGCGCAGCGAAGTGATCGACCCGCTGACGGTGAAGTTCTACTTCAAAAAGCCGTCGCCCGGCTTCCTGCAAGGTACCGCCGCCATCGGCTCCGGGCTGGTGTCGCTGAGCACGCTGGCGCGCAACTTCAACCAGTTGGGCGATGCTACCCGCATCATCGGCTCCGGTCCGTTTGTGGTCAGCAGCGAGAAACCGGGGCGTGAGCTGAAACTGGCGGCGCGCAAGGATTACCACTGGGCGCCGGTGAAATTCGCCCATCAGGGCCGCCCTTATCTGGACGGCATCACCTATCTGGTCACGCCGGAAGACAGCGTGCGCATCGGCGCGCTGGTGTCCGGTCAGGCGGATTTCATCCGCCAGATTCAGGCCTATGACGAAAAACGGGTGCAAAGCGAAGGCATCCGGATTTATGCCGCCCCTACCCGCGGGGTGAATAACAGCGTCAACTTCCGTCCCGATAACCCGCTGGTGGCGGATATCCGCGTGCGTCAGGCGCTCCGTTACGCCACCAACCCGAAAGAAATCATCCAGACGCTCTACTCCGATAACTACCCGCAGGCTACCTCGGTGCTGGCGAAAACCGCCGCCGGTTACGTCAACCTGTCCGACAAGCTGACGTTCGACCCAGCCGCCGCCACGCGCCTGCTGGACGATGCTGGCTGGAAAGCGGGCGCGCAGGGCATCCGCCAGAAAGACGGCCAGTCGCTGGTGCTGACCGCCTATGAATCGCCGCCGCAGCCGCAAAACAAAGAGATGCTGCAACTGGTAGCGCAGCAGTGGGCCAAAGTGGGCGTGAAACTGAACGTGCTGGCGGGCGACGCGGGCACCAAAACCGTCGATAGTCTGGATCCGCTGAAAACCGGCGTGTCGCCGGGCATGGTGGGACGCGCTGACCCGGACGTGCTGAAAAGTCAGTATTACCCGACGCTGCGCAACGTACTGCTGCAAAAAGGCGGCGCCAGCGACAAGGTGAAAACCTTTGAAGACACACGCCTCAACACGCTGCTGGACGGCATCGCTTCCGCTACCGATCGCGGTAAACGGCTGGCGCTGGTGGGCGAGGTGCAGAACTACCTGATCGATCAGGCGTATGTGATCCCGATATTTGAAGAACCGCAGGTGTTCGCCGGGCGCGCCACCACCAAAGGCATTGGTTTCGAAGCCGTGGGCCGCCCCAGTTTCTACAACACCTGGCTGGACAAGTAACCAAACCGGCGACGGAGGGCAAAACGTGCGGATAACCTATCTGGCGACACGCCTCGGACAGGCGCTGCTGGTGCTGTGGACGGCATTTACCCTGTCGTTCATTCTGCTGCAGGCGCTGCCGGGCGACGCGGTGCTGATTAAATTCATGAGTCCGGAACTGGGGCTCAGCGCCAGCCAGGTAGCCGAATTGCGGCTGGCCTACGGCGCCGATGTGCCGCTGCTGACGCAGTACGCCGCGTCGCTGTCGCGCCTGCTGCACGGCGATTTCGGGCTGTCGCTGCAGGCTGGCTTGCCAGTCAGCGACTTGCTGGCGACTAACCTGCCGCCGACGTTGCTGCTGGCGGTGCTGGGGTTTGGCGTGGCGCTGCTGCTGGCGTTCGCGCTGGCGTTTCTCTCGGCGCTGACGTCGTTCGCCTGGCTGCGCCAGCTGTTTCAGTCGGTACCGTCGCTGCTGATTTCCATTCCCACCTTCTGGCTCGGCATCGTGCTGATTCAGGTGTTTTCCTTCCGGCTGGGATGGATTTCGGTGATCAACCCCGGTGAGTGGGAAGGGCTGATTCTGCCGGTGCTGACGCTCTCGGTGCCGATTGCAGCCCCCATCGCCCAGGTGCTGATGCGCAGCATCGATCAGGTGCTGGCGCAGCCGTTCGTGGCGGTAGCGCGCGCCAAAGGCCTGAGCCGCCGCGGCGTGCTGTGGCGCCACGTGGCGCGCAACGCCATGCTGCCGGCGCTGACGCTGGCGGGCCTGTTGCTGGGCGAGCTGATCGCCGGCGCGCTGATTACCGAAACCGTGTTCGGTCGCAGCGGGCTGGGCCAGTTGACGCAGGAAGCGGTCAACACTCAGGACGCCAGCGTATTGCAGGCCATCGTGCTGGTTTCCGCCACGGCGTTCGTGGCGGTCAACCTGCTGGTCGACCTGCTCTACCCGTTGCTTGATCCGCGTCTGAAAACCGCCCCGGAGGTGTGATATGGCGAGTATTCAACTGGAAAAAATCGCTTTTCCGCTGCTGCGCAAGACGCCCCGCTTGCGCCGTTATGCCGCGCAACCCGGTCTGGTGATCGCCTGGCTGGTACTGCTGACGGTGGCGCTATGGGCGCTGTTCCCCGGCCTGTTTACCCACGCGTCGCCGATTGAAGGCGTGCCGGGCGCGCAACGGCTGGCGCCGGGCGGCGACTACCTGCTCGGCACCGACCAACTCGGGCGCGACCTCTACACCCGCATCGTCTACGGTTCGGCGCATTCGCTGTCCGGCGCGGTGATCGCCGTGTCGCTGGGTCTGGTGCTCGGCAGCCTGCTGGGGCTGCTGGCAGGCGCGGTCGGCGGCCGGCTGGATACGCTGGTGATGCGTACCGTCGATGTGCTGCTGGCGATCCCCGGCCTGTTGCTGGCGTTGAGCGTCATCATCCTGCTGGGGTTCGGCAACCTGAACGCCGCTATCGCGGTGGGCGTAACCTCGGTGGCGAACTTCACCCGACTGGTGCGCGCGGAAGTGCTGCGCGTACGCCGCAGCGATTACGTTGAAGCGGCGTTTGGCAGCGGCGGCACCTTTTTGGGCGTGCTGTGGCGCCACATCCTGCCCAACTCGCTCACCAGCGTGCTGGCGTTCGCCGCGTTGCAGTTCGGCAGCGCGATTCTGGCGCTCGCCACCCTGAGTTTCCTCGGCTACGGCGCGCCGCCGCCGACGCCGGAATGGGGGCTGTTGATCGCCGAGGGCCGCAACTATCTGGCCACCGCCTGGTGGCTGACTACCTTCCCCGGCCTGCTGGTGGTCGCCGTGGTGCTGGCGACCAACCGCATCAGCCAGTCGATCCGGAGGCCGACGCGATGAGCCTGACGCTGAGTTTGCAACGCAGCACGACAACGCCGGTGCTGGAACTGGAAGACGTCGCCATCGCCTACCGCGGCGACGACGGCGAACGCACGGTGGTGGAGGGCGTGTCCTTCGCCATCCAGCCCGGCGAAGTGGTGGCGCTGGTGGGCGAATCCGGTTCCGGCAAAACCACCACCGCGCAGGCGGTGATCGGTCTGCTGGCGGATAACGGCCGTCTGGCGCGCGGCGCTATTCGCCTTAACGGCGCCGATATCAGCCGCTGGTCGCAACAACGGCTGGACAGCATTCGCGGCAGCGTGGTCAGCCTGGTGCCGCAGGACCCCGGCAGCTCGCTCAACCCGGTGAAAACCATCGGCGAGCAGGTGGATGAAATTCTGCGGCTGCACCAGAAAAGCGATCGCCATAGCCTGCGCCGACAAACGCTGGCATTGCTGACGCGCGTCGGGCTGACAGAGCCGGAACTGCGCGCCAGCCAGTACCCGCACGAGCTATCCGGCGGCATGAAACAACGGGTGCTGATTGCCATCGCCATCGCGCTGAAACCGGCGCTGATCATCGCCGACGAGCCCACCAGCGCGCTGGACGTCACGGTGCAAAAACGCATTCTCGATTTACTGGACGAACTGCGCCGGGAAAACGGCACCGCCATTCTGTTCGTCACCCACGATCTGGGGGTGGCCGCCGAACGCGCCGACCGGTTGCTGGTGTTCCAGAAAGGCTACATCCAGGAACAGGGACCAACCCGGCAGGTGCTGAGCGCGCCGCAAAGCCAGTACGCCCGCACCCTACTGGCTAACATCCCGTCGCTGGCGCCGGCCCGTCGACCATCACGCGCCGCCGGTCAACCCGCCGCATCCGCTCAACCGATTTCCAGTCAACCCATACCCAGCCAACCCATTGTGCAGGTGGAGCAACTGGTGCAGGAGTTCCCGCTGGCGGGCAACCGGAAAGCGCCATTCCGGGCGGTGGACGAGGTGTCGTTCAGCGTAGCGCCCGGCACCACCCACGCCATTGTCGGCGAGTCCGGTTCCGGCAAAACCACCACCGCGCGCATGATTCTTGGCTTCCAGCGTCCGACCGCCGGCCGCATCCTGATCGACGGCACCGACATCACCCGGCTGCGCGGCGAAGCGCTGCGCCAGTTCCGCCAGACCATCCAGCTGGTTTATCAAAATCCGTTTAGCTCGCTCGATCCGTCGCAACGGTTGTTCGACATCGTGGAAGAGCCGTTGCGCAATTTTAATCGTTACTCCCGGCCAGAGCGGACCAACCGGGTGCATGAGATGTTCGAGCGGGTGGCGCTGCCCGCTCCGCTGCTGCAACGCCGCCCGCTTGAATTGTCCGGCGGCCAGCGTCAGCGGGTCGCCATCGCCCGCGCGCTGGTGCTGGAGCCGAAAGTGCTGGTGCTGGACGAAGCCGTCTCGGCGCTGGATGTCACGGTGCAGGCGCAAATCCTGCGCTTGCTGGAAGAGCTACAGGCCTCGCTGGGGCTGACCTATCTGTTTATTTCCCACGATCTCGCCGTGGTGCGACAGATAGCCGATACCGTTTCCGTGCTGTATCACGGCAAACAGGTGGAATCCGGGCCGGTAGAGCAGATTTTTGCCCAGCCGGCCGAGCGCTATACCCGGGAACTGATCGACGCGATCCCCGGCCAGCGCCATGTCTCTTAAGGGACACAGCCTAAACCAAGGATTTAATCATGACTCAAAAACGTCTGGGGTTTTTCACCCGGCTGCTGGATGACGCGCCCGCCGGGCAGCGCTACCGGCTGGCCGCCGAGCAAATCATCAAAGCCGAACAGCTGGGCTTCGACAGCGCCTGGGTGGCGCAGCATCACTTTCACGCCGACGAAGGCGGCCTGCCGTCGCCGCTGGTGTTTCTGGCGCAGGTCGCCGCACAGACTCGCCGCATCCGCCTCGGCACCGGGGTGATCACGCTGCCGATGGAGCAGCCGCTGCGGGTGGCGGAAGACACCGCCGTGCTTGACCTGCTCAGCAACGGCCGGTTGGAAGTGGGCATCGGTTCCGGCGGCACGCCGTCATCGTTCGCCGCCTTCGGCCACAACAGCGAGCAGCGCGGCGAGATTCTGGGTCGCTATCTGGCGCAGGTGCGCGCCGCCTGGGCAGGGGAACCGCTGAGCGCCGACGGCAACCAGCTTTACCCGGCCGCGCCGCACCTTAACCGCCGCGTGTGGCAGGCGACGTTCTCGGTGGAAGGCGCCATCCGCGCCGGTCAGGCGGGCGACGGGCTGATGCTGTCGCGTACCCAGCCGCGCCCGGACGGTTTTCCCGACGCCACGCTGGCCGACCTGCAAAATCCGATGATCGATGCCTATCTGGACGCGCTGCCATCCGGCGTTACACCGCGCATCATGGGCTCGCGCAGCGTATTTGTGGCCGACGACCGGGCGCTGGCGCTGCAACTGGCGCAAACCGGGCTGCAACGCTCCGCCGCCCGGCTGGCCCAGTTGGGCCGCCCGGCCCGCGACGGTTCGGTGGAAGAGCTGATCGCCTCGTTCGACAGCCATGTCGGCACGCCGGAAGACGTCATCGCCTCGTTGCAGGCCGACAGTTCGCTGGCGCGGACCACCGATCTGGCGTTTCAGGTGCATTCCATCGACCCGCCGCACGCCCATATTCTGCGTTCGCTGGAGCTGATCGCTACCCGGGTGGCGCCCGCGCTGGGCTGGTCGCCCGCTAAAGATAAACAAACCAGCCCGGTTGGGCAGGAGGTCGCATGACGCAATCCACATCCGACATTTTAGATACGCTGGCGGAGATCGCCCCGGATTCGCCGCTGGCGCAGGCCAGAGCGACGCGCGATGCCGCTACCCGGCACACGCAGGGCAGCTATGACGCGCTGTTCAGCCAGACGGCGGGCAATGCTCTGCCGCTGGCGCTGCGCTTTTTCATCGCCGAAAAGGTCAGCGGCTGGCATCAGAACACGCGGTTACAGCACTTTTACGCCCAACGGCTGGCGGATTTTCCGGCCCCGACGCCCGGTGCGGCGCTGGACCGGGCGCTGGAACATGCCGAGCGGCTGGCGTTCCAGCCCATCGCCGCGCAACCGCAATCATTGCAGGCGCTGCAACAGGCCGGCTGGAAGGTGGATGATATCGTCACCCTGTCGCAACTGGTGGCGTTTGTCAGTTTTCAAAGCCGGTTGCTGCACGGTTATCGGCTGCTGGCCGGTCATGCCGGAGAGTCGTCGCCCGCTGCGCCCGCGGCCGTCGCCGGGCGCTGGCACACCCAGCCGCTGACCCACAGCGGCAAAACCGCCCCGGATGCGTTTACGCAAGGTGAACTGGGCTGGGAGCCGTGGGTTACGGCCAAGCCGCTGGCGGAATTCACCGCCGACGAACAGGCGATTCTGGCGCGCTTCGGTCATACCGATTCCGACTACTTCCGCCTGTTGGGCCGCAACCTGCCGGTGCTGGAACAACGCACCCTCACCGACAAAGGCATCTTCTATACGTCCGGTGGCCTGCCGCGCAAAGACCGGGAGCTGGCGGCCGCGGTAGTCAGCAAGGTCAACGGCTGTATTTATTGCGCCTCGGTGCACGCCCGTAAAGCCAGCCAGCTGTCGAAACAGGACGACGCGGTACAGCGCCTGCTCGATGTGCCGCCGGGCGGCGATCTCGCCGCCGGACAGGACGCGCGCTGGCAGGCGATCATCACCTTTGCCGCCCGGCTGTCCACCACGCCGTCGCAGACCAACGCGCAGGATCTGGCGCGCCTGCGCGAACAGGGGCTGGACACGCTGGAGATTCTCGACCTGATTCAGTCCACCGCTTTCTTCGCCTGGGCCAACCGGCTGATGCTGACGCTGGGCGAGCCGTTCTGGCCGGGCAGATAGATATCCACATCGAAATGCAGGGTATTTTTCGGCCGCAGGAGAACGATCGTCAGGTGGTGGCACTGATCAGCGATGCCGACGGCGTAGACATTCAGGCGACAGCTCTCGCTTATCACGCTCACATCCAGTAAACACAAACCGTCAAGTAACCGATAGGTTACTTGACGAAGAGGTTATCGAAGCCGGATAAGGGGATTACAGGGTCTGGCCCAGCGCCTGACGCAGATACGCGCCCGCGCCCAGCAGCCCCGGCTGCGGGTGGGTGATCATAAACACCGGAACGTCGGCGAGGTAATCGCGGAAACGGCCTTTGTCTTCAAAGGCGCTACGAAAACCGGAGTTGCGGAAGAATTCCAGAAAACGCGGCACGATGCCGCCGGCGATGTAGACGCCGCCGAAGGTGCCGAGCGTCAGCGCCAGATTGCCGCCGAAACGCCCCATCAGTACGCAGAACAGCGACAGTGCGCGCAGGCAGTCCACATCGCTGTGCGCCAGCGCCCGTTCGGACACGACCTGCGGCGTCAGCGCTTCCGGCACCCGGTCGTCCGCTTTGACGATCGCCCGATAAATATTCACCAGCCCCGGCCCGGACAGCACGCGCTCGGCGGAAACGTGTCCCAGTTCCTGACGCAGCACCTGCAACAGGATGTCCTCTTCTTCGCTGTTGGGCGCGAAATCCACGTGACCGCCCTCGCCCGGCAGGCTCAGCCATTTGCCGTCCACCGGCAGCAGGTGCGCCACGCCGAGCCCGGTTCCGGCGCCATACACCGCCACCGGCTTACCGGCGACCGCATCGGCGCCGCCCAGCTGAATCACATCCTCCGGCGTCAGCACCGGTATCGCCATGCTGACGGCGGTAAAATCGTTGATCACCGCCAGACGCTCAAACCCCAGGCTCTGCCGCATGGCGTCAATGGAGAACGCCCAGTGATGATTGGTCATCTCCACCCAGTCATCGGTCACCGGGCAGGCAATGGCAATACAGGCTTCTTTGATAGTGAGACTCGCGTGCTCCGTCAGAAACAGACGAATAGCGTCTTCCAGACTGTCGTGCTCCTGAACCGCGTACTGTTTACTGTGTGACAGATGCCCATTCGCCAGTTCGCAAAGGGCAAGACGTGCGTTGGTTCCACCGACATCACCTACCAGCGCATACTGATGCATAAATTACGATCTCCCATTGAAATATCATCATGCGTACTTGAGCACACGGAGAAAACCGCGCGCCGATGACGGCAAGCACGCCCGAATTTCACTCATATTCACTGGCGGTCCATGCCATCAGGGAGACGCGACATATCACATCAGGCCGTTTCCCCCCGTTTCAGCCGCAGCATAAAGTCCCGAAATGCGGGAGCCAATTCCTGAAACAGAGCCTCTTTGCGGTGGGTCATCATGACCTCGCTAAACAGCTTCAGCCCGGTGCAGAACGCAGCGACCTCCGAGTCCGGCAAAATCCCCTTTGACCGAACTTTCTCAATGATTTCCAGAATATCGTCATGATTGGTGACGTCAAACGTCAGTGCGCGATTTTGCGGCGTTTCGTCGCGATTATCGGTGAGATTTTCCAGCGTGATACGATAGTGATAAGGCATGATTTTATCCTTGCGGTTGTAATCGTGCGACTGAATGGGCGACCGGGCGTCGCCACATGGTTGATATTATCAACCATATAATCCGAATAGTTGATAAGGTCAACAAATTAATGCGCGACACCCTTGATACCCAGACTTTCGAGCTGCTGGGAGAACTGATCCACGGTTTTAAACAGCGTCTGCAGGAGAGCGACGCGTTGACGCAGACGGGCCTCGCCCCATTTCAGGCGCGCACGCTGGGGCTAATAGCCCGCCACCCCGGTCAGAGCCAGCATTTTCTGGCGCAGTACATGGGGCGGGACAAAGCGCAGATTGCCCGTCTGCTGAAAGATCTGGAAACGCTGGGGCTGATCACCCGCCAGCCCTCGCCGAATGACCGGCGGGCGCAGGTGGTGTCGCTGACGAAAAAAGGCGAGGACACGCATCGCCGGTTCGCCGACGCGCGCACCGACCTGTTGCAGCGCGCCTTTGCCGACGTGACGCCGGAAGAGCGCCGCCGGTTCGCGCAGGTATTGCAGAAAATGAAGGCCAACCTGGCCTCAATATCGGAATAAAAGCCTGATGATGAGCCGCTGATCTCAGCCTGCCGTCCCGGTGCTGTAGATATCCTTGCGGACAAACGTCCAGGCGTAATCCTGACGATTGACGGGCTCGTAGCCCACTTTTTGATACAGCCACGGCGCGGTAGAGGTGAGCAGCAACTGACGGCGCAGGCGCTGCAATCGCGGGTGGTTGACCGTGCACTCCACCAGAAAACGGCCCAGCCCGGCGCCCTGATGCGCGGGCAGCACAAATACATCGCACAGATAGCCGAAGGTGGCGAAATCGGTCACCATGCGGGCAAAGCCAATCTGGCGGCCCTGATGATACAGCCCGAAACACAGGCTGTTGGCGACAGACAACGCGACCGTTTCCCGGTCGATGCCCGCTGCCCAACTGGAGGTGGTGAGATAGCCATGAATGATGTCCAGATCGAGCCGCTGCGAATCCGTCGAGACCTGATAGTCCTTTTTCTCCCATTGCGCTGACACGGTGTTACTCCTTTTGATCATGATGAGGGTTTATCATCCCACCAGACCGCTCACCTGAACAACGCCGACAACAACGATAAAGTCCACTCTTGCATCACACAGCAACCGCAGCAATGGTCATGCCGGCAGCGAAATCGGCGCCGCCTGTGACCTCGCGAATAAAATGCTTACCCGCCTGATGTGTTTACCTTCCCTGATATTGGCGCAATGAAATATTGCAAATAGCCGGTCTGACTCGCTCCTGGCTCTCAACATGGTCAGATCCGTTATTCTGGAAACGTGAAAAGTATCAACCGGCGAATGACTGATGGCAAAGCGGGTTAGCCGCCTCTGCTGCTCATCGTCAATCTGTTTTATGTATACGGCATGAGCCCGTTGGCTAAGGCCGGTAAAAACTTAGGCCTGACACAGCGTCTGAATTAACGTCCATACTGCGGTTGCCGCAGTGGAGAGTGAACGATTACGGCGGCGTACCAACTGCAATCGTCGGTTCTCGATTGGCCATAACTGACGTACGGCCAGACCAGAGCATTCAAGGGAAGATAACGCCAGTTGCGGGATGACCGAAACCCCGATACCCGACTGTAAAATGCGAAATATTGTAGTGACATGCCCAAGTTCCTGAATGACATGCGGCGTGACGCCATGACGAATTAATGCATTGTCGATTAAGGGGCGGCTACCTGAGGCATAGTCAAGTAACACCATTTCTTGATTCTGCAGATCATGCCATGTCACCTGTTTCAGACGTGCAATCTGGTGGTTCTCAGGCAATACCAGACAAAATGGTTCCTCCATAAATGTCTCCGTGTACAGGTCGGACGGTACGGAGGGTTCGATAATCACGCCAAAATCAACCTCGCCGTTCAATACCATCTGCATTGCCTGCTGCTGTACCTGATCATGGATTATCAGATTGATCTGTGGATAATTCTCAACAATCTGCGCGATGCAATCAGGCATGATTCCTGCCGAAATCGTCGGACTGGTCGCCACGTGCACCAGTCCACGGCGCCGTTCTCCTCTGCTCTGGACATTACACAGTGTGGTTTCCAGCTCACCCAGCACACGGCGGAGTTCTTCCGACAGCTCAGCCCCCTCTTGCGTCAACAACACCTCCCGGGTCGTGCGCTCAAATAATCTGATCCCAAGTTCATTTTCCAGTTCACCGATACTGTGACTCATGGCTGATTGCGTCAGGGAAATCATGTTGCCTGCGCGACTAAAGCCATGATGCTCCGCAACCGCTAAAAAAATACGTAACTGTCTTAACGATATATTTGAAATATTCATGATTTTAAGTCATCGATAGATTAAAAAAAACATTTCCACATTTAGAGCCTTGTGGTTATTAATAAATACCAGAAACAGAGCGAAGCGCAATTTTATTCTGGCAACAATGAGTCAGTTATCAAAATGACCAAAGAAACGAGTTGAATTTATTAAAAGAGGCGACAGTCAGTGTAAATAAAAAATGAATAGTTATTAATTGGTAACAACAATGTTTCATGTTGCCTTGTCGTCGACAACATTGAATCGCACAGTCAGTCCATGTCTGATAGATTGTGTAATCCTGATGAATTGTATAAGCAGGATTTTAATCATTCTCGATTTTAAAATCGTAACCATCTGTATCCAGAAACATACCGTGATTTTTTTAAAATCAGCAGGAGCCGCATGTAACAAGGAAAAATACTTAAAAACAGAATCAATTAGCCAGGTGAAAAATAACTCACCAGACATAAATACAGCCATCGAGTGAAACCATATCGTTTGAATAAGTAAACCACTGGAGGTAAGTAAGACAATCAACACACCTGCAAACAAAATAAATCACAAACAGATAAATTAAGTAAAACACGTCGTGAATAAGTGGCCATTATTATGGCCACATTATTCCCTTCATGTTTCATTCCAACTCTTATTTTCGAATTCTCGAAGTCAGGAGAGTGTATTATGAGTGAAAAAATAGATGTGCAGAATCGAACGGATAAGGAAATACTCGGTTTTAATCGATGGTGGCTTTTTGCATTGGCTTTTCTGGCCATGTCCGTTATTAGCCCTTATGAGTACGCCTGGTCAGTCATTGCGCCGCATTTTGCAAAGATGTATAGCTGGGAACCGACAAAAATATCGCTAATGTTCAGCATGTTCGTTATTTTTCAGGCATTCGGCACCCTGCCCGGCGGGATTTTTCGTGACAAGTTTGGACCAAAGGCCGTGTCTGTCGTTGCCGGCATATTTTCAGGCATCGGGCTGCTGGTTTGCGCATTTGGGCAGGTACTGTCGTATAACATCGTGCTCACGGTCTGGTGTATTGGCTGTTTTTTCTGCGGATTTGTCTACAACGCGGCGATAACCACCTGCAACAAATGGTTCCCCGATCACAGGAACATCACCATAGGTCTTATCTCTGCCGCTTTCTCCTGGGGAGCATTGCCTTTTATTTTCCCCATTCGAAATATTCCGGAAGATGCCCCAGATAATATCTTTTTTAATGTCATTTTTATTATGGCAGCGGTTATCTCCGGCGTTATTATTATTACAGGTCTGTTAATGAAAGACCCACCGAAAGGCTGGTGTAATTTCACCCCATCATCGGCAACAAAACATACCGTAGTAAAACGCCCTTGTGAGAAGCAATACAGTATGGGAGAAGCAATGCACACCTGGCAATTCTGGGTGTTAATTGCCTCTTTCGTTTTGGTATCTGCATCTGGTTTAACGTTTATTTCAAATAGCATCAAGTTTGCGTCAGCGTTCCACTTTAGTCTGACGGCAGGCACGGTAGTCACCGTAGGAATGGCAATTACGAGCGGTCTTAGCCGGGTTGTCGGCGGTTGGATTGCAGATAAAATCGGCATCGATAAGACCATGACTATCTTTTATATCCTGTGCGGATTGTTTTCTCTTATCGCGCTGTTTCTTGCAGAAGCGGGCAGCGCAACAGGATTTATCAGCAGCTGTATTATCTCGATATTCTTCTGGGGCGCATTATATTCCCTGTTTGCGTCAATCGTGGGTTATTACTACGGCGAAGTCGCTTCCGGCTCCAACTACGGCATGCTGTATGCCTCAGCCAAAGGGATAGGCGGGATTTATGGCGGTGTACTCTCCGCCTATTTAATCTCCACCTATGGACACCCCTTCACCATTATTACCTCTTCCGTCATGGCGTTACTTTCCGGGCTCATTCTCATTCCACTTTGGAAACATCCGCCCGTCTGGAAGGAAACGAATGGAATGCTAATAACCACACACTAACAATTTAAATTTATTACAGAAACTAATGACATTGGAAATTAAAGCGAGGTCTTATGTCTTCTATTACCGAAATTGATACTACCGTTGAGGCCGTATCAGAAAAAACAACACTGATTGATGGATTTCACCTCTTTCTGGATGCACTCAAGCTCAACGATATCGACACCCTCTTCGGCTTACCCGGCATCCCGATTACCGATCTGCTGCGTATGGCCCAGGCGGAAGGATTGCGGGTGATTTCTTTCCGGCATGAGCAGCACGCCGGTAACGCGGCGGCGGCGGCCGGTTTCCTCACCGCCAAACCCGGTATCTGTATGACGGTTTCCGCCCCGGGCTTTCTGAACGGCCTGACCGCTCTCGCCAACGCGACGACCAACTGTTTCCCGATGATCCTGATCAGTGGTTCCAGCGAGCGTGAAATCGTCGATTTGCAGCAAGGCGATTACGAAGAAATGGATCAGCTGGCCATCGCCAAACCGCTGTGTAAGGCCGCCTTCCGCGTATTACGGGCCGAAGACATCGGCGTTGGTATCGCCCGCGCCATCCGTGCAGCCGTCTCCGGACGCCCCGGCGGGGTCTATCTGGATCTGCCGGCTAAACTGTTCTCACAAACCCTACCGCTGGATGCGGGGCGCAAATCGTTAATCAAGGTTGTAGACCCAGCGCCCCGCCAGCTCCCCGCGCCAGATGCCGTAACCCGTGCGCTTGAACTGCTCAAAAAAGCCCAAAAACCGCTGATTCTGCTGGGCAAAGGGGCCGCCTACGCCCGTGCCGATGCCGAGATTCGCGCCTTAGTCGAAAAAACCGGCATCCCTTATCTGCCGATGTCGATGGCTAAAGGCTTGCTGCCGGATACGCATGAATTGTCAGCCGCCGCCACACGCTCCTACGTTTTGAAAGAAGCGGATGTGGTGCTGCTGATCGGCGCTCGTCTGAACTGGTTGCTCTCACACGGTAAAGGCAAGACCTGGGGACAGGAAAACGGGCCGAAGAAATTTATCCAGATCGATATCGCGCCGACTGAAATCGACAGCAACGTCGCTATCGATGCGCCGCTTATCGGTGATGTCAGCTCTTGCGTCACCGCCTTGTTGAACGGCATCGGCAACGACTGGGCCAAACCCTCGAATGACTGGACCGGCGTTATCGCAGAACGCAGAGCCAAAAACATCAACAAGATGGCTGACATGTTGGCCGCCCGCCCATCACCGATGAACTTCCATAGCGCATTGAGCGTAGTGAAAGCGATCGTAAAGGACAACCCGGAAGCCATCGTCGTCAGCGAAGGCGCCAACACGCTGGATTTTGGCCGCAGCATCGTGGACATGTACCTGCCGCGCAAACGTCTGGATGTCGGCACCTGGGGGGTGATGGGCATCGGCATGGGCTTTGCCGTCGCAGGCGCGGTGGTGACGGGCAACCCCGTCATCGCCATTGAGGGCGATTCCGCCTTCGGTTTCAGCGGTATGGAAGTTGAAACGATCTGCCGTTACCACCTGCCCGTCTGCATTGTCGTGTTCAACAACAACGGCATTTACAAAGGGACCGACACCAATGCCTCTGGCGGCGATGACATGGCGCCCACCGTGTTCGTCAAAGACGCACGCTACGAAATGATGATGCAGGCTTTTGGCGGCGTGGGCGTGCATGTCACCACCACGGATGAACTGCATCGCGCCATGAATGAAGCCGTTGCCTCCGGTAAGCCAACCCTTATCAATGCCGTCATCGACGAGACGGTCGGTACCGAAAGTGGCCGCATTACCAACCTGAACCCAGCCAAAGCAATCAAAAAATAATCGCTTTGGTCGTTCATACATAAAATGGAGATAGTTCTATGAATAACAACAAAGAATTGCCGTTGGCTGGCGTCAAAATCATCGATTTCACCCACGTTCAGGCTGGCCCGGCATGTACACAAATGCTGGCGTGGTTCGGCGCAGACGTGATCAAAATCGAACGTCCGGGTTCAGGCGACATCACCCGTAACCAATTGCGCGACATCCCGGATGCGGACGCCCTGTATTTCACCATGCTCAACAGCAACAAGCGCTCACTCACACTGGATACCAAAAAGCCCGAGGGCAAGGAAGTGCTGACCCGACTGATCAAAGAATGTGACGTGATGGTGGAAAACTTCGGCCCCGGCGCGCTGGATCGCATGGGGTTTACCTGGGAGCACATTCAGGAACTGAACCCCCGCATGATCCTTGCCTCTGTCAAAGGCTTCAGCGAAGGCCACCACTACGAACACCTGCGAGCCTATGAAAACGTGGCGCAATGCGCAGGTGGGGCGGCTTCAACCACCGGCTGGTGGAAGGGTGAGAATGCCGTGCCGACCATTTCGGCCGCCGCGTTAGGCGACAGCAATACCGGTATGCATTTAGCCATCGGTATTCTGACTGCCTATATCGGTCGCCAGAAAACCGGCAAAGGGCAGAAAGTCGCCTGCGCCATGCAGGACGCCGTGCTCAACCTCTGCCGCGTCAAAATGCGCGATCAACTGCGGCTGGACAAAGTCGGCTATCTGGAAGAGTACCCGCAATATCCGCATGAACCGTTCTCCGACGTGGTTCCGCGCGGCGGGAATGCCGGCGGCGGCGGCCAGCCCGGCTGGATCCTCAAGTGCAAAGGCTGGGAGACCGACCCCAATGCCTACATCTACTTCACGGTACAGGACCTGGTCTGGACGCCGATTTGCGATGCGATAGAGCGTCCAGAGTGGCGGGAAGACCCGGCCTATACCACCCCGAAGGCGCGCCAGCCGCACATCATGGATATTTTCGGCGCCATTGAAAGTTTCATTCTGAGGACCGGTAAAAACAAATTCGACGCGGTGGAATACTTCGGTAAGTTCGGCATCCCCTGTGCGCCGGTGATGTCGATGAAGGAACTGCTGCACGACGAATCGCTGCGTAAAAGCGGCTCCATCGTCGAAGTGCCGCACAAAGTGCGCGGAAGCTATTGGACCGTCGGCTGTCCGATCAAGTTCTCGGCGCTCAAACCTGAGATTACCGCCTCGCCGCTGCTCGGCGAGCATACCGACGACGTGCTGGCGGAACTGGGCTACTCGACAGAGCAGATCGCGCTCATTCACACAGCCAAAGCGGTGTAAGCACGATGGCGCTCACGCTACAGCAGTTCCTCTCAGCGGTGGGTGATGCCGTGATTATTTGCGATGCCGACGGCATCATCACCGCCTGGAACCCCGCAGCCGAACGTCTGTTCGGCTTCACCCAGGGCGAGGCGCTGGGCGCCTCGCTCGACATCATTATTCCCGAGCGGCAGCGCCAGCGGCACTGGTCTGGCTACCACCAGACCATGCACAGCGGCACCACCCGGTACGGCACTTCGTTACTTCACGTACCGGCCCTAACGCGTGACGGCGGCACGATTTCCATCGCCTTCACCGTGGCCTTGCTGCCTGGGGAGGCGGGGCAGCCAGCCTCCATCGCCGCCGTCATCCGTGACGACACGACGCGCTTCAACGAAGAACGCACGCTGCGTAAGCGTCTGGCTGAGGCAGAACAGCAAGCAAAGCGACCGACATAAACTGCCCTAAAAAGTCGACTGACGACACGCCCTGACCGTCGCCACTGACGCTCAGGGCAAACAGACCGAGGAAGGATGAAGAGCGGTGAATCACGTCGAGGTGAATTAGAGTCGAGGAGAATTATCATGAGCAAGGCATTAGACGGGATCAGAATTATCGATTTTACCCATGTTCAGTCTGGCCCAAGCTGCACCCAGTTACTCGCCTGGATGGGCGCAGACGTTATCAAGATCGAACGCGTCGGCGAGGGCGACGCGACACGCAAGCAATTACGCGACATTCCCGGCGTGGACAGCTTGTATTTTACTATGCTGAACCACAACAAACGCGCCGTCACCCTCAATACCAAGACGCCAGAAGGCCTGCAGGTACTGGATAGCCTGATCAGGCGCTGTGACGTACTGGTTGAGAACTTTGCTCCCGGCGCGCTGGACCGCATGGGGCTGACCTGGCAGCACATCCACGCCACCAATCCACGCCTGATCCTCGCCTCGGTCAAGGGCTTCGGGCCAGGTCGCTACGAGGACTGCAAATCCTACGAGAATGTGGCGCAATGTGCCGGCGGCGCGGCGTCAACCACCGGCTTCAACGATGGCCCGCCGATTGTTACCGGCGCGCAGATCGGCGATTCAGGCTCAGGCTTGCACCTGGCGCTGGGTATTGTCTCCGCGCTTTTCCAGCGTCATACCACGGGGCGCGGACAAAAAGTCTCGGTGTCGATGCAAGACGCCGTGCTCAATCTATGCCGGGTCAAACTGCGTGACCAGCAACGGCTGGAACGCACCGGCGTATTGGACGAATATCCGCCATTCCCGGATGGTCACATTGGCGACGCGGTGCCGCGCGCAGGCAATGCTTCGGGTGGGGGCCAGCCGGGTTCTATCCTCAAATGCAAAGGGTGGGAAACCGACCACAACGCCTACCTCTATTTCATCGCTCAGGCGGCGGTCTGGCCGGCGATATGCAATCTGATCGGCGAACACAGTTGGATCGAGGACGAACGTTTCAACACCCCCGCCGTCCGCCTGCCAAGACTCAACGTAATCTTCCAGCGCATCGAACAGTGGACCATGACCAAGAACAAATTCGAGGTGATGGAAATTCTCAACCATTACGACATCCCCTGCGGTCCGGTGCTTTCAATGAAAGAGATCGCCAGAGACGATGCCCTGCGCGCCAGCGGCACCATCGTCGAGGTTGATCATCCCACACGTGGCAGGTACACCACCGTTGGCATGCCGATAAAAATGTCCGACAGCCCGGTGGATATCACCCGATCCCCTCTGCACGGCGAGCATACCGACGAGGTTCTGCGTGAACTGGGCTATGACAGCACAGCCGTGGCGGCCCTGCGCGACAAGAACGTCATTTGATGGCTTGATACCGCTTACCGACGCTGACGGGTGAATGCCGGTGACATGACATCCCGTCTATCACCATGTACCGGCACCTCCCCAGCGTCGGGGTGGCATAGCAACGGAATGCTCAGCCGGTACACAATCCATTCAGTAAACAAGCCAGTCGGTAAACAAGCCATTCGTTAAACAATCCATTCTGTAAACAGGCCAGTCGGTACACAACCCGCATGGCGTCACGGCGTCGCCGGTGAACGTGCGCTGAGCCGCGGCTCGTTACGCATCGCGCTGTTTCGCCACATCGCCTTTGGCGACCTGAACACGCTGCCCATAACGATAAGCCCACCCTTGCACCACCAGCAGCATAGTCAGCGGCAAACCGTGGAACAGCACAATCACCGCCGCAGGCGTCCACCACACATAAAACGGCGCCACCACCAGCATGCCGATACCGAACCCGGTCATCTGCATCAACGTCAGCAGGCTGAAAATAGGCAGACGCAAAGATTCCGGTTCGCTCTGCGCGCGGGAAATCAGGCTGACCTCCGCCACGCCATCGCCAATGCCCGCCCACACCACAAACACCAGCAGCCACATCAGCCCGGTCTGCTGGAAGGTCAGAATAAAACCGGTGGACATCAGCGCCACGCCGATGAAAAAAGCCCGCTCCATCGCCCGGCGCCGCCCTTGTCTGAGCAGAAAACCGCTGACCCGCGCGCCGGCGAATTTGCCCACCGCCCACAGCGCCAGCATCAACCCCATAGTCTTACTGGCGCTGTCGGGAGAAATCAGTGCGGACAACACCGGGAAACCCACGTTATGTGCGGCGCTGCCAAGCGTGTCCGCCATACTGACGATCAACATGCCCGCCAGCATCGGCGCGCCGCGCAACCCTTCTTTCAGTTGACGCCATTCGCTGAGCCGATCGCGCTGACTTACCCGCGGCTGCGGCTTTTCCACCATGCGCAGCGGCAGAATCAACAGCGCGGCAGCCAGATAGGTCGCCACGTTCAGCGCAAACACCACCGGATAGCCGAAACCGGCGACCAGCAGACCCGACACCAGGCTGCCCAGCACCGCGCCGCTGGCCGCCACCGACGTCAGCCAGGCGTTGGTGCCGAGCCGCATCGAACTCTCCACCCAGTAGGGCAACTGGCTGTTGAGCCCAATCGCGAACATGGCGTTCCCGACCCCTACGCCCAGCGCGATCACCGGCAATAACGGCAGTTGCCACGCCGGCGGCAACACCAGCAGCAGCGAAAGCAGCGCCGCCCGCAGCAGGTCGAAACCGACCAGCGAGGCGCGCCCCTGAAAGCGGCGGAAAAACGGCGTACCGATCAGGCTCGCCAGCAGACCGCCCGCTACCCGGCAGGCCAGAAAAATACTGACGCTCACCACGCTGTTGCTCAGCAGATAAACGTAGGTGGACAGCGCCACCATATTCAGAAACGCGCCAAAATCGGAAATAAAACGCGCGGCAATAATCAACCCGGCATTGCGCCGGGATTGTCCCATGTCGATATCATGATGCTCAGCCATGACGGATTACCTTTTGTTTTCCCTGTGGTGTTCCCTGTTAACGTTCCTACGCCGGCCGAAACGTCACCAGCAATAAATCCCGGTAGGCTGATTCCGCCGTCGCTGCCGGTCGAACCGGCCCGGCGCGGTGGTACAGCGTTTTGTCATTCACAATCAGCGTCTCCAGAAACCGGCTCATCGCCGTTGCCAGCAACGGTGGGGATGCTTCCTGCGCCGAGGTGAAAATTTCAGACACCACCGGCTGCGTGTCCACACTCTGAATGAAATGCATGCAAATCCACGCCATGCCGTCCTGATGAATGCCGGAGGTGGTCGGGCTGCTGTGCCCTTTTTCCGCCCTGACCCGGAACTGATGAATATCGACGGCATACTGCTGATCGGCCGCCATCCAGGGTCGCATCATCGCGATATCCGTCGCCACGATGCGCTGTAACAGCGGGTGGCGGATAAACCCCTCTTCGGCATACTGCAGGTGGTTCGGCCCCGGTTTGTAGTCGATGTCGTATTTCACCGTGGAGCGGTAATCCGCGTCGGTATTCAGTTGCAGCGGTCGGCCGGGCTGGTGGAAAAACCGCAAAATCCGCCGTTCGCGGCAGGTGTAGTTTTTGAAGTTTTCATCCTCGGCCAGATTATCCCAGTAGGCTTTGAAGGTCTTTTCTTCCTCCGGCTCCACCGCAATCCACTCCCGGCTGGCGGCAAAATGGCAATAATCCTGCTGCGCCAGTTGTTCAACAATCCTGTCTGTATTCATAGTGATTTTCCTGAGTTAACGCATCGCGACAGGCGCGGGCGCTACGCCGTCGGCGACGGTGAGCGGCATCGGGTCGATCATTGGGCGGAGGTGCTGTTGCAACGCGTCGTACAGCGCCTGCGCGTCTTGCGCCGACGCGACGCGGGCCCACCCTTTAAACAGGTAATGCTCTTCGATATCGGCATCCACGTAATGTCCCACCGGATAATGGCCGAACGCCAGTACCGCCGGGTGACGCTCGACCCACGGCAGACCATCAAAACCGTTGAAATAGCCGCTGGCGGGAGGATAAATCGCGAACATCGAATAGTGTTGCCGGTGATGGGCGACGCGCTCGCAGGCCGTGCGTACCGACGCCTCAATCCCTTCCTCCGCCAGCAGCAAAGACAGGTACAGATCGTAAGGGTCCAGCCCGGCGATATCCTGAAACGCCGCGTTCACGTACAGCCCGCCCAGCCGCGGATTGATCTCGATAACCACCGGCCCCGACGCCGTCATACGGAACTCGACATGCGCCACGGCGTAAGTCAGCCCCACCGCCTGCAGGCAGGCGACGGCGTATTCCCGAATCTGTTGCTGCTGCACGTCGGAGAAGGCGACCGGCGGCGTAATCAGCAGGTTTTCCAGCACCGTGGTGTCTTGCGTGGTCAGCAACAGTTTTTCATTAATCAGCACCGGAAAAACCGCCTGCGCTGTCGCCACGCACTCCACACTGCCTTCAACGCCGTCGATGTAGGACTCCAGCAGAACCGAACGACCGGGCACATAGTGGTGTGAATATCCGTCAAGATCGGTGAAATGGTGCGATTCGCCATAGAAACTGGCGACGGACGCCCGATCGTACTGTTCGAGAAAGGTGCGGTAATAGGCCCGCAGCTGCGGCCAGTCGAGGCATTTGCGGATAAAGGCGGAAGCCGCCCCGTAGGGCGGTTTGGCGATCAGCGGGTAGCCGACCCGTTCGGCCTCGCGCTGCAATTCGGCTTCATCATGGCACAGCGCATACGCCACGGACCGGACGCCGGCCCGCGCCAGCGCCTGACGCATCAGGAACTTGTTATTACACCGGTCTATCGCCTGCGCCGCGCTGTAGACCAGGCCGTGACGCTGACACAGCTCCGCCACCAGACACCCCATCTGCCCCAGCGGCGAGGCGTGGCCGGCGTGACATAACACCGCCCGCACCTGATAACGCTCGGCCAGTTGCCGCAGCAGCGTATCCAGCGACGCCACCGAGAGCGTCGGCAGCCAGAACACCTCGTCGCTGTCCGCCTCCAGCCGCTGAGGTTGCCGGTGACCGCGCCACGCCGCCGTCAGGCACGCCAGCCCCCGGCGGCGCGCGGCGGCGAAGTGCGGCTCGCGGTAGGTATAGACGGGCACCGCGGTATCATTGACATCAACAAACAAAATCGCTTCGGATTTCATGCCGGTTCTCCCTATGTCGCTGTTAGCTGTCCTGCCAGCGGCACACATCGCCCTGCCAGTTGGTGAAACGGTAAAAACGCGTTCCGTCGATGTCTTCAAACTGCGGCATCTCTTCCACGCCGCTGAGCAACGGTACGGTGAATTTCCCTTTGGCGTGAGGCAGCACGTACTCCGGCAGCGCAATATTGGATACCCGGCGTTTCAGCCGATTCATGATGGCGATGGCGTCGCGAATCGATGCCTTGTATTCCGAAGCGCCCGGCGAAAACGGCATAAAGTGGTATAAATAATAGGGCTTGACCCCCATGCGGTATAATTCGATAAACAGACTTCTGAGCGTTTCCTCATTGTCATTCACGCCGCGCAGCAACGGCATATTGGAAAACACAATCGGCACCACCTGCTGAATACGTTTTACCGCATCGCGGAATGCGCCGCTCAATTCCAGCGGATGACAAACGTGAACCCCGAAGGCATTAACGCGGTGCCGCCGGAGAATATCCAGCAGATTATCGGTAATACGGTAAGGGTTGAAGGTCAGCGAACGGGAATGAATACGAATCAACAGGGAATCACGGATATTACGGATCGCCCCCAGACACTCATCCAGTTTGGCGTCCGTCAGCATCATCGGATCGCCGCCGCTGAGAATAACTTCCTCCACCTCGGGGGTATTTCGAATATAATCCAGCGAATCCTGAAAGGCTTTTCGCCCGGCATTCTCTTTTTCCGAATCGACCTTTAACGTTCGCAGCGCTTCAAAGCAGAACTGGCAGTAGGAATTACAGGTATTGACCATCCGTAAAATAACCCGATTGTCATATTTGTGCTGACAAATCGGCGTTTTCATTTCATGCGACAATTCCCAGTTTTCTGATTCGCCGTCGTAACCGGTTACGCCGTCATCATGCCAAAACGGCACCACCTGGCGCCACAGCGGATTATCGACGATATCCGTGTACGCGGCTTGTCGTATCAGGTCGGCATAATACGGCGTGATCTGCATTTTGCGGTCTTTGAGATTATGGACGATGTGTTGCGCCACCTCCTCGCTCCAGCCGCCGCAGGCCGCCCGTAATGCCGGCTCGTCCCGGATCGCGTTTTTCTGCTGCCAGCGCCAGTCCGTCCAGCGCGAACGCTCCTCTGCCGGGAATAACGCCAGTTCGGTTACTGATATATCCATATTACCTCCGTGATCACCGTGTTTTCAGCGATGCAAAGTCACGTCAGGCTGCTGACCATTATTTCTCTTCATGGATGAGTTCGGTATTTTTAATACCAGATTAAATCTGGCGACAATAAACGTTCGACTAACGTGAAAAGATAAAAATACGATCACATGAAAAAATAACCATAGCAGACCGACGATACTTCACATTGAAATACCCTTTCCTGGTGATCACATAGCCAACCGATCAGGCATCGAAAAATAATTCAGTTTGCAATAATTTATTCTTTTGGAAAAAGCTATTCGCTTTGAAAAATTATATTTTGGGAAAAAATCAATATCATGACTGGCGACAAACACCATCGCCCCGCCCCATTATTCCAATAACATTACCGTTATTATTGTTATAACAAAATGCGTTTTTTGCAAACAGATAATTAACATTTTAGTATCGTATTTCCCTATCATGCCTGCTTTCAGCACCAACGCCACCGTGCTATCTGGTTGAAATAGTCGTACCGCTTTTCCTCCATCCTGCGTATTCTCATAGCAACAACATCATGAAAACAATACAGAACCCGAGGAGAGACGTGTGGCGATAACCCTTCCTGAAGCACTGATTCCAGCCGACCCCCGTTTTGGCTGCGGCCCGTCGTTGATTCAGCTTGACGACCTGACGCAACTGAAAGACAAAGGGCCGCATCTGCTGGGCACCAGCCACCGCAAGGAGCCGGTGCGCACGCTGTGCCGCGAGATTCAGCAGGGCCTGCGGGATTACCTGTCGGTGCCGGACGACTACAGCATTGTGCTGGGGAACGGCGGCGCCACCGCGCTGTTCGACATGGTCGGCCTCGGGCTGGTCAGAAAGCGCATCGTCCACCACACCTGCGGCGAGTTCTCCGACAAATGGTTCAAAGCCTCGCGCCGGATTCCGTGGATTCAGGCGGACAACGCCGCGGTGGAATACGGCCAGGCAAACACCGCGTTTGTGACGGAAGGCGCGGACGTGGTGGCCTGTACGCTGAACGAAACCTCCACCGGGGTGATGAACACCCGTTTGCCCGAAGTCGGCGAGGATTGCCTGCTGGCGGTAGACGCCACCAGCGGCGCGGGGCAAATCGCCTGCGACCTGTCCCGCGTGGATGTGTTCTTCTTCTCGCCGCAGAAGGTGTTCGCCAGTGAAGGCGGGTTGTTTGTCGCTATTTTGTCGCCGCAGGCCAAAGCGCGGATCGCCGAGATCGCCGCCGATCCCAACCGCTATATCCCGGCGTTCGCCGACTGGCGGCTGGCGCTGAGCAACAGCGAACAGCAGCAGACTTACAATACTCCGGCGGTGGTGACGCTGTTCCTGTTCGCCGAGCAGGTCAAACGCATGAACGCGCTGGGCTTCGCCGAGGTGGAACGTCAGGCCGCCGCTAAAGCGGCGTTGCTGTATCAGTGGGCCGCCGACCGGGATTATCTGTCCGCCTATGTGGCCGACCCGGCGTTTCGCTCCACCACCGTCGCCGCCATCGACGTGGCGGATACGATTTCCGTGGACAAGCTGACCCGCTATCTGGACGAACAAGGGCTGGCGCACGGCATCGAAGGCTACCGGGCGCTGGGGCGCAATCAGTTACGCATCGCGCTGTTTCACAACATCGCCTTTGACGACCTGAAAACGCTGACCGCGTTGATCGATTTTCTGGTCGCCAGCGGCGAATTCGCCGCCTGACGTCACACCGTCGCCTTAACCGGCAGCGCGGTTTTGTGAATCAGCCGCCGCAGTGAAAACGAGGACTGCACATCGCGCAGTCCTTCAATTTTGATCAATTTCTTCTGCAAGAATTTCTCGAAATCCGACAGGCTGGCGGCCACCACCCGCAGCATGAAATCGTGGCTGCCGGACATCAGGTGGCACTCCATCACTTCGTCGAAGGTGGCGATCTGCTGTTCGAATTTGCGGAAGGTGGCTTCCGACTTCGGCTCCAGCGTCAGCGAAATGTAAGCGTTCACCGGAAACCCGGCCTTTTCCTGATCCAGCAGCGTCACATAGCGGTCGATCATGCCTGCGTCTTCCAACTGCTTCAGCCGCCGGGTGCAGGGTGTGGCCGACAGGCATACCCGTTCGGCCAGCTCGGTGATTTTCAGCCGCGCATCCTGCTGTAGCTCATTCAAAATCTGTGCGTCGATGCGGTCGATCTTCATGAGTGAAAGTCTCTATTTACGCCATTACGATGGGTGATTATCCCTAATTTAATGGATAAATGGCTTTTCTTTTAGTTAAAAGTCACTCCGTGATCAATGTTAACTTGAGCGCCATAAATGAATGTTCAGTCATGAAAGACGCAAATATATGCATTTCTTATGGCTAAATCAGACAAGATCGCGTTGAGAGGGCAACACCCGTGCTGAAAGAGTCTGTCGTGCTACCCAAGACAGCGGAAACCGGCCAGAAGCCGGGGCTGGCTCACACCCTGAAAGACGACGTGTATGGCCTGATGCTGGGGGTGATGTTTATCGCCTTCGGCCTGAACATGCTGAAACTGTCCGGTATGGTCACCGGCGGGATCGCCGGCATCGCTTTACTGCTTTCCTACTTTGTTCCGCTGTCGATCGGCGTACTGTTTATCCTTGCCAACATCCCGTTCATGGTTTTCTGCTACTTCAGCATGGGGCGCGCCTTTACGCTGAAAACGCTGATCGTCAACATCGCCCTGAGCGCCGCCACTCAGGCGGTGCCCTACCTGCTGAGCATCAATTACATCCACCCGCTGTTTTCCGCCTTGGTGGGCGGCACCTTTCTCGGCATGGGCATCCTCTCGCTGGCGCGCCATAATGCCTCGGTCGGCGGCACCGGCGTCGTCACCCTGTGGCTCTACAAACGTTTCAACATCAACGCCGGCAAAAGCCAGATGCTGCTGGATGTGCTGGTGTTCGCCGTATCGATGATCACCATGCCTGTTCACCTGCTGCTGTGGTCGGCGCTCAGCGCGCTGGCGATGAACGCCATGCTGATGAACTGGCATAAGCCGGGGCGTTATCAGGGCGGGTGAAAAACGCCGCCGGCCTAGCTGTTCCCATCGTGGTGTTTCAGGACGATCGAACAGGTATATCGCCCGGCGGGATGAATGGAGATGGTGGTTTCAAAGGTCTCGCCGTTGCGATCCACATAGCGCCGTATGATTTTCAACGCCGGCGACCCTGCTTCCACCCCTAGCTGTTTGGCGATTTTGGCCGGTACGCCAACCGCGGTAATGGTCTGGTGCACTTCCTTGCTTTTCACGCCATAGTGATTTTCGATCAAATCGCTGATCAACGAAAACGGGTCGCTGCGCACCAGACGCCTGACCTTGTCGTAGGCAACGCTGGCATAGCTGTCCGTCCAGCAAATCGGCGCGTCCGGCTTTATGCTGTCTTCCCGAATACTCGCGATATGCAGCCAGCGCGACCCCGGCGGGCAACCGATGACTTGCGACAATTCATAATCGGCGACGATCTCATCAATCTTTTTCACCACCCGCAAATTATTCCGCGCCAGCGCCAGCAAATCTTCCAGGTTTGCCAGCGGGTGATTCGTGTTCCCTTCTCTGGCATCGGTGACGTGGGTCCCGGCGCCTTTGCGTCTTGAGATCAGACCCTGTTCGGTCAGCTCGCGCAGCGCTTCCCGCACGGTATGCCGGCTGGCCTGATACACCTCGCAGAGCGCCTTTTCGGTCGGGAAAAGCGCGCCGGCGGGGTACTTGCCGGAAACAATATCCTGCGCCAGCTCTCGGGCAATGCGCTTATAGAGGGACTCTTTCATAAGGATACATTCTTCAAAAATTAATGATCATTATCACAAAGCAGTGAGTAAACACTTCCGCTAGCCATTTATGCTCGCTATAAATGTCCGTACATTTGAAATATGTCCGGACATTTTCATCACCATTGTCGGTCGTCGCGGACATACCGTACCAAGACCGTTGCTATCGGTCAGTCTATCACTAAATCAGACCCGGGAGGGTTCACTATGGCATCGAATGTTCTTGATTCTATTCTGTTCAGGGACTCGTTCGGCACGCCGGAAATGCGCGCCATCTTTGACGATCATGAACTGATCCGCAAATACGTTGAGGTGGAGATCGCGCTGGCGAAAGCCGAAGCACGTTGCGGCGTCATCCCGCAGGAAGCGGCGGAAGAGATCGCCAAAACCTGTAACGCCGACACGCTTGATTTCGACCTCCTGCGGCATGAAACCGAAATCGTCGGCTACCCGATTTTACCGCTGGTCCATCAGATCTCGAAGCAGGCCGGAGCCTCCGGCGGCTACGTACACTGGGGCGCGACCACCCAGGACATCATGGATACGGCGGTGGTGTTGCAAATCCGCGACGCCTTCGACCTGATCGACGCGGATATCAAATCACTGCGCAAAATTCTCGCCGATCTGGCGCTGCGCTACCGCGATACGCCGATGGCGGGCAGAACCCATCTGCAACAGGCGTTGCCCATCACTTTCGGCTACAAGGCCGCTATCTGGCTGGATATGTTTGACCGCCACGCCGAGCGCCTTGAGCAGGCTCGCCCGCGCATTCTGGTCGGCGAGTTCGCCGGCGCCGCCGGCACGCTGGCTTCACTGGGAGACAAAGGTCTGGCGGTGCAGAAAGCGATGATGGCAGAACTGAAACTGGGCGTGCCGACCTCAACCTGGCATGTGGCGCGCGACGGCTTCGCCGAAGCGGTGAACTTGCTGGCGGTCATCACCGGCTCGCTGGGGAAAATCGCCTATGACGTCATGCTGATGGCCTCCAACGAGTTTGGCGAACTGTACGAGCCCTTCGTCAAAGGCCGCGGCGCCAGCAGCACCATGCCGCAAAAACGCAATCCGATCTCCAGCGAACTGATGCTCGCCTGCGCCAAAGGCGTGCGCCAACACGCCGGCTTAATGCTGGACGCGATGGTGCAGGATCTGGAACGCGCCACCGGCCCGTGGCACGCGGAGTGGATTGCGATCCCGGAAAGTTTTGTGCTGGCCGCCGGCGCGCTCAATCAGGCCAAATTCATGCTCAGCGGTCTGATTGTCGACGAACAGGCGATGGCGAAAAACCTCGACATGACCAAGGGGCTGATCGTGGCGGAAGCCGTGATGATGGGGCTGGCGCCTTACATGGGCCGGCAGGATGCGCACGACGTGGTTTACGACGCCTGCCGCATCGTCAATACGCAGGGAGGACGCCTGGCCGACGTACTGAACGCCATGCCTCAGGTATCCAGTCGTCTTGAACCAGCATTAATCGAACGGTTAACAGACCCGATCAACTATCTCGGCATTGCGCCGGAAATGGTCGACCAGGTACTGGAAAAATCGGCCAAACGGCAATAATCCCCCAGAAAATCAATAACCCGTAAGATTGAGGAGATGATCATGTCATCTGATTCATCTAAGGGAAAATCGATAATCGCCTTTATGGTTCCCCTGTTACTGGGAACCATAATCTGGTTTTCCCCTGTACCCGAAGGATTAACGCCTCAGGCATGGCATATGTTTGCCATTTTTCTCGCCACCATTGCGGCAATATTAACCCAGCCGTTGCCCTCCGGCGCCGTTATGCTGATTGCGTTATGCGTTGTTATTTTCACCAACACATTACCGGAAGCAAAAGCGCTGGCCGGCTTCTCCAGCGGAACGGTATGGCTAATATTTTGCGCGTATATTCTTTCGCTGGGATTTGTCACCTCCGGTCTTGGAAAAAGAATCGCCTATAAAATGCTGTCGTTATTTGGCGGCAGCAGTCTGGGCATCGCCTACTCATTAGGGGTTTCCGACCTGATTATGGCGCCCGCCATGCCATCGGTTACCGCTCGATCAGGGGGGATTATTTTCCCCATCGTGCGCTCCATCAACGAAGTATTAGGTTCCACACCGGGCGAGTCAGGGAAAAAAATCGGCGATTTCCTGATCATGGTTTGCTTTCAGTTCACCCCGATAACCGGCGCCATTTTTCTGACCGGCATGGCGGCGAATCCGTTGGTAGGCAGCCTGGCGAAATCGTCGCTGAATGTTGAAATCACCTGGGGAAGCTGGTTCGTTGCCGCGGTGGTGCCGGCTATGGTGTGTTTCTGCCTGATGCCGCTGCTGGTATACAAGCTGTTAAACCCCGAATTAAAGCGCACCCCGGAAGCAAAACAGATGGGAAAACAGGCGCTCACCGAGCTGGGCGCCATGACGTCCGCCGAGAAGAAAGTCGCGCTGGGATTTCTGCTGGCGCTGATTGGCTGGGGCACCAGTTTGGCTACCGGGCTATCGGCCACCGCCGTTGGGCTGGGCCTTGCCGCCTATCTGTTTGCGTCACGCGCGGTTGACTGGAAAGCCCTGCTCAAAGACCACGCCGCCTGGGACACCGTCATCTGGTTCAGCGTGATCATCAGCCTGGCCGGCGGCCTGTCCGATTTGGGTTTCATCAAATGGATGACGGTTAAAATGGGCGGCGCCATTCACGGCTTTGGCGCGATGGGCACGTTTATCCTGCTCGGGCTTATCTATATTTACGTCCATTACCTTTTCGCCACCGCGACCGGTCATGTCGCCGCGCTGTACGCGCCTTTTGCCGCCACCGCGATTGCCGCAGGCGCCCCGCCCGTCATGGTAGCGATATGCTTTGGTATTTTCAGCAACCTGATGTGGGGAAATACCGAATACGGCGGCGGCCCCGGTCCGATTTATTTCGCCCAGGGCTATTTTGAACGACCGCGGTTTTACAAAATCAATTTATGCGTGGTGACGGTCAATGTCCTGCTGACCTTTGCGGTCGGACTGGTGTGGTGGAATCTGCTGGGGTATTACTGACCTATCGAAGTACTACTGACCCAAATAAATCAGGGTGAGGATAACCTCACCCTGATTGTCACTGCGTAGTGCTAACCGCGTCGTTATCACCCTGTAGCGATCGTCGTGTTGTACTATCACGCCGTCACCACCGTAAGCACACCACGGTTTTGCGCGTTAGCGCATGGTGACAAACTCTTCCGCCGCCGTTGGATGAATCGCCACGGTGTTGTCGAAGTCTTTTTTGGTCGCGCCCATTTTCACCGCCACCGCAAAGCCTTGCAGGATTTCATCCATGCCGAAGCCGATGCCGTGTATACCGACGATTTTCTCTTCCGGCCCCGCGCATACCAGCTTCATGCGGCACGGCTGACGGTGCTGCGTCACCGCGGTGTACATGGCGGTAAACGCGGACTTATACACCTTAACCTGATCGTCGCCGTACTGCTCGCGCGCCTGCGGTTCGGTCAGCCCGACGGTGCCGATCGGCGGGTGGCTGAACACCACGGTCGGAATGTTACTGTAATCCAGATGCTCGTCCGGCTTGTTGTTGAACAACCGCTCGGACAGACGGCGCCCCGCCGCCACGGCGACCGGCGTCAGCTCAACGGCGCCGGTGTTGTCGCCTACCGCGTAAATGCCCGGCACGCTGGTGTTCTGGAACTTATCCACCACGATGTAGCCTTTGCTGTTGAGCGCTACGCCCGCGGCGTCCAGATTGATATTATCGTTCGCCGGTTCGCGGCCGATCGCCCAAATCAGGCAATCTACGGTTTGCTCGTGCCCGCTTTCCAGCTGCAGCGTCAGGCTGCCGTCGGCGTTTTTCACCACCGCGTTGGGAATGGACTCGGTATGCAGCGCCGGGCCTTCGGTATTCATCACTTCCACCAGCGTGTCCACAATCAGCGGATCGAACTGGCGCAGCGGCGCATGCTTGCGCACAAACAGGTGCACATCGGAGCCGAGCGCGTTCAGCACGCCGGCGATTTCCACCGCGATATAACCGGCGCCGACCACCGCCACCCGCTTCGGCAACGCCGTCAGCGCAAAGAAACCATCGGAATCAATGCCGTATTCCGCACCGGGAATCGCCGGGCGCGTCGGCCGACCGCCGGTGGCGATCAGGATATGGTCGGCGGTGATGCGCTCGCCGTTCACTTCCACCGTTTTCGCATCCACGAAACGGGCAAAGCCCTGAATCACCTCGACCTGATTTTTCCCCAGCACGTTATTGTAGGACTGATGGATACGGTCAATGTAGGCGCTGCGGTTTTTCAGCAGCGTGTCCCAGTTAAACTGATTGACGGTGACATCAAAGCCATAGTCCGGTCCGTACTGGTGAATGGCCTCGGCAATCTGAGCGGCATGCCACATCACCTTCTTCGGCACGCACCCGACATTGACGCAGGTACCGCCCAGGTATTTGGCTTCAATCAGCGCGCATTTCTTGCCATACATGGCCGCACGGTTGATGGAGGCAATGCCGCCGCTGCCGCCACCAATGGCGAGATAGTCATAATGTCTGGTCATCAGGGCTCCACGCTTACTTTCGATAAACGTTCAATAAAGGTAAATAGACCGTATCCCGCCGCCGCACCGATGCTGGCGCCGATGGCGAAATACGGCTCACAGTGTAACGCCGGCGAAAAAAATGTAACGCCAGCGAAAAGTGTAACGCTGGAGAAAAGTGTAACGCCAGCGATCGGTATCCGGCAAAGACAGAAAGCGGGATTGTATGAAGAAATGCGCAGCGGTTCGCAACGGTTTTGAAAATCGGTGCGATAGGTAAAGCCGGTTGTAACCGGCTTTACGCTCTCAGTCAGGCCATCATAACGGTATCAAACAGCAGTTGGTTCAATACCAGGTCCATCCTGGCTAACGCCTCATCCAGCAACGGTCGCTCACGATTCAGTTGCCGTTCGATAAAAGCATGAATGTGCGGCAAGCGCGCACCGTATTCCGCTTCACCGCACTGGCGTTTGATATGCAACAGATGCGCAATTTCCGCCAGCAAATTGGGATCAGTCACCGTACCTGCCAGCAATGACTCAAAGCGCATCGGCGGACACCCTTTATCCGCTTCAATCCATAGCACAGCCAGTATCGGTCTTAGCACATAGAAGTATTTCTTCAGTCGTACCGATTCCCCCTGCAAATATCCACGAAAATTCTTTCGAGCCATCGACAGATAATGGTAACGGGCGCGCCCCGGTGAAAAGTGGTTCGATGCCAATGCCCGCACCTGAGCCATCACCTCGGCATCCTGACGATACACCACCGGCGAATCAAGCCACTCCATCAATGTCGGGTTGGCTCGCTTAAGTAACCCCAGAGCCTTGCGCAATTCCCATCCACTAACATCCAGTTCATCATCGATCGGCAGTTCAATCACATCCCTTGCCGGCTCAACCCGCAAATACCACTCTGGCGGATGCACATAGATAAAACGCACATCATAATCACTGTCCGGTGAGGCAAATCCCCACCCCCGGCTACCCGATTCACAGGCGTAAAGTACACGTACGCCAAACTGTTGCTCAACATCCATCAGAACGCCACGGACACGCTCACGCATCACGTGGCTTACATCCGATTCGTTTTCCATATTTTTCTCACTATTACCCTTTTACACACACCACCTGCCGCAACGTGTGAACAATCTCGACCAGTGATGACTGTGCCGCCATGACTGCGTCGATGTCCTTATAAGCCATAGGTATTTCGTCAATCACCTCGCAATCCTTACGGCACTCGACATGAGCGGTTGCCCGGATCTGGTCTTCCACTGTGAAACGTTTTTTCGCTGCCGTTCGACTCATGGTGCGCCCTGCGCCATGACTGCATGAGCAGAAACTCTCGTGATTACCCAGACCACGCACAATGAAACTTTTGGCCCCCATCGAGCCGGGAATAATCCCCATCTGTCCTTTGTGAGCCGATACCGCTCCCTTACGCGTTATCAGCACCGACTGACCAAAATGCTGTTCCTGTTGCACATAGTTGTGGTGGCAATTCACGGCTTCTTGTCTGGCGGCAAAAGGTTTAGGAATCGCTTTCGCCAGCGCTTGCAGCACATGCTCCATCATTACCTCACGGTTGTGACGCGCATAATCCTGCGCCCAGCCGACCGCAGCCATATAGTCATCGAAATAGCGGCTACCTTCGGCAAAATAGGCCAAATTACGATCGGGTAAATTAGCAATGTGCTGCTTCATATCCTGCTGCGCCAGCGTGATAAACAGGTTACCAATGGCGTTACCGACACCACGGGAGCCGCTATGCAGCATCACCCACACCCGATCTGTTTCATCCAGACATAGCTCAATGAAATGGTTGCCGGTCCCAAGCGTGCCCAAATGATGGTAATTGTTGGTTTTCAGCAATGACGGATATTTATCCGTCATACGTCTGAACCCGGCGTCCAGTTGCTGCCAATGAGCATCGACACGCTGAGGCGGCTCATGCCATGCGCCTTTGTCCCGCCCACCGCGGTTCACGCTACGCCCATGAGGTACAGCCTGTTCGATAGCACTGCGAATACCGAACAGATTATCCGGCAGATCGACAGCCACCAGCGAAGTGCGTACCGCCATCATGCCGCAGCCGATATCCACCCCGACCGCAGCAGGGATGATGGCGCCCAATGTGGGGATGACGCTGCCAATCGTGGAGCCTTTTCCCAGATGCACATCCGGCATTACCGCCAGATGTTTGAAGATAAATGGCATTTTTGCCGTATTGAGTAACTGCTCCCGGGCTTCAGGTTCAACCGGAACACCGTGCGTCCACATTTTTATTGGCACGCTCAGGGGCGTTTCCAGTATCCGGTAATCGTTATTCATTATGTAAAACATCCTTTAAATTTATTATTTAATCCAATGAGTTATTCTTTTAATCACGTTTAACGCCACTGCTGTTACCAGGCAGCGTTATATCCCTCGGTATCCATCACCGTCAGCGATACCAGATCCAGCCCATAGCCCGCCAGTTGTTGTTCCATTTGCTCACTGACCTGCGCTCCAACGGTATGTTTACCGGCAAGCAACTCAGAAAACGTGTGTGCAGCAACCACCCGGTGAAGCGCAGCCTGCAAAGCGCAACGCAAGTGTGCTTCTGGCTGAGCCAACTGTGAAAACGCAGCCATAACATCACCGTATCGCCAGGTAGCCACCAGAGTTAGACGTACATTGATTTGATCGGCGGTTAACACTTCCACACCGTCGATATCCTGTGCCTGCAAACGGGTGTCTACGATCTCCACACTTACACGGCGATTGAAACGCCAGTAACCATGATTACCCGGGGGTAACAACGTCAATGGTTGCCCATCGACATGTAAAATCCCCACGTGCCATGCTGGAATGGCTGCCAGTAGCACACCTTCATTGCCCTTGACCGCCCTATTGCGTAACACAGGCTGCATTAACGCGGGCAATAATGTTGTCGGTACCTGAACCTCATGCGCAGAAACACGCTCGACAAGCTGTTGCTCATCCCGCCGCCAGTACAAACGTCGGGTACCCGGCGGCAAAATTTCCTGCAATTGTTTCCGGTCATAACGCAGACCGATTTCATCATCAGCCAGATCTACCGACAGGCAGTAACGAGTCACCCATTGCGGATGAAACTGACGCAAATGGTCAGCAAGAGCGGTCTCAACCATAGAGCCATCCTGCGCGATGATTGCTACCGTCATTTTGTGCGGCCAACAAAACAGTGTGTGCTCGCCAGTTTCCAGCACCTGGAGCAAATTGTCGTTTTTACTGAGCAAACCGAGCTGCCCTTTTCTTATTGTTATGTTCTTGAACATCTTTTCTTTTTAATCCCTTTAATAAAACACCCGGGAACAAAACCACCGGCTCCCCCAGCCATCGCCGGATATTCATCCCTTCCTGTGGTGCAACCCCTATGGTATTGCCAGAACCGTGCCAGCCTTTCCCGAACGGAGATAAATTCATTTAATTAACTGATTTATAATATTTTTATTTTCATATTTTTTACCATGCCAATTATTAACCTGATAAAGTAATATCTTAAAAGATAAGGACTTATAAAAAGAGATAAGCATGAAGCGTAGAGTCATGATTGGTGTACTAGGCACTGCACTGGATAAACGGGGGAAAAGGCAAAACCGCTGGAATAGATGGCGACCGACCATCGCGGCTTGTCAGCAGCCGGATTTACCGATTGATCGACTGGAGTTGTTATATCAACCACGCAGTCTTGGACTGGCGCAGCAGGTTCAGGAGGATATAAACCAGATATCGCCCTCCACCACCGTCAACCTGCATGAGGTTGAGCTAAAAGATCCCTGGGACTTTGAGGAGGTGTACACCACATTTCTTGACTTCGCCGCTCACTATCCGTTTGATACGGAACACGAGGAGTACCTGATACATATCACTACCGGTACTCATGTGGTACAGATTTGCTGGTTTCTGCTGACGGAAGCACGCTATCTCCCAGCCCGTTTACTACAAACCAGTCCATCAGACCACGACGACGAAACGCCTTCTCCAGCCGGACAGTACACCGTCATTGACCTCGATCTCAGCCGCTATACTGCGATTACCAGCCGCTTTCTGCGGGAACAGCAGGCATCCGTCTCATTTCTGAAAGCCGGCATCGCCACTCGTAATGCCACGTTCAACCGAATCATCGACCATATTGAACAGGTTGCGCTACGTTCTTCCGCCCCGATTCTGCTGACCGGCCCCACAGGTGCGGGCAAATCCTTTTTGGCTGAGCGTATCTACCATCTCAAAGCATCACGCCATCAGGTCAATGGAAAATTTGTCGCTGTCAATTGCGCCACGCTGCGTGGCGATAATGCGATGTCTACACTATTTGGTCATGTGCGCGGCGCCTTTACCGGCGCGCAACAAGCCCGTGCTGGGCTGTTGCGCGAAGCCGATGGCGGAGTGCTGTTTCTGGATGAAATCGGCGAGCTGGGATTAGATGAACAAGCCATGCTGCTTAAAGCGATAGAAGAAAAACGCTTTCTGCCATTCGGTTCTGATAAGGAAGTAAACAGTGATTTTCAATTGATTGCGGGCACCCACCGGGACATGCCACATTGGGTGGAGAATGGACATTTTCGTGAAGACCTTTATGCACGCATCAATATGTGGACGTTCCCGTTACCAGGGCTGGCCCAACGGCGTGAAGATATCGAACCTAATCTGGATTTTGAGTTACACCGTTTTGCTCAGCAGCAGCAAATCCAGGTCCGGTTTGATAAAGAGGCACGCCAGCGTTTCCTGACCTTCGCCTGCTCGGAGCAAGCCAGTTGGCGAGGCAACTTTCGCGAACTCGGTGCCAGTGTGCACCGCATGGCCACATTCGCTACTCAGGGTCGCATTAACATCGCACTGGTGGACGAGGAAATCCAACGTCTCAGGCAGCAATGGCGTGGTAAATCCGCCAGCAACACGTTGCCTACCGAAATCGGCGAACTGGATATCTTCGAACAATGTCAACTTGAACAGGTTCTGGAGGTATGCCGAAATACCCACAGCCTGTCAGAAGCGGGACGTACGCTGTTTGCCGTCTCGCGCCAGCAGAAAAAACAGCCTAATGATGCCGACAGGCTGCGCAAGTATCTGGCTCGTTTCGGACTGAATTGGGACAGCCTGAAAGACACATCGCCGTTATAAAGGATTTTGCATGGAACTGATTTTTCTCGGCACCAACGCGGGCGTGCCAACCAAAGAGCGTAATGTCACCAGCATCGCGCTCGATCTGCACGGCATTCGCCCGGCGTTCTGGCTGTTTGACTGCGGCGAGGGCACCCAGCAACAGATTCTGCGCACCCCGGTCAAACCTGGCAAACTGGAGAAGATTTTCATCACCCATCTGCACGGCGATCATCTGTTCGGGCTGCCCGGCCTGCTCTGCTCGCGTTCCATGGCGGGCATCGAGACGCCGCTGACGCTTTACGGCCCGGCCGGGCTGAAAACCTTCGTTGAAACCGCGCTGACGTTGAGCGGTTCCTGGCTCACCTATCCGCTGGAGGTGGTGGAGGTCGTTCCCGGTACGGTGTTCGAGGACCATCAGTTGCGGGTGACGGCGCATGAGCTGTCGCACACCCTGTATTGCGTGGGATACCGTATTGAGGAACGTCCCAAACCGGGCCCGCTGGACGTGAATAAACTGGCGGCGGAGGGCGTCAAACCCGGCGCCTATTTCCAGCAACTGAAACGCGGGGAAACGGTGACGCTGGACGACGGACGGGTGCTGAACGGCTGGGATTACGTCGGCCCCGGTCTGCCGGGCAAGTCGCTGGCTGTCTTCGGCGATACCCGCCCGACGCCGGAAGCGCTCAAACTGGCCGCCGGTGTCGATGTGATGGTGCACGAAGCCACGCTGGAAGGGGCGATGGCGGAACGCGCCAACGAACGCGGGCATTCCACCACTTTGCAAACCGCCGCCGCCGCGCGAGACGCCGGCGCCAGACGGTTAATTATCACTCACTTCAGCGCCCGCTACGGCCAGGAAGATCTGGAACGGCTGCGTCAGGAATGTCAGACGCTGTTCCCGGCTACCGAGGTCGCGACCGATCTCGCCACCTTTCGGGTATAGCGCCGGGCGGCACTTAGAACCTATCGCCATAGGTTCTAAGTGCCAATATAGGTTCTAAGCGCCAATATAGATTCTAAGCACCAATAGGAAAGAGCTTACTCCGGCACCACCCACTCGACGCGCGTGTGGCCGGTACCGCCGGGCACCAGCGCCTGATGCAGCCACGGCAGCACGCTTTTCATCTGGGATTCCAGTTTCCACGGCGGATTGATGACAATCATGCCGGAGGCGGTCATGCCGTGACGGTCGCTGTCCGGCAGCACCGCCAGCTCGATTTGCAGGATATTACGGATACCAGTGCCTTCCAGGTCTTTGAGCAGGCGCTTGATATGCTGACGCAGCACCACCGGATACCACAGCGCGAATACGCCGGTGGCAAAACGGCGATAGCCTTCCTGAATGCCTTTCACCACCGCCTGATAATCGGTTTTCAGTTCATAAGGCGGGTCGATCAGAATCAGCCCGCGGCGCGACAGCGGCGGCAACTGAGCTTTCAACTGCTGGTAGCCGTCCTCGCGCACCACCCGCGCCCGATCGTCACGCAGAAATTCCTGACGCAACAGCGGAAAGTCGGTGGGGTGCAGCTCGGTCAGATGAATTTTGTCCTGCTCGCGCAGCAACTGACGGGCAATCAGCGGCGAGCCGGGATAATAGCGCAGCTTATCGCCGGAATTATAGGAACGCACCACCTGCATGTACGGCTCCAGTTCCGCCGGAATATCGTCCCGCTGCCAGATGCGGCCAATGCCGTCGAGGTATTCGCCGGTGCGCTCGGCGTGTTCGCTCTGCAACTGATAACGGCCTGCGCCGGAGTGCGTATCCAGATACAGGAACGGTTTGTCCTTCTCTTTCAGCGCGGTAATGATCAGGCTCTGGACAGTGTGTTTCAGCACGTCGGCATGATTGCCGGCATGAAAACTGTGGCGATAACTCAGCATAAAGTGTGGATTTCCGGTCAATGAGGGCGCGTTTGCCGCTAATCGCCATAGTATACCCTAAATAATTCGAGTTGCAGGCAGGCGGCGACGCAGCGAATCCCCAGGAGCTTACACAAGTAAGCGACTGGGGTGAGCGACAACTCTGCCGGGAGCAGATTTGAACGCGGCTCGCTGCGGCCCGTAGGGCGAGGCCCAGGGATGGGCCGAGTAATAAAGCCAACACACCTGCAACTTGAAGTCTGACGGGTATATAAACGGTTAGCGTCGCAAAATAACCCGACAATCACTGCGATCCGTCATCCGGTACTGCAATAACGGAGCTTTTTCGATATATAATCGTTTATATATCGACTACCCGGAAACGACCTTCATGAAAAACCACTTTGGCGACGGTATTCTGGCAGGGTTGCAAGCCTCCACGCCGCAATCGATGAGCGACATCCGTCATTACTGCGACGATTACCGCCGCGGCTACGTCTGCGGCTACGCGCATCAACGGGCCTCGCAACGGGGCAGACAACAGGCCGCGTTCGAAGCCGGGCAGCTGTGCCGCCGTTACGGGCTGATGCGCGATATCGTGGCGGAGTTCTTTACCGACGTCAGCAACCCGTCGCTGGTGGCATGGTTTTACGCCGGTTATAACCAGTCATCCTGAATCTCTTCGTCCGCGATGCGATGAGTGACGCTTTTTTCCGGCCGGCGTTGCGCACTGGTGGTACTCGTGATTGTGCCCTCGGCCATTGATTTTCCCTTCATTACCCCCCATGTTAAATCATCATCAACACATTTCAGGACTGTGCCATGACCAATCCATTGCTTTCCTCCTTTACCCTGCCGCCGTTCTCCCAGATTCAGATTGAACACATCCTCCCTGCCGTGCAGGCCGCGCTGGACGACTGCCGTCAGACTGTCGAGCGCGTGGTGGCGCAGCCGGGTCCGTTCACCTGGGATAACCTGTGTCAGCCGCTGGCGGAAAGTGATGATCGGCTGGGGCGGATTTTCTCGCCGGTCAGCCACCTGAATTCGGTCAAAAACAGCCCGGAACTGCGCAGCGCCTACGAACAGTGCCTGCCGCTGCTGTCCGAATACAGCACTTGGGTGGGTCAGCACGCCGGGTTGTACCGCGCCTACCGCGACCTGCACGACGGCGAGCATTACGCCGGCCTGAGCGTGGCGCAGAAAAAAGCGGTGGATAACGCCCTGCGCGACTTCGAACTGTCCGGGATTGCGCTGCCGCCGGAACAACAGAAACGCTACGGCGATATCGCCTCCCGCTTGTCCGAGCTGGGCTCGCAGTTCAGCAACAACGTGCTGGACGCCACCATGGGCTGGACCAAACTGATTACCGACGTCAACGAGCTGAGCGGTATGCCGGAAAGCGCGCTGGCGGCGGCCAACGCGCTGGCGGAAGCCAAAGAGCAACAAGGCTGGCTGCTGACGCTGGATATCCCGAGTTATCTGCCGGTAATGACCTACTGTTCCAATCAGGCGCTGCGCGAAGAGATGTACCGCGCCTACGTGACCCGCGCGTCCGAGCAAGGCCCGAACGCCGGTAAGTGGGACAACAGCGAGGTAATGGCACAAACGCTGGCGCTGCGTCATGAACTGGCGCAGTTACTGGGCTTCGCGAGCTTCGCAGACAAATCGCTGGCCACCAAGATGGCGGAAAACCCGCAGCAGGTACTGGATTTCCTGACCGACCTGGCCAAACGCGCCCGCCCGCAAGGGGAGCAGGAACTGGCGCAACTGCGCGCGTTCGCCAAAGAACACTTCGGCGTCGATGAACTGAACCCGTGGGACATCACCTACTACGCCGAGCAGCAGAAACAGCACCTGTATTCCATCAGCGATGAACTGCTACGCCCTTACTTCCCGGAACCATGCGTGCTGGAAGGGCTGTTCGAGGTGGTGAAACGCATTTACGGCATCACCGCCAAAGAGCGTCAGGGCGTCGACGTCTGGCATCCGGAAGTGCGCTTCTTCGATCTGTTTAACGATAGCGGCGAATTGCTGGGCAGCTTCTACCTTGACCTGTACGCCCGCGAGCACAAACGCGGCGGCGCCTGGATGGATGACTGCGTAGGCCGCCTGCGCAAAGCCGACGGCGAACTGCAAAAACCGGTGGCGTACCTGACCTGTAACTTCAACCGCCCGGTCAACGGCAAACCGGCGCTGTTTACCCACGATGAAGTCACCACCCTGTTCCACGAATTCGGTCACGGGTTGCACCATATGCTGACCCGCATCGATACCGCCGGCGTATCAGGCATCAACGGCGTGCCGTGGGACGCCGTCGAGCTGCCGAGCCAGTTTATGGAGAACTGGTGCTGGGAGCCGGACGCGCTGGCGTTCATTTCCGGTCACTATGAAACCGGCGAGCCGCTGCCGCAGGCGATGCTGGACAAGATGCTGGCCGCCAAGAATTATCAGGCGGCGTTGTTCATCCTGCGTCAGTTGGAGTTCGGCCTGTTTGATTTCCGTCTGCACGCCGGTTATGACCCGGCTAAAGGCGCGCGCGTGCTGGAGACGCTGGCGGAGGTGAAAGCGCAGGTTTCCGTGGTGAAAAGCCCGGAATGGAACCGTTTCCCGCACTCCTTCAGCCACATCTTCGCCGGCGGTTACGCCGCGGGTTACTACAGCTACCTGTGGGCCGACGTGCTGGCGGCGGACGCTTTTTCCCGCTTTGAAGAGGAAGGCATTTTTAACCGCGACACCGGCTTGTCGTTCCTGGAGAACATTCTGTCCCGCGGCGGTTCCGAAGAGCCGATGGAGCTGTTCAAACGCTTCCGCGGTCGTGAACCCAAACTGGACGCCATGCTGAAGCACTACGGCATTCAGGAATGAGGATTGGTTTACTGACCGAAGCCGGCGCCGACCCCGAGGCGCTGGCGGTACTGGCCCGGCGCTGGGGGCTGGAGAACGACGCCGCCGCATCGCTGGCGCTGGTGCTCACCCCCGAGAGGCTGGAACTGCGTAAATGCGACGAGCCGAAGCTGGGCGCCATCTGCGTGGATTTCGCCTCCGGCGCGCTGGCGCACCGTCGCCGCTTCGGCGGCGGACGCGGCGAAGCGGTCGCCAAAGCAGTCGGCATTAAAAAAGACTATCTGCCCGACGTAGTAGACGCCACCGCCGGCCTCGGCCGCGACGCCTTTGTGCTGGCGGCGCTCGGTTGCCGGGTGCGGATGGTTGAACGTCACCCGGTAGTGGCGGCACTGCTGGATGACGGTCTGCAACGCGGTTATCAGGACCCGGAAATCGGCGGCTGGCTGTGCGAGCGCCTGACGCTGGTGCATGCCTCCAGCATTGACGCGTTGTCCGCGATTACCCCGCCGCCGGACGTGGTCTACCTCGACCCGATGTTTCCTCATCGGCAGAAAAGCGCCTTGGTGAAAAAGGAGATGCGGGTATTTCAGACACTGGTGGGTGCCGACGATGACGCCGATGCCCTGCTGGCGCCGGCACGCCGTCTGGCGAAAAAGCGGGTGGTGGTCAAACGCCCGGACTACGCGCCGCCGCTGGCCGGCGTACCCGCCCAGTCCGCGCTGGAAACCAAAAGCCATCGGTTTGATTTTTACCTGCCGCTGGCGGAGTAACGCCAGGTTCTGGCTGCGCCTTTTAACCGCCGCAGCCAGACACCTTGTTTTCCGCAATCGACCGTCCTGCCGCACCCACGCTAATTTTAAAACCCTCACCCATAAAAGATAGACGGCTAACCGTTCTGGCGATATGTTAACCTTATTGCTGAATCCATCCTTGCGCGCCCGCGCATTTAATCTATTAAAATAACGATGAAAATAAATAAGTTACCACTACTGACACAGGTTTCTGCCGCTCACTGGGTTAGTCATTTTCACATGATGGTGCTGCCGGCGCTGATGCCGCTGATCTCGGCGCAGCGCGGCATCAGTTACGTGGAAATCGGCGTTGCACTCGGCGTATTCAACGTTGTCTCCGCTATTGTGCAGACGCCGATCGGTTTCGCCGTCGACCGCATCGGGCCGCGCCGCACGCTGATCGCCGGGCTGACGCTGGGCAGCCTGTGCTTCCTGTCGCTCGGCCTGTTTACCAGCTACAGCTGGATGCTGACAGCCATGGCGCTGGCAGGGCTGGCCAACGCGGTCTATCACCCGGCCGATTACGCGCTGCTGTCGCGTGGCATCGTCGAAAACCGCATGGGGCGCGCCTTCTCGGTCCACACTTTTTCCGGTTTCCTCGGCACCGCCGTCGCCCCCGCTGTGCTGCTGGCGGTCGCGTCCGTCACCAGCATCGAATTCGCGTTTGTACTGTCCGGGATATTCGGGTTGCTGACCGTACCGATGCTGCTGGGCGAACGGGAAGCGCCACCTTCCGCCGCCGCGCAGAATAAGCACAGCCAGGCGCCCAAGGTGGCGGTGTTCACCCTGCCGATTCTGTCGCTGCTGGTGCTGTTTATGCTGCTCAACCTCAGCACCAACTCGATTCAGAATTTCTCGGTTACCGCACTGGTGAACGGCTACGGTATGCCGCTGACCGAAGCCAACCTGGCGCTGACCGCGTTTCTGTTTACCAGCGCCTTCGGCGTGCTGGCCGGCGGCTCGCTGGCGGACAAAACCCGTCACCACGGCATGGTCGCCACCGGCTCGCTGGTCATTACCGCCGTGCTGGTCGCCATCGTGGCGATGTATGCGCTGCCTTCGCTGGCGACCATCCTGATTCTGGCCGTCGCTGGTTTTCTTTCCGGTATTATCGCGCCGTCGCGGGATATGCTGGTGCGTAACGCCTCGCCGGCCGGCGCTGAAGGTCGGGTATTCGGCGTGGTCACGACCGGTTTCAATATCGGCGGCGCCGGCGGCCCGGTGGTGTTCGGCTGGCTGCTGGATCAGGGCCACCCGTCCGCCATTTTTTGGTCGGCGGTAATCTTTATGGTGGTTACCGCCGTGATGGCGCTGGCGCAGGAACTGTACAGCACCCGGCAGCGGATACCGGCAATCTAATAGCGGAAGATTGCATCACTTTGAAAAAATGGCTTTTTTTTGCCAGTCCACTGAGACTTGATTCACCAACTGGAGAATGGAAGCCCTATTTTTTCCAGCAACATGTATCTTGACGCATATACATAGAATTTTATTCGCATGTGCCATAAGATGGTGCATATATTGTCTACGTTTTAAGACTTATGCCTCCAGCGCCCCAATTTATACTCTATCGTATCGCACAGGCAAAAAATAAAGAGGAAGTACCGATGACAGAGTTAGTAGAAAATCAACCAAGCAAGAATACTTTTAATCTTCGTGTCGTTCCCTGGTGGACGGATGGACTCTCGACCTTCCTCAATAATGTTTTTAAATGGTATCCTGCACTTATTGATCACCCGATGCAGGCGCTTGAATTTGGCGGTGGCAATTCAACATTTTACCTACTGGGCAAAGGCATAAACGTTGTCACGATCGAAAGCGATGATGCATACATAAAATTTCTGGTTGATGTATCCAATAGCATCGGATACAAGGCAACAAGCTGTGATGCCAAAGACTTCGACAAAAGCCAATTCTCTAACTTCAATCTTATTGTGATAAAAGCATCCAGCATAGCTGAAACTGATGGCATTATTCATAAGACAAATTGGGATTTTATTATCGATGATGGTATATCCCGAAAAGAAGTTTTGCAGGAAATTCAAAATTCATCACTAAATACCATTATTATTCTCGACAACGTCGAATATTGCGCAAACTGGGGTCGTCTGGATAGAAGCAGCGCTAAACCTGATCTCATTAAAGTCTACCGTGGTATATTACGGGATAAAAACTGGCGTAACTATATTTTTGAAATGCCAGAAGGCCGTGGTGGCAGAGGAAGCGCGGATAAGACTGGTTGGGAATCACCGCACCGATGGTTATCCGCTATTTTATGGCCAACCGAACATTTATTTTCAGAACTGATGCTCTCAAATATCGGCATGCCGCTGGTTAATCCTCAAGGTATTGAGGATAAAGATATTGAGAGCCTGGGAGAGCGCTGCCCGTTTGACTGGAAAGAAATGAAATGGCTAAGTACTTCTTTCCCGGAAAAGCTAGATCTCAAGCTGGAAAGGAAATTCGATTAAATTAGAAGTGGCTGTACAAACAGCCACTTTATTTCAAAAAATGAAACCAGCACAACTATCTCTTACAAAGCTCATATCTGAAAAAAAAACCCTGTGCGACGACAGGGTTTTTACCATCACGAGTTTCTATCAGATATCAATATTCGCCGCTTTCAGGGCGTTTTCTTCGATAAAGGCGCGGCGCGGTTCAACGGCGTCGCCCATCAGGGTGGTGAACAGCTCGTCGGCAGCGATGGCGTCTTTCACCGTCACACGCAGCATACGGCGGCTTTCCGGGTCCATCGTGGTTTCCCACAGCTGTTCCGGGTTCATTTCGCCCAGACCTTTATAGCGCTGAATCGCCAGACCGCGGCGTGACTCTTTCACCAGCCAGTCCAGTGCCTGCTCGAAGCTGGCGACCGGCTGTTTGCGCTCGCCGCGCTCCACGTAGGCGCCATCTTCAATCAACCCGCGCAGTTTTTCGCCCAGCTGATTGATTTTGCGGTACTCATTGCCCTGCACAAACGCCAGATCCAGCGCATAATCCGAATCCACGCCGTGGGTACGCACCCGCAGCACCGGTTCATGACGCTCGTTCGACTGACGCAGCAGGAAGCTATAAGTACTGCCGTGCTGCTCTTTCTCGTTGAGATAGTGAATCAGCGAGTCAATCCACTGCTGAGCCTGCGCCTGATCGTTCAGCATCGCTTCCGTCAGAGTCGGCTGATAGACCAGCGCATTAAGCAGCGCGCGCGGATAGCGGCGCTCCATACGGTCGATCAGCTTCTGCACGCCGTAGTGATCCGCCACCAGTTTCTCCAGCGGCTCGCCCGCCAGCGCCGGTGCGTGAGCGTTGGCGTGCAACGTGGCGCCGTCCAGCGCCAGCATGATCTGGTACTGGTCCATCGCCTCATCGTCTTTGATGTACTGCTCCTGCTTACCTTTCTTCACCTTGTACAACGGCGGTTGAGCAATGAACACATGGCCGCGCTCGATGATTTCCGGCATCTGGCGGTAGAAGAAGGTCAGCAGCAGGGTACGAATATGAGAGCCGTCGACGTCCGCATCGGTCATGATGATGATGTTGTGGTAACGCAGTTTGTCCGGGTTGTATTCGTCGCGGCCGATACCGCAACCGAGCGCGGTGATCAGCGTCGCCACTTCCTGCGAAGACAGCATCTTGTCGAAACGCGCTTTCTCCACGTTCAGGATCTTGCCTTTCAGCGGCAGAATGGCCTGATTCTTACGGTTACGGCCCTGTTTGGCGGAGCCGCCCGCGGAGTCCCCTTCCACCAGGTAGAGTTCGGACAGCGCCGGGTCACGTTCCTGACAGTCCGCCAGTTTGCCCGGCAGGCCGGCCAGATCCAGCGCGCCTTTGCGGCGGGTCATCTCACGCGCCTTACGCGCGGCTTCACGGGCGCGGGCGGCGTCGATGATCTTGCCGACCACGATTTTGGCGTCGTTGGGGTTTTCCATCAGGTAGTCCACCAGACGGTCGTTCATCAGCGATTCCACCGCCGATTTCACCTCTGAAGACACCAGCTTGTCTTTGGTCTGGGACGAGAATTTCGGATCCGGCACTTTCACGGACACCACGGCAATCAGCCCTTCGCGCGCGTCGTCGCCGGTGGCGCTGACTTTGGCTTTCTTGCTGTAGCCTTCCTTGTCCATGTAGTTGTTGAGCGTACGGGTCATGGCAGCGCGGAAGCCGGCCAGATGAGTACCGCCGTCACGCTGCGGAATATTGTTGGTAAAGCAGTAGATATTTTCCTGGAAACCATCGTTCCACTGCATGGCGATTTCCACGCCGATGTCGTCTTTTTCGGCGCTGAAATAGAACACCTGCGGGTGGATCGGCGTCTTGTTGCGGTTCAGGTACTCGACGAAAGCTTTGATACCGCCTTCGTAGTGGAAATGATCGGCCTTGTTCTCTTCGCGTTCGTCGCGCAGGCGGATGGACACGCCGGAGTTGAGGAACGACAGTTCGCGCAGGCGCTTGGCCAGAATGTCATATTCAAACTCGACCACATTGGTGAAGGTTTCCAGACTCGGCCAGAAACGCACCGTGGTGCCGGTGGTGTCGGCGTCGCCCGTCACGCTCAGCGGCGCCTGTGGTTCACCGTGGCGGTATTCCTGACGATGCACCTTGCCTTCGCGGCGGATAACCAGTTCCAGCTTCTCGGACAGGGCGTTCACCACCGATACCCCCACCCCGTGCAGACCGCCGGACACCTTGTAGGAGTTGTCGTCAAACTTACCGCCTGCGTGCAGCACGGTCATGATGACTTCAGCGGCGGACACGCCCTCTTCTTCGTGGATGCCGGTAGGAATACCACGGCCGTCGTCCTGCACCGATACCGAGTTGTCGGCATGAATGGTGACGACAATATCTTTACAGTAGCCAGCGAGCGCTTCGTCGATAGCGTTGTCCACCACCTCGAATACCATGTGGTGCAGACCGGTTCCGTCATCCGTATCACCGATATACATCCCCGGGCGTTTACGGACCGCATCCAGCCCTTTTAATACCTTGATACTTGAGGAGTCATAAGAATTCGACATCAACGTTTCTCGCTCATTTAGTCCTGTGATTGAACGGTTATTTTACCCTGTTCCACGCGGAACATCTTGCCATTTTCGCCCACCATGTCGCTAATCTGCTCAGCGGTAATGGCGCTGACGAACACCTGCGCCTGCGTCGCCTTCAGCCGCTCGGCCAGCAGGCGGCGACGGGTGCTGTCCAGTTCGGAGGCGAAGTCGTCGATCAGGTACAGGCACTTCAGGCCGTTTTGCCGGGTAAGAAACTCCCCCTGCGCCAGCCTGAGCGCGCACATCAGCAACTTGAGCTGGCCGCGGGACAGCATGTCCTCGACCGCCACGCCGCCGGCGCGGATGCGAAAATCGGCCTTGTGCGGCCCCAGCGCGGTATAGCCCAACTGCCTGTCGCGCTCGAAATGGCGCTCCAGCAGTTCAGCGTAGTCGCTCTCTTTGTCCCAGCCGCGCTGGAAGGAAAAACTCAGGGAAAATTCCGGTAAAAACTGAGCGCAGGTGGAACCGATATCCGCCGCGATGGCGGCACTGTAGTCGGCGCGCCACTGGCTGATGCCCTCGGCTAACGGCACCAGTTCCCGATCCCAGGCGCGCAGTTGCCCGTAATGGCTGACCTGACGCAACGCCGCGTTACGCTGGCGCAACAGCCGCTTGAGGTTGCTCCAGGCGCTGAAAAAACCGGGTTCGTTGTGAAAACAGCCCCAGTCCAGAAAGGCGCGGCGATATTTAGGGCCGCCGTTAAGCAGGGTAAAGCCTTCCGGGGTGATCAGTTGGATAGGCAGCAATTGCGCCAGCTCCGCCACTTTGTGGCCGTCGCTGCCGTCGATGCGCACAGTGCTGTCGCCGTCGCGGTTCTTGCTCAAGCCCACGGAACGCTCGCGCTCCTGCCCCTCAATACGGCCGTGCAGAATAAATTCGGCCTGCTCGTGGCGAATCACTCTGGCAGCCTGAATACTGCGAAACGCCCGCCCGTGCCCCAGCGTGTAGATGGCTTCCAGCACGCTGGTCTTGCCGCTGCCGTTGGCGCCCACCAGAAAATTGAAGCCGGGAATCAGCGCCAGATCGGCCGATTCGATATTACGGAAATCGCGGATAAGAAGACGGGTCAGCGCCATGTTACAACCATTCTGCTTGATTTCTTGCCCATACCGGACGTTTTCGCACGCTCACGCCACCATCCCGATAACAACATCTCGATAACAACACGCCGCACCTGATGGCGCGGCGTGTGAAAACGAGCAAAAGCGGACGCCCGCCGCGCGGGATTACAGACGCATCGGCATGACCACGTAGGCCGCCGCCTGACTGGCCGCATCCTCGATCTGGACGCTGGACACCGAATCGGTCAGCAGCAGACGCACGTCTTCGCATTTCAGCGCGTTGAGCACATCCAGCACGTAGCTGACGTTAAAGCCGATTTCCATCTCCGTGCCGCCGTATTCCACATCCAAAATCTCTTCCGCCTCTTCCTGTTCCGGGTTGTTGGCGGTGATCCGCAACTGGTTCTGGTTCAGGTACAGCCGCACGCCGCGGAATTTCTCGTTCGACAGGATCGCCGCACGGGAGAACGCCTGACGCAGCAGGTCGCAGCTCGCTTCCAGCGTCTTGTCCGGGTTTTTCGGCAGCACGCGGCGGTAATCCGGGAAGCGGCCATCCACCAGTTTGGAGGTAAAGATAAAATCGCCGACATGGGCGCGGATATTATTGCTGCCGATCTGTAACTGCAGCGGCGTATCGCCGCCATCCAGCAGACGCACCAGTTCCATCACCCCTTTACGCGGCACGATCACCGAATGCGACGGCAGCGACTGCCCGACCGGCATGGCGCACACCGCCAGACGGTGACCGTCGGTCGCCACGGTGCGCAGTTCTTCGCCGCCGGTTTCAAACAGCATGCCGTTCAGGTAGTAACGCACATCCTGATGCGCCATCGAGAACTGGGTGGCTTCGATCAGGCGTTTCAGCGTCGCCTGCGGCAAGGTGAATTCCACCTCGCTCTGCCAGTCGTCCAGATTGGGGAAGTCCGCCGCCGGCAGCGTGGACAAAGAGAAGCGGCTACGCCCGGAGCGCACCAGCATCCGATCCCCTTCCAGAGTGACGGAAATCTCCGCGCCGTCCGGCAGACCACGGCAAATATCGAACAGCTTGCGGGCCGGAACGGTAGTCGCGCCCGGTTCATGGGGCTGCGTCAGCGCCAGATGCGCCACCATCTCCATTTCCAGATCGGTACCGGTCAGCGATAACCGACCTTCGCTGACCTGCAACAACAGGTTGCCCAGAATCGGCAACGTCGGTCGCCCGCCCAGCGGGCTGCTGACCTGTTGCAACGGTTTTAACAGATGCTCACGCTCAACGATAAATTTCATGATGTTATGACGATAAGGTTCGGATTAAATTGGAAAAATCTTCTTTGATGTCGTGACTTTCCTCGCGCAGCTGCTCGATCTTGCGACAGGCATGCAGCACGGTGGTATGGTCACGGCCACCGAACGCGTCGCCGATCTCCGGCAGGCTGTGGTTGGTCAGCTCTTTGGCCAGCGCCATCGCCATCTGACGCGGACGGGCCACCGAACGTGAACGCCGTTTGGACAACAGGTCGGCCACTTTAATCTTATAGTACTCCGCCACCGTCTTCTGAATATTGTCGATGGTGACCAGCTTTTCCTGCAATGCCAGCAGGTCGCGCAGCGCTTCGCGCACAAAATCGATGGTGATCGACCGGCCGGTAAAATTGGCGTTGGCGATCACGCGGTTCAGCGCGCCTTCCAGCTCACGCACGTTGGAACGCAGGCGCTTGGCGATGAAAAACGCGACTTCGCCCGGCAGGCGAATATCGTTTTCGTCCGCCTTCTTCATCAGGATCGCCACGCGGGTTTCCAGCTCCGGCGGCTCGATCGCGACGGTCAGCCCCCAGCCGAAGCGGGACTTGAGACGATCTTCCACCCCGTTGATCTCTTTAGGGTAACGATCCGACGTCAGGATGATCTGTTGGTTGCCTTCCAGCAAGGCGTTGAATGTGTGGAAAAACTCTTCCTGCGAACGCTCTTTATTGGCAAAAAACTGGATGTCATCGATCAGCAGCGCGTCCACGGAGCGGTAATAGCGTTTGAATTCTTCGATAGCGTTATTCTGCAACGCCTTAACCATATCCTGCACAAAACGCTCGGAATGCATGTACACCACCTTGGCATTCGGCTTGCGGGCCATAATGCCATTGCCCACCGCGTGCAGCAGGTGGGTTTTACCCAGGCCGGTGCCGCCGTACAGAAACAGCGGGTTGTAAGCGCCGCCGGGGTTGTCCGCCACCTGACGCGCCGCCGCGCGGGCCAGCTGGTTGGACTTACCTTCCACGAAATTGTCAAAGGTGTGCTTGGGGTTCACGTTGGAGCGGTAGGTATGCTCGGCCGGCGCCGCCGGGGTTTCCCAGCTCGGGCGCACCGGCGAAGCGGCGCGCGCCTGAGGCGCGGGTACGGTAGCGCTGTGGTGGCCGGCTGGAACGACAACAGGCGTCACCGGCTTGCTGCCGACTTCAAAACGCAGTAACGGCGCATCCATGCCGCAGAAATCATTCAACAGTCCATTGATATTATTGATGTATTTATCGCGCACCCAATCCAGTACAAAACGATTAGGGGCGTAAAGCGCCAGAGTGTTGTCACTCAGTTCCGCCTGTAACGGGCGTATCCACATACTGAATTCTGTGGCAGGTAACTCATCCTGCAAACGGGCAAGACACTGCTGCCAAAGCGAAAGTGACACGGCGGACTCCACTCGAACAAGGTCAATCAAGAAAAGGAACAGACGTTAGTTATGTAACTCATGATTTTTCAGGCACCCGGCTACGCATGGATAAGGCTGCGCCGGGGTGCGCCACGCGGAAAGCGGCTTTACCGTGACGATCCCGATCCTGGGATCGCTAGCGGGACGGCGGATCATAACCTAAACCACGCCAGAGATCTCCCCTTTCCACACAGTTTTGATCCTTTTTATCCACAGGCTCTTCTTATAGTATGCGCCAACTCCGGCTTTCCATACGGGCCGTCCGTGCGGTTACCCACAACCCGCCTGTAGATCCCAAAAAGGTCTTAAGCATAAACGTAATCGGGACGATCAGCGGTGATGCGGATCATGATCCCGCCGACAGGATCGCAGGCGGATCCTTGCGCTTTGTCGCAGAGTCCGTATAATTCCCGGCCTGCGCGTAGCGCCTGTTTTCTGTGCTGAGCGGACAGTTTTTGTGCTTAGCAGACGAAAAGTCCGGGACAACCGGAAAGTTTCAGGCGGGTAAAACGCGGATGTTAATTGACTCGGGACTGTACAATTATTACAATCCCGCCTCTTTATTATGCGATAGAGGCGTCGGTCACTTTTCACGCCGAGTAGCCAAACGCGTTTACTGTGAAGTCTTAAATCAAGTTTAGGTAGAAATCGCCATGAAACGCACTTTCCAACCGTCCGTATTGAAGCGTAACCGTAGCCACGGTTTCCGTGCTCGTATGGCCACTAAAAATGGTCGTCAGGTTCTGGCCCGCCGTCGTGCGAAAGGCCGTACTCGTCTGACTGTTTCCAAGTAATAAAAGCTAACCCTTCGAGTGGTTACGCTCGCTTTTCCCAGGGAGTTACGTCTGTTAACTCCCAGCCATTTCTCTTTCGTCTTCCAGCAGCCACAACGGGCCGGTACGCCGCAGATCACCATCCTCGGTCGCCCAAATACGCTGGGGCACCCTCGTATTGGTCTTACCGTCGCAAAAAAGCACGTCAGACGGGCTCACGAACGCAACCGCATCAAGCGCCTGACGCGTGAAAGTTTTCGTTTGCACCAGCACGAACTGCCCGCGATGGACTTTGTCGTCATCGCCAAAAAAGGGGTGTCTGAACTGGATAACCGTACGCTAACGGAAGCGTTGGAAAAATTATGGCGCCGTCACTGTCGTTTGGCTCACGCCTGCTGATTGGCCTGATACGCGGGTATCAACGCTTTATCAGTCCGCTACTTGGACCGCACTGCCGCTTTCAGCCGTCGTGCTCCCAATATGGCATTGAAGCAATACGCCGGTTCGGCATGATAAAAGGCAGTTGGTTGACGCTTAAACGCGTATTAAAATGCCACCCTTTGAACCCTGGTGGTGATGATCCCGTACCGCCAAAACCCGACAATAACAGAGAACACTAACGATGGATTCGCAACGCAATCTTCTTCTCATCGCTCTGCTATTCGTAACGTTCATGATCTGGCAGCAGTGGGAAACGGACAAAAATCCACCCGCGGCGACCCAGACCACGCAACAGGCGAATGGCGCTGTAGGCGATGCAGCCAACCAGGGCGTACCTGCCAGCGGTACGGGTAAACTGATCACCGTTAAAACCGACGTGTTGTCGCTGAACATCAACACTCGCGGCGGCGACATTGAAGAAGCCGACCTGCTGGCCTACCCGGCAGAGCTGGGTTCCAACCAGCCGTTCAAACTGCTGGAAACTACCCCGGCCTTTACTTATCAGGCGCAGAGCGGCCTGACCGGCAAAAACGGCCCGGACAACCCGGCCAACGGTTCACGCCCGCTGTACACCGCGCCGGCGGATCGCTTTGAACTGGCCGACGGCCAAAATGAACTGCGGATTCCGTTGACCTACACCGACGCCAACGGCGTTAGCTTCACCAAAACTTTCGTGCTGAAACGCGGCGAATACGCGCTGAACGTGGAATACGGCGTCAATAACGCCAGCGCCCAGCCGCTGGAGCTGACCCTGTTCGGCCAGTTGAAACAGTCCATTGATTTGCCGTCGCACCGCGACACCGGCAGCAATAACTTCGCCCTTCACACCTACCGCGGCGCGGCGTTCTCTTCCAGCGACGACAAATATCGCAAATACAGTTTCAGCGATATGAAAGAGAACCTGAATATCAACACGCAGGGCGGTTGGGTCGCCATGCTGCAGCAGTACTTCGCTACCGCCTGGGTACCGGCGGCTGCGGGTAATAACACGTTCTACAGCGCCAACCTGGGCAATGGCTTAGCCGCCATCGGCTTTAAGGCCACGCCGGTTATCGTACAGCCGGGCAGCCAGCAGAGCCTGAACGCCACCTTGTGGGTCGGCCCGGAAATTCAGGATAAGATGGCGACGGTCGCGCCGCATCTGGACCTGACCGTGGATTACGGCTGGCTGTGGTTCATCTCCCAGCCGCTGTTCAAACTGCTGAAGTTCCTGCACGGCTTTATCGGCAACTGGGGCTTCTCGATCATCGCCATCACCTTTATCGTGCGCGGCATCATGTACCCGCTGACCAAAGCGCAGTACACCTCGATGGCGAAAATGCGCATGCTGCAGCCGAAACTGCAGGCGATGCGCGAGCGTATCGGCGACGATAAACAGCGCATGAGTCAGGAAATGATGGCGTTGTACAAGGCTGAGAAAGTGAATCCGCTGGGCGGCTGCTTCCCGCTGCTGATCCAGATGCCGATCTTCCTGGCGTTGTACTACATGCTGATGGGCTCGGTGGAGCTGCGTCACGCGCCGTTCGCGCTGTGGATTCATGACCTGTCGGCGCAGGACCCGTACTACGTGCTGCCGATCCTGATGGGTCTGACCATGTTCTTCATTCAGAAGATGTCGCCGACTACCGTTACCGACCCGATGCAACAGAAGATCATGACCTACATGCCGGTGATCTTCACCGTGTTCTTCCTGTGGTTCCCGTCGGGTCTGGTGCTGTACTATATCGTCAGCAACCTGGTGACCATCGCCCAGCAGCAGCTGATTTATCGCGGGCTGGAAAAACGCGGCCTGCATAGCCGCGAGAAGAAATAACCGGTTGATTGCCCAATCAATCTCACTATAAGGCGGTCACTGACCGCCTTATTTTTTATATAAATACGATCCCATAACAGCGCCTGAAAGCAGGCGAGAATGTAGAGAGAACACCATGAGCCATACCGACACCATCGTTGCCCAAGCCACCCCGCCGGGACGCGGCGGCGTAGGTATTCTGCGCATCTCCGGCCGGCAATCCTCGGCAGTCGCACAGGCGGTGCTGGGCAAGCTGCCCAAACCGCGTTACGCCGATTATCTGCCTTTCCATGACGCCGACGGTAGCGTGCTCGACCAGGGGATTGCCCTGTGGTTTCCCGGTCCGAACTCCTTTACCGGCGAAGACGTGCTGGAGCTGCAGGGGCACGGCGGCCCGGTGATTCTCGATCTGCTACTCAGACGAGTAGTGGCGCTGCCCGACGTGCGCATCGCCCGCCCCGGCGAATTCTCCGAACGGGCGTTTCTGAACGACAAGCTGGACTTGGCGCAGGCCGAGGCGATTGCCGACCTGATCGACGCCAGTTCCGAGCAGGCGGCCCGCTCCGCCGTCAACTCGCTGCAGGGCGTGTTTTCCACCCGCATCCACCAATTAGTGGAAGCACTTACTCACCTGCGAATCTATGTGGAAGCCGCAATTGATTTTCCCGATGAAGAAATCGACTTCCTCTCCGACGGCAAAATCGAAGCCATGCTCAACGACGTGATCGGCGATCTTGGCGCGGTACGCGCCGAAGCGCGTCAGGGCAGCCTGCTGCGCGAAGGCATGAAAGTGGTGATAGCCGGCCGGCCGAATGCCGGTAAATCCAGCCTGCTGAATGCACTGGCCGGGCGCGACGCCGCCATCGTCACCGATATCGCCGGCACCACCCGCGATGTGCTGCGCGAGCATATTCACATCGACGGCATGCCGCTGCATATCATCGACACCGCCGGGCTGCGCGACGCCAGCGATGAGGTGGAACGCATCGGCATTGAGCGCGCCTGGCAGGAAATCGAACAGGCGGACCGGGTGTTGTTCATGGTGGACGGCACCACCACCGACGCGGTGGAACCGGCGGCTATCTGGCCGGAATTTATGGCGAGATTACCGAAAACATTGCCCATTACCGTGGTGCGCAACAAAGCGGATGTCACCGGCGAACCGCTGGGCATTGAAGATGTGAATACTTACTCACTTATCCGCCTCTCCGCCCGCACCGGCAATGGCGTAGACCTGTTACGCGACCATCTTAAGCAAAGCATGGGTTTTACCAGCAACACCGAAGGGGGCTTTCTGGCCCGCCGCCGCCACTTACAGGCACTGGAGCAAGCGGCGCAGCACCTGCAACAAGGGCATGAACAATTAGTCGGCGCCTACGCCGGCGAACTACTGGCCGAAGAACTGCGGCTGGCCCAGCAGGCGTTGAGCGAAATCACCGGCGAATTCACCTCCGATGACCTGCTGGGACGGATTTTTTCCAGTTTTTGTATTGGGAAATAACGCTGAGTCTGTACACGCTCCAAACCGGCGGCACCCATCGGATGCTTGCCGGTGAATCAGGCCTGACTCTGCGCTGAATTGATCGTCGCTTCACCAAGATGACCATTCAGATAAAGAATGACGCTGTCGGTATCCTGCCCAAAAAAGGAGGGATGCGCGATTTTTGCCGTATGTAAGTAGTCTTTATCCCTGATCAGCGCGTGCAATATCTCCGGTAGTTTCGCCGCATTTTTCTGATGAATGCTAAGCGTGATCCTGCTGCTGGAGGGCTCCGCGTCACTGGTGTCGTTCCGCCTGAACATAATAAAATCATGCGCCGCTTGGGGGTTATTCTGTAAATACCCTTTCATCAGGTCTTTACCTATCGGCCCGGTGTGCTGTGGAAAAACACCGGTGCCGTCCAGCCGGATTGACCGGCGTAGCATGGCTTTCCCCTCTTCAGGGTCGACCTTGGGAAGGTTCGGTTTATCCGATTTATAAATCAAATAAATATCCCGTTCGGTGGGATGGCTATTCTGTCTGGCCTGCCCGGCCCACTGTTGCAGTTTCTGTCGAGAATGATCTGTGGGCATCGGGCTGATGCTGGTCTGCGCCTTGCCAGCCTGGCTTGACGATGCCGCCGCCAGATCGTTTTTTTCCAGAACATGCATGGCATTCGAGCGCACCAAACGCGGTTTGCTTTCCAGTATCTGGGAGATAGCTTTACTTTCGCCGGAAGACCCTATCATATTTTCTACCGCGTTGAAGAAGCCCTTGGCTTTGGTGGCCAATTCAACGTTGATTTTGGCGCCCTACGCCGCGCTAATACGGTATGTCTTACCATTCACTTCCAGAGAACCGTGATCCAGTAGCTTTCTGACATCGACCGATGACGACTGCAACTGCTGCGTACTTAAAAAAGCGTGCTCATTTTTCACCTGCACCGTTGGTTCATCTAGCCGATGAGTAGCGAAGGCTGAAAAAGAGTTCCTTTGCAGGAAGGCATATGGTGACGTTTTAGGACAACCGGAAAACGCGTTATCGTTGCTGTCGCTACGGTGAAGAGGGCGTACGGGTGTCCTGAAACGCCTTGCGCCACTCGCCGGGCGTCACGTTGAACTGGCGGCGGAAGTGCTGGCGCAACGATGTGGCGGTACCGAAGCCGACCTGCTCCGCAATGGCGTCGATCGACAGCGTAGTGGACTCCAGCAACGTCTGGCTTTGTTGCAGGCGCTCCGCCATCAGCCACTCGCCGACTGACATGCCGGTGGCCTTGTGAAACTGTCGGGTGAACGTGCGGCGGCTCATTAGCGTCCGACGCGCCAGTTCATCAAGGTGATGGGGCTGGTCGAGGCGGCTTCTCAGGTAGTCCAGCAGCGCGTTGATTCTGGCATCCTGCGTGGATACCGGCACCGGCCGCTCGATGAACTGCGCCTGGCCGCCTTCCCGATGCGGGGGGATCACTATTCTTCTGGCGACTTTGTTGGCGATCGCGCTGCCGTGGTACTTCCTGACCAGATGCAGGCAACAATCCAGCCCGGCTGCCGTGCCCGCCGAGGTAATCAGCCGCTCATCCTCCACGTACAGCGCGTGAGTATCCAGATGGACATCGGGAAAACGCTGCTGAAAATCCTGCGCGAGTTCCCAGTGCGTCGCCGCCTTGCGCTGCGTGAGCAGCCCGGCCCACGCCAGCACATAGGTGCCCAGGCACAATCCGACCAGCAGGCTGCCGCGCGCATAGGCCGCCGCCAACGCCGCCAGCAGCGCCGGGTTCGGCATCTCCTGCGGGTTACGCCAGTAGGGCACCACGACGATATCGGCCTCCGCCAGCGCGTCCAGCCCGAACGGGGTATCAACCTGCAACCCCTGTGCGGAACGCAGCACGCCCTCTTCGCCGGCGCAAATTCGCAGCCTGAACAGCGGCTGCCCCGGCAGCACATCGCCGAAAATCATGCAGGGCACCGATAAATGAAACGGGCTGAACTGATTGCAGGCCACCACCGCGACCGACGGAATACGCATGCTCACGTCTCGTTCCTCCCGCTTCGTCATCACCCGTTCCAGATACCCGTTACAGCATACAGGACTCACCATCCGCCGGGATCAACACCTGAGGCGCCACGCCGTTTTGCTGCAGAAAATCACGCAGGGCCGCACGGCTTAGCGCCGAATGATTAACCGCTTCCATGTGGCTGGCGATGAGTGTCGCATTAGGCGCGTGTTGCGCCACAGCCAGCACATCCTGCTGGTTCATGATGATCGACCCCAACCCGACGATTTGCGCATCGCCGCAATTGAGAACAATGACCTCCGGCGCATAACGACGCAGGTTTTCAGCCACATATGCATTCCAGACCGTATCGCCCGCCAGATACAGCGTTTTCTCCTGCGGGTGACGGAACACCACGCCGCACACGTCACCCAGCCTGTCGTGCAACGCGTCCATAATCGCGTCGCTGCCATGCTGGCCCGGCGTTTTGATCAGCGTGATATCGCCAATTGCGCTCTGTTCGGTCAACAGGCGAACATCGCCGAACCCGGCGGCCTGGATCATTTCCCGGTCTTGCGCGTGCTGGACAAATATCGGTAATGATTTGGGCAGGTGGATTTTAGCCGCATCATCCCAGTGATCGAGATGGGTGTGGGTGACAATCACCGCATCCACACCGGCAAACAGGTTCTCCAGCGTGACCGGCAGGTCCACCAACGGGTTACGCAAGTGGCTGTTCAGCGTGCCTTCGAAACCGGGATAGGCGCCTTTTTCGGCCAGCATCGGGTCGATGAGAAAAATTTTACCGGCAAAGCTGATTTTCAGCGTGGCGTTTCTGATCTGGGTAATATTCATGATGATGTTCCCTGGTCTTAAGCATATTGCGGATGGCCGTCATTGTGCTCGGAAAACCATACGCCCGGCAGCGGCCCGAAGGTCATTTATCGATACATTCGGGCCAAATTGCGCCTTCAACGAACCGCAGTTCGCCGGCGACCAGCCAATATCGCCATCAATAAATATTAATAAACGGAATTACTTTATATTTATCTATTAAATTTATAATAAGAAAAACTTGTTATCCTAAAATGAACGATCACGCTATATTCATTATTGGAAACCCGCCATCGGTTTATTTTATTCATCTCCTTTAAGGACAAAGGAACTAATATGAATGAGTTATTAACCAACCCGCTAGAATTGAATGGATTCGCTTTTATCGAATTTGTTACCGACGCTCCGGAAACACTCTCGGCGTTATTTATTTCTTTAGGATTTACACGTGTCGCGCACCATCGCCACCGCGATATTTCACTCTTTCGACAGAACGACATCAATTTTCTTCTTAATAATACCGCTACCGGTTTTCCGCAAACTTTTCTGCAGGAACACGGCGCAGGCGCCTGCGGTATCGGGTTTTACGTCAGGGATGCCGCTCAGGCTTATGAGCAGGCAATCCTGTCCGGCGCCAGACCGGCAGACTTGCCCGCCAGTCCGGGGGAAATCATGGTGCCGGCGATCGAAGGCATTGGCGGTTCGAAAATCTACTTCATCGAGAAATATCACACGGACATAGATATTTTCGATATCGATTTTACGTTTATTCACGGCGTGGAAAGAAAGCCGAAAGGATTCGGGCTGCATACCCTTGATCACCTAACCAATAATGTCTATCAGGGCAGAATGAATTACTGGTCTGAATTCTATAGCCGAATATTTAATTTTCAGCAGATTCGTTATTTTGACATTGCCGGCGAATATACCGGATTGCACTCCAAAGCCATGATGGCGCCGGACGGTAAAATCCGTATTCCGCTGAACGAAGAGGCGGAAGGCAGCAACGGACAGATTCAGGAATTCCTGCGCCGCTTTAATGGCGAAGGGATCCAGCATATTGCGATGCAAACCGACGATATTCTGACCACGCTCGATCGGTTGCGTCAGGCGGGTTTACCGCTGATGACCGCACCGTCCGAGACCTACTACCAGATGGTGGAAGAGCGCCTGCCCGGCCACGGCCGTGATATCGCCGCCCTGCAGACGCGCGGCATTCTGATTGACGGCAATACCCGTAACGGGCAGAAAAAACTGCTGCTGCAAATTTTCTCGGAAACCCTGATCGGCCCACTGTTTTTTGAATTTATCGAACGGGATGGCGACGACGGTTTTGGCGAAGGCAACTTCAAGGCGCTGTTTGAATCCATGGAGCGCGATCAGCTGGCGCGCGGGGAAATCAAGGCCACAGGGGCCGCATAGCGGCTTATCGGCACGGCCTTGTGTGGACAAGGCCGTTTCACCGATTGAATGCAGACGGCATTACCGAGGCTGACACCTAGTCATGAGTTAACTTCAGGTGATTACCCATTTTTTTGCTCATAGGTTTTGCGCGCCTCGCAAATGGTACGGTGATGCGCATCCGCCCACTGCACCAGCGTCTTCATCGGCTGCAGAAAAGAGCGCCCAAGCTCGGTGAGCTGGTATTCCACCCGCGGCGGCACCTCGGCATAAAGCGTACGCCGGACAAATCCGTCCTGCTCCAGTAATTTCAATGTCTTGGAGAGCATTTGCTTGGAAATATCGCCAATACGACGCATCAGTTCATTAAAACGCAACGTGCCATCACTCAGGGTTTCCAGCACCAACAGGCTCCACTGATCGCCAATGCGATCCAGCACATCGCGTATCGGACAAGCCTGTTCAAAAACAAAAACATCTTTTTCAGCAACGGTTTTCGGCATCGCACACTCCACAATGGTCAGCTTGCAGTGACCAGATAACAAACGGGTGACTTCTTGCGCGGCGATCGGGCTTTGCGCATAATCCTTCCAATGGTCTACATATTAGACCTTTCCATTAATGAAGACTATAAGGAATGGAACATGGCTCATATTGCACTTATCGGCGCGTCCGGCAACGCGGGTTCACAGATTCTAAAAGAGCTGTCTGAACGCGGTCATCAGATAACCGCGATTGCCCGTCATCCGGAAAAAATCGCCGCGCTGCCCGGCGTCACCGCCAGACAAGGGGATGTGTTTGATGCGTCAGGACTGACGGCGCTGCTGGCAGGCCACGATGCGGTCATCAGCTCCGTTCATTTTACCAGCAGCGATCCGCAGATTCTGATCGACGCCGTGCGCGCCGCGGGTGTGAAACGCTATCTGGTGGTCGGCGGGGCGGGCAGCCTGTTAGTCGCGCCGGGCCAGCGTCTGGTGGATCAGCCGGGCTTCCCGGAGGCTTACAAGGCAGAAGCCACCAAGGGCGCCGATTTTCTCGACCTGCTGAAAACCGTCACCGATCTGGACTGGACCTTCCTGTCGCCGTCCATGATGTTCGTTCCCGGTGAACGTACCGGCACATTCCGCCTCGGCCAAGACGATCTGCTGACCAATGAGCAAGGCAGCAGTATCTCGTTTGCGGATTACGCCATTGCGCTGGTGGATGAAGTAGAAAAACCGCAGCACATTCGCCAGCGTTTCACCGTTGGCTACTGAGTCACACCCGATGTGACGGGGATTGGTTTCCTGTGTCCAGGCTCTATCCCTTTTCCCTCTGCAGGCTGCGGGTTTTCCGCAGCCTGTCTTTTATCGCAACGTGTTCTTTTACCGCCGCCTGTTTTTCTACCGCCACAAATAACCCGGTCTATTCCTGCGCCGCCTGTCGCAGGCTATCGCCTTCCAGTCGGTAACGGATCCACTCGTTTTGCGGCGCGGCGCCCAGGCTGTCGTAGAAATCGATAGCAGGCTGGTTCCAGTCCAGCACGCTCCACTCCAGCCTTCCGCAACCGCGTTCAACCGCCAGACGAGCGATGTATTTCAGCAGCGCCTTACCGGCGCCCTGACCGCGATAATGCGGCGATACGTACAGATCTTCCAGATAGATGCCGTCGCGTCCCAGCCAGGTGGAGTAACTGGTGAAGAACACCGCAAACCCGACCGGCTCGCCGTTCCATTCGCAAATCAGCGCCTCGGTGGCGGAACCTTCGCCGAACAGCGTTTGCTCGATTTCCTGCTGGTTGGTCTTCACCTCGTGCAACGCTTTCTCGTACTCAGCCAGTTCACGAATAAAATTCAGGATGGTGGCGGAGTCCTGCCGCGTCGCCCAACGGATATGTAAGGTCATAAGAAGATCTCTGTGATTGATTCGTCAGGCTGCCAGCTTAATCGCCAGGTTATAATGCATGAAGTGCAATATTATCAATTCATGGTGAATATTATGCATCCTCAGTTACGGCGCCTCGACCTCAATCTGTTGCTGGTTTTTGACGCCATCTTCCGGCATCAGTCGGTCACCCGCGCCGCCGCTGAGCTCGCCATGAGCAACTCGGCGTTAAGCCATGCACTGAGCCGGCTACGCAAGACGCTGAATGACGAACTGTTTTACCGTTCCGGTCAGGAAATGCGGCCGACGGTCTTCGCGCAAAAGCTGGCCGCCACCATTGGCGACGGGCTGCGTTTGCTGGAACAGGGATTCAGCCTGCGCCCTGGTTTTGACCCTGCCAGCAGCCATGAATCCTTTACTTTTTCGGTCACCGACTTTACGGCGTTTTGCGTTTTTCCAGCATTAACCGCCGCGCTCCAGTCGCTGGCGCCCCACCTGCAATTTCAATTGATTCACAGCGATCAGAAAGTCGCCTTTGAGGAACTGCTGGCCGGCCGCGTCGATTTCGCCCTCGGTTTTACCGAATTCGCTGACCACATGCATGAAGACATTCATGACATTGACTGGATGGAGGATGATTACGTGGCGATCACGGCAACCCGGTTTAGAGACAATCTGACGCCGCTATCGCTGGAAGAGTACCTGAACGCCCGTCATCTGGTGATTACGCCCTGGAATGAAATGCGCGGCGCCATCGACTACGAACTGGATAAACTGGGCAAACAGCGCACCATCGCGCTGCGGATGCCGTCGTTGCTGGCAGCGCCTGCTATTATCGGGCAAAGCAACCTGCTGATGACGCTGCCGCGCTTTGCCGCCGGCCACCTTGCCGCGCTCACCGACTGCGCGCTCCATGAACTACCGTTCCCGGTGCCGCCTTACCGCGTCAAAATCTATTACCACCAGCGCCATCAGCGGCGAGCGGCCGATCGCTGGCTGGCGGCGCAGATTAAGCAGCTGGCGCCGCTTTCCCGGCCAGCCGCGTCGGCGTAATTTGCAGGTAACGTGCGCGCCACAAGCAAGAAGGAGGACGCGAATATCAGGACTCTTCGTCCAGATGCGAAGCCTGGCGGCTGCACACCAGCCATACGCCGGCAATAATCAGCGCGATCGCCAGCAGTTTGCCGGTGCTGAAGGTATCGGGAAAAATCGGCAGCGCCACCGCTAGCCCCCACACCAGCACGTAACTGAGGCTCAGCAGTGGGTAAGCCCGGCTTAACGGCAAAAAACGCAGGGCGTTAAACCAGCTCAGCATTGAGAAAGCATACGCCGCCAGCCCCACCAATACCGCGGCGGCGGCGACCGGCAACACCAGCATGGCGAACATAAACGGCAGCGGTTCCGTCAGCGAGGGCAGTTGGGACATCCCCCATTTCATCGACAATTGTGCTGCGCTGACCAGCAACACACTCAGCAGCGCCCATCCATAGCCTTTCACGCGATCCCTCCCATCAAGATTACACCGACAACAATCAGCACAATACCCACCGACTGACGCAGACTAATGGCCTCCCGCCACAGCCAGCGCGCCGCCAGCGCCACCAGAATAAAATTCAGGCTCAGCATCGGATACGCCACGCTCACCGCCACCCGCTGCAACACCGCCAGCCATAGCACCATCGCCAGCCCCAGCAACAACAGGCTTATTCCCATCCACAACAGAACATGGGCGCGATGTGAACGGCCGCCGCTCTGCCAGCTGGCGGCCTGTTTCTGACTAAGCTGACCGGCGCAGGTCAACAAACTGACCAGCAGAATCAGCAGATAATTGGTCATTGCTGACGATACCACAATAAGGCGACTCGCCCTCGCCGGTCAGTGTAATCCGCCGGCGGCACGCCGGTGATCGGATCAGTCGCCGAAGAGAATATCAGCACCAGCGAGACATTGCCTTCACGGCGATGCGCCGCCAGCCAGTCGGCAAACTCGCTGGCAGGTACTATGCGATTGACGCTGTCCGGGTACGACAAGCCGTACTCCAGCTCACCCTGATTATCGTACATCAGAATATCGCCGCGTTTTTGTTCCCAGGCAACCGCAGAGGCTACACCAACGCTGTTCGCCAGAATGTAACGGCTCTGCGACAGGTGGGATTCAACCTCGGTCGTGCGCAGGAACCACTGCGGATGCTTGCTCTCCATCACCCGTTGCGGAATCGCCATGCCAATCAACAGGGCGATGCCCAGCGGACAGACCGCCGCCCAGTGCCAGCGAGCCGCCGAATGACGCAACGTCCACCATCCGACCAGCCCCCAGAACAGGAACGCCACGACGCCCAGCGCCACTTTGACGGTTTCCTGCGGCTGATAGAGCGGACGATGCGACAGCCCCCACGGCGCCAGCACCAACACCACGATCAGCGCGCACAGCAGACCAAACGCCAGGTTGATCCAGCCGTTGAGGGTCAGCAAACGCGGGCTCAGCAAGGTAGTGGCGCGTCTGGCCATCAGGATCGCCAGCGGCGCGAAACAGGGCAGGATGTAGGTCGGCAACTTACCTTTGGCGATGCTGAAAAACAGGAACGGCATCACCACCCAGCCCAGCAGATAAAACAGGCTGCTATCCTGGCGGCGTTCGCGCCAGCCCTGCATCAGCGACGACGGCAGCAGCGCCAGCCAGGGCAGCACCCCAGCGATCAGCACCGGCAGGTAGTACCAGAACGGCGCTTTGTGCTGAGCATTCGCGGAATCGGCGAAGCGTTGAATATGTTCGACCCAGAAGAAATAGTGCCAGAAATCCGGCTCCTGACGCGCCACCGCCAGCGCCCACGGCAACGACACCGCCACCGCGCTGACAATCGCCAGCGGGCCGTACAGCAGCACCTCTTTCCAGCGCCGCTCCAGCGTGACCCACGGCAGCACCGCAATCACCGGCACCGCCAGCGCCAGAAAGCCCTTGGTCATGAAGCCCATGCCGCACACCACGCCCAGCAGCAAATAACCACCGATTTTACTGCTGCGGGTGGTGGCCTGCGCCGCTCCCCAGAAGCTGCACATCGCCGCCGCCAGCCACAGGGTGACGATAGGATCGAGCACCGCATAGGTGCCGATACCGTACACCAGCAGGCAACTCAGATAGATGGCCGCCGCCAGCAGCGAAGTACGCCGTTGTTGCCACAACCGCTGCGTCAGCCAGTAAATCAGCGCCGCCGTCAGCAAAATGGAGAACACCGAGCCGGCGCGCACGCCGGCGTTGTTGTCGCCCAGCAGCCACTGGCCGATGTTATTCACCCAGTAACCGGCGATCGGCTTTTCAAAATAGCGAATCCCCAGAAAATGCGGGGTAATCCAGTTGCCGCCCGCCAGCATTTCCCGGCTGATTTCCGCGTAGCGGGTTTCGTCCGGTTGCCATAACAGGCGGCCATTGAGAGGAATAAAATAGTAGAGTAGCAACAACACCAGCCACAGCGTTGTCTGACGTGCGTATTTCATCAGGCCGCCTCCACGGTCTGCTGACATCCCAACCAGCCATCGCGTCCGGCGAGGGAACCCCGCACCACGCGCCCGACCGGCAATGTATCCGGATCGTCCGGCAGCAATTCGCTCAGCGGACAAAAGCGAATGCCTTCCTGCTCCGCCAGCGCCAGTAGTTCGCCGAACTGATCGCTCATCACAATGCCTTCCACTTCGGCATGAATGGTATAGACCGGCGTACCCTGATCCTGACGGATTTTATCCAAAATATAGCGATTGAAATCAGCGGCGCTGGTTTCCCGGCCGACCGCTTCATCCCAGGTGGGCAACGTGACCGGGATCTGTACCGTACCGGTGCTGCCGTCGTTGAGCAGCGGGCGGAACGGCGCGGTGCCGCGGCAGTCGCTGTTGTAGCGAAAGCCAAACTGCTGTTTGGCTTCCACCGCGGTTTGATCCGCGCGCCAGCCCGCTACCGCCGAACACGCTACCGGCTCGCCGGTAATCGACTGCAACGCCTCGTAGGCCAGCCGGATCTGTTGTTCCATTTTGGCCTGATCCCACACCCCGGCCCAGGTTTGCCAGGCGAAGTGATCCCAGGCGTGCAGCCCGACTTCGTGCTGCCGGGACGCCGCGCGGATCGGCTCCGGCAAGCCGCGGCCGATCACCCGGCCCGGCCAGGCGGTGCCCGCCAGCAGGATGTCCCAGCCATACAGCGATGCTGCGCGCGAGCGCAGCATCTTCCACAAAAACACCGGTCGAATCAGGCGCCACAAATGGCGCCCCATGTTGTCGGGCCCGACGCTGAAGAAAAAGCTGGCCCGGACGCCATAGACGTCCAGCAACTCCAGCAGGCGGGGCACCCCCACCCGCGTGCCGCGCCAGGTATCAACGTCGATCCGTAACCCTACTTTTCTCATTCGCTGTCCTGACTGAATCGGCCGGTTTCAACGGTCTGGAGGAAGAAGTCCAGCGTTTCCGCCACGGTTTTTTCCATCTCGATGGTCGGCTGCCAGTGCAACAGGCGTTTGGCGTTGCGGATGCTGGGCTTACGGTGCTCCACATCCTGATAGCCTTTGCCGTAGTAGCTGCTGCTTTCCACTTCGCGGAAACCGGCGAACGGCGGGAACTGATTACGCAGCGGATGCTTCTCAAAGCTCTCCAGCAGCTGTTCCGCCAGTTGACGAATGCTGGCTTCGTTGTCCGGGTTGCCGATGTTGATGATCTGGCCGTCGCACACGCCGTCTTTATTCTCGATGATGCGGAACAGCGCTTCGATACCGTCTTTGATGTCGGTAAAGCAACGTTTCTGACGACCGCCGTCAACCAGCTTGATCGGCGAGCCTTCCACCAGGTTCAGAATCAGCTGGGTGATGGCGCGGGAGCTGCCGATACGCGCGGCGTTCAGGTTATCCAGACGCGGCCCCATCCAGTTGAACGGACGGAACAGGGTGAAACGCAGCCCTTCTTTTTCGCCGTAAGCCCAGATCACGCGGTCCAGCAGCTGTTTGGATACCGAGTAAATCCAGCGCTGTTTGTTGATCGGCCCAACGATCAGGTTGGAGTTGTCTTCGTCGAACACCGGGTCGGTACACATGCCGTACACCTCGGAGGTGGACGGGAAAATGATGCGTTTTTTGTACTTCACGCAGTCGCGGATGGTTTTCAGGTTTTCTTCGAAATCCAGCTCGAATACGCGCAGCGGGTTACGGGTGTACTCGATCGGGGTGGCGATCGCCACCAGCGGCAGCACCACGTCGCATTTCTTGATGTGGTACTCGATCCACTCGGAATGAATACTGATGTCCCCTTCCACGAAGTGGAAACGCGGGTTGCCGAGGAAACGTTCGATAGCATCGGAACTGATGTCCAGACCGAACACTTCGTAGTTGTCTTCCTGCAGCAGGCGCTCAGTCAGGTGGTTACCGATAAAACCGTTCACCCCGAGGATCAGCACGCGGGTACGGCGTTTGACGTTCACCACCGGCGAGTTGTTGAGGATGGCGCCGGTCACCAGACCCAGGCTCTGGGCCAGTTGTGCGCCTTGCAGATAAATACCGTTGTCGCCCTGGCCGGTGACGATCTCCAGCGCGTCGCTGCCGCAGGCAACCACCAGCGGCGAGGTGCTCAGCACGGTGCCCGGTCTGGCGGCGGCGAAATCAGTACGCACCTTCGCCTGCCAGATAATGAACTTCGTCGTGCCGACAAAGCTGAACGCGCCCGGCCACGGCTCGGTCACCGCACGCACCAGGTTATACAGGGTACGCGCCGGCTTCTGCCATTCGATACGCCCGTCTTCCGGGGTACGACGACCCACGTAAGTGGCCTGGCTCTCATCCTGCGGAATATCATTCGCTTTACCGGCAGCGATAGCGGGCAGGTTGTCTTTCAGCAACAGCTCGGCGACATCACGCAGCTTGCGGTGCAGGCTCAGCGCGGTATCGCTCTCGTCGATCGCCACACGCTGCTGCGCCACGATGTTGCCGGCATCGGCGCGCGCCACCATGCGGTGCAGGGTCACGCCGGTTTCGGTTTCGCCGTTGACCAGCGCCCAGTTCAGCGGCGCCCGGCCGCGATAGCGCGGCAGCAGCGAACCATGCAGGTTGTAGGCGCCGTGCGCCGCGCTCTGCAGAATGGCGTCGCTCAGCAGGTGACGGTAGTAGAAGGAGAAAATGACGTCCGGCGACATGGCGGCGATGCGTTCCACCCACAGCGGGTGGTTAACGTCTTCCGGCGCGAATACCGGGATGCCCAGCTCCGCCGCGGTGCGGGCTACCGATCCAAAGAACTGATTTTCCGCCGGGTTATCCGCGTGGGTAAACACCGCTTCCACGGTATAGCCCGCTGCCACCAACGCGCGGAGTCCCACGCAACCGAAATCATGATAGGCAAAAACAACAGCTTTCATTCTTCATTGTCCTGTTCAGAAAATCGTGGATCATTGCCAACAATACGTTGAATAAAATAACGGGGACGGGCGCGGACATCGTTGTAGATTCGTCCGATATATTCCCCCAATAACCCCATACCGACGAACTGGGCGCCGATAAAAGAGAACAACACGGCGAACAGCGTAAACACCCCGTCCGCCGCCCAGGCCGCGCCGAAAAACAGACGCAGCAGGATCAGCAACAGCGCCAGCGTGAAACCGGAGAGCGCAATCACGCTGCCCACCACGCTCAGCAAACGCAGCGGCGTAGTGGTCAGGCAGGTCACCAGGTCGTACATCAGGTTAATAAGCTTCATGAAGCTGTATTTGGAATCGCCAAATTCGCGCTCGGAGTGGCGCACCATAATTTCGGTGGTGCGGCGGGCAAACGTATTGGCGAGGATCGGGATAAAAGTGCTGCGCTCGTGGCAGTGCAGCATGGCGTCGATGATATGGCGGCGATAGGCGCGCAGCATACAGCCGTAATCGTTCATAGCCTTGCCGGTGGTGCGCTGAATCAGGTGGTTGATCATGCGCGAAGCGGTTTTACGAAACACACTGTCCTGACGATTTTCGCGGATGGTGCCCACCACGTCATACCCTTGATCCGCCGTGTCCACCAGCCGGGGAATTTCTTCCGGCGGGTTTTGCAGGTCGGCATCCAGCGTGATGATCAGATCGCCGGACACATGGCTGAACCCGGCCATGATCGCCGAATGCTGCCCGTAGTTGCGGTTAAGAATCACCGCTACCACATGGCTGCCCGGCGCCTGCGCCGCCTCGGTCAGCAACGCGGCCGAGTTGTCGCTGCTGCCGTCGTCCACCAGCAGAATTTCATAATCACGGTTCATTTGATCACAGGCGGCGGTGGTACGACGAATCAGCTCCGGCAGGCTCTCCTGCTCGTTGAAAACCGGAATCACCACCGAGACTTTATTGATTGCTTCCATGTCCGACATCAGCGTTTCCCCGCCAGCTCAGTTAACGCATCCACCACTCTGTCCACATCCTCGTCGCGCATATCCGGGAACAACGGCAGAGAGCAGATTCGGGCCGAGTTCCAGTCGGTATTCGGCAGGTGCAGGTTGGTGAAACGTTCACGATAGTATTTCTGGGTATGGGCGGCGCGGAAATGCAGACCGGTGCCGATGTTGCGTTCTTTTAACGCCTGCATCAGACCGTCGCGATCGATGCCGCAACGCGCTTCATCCACCCGGATGATAAACAGGTGCCAGGCGTGCTGGTGCGGCCATGACGGCAGCGTCAGCGGCTGGAACGGCAAAGCGGCCAGTTTTTGCAGATAACGCTGCGCCAGCGCTTCGCGGCGCGCATTGTTGGCGGCCAGTTTTTCCAGTTGCACCAGCGCAATGGCGGCGCTAATGTCCGGCAGGTTGTACTTGAAGCCCGGCGAAACCACTTCCGCCTGCGGCGCGCGCCCCTGCACCATGCGGTCGAACGCGTCTACCGCCAGACCGTGGAATTTCAGACTGCGAATGCGGTTGGCCAGCTCGTCGTCGTCCGTCACCACCAGACCGCCTTCAGCGCAGGTCATGTTTTTGATGGCGTGGAAGGAGAAAATCGCCGTGCCCTCGCCGCCGACGTGGCGACCGCGGTAGTAGGTGCCAGCGGCGTGAGCGGCATCCTCAATCACCGGAATGCCGTGACGGCGGCCGATGTCACGAATAGCGTCGATATCTGCCGGCGCGCCGGCGTAGTGAACCGGAATAATGGCTTTGGTGCGGGGAGTAATGGCCGCTTCAATCGCTTCCGGCGTCACCATCAGATTATCGCGGTCCACATCCACCATCACGGGCTCGGCGCCCAGCAGCACAATCATATTCAGGGTGGAAACCCAGGTGAGCGACGGCGTGATCACTTCATCGCCTGCGCCAATTCCCAGCGCCATCAGGGTGACGTGCATACCACCGGTCGCAGAGCTGACCGCAATGGCGTGTTTCGCGCCCGTCAGCACGGCAAACTGTTGCTCCAGTTCATGATTTTTGGGGCCAGTGGTAATCCATCCGGAACGAAGAACCTGCCCGACCGCGGCAAGTTCTTCCTCACCTAACGCGGGGCGTGAGAAAGGTAGAAAATCAGCCATGTAAAAATTCACTCTCAGGTTAAATCGATGATTATTGGTGTGGCGAGATAAATCTTCATACCCGTCATCCTTCAAGTCGCAGGTGCGTTGGCTTCATTACGCAGCCCATCATGGGCCTCGCCCAGCGGAACCGCGGTAAACCGCGCTCAACTCTGCTCCCGGCAGCGTTGCCACTCGCACCAGTCACTTACTCATGTAAGCTCCTGAAGATTCATCCGGTTGCCGCCTTGCTGCAACTCGAATTATTTGGGGTATATACACTCTGGTAACATCGCCGTCCCGCCATCGGAATCGGATCTGGGGATAAGTACGTCAGGGAAAACCGCTCCTTAGTCCTTGCGAAGGATAAGTAGAAAAGCAATTAATGACAGTAATATGACCATCAATAATGTTGTTCATCCGACCATTGGCAGACGAGCATAACGAAGATTTCTTAGCTGAATATTAAGACGCTTCTTTTTAGCTGATGTTCAATCCGCGAGAAGAGTAGCAAGCTATGTTTAAACCCATCATCAATAAAATGGTGTTCAACTGCAAACATTCATCCATCCTCAACCGTATATAAACACACGAAAAATAAGATCTTTTTCGTGACGAGAATCACACTGACATCAAAACAACAAAAGAATTACGATTTCTTGCAATGTTATTAAAAATTATCAATGCGGAAATAAATCTTATTCATAAAAACTACTTATCTTGCTATGAAATAGTGCATGGATATAACAGCGCTTTTTCGTCCACTGCTGGCTCGCCGTCCATCCCACTTTTCTCTCATATTCTTTAATTATCATCAACAAAGCATAGTAAGGTTTTCTGATATGGCAACAGGGTTGCCGGCCATTTAGGGGTACAATTAAGAGAGGAAACGTTATGCATAAAAAGTAAAAAAACCGCCCATGCTGCCATGGACGGTTTTCTCAGTTATCAGTTCGGGAAAATAATATAATTACTTAGCTTCTTTCCCGTACATCGGTGAACGTGGGCCATATAGCAGGGAAGAAGGACCACCGGCCGTCAACAGACGTACACTGGTGATACCCGCAATATCATGGCCTTTATCGGTAATGGTATTGGCAATCTGTGCAACGGCAGCCTGAACCAGCAGACCGACAATGCCGTTGTTAGAATTCGACTGCTGTTCACTGGTGGAGGCGGTCGCACTGCCTTTCCATAGCTCCTTACCATTGCGCAAATCCACCAAGCGCGCACTAGCTGTAACACGGGTTTCACTATTTATGACCATGTATTTTGATCCATAGTCAGTAATATCAAGATACAGAGCCGCATCTGCTCCGAAAATCTGGTGCAGCTTCGCTACGCTAACTGCATGAATATCCTGAGCAGTTGTCAGACCATTCTGTTTAAAGGTTTCGTCAGTCACGGCAACAGGCAACACGTAGTACCCTGATTCTGCTAACGGGTACGTCACCTGGCTAAGAAAGCTGGTCCCAGCTTTCACATCCGGAGAGTGGTTCAGCGGCGGCAATACCAGAATAGTTCTCGGTTTGCTTTGCTTGAAAGCAGTATAATCATAAGGTTGCGGCTTGGCACAGCCAGTAAGAACCAGCACACCCATCAGACTGATTAATGCTAAAAAACGGTTCATTGCTTATTTTCCTTTGTTCTTGCTCAACAGAAAGTCCATGAAAGGGGCGGATTCGGGGAATAATGATTTTTCCGTCTCGAACTGCTGACGAGCATCCACACCGCGGCCTGTTTTGGCATACAGCAGACCTAATTGAGCATGCAATCCTGGGGGCACCGGTTTGTTTTGTGATTTAGCAACTTCTACTGACTTCTGCAAAGAAGCAATCTGCTCTTCAGGGCTGTTTTTATCCTGCTGATAATATTGATAAAGTGTAGTCTGATAATTATCCCAGCTATAGATGGTCTTAGGTGCTGAAGCACACCCTGCCAGTAAAGTTGCGGCCAACAACAGCGCTGTCTTTTTATTGAATAACATTATTATTTTCCCATTCCTTTAATTCGATGGACGCCATGCGCCGCTTTCAATGCCTGCAACCAGGTTGTTAACCGCTTCACGAATCGCCAAATCCAGTACTTTGCCATTCAGCGTCGAATCATAACTGGCGGTGCCACCGAACCCGACAATCTCACGATTTGATAGCGCATATTCACCGGCACCCTGAACGGAATACACCACCTCGGATGTCTGAACATTCACGATATTCAGTGTGGTCTTGGCATAGGCGATCTGTGATTTGCCTCTACCCAGAATGCCCCACAGTTGCTGATCGCCGACTTCCTTGCGACCAAACTCAGTTACATCCCCTGTCACAACGTAATTGGCGCCTTTTAATGTCTGCGCCTGGCCTTTAATACCAGCTTCCGTTTTCAGCTCGTCCATGTTGGTGCGATCCAACACATTAAAGCGGCCGGTTTGTTGTAAATGGCTGACAAGAATGGTTTTAGCCTGATTCCCCAGACGGTCTACGCCATCGGAGAAAATGCCGTTCATATAGTTGGAGCGGTTTTCAAATTTCCCAACCGAAATAGGGCTGCGGACGCCTTGATAAGGCGTGCTGTAGGACACAACTTTAGGAGTTTCCACGGTACGTGAAGATTCTGTGGCACATCCGCCCAGCAGGGTGGCGGTAATGACCATAGAACAAAAAACGACCTTTTTATTCATAGACCAATCCCTTATTCAATTTATTGTTATACCGGTCAGCGTTTCCCATGAATGAGGTAGATGCCTGATAACGCCAGCATCCAGCCAACGGCGGGAACCATTATGCTTAACGTTAAGATAAGTAACCACATATTTCACATCCAAAACTAAATTAAATATCCTGAAAAAACATAAAGATTCTCACGATCCTTTTTCGATTAATAAAATTTTCACCATGTATTGCTATATCTGGCTGCATTTTTGTCTTTTTTGATAACTGCATGAAAAATTTTGGTTATTTTTACCCCACATTATCTGTTCTATATCAAGATTCATGCCGACCCGAGTCGCTAGGATAAACCCCAATAACTGAGGGGATCGTTATTTTTTCTCCTGACGAGACAGGTACCAGGCCCCTTCCAGAATCACTTTCTAAGTGACCCGCTCAGGCTGGTTTCGTCACCTTTCGCCTGCCCGGCCGGCAGCTCCGGCGTAACGCAGCCTGTAATCGCAACAGACATCCCGCATTGATTAAGTGAGCACACACTTACTTAATTTAATGAAGGCATGCCTGAAAACGACCGGCGGGTCATACGCACACCCATGCTGTACATGTCGGGAGAGGATATGAATCAGTTTGTTATCGCAAATGCGAAGGATTGTATCGGCTGTAATGCCTGCGAGATTGCCTGCGTGATTTCCCATAATCACGGGCGTTATCCGGAAAACAGGGACGATTTTCACCCCCGGATCAGGGTGTTTCATCAGGGAGAACAACATACCGCGGTGACCTGCCGCCATTGTGAAGATTCTCCTTGCGCGAAAGTGTGCCCCACGCAGGCGCTGATCAGAAAGCAGGACGGCATTCAACTGGTCGCCGAAAAGTGCATCGGCTGTAAAACCTGCGTGCTGGCGTGCCCATTCGGCGCCATTACTGTCGAAAGCCAGTCACAGGGCGCTACCGCCCATAAATGCGACCTTTGCATTGGGCGTCCGCAAGGACAGGCCTGTGTGGAAGCCTGCCCCACTCAGGCGCTTCATCTGGTAAGTGAACGCTCACTAGAAGAACAGCGCCGCACGAAGCAACTGCGGATGGCGCAAACCGCCATTCCCGGCACGCCGCGCGCGGTTCCTACCTTTACCGAGATAGCGTGTAGCCCGCTGGACAAGCGTAAAAACTGGCCGCGCCGGGATGCGGTAAAAAAACCGCTGGAAGAACGGGTAAGCACGTTTAACGAGATTTATCACGGCTTCAACGCCGAACAAACCCTCGATCAGGCCAGCCGTTGCCTGCACTGCGGCCAGCACGCCGTCTGCGAATGGACCTGCCCGCTGCACAATAATATTCCCGAGCTGCTGCAACTGGTGCAGAAAGGGCGCATTCTCGACGCCGTCGAACTGTCGCACCGCACCAGCAGCCTGCCGGAAATTTGCGGCCGGGTCTGCCCACAGGATCGGTTATGCGAAGGCGCCTGCACGCTGGGTAGAGGTCACGGCGCCGTAACCGTGGGCAACATTGAGCGCTATATCACCGATACCGCGATGAGCATGGGCTGGCAGCCCGACCTGAGCCGGGTCAAACCCACCGGCAAGCGGGCGGCCATCATCGGCACCGGACCGGCCGGGCTGGCCTGCGCCGATGTGCTGGCGCGGCACGGCGTACAGGCGGTGGTGTTTGACAGGCATCCTGAAATCGGCGGACTGCTGACATTCGGCATTCCGGCCTTCAAGCTGGACAAGTCAGTGCTGACCCGGCGTCGGGAAATATTCAGCGCCATGGGGATCGAGTTTCGGCTTAATACCGAAGTGGGAACCGATATCAGCATGACGCAGTTGCTGGCGGAGTTTGACACCGTATTCCTCGGCGTCGGTACCTACCGTTCGATGAAAGCCGGGCTGGAAAATGAAGACGCTCCCGGCGTGTACGACGCGCTGCCGTTCCTGATCGCCAATACCAAGCGGGTAATGGGATTACCTGAACTGCCCGACGAACCTTACGTGTCGATGCAGGGTAAGCGGGTGCTGGTGCTGGGCGGCGGCGATACCGCCATGGACTGCCTGCGTACCTCGATTCGTCAGGGCGCGGCGTCGGTCACCTGCGCCTATCGTCGTGATGAAGCCAACATGCCAGGCTCGCGTAAGGAAGTGAAAAACTCCCGTGAAGAAGGCGTGGAATTTCTGTTCAACGTTCAGCCGCTCAAGATCTGTCTGAATGATGACGGGGAAGTGTGCGGGATCAGCCTGATACGTACCGAAATGGGTGAACCGGACGCCAGCGGCCGCCGCCGGCCGAAACCGGTGCCCGGCTCCGAGTTCGTTCAGCCGGCGGACGCAGTGATCACCGCGTTCGGTTTCCAGACGCACAGCATGCCGTGGCTGCAGGACGCCCATATCGAGCAGGATCGCTGGGGCCACATTACGACCACGCAATCCGGTAACCGACACCCCTGCCAGACCAACCATCCTCAGGTATTCGCCGGTGGGGATGTGGTGCGCGGCGCCGATCTGGTGGTCACCGCCATCGCCGATGGCCGCAAGGCCGCACAAGGCATGCTGCGGGTGATGGGGCTGGAGAGTCAGAACATGTCGCTACCGGTCGACACGGTAGTTCAGCAGGAGAATCGGCCATGAATCAGTTTGTGATTGCGGACGCCGCCAAATGCATTGGTTGCCGCACCTGTGAAATCGCCTGTGCCGTCGCCCACGCGGGCGGGAACCAACAAAAATTGCATAAATCGCATTTTTTTCCGCGCCTTAAAGTAATTAAAAATGCTAACGTGAGCACGCCCGTGCTGTGCCATCAGTGTGAAAACGCACCGTGCGCCAGCGTCTGCCCGCACGATGCGCTGGTGCAGCATCAAGACAGCATTCAGGTCATCTCGTCGCGGTGTATTGGCTGCAAAAGTTGCGTCATCGCCTGCCCGTTCGGCGCCATCAATGTGGTGTCGCGATCAGCCGATGACGAGACGCCTGCCCCATCGCTATCAGGCAGTGAAGTCCATAAATGCGATCTTTGCATCGGCGTCGCCGACAGCCCGTCCTGTGTGCGCGTGTGCCCAACGTCGGCGCTGACGCTGGTAACGACGCAGGCGCTGGCCGAACGGGTTCTTGAAAAACAGCAACGTTCCGCCTGGCATCACGCGGATATCCATTTGCGCTGATGCCTTTTTGCCCGTGATGCCAGGATGCGTTCACGGGCAAGCGGCGCAGGCCGTGTCGCCGCGCCCTATTGACATGATGTGATGTAAGCCCGATTTTGGTTTCAAATAAAATAAAATCAGTTTTAATAAAATGTGCTTTTTGACGTATTCTGCTCGGACATAGATAATTATCGCCGATTTATCCGCCAGTTTCTCTTTGGCACAGATATTTGTCTGACCATTTGCGTCGGAAATGAACTTCACAGAGCAGTCATTCTACTAAAAATTATCAGGTTTTTTTCGTTGGCATCATGGAGTGAATATGACCTGTCATTTCGTCAGGTGGGCAAGCACGGAAGCGTTACCCGATCTGCAGCGGTTATCGGATGACCTGATTTCATCCACGCACAGCTTTTCAGTGAAGCGCCGCGAGCGCTATCTGAAAAGCCGCGCGCTGCTGGCAGAGATGATGTTTTATTTCTTCGGTTATCCGGTTCTTCCGCCACTAATGGTTTCGCCGAATGGCAGACCTTGTTTTGTTGATCCGCATCTGCCTGATTTCAGCCTCGGCTACGCAGGAAACACCATCGCAATCCTGCTCAGCGAGGAAGGGAAAGTGGGCATGGACGTGGAAATTGTCCGCGTCTGGAGTCGTGAAACGCCGTCGCATCTGCAAACGCAGACCCACGCGGAAAAAGCCTGGATCGACGCCCAGCTTGATCCGCTGGAAGCCGCCACCCAGTTATGCACTATTCGTCAGTCGGTACTGAAAATTCCCGGTTTCAATACCGGCGGTCCGGAATCGCTGAAATTGCATCCGGCCTCAGGTCGCCTGCGGTCGCGGCATATTCCGGATGTGGAAGTGATCAGTGATATTGATGACTATCTGGCCTGGGCCTGCGCCCATACGCCTCGCCTCGACCGGTTGGTGATGTGGAACTACACCTCGGCCTACGGCATGCGGAAATCCGGCGAAATCGTCCAGCAGCAGCGTCAGTCGCGGCGCTATATCAAACTGAGCAGCCACGCGACGGAAAACGCCCCGCCGCAGTACGCGATGTAGCCGGCAGGAGAACGGAAAAGGACGCCAACAAGCGAGCCGGGGCAATCCCGGCTCGCCAGTGATTAATGGGCGTCGATAAACACGATTTTCAACAGGAACAGCACCGCCACGGCGATGACGCACGGGCTGATGTCGCGCCAGCGGCCGGTCGCGGCTTTCATTACCGCATAGGAAATGAAGCCCAACGCGATGCCTTCGGTAATAGAGAAGGTGAACGGCATCATCACGGCGGTCACGAACGCCGGTACGGATTCGGTCAGGTCATCCCAGTTAACGCGCGCCAGGCTGGAGGTCATCAGCACACCGACATAAATCAGCGCGCCCGCCGCCGCATACGCCGGCACCATGCCCGCCAGCGGAGACAGGAACATCACCAGCAGGAACAGAATCCCCACGACCACCGCCGTCAAACCGGTACGACCGCCGATGGATACGCCGGAAGAGCTTTCGATATAGGCGGTCACGGACGACGTGCCGATGAACGAGCCGGCCACCGAGCTGATGCTGTCCACATACAGCGCCTGCTTCATCTGCGGGAATTTGCCGCGGGCATCCACCAGACCGGCCTTGTCGGTCACGCCAATCAGGGTGCCGGAGGAGTCAAACAGGTTCACCAGCATGAAAGAGAAAATCACCCCGGACAGGCCCAGATTCAGCGACCCGGCCAGATCCACCTGACCGACCACATTGCTGACGCTCGGCGGCATGGAGAACACGCCGGAGAATTTCACATCACCCAGCAGGGCGCCCAGCAGCGTGGTCACCGCGATGGAAATCAGCACCGCCGCATGGATGTTGCGGGACGCCAGCACCACGATAATGAAAAAGCCCAGCGCGCCCAGCAGCACGCTATGCGAGGTCAGCTTGCCGACCGACACCAGCGTTTCCGGATTCGGTACGATAATCCCGGCGTTTTTCAGCCCGATCATGGCAATAAACAGGCCGATGCCGCTGGCGATGCCCAACCGCAAACTGAGCGGAATATTGGCGATCATCCAGTAGCGAACCTGAAATATCGTCAACAGCAGGAAACCCACCGAGCCCCAGAAGATAGCGCCCATCGCGACCTGCCACGGCAGACCCATCGTGCCGACCACGACAAAGGCGAAAAAGGCGTTCAGGCCCATCGCCGGCGCCAGCGCCACCGGCAGGTTAGCCAGCAGGCCCATGAAAATACTACCAAAGGCGGCGATCAGACAGGTGGTGACAAACACCGCTTTGGTGTCCATCCCGGCGGCACCCAGAATCTGCGGGTTGACGAAAACGATATACACCATCGTCAGGAAGGTGGTGAACCCGGCAATGGTCTCGGTACGAGCGGTGGTGCCGTGCTGCTTCAGTTTGAACACGCGATCCAGCAGCCCCTGCTCAGCAGCGGAACCAGACTGAGATTTATCCATGATAAATGACCCAAAGAGAAGAAAGGAAAGATAATCGCCCGGTATCCTATACCAAAATGCGGAGCAGTTAACGCGCCGGCGGGCTTTTTTTTCCCGACGATAACAATTTTCTATATCTCCAGCCTGTTCGCAGCGGTTTCGCCTCACTTCCCGACGGGAAAACGTTTGTCCGCTACAGAGATAAGCGTCAGCAAGTCCCGTATTTCCACAAACATCGCATTATCCTGTCAGTCAGGTAAAGTGGGGATTTTCGTCCTTCAACAAGGAATGCCCATGTCCCGGATTGAATGCGTATTTTTCGACTGCGACGGCACGCTGGTGGACAGCGAAGTCATTTGCTGCCAGGCCTACATCAATATCTTTATTCCTTACGGCGTGCAGTTGCCGCTGGATGAAGTGATCAAAACCTTCAAAGGCATGAAGCTCTACGACATTATCGATCGCATCAGCGAGCGTTTCGGCCTGACGGTTTCAACCGAGCAGATGGAACGCCATTTCCGCCAGGAAGTCGCGCGACTGTTCGATCTCTCGCTGCAGCCGATTTCGGGAGTGCGGGACGTACTGGCGGCGCTGCAAACGCCCACCGCGGTGGTGTCCAACGGCCCGGTCAGCAAAATGCAGCATTCGCTGGGGCTGACCGGCCTGCTGCCGTTCTTTGGCGAGCACCTGTACAGCGGCTACGACATCGGCAAATGGAAACCGGACCCGGCGTTGCTGCATCACGCCGCGCAGCAGATGGGGGTGACGGTGGAAAACTGCATTCTGGTGGAAGATTCGGTCTCCGGCACGCAGGCCGGCATTGCCGCCGGCATACCGGTGTTCTACTACTGCGCCGACGAACATAACGCGCCGATCCATCACCCATTGGTGACGATGTTCCACGACATGGCGCAGTTACCGGCGCTGTGGCAGGCACGCGGCTGGACGCTGACCGCCGCCTGACGGCTCAGGCGGATTCGTGCAACAGCGATTCCGGCGTGCTTGCCGGTTTGCGTCCGCCGAATAGCCGGCGCCGGGCGGGTTTCGGCCCGGCGCGAAAACGCCTGCTGACGCCCTGCGCCAGCAGGTCCAGCAACAGGCAAAAGATAAAATAGACCAGCGCGATAAACAGGAACACTTCGGTCGGGTAGACCATACTGCGGTTGTTGACCTGAGTCGCCAGAAAAGTCAGCTCGCCAACGCCGACAATGTAAGCCAGCGAGGTGTCTTTAATCAGGGAGATCCACTGGTTGATGAACGACGGCACCATCATGCGCAGCGCCTGCGGCAACACGATGTGCCACAGCGTCTGCCAACGTCCCAGCCCCAGCGACATCCCCGCCTGCCACTGGCCGCGCCCTATCGCTACGATGCCGGCTTTCACGCCGTGCGCCAGGTAGGCGGAAGCGATTAACGCCAGCGCACACACCACGGTGGTGATTTCGGGGATATCGACGCCAAACAGGATCGGCAGCAGGAAGTAGGTCCAGAAAATCAGCATGATTACCGGAATCGCGCGGAAAAAGCCCAGTACCATCGCCAGCAGCCCGCCAGCCCAGCCGCGACACATCGCCAACGCCACCCCCAGCCCCGTGCCCAACACCGCCGATGCGATCCCGGCCATCAAACTGAGCGCCAGCGTCAGCGCCGCGCCGCCCAGCGGACCATCCGGAAAGGTGCCCCACATCAGGTAGCTAAAATTGTCGCGGATGATCGCAAAATCCATCTCAGTGCCCCTTTAGCGGTTGCCGGTGCTGACGCCACTGTCCCCAGCCTTCCAGCAGGGCGATCACCGCGATATAAAAGACCGTCGCCACCCCGAACGCCTGAAACGTACGCAGGGTTTCGGTTTCCACCTGGCGGGAAGCATAAGACAGCTCCGCCACACCGATCGCCATCGTCAGCGATGAGTTTTTAATCACATTCATATACTGGCCGAGCAACGGCGGCAGCGCGATGCGCAGCGCCTGCGGCAATACGACATAGCGCATCGCCTGCCAGCCGGTCAGCCCCAGCGCGCAGGCGGCGTATTTCTGACCGTGCGCCACGCCGGCGATGCCGGCGCGAATCTCTTCAGCGATAAAGGCGGCGGAATAGAGCGTCAGGCCAAACAACCCGGCCAGAAACTCAAACGACGGCCCGTTTAGCCCGAGTAGCGGAATCACGTGCGGGTTGTTGAGCCACTGCATCAGCCCGGCAGGCAGCAACTGCGCCGCGCCGAAGTACCAGAAGAACAACTGCACCAGCAGCGGGGTGTTGCGAAACAGGGAGCAATAGGCGATCGCCAGCCAGCGCAGCAGCGGCGTACGGCTATCGCGGCCGGCCGCCAGCACCAGCCCCAGCGCGGTCGCCAACACCACGGCGGCGGCGGCTATACCGAGCGTGACCTGAAAGCCTTGCCACAGCCATTGCAGATACTGCGGCGCCAGCAGCCAGTCGGTCAGCCATTGTCGGGTAGATTCATCAATCATCATAAACAAGAAGGCCCCCGGGATGGGTCCGGGGGCAAATCACAACCATCAAGTAAGAAACTACGGTAACAACTATCGGATGGAGAATGCTATAGCAACGTACTCAAGCCTTGGGTTGCTGATCCAGCGGCGCGATTTTGAAGTCGCCGCGCGGCTGGGCAGACGGCGTTTCCGGCCCAAACCAGCGGTTATAAATCTTCACCGCCTCACCCTGTTTTTCCAGATTCAGCAGGATGTCATTCACTTTCTGCGTCAGGCGATCTTCACCCTTCGGAATACCGATGCCCTGATACTCTTTGGTGATGCTGAACGGAGAAATTTCAAAGTCGGCTTTCTGCGCCGCCGGCAGGTTGCCCAGCAGCCCGACCAGCTTGGCGTCGTCCTGCGTGATGGCCTGCACGTTGCCGTTACGCAGCGCGGTGAACGCCAGCGGGGTATCGTCGTAGGAAATCACTTTGGCGGTCGGGTAGTGTTCCCGCAGGGTGATTTCCTGCACGGTGCCCTTGTCGGCGCCGATACGCAGATTTTTGATATCGTCCGGCGTTTTCAGCACGCCTTTGCGGGCGATGAACTTCTGGCCGGTGGCGAAATAGGGCACGCTGAAATTGACCTGTTTGGCGCGCTCGTCGGTAATGGTGAAGTTGGCTGAAATCAGATCCACTTTTTTCGAGCTCAGCAGCGGAATGCGGTTGGCCGGGTTGGTGGCGCGCAGTTCTACTTTGACGCCCAGCGCCTTGCCGATGGCTTCAGCTACATCCACATCGTAGCCCACCAACTTTTTGCTTTGCGGATCGACATAACCAAACGGCGGATTGCTGTCGAACACCGCCACTTTCACCACGCCCGCTTTCTGGATGTCATCCAGCTTGTCGGCCTGCGCGTTGCCAGAGAGAGAAACCAGTCCTGCCAGGAGAGAAAATGCCAAAAGAGATTTTTTCATCTTATTATCCGCCTATAAGCCGCTGTTCATAAACGATTGTTAACTCAATGAATGCAGGCTAACAGCGGCTCTGTCGCACCGGAAATAACATAAACTCCCATAATATGAACTTATGTTATATCCGGCTGGTGGCAACCACGGGTGACAGGGCGGCGATACAGAGATACAGATGCGACGTTACCAATGAAAACGCCCCGCACAGGCGGGGCGTTGAGAGCATCGTCGGCAGCAGGCCAGACTTATTCCGGTTTTTCGGCGTCTTTCTGCGCCAGCATTTTTTCCAGCGCGTCGCCGCCCAGATGACGGAAGTCCTGGCCTTTGACGAAGTAGAAAATAAACTCGCAGATGTTCTGGCAACGGTCACCGATACGTTCGATGGAACGGGCGCAGAACAGCGCGGTCAGCACGCTGGGAATGGTGCGGGAGTCTTCCATCATGTGGGTCATCAGCTGACGCACAATGCCTTCGTACTCTTTATCCACCTTCTTGTCTTCCATGTAGATGCGCTTGGCTTCATCCAGATCCATACGGGCGAACGCGTCCAGTACATCGTGCAGCATCTGTACGGTGTGGTTGCCCAGCGACTCCAGGCTAACCAGCAACGGCTGATGCTGATGGGAGAATTTCTCCAGCGCGGTGCGGCAGATTTTGTCCGCCACATCGCCGATACGCTCCAGCTCGGAAATGGTCTTGATGATCGCCATCACCAGACGCAGGTCGCTGGCGGTAGGCTGGCGTTTGGCGATGATGCGCACGCACGCCTCGTCAATGCTCACTTCCATCATGTTTACTTTAGCGTCGCCTTCGATCACGCGCTGCGCCAGTTCCGCGTCCTGGTTATGCATGGCGGTGATGGCGTCGGTCAGTTGCTGTTCCACCAGCCCGCCCATAGTCATCACCTGGGTGCGGATGCTTTCCAGCTCGGCATTAAACTGACCGGAAATATGTTTGTTCAGATTGAGATTTTCCATGATACTCCCGTAATCAACCGTAACGACCGGTGATGTAATCTTCGGTCTGTTTCTGCCGTGGCGCGGTAAACAGGGTATCGGTATCGCTGAACTCAATCAGCTCGCCCAGATACATAAACGCCGTATGGTCGGAACAACGCGCCGCCTGTTGCATGTTATGCGTCACGATCACCACGGTATAGTCTTTCTTCAGTTCGGAAATCAGCTCTTCGATACGGCCGGTGGAAATCGGGTCCAGCGCCGAGCAGGGTTCGTCCAGCAGCAGCACGTCCGGACGAATGGCGATACCGCGGGCAATGCACAAACGCTGCTGCTGACCACCGGATAGGCTGTAACCGCTCTGGTGCAGCTTGTCCTTGGTTTCCTGCCACAGCGCCGCCTTGGTCAGCGCCCACTGTACGCGCTCGTCCATCTCCGCACGCGACAGTTTCTCGAACAGGCGCACGCCGAAAGCGATGTTGTCGTAAATCGACATCGGAAACGGCGTCGGCTTCTGGAACACCATGCCCACTTTGGCGCGCAGCAGCGCGATATCCTGGTTATCGGTCAGGATATTGTTGCCATCCAGCAGGATATCGCCTTCGGCGCGTTGCTCCGGATAGAGCTGATACATTTTATTCAGGGTGCGCAGCAAGGTAGACTTGCCGCACCCTGACGGACCGATAAACGCCGTCACCTGGTTTTGGGCGATATCCAGCGTGATGTTTTTCAGCGCATGAAATTTTCCGTAATAGAAGTTCAGGTTGCGCACCTGGATTTTGCTGGCGGATGTCTCTGTGACCATACTCATCAAGACTTCTCTCTTCTGGCGAATCTGGCGAACGCCGCCTGCGCGACGCCCGGATATTCATTAATGTTGCTGGTAATTTTTTTAATGTTGCTGACTAATGCGTCTTCTTGGCAAACAGCACGCGCGCCACAATATTCAGCAGCAGCACGCAGAGAGTGATCAGCAGTACCCCTGCCCACGCCAGCCCCTGCCACTCTTTGAACGGACTCATGGCGAACTTGAAGATGGTGACCGGCAGGTTGGCGATCGGATGCATCAGGTCCGTGCTCCAGAACTGGTTCGACAGCGAGGTAAACAGCAGCGGCGCCGTCTCCCCGGCGATACGCGCCACCGCCAGCAACACCCCGGTGATGATGCCGGAAACCGACGCCTTCAGGGTGATGGCCGAAATCATCTTCCATTTCGGCGTCCCCAGCGCGTAGGCCGCTTCACGCAGGCTGTCCGGCACCAGTTTCAGCATGTTCTCGGTGGTGCGAATTACGATCGGCACCTGCAACAGCGCCAGCGCAATCACCCCCGCCCAGCCGGAAAAGTGCTCCATTTTAGCCACCACCAGCGTGTAAACGAACAGCCCCACCACAATCGACGGCGCCGACAGCAGAATGTCGTTAATAAAGCGAATCACTTCGGCGATCAGCGACTTACGGCCGTATTCCGCCAGATAGACGCCGGCCAGGATCCCCAGCGGCGTGCCAAACAGCGTCGCCCACAGGATCAGCAGGCCGCTGCCGACGATGGCGTTAGCCAGACCGCCGCCAGCGGTATTGGGCGGCGGCGTCATTTCGGTAAACAGCGACAGCGACATGCCGTCGATGCCCTTGGTCACGGTGGACATCAGAATCCATACCAGCCAGAACAGACCGAACGCCATCGTCAGCATCGACATACACAGCGCGATGCGGTTTTTCTGACGGCGCCAGGCCTGCATCTTGCGACGGGTTTCCAGCGAGTCAGAACGGTTTTCAATGCCAATGCTCGCCATCAGCGCGCTCCTTCGTTTTTAGCCAGACGCATGATCATCAGCTTCGAACAGGCCAGCACGATAAAGGTAATCACAAACAGGATCAGGCCCAGCTCCATCAGCGCGGCGGTATGCAGCCCGGTGTCGGCTTCGGCGAATTCGTTAGCCAGCGCGGAGGTGATGCTGTTGCCCGGCATATAGAGCGAGACGCTGTCGAGCTGGTAGGTGTTGCCGATGATAAACGTCACCGCCATCGTCTCGCCCAGCGCACGTCCCAGCCCCAGCATAACGCCGCCAATCACCCCGTTTTTGGTGAACGGCAGCACGATGTGCCAGATAACTTCCCAGGTGGTGCAGCCGATGCCGTAGGCCGATTCTTTCATCATCACCGGCGTCTGTTCGAACACATCGCGCATTACCGCGGCGATGTAGGGGATGATCATGATAGCCAGAATCACGCCGGCCGCCAGAATACCGATGCCGAACGCCGGCCCGGAGAACAGGGTGCCGACCAATGGGATGCTGGAAAGCACGTTGCCCACCGGTTGTTGGAAATACCTGGCGAACAACGGGGCGAACACAAACAGCCCCCACATGCCATAGACGATACTCGGGATCGCGGCCAGCAGCTCAATCGCCACGCCCAGCGGACGTTTCAGCCAGCTCGGCGCCAGTTCCGTCAGGAACAGCGCGATACCGAAACTAATCGGAATGGCGATGATCAGCGCGATCAGCGAGGTCACGATGGTGCCGTAAATCGGTACCAGCGCGCCGAATTGCCCGGCGGGCGCATCCCACTCTTTGGTCCACAGGAAGGAGAAACCAAACGTTTTGATACTCGGCCAGGAGGCGAAAATCAGGGAAACGATAATTCCGCCCAGCAACAGCAACGTCAATAGGGCCGCCAGTCTGACCAGCGCCCCGAAGAGAATGTCGCCCTGTTTTCCCGGAGGTGTAATGGTTGGCTTGTGTTCAGCCATACGTCTCTCTTCTTTCAGATAACTGCGTTTTTCAGATAACTGCGTCTTTAATCAGGTCATTGGAGGAAACCCCAATGAATGTCAGAGGTGGATACCCCGTTTCCGGTTTATCCACCTCTCGGTACTCACACAACCGATCCTGCTAACCGCAATCAGTACAGCGCTTTACCGCTGCTGTCTTTGATCTGGGTTTTCCATGCTGCGCGTACCTGAGCAATCACTTCTTTCGGCAGGGTAGAATAATCCAGCGCTTTGGCCTGATCGCCGCCTTTGGTGTAAGCCCAGTCAAAGAACTTCAGCACTTCTTTGCCCTGCTCAGGCTTGCTCTGTTCTTTGTGAATAAGAATGAAGGTGGTAGAGGTGATCGGCCATACATCGGCGCCTTTCTGGTTGGTCAGGTCCTGTGCGAAGGACTTGCTCCAGTCAACGCCTTTGGCGGCATTGCTGAAAGACCCTTCCGTCGGGCTGACTGCTTTGCCGTCGGCAGAAATCAGCTTGGTGTAAACCAGGTTATTCTGCTTGGCGTACGCGTATTCAACGTAACCGATCGACCCCGGCAGACGCTGCACGAACGCCGCGATGCCGTCGTTGCCTTTACCGCCCAGACCGGTCGGCCAGTTTACGGTGTTGCCCGCGCCAATCTTCTCTTTCCACTCGCTGTTCACTTTAGCCAGGTAGCTGGTGAACACGTAGGAGGTGCCGGAACCGTCGGCACGACGCACCACAGCGATGTCCTGATCCGGCAGTTTCACGCCCGGGTTCAGTTTGGCGATGGCTTCGTCGTTCCATTTCTTGATTTTGCCCAGGTAGATGTCACCCAGCGTTTTGCCGTCCAGCGTCAGCTCGCCGGCTTTCACGCCCGGCACGTTGACAGCCAGCACGATACCGCCGATCACGGTCGGGAACTGGAACAAACCGTCCTGAGCCAGTTTGTCATCCGCCAGCGGCGCATCAGACGCACCAAAATCTACGGTCTTGGCGGTAATCTGTTTCACGCCGCCCGAAGAACCGATGCCCTGATAGTTAACTTTGTTGCCGGTTTCTTTTTCGTAAGAATCAGCCCACTTTGCATAAACCGGAGCGGGGAACGTCGCACCTGCGCCAGTGAGGTTTGCCGCGGCAAAAGCAGAAACCGCCGTCAGAGAAAAACTTGCAGCAACGATACTGGCAACAGTGGTACGCATGAGTTTCATAATCCCTCCTGTGGGATACTTAGACGTGTAGACCCGGAGCTATTGTTTAATCAGAGTGTAGTTTGCTGGTGGAGAAAATAGGTCAATTCGGTGACAGTAAAATGTACGCAATATGACAGTTGTGTGACAGTCGAGTCAGATTCGCTCGTTCGTCATAGTCTGACTACTGCCAGATACCGGCCCGTATCACGTGAAAAAATAGCAATAATGCCCAAAGCGGCATGTGCTTAACGAGCCAGAACGCCACGCCCGCCATCCCTTTTTAACGCCGCGATTTAATGTGTCTTTTATTTTTACCGCTGTTCACTCCCCTTGCCGCCCAGCGATAAAAAAACCTGTTCTATACTCAGATATGTCGCTGAAAAAACAGCGCTCTCACGTCAGGACCCAACTCCCCTACAGGATGTTTCCACTTTTTATAACCGAGCCTAGCAGACGCATTTTTCTGTTTTGTTACCAGGAGTGCAATACACTGATTTTATTTGTTTTTTAAGGGAAAAATGACAATGAAAAAACATAATACCGATGAGCAGCGCGTCGCAAAAATCAATGAATATCATTTGCTCGACTTACACTTACAGCAATCCTTTCAAAACCAGGTCAGATTATTTGCACGGATACTGAATTTTCCGGCGGCGTTTATCTCGATTATCGATCTGGACAAGCAATGGCTGATTTTCAGCGAAGGTATCGATATTGAATGTACTACCCGGGAACTGGCATTTTGCAATTCGGTGATTGCCACCGAGACGACCTTATCGATTCCCGATACGCTGACAGACAGTCAGTTTTGCGAGCACCCGCTGGTTACCGGCGCTCCGCATATCCGTAGTTACTTTGGCATACCTTTGGTGCTCGACAAGATCGTGGTCGGCACCCTGGCCGCCATCGACTATCAACCGCGGGCACTGGATGACACGACGCGAGAAACCGCCGCCTTCGTCGCCAGCACTACCGAAGCCCTGTTCAAATTGCACAGTGACCAGTTGCATCGGGAACAGGAAATCCGGCTGCTGAATAACTCCTCCGTGGTGCTGATCAACTGGCAGCAAGACAACATGCTGCACATTTCCTACATGTCCCCCAATGCGCATCATGTTCTGGGCATTACCGAAGAAGACATCAGACATAACACTGCGGCGATAGAAAACTATATCCATCCGGACGACTACGAGAACCTGCTGTTTGCACTGGATAACCATAAAAAAGGCGTGGCGAATCTGGAATGCGAATACCGCTTTTTGTCGCCCAGGGGAAAAACGCTGTGGATTCGCCAGCTTTCCATCGCCAATTACCATCACAACGGCAGACTCAGCCACGTGCAGGCGCTGCTGATCGATAACTCCCACCAGAAATACCTGCAAAAACTGCTGGTGGATACCAACAACCAAATGCGGCTGGTACTGGAGTCGTCCAGTCTCGGCACCTGGGACTGGGATCTGGGGCGGCATAACATTCGCGTCAATAAACAGTGGTGCGAAATGATGGGCGTCACGCAGGACCAATTCGACTCCTCAATGGATTACTGGCAACAGCTGATGCACCCGCTGGATCGGGAAAGAATGGTGCAGGCGGCGGAATCCTGCATCACCGGTCAGGCAACCTTGATCAACGAGCAATACCGGATGCGCCACAATAAAGGCCACTGGGTGTGGATTGAAACCTACGGCAAGGTGGTGGAATACAACGAAAAAGGCAAACCCATTCGGGTCGCCGGCACCCATCGGGATATTACCGAGAAGAAAAACAAGGAATTACAGGAAGAAGCGGATAAACGCCTGCTGGAGCTGATTAACCGGGCCCAAAAGATCTTTCTGGAAAAAACCGACATCCAGGAAGCCTGCATGTCCATCTTTGACGACCTGCTTTCCATCTCTGAATCGGAGTTCGGTTTTATCGGCCAGGTCAGAGAACACGATGGGAAGAAAGTGCTGCACATCGTCGCCATTTCCAACGTCAGCTGGAACGGCGACAGCAAGAACTCTTACGATACTTTTCTGCAAAACAAACTGCAGTTCACCAGCCTGGACAACCTGTTCGGGCATGTGGTGATCACCGGCAAACCGGTCATCACCAACTCGCCGCGTTCCCATTCCGCCTCGCGCGGCGTGCCGTCAGGCCACCCAATCCTACGACAATTCATGGGGTTGCCCATCTATTTCCGTAACGAGGTGGTGGGGATGATCGGACTCGGTAACCGCTTCGACGGCTACAACGAGCGGCAGTTGCGCTTTCTCAACCCGTTCGTCGACACGTTAGGCTCGCTGTTCTACGCGCTGGAAACCCAGCGAGCCCGAGAAGAGCTGGAAGAAAAACTGCTGGAAATGGCCAATACCGACGCCTTGACCGGCATCCATAACCGGCGCGCCTATATTCTGGAAACGGAAAAGTGCTACCGCAACCATGAGAAAAACACCGCACTGGCGATCATCGATATCGACTTCTTCAAAAAGGTCAATGACCAGTACGGCCATCACGTCGGCGACGTGGCGATTTGTCGTCTGGCGGAGATCATTACCGGCAAACTGCGTACCGACGACTTCGTCGCCCGCCTGGGCGGCGAAGAGTTCGGTTTGATCGTCCACAACGCCAATCTCGATAATGTCGATGCCATCATGAACGGGATTCGCACCGAAGTGGAAAACACCCTGTTCACGGTTGACGGCTATTCCTTCCATTTTACCGTCAGCATCGGCGCAACGTTTATCAAACACCGTAATGTTCAGAATCTGAAAGACAGCTTCGAGAGCGATATGAAGCGGGCCGACGACGCGCTGTACGAAGCCAAAAACGCCGGCCGTAATCGGGTGGTATGGAAGTAACAATAGAGACAGATTTCTCTGATTAGCTAAGTGTTAATTACAGGTATAAAGTGAAACCGAGCTAATACCCAAAGGAGTTACATGCATGCAGCAAAAAAATACTCATAGTCGATCTGTTTTTATCCACATCGTTTATGGCCAGTGCTATTGATCTTGAAACTTCAGATAGAGACTATCAATACATAGTGGTGACTGATACTGTAAGTATCCCGCTAAACCGAACCATTCACTTTTAGAGATCTTCCGACATACTGATTATGTCCCGTTGAGGAGATCGCTATGCGCAAAGCCCGATTTACCGAGCACCAGATCATCGCCGTTTT
>NZ_CM001984.1:4888281-4905506 GCF_000406305.1 Dickeya sp. MK7
AATGGGTGGAAGAGCATGGTGTAGCACTGGAATTTATTAAACCGGGCAAGCCGACACAGAATGCCTTTATCGAACGTTTTAACCGGACGTACCGGACAGAAATACTGGATTTTTACCTGTTCAGGACACTGAATGAAGCTCGGGAAATTACGGAGCGCTGGCTGCATGAATATAACAGCGAGCGTCCCCATGAATCGCTGAATAACCTGACGCCGGAGGAATATCGGCTGATGGCTGAAGACCCGGAAATCTCAAAAAGTGTGTGGAACTAAAACGGGTGCGCTTACAATACGTTCGGTAGAGGTATTTATCGCTCAGAAATTCAAATCCGTGATTTCAATGAATTACAGAAAAAAATAGAAACGCTGGAAGATCAGAATGAGAAATTGACCAGAGAAGTCGAATATATAAAAAAGAAACTCAATGAACTGTCGAATAAAATAAAATGATATTTATTACCTAATCGTCCTGTCATTCTTAGATAGGGTGACCAAAAAGCCCTGAGATAAACCCCAGGGCTTTTATTACTCGTTTTTCAGGTTGATATTGAAAAATATCGATTTCGTCGTTTAGACGGAAAACCTTCTTACTCCACCGTCACCGATTTCGCCAGGTTACGCGGCTGGTCCACGTCGGTGCCTTTGATCAGCGCCACATGGTAAGACAGCAGTTGCAACGGCACGGTGTAGAAGATTGGCGCAATCACCTCTTCCACGTGCGGCAACTGAATGATCTTCATCATGTCGCTGTCGGAGGTGAAACCGGCCTGTTCGTCGGCAAACACGTAGAGTTCGCCGCCGCGGGCGCGGACTTCTTCGATGTTGGATTTCAGTTTTTCCAGCAGGTCGTTGTTAGGTGCGACCACCACCACCGGCATATCCGCGTCGATCAGCGCCAGCGGGCCGTGCTTCAGTTCACCCGCCGCATAGGCTTCCGCATGGATATAGGAGATCTCCTTGAGTTTGAGCGCCCCTTCCATCGCAATCGGGTACTGGTCGCCGCGCCCCAGGAACAAGGCGTGATGCTTGTCGGAGAAACCTTCCGCCAGCGATTCGATCAGCTTGTCCTGCGACAACATCTGTTCGATACGCGCCGGCAACGCCTGCAGAGCATGCACGATATCGTGTTCGATACGGGCATCCATACCGCGCAGGCGACCGATACGCGCCACCAGCATCAGCAACACCGTCAACTGGGTGGTAAACGCCTTGGTGGACGCCACGCCGATTTCAGTGCCGGCACGGGTCATCAACGCCAGATCCGACTCGCGCACCAGCGATGAACCCGCCACGTTGCAAATCGCCAACGAGCCCAGATATCCCAGCTCTTTCGACAAACGTAATGCCGCCAGCGTGTCGGCGGTTTCGCCGGACTGGGACAGGGTAATCATCAGGCTGTTGGCGCGCACCGCCGGTTTGCGGTAACGGAATTCAGATGCGATTTCCACGTCGCACGGAATCCCCGCCAGCGACTCGAACCAGTAGCGCGACACCATGCCGGAGTTGTAAGACGTGCCGCAGGCGATAATCTGGATATGCTGGACTTTTGCCAGCAGCGCATCGGCTTGCGGGCCAAGCTCGGACAGGTTGATTTCGCCGTGGCTAAAACGCCCTTCCAGGGTGTTTTTGATCGCCATCGGCTGTTCGTAGATCTCTTTCTGCATGTAGTGACGGTACGCGCCTTTGTCGCCAGCGTCGTACTGTACTTTTGATTCAATCTCTTCGCGATTAACGTCCTGCCCCTGACGGTTAACGATACGTACCGTACGACGAGTGACTTCAGCGATATCGCCTTCTTCCAGAAAGATGAAACGGCGGGTTACCGGCAGCAGCGCCAGCTGGTCGGAGGCAATGAAGTTTTCGCCCACGCCGCGGCCAATCACCAGCGGGCTACCGGAGCGCGCGGCAACCAGCACGTTGGGGTCGCGGCTATCCAGCAGCACCATGCCGTACGCGCCGCGCAGCTGCGGGATAACGCGCTGCACGATGTCCAGCAGCGAACCGCCGCTCTGCTGCTGTTCCCAGTGCACCAGATGCGCCACTACTTCGGTATCGGTTTCGGAGACAAAACGATAACCACGGGATACCAGCAGCTCGCGCAGCGGCTCATGGTTTTCGATAATCCCGTTGTGCACCACGATAATGTGCTCCGACACATGCGGGTGAGCATTTTGTTCGGACGGCTCGCCGTGAGTCGCCCAGCGGGTGTGAGCGATACCGGTTCCGCCGACCAGCGGCTGCTCTTCCGCCGCCTGCGCCAGCACCTGCACCTTACCCAGACGGCGCAGGCGGGACACCTGTCCTTCGCCATTCACCACCGCCAGACCGGCAGAGTCATAACCACGGTACTCGAGGCGGCGTAGCCCCTCCAGCAGGATCTCAGCAATATCTCGTTGCGCAACAGCGCCTACAATTCCACACATCGGTTGTATTCCTGTAAAAGTGACATATTGTGTCACCACGATGTCTTTAGACCTGATTGTTCCGGTTTATTCCGGGTTCCCCGAGCCTTGTAGAGAATGGGGAATTATTATGTTTTGGCCTGCGCTCGCCAGCGCAACGCAGGCCAAAACCGTCTTATCTCAAGACGCATTCCGCCCTCGGATCCTTTTTCTTCCACGCGTCAGCGGGGATCGCAGCATCCGAGGGGGTAAGACTATTTTTTCTTCACCGGACGTTTCCAGCCCGTGATATGGGTCTGTTTGACGCGGCTGATGACCAGTTCATTTTCACCCACATTACGGGTTACCGTAGTGCCCGCAGCGATGGTTGCGCCGTTGGCCACCTTGACCGGCGCGATCAACTGGCTATCCGAACCGACGAACACGTCGTCGCCGATAACCGTCTGGTGCTTGTTGGCGCCATCGTAGTTACAGGTAATGACGCCCGCGCCGATGTTCACGCCCGCGCCGATATCAGCGTCGCCGAGGTAGGTCAGATGACCGGCCTTCGACCCTTTGCCGAGACGCGCTTTCTTCAATTCGACGAAGTTACCTACGTGCGCGTCCTCTTCCAGCACCGCGCCGGGGCGCAGGCGGGCGAACGGGCCGATAGTACAACGCGCTTCCAGCACCGCGTTTTCCACCACGGTGTAAGGGCTGAGTTCGCAATCGTCGCCGATCACGCTATTTTTGATCACGCAGCCCGCGCCGATTTTAACCCGATTACCCAACGTCACCCGGCCTTCCAGAATGACATTGGCATCGATCGTCACATCACGCCCGTGCTCCAGTTCGCCACGCAGATCAAAACGGGCCGGATCCAGCAGCATGACGCCCGCCAGCAATAACTGCTCGGCTTGCTCGCGCTGATAAGTGCGCTCCAGCGTCGCCAGTTGCAGGCGGTTGTTGATGCCTTCCACTTCGCTCAGTCGCGCCGGCTGCACCGCCACCACGCGCTGGCCTTCCTGCGCCGCCATGGCGATGATATCGGTAAGATAATATTCGCCCTGCACATTGTGATTATTGAGCTGGCTTAACCAACGCTTCAAATCACGACCGCCCGCCACCAGAATGCCGGTGTTGATTTCATTGATCGCACGCTGCTGCTCGGTGGCGTCTTTGTGCTCAACGATCCCCACCACTTCGCCGTTGTCCCGCACAATACGGCCGTAACCGCTGGGGTCGGCCAGATTGACGGTCAGCAGGCCAATCCCGCCTTGCGGCTTGGCCGCCACCAGACGTTGCAGCGTTTCAGGGGAGATAAGCGGCACATCGCCGTACAGAATCAGGATGTCTTCGTTATCGTCAAAACCGTCGGCCGCCTGCTGCACCGCATGACCGGTTCCCAACTGCTCGGCCTGCAATACCCAGTTAAGCGACGTTTCCGTCAGCGTTTCCCGGATCAGATCCGCGCCATGCCCGTAAACCAGGTGAATGCGCCGGGCGCCAACGTCCATCGCGGCATCAATTACATGCTGAACAATGGGTTTACCCGCCAGAGGGTGGAGGACTTTGGGAAGATCGGAATACATGCGGGTTCCCTTGCCGGCGGCGAGGATAACCACACTCATTGCACTGTTTGACATAGGCATCCTGACTAAAAACTGAATGGTGTCCCGCTGAAGGCGGACGAACGAAAGTAAACCCGTTATCGCGCCGGATTACTACATATTTTTCAGCGAAAAATACGTCTCAGAGCCAATCCGGGGCTGAAAAAATACAGTCATCAGAGTTTACCCAACCCGGCAGGATTTGGGTAATGCGAAACGCGCTCGCCGCCGGTTTTCTCCGACCGTGCTCAGACATAAAACACGCGAGGAATACAAACCGCTGTTTCATAAAATCGAGACCGGGATAACAAAATGAAACTAATTGTTTCATCAGGTGAATTCTGCCGTTCAGTTTGTGAAGCAGCCAAAAGAAACAGTGTTTCATTTTTTGACATAATGCGCCGATCAATAACAAATAATGATGGGGAAAACATGAAATACGCTGCTTCGGGGCTTCTCTCTGTCGCCCTAAATTCTTTTTTGCTTCTGGGTTCCAATACCGCCTTTGCCGCCACTCAGGATACCGCGCCAGTCTGGCATAGCATCGCGTTCGGCCAGTCCACGGATGTGAATTTCGCGACCAACGTCCTGCCGGACAAGGTGGGCGTCAACGACGTCACCATCAACGGCAAAAAGCTGACAGTAAATGACAAGGTCGACCTCTCCGCGCCGATCACTATCGAAAGCCGGGGAGGAAAAATCGCCAATACGCATGACGGCTTGACCTTCTTCTACACGCAGTTGCCCGCCAACGTGAATTTCACGCTGCAATCCGATGTGACGGTCGATCAGTTCGGCCCGGAAAGCGACGCCAAACCCAACGCTCAGGAAGGCGCCGGCCTGCTGGTGCGCGATATTCTCGGCGTACCGCGTCAGGAGCCGTTGAAAGAGGGATACGAAGAGTTTCCTGCGGCATCGAATATGGTGATGAACGCCATCATGACGCAGGATAAAAAATCGAAAACCGAAGTGAAGATGCAGCTCATCAGCCGCGATGGCGTTACGCAGCCCTGGGGTAATACCAACGCACAAATCACCCGCGCCAGCTATCAGGAAAAAATCAATCTGGAACAAACGCCAACGTTCCGCCTGAAACTGGAACGCACGGATGACGGCTTTATCACCTCTTATGCGCCCAAGGGCAGCGACCAGTGGGTCAGCAAGACGGTAAAAGGCGCGGATTTAGTCACTCATCAGGACAAGAATCACTACTATGTGGGGTTCTTCGCCTCCCGTAACGCGAAGATCACCATCAGCAATGCCAGTCTGACCACCAGCCCGGCCAACACCAAACCTTCCGCCCCATTCAAAGCAGAAGTCAATGCGCCGTTGTTGCAGGTTGCATCGTCCCCGCTCTCCGCCAGCGAGACCTACCCGGTACAGGCGCGGGTCAATTACAACGGCACTATTGAAGTGTTCCAGAACGGCAAATCGCTCGGCAAACCGCAAAAAATTCGCGCCGGCGATTATTTCTCTCTTACCGCGAAGCTGACGCAGCCTAAATCCGATTTCAAACTGGTTTACCTGCCGGGTGAAGGCGAAGACAAAACGGCGAAAGAAACCTCGTTCAGCGTGGAAAAAATCAAGCTGGCCGATGCCAAAAATCTGTATGTTTCTCCGGAAGGCAAAGCCGACAACAACGGCAGCAAGAACGCGCCGCTGGATATCAAAACGGCCATTAACGCCCTGCAGGCCGGCGGCACGCTGTGGTTGATGGACGGCGATTACAGCGCCACCGTGATTCCGGTCAGCGCCAGCGGCAACGCCAACGGCATTAAAACGTTGATGCCGGCCGGCAAAAAAGCGGTATTCCACGGGCTACAGCTCAACGCCAGCTACTGGAAAGTCAAAGGCGTTGAAATCACGGAAAAAAGCTTCCGTATTGAGGGCAGCTACAACCAGATTGAACGCGTGCTGGCGCACCACTGCGACAACACCGGTATTCAGGTTTCCTCCAGCGACAGCGTGGGTCGTCCGCTGTGGGCCAGCCATAACCTGATTCTGAACTCGGAATCGCACAGCAATCAGGATCCCAGCAAAAAAGATGCGGACGGCTTCGCCGTGAAAATGCGCGTCGGCGAGGGTAACGTGATTCGCGGCGCATTCTCCCATGACAATGTTGATGACGGCTTCGACCTGTTCAACAAAATTGAAGACGGCCCGAACGGGGTTGTGGTGATCGAGAATTCCATTTCGGTCAACAACACCAGCAACGGCTTTAAACTGGGGGGCGAAGGCCAGCCAGTGGCTCATCAGGTGAAAAATAGCATCGCTATCGGCAACCACATGGACGGGTTCAGCGACAACTTCAACCCAGGCGCGCTGCAAGTCACCAACAACATCGCGCTGGATAACGTTCGCTTCAACTTTATCTTCCGCCCAAGCCCTTACTATGGCCCGGAAAAACAAGGGATTTTCAAAAACAACGTTTCGCTGCGTACTCAACCCGGTAAGTATGACGATGCGGTGGTGGGCCGAGTGGATGCCAGCAACTATTTCATCAAGAATAACCGTGCGCTCAACAGTCAGGGCAAGGAGATCACCACGGCGAATTACAAATCCGTCGCGGTGCCGGCGGTCTTCAGTCGCGATGAAAAAGGCAATCTGCAATTGGGTGATTTTCTGAAGAAGAAATAACCGGCATAAATCTGAGGGCGCCAAAAGCGGCGCCCGTCAACACCAGCCCGACGGCGCGTCGGGCATAAAAAAAGCCAGCTGATTCAGCTGGCTTTTTTACATCTGCATGATGGTTACATCTGCATCTGTTACATCGCTTTTTTGGTCAGCTCAATGACGCGCAGTTTGGCAATGGCTTTTGCCAGATCGGCAGAAGCCTGAGCATAATCCACATCACCGTGTGAATTGCGGATATGCTCTTCCGCTCTGCGTTTCGCTTCCAGCGCACGCGCTTCATCAAGATCCTGCCCACGAATGGCGGTATCGGACAGCACGGTCACCATGTTCGGCTGTACCTCAAGGATACCGCCGGACAGGTAGATATACTCTTCTTCGCCGTGCTGTTTAACAATGCGCACCATACCAGGCTTAATGGCCGTGAGCAGGGGGGCGTGGCCAGGATAGATTCCCAGTTCGCCTTCGCTACCGGTCACCTGGATCTTCTGCACCAGACCGGAAAACATTGCCTGTTCCGCACTAACGACATCCAGATGGTAAGTCATAGCAGCCATATCACCCTCCTATCAAGGCGTTACAGTTTCTTGGCTTTTTCCACTACTTCGTCAATGGAACCAACCATGTAGAACGCCTGTTCCGGCAGGTGGTCGTATTCGCCTTCCATAATGCCTTTGAAACCACGGATGGTGTCTTTCAGCGTCACGTATTTACCCGGAGAACCGGTGAAGACTTCAGCTACGAAGAACGGCTGGGACAGGAAGCGCTGGATCTTACGCGCACGGGATACCACCAGCTTGTCTTCTTCAGACAGCTCGTCCATACCCAGAATCGCGATGATGTCCTTCAGTTCCTGGTAACGCTGCAGAATGGACTGCACGCCACGCGCCACATCGTAGTGCTCCTGACCCACAACCAGCGGATCCAACTGACGGCTGGTGGAATCCAGCGGGTCAACGGCCGGGTAGATACCCAGAGATGCGATCTGACGGCTCAGCGTTACAGTTGAGTCCAGATGCGCAAAGGTAGTTGCCGGAGACGGGTCAGTCAGGTCGTCCGCAGGCACGTAAACGGCCTGGATGGAGGTGATTGAACCTGTCTTGGTGGAGGTAATACGCTCCTGCAACACACCCATCTCTTCCGCCAGCGTCGGCTGATAGCCTACTGCAGACGGCATACGACCCAGCAGCGCGGATACTTCGGTCCCCGCCAGGGTGTAACGGTAGATGTTGTCGACGAACAACAGAACGTCACGGCCTTCGTCACGGAATTTCTCCGCCATAGTCAGACCGGTCAGCGCCACGCGCAGACGGCTTCCAGGCGGCTCGTTCATCTGGCCATACACCAGCGATACTTTGTCGATAACGTTGGAGTCGGTCATTTCGTGGTAGAAGTCGTTACCTTCACGGGTACGCTCGCCCACGCCTGCAAACACGGAGTAACCGGAGTGCTCGATCGCGATGTTACGGATCAGCTCCATCATGTTTACGGTTTTACCTACACCCGCACCACCGAACAGACCGACTTTACCGCCCTTCGCAAACGGACAGATCAGGTCGATAACCTTGATGCCGGTTTCCAGCAGTTCCTGAGAGTTGGACAGTTCTTCATACGTCGGTGCCGCGCGGTGAATCGCCCAGCGCTCTTCTTCGCCAATCGGCCCTTTCATGTCGACCGGTTCACCCAGTACGTTCATGATACGACCCAGCGTAGCCTTACCAACCGGTACTTCGATCGGATGCGCCAGGTTGGTGACTTTCAGACCACGACGCAGACCGTCCGAAGAACCCATTGCAATACAACGAACCAGACCGCCGCCCAGCTGCTGCTGCACTTCCAGCACCAGCTTCTCAGCCTCTTTCTCTACCTCAAGGGCGTCGTACACATTCGGTACGGCATCCTGAGGGAACTCGACGTCCACCACGGCGCCGATTACCTGGATAATCTTTCCAGTAGCCATCTTGAATCCTCTACGTAATTCGACAATACGTAATTCGTAAAACCTGATTTAAACCGCGGAGGCTCCCGATACGATTTCGGTGAGTTCCTGAGTGATGCTTGCCTGACGAGCCTTGTTGTAAACCAACTGCAGCTCTTTGATCAGGTTGCCGCCGTTATCCGTTGCGGCCTTCATCGCTACCATTCGCGCGGCCTGTTCACTGGCCAGGTTTTCTACGACGCCCTGATAAACCTGAGACTCCACATAGCGGCGCAACAGGGTATCCAGTAGCGACTTAGGATCGGGTTCATACAGGTAATCCCAGGATTTTTTCGTCAGCTCGCCCTCTTCCGCCGGAGGCAGCGGCAGCAGCTGAACAACTTGTGGAACCTGAGACATGGTATTGATGAACTTGTTGCTCACCACGTACAGTTTGTCCAGACGACCTTCGTCGTAGGCCTGCAGCATGACTTTCACCGGCCCGATCAATTCGGACAGCGAAGGGTTATCCCCCATGCCGGTAACCTGAGCAACAATGTTTGCGCCTACTGAACCGAAGAAAGAGACGCCTTTGGAACCAATCATCGCCAAATCGATCTCGGCGCCTTTTTCATTCCAGGCTTTCATTTCGCCCAGCAGCTTCTTGAACAGGTTGATGTTCAGGCCGCCACACAGGCCACGGTCGGTAGACACCACCAGATACCCGACGCGCTTGACGTCACGCTCTTCCAGGTACGGGTGTTTATATTCCAGATTCCCTAACGCAAGGTGACCAATCACTTTGCGTATGGTTTCCGCATAAGGACGGCTGGCCGCCATACGATCCTGCGATTTACGCATTTTGGAAGCGGCGACCATTTCCATCGCTTTGGTGATCTTCTGCGTGTTCTGGACGCTTCCGATCTTACTACGTATCTCTTTTGCGCCGGCCATCTTAGCTTCTCCTCAATGCCTAGCGGCCTGCCGTTAAGGCAGGCCACGGGGCGTTACCAGGACTGGGTTGCCTTAAAGGTATCGAGGATGCTTTTGAATTTACCCTCGATCTCATCGTTATAAGCGCCAGTCTGGTCGATCTGCTGCAGAAGCTCGCCGTGCTCACGGCTGGCATAGGCCAGCAGCGCGGCTTCGAAACTGCCGACTTTCGCCAGTTCAACGTCTTCCAGATAACCGCGTTCAGCTGCGAACAGCACCAGAGACTGCTGCGCAACGGACATCGGCGCATACTGTTTCTGTTTCAGCAACTCGGTCACTTTCTGACCGTGGCTCAGCTGTTTACGGGTCGCGTCGTCCAGATCGGAAGCAAACTGGGAGAAAGCCGCCAGTTCGCGGTACTGCGCCAGCGCGGTACGAATACCACCGGACAGTTTCTTCATGATCTTGGTCTGCGCGGCGCCGCCCACACGGGATACGGAGATCCCTGGGTTAACCGCCGGACGGATACCGGAGTTGAACAGGTTGGATTCCAGGAAGATCTGACCGTCGGTAATCGAGATAACGTTGGTCGGAACGAACGCGGAAACGTCGCCAGCCTGCGTTTCGATGATCGGCAGCGCGGTCAGAGAACCGGTTTTCCCTTTTACTTCCCCTTTGGTAAAGGCTTCCACGTACTCGGCGTTAACACGCGCGGCACGCTCCAGCAGACGGGAATGCAGGTAGAAAACGTCGCCCGGATAAGCTTCACGACCCGGCGGACGACGCAGCAGCAGGGAAATCTGACGATAAGCGACAGCCTGCTTGGACAGATCATCATAAATGATCAGCGCGTCTTCACCGCGATCGCGGAAGTATTCGCCCATAGCGCAACCGGCATACGGCGCCAGGTATTGCAGCGCAGCAGACTCGGAGGCAGTTGCCACCACCACGATGGTGTTGGACAGCGCGCCGTGCTCTTCCAGTTTACGCACCACGTTGGAAATCGTGGAGGCTTTCTGGCCGATAGCGACGTAAATACATTTAATGCCGGAATCGCGCTGGTTGATGATGGCGTCAATCGCCAGTGCGGTTTTACCGGTCTGACGGTCGCCGATGACCAGTTCACGCTGACCACGGCCGATCGGAATCATGGCGTCAACGGACTTGTAACCGGTTTGAACCGGCTGATCAACGGACTGACGGTCGATAACGCCCGGCGCGATGGTTTCTACAGGAGAAAATCCGTCGTGCTCCAGCGGACCTTTACCGTCGATCGGCGCACCCAGCGTGTTCACTACGCGACCCAGCAGGCCACGGCCAACCGGCACTTCCAGAATACGGCCGGTGCATTTTACTTTCATGCCTTCGGCCAGATCCGCGTACGGACCCATAACTACCGCACCGACGGAGTCGCGCTCCAGGTTCAGTGCGATCGCGTAACGGTTGCCCGGCAGGGAAATCATTTCACCCTGCATAACATCGGCCAGGCCGTGTACGCGAATGATCCCGTCACTGACGGAAACAATCGTACCTTCGTTGTGAGCTTCGCTCACGACGTTGAACTGAGCAATCCGCTGCTTGATCAGTTCACTGATTTCGGTGGAATTCAGTTGCATGCTCCAGTCCCCTTAAGACTGCAAGACGTCTGCCAGACGTTCCAGACGACCGCGAATACTGCCGTCTATCACCATATCGCCCGCGCGGATCACCACGCCGGCCATAACAGACTTATCAATTTTGCAATTCAGCTTCACTTTACGTGACAGACGTTGTTCCATCGCAGCGGTTATCCCGGATAACTGCTGCTCGCTCAACGTGGCGGCGGAAATCACCTCGACATCCACGGTCGATTCCAGCTCCGCGCGCAATTGAACAAACTGTTCCAGCACTTCAGGCAGCACCGGCAAACGTCCGTTTTCAGCCATAACCCGGATCAGGTTCTGGCCCGCTTCATCCAGTTGATCACCACACACGGTAATGAACGTTTGCGCCATGGTCTGGGGAGCGATGGCCCCGGCAAGCATCCCGGCAATATGTTCATTACGCGCAACCTCGGCGGCAAATGCCAGCATCTGCTGCCAGCGATCAAGCGCCTGGTTCTCAACGGCAAAGTCAAAAGCTGCTTTGGCGTAGGGGCGAGCTACCGTGACAAATTCAGACATCGGCCCCTCCCTCCTTACAGTTCAGCGACCAGTTTATCAACGATGTCGCTGTTGGCAGCTTCATCCACGGAACGTTCAATAATTTTCTCGGCACCGGCAATCGCCAGAATGGCAACCTGCTTACGCAACTCTTCACGGGCACGTTTGCGTTCGGCTTCGATTTCAGCCTGCGCCTGCGCCACGATTTTGTTGCGTTCCGCTTCCGCTTCCGCTTTGGCTTCGTCCAGAATCTGAGCACGCTGTTTGCTTGCCTGCTCGATGATCACCTGAGCTTCCGCTTTGGCTTTCTTCAGTTGGTCGGTCGCATTGGCCTGCGCTAAGTTCAGATCTTTTTTGGCACGTTCGGCAGAAGCAAGACCGTCAGCAATTTCTTTCTGACGCTTTTCAATGGCAGCCATAATCGGCGGCCATACATACTTCATGCAGAACCAGACAAACAGGACGAACGCAATGGCCTGGCCGAGGATTGTTGCGTTAAGATTCACAGCACAATGCCTCTTTCATGAGTTAAATGAGTCGATGTCTTTTTACCTGGTAAGCTCACGCTTACTTAGGCCACTGCGAACATCACGTACAGACCCAGACCTACCGCGATCATCGGGATAGCATCCACCAGACCCATAACGATAAAGAACTGTGTACGCAGCAGCGGGATCAGGTCAGGCTGGCGGGCAGCACCTTCCAAAAATTTACCACCCAGAATGCCGATACCGATTGCAGCACCGATTGCCGCCAGACCCATCATCACAGCGGCAGCCATGTACAGCAGATCCATACTCAGGTTTTCCATGACAGTCTCCAGTTTGTTTCAGTTAAAACGTTGTAGTGTTGTGAAAAATCAATGCTCTTCAGATGCCATCGAAAGATAAACAACTGTCAGAACCATGAAGATAAAAGCCTGCAGCGTAATAATCAGAATGTGGAAAATGGCCCAAGGCACATTCAGAATCCACTGTGACCACCACGGCAACAGACCGGCAATCAGGATGAAGATCAACTCACCCGCATACATGTTGCCAAACAGTCGCAAGCCGAGAGAAACCGGTTTGGACAGCAGGCTGACCCCTTCAAGAATCAAGTTGATGGGAATAAAAACAGGATGATTGAACGGTTGCATGGTCAGTTCTTTGACGAACCCGCCCACGCCTTTCATCTTTATGCTGTAGAACAGAATCAGGATGAATACGCCCAGCGCCATAGACAGCGTGACGTTCACGTCGGCGGAAGGCACCACACGCAGGTAAGCATGCGCAGGATCATGACCAAGAGCGCTATAGATATGCGCCCAGATTTGCGGCAGCAAGTCGATAGGCAACAGATCCATCAGGTTCATCATGAAAACCCAGACGAAAACGGTCAGCGCCAGCGGTGCGATCAGCTTGCTTTTTCCATGGAACATGTCGCGCACGCTGCCATCGACAAATCCCACCACCAGTTCGACCGCCGTTTGCAGTTTACCCGGAACGCCGCTGGTCGCGGTCTTGGCAACCTTGCGGAAGATCGCCAGAAAGAGTACGCCGAGCACCACGGAGAAAAACATCGAGTCGACGTTAATCGCCCAAAATCCCGTGCCCACCTGCAAATGGGTCAGGTGGTGACCGATATACTCTTGCGGAGTAGATGCAGACATGATGTCTCTTACCCTTTTGTTGTTAACTACGGTAACGGTTAATTACAGCCGGTGCCACGATCTGCGTGATCAGCACCACTAAGTACGTCAGGCCAAGCGGAAAAAATGCCGCATGAAACACACCCAACGCCACCACCAACAGCACGATGGTGAAGAGCATTTTCAGCGCTTCCCCAACGGCAAACGACCAAGCTACCCGACCTTCCGGTGGCTTGTCCGTCTGATGCCGCACGGCAAACAGTATGAACACCATGTTTGGCAGCCAGGCTGCCAACCCCCCAGCCAGTGCGGAAACGCCCGCCTTAACGCCGCCAACGCAAAACGCCGCGCTGACAACGAGAATCACCGTTAGCTGCAACAACAGTGACAATCGGGCGATTTTCCCACTGTAAAGGGATACAGACATGACGATTCTCCGTACCTTTTCAGAGGTATGCTGAATGACCGTATAAAACTGCCTTTGCAGTACCGAGTCAAGCAGCGAAAAACGAGCAAATTATACGGGTCATCCATGCGAATTCAATCGATAAGTAGCAAAAAGGTGAACGATTATTTAAATTTATTTCCGAAGCCTTATTTTCACCAACTATCCCCGAAGTCCATTTTGGAGACCCGGCGCATCCGACGCCGACAATATGTGATATTTCTCACATAAAATTGAACTAGTGCTTTTATATCTGAATTGTTTTTTTTTGTCTTTAGCAAAAAAAGCCATTTATCTTTTTTAATTTCAATAATTTAAAAAAGAACATTCACAAAACAGCACGAATACAGCCTCAAAACCATCTATTGACAAGCAGGATATTTTTTTCTCATGTTTTTAACACAGTTTTGCCATCAAATCCCTTTAGAAACATGAAAGCATTCTGTCGCCAGATCGATTTTCTTTCCCCGCGATAGAAGGTTATACAGCAGAGTTGTAAAATTTCAGTGAATACGGAAGATTACTCAGGTCATTATTTCATTTTTAGCTATCAGCCTGAGAATCTTACAACTATTCATGATTTTTTTGATAAATGACAAAATCAGTTGGGCTTAAGCACCACCAGATGTCGTTCCCCTTCCAGTTCGGGAACCGACAGAGGAACCACGTTCTCGACCGTCACGCCCTGCGGCAGCAATCCCATCTCTTCATGCGGAACAATGCCTTTCAGAGCATAAAAAACGCCCCTGCGGACGCGACGGCAAATGATGACACCAATTCACCATATCCTGCAGCGACGCGAAGGCCCGGCTAATAACGCCGTCAAACGGCGGTTCTGCCGGAAAATCCTCCACCCGGCTCTGCACGGGTTCGATATTGCCCAGATTCAGCTCATGCTGAACCTGACGCAGGAAACGAACCCGTTTTCCCAGGCTATCCAGCAGGACAAAATGCGCATCCGGGCGGGCGATAGCCAGCGGCACGCCGGGCAGGCCGGGGCCGGTGCCGACGTCGATGAAACGGTTTCCGATCAGATGCGGCTCAACCACCAGGCTGTCCATGATATGGCGGATCAGCATCTGCTCCGGTTCACGTACCGATGTCAGGTTATAAGCCTTGTTCCATTTGTGGAGTAACGCCACATACTGAAGCAACTGATCTTTCTGCCGATCGGTCAGCGCCATTCCGGCGCGCTGCAGCAGGCTGTTGAGTGTATCGAGCACGAATGAATCCTGATTGTCGGTTAATGCAACATGGCCGCGAAAAGCGGCCATGCGTCAACGTAAGCGGTAGCGTTTCTCAGGCGCTGCGGCGCAGCATACCCTGTTTTTTCAGCCAGACCAGCAGAATCGAGATGGCGGCGGGCGTGACGCCGGAAATACGCGATGCCTGACCAATCGATCCCGGTTTGTGATCGTTAAGTTTGGCGATCACCTCGTTTGACAAGCCGGTCACCTGACGATAATCCAGATCTGCCGGCAGCAAGGTGTTTTCGTTGCGCAGCTGCTTTTCGATCTCATCCTGCTGGCGGGCGATATAGCCTTCGTATTTGACCTGAATCTCCACCTGCTCGGCTGCCTCGGCATCACACAACGCCGGCGCGAACATCGGTAACCCGGTCAGTTGCGCGTAATCCATTTCCGGGCGTCTTAACAGCTCTTCGCCATTGGCCTCGCGCGATAACGGCGATTTCAGCAGGCTGTTGATCTGCTCTACGCCTTCAGACTGCGGGTGGACCAGCACATCGCGCAGACGCTGGCGTTCTTTCTCGATATTTTCCAGCTTCTCATTGAAACGCGCCCAGCGTTCGTCATCCACCATGCCCAGCTCGCGACCCATCGCGGTCAGGCGCAGATCGGCATTATCTTCGCGCAGCATCAGGCGGTATTCGGCGCGGGAGGTAAACATGCGATAAGGTTCTTTCGTCCCCAGTGTACAGAGATCATCTACCAGTACACCGATGTAGGCCTGATCGCGGCGCGGCGTCCAGCCTTCCTGATCAAACGCCAGGCGAGCGGCGTTCAACCCCGCCAGCATCCCCTGCGCCGCGGCTTCTTCGTAACCGGTAGTGCCGTTGATCTGCCCGGCGAAAAACAGATTGTGGATAAATTTGCTTTCCAGCGTCGGTTTCAGGTCACGCGGGTCAAAATAATCATACTCAATGGCGTAACCCGGTCGAACGATACGCGCGTTCTCCATGCCGTCCATAGAGCGAACGATTTGCCACTGCACATCGAACGGCAGGCTGGTGGAGATGCCGTTCGGGTAAATTTCGTTACTGGTCAGCCCTTCCGGCTCCAGGAAAATCTGGTGCGCGTTACGATCGGCAAACCGCATCACCTTGTCTTCGATCGACGGGCAATAGCGAGGGCCGATCCCTTCGATCACCCCGGCATACATCGGACTGCGATCCAGATTGCTGCGGATCACGTCGTGGGTGCGTTCATTGGTGTGGGTGATGTAGCACGGCATCTGCGCCGGATGTTCGCTGGCTTTGCCCAGAAACGAGAAGACCGGCATCGGATCGTCGCCATGCTGCGGCGTCAGAACGCTGAAATCGATGGTACGGGCGTCGATACGCGGCGGCGTACCGGTTTTCAGACGGCCGACGCGTAACGGCAACTCGCGCAGACGGTGCGACAGAGAAATGGAAGGCGGATCGCCGGCGCGCCCGCCGCTGTAGTTGTCCAGGCCAATATGGATCTTGCCGTCCAGGAAGGTGCCAACCGTCAGCACCACGGCTTTGGCGCGGAATTTAAGCCCCATTTGGGTAACCGCGCCGACGACACGATCGTTTTCCACAATCAGATCTTCCACCGCCTGCTGGAAGAGCGTCAGGTTGGGTTGGTTCTCCAGCGCGGTGCGTACCGCCTGACGGTACAATACCCGGTCTGCCTGAGCGCGGGTGGCGCGTACCGCCGGGCCTTTGCTGGAGTTTAGTATCCTAAACTGAATACCGGCGCGATCGATCGCGCGCGCCATCAGGCCGCCCATGGCATCGATCTCTTTTACCAGATGGCCTTTCCCGATACCGCCGATCGCCGGGTTGCAGGACATCTGGCCCAGCGTATCTATGTTGTGCGTCAGTAAAAGGGTTTGACGTCCCATTCGGGCTGAGGCCATAGCGGCTTCAGTGCCCGCATGACCGCCACCGATCACGATGACGTCAAAAGGATCCGGATAAAACATGGTGCTACACCTCGCGTGGTTGCGAACGATCGTTACTTGCCCTGGGGTGGGGGATTCTACTTAAGTTTGTGCCGTCGACCAAGTGTGTTGGATCGTCGGGTAGTTAAAGAAAGATCTTTTTTATTTAAAGATCTCTTTATTAGATCTCTTATTAGGATCCCGGTTGGTTGTGGATAAGGCGGGATCCAAAAAGAAGATCAATGGGTTATTGCCGATCACTAGCTGTGAATGATCGGTGATCCCAGTCTGTATTAGCTGGGATCTGAAAGGGTAATTATGCACAGCTCAAAAAAGCATCTGACGTTGTTATCTGGATAACTACGGGTTTTCCCCGGCATTTAAAGTTAT
>NZ_AOOO01000047.1:0-1238 GCF_000406305.1 Dickeya sp. MK7
GGTGACCCTGACCCCGAATCTGATCCACCCATAATCAGAAATTCTCGACTTCAGGATGGCTGCATATTCTGGCAACCGACAGATTTTTGAGCAAATTCGGATGGCGTCATCCAACCCAGCGCAGAATGGGGACGTCTCTGATTATAGTGTATGCGCCAGGCTTCGATTTTGCACCGTGCATCCTCCAGAGACATGAACCCGTTCTCGTTCAGGCATTCCTGCCGCAACCTGCCGTTGAAGGATTCCACCGTGGCATTGTCCGTCGGTGTTCCCGGCCGGGAAAAATCAATGCGGATACCCCGTTCGTAAACCCATTTATCCAGCATTTTTCCTGCAAATTCAGAGCCATTGTCGGTTTTCAGCCACTGAGGCAACGGGCGATGACTGGCGATATGGTTCAGCATCTCAGCGACCTCTGTTGAACGAAGGTTCTGTCCCACACAGATCCCAAGACACTCGCGCGTGTAGAGATCGATAACGGTCAGCAGGCGTAATCGACGTCCGTCAAACAAGGCATCAGAGACAAAATCCATACCCCACACATGGTTCGGATATAACCCCTGAGGTTGCGGCTGACGCCGCTGGGCAGATTTGTTGCGGTGTGGCCGCTTGAGACGTAACGATAGCCCCTGCTGGCTGTAAAGACGGTAGATCCGCTTGTGATTATCACGCCAGCCTTCGCGCCTGAGCATCACATGTACCCGTCGGTAGCCGTAATGCACCCGGGTTTCGGTGATCTCACGAATGCGCAGGCGCAGCGCACTGTCATCAGCGGCAACAGAACGGTATCGAAACGAACTACGACTGATCCGCAATGCCAAACAGACCTGTCTCTCACTGGCACCGTAGCGCGCTTGTAAATCCCTGACCCATTCGCGCAGACGTGCCAGCGTCAGCTCTTTTTTGCGAGGACATCCTGCAACATCGCTTTATCGAGGCTCAGATCGGCAACCAGCTTCTTCAACCGCAGGTTTTCTTCTTCAAGCTGTCGCATATGCTTGAGTTCTGACGGTGAAATCCCACCGTATTTTTTACGCCACGTATAAAAAGTGGCATCGGAAATCCCCAGCTTGCGGCAGACTTCCGGCACCGGCGTACCCAATTCAGCCTGCTTCAGGGCAAACACAATCTGTTCTTCGGTGAATCGCGACTTTTTCATCGGCACAACCTCCGTTCAGGGCGTCATTATCATGCCGGAATTCTGTTTCTGAATGGAGCAGGATTTTGGGTCAGGGTCA
>NZ_AOOO01000048.1:0-796 GCF_000406305.1 Dickeya sp. MK7
GAAGTCCGTTGAAGCCGGACGTACCGTCAAAGACGTCTGCCGCGAAGCGGGAATATCCGAGGCTTCGTACTACAACTGGAAAGCGAAGTTTGGCGGAATGGAAGCCTCTGATATCAAAAAGATGAAAGATCTGGAGGACGAAAACCGGCGACTGAAACAGATGTTTGCCGATCTCAGTCTGGAGTGCCGGGCACTCAAAGATGTTATTGAAAAAAAGCTTTAAAACCAGCGATAAAGCGTGAGCTCGTCAGTTATCTGACCGCGCAGTTTACGATGAGCATCCGCCAGGCATGCAGGACGTTATCGTTGAGCAGGACGGTCTATTTTTATCAGCCTGACACCCGGCGTGATGAGCCGGTCATTCAGGCACTGACCGACATGGCGGAACGCTATCCGCGATACGGCTTCAAGAAGTTGTTCCAGAAGCTACGCAGGCAGGGGCATGCATGGAATCACAAACGCGTTCATCGTATTTATTGCTTACTGAAACTGAATTTTCGTCGTAAAGGAAAGCAACGTTTGCCCGTGCGTGATCCAGCACCATTGGCGACGCCGGAACACCTGAATCAGAGCTGGTCAGTGGATTTTATGCATGATGCGCTGGTATGCGGCAGACGTTTTCGTACGTTTAACGTGGTGGATGATTTTAATCGTGAAGTGCTGGCGATAGAAATTGACCTGAATATACCGGCACAACGCGTTGTTCGGGTGTTGGACAGGATAGTGGCAAACCGAGGGTATCCGCTAAAGATGCGGATGGATAACGGCCCGGAGCTGGTTTCGCTGACGTTGGCAC
>NZ_AOOO01000049.1:0-2429 GCF_000406305.1 Dickeya sp. MK7
CCCCGGTTCTCCAGCGCCCCGTCGGTGGTGATGTCCAGCTGCCCCGCCTGCACCGTCCCGCGGTTGGTCCACTGCGGCAGGTGCAGCGTCAGCCCGTTCTGCGCCTGCAGCGTGCCGCCGTTGTCCAGCTGCGCGGTGCTCAGCAGCAGCTCCGCGCCCTGCGCCCAGCCCGCGTTGTTCAGTTGCGCGGCGGTCAGCGTCAGCGCCCCGCCCGACAGCAGTTGCCCGCCGCCCAGGTTGTCCAGCACGCCGCCACTCTGTACCGTCAGCCCGCCCCCCTGTATCTGCCCGGCATTGCTGACCGACGCCCCGCTCAGCGACACCGCCCCGCCGAGCAGCGTCGCCCCGGCGGTGTTCTCCAGCTGGTTGTCCACCGTGACGTTCAGCTGCCCGGCGCCGCTGATGCCGCCCTGATTGCGCAGGCGGGCCGCCCGCAGCGTCACGTCCTGCGCCTGCATCTGCCCGGCGTTGTCCAGCGTCGCCGCCGTCAGGCTGAACGCCCCGTTGCCCAGCAGCCGGCTGTCCGCCCCGCCCTGATAGGCGCCGGTGAGCTGTATCACGCCGTCGGTGACCCCCAGCAGCGTGCCCCGGTTGTCCAGCGTCGCCGCCTCCAGCGTCAGCCGGTCCGACTGCCACAGCCCCTGATTGAGCAGCGTGCCGGTGGTCAGGCGGCCGCGGCCGCCGCTCAGCAGTTGGCCGTTGCTCCGGTTGGTGACACGGTCACTAAATTGTGCGCTGAAGCCGCCCAGCGCGGTCAGCGTGCCGCCGTTGTCGAACTGCTGCCCGCGCAGCGTCGCCTCGCCCTGGGTGGTCAGCTGTCCGGTATTGGTCAGGCTGGCGGTGTCAAGAGACAGGCCGTTCAGGCCGGTCAGCGTGCCGCCGTTGGTCAGCGTGGCGCCGGTAACGCGCAGTTCACCCGCCTGCCACCGCCCGGCGTTGTCGGCGTTGTCGATGGCCAGCGCCGCCGTGCCGCCGCTCAGCAGCTGACTGCCGGCCCCGCCGGTATAGCGCGACACCCCGCTCAGCGTCAGCGCCGACGTACCCTGTACCCGGCCGGCGTTGTCCACCGTCCCCGCCTGCAGCGTCAGCGCGTCACCCTGTATCTGCCCGGCGTTGTCCAGCGCCGCCGCCGTCACGGTGGCGGTACCGTTGCCCAGCAGCGCGCCATCGGCGGTGTTGCTCAGCTGCCCCCGGCTGGTCACCTCCAGTTGCGACAGCCCCACCAGCCGCCCGCCGTTGGTCAGCGTGCCGGTGGTCAGCTGCAGCCGGTCACCGCCCAGCTCGCCCTGTTGCGTCAGCGTGTCGGCCGTCACCGTCACTGCCCCGTTGCCCAGCACCCGGCTGCCCGCGCCGCCACTGTAGCCCTGCGTCAGGGTCAGCGTGGCGTCGTTCGCCGCCAGCAGCGTGCCGCCGTTGGTGAGCGAATCCGCCGTCAGCAGCAGGTTACGCCCCTGCCAGCCCCCCAGGCTGGTCACCGCCCCGGCCTGCACCTGCCAGTCGCCGTTGCTCAGCAGCCGGCCCGGTTCGCCCACCGTCAGCGCACCGGTCAGGTTCAGCACGCCGCCCTGCTCGGCCAGCAGCGTGCCGCCATTGCTCAGTTGGTTGCCGACCAGTTGCAGGGTGCGGCTTTCCAGTCGGCCGCCGTTGGTGGTGTCGCCGGCCGTCAGCCACAGCGTACCGCCGCTCGACAGTGTGCCCTGGTTATCCAGCCGGCGACCGGTTAGCCGGCTGTCGCCGCCGCTGACCAGCGTGCCGGTGTTGCTCAGGCTGCCCGCCGGCAGGCTGACCGCCTGCACATCCTGCGCCAGCTGCCGCACCGCCCGCCGCGGGGTGCGCCGCGGGTCGTCGTCCCCGACCGGCAGCGTGATATGCAGCCCGCCGTCGCCGGCGATACGCCCGCCGTTGCGCAGGCTGTCCGCCGTCAGCGTCAGGCTGCCGGCCTGCCACTCGCCGTCGTTCTCCGCCGCCGCCGCGCGCAGCACCGCCGCCCCCTGCGTCAGCAGTGTGCCGGTGGCGGTGTTGGTCAGCGCGCCGCGGGCCGTCAGCGTCAGCGCCGACAGGCCGAGCAGCTGGCCGGCGTTGCGGACCGTATCCGCCGTGGCGTCAATCGCGCCGGACTGCCACTGGCCCTGATTGTCCAGCGCGCCCGCCGTCAGCCGGCCCGCGCCATTGCTCAGCCACTGGCCGTCCGCCTGATTGCGCGCCGTGCCGGTAATCGCCAGCGTCAGCGCGTCCACCCCCAGCAGGGTGCCGCTGTTGTCAAGCTGGTCTGCCGTCACGCTCAGCGTCTGCCCTTCCAGCCGCCCGCGGTTGCTCAGCGTGCCGGGCAGGGTCACCGTCAGTGCCTCCACCCCGGTGACGGTGCCGCTGTTGGTCAGTGGCCCGCCTTCAAGCGTGACGCGACCGCCGCTCAGCGTGCCCCGGTTGTT
>NZ_AOOO01000050.1:0-1209 GCF_000406305.1 Dickeya sp. MK7
CTGTAAGTATCCCGCTAAACCGAACCATTCACTTTTAGAGATCTTCCGACATACTGATTATGTCCTGTTGAGGAGATCGCTATGCGCAAAGCCCGATTTACCGAGCACCAGATCATCGCCGTCCTGAAGTCCGTTGAAGCCGGACGTACCGTCAAAGACGTCTGCCGCGAAGCGGGAATATCCGAGGCCTCGTACTACAACTGGAAAGCGAAGTTTGGCGGTATGGAAGCCTCTGATATCAAAAAGATGAAAGATCTGGAGGACGAAAATCGTCGTCTCAAACAGATGTTTGCCGATCTGAGTCTGGAGTGCCGGGCACTCAAAGATGTTATTGAAAAAAAGCTTTAAAACCAGCGATAAAGCGTGAGCTCGTCAGTTATCTGACCGCGCAGTTTACGATGAGTATCCGCCAGGCATGCAGGACATTATCGCTGAGCAGGACGGTCTATTTTTACCAGCCCGACACCCGGCGTGATGAGCCAGTGATTCAGGCTCTGACCGACATGGCGGAACGCTATCCGCGATATGGCTTCAAGAAGTTGTTTCAGAAGCTACGCAGGCAGGGGCATGCATGGAACCATAAACGCGTTCATCGTATTTACTGCCTGTTAAAACTGAATTTTCGTCGTAAGGGAAAGCAACGTTTGCCCGTGCGTAATCCAGCCCCGCTGGCGGCGCCGGAACACCTGAATCAGAGCTGGTCAGTGGATTTTATGCATGATGCACTGGTATGCGGCAGACGTTTTCGTACGTTCAACGTAGTGGATGATTTTAATCGTGAAGTGCTGGCGATAGAAATTGACCTGAATATCCCGGCACAACGCGTTGTTCGGGTGTTGGACAGGATAGTGGCAAACCGAGGGTATCCGCTAAAGATGCGGATGGATAACGGTCCGGAGCTGGTCTCGCTGACGTTGGCACAATGGGCGGAAGAGCATGGTGTAGCACTGGAATTTATTAAACCGGGCAAGCCAACACAGAATGCCTTTATCGAACGTTTTAACCGGACGTACCGAACAGAAATACTGGATTTTTACCTGTTCAGAACACTGAATGAAGCGCGTGAAATTACAGAACGCTGGCTGCATGAATATAACAGCGAGCGTCCCCATGAATCGCTGAATAACCTGACGCCGGAAGAATATCGGCTGATGGCCGAGAAACCGGAAATCTCAAAAAGTGTGTGGAACTAAAAGCGGTCTACTTACA
>NZ_AOOO01000051.1:0-1479 GCF_000406305.1 Dickeya sp. MK7
TACGCTGCTGGGGCTGACGCGGCTGGCGCTGCAGGCGGCGAGCCTGACCAACGCGGACGGGGCGCGGCTGTACAGCGCGGGCGGGCTGCAGCTGCGTACCGGGCAGCTGACGCAGAACGGTCAGCTGGCGGCGCTGGGCGACCTGCGGGCGGACCTCGGCAACCCGTTCACCCTGACGCGCACGCTGGCGGCGGGGGGACAGCTGACGCTGAACGTGACGGGCGACCTGGTGCAGGCGGGGACGCTGCAGGGGAACGGGGTGACGGTGAGCAGCACCGGCACGCTGACGCAGCAGGGCCGCATCGTGGCGGGCAGTGGCAACAGCACGCTGTCGGCGGCGGCCATCAGCCAGACCGAGAGCGGGAGTATCCAGAGCGGCGGGCCGCTGAGTCTGCTGGCGAGCGGCGATATCACCAACCGGGGATTTATCGGGACGGCGGGCGACCTGCTGATGCAGGCGGGGGGCTGATAGACAACAGCAGCCTGCTGTACGGCGGGGGCAACCTGCAGCTGCTGTCGGCCGCGCTGGTGAACCGGTACGGGAACATCCTGGCGGGGAACAGCCTGTGGATACAGCGTGATGCGGCAGGCAATGCCAGCAGCAGCGTGCTGAACAGTTCGGGCACCATCGAGACGCAGCGGGGGGATATCCGCATTAATACCGGGACGCTGACCAACCAGCGGGAAGGCTTGACTGTTATTGAGAGCGGCAGTACGGCGGCGGAGATGCCGGACTGGGCGGGGGGGACGAAGATAACTATTCCGGAGAGCTGGTTTAAGCCAGATGATATAACAATTAGTGAAACTGAAAATTGTCATGGCGGAAATAATGACAACAGCGAGCATTGCTCCACTATTAAACGAAAAGCTCTTGAGGAAAGAGTACATACTCAGTTTATCACGCTCAGTCAGAAGATCCTTGATGTCAATGTTCAGGGAGGTATGGCACAGATAAATTCATCGGGTAATCTGAATATATCAGCAGGGTATGTGCTTAATAATGCGTCCAGTATTGTGGGGCGTCGAGATGTGCTTTTAAGTGGATGGCAACTTAATAATCAGTCTTACCAGACAGGGACTACCAGTCAAAAATTAAAATATATCTATAAAGGATCCTCAATGCGAGATGGTTTTTCGTTTTGGCTGGACGGCGAACCCATCACTGAATTCACTCCCGGCCAGTCCTACACCGCCACCATCCAGGCCGGCGGCGCAATAACCGCTAATTTCTCGCAGAATATCAGCAACACCAATTTACAGCCGGGCAGCGGCGGCTTTATCCCGTCGATTGCCACGCCGACGCTGGCCGGCGTGAATGCGCCGACCCCGGTGGGGGCGCAGGCCGACCGCGGGCTGGGTGGGGCGTCGGGTAACGTCACGACTACCGCCCTGAGCGGCGCCGGCAGCGTGGCGCTGGCCGGGCAGGCGGGCAGCCTGAATGCCGGTTACGGTGCGGTCACCCGCGATACCCCCACGCCC
>NZ_AOOO01000052.1:0-1098 GCF_000406305.1 Dickeya sp. MK7
AACCGTGCCTGTTTCTGCCGCCCCTGCGCGCGCCGCTCCGCCGTCACCTGCCCTGCGCCATTGAGCCGCAACGCCTGTTCGCCCCAGTGGCTGTCGCGGATGCCCGTCACCGTCACGGTGGAGCGCGGCAGGATTATTATTGAGACGCAGATTAATTTTTAGCGACTGACCAGACCATAAAATAAAAAGCCGGAAGGATCGTTGGATCACTTCCGGCTTTTTTATTTTTTAATTATAAATACCCTTATCCTCTGCCTTTTCAATGAATAGATCCTGTAAATCTCCTTGGATCTCTTCATCACCATAAATCAATTTAAAATCATCATCTATTCCAGGAGGAAAATGAGAACCATCAATAGTCCCTAGTATTATTGACGCTGTATCTGTAATAGTTATTTTAAAAAAATCAAAAATAGCCTCTTTATCCTCATCACTAAGTGACGATAAAGCTCTTCTAGCTTTTGCATAAACATCAACACCTTCATCAGGTGCCTTTGTTAAGCTATTCTTATAACGAAGAAAATTATCTTCGAGCGCTTCATTAAAGATTGAATCAACAAATCTCTCATTACCAGACATAAAATCACCTCCCAAAGTTTTTATATCTCACTTCCGGATACATTGATTTATTCAAATCAATCAACTCACGTAGTTTAGCATTTGGGACATCAGGATAAACTCTTCTAAGCTCTTTAATATCTCTAGCGATAACATCCCTAGCGGAGCTGAATGGTTGCCCTGTCGTCGGATTTATTTTACTTCTTGATACTATTCCAACACCCTCTTTAGAAAGAGTATGACCTTCTTTGGGAACTAACATTGAGGGAGCTGTTTTAGGATCGTAATCTTTTACTAAATCTTTCATTATTGCCTTTTGACCAACGTGGTGGGCATCTAATTCAAGATTTTTTCCTTTCACTGAATTTCGCAGATCCTCATAACTTCCTACGTCCCATTTTTCAGGACACTTAGTTAGGCCTAGAGGGTCAACCCAACAGAAGGGGTTAGGAACATACCCCTGCGGCCTCAGCCCCCCTGCCAGCCCTATCGGGTCCGCCGAAATATACTGCCCCAGTTCCGGGTCGTAGTAGCGGTGAC
>NZ_AOOO01000053.1:0-1091 GCF_000406305.1 Dickeya sp. MK7
AGCCGTGCCTGTTTCTGCCGCCCCTGCTCGCGCCGCTCCGCCGTCACCTGCCCTGCGCCATTGAGCCGCAACGCCTGTTCGCCCCAGTGGCTGTCGCGGATGCCCGTCACCGTCACGGTGGAGCGCGGCAGGATTATTATTGAGACGCAGATTAATCTGTAGTCACCAGACAGTAAAATAAAAAAGCCGGAAGGATCGTAAAGACCACTTCCGGCTTCTTATATCACTCATATTTCAGTTCAATATTTCCAACAATATCAAAAACATGATCATATGTACTTAATATCACTCGTTTCCTATTTTTTTTATACTCTCCCTCAACCTCATCCAAGCTGGAAAGCGTGTATTTCTCATAAGGAAAATCATCAATTTTATATATAGAAACACTCTCTACATCACTAAAATAAAACTCAACACACACGTCAGGAGCATCTTTAACTGAGGGTATGCAGCCACGTAGAGAAAGTGAAGCTTTGATATTCACCGCCATGGGCTTAAGTTGAATAGAGTAATCCCTAATGATTAAGGCATCTCTTGAGAAGATACGGCCGTATTTTGTATCCAACTCTTTAATTTTTAAATCAGTCATTATCCGCAAGCCTTCCTTACCGTAATACCTTTCCCACCTGTTTCTGTGGAAAAACGTCTATTTATATTTATCTCTGCCAACTCTTCAGGAGTTGCCCACCTAGAAGGCATTTTTGAAATACCAGCTTCTTTTGCAGCGTACAATCTTCGGTTATCCAAACTAAATACCGAATCTTTATGAGCCCCTTGGGACATTAGCCTTTCTTGGACATTAGTCGGCAAATCACGCATTCTGACTTTTCTAATAGGTTCAACTTCATTTATATAGGATGGATTATTTTTCAATCTATGTACTAATTCATTTATTGAACCACCATCAGAAAATGAACCAGCAATACTGTCCTGAGAAAAAAGAATAGTTTTCGGACTAATTAAAGATAATCCAAAGGGATCACACCACTCCAATGGATTGTGAACATAACCTTGAGGTCGGATACCACCAAGTAAACCTATCGGGTCCGCCGAAATATACTGCCCCAGTTCCGGGTCGTAGTAGCGGTGCC
>NZ_AOOO01000054.1:0-1088 GCF_000406305.1 Dickeya sp. MK7
GCGCTTACACGAAGACCCGGAGTGTCTCCAGAAGCAGGAAATCTACAATGTTCACCTCGAATACATTGCCGACCACATGCAGTGGCATGTGTACAGCAATGGATGAGATGAGACGACGTGCATCACGCATGTTGCGAAGTAGGGGATGGATGCAGCCAATGCAAGCGTTACCCCAGCGCCTCTGAGAGAACCCGTTTGCCTCGATCGCATAGGGGCCTGCCATTTTAGAGAGTTCTGCCTCGAACATACGATGCACGATCGATGTCGGGACGGCCGGTAGATCAAAGCTAGCCTGCACGACCTTTTCAAGGAAGGCTCGGCCGTCGTTGTCGGCAACCGGATCGAGTGCCCTTTCTACGATACTGGGCTGGAACAGGAGCACAAAAACAATATTCGGTAGATTAGCATTCGCCTTTACCTGACGAAGCAGCATCCTGATCTGCTCAGGCTCGAGCCGGTCAATGTCGTCAACGAAGACAACCAGCGGCCGGTCAAGTTCGCGAAGACGAGCTTCAAGCGATCTGCGTACCTTATCGAGAGACTCGCCGCTATGGTCACGCCCGAGATGCGATAGCACGCGTCCGAGAAGAGGTACTACGACCGAGAGAAAGGCAAGAACAGCCGCAACCTTTGCGACCGTCGGAAGGTCATATCCAATGGCCGACGCGATCGCTATAACCGAGGCATTTGTTAGCACCGCCGAGATAAGAAGGCCTGAACTCCCGGCCTCTTTAAGAGGCTTACCGACTCCTGTGAGGATCGCGCCGTAGCGTCGCAGTGCCTCGGCACGGTCGCGTGCTGCCTTCGAATACTCGCCTCCTAAGCTATCTGCTATCTGGCCAAATAGCGCGCGGGCGATTGCGTCGCCGTCTCCCCATTGCCAGGGGTTAAAGTCGAGCCAGTCTGCTCCGTTTTTCTTGGCATTGAGCCGTTCGGTGATGAGGTTTTTCAGTGATGATTTGCCGAAGCCCCATCCCCCACGAATAGCGAACACTCGGCCTTCGCGCAAACTAAGCTCTGAAAGCACGTCGGCTATGCGAACCGCGAATTCGGCCCTTCTAAGGCGATCTTCGGATGCTGTCCGAATC
>NZ_AOOO01000055.1:0-1073 GCF_000406305.1 Dickeya sp. MK7
CCTACGGTGGCCAGGCTCGTGCATTCGACCAGATCGACAACGCGCCGGAAGAAAAAGCGCGTGGTATCACCATCAACACCTCTCACGTTGAATACGATACCCCGACTCGTCACTACGCGCACGTTGACTGCCCGGGACACGCCGACTACGTGAAAAACATGATCACCGGTGCTGCCCAGATGGACGGCGCGATCCTGGTAGTTGCTGCGACTGACGGCCCGATGCCGCAGACTCGTGAGCACATCCTGCTGGGTCGTCAGGTAGGCGTTCCGTACATCATCGTGTTCCTGAACAAATGCGACATGGTTGATGACGAAGAGCTGCTGGAACTGGTTGAGATGGAAGTGCGCGAGCTGCTGTCTCAGTACGACTTCCCGGGCGACGACACGCCGGTTATCCGCGGTTCCGCGCTGAAAGCGCTGGAAGGCGATGCCGAGTGGGAAGCGAAAATCATCGAACTGGCCGAAGCGCTGGACAGCTACATTCCGGAACCGGAGCGTGCGATTGACAAGCCGTTCCTGCTGCCGATCGAAGACGTATTCTCCATCTCCGGCCGTGGTACCGTAGTAACCGGTCGTGTAGAGCGCGGCATCATCAAAGTGGGTGAAGAAGTTGAAATCGTGGGTATCAAAGACACCACGAAAACCACCTGTACTGGTGTTGAAATGTTCCGCAAACTGCTGGACGAAGGCCGTGCGGGCGAGAACGTGGGTGTTCTGCTGCGTGGTACCAAGCGTGATGAAGTTGAGCGTGGTCAGGTTCTGGCCAAGCCGGGTTCAATCAAGCCGCACACTCAGTTCGAATCTGAAGTGTATATCCTGAGCAAAGACGAAGGTGGCCGTCACACGCCGTTCTTCAAAGGCTACCGTCCGCAGTTCTACTTCCGTACAACTGACGTGACTGGCACCATCGAACTGCCGGAAGGCGTAGAAATGGTAATGCCGGGCGACAACATCAAGATGGTCGTAAACCTGATCGCGCCGATCGCGATGGACGACGGTCTGCGTTTCGCTATCCGTGAAGGCGGCCGTACTGTAGGCGCCGGCGTGGTTGCCAAAGTTATCGCTTAATTG
>NZ_AOOO01000056.1:0-820 GCF_000406305.1 Dickeya sp. MK7
CTGCCTCGTACCGAGGTGCCTGAGCGACGCTCTACCGGGATAACCCCCAGATACGCCGCCACCTGCTCCGCGCTCCTGAAGTGACCGCCCCGGATGGTGGCTAACATATTCCAGCCGATTTGGTCGCCAACACCATCAATCGATTTCAGGAGCTTCAGGTCGTTTTTTAGTCCGGGATGCTTGTCTATGTGGTCTTCTATCAGTCGCTCAATACGTTCCAGTTCACTCTTTACATGCCGCACCATCGAGTCCAGCGACGCCACAACCTCTTCCGGGACCTGTGTGGATGCTAACGTGCTCAGCCGATTTTCTATGCGTTGTTTATCACTCAGCAGACTATCCCTGTGCTGGAGTAATGCCTTGAGTTTCCTTATTTCTGGCGAAGGCGGGCTCCAGCCCTCCGGTTGGCGCAAACCGCCATAACAGGCCAGCACATAGGCATCCACTTTATCCGTCTTCGTGAGTATCCCCATTCCCCTGGCGAATTCACGCAACCGATGAGGGTTTATCACGGATACGGCAATGCCTGACTGATGAAGACCATAAGCGAGGTGTTCGTGATAAACCCCCGTGGCTTCCATGATGATATGGGCCTGACCCGGGTCACATTTTTGTCGCGTTAGCCATTCAGCCAAAGCCTGAACGGCGTTGGGGCCATTGGGTAACGTTTTCGTCTTCCGTTTACCTTTCATGCCATCAGCTAACAAACACACATCGACAAAACGCTTACTGATATCAATACCAACGTAATACATAATGATGTCCCCTTTCACTGAAGCCATCACGCCCGTTCCGCTTGTACATTCAGAGTCAGTGCTCT
>NZ_AOOO01000057.1:0-778 GCF_000406305.1 Dickeya sp. MK7
GGGCTGTCGGTGCGCGGGGCGCTGACGGTGGATGGCCGTGAGTTGCACAACGGCGGACAGCTGGCCTCACAGGGGGCGCTGACGCTGAGCGGCAATTACGACGGCGCGGGCAGCCTGAGCAGTGAGGGCGCACTGAGCCTGCGCGGCAACACCCTCACCAACGACGGCGGCAACTGGCAGGGCAGGACGATAGCGGTCACCGGACAGCAGATGGACAACCGGGGTACGCTGAGCGGCGGTCGCGTCACGCTTGAAGGCGGGCCACTGACCAACAGCGGCGCCGTCACCGGGGTGGAGGCACTGACGGTGACCCTGCCCGGCACGCTGACCAACCGCGGGCGGCTGGAAGGGCAGACGCTGAGCGTGACGGCAGACCAGCTTGACAACAGCGGCACCCTGCTGGGGGTGGACGCGCTGACGCTGGCGATTACCGGCACGGCGCGCAACCGGGCGGACGGCCAGTGGCTGAGCAACGGCGCGGGCCGGCTGACGGCGGGCGTGCTGGACAATCAGGGCCGCTGGCAGTCCGGCGCGATTGACGCCACGGCGGATACGGTCCGCAACGCCGGCCAACTGCTCGGCCTGTCGGCGCTGACGCTGACCGCCCGCGACACCCTCGCCAACAGCGCCACCGGTCAGTTGCTGACGCAGGGGGCGGCGGTACTGAACGCCGCCACGGTGGAGAACGACGGCGGGTGGCAGTCCGGCAGCCTGCTGCTGACGGCGGCCAGCCTGCGTAACGGCGGGCAGATACAGAGCGACGGCACGCTGACGGCGA
>NZ_AOOO01000058.1:0-504 GCF_000406305.1 Dickeya sp. MK7
ACTGACGGTATAGGTCACCGTATCGGTGCCGTTGAAGTTGGTGTTAGGCGTATAGGTCAGGGTGCCGTCGGCGTTGATCACCACCGTACCGTTACCGGCCGTCGCCGCGGTCACCGTCAGTGGGTTACCGTCCACATCAGCATCGTTCGCCAGTACATCCACCGTCACCGGCGTATCTTCCGCCGTGGTGGCGCTGTCGTTACCGGTCACCGGCGCATCGTTCACTGCGGTCACGGTAATGGTCAGCGTCCCGGTGACCACGCCACCGGCCCCGTCGCTGACGGTATAGGTCACGGTGTCGGTGCCGTTAAAGTTGGCAGTTGGGGGTATAGGTCAGGGTGCCGTCGGCGTTGATCACCACCGTACCGTTGCCGGCGGTCGCGGCGGTGACCGTCAGCGGATTACCGTCCACATCAGCATCGTTCGCCAGTACATCGACGGTCACCGGGGTGTCTTCTGCCGTGGTGGCGCTGTCGTTACCGGTGACCGGCGCATCATTCACCG
>NZ_AOOO01000059.1:0-505 GCF_000406305.1 Dickeya sp. MK7
GTGCCGTTACCGGCGGTGGCGGCGGTGACGGTCAGCGGATTGCCGTCCACATCAGCATCGTTTGCCAGCACATCGACGGTCACCGGGGTGTCTTCCGCCGTGGTGGCGCTGTCGTTACCGGTGACCGGCGCATCGTTCACCGCCGTCACGGTGATGGTCAGCGTGCCGGTGACCCACGCCACCGGCCCCGTCGCTGACGGTATAGGTCACGGTGTCGGTGCCGTTAAAGTTGGCGTTGGGCGTATAGGTCAGGGTGCCATCGGCATTGATGACGACAGATCCATTGCCCGCCGTCGCCGCGGTCACCGTCAGCGGATTACCATCGACATCGCTGTCGTTCGCCAGCACATTCACCGTCACCGGGGTGTCCTCGGCGGTGGTCGCCGTATCCGCGCCCGCCACCGGCGCATCGTTCACCGCCGTCACGGTGATGGTCAGCGTCCCGGTGACCACCCCGCCGGCGCCGTCACTGACGGTATAGGTCACGGTATCGGTGCCGTTAAAG
>NZ_AOOO01000060.1:0-1710 GCF_000406305.1 Dickeya sp. MK7
CGAAGGCCTCAGCATCGAACCCTTTGACCTGGACGCGGCGGCCAACTGGATCAAGCATTACCCCGGCGGGCTGACGTTTGCCGAGTAACCAACACCCCCCCCGGCCAGCACCGGGGTTTTTGTTTTATGGCTGGGGTGTCGGGGCATGGCCCTGACCGGGTGGTTTTGGGGACACGGCCCACTGGCGGTGGCCACAAAACATTTCCTGTCCGGGGGCTGAAGCTTTTTCAGGCGACAGCAGCGCTCACGCTAAAGAGCGCGGGGACTGCATCAGAACTAAAAGCCTGACCGGTAAAAGAACTGAGATACTTACGTGTCTACAGTCACCCAATACAGTATCAGTCTTAATAAACAGCTAAAAAATTACACGAGTATTCATACATCATACCCTGCATTTTTAAATATAGACTTGATATGCTTTGTGAGTTCTAAGAGATCTTCATGGGCATTAGGGCCAAAGCTTGGAGAATGATCAATAATATATTCATTTACTTTACGAGCATCTGTTCCTATTTTTTCTTTAATATCTTCTACATATTTTGGCAAAATACATCTATTGATACCTGAACCATATTCTTTCTTTTGGCTAATCATCACCCATTGGACTTCTCCCCTATAAGATTTGATAGCATCTTCTAGCAGCTCAATGATTCTAGAATCCTCTTTTTCATAACGGAAACTGGTATAAGGTGGATACTTGGAGCGATCCACTTTTTCAAAATGGTCATTTATCCATTCATTCTGAATCCGACTCTGATAACGACGCCACTCGAGGGCACCTAAAGACTCGAGAAAATCCAGTAATACGGTTTCTTTCTTACCAATCTGAAACATTATTTTAACCCCTGCGATTTATCGGAGATCGTAATGCCACCTGGGTTTATAGATTTAATGTGTTTTTCCCAGTCACCTTTTGGAATAGGCTTTAGCGATAGTCTTGGATCATAAACATACTTACCATCGGTATAAACCTGATGAAATGATTGGTTGCTCTCGGTGTTTCCATTTTCATAAACATTTAACCCATTTAATACCTTTGGTCTTACTTCAATTATTTGTCCTTGACCTCTAGCTGTATCAAGAAGTTTAGGTGCAATATCTGAACAATCAGTACAATGAACATTATTAATCCATTCAATAAACTTCGGATCATTCATTTTATTCACTACATCCTGATTAGCCGGATAGCCTGGGTTCTCAGGGCGAACATTTTCAAGCCCCGGGATCTTTTCATTTCGGTAGAAAAGGTCATCCAGCGTCGGAGCATCAGGAATAGGCGTCGTGGTAGTATTTCCGGCAGTAGACGGTGCGCCATCAGTATTTCCAGTATTCGTTACTCCCTGACCTTGCGGCTGATTATTTCCTGTATGACTCGGTGTTCCAGTTGGCTCCAGTTGCTGATTTCCACCAGTATTCGTTAGGGATTGCCCGGCACTATCCAGTTGATCACCACCCGTATGCGACGGCGCATACTTGTCCTGAAGTGAGCTGAGATACTTACCGGTGATCTCATCATTACCCATCATTTGCAGGGTGACGAGATGCTCCAGTTCCTCCGGCGAGAGATTATCTGCGATTTCCTTCGCTACTACACCGGTGATGCCCGCTTTCACACCGATTTCGAGTAACTGTTCCGCTATCTTGGTTCGGCATGGTGCCGCTATCGCACACCCTTCAACCAACGCTTTGCCGAAGAAGTTATTCTCGGTC
>NZ_AOOO01000061.1:0-650 GCF_000406305.1 Dickeya sp. MK7
GGTGCAGTCGTCGGCGGGTTACGATGCGGCCGGCCGGGTGACGCAGCGCGGCGGTCATCAGTATCAGTACGATGCGTGCGGTCGTCTGGCGGTCAGACGGGAAAGCCGTCCCGGTTTCCGGGCGCAGGAAACGCGGTTTGAGTGGGACGCGCAGGACCGTCTGGTGCGGGTGAGTTTGCCGGACGGGGCGCGATGGCGGTATCGTTACGACGCGTTCGGACGACGGGTAAGCAAGGTGCGCGAGGGCCAGGTGCCGTCGGCGCAGGCGGTAGCGCGGGTGGCGTACCGGTGGGACGGCGACCAGCTGTCGGGGCAGACGCAGTACCGGGTGGACGGCAGCGTGGCGCGTGCGGTGCAGTGGGTGTACGAGCCGGGGAGCTTCCGGCCGCTGGCGCAGGTGGAGGAGCAGGAGGGGGAAACCCGGCTGCACTATATCGTGACGGACCTGACGGGGACGGCGCGTGAGCTGTGCAGCGAAACGGGCGACGTGCACTGGCGCGGCGAGCAGGGGCTGTGGGGGGCGTACCGGGAAGACAAGCGACCCATACCGCTGCGGCGTTATCTGGGCGACGCGGCCAACGAGGAAGTGTACTGCGAGCTGCGCTATCAGGGTCAGGTCTACGACGCGGAGACGGGGCTGTATTACAACC
>NZ_AOOO01000062.1:0-2987 GCF_000406305.1 Dickeya sp. MK7
CGTCTCTCTCACCAAAACACCTTCGGTGTTGTAAGGTTAAGCCTCCCGGGTCATTAGTACTGGTTAGCTCAACGTATCGCTACGCTTACACACCCAGCCTATCAACGTCCTCGTCTCGAACGTCCCTTCAGGGGAATCAAGTTCCCAGGGAAGACTCATCTCGGGGCAAGTTTCCCGCTTAGATGCTTTCAGCGGTTATCTCTTCCGCACTTAGCTACCGGGCAATGCAATTGGCATCACAACCCGAACACCAGTGGTGCGTTCACTCCGGTCCTCTCGTACTAGGAGCAACCCCCCTCAATCTTCCAGCGCCCACGGCAGATAGGGACCGAACTGTCTCACGACGTTCTAAACCCAGCTCGCGTACCACTTTAAATGGCGAACAGCCATACCCTTGGGACCTACTTCAGCCCCAGGATGTGATGAGCCGACATCGAGGTGCCAAACACCGCCGTCGATATGAACTCTTGGGCGGTATCAGCCTGTTATCCCCGGAGTACCTTTTATCCGTTGAGCGATGGCCCTTCCATTCAGAACCACCGGATCACTAAGACCTGCTTTCGCACCTGCTCGAGCCGTCACTCTCGCAGTCAAGCTAGCTTATGCCTTTGCACTAACCTCCTGATGTCCGACCAGGATTAGCTAACCTTCGTGCTCCTCCGTTACTCTTTGGGAGGAGACCGCCCCAGTCAAACTACCCACCAGACACTGTCCGCAACCCGGTTCACGGGTCCACGTTAGAACATCAAACATTAAAGGGTGGTATTTCAAGGTTGGCTCCATGCAGACTGGCGTCCACACTTCAAAGCCTCCCACCTATCCTACACATCAAGGCTCAAGGTTCAGTGTCAAGCTATAGTAAAGGTTCACGGGGTCTTTCCGTCTTGCCGCGGGTACACTGCATCTTCACAGCGAGTTCAATTTCACTGAGTCTCGGGTGGAGACAGCCTGGCCATCATTACGCCATTCGTGCAGGTCGGAACTTACCCGACAAGGAATTTCGCTACCTTAGGACCGTTATAGTTACGGCCGCCGTTTACCGGGGCTTCGATCAAGAGCTTCTCCTTACGGATAACCCCATCAATTAACCTTCCGGCACCGGGCAGGCGTCACACCGTATACGTCCACTTTCGTGTTTGCACAGTGCTGTGTTTTTATTAAACAGTTGCAGCCAGCTGGTATCTGCGACTGGGCTCAGCTCCGTCCGCAAGGGACTTCACCATGCCCAGCGTGCCTTCTCCCGAAGTTACGGCACCATTTTGCCTAGTTCCTTCACCCGAGTTCTCTCAAGCGCCTGAGTATTCTCTACCTGACCACCTGTGTCGGTTTGGGGTACGATTCAATGTTACCTGATGCTTAGAGGCTTTTCCTGGAAGCAGGGCATCTGTCACTTCAGTACCGTAGTACCTCGTCATCACGCCTCAGTGTTGACAGCAGACCGGATTTACCTGGTCCACCCACCTGCACGCTTAAACCGGGACAACCGTCGCCCGGATGACATAGCCTTCTCCGTCCCCCCCTCGCAGTAACACCAAGTACAGGAATATTAACCTGTTTCCCATCGACTACGCTTTTCAGCCTCGCCTTAGGGGTCGACTCACCCTGCCCCGATTAACGTTGGACAGGAACCCTTGGTCTTCCGGCGTGCGGGTTTTTCACCCGCATTATCGTTACTTATGTCAGCATTCGCACTTCTGATACCTCCAGCAGACCTCACAGTCCACCTTCAACGGCTTACAGAACGCTCCCCTACCCAACAACACACAGTGTCGCTGCCGCAGCTTCGGTGCATGGTTTTAGCCCCGTTACATCTTCCGCGCAGGCCGACTCGACCAGTGAGCTATTACGCTTTCTTTAAATGATGGCTGCTTCTAAGCCAACATCCTGGCTGTCTGGGCCTTCCCACATCGTTTCCCACTTAACCATGACTTTGGGACCTTAGCTGGCGGTCTGGGTTGTTTCCCTCTTCACGACGGACGTTAGCACCCGCCGTGTGTCTCCCGTGATAACATTCTCCGGTATTCGCAGTTTGCATCGGGTTGGTAAGCCGGGATGGCCCCCTAGCCGAAACAGTGCTCTACCCCCGGAGATGAATTCACGAGGCGCTACCTAAATAGCTTTCGGGGAGAACCAGCTATCTCCCGGTTTGATTGGCCTTTCACCCCCAGCCACAAGTCATCCGCTAATTTTTCAACATTAGTCGGTTCGGTCCTCCAGTTAGTGTTACCCAACCTTCAACCTGCCCATGGCTAGATCACCGGGTTTCGGGTCTATACCCTGCAACTTAACGCCCAGTTAAGACTCGGTTTCCCTGCGGCTCCCCTATACGGTTAACCTTGCTACAGAATATAAGTCGCTGACCCATTATACAAAAGGTACGCAGTCACACCCAAAAGGTGCTCCCACTGCTTGTACGTACACGGTTTCAGGTTCTATTTCACTCCCCTCGCCGGGGTTCTTTTCGCCTTTCCCTCACGGTACTGGTTCACTATCGGTCAGTCAGGAGTATTTAGCCTTGGAGGATGGTCCCCCCATGTTCAGACAGGATACCACGTGTCCCGCCCTACTCATCGAACTCACGGCCTGTGCATCTTCGTGTACGGGACTTTCACCCTGTATCGTGCGACTTTCCAGACGCTTCCACTGACACACAAGCCGATTCAGGTTCTGGGCTCCTCCCCGTTCGCTCGCCGCTACTGGGGGAATCTCGGTTGATTTCTTTTCCTCGGGGTACTGAGATGTTTCAGTTCCCCCGGTTCGCCTCATTAACCTATGGATTCAGTTAATGATAGTGTGACGAATCACACTGGGTTTCCCCATTCGGGTATCGTCGGGTATAACGGTTCATATCACCTTGCCGACGCTTTTCGCAGATTAGCACGCCCTTCATCGCCTCTGACTGCCTAGGCATCCACCGTGTACGCTTAGTCGCTTAACCTCACAACCCGAAAGTGTCTCGGGATGCGGGTATATTGAGAGACTCGAAC
>NZ_AOOO01000063.1:0-1613 GCF_000406305.1 Dickeya sp. MK7
GGAAGGTCTCAGCATCGAACCCTTTGACCCGGACGCGACGGCCAACTGGATTAAGCATTACCCCGGCGGCCTGACGTTCGCCGAGTAACCAACACCACCCCCGGCCCGCGCCGGGGGTTTTTGTTTTATGGCATGGCCCTGACCGGGTGGTTTTGGGGACACGGCAAACTGGCGGTGGCCACAAAACATTTCCTGTCCGGGTGATGGAGTACTTTCAGACAACTCCCGCCACTTAGGCTCAAGAATGGTGAGGGATGTTAAAATATAATCGTCTTTTCCAAATCACCCTCTAATAATTTAATTTCCTCTATCATATCTATGACAACACTATCATTCTCATATAAAAGAGATACTTTTTTTAACCATACACGCATATTGCAGTATAAAAACCTACCACCTACCAACACACCAAAAACATCATCTTCTTTCATTATTTTATCTATAAAATTGATTGACAAAATAATCCTTATTTTATCATCACCATTATCTAAAGTAATGTAACCGGACAACCCATCATCATTATAAACTGTTAAATAGCCTTCAATAAAATCAATATATCCAGGTTTCGTTGAAAAAATATCAATTAGCTTATCCATATATTACCACTCTATTTCTTTGGACTAGTAATAATCGCTTGTCCAGTAAACTTCTCTCTGAACTCTGATAATGGCGTAAAATACTGTCTGCCCAATGCAGGGTCTCTAATAGCAACAACTTGCTGACCATTCCTAATTGTTACCCCATCAACCACAACAGCATGACCTCCTCGATCTAAGCTCATGGCAACAACCGCAGGATTCCCTTGGGAAGTTGCAGAAGATAAAGCTTCAATAGACACATTAGAAACAAATCTAGCATCAGAAATACCTTGATTTCGCAAGGCTATTACAAGATTATTCATTCTCGCCCCATTCGGGGTAACTTTAGCATCTGTAATTAACTTACCCAGGTCATATTGTAATCCCGCCGTATCCAAAACCATTGCACATGAATTAGGACCACACGTTGGTAATTGTCCTTGATTCAAAACCAGTCGATCACCATTTCTTGGCAAACTTGTACTATTTGGATTACCTGGTTCTAAATTACCAACTTCCAGACTGGAACTCATTGAAAGAAGTTTCTTCGCCGCCGCTTCTCCCAGTATCGGAGTCACAGACGACAGGATGATATCTGCACCTTCTTTTAGTTCCGCATACCCTTTCGCCTTCTCATAATCAACACCTTTGGTCTCCATAAAGAAGTTGATCATGGCATCCCTGACTTGCTGCTTGTTCTGTGCATCCACACTGGTGATATTCAGCAGGTTCACTATCTGACCATAAGCATCGGCATACTGCTGGCTGGCTCTGGAGTTATAGGTGCCGGTGTTTTCATACTCCGCTTTGGCCTGATAAGCCTCCAGCCGCGCGGATGCACAACCCGCACTGGCAGCATTTCCGTTACCGCAGGCGGCGATAACTTTCTTATCCCTTGAGATATCCAGTTCCGTTAACCGGGCAACGTCTTTCTCCGCCTGTTCACGCTCTGCCGGGTCTGTGCTGTTGCGGAGTTTCTGCTTCGCTATCTCAAGCTCCGATTTCTCAGAGACACTCAGGAAGTTATTCTCCACC
>NZ_AOOO01000064.1:0-1651 GCF_000406305.1 Dickeya sp. MK7
CACGCTGCTGGGGCTGACGCGGCTGGCGCTGCAGGCGGCGAGCCTGACCAACGCGGACGGGGCACGGCTGTACAGCGCGGGGGACCTTCAGCTGCGTACCGGGCAGCTGACGCAGAGCGGTCAGCTGGCGGCGCTGGGCGACCTGCGGGCGGACCTCGGCAACCCGTTCACCCTGACGCGCACGCTGGCGGCGGGGGGACAGCTGACGCTGAACGTGACGGGCGACCTGGTGCAGGGGGGGACGCTGCAGGGGAACGGGGTGACGGTGAGCAGCACCGGCACGCTGACGCAGCAGGGCCGCATCGTGGCGGGCAGTGGCAACAGCACGCTGTCGGCGGCGGCCATCAGCCAGACGGCGGGCGGGAGTATCCAGGGGGGCGGGCCGCTGAGCCTGCTGGCGAGCGGCGATATCACCAACCGGGGATTTATCGGCACGGCGGGCGACCTGCTGATGCAGGCGGGCGGGCTGATAGACAACAGCAGCCTGCTGTACGGCGGGGGCAACCTGCAGCTGCTGTCGGCCGCGCTGGTGAACCGGTACGGGAACATCCTGGCGGGGAACAGCCTGTGGATACAGCGTGATGCGGCGGGGGCTGCGAGCGACAGCGTGCTGAACAGTTCGGGCACCATCGAGACGCAGCGGGGGGATATCACGGTGCGTACCGGGACGCTGACCAACCAGCGGGAAGGGCTGACGGTGACGGAGAGCAGCAGTACGGTGGCGGAGGCGCCCTCATGGGGTGGCGGGACTGATGCAACAATACCGGTTAGTTGGTTTAAAGACGGCGAATTAGGTATTGGCGAGTATATTTATGATACAGCATGTCGTCAAAATGACTGCAATGGAAGAACCTTTCACATTTTAGTCCCCAAAGAAGAGACAGTCCTTCAGAAGATAATACTGCAGGAGAAAACGGTATCTGTAAGCTCTCAGGGGAGAGCAGCAGAAATTAATTCTGCATCTAATATGTTTTTAAATGCCGGTTTCTTACTGAATAATGCATCTTCTATTTATACTCAGGGGAATATGCTTTTAACAGGAGAAAACCTGAGTAATCAGACATATTCTTCAGGTGAGTTGACGCAATATATTACCTATAAATATGTGGGTGTTGATTTAGGAATGCCGAGATTAAAAGAACCAGTCCATGTATTAGCGAGGAAAGATCAAAGTATCTATATAAAAGTAGAACGCAATACCAGAAATAACGATGATTCAGGGTATGACTATGTAGTATTCCATGACTCGAGTGATCGTGATGGTGGGTGGACCGAGACTTTTAGTTTAGACAATGGTTCTTTAAAATTTACTTTAGCTGGCGAGCCCGTTTATGAACGCGCGAACGGCCAGTCCTACACCGCCACCATCCAGGCCGGCGGCGCAATAACCGCTAATTTCTCGCAGAATATCAGCAACACCGGCCTGCAGCCGGGCAGCGGCGGCTTTATTCCCGCGCTTTCCACGCCGACGCTGGCCGGGGTGAGTGCGCCGACCCCGGTGGGGGCGCAGGCCGACCACGGACTGGGTGGGGCGTCGGGTAACGTCAGCCCTACCGCCCTGCCGGGCGGCACCGGCAGCGTGGCGCTGGCCGGGCAGGCGGGCAGCCTGAACGCCGGTTACGGCACGGTCACCCGCGATAGCATCACGCCT
>NZ_AOOO01000065.1:0-1682 GCF_000406305.1 Dickeya sp. MK7
ATGCGCGATGGTGTTCGCCATCACATCCGTGTTGCCCTGCGCATCCGTCGTTGCCTTGTGGATCTGCTCCGCCAGATACGGCGCCGCCGCACCCGTCACCGCCTGTGCCACATTTCCCGCCAGCATGCCCTGCAACGCCGCCGTCACCGCCTGTATCCCCTGCCGTACCGGCCCGCCCGTGCGGTACGGCGACGCATTCAATGACGCATGGTAGTAATCCTGATACAGCGCCTGCGTCACGTCATCCTGCGTTATCACCTTATCCAGCGACGCCGCCTTCTCCCTACATCGTCAGTTACGCCCGAACGGTATGAAGGGCAACCCGTAGCAACAGATTATCTTCAAGGGCTACTGGCTGGAAGATCTCGGCTTCAACACCGGACAGCCGGTGATTGTCACCGTGGAGCGCGGGCGGCTGGTGATTGAGGCGGAACTTAGGATCTGACCGGTAAAAATGACGATCCCGGCGCAGAGGCCGGGATCGGTATCATTTCAAGATATAATCGAACTTATCATCGAAGTTTAATTCGATATCCTGCTTTCTTACCCTCTCTAACACTTCCACTATTCGATTAAACGTATCACCTAAGCGCTGTCGGGTTGTATCTGAGTTCGTCCATACCAGCGTTACTGGCCGCTCGACGTCATTGCTTAATCGATCCCAGAGCGCATTAAGATTTCTTCCATAGTAGGGACCAAAATCTAGTTTCTCCGATAGAACACCATGAACATCAGATTCGGTATATATGTTTAAACCATCTAAAATAATTTCGCGTTTGCTCACTTCCATTTACCTATTGATGTTGCTGTTTCATAGTGATCAGTAGTGATATACAACAACCCATCACTCGAATATAACAACCTTGTTCCCGGCTGATTGCTTCTCGACATCGTATTATTCAATCCTATATCAGCCTCGCGCCATACTCTTCCTGGCGAAGACGGTAACAGGTTATTTGAATTTTCGAAGATATCACCACCTAATTGCCCACCGGGGTTTGTATTATTCAATGCTTTCCCAGGTTTCCAGCCATTAGCAACAGCTTGAGCCTTATCTACATAATTCGATGGTAATGTTCCGGTAGTCCGCAAGCTATCCACAACATCATTTGCTGCTTGAGTAGTCTGTAAGTCCAATTTTAATCCAGCGTAGCTTGCTGCGTTATGGGCTTCATTACCTATAAACCCAGCCGCCGCCGATTCAGCTTTACCAGCTACTTTACCTGCTACCTTGGCAACGATCTTCTCCGTTACGCCTGCGGTCACTTTTACCACACCCGTACCACCGGCAAGCAGACCCGCTATATCCGTAACCAGTTTTCCGCCTTCAACACCGGCATTGAACGAGCCACTGGCTCCGGCCTTCTGGTATTCCGCTTCCATGTTGTTGATGCGGTCTATATACGACTGCTTCACCGCATCCGACACATTACCCAGCACATCACCGCTGTTAAACAGCGATTTCAGCGCCTCATATGTCTCCATCGGGCTGCTTGCCGTTTTCACGATACCGTCGATCGTGTCATACAGACCTGCCGGAACCCCGGCAACCATCCCGGCCGCAAAGCTCCCATCCTGCCCTAAATCTATCGCCGTCCACTTCGCCTCAGCCTGCACTTTGCAGGCTTGAGTCTGACACTCTTCAAGCTCTTTCTTCTTCTGAGCCTTCTGCTGGTTGCTCA
>NZ_AOOO01000066.1:0-1489 GCF_000406305.1 Dickeya sp. MK7
TCATCAGACAATCTGTGTGGACACCACGCAGGCACTTCAACTCGGTAAGGAGGTGATCCAACCGCAGGTTCCCCTACGGTTACCTTGTTACGACTTCACCCCAGTCATGAATCACAAAGTGGTAAGCGCCCTCCCGAAGGTTAAGCTACCTACTTCTTTTGCAACCCACTCCCATGGTGTGACGGGCGGTGTGTACAAGGCCCGGGAACGTATTCACCGTAGCATTCTGATCTACGATTACTAGCGATTCCGACTTCATGGAGTCGAGTTGCAGACTCCAATCCGGACTACGACGTACTTTATGAGGTCCGCTTGCTCTCGCGAGGTCGCTTCTCTTTGTATACGCCATTGTAGCACGTGTGTAGCCCTACTCGTAAGGGCCATGATGACTTGACGTCATCCCCACCTTCCTCCGGTTTATCACCGGCAGTCTCCCCTGAGTTCCCACCCGTAGTGCTGGCAACAGAGGATAAGGGTTGCGCTCGTTGCGGGACTTAACCCAACATTTCACAACACGAGCTGACGACAGCCATGCAGCACCTGTCTCAGCGTTCCCGAAGGCACGACCGCATCTCTGCAGTCTTCGCTGGATGTCAAGAGTAGGTAAGGTTCTTCGCGTTGCATCGAATTAAACCACATGCTCCACCGCTTGTGCGGGCCCCCGTCAATTCATTTGAGTTTTAACCTTGCGGCCGTACTCCCCAGGCGGTCGATTTAACGCGTTAGCTCCGGAAGCCACGCCTCAAGGGCACAACCTCCAAATCGACATCGTTTACAGCGTGGACTACCAGGGTATCTAATCCTGTTTGCTCCCCACGCTTTCGCACCTGAGCGTCAGTCTTCGTCCAGGGGGCCGCCTTCGCCACCGGTATTCCTCCAGATCTCTACGCATTTCACCGCTACACCTGGAATTCTACCCCCCTCTACGAGACTCTAGCCTGTCAGTTTTGAATGCAGTTCCCAGGTTAAGCCCGGGGATTTCACATCCAACTTAACAGACCGCCTGCGTGCGCTTTACGCCCAGTCATTCCGATTAACGCTTGCACCCTCCGTATTACCGCGGCTGCTGGCACGGAGTTAGCCGGTGCTTCTTCTGCGGGTAACGTCAATCGGTAAGGTTATTAACCTTACCGCCTTCCTCCCCGCTGAAAGTGCTTTACAACCCGAAGGCCTTCTTCACACACGCGGCATGGCTGCATCAGGGTTTCCCCCATTGTGCAATATTCCCCACTGCTGCCTCCCGTAGGAGTCTGGACCGTGTCTCAGTTCCAGTGTGGCTGGTCATCCTCTCAGACCAGCTAGGGATCGTCGCCTAGGTGAGCCGTTACCCCACCTACTAGCTAATCCCATCTGGGTTCATCCGATGGCGTGAGGCCCGAAGGTCCCCCACTTTGGTCTTGCGACGTTATGCGGTATTAGCTACCGTTTCCAGTAGTTATCCCCCTCCATCAGGCAGATCCCCAGACATTACTCACCCGTCCGCCGCTCG